>NZ_LMLB01000019.1 GCF_001421785.1 Sphingomonas sp. Leaf33 | reverse complement strand
GACTTCGGCGGCGGTCTCGACCTCCAGCCGGGCATCCTCGATCGCGCGGATCAGGCCGGCAGCCGTCTGCGCCGCCTCGCGCATCGCGACCGCCGACTGTTCGGCGGCAGCGGCGACTTCGCTGGTCTTGCCCAGCATCCCGCGCGCGGCAAGCGATGTCGCGCCGGTCTGCGCACGCACATCGCCGCCCTGCGCCGCGGCCTGTTCGATCAGGGTGGAGATCGAATCGCGGAACATGGTCGTCCGCTCGCGGCGCAGGTCGGCGTGACGCTGACGCTCGATCCGGTGGATGTGCGACGCCAGCACATCGGCCTCCAGCATCGCCACGCGGCAGATGATGTCGTTCAGGCGGCGGCAGGCGGCGTGATCGTCGCCGGCATGGGCCGCGACCATCTCCATGGTTACCGTGTGCGAGAAGGACAGCGAGGCGAACTGCGCCGACAGCGATACGCCCGCTGCGATCGCCCGGGCGATATGATCGCGCGCGGTGGCGATCCACGCGTCGCCGGCGATGTCGCCGTATTTCGCGCGGGTGTAGGCGACCCCTTGCGCCTTCAGCACCGCGACCGCGTCGGCATCTAGCCGGGCCGCGACCGGGGCAGCGGCGGGTTGCGCCAGATAATGCCGCCAATACGTTTCGATGATCTCGGTTTCGCGACCGGCGATGGCGGCTGCGACCGCGGCGCAACCGGGGCGCAGGTCGCCGTCCCAGTCGTAATGCGCGATCAGTGTTGCGGGATCGCGGTCGTCATGAACGGTCATCGCTGGTGTCCTACGCCGCGACCTTGGTCACGAAATCCCCGGTATTGCCACGCAGCATGTCGAGCTGCCCCTCCAGCGCGCTGAAGCCCGATCCGACCCGGTCGATATCGGCGGCGACGGTTTCGGTGTCCTGGCGGATGGCGGCGATGGTCGCCGACATCGAATCCGCGGCCAGCGCGGTTTCGTCCACGCTGGCGGTGATCGCAGTGACGGTCGTCGCCTGCGCCTCCATCGCGTGGCGGATGCGATCGGCCGAATCCTGGACTTCGACGACGGTCGCCTTGATGCTGGCGTTGGTATCGACGGTCATCCGCGTCGCGGCCTGAATGGCGGCGATCTTGGCGGCGATGTCGTCGGTCGCGCGCGCGGTCTGGTTGGCGAGGCTTTTCACTTCCTGCGCGACGACCGCGAAGCCGCGCCCGGCGTCGCCCGCCCGTGCCGCCTCGATCGTGGCGTTCAGCGCCAGCAGGTTG
>NZ_LMLB01000018.1:1158-1815 GCF_001421785.1 Sphingomonas sp. Leaf33 | reverse complement strand
ATCGCTTTCCGTGTTTCTATGGTGCAAAGCAAAGCGGAAAAGCAAAAAACCCCAGTCATGACTGACTGGGGTTTTCTGGGCTGTAAGAGCCTGACGATGACCTACTTTCACACGGGAACCCGCACTATCATCGGCGCAAAGTCGTTTCACTGTCCTGTTCGGGATGGGAAGGAGTGGTACCAACTTGCTATGGTCATCAGGCATAAAGGGTTGCCATACTGAACGCCGTTTTGGAGTTCAGTACAACGAATTCATAGAGTTAAATCAGCTTTTTGTGTTTTGACTGCGTCTAACTTGGCATAACAATCTTTGAGCTTTGGCACGGTCATCGATATCGATATAGACATCGATGCTGTGTATTGGCAATCAAAGTTATAGGGTCAAGCCGCACGAGCAATTAGTATCAGTTAGCTTAACGCATTACTGCGCTTCCACACCTGACCTATCAACGTCCTGGTCTTGAACGACTCTTTAGGGGGCTCAAGGCCCCGGCAGATCTCATCTTGAAACGAGTTTCCCGCTTAGATGCTTTCAGCGGTTATCTCTTCCACACTTAGCTACTCGGCAATGCCACTGGCGTGACAACCGATACACCAGAGGTGTGTCCACTCCGGTCCTCTCGTACTAGGAGCAGGCTTCCTCAAATCTGCAGCGCCC
>NZ_LMLB01000018.1:476-1112 GCF_001421785.1 Sphingomonas sp. Leaf33 | reverse complement strand
AAGATAGGGACCAAACTGTCTCACGACGTTTTAAACCCAGCTCACGTACCTCTTTAAATGGCGAACAGCCATACCCTTGGGACCGGCTACAGCCCCAGGATGAGATGAGCCGACATCGAGGTGCCAAACACCGCCGTCGATATGAACTCTTGGGCGGTATCAGCCTGTTATCCCCAGAGTACCTTTTATCCGTTGAGCGATGGCCCTTCCATACAGAACCACCGGATCACTATGTCCTGCTTTCGCATCTGCTCGACTTGTCAGTCTCGCAGTTAAGCACGCTTATGCCATTGCACTATCGTCACGATGTCCGACCGTAACTAGCGTACCTTCGAACTCCTCCGTTACGCTTTGGGAGGAGACCGCCCCAGTCAAACTGCCTACCATGCACTGTCCCCGATCCAGATAATGGACCTAGGTTAGAACCTCAAACACACCAGGGTGGTATTTCAACGTTGGCTCCATGAGATCTAGCGACCTCACTTCAAAGCCTCCCACCTATCCTACACAGATCTGTTCAAAGTCCAATACAAAGCTACAGTAAAGGTTCATGGGGTCTTTCCGTCTTTCCGCGGGGAGATTGCATCATCACAAACATTTCAACTTCGCTGAGTCTCAGGAGGAGACAGTGTGGCC
>NZ_LMLB01000018.1:0-402 GCF_001421785.1 Sphingomonas sp. Leaf33 | reverse complement strand
GACTTCAATCAAGAGCTTGCACCCCATCATTTAATCTTCCAGCACCGGGCAGGCGTCACACCCTATACGTCCACTTTCGTGTTTGCAGAGTGCTGTGTTTTTATTAAACAGTCGCAGCCACCGATTTTTTGCAACCCCGTTGGGCTCCCTCTGTACGAGTTCACCTACTTGGGGCATACCTTCTCCCGAAGTTACGGTATCAATTTGCCGAGTTCCTTCTCCTGAGTTCTCTCAAGCGCCTTAGAATACTCATCTCGCGCACCAGTGTCGGTTTGCGGTACGGTCGTCAATAGCTGAAGCTTAGTGGCTTTTCCTGGAAGCAGGGTATCACTCACTTCGTCTGCAAGCAGACTCGTTATCACCCCTCATCTAAGCCCGGCGGATTTGCCTACCAGGCACGAC
>NZ_LMLB01000017.1:462968-496497 GCF_001421785.1 Sphingomonas sp. Leaf33 | reverse complement strand
GACTTCGGCGGCGGTCTCGACCTCCAGCCGGGCATCCTCGATCGCGCGGATCAGGCCGGCAGCGGTCTGCGCCGCCTCGCGCATCGCGACCGCCGACTGTTCGGCGGCGGCGGCGACTTCGCTGGTCTTGCCCAGCATCCCGCGCGCGGCGAGCGAGGTGGCCCCCGCCTGCCCGCGCAGCGACAGGCCGGTCTGCGACGCCTCTTCGACGGTCAGCGCGATCGTCTCGCGGAAATCGGCCGCCAGCCGGTCGCGCATCGTCCGCTCGCTGTGCAGCTGGAGCATCCGGTACATCGATCCGGTGATGTCGCCTTCCAGGCTGGTCAGGCGCATCAGCGCGTCGATCATCGTGGCCAGCGCCGGATCGTCGGTGCGCGTCTTGCGCAGCACGATTTCCAGCGCGACGCGGTCGCTGGCGCAGATCATCGACCGCAGCGCGGTCGGGTGGACCTTGCTCGCATAGGCGGCGCTGACCGATCGTTCGATCGATTCGATCCAGCGACGACCGCTGGTGTCGAGAAACCGGTCGCGCAGGAACGCCGCGCCCAGATCGATCATCTTCTGGCTCTCATGCGGCGCCCAGTCGCGCTGGTCGCCGAAATGCGTCAGCCACTGCCGCCAATAGGCCTCGGACACCTGGGCGATCTCGGGTTCGATGACGGTCCACACGGCGCGGCACGTTTCGGTCACCGCGCGGTCGAAACCGAATACCCGCAGGCGCTGGTCGATGTCGATCTGGGCGGCAAGGCTGCCCGGCTGCGGCGTCGTTTCGATCACACTCGGTCTCCATCGCGGACGCACGCGGCATCCGTCGGTTCACCGGGAACGCTAGCGGACGAAGGTTAAGCGCGCGTTAGAGCGCGACGATTTCCCCGCCATCGACGCGCAACTGCACGGCATCGGCCGGCAGCCCGGCAAATAGTGCGGGCTCGGTCCCGGTCATCCATACCTGGCCGACGCCCGACAGCACATCGAACAGCGCCGTCCGCCGCTGCGGATCGAGGTGCGCGGCGACTTCGTCCAGCAATAGCACCGGCGGGCGCCCGGTGCGGTCGGCGACCAGCGCGGCATGGGCGAGGACGATACCGAACAACAGCGCCTTCTGCTCGCCGGTCGAACTGATCGCGGCGGCCTGCGCCTTGTCGAGATGCGTGACGATCAGGTCGCTGCGATGCGGCCCGGCCAGGGTTCGCCCGGCGGCGGCATCGCGGCGGCGCCCCTCGCCCAGGCGGCGGGCGAGGTCGTCGTCCTCGCCGCCGTCAATCGCCAGCCCGGCGCGCGCAAAGCCGCCGGGGGCGTCGGCCAGCCGCTCGTTCAGCGCATCGACCGCACCGCGCCGCGCCGCGACGATCGCCGCGCCATGCTCGGCCATCGCCGCTTCCAGCGCCGCCAGCCAGGTCGGATCGGCCGGCACATCGTCGGCGAGCAGCCGGTTGCGCTGGCGCATCGCCGCTTCGTAGCGTGCGGCGTGATGCGCGTGCCCGGGCGCCAGCGCCAGCACCAGCCGGTCGAGGAATCGCCGCCGCTCCGACGCGGGCTCGACGAACAGCCGGTCCATCGCCGGGGTCAGCCACAGGATGCTCAGCCGCTCGGCCAGCGCGTTGGCGGTCGCAGTCGCACCGTTGATCCGCACGATCCGTCGCTCGGGCGCCGCCGCCAGCGTGCCCGTCGCGACCTCGTCCCCGCTAACGAGCGTCGCTGCGACGCCGAAGCCGCCGGGCCCGTCGCTCCGCGCGATTGCCGGCAGCGCGGCCCGCCGCAGTCCCCGGCCGGGCGCGAGCAGCGACACCGCCTCCAGCACGTTGGTCTTGCCCGCACCGTTGTCGCCCGCCAGCACGACGAAACCCGGCGCCGCGGCGATCGTCGTCGCGGCATGGTTGCGATAATCGGTCAGGACGAGGCGGGAGAGCATGAACACTGTCCCCTAGCGCCTCTCTGGAACTGCGGACAGCGGCTTCCCATCTGTTACGCCTGAAGAACAATGGGGGTCGGAATGCTGGATGTCGTGGTCGCGCTGCTGCTGACATGGGGTGCGCTGGCGCTGGCGGGGGACACGCCCGCCGGCCGCGCGCTGCGGCGGATGCTGGTCGACCGGCCCGCCGCGCGGCTGTCGCGGATCACGCGGGGCCATGTGACGCTTGCCATCGTCCTGTTCGGCGGCACCGGGCTGATCGTCGCGGTGCTGGGACATGAGGGCGCGCGGATCATCGCGATGGGCCTGCCCGAACTCGCCAGCTGGATCACGATGTTCGAAGTGACCGCCTATCTCGACGCTGCGGTTGCGGTCGTTACCGCCGTGTCGATGACGCGCATCGCGGGGTTGAGGGCCTGGGTGCGCACCCTGCCCCTCCCCGGCCGCGCGCGCGGTCGTGCACCGCGTCGGCAACGGACGGCGCAGAGGTTGCGCAAGCCCGCCAACGACGACGAGCCGGGATGGGCGGTTGCAGCTTGAACCCCTACCTCCGTTCGCCCTGAGCCTGTCGAAGGGCTGCCCTTCTTCCTGTCGCACGGTCTGGCGCACCAAGAAGGACGGTGCTTCGACAAGTTCAGCACGAACGCAGGCGTGCGCGAGTCAAATCGCCTGCACGCCCTTTGCCGCGAGCATCGCCTGCGCCTTGTGGTACAGCACCGGCTCGGCGATCCCCAGCCGCTGCCGCGCGCTGTCCAGCGGTTCGGCGAGCAGCGTCGCATAATCCTCCGCCGACAGCCATTTGGCGCGCTTGCCGTGAGCATAGCCTTCCAGGACCGCGCGCAGCACCACCGTGCTTCTGGTCATCGATAGGCTCTTGAGCGCACCCATCGCCGCGATCGCCGCCCAGCCGAGCCCGCCGGTCTGCGCATAGGAAAAGGCGACCAGGCACAGCTCGCCCAGATGCTCTTCGGCCGTGTAGCCGGTCAGCGTGTGCCAGATGTCGTGCATGTCACGCTCGCGCCGGCCGAACCAGGTATAGGGATGCTCCATCACCACGGCGTCCGGATCGTAATCGGTGACGCTGATATCGGCGAGGCCGGCGGCCGAGAAGCCGGTGCGGTCGAGGAACGCGCGGTAGGTTGCGCCGACCGTGCCATCGGGCAGCGAATCGAGCCATGCACGGTTACCGAAGCGTTCGGCCAGCTCGACGCGTTCGTAGGCGATCCGCCCGCCCTCGCGCGTGGCGATCAGCTTGCGATACCCCTTCTGGCTGGCATCGGCGTTCAGCGCGCGCATGATGCGGAACACCTGCACCGTGTCGTCGCCGTTCGCCATCAGCCGGCGCAGCGCATTCCAGGCCGAACGCCAGTCGCGCTTCAGCGGCTTGCCGGGATTGTAGGGCGCGACCGTTGGGACGGAACGCGGGTCGGCGGGGAAATCAATCGCTTGCGTGGCCATGGCGCACCTTTACTTACAACGATGTCAGTATGGCAAAGTCCTTGCCCCGGATCAAGATGCCCCGCCCTACGCGGAACGCGACCCCGCGCCGTGCTGTTACAGGACAACATATTCCAAGGAGTTACCGCGATGGTCGCTGATCCCCGCCCCAACCTGCCAATCCCCAGCGCGCATACCTTCGGCCTGCTGACGCTGGGCGCTGCCCTGATCGGTGGCGGAGCCTATCTCGCGCGGCGACTGGCCAAGCGCGGTGCGCTGGCCGGAAATGCCGAACACGCCGCGCCCGACCTGGCACTCGACCAGCCGCGCCCGGGCACGGGGGAGCGCGCGCCTGACGCGTTCCGGCCTGACCCGACGGCACCGGTTCCGTTGAGCGAGCGCGACGGACTGCGGCCGGCGACCGGGCCGGGCCCGACGATGACGGCGGGGCGGGCGGAGGAGTCGCAGGGCGTCGCGGCGGCCGAGGAGTAATCTGCGCTACCCCCCGTGCTCCCGCGCAGGCGGGAGCCCAGGGCGATCTGGAGCAAGCCTCACCACTGTCATCCCCGCGAAGGCGGGGATAAATCCTGGCTGGCAGGCGTGAGTTGCGCGACGTTCGGCGACTACGCCTTCCCACCGTCGCCACGATGACAATCGTTATGTCGTGGAGACCGTCACGGGAGTAAATCCCGTGACGTCAGTCGCCGCTTTGGCGGCGCTGGCCGGTCTATCGCGTGCGCGCTTTTCGCGCACCGGCGGATAAGTTCCTTATCCGCCTCGCTCGGCCCCGCTCACACCCGCATCGGCATCAGCACGTACAGCGCCGGCGATTTGTCATTCTCGCGGATCAGCGTCGGCGCGGCGGCGTCGTTCAGGTGGACTTCCACCGTGTCGCCCTGGATCTGGTTCAGGATGTCGAGCAGATAGCGGCTGTTGAAGCCGATTTCGAATGGCATCGACGCATAGTCGCCCGGCACTTCCTCGATCGCCGCGCCGTTTTCGGGGCTGGTCACCGACAGCGTGATCTTGTCGCGGTCGAGCGCCATTTTTACCGCGCGCGTCTTTTCGCTGGCGATGGTTGACACGCGGTCGACGCCCTCTTCGAAACTGCGCGGGTCGAGCTTCAGCAGCTTGTCGTTCGCGGTCGGGATGACGCGTGAATAGTCGGGGAAGGTGCCGTCGATCAGCTTGCTGGTCAGGATCGCCTGGCCCAGATCGAAGCGGATCTTGCTGCCCGACAGCGACACGCCGACCGACCCGTCGACTTCGTCGAGCAGCTTGCGCAGTTCGCCCACGCATTTGCGCGGGACGATCACGTCCGGCATCGCTTCCGCGCCATCCGGCCGCGGCACGGTGACGCGCGCGAGGCGGTGACCATCGGTCGCCGCCGCCTTCAGCACCGGCTGGCCATTATCGTCGGCGACGTGCAGGAAGATGCCGTTAAGGTAATAGCGCGTCTCTTCGGTCGAGATCGCGAAGCGCGTCTTGTCGATGATCTGCTTCAGCGTTTCCGCGGGCAGTTCGAACGTCGTCGGCAGTTCGCCCTCGGCAATGACCGGGAAGTCGTCGCGCGGCAGCGTCGGCAACGACGAATTGTAGCGGCCGGCGCGAATCTGAAGGCGGCCTTCGGCGGCCGACAGCTCGACCTGACTGCCCTCCGGCAGCTTGCGGGCGATGTCGAACAGGGTGTGCGCGCTGACCGTCGTCGTGCCCGGCTGGTCGACCGCGGCCGGCACCGTCTCGTCGACCTGCAGGTCGAGGTCGGTTGCCATCAGCCGGATCGCGCCTTCGCCGGTCGCCTCGATCAGCACGTTCGACAGGATGGGAATGGTGTTGCGTCGCTCGACCACCGACTGGACGTGGCTCAGCCCCTTCAACAGGGTCGCGCGTTCGATCGTCGCCTTCATGCCTTCAAAACCCCCGGAACGCCCCCCAGAACGACTCGTGAAAGGTCGCCGGTGGCAAGTTTGCCGATTTGCTTTCTACCCCGAAACCACTTGGTATCAAGCGCCCTTCCCTCTCATATGGAGGGGATTACCGGATGGTTAATGCGGCGCTGAGAGTTGTGGACAACCGGTGTCCGGCCCGCCAATCCATGCGGTCATGGCAGTACCCAGCACACGCGCCGGCCGCGACTTCGTCATGCGGCATGGCGAAACCGTCTATAATCGCGCCGGCCGTATGCAGGGCGACCATCCGCACACGCCGCTGACCCGGGCCGGATTCGCGCAGGCCGATGCGATGGGCGCGGCGCCCAAGCTGACGCTGTGGTCCTCCCCCGCCGGCCGCGCGCTCCAGACGCTGGCCATCATCGCCGAGCATCTCGAACTCGACTGGCACCAGGCGCGCACCGACGCACGGCTGGTCGAGATCGGCATGGGCGCGTGGAGCGGCCGCTACTACCGCGAGCTGGAGGCGGAGGTCGGCCCGTTCGTCGATCGCGGGCAGGGCCTGTATACCCGCCCGCCGGAGGGTGGCGAGTGGTATGATGCGATCGCCGCACGGGTGTCGGGGTGGGTCGAGGACACGAACGCCGACCCCGGCGACCGCCTGGTCGTCATGCACGGCATGTCCAGCCGCGTGCTGCGGGGCGTGATGACGGGCCAGGCCGTCCTCCCCGGCTTCGACGCGCCCGTCGCGCCCGCGCTGCGGCAAGGATCGATCGCGCTGATCGAGCAGGGCGGTGAGACGATCGTCCACCGCGGCACCGGCGCGCACGAGACGCCGACATGAGCGTCGTGCTCGCGCTGGCGCTCCAGGCCGCGTTCACCGGCCGGCAGGCGATCGGCATCTACGCCGACTGGGGCGCGTTCCGTGACGCGAGCCCGGCGCGCTGCTTCGCCATCGCGGAACCGCTGGGCCGCAAGCGCCCCACCCGCCCCTTCGCCAGTGTCGCGACATGGCCCGGCGCGGGCCTGCGCCACCAGCTCCACGTCCACCTGAGTCGCCCCCGCAGCGGCAACGCAAAAGTGACCCTGTCGATCGGCCAGCGCCGCTTCGACCTGCTCGCCGGCCCCGCCGACGCCTGGTCGCCCGATGCCGCGACCGACACCGCCATCGTCGCAGCGATGCGCGGCGGACGGAGCATGAGCATCGAGACGCGCGGGCGCGACGGGAGACCGGTGGTCGATGTGTACGCGCTGCAAGGGGCGGCGACCGCGATCGACGCAGCGGCAGTCGGGTGCGCCAAACGATAAGTCCATCCCGTTCTTGCTGAGCGTAGTCGCGCTGCAAGGACATCGTCCTCGTACCGCAGAACGGTGCTTCGACAGGCTCGGCACGAACGGGAGGACGACTGACCCGCCATCCTCATCACGCCTGGTAGAAAAACCCCGCCCGATCGACTATATGGCGGACATGCATTCAGCCTCGGCCGCCCCCATGTCCATCCCCGGGCATATCGACCCCGTGCCCGTCCCCCGCCCCCTGCCGATGCGCAGCGACGGGCGGATCGACCTGCTCGGCCTGTCGCGCGACGACCTGCGCATGGCGCTGGAAACCGCGCAGCTGGAGCCGAAACAGGCCAAGCTGCGCGCCAAGCAGCTGTGGCACTGGATGTACAATCGCGGCGTCACCGATTTCGAGCTGATGACCGACATCTCGAAGCAGCTGCGCCCGTGGCTGGCGCGGCGGTTCGTCATCTCGCGCCCCGAAGTCGTCAGCGCACAAGTCAGCAGCGACGGCACGCGCAAGTGGCTGCTCCGCAGCGACGACGGGCAGGATTACGAAGCGGTGTTCATCCCCGACGCCGACCGCGGCACGCTCTGCGTATCCAGCCAAGTTGGCTGCACGCTCAATTGCCGCTTCTGCCACACCGGCACGATGCGGCTGGTGCGCAACCTGACGCCCGCCGAGATCGTCGGCCAGGTGATGCTCGCGCGCGACGCGCTCGGCGAATGGCCGAGCGCTCCTGAGGGGCGGATGCTGACCAACATCGTGATGATGGGCATGGGCGAGCCGCTGTATAACTTCGACAACGTCCGCGATGCTTTAAAGCTGGTCATGGACGGCGACGGATTGGCGCTCAGCAAGCGGCGCATCACGCTCTCGACCAGCGGCGTCGTACCCTTGATGGCGCGCGCGGGCGACGAGATCGGCGTGAACCTGGCCGTGTCGCTCCACGCGGTGACGAAGGACGTGCGCGACGAACTCGTGCCGCTGAACAAGAAATACGGGATCGAACAGCTGTTGCAGGCCTGCGCCGACTACCCCGGCGCCAACAACGCGCGCCGCATCACGTTCGAATATGTGATGATCAAGGACAAGAACGACAGCGACGCCGAAGCGCACGAACTCGTGCGCCTGTTGAAGCAGTATAATCTGCCGGCCAAGGTCAACCTGATCCCGTTCAACCCGTGGCCCGGCGCGGACTACGAGACCTCGACGCCGGAACGCGTGCGGTCCTTCTCGAACATCGTCTTCGAAGGCGGCATCTCCGCCCCCGTCCGCACGCCCCGCGGCCGCGACATCGACGCGGCGTGCGGCCAGCTGAAGACCAACGCCGAACGCAAGAGCCGCGCGGAACTGGACCGGCTGGCGGAGGAGAAGCAGGCGGCGCTGGGGTAATGGCCGGGCGGCTGCTTTCGCCCCAATTGCGGACATTGCACTACTGCCCCTGCGCTCGCTCTGGCCAGTCGGTTGGTATCCAATCAACCCCGTCGCCGAGAATGCCCACCACGTGGTCGTCAACGATCGGGTCGCCATATCCTGCCCATCGCGCAGTCGGCTCAAATACCCATAGCTGGTCCTGTGGCCCAAGGTGACGTTGAAGGGTTTCAATAAGCTCGGATATACTCTCGGTAGCGACGATCAAATATGCCGAAGGCGTAAGAGCAACCCATGTCGGGAACGTCTCAAGCCTGCGTCTGAGCAGCTTGGATGTGTTTTCGTTCTTGGCTTCGAATGCGATTAGGGCGTTCATGACGGCACAATACGTCGATAGCGGCACGTTCGCTATTCACCCAATCCCGGTCGTTCCCGCCCAAATTTTGCCCTGTGCCGAAAGCGGACGGGCCGCTGACGCCCACTTGCGGACATTCGCCGCTTGGTCGCATACAGCGCCGATGGCCCAACCGCCGACCAAGTCAGAGCGAATGGAAGTCCGTCAAGCGACGGGGACCAGAGCGTTGCCCATACTGGCGTCAGTCCCCTATCTTCGCGGCCCACGCTGCCTCTGGCCGCACGCCTGCTTTGAATGCCGGAAATCTTGGAAGCTGCCAGACGAAGCTATTGGCAAGTGCCCAGAATGCGGCGGCCCGCTTCACGCGATGGGGCGTGCGTTCAAGGTGCCAAAAAAGTCTGACGACGAGCAGTGGGCCAAGGTCCGCGCGCTCTGGCTTGCCGGATTTCGCTTTGTAAATCACACGCGATGGCAAGAGGCCGAGGCGTTTCCAGAGCGCTTGCGGGAGGTTGACGAGTTCGTTCGCCGGAACCCACGGCACCCATTTCGGGTCGGCCAGTCGAACGGCAGCTAACCACCAATTCCGGTCGTTCCGCTCCCAATGCGCCCATCCCAAAAGCGGACGGGCTGCAATCGCCCAGTTGCGGACATTGAATATTTGCATCAATCAATCGTCATGTCCGCCCGGCTTTTCACAATCGTATCCGAATTTCGAGGCACCACCAACGTGTCGCAGGTTCGTGCGTTTAACGAATGCGATGCAGTCCGGGCTTGGACAGAACTGCTAATCGAAGAGCGTCCTTTCAAAGTCGCATCGTCATATCTGGCTAAAAGTGTCGCATCGGACATGGCTGAATACCCGCCCGTCGCGCTCAATGGCCTGACGAACGCGTGGTGCATCACCGGAAGCTGTGGCGGCGATTTCATGCTTGCAGACATCATCGAAACTGTCTCGCTTGCGAACGGCAGCTAACCACCAAAAATTGCGGCAAACCTCGACACCGGCGGCAACATGGGTAGGACGACGCATGGCCACGCTCGTCCCCTACCTCCTCCCCTTCGCCGCCGGGTGCGTCGGCGGAGCGATGAATGCGCTGGCCGGGGGCGGGACGTTCGCGACGCTGCCGTCGCTGATCGCGCTCGGGCTGCCGGCGAACATCGCCAATGCGACGTCCAACGTCGCGCTGCTGCCCGGCGCGGGGGCGAGTGCGCTCGCCTATCGCAAGGAACTGGGGCCGATCGGCGGGATCGGCTGGCGGACGCTGGCGCTCATCACCTTCATCGGCGGGCTGGCCGGTAGTGCGCTGCTGGTCGTCACGCCCAGCCGGGCGTTCGACCTTATCATCCCGTGGCTGCTGCTGTTCGCGTTCCTTGTCATGCTCTTCGGCAAGGTCGCTGCGGCGTGGCTGCACGCCCGTGTCACCATCGGGCCGCGGACATTGGTCGTCGCGCAGAGCCTGCTGGGGATTTACGGCGGCTATTTCGGCGGCGGAGTCGGGCTGATTACCACCGCACTGTACGGGCTGCTCGCCAACATCGACCCGCGTGCGATGTTTGCGCCGCGCACGCTGATGCTGGCGGTGGCCAATTTCGCCGCGGCGTTCGTGTTCGTCTGGTTCGGGATGGTGCGCTGGACGGCCGCGCTGCCGATGCTGCTGGGCGGCATTCTGGGCGGCTGGCTTGGCGCGGCGCTGGGCAAGCGACTGTCGCCGCTGGCGGTGCGCATCTGGACGCTGACCGTAACGGGCGCGACGACCGCGGTGTTCTTCTGGCGGGCATATGGCTGAGACGGATTGGTGCTTGGCGCATTCGCCGCGATGTGAGTAGATTGCAGGCGATGGCGACCCCACCCGACACGATCATTCGCCGTCACGCACTGGCGACGCGGCTGTGGCACTGGGTGACCGCGGTCAGCGTCATCGTGCTGCTGGGCAGCGGACTGATGATCCTGAACGCCCACCCGCACCTCTATTGGGGCCGTTACGGCGCGAATTTCGACCCCGCCTGGTTTCATGTCGGTTGGGTGTTCGAGGGCGGCCGCGTGCCCGGCTGGATGACGATTCCCGAAAGCTACAATCTTGCGCTCGCGCGGCGGTGGCACCTGGCGTTCGCGCTGGTGCTTGGCTTCGCGTTGCTCGCGTTCATGATCGTCAGCCTGGTCAACCGGCACTTCCAGCGCGACCTGCGCGTCCGGGCGCGCGAACTGGCGCCGCGGGCGCTGGCGCATGATTTGCGCGAACACCTTTCCTTCAGATTCCACGATCCTGAGAATCCGCGGGCGTACAACATCTTCCAGAAGCTGAGCTACGTCGGCATCATCTTCGTCGCGCTGCCGGGGCTGATCCTGACCGGGCTCGCCATGTCGCCGGGGATGGATGCCGCGTGGCCGTGGCTGCTCGACATCTTCGGCGGGCGGCAGTCGGCGCGGTCGATCCACTTCATCCTGATGATCGCGGTCGCGCTGTTCATCATCGTCCATCTGGCTCTGGTGCTGCTGGCGGGCGTGTGGAACGAGGTGCGGTCGATGATCACCGGCAAATGGCGAGTGCCGGAGGACCACGGCGCATGATCCTGACGCGCAGACAGGCGCTGGTGACCGCCGCGGGCGGACTGCTGGCCGGGTGCGACCGCGTCGCGTCGAGCGACGTCGGCCAGCGGCTGCTCGGCTCGGCCGAGGACGGGCACCGCGTTCTCCAGCGCGCGCTGACCGATCGCACCGCGCTGGCGCCCGAATTCCGCGCCGACCAGCGATCGCCGATCTTTCGCGCCAACGGGACGAACAATCCAAACACGCCCGATTACAATGCGTCGGCGGCGACCGGTTTCGCCGACTGGCGAGTGCGGATCGACGGGCTGGTCCGCCGGCCGCTCGACCTGTCGATCGCCGACCTGCGCGCGATGCCGGCGCGGACGCAGATCACCCGCCACGACTGCGTCGAGGGATGGAGCGCGATCGGCAAATGGACCGGCCCGCGGTTGACGCCGATCCTGGAATTCGCTGGGCTACGCGACGACGCGCGATATCTGGTGTTCCACTGCGCCGATCGGCTGGGCGGGCGGCCCTATTACGAATCGATCGACCTGATCGACGCCTTCCACCCGCAGACCATCCTGGCGTGGATGCTGAACGACCGGGTGCTCGGTGTCCCCAACGGCGCACCGGTGCGGCTGCGGGTCGAGCGGCAGTTGGGCTACAAGCACGCCAAGTACGTTCAGCGGATCGAGGCGGTGGCGGCGCTTGGCTCCGTCTTCGGCGGCAAGGGCGGTTACTGGGAAGATGTCGCCGGATACGAATGGTACGCGGGGATCTAGCTGCCCGTTCGTCCCCGCGCAGGCGAGACCCATTTCCGGCACCTGAAACCGGGCACGTGCGGGAGATGGATTATCGCCTGCGCGGAACTGAAAAGATTTTTTGGAGACTGACCGAATGCGCCTCCGCTCGCTCCTTTTCGTTCCCGGTGACCGGCCCGACCGGATGGAAAAGGCACTGGCGAGCGGCGCCGATGCGCTGATCCTCGACCTGGAGGATGCCGTCGCGGCCACGGCAAAGGACGCCGCCCGCCGCCTGGTCGCCGACTTCCTCGGCCGTACCGCACGCCACGTCGCGCTGTTCGTCCGCATCAACCCGCTCGACGGGGGACTTGCCGACGCCGACCTGGACGCGGTTGCGCCCGCGCGCCCCGATGGCTGGGTGCTGCCCAAGGCGGAGGGCAGCGCATCCGTCCTCGATCTCGACGCGCGCCTGGCCGACCGCGGCGACCGCACCGCGCCGATCCTGCCGATCGCGACCGAGACGCCGCGTGCGATCTTTCAGATCGGCAGCTATGCCGATGCGCCCGCCCGTCTGGCCGGCCTGACCTGGGGCGCGGAGGACCTGCCCGCGGCGATCGGCGCGGAAACCAGCCGCGAGGACGACGGCAGCTATACTGCGCCTTATCATATGGCCCGCGCCCTGACCCTGTTCGGCGCCGCCGCGGCCGGGATCGCACCCATCGAGACGGTCTACCCCGCCTTTCGCGACACCGCGGGGCTGGAGGCCTACGCCCGCCGCGGCGCGCGCGACGGCTTCACCGGCATGATGGCGATCCATCCCGCGCAGGTGCCGGTCATCAACGCGGCATTCACGCCCACCCCGGAGGCGATCGCGCGCGCGCAGGCGATCGTCGATGCCTTTGCCGCCAACCCGGCGGCCGGCGCGCTGAGCGTCGATGGCCGGATGGTCGATGCGCCGCACCTGCGCCAGGCCCGCGCCCTGCTCACCCGATCGGCCTAGCGGGGGTTTCGCGCGGACCGGCGATGCGATAGCGAGCCGGTAATGGCGCTGATCGACCTATTCTTCGCCCGGGCCTTTACCCGCGGTCGCCTGAGCGTGATCCATCCCGACGGGTCCACGCGCACCTTCGGCGATGGCGACCCGGCTTGGCCCGGTGTCGCCATCCGCCTGGCTAGGGGCGCGGCACTCCGCATCGCCCGCGATCCTGCCCTGGGCGCGGCGGAGGCATACATGGACGGCGACCTGAGGATCGAACAGGGCGATATCCGCGACCTGCTGACGCTGGCGGTGGGCAGCAACCGCTGGGAGGACGGCAGCCCCGCGCTGCGCGCCTCCGGCCTGGGGCGTGTGGCGGAGTCGCTGCGTTTCCGCCTGAACCGCGCCAACATGGCGCGGCGCGCGAAGCGGAACGTCGCGCATCATTATGACCTGTCGGATCGGCTGTACGACCTGTTCCTCGACGTCGACCGCCAATATTCCTGCGCCTATTTCACCGACCCCACGACCACGCTGGAACAGGCGCAGATCGACAAGAAGGCGCATATTGTCGCGAAGCTGGCGATCCGGCCCGGGATGCGCGTGCTCGACATCGGCTGCGGCTGGGGCGGGATGGCGCTCTACATCCACGCCAAGACCGGCGCCGAGGTGACGGGCATCACGCTCAGCGAAGAGCAGCTGAAGGTCGCCCGCCGCCGCGCCGCCGATGCCGGGGTTGCCGACAAGGTCCGCTTCGAACTGATCGATTACCGCGCCATGACCGGCCGTTTCGACCGCATCGTGTCGGTGGGGATGTTCGAGCATGTCGGCACGAAGCATTATCGAAACTTCTTCGCCAAGTGCCGCGAGCTGCTGAGCGACGACGGCGTGATGCTGATGCACACCATCGGCCGTGCCGGCGGGCCCGGCGTCACCGACACCTTCACGTCCAAGTACATCTTTCCCGGCGGCTACATTCCGGCGCTGAGCGAGATCTCTCAAGGCTATGAGGGGCTCCGGATGTACTGCACAGACGTCGAGGTGCTGCGGCTGCATTACGCGCTGACGCTCGACGCCTGGTACGACCGCACGGTCGCGGCGAAGGACGCGATCGTGGCGCTGTACGACGAACGCTTCTACCGGATGTGGACCTATTATCTCGCCGGATCGATGGTCAGCTTTCGCTACGGTGGCCTGGTGAACTACCAGCTGCAATTCGCCCGCGACCGCCACGCACTACCGATCACGCGCGATTACATGATGCAGGCCGAGGCCGCACTCCGCGCCTGATCCGGTGAGCGCCCTGCCCCTCACCCGCCGCGCGATCCTGGCGCAGGCGTGGCCGATCATGCTGGGCCAGGCGACGGTACCGCTGGTCGGGATCGTCGATACCGCGGTGATCGGTCGGACCGGCGACGCCGCGGCGCTGGCCGGCGTGGCGCTGGGCGGGACGATCGTCAGCTTCCTGTTCTGGAGCTTCGGCTTCCTCAGGATGGGCATGACCGGGCTGACCGCGCAGGCGAGCGGGCGCGGCGATGTGGACGAGGTGGCGGCACTGCTGGCGCGCGGGCTGGCGATCGGCGCAGGGCTGGGCGCGCTGCTGGCCGCCTTGCAGGTCGTGCTGGTGCCCGCTGCGTTTTTGCTCTTTGCCGGCGATGCGGCGGTCGATGCCGCCGGCCGCGCCTATGTCTCGGCGCGGTTCTTCGGCGCACCGGCGGCGCTCGCCGTGTTTGCCATCAACGGCTGGCTGCTGGGCCTCGGCCGGACTCGCGCGGCGCTGGGTCTGCAGGGCTGGATGAACCTCGTGAACATCGCTGCGTGCGCGCTGGTGGTCTGGCGGATGGGCCTGGGCGCGTGGGGTGTCGGCATCGGTACTGCGATCGCCGAATGGAGCGCGCTGATCGCCGGGCTGGCGATCGTCGCGCCACACCTGCGCGGTCTGGCCCGCGCCCGCGTGTTCGGTCGCGCCGCGCTCGCCCGCCTGTTCGCGGTCAACGCCGACATCATGGTGCGGACGATCGCGCTGCTGACGCTGCTCGCCTGGTTCGCGAACGCCGGCGCACGGCTGGGCGCCGAGACGCTGGCCGCCAACCAGATCCTGATGCAGGCGGTCGCGCTGACCGCCTTCGTGCTCGATGGGTTCGCCTTCACCGCGGAAGCACGCGTCGGCCATGCGATCGGCGCAGGATCGCGCGCCGGGATCCTCCGCGCGATCCGGCTGACGGGCGAATTCTCGCTCGCCGCCGCCATCCTCTTTGCGGGACTGATCGCGCTGGGCGGTGCGGCGGCGATTCCCGTGATGACGACCAATCCGGCGGTCCAGTCGCAGGCGCTCGCGCTGCTGCCTTTCGTCGTCGCGCTTCCGGTCATCGGCATGCCGGCGTGGCTGCTCGATGGCATCTTCATCGGCGCGACCGACGGCCGGGCGCTGCGCAACGCCGCGATCCTGGCGACCGCACTTTATATCGCCACCGACCTCGCGCTACGCGGGCGTGGCGACGCCGGCGTCTGGATCGCGCTGACGCTCAGCTACCTCTACCGCGCCGCCACGCTCGGCGCTTATGTGCCGCGGCTGTTGCGACGGGTGGCCTAGCCTTCTAAAGGCGCGCGGATGACCGACTCCTCCATCAAGCGCCCCGCCGGCGACGCCGACATCAATCGTGTAGTGCTCGCCTATTCGGGTGGCCTCGACACTTCCGTCATCCTGAAATGGCTCCAGACCGAATATGGCTGCGAGGTCGTGACCTTCACCGCGGACCTGGGCCAAGGCGAGGAACTGGAGCCGGCGCGCCGCAAGGCCGAGATGGCAGGCGTCAAACCCGAACACATCTTCATCGACGACCTGCGCGAGGAGTTCGTCAAGGACTACGTCTTCCCGATGATGCGCGCGAATGCGCTGTACGAGGGGCTGTACCTGCTCGGCACCTCGATTGCGCGGCCACTGATCGCCAAGCGCCAGATCGAGATCGCCCGCGCGGTGAACGCCGACGCGGTCAGCCACGGCGCGACCGGCAAGGGCAACGATCAGGTCCGCTTCGAACTCGGCTATTATGCGCTCGCCCCCGACATCAAGGTCATCGCGCCTTGGCGCGAATGGGACCTGACCAGCCGCACCCGGCTGATCGAATTCGCCGAGGCGCACCAGATTCCGGTCAGCAAGGACAAGCGCGGCGAAGCACCATTCTCGACCGACGCAAACCTGCTGCATACCTCGTCGGAAGGGAAAGTGCTCGAGGATCCGTGGGACGAGGTTCCCGACTATGTCTATTCGCGCACCGTCAATCCGGAGGACGCACCCGACCAGCCGGAGACGATCACGATCGACTTCGAGCGCGGCGACGGCGTCGCGCTGAATGGCGAGGCGATGAGCCCGGCGACGCTCCTCGCCGCGCTCAACGATCTCGGCCGCAGGCACGGCATCGGCCGCCTCGACCTGGTCGAGAACCGCTTCGTCGGCATGAAGAGCCGCGGCATGTATGAGACGCCGGGCGGCACCATCTACGCCCTGGCCCATCGCGGGATCGAGCAGATCACGCTCGACCGCGGCGCTGCCCATCTGAAGGACGAACTGGCGCCCCGCTATGCCGAACTGGTCTACAACGGCTTCTGGTTCTCGCCGGAGCGCGAGATGCTGCAGGCCGCGGTCGATTACAGCCAGGAAAAGGTCACCGGCACCGTCCGCCTCAAGCTGTACAAGGGCTCGTGCCACGTCACCGGCCGCAAGTCGCCCTATTCGCTCTACAGCGAAAAGGTCGTGACGTTCGAGGACGACCAGGGCGCCTATGACCAGCGAGACGCGGCAGGCTTCATCAAGCTCAATGCGCTGCGTCTGCGCCTGCTGGGGCGCCGCGACCGCTGACCGCGCGTTAACCATTTCCCGCTAGCTCAGCCGCATGGAGACGGGCGCGCGGGAATGGTGGCAGACGCGATGGGCCTTTGCCGCCGCCGTGCTGTTGGCCGCGGTCCCGCTGCTGTGGCCGGCGGTCCCGCCGCTGACTGACCTGCCTGGCCATATCGGGCAATACCGCATCATGCTCGATGCCAATCACGGGCCGCTGGCGCAGTGGTACGTCGTTCAGTGGCGCGCGACCGGCAACCTGGGCGTCGAGGCCATCGTCTGGCTGATCGGGCCGTTGATCGGCATCGAGCCGGCGACGAAGCTGGTGACGATCGCCATTCCGATGCTGACCGTCGCCGGCGTTCTGACGCTGTCGCGGACCGTGCACGGCCGGGTCACGCCCTTCGCGATCCTGGCCCTGCCGCTGGCATACGGCCAGCCGTTCGGCATGGGCTTCCTGAATTTCACGCTGTCGGCCGCCCTGGCGCTGTTCGCCCTGTCGCTGTGGCTGACGATGGCGGGCAGCCGCTGGCGGGCGCCGGTGTTCCTACCCGTCGGGCTGACGATCTGGCTGTGCCACATCTTCGGCTGGGCGGTCCTCGGCCTGGCCGTCTTCGCCGCCGAGCTTGCGATATCGCGACGACCGATCCGCGCTGCGCTGGCCTGCTGGCCTCTGGCGGCCCCCCTGCCGTTCATGCTGGCGACGGCCGGTGGCGGCGGGTTGACCGGGGAGTGGAACGCGGCGGGCAAGCTGTTCGCGCTGATCGGCGCCATGCGGGACCGTTGGCTGGCATGGGACATCGTGGCGACGATCGTCGTGATCGGCGGCATCGCCTTCGCGCTGCGCCGGGCCCGCGTCGATCCACGCTTCGCCGCGATCGCGCTGGCGATGCTGGCGGCGTTCCTCGCGCTGCCGGGATGGATGATGGGGTCGGCCTTTGCCGACATGCGGCTGGTGCCGCTGGTGCTCACGTTCGCGCTGCTGGCCTTTGCGCCGAAGAACAGCCGGCAGGCGCGCGTGGTGTCGGTCATCGCCGCTGCCGTCTTCCTGACCCGCATTGCCGGTCTGACCGCGAGCTACGCTATCAGCGCACAGCAGCAGGACCGTGCGCTCGCGGCGCTCGATCATATTCCCGACCATGCGCGCGTGGTGATGCTGGTCCGTCCGACGTGCGACGCGGTCTGGCCGCTGGCCCGCTACGATCATCTCGGCGGGCTCGTGACCGCGCGGCGGCGGGCGTTCGTCAACGACCATTTCCAGGGCAATGCCGCAGCGATGTTCGATGTGCGCTATCCGGCCGCGGGCCCGTTCGAGCGCGATCCGTCGCAGTTCCTGTCCTGTGCACCGGACGCTCTGCCCCGCGCGCTGGCGGCGGTGCCGCGGGGAACGTTCGACCGCGTCTGGGTGCTGAATCTGGGCACCTCGACGCCACCGTCGCTGCCGGGAATGACGCGGCTGTGGGCCGATGGCGGCCACGCGCTCTATCGCATCGACTGACGGGAAATTAACCATCCCGCCGGTAGCGTCCGGCGCAATGTCCGCCCGCCTGCGCCCGATCCTGCCAATCCTTGCCCTGACCGTTCTGCTGGGCATGGCCTGGACGGCGACCGACTGGGCGCGGCTGTCGCGGCTGATGCTGCCCGACACCGACGATGCGATGCGGTTGCAGCAGGTCCGCGACTGGATCGCCGGACAAGGCTTCGGCGACATTTCGCAGCACCGGCTGGCCGGCGGCCTTGCGATGCACTGGTCGCGGATCGGCGACATCGTCCTCGCCGCGATCATCCTCGCACTGCGTCCGCTTGCCGGTTCCTCAGCCGCGGAGCTTGTCGCGGTGGTGGCATGGCCGCTGCTGCAGCTGGCCGCGCTGCTGATCGTCCTCCGCGATGTGACCCGACACTTCGCGGTTGCCGCCGGGCCGACCGCACTGGTGCTCGCGGTGCTGGCCTATCCGGCGACCAGCCTGTTCCTGCCGGGGCGGATCGACCACCATGCGATGCAGGTGCTGCTGGTCCTGGTGCAGCTACGCGCCGGTCTGGCTCCAGCCGGATTCCGATCAGGCGTGGTCGCGGGCGGTGCGGTCGCGGTGGGTGCGATCATCGGGCTCGAGACGCTGCCCTTCGCACTCGTCACCGGCGCGATAGTCACGCTCGAACGCCTTCGCGGCGATGGCGCACGGATGACCGGCTTCGGCCTGACCCTGGCTGTGGGTCTGCTCGTGCTCGCGCCCTTCGCGGCACGGGGCGGTGCGTGCGACACCGTCCGGCCGCTGCTGCCCCTGGCGATCGCGGGCGGGCTGGCGCTGGCCGCGATCGGGCGGATCGACCGCCGGCCCCTGATTCTGCTGATCGCCGGCGTCATCGCGCTTTCCGTGCTGGGGCGATCGATCGTGACGACCTGTGCAGCCGGCCCGTACGGGACCGTCGATCCGATCGTCGCACGACTGTGGTTGCAGAACGTCGGCGAAGCGCAGCCGCTGGTCAGTGCGCCGGCGTCGGCCGCGATCGGCTACGCGGGACTGCTGATTGCGGGAGTGACAGCGACGGCGTGGCTGGCGTGGCGGCGCCATGCCGGCTGGGGTTTGGCGCTCGCCTATCAACTGGCTGCGCTGGCGATCACGCTGGTGCAGGTGCGCGGCGCCTATGTCGGGGCGGCATTGGCTGTCGTGCCGTTCGCCGTCCTGCTGACCGAAGCCCGCGCCGCCAGGCGAACGCCCGGCATCGTGGCGCTGTGGATCGTCGGCGCAGGCGTGACCTATCCGCTCGCCGCCGGCATAATCGCTCCCAAGGCAACAGCGGTCGCCGTCCCGGCCCTGGATTGCGGCGGACCGGCGATGCTCGACCGGTTACGGCGCCTGCCGCCGGGCGTAGTGATGACCGGGATCGACGCCGGCAGCTACATCCTCGCCGGAACTCCCCATGCGGTGATCGCCGCGCCCTATCATCGCAACAATGCCGGTAACGCCGCGATGTATCGCTTCTTCCTGGGCCCCGCATCGGAGGCGGCTGCGATCGCGCGGAGGTGGCGCGTGCGGTACGTCGCGGTGTGCCCGGGGATGTTCGGACCTGTCCGTCCCGCCGCCGGGACGATCGGGGGTGGGACGATGCCGGACTGGTTGCGGCCGGTTGACACCGCTCGAACCCTGTACGTCGTGCGCGGCACGCCCCGATGAGCGCGCGTTACCGCGACATCGGCTGGCTGCTTGCGGCGATGGTCCTCGTGACGCTGCCGCTGGTCTGGCCCGCGATCCCGCCGCTGAACGACCTGCCCGGTCATATCGGGCGGTACCATATCGCCGCATCCATCGCGCAGTCGCCTGCGCTGCAACGAGCCTGGGCCCATGACTGGCAACTGATCGGCAATCTGGGCGTCGACCTGCCCGTCATCGCGCTGGCGCCGTGGCTGGGGGTCGAGCGTGCCGCGAAGCTGGTCGTCCTGCTGATCCCGGCGGTCTTCGTCGCTGGACTGTGGGCGATCGGGCGCAGCCGCGGGCGACCGGTCCCGCCGCTGGCCGGTTTCGCCTGCGCGCTCGCGTATAGCCATGCCTTTACGCTCGGCTTCGTCAATTTCGCGCTGGCCGCCGCACTAACCTTCGTCGCGCTGGCCAGCTGGATCGCGCTTGATCGTCGGCCATGGCTGCGCGCGATCCTGTTCGTACCCGTCGCCTGGCTGCTGTGGATCGCGCATAGCTCCGGCTGGGGCATGTTCGGGCTGATGGCCTGGGCAAGCGGCGTCATGCTGGGTCGCGAGCGCGGCCTCGGCTGGCGGAGCGCCGTCGGTCACGCGACGCTGGCCTGCCTGCCGCTGGCGACACCGGTTCTGGCGATGACCGGCGCGACCGGACCGGCCGCCGACCCGCTGTGGGTCTGGTCGGCCAAGGCGAGCGCCGTCGCCTCGCTGGTCCGTGATCGCTGGAAATGGTTCGATGTCGCCAGCGCCTGCGTCGTCATGCTGCTACTGTGGACCGCCGTGCGCCGCCGCGACTGGCGATGGGACCCGGTCGTCGCCGCGCCGGGGGCGATCCTGCTGCTCGCCTTTGTCGCCCTGCCCCACGCGGCCCTGGGCGGCGCCTATGTCGACATGCGACTGCTGGCCCCGGCTTGCGCGCTGCTGCTGTGCGCGGTGCGGATCGATGACGACCGCACCACCCGCCATATAGCCCTGGGCGGTGTGGCCTTCCTGGCCATCCGTATGGTCGCGACGACGGTCAGCTACCTGAGCCTCGCACAGGTCTGGACCGAGACGGAAGCGGCGATCCCCGCCATGCCGCGCGGCGCGCGTGTGCTGAGCCTGATCCGGGAGCCCTGCGCATCCGACTGGCATTCCGACCGCGTCGGGCATCTGGGCGGACTCGCCATCGCCCGGCGCGACGTGTTCGAGAACGGCGCCTGGGCGATTCCCGGCCAGCAATCCCTGCGCCTGCGCGGAGCAGCTGATCCGGTGTACCGGACCGATCCCTCGCAACTCGTCTATCCGGCTTACTGCGAACACAAGCCGACCGATCGCAACACGGCGCTGCGCGATTTCGACCGGCGGTATTTCACCCACGTCTGGCTGGTCGGTCTGTCCGGCCCCGTGCCGGCGGACCTGCGGCCGGTCTTTCGCAATGCACGCTCGACGCTCTACCGGGTCGTGCGCTGAAGCGTCTTGCCGGGGGGCCGCCCCGCCCCTTATGGACGGTGGCGATGTACACGCCGGCCGATACCTCGCTTCGTTGGTGGCAGACCCGCGCGTTCGTCGTCTTTGTCGCGCTGGCGACGGCGATCCCGCTGCTGATCCCCGATGTCGCGCCGCTGGTCGACCTGCCGGGGCATATGGCGCGCTACCGCGTCCAGTTGGCGCACGACACTGCGCCGTGGCTGAACGACTGGTATGATTTCCGCTGGCAGCTGATCGGCAACCTGGGGCTGGACCTGCTGATCGAGCCGCTGGCGCCGATCCTCGGGCTGGAGTTGGCGGTCAAGCTGATCGTGCTGACCATCCCGCCGCTGACCGCGGTCGGGCTGCTGTGGATCGCGCGCGAGGTGCATGGCCGCATCCCGGCGACCGCGCTGTTCGCCCTGCCCCTCGCCTACAGCTACCCGTTCCATTTCGGCTTCGTGAATTTCGCGCTGTCGATGGCGCTGGCGCTCAATGCCTTTGCGCTGTGGTTGCGCCTTGCCCGGCTGGGCCGGTTCCGGTTGCGCGCGATCCTGTTCTTACCCATCGGGTTGCTGCTGTGGGTCTGCCACACCTTCGGCTGGGGCGTGCTGGGGGTGCTCGCCTTTTCCGCCGAGCTGATCCGCGAGCATGACAAGGCGACCGAGCGCGGCGTCGTCGCGCGGTGGGTGCGGCCATGGGTGATGGCAGGCATCCACTGCCTGCCGCTGGCGCCACCTGCCGCGCTGATGCTGATGTGGCGCAGCGGCGGGCACGTCACCGGCCAGACCGGCGACTGGTTCAACTGGCGGGCCAAGGTCAATTGGGTGACGATGGTCCTGCGCGACCGCTGGATGCCGTTCGACATCGCGTCGGTCGCCATCCTGTTCTTCGTGCTGCTGAAGTCGGTCCGCGACCCCAACGTCCAATATTCGCGCAACCTGAGCCTGTCGGCGCTGTTCCTGCTGGCGGTCTTCATCCTGTTGCCGCGGATCGTGTTCGGGTCCGCCTATGCCGACATGCGCCTCGCCCCCTTCATGCTGGGCATCGCGCTGATCGCGATCCGCCCGCGGCCCGGAACGACGACGCGCGGGGTGAGTATCATCGCACTGGCCGGCCTGGCCTTCTTCCTGGCGCGCACCGCCGGCACCACGATCAGCTTCTGGCGCTACGACAAGAGCTACGACCGCGAACTCGCCGCGCTGGAGAAACTGCCGACAGGCGCGCGGCTGGTCAGCTTCGTCGGTGAGACCTGCTACAACCAGTGGACGATGACCCGCCTCCAGCACCTGCCCGGCATGGCGATGGTGCGACGGCTGGCCTTTACCAACGACCAGTGGTCGATGCCCGGCGCGCAGTTGCTGACGGTCAAGTATCTGGCCGGCAAGCCGTTCAACCACGACCCGTCGGAGATCGTCACGACGACCCAGTGCCCGACCGAATGGTGGCGCCCGGTGTCGATCAGCCTCGTCCGCTTCCCGCGCGACGCATTCGATTACGTCTGGCTGATCAGCCCGCCCAATTACGACAAGCGGCTTGAGCAGGGGTTGGTGCCCGTGTGGCGCGACGGCACGAGCGCGCTGTTCCGCGTCGACCATGCGGTCAGGCCCGCGGCGCTGTCGATCGACGACTGGGGTCCGTACCGCGAGATCTTGCTGAAGCGCCGCGCGGCGCGGCTCAGGAAGTCTTCCTGAACGGCGCCATCTCGCCCAGGAACGCCTGTTCGTCCGCGACCGCCAGCCGCTCGCGCTCCAGGAACCCGGCGACGGCGCGGCGGAAGTTCGCATCGGGCAGATAGTGCGCCGACCAGGTCGGGACGGGCGTATAGCCGCGTGCCAGCTTGTGCTCGCCCTGCGCGCCGGCCTCGACCGTCGTCAGCCCCCGCGCGATCGCCGCATCGATCGCCTGATAATAGCAGAGCTCGAAATGGAGGAACGGCACGTCCTCCGTGCAGCCCCAATAGCGGCCATAGAGGGTATCCGCGCCGATCAGGTTGAGCGCGCCCGCGATCGGCCGTCCATCGCGTTCCGCCAGGATCAGCAGGCACTGGTCCGCCATCCGCTCGCCCAGCAACGAGAAGAAGGCGCGGGTCAGGTAGGGCGTCCCCCACTTCCGGCTGCCGGTGTCCTGGTAGAACACCCAGAACGCGTCCCAATGCGCCTCGGTGATCTCGGCGCCGGTCAGGTGGCGGATCGTCAGCCCCTCGACGGCGCCGGCGCGTTCCTTGCGGATCGCCTTGCGCTTCCGACTGGCGAGGTCGGCCAGAAAATCGTCGAAGCTGCCATAGCCGCGGTTGGTCCAGTGGAACTGCGTGCCTTCGCGGATCAGCCAGCCCGCCGCTTCGAACAGCGGCACCTGATCGGGCGTGACGAAGGTCGCGTGGGCGGAAGACAGCTGGTGCTGGTCGACCACCGCCTCCACCGCGGCGATCAGCGCGGGCGCGGACGCGGGATCGCGCACTAGCAGCCGCGGCCCCGGCACCGGCGAGAAGGGCACCGCGACCTGGAGCTTGGGATAATAGCGCCCCCCGGCCCGCTCCCACGCGTCGGCCCAGCTGTGGTCGAAGACGTACTCGCCCTGGCTATGGCTCTTGGCATAGGCCGGCGCGACCGCTGCGACCTGCCCGTCCGCGCCGTCGACGATGACCGGCACCGGCTGCCATCCGGCACGGGCGGTGGCGGAGCCGGACTCCTCGAGGATCGACAGGAAAGCATGGCTTACGAAGGGGTTGCCGGGGCCGGCGCACGCGTCCCACTGGTCGGCGGGAATGGCGCGGACGCCATCGGCGATGCGGGCGGTGACGGGGGTGGAGCTCACGTGAGCGTATCTAGGGAGCCGGGTGCGCGACGGGAATGGGGGCTAAGGTCACAAACGGGTCACACTATCAGCGTGTTTTTTGCTCGCCGCTCGATCGTCCACCATCCGGTGCTCCGGCGCAGGCCGGAGCGGTGGCAACCGCAAGGCTTCGGCCTGCGCCGGAGCACGATGGTCGAGCCTCCGAAGCTGCTCAGCCGGGAGTTCAGAAATTTAATATGTCAAAAAGCGTAGGCGTCAACCAGCGAAGTTCGCACCAAGCAAATACTTTCCAACATCGCAAGCCATCCTGCTTATATCACAGGTAATCGTCGATAGGACGCGTTGGCAAATGCCGGCTCATGCGGTGCTGAAGCAAAGACACAAGAGCCGGATCCATGAAATCGTAATCATCAGGAATATCGAGGCAAACGATTCGTGTACCGCCAAGGTCACTACGAAAGCGCTTTTGCACCTTCGCGCGATGCGTCCGTTCCATAACAACGATGACATCCGCCCAGCGCACTAGGTCTGATGTCAGCGGCGTTTCAGCGTCATGGTTCGTTCCGGCCGAGGCGACAGCGATGTCTGAACGGTCCGCGAAAATCTGCTCAGCAGTCGGACTGCGTAACCGGTTCTGGCTGCAAACGAAGAGATAATGTTTCATTCTGTTACCGGCGCAGGAATTGGGATCAGGGCGTTCTCTACCGGCACCACCATCCGCACATCCCGCTGCGGCACCGGCACCTTCACCCCATGTTCGCCGAACAGCGTCCAGATGCGTTTCAGCACGTCGGCCTTGACGTTGTGCACGCCGCCTTCCGGGTCGGCGATCCAGACGCGGACTTCATATTCCAGCGCATAGTCGCCGAACGCGGTCATCCACACCGCCGACGGGGGCGTATCGAGCACGCGGCTGCTTTCGGTCGCCGCGCGCATCATCAGGCTTTCGGCGAGCTCGACGTCGCTGTCGTAGGCGATCTTCACGGGAATCGCGATGCGCACGTTGCGGTCGGAGAAGGACCAGTTCTCCACCTCCTGCGTCATCAGGATTTCATTCGGGATCAGGTGTTCCTTGCCCTCGCGCGTGATGACGCTGACCGCGCGGACGCCGATCTTGTTGACCCAGCCGAACGATTCGCCGACCGCGATGACGTCGCCGGGCTTCACCGAGCGGTCCATCAGCAGGATGATGCCGGCAATCAGGTTGCCGACCGTCTTCTGCAACCCGAAGCCGATCGCGAGACCGAAGGCGCCGCCGAACACCGCAAAGGTCGTCAGGTCGATGCCGAGCGCGTCGATGCCGAAGAAGAAGGCCGTGACCAGCAGCGCGATACCGGCGAGCTTCTGGATCAGCAGGCGCTGCGTCGCATCGAGCGTCCTCGCGCGCCCCAGCGCCTGCGCGATGGCGCGGTTGATGACGCGGACGATCGCCAGCAGGACGACGACGGTCAGTAGCAGGGTCAGCAGCGACCAGAGCGACACGCGCCGCCGCCCGACATCGATGCCGACCGCATCCAGCGTGCTGGTGATCGGTTCGTACCCGCCGACCGACCGGCCGAGGATCGCGACGAACACCAGACCCGCGACCAGCCACGCCATCCACGACGGCAGCCGCACCGCACGCAACAGCGTAAGCACCAGCATCGCGGTCGCTGCGCCCAGCGCCAGTCCGACACCGATGCTGGCGAGGATACCCCAAGGATAGTTCTGCGCGACGATCGCCAACAGGATCGCGGCGATGCCGTGGCGGACCAGGCTGCAGATCCGCGTCTCGACCGATTCGCCGCCGTCGCCGACGCGGTCATGCCACAGTTCGGTCAGCGGCGGTCCGATCCGACGCCCGCCCTGCCAGCCGGCGAGCAGCGCGAGCAGCACGAGGCCGAGCGCGACCGCGCCCTGCGTCAGGTCGTCGCCGCCGGCCTGTGCGAGCCCGAGGCCGACCAGCCAGGTTTCCACCTGCCTCATGGCGCGGCGGCGGCCCAGGCCGCAAACCCGCGCTCCAGATCGGCAATTAGGTCGGCGGGGTCCTCTAGGCCGATGTTGAGCCGGACCAGCGGCCCACGGCTCCAGCGGGTCGCGGTGCGATGGCGCGCGGGATCGACCGGAATCGCCAGGCTCTCGAACCCGCCCCAGCTATAGCCGATGCCGAACAGGTCGAGCGCGTCGATCAGCGCGGCGCGTTCCGCCTCGCCGCCGGATACGAGTTCAAACGCGAACAGCCCGGCCCCGCCGGTGAAGTCGCGGTGGAAATATTCGCTGCCCGGACAGTCGGCGAGCGCGGGGTGGAGCACGGCGGCGACTTCGGTCCGGGTCTTCAGCCAGCGGGCGATCTCGAGCGCGCTGCCCGCGTGGCGATCGAGCCGCAGCGCCATGGTGCGCAGGCCCCGGCTGCCGAGCCATGCGTCGTCGGGCGACACCGTCTGGCCGAGCTGGAAACTGGTGTCGCGCAGGGCCGGCCAGTGCTCGGCGGTCGACGTGACCGACCCGAGCATTGTGTCGGAATGGCCGGTGACATATTTCGTGCAGGCGAGGATCGACAGGTCGATGCCCAGCGCCATCGCCGGCAGGCGGAGCGGGGTCGCCCAGGTGTTGTCGAGCAGCGTCACCACGCCGCGCGCCTTGGCCGCGGCGACGATGGCGGGGATGTCCTGCACCTCGAACGTCAGGCTGCCCGGACTTTCGAGGAAGATCGCACGCGTGGCCGGCCCGATCAGATCGGCGATGCCCGCGCCGACCAGGGGGTCGTAGTAGCGCGTCGTGATCCCCATGCGCTTGAGCAGGCCGTTCGCCAGGTTGCGGGTCGGGTCGTAGGCGCTGTCGGTCAGCAGCAGCTCGTCGCCCGGCGACAGCACCGCCAGCAGCGCGGCGGCGATGGCGGCGACGCCCGAGGGATAGAGGAAGGTCGCCTCCGCACCGGGTTCGAGTTCGGTCAACGCCTCGGCCAGACTCCACTGCGTCGGGGTGCCGCGGCGACCGTAGAACAGGCGGTGGTGGGTATCCTTGCCCGCACTGGCGCGCAAATGGGCGACCGAATCGTAGAGGATGGTCGACGCCCGCCAGACGGGCGCGCTGACGATCCCCTGCGTCCATTCCGGCCGCCGCCCCGCGCGGACGACCCGCGTACCGTCGCCGCTGCCCCTGGGCATATCGCCGCTCATCGTCCGGTTTCCTTTGGCGTTGTGGGGTCGCTGCCCCAGTCGGCCCAGGACCCGCCGTAGAGCGCGGCGTCGCGCCCGAGCAGGTGGAGGGCGAAGACCAGCGAGCAGGCGGTGACGCCCGAGCCGCAGGTGGTGGTGATCGGTCGATCGAGATCGACGCCGGCTGCGGTAAAGGCGGCGGCAAGCGCATCGCCACGCTTCCACCGGCCGTCGGCGTCATAGAGCGCGGCGTAATGGACGTTGTGCGCGCCGGGGATATGGCCGGGGACGACGCCCGCGCGCGGTTCGGGCTCCTCGCCCGCAAAGCGTGCGGGCGAGCGGGCATCGACGATCTGGTCGGTCGTGGCCCGGACATCGTCCTTGTCGCGCAGGGATGCGACCACGCGCGCCACGCTGGTCGCGGCGAGCGTGGTGCCATCGCCCGGTTCCAGCGGACGACCTTCGCTCCGCCACCTGGCGAGGCCGCCGTCGAGGATCGCTACCGACGTCGCGCCCGACGACTTCAGCAGCCACCAGCCGCGCGCGGCGGTCTTCAGCGGGCTGTCGTCATAAACGACGTACACCGCATTCGGGTCGATCGCGACGGCGCCGGGCCTGGCGGTCGACAGGTCGAGGAAGGCGGCGCCGGGGATGTGGCCCGCGCGATACTCGGCGCGCGCAACGCGGCCGTGTTCGGGCAGGAACCACGAGGCGTCGACGATGAGGACGCCGGACAGGTCGGCAAGGCCGGCGGTCGAGACGAGCGAGCCGATCATCGCGCGCGGATGAACGCGCGGATGTCGCGGGTCAGCTTCGCTCGGTCTTCGTCGCGGACATACATCATGTGGCCGGCGTCATAGTAGGAGAACTGGATGCGACTCCTGTCGTAACCGGTCCGCGACAGGGCGTATTCGGCGGCGAAGAAGGGCGTCGCGAAATCATACCAGCCCTGACCGACGAAGATGCGCAAGCCGGAATTCTCGCGCAGCGCCTTCCCGATGTACGGCGCGACGTTCATGTAGACGTCATTGTCGCGCCCGCCGCCCAGGCGCCAGTCCCATTGGCCGCCCAGGCTGCCGATCGTCACATAGCTGCGGTCGGTCGAATATCGCAGGTCGCCGCGAACGTACGCATTGATCGCCGCGGTGTAGCCGCCGTCGATCCCGTAGAAGCTGGGGTCGTTGTCGGGCGTTTCGCCGGCATTGTCGAAGTCGCGGCCGGTGTAGCGGCTGTCGAGCCGGCCGACCGTCAGCCCGCGGTCGCGCAGCAATTCCTTGTAGAAGCGCCCCGGCGTCACGCGCAGGTCGGCCTGTTCGAGATAGGTTTCGCTTAGGCCGGTGTAGCGCGCGAGGTCGCGGCGGACGGTGGCGCGTTCCTCAGGCGACAGCGCATTGCCCTTCAGAAGGGCGGCGGCATAGGGGCCGGTCGCCCATCGGCGCGCCTCGTCCACGAACGCTGCGGTCTGCGTCCCCGCCCCCGCCTTGTCATGGAAGCGCGCGGTCGCGGCCATCGACGGCAGGTTGAGGATGTACGTTATCTCGTTGCCCGGCGTGTCGGCGCCCGCCGCGAAATCGAGCACGGTCGAAATCAGGATGACGCCGTTCAGCGACACGTCGTTGTACGTGCCCTCCAGCTGGTTGAGCACCGCGGCGCTGCGCGTCGTGCCATAGCTTTCGCCGCCGAGATATTTCGGCGCGTTCCAGCGGCCATGCTCGTTCAGCCACAGCCGGATGAACTGCGCGATCGCCTTCGCGTCCTGGGTGACGCCGTAGAAGTCCTTGGGGTCGGTCTTGCCGAGCGCATGGCTGAAGCCGGTGCCGACCGGATCGATGAACACGACGTCGGTCACGTCGAGCAGCGAGTCGGGATTGTCGACGATCGGATAGGGCGGCCCGCCGTCGTCCTTTGCGTCGGAGGGAATCGCGACCCGCTTCGGCCCGAACGCGCCCATGTGTAGCCAGACAGAGCCGGAGCCGGGCCCGCCGTTGAACAGGAAGGTGACCGGGCGACGCGGGTCCGCGCCGTCCTTGATGTAGCTGGTCGAGAAGATCGCCGCGCGGGGCGTGCCGTCGTCGGCCTTCAGGTAGGTCTCGCCGGTGATCGCGGTGTAGGCGACGCTCTGCCCGCCGAACACGCCAGTGTGACGCGTGACCGAGCGGTTCGGCGGCGGGATGTCCTCGACCTTGGCCGGCGCGGTCCTGGGCGGGGGCGCGTCCTGCGCAAGCGCAGGACTGGCGATCAGGGCGGCGGCGGCGAGCAGGATGGAGCGCATGGCCGCGCACCCTAGCGGCGGCGGCGCGGCGTGCAATGTTCTACCCCTCCCGTCATTCCCGCGAAGGCGGGGACGACTGTAAACTGCGGTGGGTTTATCCCGCGGCGCCGACCCCCTACATGGCCGCGCATGACACCGCTTCATCTCGGCCAGGCGAGCAGCCTGCCCGCCTCTCCGCAAGAGGCCGTCCTCGACTATGTCCCCAATCCGCGCGCCGGTTCGCTCTATCTCGTGCGGTTCGCGGTGCCGGAGTTCACGTCGCTGTGCCCGGTCACGGGCCAGCCCGATTTCGCGCATCTGGTCATCGACTATGCCCCGGGTGATCGAATCGTCGAATCCAAGTCGCTGAAGCTGTTCCTGGGGGCGTTTCGCAACCACGCCGGCTTCCACGAGGATTGCACGGTCGGCATCGGCCAGCGGCTGTTCGACGAGATGCAGCCGCGCTGGCTGCGGATCGGTGGCTATTGGTACCCGCGCGGCGGCATCCCGATCGACGTGTTCTGGCAGTCCGGACCGGTGCCCGAGGGGCTGTGGCTGCCCGATCAGGGCGTGCCGCCTTACCGCGGTCGCGGTTGATCTCGATCGTATTTGTTGCATCGCACAAAAATGGCAACCATAAGGGGTTCGCAGCGTTGTTAGCGGGTTAGAAGCCTGTCGGCTTTTTCTGTTCTGCAAATGCGAAGGACCGTCATGGACACCCAGGAGGCCGCCACCGCCCCGATCAATCACATCGTCCTGATCGGAAACTACCTGCCGCGAAAGTGCGGACTGGCCACCTACACGACCGACACGTTCCATGCGCTGCGCTCGCGGTTCCCGGACCTGAAGGTCGATGTCTATGCGATGGACGATCATCCGGGGCGCTACGACTATCCGTCCGATGTCACCGGATCGATCCCGCAAAACGAATTGAGTGCCTATATCGCAACCGCGCGGTCGATCGAGGCGTCGGGCGCGCAGGCGCTGTGGTTGCAGCATGAATATGGCATCTACGGCGGGGCGGCCGGCGAACATATCCTGGCGCTGCTCGACCGCGTGACCATCCCCGTCATCGTGACGCTGCACACGGTGCTCGAAAAGCCGAGTGCCGACGAGCGCCGCGTACTGGAGGCGTTGCTGCGCCGTGCGTCGAAGGTCATCGTGATGGCCGAGCGTGGCCGCGAAATCCTGGAGCGGCACTATGGTGCCGACGCGCGCCAGATCGTCACCATTCCGCACGGCGTGCCCGACCGGCCGCTCGTCGATGCCGACACGCTGAAGGGCGCGTTCGGCTGGGCGGGGCATGAGGTCGTGCTGACCTTCGGCCTGCTCGCGCCGAACAAGGGCATTGAGACGATGATCGCCGCCCTGCCCGCGATCGTCGAGCAGAACCCGGCCGCACTGTATGTCGTGTTGGGCGCCACCCATCCGAACCTGGTCGCGCACGAGGGCGAGGCCTATCGCGACCGGCTGAAGGCGCAGGCGGAGGAATTGGGCGTAGGCCACGCCATCCGCTTCATCGATGCTTTCGTCGAACATGACGAGCTGCTCGATTACCTGCAGGCCGCCGACGTGTACGCGACGCCGTACAGCAACCCCGCACAGATCACGTCGGGCACGCTCAGCTACGCGGTCGGCGTTGGCAAGCCGGTCGTCTCGACGCCCTACGTCCATGCAACCGAGATTCTGGCCGATGGCCACGGCGTCCTGGTCGATTTCGGCGACAGCGCTGGTTTCGCACGTGAGATCAACGCGCTGCTCGGCAATCGCCGCAACCGCGAGCGACTGGCCGCGCGCGCCTATGCCCGCGGTCGTTCGATGATCTGGCCGCGCCTGGCCGAAGCCGCGCTGGCGCAGGTCGAGAAGATCGTCGCCAGCCAGCCGCGCCGGCTGGCCCAGCACGGCCATGCGAAGCGAATGCTGCCGATCGACATCGCTGCGGTCGAGCGGATGAGCGACGCGACCGGCATGTTGCAGCATTCGATCCTGTCGGTGCCGGATCGACGTCACGGATATTGCATCGACGACAACGCCCGCGCGCTGATCCTGATGACGCAGGCGCCGGACTTGGACTCAGGGCTGCGCGACAAATGGTCGAGCATCTACGGCGCGTTCGTTCAATATGCCTGGAATCCCGACAAGCGCCGCTTCCGCAATTTCATGAACTACGACCGCACGTGGTGCGAGGAATACGGGTCGGAGGATTCGAACGGCCGCGCCCTGTGGGCGCTGGGCGTGACCGCACGCGATGCCGGGATGCAGAAGCACCGGGATTGGGCCGCGCGCCTGTTCGACGAGACCGCCAGCCTGGCGTTCGAGCTTGGATCCCCGCGCGCACACGCCTTTGCCATGCTCGGCGCCGCAGCGATGATGGAAGCGCATCCGGGCCACGCCCTGTCGCGCGAAATCCTGACGCGCTTCTCGGCCGAACTCGCCAGCCTGCTCGACACCGCGCGCCGCCCGGAATGGAGCTGGTTCGAGATCGTCCTGGCCTATGACAACGCCCGCCTGCCCGAAGCGATGATCCGCGCCGGGATCGCACTCGCCAAGCCCGAGCTGATCGCGACGGGTATCGAGACTCTCGACTGGATCGTCAGCCGCCAGACCTCGCCCGAGGGGCGCTTCCGCGCGGTCGGCACCGAAAGCTTCGGGCGTGAATATTCCGACCCGTTGCCGTTCGACCAGCAACCGCTGGAGGCGCAGGCGACGGTCGATGCGTGCGCCGCCGCGTTCGACGCGACGCGCGACCGCCGCTGGCTCGACGAAGCGCACAAGGCGTACAACTGGTATCTGGGCGCCAACGACCTCGACCTGCCGCTCGCCAGCGTTGCCGACGGCGGCTGTTTCGACGGGCTGATGCCGAACGGTCTGAACCGAAACCAGGGCGCGGAGTCGATTTTGGCACTGCAACTTGCCGGTTGTGCCATTTCGGCTCTTTCAAAGCGCAGCGTATCCGTGGCAGGTCAGCGCAGCATCGCGGCCTGACCACCGGCCGCGCCTGATCGATCGAAACGCCCCGGGGGGGACGCATGCTAGAGTTGTACGACCATCCCTTGCGCCTGCACGCGGACCCGTCTCGCGTGGTGGTGCGTCCGTTTCACATCGCCTGGGCGACACCGACGCCGGGCGCCGAAAGCCGGACCGAACGCATGGTGCGCGCGGTGCTGGAAATGAGCCCGCGTGCGGCGCGCGACCAGCTGGAAACCGTGCTGAAGGATTTCGAGGCGCGCCACTGGCAGACGCGCCGCGTGTTCATGACGCGCTATGACGAGATCGAGACGCTGCTGAACCTGGACGGCAGCCAAATCGGCGACGAGAAGCGCCAGCTGATCGGTGCCTATTTCTGCCACGAATACAGCTATGCCGCCGCCGCGCTGATGAACCCCAGCGTCGTGCCGCATTTCGACCAGACGGGCATGCCGCGCGGATCGCAGCGCATTCTGATGTCGATGCGCGCGGTGGGCGAAGGGCACATCAGCTCGGTCGCGTTCCGCGAAGGCATCATCACCGACGGCAACGAGATGACGCTGGCGCCCGAACCGCCCTTCGCGACCGCGGCGGACGCGGTCGGCGACGAACTGGAAATGCCGACCGGCCCGGTCACCGTCTATCGCCACCGCGATTCCACCCTATCGGGCACCGTGATCTTCCCGATCACCGAGCAGCAGTCGAAGGGGCTGGAGGACTTGCGCCTCGTCAAGTTCACCCATGACGACGGCGAGGCGGAGTGGATCGGAACCTACACCGCCTACGACGGCTCGGGCATCCAGTCGGAAATGATGCGGACCAAGGATTTCCGCGCGTTCGACCTGGTGCCGATGACGGGTTCGGCCAGCCGCAACAAGGGCATGGCGCTGTTCCCCCGCAAGATCGGCGGCCGCTACATGATGATCGGCCGCCAGGACGGCGAGAACGTCTTCATCATCGACAGCGACCGGATCGACAATTGGGACGAGGGCCAGTTGCTGCTGAAGCCCGAATTTCCGTGGGAACTGGTCCAGATGGGCAATTGCGGGCCGCCGATCGAAACCGAGGCTGGCTGGATCCTGCTGACCCACGGCGTCGGCGCGATGCGCAAGTACTCGATCGGCGCCGCGCTGCTCGACCTGGACGACCCGACGAAGGTGATCGGGCGGACGAAGGAACCGATCCTGGCCGCCGCCGACCAGGACCGCGAAGGCTATGTGCCCAACGTCGTCTATAGCTGCGGTGCGATCCGGCACGGCGAAAAGCTGTTCATTCCTTACGGCATCGCGGACAGCTCGATCGGGTTCGCGTTTGTCGAGATCGAAAAGCTGCTGGCGAGAATGTGATGCGGGCGGCCGACGATTTGCGCAAGCAAATCGCGGACCCGCCACGTCGGGCAGCGG
>NZ_LMLB01000017.1:460517-462924 GCF_001421785.1 Sphingomonas sp. Leaf33 | reverse complement strand
CCTAGAGGGGCATGCGACGTCCTTCGCGACTCTAGGCTCCCGCCTGCGCGGGAGCACCTGGATTTGGAACCTATCACCCGTCATCCCCGCGAAGGCGGGGATCAATAGTCGCTGACCGTCGTGAGACTCACGGCGGCTAGCCAGAATTTATCCCCGCCTACGCGGGGATGACGATTGAGCGTGCCGGTATGACGGCCGAAGGTGTAAGGAACGAGGGTGGCCGCGGCCCCTACCCCCGCGCCGCCTTCAACGTCTGCCGGTACAGCACCAAAATCCCACCCGCGAACACGACCAGCGCCGCCGGGATCGTCACCCCTTCGCCCAAGTCCGCGATCGCCAGCGGCGCGTCGCTGCCCGTCGCCGCAACGATGCCGGCGAACACGACCCCGAACAGGCTTTCTCCTACGATCAACCCGGTCGCGGCCAGCACGCCCAGACGGCTGACGAATTCGGGGTTCGCGCTCTTCGCCGCCTGACGTTCGTACCAGTGACCGATCAGCGCACCGACCGGGATCAGCAGCGTCAGCGCCATCGGCAGGTAGATGCCCATGCCGACGGCGAGTGGCGGCAGGCGGAAGCGACTGGTCTTGCCCAGTGTCTCGTCGATCGCGACGACCACCGCGCCGATGCCGGCACCGATGCCGATCAGCCCCCAGTCGATGTCGCCGCCCAGCACGCCTTTCGCCAGCGCGGAGATGAGCGACGCCTGCGGAGCCGCCAGCGCATTCGGCCCGGCGTTCGCCGCACCGGCGAAGCCGAACGCGGTGTTGAGCAGGTCGAGCACCGGCGGGATGATGAGGCTGCCGAAGATGACGCCCAGCACCAGCGCGAACTGCTGCTTCCACGGTGTCGCGCCGACCAGTTGGCCGGTCTTCAGATCCTGGAGATTGTCGTTGGAGATCGTCGCGATCGAGAAGACGATGGCCGTCGTGAACAGCGCATAGGCGACCAGTGCATCGACCCGCGCGGGATCGCCGCCGTGCCCGAACACCATCGCCAGCAACAGCGACGCGCCGAGCACCGCGAGGATGCCGACCCCGGACACCGGCGAATTTGACGCGCCGATCAGCCCCGCCATATAGCCGCAGACCGCGGCGATGACGACGCCGACGACCAGCACGTAGGCGAGCGTCCCGCCGATCACCAGCCAGGGATGCTCCGCCACCGGCCCGCCGCCTGCGAAATCCCACAGCAGCCAGGCTATGGGCACCAGCGAGAGCAGCACGGTCCCGCCGACCACGCCGATCGGCAGGTCGCGCTCGGTCAGGTCGAGCACTTGCCCGCCGGCCCGCGCCTTGGCCGCCGCCACCGCTGAGCGGATGCCGCCGACGATCGGCCCCAGGATCTTGAGCAAGGTCCAGATCGCCGCGACGCCGATCGTGCCCGCGCCGATGAAGCGGACATCGTTGCGGAATACGGTGCTGACCACCGTGTCGACCGGGTCTAGCGTCGGTTGCAGGCTGGTCAGGATCGGCATCAGCACGCCCCAGGCAACGACCATGCCGATCGCCATCGCGACGCCGACGGTCAGGCCGACCAGGTGGCCGACGCCGATCAGGGCCATCGAGAAGCTGGTCGACACGCCGGTCGCCGACGCGGCACCCACCTTGAAGTTCTTCGCCGCTTCGGCCGCGACCAGGCGCAGTTGGGTCAGCAGCGTGAAGCCCGCCGCGATGAGGCTCCCGAGGATGATGGTGCGCAGGCCGCGCATGTTTTCCGCGCCGCCCTCACGCGACTCCGCGCCGACTTTCAGCACTTCGGCGGCGGCGACGCCTTCGGGGTATGGCAGGTCGGACCCGGTCACGAGCGCGCGCCTCAGGGGCACCGAGAACATCACGCCCAGGATGCCCCCGACAGCGCAGACGAAGGCGGTGGTCCAGTAGGGGAAGCCCGTCCACCAGCCGACCAGCACCAGGCCCGGCAACACGAAGATGATCGCGGCCAGCGTGCCCGCGGCGCTCGCGATCGTCTGGACGATGTTGTTTTCCAGGATATTGCCGGACTTGAACAGCCGCAGGATCGCCATCGAGATGACCGCGGCGGGGATCGAGGTGGCAAAGGTCAGGCCGACTTTCAGCCCGAGGTACACGTTGGCCGCGGTAAACAGGACGGTGATGATCGCGCCCAGGACGATTCCGCGCAGGGTGAGTTCGGGCAGGCGGGGGCTGGTGCGGGTGTCGCTCATGGCGGCGAGGGTGGCACAGGTCGTGATGGGAGGGAAGACGCGCCCACCTGCCGTCATCCCCGCGGAGGCGGGGATCGATAGTCGCCGAACGTTGCGGGAGTCACGAGCGCCAGCCGGAATTTATCCCCGCCTTCGCGGGGATGACGGCTGTAAGGGGAGCGTTACCCCGGCAGCCCGCCCTGCAACACCCGGTCCGCAAACGCACAATGCAGCGCGACGCCC
>NZ_LMLB01000017.1:411324-460471 GCF_001421785.1 Sphingomonas sp. Leaf33 | reverse complement strand
CGGTCCCTTCCGGCGCGACGCCGATGAAGGCCATGCAGCCGGGAACCTGCGCCAAGACATAGCTGAAATCCTCGCCGCCCATCATCGGGGCGGGCATCGTCATCCAGCCGGCGTGCGGGTCCATGTCCTCGGCCAGGTCGCGCACCAGCGCGATCGCGCGCGGGTCGTTCATCGTGACCGGATAGCCCTCGTCGATCCGCACTTCGGCGGTGCAGTCGTGCGCCAGCGCGACATGCTCGGCGACGCGCTGCAGACCCGCCCGCGCCGTTTCGCGGGTCTGCGACGACAGCGTGCGCAGCGTGCCGAGCATCGTCACGTCGGACGGCACGATATTGTAGGCCGACCCGGCTGCGATCTTGGTGATCGACAGGACGGCGGGGTCGCTGACCGGGATGGTGCGGGCGATGAAGGCGTTGAGCGCGGTCACGATCTCGCACGCGACGGGAATCGGATCGACGCATTCGTGCGGCATCGCGGCGTGGCCGCCCCGCCCCCGGATCGTGAAGTTGAGCGCGTCTGTCGAGGCGAGCAGCGGCCCCGGGCGGCTGACGACGGTGCCGGCGGGAATATTCGGCGAGATGTGCAGCGCGAAGGCGGCGTCGGGCCGGGCGATGTCGAGCAGCCCGTCATCGATCATGAAGCGCGCACCGTGATAGCCTTCCTCGCCCGGCTGGAACATGAAGACGATGGTACCGGGCAGATCCTCGCGCCGTGCACACAGCGCGCGCGCCGCGCCGACCAGCATGGCGGAATGGCTGTCATGGCCGCAGGCGTGCATCGCGCCGGGGATGGTGCTGGCGAAGGCGAGCCCCGTTTCCTCCTGCATCGGCAATGCGTCCATGTCGCCGCGCAGCAGGACGGTGCGGCCGTTGTCGCCCTTGCCGCCTGCGCCCCCGCGCAGGATCGCGATGAAGCCGGTCGTCGATCGGCTCTCGTGGATTTCGAGCGGCAGGCCGTCGAGAGCGGCGCGCAGCTTGGCGGTGGTCTTCGGGCAGTGGAGGCCAACTTCGGGCTCGGCATGGATCGCGCGGCGCAACGCGATGATGTCAGGGAGTTCGGCCGCACCGGCGGCGGTCCAGCGGGTGGTGGGGGCGTTCATGGGGCAAGACTACGCCGCCCCGCCCCGCCCGCCAACCCCGATCAGCCCTTGAACAATCCGCCCAGCACGCCGCGCACGAGCCCGCCGAGCAATCCGCCGCTCGACGACCGGCTGCGCGACGATCCGCCGAGCACGGCCTTCGTCACCTCGTTCGCGATCGTGCGGCCGACGGTCGAGCTGGCGGAGCGGGTGGCCGACGTGATCGCCTTGTTCCACGGGCTGTTCGCCGCCTCGCGCTCGGCGGCGCGCTGGGCCTGGGCGTCGACGCGGGCCTGGCGTTCGGCCTCCCTCTGCGACTGCAACCGGGCGCGTTCGGCCTCCTTGGCGGCCTGCGCATCGGCCTTTGCTGCAAGCGCGGCGGACTTGTCGGCTTCGGTCTGCGCCTTGGCCGCGGCGGCGGCGGCAGCGGCTTCGCCAGCCTTCGCGCTCAGCAATTCCTCGGCGCTCTCGCGATCGATGCGTTCGTCGTATTTGGCGCCGATAATGTCGGTCTGGATCAGCACGCCGCGTTCGACCGCCGTTACGGGGCCGACCCGGCTCGACGGCGGCTTGATGAGCGTGCGCTCGACCGGCGCCGGCGCGCCGTCCGGCTGGAGCAGCGACACCAGCGCCTCGCCGACCTTCAGCTCGGTGATCGCGGTGGCGACATCGACCCCGGGGTTGGCGCGGAAGGTTTCCGCCGCAGAGCGCACGGCCTGCTGGTCGCGCGGCGTAAAAGCGTTCAGCTTGTGCTGGACGCGGTTGTTGAGCTGTGCGGCGACGGTGTCGGGGATGTCGATCGGGTTTTGGGTGATGAAATAGACGCCGACCCCCTTCGACCGGATAAGGCGGACGACCTGTTCGACCTTTTCCAGCAGCGCCTTAGGCGTGTCGTTGAACAGCAGGTGGGCTTCGTCGAAGAAGAACACGAGCTTGGGCTTGTCGGGATCGCCGACCTCGGGAAGCGTCTCGAACAGTTCGCTCAGCAGCCACAGCAGGAAGGTCGAATAGAGCTTCGGGCTGGCCATCAGCTTGTCGGCGGCCAGGATGTTGACAACGCCGCGCCCGCGGTCGTCGGTCGCGATGAAATCGGTGATGCTGAGCGCTGGTTCACCGAAGAAATGCTCGCCGCCCTGGCTGCGCAGTTGCAGCAGCGAGCGCTGGATCGCGCCGACCGACTGCTTCGACACATTGCCGTAGGTGACGGTCAGTTCGTCGGCGCGGTTCGCGCATTCCGCCAGCATCGCCTGGAGGTCGTCGAGGTCGAGGAGCAGCAGCCCTTCCTGGTCGGCGACGTGGAAGGCGATGTTGAGCACGCCTTCCTGCACTTCGTTCAGGTCCAGCAGCCGCGCGAGCAGGACCGGGCCCATTTCGCTGACGGTAGTGCGGATCGGATGGCCCTGTTCGCCGAACAGGTCCCAGAATTGCGTGGGATTGTCCCCGTAGGTCCAGTCGGTCAGGCCGAGCTCGGCAGCGCGTGCGGCAAAGATCGCGTGAGTCTTCGACTGCGGCGAGCCGGCCATGGCGAGGCCGGACAGGTCGCCCTTCACATCGGCGACGAAACTGGGGACGCCCTCGCGGGCGAAGCCTTCGACGATGCCCTGGAGCGTCACCGTCTTGCCGGTGCCGGTCGCGCCCGCGATCAGGCCGTGGCGGTTGGCGCGCTTGAGGACCAAGTCCTGTCGCGTGCCGTCCGCACTGGCGCCGATGAAGATCGAGTCGGCCATCCGCTATCCCCTAACCTGATTTGGTTCGGGGATAGCGGATGCCGCGCACCACTCAAAGCCTACTTGATATCGACCGCGACGTAGCGGCCACCCAGGCGCGCGCGCTGGAAATAGATCAGCACCGTCTTGCGATTGGCCGCCTTGGCCGCGGCGATCGCCGCCGATGCCTCGGCCGGGGTGGTCACCGGCTTGCGATCGATCGAACTGATGACATCGCCGCGCTGAAGGCCCTTGGTCGCCAGATCGCTCGACTGATCGACCTGTACGATCACGACGCCGCGCACGGTCGCCTCAAGCCCCAGCTGGCGAGCGATCTGCGGGGTCAGCGGCACGACCTGCGCACCGAGCGAAGCCGCGGCCGACGTCTGGTTGCCCTGGTCGTTGCCGCCGGGCAGGCCGTCGTCGTCATTGTCGTCACCGGCGGTCGCCAGCTGGTCCTCGGGCGGACGCGTGCCGACCGTCGCGGTGACGGTCATGCGCTTGCCGTCGCGGATCAGGTCGATCGGGATACGCGTGCCCGGCGCCTGGTTCGCGACCAGGAAGGACAGCGTCTGGTCCGGCGTCACGTCCTGCCCGGCGACCTTCAGCACGACGTCGCCCTGACGGATGCCGGCCTTGTCGGCGGCCTCGCCCGGCTCGACCCGCGCGATCAGCTCACCGACATTCTTCGGCACGCCGAACGCTTCGGCCAGACCCGGCTGATCGGCCAGCGACTGGATGCCGACGCCCAGATAGCCGCGCTGGACGCTGCGACCCTTCATCAGCGTGTCGATGACGGGTTTGGCGACTTCGGCGGGGATCGCGAAGCCGATGCCGACATTGCCGCCAGTCGGCGAGAAGATCTGCGAATTGATGCCGATGACGTTGCCGTTCAGGTCGAACATCGGGCCGCCCGAATTGCCCTGGTTGATCGACGCATCGGTCTGGATAAAGCGGTCGGCGTTGCCCGGCTGGGTGCCGGTCGAGCGATGCACCGCCGACACGATACCCGCAGTCACGGTGCCGCCCAGACCGAACGGGTTGCCGATCGCGACAACCCAGTCGCCGACACGCGCGCGCGCCGAATCGCCGAAGCGCACGAACGGAAGGTTGGTCGCGTCGATCTTCAGCAGCGCCAGGTCCGACGTCGGATCGCGCCCGATCAGCCGCGCCTTGTATTCCTTGCGGTCGCTGAGCGTGACGGTGATCGTCTCGACGACGGCATTGCGCGTGCCCGCCGAAATGACGTGGTTGTTGGTCACGACATAGCCATCGGCCGAGATGATAAAGCCCGATCCCAGCGACTGCGCCTGGCGCGTCACGGGGGCGCCGCTGCCGCTACCACCGCCCTGACCACCAAAGAAATTCTCGAACGGCGTGCCGGAGAACGGGTTCTGCTGCTGGTTCAGCGTCACGCGCTGGGTGGTCGAGATGTTGACGACCGCCGGCTGGAGCTTGGCGACCATGTCGGCAAAGCTCATCGGCGCGCCGGCACGCGGGGCGGATGCGCTGATCGCGCCCGGTTCGTTCTGCGCGGTCTGTGCGCCGATCGGCGACAGGGTCATGGTGGCGGCGGTGCCGCCCAGCAGGAGGGCGGCGGTCAAGGCGTAGGCGTAGCGCACGTGCGTGATATTCCTCTCGGTAAACTTGAAGACCCCTCTGGCGACAGTCTCGCCTCCGGTTGCTGAACGCCAACTGAAGGCAATCGCTCCCGCCGCCTGCTCCCTGCTCGTCCTATCGTCCCCCGAATTCGCGCAGATAACCGTTCTGCGGGCTCAGGATGATCGACGTTCCGCCGCGGCCCTCGTCCGGCTGGCCGTCGGCGCCGAAGGTGTAGCGATATGACTGCATCGCGCGGTAGAAATCGTAGAATTGCGGGTCCTTGCCGAACGCATCGGCATAGATCTTCGACGCCTGCGCGTCGGCATCCGCCTGGACGATCTGTGCGTTCCGCTGGCCCTGTGCGCGGATAGTCAGCGCCTGCTGCTGGCGCGCAGTCCGCATCCGGTTGAGCGCGGATTCGAGCGGCGTGCCATCGGGCAGGTCGGCATGCTTGATCCGCACATCGACGATCTGGACGCCGTACTGCGCCGCGTAATTCTGGAGCCGGGTCTGGATATTGTCCATCACCTGGCCACGCTCGGGGCTGAGGAGCGTCGCGAACTCGACCTTACCGAGCTCCGCCCGCAGCGCGGAGCTGAACAACGGCTGGAGCGCGGAAGTCACGCCTTCCTCGCTGCGCGCGGTCACCACCATCTTCAACGGATCGACCACGCGGAAGCGGGCATAGGCGTCGACCTGCAACCGCAGCTGGTCGGTCGAGAGCACCGGCTGGTTCTCCAGATCGACATCGAGCACGCGCTTGTCGACCCAGACGATGCGATCGACGAACGGGATGCGCGCGATGACGCCGGCGCCGGTGTTGCCGAAATCGGTGTTCGGCTGCCACGCATTGACCGTCCGCACGGGTTGTTCGAACCGCAGGATCACCGCCTGGCGCTTTTCATCGACGATGGTGAACGTCGACAGCAGGACGATGACGCCCGCGAGCAGCGCGATGCCGAGGCCCATCGGGCCCTTCAACCAACCGGTCACTGGCCGCCTCCCTGCTGGACCGCGGGTGCGGGCGTGGTCGGCTCCGGCAGGCGCTTGGCCGCTTCAGGGAGCGGCAGGTAGGGCGTCACGCCGGGCGCCTCGATGATCGTCTTGTTCGACTTGGCAAGCACGGCTTCCATGGTCTCGTAATAGAGGCGGCGGCGCGTCACTTCGGGCGCGACCTTGTACTGTTCGTAGATCTTGTCGAACTTCGCGGCTTCACCCTGCGCGCGGGCGATGACCTGCTGGGCATAGGCACGCGCGTTGTTGAGGTTGGCCTGCGCCTGCTGCTGTGCGGCCGACACCGCCTTGAAATCGTCGTTGACCGCCGCGGGCGGGTCCGCCTTCGAAATGGCGACACCCTGAACCATGATGCCCGAATTATAATCGTCGAGCACCTGCTGCATCGCCTGCTGGACGCGTGCCTCGATGACGGTACGACCGCGGCCGATCGCCTGGTCGAGCGTCACGTCGGCGACGGTCGCACGCATCGCACTTTCAGCGGTCGCGCGCACGGTGCTTTCGGGATCGCGGATCTGGAAGACGAAATCCTGCGGATTGGCGATGTTCCAGCGCACCTGATAGCCCAGATCGACGATGTTCTGATCGCCGGTCAGCATCAGGTTCTCGCCCGAGCCGGATGTCGGAAAATTCTCTTCGCGGATCGCGCGTACGTTGACCTTCGTCACGCTGTTGATCGGCGCCGGCATGACCAGATGGATGCCGGGTTCGAGCACGCGCGAATATTTGCCGAAGAACGTGACGACGCCGCGTTCCTGCGGACTGATCTGCTGGAAGCTGGTAAAGACAAGCCAGATCGCGGCGATGACCGCGACGCCGATCACCCACAGCCGCTTGGCGGGCAGGCCCCCGCCGGGGAATCCGCCGCCCGAGAAGCCGCCCCCGCCGCCCCCGCCGGTCTTGGCGCGTTTCAGCAATTCGTCGAGGGCGCTCGGGCCACCGGGCCGCGGGCGCCGTCCCTCGGGCGGGAACGACCAGGGATTGCGCGGGCCGTCGCTGCCGCCACCACTCCCCTTGCCGCCATTGCCGTCACCGCCGGCGGGCGGGCCGCCCCAGGGGCTCTTGGGTGGGTCGTTGCGAAGGATGCTGCCGCCGAGCGTGGCCAGCCCCGAAAAGATGCTCATGCCTGTCTTTATAGGTGCCCTATCGGAGAAAAACAGTGGCACGGCGCGTGGGCGGACCTAAATCGCCAAGGGACATGAATGATACGCCCCAAACTCCCTCTGGCCTCCCCGGCCTGCCCCCCGGCGCCACCGCCCGCATCGACGGCGGCCGCGCCAGCATCATCCTCGACGTGACCGGCCTGTCGCCGGACGAGGCCGACGCCCGCGAAGGCGCCGCGCGCGCGGCCGCCGACGCGGCGGGGCTGGAGGCACGGATCGCGCGTACCGCGTCGCGGGTCGCCCGGCGGCTGATCGCGGTCGCCAGCGGCAAGGGCGGCGTGGGAAAATCGACCGTCTCCGCCAACCTCGCGGTCGCGCTGGCCAAGCGCGGGCGGCCGGTCGGGCTGGTCGATGCGGATATCTCGGGGCCATCGCAGCCGCGGCTGTTCGGTGTCGAGGACGCGACGCCCGATGCCGCCGACAAGCGGATGTTTCCGGTGCCGACCGCTGCCGGCGTCCCGATCGTCTCGATGGGAATGCTGGTGCCCCGGGCCCAGGCGATCGCCTGGCGTGGCCCGATGCTGGCGGGTGCGCTCAGCCAGTTGCTCGACGCACATTGGGGCAGCGCCGATCCGCTGATCCTCGACCTGCCGCCCGGCACCGGTGACGTGCAATTGACGATGGTCCAGAAGCATCGCCCGGCGGGTGCGGTTATCGTCTCGACCCCGCAGGACCTGGCGCTGATCGACGCGCGCCGCGCGATCGATTTCTTCGTAAAGGCCGGCGTGCCGATCATCGGCCTGATCGAGAACATGGCGGGCTACGCCTGCCCGCATTGCGGCGAGGTGAGCGACCCGTTCGGATCGGGCGGGGCGCAGGCGGATGCCGAGCGGCTGGGCCTGCCGTTTCTTGGCCGCATCCCCTTGAGCCGCGACGTCCGCGCCGCATCGGACGCGGGCACGCCGCCGGCCGCCGGGAACGGGTCGGACGCCCTGGCGTTCGATGGAGTGGCGCAGGCGGTCGACGACTGGCTCCGCGCCAACGGAGGATGATATGCCGCTGACCCGCGACGAGGACATCAAGGCGCTGCTCGAAAGCGCACGGACCATCGCGCTGGTCGGCGCGTCCGACCGGCCCGACCGCCCGAGCTACGGCGTGATGCGGCGGTTGCAGGATCACGGCTACCGCGTGATCCCGGTCAATCCGCAGATCACGGGCGAGCACGTCCACGGCGAATTCGTCTTCCGCGAGCTGGCGCAGCTGGGCGACCCGATCGACATCGTCGACATCTTCCGCCGCCCGCAAGCCGCGGGCCAGGCGGTGGACGAGGCGATCAAAATAGGCGCCAAGGCGGTGTGGATGCAGTTGGGCGTCGTCAACGACGAAGCCGCTGCGCGCGCCGAGGCGGCGGGGCTCAAGGTCGTGATGGACCGCTGTCCGGCGATCGAGATCCCGCGGTTGGGTGTTGCACGCGTTTCGTTGGAAAACTGAGTTAAATCAGTCCATTAATTCCTTAGTCACTAACCAGTATCAGATCGCCGACCGAGCGTTTCGCGTACGTACCGCATCAGTATTGCGTCCCGTACCATTCGAGGAGGCACCCGGCGATGTCGCAAATCGACCTGACCTATTACCGCAGCCGCCTGACCACCGAGCGCGCGCGTGCCGACGCGTGCGAGCAGGTCGAGGTCCGGCGTATCCATGCCGAGCTGGCCGAACGCTACGCCATCCTGGTCGGCGAGCGTCCGGCGATGGTCGAAGTCAACGTGCCCGTCAGTCGCGCAGCAATTCGTTGATGCCCGTCTTCGACCGGGTCTGCGCATCGACCGTCTTGACGATGACCGCGCAGTAGAGCGCCGGGCCGTCCGGATTGGTCTTCGACGGCGCGCTGCCCGACACGACGACCGAATAGGGCGGGACTTCGCCGCGATATTCGTGGCCGGTCGCGCGGTCGATGATGCGGGTCGACGCGCCCAGGTACACGCCCATCGACAGCACCGCGCCTTCGCCCACGCGGACGCCTTCGGCCACTTCGGCCCGCGCGCCGATGAACGCGCCGTCGCCGATGATGACCGGATCGGCCTGGAGCGGCTCCAGCACGCCACCGATGCCGGCCCCGCCCGACAGGTGGACGTTGCGGCCGATCTGCGCGCACGATCCGACCGTCGCCCAGGTGTCGACCATCGTGCCTTCACCGACATAGGCGCCGATGTTGACGAAGCTCGGCATCAGCACGCAGTTCCTGCCGATGAAGGCACCGCGGCGCACCACACTGCCCGGCACCGCGCGGAAGCCCGCGTCGCGGAATTGCTCGGCGCCCCAGTCGGCGAACTTCAGCGGCACCTTGTCGTACCAGCCGTCCATGGGCACGTTGTCGTTCAGGCGGAACGACAGCAGCACCGCCTTCTTGAGCCACTGGTTGACCTGCCAGCCCTCCCCCACAGGCTCGGCGACGCGCGCGGTGCCGGCGTCGAGCATCGCCAGCGCCTCGCCCACAGCGTCGCGAACGGAGCCCGTGGTGGCAGTGGTGAGCGACGCGCGGTCATCCCAGGCGGCGTCGATGGTCGCTTGCAGGTCGGTCATTCAGGGTCTCCCAACAGGTCGGCGAGCCAGGCGGTCAGGTCCGCGGTCGCATGGTCGATGTACGGCGCTCCTCGCGCCTCGGGCTGTGCTTCCGATCCGTTGTCGATCCACAGCGTGGTCATGCCGATCGCCCTGGCCGGCGCCAGGTTGCGCGCCATATCGTCGGCGAAGAGGGCTCGGGTCGGATCCAGGGCGTAGGCGTCGCACAGGCTCTGGTAGGCGGATGCCGCCGGCTTCGGGGCGAGCGCCATCGCGTGGATGTCGTGCACGCCTTCGAAGGTCGCACCCAGGCCCAGGCGGCCGAGCACCTTTTCGGCATAGGGCCCGTCGCCGTTGGTGAACACGATCTTGCGCCCCGGCAACCGGGCGATCAGCGCGGCGAGCGGCGCGTTTTCCTCCAGCACGTCCATCTCGACGTCGTGGACGTAATCGAGGAACTCGTGCGGATCGATGTCATGGTCGGCCATCAGCCCGGCCAGCGTCGTGCCGTGGCTGAGGAACCAGCCGCGCCGGAGCGCGGACGCCTCCGCCTCGGGCAGGCCCAGCCTGTCGGCGATATACCCGGTCATCCGCGCCTCGATCGGCGCGAACAGGTTGCAGGACGCCGGGTAAAGCGTGTTGTCCATGTCGAAGACCCAGGCTTCGATGTGGGCGAGGTCGGCGCGCATGGGCGAGGCGCTTAGGGCAACGTCGCGGCAAGAAGAAGAGAGATTGTTCAGAGACGGCGCAAAGGCGCGAAGACTGGTTGCCGTTGCCGCGCCGGCAGCCTTTATCCCCTGCGTGGCTGCGGGAAAATCTCGCTGACGCAAGACGATGCCTCAGGCGATTCCTCTCAGCGCCTTCGCGCCTTCTCCGGACCAAACTTCTTCTTCTCTTCCCGAGCCTTGCCCCCACCCCCACATCGGCGATCATGATACCGTACAGCTTCCTCGATCTCGTCCCCATCCTCCAAGGCGGCACCGCCACCCAGGCGCTGACGAACGCCGCCGACCTCGCCGCCCACGCCGAAGCCGAGGGCTTCACGCGCTACTGGGTCGCCGAGCATCATGGGATGCCCGGCATCGCCAGCGCGGCGACCGCGGTCGTCATCGGCCACCTCGCCGCCGCGACCCGGACGATGCGCGTCGGCGCCGGGGGCATCATGCTGCCCAACCACGCGCCGATGGTGATCGCCGAGCAGTTCGGCACATTGGACGCGCTGTATCCCGGCCGGATCGACCTGGGCCTCGGCCGCGCACCGGGTAGCGACGGGCGGGTCGCGCGGGCGCTGCGCCGCACGCTCGACAGCGATCCCAACGCCTTCCCCCGCGATGTGGTCGAATTGCAGAGCCTGTTCGCCGACGACGGCGCAACCGGCATCCATGCGACGCCCGGTGGCGGGGCGGACGTGAAGCTGTGGATTCTCGGGTCGAGCACCTATGGCGCGCAGCTCGCCGCGATGCTCGGGCTGCCGTACAGCTTCGCCTCGCACTTCGCGCCGGATTCGCTCGATGCGGCGGCGGACATCTACAAGCGCGACTTCACCGGAACGGCCAAGCCGCATTTCATGCCCGCGTTCAACGTGATCGCCGCCGACACCGACGAGGAGGCGCAGGTCCTCGCGACATCGCAGCAGCAGGCGTTCGTCGCGATCCGCACGACCGGGACCGGCATCAAGCTGCCCCCGCCCGTCCCCGGCTATCGCGACAGCCTGCCGCCGCAGGCCGCGGCGATGCTCGACCATGTGCTGTCGTGCACGGCGGTCGGATCGCCGGAAACGGTCGCGGCGGGCCTGCGCGCGTTCATCGCGCGGACGGGAGCGGATGAAATTCTGCTGACGAGTTCGATCCACGACCAGGCGGCGCGGAAACGGAGTTTGAGCATCGCCGCGGCGGTGATGCGGGGGCTGTAAGAATCCCCCCCACTCGCGGGGAGGGGGACCAGCCGGAGGCTGGTGGAGGGGGCTTACCACCAGCGACACCCTATGCGGCACACCCCCTCCACCACCGCTTCGCGGCGGTCCCCCTCCCCACTCGCGGGGAGGATCTTTCAGGCGGACGGCAGCCGCAACCGCACGAGCAAACCGCCCAGGTCCTCGCTTTCCTCCAGGCTGGCCGTGCCCTCGTAGATTTCCGCCACGTCGCGCACGATCGCAAGACCAAGGCCGGTGCCCGGCTTGCCCGAATCCAATCGGACGCCGCGGTCGAAGATGCGAATGCGGTCCGATTCGGGGATGCCCATCCCGTCGTCCTCGACCAGGATTTCGACGAAGCCCGCAGTCGCGCGTACCGTCACGAACACGCTGCCGCCGCCGTATTTGGCGGCATTCTCGACCAGGTTGCCGAGGATCTCGTCGAGGTCCTGTCGCTCGATCCGCGCGAGCAGGTCCTTTTGCCCATCCACATCGATGCGGACGTTCGGGTAAAGCCGCGCGACGGCACGCTCGACCGCCTCGACCGATGGCCAGACCTCCGCGCGGCTGTGCGCCGACCCGCGCCGGCCGACCGCGCGCGCACGGGCGAGGTGGTGATCGACCTGCCGGCGCATCGTCCGCGCTTCGCGGATCACGGTTTCGGCGAGGTCCGCCTGCCCCGCGGCGGCGGCGTTCATGATGACGGTCAGCGGCGTCTTCAGCGCATGGGCGAGGTTGCCGGCGTGGCGCCGGGCCTCCTCCGCCTGTCGATCGTTGTGCGCGACCAGCGCGTTCAGTTCCTCGACCATCGGCGCGATTTCGGCAGGCATCTCGCCCTCGACACGGGTCGATTTGCCCTCGCGCAGTCGCTGGATTTCGACGCGCAGCTTGCGCAACGGGAGCAGGCCCCAGATCGTCTGCAGCGCGACCATCACGATCAGGCCTGCGCCCAGCAGCAGGAAGCTGCGGATGAGCACCCGGCGCAGCGCGGCGATCTGTTCGTCGAGCACGATCGTGCTCTGCGCGATCTGGAACCGCCAGCGCACGGAAGATCCCGGCAGCGTCACGTCGCGTTCGACGACCCGCAGCTTCTCGTCGGGAAACTGCGTCGAATCATAGATATGCGCATCCATGTCGCCATGCCGGCGATCGGTCGCGAGGCGCCGGTCCCACAGCGAGCGCGACGGGAAAGGCGCGAAATTACCGCCGCTGACCTGCCAGTAGACGCCCGAGTTTGGCTCCAGAAAGCGCTGGTCGGCGAGCTGGCGGCTGAAGATCACTTCGCCCTCCGGCCCGATTTCGGCGGCGACCAGCATGGTGTTCAGCAGGAAATCGAGCTGGTCGTCGAAATTGCTGCTGACCGCCGATGTCAGCACCCGGTCGAGCGCATAGCCGCCGCCGGTCAGGAGCACGAGGATCCACGCCGCCGCGATGGCGATCATCCGGCGCGAGATCGATCCGGTGACGCGGACATAGGTGCGTGGGGGGTCGGTGGGGGTCGTCATAACCCTCTCCCCCATCGGGGAGAGGGCTTTTATCATTCGCTCGGCCGGCGCTCGTCGGGTTCGTCCAGGCTGTAGCCAAGCCCGCGGATCGTCGTGATGACGTCCTGGCCCAGCTTCTTGCGAATGCGCGTCACGAACACTTCGATCGTGTTCGAATCGCGGTCGAAATCCTGGTCGTAGATATGTTCGATCAGCTCGGTGCGGCTGACGACCTTGCCCTTGTGATGGAGCAGGTAGCTCAGCAGCTTGTATTCCTGCGCGGTCAGCTTCACCGGCTCGCCGGCCTTGGTGACCTTGCCCGAGCGGGTGTCGAGGCGGATGTCGCCGGCGGTCAGCTCTGCCGAGGCGTTGCCCGACGCGCGGCGGATCAGCGCACGCAGGCGCGCGATCAGTTCCTCGGTCTGGAACGGCTTGGCGACGTAGTCGTCCGCGCCGGCGTCGAGTCCGGCGACCTTGTCCGACCAGCTGTCGCGCGCGGTCAGCACCAGCACCGGTGCGGTGCGGCCTTCCCTGCGCCAGCGGTCGAGCACAGTCAGGCCATCGACTTCGGGCAGGCCCAGATCGAGGATGATCGCGTCGTATTGCTCGGTCGAGCCGAGGAAATGTCCCTCTTCGCCATCCGTCGCCAGATCGACGGCATAGCCCGCCCCCTCCAGCGTGTTGCGAAGCTGCTGGCCGAGATTGGGTTCGTCCTCGACGATCAGAACGCGCATTCGATATCCCCTTGTCCTGTCGCCGGTGTCAGCGGCTGCGGCCGATGATGTTGCCCGACCGTCCGTCGACCATCACCCAGATCAGCGATCCATCGCGCAGGAACTTCAGAGTGTAAACCGCGGTTCCCGAATCGAAGTCGACGCCGAGATACCGGGCGCCCTGCATCGACGGGATCACCCGGCGCTGGATTTCGGCGAGCGGCAGGATCCGCCCCTCCCGCCGCGCGGCCAGCACGGCATCCTGCTCGCGGGTCTGCGATGGCGACGCGGGCGCAGCTGTGGTCAGCAACAGTCCGGTGAGGGCGGTCAGGAACATCGTCATGGGCGTCCAGATAGGTGCAACGCTTTGAACGGACTGTGAATGGTCGTTGCAGGGGAGTGTCAGGATGGCCTGGGGGCGTGGTATTTGGGTCACAGTCGTCGAGCGGTCACGACGCGGCAAAGCCGCGTCGTCGGTCGTCGCTCTGGGCGACGCCGGCCGAGCCCGCGCTTGAGCCTCGATTTAGCTGCGCTAACTCGCTAGGCCGCGCGGCTTATGGCAGCCCCTATCCTTTCCTACGAAAAGCTCGGCCTCGTCCAAGGCTCCGGCTGGCTTTTCCGCGACCTCGACCTGTTCATCGGCCAGCGCGACCGGCTGGCGCTCATCGGGCGCAACGGCGCGGGCAAGACGACGCTGCTGAAGCTGATCGCCGGCACGATCGATTCCGACGAAGGCCGCCGCACGATCGTGCCGGGGACCAAGGTGATCCTGCTGGAGCAGGACCCGAAGGTCGACGGCTTCGCGACGCTGCGCGATTTCGCGCTGTCGGGGGACGGCGCGCCCGAGCCGCACGAAGTCGAATCGATCGCCGACCAGCTGGGCATCGACCTGGACCGCGAGGCGGCGACCGCAAGCGGCGGCGAGCGGCGGCGTGCGGCGATCGCGCGGGCACTGGCGATGGACCCGGACGTCCTGCTGCTCGACGAACCGACCAACCATCTCGACATCCATGCGATCGAGTGGCTGGAGGACTGGTTGTCGCGCTTCCGCGGCGCCTTTGTCGCGATCAGCCACGACCGCGCGTTCCTGACCAACCTGACCAAATCGACGCTCTGGCTCGACCGCGGCAAGATCCGCCGCGCCGAAGTCGGCTTCGGCGGGTTCGAGGCGTGGACCGAAACCGTCTATGCCGAGGAGGAGCGTAACGCCGCGCGGCTGGATGCGAAGCTGAAGATCGAGGAGCATTGGCTCCAGCGCGGGGTCACCGGGCGACGGCGGCGCAACCAGGGGCGGCTCGCCAAGCTGAAGGAGATGCGTGCGGAACGCGCGGCCATGCAGGGACCGCAGGGCGCCGCCGCGCTGTCCGTCGCCGCCGACGACAGCAAGACCAAGGTCGTCATCGACGTGAAGGGTGTGACCAAGCGGTTCGGCGAGCGCGCGATCATCAGGGACCTGAACCTGCGCGTCACCCGTGGTGACCGCCTGGGCATCGTCGGCGCGAACGGTGCGGGCAAGACGACGCTCCTCAAGCTGCTGACCGGCGAACTGGCGCCCGACGAGGGCACGATCCGCCTCGCCAAGACGCTGGACGGCATCGTCATCGACCAGCAGCGCAAGCTGATGGCGGCGGACAAGACCGTGCGCGACGTGCTGACGCAGGGCGGCGAGTGGATCGACGTGCTGGGCGCCAAGAAGCATGTCGCAGGGTATCTGAAGGAATTCCTGTTCGATCCGAGCCTGGTCGATGCGAAGATCGGCACGCTGTCTGGCGGCGAACGATCGCGCCTGCTGCTCGCGCGCGAGTTCGCGCGGCCGTCGAACCTGTTGGTGCTCGACGAGCCGACCAACGACCTCGATCTCGAAACGCTCGACCTGTTGCAGGAAGTCATCGCGGATTACGCCGGCACCGTGCTGATCGTCAGCCACGACCGTGATTTCCTAGACCGCACGGTGACGGTGACGCTGGGTCTCGACGGATCGGGAACGGTCGATGTCGTCGCGGGTGGCTATGCGGATTGGGAGGCCAAGCGGAAGCCGAAGTTCGCCGCCAAGACCCCGGTGAAGGCTGTGCCGGTCGCGGAGGCCCCGAAGCCGAGATCGGCGAAGCTGTCGTACAAGGATCAGCGCGACTACGACCTGCTGCCGAAGCGGATCGAGGAGCTGGATGCGGCAATCGCGCGGGACGAGGCGGCGCTGCACGACGCAAATTTGTTCACGCGCGATCCGAAGAAGTTCGATGCGCTGATGGCCTCGGTCGCAAGCGCGCGGGATGAGAAGGACGCCGCGGAGATGCGCTGGCTGGAACTGGCAGAGATGGTCGAAGGGTCGGGCTGAAAGCAACCGCGCAACCCCACCGTCACACCCGGTGCTCCCGCGGAGGCGGGAGCCGAGGGTTGTAGAGCGACGGACATGGTAACTCTGGGCTCCCGCCTTCGCGGGAGCACGGATGGTGTGGGTTAAGCGCCTCCGTTAAAACCAGGCGCGGACGCCCAGAACCAGACCGACGCCGCCCGTCCCCTCGTCATCCGCTCGCGCATAGCGGGCGGTGCGACCGAACCGGCGCTCCCACGCCACGCCGACATAGGGCGCGAATTCGCGGGCGATTTCGTAGCGCAGGCGCAGCCCCGCCTCGGCATCGGTCAGACCGCCTCCGATCCGCTCGGCGCGCATGTCCTGCGCCGACCAGTTCACCTCGACGCGTGGCTGGAGGATCAGGCGCTGGGTGATGCGCTGGTCGTACGTTCCCTCGGCCCGCGCGCGCAGGTCGCCCTTGTCGGACAGGAACAGCGCAGCTTCGACATCGAACCAATAGGGCGCGAGGCCTTCGACCCCTAACACCGCATCGGTTCGCTGCGCGCCCCGGCCGATCCCCTGCCGCACGCCGGCCTGCAGGTTGAAATAGGGATCGATCGCGCGCGAATAGAGCGCCTGGATCTCGGCGCCTTCGACCCGGTCGCCGAACGCCCCCTCGCCCTCGCTCTTGATCGCCAGCCGGTTGATATCGCCGCCGAACCACGCCTCGCCGTCCCAGCGATAGCCATTGCGGCCGCCGCGAAAATCGACCTCGGCGAGGTTCAGCATGACCTGCGAGAACTGCATCCCGCCATGCTCGCGCCGGAGGGCGCTGCGCGCCGACGCCATCGCCTCGGCGCCCCAGATGCGATCGGCGTAGGTCGCCGACGGCGCCGTCGGGGCCGGAGCATTGCCGGCCGGACGTGCGGTGCCCTGCGGCTCGGCGGGTGCTGTGGCAGGCGAACAATGCCCCATCGCCGCGTGCTCCGGCGGGCAATCCCCGGTCGCGGCCGGCATCGTCATCGTCATCGGGGCGGGGCTTGCCTTCGCTGCCTCGGGCGGCGCGCAATGTCCCATCGCGGCGTGTTCGGGCGAGCAGGTCGTCGCCGGCATTGCAGCAACCGGCTTGCGCGGTGGCTTCGGCGCCACCTTCCTGGACTTGGTCACGGCGGCCTTGCGCGCGGGCTTCGGCCCGGCCTTTGCCGTTGGTTTGGGCATCGGCATCGTCATGCCGGGCATGTGGCTGTGGTTCATCGCCTGCGCCGCGACGGTCGCCAGCAACGCCAGCGCGATCATGCCGCATCGCCTTCGCCGCGGACGCTGACGACCTGCATCATGCCGGCGTGCATGTGATAGAGCATGTGGCAGTGAAAGGCCCAGTCGCCGACCGCATCGGTGGTGATGTCGAACGTCACCGTCCCGCCCGGCTGGACCTGCACCGTATGCTTGCGCGGCGCGTGGTCGCCGTGGCCGGTGACGAGTTCGAAGAAATGGCCGTGGATGTGGATCGGGTGGCCCATCATCGTGTCGTTGACCAGCGTCACGCGCACGCGCTCGTCCTTGCGGAACGGGATCGGCGCCTTCACCTCCGACAGCTTCTCGCCGTCGAACGCCCACATATAGCGTTCCATGTTGCCGGTCAGGTGGATGCGCAACTGCCGCGAGGGCGCGCGGACGTCCGGGTTGCGCGTCGCTGCCACCAGGTCGCGGTAGACGAGCACGCGGTGGCCGACATCCTCCAGCCCCTGCCCCGGCTCGCCCGTGCGATCGACGGGCATGGGGGCGATGGTCTGGACGGTCGGCGTCTTCTTCACCTCCGGCGCGTTCGCGAAGTCGCGCATCGCATGATCCATCGCGGCCGGAGCGGCGGATGGCGCGGCCGGCGTGCAATGTCCCATCGCGGCGTGCTCGGGCGGACAGGGATCGGACGTGGCCGCAGGTGCGCCGTGCCCCATCGCGGCGTGGTCCATGCCCGACATTGAGTCGTGATCCGTTCCGATCATGGCGCCGTGGTCCATCCCCCCCATCCCCATGTCCTTCATCGACGCGATGGGGCGCGGTCGCAGCGCCGGCACCGCCGCGACCAGCCCCGCGCGCGGGGCGAGCGTCGCGCGGGCCATGCCGGAGCGGTCGACGCTCTCGCCGACCAGCGTATAGGCGCGGTCGTCGGTCGGCTGGACGATGACGTCGTAGGTCTCGGCGACCGCCACCTGCATCTCGTCGATAGCGACCGGGCGGACGGGCAGGCCATCAGCTTGGACGACCGTCATCGTCAGCCCCGGGATCCGCACGTTGAAGGTCGTCATGGCAGACGCATTGATGATCCGCAGCCGCACGCGTTCACCGGGGCGAAACAGCGCGGTCCAGTTGTCGCGCGGGCCGTGGCCGTTAACGAGATAGGTGTAGGTCGCCCCCGTCACGTCGGCGACGTCGGTCGGGTCCATCCGCATCGCCCCCCAGTTGCGGCGTTCCTTGGCCGACTGGCCGCGCCCGGCCAGTTGCCCGGCCAGCGTCTGCTTCCGGTAGTTGAAATAGCCGCCCTGCAATTTCAGCCGGCGGAAGATCGCGTGCGGGTGAAGCGGGCTATGGTCGCTCAGCACGATGACGTGCTCGCGGTCGAACGCGATCGGGTCGGCACCGGCAGGGTCGATGACGATCGGGCCGTAGTGGCCCATCTGTTCCTGCAAGCCGGAGTGACTGTGATACCAGTACGTGCCCGACTGGATCACCGGAAACTCGTAGGTAAAGGTCGAGCGCGGGCGGATGCCGGGAAAGCTCACCCCCGGCACGCCGTCCATGTGGAACGGCAGCAGCAGGCCGTGCCAGTGGATCGACGAATCCTCGTCCAGCGTGTTTTCGACATCCAGCCGCACGCGCTGCCCCTCGCGCAGGCGGATCAGCGGCCCCGGCACTGTGCCGTTCAGGCCGATGGCGTGGCTCTGCCGCCCGTCGATCGTCATCATCTGGTGCGCGATGCGCAGAACGATGTCGTCGCCCGATACCACCGGCAAGTCCCGCACGAGTCCCGCCGACACCGGTTGCGCCCAGGCCGGATACCACTGCGCCAGCGCCGTCGTGCCGCCCATCGCCAGCCCGGTGCGCAGCAGTCCGCGCCGATCGATCGTCGAACCATCCGTCATGCCTGATCCCATGCCGCCGCTGTGCCCTGCGCACAATGCACGTCGCGTGAACCACGCGTCGCCGGCACTTCGTATTGCCGCGAAGGGAGAGTAGAAGCGCGAGAATGTCGATCGCCAGCCGGATCAGACGCGTCCTTGCCGAGGAGCGGTGGGACTATGCGCCCCATGAGGTCCCGGTCATGCCGGGGTCGCCGGGATCGCCTGCGCATCCCGGTCAGCGCAAGGCGGCCTATGTCGCGGTCGCGGTGTTGCTGGGACTGACTGGAGGGCTGGGCAACGCGCTGGTCGCGGTGAACACCACGACGCTCGGCGGTTCGCTGGGGCTCGATCCGGTGCAGGTCGCGTGGCTGCCGACCGTGTACGTCATGACCAACGTCAGTGTGAACCTGCTGCTCATCAAGTTTCGACAGCAGTTTGGTCTCAGGCCCTTCGCGCTGCTCTTTCTGGGCGTCTATGCGCTCTTGTGCCTGGCGCATCTGTTCGTCAGCGATTTCACCTCCGCGATTGCCGTGCGCGCGGCGAGCGGGCTGGCCGCGGCACCACTCAGCACCTTTGCGCTGTATTACATCATGCAGGCGATGCCGCCCGCCGCGCGACTGAAGGGCGTGGTGCTGGGCATCGGCATCCCGCAATGCGCGACGCCGCTGGCGCGGATGTTCTCGCCGGAGCTGCTCGCGATGAGCCAGTGGCGCGCGCTGTACCTGTTCGAACTGGGTCTCGCGATGCTCAGCCTGGCCGCCGTGCTGGTCTTCCGCCTGCCGCCGACCGTCCGGCAAAAGGCGTTCGAGCGGATGGATTTCGTCACCTTCGCGCTGTTCGCGACCAGCATGGCGCTGTTCGCCGCGGTGCTGGGGCTGGGGCGCATCGTGTGGTGGACGCAGGCCGCGTGGATCGGCTGGGCGCTGATCGCGGCGATCCCGATGCTCAGCGTTGCCCTGCTGATCGAGCACGGTCGCGCCAATCCGCTGCTCAACACGCGCTGGCTGGCGAGCGCGGACATCGTGCGCTTTGCCATCGTCACGGTCATGGCGCGGATCGTGCTGTCCGAACAGACCCTGGGCGCGGTCGGGCTGCTGACCGTGCTGGGCCAGACCAACGACCAGTTGCAGGCCTTCTTCACGATCATCGCGGTCGCTTCGGTCGCCGGTGTGCTGGTCAGCGCCGCGACGCTGGACGTCCAGCGGCTGACGCATCCGGTGATGCTGGCGATCGGGCTGGTCGCGGTCGCGGCGTATTTCGATTCGCATTCGACCAGCCTGACGCGCGCGCCGCAACTCTATGTCACCCAGGCGCTGATCGCGTTTTCGGCGACCTTTTTCCTCGGGCCCGCCCTGCTGTTCGGCATGACCCGCGCGCTGAAGGAAGGAAGCGGCCACATCATCAGCTTCATCGCGCTGTTCGGGATCATCAATTCGCTGGGCGGATTGGGCGGCGCCGCACTGCTCGGGACATACCAGGTGGTGCGCGAGAAGGCGAACAGCGCAGCGCTCGTCCAGGCGATCGACCCGACCGACCCGATCGTCCAGCAGCGCCTGGCGGCCGGTGCCGCCGGCGTCGGCCGTGTCGTCGGCGATCCCGCGCTGCGCACCGCGGAAGGCGGCGCGCTGCTGTCGCAGGCCGCGACGCGCGAGGCGAACGTGCTGGCGTTCAACGATGTGTTTCGTCTGGTCGCGGTTCTCGCCGCGCTGACCTGTGCCTATCTCGCCTTCCTCCTCATCCGCCGTGCCATCCGCGCGCGGCGTCCGGAACCCGTATGACCGACACCCGCACGCCCGTCGCCACCGCCCCCGCCACCGAGGAGAAGCTGGCTGAGGCCGGCACGCCGCCCGCCGCGCCCACGGGCTCCGGCTGGCGACCGCCTGCGCTGTCGCGCACCGCGTTGATCGTCGTCCTGCTGCTGACGCTTGTCGGGATCGCCGCGGTGATGATGGCGTGGCGGATCGGGCCGTTCACGACCGCGGAGGAGAGCACCGACAATGCCTATGTCCGCGGGCGCGTGACGGTCATCGCGCCGCAGGTGTCGGGCTATGTGACAAAGGTGCTGGTCCGCGACTTCGCGACGGTCCAGCCCGGCCAGCCGCTGGTGACGATCGACGAGCGGATCTATGCCCAGCGCGTCGCCCAGGCAGCCGCGCAGGTCGCCGCGCAACAGGCGACGCTCGCCAACAGCCGCCAGGCCGCCGCCAGCCGTGCCGCCAGCGTCCAGGTGCAGGACGCCGCGGTCGAGAATGCGCGCGCCCAACTGATGCGCGCGCGGGCCGACATGGCGCGCGTCGACGACCTCGTCTCCGATGGCTCGGTCTCCCTGCGCGAACGCGACCAGACCCGCGCGGCATTGCGCCAGGCGCAGGCCGCGGTCGCCCAGGCCGAAGCCGCCCGCGAGATCGCCCGGCAAGACGTGCGCACGGTCGAAGTCGGTCGCGGCGGTCAGGCGGCCGGCGTATCGGGGGCGGAAGCGGCCCTGCGCCTCGCGCGCATCGATCTCGCCAACACCGTCATCCGCGCGCCCGAAGCCGGGCGGTTGAGCGAAGTCGGCGTCCGCGTCGGCCAATATGTCACCGCAGGCTCGCAACTGCTGTTCCTGGTCCCGCCCGAAGTCTGGGTCATCGCCAATTTCAAGGAAGCGCAGACCGCGCGTATCGCGGTCGGCCAGCCGGCGAGCTTCACCGTCGACGCGCTCGCGAACGGCCGGCTGACCGGCCGTGTCGAACGGATCGCCCCGGCGACGGGCAGCGAATTCGCGGTGCTGAAGTCCGATAATGCGACTGGCAACTTCACCAAGGTGCCGCAGCGCCTGGCGGTTCGCATCCGAATCGACCCCGGACAGCCGCTTGCGCGACGCCTGCGCCCGGGCATGTCGGTCGTCGCGCACATCGATACCGGAGCGGCGCCGCGATGAGACGCGCTCGCGCCCTGCTGCCCTTGCTGCTGCTGGCGGGCTGCGTCTCACCGGGTCAGCGCGCGTCCGCCCCGCCGGCGGCGGCGGTCGCCCCGCCCGCGTCCTGGCGCACCGCGCTTCCCGGCACCGCCCCGGTCACCGCCGACTGGTGGACGGCGTTCGGCGACCCCGCGCTGACCGCCCTCGTCCAGCGCGCGCTGGCCAACAACGTCGACATCGCGGTCGCCGCCGCCCGCGTCGAGGAAGCCCGCGCGTCCGAGGCGCTGTCGCGCGCGCAGTTGCTACCGCAGGTCGGCGGACAGGTGCCCGAAACGCAGGGCCAGACGCTCAGCCCGTTCGGCACGCCGTCCCGCGCGATCGGCGCGCAGCCTGCGATCACCGCCAGCTTCGACCTCGACCTGTTCGGCCGCCTGCGCCTGGCCAGCCGGGCGGCACGTGCGCAGTTGCTGGCAACGGAGGGTGCGCGCGACACCGTGCGACTTGCCACCGCCTCCACCGCCGCAAGCGGCTACATCACGCTCCGCGCGCTCGACCAGCGCCTCGCCATCGCGCGCGCGACGCTCGCCGCACGCAGCGACGCGCTCAGAATCGCGCGGCGGCGATACGAGACGGGGTATTCCTCGCGCCTCGAATATCGCCAGGCGCAAGCGGAATATGCCGCCACCGAGCAGCTCGTGCCGCAGGCTCAACTCGCGATCGCGCGGCAGGAAAATGCGCTGTCGCTGCTGGCGGGCGACACGCCGGCGCCGATCGCGCGCGGCCTGCCGCTCGACCGGCTGCTGCGCCCGGCGATCCCCGCCGGCCTGCCCGCCGACCTGCTGCGCCGCCGTCCGGACCTCTACCAGGCCGAACAGACCCTGGTCGCCGCCGACCTGTCGCTCGACAGCCAGCGCGCTGCGTTCCTGCCCAACCTGTCGCTGACCGGATCGGCCGGCGTCGTGCTGTCGACCGCGCTCGAGAATCCGGTCGGCGTCTTCTCGCTCGGCGCCAGCATCCTCGCGCCGATCTTTGACGGCGGGCGACTGGCCGCGCTGGAGGATGCCGCGACCGCACGGCGCGACCAGGCCGCCTTCGCCTATCGCAAGACCGCGCTGACCGCGTTTCGCGAGGTCGACGACGCGCTGGCCGGCGTGCAGCGCGCGGGCGAACAGGTCGCCGCGCTGGAGGCGCAGGTGGCGGCGACGCGCGGCGCGGTCGGCAACGCGACCAACCGCTACCGCGCGGGGTACTCAAGCTACATCGAGCAGCTCGACGCGCAACGCAGCCAGCTCGGCGCCGAGTTGAGCCTGGTCCAGGCCGCCGCCGACCGTCTGACCAGCTATGTCGCGCTCTACCAGGCGATGGGCGGCGGCTGGCGCGGCGGCGACATGCCCTAGCACCCCAGCCGGTCGGCCAGATCACCGAAATCGCGGCAGTTCCAGTTCCAGTCCTGCCGCGCGGCGGCGTCGGGTGCAGGTTGCCCGCCATATTCGCGCGGGCGATCGACATAGGCCGTCATCATCCCGCACGCGCGTGCCGCCGCCAGGTCGCTGTGATGCGCCGCGACCAGGCACAGGTCGCCCGGCGCGATGTCCAGCAGGCGCGCAGTTTCCAGATAGGCGCGCGGATCGGGCTTGTAATGGCCGCTCACGTCGGCGCCCAGGATCGCATCCCATGGCAGGCCGCCGCGCCGCGCCATCGCCAGCATCATCGCGATGCCGCCGTTGCTGAGCGTCACCAGCGGCACGCGCGCCTTCAGCCGCATCAGCCCGGCCACCACGTCGGGCCACGGGTCCAGCCGGTGCCAGGCGCGGGTCCACTCGGCGAGCAGGTCGGCGTCTAGCCCGGCCGGATCGATGCCGATCCCGCGTAGCGCTGCATCCAGCATCTCGCGGTGCAGCACGTCGAGCGTGACGAACGCGCGGCCCGACGCGGCATAGTCGCGCATCGTGGACAGATACTGCATCCGCCAGATGTCGGCGAAGTGCGCCGGATCGACATCCGGCCGGCCGATCCGGGCCAGCGCGTCGGCACTGTCGCGCGCGACGCAGCTGCGCCAGTCGACGACCGTCCCGAACACGTCGAATGCCAGCACTTTCGGCAGTACACGACTGCTATCGGCAACGGTCATTGCTGGAACGTGCCCGGCCGCCCGTGCGCCGCTTCGAACACCAGCAGCGTCGATGTAGCGGTCGCGCACAGCCGGCCGTCGCCGTCGGTCAGCCGCGCTTCCGAAAAGGCGACGCGCCGACCGAGCGACACCAGCCGCCCCTCCGCACGCACGGTTCCGCTGCGTTCGCTCAGGCCGCGCAGGTACGACACTTTCAGCTCCAGGGTCGTGTGACCCATCCCCTCGCCCAGCGCCGACGCTACCGCGACACCGCACGCGCTGTCGAGCAAGGTCGCCGCATAGCCGCCGTGGACACCGCCCAGCGGGTTGTAGACGCTGCGGTCGGGGGTGCCTTCGAACACCGCGCGCCCACGCTCGGCCTCGACCAGGCGAAAGCCCAGTGTCGTCCCCATCGGCGGCTGGCGGTCCTGCGCGATCCAGTCGCGCAGTAGCGTCAGCCCGTGCGGTTCGTCGCCCGCCACCTCAGCGGCCACTGACCAGCGCCTCGATCTGGCCCAACCGTTCCTTGCCGAAGAACATTTCGTCGCCGACGAAGAAGGTCGGGATGCCGAAGGCGCCGCGCGCGACCGCACGATCGGTGTTCGCCGCCAGTTCGGCCTTGACCGCGGGATCCTGCGTCGCCGCCGCGATCGCCTGTCCGTCCAGCCCGGCGGCATCGAGCACCGCGACGAATTCGGCCGGATCGTCCATCTTGCGTCCGTCCTCCCACATGCCCGCACAGACCGCATCGACAAAGCGTTCCGCCTCGCCGCGGTGCTGCGCGACGACCATGCCGCGCATCGCCAGCAAAGTATTGACCGGGAAATGCGGATTCATGCGGAAGCGCGTCAGGCCGTGCCGGCGGACGAAGCGCTCCATCTCCAGCCGGTCGTATTCGAGCTTGCCCGCCACGCCCGCGAACGTCTCCATCGGCGCGCGATTGCCCGTCGCCTTGAAGATGCCGCCCAGCAGGCACGGCGTCAGCGACACGCGCGCGCCGGTCCGTGCGGCAATGTTGGGCAGGACCTTCAGCGCGAGATACGCATTGGGGCTGCCGAAATCGAAAATCACCTCGATCGTCACGGGTCCGCTCCTTCAGAAAGTCTCGCCCCACGGGCGCAGGTCGAGTTCATGCGTCCACGCCGATCGCGGCTGGCGGTGCAGCCAGACATAGGTCTGCGCGATCTCATCGGGCTTCAGGATGACGTCGCGCTCCAACAGGTCGGCGACATCGTCGGTCCGCGACCGGGTGAAGACGCCGTCGATCGCCCCGTCGCAGATGATGTGGACGACATGGATACCCTGCGGTCCGAGTTCGCGCGCCGCCGATTGCGCCACCGCGCGCAGCCCGCTCTTGGCCGCGGCAAAGGCGCTGAAGCCCGCACCCCCGCGCAGGCTGGCGGTCGCGCCGGTGACCAGAATGGTGCCTCGCCCGCGCGGGACCATGACGCGCGCTGCCTCCCGCGCGGCGAGGAAGCCCGAGAAGCACGCCATTTCCCACACCTTGTGGAACACCCGCACAGTCGTCTCGCGCAGGCCGAACCGGACGTTCGCGCCGATGTTGAAGACGACGATCTCGATCGCCCCGATTTCCGCCTCGATCCGGTCGAACAGCGCGGTCGTCTCCTCTTCCGACCGCGCGTCGACGCCGAAGGCATGGGCCTTGCCGCCGGCGCTGCGAATATCGGCGACCAGCGCGTCCAGCCGGTCGAGGTTGCGCGCGCGACGCGTGACGCAGACGGTATGGCCCGCCGCGGCGAAGGAGCGGGCGATGGCGCCGCCCACGCCCTCCCCGGCGCCGATGACCAGGCAGACGCCGGGCACTCCGTCGGTCATGCTTCACCTCTCCTCGACCTGCTGCTAGAGTAGGTTCAGTTTCAAGACCGAGTCAATCGGTCCGACTGGAGCGGCACGATGAAATGGGACGATATCGCCGGGCAGGCATGTTCGGTCGCCCGCACCCTGGCGATCTTCGGCGATCGCTGGACGCTGCTGGTGCTGCGCGACTGCTTCCTGGGCATCCGGCGGTTCGAGGATTTCCAGACGCGGCTCGGCATCCCCAAGGCGACGCTTGCCGATCGCCTGCGCCGGCTGGTCGCGGCGGACGTGCTGGCGACGGTCGACTATTGCGAGCGACCACGGCGCGCCGAATACCGGCTGACCGCACGGGGGCACGACCTCTACCCGCTGCTGATCGCGATGGTCGACTGGGGCAACCGGCACCTGGCCGGCGCAGACGGCCCGCCGCTGGTGCACACCCACCGGCTGTGCGGGCAGGATTTCCACCCGATCACCACCTGCTCCCACTGCGCCGCGCCCCTTGCGGCACGCGAGGTTTCGGTGCGTCCGCGCTGACGTCCAGGGCCAGACCGACGCAGCCGGGTCGCAAATCCTGAAAAACGGTGGTGCCCCTGGCCGGACTCGAACCAGCATGCCTTGCGGCAACCGATTTTGAGTCGGTCGCGTCTACCAATTTCGCCACAGGGGCAGCGAGGGCGCATCCGCTAGACGATGCGGGCAGCCAGGGCAAGCGCTTGCTCAGGAGCCGGCGGCGGGATAGCCGGGCGGCGTTCGCCTTCCCATATCCGCGTCGTGACCATGCGTATCCCGTTCTCGCTCCTTGCCTTCACTCTTGCGCTGCCGGCGGCCGCGGCGGAACCGATCAATCGGCCGACGCCGGGCTATGTCCGCGTCCGGCTGACCACGTCGGCCGGGCCGATCGTCCTGGCCCTCGACGCCAGGCGGGCGCCGCGGACGACGGCGAACTTCCTCGCCTATGTCGACGACGGGCGGCTGGACGGGACGGTGTTCTACCGCTCGGCGCGCAAGAAGATCGATCCGAAGGCGGGGTTCATCCAGGGCGGCATTCGCCAGGACGCGCGGCGGATGCTGCCGACGTTCCCGCTGGAAAAGACCACGCAGACCGGCATCCGGCACATCGATGCGACGATCAGCATGGCGCGCCCGGCCTATGGCGGGTCGGCCGGCGGCAATTTCTTCATTACCGTGGGGGCCGCGCCCAACATGGACGCGAAGGGCAGTTACGAGGGCTATCCCGCCTTCGGCCGCGTTGTCGCCGGCATGGACGTGGTGAAGCGCATCCTGGCCCTGCCGACCGGCGGCGGATCGGGCGCGATGAAGGGGCAGATGCTGTTCAGGCCCATCGCCATCGTCAACGCGCGGCGGCTGGACGGCAAACCCAAGCCGACGGGACTGCCCAAGCCGTGGCTGATGGGACTCCCGGTTCGCGAATAGCGCTCCGGACAATGAACTCTGACCACCCCGCTGTATTGGACTGGCCAGTCGGCCAGTGTCATGATTACAGGGTGTGATAGAGGGAGGGGCCGCGTGGTCGAAATTGCTTGCGACGGTCGGACCTTGGACGCCGGGATGCCCGCCTGATGCGCATGATCCAGTCCATGCGCTGGTTCGGCCCGAGCGATCCCGTTTCGCTCGCCGGCATCCGCCAGGCAGGGGCGACCGCGGTGGTCACCGCCCTGCACGATATCCCGAACGGGGTCGTCTGGCCGCTGGAGGGCGTCCGCGACCACAAGGCGATGATCGCCGATGCCGGGCTCGACTGGACGGTCGTCGAGAGCCTGCCGGTCGACGACGAGATCAAGCGGCGCGGCCCGCTCTGGGACGCGCGGATCGCGGCGTGGTGCGACAGCCTGCGCAACCTGGCGGCCTGCGGGATCGAGGTCGTGACCTATAATTTCATGCCGCTGCTCGACTGGACGCGGACCGACCTCGCCTGGACCATGCCCGACGGCGCAAGGGCGCTGCGCTTCGAGCCGGAGGCACTGGCGGCCTATGACATCCACATCCTGCGCCGGCCGGGCGCCGCGCAGGACTATTCCGCCGATATCGTTGCGGCCGCTGCGGCCCGCGACGCGGCGATGTCCGACGACAACCGGAGGGCGCTGGAAGCGACGGTCCTGGCGGGCCTGCCGGGCAGCGAGGAAAGCTTCGATTCCCGCGGCTTCCTCGCCGCGATCGACAGCTATGCGGATATCGATGCGGAACAGTTGCGCGCCAATCACGTCGCATTCCTGGAAGCCGTCTGCCCGACCGCCGATGCGCTGGGCATCCGGCTGGTCGTGCACCCCGACGACCCTCCCTTCCCGCTGTTCGGCCTGCCGCGTGTTGTCAGCACCGAGGACGATCTGGCACGCCTGTTCGCCCGCGTGCCCAACGTCTCCAACGGCCTGTGCTTCTGTACGGGATCGCTCGGCGTACGCGCCGACAACGATCTGCCCGGCATGGTCGACCGGCTAGGCAGCCGCATCGGCTTCCTCCACCTGCGCTCGGTCCAGCGCGAGGCCGGCGGCGCGTTCCACGAGGCCGCGCATCTGGAGGGCGATGCCGGGATGGCCGCGGTCGTCGCCGCGGTCCATCGCCTGTCGCTAGCCGAAGGGCGGCGGATTCCGATGCGCCCCGACCATGGGCACCAGATGCTGGACGACCTCTATCGCGAAACCAATCCCGGCTACTCGCTGATCGGGCGCCTGCGCGGCCTGGCCGAGCTGCGCGGGCTGGAAGCGGGGATCGCGCACGGCCTGACGGCGATGCGGCCGGCATGAAAGAACCAAGGCCGTGAAGCAGCGTCCCGAATCGCTGTACCAGCGCGTCGTCAACGCCATCGTCGCCGGCGTCGACGACGGCCGCTATGCGCCGGGCATGCGCCTGCCCGGCGAACGCGAGCTGGCCAAGGAATTCAACGTCAGCCGCCCTACGATCCGCCAGGCGATGAGCGCGCTCGAGATGCGCGGCCTGGTCTAGGCGCGTCACGGGTCAGGCTTCTATGTGACCGCGCCCCCACGCGCAGCCTCGCGCCCGACGAACTCGAACTCGGCGCGTTCGAGCTGCTAGAGGCGCGCGTCCTGTTAGAGGGCGAGGCCGCGGCCGTCGCCGCGACCGTCGTTGTCGACGACCTGCTGGCGGCAACCGAAGTCGAGGCGCTGAACCGCGCGCGATCCGAAATCGAGCAGCAGCGCGGCGCCCTGCGCCGACGCCCGCACGCCTGAGCGTCAGGCCCGCGGCGCCTGTCGACGGTAGCTGAGCGCTTCCGCCACATGGATGCGCCACACCCGGTCCGCCCCCGCCAGGTCGGCGATGGTGCGGGCGACGCGCAGCACGCGGGTGTAGCTGCGTGCCGACAGCCGCATCGCCTCCGCCGCCTGGGCGAGCAGCGCGCGGCCCGCGTCATCGGGCGTGGCGTGGGCATCGAGCACCGGGCCGTCGGCCTCTGCGTTCGTTCGCGCGCTGTCCTCGGCGTAGCGCGCGGTTTGGATCGCACGCGCGGCCGCGACGCGCGCCGCCACCTCGGCCGAGCCCTCGGACGGCGGCGGAAGGACCAGGTCGGCGGCGCTGACCGCCGCGACCTCGACGTGCAGATCGATACGGTCGAGGAGCGCAACGGTTTTCAGGTTGGGGTCACTTGAACAAGGGCCCGCCAACGATGCCGATCTTCGAGCTCAGATGGATGGGCAGCGCTTGTGCGAGACCAAACATCTGATCGTCAGGCAAAGGCGCAAAGACCAGCACGGAGATACCATCGTCGACTCGCTCGATCCGCAATGGTAGAAAGCCTCGGGCAGTGACATGGGCCACAGCCGCAGCTTCATTGTCAGCAGCCACGCTGAAGTAGGTTTCAGTTGGTTCACTCACAGGCTGCCTCCCCCTTCAGTTCGTCGGAGCGCGCCGACGATAGCTCAGCGCCTCTGCCACATGAGCACGGCTGATCGGCTCGACGCCCGCAAGATCGGCGATCGTGCGGGATACCCGGATTACACGGTGAAAGCCGCGAGCAGACAAACGCATCGCTTCCGCCGCTTGGGCAAGGAGCTTGCGAGCGGGTTCGTCAAGGACGGCTACCCGCTCCAGTAAGTCGCCATCGGCTTCCGCATTCGTTCGCACGCTCGTTCCCGCGTAGCGCTCCCGCTGAACGGCACGCGCTGCGGCAACACGCACGGCGACTTGCGCAGACCCTTCGCTCGGCGGCGGCAGGACCAGGTCGGCGGCGCTGACCGCCGCGACCTCGACGTGCAGATCGATGCGGTCGAGAAGCGGGCCCGACACCTTGGCCTGATAGTCCGCCGCACAGCGCGGCGCGCGGGCGCAGGCGAGCGCAGGGTCGCCCAGATGCCCGCAGCGGCACGGGTTCATCGCCGCGATCAGCTGGACGTTGGCGGGAAACGTCACGTGCGCATTGGCCCGCGCGACGCTGACCGTGCCGGTTTCCAGCGGCTGACGCAGCGAATCGAGCACCGCACGCTGGAATTCGGGGAGTTCGTCGAGGAACAGGACTCCCAGATGCGCCAGGCTGACTTCGCCCGGCTTCACCCGCAGCCCGCCGCCGGTCAGCGCGGCCATCGACGCGGAGTGATGCGGGTTGCGGAACGGCCGCGTCCGGGTCAGCCGCCCGCCGGTCAGCGTCCCCGCGACCGACTGGACCATCGACACTTCCAGCGCCTCGGCCGGGTCGAGCGGCGGCAGGATGCCGGGCAGGCAGGCCGCCATCAGCGACTTGCCCGACCCCGGCGGTCCGACCATCAGCAGATTGTGCCCGCCGGCCGCCGCGATCTCCAGCGCGCGCTTGGCGGTCTCCTGACCCTTCACCTGTTTCAGGTCGGGGCCGAAGCCGGGCGCCTCCGCTTCGCCAGGCTGCGGCGGCGAGAGAAGTTGCTGGCCCTTGAAGTGGTTGAGCAGGTCGGTCGCGGCCAGCACCTCGACCGATCCGGCCCATGCCGCCTCGGGCCCTTGCGCGGCGGGGCAGACCAGCCCCTTCCCTTCGGCCGAGGCATGGAGTGCCGCCAGCAGCACGCCGGGCGACGCCTGGATACGGCCGTCGAGCCCGAGTTCGCCGACGACAACATAGTCGCTCAGCGTCTCGGCATCGACCACGCCCATCGCCGCCAGCAGCGCGAGCGCGATCGGCAGGTCGAAATGCGATCCTTCCTTGGGCAGGTCGGCGGGCGACAGGTTGATGGTGATCCGCTTGGGCGGCAGCGCCAGGCCCATCGCGGCGATCGCGCCGCGCACCCGCTCGCGGCTTTCCGCCACCGCCTTGTCGGGCAGGCCGACGACGACGAAGGCGGGCAGCCCGGCGACGAGCGTGCACTGCACCTCGACCCCGCGCGCCTCCAGCCCGAGATACGCCACGGTCGAGACGATCGCGACCAAGCCTGCCCCCTTCCCCAAATTTCACCGACGACCATAGCGCAACAATTGTCCGCTGGAAGTGTCTTGCAAGGTCAATACGCGCGCGCCACATCGCGCAAGTGAGTCGCCCCCGAAATCCGGCCCTGCGTACGGCCGCCCTGTCGCTGGGCGCGCTGCTGATTCTGGTGACGCCGCTGGTGGCTCTGTTGCCGGGGCCGGTCGGCATCTTCACCTTTGCCGGCGGGGCCGGGCTGGTCCTGCAGAATTCGCGCTGGGCGAAGTACCAGTTCGCGCGCGGCAAGCGGCGGTTTCCGCGCACCGGGCGGCTGGCGGACCGGGCCTTGCGCCGGGCGTCGGCACGGCGACGCAGGGCGCGCGAACAGGCGGCCGCGAGCGTTGACTAACATTGCGCTCTTGCCTATGGGAGCCGCCGACGTGGCCGTCCCGTGTAGGCGGCCTTTTGACATTTTGACGAATTGGGAATGAACGATGAAGCGGACCTTTCAGCCGAGCAACCTGGTGCGTGCACGCCGTCACGGCTTCCGCTCGCGGATGGCGACGGTCGGCGGTCGCAACGTGATTCGCGCCCGCCGCGCTCGCGGCCGCAAGAAGCTGTCGGCCTGAGCCACGGCGCACTCGCGCGGGTCACGACCCGCGCGGACTATCTGAAGGCGAACGGCGGACGCCGGGCAGCGATGCCCGGCTTCGTGCTTTTGGTGTACCCGCGCAGCGACAGCGATCCGACACCGCGGATCGGGATCACCGTATCCAAGAAGGTCGACAACCGCGCGGTCGTCCGCAACCGGATGAAGCGGCGCTTTCGGGCGCTGGCCCGCGAGGTGCTGGCGAGCGAAGGCATCGCGGGCGCGGACCATATCCTGATCGGGCGCGGTGGCGCCGGGATCGAGCGGTCGTGGGACGACCTGCGCGCGGATCTGGTGAAGGCGATTCGCAAGGCGGCGCCGCGGTGATCCTCCAAACCCCTCGGTCGTCATTCCCGCGCAGGCGGGAATCAATTCTGGCTGAACGCAGTGGGCCTCATGACCTTCAGCGACTATTGATCCCCGCCTCCGCGGGGATGACGATCGTTGGCTTGGGGCCTGGGGCGCAGCAATGATCGCCCGCCTGCTCATGGCCCTCGCCCGCGGCTGGCAGCTTGGCCCCTCGCTGCTGCTGCCGGCGTCGTGCCGCTACAGCCCGTCATGTTCGGCCTATGCAATCGAGGCGCTTCGCCGCTATGGCGCGGCCAAGGGTAGCTGGCTGGCGGCGAAGCGCATTGCGCGCTGCCATCCGTGGGGCGGACATGGCCATGATCCGGTCCCGTAAAGAACGCGTCGGGGAAGACTTTTGAGCAACGACAACAAGAATTTCGTGCTGTTCGCGGCCCTGGCGGCGCTGATCCTGTTCGGCTGGCCGGTCATCACGCGCACCTTCTTTCCCGCCGCCAACCCGCCGGTGACGAAGATCGTCGACGGCAAGTCGAAGCCGCTGCCCAACCCGTCCGCCGACCCGACCGCCGATTCGCCGACCGCGATCCGCGACCGTGCCGTCGTACTGGCGGAAAGCCCGCGCGTGGCGATCGAGACGCCGACGCTGAAGGGCTCGATCAACCTCAAGGGCGCACGGATCGACGACCTGATCCTGACCAAGTACGACGAAACGATCGCGAAGAATTCGCCGCCGATCCGCCTGCTGTCGCCCGCCGGCACGACCGACGCCTATTTCGCAGGGTTCGGCTGGCGCGGGGCGAACGGCTTCGTGCCCCCGGCCGCAGATGCGGTATGGCAGGCATCGGGCCAGGTGCTCAGCCCCGGCCAGCCGGTCACGGTGACCGCGGCGAACGCGAGCGGACAGCGTTTTGCGATCCAGCTGTCGGTCGACCAGAACTATATGTTCACCGTCCGCCAGACGGTGGCGAACGCAGGTGGCGCACCGATCTCGGTCGCGCCCTACAGCTATGTCACTCGTGTCGGCGTATCGAAGGACGCCGACAGCTGGACGAACCATACCGGCCCGATGTCCGCGCACAACGGCGCGGCCGATTACGGCGTGAACTTCAAGGACGTCGACAAGGCACCGGTCAGCTTCACGTCGAAGGGCGGCTGGTTCGGCTTCGTCGACAAATACTGGCTGACCGCGGCGATTCCCGACCAGGGCGCAGACGTGACCGCGCAGTTCCGCGGCGGCGCGAACAAGACCTATCAGGCCGACTATACCGCCGCGCCGAAATCGGTCGCGCCGGGGGCCGCCATGGTCACGACCGGCCACTTCTTCGCGGGTGCCAAGGAAGTGAACCTGCTCGACCGCTACGAGGACACGCTGGGCATCCCCCACTTCGGCAAGGCGATTGACTGGGGCTGGTTCGAGGTGATCGAGAAGCCGATCTTCAAGTATCTCGACTGGCTGTTCCGCATGGTCGGCAACTTCGGTGTCGCGATCATCCTGCTGACGCTGACGGTGCGCGGAATCATGTTCCCGGTCGCGCAGAAGCAGTTCGCGTCGATGGCGGGGATGCGCGCATTGCAGCCCAAGCTGAAAGTGCTCCAGGAACGCTACAAGGACGACAAGCCGCGCCTGCAGCAGGAAATGATGGCGCTGTACAAGACCGAGAAGGTCAATCCGCTGGCCGGCTGCCTGCCGACGCTGATCCAGATCCCGATCTTCTACGCGCTGTACAAGGTGCTGATGCTGACGATCGAAATGCGCCACCAGCCGTTCGTGCTGTGGATCAAGGATCTGTCGGCGCCGGACCCGCTGACGCCGGTCAACCTGTTCGGCCTGCTGAACTTCACGCCGCCGCATTTCATCGCGATCGGCGTCATCCCGATCCTGCTCGGCATTTCGATGTGGGCGCAATTCCGCCTGAACCCGCAGCCGATGGACGAGATGCAGAAACAGGTCTTTTCGCTGATGCCGTGGGTGCTGATGTTCGTCATGGCGCCGTTCGCGGTCGGACTCCAGGTCTACTGGATCACGTCGAACCTGCTGACGATCGCACAGCAGCAGTGGCTCTATTCGCGCCATCCGGGCCTGAAGACGGCGGCGGCGAAGTGAGCGACGTCCCCACCCCGGCGGCGGAAGGCTTCGACCCCGAACTGGTCGAGGCCGCGCGCAAGACCTTTGCCGGTCCGATCGCGTTCCTAAAATCGGCCCCGGCGCTGGAGCATCTGCCGCCAATGGACGCGGCCGAAGTCGCGTTCGCCGGCCGGTCGAACGTCGGCAAGTCGTCGCTGATCAACGCGCTGACCAACCGCAATGCGCTCGCGCGCACGTCGAACACGCCGGGGCGGACGCAGGAGCTCAATTTCTTCGACGTGGGCGAGCCGCTCAAATTCCGCCTGATCGATATGCCCGGCTATGGCTTCGCCGAAGCGCCCAGAGATCTTGTCAAGAAGTGGCGGTTCCTGGTGAACGACTATCTGCGCGGCCGTACCGTGCTGAAGCGCGCGCTGGTGCTGATCGACAGTCGCCACGGCATCAAGCCGGTCGACCGCGAGATCATGGACATGCTGGACGCCGCGGCCGTCAGCTACCGCGTGGTTCTGACCAAGGCCGACAAGATCAAGGCGACCGCGCTGGCCGACGTGACGGCGAAGACCGCCGAAGAGGTCCGCAAGCGCCCCGCCGCGCATCCCGACATCATTCAGACGTCGAGCGAAAAGGGCATGGGCGTGGCGGAACTGCGCGCGGCCGTGCTGGAAGCGATCGGCTAGACACGTCCGGCCCCGCTCCCTACCCCTCGCCCCATGCTCAAGCTCATCATCGGCAACAAGGCCTATTCCTCCTGGTCGCTGCGCGGCTGGCTCGCGTGCAAGCAGTCGGGCCTGCCGTTCGAGGAAATGGTCGTCCCGCTGTACGACCAGGCATGGGAAAAGCGGCGCCAGGGCGACGAGTTCGCGCCGTCGTCGGGCAAAGTGCCGATCCTGTGGGACGGCGACTGCGTGGTGTGGGACAGCCTGGCGATCGTCGAATATCTGAACGAAGCGAGCGGCGGCGATAAATTCTGGCCGGCCGATCCCGCCGCACGCGCGATGGCGCGGTCGATGGCCGCGGAGATGCATTCGGGCTTCACTGCGCTGCGCCGCAAGCACAGCATGAACATCCGCCAGGTCTATGAACCCCGGCAGCCGGACGATGATGTTGTCGCCGACCTGCAACGCATCATGGAACTGTGGGCGCAGGCGCGCGCCCGCTGGGGCGGTGACGGCCAGTTCCTGTTCGGCGACTTCGGCGCGGTCGACATCATGTTCGCACCCGTCGTCACGCGGATCATCACGTACGGCCTGCCGGTCGCGCGCTTCGCTCCCGCGTACATGAACGCCGTGCTGCAACACCCCTTCCTGCAGGACTGGATCGCCGCGGCGCAGGAAGAGGATTGGGTGATCGAGAAGTTCGAGCAGGCAGCGCAGTAGCCCGCCGGCTCACGGCGTCCGGTCGCGGCCGTACGGAGTCCCGTCCTTGCGGAAATACCCGTCGCCGCGGAAGATCATGTCGATGTCGGAATATTCGCCGTGGTCGTCCTCCGGACCCGCGCTGACCGCGACGAAAACGCAACGGGTGTCGCTGCGGTTCTGTAAATGATGCCCGTTGCGGTCGCCGGCGGGGAACGCCAGCACGTCGCCCGGCCGCACGATCGTCTCGCCGGCGTCATCGACCAGCACCGCTTCACCCGACAGCATCACGACCAGTTCGTCCTCACCCGTGTGCCAATGGCGCTGCGACGACCAGGCGCCCGGCGCCAGCGTCACATGGCTCGCCCCCAGTCGGGTGAAGCCGGCCACCGGCGCCATCCGCCGATAGCAGCGGCCGGCGACCGGGGCGTCGAAGGGCACGGGGTAGCCGGTGCGATTGGTCTGCGGGATTGCGTCGAGGTCAAGCTTGGGCAATGCGGCCTCCCATGTCCAACGGTCCCGATGTCCTAGCGCTGGCCAAGGCGCTGATCGACTGCGAAAGCGTCACGCCGGCCCGCGGTGCGGTGTTCGACGTGCTGGAGGCGGCACTGGTCCCCTTGGGCTTCGCAGTCGATCGCTTCGTCGCCGGCGATGCGCCCGATGGACCGGTCGAGAACCTGCTGGCGGTCCGCCCCGGCGAGGGCCCCCACGTCGCCTTTGCCGGCCATGTCGATGTGGTGCCCCCGGGCGCCGGCTGGACCGGCGATCCGTTCGTCGGCGCAGTGCGCGGCGACCTGCTCTACGGCCGCGGCGCGGTTGACATGAAGGGTGCGGTCGCGGCGTTCGTCGCGGCGTGCGGCGACCTGCCGACGCGCGGGACCGTCAGCCTGATCATCACCGGCGACGAGGAAGGGCCTGCCGTCCACGGCACCCGCGCGCTGATCGATCGCATGGCCGCGCGCAGGATCCGGCCCGACCTGTGCCTGGTCGGCGAACCGACATCGGCCGCACGGCTGGGCGACACCATCAAGATCGGGCGGCGCGGGTCGGTCAATATCTGGATCGAGGTGCCGGGGCGCCAGGGCCACGTCGCCTATCCGCATCTGGCCGACAATCCCTGTCCGCGGCTGGTCGCGGTGCTGGCGGCGATCGATGCGGTGGTGCTCGACGACGGTACCGACTGGTTCCAGCCGTCGAACATCGAGATCACCGATATCGAGGTCGGCAATCCGGCGACCAACGTCATCCCGGCGGCGGCACGCGCACGGATCAGCATCCGGTTCAACGATTTGCACACCGGGCAAGGCTTGGCCGACCGGATCGCGGCCGTCGTCGCGACCCATGCGCCGGGCGCGACGTGCCGTGCGGTGGTGTCGGGCGAGGCGTTCCTGACCCAGCCGGGCGCGCTGTCGACGCTGATCGGCGACGCGATTCGCGACGAACTCGGCATCGAGACGACGCTGTCGACGACCGGCGGGACCAGTGACGCGCGCTTCCTGTCGCGGGTGTGCCCGACGATCGAGTTCGGCCTGCTGAACGCGACGATGCACAAGCTGGACGAAGCGGTCGCGATCGATGATCTGCGCGCGTTGGAACGGGTGTATCGACGGTTCCTGGCGACCGCGCTGGCCTGACCTCTACGCCGTCAGCCGCACCCGATCGATTTCGGCCCGCGACCAGGTCAGGAAAGCCGCCTCCGCCATCGGTTCGGCGACGGCATAGCCCTGGATCACGTCGCAGCCGATGATGCGCAAGACATCGGCCTGATCCAAGCGCTCGACACCCTCGGCGACCGCTTCCAGCCCCAGGCCGTGGATCAGCCCGACCAGTGACTGGACGATGGCCAGCGCCTCGGGTCCTTCGGTCACCGTCGCGATGACGCTGCGGTCGAGCTTGATGCGGTCGATCGGCAAGGTGCGCAGGCGCGCGAGGTTCGAATAGCCCGTGCCGAAATCATCGATCGCGATCGTCGCGCCGTCGGCGCGCAACGCCGCGATCGCTTCCACGACCTCGGCGGAGCAGCGCATCGCCATCGTTTCGGTAATCTCGAGTTCGAGCAGCGACGCCGGCGCGCCGGCGGACCGCATCGCATCGCGCAGGCGATGGAAGAACTGGGCATGGTCCAGCTCGCGCTGGCTGACGTTGACCGCCAGGCGATGATCGACCCCGATCGCGCCCCAGCGGCGGATCGTCGCGGCGACCGAGCCGATGACCCATTCGCCGATCTCGACGATCAGGCCGCTTTCCTCCGCCCGGTGCAGGAAGGCGCCGGGCAGGCGCTCCTCGCCCGACGGGTGCCGCCAGCGCAGCAGCGCTTCCGCTGCGACGACACGGCGATCGGCCAGACCGACCTGCGGCTGGAACACCAGCCCGAACTGTTCGCGGTCCAGTGCGTCCCGCAGGTCGCATTCCAGCTGCGCACGGTCGGCCAGCTCCTCGGCCAGCCGGTCGGAAAATTGCTCCGCCCGACCACGACCCGTGGCCTTGGCGTGATACATCGCCGTGTCGGCGGCCCGCATCAGCTCGGTCAGCGTCTCGCCGTGATCGGGGCGGAGCGCGATGCCGATCGATGCGCCGATCGTCACATCCTGGTTGGCCAGGTCGAACGGTTCGGTCAGCGCGAACAGGACGCCCCGCGCGATGCGGTCGGCGTCGCCGACCCGTGTCAGCCGGGGGTAGAAGATCGTGAATTCGTCCCCCGAAAGCCGGCCGATCAGGGGGCGCGACGCTTCCCCCTCCCCTACGAACCGCTCCGCCACCACGCGCAGCCGGTTGGCGACCATCGCCAGCAACTGATCGCCGACCGCGTGACCCAGCGTGTCGTTGACGCGCTTGAACCGGTCGAGGTCGATGAAGAACAGCGCGGCGCGCGCGTCGAGCGGCAGGTCGATCAGCTGGCATTCGACGGCCCGCCGGAAATGCGTGCGATTGGGCAGGCCGGTGACCGGGTCGAACAGCGCCAGTCGCTGCACGCCGTCGATATGGGTATGGAGCTGTTGAAACAGGTCGGCCATGGCGTGGGCGAGCGGCGGCGCATGGGTGACGACCACCATGGGCACATCGGCCTCCAGGTCTCCCTTCGCCGCGGCGACCAAGCGGTCGATGGCGGCGTCCAGCGCGGCGGCGCTCGTATTCAGGCTGCGATAGACGCTGAACCAGCACAGCGTCGCGCACACGACACCGGCGATGGCCGCGTGCGTCATCCCGCGTCCGTCGGAGAAGCCATGGCCCATCGCCAGCAAGGTCAGGACGAAGGCCATCGCCCCGGCACCGATCGCGTAAAATCCCGCGCGATTGATGAGCGACGTACTGGCCATGTCGGACGCGCGCGATCCCCCGTCGGACGGCACCTGCCGCTCCGAAGAGGGGCATGTATCAACGGGGAAGGTTAAGAAACTTTACCGCGGCCGCTTCAGAATGATGTAAATTGCGCCATTCCCGCCGTGACGCGGATGCGCCCCACGCACCGCGGCGATGCGGTCGCCGTGACGCGACGCGGCCAGCCAGTCGCCGACTGCCGCGCGGATGGCACCCCGCGCGTGCGGCCGTTCGGACTCGCGCGGCGGCGGCTTGCCGGTCACCAGCAGGACGACGCGGTCGCCGGTCGCGATGGCGCGGGCCAGCGTTTCGTCCAGCAAAGTATAGGCGCCCTGCAGGCCCAGGCCGTGCAGGTCGACCGAGCGGTCCGGCGACACCAGCCCGCGTGACAGCCGCCGGTCCCACGACGCGTCCAGCGTGGCCGCATCGATCGGCTTCGGCGCAGGCTTGCGCGCCGGCGCAGCGGCGGTCCTGGCGAGCGCGGGCGCACGGACCTTTTGCGGATGCGTCATGACGGGCGACACCGGCGGCGACAGTGACGGCGCACCCAGCGTTAACGGCGCGCGGCCCGCGAGCGGCCGGACGCCCGCCATCACCTTGCGCCAGAGCGCAGATTCGTCAGGGGAGAGGCGACGGTTCGACACGCGGCATACCCCCCTGCAACCGCGCAAGCGTGCCCGCGGGCAGCAGCAGGAACGCGGTCCCGCGCGCCGCCATGCCGCCCGCCGTCGCGCGCGCCGTATCGCCCGCCCCCCAGAAGGTGTCGACGCGGTTCGCGCCCTTGATCGCGCCGCCGGTGTCCTGCGCGATCCAGAGACCATTGGCATCGGCGCGGTCCATCGACAGGAAGACGGGGGCGCCGAGCGGTATGAACTTGGGGTCGGCCGCGACACTCGCCCCGCCGACGACGGGCACGCCCATCGCGCCCAAGGGGCCCGGCCCCGTCAGTTCGCGGAAGAATACGAAGCTCTTATTCTCGCGCATCAGGTCGGTGCCGGCCTGGCCGTTGCTGCGGATCCAGCCCATCAGACCCTGCATCGACGCCTGCCCGGGCGTCAGCAGCCCGCGCTGGCGCATCAGTGCGCCGATGCCGGTATATTCGCGGCCGTTCTGGCTATCGTAGCCGATCCGCATCACGCCGCCATCGGGCAGGCGCAGACGGCCCGAGCCCTGGATTTGCAGGAAGAAGAATTCGACAGGATCGGCGGCATAGGCGATTTCCAGCCCGCGACCGGCCAGCGCGCCTTCCTCAATCTGGGTCCGGTCGTAATAGGGTACGAAGCTGGCACCATCCACCCGGCCGCGGATGCGCTTGCCCTTCAGGTCGGCGGAAAACAGCCCCAGGTCGACTTCGACCAAATCCTTGGGCTTGGCATAGACCGGCGTCTGGTACGCACCGCCGCGCGTGCGCGATCCGGCGATTTCGGGTTCGTAATAGCCCGTCGCGAAGGCCTTGCCGTCGGCGATCTGTACGCTCTCGAACCAGCGCGCAAAGAAGCCCAGCGCGTCGCGGTCGGACGCCTGGCGCGCGGCGTCGCAAGCCGGCTGCCAGTCGGCGCCGCGGGTCAGGCCCGACACATCGGTGCGGCGGACGAGTGCGGTGCACGACGTCCGGAACGCCGACAGCGCGGCGGCGGCATCGTCGGCCGGAACGGGCAACGAGGCGATCGGCGGACCGGCGACGAGGCCCGCCGCCGCAGCCGTCGTGACGCCTGCGGGTGTCGGTTGACCGGGCATCGGCAGCATTGGGGTGGACGGCGTCGGCTGGCGGACCGGCACGGTCGATTCACGGGGTGCCGGATAGCTCGACTGCGATCGGGGTGCGGGCGCACGGCTGCCGACCGGTTCAGGCGCTGCGGGAACGATGGCGTTGGAGCAGGCGGACAGGAGGCTCGCCGTCAGGCCGGCGACGATCAAACGCTTCATGTAACCTCTTGGGAACGCATCACGGCCGGACTACCGCCCGGCCGCCATAAAGCATCGGCGCCGGGATAGGAAACACCACCGATACCGTGAAACTGCACCATAGCTCCCGCGCAGGCAGGAACACGCGGGTCCTCACGCCTCGTCGGTATCGGCCAGTTTCCAGTTCGGATCGCTTGCCTTCAGGTCGCGAACGAAGGTCCATTCGTCGTGCGTCTCGACCGCATCGGTCATCGACCCGGCGATGACGGTGCCGTCCTTGTCGCGCGTCACCGCGGCGATGTCGGCGTCGAAGCGCACGGTGATCCGCGCGACCTTGCCGGTCAGCGATGCATCGATGATCGCGGCGCGTTCGATCGACACAAGGCGATTCTCCAGCGTCTCGCCGGCGGCGTCGCGCGCATCGATCGCGCCTTCGAATTCGCCGCGGACATTGTCCTCGACCAGGAAGGCCAGCGTTTCGCGGTCACCCTTCCAGAACGCCTCCAGCACCATGCGGTATGCACCCTTGGCGCCTTCGATGAACTGCGCGACGTCGAAGCCCGAATCCGCCTGGACGATCTGGCGCAGGCCACCCTCGGCACCCGTCTCGACGGCGCGCGGGCCGCTTTCCCGTACTTCCGGCGTCACGTCGATCGTGCGGGGCACGGCCTGCGCGACCGGGCGATCCTCGGCGGCACGCGGCAGCGGTTGCTGCTCATGGCCCGTCCGCTTGCCGAGCACGGAATACAGACGGAGCGCCAGGAACGCCGCAACCATCGCGAGCAGGATGACGTAAACTAACACCGGACCTCCGAACACTGAACGCCTTACATAGTCCCGGCAGCGGGCGAGTTCAAACCGACGCTGCCGCCGTTGAAACCGCCGCCCTGCCCTGCTAGGCGCGACGACGATTTTTTCGCACGTCGCCCCTGCCAACGCGTCAGGCGCGCGTGCGTTGCCTAACAGGGAATTAGCACATGGCCGACGATTTCAGCGCCACCGGCGAACCGATGAGCAACGGTGCCGACACCAGCCCCGTCGCGGGCGTGATCTCGCAGTATATCAAGGACTTCTCGTTCGAGAATCCGAACGCCCCGGCGATCTACCAGTCGGCCGGCGGCGCGCCGAAGATCGACATCGGTTTCAACATCGGTGCCGCGCAGGTCGGCGAGGACGTGCATGAAGTCGTCCTGAAGATCGATGCCAAGGCCGAGACCGACGACGGCACCGTCGCCTTCGTCGTCGACCTGACCTATGCCGGGCTGTTCGGGCTGCGCAATATTCCCGAAGAGCATGTCCAGCCGTTCCTGCTGGGCGAAGCGCCGCGCATCCTGTTCCCCTTCGCCCGCCGCGTCGTCGCGGATGCGGTGCGCGACGGCGGCTTCCCGCCGCTGATGCTGGACCCGATCGATTTCGGCCAGCTCTACCTCCAGCAGCTGGCGCAGCAGGAGCAGCTCGCCGAGGGCGAGCCGGCGGGCCAGGCGTAAGCCTTTGCAGCATATCCTCCCGTTCGCGCTCGAGCGAACGGGGGAGTGTTGATCCGCGCATGAACCTCGTCCGCGCCCTGGGCTCGATCGGCGGGCTGACGCTCGCCAGCCGCGTGCTGGCGCTGGTCCGCGACTCGCTCCAGGCGACCTATGTCGGCGCGAGCTTCGCGTCCGACGCGTTCCTGGTCGCCTTCCGCCTGCCCAACATGTTCCGCGCCTTCTTCGCCGAAGGGGCGTTCACCGCCGCGTTCATCCCGATGTTCAACCGCAAGGTGAGCGAGGCGGGCGGCGAGATGGGGATCGCGCTCGCCTTTGCCGAACGCGCGATGGCGGTGCTGTTCGCGATCCTGGTGCTGTTCACCGTCGTCATGCTGGCAGCGGCCTGGCCGATCACCTGGGCGCTGTCGGGCGGCTTTTCGAAGCAGGCCCCGTCCCCGGAGCAGTTCGACTTCGCCGTCACGCTGTCGCGGATCACGATCCCCTATCTGATGCTGATCAGCCTGGCCTCGCTGCTGGGGGGCATCCTGAATTCGCTCCAGAAATTCTGGGTCAATGCGGCGGCTCCGATCCTGCTCAACCTGGCGATGGTCACCGCGCTGGTCGTCTTCCACGGCGACCCGTACCAGACCGCGCAGGCCCAGGCGGTGGCGGTTCCGATCGGCGGCGTGTTGCAGCTCCTGTGGCTTGCCTGGGCGTGCCGCCGCGCGGGCGTGTCGCTGAAGCTGCGCGCGCCGAAGCTCGACCCCGAAGTCCGCGCGCTGCTGAAGCTCATCCTGCCCGCCGCGGCCGGTGCCGGTGCCGTGCAGATCAACCTGCTCGTTTCGACCGCGCTGGCCGGTTACCTGCTCGACGAAGGCTCGATCTCGTACATCTATTATGCCGACCGGCTGAACCAGCTGCCGCTGGGACTGATCGGCATCGGTCTTGGCACCATCCTGCTCCCGACCGTGTCGCGGCTGCTGACCTCGGGCCGCGAGGCCGAAGCGATGGCGACGCAGAACCGCGGGATCGAGCTTGCGCTGTTTCTGACCCTCCCCGCGACCGCCGCGCTGATGATCGCTGCCGAACCGATCGTGCGCGGCCTGCTCCAGCATGGCCAGTTCACGCCGGAAGATACGCAGCGCTGCGCCTGGGCGCTGTCCGCCTTCTCGGCAGGACTGCCGGCCTACGTCCTCATCAAGGTGCTGACGCCCGGCTTCTATGCGCGCGAGGACACCCGGACGCCGGTGCGCTTCGCAACGATCTCGGTCGGCGTGAACCTTGTGCTCAACCTCGCGCTCATCCCGCTCATCAAGCATGTCGGCCCGCCGCTGGCGACCGCGATCGCCGCGGCGGTCAACCTCGCACTCCTCTACCGCACGCTGCGCCTGCGCGAACACTTCGCGCCCGATGCGCAGGTGAAGCGCCGGGTGCCGCGCCTGCTGCTGGCGGCGATCATGATGGGGGCGACGCTCTATGCCGGCCAGCGGATGCTCGACCCGTGGCTGCTCGGCAGCATCTGGGAACGGTTCCTCGGCCTCGCGCTGCTGGTGGGCGCCGGCGGCGGCATCTATGTCCTCGCCTGCTTCGCGACCGGCGCCTACCGCCTGACGGACATCAAGCAACTCACCGCGCGCCGCGCGACGAAGGACTGACCATGCGTATCCTCTCCGGCATCCAGACCACCGGCAACCTGCACCTCGGCAACTACCTCGGCGCGATCAAGCAGTGGGTGTCGATGCAGGACGCTGCCAGCACGGATGGGGGAGAATGCCTGTTCTTCCTGGCAGACCTCCACTCGCTGACCGGCAACATCACCCCGGCTGAACGCACCGCGACGACGCTGGAGATGGCCGCAACGCTGCTGGCGGCCGGCATCGACGACCGGTCGATCCTGTTCAACCAGGCCCGCGTGCCCGCGCACAGCGAGCTGTGCTGGATCCTGCAGGGCACCGCGCGCATGGGCTGGCTGAACCGCATGACCCAGTGGAAGGACAAGGCAGGCAAGAACCGCGACGGCGCGCCGGTCGGACTTTTCACCTACCCCGTGCTCCAGGCCGCCGACATTCTGGCCTATCAGGCGACCCATGTACCCGTGGGAGAGGACCAGAAGCAGCATCTGGAGCTGACCCGCGACATCGCCGAGAAGTTCAACACCGACTTCGGCGTCGATCTGTTTCCGCTGCCCGAGCCCCTCATCTCCAAGGCCGCGCCGCGCATCATGAGCTTGCGCGACGGCAGCGCGAAGATGTCGAAGTCGGACCCCAGCGACATGAGCCGCGTCAACCTGGTCGATCCGGACGACCTGATCGTCCAGAAGTTCAAGAAGGCGCGCACCGATCCCGATCCCCTGCCCGACAGCTTCGACGCGCTGGCGACCCGTGCGGAGGCGAAGAACCTTGTCACCATCTATGCCGCGCTGGCCGACATGACGCCGCAGGCGGTGGTCGATCGGTTTGCGGGACAAGGCTTCGGAGCGTTCAAGCCCGCGCTCGCGGATCTCGCGATCGCCACGCTCGCGCCGATCCGCGACCGGCTGGTCGCCCTGCTGGGCGACAAGCCCGCGGTCGCCGCCGAACTCGCACGCGGTGCGCTGCGGGCGCAGGCGCTGGCCGCCCCGACGTTGCGCAAGGCGCAGGATGCAGTCGGTCTGCTCGTCTGAGCATCGAGCCTCGCGTGCCTAATGTACGTTAATCGTATTTTGCGTATTTTATCCTAGCCCCGATTCACGAGGCGAGGACGAATGACGCAGGCACGCGGCAGCATCGAAGCGGCATGGACCGCGATCAACCGGTCCCAGGCGGTCGTCGAATTCACGCCGACTGGGACGATCGTCGAGGTCAATCCGCTCTTCTGCACACTGTTCGGCTATGCGCGATCGGCCCTGATCGGGCAGCATCACCGCATCTTCTGCGACGCCGATTATGCCGCGTCGCCGGCCTATGCCGAATTCTGGCGGACGCTGAGCCGCGGTGACTTCGACCAGGGTGAGTACCGTCGGCTGGATGCACACGGCAACGTGCTATGGCTGCAGGCGACCTATAATCCGGTGCTCGGTCCCGATGGCCGTCCCGACCGCATCCTGAAGATCGCCACCGATATCACCGCGGCCAAGCGTACGGCCTGCGCGCTCGAGGAAATCATGGGCGAGGTCGACGGCATCGTCCGCACGATCGGCACGATCGCCCAGCAGACCAACCTGCTTGCGCTGAACGCGACGATCGAAGCGGCCCGGGCCGGCGACGCGGGACGCGGCTTTGCGGTGGTGGCGACCGAAGTGAAGAAGCTGGCGACCGACACGCGCCTGGCGACGGATCGCGCCGCGGAGATGATGGCCCGGCGCGCGCTTTAAGGACGACGGATTGACCACGGCCCTTGACGCCACGTCGTCAGACGGACCGGCTGTCCCGCACCGCTGCCCGACGTCGCGACGCCTCGAATGGCTGACGCAGTGCGAAGGCGTCCGTCAGCGCTCCAGTTGCCGCAGCAGCGTGTTCACCGCGCTGTCGACATCGCGGTCGGTGCCGCGCAGTTCCTCGATCCGGCGCACCGCGTGGATCACCGTCGAATGGTCGCGGTTGCCGAACTTGCGGCCGATTTCGGGCAGCGAGCGCGTCGTCAGCCGCTTGGCGAGATACATCGCGATCTGGCGGGGTCGCGCGACCGCGACCGCGCGGCGGGCCGACAGCAAGTCGATCGTCTTCAGGTCGAAATGCGTGGAGACAGCCTTCTGGATCTCGTCGATCGTCACGCGCCGCTGGCTGCCGCGCAACTGGTCGCCCAGCACGCCGACCGCGAAGTCCATCGTGATCGCTTCCCCGTTCAACTGGGCATAGGCGACGACCCGGTTCAGCGCGCCTTCCAGTTCACGCACGCTGCCGGTGATGCGGCTGGCGAGCAGTTCCATCACGTCGTGCGGCACATCGGCGTCGGGGGCATCGGCCAGCTTGGCGTTCAGGATCGCGCGGCGCAGCTCCAGCTCGGGCGACTTGATATCGGCGACCAGGCCCGATCCCAGCCGCGACAGCAGCCGCGGCTCGATGCCGTCGAGGGTCATCGGGCTGCGATCGGCTGCGATCACCAGCCGCTTGCCCGCCCCCATGAACTCGTTGACCGTGTGGAAGAATTCCTCCTGCGTCGAATCCTTGCCCGAGATGAACTGCAGATCGTCGATCATCAGCAGGTCGACGCCGCGCAGCCGTGCCTTGAAGGCATGGGTATCGCGGGCGCGCAGCGCCTGGACGAATTCGAACATGAACCGTTCGGCCGGCATATAGAGCGCGGTCGCATCCGGGCAGGCGTCGAGGAACGCCTGGCCGATCGCGTGCATCAGGTGCGTCTTGCCCTGCCCGGTGCCCGAGTGGAGGTACAGCGGGCTGAACCGCGGGCGGCCCGGCTCGGCAAGCGCGCGGGCGGCGTTGAACGCCACGCGGTTGGACGCATCGACGACGAACCGGTCGAAGGTGAAGCGCGGGTCGAAGCTCGGACGCTCGGCGCTCCGGATCGCAGCCTGTGCCGGCGCCGGAACGGGTGCGGGCGACGGCGCAGGCGCAGGCGCATCGATCGTCAGCGCGCGCGGCTTCGTCTCGCTGACCGTCTCGACCGACACCGACCGCAACTGCGGCAGGAACACGCGGAATTCATGGAACAGGCGATCGGCGTAGTGGCTCTTCACCCACGTCGTCATGAACGCGCTGGGCAGGCCGATACGGACCTGATCGGCATCGCTGCCGTCGATCAGCGTCGCAGGCTTCAGCCACTGGTCGAACAGGCGCTGGCCGGCCGAGTGGCGCAGGTTCGTGCGCACGCGCGCCCAGGCTTTCGCCACGGCGTCGTCCGCATCCCCGATCCTGGCCAAACCAAATGCCACGCGCGCAATCCTTCCCCGCGAGGCCCGCGCAAATGCGCCAGCCCCCCTGTTCTCAACCGACAAGTGTCCCCCGAGCCGGAACGCCTGTCCCGACCCAAAATGCCCCGAATCTGTCAAATGCCGAGCCAGCGACCGCCGACCGGAGGGCCGTTGTGTCGCGACTGAACGAGTCGATCAACCCGCGGGGCCGTCAAGAAACTGAAATAAAGCGGATTGACTCACGCATTTGCGTCGGAAAAATTTCTTATCCAACGATATCAGCATCTTATCCGGAACCACACCCATCAGTCCGCGCGAATCGCGGTAAAAGCTGGATTCCCCAAATCGGACCTTTTCGCGCGTTCTCACCCCGTTCCGCCGACCGTCAGCGGACACGAAAATGGCCCCGCCGGAGTATCCCGACGGGGCCATAATTCAGATCAACCGTTCAGCGCCGAACCGGCGCCGGCAGCCTCAGCCGAGGGCGGCGAGGCGCTTGGTCAGGCGCGAGAACTTGCGCGACGCCGTGTTCTTGTGAAGCACGCCCTTGGCGACGCCGCGGGCCATTTCCGGCTGAACCTGCGCGATCGCGGCGGTAGCGGCTTCCTTGTCGCCGGCGGCCAGTGCCGACTCGAGCTTCTTCACGAAGGTCCGGATACGGCCGATACGGTTGCCGTTGACTTCCGCGCGACGCTCGTTGCGACGGATGCGCTTCTTCGCCTGAGGCGTATTCGCCATTACGTTCGGTTCCTGCTGTTTTGAAGGCGCGCGGACAGTCTCCACGAGCCGGGAAAGCGGCGCCCTTACCGTGCAGTGGTGATTCGGTCAACCTACCGCTGGCACTTCGGGCACCAGAAGGTCGATCGACCGCCCTCGACATAGCGCGCGACCACACCACCGCATTCGCACGGCAGCCCCTCGCGCCCATAGACCTTGAACTGCTTCGAGAAATAGCCGAGCTCGCCATCCGGACGGGCATAGTCGCGCAAGGTCGATCCCCCCGCCGCGATCGCCGCATTGAGCACCAGATGGACGCCCTCGATCAGCCGCGCGAGCCTGGGTCGCGACACTTGCCCCGCGGGTTTCGACGGGCGGATGCGCGCTTCATACAGCGCCTCGCAGACGTAGATGTTGCCCAGCCCCGCGACGATGCGCTGGTCGAGCAGCAACTGCTTGATCGAGGCGATTCGCCCGTCGAACGCGGCGTCGAGATGCGCGGCGGTGAAGTCCGGCCCCAGCGGTTCTGGCCCCAGCGCGCGGAACGCGGGCCAGTCGGCAACATCCGCCGTCGGCACCAGATCGACCGATCCGAACCGTCGGGCGTCGTTCAGCGCCAACCGCCGCCCGCCATCCGTCTCGATCACCAGATGATCGTGCGCCAGCAATTCCTCCGGATCGACCCGCCACCGCCCGGACATACCGAGGTGGAAGATCATCGTGTCGCCACGATCGGTATCGATCAGCCCGTATTTCGCGCGCCGCGACAGGCCGGTGACGGTCGCTCCCGTCATCCGCTGCGCCAGCTCCGCCGGGAACGGGCGCCTGAGGTCGCCACGTCGGGTGACGACCGACGACAGGCGCTGGCCGTCGAGCACGGGCGCAAGACCGCGGACGGTGGTTTCGACTTCGGGAAGCTCTGGCACCGGACAGAGCTAGGTTGCGTTTGCGGGGGCCACAAGGCTTCGCTAGGGCGGGTGCCATGACTGACACCGTGTCCTTCGGCTATGAAGACGTCGCCCCGGAAGAGAAAACCAGCCGCGTCGGCGCCGTCTTCGCCAATGTGGCGAGCCGCTACGACCTGATGAACGACGCCATGTCGGGGGGCATGCACCGGTTGTGGAAGGATCGCTTCGTCGCGCGCGTCAAGCCGCGGCCGGGCGAGCAGGTGCTCGACATGGCCGGCGGCACCGGCGACATCGCCTTCCGCCTGGCGAAATCGGGTGCGAGCGTGACGGTGGCCGACATCAACCCGGCGATGCTCGAAGTCGGAATGGAGCGTGCGCAGGAACGCGGGATCGACGGCCTGGTCTGGACCGAGGCGAACGCGGAAGTTCTGCAATTTCCCGACCGCTTCTTCGATGCCTACACCATCGCGTTCGGTATCCGGAACGTGACCGATATCCCAAAGGCTTTGCGTGAAGCGCACCGCACGCTGCGGCGCGGCGGACGGTTCTTCTGCCTGGAATTCTCGACGACGACCTGGCCGCTGTTCGGCGATGTCTACGATGCCTATTCGCATAAGCTGGTGCCCAAGCTCGGCAAGCTGCTGGCGAACGACGAGGACAGCTATCGCTACCTTATCGAATCGATCCGCCGCTTCCCGACCATGCCGGCGTTCGAGCGGATGATCGGCGAGGCGGGTTTCGTACAGACGAAGGTCGAACCGCTGCTGGGCGGCCTGGTCGCGATCCATTCGGGCTGGAAGATTTGATGGCTCTTCTGCAATCCTCCCCGGCACG
>NZ_LMLB01000017.1:382890-411294 GCF_001421785.1 Sphingomonas sp. Leaf33 | reverse complement strand
GGGGGGCGCCACGAGCGAACCCCTCTGCTGCCCGCCCCCTCCACCACCCGCTGTGCGGGCGGTCCCCCTCCCCGTGCCGGGGAGGATTTTTTGACCGCCTCCGTCACCCATCTCTGGCGGCTGCTGAAATGGGGCCGCACGCTGGCCCGCCACGGGGCGCTGCGCGGGATCGAGCGCGATCCGAACACCCCCGCCGCCGTCCGTCGCCTGGCCCGCGTCGCGCGCTTCGGTGCGCGCGTGCCCAAGGTCCCGCAATATACCGAGGCGTTCCAGGCGATCGGCCCGGCGGCGATCAAGCTCGGCCAGACGCTTGCCACTCGCCCCGACCTGGTCGGCGAGGATGCCGCGCACGACCTGCTGCGCCTGCAGGATTCGCTGCCACCCGTCCCGTTCGACGAGATCCGCAGCCGGATCGAGAGCAGCTTCGGTCGCCCGCTCGAGGGCCTGTTCGCCGATTTCGAGGAGGTGCCGATCGGTGCCGCCTCGATCGCGCAGGTCCACCGCGCGATCACCGACGACGGCCGCCGTGTCGCAGTCAAAGTCCTGCGCCCCGGGGTCGAGGATAATTTCGCCCGCGCGATCGACACCTATGAATGGGCGGCCGCGCAGCTGGAGGGGATCGGCGGCGAGGCGATGCGGCTGCGCCCGCGCCTGGTCATCGAGACGTTCAAGCGCTGGACCGCGCGCGAACTCGATCTGCGCCGCGAGGGCGCGTCGGCCTCCGAACTGGCCGAGGGGATGGAGGCCGAACCCGATTTCGTCGTCCCGGCGATCGACTGGCAGCGCACGACCGGCAAGGTGCTGACGCTGGAATGGGTCGACGGCATCAAGCTGTCGGACCGCGCGCGCCTGATCGCTGCGGGCTATGACGTGTCGGTACTGGCATCCAAGCTGGTCCGCGCCTTCCTGCGCCAGGCGATCTCGGACGGCTTCTTCCACGCCGATATGCACCAGGGCAACCTGTTCGCGCTGCCGGGCAATCGCATCGCTGCGATCGACTTCGGCATCATGGGCCGGATCGATCGTCGCGCGCGGGTGTGGCTGGCCGAGATCCTCTACGGATTGATCACCGGCGACTACAAGCGCGTCGCCGAAATCCATTTCGAGGCGGGCTATGTGCCCCCGCATCACAATGTCGCGGAGTTCGCGACCGCCCTGCGCGCGGTCGGCGAGCCGATGCGCGGGCTGCCGGTCAAGGACATGTCGGTCGGCGCGATGCTGGACGGGCTGTTCGCGATCACCCGCGATTTCGACATGCAGACCCAGCCGCACCTGCTGCTGCTGCAAAAGACGATGGTCATGGTCGAGGGGGTCGCGACCCGGCTCGATCCCGACATCAACATGTGGGACGTGTCGGGGCCGTTCATTCGCGAGTGGATACGCACTGAACTGGGCCCGGAGGCCTGGGCCGCCGACCGCATCATCACCGACCTGAAGACGATCGCGCGCATCCCCGACCTGATCCGCAATATCGAGGCACGCTATCCCGCGCCGGGCGGTGCGCCCCCCGCCCCGCCGCTACGCGAGATCGAGGTCGTGCGCGTCGGCGGCGGCTGGCGCTATGTCGCGGTCGCGGTCCTGTCCGCCGCCCTCGCCATCGCCGGGACGCTGTGGCTGGCGTGAACGAGACGCCGCCCCGTGCCCCCGTCGAGGGTGCGGGACGACGAACACGCGCGCCGTTGTGGCTCGCCACCTCCACCCGCTTTGCGCGCCTGCCGCGCCGCCCGGCCATGGTCGTCGCCGCGCTGCTGGCGATACTGATGGCGCTGGCCTTCACTGCACTGGCGACGCCCGACCCGACCGTGTCGTCATCTGCCGGCACCGGGGAGATCAGCGACCTCGGCATGTACGAGAACGTCATCGCCGGCGTGCGGGGTGGCGGCGATTATTACCTGCTGCTCGCCGATGCGCTGCGGACCGGCGGATATCCGCTGAAGCCCTTCGTCACCTTCCGCCCGCCGCTTCACAGCGTCGTGCAGGCCGCCCTGTCGCCCACCGTCACGATCCTGCTGCTCGACCTGCTCGCGATCGGGGTCGGCATCGCCTGGTGGGCGCGCCTTCGCCCGCTGCTGCCAAGGCCACTGGCGCGAACCGTCCTGGCGCTGTTCATCGCCGCGGGCCTGGTCGCCTTCGTCCAGGCCGACCTGATCGCGTTCCATGAAATCTGGGCGGCGATGCTCGTCGCGCTGTCGCTGGCGCTGTGGCGACCCGAGCGATGGATCCCGTCCGCCGCGCTCGCGCTGGTCGCGATGCTGGTGCGCGAAACCGCGGCGCTTCTGCCGATGGTGATGGCAGCGTTCGCGCTGGCGACCGGTGCGCGGCGCGAGGCGCTGGGCTGGGGGCTGGCGCTGCTTGCCTTTGCGCTGGCGCTGACCGCGCACGCCTGGGCGGTGGCGCAGGTCGTCGGGCCGCTTGATCCGACCTCGCCGGGCTGGTCGGGGCTGAACGGGCCGGGCTTCTTTGTTCGCTCGCTGGTCCTCTCCACGATGCTGTCCTCTATCCCGCTGGCGCTGGCCGCACCGATCGTCGCGCTGTCGCTGTTCGGCTGGATCGCATGGCGCGACCCGCTGGGGACCCGCACCGCGGTGCTGTTCCTGGGCTATGGCGCGGTCATCGCGATCTTTGCGCGGACCAACACCTTCTACTGGGCACTGATGCCGGCGCCGGTGTTCCTGATCGGCCTGATATTCGTCCCCGATGGCTTGCGCGACGTCGCGGCCGCGTTGCTCGACAGGCGGCGCATCCGGGTGCAGAGGATCACCCAATGAAGCGCATCCTGCTGATCGTCGGCGGCGGTATCGCCGCGTACAAGGCCTGCGAGCTGATCCGGCTGATCCGCAAGGCCGGAATGGCGGTCACGCCCGTGCTGACGGAGGGCGGCGCGCATTTCGTCACGCCGATGACGCTCGCCGCCCTGGCCGAGAGCCCGGTCTACACGACCCTGTGGGACCTGAAGGACGAGGCCGAGATGGGCCATATCCAGCTCAGCCGCGCCGCCGACCTGATCGTCGTCGCGCCCGCCACCGCCGACCTGCTGGCGCGGATGGCGCAGGGCCATGCCGACGATCTGGCGACCACGCTGCTGCTGGCGACCGACACGCCGGTGCTTGCGGCGCCCGCGATGAACGTCCGGATGTGGCAGCACGCCGCGACACAGCGCAACGTCGACCAGCTCCGCGCCGACGGCGTGCGCGTCATGGAGCCCGACGAAGGCGCGATGGCGTGCGGCGAATACGGCCCCGGCCGCCTGCCCGAGCCGGTCGCGATAATGGCCGCGATCGAGCGCCACTTCGCCGGCGACGGGCCGCTGACGGGCAAGCATATCCTGGTCACCGCCGGCCCGACGCACGAGCCGATCGACCCGGTGCGCTACATCGCCAACCGGTCGTCAGGGAAGCAGGGCTATGCCATCGCCGCCGCGCTGGCCGAACTCGGCGCGCGGGTGACGCTCGTCTCCGGCCCCGTCACGCTCGCGACGCCGAGGGGGGTCGACCGGGTCGACGTAGAGACCGCGCGCGAGATGGCCGATGCCGTCACCGCCGCGCTGCCCGCCGACGCCGCGGTCATGGTCGCCGCCGTCGCCGACTGGTATGTCGAGGCCGCCGCGCAGAAGCTGAAGAAAGGCGCCGGCGTGCCCCCGCTCGCTCTCCACCCCAATCCCGACATCCTGGCGACGCTGGCAGACAGCCCGCAGCGCCCCCGCCTGCTGATCGGCTTCGCCGCCGAAACCGAACGCGTCGTCGACCACGCGACCGCCAAGCGAACCCGCAAGGGCGCCGACTGGATCGTCGCCAACGATGTGTCGGGTGACGTAATGGGCGGCGACGCCAACACCGTGCATCTGGTCACCGCCGAGGGTGTCGAGGATTGGGAACCGCTGGCGAAGGATGAGGTCGCGAGGCGGCTGGCGGAGCGGATCGCGGAAGCGCTGGCGGTGTAATCGCGGGCAGAGCCTGCTCTTGATAAGGTGTCTCACGCGGCGAATGTCTGCTTATGGGTGGGAAGCGGACATACGGTCTACGGCCAGAGGGTTGGTCCGGAGGGTTCGGTTTCTTCTCGTACTTCCGAGAACCTCCCCCTCGACAGCATCAAATTGAGAGCTTTCTTTGCAACTGGCGCGATGCGCTCAGGCCAGCCGGTCTGGACAATTTCTTGTACAGTCGGGTGCGTGGATATGTCAGTATCGGCGATAGCTTGCTGCATAAGTTTAAGGACGTCGCACACAGCGTTGGCTTCTTCCGCTGTCATAGCTGGATACCAATCGGGCTCGCCCTCGTATGGGAACCAGTCGAAAAATGACTCGAACCATTCGGTAGGTCCAGACGCCCCGACCCCGCTGTCACCTTCGGAAAGGCCCCAGACCTCTTCCATAATACGGTTTCGGACCCGTTGCGCGACGAGCCGTTCCGAAGGCTTTTCTTGATCCATTCCTGCGCTCTGCCCGCGCAACGGCGTGTCTGCAACTGGGCGATAGCAGACGCTCGTTCCGTCGTTTGTTTGAGCAATGTTGGAAAACGTCGTGTACAGGCCGACGACTAGCCCTTTCTCATCGCTGATTTTCGCTCGCCCGCACCGACGTCGCGCTGCCTCATCGGGTGTCCGCACGAAAAAGGGGATTGGCGATCAACATAGTGTGACCGTCGTGTGACTTTAGCCACGTCTGTTGGTATCGAGCATGATCGATACGAACGCCCGCAACCGTGCTTTAGCGAACGTTCGCGGCCCGGCCGAACGCTCGCTGTCGTTGATTGGCTGCCGGCGGAATTATGACACATTCTCCGGCCGACCCCCGGACCATGCTTTTCGGCAAAGGTGACGAAGGCTGACGAATTGACCGCCTTATCGCAACTTTTGATCCGGGCCGGACGGCAATTGATGCAGGATTTCGACAGACGGAACGCCTTCCGCTATCCAGCGACACGATGACCGTGATTCCGATCGCCCTGAAACGCCTGCCCAACGGGGCCGACCTGCCGCTGCCCGCCTATGCGACCGCCGGTGCCGCCGGGATGGACGTGGTGTCGGCGGAGACCTGCGAGATCCGCGCGGGCGAGCGGCGCGCGGTGGCGACCGGGTTCGCGCTGGCGATCCCCGACGGGTTCGAGGTCCAGGTCCGCCCCCGCTCCGGCCTGGCGCTGAAGCACGGCGTCACCTGCCTCAACACGCCCGGCACGATCGACAGCGACTATCGCGGTGAGGTGAAGGTGATCCTTGCCAATCTCGGCGCGGAGACTTTCACCATCGCGCGCGGCGATCGCATCGCGCAGCTCGTCCCCGCGCCGGTTCAGCGCGCAGCGTTGCACGAGGTCGACGATCTCGACGCGACCGTTCGCGGTACGGGCGGCTTCGGATCGACCGGTCGGTGAGCATGGTTCTGGCCCTGTTGGTCGTGACGCAATCGCTGGTCCCCACCCCGCCGGTCGCGGACACGCCGCCGATCCTGCTAGTGCCGCCGACCGACTGGTCGATCCTGCCCCCGCTGCCGTGGCGCACCGAGCCGCAGCCGTCGCCCGAACTTGCCGCCTTCGTCGAACGGACGATCGCGACCGATCGCTGCCCGATCGCGGGCACGCGCGTCGCGGTCGAGGTCGCGGTGTTCCTGCGCAGCGACGGCCTGCCGCGTGCGGTCGTGCCGCGGGCGATCGACTGCCCGAGCGTCGAGCAGTTCGCCGCCGGGCTCGTCTCCAGCCTGGCGCGCAGCAACGTCCGTCTGCCGGCCAGCGGCTGGTATCGCACCACGATCACCTTCGACTGGACGAAATGACGCTGAGCGACGCCGAACTGGAGCGCTACGCGCGCCACATCGTGCTGCGCGAGATCGGCGGCGCGGGCCAGTTGCGACTGGGCGCCGCGCATGTCGTCGTCATCGGCGCGGGCGGCATCGGTTCGCCCGCGATTCAGTATCTGGCGGCGGCCGGCGTCGGGCGGCTGACGCTGGTCGACGACGACCGCGTCGACCTGTCGAACCTGCAGCGGCAGACGATCTTTTCCACCGACGACATCGACCGCGCCAAGGTCGCCGCCGCGGCGGACGCCGCGCGCCGGATCAATCCGCATGTCCAGGTGGAGGGCGTGGCCACCCGGATCGACGCCGCCAACGCCGCCGGGCTGATCGCGGACGCCGGTGTAGTGCTGGACGGCTGCGACAATTTTGCGACTCGACTGGCGGTCGCCGACGCCGCGCTTGCCGCGCATATCCCGCTCGTCTCGGCGGCGGTCGGGCAGTTCGACGGGCAGCTGGCGGTCTATCGCGGTTGGGAAGCGGGCAAGCCCTGCTACCGCTGCCTGGTCGGCGACGATCCCGACCGCGCGGAGGCAAGCTGTGCGGAGGCTGGCGTCCTCGGCGCGATGACCGGCGTCATGGGGAGTCTTGCTGCGCTGGAAGTCATCCGCGCAATCGTCCCGTTCGGCGACGATCCGGCCGGCAGGCTGCTGCTCGCCGATGCGCTGGCGTTCCGCTTTCGCACGCTGTCGGTGCCCAAGGACCCGGGATGTCGATGCGCGGGCTGACGATCGTCGTGGTCGGTGCCGATCCGGCGCGGCTCGATGCCGCGCTGACGCTCGCCAATGCGCAGGCGGCGCTCGGCGGCCGGGCGCGGCTCTACCTGCACGATGCCGCGGTCACCCTGTCCTTCACCGGGCCGTTGGCGGAGGCCGCGCACGAGTTGGGCGTGACGGTGATCGCCTGCCAGACTGCGCTGGAGCAGCACGGCGTCCTGCTACCTGTGGGCGCCGAAGGTGGCGGGATGATCGGGCTGCTCGACACGCTGGGCGACGACCGCCTGACTATTGTCTGATTTCCGGTCCGCTTCCGCTGTGGTAAGCGCGCAGCTTACGAAGGAGACTCGGTGATGCAGCGGGAAGCCAGCGCCCAACTCGTCACGTCGTTCGATCCGGGCAGCGTGCCGCTTCCCGAGACGACCGTTGACCGCGCGCTCATGCAATGGTCGTCGCTCGACCGCATCACCCAGGCCGATGCGCTGCTGATCGTCGCCGACACGGACGGTGCACGCCACGTCTATGACCAGCAGGCGATCGCCGCTCTCGCCCGCGGCTAAAGCGGTTTCCGACCAATCTGCACCATCGTGAGCCGCTGGACATCGTCGCGGCACGTGCAGGGGCAAACCAGCCCCTGCTTTGCGCCGGTTCTCGACAGCAACCTTCCTGACACAATCACGCTGGTGCAGATTGGTCGGAAACCGCTCTAGCGCTTCAGCGCAGCCTCGGCGAACGCCCGCACCGCCGGGCCGATGTCGTCGCGGGCAAGCGCGATCGCCAGATTGGCCTGGATATATCCGGCCTTGTCCCCGCAGTCGTACCGCTGCCCGTCGAAAGTGAAGCCGTGGAACGGCTGGCGGCCGATCAGCTGCGCCATCGCATCGGTCAGCTGGATTTCGCCGCCCGCGCCCGTCTCCGGATTGTCGAGGATGCGCATGACTTCGGGCTGCAGGATGTAGCGCCCCGGCGTCATCAGGTTCGACTTCGCGGTGCCGGGTGCGGGCTTTTCGATCACTTCCCGCACCTCGACCAGCGGTCCGTCGGCGGCGCCCGGCGTGATGATGCCGTACTTGCTCGTTTCCTCCGGCTCGACCTCCAAGGCGCCGATGATGTTGCCGCCGACGCGGGCATAGGCCTCGACCATCTGCTTCAGGAAACCGGGGGTGCCCACCATCAGCTCGTCGGGCAGCAGCACCGCGAACGGTTCGTCGCCGACGATCTCGCGCGCGCACCACACCGCATGGCCCAAGCCCAACGGCTCCTGCTGTCGGATGTAGACCGGCGACCCCGGCTTCTGGCGGATACCGTCGATCAGTTCCAGGCTCTTGCCGCGCTCGCGCATCGTCTGCTCGAGCTCGTAGGAAATGTCGAAATGGTCCTCCAGCGCCCCCTTGCCGCGGCCGGTGACGAAGATGATCTGCTCGATCCCCGCCTCCATCGCTTCCTCAACGGCGTACTGGATCAGCGGCTTGTCGACGACGGTCAGCATCTCCTTCGGCATCGCCTTTGTGGCGGGCAGGAAGCGCGTGCCGAGACCGGCAACGGGGAAGACGGCCTTGCGGACGGGTTTGAAAGTCATGTCCTCGCCCTAATCGCCCCACGTCCGTCCCGCAATCGCGCACGGTTAGGACCGGTTTAACGCTGACGGCGGTAGGGAGCGGACCCATGAAGAAAGTCCTGGTGATCTTCGGCACCCGTCCCGAGGCGATCAAGCTGTTCCCGGTCATCCGCGCGCTGGCCGACACGCCAGGCATTGCCGTGCGCACCTGCGTGACGGCGCAGCACCGCGGGCTGCTCGACCAGGTGCTCGATATTGCCGGCCTCACGCCCGATATCGACCTCGACCTGATGGAGCCCGGGCAGTCGCTCGACCGGCTGACCGCGCGGCTGCTGACCGGTCTGGGCGAAGTGATGGATGCTGAGCGGCCCGACCGCGTGATCGTCCAAGGCGATACCGCAACCGCGATGGTCGGGGCGCTCGCTGCCTACTATCGCAAGGTTCCGGTCGGCCATGTCGAGGCCGGCCTGCGCTCCGGCGACATCTGGGCGCCGTGGCCCGAGGAAGTGAACCGCCGCATCGTCGCGCCGATCGCCGACCAGCATTTCGCGCCGACGCAGACCGCCGCCGATGCGTTGCGGCGCGAGAACATCGACCCCGCCACCATCCATGTGACAGGCAACAGCGTGATCGACGCGCTGCTGTGGACGCAAGCCCGGATCGCCGCCAATCCATCGCTTGCCGCCGGACTGGACCCGATCGCCGATCGGTTCGCCGGCAAGCGGATCGTCCTTGTCACCACCCACCGCCGCGAGAATTTCGGCGGCGGCATGGAAGAGATCGCCCGCGCGATCGGCCGCATCGCCGACCGGGACGACGTCGCGGTGCTGTTCCCCGTCCACCCCAACCCCAATGTCGTGTCGGTGATGGATGCGATGCTGGGCGACCGGCCGAACGTCGCGCGGATCGATCCGCTCGATTACCCGCATTTCATCCGTGCGCTGGGCATGGCGCACATCGCGCTCAGCGACTCGGGCGGGGTGCAGGAGGAGGCGCCCGCGCTCGGCAAACCGGTGCTGGTCATGCGCGACACGACCGAGCGGCCCGAAGGCGTGGCGGCGGGCACCGCAAAGCTGGTCGGCGCGTCGGCCGACACGATCGTTTCCGAAGTCTTTACCCTTCTCGACGATAGCAAAGCCTATTCGGCCATGGCGCGCGCCCACAATCCGTTCGGCGACGGCCAGGCCTCGGCACGTATTGCAAAGGTCGTCGCGGATGGTTTCGGGCTCTGAACTGAAGGTCGCTGTCCTCGGCCTGGGCTATATCGGCCTTCCCACCGCAGCGGTCATCGCACGGACCGGGGCGCAAGTGCTGGGCGTCGATGTGACGCCATCGGTGGTCGATACGGTCAATTCAGGTCGCGTGCACATCGAGGAGGTCGATCTCGACGGCTTGGTGTCGGGCGTGGTTGCCCGCGGCACGCTGCGCGCCTCGACCGAGATCGCGCCCGCTGACGTCTTCGTCATCGCGGTGCCGACGCCGTTCAAAGACGATCACGAACCCAATATCGGCTATGTCCTTCGCGCCGCGACGACCATTGCGGCGGTGCTGAAGCCGGGTGATACGATCATCCTGGAGTCGACCTCACCGGTCGGGACTACCGAGCAGGTGCGCGATCACCTCGCCGCACTCCGCCCCGACCTTCGTATGCCCGGCAAGGCGACCGACCAGGCCGATGTCGCGATCGCCTATTGCCCGGAGCGCGTGCTGCCGGGCCGGATCCTGGTCGAGCTGATCGACAACGACCGCGTCATCGGCGGCATCACGCCGCGATGCGCGCGCAAGGCACTGGGCTTCTATCGCCGCTTCGTCCGCGGCGCCTGCGTCACGACAACGGCGCGGGCGGCCGAGATGACGAAGCTGGCGGAAAACGCGTTTCGCGACGTCAACATCGCCTTTGCCAATGAACTGTCGATCATCGCACAGGGCATGGGCGTCGATGTGTGGGAAGTCATCCGCCTCGCCAACCGCCACCCGCGCGTCAACATCCTGTCGCCCGGGCCCGGCGTCGGCGGGCATTGCATCGCGGTCGATCCGTGGTTCCTGGTCGCCGCCGACCGCGCCAACACGCCGCTGATCCGCACCGCTCGCGAGGTCAACGACGGCAAGACCGACGTGACGATCGCCCGCGCCGCCGACCTGATTGAGGCAACCACAGGACCGGTCGCGGTCCTGGGTCTGGCGTTTAAGGCGAACATCGACGATTTCCGCGAAAGCCCTGCATTGAAGGTCGCCAGCGCCCTCGTCGATCGGTTCGGCGCGCGCATCCATATCGTCGAGCCTTATGCGGCCGACCTGCCGATCGGGCTGGACAGTCGCGGCGCCACGCTGATCGACGTCGATACCGCGCTGGAAACCTGCGACACGCTGATCGTGCTGGTCGACCACGACGTGTTCCGATCGATCCCGCTGGTCGAGCGCGCCGCCAAGCAGGTCTACGACACCCGCGGTATCTGGCTGGACCAGCCGGCGAATACCCCTGCGCCAAGCATCGTCCCGCTACGCTTCGGAACGTAAAACCGGCTCAGCGGCCCTCGATGCCGACCAGGTCGATGTCGAACACCAGCACCGCGTTGCCGGGAATGGGGCCTGCGCCGCGCGGGCCGTAGCCGAGGTCGGACGGGATCCAGACGCGATACGACGACCCGACCGGCATCAGCTTCAGCGCTTCCGAAAAGCCGGGCACGACATCGCCGACACCGAAGCTGACCGGCTTCGCGCTACGGTCGAACACGGTGCCGTCGATCAGGCGACCGGTGTAGGTGATGCGGACGGTGTCGCGGTCGGTCGGCGTCGGGCCATCCGCCGGCTTCAGCACGCGGTACTGCACGCCCGATGCGGTCTGGGTAACGCCCGGCGCGGCGCGATTGGTGACAAGGAAGCTGGCCGAGGCTGCCGGATCGGCGGCCGGGCGATTGCCCTTGCGCCAGACGGCCAGTGCCACGACGACCGCCGCTGCGACCATCAGGCCGACAAAGACCCCCATCCAGAACGCCTTTCGAGTAGCGGGTCGCGCCACGACGGGCGACGCCGACGGGGGCGAGGGCGTCACGCCGCTCAGCGGACCGGCTGCGCCGGCGGTGCGCCCGGCACGGCGCCGGCGGCACCGCCCTGCATCTGCTGCATCTGCTGCATCTGCATCTGACGTACGACCGATTCGGGCAGGAAGTCGAGCAGCTCGACCTGGAATTCCAGCACCTGCTTGGCGAGCTCGGCGGCCTTCCCGTCGAGCGGCGGCGCACCGGCGGGACGCGGCGCGCCGTAGCCGAGCTCGGGCTTGATCCAGACCTGGTACTTCGCGCCCTTCGGCATCAGCTTCAGGACTTCGGAGAAGCCCGGCACGACGCCCGAAACCGGCATCGGCGTCGGCTGCTGGCTCTGGTCGAACACGGTACCGTCGGGCAGCTTGCCGACATAATTGATCAGCGCGACGTCGCTGTCGGTCGGCTTCGCGCCATTGCCCGGTGTCAGCACCTTGTACTGCAGGCCGGACGGCGTGGTGACGACGCCCGCCCTGCGGCCGTTCGACGTCAGGAAGTCCGACGGCGCCTGCCACGCGAGTGCCGCCGCGCCGGCGATCGCCAGCAGCAGGCCGATCACCAGATAGGTCAGGTAGCGGCGCTTGACCGGCGGAATCGGAACGGCGGTGACCGACATGGCGGGCCCAGTGCTGCTATGCGACCGGCGCCCTGGCCGAACCGCGAAGTTGAGAAAGTTGAGAGCTGTGGAGCGGACTCGTTCACCCGCTCCCTCAACGCCCCCTGCCGGCGCTTACTTCGCGCCGTCGCGTTCCATGCGCTTGCGCTCCAGCTTGCGCGCGCGACGGACAGCGGCGGCACGCTCGCGCGCACGCTTTTCCGACGGCTTCTCGTAGTGACGGCGCAGCTTCATTTCGCGGTACACGCCTTCGCGCTGCAGCTTCTTCTTGAGCGCGCGGAGGGCCTGGTCGACGTTGTTATCGCGAACGATGATCTGCATAAAACTCAAAAGCTCCGGATCGATAGAAGTGCGGCGCCGCGAACAGCATCCGCGCCGGCAAGTGGCGGGCCAGTAGCAGGCGATTCCCGCTTTTTCAAGGCGCCACCGTGACAATCGGCCGATATCGTCGCCCGGCCGATGTCACAAGGGCCCCATCGTGGGTGTCAGGCCACCTCGACACGCGACAGCCGCGGGCTGAGCAGGTGGATGACGGCGACCGCCAGGAAATAGACGACGGTGCAGGCCGCGAAGATCATGGTGTAGTTGCCGTTCGTCGCGTCGAGCACCAGCCCGGTCGACTTGGCCATGATCATGCCGCCGATCCCGCCGCAGAAGCCGCCCAGTCCGATGACCGACCCCACCGCGCGCTTGGGGAACATGTCGGGCGGCAGCGACAGGATGTTGGAGGAAAAGGACTGGTGCCCGGCCAGCGCGATACCGATCAGCACGACCGCCAGCCACATATTGGCAAGCCCGGTCACGAACAGCAGCGGCAGCACGCACACGCCCGAGGCGAGCATCGTAACCTTGCGCGCGAAGTTCGGCGTCCGCCCCCGCTCGATCAGCTTCGAAGACAGCCATCCGCCGGCGATGCTGCCTGCATCCGACAGCAGGTACATGATGATCATCGGCAGCAGCACGACCTTCAGGTCGACCTTGTACGTCGCGCTGAAATATTTCGGCAGCCAGAACAGCATCAGGAACCAGACGGGATCGGTCAGGAACTTGCCGATTGCGAACGCCCACGCCTCGCGCGTGCGCACGACGCGGCTCCAGCCCAGCTTCTCGATCACCTCGGGCGGGTCATGCTCGATCCACGCCAGTTCGCCGTCGCTGACCGCACCCTTGCGCTCGCGCGGGTTGCTGTAGCGCAACAGCCACAGCACCAGCAGGATCGCACCGAAGCCGCCGGTGTAGATGAACGTCTCGCGCCAGCCGACGCCCAGCCAGGTCATGAAGATCCATAGCGTCGGCGCGGTCAGGATCACGCCGATCGTCGTGGCCGAATTGACCCAGCCGATCGCATAGGCGCGCTCCTTCTGCGGAAACCATTCGCTGCTGGCGCGCACGACGGAGGGGAAGTGCCCCGCCTCCCCCGTACCCAGCACGATGCGCGCGAGCATGAACGACACGACGGACGTCGCGAACCCGTGCGCGACATGGCCGATCGTCCAGATCGAGATCGCGATGGCATAGCCGACCTTCGGCCCGAACCGATCGACCAGCCAGCCCATCAGCAGGAAGCCGCAGGCATAGGCCGCCTGGAACGCGGTAACGATGTTGCCGTAGTCATTCTCGGTCCAGCCGAGTTCCTTGGTCAGGAGCGGCGCGAGCAGCCCCAGCATCGTGCGATCGATGTAATTGACCGTCGTCGCGAAGAACAGCAACGCGACGATCGACCAGCGATATCGCCCGACGCGGGCAGCCGCCGTCGCGATCACCCCTTGCGCTCCGATCGCCATGGCCCTCTCCCCCGGATTAGTCTTATGCAGTTATCGTACAAGTTACGGGATAGCGCCCGTCAAATCGCGCTTCCACCGTATCGCCGATGGCGACCGGATGGACGCCGGTGACCGCACCGCTGGAAATCCACTGGCCGGCGGTCAGCGCGATTCCGCGACGGGCGGCCAGGTTGAACAGGAACGCCGCCGCGCCGAACGGCCCGTCGAGCATGTCCGCCGCACGCGCATCGCCGATGACCGCACCGTTGATGAGCAGTTCGACCCGCCAGGCGTTGACGTCGCCGTCCCGCCAGCGTTCGATCGCGTCGCCGATAACCAGCCCGTTGTTGTTGCCGTAATCCGACGCGGTGACCGGCGGGCCATCGGCGTTGATCCGCGGATAGGGCGAGGACGCGACCTCGATTCCGGCATGGACGGCATCGATCAGCGGCGTCGCCGTCTCGATCGTATAGTCGTCCTTGCCCGGTTCGGGCGCGGCGCCGATGCGCAGCAGGAATTCGGCCTCAGCCGCGGCGAACCCGTCGCGGAAAACCGGCATATCGACCGGTGCGCCGTCCTGCGCGGTCACGATCTGGTCGGTGAAGATCGGCCCGGCCAGGCGGTTGGCACCCAGTCGGTCGAGATGCGGCGGATTGATCTTGCCGAGCTTCCACCCGCCGACCGCACGACCGTCGTGGCGAAGGGCGGCGTCCTGCACCTGATAGGCCTGGTCCATCGTTTCGGGCGCTGGCCCCGGATAGGTCGCCAGCGCGCGGCGGTCGCGACGCGCACGCACGAAGGCGCGCGCGATATCCTCGGCCGCGCTGAAACCGGTCTCTCCCAAGCGAACCCCCTCACCTAAAACTCGATGGCTTTGTGGCGGCGTAAAGGAAACCGGTGTCAACGACAAGGGTCGAAACGCTTCCGCTCCGTCGCGGGGACCGCTACACCATGCCGCATGAAGAACGAGGGCAAGGCCACGATCAACGACGTCGCGCGGATCGCAGGCGTTTCCAAGAAGACCGTCAGCCGGGTCATCAACCGATCCGCCCTGCTGAACGACGAGACACGCGCAAAGGTCGAAAAGGTCATCGAGGAACTGGGCTATGTCCCCAACCCGCAGGCACGGGCGCTGGCGCTGCGCCGCAACTTCCTGATCGGCCTTATCCACGACAACCCGAACGCGCAGATGGTGCTGGGCGTGCAGCAGGGCATCCTGGAGGCGATTCGTGACACCGATTTCGCGTTGGTCGTGCGGCCGGTCGATCGCGGATCGCCGACGATGCTGGAGGACATTCGCGGCTTCCTGGAGCGGCAGCGGCTGTTCGGCGTGATGCTGTTGCCGCCGATCAGCGAGAACGATGCGCTGGCCCGCGTGTGTCGCGAATCCGGCGCGCGCTATGTCCGCATGGGATCGGCCAAGCTCGACGACGACGACCACGCCGTGGCGTCCAACGACCGCGAGGCGGTGGCGGCCGCCACCCGCCATGTGATCGAGGCCGGGCACCGCCGCATCGGGCTGGTCCAGGGGCCGCACGGCTTCCGCTCCGCCATCGAACGCCGCGCCGGGTTCGAGATGGCGATGGAAGAGGCCGAGCTGAAGGTGCCGCGCAGCATGATCGTCGAGGGCACGTACCGCTTCGAAAGCGGCGTCGCAGCCGGCGACCGACTGCTCGACGCCAGCCCGCGCCCTACCGCCATCGTCAGCTCCAACGACGAAATGGCCGCCGGCGTCGTCCAGGCCGCCCGCCAGCGCGGGCTGTCGGTGCCGGAAGACCTGTCGATCGTCGGCTTCGACGACACCGCGACGGCCAGCCACATGTGGCCGCCGCTGACGACGGTGCGCTGGCCGATCATCCCGATGGCGCGAGCCGCCGCATCGAAACTGCTCGCCGGCACGATCGAGGGCGAGGACGATGCGGAGGAACCGTCGCTGTTCCTGTCGACCCTCGTCCGCCGCGCGAGCGTGGTCCCGCCGCGGGAGTGACTTGCTAGGCGGTCAGGCCGGCGGGCGTGGCGGTCCACCGCGTAATGCCGACGATCAGCCGCGCCATGACCGCTGCCCCGACCGCGATGCCGATCCCAGTGGCGAGGTCGGCCGACGCGGGTGCGATCGCGGCCCAAGCACCGCAGGCGAAGCGGACGACGAAGACGCCGAGGTACAGGACCAGCGGCACCGCCGACCCGGGCAGTCGGACGCGCCCGCCGGCCAACCGCTCGCCTGCCGGTTCGGGCAGCAGGACGGCGCTTGCCGCACCGATCGCCGCGCCCAGCAGCCAGGCACCGCCGGCAGGAACGATGCCCGCGTACCGCGCGAACATGGCGACGCCAACCAGCGACCAGATCAGGAACGCGATCGACGGCAGCAGCGCGACCGCGACCGGGACTTCGCGCGTCCGCAGTCGTCGCACGCCCAGGATGACGAGGCCGACCAGCAGCGCGTAGACCCATGGCGGCGCGCCGGTGACGATCGACGAAGCGTGCATGTCGTGTTTCCCCCTGAAATTCCCCGGCGCCCGTCTCATCACATCGCGCAGGCCGCGGCAATCGTCGATTCGGCCGGTCAGGAAAAACAGGCGGTGGATGTGGCCCCGTTCAGCCGAATGCCCAGCGCACGGCGCCGGCGACCGTGCGCGCGCCGGTCCGGATAAGGGGCGCGGCAGCACCGGCGTCCAGCCCGTGCATCGCCTGCGCCCAGCGCGGCAGCAGGTCGACCGCCGCCTGGAACGTCAGTGCCTGGACCGGGGCGGCAGCCCGCGACGGCGCGCGCTGGTCGAGCACGAAGCGGGCGACCTCGCGCGTCCGGTGATCGACGCGCAGTTCGGGGCGCATCGCGGTGACCAGCGCATCGGCGGCGGCGCGGGTGCGCGGCACCGGATCGCTGCCCAATCGCTCGGCGAGCACCGCGAACTCTGCGAAATAGACGTCCTGTTCGGCCTCGGTCAGCGGCGCCCGGCCATAGCGTTGCCACGCCGCCAGGAACGCGGTCGCCTCGCTCACATGCACCCAGGCGAGCAGGTGCGGATCGTCGGCGCGGTACGGCGTGCCGTCGGGCAGCGTGCCCTTTACCGCGCGGTGGATCTGGTTGACCCGCGCGATGATCGCATCGGCGTCCGCGCGCGCGCCATAGCTGGTAACGGCGATGAACCGCGCGGTGCGATGCAGGCGCCCGCGCATGTCGGCGCGGAAGTTGGAATGATCCCACACGCCCGCCAGCACCTTCGGGTGAAGCATCTGGAGCAGCAGCGCAGTGACGCCGCCGATCAGCATCGCAGTCGGGTCGCCATGGACGCAGCGGATAACGCTGCCTTCGGGGAAATAGCCGGGCAGGTCTTGCGGGTTGATGGGCCTAGGCGGCGCCGTGGTGCCGTTGATTGCCCCGCGAACCTCGCCGACGATGCGGGTCTTGAGCGACGTGGCGATGGGCGCAAGGATCGGGATGCGGGGCATGTGACGACGATTTGGGGTGTAGCATCGGCGTTGGGAAGCCTTTCGCTTGAGCGTCTTCGCGATCTCGGCAACACTTGCGCGCATGATCCGCCACGCCCTCGCGCTCGCCGCCGTCCTCGCCCCTCTGCCCGTGATGGCGCAGGACCGCCCCTCCCCCGCCCGGCTCGAATCGACGGTCCGCACGCTTGCCGGCTTCGGTACGCGTCATTCGCTGTCGACCACGACCGACCCGAAGCGCGGGATCGGCGCCGCGCGCATCTGGGCGGCGGGGGAGTTCCAGAAGATCGCCGCCGCCTGCAACGGCTGTCTGACCGTCGAGCGTCTGTCGCGCCGCTTCACCGGCCCGCGCGCGCCCGACGGCGTGGTGATCGAGGACGTGCTGGGCATCCAGCCCGGCACCGATCCTAACCGCGTCGTCATCATCGGCGGGCACATCGATTCGATGCCGAGCGACGTGATGGACTTCACGTCCGACGCGCCGGGCGCGAATGACGATGCGTCGGGCGTGGCGGTCGTGCTGGAGGCCGCACGCATCCTGTCGAAGAAGAAGTTCGCCGCGACGATCGTCTACGCCGTCTTCTCCGGCGAGGAACAGGGGCTGTGGGGCGCGACCCTGCTCGCCGACACGGTCAAGGCGCGCGGGTGGCAGGTCAGCGCGATGCTGAACAACGACATCGTCGGCAATTCGGTCAGCCAGGGTAGCGTGAAGACCGGCGACCGCGTCCGCGTTTTTTCCGAAGGCGTCCGCGCCGCCGACAGCCTGGTCGACCAGATGACGCGGCGGATGGACGGCAGCGAGGACGACGGCCCCAGCCGCGCGCTGGCGAAGTACGTCGACCGGGTCGCCGACGCGCTGCCGGGCAAGTTCGACGTGTTCGTCGACCGCCGTCCCGATCGCTTCGGCCGCGGGGGCGATCACGAGCCGTTCCTGGCGCTCGGCTATCCGGCGGTGCGCTTCACAAGCGGCGGCGAGAATTGGGATCGGCAGCACCAGAATGTCCGTACCGAGAACGGGCGTCCCTACGGCGACCTGCCCGAGGCGATGGACTTCGACTATCTGGCAAAGGTCGCCGCGGTGAACATCCGCGCGCTCGACCAGCTTGCCGCAGCGCCTGCGGCGCCCGCCGGCGTGACGATCGCGGGCGCCCTGTCGCGCGACACGACGGTCACCTGGGCCCCGGTGCCGGGCGCGACCGCGTACAAGGTGGTGTGGCGGCGCAATGACAATCCGGCGTGGCAGGATGCCCGCACGGTAACGGGCGCGACGACGACGCTGCTGAGGGACGTGCCGGTCGACGACCACTTCGTCGGGGTGGCAGCGGTCGCGGCGAACGGGTCGGAAAGCCTGGTCACGTTCGCCGGGCGCGCGCCACGGCGGTAACGCCTCCATCCACCCCTGCAAGGGGAAGTGGCAAGCGCAGCCGGTCGGAGGGGTGGCCCGCTGTCCGGAAGGGGTGACACCGCTCCGTCAGCGCGTCGCGCTGCCACCTCCCCGCGCAGGGGAGGATTTGTGGTTTGCGACCTCGATCGTTGCTTTTTCGCCATACCAGCATATGGATAGTCGTCGCAGCATCTGCGCTCTCGCCGCCGTGCCGGCATAGAGCTTGAGTTCGACCCTGACACCGGTTACCAGACCGCGACTGTATTCGGAGCCCATCCATGTTCGACCGCACCTATTACGCCACCCACCCCGATATGATGGAGTGCGTCTCGAACGACGAGCTGCGCGACCGCTATCTGATCCAGGGCCTGTTCCGCGACGGCGAGTGCGTGTTGAACTACACCCATGCCGACCGCTTCGTGATCGGCGGCGTCGCCGTCGCATCGGGTTCGGTCAAGCTGCCGGACCAGGATGAACCTGCCTCGGCCAAGGGCCACCCCTTCCTCGAACGCCGCGAGCTGGCGATCGTCAACGTCGGCACGGTCGAGGGCACCGTTACCGTCGACGGCGAAACGTTCTCGCTCGGGAACAAGGACTGCCTGTACGTCACGATGGGCGCGAAAGACGTGCAGTTCTCCGGCGACGGTGCGCGTTTCTATCTGGCATCGTGCCCGGCGCATAAGGCATTCGCCACCAAGAAGCTGAGCATCGCCGACGCCAATGCGCTGGAGCGCGGCAGCCTGGCCGAATCGAACGAGCGCACGATCTTTCAGCTCGTCATCCCCGGCGTCTGCGATTCGGCGCAGCTGGTGATGGGCCTGACCGTGCTGAAGCCGGGCAGCGTGTGGAACACCATGCCCCCGCACATCCACGAGCGCCGCAGCGAGATCTATTTCTACTTCGAGCTCGACAATCTCGACACCGACCGCGTGATGCACTTCATGGGCGAGGGTGAAGCGACCCGCCACATCGTGATGGCGAACGAGGAAGCCGTAATTTCGCCGCCGTGGTCGATCCACATGGGCGCGGGCACCAAGAGCTATGCCTTCATCTGGGCGATGGCCGGCGAGAACCAGGACTATACCGACATGAACGTGCTGGACATCTGCCAGCTGGCTTGATCCATCCGTCGCTCCCGCGAATGCGGGAGCCCATCGCCTGGGCTCGCCCAGCATCCAGCGCGGGAGATGGACTTCCGCCTTCGCGGGAATGACGATCCGATGACCAACCCCTTCGACCTCACCGGCCGCGTCGCGGTCGTCACCGGCGCGAACACCGGTATCGGCCAGGCGATCGCGCTGGCGCTCGCCGCTGCCGGTGCCGACATCGCCGCCGTCGGCCGGTCTGCCGCGACCGACACCGTGGAACAGGTCCGCGCTATGGGCCGCAAGGCGGAGATCGTGTCGGCCGACCTCTCGACGATCGAACCGGTCGGGCGCGTGGTGGACGAAACGGTCGAAAAGCTCGGCGGGCTGCACATCCTGGTCAACAACGCCGGCATCATCCGCCGCGCCGACGCGGTCGACTTCACCGAGGAGGATTGGGACGCGGTCGTCGATACCAACCTGAAATCGGTATTCTTCCTGTGCCAGGCAGCCGGGCGCCACATGATCGGACATGGTGGCGGCAAGATCATCAACATCGCCTCGATGCTGACGTTCCAGGGCGGAATCCGCGTACCGTCCTACGCCGCGTCGAAGTCGGGCATCGCCGGCGTCACCAGGCTGCTCGCCAACGAATGGGCGACCAAGGGCGTCAACGTGAACGCGATCGCGCCGGGCTATATCGCGACCAACAACACCGCCGCGTTGCAGGCGGATGAGGCCCGCAACAAGGGGATCGTCGATCGTATCCCCGCCGGGCGCTGGGGCGACCCGAGCGATCTGGGCGGCGCCGCCGTGTTCCTGGCGTCCTCTGCGGCAGATTACGTCCAGGGGCATATCCTGGCGGTCGATGGCGGCTGGCTGGCGAGGTAACGTCTCACGACCGTTCGCCCTGAGCTTGTCGAAGGGCCGGTCTTCGTGCCGCGCGCCAGCGGGTCGAAGAAGAAGAACGGTGCTTCGACAAGCTCAGCACGAACGGGGTAGATGGTCATGGGTCGTTTCATAGCCTTCGGCGAAATCATGCTGCGGATGTCGCCGCCGGGGCGTGAACTGCTGCTCCAGACGCCGAAGCTCGACGTGTGGGTCGCCGGCGCCGAAGCGAACGTCGTCACGCAGCTCGCGCGGCTGGGGCACAACACCGCAATCGTCAGCGCGCTGCCCGCCAACGCCCTGGGCGACGCTGCCGTCACGACGCTGCGCGGGTTCGCCGTCGACACCCGCCATGTCCAGCGCCACGAGGGGCGGATGGGCTTCTATTTCGCGACGACCGGCGCCGGCTTCCGACCGACCGACGTGCTCTATGATCGCGCGCATTCCGCCTTCGCCACTGCGCCCGCCGACGCGTGGGACTGGGACGCGGTGCTGGCAGGTGCCGACCGGCTGCACCTGTCGGGCATCACCCCGGCGCTCGGCCCCAACGGCACGCAGGCCGCCATCGCCGCGGCAGAGGCGGCGACGCGGCTGGGCGTCCCCGTGTCGTTCGACGGCAATTACCGCGCGCGGTTGTGGGAGGCGTGGGACAGCGATCCCCGAACCACGCTGACGACGCTGATCGGCCATGCCGACGTGCTGTTCGGCAACCACCGCGACGTGTCGCTGCTGCTGGGCGACACCTTCCACGGCGACGGGCCCGAACGTCGGCGCGAGGCGGCGGAGGCGGCGTTCGCGCACTTTCCCAGGCTCCAGGTCATTGCGTCTACCGCACGCCACGCCGACGACGCCGACCGCAACCGCGTGTCGGCGCGCATCGACACCCGCGAACGCGGCTTCCAGACCGAGGAGGCGCTGATCACCGGCATCGTCGACCGGATCGGCGCGGGCGACGCGTTCGCGAGCGGCATCCTTCATGGGCTGCGTACGGGGCTCAGCCTGGAGGATACCGCGCGCACCGGCCTTGCGCTGACGGCGCTGAAGCATTCGCTGCCCGGTGACCTCAGCCTGTTCCGCCAGGCCGATATCGACGGGTTCTTCGAAGGCGGGTTCGACGTTCGGCGGTAGTCTTGCGGGAGCACGGCGGGAGAGGATGATGGATCGACGGACCTTCGTAGGTGCTGGCCTGGCCATCACCGCCCTGCCCCGCCTCGCCATCGCCGCGCCCCGCCGCTGGACCGGCACCGTCGAGAACGGCGTCCATGCCTTCAAGGGCATCCGCTACGGCACCGCCGAACGCTTCTGCGCGCCCCGCCCCTTCCGCCCCACCGACACGGTCGCCGCGACCGCGTTCGGCCCATCCTGCCCGCAATCGAGCAAGGTCGGGCCGACGTCGGAGGACTGCCTGTTCCTCAACGTCTGGACTGCCGAGCCCGACGCGCGGGCGAAGAAGCCGGTCATGGTCTACATCCACGGCGGAGCCTATTCGAACGGCAGCGCGGTCGATCCGCTGCACGACGGGCAGCCGCTGGCTGCCCGCGGCGACGTGGTGGTGGTGACGGTCAACCACCGGCTGAACGCGCTCGGCTACCTCTATCTCGCGCGGCTGGACCCGCGGTTCCCCGATAGCGGCAATGCCGGGCAGCTCGACTTGATCCTCACGCTGCACTGGGTGCGCGACAATATCGCCAGCTTCGGCGGCGACCCGGGGCGCGTCATGGTGTTCGGCCAGTCGGGCGGCGGTGCGAAGATCGCGACGCTCATGGGCACGCCGGCGGCGCGCGGCCTGTTTCACCGCGCCGCGACGATGAGCGGGCAACAGGTCACCGTATCGGGCCCGCTCAACGCGACCGCCCGGGCACGCGCGTATCTCGCGAAGCTGGGCGTAAAGGACGACGACCTGTCGCCGCTGCTCGCGATGCCGGTCGAGCGGGTGATCGACGGACTGTCGGCGACCGATCCGATCCTGGGCGGCGGAGTCTACATGGGTCCGGTGCTCGACATGACGTGGCTGACGCGGCACCCCTTCTGGCCCGACGCCAACCCGAGCGGGACCGCCATCCCGCTGATGCTCGGTAATACCTCGCGAGAGACGGGCGCGTTCATCGATCCCGACGGCGCGAAGATGCGCGGGCTGACGTGGGATACCCTGCCTGCGCGCATGACGCCCGAGTTGCGCATCGACTTGCCGCCCGAATGGATCGTCGCCGAGTACCGCGCGCAGTTTCCGCAGATGACGCCGCTGGACGTGTTCTATGACGCGACGACTGCCGGGCGCAGCTGGCCAGGCCAGGTGATCGAGGCCGAGGCCCGCGCGCGTGCCGGTGCGCCAGCCTGGGTCTATCAGGTCGATTTCGCCAGCCGCACCGACCCGCGGCGCGGCGCGTATCACACGGTCGACATCCCGCTGGTGCTGGGTACGCTCGACCGGCCGGGGTCACAGACCGGAACCGGCGCGGACGCGCGCGCGGCAAGCAAGGCGATGCAGGACCGCTTCGTCGCCTTCTCGACGACCGGCGTGCCCGACCCGCGCTGGCCGCGCTACGACCTGACGACCCGCGCGACGATGATCTTCGACACCACCGCCCGCGTCGCAAACGACCCCCGCCGCTGGCAACGCGAACTGTTCGCCCGCGCGCCGTACATCCAGCCGGGAACCTGACGCTCAGCTCAGCGACAGCGCCGCTGCAGGACGCGCATCGCGTCGGCGACCCGGGGGCCGAGCGTGCGCTGCGCCGGGGTCGTCAGGTGCAGATCGTCGGGTAGCCGCGGCAGGCCGTCCGTACGGACCATAGCGGTACAATCGATCCGCACGCGCGACTGGATGGACTGAACCAGGCGCCAGGCCGGATAGCGTTCCGCGTCACCGGCGCCTGCCGGGGCGTCGGCGATCCGCACGAAAACGACCGGCAGGCGCGGTGCGGCGAGGTCGCGGCGGAAGGCGCTGACAAGCGTACCGAAACCGATCGCCCACCCGCGTGCGACCGCGGCGTCGCGGGTGTCGCTTTCGCCCTGGTACCACAGGATGCCGGCGATCCGTCCGCCCGCCGCCCGTGCGCGCGCAAGGCAGGAACCATACAGCGTGTCGCGGCCGACACTTGCCGGCAACCATTGCGCCAGCGTGCTGCCGCCCTTCGCGCACGGCACCAGCACGATCGGTCGCCGCGACCGCGCGCGTAGCGACCGGGCGAAGAACAGACCGGGGCCGACCGCAGCCTTGGTATCCGCCGACACGGCATCGACCTGGCCGGTAGCATCATCGAGCGGATCGCGCGCCGGGCGCCATTGTCCGTCGTTGCCGTAGAGTTGGATCGCGGGGTCGGCCGCCCGTTCGTCTTCGGTCAGCTCGGCCAGCGCCCCGCGGCCCGACATGTTCGACTGGCCGGCCAGGATATAGACGTCCTGCGCCACCGCCGGCGTCGCGGCGACTGCGGCGAGCGATGCGAGGATCACCCCCCAGCTCATCGCGCGACGGGTCCGTGGAAATCGGCCTCGACGATGCCCAGCCGCATCCCCGGCGGCACCGCGTCCGCGCCGGTGTCACCGGCCAAACGCGCGGTGTTCAGCTCGACCACCTTGCCGAACGCATCGACGTCGGTGACCGGCCCGGTCTGGACGATCCGCAGGACACGTCCGGTCGCGGTGGGAAAGGTCAGGTGTGCGTAGCCGAGCTGGCGTTCGGTCGTGCCTCGCCAGACCGGGCGGCCGTCGAGCGTGATGGTCAACGGATAGGCCCGCGTCCGCCAGCCGACGAGCTTCAGGTCGATCGCGTTCAGCGTGACGGGTGCGGCGAAGCGATAGTCGATCCAGGCAGTGTCCGGCCGGCCGTCGCTGGTCCAGCGCGACAGTTCGTTGTCGTCGATCGAGCGGCCGGCGTCGGCGGCGTTCGATCCCGCGACGACGCGGTCGGGCAGATGCGTCGTGCGGCTTGGCGTGAAACTCGCACCCACCGGCGTCGGCCCGCGGGTGAGCAGGCCGCTCTGGTGATGTTCGGCGAAATCGCGCGATAGTCCGCCGGCCGGCGCAGCAATCGCGACGGTCGGGATGACGACGCTGACCGGCGCGAAGCCGGGCGCGCTGGCGGTCACGCGCACCGGCCCGGTGGCGGCCCGGCCGGCGCGCAACAGCACGCGGTTGATACCGCCCTCCACCGGCAGCGTGCGGGACAGGATGTAATTGTCCTCGGCCCGCGCGACGCCGACGAACTGTGTCGTGCCGTCGGCGCCCTTCGGCGTGGCGGCGATCGCTTCGCCGGTGGTGGCGACCCCGCGTGCCTTCCCCGAACTGTCGCCTTGCGCGATTCCGCCGCGCCACTCGGCCGGGCCGTCGAGGGTGAAGCTGACCCGATCGTTCGCGGTCGGGACGCGGCGCCCCTTGGCATCGACCACCTCGACATCGACCAGCGCGATGTCGGCGCCGTCTAACACGAATCCGCGGGGCGAGACATGCGGGGTCAGCCGCAGCGTCGTGGCCACGCCGACCGTCTCGACCAAGGCGGTCGATCGCTTGCCGCCGGCGTGTGTCGCGATCGCAGTCAGCGTGCCCGGCTGCCAGGCCACGTCCTTCCAGGTGAACAGGAAACCGTCGCTCTTCGTACCCGGCCCAAGCAAGCGGCCGTTGAGCGACAGCGTGACGCGATCGCCGTTGGACACGACCGTCACATCCTTGCGGGTCCCGGCCGGATAGGTCCAGTGGCCGAGGAGGGTCGTCGCAGGCGTGACGCTGTCGACCCAGTCGCTCCACATCACCTTGTGCGCAAAGAAACCGTCCTTGGGCAGGCGCACGGCGTCGACTTCGCCCGAACGACGGTAGTTGTTGTCACCGCGGAAATGGGTGTTGCTGTCCGACCAGATGATGTTGACCCCGCCCGAACTGACCCGCCGGCCGGTGCCAGGGCGCACCCGGTAGAAATCCCACCAGCGCTTCACATCTTCGATCGCGTGGCTGTCCTGATTGCGGTTGTAGCTCGGCGAATCCGGGTGGAACGGCGGGGTAAAGGCATCGCGGTAGGCCCGAGCACCCTCGTCACGCGAATATTCCATCGCCCACATCGGGTGCCGCGCGCTCTTGTTCACATACAGCATCTCACCGCCATATTCGGCAAGGCGGCTGTCGAGCATCTCACGCGCGCCCATCGCGCGGCCGCCATGCGGATCGTACCGATCGCGGATTGCCAGCAGTTCGGCCATGTGCGGCTCGCTGATATTCTCGTTGCCACCTTCGTAGAACAGGATCGACGGGTTGTTGCGGTTGTAGACGATAGCGGCGGCCGTCGCCGCCTTGCGCTGGTCCCAGCGGCGGCCGGTCACGTCGCTTTCGGCATCGCCCGCGGGCATCGCCTGGGGCAGGCCGACGCGGTCCGCGCTTTCGACGTCCTGTTTCGACGGCGCGATGTGCATCCAGCGGACCAGGTTGCCGCCGCTTTCGACCATCATCGCGTTCGACAGGTCGCTGATCCACGGCGGGATCGACACCCCGATCGCGGGCCATTCGTTCGACGTGCGCTGCGCATAGCCGTGGACCTGCATCACGCGGTCGTTCAGCGCGACCATGCCGTCAGCGAAGCGCGTCTTGCGGAAGCCCGTGGTCGTATCGACGCTGTCGATCACCCGACCGTCCGCGACCAAGCTGGTCGTCACGGTGTAGAGATAGCCATAGCCCCACGACCAGAAATTCAGCCTGGCCATTCGCCCCTGCGCGGCCAGCGTGCGCGTCTCGCCGGGGGCAAGGGTGACGGCGGGTGCGGCGAAGCGGCCGACGACGCGACCGGCCCGGTCGCGAACCTCGGTGCGCAGGGCCAACCGTTGCGGCGCGGCGCCCGAATTGCGCACCTGTGTCTCGGCATGGATCGTCGCGGTGCGGCGCGCGATGTCGATGTCGCCGGCCCAGACATATTGCCCGGTGGTGCCCAGGCCCGTCAGCAGCGGCAGCGTCTGGTAGGCGGCGCCAGCGACGTGCAGCCGGACGTTCCGCGTCAGTCCACCGTAGTTGACGTTGAAATTGTCGTTGTTCCACTGGAAGCCGCTGCCGGTCGCGCGCTCGCGGTATTTCCAGCTGCTGTCGACGCGCACCGCGATGACGTTGGGACCGGGGCGGACCAGCCGCGACACATCGGCGCCGAACGCGCTGACGCCGTCCTCCGCGAGCACCGCCGGGCGACCGTTGACCCACACTTCGGCGGCCTGGCGCGCCCCTTCGAATTCGATCAGTACGGTCGCAGCGGCAGGCAGCGTGACCGTCTTGCGGTACCAGATGACGCCGGTCGACAGGTCCTTGATGTCGCGCGCGAACGCCTCACGCTCGTTGAAGGCGTGCGGCAGCGTCGCGTCGGCCCAGCCGCGGTCGTCGAACCCCGGCGCCTCTGCGCCCGCCACGTCGCCGCTGTACGTCCGCCAGCCGGGATTGAGGTTGTAGCTCTGCCGCGGCGAGGCGACGACGCGCGAGGCATCCTGCGCGGATGTCGGCATGGGCAATCCGGCGCAAACAACGAGCAGGGCGGCACCCAGACGCCAGTCGAGTCGACGTCGAGCGATCTTCGGATCAGCCCACCCGTCCCGTCCGCCATGTGCCGACATCGCGCTCTCCCATCCGACCTCTTGTCCCCGACTTGTGCCGAGCGCCAGGCTGGATAGCAAAGTCTATCTCATTAATTGATCTTGCTACCATTTTATGAGACGAAGTCGACGCTGATTGATGCCACATGGCGATCCCTCGGTCGCGTGTAGTCATGGTTCTGCGCCGCCAGCTTGCCGTACAGCTCGTCGGACAGCGACCCGCCGCTTGGGACAGCCGTCGCTCCGCTTGTCATATCGATCATCGACAACTCGCCGATCAGCGCTGGCTGCGCTGGCTGCGCTTGTCATGGTATCGAATCGGCCGCTGCGAAAGAGGATATATGATATCCACCGACGGCCGATCATGGCGCGACCGATCGCGACAGGCAGGCGCCCGACGCGAGCAATCGCCACCTGTCCGGGCGCCATCTGCCGTCTGCCGCGTTACACCGCCTGAATTCCCCATCCCCCCTGATACAGGAAAGACCGACCATGTCCGACGCCAGCCTGTTTTCGCCCTATGATCTTGGCCCCATCACGCTCGCCAACCGCATCGTCATGGCGCCGCTGACGCGCAACCGCGCCGCGCCCGGCCTGCTGCCGAGCGAACATGCTGCGAAATATTACGCGCAACGCGCCGGCGCCGGGCTGATCATCACCGAAGCGACGCAGGTGTCGAAGCAGGCGCAGGGGTATCAGGACACGCCCGGGCTCTACACGCCCGAACAGGTCACCGCGTGGCGCGCCGTGACCGACGCCGTCCATGCCAGGGGCGGCCGCATCTTCGCCCAGCTGTGGCATGTCGGCCGCGTCAGCCACGTCGACCTTCACGACGGCGAGGCCCCGGTCGCCCCGTCCGCGATTCCTGCCAAAACCAAGACCTTCGTCAACAACGGCTTTGCCGAAACCTCGCCCCCGCGCGCACTGGAAACCGACGAGATCCCGGGCATCATCGACAGCTTCCGCACGGCTGCGGCCAACGCGATCGCCGCCGGCTTCGACGGGGTCGAGGTCCACGGCGCCAACGGCTATCTGCTCGACCAGTTTCTGCGCGACAGTGCGAACACCCGCACCGACACTTATGGCGGCTCGATCGAGAACCGCGCCCGCCTGCTGGTCGAAGTGACCGCCGCCGTCGCCGCGGAAATCGGCGCGGAGCGGACCGGCGTACGCATCTCGCCCGTGTCGCCGGCCGGCGGCATCGAGCCTGCCAACGACGAACTGCCGCTGTTCGACCATGTGGCAGAGCAGCTCGACGCGCTGGGCATCGTCTATCTGCACGTCGTCGAAGGCGCGACCGGGGGCCCGCGCGACAGCAAGCCGTTCGACTATGCCGCGCTGCGTACGCGCTTTGGCCGCACGTTCCTGGCCAACAACGGGTACGACAAGGCGTTGGCGGAAAGCGAGCTCGCCGCCGGCAAGGCCGACCTGTTCGCCTTCGGCCGCCCGTTCATCGCAAACCCCGACCTGGTCGAGCGGCTGAAGATCGATGCGCCGCTCAACCCGCTAGATGCCGACACGCTCTACGGCGGCGGTGCGAAGGGCTACACCGACTATCCGACGCTGAGCC
>NZ_LMLB01000017.1:312175-382854 GCF_001421785.1 Sphingomonas sp. Leaf33 | reverse complement strand
CCCCCCCCCCTCGTTTCAACACCACGACCGGGAATGACCATCATACCCGTCGCGCACAGTGAGGGGATGGTGCCGCCAAGCCGGACGGTTCGGACCGGCCGTCGGTTTTCCCGTCCTGCTCGATCTCCAAGGTCTGGCGGCAGTCGATGGCGAACCACGACATCGTGGCGCCGATTGAGGCCGCACGCGACTTGCCCCGCCGGATCACGACCCCGCGTCTCGCGATCCGGCCCGACGTCGAACACGACGGCACTGTCCAGTATCATGATGTTTTTCTGAATAGGCCGGGCCCGTTCCTGCCCGGAACGCCGCGGCTGAGGACGGGTAGACGCGGGACGCGCTGCGTTCGCGGCCAGTAACTTTTGCGACCTGGGACGGCGCGTGCTGTCGAATGTGAAAGTCCGCCCGCTCCGTGTCAATTTGGAACAGCGCGGAAAAGGCACGCTGCCGCACATTCCGCAAACGCTTAACTTATTGTAACGCGCCGCCGACGCCCGACGAAGGGGCGACACTGCGAAAGGTTAGCGAACATGGTTACGATGACGCCGGTTGTCGACGGCAATCTGTCGGATTGGTCGACCGCCGATCGGATCGACCGTGAACTGCCCAACGGCTATGCGATCTATGCCCGCGCCGTCGGCGACAGCTTCCTGTTCGCGCTGAAGTCGCCGACCGCGATCGGCGCCAATACCACCGCGTGGCTCAACACCGACCGCAATACGGCGACCGGATACCAGATCTTCGGCTTCGCCGGCGGTGCCGAATACAACGTCAACATCGACGCCAACGGCGTGGTGTCGCTGTTCAAGGGCGATGCCGGCCAGACCCTGGTGCTCGCCGGGCTGACCGCGGCATGGTCGGCCGACCGCACCGCGCTGGAATTTGCGGTCCCCAAGGCGGCGATCGGCAACCCGGCCGCCATCGACACGCTGTTCGACATCAACAACAGCGTGTTCCTGCCGGGCAGCTTCTCGTCGGGCGGCTTCACCGTCTACAATTCGGTCGACATCGCGCCGGCCGCCGACACGCGAATCGCCATCGTCTGGTCGGACACGACGGCCGCTGCCTATTTCAGCCAGACCGCCTATTCGCAGCTGTTCATGGCCGCGCAGAGCCAGGCGATGCAGGCCGGCGTGCCCTTCGACATCATCCGCGAAAGCGACCTGACCGACCTGGCGAAGCTGGCCAAGTACGACAGCATCGTCTTCCCGTCGTTCCGCAACGTCGATGCATCGAAGGTCGATGCGATCACCACGACCCTGCAGCAGGCGGTCAAGCAGTTCGGCATCGGCCTGATCGCCGGCGGCGAATTCATGACCAATGCCGCAAACGGGTCGGCCCTGCCCGGCGACAGCTATGCGCGCATGAAGCTGTTCTTCGACGTGACGCGCGTCACCGGCGGAACCGGCGACGTGACCGTGAAGGCGACCGACACGTCGCTGGTGCTCGACGGCTACGACCAGGGCCAGCTGATCCATCAGTACACCGGCGTCGGCTGGAACGCGATCACCAGCGTCAGCGGCACCGGCACGACGATCGCGACCGAGACGATCGCCGGCCAGACCTATGCCGCCGCCATCGCCAGCCAGACCGCGGGCCGCAACGTGCTGTTCTCGACCGAAGCCGTCATGGCCGACGAGAACCTGCTGCAGAAGGCGATCGATTATTCGGTCAACGGCAGCGGCCTGTCGGTCGGGCTCCAGATGACCCGCAACGTCGGAATCGTCGCGTCGCGCGTCGACATGGACCAGAGCCAGGAGCGGTTGGAGGTCAATCCCGACGGCACGACGCCGGGCATCTATGACAAGCTGATGCCGATCCTGACGGCCTGGAAGTCGCAGTACAACTTCGTCGGCAGTTACTACGTCAACATCGGCAACGATCCGGCGAACGACCAGACGACCGACTGGGCGGTGTCGCTGCCCTATTACAAGCAGCTGATGGACATGGGCAACGAGCTGGGCCTGCACAGCTATACCCATCCCGAAAACACCAACCTGCTGACGCCCGACCAGATCCGGTTCGAATTCGGCGACGAGCGCAGCGTGCTCGAAGCGCAGCTGAAGGCCTATCTGGGTACCGCGGTCAGCATCGGCGGCGCCGCCGTTCCCGGCGCGCCGGAAACGATCGCGACCAGCCAGGAAATCTTCAAATACGTCGATTACCTGTCGGGCGGCTATTCGGGCGTCGGTGCGGGCTATCCCAACGCCTTCGGCTTCATGACGCCGGACAATGCGGCGAACGGCAAGGTCTATCTCGCGCCCAACACCTTCTTCGATTTCACGCTGATGGAATTCCAGAAGAAGACCGTCGCCGAGGCCGAGGCGTTCTGGGCGAAGGAATTCGCGACCCTGACGGCGGAGGCGGATGCCCCCGTCATCGTGTGGCCGTGGCATGATTATGGTCCGGCGATGTGGAGCAACGGCGGCACGTCGCCCTACGTCACGTCGATGTTCACCAACTGGATCGCGCGGGCGGCCCAGTCGGGGATGGAATTCGTCACGCTGGCCGATCTGGCCGGCCGCATCTCCGCGTTCCAGGCATCAACGATCACGACCAGCGTGTCGGGCAACACGATCACCGCCAGCGTTTCGGCGTCCGCAGCCGCCGGCAATTTCGCGCTCGACGTTGACGGTCAAGGCAGCGGCGTGATCCAGCGGGTCGCGAACTGGTACGCCTACAGCGCCGACAAGGTGTTCCTGCCGCAGTCGGGCGGCAGCTTCACCATCACGATCGGCGCGGTCGCGGACGACGTGACCCACATCACCGCGCTGCCGATGCGCGCCGACCTGATCTCGCTCTCCGGCGACGGCCGCAACCTGAGCTTCTCGGCGTACGGCGAGGGCCAGGTCGTCATCGACCTGCAGGCGCCCGGCAATAACTGGGCGAAGGTCACCGGCGCGAGCGTGGTCAGCCTGGTCGGCGAAATCCTGACGATCGATATCGGCGCGATCGGCAACCACAGCGTGACGGTCGGCTATGACGCCAACGTCGCGCCGATCATCACGTCGTACAACGGCGCAGCGACCGCCAGCATGTCGCTCAGCGAGAATGTCGCAGCGGTGACGGCGATCACCGCCACCGACGCCAACATCGCGTCGGGCGACAGCGTCCGCTTCGGCATCGCTGCGGGCGGCGACGGCGCCGCCTTCACGATCGATCCGTTGACCGGGGCGCTCCGCTTCGCCGCGGCCCCCGATTTCGAGGCGCCGACCGATTCGAACCGCGACAACATCTACACCGTCACCGTCACCGCGACCGACGCGCGCGGCGTGGTCGACACCCAGGCACTGACGGTCACCGTCGTCGACGTGGCCGGCATCAATCGCACCGGCGGATCGGGGAACGATACGATCACGGGCACTTCGGAAGCGGACACGCTGAACGGTGGCGCCGGCAACGACATCCTGTATGGCCTGGGTGGCAATGATTCGCTGATCGGCGGCACCGGCAACGACACGATCGACGGCGGCGATGGCAACGACACGATCTTCGGCGGGGCCGGCCGCGACATCATGACGGGCGGCGCGGGCGCCGACATCTTCCGCTTCACCGCCACCGGCGACAGTGCGACGACTGCGACGACGCGCGATATCATCACCGATTTCCAGCGCGGCGTCGACAAGATCGACCTGTCGGCAATCGATGCAAACACTTCGCTGTTCGCCTACGGTGACCAGGCGTTCACGCTGCGGGCCGACGCCGGTGCCGCCTTCACCGGGGCGGGCCAGCTCCGCTTCGCTTTCGAGATGGTCGGCGGTGTCGAGCACACCGTCATCTACGGCAACACCAACACAACCAGCGCGGCCGAATTCTCGATCTCGCTGGTCGGCCATCACGACCTGACGCCGGCCGATTTCATCCTGTGACGCGGTAAGGACACGCGTCGTGGCGGGGATCGGCTTCAGGCTGGCGAAGATGGCCCGCGAAGGCGGCATCGGCGGGATCGTCAGTGCCGCCGCGCACGGGACCGCGATCAGCTCGGGGCCCTGGCTGATCACGGCGGCAAGCGTCGCCATCCTCGCGCAGTGGAGCCGCGGCAGCCTCAGCGACGCCGAGGCGACGTTGCTGCACACAGTGCTGATCTACGCCTTCAGCCTGACCGCGGTCATCGCGGCGCCGATCGGCATCCTTGCGACGCGACTGGTGTCGGACGCGCTGTTCGCCAAGGATACCGGGCGGATACCGGGCATTATCGGTCCGGCGCTCGCGCTGGGCGGCGCAATCGCCGCGATCGTCGGCGCGCTGCTGTTCGGCGGAATAGCGGCGCTGCCGTTTCGCGCCAGCCTGGGCGCCACGCTGCTGTTCGCGGTGCTGACCCAGATCTGGATCGCCGCACCGCTGCTGACCGCGGCCGATCGCTACCGGATGGTTCTTCTCGCCTATGTGTTCGGCATCGCCGTCATCGCGGTGTCGATCGCGCTGCTGACGCGGCCGGAGGCCTGGCAGATACTGGCGGCGATCGTTGCCGGCCTGGGCGTCGCGCTGATCATGCTGGCGGTCGTGCTGGTCCGCCGCTTCCCCGCCCCGGCCCGCCTGCCGCGCAAGCGCCTGGTCTCCGTGCGCCAGGCCCTGCTGGTCGGTCTGGCCGGTCTGCTGAGCGTCGTCGCGATCTGGATCGACAAGTGGATCCTGTGGTTCGGGCCGCAGAGCGTCACGACACTGTCGCCGCTGAGACTCAATCCGATCAACGACCTGGGCAGCTTCCTGGGCCTGCTGACGCTGGTGCCGGGCCTGACGCTGATGCTGATCGTCACCGAAACGCGGTTCGACCGGGTGTTCGGCGACCTGATGGCACGCTGCACCGGCACGTCGCGGTTGAAGCGGATCGAGGACGCGCGCGCCGACCTGATCGGCACGATGGTCGATGGCCTGCGCATCCTGCTGATCTCGCAGTTGATCGTCGCCGCATCCGCCTGGGTGCTGGCTGTTCCGCTGCTCGACTTGCTCGGCGCCGATATTCGCGTAATTTTCGCATTTAGGCAGACCGCGGCCGGTGCCGTGTTCCATCTGATCGCGATCGCGAGCACCGTCGTCCTCGCCTATTTCAACCTGTTCGGACGCATCGTCGCGATCTGGGGCGCGTTCACCCTGACCAGCGCAATTGCGACGGTCTGGCTGTGGAATGCAGGGGTCGGCGCGTTCGGCTGGGGGTATCTGGCGGGGTCGGTCATGGCCGCCGCGATCGGCGTGGCGATGGTCGCGAACGCCACCGTAAATCTTATCTTTATGCTGTTTGTGGGAAACAATCCCGCAGTTGTCGGGGCGGGTGGCCGACTTTTGTAGGACGGGTCGGAACGGCGTCATGAATCGCAGGCGAGTGATGGAAGTGGCAGCGGCGGCCCTGGGCGCCGTGTTCGCCCCGCGCTTCGCCGGCGCCGCCGACCCCGTGCGCCAAGCGCAGACGCTGCGCTGGGGCGTCGATTATTCCGCGACCACCGATCCCGTACTCGCCCGGCAGTTCGACCTGCTCGTGCTCGAACCGCATCATGCGCGCGCCATCGCGCCGCTTCGCGCACCCGGCGCGACTCTGCTCGGCTACATCAGCCTGGGCGAGGTCGAGCGCGGCCGACCGTATGTCGACGCATTGGCGACCGCGGGTGCGCTGAGCGCCGCCAATCCCAACTGGCCCGATGCGCGCCTGGTCGACCTGCGGCGGCGCGAGTGGACGGACCTGGTGCTCGACCGGCTCATCCCCGACATCCTGCGGCTGGGCTATGACGGCATCTTCATCGACACGATGGACAATGCCGAAGCGCTGGAGCGCGAGGATCCGGTCGGCAATGCCGGGATGGTCGCAGCCGGTGTCACGCTGCTGAGAGCCATCCGCGCGCGCTTTCCCGCGATCCGGATCATGCTCAACCGCGGCTATGCGGTGGTCCCGGGCGCGGCGGGTGCCTTCGACATCCTGCTGGGCGAAGCGGTCGCGTCGCGGTGGAGCTTCGTCGACAAGCGCTACGAGCTGACATCGGCCAGCGACTGGGCCTGGCAGCTCGATCGCCTGCAGGCGGCCAAGCGCGCCGATCCGTCACTGACGCTAGCCTCGCTCGATTACTGGGACCCGCAGGATCGCCGCCAGGTCGCCGCGCTGTACGAGCGCGCCCGCGCGGCCGGCGTGTCGCCCTATGTGGCGACGCTGGCACTCGATCGCCTGCTGCCGGAGCGACGGCCATGACGACCCGCCGGTCGCGGCAAGGACTGGTGATGCTGGTGCCGATCGCGCTCGGCATCGGGATGCTCGTCGTCGCGTCCACGCTGCTGCCCAATTCCAGCGAACTGCAAAGCGTCCACGAACATGCGCAGCCGGATACGCCGCCCGCGCCCGCCACGCCCGCCACACCGCCGGCGCTCCCCACGCCGCCGCAACCGAGCGTTACGCCGACGCCGGTCCTGCCGACCGTCGCCCAGTCTGTCGCGACGCAGCAACCGACGTGGCGGCAGCGGTTCGAGACGGCCCGCGCCGCTGGCGACCCCGCCGCGGCGACCGCAATGCTCGTCGCCGCGGCCGATCGTCGGGTGGCTGTCCCGGCCGCCGATATCGTCGCGGCGGGCTATGCGCTGAACCACCCCGACCTGATCCTGCGCGCCGCGTCGCGCGGGGCGATTCCGAAGCCCGATGCGACGCTGGCACTCGACCTCGCGCGGCGGCTGGAAAAGACCGACCTGCTGCCCGAACTGACGCGCGTCGCCGGCGACGGCTGGAAGGCCACCGATCCGTGGCTGGCGCTCCGCGTCGCTGAGCGGACCGGCGACACTGCGGCCGCCCTGCGGGCCGCCGCGCTGCTGCCGCCCAAAGATCGCGATGCCGCGCAGGAGGCGATCCTGACCCGCAGCGGCGACCGCGCCGGGCTGGTCGCGCTGCTTCGCCGTCGTGCCGCGGCCCCGGGCGCCGACCTGCCCGCGATCGCCGAGCGATTGCTGGCAGCCGGGGATCGAGCCGCTGCCATCGCGGTGCTCCAGGCCGCCAGCGCGACCGGGTCCCCCACCACGCCTGCCGCACGCCGCCTGCTCTATCTGCTCGGCCCCCGCCCCCAGTCGCGCGACGTCGTCTGGCTGCTGCGACGGGCGGACAGCGGCACCGAACGCCACCGGATCGGCTGGCTGAACGCGTATGCCGCGCGCGCGACGCCGTCCGCGGCGATCGGCGAGCTGGCACGCCATCCGCTGGGCAACCGGACCGATATCGCGCTGACGCGGTTGCGCTTGGCCCGCGCAGTCGGAGACGACGCCGCCGTGCGCGCGGCCACCGCGCGCCTGCTGGACGGGCGCCCGCTGCCGCAAGCCCAGCTGAAAGAGGTCGCCGCGGCCGCAACGCCGCCGAACGGCGAGCTGCCCGATCCCGTGCTGCGCCCGCTGGCGAAGGCTGGATTGCTGACACCCGAAGAGCGGTTGGGCCAGGCCTGGACACGCTGGAACCGCGGCGACGCCGCCGGCACCGCCGCCATCCTGGACGTGTATCTGGAAGAGCGTCCCGGCGACGCCGCGGCGCTGCGTCTGCGGGGCGACGCACAGGCGAAACTGAGCGGCGAACGCTCCGCCCGACCCTGGTTCGAACGCGCGCTGCGCGCGACGCCTGCCCCCAGCAAGACCGCCGTCGAGCTGCTCGACCGGGTCGGGCGCCGGGCGGACGCCACGCAGATGATTGCAGACCTGCGCCGTCGCAACCCCGGCGATCGGACGCTTGCCGCGCTTCACGCGCGGTTGCTGATCGCGCAGGGCGAACCGGGCCGCGCACGGGAGATCCTATCCCAATGATCCTCGCCCTCCTTTTCCTCGCCGCCGACGATCCGGCCGTGGTGACGCCACCCGCCTGGGACGACGCCGACGCGACCCTCAGCATCGGATCGCAGCAGATTCGCTGGCCGGCCGGAACACGGCTGGACGTCGTCGAGCGCGATGGCGAGCTGGTGGTGCGCGCCACCCGGCCGATCGCGCAGACGGCGATCGATGCGCTGCGCCGGTCGGCAGGCGACGCGATCGAGGATCTGCGCTGGAACGACCAGAGCCTGGTGCTTCGCGCCGTGCCGCCGTGGCGCATCGCCTGGACGCGCGACGGCAGCACGCTGTCGCTGACCTTTCTCAACACCGGCGACGCCAGCCCTGCGGCCGAAGCAGCGCCGCCCGTCGATGCCAGCGTCCTGGATGCCGAACTGGCGCGGATCGAGGCGAGCGCGGCCGCGGGCTATCCCGGCGAGGCGCGGCGGACGGCCGAGGCGCTGGTCCGTCGCTATCCCGACGATCCACGCGCCCGCCGCGCCCTTGCCGATGCGCGCAGTGCAAATGGCGATGCGCGGGGCGCGGACCAGCTGTACCGCGCGCTCGGCGCCGACGATCAGCCCGCCCGCCGCGCGCGCGCCTTTGCGCCCGGTGCGGCCAGCCTGACGACCACGGTCCGCGACGGCGGCGACCTGACGCAGATCGAGATCGCAGGCCGCGCCGATGCCGCGGTGAACGATGTCGTCGCGATCGGCGGTGCGGTGCGTCATATCGACACCACCGTACAGACCACCCCGCGGAATATCGGCGTCACTTCGCAGATCGTCGAGGGCAGCGTCGGCGTGCGGTTGCGCGACGATGTGCGCGCGACGGTGCTTGCCGCCTCGGCGCTCGACACCGGCGTGACCGGCGGCGGCATCCGCTTCGTGGCCGGCCCCAGCGAACTGCAACTCCGCGGCGGGGCTTACTACCGCGTGCCCGACTATTCGACCGCGCAACAGGCGCTGGCCGATGGCGCGCTGTCGCGCGTGACGCTGGGCGGTGCCTACCGCGTGGCGCCCGGGCTCTACGCCCAGCTCGACGGCGCGTGGAACCAATATGGCCTGGCCGGGGCGTATGACGCCAGCGACACGATCACCCTGTCAGGCGGGCTGGACTATCTCGTCCGGCGCGGCTCGCCGTCGCTGACGCTCGCCTACCGGCTCGACGCCGAATATGTACTGGTCAACCGGCGGCCGGCGGCACTGACGCTGATCGATCGCGAGAACCACTCGCTGCTCGGCATCGGCAGCGCGAATGTGCGCGGCGCGCAGGTGACCGGACAGCTCGGCTACACCGTCGATCGCTTCGGCGGTGACGGCCCCAATGTCGCGCTCGGCCTGTCGGCACCACTCGGCGATGGCTGGCGGGTCGAGGGCAGCGGCGGGCTGACGTCGGTGTCGCGCACCGGCTTCGATGGCCGCCAGCTGTTCGGCCGCGCGCAGATCACCCGCGGATTGGGAGCCGGTCGATGATGCGGTCGCCGCACTGGAAGCGCCGGCTGCGCGTCGTCGCCGAGTTCGTCCTGCTGTACGGCGCGCTGCTGGGCGCCGACTGGCTGGTGACCGGGGGCAGCGGCTTCGTCACGCTGTCGCCCAATCCCTACGGCCTGCCGATCCTGGTCATGGCGCTGGCCTATGGGACGGAAGCGGGACTGGTCGCGGCGATGCTGTCGACGGCCGTCTGGCTGTCGCACGGCGAACAGGTGGCCCCGACCGGCGATTACCTCGAACGGCTGCTCGGCCTGTCGCTGACGCCGCTCATGTGGTTCGTGATGGCGACCGCTATCGGCGAGGTCACCAACATCCGGACGCGCAGCCTGCGGCGGTTGCGGCGCGATCGCCAGGCTGCGGCCGGCGACGCGGCACGGCTGGACCGTGCGTATCAGGACCTGGTCGATGCCAACCGCGCGCTCCAGGTCCGTCTGGCGATCGACACCGCATCGCCGGGCCGCGTGATCGCACTGGCGGCGGCGGCGATCAGCGCGCCGATCGACCAGCGTCGTACCGCGTTGCGCGACCTGCTGACCGCGGCCACGCGTACCGACGACTTCACCTGCTACCGCGTCGAACCCGACCAGACGGCACGCGTGTGGCTGCGCGGAACCGCCGCCGGGGCGCGCCCCGTCGTCCTGCCGAAGGCTTTCGTCCACCAGCTTGACCGTGCCGCCGATCCGTTGAGTGTCACCACTGCCGAAGACCGCCCGTTGCTGGCCGATATCGGCGTGGCCGCGGCCGCGCTGCGCGGCGCGGACGGCACGATCATGGGGTGCCTGGTCATCCACCGCACCGGTTTCGCAACGATGGGCAGCCACAGCAGCGCGGAACTGGCCGAGATCGCGACGTGGCTGCCGCAGGTCCTGGACCTGGGTGCGCAACCGGTGGCCCCTGCCGCATCGCGCGCCGGACGGGGGTGATGCGCGCGATCACGATCCTGGGCGTGCTCGGCCTGGTCGACCTGGGCGTGCTCGTCATCGGCTCGGTGCCCGATACCGCGCGCCTGTTCGGCCATCTGGCGCTGTCGATCGCGGGATACGGTGTCAGCGCAAAAATCCGGCCGATCGGCTTGCGCGCGGCGGTCGCCGGTATCGTCGGACCGCTGGGGCTGATGTTCGCGCAAGGCCTGGCGTGGCGCCGCCGCCTCCAGCTGCCCGCCCCGATCGATCGGGACACCGGCGCCGGCCTATCCCTGCCCGCGACCGCGGCAAGGATGCTTGACGGGCGGATGCACACGCCGTCGCCGCACGCGATCGGTGCGTTCGCGACCGTCCTGGCGCACGGCGACGTCGCCGCCCGCCGCCGGACGCTGGAGGCCGTGGTCCGATCATTCCGCCCGTCGCTGTCGCCGCTGATCGTCCAGGCGCTGGCCGATCCCGACCAGACCATCCGCGCTCTCGCCGCCGCGGCTGCCGCGCGCGTCATCGGCAACCTGAGCGAACAGCGCGCCGCGCTGAAAGCCCGGATCGCCCATGGCGACGCGGATGCCGAGGACGCGCTGGCAACGCTGCTCGCCCAGCACGCCGGTGGCAACGCGCTGCTGTCCGATGCCCAGCGCCGAACGATGCGGCAGGATGCACTGGCCTTGATGGCGACGCAGCCGCAGACCGCCGAGCGGCGCCGGCGCTACGACCTGCTGCTGGCGGAAGCCGCATGGGACGCAGGCAGCTACGCGACGATCGATGCGCTGGCCGACCAGCCCGGCGCTCAAGCGTCCGACGTCCTCGATTGGTGGGCCCGTCCGCGACAGGTCGCGCAGTGACCGCGAACCCGGCACCCGCATCCGACACCGCCGACGTCTGCCTGATCGTCGAAGGCGCCTATCCTTATGTCGTCGGCGGGGTGTCGGCCTGGCTCGACGACCTGATCCGCCACCTGCCCGAGCTGCGCTTCGCCATCGTGGCGATCAAGCCCGGCGCGGCCGACCTGCCTCACCGCGTGACGCTGCCCACAAACGTCGTCGATCTGGTGGAGGTCGGCCTGGCGCCCGAACCGCAGCAGCCGCGCGCGGTGACCGACGACACCGCCGCTGCGATCGGCCGCGCGCTGATCCGCGTGATCGCCGAGGACGGGGCGGCGCCGGTCAACGACCTGATAGACCTGTTCACGCGGATCGATCGCCACATCCGCCCGGCCGACGTGCTGGCCCACCCCGTCGTCTTCGACCTGATCCGCGCGCATTACCAGGCGGCGCTCCCCAGCGCGTCGTTCCACCATTTCTTCTGGGCGACCCGCGCGCTGTTCGGCGGACTGCTCGCCTGCCTGACGACGCCGCTGCCGCCGGCGCGCGTCTATCATACCATCTCGACCGGCTATGCCGGCGTCATTGCGGCGCGCGCACAGCGCCAGACCGGGCGGCCGGCGACGATCACCGAACACGGCATCTACCTGCTGGAACGCGAGATCGAGGTGCTGATGGCCGACTGGATTGGCGACCAGATCGATTCGGGGCTGGCGGTCGACCGCAGCGTGGCCGACCTGCGCGACGTCTGGATGCGCGCTTTCTCGAGCTACAGCAGCGCCTGCTACGAGGCGTGCGATCCGATCATCGCGCTGTACGGCGACAATTCCGCGGTCCAGCACCGGCTGGGCGCCGCGCCCGATCGGCTGCGGGTCATTCCCAACGGTATCGACACGCGCCGGTTCGAGACATTGCCCGACCGGCGCGATCCCGATCGCCCGCTGGTCGCGCTGCTGGGCCGCGTCGTGCCGATCAAGGATGTGAAGTCGTTCATTCGTGCCGCAGCGCTGGTTCACGCCCGCCTGCCCGATGCGCGGCTGGTGGTGCTCGGCCCACTCGACGAAGACCCCGACTACGTCGCCGAATGCCAGTCGCTGGTGACGGAGCTGGGGCTGGACGACACGCTTCGCTTCACCGGGCGCGTCGCGATCGCCGACTGGCTGCCGCTCGTCGATGTCCTGGTCCTCACCAGCCTGTCCGAAGCACAGCCGCTGGTGATCCTGGAGGGTGGCGCGTGCGCGATCCCGGTCGTCGCGCCGGACGTTGGCAGTTGCCGCGAGATGATCGAGGGTCGCACGCCCGGCGACGCGCACGGTGGGATCGTTACCCCGCTGGTCAACCCGGAAGCCACTGCCGCTGCGATCATCCGCATCCTGGCCGATCCCGCGGTCCGCCACGCGATGGGCCAGACGATGCGCGCCCGCGTGCTGCGCGATTACGAACACGACACGATCATCGCGGCGTATCGCGAATTGTACGGGGACCTCTGCGACCGCTGACACATCCGCCACGCCGTCTGACGGGTTTGCCGGCGCAATCCAACGCCGCCCGTTCAGAATATTCCGAGGAACTTCTTGCGCTGTTCCTTGCGCTCGCCCTTCGTCCGGTTGCCGTCTTCGGCTGTTGCGGTCGTGCCCCGGCCGACATCGTCACGCGGCTCGCCCTTGGTCGTGCGTTGCGCGCGCGCCGTCGCGCCGGCCAGGACCGGGCCGCAGGCGGCGGACTTCGCATCGCCCACATCGACGAATGCCAGCACACCGGCGAGCGGGGTGGCGACCAGGCTGAGGCCCAGCCCCGCGCCTGCCCGGCCGACGAGTTCGGGGCCGATCACATCGACGCCCGGCGCGGCGAAGGTGCCGCCGATACGCACCGGGGACTGGCCGGCGAACAGGCTGAACTTCTTGGAATCCGCGCGGAAGGCCAAGTCGATGCTCTCGTTGCGGAACGAAAATCCGCCGCGGCCGAGCATGACGTTCTTTTGGGTGTCGATCAGGATCGGATCGGCCGCCGCTACACCTCGGCGCACGGTGAAACCGACCAGGCCGCAGTTGATCTGCACCGGCTCCTTCAACCGTCCCTCGAACATCTTTTGGGCGAAAGTTCCGATGTCGAGTTCGGACAATTGGACGTTGCGCGTCCAGAAACTTCCCGCCGGCAGGACAAAGGCGATGCGACCGCGTGCCGATGCGAGCGTCGCATGGATGGTGTCGCCGCGCCCGTCGAGGTCGATCCGCCCGCGCACCGTACCGCTCGTCCCCGAATCCTCAACGCCCCAGCCGGCTAGCAGCCGCCCGAGTGGAGTCGGCGCGAGGCGGATGTCGTAGCTCGCCGCAGTCGGGCGCTGACGGGTGTCGAACAGGATGTCAGACGCGACATTGCCGCGCGCCATCGCAAAGGTGAACGGCGACAGCGACAGGCGCCCGCGGTTCAGGTCGAGCCGGACGCTGACATCCGAAATGGGGATGCTGCGCGATCGCACGGTGCGGACGGTCCAGTCGGCCTTGGCATCGAAGCGCTGCATCGCCGCGATCGGGAAGGTCGCGTCGGGCAGCAGACGCGCGGGCGCCGCACCCGTCTCCGCCGCGGCGGCCATCGCACCCTTTGCCGCAACAGTGTCGGGGTTGTAGCCGATGAACGGTGCGGCATCGATGATGTCGAGCGTTCGCGTGGCGAGCGTCGCGGTCAGCAGCAATCGCTCGCTGCTGGCGTCCGCGGTGAACTTCCCCGACAGATCGCTGTCGCCGAACGTGCCGCGCAATCCGGTGAAGGCATAGACGTCACCCGACTTCACCATGTTGGCCGACAGACGATAGTCGCGCGTCTGCGGGATGATGACGCCGATGATGTCGAGCAGCCGCGCAAGGTTGGGACCACGCGCGGTCGTGCGCAGCGGCACGTCCTCGATATCCGCAAGACTGGGCAGCGTGCCACCGACGGTGATGACATTGCCGGCGGCTCGCGCACGCAGGATCAGCTGGTTGCGCCCCCGCGCGGCCGTTTCGTTCGGCGACAGCAGCGCTCCGGTGACGGTGAACGGCGTCGCTCGCGCCACGCCGTCGCCCGAAAAGCGCACTGAATCCTCGATCCGCGTCCCGGTCGAGCGGACCGTTTCGAACCCCAGGTCGGTCAGTAGTTGCAGCCGCGCGTCCTTGTAGCGCAGCGTGGTGCCGACGACGGTCGCGCGGTCGATGATCGGGAACTGGACGGGTTTTCCCTTGCTCTCGCTGAACGTCCAGGTGTTGGTCCGGTGCTGCGAGTCCCATTCCAGGTCGATCGCGGCGCCCCGCAGGTCGAGGAACCGCGCGTGTTTGCGGCCGAAAAGCAGCGACAGCGGCGCGATGCGGGTGTAAATCGAATCGGCGGCGAACAGGTACGGCCTGGTCGCGTAGGACGGATTTGAAATCGTCATACGCTCGGCGACCAGCTTCAGGTCGAACAGGTCGAAATAAAGCTGGAAATCGCCGCCGACACGGACCTCGCGGTTGGTCAGCCCGCCGACGACACGCTCGAACGTCGGGCGTAGGAACCGGCCTTGGGTGACGTAGAGCACACCCCAGACCAGCACCAATATGCCCATCGCGGACACGACGACTGACAGCGCGGCGGCGAGCGGCGTCCGGATCGGCAGTCGGGGCGCAGTCGTGTCGGCCATGGAACGGTTCAATCCGCGGCCTGGGCACGAGTTCCCGCAGCGCGGTTGCTTTCCTGTCTGCCTTGAGTTAGGGGCGCCGCTTCCGCGATTTTGAATACGGAAATGGCCTGGCCAGTGTGGGCTGCCAGGGCTGTTCGGAAATCGCCCAGACGAAAGGACGAAAATGCCCAAGCTCAAGACCAAGAGTGGGGTGAAGAAGCGCTTCAAGTTCACCGCCACCGGCAAGGTCAAGCACGGTGTCGCGGGCAAGCGCCACCGCCTGATCAGCCACAACGCGAAGTACATCCGCCAGAACCGGGGCACCTCGGTGCTCGCCGATGCCGATGTGGCACATGTGCGCCAGTGGGCGCCGTACGGCCTGCGCTAAGGGAGCCCTGAGATATGGCAAGAGTGAAGCGGGGTGTTACCACCCGTTCGAAGCACAAGCGGATTCTGGATCAGGCGAAGGGCTATTATGGCCGTCGCAAGAACACCATCCGCATCGCGCGTCAGGCCGTCGAAAAGGCTGGCCAGTATGCGTACCGCGATCGTAAGGTCAAGAAGCGGACCTTCCGTGGTCTGTGGATCCAGCGCATCAACGCCGGCGTCCGCGCCGAGGGTCTGACCTATTCGCAGTTCATGCACGGGCTGAAGCTCGCGGGCATCGAACTCGACCGGAAGGTCCTGGCCGACATCGCGATGCACGAAGGCGCCGCGTTCAGCGCGATCATCGCGCAGGCGAAGGCGGCCCTGCCTCAGGCCGCGTAAAGCACGCCTGACGCATGTGACGTGAAGGGGCGTCGGTGGGCATACCACCGGCGCCCTTTTCGTTCTTGCCCTCCACACCTTCCCTTGATTTCGTCATCCCTGCGAAGGCGGGGATAAATTGGCGCTGGTCCGGGTGAGGAAGCGATGCGGCAGCCAGAATTGATCCCCGCCTTCGCGGGGATGACGATGGCTGGTGTCGGGATGATGAAAGAGGACGGGGCAAATGACGCCGAGGGGAATGAGACCGGAAAAGCAACCCTGCGTCTACATCCTCGCCAGCGGGCGATGCCGTGACCTTTACACCGGCGTTACATCAAACCTGATGGCCCGCCTGCACCAGGACCGCTCGGGCATCACCAAAGGCTGGGCCTACGACAAAGGCGCCGTCCATCTCGCCTGGTACGAACTCCACGGCGACATGGACTCCGCGATCACCCGCGAAAAGCGCATCAAACACTGGAATCGCGACTGGAAGCTCAATCTGATCGAGCGATCCAATCCCGAATGGGTTGACCTCGCCATCGGCTTGGGGTTCGAGCCAATCGCAAGTTCAGCGACTATTGATCCCCGCCTGCGTGGGGATGACGGGATAGCAATGTGACCACCGACCTCGACCAACTTCGCGCCGATCTGCTCGCCAGCATCGACGCCGCCGGCAGCCTCGACGCGCTCGATGCCGTGCGTGTGCACGCACTGGGCAAGCAGGGGGCCGTGACCGGCCTGCTCAAGACGCTGGGCGGCATGAGCCCGGAGGAGCGCCAGGAGACGGGCCCGCGCATCCATAACCTGCGCGAAGCGGTGACCGAGGCGATCGCCACGGCCAAGTCGACCATGGAGCGTGCCGCGCTCGACGCGCGGCTGGCGGGTGAGACGCTGGACATGACGCTTCCGGTCGATCTGCCCACCACTGGCGGGGTGCATCCGGTCAGCCAGGTGATGGACGAGCTGGCCGAGATCTTCGCCGACCTGGGGTTTGCCGTGGCGACCGGGCCGGAGATCGAGGACGACTGGCACAATTTCAGCGCGCTCAACATTCCCGAGACGCATCCCGCACGCGCGATGCACGACACTTTCTATCTGGCCGGCGAGCATGAGCGGCCGATGGTTCTCCGGACGCATACGTCGCCCGTGCAGATTCGCGCCATGAAGGCGGCGGGCGGCACCAACCCCATCCGCATCATCGCGCCCGGCCGCACCTATCGTTCGGACTCGGACGCGACCCACACGCCGATGTTCCATCAGGTCGAGGGCCTCGTCATCGACAAGGGCATCACCATGGGCCACCTGAAGTGGACGCTGGAGACGTTCCTGAAGGCGTTCTTCGAGCGCGACGACATCGTCCTGCGCCTGCGCCCGAGCTATTTTCCCTTCACCGAACCCTCGGCCGAAGTCGATGTCGGTTTCTCCGTCGTCAACGGCAAGCGCGTGATCGGCGGCGCGGAAGGGTGGATGGAAGTGCTGGGCTCCGGCATGGTCCATCGCAAGGTGATCGCGGCAGGCGGCTATGACCCCGATGAGTGGCAGGGCTTCGCCTTCGGCTGCGGGATCGATCGTCTGGCGATGCTCAAATACGGAATGGATGACTTGCGCGCGTTCTTCGACGGCGATTTGCGCTGGCTGAAGCATTACGGCTTTGCGGCACTCGACGTACCCACGCTGTCGGGAGGAGTCGGCGCATGAAGTTCACCTATGCCTGGCTCAAGGAGCATCTCGACACGTCGGCAACCGTGGACGATGTCGCCGACGCGCTGACCCGCATCGGCCTGGAGGTCGAGGGTGTCGAGAACCCGGGCGCCAAGCTCGCGCCCTTCCGCGTCGCGAAGGTGCTGTCGGCCGAGCGTCACCCGCAGGCGGACAAGCTGCAGGTGCTGTCGGTCGATGCCGGCGACGGACCGATGCAGGTCGTCTGCGGCGCGCCGAACGCGCGCGCGGGCCTGGTTGGCGTGTTCGGTCCTCCCGGTGCGTACGTCCCCGGCGCCGACATCACGCTGAAGGTCGCCGCGATCCGCGGGGTCGAATCGAGCGGCATGATGTGCTCCGCGCGCGAACTCCAGATCGGCGAGGGGCATGAGGGGATCATCGAGCTTCCCGCCGATGCGCCGGTCGGTACGCCGTACCCGGACTATGCCGGGCTCGACGACCCGGTCTTCGATATCAGTGTCACGCCGAACCGCCAGGACTGCATGGGCGTCCGCGGCATCGCTCGCGATCTGGCGGCGGCGGGATTGGGGACGCTGAAGCCGCTGGCCGATGTATATGCCGGCCACCTCTCCACCGTTCGGGCTGAGCTTGTCGAAGCCCTGCCCTTCTCGTCGAGCGATAACAAGGACAGTCCTTCGACAAGCTCAGGGCGAGCGGGAGAGGAAATTGCTCCTGTCGTCGGCGCAGGCCCCGGCCCCGACGTGCGCACGGATGACCCCGAGGCCTGCCCTGCCTTCTATGCCCAGGCGGTCCGCGGCGTCGCCAACGGGGCGTCGCCCGACTGGATGCAGGCGCGGCTGAAAGCGATCGGACAGAAGCCGATCTCGGCGCTGGTCGACATCACCAATTATGTGATGATCGACCTCGGTCGCCCGCTGCATGTGTATGACACGGCGAAGCTGTCGGGCGGGCTGGTCGCGCGCAGGGCGGCGGCGGGCGAGCAGGTGCTGGCGCTGAACGGCAGGACCTACATGCTGTCCGAGGGCATGACCGTCATCGCCGACGGTGCCCAGGTCCATGACATCGGCGGCATCATGGGTGGCGAGGATTCGGGCGTCAGCGAAACGACGACCGACGTGGTGATCGAATGCGCCTATTTCACGCCGGAAAGCATCGCGCGGACGGGCCAGAAGCTGCAACTGACCAGCGACGCGCGCCAGCGGTTCGAACGTGGGGTCGATCCCGCGTTCCTCGACGCGGGCCTCGCCATCGCGACGCGGCTGGTGCTCGATGTCTGCGGCGGCACCCCGAGCGGGATCACCCGCGCCGGCACGCCGCCGACCGAGCCCAAGACGCTGACCTACGACCCGCAGCTTGCCGAGCGGTTGGGCGGCCTCATCGTCGCCGAGGATCGCCAGCGCGCGATCCTGGAGAGCCTGGGGTTCGGCGTCGCCGACGACTGGACCGTCATCGTTCCGACCTGGCGCCGCGACGTCGACGGCCCGGCCGATCTGGTCGAGGAGGTCATCCGCATCGAGGGGCTCGATAACGTCCCCTCGACCCCACTGCCCCGGACGCCCGGCGTCGCCCGCCCGACCGCGACGCCGATGCAACTGATCGAACGCAAGGTCCGCCGCACCGCCGCCGCTCGCGGGCTGTCGGAAGCGGTGACGTGGAGCTTCATCAGCGAGCGCGAGGCCGCGGCCTTCGGGGGCGGTGCGTGGACGCTCGCCAACCCGATCAGCGAGGACATGAAGGTCATGCGCCCCTCGCTGCTGCCCGGCCTGCTCGCCGCAGCGGAACGCAACGCGAAGCGCGGGGCGACCAGCATCAAGCTGTTCGAACTCGGTCGGCGGTATCTGGCGGATGGCGAGCGTCTGACGCTGGGCGTCGTGCTAGCCGGCGACGCGCGCCCGCGGGGCTGGGCGCAGGGCAAAGCGAAGACCTTCGATGCGTTCGACGCCAAGGCCGAGGCACTGGCACTGCTCGAGGCCGCCGGCGCCCCTGTCGCGAACCTGAAGGTGATGGGTGAAGCCGGCGAGACCTGGCACCCGGGCCAGTCGGCGACCTTGCGGCTGGGGCCGAAGACGGTGCTCGCCGCCTTCGGGATGCTCCACCCGCTGACGCTGAAGGCGTTCGACCTGTCGGGCGACGTGGCAGCGGTCGAAATCTACCTCGATGCGCTACCGCCCAAGCGCTCGACGGGCTTCATGCGCCCCGCCTACACCCCTCCCGCGTTGCAGGCGGTAACGCGTGACTTCGCCTTCCTCGTGCCGGCCGGGCTGAAGGCCGGCGACCTCGTGCGCGGGGTCAAGGGCGCGGACAAGGGAACGATCGTCGACGCCCGGCTGTTCGACCGCTTCGTGAAGGACGATCAGGTAAGCCTGGCCGTCGAGGTGACGCTGCAACCGGGTGCGAAGAGCTTTACCGACGAGGAATTAAAGGCGGTTGCCGACAAGGTCGTCGCGGCGGCGGCCAAGCTTGGGGCGGTATTGCGCGCCTGACCACCGTCATCCCCGCGGGGCAGAGATCAATAGTCGCTGAAGGTCGTGAAACTCACTGCGGCCAGCCAGAATTGATCCCCGCCTCCGCGGGGATGACGTTTGAAGATTTGGAGACGTACATGCCAACCGTCCTCATCACCGGTGCAACCTCGGGCATCGGCAAGGCCGCGGTCGAGGCGTTCGCCGATTCCGGGTGGCACGTCGTCGCCACCGGCCGCCGCGCCGACCGGCTGGAGGCGCTCCGGTCGGACAATGTCCATACCCTCGCCTTCGACATTCGCGACGATGCCGCGCGCGATGCCGCGATCGACAGCCTGGAGGGGCCGTTCGCCGAGATCGATCTTCTCATCAATAACGCAGGCCTCGCGCTGGGGCTGGAGCCGGCGCAGAAAGCGTCGCTCGCCAACTGGCGGACGATGATCGACACCAACGTGACCGCGCTGGTCGCGATCACCCACACGCTGCTGCCCGGCATCGTCGCGCGCAAGGGGGCGATCATCAACCTGTCGTCGGTCGCCGCGACATATCCCTACCCTGGCGGCAACGTGTATGCGGGCACCAAGGCCTTCGTCCGCCAGTTCAGCCTGGACTTGCGCGCCGATCTGCACGGCACCGGGGTGCGCGTGACATCGATCGAGCCGGGCATGGTCGAAACCGAATTCACCTTGGTCCGCACCGGCAGCCAGGATGCGTCGGACAAGCTGTACGGCGGCGTGAACCCGATGACGAGCGAGGACATCGCCGATACGTTGCTGTGGGTCGCGACGCTGCCGCCGCACCTGAACATCAACACGCTTGAGCTGATGCCGACCAACCAGTCGTGGCAGGCGTTTGCCGTGCACCGGGAGGGGTGATGGCGGACTGGATTTCCTTCGGGTCGGAGGCTCTGCGCGCCGAGGTCAACCCTCATGGTGCGGAACTGTCGTCGCTGATCGACAGCGACGGGGCGGAGCTGATGACGAATGCCGACCCGGCATACTGGACCGGCCGCGCGCCGATCCTGTTCCCGATCGTCGGCGCGGTGGCGGAAAATCGCTACCGGCTGGACGGGCGCGAGTATCAGCTTGCCAAACACGGCTTCGCACGGCGGTCGATGTTCGAGGTCGTCGGCGTCGACGACGACCGTGCGACGTTCCGGCTGGAAGCGTCCGAGGCAACACGCGCGGCCTATCCGTTTGACTTCGCGCTGACGGTCGACTTCCGGATCGTCGAAGCGACGCTGACGATCACCACGACGCTGGCCAATTCGGGGATACGCGACCTGCCGGCGAGCTTCGGCTATCATCCCGCCTTCGCCTGGCCGCTGCCATACGGCGGCGCCAAGACCGATCACCACATGGTGTTCGATACGCCCGAGCCCGGCGCGATCAGCGAATTGTCGCCCGACGGCCTGATCGCGGGCAAGCGCGCCAGCCCGCTCGACGGGCCGGTGCTGACTCTGCGCGACGACCTGTTCGCCGACGACGCGCTGATCTGGTCGCCGGTCGAATCGCGGGGGCTGACGTACGGCGTCGAGGGGCAGCCCGGCTTGCGGATCGAGTGGGACGCGCCCGAGCTTGGCATCTGGACCAAGCCCGGCGCATCGTATGTCTGCGTCGAGCCATGGTGGGGCGAGGCCGATCCGGCAGGCTTTTCGGGCGAGATCTGGGAAAAGCCGGGCATCCTGCGCGTGGCACCGGGCGAACACCGGATATTCACGATGTCGGTGACGCTGACCGCCTGACCCTTCCAACTCCCGTCGTTCCCGCGTAGGCGGGAACCCATCTCCCCCGCTCTCCCTCCGGCCCATGCCGGAGATGGGTTCCCGCCTTCGCGGGAACGACGATGGATTTTGACGATGACGACTGCCCAGCCCCGCCGCACCTTCGCGATCATCTCGCACCCCGACGCCGGCAAGACGACGCTCACCGAAAAGCTGCTGCTGAAGGGCGGCGCGATCCATCTGGCCGGCGAAGTGAAGGCGCGTGGACAAGCCCGCCGCGCGCGGTCGGACTGGATGAAGATCGAGCAGCAGCGCGGCATCTCGGTCACCTCCAGCGTGATGACGTTCGAGCGCGACGGCATCACCTTCAACCTGCTCGACACGCCGGGCCACGAGGATTTCAGCGAGGACACATACCGCACGCTGACCGCGGTCGATTCGGCGATCATGGTCATCGACGCCGCCCGCGGGATCGAGGCGCAGACGCGCAAGCTGTTCGAGGTCTGCCGTCTGCGATCGGTCCCGATCATCACCTTCATCAACAAGGTCGACCGCGAAGGACTGAGCCCGTTCGAGCTGCTCGATGAGGTCGCCGACAAGCTGGCGCTGGATGTCGCGCCGATGATGTGGCCGATCGGCATGGGCGGCATGTACCAAGGCCTCCACGTCATGGGCGACGATACGTCCGCCCTGCCGGACGCGATCCGGGACGAGGTCGAGCTGGCACAGGCCGGCTATCCCGAGTTCGACGTCGAAGCCTATCGCAACGGCGACCTGACGCCGGTGTTCTTCGGCTCGGCGTTGCGCGAATATGGCGTCGATCAGCTGATTGCGGCGATCGCCGAGCACGCGCCGCCGCCGCACGCGCTGCCGGCCGAGCCCGCGCCGGTGTCGCCCGACAATCCGGACGTCACCGGATTCGTGTTCAAGGTCCAGGCCAACATGGACCCCAACCACCGCGACCGCATCGCGTTCATGCGGCTGGTGTCGGGCACGTTCAAGCGGGGCATGAAGCTGACGCCGTCCGGGTCGGGCAAGCCGATCGCGGTACATTCGCCCATCCTGTTCTTCGCGCAGGCCCGCGAAGTCGCGGACGAGGCGTTTCCGGGCGACATCATCGGCATCCCCAACCACGGCACGCTGCGCGTCGGCGATACGCTGGCGGAAAAGCCCGGCGTGCGCTTCACCGGCCTGCCCAACTTCGCGCCCGAAATCCTGCGGCGCGTGGTGCTGAAGGACCCGACCAAGACCAAGCAGTTGCGCAAGGCGCTCGACGATCTGTCGGAAGAGGGCGTGATCCAGGTGTTCTATCCCGAAATCGGGTCGAACTGGATCATCGGCGTGGTCGGTCAGCTTCAGCTCGACGTGTTGCTGTCGCGCCTGGACGCCGAATACAAGGTCGCCGCGGGGCTCGAACCCTCGCCCTACGATACCGCGCGCTGGGTCGGCGGGGATGCGGGCGAGGTGAGGACGTTCATGGACCAGAACAAGGGCGCCATGGCCAAGGACCGCGATGGCAACCCGGTGTTCCTGGCGAAGAGCGCGTGGGAGGTCGGGTACATCGCGGACCGCTATCCCGCGGTGACGTTCGCGGCGACGCGGGAGCGATAAGCGCTCCCCCCGTCATCCCCGCGCAGGCGGGAATCAATAGTCGCTGAACGTGCGGATAGAACCGAGAGGCCAGCCAGAATTTATCCCCGCCTTCGCGGGGATGACGGCAGATGGCGATGACGGCGGAGGGTTCAGACCTCCACCCAATCCTTCCGCAGGTGCTTGACCGCCAGCAGCATCAGCACCGCCGCGATCAGGTAGAAGCCGGTCGCCGCGATCAGCGAATAGCGGAGTGACTCGGTGCCGTATCGCGCGGTCATCGCATCCGACATCGCGCCCATCACCCAGCTGCCCGCACCGAGACCGATCAGGTTGTTGATGAACAGGAAACACGCGCTTGCGGTCGCGCGCATCTGCGGCGGGACCAGGTTCTGCACCGCGGTCGTTACCGGCCCCAGCCACAGGATGTTGAGCCCGTTGGGCACCAGCAGGAACGCCCAGGCGAGCCACGGAGAGCCGCTCCAGAAGCCGGCGGCGAACAGCGGCAGCGTGATGAGCCAGGCGATGGCGGGCAGCTTGGCATAGTTGCCGCGATCGCGCGTGCCGAGCTTGTCGGCCAGATAGCCGCCGAGGAACACCCCCGCCGTCCCGCCGATCAGCAGCAGCGAGCCGACGAACTGCGACGCGCCGATCAGGTCGAAGCCGAAGCTGCGGATCAGCAGCGACGGCACCCAGAAGGCGAGGCCGTAACCGCACATCGAGCTGAAGGCCGCGGCGAACGCCATCAGCCAGAAGCTGGGCTTGCGCGCGAGGATCGGGAACACCGCCGATACAGGCACGCGCTGCACCGGCGCCGGCCCCGCGACATCGGCACCACCGCGCGCGGGCTCGCGGACGACGAGGCGGAAGATCGGTGCGATTACCAGCCCCGCCACGCCGACGATGATGAACGCGGTCCGCCAGTTGACGTTCTGCGCAATGTAGCCGCCGAGCAGAGCGCCCGCCGCCAGACCGATCGGGATGCCGAGCGAATAGATCGCCAGCGCGCGCGAGCGGCGTTCGGGGGGGAAATAGTCGGCGATCATCGCGTAGCTCGGCGCAACGCCCCCCGCCTCCCCCACGCCGACGCCCAGCCGCGCGAGGAACAGGCTCCAGAAACCGGTCGCCAGGCCACACAGCGCGGTGAAGCCGCTCCAGATCGCGAGACTGACGGTGATGACCCAGCTGCGGCTGGTCTTGTCGGCAACGACCGCCAGCGGCACGCCCAGCGTCGAATAGAGCAGCGCAAAGGCGATACCGCCCAGCGCGCCGAGCTGGGTATCGGTCAGCCCCAGATCCGCCTTGATCGGCGCGACGAGGATGCCGAGGATCTGCCGGTCGAGGAAGTTGAAGGTGTAGACCAGCAACAGCATCGCCAGCACGGTATTGGCGTAGCGGCGCGTGGGTGGGGCGGCCTGCCCCGCTCGAATGGTCACGCTGAAACCTCTCCCGTTCGTGCTGAGCCTGTCGAAGCACCGTACTTTATGCCGCAAGGTTCGCCCGAGTGTATCGCAGTACGATGCTTCGACAAGCTCAGCACGAACGGTGGGAGGGAGAAAGTCTCCCTCCCCCATGTCGATCAATACCGAGCCGTCACCGAGAACATCACCTGGCGCGGATTGCCGTAATAGGCCGTCAGCACGCCTTCGCTGCCCAGCGTCGGGATGTACGCGCCGGCCGCAGTGCGGTTGAAGTCGCCGGTGTCCGGGTTCTGCGACAGGAAGTTGTAGCCCGACACGATGTAGCGCTTGTCCGTCAGGTTGCGGCCATGCAGGCCGAACGTCAGGTTGCGGTTCAGGTCGTAGGTCAGGTTGGCATCCCACAGCGAATAGCCCGGCTGGTCGAGCATCGGCGTGCGCAGTTCGAACTGCTGGCTGGCGCTGCGATAGCTGACCGTGGTCGATGCGCCGAGCGTGCCCGGGCCGACCGGCAGCGATGCCGCGAACGTGCCGCTGGCGGTCCAGTCCGGGGTGTTCTGGATGCGGCGGCGGCTGGCGACGTCGATCCCACGCGCATCGATGAAGCGTGTGTACTTCGCATCAAGATAACCGCCGGTCCCCGACAGCGTGATGCGGCTGCCAGCGCCGGCGAAATCGCGGGCGAGCGTTGCGTTCACTTCCGCCTCCAGACCGTTGATCCGCGCGCGACCGGCGTTGGTGGTCACGCCGATGAAGGTCTGCTGGCCGTTGACGGTCGTGCCGATCGATCCCGGCACCTGCACGTCCTTGTACGCCGCGTGGAAGGCGGCGAGCGCGAAGTTCAGGCGGTTGTTGAGGACGCTCGCCTTGTACCCGACTTCATAGCTGTCGACCGTTTCGGGATCGAACGACAGGAAATCATAGACCTGCGCCGCGGTGCAGGTCGCGCCGGCCGGCGTGCGGCAGGCGGTCGACTGGCCGCGCGGATCGAACCCGCCGCCCTTGAAGCCCTTCGAATAGGACGCATAGATGTTATGGTCCGGCGTCGGCTTGAAGCTGACGGATGCGCGCGGCGTGAACTTGCTGAACGATGCGTCGCCGCGGAAGTCCGACGTGGTTGCGAACAGCGTGCCGGTGCCGCCGAAGAACGGCGACCCGCCGCCCAGGAACGTCTGGCGCAACACCTGCGCCTTGCGGTTATCCCAAGTGTACCGGCCGCCGACCGAGATGCTGAACTGGCGCGAAAAATCATAGGTCGCATCGCCGAAGATCGCGACCGTATCGGTCTTCACGTCGCCGAAGGTCAGCGCGGTGACGCCGCCGGGCAGGCGCACGTCGAACACGGTCCGCGCCTTCGCATCGAGGTAATAGAGCCCTGTCAGCAGCGAGAGCCCGCCGGTGTTGACCAGGATCTGCGCTTCCTGGCTGAACTGTTCGTTGTTGTAGAAGCTCGGCACGTCGACCTGGACCGCAGGCAGCGCATCGAAGTCGATCGGCGTCGCGGTATCGTCCTTGCGATATCCGGTGATCGATCGGAACGTCAGCCAGTCGGCCGGGCGCAGCTCGGCAAAGAACGATCCGCCATAGGCTTCGACCCGCTGCCGCGGCGTCACCAGCGCGCCGCGGCTGTCGTAGACGTCGGCCAGCACCGGCGTCCCGCTGACGATGCCCGGGATCAGGCGGTGACCGCCGCGCGGGGCCGAGCGGTCGAGTGTATAGTCGCCCGACAGGCGGAAGAACGCCTGCGACGACGGTTCGAACTGCAGCGTGCCGCGACCCGCCCAGATGTCCTTGTCGTAATTTTCCAGACCCGTCGTCAGATTCTGGCCGAAGCCGTCACGCGTCAGCCGCGCGACCGCGCCGCCCAGCTTGAATCCGCTGTCGCCCAGCGGGACGCTGCCCGACAGCACGCCGTCGATCTGGTTGTACGAGCCGTACGTGCCCTTCGCCATGATCGTCGGGTCATTGCCCAGCCGCCGGGTCACGTACTTCACCGCGCCGCCGATGGTGTTGCGGCCGTAGAGCGTGCCCTGCGGCCCGCGCAGCACTTCGACCCGCTCGACATCGTAGATGTCCATGACCGCCGCCTGCGGACGGTTGAGGTACACGTCGTCGAGATAAAGGCCGACGCCCGCCTCGAACCCGCCGACCGGATCCTGCTGGCCCACGCCGCGGATGAAGGCGCTGAGTGTCGAATTGGTGCCGCGCGATACTTCCAGTGTGACGTTCGGGGTCGTCGCGGCGATGTCGGTGATGTCGATCGCGCCGGCGGCTTCCAGCTGCGCGCCGGTGAAGGCGGTGACCGCGATCGGCACGTCGCGCAGGGTTTCCTCGCGGCGGCGCGCGGTGACGATGACGTCGCCGCTGTTCTCGGCCGCTTCGGCTTCGGTCTGGGCTTGCGTGCTGTCCTGCGCGGTGGCCGGTGCGGCGGCGAGAGCGGCGACGCTGGCGCCGATGGCGAGCGCGGCGCGCAGGGACGTGACGGTGCGGATCATGCTTTCCTCCCCTTTTGAATGCGCCCCGTCCGTTAAACCGGCAGGGTTGCGCATGGTTGATGAGGGTTCTACTGAAAGTTGAACCAGGTTTCAACTTGGGAAATGCGGGGAGGACAGGTGATGGCGGTCAGAACGTGGTGACATGGTTTTGACCCATCGTGATTGCCCTGCGCCGTTCGTCGGCGAGGAGCGATGCGCAGCGCGGGCTGGCGGCCCGTGCAAGCGGTGCGACGACGTCCGGCGGACGGCGCAGGGCAACCGCAAAGCGGCGGGCCGATTTTACTCTGTGGAGTCGTCCCTCGTCAGTCACGGGGGCAAAGCCCCGCTCCTTGCTCGCTCCTATCCACAAACCAAAATCGGCTCCGTCACGATGGGTCAAAACCATGTCATCACGTTCTAAGCGTGTCCCGGCGGCAACAGCATCGATCGATGCGGGCGCGGCGGCGGGCGAAGGCAAGGCACCGCGCACCGAACGCGGGCGGCGCACGCAGCAGGCGATCCTTGACGCCGCGGCGCAGGAGTTCGGCGAGCGCGGATTCCACGATGCCTCGATCAGCGACATCACGCGGCGTGCGGGCGTCGCGCTCGGCAGCTTCTATACCTATTTCGATTCGAAGGACGCCGTGTTCCGCGCGCTGGTCGCGCACATGTCGGGTCAGGTCCGCGATCACGTCGCCCCCGGCATCCGTGCGGCAAAGGACGGGATCGACGGCGAACGTGCCGGTCTGGCGGGCTTCCTGGGCTTCGTGCGCGAGCACAAGGAAATCTACCGCATCATCGACGAATCCGAATTCGTCGACCCTGACAGCTTCCGCCGTCATTACGCCACGACCGCCGATCGTATCCGCCACCGCCTGACCGCCGCCGCCGACCGCGGCGAGCTCCGCGCCGACGTGGGCGAGGTCCACGCCTGGGCAATCATGGGAATGAACGTGTTCCTGGGACTGCGCTACGGCGTGTGGGACGCCGACGTGCCGGCGGACGAGGTGGCGGCGACGGTCGCGGCGATGCTGCGGCGCGGGCTGGCGGTGGAGTAAGGGCCCTCGCCCCCCCTTTTCCCCGTCATCCCCGCGGAGGCGGGGATCAATTCTGGCTGAACGTGGTGAGACTCACATCCTTCAGCGACTATCGATCCCCGCCTTCGCGGGGATGACGGTGGCGAGGGATGATGGAGGCGAGCTATGTCATTGTCGCCTGAGCGTGATCCGCGTCAGCTCCGACGGCCGCCCGAGCCTCAGAGCGAAGCCCGGCCACAGCGCAGTGCCGTTGTTCACGTACAGCGTCATGCCGCCGACCGTGTAGCGCCCGGACACGAAGCCGTTGTTGGCCGGCGCGACCATCCGGTCGAGCCCGACGATCATGCCGCCATGCGTGTGCCCCGACAATTGCAGCGCCACGCCCGCGGCCGCGGCCTTGCGTGCCTCGCGCGGCTGGTGGTCGAGCAGCAGTACCGGCACGCCCGCTGGGGCGCCGCTCAGCGCCGCAGTCAGGTCAGGCCCCGCCTGCCCAACGCTCGGCGCCGACACGTCGGTGACGCCGGCCAGCACCAGCGCCCCCTCCCCGCGCCGCAGCAGGCGATGCGCATTGGGCAGCAGGGCGATACCCATGTCGCTCAGGTGCCGCATCCACGCGGCGTAATCGAAGAAATATTCGTGGTTGCCCGGTACCGCATAGACGCCGTCCGGCGCGCGCAGGGCCGCGAGCGGGGCCACATCGTCGCGGCGCATCGCGACCGATCCGTCGATGAAGTCGCCCGTCACGACGATCAGGTCGGCGCCCGCGGCGTTGGTCCGCTCGACCACCGCCTGCGCCCAGTCTCGCGGAAACAAGCGGCTGATGTGCAGGTCAGTCAACTGGATCAGGCGATAGCCGTCGAATTCGCGCGCCAGCCCCGGCACGGCGATCTCGACATCCTTGATCGGCGGCACGCGGATCGCGTTGGCGACCCCGACCGCTGCCAGCACCCCTGCGACGCCACCGATCGCATAGCGCGCCGCATCGGGTGCCGCGACCCACTCGCGCCGCAGCGCCGCGGTCGCCAGCGTGCCGATGTCGAGCAGGATCTGCAGCACGGCAAGCAGCACGATCGCGCCGAACGCCCAGTTGAACGCGATGACGACGGCGCGCGGAAATTCCGGCGCGAACACCGAGCCCGACGACAGCCGGCTCCACAGATGATATTGCGACGCGGCGAGCAGGACCGCCGTCAGCACCAGCTTGACCGGCAGGGCGAGTGCCAGCGGCCAGATCCAGCGCGCGATGACCAGCACGGCCGGCACCGCAAAGAACAGATGAAAAATGGTGGCTCTCCCCGTGGCGTGCGTCAGTCGGCCGCGTGAACGGCGGCGTCGAGCCATGCCGGGCGGAGCGCGTCGCCCAGCGCCTCGACACGGCGCAACTCGACCATCAGCTCCAGCTCCGGATAGCGCGCCCGCACCCGGTCACCGCCCTCCGCGATCGGTGCCACGACCAGCCGCCGGTTGACCTTCGCGCGGTGGTGCATCCGCGCGGTGTTTTCCTGGCCGACATAGCAGCCCTTGGTGAAGCTGACGCCGTTCAGCTCGCGCGCATTGCATTCGAGCCAGAGCGTCGCGTCGCTGCCCAATTCCTCGACGCCTTCGGTCACGCCCAGCGACAGCCGATGCGCGCGCCAGGCATTCGACGCATCACCGTCCCCCGCCGCCGCCGCCAGCCAGCGCCGGCCAAGCGCGGCCAGGCGCGGGTCGGGAACGCCGGTGTCGCCGTCCGGCGACCAGTGGACCGACAGATCGACCGGCGCGATGTCGATCGCGCGACGCAGGCGATACAGCGTCAGCCGCCGCATCAACGCGTCCCGCTGGCTCGGCTGGCAATCGACTAGCACGCCGCCCTCACCATCGTCCCACAACAGGAAATCGAACAGCGCCTTGCCCTGCGGCGTCAGCAGTGCGGCCCATTGCGGCGCATCGGGTGCGACGGCGCCGAGGTCCTGCGTCACCAGGCCTTGCAGGAAGCCGCGCGGATCGTCGCCGGAGACGCGGAACACACGGCGGTCGGCAAGGGTGGTCTCGGTCATGCGAACTAGGTAAGCGGCCGGGGACCATTTCCAAGCGGGACCCCGAAACGATGCGCGACCGTCTGACCATTCGCCGGCCCGACGACTGGCACGTCCATCTGCGCGACGGCGCTATGCTGGCCGCGGTCGCAGCGCCGACCGCACGGCAGTTCGCGCGCGCGATCGTGATGCCGAACCTGTCGCCGCCGGTCACCGATGTCGCTGCGGCGCAAAGCTATCGCGCGCGAATCCTGGCCGCCCTGCCCGAGGGCCATGACTTCACGCCGCTGATGACCTGCTACCTGACCGATGCCACCGACCCGGCCGAGGTCCGCCGCGGGTTCGAGCTCGGCGTGTTTACCGCGTGCAAGCTCTACCCTGCCCACGCCACGACCAATTCCGCGCACGGCGTCACCAGCATCGCCCACATCCGTCCGGTGCTGGAGGTGATGCAGGCGATCGGGATGCCGCTGCTCGTCCACGGCGAAGTGACCGACCCGGCGATCGACATCTTCGACCGCGAGGCGGTGTTCATCGAGCGCGTTCTGGTCCCGCTGCTCGCCGACTTGCCGGCGCTGAAGGTCGTGCTGGAGCATATCACGACGGCCGAGGCCGCCGCCTTCGTACTCGCCCATCCCGACCGGATCGGCGCGACCGTCACGCCGCAGCACCTGATCATCAACCGCAACGCGATCTTTGCAGGCGGCCTGCGCCCGCACGCCTATTGCCTGCCCGTCGCCAAGCGCGAGACGCACCGCGTGGCCGTGCGCAAGGCCGTGACCGGGGGCGCGCCGAACATCTTCCTCGGCACCGACACCGCGCCGCATATGGTCGAGGCCAAGATATCGGCGTGCGGGTGCGCCGGCATCTTCAGCGCTCCGACCGCGCTCGAACTCTATCTGGAGGTGTTCGAGGAAGACGACGCGATCGACCGGTTCGAGGCGTTCGCGAGCGAGAACGGCGCCCGCTTCTACGGCTTGCCGCTGAACGACGGCACGGTGACGCTGGAACGGGTCGCGCAGGAGGTGCCCGCGGTGTGGGACGCCGGCGACAGCCACGTCGTCCCGTTCCGCGCCGGTGAGACATTGCGCTGGCGGATGGCGGCGTGATCAGAAATCGGTGTCGACCAGGCGGATGCCGCGCGCGTCGATGTCGTAGGTCATGCGCCTGACCCGCGGCGTGCCGGCTGATAGCGACGTGAAGAACGTCACCGACGCCCCATCTGCGGTGCACTCGACACGGGCGAGAAGATCACTTCGCAGGGTCGCCACGCGCGCATTGATCGCCGCCAGATCGGCCAGTGTCGCCGCCGCGCCGTTGAACGTGAAATCGGATAGCCGCGCAATTTCCCCGTCGTAGACCCACCGCACCAGCGACGGTCGCGTGCCGCACTGCGGCTCGACACTATGGGTCTGGGGTGTCGCCCGCAGAATCTCGATCCGCGATACCGGTGGCGGGGGTATAGGTATGGCGCCGCTCTGCCCCTGAACAAACGCCAGCGCCAGCGACGCGCCGCCGATCATGCCCCGCCCCCGTCGCGCTCGGCCGCCAGCCGCTTCGCCACCGCCTCCAGCTGGTCGGTCGCTGCGGACCAGCCGGCTTCGAACCCCATCGCCCGATGCTGCGCGGCGGCGTCCGCAGTCCAGTGCCGGGCGATCGCAGTGTACCGGGTACCGCCGCCGCCATCGGCTTCGAACAGGTCGATCCGCACCATGAAGGGCCCTGCCGGCACCCAGCCGGCGGTAAAGGCATCGGTCGAGACGATACGGCGGCCGGGCTCGACGTCGAGGATGATGCCCTCGATCGGGTTCTCCTCGCCACTGGGCCCGCGCATGACCATGGCCGATCGCCCGCCGGGGCGCAGGTCCTGCTCGACGATCTCGGCGCGCCACGGTCGAGGACAGAACCACTCCTCCAGATGCTCGGTCCACGCGCGCCACACCGCCTCGGGCGGGGCGTCGATCGTGCGATCGATGCGGAGTTCGTGGGCGTCGGTCATGGCAGGGTGTCCTGTGTTAGCGCCTTCGTCACGCGCCCGTGCGCGGGCCGACCAGCCCCAGCTGGCTGCCGTCCGGATCGGCGATGCTGGCGGTGAAATCGCCGCCGGGGACTTCGTTCGGCCCGTGGAGCAATGTGCCGCCACGTCCCTGTGCGGTCGCGATGGCGGCATCGATGTCGGGCACATGGACGTACCAGTTCCACCGCGGTGGCGCGCCGGTCAGCGCGCTCGACATGATCGCCCCGGGCCCGGTCGCTTCGCCGGCCGCACATTCCGCCCCGGCCGCACTACCACCGATGAAGGCATAGTCGCCCATCGGCCCCATCGGCATCGCGCCTGCCTGTTCCCAGCCGAACAGCGCGCCGTAAAAGACAAAGGCGCCGTCGGGATCGGGCGTCGCGAGTTCGATCCAGACGCCGTGGCCGACCGTGTCGGGACCGCCCGAGCTGCGAAACGCCTGGCTGTCCTCCGGACCGTCGCCGCGCATGACAACGAAGGTGACGCCCTGGGGGTCGGTGGCGATGGCGAAGCGGCCGACGTGCGGGATATCCATCGGCCCGAAGCCGATCGCACCGCCGAGCTCGTCGATGCGGGCGGCATGGGCATCGACGTCGTCGACCGCGAAATAGATTGTCCAGCCGTGCTGGGCCGGGGCGCCCGGCGGCGGCGTCATCACGCCGGCGATGCCGCTGCCGTCCGCGGCGGTAGCGATCCGGTAACCGCTATGCTCCGCCATCGGCGACGGCGCGACCGTCCATCCGGCCACCGCCGTGTAGAAGTCCGCAGCCGCCGCGGCATCGGGCGTGCTCAGTTCGAACCAGATCGGCGTACCGTTACGATTGGCCATGATGTCCCTCCTGCTCAGGCGTCGATGATGGGCGTGAAGCCGCCGAAGATCATCCTTTTGCCGTCAAAGGGCGCGTCATTGCCCTGCATCCGCGGGTCGGCCATGATCGCTTCCCAGCCGGCATCGCGTGTCGCTCGGTCGGGCCATTCGACCCAGCCGAACGAGGGTTCCTCGCCCGCTTCGGCAAGGATCGCGCGGAAGAAGTCGGTCTGCTTGCCCGGCTGGACGTCGTCGGCGACCGTATCCATCACGCGCAGTGCGCCATGTTCCAGGAAGGGTGCGGCGACGCCCCGCGCGAATTGCGCAAAGGCGGCGCGGTCAGCGGTCTTCACGGGCAGAACGATCCCGTCGATGAAGCCGGTGCCGCGTCCGTCGCCTGCATCGCTGACGCTTTCGAAGCCGCCCATGACCATGCGCCGGCCATCGAACGGCATATCCTGCATCATCTCCGCCAGCCGCGGATCGGCCATCATCTTCGCCGTCGCCGCGTCGCGTGTCGCCTTGTCGGGATATTCGAACCACGAAAAGACGACCGTCTCGTCCGCGGTCGCCGCCACCGCGCCCCACAGGTCGTTGCGGGTGCCGCGCGGCACGTCCTCGCCCCACGCCTCGACCATCCGCGCCGCGCCGAAATCCTTGAACATCGGTACCGCCGCCTTGGCATGCTCCAGATAACGGTCGCGGTTGGCGGTGGGGACCGGGGTCAGGAACCCCTCGATATAGGTCATGCCGTCTCTCCCTGCCCGGCCGTGGCGCCGGCATCCGAAAACTGCGCCTGCGCGGCGGCCATGTCCATGAAGAACGGCCCCCAACCGTGACCGTCCGGATCCTCGAACGCGCGGCTGTACATGAAGCCTTCGTCCTCGGGATCGTGCAGTTCGCGCCCGCCCGCGGCCAGTGCGGCTCCGGTGATCGCGTCGACGTCGTCACGGGTATCGAAATTCAAGGCCAGCAGCACGCCGCTCGAACTGTGTGCATCGATGATCAGCTTGGTCGTGAACGTTGCGTAGAAATCGCGCTGGAGCAGCATGACGTTGATCGTGTCGGACCAGACCATTGCCGATCCCCGGTCGTTCGAGAACATGGGGTTCCTGGTGAAGCCGATCGCTTCGTAGAACGCCGTCGCCCGCGCGACATCATGAACCGGCAGGTTCACGAAAATCATCTTCGCCATCGCCCTCTCCCTTGAATGCGTCTTGTTGGACACGTACCTGCTCTGCGGAGTTACAAAAGACAACCGATGAGTTATGTAATCTAACTGATATGCGTCAGGATGCCGCCAAACGCCGATATGACGATGCCTGTGCCGCGACCCACGGCATGGACATCATCGGTGAGCGCTGGGCGCTGCCGATCATGCGCGAACTGATGCTTGGGCCGCGGCGGTTCGGCGAATTGCGCCGGAGCCTGCCCGCGATCAGCGCCAACGTGCTGATCCAACGACTCGAGGGGCTGGAGGCCGGCGGGATCGTCCGCCGCACGAAACTGCCGCCGCCCGCCGCCGTGCAGGTCTATGGCCTGACCGAATGGGGGCAGCAGGCGGGGCCGGTGTTCCAGGCGCTGGGCCGCTGGGCGTCCCGATCGCCGCTGCACGACCCGACGCGGCCGTTCAGTCCGATCTCGCTGCTGCTGTCGTTGCGCACGATGATCGATGTCGCCGCGGCAGGCGATGCCGTCCTCCGGCTGGGCTTTCGGTACGGCGACGAACAGTTCCACTGGACCATCGATCGCGGCGCCATGGCGCTCGGCCGCGGCCTGCCCGCAGATCCGCACATCGTCTTCGGTGGCGAGACCGGCGGCGTCGCCGCCCTGCTCTATGCCGGCGTGCCGCTCGAGCAGCTCGAAAGCGACGGGATGCTGACGATCGAGGGCGACCGTGCGCTCGCGGCGCGCCTTTCGACATTTTTTCCGATGCCGGAGAAGGCCAGGATCACTTGAACGCGTTCTAGCGCTTCCTGTAGGGCGTGGCGCGAAAGGCTTCCGATGACCGATATTCCAAATACCCAGCCCGACAGCCGCGACACGACCATCCTGGAGTCGCCCGACAAGGAAGTTTCGGTCCGCGACCTGTTCGGCATCGACATCGACATGAAAGTGCCCGCGTTCAGCGAGGCGGACGAGCGCGTCCCCGATCTGGACCCCGCCTATGTCTTCGACGCCGACACGACGCTCGCCATCCTGGCGGGCTTTGCGCACAATCGCCGCGTGATGGTGCAGGGCTATCACGGCACCGGCAAGTCGACGCACATCGAACAGGTCGCCGCGCGGCTGAACTGGCCGTGCATCCGCATCAACCTGGATGCGCACATCAGCCGCATCGACCTGATCGGCCGCGACGCGATCGTGCTGAAGGATGGCAAGCAGGTCACCGAATTCCGCGAAGGCCTGCTGCCCTGGGCGCTGCAGACGCCGACCGCGCTGGTGTTCGACGAATATGACGCCGGCCGCCCCGACGTGATGTTCGTCATCCAGCGCGTGCTGGAGACGGAGGGCAAGCTGACGCTGCTCGACCAGAACCGTGTCATCCGCCCAAACCCGTGGTTCCGCCTGTTCGCCACCGCCAACACGGTGGGTCTGGGCGACACATCCGGGCTGTATCACGGCACGCAGCAGATCAACCAGGGTCAGATGGACCGCTGGAACATCGTCGTCGGCCTGAACTACCTGCCCGCGCAGACCGAGGCGCAGATCGTGCTCGCCAAGTCGGGCGAATACGACAAGCCCGGCGGCAAGGAACAGGTCGACAACATGGTCCGCGTCGCCGACCTGACCCGCAAGGGCTTCATCAACGGCGACATATCGACCGTCATGAGCCCACGCACCGTCATCACGTGGGCGCAGAACACGCTGATCTTCAACGACGTCGGCTTCGCCTTCCGCCTGTCGTTCCTCAACAAGTGCGATGATGCGGAAAAGTCGCTGGTCGCGGAATATTACCAGCGCGTGTTCGGCAAGGACCTGCCCGAAAGCGTGGCGGCGAAGGCCTGACGGCTTGGCCAACGAAACGCCTCTCGACCGGTTCAAGGCCGTCCTCGCCGGTACGTCGCGCGCGTTGTCGGAGCGGCAGGACGTAGAACTGGCGTTCACGGCCGATGCACCGACGCAGGCCGGACGGCATCTGAAGGTGCCGATGCCCGCGCGCACCCTGCCCGCCGAGCAGGTGGCGGAGGCGCGCGGTTTCGCCGACGGTTTCTCGCTGCGGCTGAAGCACCACGACACCGCGATCCACCAGCGTGGGGCGCCGCAGGATGCGGTGGCGCGGGCGGTGTTCGATGCGGTGGAGACCGCGCGGGTCGAGGCGCTGGGATCGAAGGGCTATGCCGGCATCGCCGCAAACCTCGACCGGTCGCTTGCCATGCGGATGAAGTCCGACCCGATCGCACGCGCGCGGACGGCGGAGGAAGTGCCGCTGTCGAGCGCGGTGGCGCTACTGGTGCGCGAGCGACTGACGGGGCGCGAGGCACCCGCGTCGGCTGCCGCCGGGCTGGCGATGGTGCGCGAGGATATCGAGGCGAAGGCGGGCGCCGATCTCGATGCGCTGGCCTTTGCGATCGACGACCAGCGGGCGTTCGCCAAGGTCGTCAGCCGGTTGCTCGAGGACCTCGACCTGGTCGAGGGCGAAGTCCTGCCGCAGGAGGACGACGACGGCGGCAACGACGACGAAGGCACAGAGGACGAGCGCCCCGACGAAGGGGACGACAACGAGGACGGCGGCGACCAGGGCGAAGGCCAGGTCGAGGCGCGCGGCGAACAGCGCGAGAGCGACACCGATGATGGCGAGGGCAGCGAACAGGGCGAGGATTCGTTCGACGACGCCGATGGCGACCCGGGCGACGACGGGGACGAGGGCATGCAGCCGGTCCGCCCCAACCGCCCGTTCAGCGACCTGTCCCCGCAGTTCGACTACAAGCCGTTCACACGGAAGTTCGACGAGGAGATCGCCGCAACCGACCTGTGCGACGCCGAAGAGCTCGATCGCCTGCGCGCCTATCTCGACCAGCAGCTCGTCCATCTGCAGGGCGTCGTAACCAAGCTCGCCAACCGGCTCCAGCGGCGGTTGATGGCGCAGCAGTCGCGCTCCTGGGACTTCGACCAGGAAGAGGGCATCCTGGACGCGGCACGCCTTGCGCGGGTGATCGTCAATCCGATGCTGTCGCTGAGCTACAAGCGCGAGCGCGACACCGAGTTCAAGGATACGATCGTCACGATCCTGATCGACAATTCAGGCTCGATGCGGGGCCGACCGATCAGCATCGCCGCGATCAGCGCCGACATCCTCGCGCGCACGCTGGAGCGGGTCGGGGTGAAGGTCGAGATCCTGGGCTTCACCACGCGCGCGTGGAAAGGCGGGCAGGCGCGCGAGGCATGGCTGGCGGCGGGTCGCCCGCCACAGCCGGGCCGGCTGAACGACATCCGCCACATCATCTACAAACAGGCCGACGAGCCGTGGCGACGGGCGAAGCGATCGCTGGGCCTCATGATGCGCGAAGGGCTGCTGAAGGAGAATATCGACGGCGAGGCGCTGCTGTGGGCGCACGGCCGGCTGATCGCGCGGCCCGAGGATCGTCGCATCCTGATGGTCATCTCGGACGGCGCGCCGGTCGACGATTCGACGTTGAGCGTCAATTCCGGCGCCTATCTGGAGCGGCATCTGCGGCAGGTGATCGGCTGGATCGAGAGCCGGTCGCCGGTCGAACTGGTCGCGATCGGCATCGGGCACGACGTGACGCGATATTACAGCCGCGCGGTGACGATCATGGATGTCGAGCAGCTCGCCGGCACGATGATCGAGCAGCTGGCCGGGCTGTTCGATGACGCCGTGTGATCGACGCTCCTGACGGCGGCTTTGTCGGGCCGGTGAAGCGGTCGGTGACGATCGCCGGGCACCAGACGTCGATCAGCCTGGAACCGGTGTTCTGGACCGCGCTCGATCGGGCCGCGGTTGAAGCCGGGCTACCGCTCAACGCGCTGATCGCGCAGATCGACGTGCTTCGGATCGCTGCCGAGGCCCCGCCGAACCTGGCAAGTGCACTCCGGACGTGGCTGTTCGACCGGACGGCTCGCCGATAGGCACCGTCGTCCCCGCGCAGACGGGGACCCACGCCGCGCAGCCGTCGGTCGACAACCCGCGCGGCCGTCGTCCCCGCGCAGGCGGGGACCCATCTCCCGGACGTCCAGCTTGGCGAGTGCACGAGATGGATCCCCGCCTGCGCGGGGATGACCGGGTTATTGGCACGAACGGCGGAAAGTGCGCCCTACCGCCCCAGCAGCACCCGCGCCTGACTGGCGATCTGCGCCAGCATAGCCGCATTCGGTGCCGCAGCCGCCCGCGCGCGGCGGACCAGGTCGGCGAACTGGGTCACCCGCGCGGCGTTGTCGACCAGCCATGTATCAACCGTCTTTTCCGGGTCCTTGCCCCCATGCCGCGCCAGGAAATCGAGGCGCAACTGCTGGAAGTCGCGCGCCAGCCCCGCGATCAGCAGGCGTTCCCACGGATCGCCGGTCGTCACGCGCGCCGCGGTCGTCTGTGCCCAGTCGAGACCCAGCGCCTGCCCCAGATGGGTGAAGGCATGCGTCAGTCGCGTCTCGTCGGCACCGCTGCGTTGCCCCAGGTCGGCGAGACCGACGACACCGTCCAGTTCGAACAGGCGGACGGTGCGGCGGACCAGCGGCCCCGGTGCACCGGCGGCTTCCAGCCGTTCGACGATGCGATCGCTGCCGGCACGGACTTCGTCGCGCAGCAGTTGTTCGGTCTGGCGGTCGAGCGCGTCGATCTGCGGCTTCAGTCGCGCGACGACCTCGCCTGGGCCTTCGCCCGGCCGAGCCGCGCGCAACAGGTCGGCGATCTGCGAGCGCGTGGCGACCGCGACTTCCTCGAACAGCGCGATACGCGCGCCTTCGGGGATGGCCGCCGTCTCGATCGCTTCCCATAGCGCGGGCAGGTCGAACAGGCGTTCGGCCGCGACGAACATCGCTGCGATGTCGCCCATCGCCGCGCCTTCTTCCTCGGCCAGCTCGAACGGGTTGAGCACACCCAGCCGGTTCACGATGCGGTTAGCGAGCTTGGTCGCGACGATCTCACCGCGCAGACGGTGCGCGTCGATCGCCGCGGCGAACGACTTGCGCATCGCCGGCGGGAAGGCGGCGTGCAGGTCGGGCTTCAGTTCGTCGTCCAGGCCCAGCTTGCGCTGCTCGATCGCGTCCTGCAGCGCGAGCTTCGCGGTCGCCAGCAGCACGGCGAGTTCGGGCCGGGTCAGATGCCCGCCCTCCTGCGCGCGGCGCAGATAGTCTTCGTTGCTCGCCAGCCCTTCGACCGCGCGGTCGAGGCGGCCCGATGCCTCCATCATCTCGATCGTGCGGACATAGCTCGGCACCGCGATCGCGCCGTCATTCTCCATGATCGACAGCGCCAGCGTCTGGAGGCGGTTGTCCTCCAGCACCAGATGCGCGACGTCGTCGGTCATGCTGGCAAGCACCGTGTTGCGCTTGGCCTCGCTCAGCCGCCCTTCGATCATCTCACGGTTCAACGCGATCTTGATGTTGACCTCGTTGTCCGAACAATCGACGCCGGCCGAATTGTCGATGAAGTCGGTGTTGATCCGCCCGCCGTGCGCCGCGAACGCGATACGCGCGGCCTGGGTGACACCCAGGTTGGCGCCTTCGCCGATCGCGGTCGCACGCAGATCCTCGGCATCGACGCGCAGGCGGTCGTTGGCGGGATCGCCGACGGTCGCGTTATTCTCCGCGCGCGCCTTCACATAAGTGCCGATGCCGCCGAACCAGATCAGGTCGACCGGCGCCTTCAGGATCGCGGAGATGAGCGCGGCCGGCTCGATCTCGCCCGGCTCTACGCCCAGCGCGGCTGCGGCTTCCTTCGACAGCTTCACCGATTTGTCGGCGCGCGAGAACACGCCGCCGCCCTTGGAGATCAGCTTGGCGTCATAGTCCGCCCAGCTCGATCGCGGCAGCTGGAACATCCGGTTGCGCTCGTCCCACGACTTGGCGGGATCGGGTGCGGGGTCGAGGAAGATGTGGCGGTGATCGAACGCGGCAACCAGGCGGATCGCCTTCGACAACAGCATGCCGTTGCCGAACACGTCGCCGGACATGTCGCCGCAGCCGACCACGTCGATGCTCTGCGTCTGCACGTCGACGCCTTTTTCGGCGAAGTGACGCTGGACCGACACCCACCCACCCTTGGCGGTGATGCCCATCGCCTTGTGGTCGTAGCCGACCGAGCCGCCGCTGGCGAAGGCGTCGCCCAGCCAGAAGCCGCGTTCGAGCGCGATGGCGTTGGCGACATCGCTGAACGTCGCCGTGCCCTTGTCGGCGGCGACGACGAAATAGGGATCGTCGCCGTCAAGCACCGTCACGCTTTCGGGATGCACGACCTGGTTCTCGACCAGATTGTCCGTGATCGACAGAAGCGTGCGGATGAAGATCCGGTAGCTCTCCGTTCCTTCCGCGAACCACGCGTCACGGTCGACCGCGGGATTGGGCAATTGCTTGGCGTAGAAGCCGCCCTTCGCGCCGGTCGGTACGATCACCGCGTTCTTCACGCGCTGCGCCTTCATCAGGCCCAGGATCTCGGTGCGGAAGTCGTCACGGCGGTCGGACCAGCGAAGCCCCCCGCGCGCGATCGGGCCGGCGCGCAGGTGGATGCCCTCGACACGCGGGCTGTACACCCAGATCTCGCGCCACGGCAGCGGCTTGGGCAGCCCCGGGACCTTCGCCGAATCGAGCTTGAACGCCAGCGCTTCGGCTGCGGCGGGCGCGAAGGCGTTGGTGCGCAGCGTCGCGACGATGACCCCGTGGATCGTGCGCAGGATACGGTCGTCGTCGACACCGGCGACCTTGTCGAGCCCGTCGAGCACCGCGCGGTCGGCGGCGGCGATGCGCGCGTCGCGGTCGTTCGCCATCGGGTCGTGCGCGGCGACGAACCGCTCGATCAGCGCGGACGCGACCTTGGGCGCGCGGCGGATCGCATCGACGACGGTGGCCAGACCGTAGGTCAGGCCGGCCTGACGCAGGTAGCGGAACCAGGCACGGAACAGGCCGACCGCCTTGGGATCCATGCCCGCTTCGACGATCAGGCGGTTGAACGCGTCGTTCTCCGCGCGCCCCTCCAGCACCGCGGCGACCGCAGTTTCCACGGTCGCGACGTCGAACGTCGCGGCATCGGCCGGCGACGACACCAGGAAGTCGTGGACGAACGCGCCATCGGCATCGGCGAGCGCGACCGGCACCTCCTCCAGCACGCGGAAGCCGAAATTCTCGAAGACCGGCACCGCATCCGACAGCGCCAGCGCACCACCCAGGCGATACAGCTTCACCCGGCGCTCGCCCGCCGTCGCAGTATCGGTGATGCGGATCGAGCGGCTGTCGGTGTTGGCCAGATCACCCAGGTGCAGGATGTCCTGCGCGGCCTGTTCCGGCGCGTAATGCATCCGGTATCCGTTGGGGAACGCGTTGGCGAAGCGCAGCGCCAGGCGCGTGCCGCGGGTATCGCCGACCTGCTCGATCAGCGCGGCCTCGATCGCGGGCACCCACCCGCGGACCATCCGCTCCAGCTCCGCATCCAGCGCGGGCACGTCGGGCGTCTTGCTGCTGTCGCGCACGTCGAGCGTGTAGCGGATCAGCGCGACGACGCCGTCCTCCAGCGCGATCGACCAGTTGAGCACGGTCGCATCCGCCGCCTTGGCCAGCATGTCGCCGATCGCCAAGCGCCGCGCGGTCGTCACGTCGTCACGCGGCAGCCAGACGAAAGCGAAGATGTGCCGGCCGAGCGCGGACTTCACCATCTCCAGCTTCGGGCGCGGGCGATCGGCCAGGCTCATCGCGGTTAGCGCCAGCCGCTCGAGCTCGGCGGGCTGGAACGCGGCCGTCAGGTCGTGCGGCAGCGCCGTCAGCGCGTGCGTCAGCGCCTTGCCTGTATGCCCCTTGGGATCGAAGCCGAACTTGGCCTCCATCATCGCCAGGCGCTCGCGCAGCACCGGCACGTCGCGCGGGGACGCATGCAGCGCGCCCGAGGTCCAGAGCCCGGCGTGCATCGACAGGCCCTTCACCTTGCCGTTCTCGTGGATCGGCACCAGCACCAGGTCCAGCGGTACGCGGCGGTGCACGGTCGCGATGCAGTTGCTCTTCAGCAGCAGCGGCGCGGAGCCGCCCTTCTCGAAGAAGGTGATCGCGGTCTCGCGCGACCGCACGGCCAGCAGCGGCACGTCGAACTCATGCCGCGCGATGCCCAGCGCATTTTCGCGGTGCCCGTCGCGATACCAGCTTTCGTGGCCCAGCAGCGTCATCGCGCGGTCGTTGAACCACTGGAGCAGCGTGCCGCCTTCGATATTGCCGTCACCGACCAGCCGGGACGCGTCCGCGCGCATCGCCGCCTGGAGCGCGGGCCAGTCGGCAACCGCGCTGCGGACGTGGGCCAGGTTGCGGGCCAGTTCCGATTCGATCGCGCGGCGGATCTTGGCATCGGCGCGGTGCATCTCGATGTAGACCATCGATTCGAACGCGCCCTCGCCGATCGCGGTCAGCTGGCCCGCAGCGTCGCGTTTGGCGAGCACCACCGGGTGGATCACCCGGTCGATCGGCACGTCGTGCGCCGCGATCGTCGCGGCGATCGAATCGACCAGGAACGGCATGTCGTCGTTGACAACCGCCAGGCGCATCCGGCGGCGGTGGCCGTCGCCCTCGATCATCTCCAGCGCGATGGCCGGGGTGCCGGGCGGACGGCTGGCGGCGGTGTGCGCGACGAAGGACGCAGCCTCCGCGCGCTCGGCCGCGGTCAGGCCTTCGATCTCTCCCGGCAGGGCGCCTTCGATCAGTCGGGCGGCAAGCGCGTCCGACAGCGAACTGGTCTTGTGTGCCATGCCCGCTCTATGCGCCGGGTCGCCCGGTCGCTCAAGACCGTTGTAATTTTATTTCGCGCGGAAAATCACGCAGCGGCGCGACGCAGGGCGCGATCGGTCAGTTGCCGGTCACCTTCGACACAAGCCACGACATCCAGTCCGCCGGCGGCGTCGGCACGGGCCAGCAGGACGACGAACTCGCCCTCCCCCGCCCGCGCGATATCGACATGCGCCAGCGGCGCGCGGGTGCGCAGTTCGGCGGCGATGCTGTCCCAGCGCGTCGCGTCGGCGGGCTTGCGACGCAACGCGCGTTCGGCGCCGACGATGCCCTTGATCCCGCCGGGAAAGCTTTCGAGATAGCCGCTCAGGCCATCGGCGCCGACTTCGTGCCGCCTGGCGTGCGTCAGGACCGATGCGAACTCGGTCAGCCGCGTCTTGTCGTAATCGGCGCCGAAGACCAGCTTGACGATCGGCGTCATCGGTGCGCGGGCCTGAGCCTTCAAGCCGGCGTCGGCCAGCACCTCGGCCAGCGTGTCCGGATCCTGCTCAGCGGCGGTCGCAATGCCATGCGCGTCGCCCAGCGCCTGATACAGCGCCCCGCGGCTACGGCCTTCGCTGGCGGCAAACGCCTCCGCGCTCGCCCGGGCCGAGGCGAGACGATCGTACAGACTCGCCTCGCTCGGCAGCGGATCGCGCACGGGCTCGTCAAAGCCCGATCCCGGACCATCGGCCCAGATCTGCGGTGCCGGAGCCGGCGCAGGCGCAGCGCGGCGCGCGGCGGCCAGATCGGCGATCAGCTGCGCCTCGGTACCCGCGTCGACCATTTCCTTCCAGTTGATGACGCCGTAGATGAAGTCGATCTGCTGCCCGTCGGACGAGAACGGCATCAGGATGCCGCGGTACATCGTGTTGTGCCCGCGTGTGCCGACGAATTCCGCCTCGAACCCGATCGGCGCGCGGTTGGCGATGATCTGGAGGTAATGATCGGTCAGCCGCGACAACAGCGACCGGCTGCGGACCTGCGAAATGCGTTCGACACCGACCTCGACCTCGCCCTCTTCGCGCAGCGCACGGCCGAGAAAGGCGACTCGCGGGTCCTCGATCCCGTCGGTGAAGTCGAGCAGCACGCTATGCGGGCCGAAATCGGCGATCGACGCCGGGTCGAGGTCCTCGATAGCGGGATAGGGGCGCCCCTGGAGCAGCGACACCCAGTGGTTATAGGCGCGGACGTGCATCCGGCGCTCGTCGGTCAGCACCATCGCCAGCTCCCCGCGATCGCCGCCGGCGTGCCCCTCGCCAGACGGCGAATCGGTGCCGTCCTCGATACCGCGCGCGAATTCCATGCCACTCACCCTCGACGACGGGACACGACGCCCCGAACCTTCGCGGTCGTTCTGGCTGACCTGTGGTAAAGACGGCGTAAAGGCGCTTTCCCCCGCGCGACCGCTTGCCACGCCAAAAAGACACTGCTAAGCGCCGCCACCTCGGACGACGGATACCATCCGCCGCCGACACAGGCCGCCTTAGCTCAGCTGGTAGAGCATCGCATTCGTAATGCGGGGGTCACAGGTTCGAGTCCTGTAGGCGGCACCACCACAAATCGCGTAAGAACCTGAGATAGCGGCATATTATGCCGTGGTCTTGCTATGCGCTCCCACGCTGGTTCCCACACTCGACGGCGACCACACGCGAACATGTCGCTTGATCGGTAGTCGGTTCTTTACCGCGGGGCTTCATGACGATCGTCTCAATATCGCGCACGAGACAACATGAAAGCCTTCAACCCGATCTCCCCTGCCCAGGCCGCGTCGCTGATCGAGGCTGCCGGGATCAGCGACCCGATGACGTTCCTGGCAGACAACGCGATCGCCGGGCTAGTGAAAGGCTATGCCCGGTGGACCGAGCGGCTCCAGCCGAATGGCACTCGCGAAGAGATTCGAGATAAGCGGATTGCACCGGATCTGTGGCGCCGGATCGTGGCTGAGGGCAAGGTAGCGGACGTCTGCAACGGCACCGTCCGTCTGGATGGATCAACTGAGTTCGGCGGGGGCCCCAAATACACTATCGTTGGAATCCGCTTCGACGACGTCTCGCTGCTCCAGTTGGTGGCAGAGCATGGCAACCGTCCACGGCGCAAGAACGAGCTGCAGCGCGATCGGTCAGGGCCGGCCGCTTCAGAACAGCTTGCGGCGGTTAAAAGTCCGCTTGAGCCGGAACGCAAAGCACGGCGTTCGCTGATCCCCAGCGCCGAAGGTGTTTCGCTCGATGCACCATCCCTAACCGTCAAGGAGACGCAGGCCGTGCTGCGCTGTGGGCGGACGAAGGTTTATGATTTGCTGGGGGCTGGCAAGCTCGTTCGACAGCCAAACTCAGTGGGGACGCGCATCACGACTGTGAGCGTGAAAGCAGCTGCGGGTGTAACGGACTGAGGAGATTTGACCGCGTTAGTCGAGGCCATCTTCTTCGAGCTGAGTTTCAGGTAAGAAGGCCTTTAAGGCTTGGAGCCCCGCGACGAAGGTTTCGAGGTCACCCTTATTCCGCAAATCGAAGGCGCCAAGCACTCCGCCTTTGATAAGCTGAAGATTGAAGGGCTCGCCCTGCAGCGCGACTGGTTTACGCGTTTGCCCCACGCCAACAGCGTCTTTGCCCGGGATCCGGGTCGGATCCATGTCCATGTCGTCGTCCTCGTCACCTGCCTCATCTTCGAGGTCTTCGGTAGCGGCGTTATACTGCCCAGCCGAAGGTGTTACAAGGCTCAGCGTGTCGCGGTATGCGGCGATAGCAGGGGCGATGGCGGTTTGTGAAAACCCATTGTGCAGTAGAAAATTTGCGAGATTGTCGTCGCTGGGCGTCCCGCCGTCCCACTCCTTAGCGATCTCTCGGAAAAGCGTTGGTGCCGATGCGGCTTCCCGCAACGCCTCATTCTTATCGACTTCGTTTCTGGGAAAGAGAATGCGCATGGAGCGCTGAGACAGGCGTAGCTTGCCATCCTTCACCGGCTCGAGAAGGCCGAACTTGCTGAGGGCGGACAGGATTTTCGCGGACTTTCCGTTATATCCGCTATAGCCGAGATGCTTTGATAGGACGTCCCGGTTGGCGGGCAGTTGCTGCTCTCGGTCGAATATTTTCCGCGCGCGCTCGATTGATTTGGACAAGCCAATCGCTGGAAAATTGGGGCTTCGAACCCTGGCCACATTCGCCTCCCTTGAAATCTGAATCGGCATTTAGTTCAGTATGTGCAGTAAGTCAATTTCTGCACGATGGCACGTGCAGTGGTGTTAGCGTTGACTCTTCGCGTCGATGCGCTACATATCCGGCATGTCGTATGGATCATTCCGAATGGGGGAGACTGAATATCCTCTGGCACACCTGGATCGTTTCCAGGTGATCGTGCCCGCTAAGGATCCTTTGGCCGCGCCTGCGACACTGGAGGTGACGTTTAGTCATCATGTTTTCAGCGAAAAATGGGATGATAGCCGGCACATCGACGCTCACGCCTTTACAGCGGACGGTGAGAAGCGGGCATTTTGTCCGGTTCGCTACGGATGCTCGATTGGCCTTCGCGCGATCGTAGAATATCATATCGGTGGAAAGGCGTTTCAAAGCCGCGACGGCAACGGCGTGCTCAGTTACCTTTTCTATGCCGAGGCAGAAGGAATCGCATATCCAGCGTTTTTTCGATTGCGGAAAGCTAGCCGCATCCCAGGCGTGGACGGCATTCTGCACGTCATAAGCGCCTATCAGAATCCGGATTTGCCTGCTCGCCACAGGCTGCAGTCGATAAAATTTGCGCGGTTGGTGCACCAAACATGCCCGCCCGCCATAGCAAAATAGCCTCTCCGGTTAGGGAGAGGCTATTGGTGCGAGAAAACCCTTGCGTCCACATTTCGCGGAACCCTCGCGGGCGGCACATCCCGAATCTCGCTTCGGACGTGACAACTAAATAGACGCGGATCGTTAAAGTTTCAACTCCTAGTTGAAGCTCGTTGCTGAATCTCTCCGCCTAAGCTCTCCCGGTTCAGGTGGGGTCGAGAGATTCCCACTTAGGATACGAACATAGCTTCAACAATCGCTTGCATCAGCACGCCTCGTGGCACCGGCACGCTGGTCGTCGTGTAGCCTCCGTTCTGCGCTCGACGCTGCCCATATAGACCGATCCACTGCCGGCCATGTTGGCGCCACGCGCGCTGGAGCGACGGCACCGGCAGCAGGACGCACGTAGCGGCTGGAGCGTGCGCATAGGCGATGAAGTCGGCGGCGAGGGGCTTCTGCACCCAGCCGGGAGACTGGCGCGCTTCGTCCGACCAGCGCTCCAGCAGAACGTCGGGCCAATCTTCCATCCTGATCTTCTCGTCGACAGTGAAGGTGCGACCGCAGCCGAGCGTCAGCAACCGGTCGATCCCACCACGCTGCGCCCAGCCGTCATGCTCCACCGCCACCGCGGACTTCAGCGTCGGGAAGGCGCGGCGGTAGATCGGCAGCCACCAGTCAGGCCCATACTGCTCGGACAGGGCCAAGCTGTCGTGGAAGCGATGGAGACGCGGCAAGCCCGCCGGCCGCGAGGTGCGGGCGACGGGCTGACGAAGCGGAGCCAGCGGCAGAGCCGGTTCCCAAGATGCGGTGCTAAGCGTGATATTCCTCCGGTGGTTTCACGAGCGCATCTTCGCGCCGCGGGTGATCGAATTGCCGTCGGTCTTGGTCATGGGGCCGAGGCCAATGCAGGTAATGGTGGGTTGATCGAACACGGTGTGGGCGGCGTCCTCGACAAGGAATGCAGTCACGCCGCGGCGGAAGGCCTTTGCCTGGATGCGCAGGAGGTCGTTGAGGCTGCCAACCTCCATGCTGATCTTCGGCTGGCCGTCCGCCATGTAGGCCGCGAACAGCGCGGCATCGGTCTGATGCAGCAAGCCTGCGACCGCATGGCCAAATTGCACCTCACCCTTCGCGCGCGTCATCATCGGCAGGTCCGCCCTATAGACGACGATGATGCGCCGAGCGGTTGCCGTTCCCGCAGGCGTCATCGAGTCATGCGACATCGTTGTCCTCCTCCGGCTCTATGTCAGGATCGCCATCGTCGTCGTCCATGTGCTCGATCGCACGGTCGACAAGGCGGTCGAGCGCCGGGCGGGGAAGGCTTGGGATAGCCGACAGCAGCAGGTCGACCGGTAGCGCACGGGCGCCCCCGGTGCTGATGAACAGCGTGCTCACGCGATTCCCTCACCGGCCTGCCGACGCTCGATCGTCAGACGCACGGCTTCTTGGCGGTCTGGATGCCCGACCAGCTTGGCCATTAGCGGATAGAGCGCGTCGGCTGGGACGTGATCGACGACCAGCCATAGCTTCCGCCCGCTGGCCAAGGCGTAGCCGCCGCCCGCCTCGGTCAGCTCGCTAAGCCAATCCCAGGGGTCGAACGGCGGTGGAGCGAGCTTTGCGGGTTGTGTGCCAACCATCATGCGCCGCACTCCCTGTTGGAGGCCCCATCGCTCCAGGTCGGGTTGACGACGATCGGTTGGGCGTTGGCTTCGAGCTCAAGCCGCTGCCAGTAATCCGGCGGGTCGGTATGCGCGACATGTGACCGAATGGTGCGCAGTTCGCGGGCAATGTCCAGTTCGACGCGGGTCTGTTGAACCGCACCGCGAACATAGCGTTCGCATCGACCGCCGCGGTTCCGTTCTAGTGCCGCCTCTGCTGTCGCCAGCGACGCTTCAAGCGTCGGGATCGCGTTGAAAATTGCAGGCGAGAGATAGTAGGTCCGCTGCCGACCGCGGGCGATTGCTTGGGCCATCATGTCATCAGCCTCCTGCCGCTCTCGGGCAATCTCGTGGTGAAGGCTGTCGGCAATCTCGCTGTCGGTCAGGGCGTTGCGGGTGGTGAGGGTAGCGATCAGGGTCGCTACCGAATTACGTCGCGAGTTCATGCTCGCACCCCCTGACGCAGATCGCCGGCCCGCTGGTCGCGAAGCAGATGGGTGACATTGCCCCATCGACCCACGTGACGATCGCATCGGGTGCGCTGGATTCGCTTGATATGCGGCATCCGCAAGCGGCGGTCCTCAAGGTCGCCCTCGTCGTCATCATCGCTGGAGAAATGGACACCCACGCAGCCGAGATCGGATTCGGGCAGCGTGCCCGCCTCGCCCACGTCATCGACATTGCCGCCGGCGTGATCGTCTTCCTCAAGATCGGGGTCGCCGCCCAAGGCGTCCAGCCGGGCGATCAGCGCGTCGATCGCGTCGCCGACTTCGTTCGGGCTCAGTGTGGCGAGCAGGCGATGGAATCGGTCAGCGCGCGCGGGGTGGAATACAGCGTGCTTCATGCCACCGCCTCCACGTCGCCCGCACGCATTCGGCGCCGTTCCGCGACGATACTGACCGCGGTCTTGAACTGCTGGCCGATCGCATCGTGGTCCGTGACGATCTCACTCGCCATGAAGTCCAACAGCGTATCGACCGCGGCGTCGAGCGCGTCCTTGTGTGCGTCGGCGGGCTTGTCCGAGTTGACGACCAAGTCCTGCGCGATCCGGATGTGATGCTGAAGGATCAGCGCGTCGGGCCACGTGATCGGCACTTGGTATAGGATCGCCTGACGAAGCGCGTCGGCTTCTCGCTCGATCGCCCTCATCGCCCGATCGCAGGCGTACTGCATGGGCAGAGTGGCATTATCCTTCCGGTTCAGCCGCGTCGCAGCCCGGTCAACCACGTTGTATTCGTCGAACGTCGCTTCATACCGAGCATGCAGAACGGCGATGGTGGATGGTGCCTCGCTGGCAGATGTAGGCGCGCTCATGCCGTCGCCCCCGCCGCCAGCCGCTTGATGTCAGCAGCAAGGGCGGCGAACTCGTACTCGCCGGGCTCGTCATCGTCTTTCTCGATGAATGCTACCTTGGCAGCCATGTCGGCTACCCCCTGCGATGGGCTGGCGAGGACCGCGCGCCATAGGTTGACCGAGCGATCGGCTAGGCTGGCGGCGCGGGCTTCCAACTTTGCGAGTTGGTGCCGCTTCCTCGCCGCCAGGCGATATGCAGCCAATCGCGCTTTTTGCTCGGCGATCACCCCGTCACGACGCTGATGAAGGGCGTGAAGCTCGCGGAAGGCTTGGCGCCAAGTTTCATCGCCCATGTCCGCCCAAGTCGGATCATTGACGACCCTGTCGGCCGAGGCACGCGAGCCAACGCTGTTCGTCGACAGCCGAATCTCTTTCTCGTCCCAATTAACGAAGGTGGTCTCGACCTGTTCGTGCGGCGGTTCCGGTTCCTTCGGGTATAGCGCGAGATCGGCCGCAAAAGCCTCACATGCGGGCGAGTGGACGGCCACGTCGAAACGCTCGCATTCAGCGGCTGCACGAAGGTGAAGCGTCATCACGCGCTGAAGGCGTGGACTAACAGACGGTTCGGCTGGCGGAGCCGTGGTGCTTGCTTGCGCGGCAATCGGCACGACGGCGAGTAGGCTTGCGCCCGCGATGAAGCTGCGGCGGCTGGGCTGATGCGTCATGGCTCAGCCCCCCTGCGTCATAGAAGTGGACGCGCCGGAGCGTGCCAGTTCGATCGCTTCGGTCACGCCCGGCTGGTTGCACCAGTCGCGGAACGCCTCAGCGCCTTCCTCACCCAGGCGGTCATACTGATCGAGGGCGGTGCGGCCGATGCGGGAGCGGATCGCCTCCAGCCGCTCGACACGTCGGCCAGCGTATTCGAACCAGCGGTCACGAACGCGGCCAAAGGCTTCGCTGCGCCAGACACCCTTCGGCGGGCTCTCGACGCAACTTGAGAGAAGCATCTGCGCGTGGGGGTCTTCGGTCCAGCGCGCGCTCGATGCGAAGGTCCCCACGGGCGCAGGGGTATCCGCACCGCGCGCAGCGGTGCTAAGAGCGGCAACAGCCATAATCGTCTCCTCAACAGACGGTTTTGGTCAGACCGGGCGTGGGGGGCCTAATCCCCACGTCCGGTCGACTGATCGCTTTCATATCACCGTGAACGGTGGCGAACAAGTGCGAACTGATCTATTCCCGATCACATGATCAGTGTGGACCAATGCCGGGCTGGCAGAGCCTTGCTCGACTGGTCCGCCCAGGCACTTGCCGACAAGGCAGGTATTGGCGTCGCAACGGTTCGACGGTTCGAAGCCGGTTCAGCGATCGCAGCCGGATCGCTTGCTGCTATCAGCGATGCCATGATGTCCGCCGGGGTCACTTTCATCGCCGCCGGGGAGTCGTCCCCGGACGGCGGTGAAGGCGCTCGGCTCACATCGCCTTCTTCCGGGGGGTGAGCACCATCTTCAGCGGCTGATGCACCGCGATGTGGCACGGCACGCACAGCGCCTTCATGTGCTGCCAGTCGTATCGATTAGGGTGCCCCTTCGGCAGTTCGTGATGGGCTTCGGCCGAGGGACGGCTGTTGCACCGATGGCAGACGGGATGTGCATCGAGATAGAGCTTGTTGCGCTTCTGACGGCTGTTGGGGGTCGTGGTCCGCCCGCGGCCACGCCAGTTTCGTGGATTTGACATTTCATTTTCTCCTATGCCCAAAATGGACACAGGAATTCGCTCCGCTCACCCTGATCGGCTAGCGCCGAACCGCGTGCTGCCACTGCCTTACCGAAGCCGTTGTTAACTACACGCCCCACAATACTACGGTGGGAGCAGCCCCCCGCGCGCGCGCGCGGGCTGTGGGATGCATGGTTAACGACAGCCGGGACAGCGCCAGAAAACACCAGCCGCTTGCCTCACTTCGAACGCCGCGGGCGGACCGAATACAGGGCCGATCGCTTGGTCGCACCCTTCGCCCGCGCAGAGGAGGATGTCCTCCCCGATGGAGCGGGAGCCATACACGCTCACCAGCCGCAGCAGGTCGAGGTTCTGAACACCGTTCCGGACCCGCACCCGCTTCCGGATCTCGCCGTTGTGCTGCTCAAGGCCGTTTGTAGTCACACCACGCCAACGGCCATCGCTACGTCGTGTGGTGGTCTGGAAATAGTTCGTGATCAACGTCCAGTTATTCGTCAGGTGCGCCTCGAACGTCTCGTAATCTGGCAGCGCAGCGAACGTCTCGGTATGCCGACGAAAGCGATCCAGCCAGGGCAGTGCCTCAGCTAAGGTTGGCGCACTGTAGAACCGGATAAGATCGTGTCGCGCCCAAAAGGCCAGCCGGATCACGCGGTGGGACTTCAGTATGGATACGAGGTCGTCGTAAAAGTCCAAGCGGCGCTGCCCGCCCTTAGCCGTCCGCCTCGTCCGTCTCAGTCGCTTGTTAACCGCCATCAAGCCGGGCTTGAAGTCATAGATCGTGTTGCCTCGGTCGGTTTCGCCGGCCTTCCGCAGCCTGTCTATCTCGCGGTTAATTACTTGCGAAAGCACCTTCTGGAAGCGCTGCACGACATGCCACTTATCGGCGACGTAGAGGGCATTGGGGAATTGCAGGCGTGCTACGCTGGTGTTCGTGCGATGGAGGTCGGCGACGAATATTCTAACCGCGGCGACGTCCAGGCGATCCATCACCCATTGCCGGATAGGCTCTGACCGCATTGACGGTATGAATCCGATCGGCCGGCCTGTGATCCCGTCCGCGACGACCATGTATTCTTCGCCGCGGATCTTAATCCCGTCCATCGCGAGAACTGAAGGGGTAGGGAATCGGTGGCCACTGTCGAGGCGCTGGCTCAGTTCGATCGCCATCTGCCAGAGCGTTGAAGGCGGGATGCCTGTCTGCTCCGTGATTTTCGTGAACGGTTCCCGCGCGAGCAGCCGAAGGACGTGCGCATGTAGGCGCTTCGTAATGTCATATCGCGGATGCGTGTCCGGCCCTCGCTCCGTGAACGTCTTTGCGGCCAGAGGGTCACCGCCGCCCTTACAGACCGCGCACTCGAACCGCCGCCTACGAACATGCAGTTCAACCGGCACGCCGTGCGGGAGGTCGCGGACCGGCCATCTATCGCCGTGCAGGAACCCGCGGCTGTGGATACGACCATGTGGGCCGCACGTGGGACACGCTGCCCGGGTGTCGAGCGTAACATCCAGCCGCCGCTTCTGCCCCGGCGGGTGTGCTCGATCGACACTGAAGCTGTTGGGTAGGAAATGCAGCGACATACCCACGCAACGATAGGTTTGCCCGGTTAAATCCCGGTTCGCAAATGCGCCATCCGCCTGCGCAATTGTGCACCGACTTGTGCATTTGCGCAGGCTTGATCGGAATTGCGCAGCCTCCGGGTTGAAGTTCGTTCTCTAATTGTTCTAGCTGGGCCGGCGCCGCGACTTGCGGCGATTCGACGATATGGAGCCTTGGCATGGAGCACGATCTCCGGCTGCGTGCGGCTGCGCGCGCGATCTACGACGCCTGCTACCCGAGCGAGGAATGGGCACCTGTCGGCTTCGACGAGGCCGAACGATGCCGCACCATCCACTACCGCCAAGCTGTCGGCGCCGCGCAGCAGGCTCGAGCTGCGTTGGCGTCGCAGGGCGAGCAGCTACCGCTTCTCGTCTTCGCGTAAACGGCGGATGTGGTTGGCGACCCGAAAACCCTGCACGACCTGTATCGCATCGAGGCGCAGGTCCGTGTCACCTGCCGCAGTTGCAAAGCGACCGAGGTGTGGGAACTTGGCGCGCTGATCGACGAGGTGCGGTCGAACGGCGGCAACACTGACTGGCGGGCAGCTCGGTCGGCGATCAAGTGTCCGCATCGGTGCGCGTCGCCGATGATCCACCTGCTGCCGATACCCTACGGCAAGCAGCGCGCGCGACGACGCGCCCATCGACATGCGCTTATCAACTTGGCGCTACAGATCCTGCGCGATGCCGCGCACCGGTCGGCGGATATGCCAGTCGGCACCATCGAGGTTCGGCTGGCTCTGCACGTCCTACGCCCGTTCGTTCGCGAGCAGGCGCTCCTCACCAATTATTGGAGAGCCGCCACCCTTGAGCCTCGGCACCCGTGGAGCAGCTGTCACAAGCCCTATCGCGCGATCGTCCAGCGGCTGGTCGCGATGAAGGCCGACGTAGAGCCCGACAACATGCCGTGAAGCCGAAGGTCCGCTATTGGGCGAAAGCGGAACGCCCGCTTCTGGTTGGTAAGCGGACATTCGCGCGATCGCAAAATCCGGTTCCGCTAGCGTCAAAAGCGGAACCGTGCCGAACAGATCAGGCAGGAAAATGAATTCCGCATAGTTTGTTGCCGTCTGGGTCGCGAAAATAGGCAAGTTCGACTGTCCCCAGCGATGCCGTATTACGCGGGCCGGGCGGGGCTTCGATCGAGGTGCCGCCGTTGGCGACCGCGGTATCATGAAGCTGCTTCACTTGTTCAGGCGAGTTGCACGAAAAGGCGACTGTGCTGCCGTTGGCGACGCTTGCCGGTTCGTCGTTAATCGGCTGGCTGACGATGAAGTTGGTTCCGTTGCCATTATTATAGATCAGTCGTGTATGGCCGCTGTCGGCGATGTTCCGCGCCCCTTCGCCTGCCCCCAAGGTGGCGAGCACCGTGTCGTAGAAGCGCTTCGACCGTTCAATGTCGTTCGATCCGACCATGGTGTGGAAAAGCATGCATACTCTCCTTGACGCTGATCGACTTCCGATCGCCATCAGCCTTCTCACCTAACCGGCCGATGAGACGCGGTCACCCCCGGGTCGTCGCAATGTCCGCGATTGGGCGCAAGACGACATTGGCGAACATCGCTGGCGGTGACATGATCGCGGCATGTGCAACCGTTACCGTATGTCCGCCAGCCAAGCCGATCTCGCGCGACGCTATGGGATCGAGGTGCCTTATCCCGAGGACGAGAGCTATCCGCCGGGTGAGCTTTTCCCCGACAAACCGGCGTGGGTCGTGCGCGAAGAGGAAGGTCGGCGCATTCTCGACGTCATGTCATGGGGCGTCCCGACGCAGGTCCCTGGAAAGCGCATCGACAAGGTGACGGGCAAGCCGGCGATGCTGACGAAGAGCGTGACTAACGTCCGCAATCTGAACAGCCCATTCTGGCGGTCGATGCTCGACAAGCCGTCGCAGCGATGCCTGGTCCCGGTCACCACCTTTAGCGAGTATGGGCAGGTCCGCGGCGAGGACGGCCGATTGCCTCTTCACTGGTTCGACGTGCCCAGCCGCCCGATCTTTAGCTTTGCCGGTATCTGGCGGCCATCGACTGCCGGGATCACCTTCGCCTTTCTGACGTGCGAACCCAACTCGGTCGTTGGCCCGATCCACCCCAAGGCGATGCCGGTCATCCTGGACGACGAGGACGAGCAGCGGTGGCTGAACGGTGCGCCAGCCGCTGAACTGGCCCAGCCCTATCCGGCCCAGCTCATGACGATCGACCGGTGATCCTGAAGACGCTCCAGCGGGCGTGGGGCGCGTTCCTCTGGTTGCTTGTAATGCTGTCCTGCCTATTCTGGTTCTTCTTTCCCCCGTGGGGCGCATAGCCAGCGGGGTCACGTCAGGATCGGATCGCATGTTCAAGGCACACGCTCTCGCGCTCGCGGTCCTCGCGGCTGGTATTTCCGGCTGCGCGTTGAACAAGGCGCCTTCCGCGTCATTGACCGCGGCGAAGTCGATACGGGTCGCGACCTGGAACATGGAGCACTTGGCCGAAGCGAACGGGGTCGGTTGCCGTCCCCGCACCGATGCGGACTATGCCCGGATGCGGAGCGACGCGGCGGCGTTGAACGCGGACGTCATCGCGTTCCAGGAAGTGGAAACGAAGGCGGCGGCCGAGCGAGTCTTCGACCCCGCCCTCTATGATGTCGTGATCTCCGGCAGGCCGATGAGCGGGCGAGGTGGCGCGTGCAACGGTAAGTCCGGCCTATCCATTCGCCAGCAGGACGTGGGCTTCGCTATCCGAAAGGGCGTCGATTGGTCCCGCAATCCCGATGTGCAAGCCCTCGGCCTGGGCAATCCCGATCTGCGTTGGGGCGTCGACATCACCGTGCGCGGGTCGAAGCCCCTTCGACTGCTGGCCGTGCACCTGAAGTCGGGCTGCAATATCGGCCGCGACTTTGCGGACACCGACTGCCCGGTGCTATTCAGCCAAGAGCCGGTGTTGAAGAAGTGGATCGAGGATCGCGTGCGCACGAGTGAGGCCTTCGCCATCTTGGGCGACTGGAATCGCCGGCTGTCGTCGGCTGGCGACCAGTTCTTCGCGGCACTCGACCGGGCGCAGCCGAAAGCTGCGGATCTAACGCTTACGAACGACGGGCGATCCGCGACGTGCAACCCGCGATACCGCGACTTCATCGACTATATCGTTGCCGGCGCCGATGCCGCAAAGCTGATCGTGCCGGGATCGTTCGCTGAATACACCTATGGGGTGCCGGTCGAGCAGCACCCGTCCGATCATTGCCCGGTGTCGGTGAGCTTCCGTGCCTAGATACTGGGGTTAAAAACCATCGGCGTCTGCCGCGGCGTCGAACCGCAATATCAAGCGAGATTTTAGGCAGGCGATGCACCGACATGCACAGCCTTTTCTGCCCGATCGGTGACCGATGTTGCTTGTGCCTAGGGCGGCTGGCATGCTTGAAACCGGAGAAGCTATGTCAGTCGCAAAGATCGTCGCCGGCGTGGTTATCGGCAACCTAATCACTGCCGTCATCCTCTGGCTGATCGCCAGCTTCATGGTCGAATCGTGGAAAGCCGACGCCATCGTCGACCGGGCGAATCAGCAATACGAGGCCATGAACTCGACCAACTGACGCTGGCTGGCGTCATGCTGCGAGCCTGACGGTCCCGTCGTCGCGAAGGCGGCGGGTCACGCTTTCGATGCTTTCCGCACCGGCCGGCTCAAGCCGGCGGCCAATCTCGTCCGGCCAGGTCCGTAGGATTCGGTGTGAAATCCCGCTTGCAGACACGGTCGTCAGTTCCGCGAAGCCACCGACAACGTATTGAAATCCGTCTCCATCAGCGCTGAGGTCGCAGGGGACGAGGCGTTGTGCTTCAATGATCGCGAGGCCGGCGGCAGCTGGGTAAAGCTCGTTCACCGCGGCGGGATCGGGAATGCTGCGACCGACCGCCTTTTCGATGTCGACCGGCGGCGCGCAACTGAGCGGGGCGGCCACGAAGGGCTCATACTGCACATAACCGGGAAGGTGGGAGATGCCGACCTGATCCTGCGGGTAACGTGCAGGTAGGGGGCTGGCGATACCAACGGACCATGCTTGGCGGGCATCAGACCAGCCGGCCGCGACCAGTTCTAGGCCCAGATGGGGGAAGCCCGCATCGGGGACCGACGTGCGCACCGCGAGGTCGAAGAACGCAAGCGCCGAAGGAATTGTATCGATCACGTCATCGAACGACCTGCAGGACGCGAAAATTTCCTCGAACGGCTCGAATGCCCCGATCCCGCGAAGCGCGAAAACCGTTTCGGCGCGAGGAAGCTGCCGCACTTTCGAGCCGATCAGCCCTAATGTCCCATCGCGCTCATAGTGCGCACCGTCGGTGATCAGATGCACGGCTTCCGCCTGCTGAATAATGATGATCGAACTCATGCCTTCGCCCTCCAGGGTTCAAGTGATCCGCCTGCGGTCGCTATCGGGCCAAAGCCGAGATCCTCGGCTGGCGGAGCCGCGGTGCCGAAGATCAACCCGGCGAGCGCTCGTAGACCGCCGCCACCGCCTCCACCCCCGGAACCCGCGCCATCGAACAGGGCATTCGCGAGCGGCTTAATCACGGCCTGCTGGATAGCGATCCGCAACAAGTCGCCGATGATCTGGTCGGCGACGTCGCTGAACACATCGCCAAGGCTCTTCGCCCCGGTAATCGCATCCACAAGCCCATCGTTCAATCGATCCAGACCACGGGCGCCGACCGCCTCTATGTCGTCGCCAATCTGTGCGCTCGTCTTGTTGATCTCGCGCATGTAGCGCTCGCCGGGGCTCTCGGTGTCGCGTCGAACGCCCTTCGTCTCCAGGACACGCCGCTCCTCTAGGTCGGCAAGCCGCTTGCGGGCTGCCGCGATCCGATCGGTGTCGCCAGCGATTTCGGCCTGTGCAAGTTCCTCCGCAATGCCGGCTCGTTCCAAACGGTAGGCGATGTCTACCCGGCGAAGTTCGATGTCCCGGCGTTCTGCCGAGCTATCGGCTAGTCGCGCCTTCAGTTGCAGTTGTGCGTCCTCGTCACGAAGCGCCTGAGCCGTCAGGGTTAGCTGCTGCTGACGGAGGCGGTCAGCTTCACGGTCGGCGATCTGTTGAACACGAAGGCCCGCGACCTGGTTGTTGATCTCGACCAGCTTTTGACGCTGGGCATCGTTCAAGGATTCGTTGTTGCCGATCTCGCGCTCGTTCACGGCGCGCATCGCTTCAATGACCCGCTTTTCCAGATCGGCGCGGTCAGCGGCGTTCTGCGTCGTCTGCGCCAGTTCCTGGAGATAGCCGACCTGAGCGTTGGCGATGTCGGCATCGATTCGCTGCTGCGCCTCGCGGCGCTGGTCCGCGCTGCCCGACGTGCTGGACGTCGAGCCGGCCGATGTTCTCCCGCGGCCGGCTGATGTGCGGGCGGGGGCGGGCGCAGACGAAGCCTTGGGCACGTAAGAGGTTAGGGGAGCCGCGCGAGCAGCACGAAGCTGACGTTGCAGGTCGACGCTGACCGCAACCTGTTTCGTGTAGGCGTCGTTGGCTTCACGATCAGTTCGGCCGCCCGACAGGAAGTTACGTAGCGATCCAGTCGCGGCGCGTCCGATGATCCCCGCGTTATTCAGGAAATCGCCCCTGCGAAAATCACCCGCGCTGGCGTTCCTTCCGGCTGGTGTGCGCCGGCCCAACTCAACCTCGGCCGTCCGCGAATCGGCTAGGCGCTTCTCAAGCATTTCGGTTCGCGCCGTTCGCGCTGCCTGAGCCTGGCGATAGAGCTGGTCGGCGAGGTCCTCAACCGCACCGGCGAAGGCGCGCACCTTGGGTTCGGCGGAAGCGGCACCATCACCGACCGAGCGTGAGCCATCACCGGCGGCCCTGGCACCGGCTTCAGTCGCCTCCAGCCGGCCACGCATCTCGTCGAACTGCGTGTTGGCTTGTCGCACCAGCGAATCGGTTGTGGCGATCTCTGCCGCCATGCTTCCGATCGCGGCCGTCACCGCGAGGATAGCGCCATTGATCGCCAGCGCCCGCGCGAGCGCACCCATAGCGAAGCCGGCGACTTCGGCTCGGGTTGTCAGGCCGAGCAACGCCGCGTCCGTCCGCACAGTGGCGAGGGTCGCCGCGCCAGCCGCCACAACGTATTTCACTCCCATCGCTGCACCGACGATGGCCAGCGCGGGGATAAGGCTGTCGAGGTTCTCGGCGATCTTACCGATGCCAGCGGCCAGCGCGGCCTGCGCGCCGCTCGATTGGGCGGCTTCTCCGACATAGACGGTCAGCGCGTTCTTCAGTTGGGTGAAAGCGCCGGCGAGCGAAAGGGTCGACAGTTCAGCCCGCTTGATCACGTCGCCCGAGCCGGTGAGGATCGCCGAGAAAAGCTCTTGCGAGGCGACCGTGCCGTTCTTCACGTCAGCCGTGAGTTTCGCGACCGAGCCACCCCACCGATCGGAACCAGCCGCAGCCGCTTCCAACAGCGGATACATGCCGTCGAGCAGGCTGTTATATTCCTCCGCCTGAACCTTGCCGCCGCGAAGTGCCTGCCCAAGCTGCAGTAGCGCGCCACCAGCTTCGCTCGCCGATTGGCCCGACACGCGGAGGGAAGCGGACACAACGTCGGTCAGCTTGAAAATCTGCTCCTGGCTCGCGCCCAGCTCCTTCGAAGCGTTCGTCAGCGAACCGAACAGCTGCCCCAAGGTGCCTATCTCCACCCCGTATTTTTGGGCGGTGGCGAATAGCCGTTCTTGGACCGCGGACAGGTCGCTCGACGCCACGCCGGCTACGCGAAGCGAATTCTGAAACTGGGTGAACGAGTTGGTCAGAGCGATGATTTCTCGCCCGGAGAAATACCCGCCGATCGCCCCCGCCATGCGCTTGAAGGCGGCGCTGGCACCCGCGCTGTCGGACTCCATCTGCTTGCGCATAGCCGCGCTCGCCCGCTTCATCTGCTCGGCTTCGGTCGTGAACTGTGCGCGTGCACCTTTCATCGCGCGTTCGAGCTTGTCGGTGCGCGCCATGATGTCGAGGATGAGCGGGTCGGTATAGACGGCTGGCATCGGCTATCTCCGGAAATGCTTGCGGAGCGCGCGATTGATCGCCTTCGCCGTTAGTTGCTGAGCCTCGCGAGCCTTCCGATCACGAGCGGGGCGCATAAATGGTCGCTCGGCCATTCGGCTGGTCCCGTATTCCAATGGGATCGAATGCGCCGCGGTGCTCACTACCTGCACCGTCAAGGGCGAAGGCTGGCGCACCTCGATCCCGTTGGCGAGGTCGCCATCGTCGTTGTTCGGTGCCTCGCCGGGCTTCGACGGCACGTGGTTCTTTCCCGACACCGACCCTGCGGTGATCGAAATCTGCGCCTCAACCGCGATCATCGACCCGATGGCGAACATGCCGCTGGCCACCTCGCTGATGATCGTGTCCGTCACCGTATCGAAGCGTTCGAATTTTCCCATCAGCGAGGCTTCTTCGTCCGTGCGGCGCGCTTCAGGACGCCAGCCGCGCGAGCCTCCTTCACGATAGCCGGGGCGACGTCATAGGAATGGTCGCCGAGGTAGCGAACCATAGTCGTGGGCGACTCCCCGCGGTCCCAGCGCTTCGTAAAGGTGACGACCGGCACTAGGCGGACTTTTCGCCCGCGGCTGGATCAGCCGACATCGTGGCGTCAGCACCAGCATGGGAGATCGCATCGACCTGGCCGGCGAGGGTGTAGGATGGACGGACCGCTGTTTTCGAAGTCGTCCCGTCCTCCTCGGGACGCTGCATGCGTCCGTGCACCAGCGTGTGCAGGATCATGTAGGCGAGGTCCCAGCTGGCTTCGACGGGCGCCGGCGCGAGATACACGTCGACCAGTTGCTTCGCGCGGGTCGCATCGATCCGGACCTGCATCCCATCGACGATGGCTGTGCCGCCGCCGATAAGCGCCAGCCTGATCGTCTCCAGGCATTCGTGCAGCGAAGCAGCGCCTTCGACGCTGAACCCGACGGACTTACCCTCCAGCTCGTAGCGTCCCCTCGCCACAGAACCGTAGATCGCTATGATCGCTCGGCCGTTGCACTTCTCTTCCAGCTCACGGTCCAGCGCGATCGGCAGGAAGAAGCGATAAGTGCCGTCGAACACGTCCATCCACAGGTCCGTGCGATGGCGCGGATCGTAGCGAGGGATTTCCAGCACGGTGCCGTTGGCGAACTCGATGCGCTGAGCGGGGCGGGTATCGGTCAAGCTGCTGCTCCGGAACTGGTTGATGCGGGCGATGGAGGGCCGAAAATCGTCCACGACAGGATTATGCTCGCGAGCTTGCGGGCGTGTTCGACCGGACGATTCAAGATGTGCACGTCGAGGAAGCGCTGCGCTTGTGCGCGATCCACGCTCACCAGCTCCCCACCGATGACCGCCATCCCGCCGCCGATCAGCGCCTGCCGCAGCACTTCGACGCATTCCGACGCCGAGCCCGCCGGAGAGGATGGACCGAAAGGAAGCGGCGCGTCGGCCATCTCGTTCCACCCGCCGGATAGGTCGTCATGCATCTTGTAGATGGATTTCGGCTGGGCCGATCCGTTTGGGTCGGGGCCAGCGAAGGCTTCTTCCAGCTCGGCGATCCGCGGCAGATTCAGAAGAAGTCGATATGCCCCGCCTGCGGTCTTGAGCCAAGTGCCGGCGGTCGGAACATGGAAGTTGCCATCATCATCGCGCTTCGCTTGGCCTACGCGGTCGGCGACACCACGATACCGTTCCGATCGCATCGTCGGGCGGGCAGGAATTCCGCTCACCTGCGAACGCTCGCGCCGGAGTTCGTCGCCGCCGCACTCTTCGACCCATCGGGCGATGCAACGGTAGTTGGTCCGATAGTGGTCGGCGATGCCGTCCCACCCCATGCGGATGTAGGTTTCGCAAAAGTCTCGCGGAGCCGGCCGATAAGGGCGCTGAGTGCCGGTGTCGGGCTGACGCCGCAGAGAAGATGATGTATCCGCCACAAGGAATTACTTCCCCGAAAACGTAATAACCGTTACCGCCGTCTGGATACGAGCGTTCGGTTTCCGCAGTCGGAGGGGGCATGGCTTACATACCCGTTGAACAGCTTAAGGTCGTTTCGATTTCTCAGGTGCAAGGACCGGCTTTATTCTGGACTAATCGTCCGGATAGAGATCCGATGCTGGTAACCGCTGAGGCGGACAGAATGTTCGTTCTAGTAAGTGGGAGTGATGTCGGACGTTCCGGCCGCGTCGCGGACGTTCGTCTAAACGGCTACGCAGTCGAAAACCTTCGTTTTGAGGTCGATCAGTCTAGCCAGTTTCTTCCCGCTTTCACTGAAGAGCCTGTCGGCGCCATCATTGTCGGTCCAGCAGGTGTGCGGATCTCTACCGTCTACCGCGACAGTCACGGATTTGATGAGGTGCGCGATTTTCCTCTTCTGGGCGAGCTACTCCCAGGTGATCAAGCGCGTGATATTGGCTTCTCGAAATGGCGCGCGGTTATCGGGGAGGGGCAGCAGCGAACAGTCATACTTGAATTCGAGTCGTCTACGAAGGGCAACCGCTGAGAAGGCCTTCGTCACCGACCCCTGCAGCCCGCTCTTCACCGCTTAAGGCTGGCCTTAGCGATCGAGCAACTTCTTTTTCTGGGCGTCGAACTCGGCATCCGTCAGAAGCCCCTGCTCCTTCAGCTTAGCCAGCTTGGCGAGTTCATCTGCGATCGACATCCCGCCAGCCGGAACCGGCGTTACTGGTTCCGACACCGCGGCAACCCCTTGGGTGATAGGTGCTCGGAACGCTCTTGGCACCAGCACCTTCATGGATTTGCCGGCACGCGTAACCTGCACTTCGTAATTCTCAGTCTTTGCCGCCTTTGCAGTTGCATCGAGATAATCGTCGGTGTTCTTGAACTGCTTTCCGGCGATATGAGTAACGAGGTCACCGACCTGAAGGCCCGCCTTCGACGCTGCACTGTCCGGTTCGACAGCCGTCAGGCGGAACGACACCAATTTGCCCTGCTGCACATTGTCAGCTTGCACGCCGAGGGCGGCATGATTCGGGAACGTAGTGCCTACCGGGTAAGCGCCGCCGGCCGCGGCCATGAACGACATCACGCTGTTCTGAAATTCGGGACCGGAGAAATCAGTTCGCTTCATCTGGCCGAACGCCATCTGAAGCTCCATCCAGCCGGACGCCTGGACACGCGATACTCCATTCACCTCAGCAACATTGAACCGAAAGAAGCGGCGCGGAGGAGTTGAGTAGCTGTTCCCCATCAGCATCTGGCCAAGCAACGACTGACCAAAGTTCATGGGGGCCTCGCAGACCAGCTCCGTCTGCGTCGATGAAGTGACCGTCCAGCGCGCATCTATGCACTTGCTCGACAGCTTACCGATGGTGGTCGCCGGCTTTTCGCCGAAAGCCATTTCCGCCATGCCAGACGGGGTCACCGCTAGGAACTCGTCGGCCAGAGCGGGCGAGGCCGCGCACAGTGCGATTGCGGCCAACAGGCCCTTCAGCTTCGTCATCACATTACCCCCCGGTTGATCCGTGAGCATGCTATAGTTCTTGTCCAAATTACAGGCGGAAATAGCAGCCAGAATAGTTTGAATCACTTCTCCCATCGCCTGGCTAAGTTCGCTCTCGCCCGCTTGATCCCGGCCGCAGTGGTCGGGCCGGTGCTTGCGCCCCCGTGAAAGCGACAGCGACCGCTCGGACAAAGATCCGACGCTTGCATGGGGCACCAGCCCGCGTCTTCGCGCCGCAGTTGAGCGCCCGCATGGTCGAGTGCACCTCGAGTTCCGGCAGGTGCGGCATGCGTGCGAGGTCACGATTAAGCGCCGCATACTCCGCCATCAGCGCTCGGTAAGCGGCTGGTCGACGCGTTGTTACGGTCGGAACCCCACCAATGCGCGCGCTACCCCGGTCAACGTCTGCGCGGCGTGGTCAGATGTATCGGTCATCGGCCAGATCACGCCTCATCACCCGAATGGCGCGGCGAAGCTCGATCATCTCGCGGCTCCAATGACCGTGCTTCAGCGCGTTCTGGTTTCCGGGCCGCGCGCCGGGCGACAGCCCGCCGTGGATTCGACACCGCCCGTTTCGCATCGCCGGGGATTGGCACGCCGTTCCGCGTCGGGTCCGGGCTAGGCAGCGCCGGGCGGCCTTGAGCGCTTGCGGCTGCGGCACTCTGTTCATGAGGTCGTTCCTCGGTTTTCGGCAGGATCCCCGGTCCCCCCGGGGCGTGGTGATGGACGTCTCCGACGATCGCCTGGGCGCCCGGCTGGACCGTGACGTGCTCCACACGAACAGTCTGCTGCCCCTTGCCGCGCATTCGAGCGAGCGCCTCGATTTGCGCTGTGAAGGTTCGCTGCAGCTTCACCGCGAGATTGCCGTAGAGCTGTAGCTGATCGACCCGGGTGGTGGTCTTCGCGCGACACAGCATCGCCATCGAAAGCGCGTGACAGCCCACCATCTGGGTGGCCAAGGCGCCTTCAAGCTCATCTTTCGGATCGATCGCCCCCAACAGCGCCAAGTTGGCATTCATGCCAGCGACGTCAGGCTCGCCTGCGGTTGCTGTTCCCCCGGTCGCCAACTGAAGGGAATAGAGTTGTTGCATCAGGAACGAGGTCGAGGTGGTGCCGAGCGATGCATGCAGCCATGCGGAATGACCCACGTCGTCAGAATGAGTGGGCGCCATCTCCGACTTGCCGTCTTCGTCCTTTTCCACGGCCATAAAAGGTCGGCGAGGTAGCGCGTCGTGCTTTACCCGCGCTCGCTCGATCGCGGCCCGTGTGAGCGGCCCCGGCGCAACTTTCGCGATAGTTGCCTTCGCCGTCTTCGGTTTCGCCTTCGTCATGCTCGTGCTCCGTTGTCCTGCTCGCCGCTTTCTGTCCGCCCCAGCGCGGGGTTCGATTTCCACACCTTCGCAGGCGCGTCCGAACCTCGCTTCCCCACCACCTCCCCCATAGGGGAGGAGGTGTGGTGTGGAGACGAAGGTTCCCTACCACCCACACCGTTCCACACCTTGGGTGTGGAGGTGGGGGCGACGCCTTGAAGCGCCCATTCACCCACCTCGACAAAGGTGCGGGGCATGCTCTTCGCGTCCTTGCCTTCGACCTTGATCAGGGCACCGGTGGCGAGCCAGGTTCGCAGCAGGGCATTAATCTTCGCTCGGTCGGCCTTGGCTTCGCTTTCCGCGCTGAGGTCGAGGACTTCGGCGACGGCCTTGCCGACCCATTCCTTGGCCTGGACGTCAGCTCGCCACTGACCGGTCTCGATCCGCTGCTGCACCCGATAGAGGTGATCGGCGGTGACGCCGTCGAAGGCATCAGGTGGCGACCAGCGGGTGACAACACCAACGCTGTCGCCTTCCTCGCCGAAGGGATCATCCTGCCCGATCGAGTTGTCGACATTCTGCGATGCGAGGCGATACCACTGCGCGTCCTCGGCGGGTGCACGGTTCGCCTTGTCGTCCTGCACCGTGAAGAGCCGGCGACGTTCCTTGTCCTCGGCGATACCGAATCGCTGCGCCTCATCCTTGTCCATCCGGTTCAGGACCAAGGTGACCCGAGCCGCCGACACGAGCGCGCTGGCGCCCCGCGAAGATTCCGCAGTCACCTTCTCGTTGCCCAGCTTCTTTGAGTGGTGGACGAGGACGATCGAGCAGGCGGCTCGCTTGGCGATGCCCGCCCAGGTCTTCACCACGGCATCAACGGCGCTGTTATCGTTTTCTGACACGCCGTGCGACGACACGAACGGGTCGATGACCAGGACGTCGATCTTCCGCGCCAGGAGCTCCGCTATCAGTGCTTCGACGACGGGGATGGCGATGCTGTAGCCATCACGATCCTCGATCGCGATCCGCAGCTCCGAGCCTTCCGGGCCGCTGTCGAGGAAGATGCGGTCGCCGCACTCGTCCTGCCCCACGCCGTGGAACATCGACGCCGCCACAAGCTGCATCTCAAGCTCGTCGATGCCGTCCTCCAGGTTCCAATACCAAACCCGCTTCGGGGCGACCCACACCGTCTTGCCGAGAATGTCCCGGCGCCCGCTCGCCAACGACAGCAGCATCGAGGCGACGAACGACGACTTGCCGACCCCGCCGGGCGCGACGATGGCGGACACCGTGCCGAGTAGGAGCCATCGTCCCCACACCCAAGGTCGGCGGGGTAGGGAGCGATGATCAGGCCACCGGAAAGGGGACGCGAAGATCTTCACGGGCTCGGCGGCCACGGGGCTGACGAAGGGCTGCGCGGTATCGAACCGCGCCTGCATCGACGCGGCGTTCACGAGCGCGTCCCCAATAGCTCGGCGTTGAAGTCCTTGAATCCCGCGGCTGGCCGCATGATTCGCACCCTGCGACCGACGGCCGCGAAAGCATGGGCAGCCTTGTTGGCCGCGGTTTCGCCGGCAGCGTCCCCATCGGCACCAATGACGACGGCGCGGGTGACGTCAGCCAATTCCATGCGGGGCAGCATAGACGTGCCGGCCGACACCCAGACCGACCGCCCGAGCGCCTGGGCGAGCGTCAAGCCATCCTCCAGCCCCTCCGTGACGACGAGGCTGGCGACGGGCGGGCCAAGCTGGATCGCGCCACCGGCAACCCTGCCGAGCGACAGCTTCACCTCGAGGACATCAGCCTTGCGACCCTCCTCGGTTAAGAACGTGCGCTGGATCCCGGTGAGGTCGCCTGCCAGATCGCACACCGCGGCGACGAGTGCCGGACGACGACCCTGCTCCTGCGGGTAGCGGAGATGGGCGAACCGAAGGGTGTGCGGCAGATCCATCGTGATACCACGGGAGCGAAGATAGGCTTCGGCCGGGGTGCCGGCGATCGCCGACGCGGCGTCCCAGATCGACCGTGCCGCCTTCGACCAGTCAGCCTTGGGGGTGGCGACGACGCGCTGCTGCTCGAGTTCGCGCAACGCTCCGCCGTCCAGCATCTCGACCGCGGCGATCAGCTTCACCCCATAGGCGCGTTGAACGAAGTCGAGGACGTCGCCTTCGGCGCCGCAGCCGAAACACTGGAAGCGGCGGTCATCGGCATAGACGGTGAAGCTCGGCGACTTATCGGGATGGAAGGGGCAACACCCCTTCAACTCGCGACCAGCCCGCGCGAGCTTCACGCCGGCCTGCCTTGCCACACCCGAAACCGGAAATCGGTCGCGGATGTCGGCACAGACGGTGGAGATGTCGATCGGCGCCCTCATGACACCACTCCTATCAGGCGGTTCGCCACCCAGACGATCGCCCGTTTGCCATTGGCGTTCAGGCGACGTGCGCCGCTATCGCGGATAAGCCCACGCTCGCGAAGTTCGGACGTGCGCGGCTGGATCGAATCGCGGTCGATACGCACACGCGCGGACAGCTCATTGGTCGTTAAACCGCGGGCGCCAGCCGCTCGGATTGCCGAGAGGGCGATGCGTTGCAGTCGCCCCACCGACAGATCGATGTCCCGCGCCGCTGCGATTGACGTTTCCACCCCGCGGTGGCCGGGGCCAGCTGGATATTCAAGCATTTGCCCCTCCATCGCTGAACGGGGGGAGGCCGTGCCGGTCGAGCAGAATTCGCAACCAATCTCTCTGCTTCTGCGTCAGCGGGTTGGCATCAAACGCCAGCCCCCCGAGGAATTGCCCCTCTCGGGGGCGCAGGGTGGCGCCACTGGTGAGTAGTGCCATTGCTGCTGGACGGTGGTCGGTAAACGCCGTCATGCGTCGCCTCCGCTTCGGTCGAAGAGACACGCAGCCGCGTCGGTGGCTTCACGCTCCCGCTTCGCCATCTCGACGATCATGCCGCCCAGGCCCACGAGCATTGCGGCATCGGCGAATGGAATGCGTCCGCGCTGGTCAGCAAGGAACTGGGCAAGCTGCTGTGCGTGAGCAAGCCAGAAGCCCGACACATCCCAGTCGGCTGGCAACCGGGTCTCTTCCTGCATCAGGCTCAAAAATTCCGCAGCTTCCTCTGTGACAAATTTCGTCATGCGGCACGCGGCGGCTGGGGGATAAGTCCCAGACGTCCTTCCAGATGCTCGACATAGCCAAGCACGAGATGAAGCGAGGCCACCGACACATCGACACCGCCGTCCGTCCGACCACTGCTCGCCTGCTTCAAATGCAGGATGGCGGTGTCGATCCAGCCGCGGGCCTGGGTGATGTCGTCGGCCTGGCCCATCGCCCAAGCGACATGCCCGTGCAGCGCATTGAACCGTTCCGTCTCGGGAAGGTGATCGACGCCGGCGAGAAACTCGTCGACCGATTGCGGTCGGCGGCCGAACGGAAGAATATCAGCCATGAGCCGTCTCCCAGCAGAGGTCGGCAACAACGCGGGCGCGGCGCTCGGTTAGCCCGAAACGGTCAGCGAGGCGTTGCGCGCGGCGGGCGGCAAGGCTATATTCGTCAGCGCTGTTGATGACGAAATTCGTGGAGGCCTGCACCGTTGGCGCGGTGCGGGCCTTTCGCGTCTTAGTGGGCGACGCTACCCGTGCTGCTGATGCCATGACGGATCACGCCGCAAGCTGTTCGAGCAGCTTCGCCTTAAACCGGCTCAAGCTGCGTCCAGTGATCATCGACTTTCCGTCGAGCTTCAGCAGTTCCAGATCACCCCGGGCAACGAGCTGATACAGCTTCGTCCGCCCGATGTTCCCGAGATCCGCGCGCGCTTGGTGAACCGACAAAAAGGGCTCGTCCATCGTTTGTCTCCTTATGGCCGCTGGCGAACAGCAGCGGACGAGAAGAAGATGGAGGACGAGACCGCTCTTGCCGGGACGCTAGATTTGCGAACCGGGGGGTGTTTCTTGCGAAAATGCTTCGGTGAGGACGAAAATGCGGGTCTCTGCGGGCAGTTGCATCCCCATGAGGCGTGGGATCACGAGCCGCGCCTCGCCAGCCTCGACGGCGTGCGATAGCCATTCGTGGTCGTCGAAAAGCAGAGTTCGCAGCTCATCAATCTGAACGCTGCGAGGGACTGAACCCTCTGCGAAAAAACGCAGGCGCGATGTCTTGCTAAGCATCGACCGAAAACCCGCAGCCATATGAACGACTGGCAGAAAAGGCTTCCACACGGTCTTCTTGTCTCGACCAGCGAGAGAAACAGACAGCGGTCGCGCATACTCGCGCGCAGGATCGTTCGGGTCCAGGTCCGCGCGACTATGATAGAGACTAGCGCGGTCAAACCAATCGCCGACCTGGACCGCATGACGAAGTTGAAGCCAGATGGTGGAAGCTGCTGACAGCACCTGATCCCGACTACGGTTGTTCCAAGGAACCTCACCTTCGAATATTGCGTGCAGGTCGCGTAGCTTCTTCATGCCGGCTGGCACATTCGTCGGCTTGGCAATCTGCGCTAGATAGCGGGCGGCACCCTCGCTGTTTTGCGGAATGGCCACCAAGTTCGCGGTGAAGGATACTGGCTTAGGAACCATTGTGCGGACCTGCGCCTGCCACAAACTTTCCCCATGCCTCCAATAGGGTGCGTCGCATGTCGATGAATTTGGTCCGCTTATAGGCGCGCACTACTTTGTCGGGCACGTCGTGCGACAGAGCGGCTTCGACGACAGGATCAGGTATCTCCGGCATCTGCTCCGCCGCCCAGTCACGAAACGAACTGCGAAAGCCATGCACGTCCCATTTCAGCCCTGCATCGCGCAGCACTTTGTTCATTGTCATGTCCGAGATCGGGTTGCCCTCGCGGTTGGGGAAGAAAAGCGCGTCCGGCTTGGCGACTCCGTCGGCCTTGATCTGTTCGAGCAAGGTGATTGCCGGCTGGCTCAGAGTGACGGTGTGCGCGACCCGCTCTTTCATAATCTCCGCGGGTCGGACCCAATCGCGCTTGCCGAAGTCCAACTGGTCCCAGCGACCGCGCCGCACTTCGACCGGACGCGACGCCGTGAGGATCAACAACTGTAGCGCGCGCCGCCCTTTCGTGGGCGCCTTGCCACTCAAGCCTGCGAAGAAAACCGGGACGTCGGCATATGGCATCGACAGGAAATTCGACCCCTTGGGCTGCTTCGGCAGGCCAACCGACACCGCCTTTCCCGGTGCCTCGGTCTTTCTCCACCCCTTCGAATGGCTGAAATTGAGCACCTGGCCGACCCGGACGCGCACCTTTCGGCCGACTTCAGGCTTGGTCGTCCAGATCGGCGCGAGCATATCGCGGATGTGCGACGCCTCGATCGTGTCGACGCGCAGGTTGCCGATCGACGGGTATGCATAGGTTTCGAGCGATGAGAGAAACACGGCGGCCGTCTTGTCCGTCCAGCTCGACTTAAAGGCGGCGTGGGCTTGCTTCGCAGCATCCCGAAAGGTCGGCGCGGCGCGTCTGTCCTTATCGCGCTCGGCAATCGGATCGCGGCCGTTGAGGGCATGCTTGCGCAGTTCGGCCGCTTTCTCACGTGCTTCGGAAAGGCTGAGGGCTGCAAGCGACCCCAAACCAACGTCACGACGCTTGCCGTCACGCTGCACCCGCAATACCCAAGATCTCGATCCGCTGGGCTTCACGAGCAGGTAAAGGCCCGCCCCATCGCCATGCCGGCCGGGCTTCGCGTTCTTGACCTGAAGGGCGTTCAGCTTCGCCATCGGTTCCCCACATTGTTCCCACATATTTACGCGGTCGGTGGCGAACGTCAACGAACAGATACGAAACGCGCGACGTGAATCAATCGGGAACGCCAAGGGCGAAGCGAACAGCCGCGAGCAGCTGCGAACATCGAGTTATGGTCCTGTAGGCGGCACCATCAACAGCTCTGATGTCTTATCGCGCAGTCGCACCCGCGACGGGCTGCCGTTTAGAATCAAGAGCTTCCTACCGCCCTCGGCCGACCAGTTCGGTCCGATACTGCGCCAGTTCCGCGACGCTGGGTTTTCGGAAAGTGCTACCTCCGGCACGCGCACGTCGATGCGCTGACATGTAGGAGATGGATCATGACGACCCGATTGTTCGGCAAACTCTGCGGCGCCGCTTTCCTGATGGCGGGCGTGATGCTCGCGGCCGACGCGCCTGCGGTCGCGCAGAGCAAGAATGCGGTGTGCCTGCGTGCGGCCACCGAGACCTGCCAGCGATCCATCGAGGGATATGCGACCTACGCCGAGTGCGTCGCCGGCGAACGGCAGTCGTGCCTCGATGGCTTCCCTGACGCACGCGTGCAGCCCGACGCGCGTCGGATCGACTAGGGACCGACGTCCGCCGACGACCGACCGGGCG
>NZ_LMLB01000017.1:307927-312146 GCF_001421785.1 Sphingomonas sp. Leaf33 | reverse complement strand
GCGTTCGTCATGCTGGGCGCCGGTTTTTCGCAAGGACGCCTATGCCCGACGCCATCGGTTCGATCCTCATCGCCGGGGGCGGTACGGCTGGATGGATGACGGCGGCGGCGCTGGCGCACGCCTTGCCGCGCGGCTGTACGATCACCCTGGTCGAGTCGGAGGAGATCGGGACGGTCGGCGTGGGCGAGGCGACGATCCCGCCGATCCGGCTGTTCAACGAGACGCTGGGCATCGCCGAGGGCGATTTCCTGAAGGCGACGAAGGGCAGCTTCAAGCTGGGGATCGAATTCGTCGGCTGGGGGCGAGCGGATGCGCGCTATTTCCATCCGTTCGGCACGTTCGGCAAGCCGTTCGACCTGATCGCGGTGCACCAGCACTGGCTGGCGGCGCGCGCGCAGGGCAGCACGGTCCCGCTCGACGACCTGTCGATGGCCTGGGGCGCGGCCAGCCGCGGGCGATTCGCCGCACCCCACGCCGACCCGCGCAGCGTCGCATCGACCTTCGACTACGCCTATCACTTCGACGCCGGGCTCTACGCGCGCTTCCTGCGCGACTATGCCGAGGCGCGCGGCGTGGTGCGTGTCGAGGGCCGGATCGCCGATGTCGCGCGCGATGGCGAGAGCGGCGACGTCGCCGCGATCACTTTGGCAGACGGGCGCCGGCTGGCGGCGGACCTGTTCGTCGATTGCTCGGGCTTCCGCGGTCTGTTGATCGAAGGCGCGCTGGCGACGGGGTATGAGGACTGGACGCACTGGCTGCCGTGCGACCGCGCGGTCGCGGTGCCGTGTGCAACCGGCGGCGACGGGCTGACGCCCTATACGCGATCGACCGCGCGGGCGGCGGGATGGCAGTGGCGCATCCCGCTCCAGCACCGCACCGGCAACGGCTACGTGTTCTCGAGCGCGCATCTGTCCGACGACGACGCGGCGGCGACACTGATGGCGAACCTCGACGGGCCGGCGCTGGGCGAACCGCGCTTCCTGCGCTTCGTCACCGGGCGGCGGCGGCAGTTCTGGAACCGTAACGTCGTCGCGATCGGACTGGCGAGCGGATTCATGGAACCGCTCGAATCGACCTCGATCCACCTGATCCAGGCGGGCATTGCCAAGCTGCTGGCGTTCTTCCCGACCCGCGAGCGCGATCCGACCGCGGTCGCCGAATACAATCGTGTCGCGATCGCCGAATTCGAACGGATCCGCGACTTCCTGATCCTCCACTATAAGCTGAACGCCGGGCGCAGCGAACGGCTGTGGCAAGACTGCACGGCGATGGATGTGCCCGACAGCCTGGCGGTGAAGATCGAGCATTTCCGCCAGCGCGGCCGGCTGGTCCAGCGCGAGAACGATCTGTTCGGCCCGGCCAGCTGGCTGGCGGTCCACATCGGCCAGGGGAACGTGCCGAAATCGGGCGATCCGTTGCTGGCGCACATCGCCGACCCGCGCGCCAGCCGCGCCTTCGTCGACAAGCTGGCGGGCGCGATCGCCGGCATGGGGGCGTCGATGCCGACGCATTCCGACTGGATCGCCCGGACGATCGCCACCGCCTGACAGCATCAACCGGCAAATTTTCCGCAAACGATTGCGGAAACTATCTTGCAATCGATTGCAGGTCGCGCTAGCCAAAGCTCGGACATTCCCGAACACGGGGAATGCGCAAGGAGAGGATGATGAGGGGACCCCTGGCGATCGCAGGTTCGGCATCGGCTTTGGCGATCGCGCTGGCGACCACGCCGGTCGTAGCGCAGACCGTGCCCAACGACCCGGCAGCGAAGGCATCGACGGCGCAGCCGGTTCCGACCGGCGCCGACACGCAGGCGCAGCCCGGCGACATCCCGGATGCGGCGCGGCAGACCGAGGACATCGTCGTCACCGCATCGTCGGGCGAACGCTCGCGGTTCCGCAGTTCGATCTCGGTCAGCCAGATCAGCCAGGAAGCGATCCAGAACTTCACGCCGCGATCCGAAGCCGAAGTGCTGCGCAACATTCCCGGTTTGCAGCCCAGCGACACGGCAGGTCCGGGCGGCAACGCCAACATCGGCGTCCGCGGCATCCCGGTGTCGACCGGCGGGTCGGAATATGTCGCGTTGCAGGAGGACGGCCTGCCGACCGTGCTGTTCGGCGACATCAACTTCGGGAACAACGACTATTGGCTGCGCTTCGACCAGAACGTGCAGCGGGTGGAGGCGGTTCGTGGCGGCTCCGCCTCGACCTTCGCCAGCCAGGCGCCCGGTGCGGTCGTCAACTACATCAGCAAGACCGGCGAGACCGAAGGCGGCCAGATCGCCTATTCGAACGGCATCGGGTACCGCGAACATCGCATCGATTTCGATTATGGCGCCCCCGTCAGCGACACGCTGCGGTTCCATGTCGGCGGCTACGCGCGCAAGGGCGGCGGGCTGACCAACGAGAACTTCAACATCCTGAAAGGCTATCAGATCAAGGCGAACGTCACCAAGGACTTCGCCGACAATCGCGGATTCGTGCGGCTGTTCTTCAAGCGGCTCGACGAACAGGCACCGACTAACACGACCACCCCGTCGCTGGCGACGCTGGATGGCAACAGGATCACCGACTTCGCACCGCTGCCGACGTTCGACGAGCGCGACGGGTCGAGCTACACGATCTACAACCGCGCCTACCGCTATCTCGACTATGACGGCCAGCAACGCGATGCCGAGGTGCAGGGCATCCACCCGCGCGTCACCGGCCTGGGTAGCCAGTTCCATTACGACCTGGGCAGCGGCCTCACGATCGACGACACGATCCGGTATCAGTGGATCAAGGGCAATTTCACGACGCAGTTCATCAACGTTCTGCCGCGCACCGGCACCGGCGGGCTGATCGGATCGACGGTCAACGGCCAGGTCGTCGGGACGGCACGCTATGCCGCGGGACCCAATCAGGGCCAGATCTACACCGGCGCCTATGTGAACAATAACCCGAACATCAACACGTTGATGAAGAACATGGACAACTTCGCCAACAACCTGGCGTTGACCGGCAAGTTCGACGTGGGCGGCGGTCGGGCGACGATTACCGGCGGCTGGTTCCACATGCGCCAGAACATCGTCCAGGACTGGCACGTAAACCGCCAGTTCAGCGAACTGAACGGCGAGAATGCAGCACCACTCGACCTGTTTTCCACCACCGGGACGCAGCTGACCGCGGCGGGCCAGGCCGGGTTCAACGACAATTGGGGCACCTGCTGCGCCCGCCGCGTCGACCTGACCTATACCGACAACGCGCCTTTCCTGAACGTCGGCTGGGAAACCGGCGGGCTGAACCTCGATGCCTCCGTCCGCTACGACAAGGTTCACGGCGAAGGCACGGCTCAGGGCGGCGTGGCCGGTCCGACGGCCACGGTCACCGATGCGCTGGGATCGGCCCGCATCCCGTCGCTGGTGCTGAGCAACACGGTCGAGCGCGTGAACTACAGCGACGATTATGTCAGCTGGTCGATCGGCGCGCTGTACGCGTTCAGCCGCGAGACCAGCCTGTTCGCCCGCGCCAGCCGCGGCGGCCGCTTCAACGCCGACCGGCGCGTGCTGTCGGGCAACTTCAACGCCGACGGCTCGCTCAACACCCAGGGACAGGCGACCTCGGTCAACTTCCTCAACCAGCAGGAAATCGGCCTGAAGCAGCGCGGCGGCATGTTTGGCGGATCCTATTCGGTGGAGGTCACCGGCTTCCGTTCGACGCTGACCGAGAACAACTACGATTTCACCCGGATCAACAATCCGGCACCGAACAACGACCCGAACATCTCGAACAGCTATCGTTCGTACGGCGTCGAATTCACCAGCCGCCTGACCGCGGGCAATTTCCACCTGGCAGTCGATGCGACCTATTCGAAGTCGAAGATCACCGACAGCGTGACAGCGGCCCTGGTCGGCAAGAAGCCCGGCGGCCTGCCCGACTTCCTCTTCGTCGTCTCGCCGTCCTACGACGCGGGAATCGCGGCGTTCGGCGTCAGCGTGAACGGCCAGACCAGCACCAAGTCGGACGACTTCAACCTCTACACGATCAAGGGGTCGACCTTCGTCAACGGCTTCCTGACGATCCGCCCGTTCGACAAGCTGGAGCTGGGGCTGAACGCGAACAACCTGTTCAACAAGCTGGGCTTCCGCGGCGGCGGCGGGCTGTTCCCGATCCTGTCGTCCACGCAGGCCGTGTTCAACAACACCGCGCTCTATGGGCGCACGGTGACGGGGTCGATCCGC
>NZ_LMLB01000017.1:276506-307885 GCF_001421785.1 Sphingomonas sp. Leaf33 | reverse complement strand
GCCGCACCCCGTCGGCGCCCGCCCCTTTTTTCTTGTCGCGCCGTCCCTTAGAGCGTGAAACCATGACAAAGCCCGCCCGGCCCCTGACCCTAGCCGACATCGCACGCATGGCAGGCGTATCGACCGGCACGGTGTCGCGCGCGCTGGCGGGAAAGTCCGTGGTCAACGCCGAAACCCGCAAGCGCGTGACCGAGATCGCCACCGCACACGGCTTCAAGCCCAACCTGATGGCGCGGCGGCTGCGCACGCAGCGCACCGGCGTGATCGGCATCGCCGTGCCGCTGGGACACGAGCGGCGCCAGCACCTGTCCGATCCGTTCTTCATGACGCTGCTCGGCCACCTGGCCGATGCGATCACCGAGCGCGGGTACGACATCATGCTGTCGCGGATCATTCCCGACGACGACGAATGGCTGGACACGATCGTTCAGTCGGGCATGCTCGACGGAGTCCTGCTGATCGGCCAATCCGACGAGTTCGAAAATATCGAGGCGGTGGCCCGCACTTACCTGCCGATGGTCGTGTGGGGCAGCCAGGTGCCGGACCAGGTCCACTGCGCGGTCGGCGTGGACAATTTCGTCGGTGGGCGCCTGGCGGGGGAGCATCTGATCGCCCGCGGATGCCGCCGCCTGGCCTTCATGGGCGAAGTACGCACGCTGGAGTTGATCGAGCGGTTCCGCGGCCTGTGCGCGGCCGCCGATGCCGCGGGGCTCGAAGCCCCTCTCCAGCTCGACACGCACCTTGCATCCGACATCATGGCCGACGAAATCGCCGCCAACCTCGACCGTGCCGGATCGGCGATCGACGGGATCGCCGCCGCGTCTGACGTGATCGCGACGCGCACGGTCGCCGTGTTGTCGGCGCGTGGTATCGCGGTGCCCGAGCACATGGCGGTGACCGGATTCGACGACCTGCCGGTCGCGGCACAGACCGCGATCCCGTTGACGACGGTGCGGCAGGACCTGGTCGCCGGTGCAGCCGCGATGGTCGACCGCCTGTTCGCCCGGATCGCCGGCGACCCCGCGCCGTCGCTTCAGATGCAGCCCGAGCTGATCGTCCGCGACAGCGCCTGAGAGCTATGTGATCGCGTCGAACACGAACGCGATCCCGACGTAATCGCCCTTCAGCGGCGCGCGCAGGCCCTTTTGCATCCAGTACGCGCCGCTTGCGTGTATCGGCACGCCCGCGGGCAATGCGCCACCGCCCAGCACGGACACGCGGTAGATGCGTGCGGGGTCCAGGCCCTGCGGCCGGTTGGCGGCAGGATTGTCGCGCCACATCGACGAATGGAGCATCTGGAACAGCACGCCCTGGCGACCGTCCTGCGCCACGGACATCGTCGCCGACGTCGCATCTTCGCCGACCGGCGGGTCGATGCGGTACAGCCGCCCGCGCTGCACGGTCGATCGGATCGTCTTGTACGCCGCAACCCACTTCGCCGCGGTCGCGAAATCGGCGTCCTGCCAATGGTCGAGGTTTGCGCCGATCCCCAAGCCCCCCTGCATCGACGACAGGAAGCGATAGTCGAGGCTGGTAACGCGCGTGTTCGCCCAGTTCGGGCTGTCGGTCACCCACGCCATCATCACCGCAGGCGCATAGGCCTGGGTGAAGCCGTCCTGGATCATCAGCCGGTCGGCGGGGTCGGTGTTGTCCGACGTCCAGACCTGATCGCTGTATTCAAGGATGCCGAGGTCGATCCGCCCGCCGCCGCCCGAGCACGCCTCGATCTCCAGCCGGGGATGCCGGCGTCGCAGCTCGGCCAGGATGTGGTAGAGGTTGCGGACGTAATCGACATAGACGCGCTGCTGGTCCTCGACCGGCACTCCCGCCCAGCCTGCCTCCGTCCAGTTGCGGTTATAGTCCCACTTCAGGAAGGCGATGTCGTTCTCGCTTACGAGCGTGTCGAGCACGCCAAGCAGGTGATCGCGCACGTCGATCCGCGCGAGGTTCAGCACCAGCTGATTTCGCCCCTCGGTCCGCGGGCGATCGGGATAGGCAAGCACCCAGTCGGGATGCGCACGGTACAGATCGCTGTCGGCGTTCACCATTTCCGGCTCGACCCACAGGCCGAAATCCATGCCGAGCGACTTAACCTTGTCGATCAGCGGCTTCAGCCCGTTCGGAAACTTCGTGCGGTTGACGGTCCAGTCGCCCAGTCCCGCGCGGTCGCTGTTACGCGCGCCGAACCAGCCGTCATCGACCACGAACCGCTCGACGCCGATCTTGGCCGCCTTTTCCGCAAGGGCAGCCTGCCCCGCCTCGGTCACGTCGAAGGCGGTCGCTTCCCAGCTGTTGTACAGTACCGGGCGCAGCTTGGCCTTGACGCCGTCCGGAATGATCTTGCGCATCTGGAAATCGTGGAACGCGCGCGAGGCGCCGCCCATGCCGCCGTCCGAATAGCCGGCATAGAAGACGGGCGTGTCGAGCGTCTCGCCGGGTTTCAGCGTCCAGGCGAAGTCGTAGCTGTTGTACCCGCCGGCGATGCGCACGCGGCCGAGGTTGTCCTGGCCGACGCTGATGCGGAACGACCCCGACCAGGCGAGCGCACCGTACCAGACCGGCCCGGCATCCTCGCTCGTCACACGCTCGCGTCCAATCGCGAACCACGGGTTGTTGCCGTGCCCGGTCGATCCGCGGCGGCTTTCCAGCACGGTCAGCGCCGGTGTCACCGGCACCTGCTTCTGAGTCCATTCGGCGGCGTGGCGACCGGTTAGATAGTGCAGGCGGTAATCGTCGCCGACCGGCAGGGTGAAGACCGCCGATGCGATCTGATCGACGCGCACGGGTTTCGTGTCGCCGTTATGGACGCTGGCCGATCGGCCGATGACGCCGCTGTCGGGGTCGATCGTGTAGCGCAGCGTGACCGTCAGCGGGCGGCGGATGTCGGCGAGTTCGACGACCAGCGTATCGCCCTCCACCCGATGCGCGCGATATTTGAGTACGAGATCGCGGTTGCCGTCGGCGAACACCGTCTTGATGCCGGGCTCGCTGACCAGCCCTTCGCCCTGCCCCGGATATTCCTGCGGCGTGACGGAGCCGGCGGGATCGAAGCCAGACAGCTCGCCTGGTGCCTTCAGCTGCGCGGGATCGCCCGGGACCAGCGGGTCGTTGGGCCCGAGCGGCGCACCCCAGTAGAGCGGCTGGAGGTACCCCTTGTCATCGACCCCCAGCGCATAGGTGAAGCCGTGCCCGTCCAGGCGAAAGATCGTCGCACCTTTTGGTGCGGTCACCTTGGCATTCACGTCGATACTCCCCGTCAGGGCGGTCAGCCCGGTCGCCAGCATCATGGCTGCCTTGCGCATTCCACCGACCCCGTATGTGTCGTTCAGGCCGCCTCGGCTCGTGCCGGTGTCGCGATCGTCGCGCGATCGCCCGACAGGTGCAGCGCGAAGCCCGGCGCGGCGGTGCCACCGAAATGCCGGCGCCGATCGGCCGCATCGGCGGGTCGCAAGCCGCCAAGGCTGTGATAGTCGGCGAAGCTGATGACCTCGCCTTCGCCGGTGACCCACCAGCAATAGGCCTGGGTCGGCTCGGCCTCGGGATTGCCGGCGACAAGGGCGCTGCCGTTGAGCGGCGTCCACGGTCCGTCGACGCTGGGGGCGACCATGCCGTACAGGCCCGTCGGCGCGCCGATGCCGGGAGCAAAGCGCTTCGCCTGTGTCGACCAGAACAGGTAATAGAGCCCGTCGCGCAGGACGATATGCGGGCGTTCGAGTTCGCTGTTGAGGTCGCGCGCGTCGACCAGCGGCGCCGCCACCCGCCACGCGTCGCCGTCACGCGTCGCGATGCCGATCACGCCGTCGTGGACGGCATCATATCCGCCGGCCGATCCGGTGAACAGGATGTGTTCACGCCCCGTCGCCGGGTCGCGAAAATAGCCGGGATCGCGGAAGCCCTTGATCCGGTCGTCGATCGGCGCGGTCTGGTCGGCGATGCGATAGGTCGCGCCGTCCGCCTGGGCGGTTTCGCCCGGCGAACTCCAGTCGCCGACCGCGCCATCGGCGAACCGGCCGGTCGTCACGAACAGCCTCTGCTCGAACGACCGCGTTCCGCCGCGGCGACCGGCTGCGGTGAAGTGCATCGCCAGCGTCGTGCCGTCGTCGTGGAGCACCGCCGAGCCTGACCATTCGCGCGTTCCGGGTGCAAAGTCCTCGGCAAACGCAGGCCCGTGATCGCGCCAGCCATCCTCACCACGGCTGTACAAGCGGATCCGCGCGACGTCGTGGCGGGCCTCCGGGTCATCGGCCTTGGGGACCGCCAGGAAGAACCACCACGTCCGGCCATCGACCACCGCGGTGCGTCCGTCGGCACGCGCGATCGGCCACATGTCCCAGACGTCGCGGGTCGGATCGACCGGCACCAAATCCGCGGCGGAGAATACCGGCAATCGCGCCTCCGCCTGGGTCGCGGCGTTCGCGGCCTGCTCCTTCGTCCAGCGCGTCACGCCTCCGCTCCGATCGGCCGGCCTTCGGCACCGGTCGCCCGCACGCGGAACACCGCGATCGCCGCACAGAACATCAGCACCCCGCACAATGTCAGGACGTTGCGCGGGTCACCGCCCATCAGGGGCTGGTAATAGAAGGGCAGCGTCGCGGCGATCAGCAGCATCGGGATCACGATCATCATGTTGAAGATGCCCATGTAGACGCCGGTCCGCTCGGGCGGGATCGATCCGGCCAGGATGACATACGGGTTGCCCATCATGCTCGCCCACCCGATGCCGATGCCGGTCGCGGGCAGGAACAGCATCCATTTCTCGGTGATGTGCGGCAGCCACAGCATACCGATACCGGCCAGCACTAGGCACGCGGCATGCAGGCTCGCCGCACCGATCCGCTTGGCGAGCGGCACCATCGCGAAGGCGGCGAGGAACGCGACACCGTTGTACCACGCCGCCATCTCGCCGTTGGTCAGCACGGCGGAATGGAACCCCGACGATTGCGGATCGGCGGTGCCATAGACCGACCGGCCGATCGTGTAGATGACATAGCTCCAGTAGGCGGCCATCGCGTACCATTGGAACAGGCTCATCACCGCCAGCTTGCGCATCGCCGGCGGCATGTCGCGGATCGCCTGCGCGATTTCCGTCACCGCTGCGCCCAGCCCTTTCGGCGCCCTGGCGATGCGGGCCCGCTCGGTCAGGCTCAGCGGCAGTTCGGGCACGCGCAGGATCGAATACAGGATCGTCCCGAACGACAGCACCGCCCCGACCATGAACGCGATCCGCGCGGTGTAGGGGATGTTATGCGTATCGACCCAATCCTGGTTCATGCCCGCCCAGACCAGCAGCGACGGCGTCAGGAACGCAAGCATCTGCGCCAGACCGGTGAAGGCAGACTGCGTCAGGAACCCGAACTGGTGCTGGTCCGGGTTCAGCCGGTCGGAGACATAGGCGCGGTACGGCTCCATCGTGATGTTGTTGCCGGCATCGAGAATCCACAGCAGCGACACCGCCATCAGGATCGAATGGCTGAGCGGCATGAAGAACAGGCCGAAGGCGCACAGCACCGCCCCAAGCAGGAAATACGGCGTCCGCCGCCCCCAGCGCGTGTCGGTCCTGTCGGACCATGCCCCGATCAGCGGCTGGACGAGCAGCCCGGTCACCGGCCCGGCCAGCTGGAGCAGCGGCAACGAGGCTTCCGACGCGCCGAGGTAGCTGTAGATCGGCGCCATGTTGCCCTGCTGCAACCCGAAGCTGAATTGCAGGCCGAGGAAGCCCAGGTTCATCTCGAGGATGCGCGCTGCCGACAATTGCGGTTTCGAATCCGGATATCGCATTCCCGCCTCTCCCGTTCGCCGGCGTAGCGCCGTGACCCAATCGCTATTACAATCGATTGCAATAGGGGGCAATAGCCGGTCGAGGGAATTATCAGGGTGCCGATGTCGATCCTTGGGCGCCGCGGTGGTCGCCGGCGCCGTGCCGATCAGTCCGCTGGTGCCGCGTCCACCAGCGCGCGGCGCAGCGCGTGCATCTGCGCGGTCAGCGTCTGCAATTCGGCGACCGCCAGACCGGTCTTGGTGACGATCGCCTCCGTGATGCACGCGCGCTCGGTCTTCAGAACATGGCCATGGTCGGTAAGGGTGACGAAGACCTGGCGCTCATCGCGCGCATTGCGTTCGCGGGTAACCAGTCCGGCGGTTTCCAGCCGCTTCACCAATGGCGTGATGGTGCTCGATTCGAGCGACAACCGCTCGGCCAGTCCGCCGATCGTCCGCCCGTCACCCTCCCACAGGGCCTGGAGCACCAGATATTGCGGAAAGGTCAGGCCGATCGCGTCGAGCAGCGGCTTGTACGCGCGTCCCATCGCCATGGAAGCGCCGTAGAGCGCGAAGCACAACTGGCCTTCGAGCGACAACGGATCGGAAGGGGCGTCGGTCATGGCCCGCAATCCTACACCCGATGCGAGGGTGCGACAAACACCTCCTGGAAAATATTTCGTGCCACAATATATATCGTAGTAAGTTAATTGCACAGGAGCCATTTTTATGTCCGTCGACGTCAAATACCGCACCACCGCCTCTGCCACCGGGGGCCGCGAGGGAACCGCGCGCAGCGAGGACGGCCGGTTCGAGGCGCGGCTGTCGACGCCGAAGGAACTAGGCGGCGCGGGTGGCAAGGGCACCAATCCCGAGCAGCTGTTCGCGGCCGGCTATGCCGCCTGCTTCATCGGCGCGCTGAAGGTCGCCGGGCAGCAGTTGAAGGTGAAGGTGCCCGACGACACGTCGGTCAACGCCGAGGTCGGCATCGGCCCGCGTGCGGCCGGAGGCTTCGGTATCACCGCCGACCTGACCGTTTCGCTGCCGGGGATCGACCGCGACCAGGCGCAGAAGCTGGTCGATGCCGCCCATGACGTCTGCCCCTATTCGAACGCGACGCGGGGCAATGTCGACGTCGGCCTGACGCTCGCCTGATCGTCGTCGGGCAGCCCCTCAGCCCGCGTCCTTGACGGCGCGGGCGGGGGCGGCATGATCGGGGGATGCTGAAGCCCCTCCTCGCCACCGCGGCAATCGTCGCCCTCGCCCTCCCCGTCACCGCACAGACGGTCGCCACGCGCCAGGTCGGCACGGCTACCTTGCAGAACGTTCCCGAAATCCCCGCCGACGTGCGCGCGGCGGTCCAGCGCTACCAGAACAGCCGGGCCGCACAGTTCGAGGACTGGCTGCCGGATGGGTCGATGCTGATCGCCACGCGATTTGGCGCGACGCAGCAGATCCACCACGTCGCCCGCCCCGGCGGTGCCCGCACGCAAATCACCTTCGCCGACGAACCCGTGGCCGACGCGCGCGTCATTCCAGGCTCCGATCGCTTCGTCCTGACCCGTGACACCGGCGGCGACGAGTGGTTTCAGCTCTACGCCCGCGGCCTGACCGGCACCGCGACCCAGCTGACGACGCCGGGCACGCGCAATCAGTCGCCGGTCTTCAGCGCCGACGGGCGGATGCTCGCCTGGGCCCAGGCGACGAAGGGGTCGGCAGCGTACACGATCTACGCCACCGATCCGACCGCGGGCGGCGCCCCGCGCGCGCTGTACCGTGCGGACGGCAGCGTCGGCCCGGCCGATATCGCCCCCGATAAGTCGCGGCTGATCTTCGTGCGCAGCCTGTCGAACCGCGAAGATCAGCTCTTCGAACTGAATCTCGCGAACGGGCAGGCGACGCGCATCGCCCCGAACGCGGCGGAGGCGGTCTACCAGGGCCCGCGCTACCTGCCCGGCGGTACGCGGATCATCGCGATTTCCGACACCGGCAACGACACCCGCCAGCTGGTCGAGATCGACATCGCGACTGGTGCCGTGACCGTCGTGACGCCGGGCCTGAAATGGGATGTCGAAAGCTTCGACCTGACAAAGGACGGCCGCGTGCTGGCCTATGCGGTGAACGAGGACGGGTTCTCGCGCGTCGTCGTGCAGGACCGCGTGACCCGCCGCGCGCTGCCGCAGCCGGTGGTGCCGAAGGGCGTGCTGACCGCGCTGAAATTCTCGCGAGACGGCCGACAGCTGGCGATCGGCCTGACGTCGGCGACATCGGCCGGCGACGTATGGAGTTGGGACGTGACGGGCGCCGCGCTGACGCGCTGGACCACATCGGAGCTGGGGGACCTCGATCCGGCCAGGCTCGCCGAACCCGAACTGATCCGTTTCAAGTCGTTCGATGGCCTGTCCGTCCCCGCCTTCGTCTATCGGCCAAAAGGCATCGCGCCGGGGACCAAGACGCCGGTCATCATCGACATCCACGGCGGGCCCGAGGCGCAGACGCGGCCGGTGTGGAACTATGGCGCGCAATATTTCTCCGACGTGCTGAAGGCGACGGTGATCCTGCCCAACGTGCGCGGCAGCGACGGCTATGGCCGCCGCTATCTCAACCTCGACAATGCCGAGAAGCGCGAGGATTCGGTCAAGGACATCGGCGCGCTGCTCGACTGGATCGGAACGCAGCCCGGGCTCGATGCCCGGCGTGTCGCGGTCTATGGCCAATCCTACGGCGGGTACATGAGCCTGGCGGTGATGACGCACTATTCCGACCGGCTGGTCGGCGGGGTCGAACGCTACGGCATCAGCAACTGGACGACGTTCCTCGAGAACACCGAGGCCTATCGCCGCGACAACCGCCGCGCCGAATACGGCGACGAACGCGACCTCAAGATGCAGGCGGTGTTCGCGAAGATCTCGCCGATGGCCAATATCGGCCGGATCACCAAGCCGATGCTGGTGATGCAGGGCGCCAACGACCCGCGCGTGCCGCAATCGGAATCGGACCAAGTCGTCGCCAGGTTGCGGCAGAACGGAAACGAGACCTGGTACGTGCTCTTCGCCGACGAAGGTCACGGTTTCCTGAAGAAGCCCAACAACGACCTGCGCCGCGAAGTGGAGACGTTGTTCCTGCGCAAGGTTTTCGGAGGGGCGAAGTAATGTCCGGTGCTCCCGCGCAGGCGGGAGCCCAGGGCCACGAGCGCTGCACTGTATGGCTCTGGGCTCCCGCCTTCGCGGGAGCACCGTGCGGTTCAGCCCCGGGTCGGATCGATCAGGAACTTCTCGCCCGTCGCCTTGCGTTCGTACGCGCGCAGGACGTCGGGATCGAGCGCTTCGGCAAGACCGATCGTCCGCGTGTAGTTGCTGGCGAACGTAGTCGTCAGCTCCGCCGCGACGCGCTCACGCATCCGCTGCGCGACGTCCTTGCCGGCGCGCTGGAGGAACGGGAACAACAGCCAGCCGCCCACGCTCCACGCAAAACCGAACACCAGGCGGTTGAGGGTCGTCGGCGCCAGGTCGAGCGCGCCGTAGATGTAGAGTTGCTTGCGCTCGAGCGAGCCATAGCGGTTGTAGTCGGTCATCCGCTTGACCGCCGCGCGCTCCATCGCCTGGAGGATGTCGCTGCCGAGCGTACCGCCGCCGATCGCGTCGAACGCGATAGTCGCGCCGGTTCCGTCGATCGCCGCCTGCAACTTCTGCGCAAAATCGGCGTCCTTGCTGTTCAGGACATGGCGGGCGCCGATCCCGCGCAGGATCGCGACCTGTTCGTCCGATCGCACGATGTTCACCAGCGGGATGCCGTCCGCCAGGCAGATCTTCTGGAGCATCTGGCCAAGGTTTGAGGCTGCGGCGGTGTGGACGATCGCCGTGTGCCCCTCCATCTTCGCGGTCTCGACGAAGCCCAGTGCCGTCAGCGGATTGACGAACATCGCCGCGCCGTCCGCCGCGCTGGCGCCGTCGGGCAGCGGCACCACGTCGCGGGCGGCGATCTTGCGGTAATCGGCGTACATCGCGCCGCCGATCATGCCGACCTGCTTGCCCTCCAGCGCCTCGGCATTGGCGCCTGCCGCCACGACGGTGCCGGCACCTTCGTTACCGACCGGCATCGACTGGCCCAGCCGCGCCTTCACGCCGCCCAGCCGGTTCTGCGCGACCGTCAAGCGCAGCGCATCGCCGGACCGCTCCAGCGTCGAGACATCCGCCGGGCCGAGCAGCAGGCCCAGGTCGCTCGGATTGATCGGTGCCGCCTCGACCTTGACGATCACCTCGTCATCGCCGGGATCGCCGACCTCCACCGTCTCCAGCGACAGCGTCAGCGTGCCGTCCGCGTCGATCGTCGAGCGCAGTTCGCGTCCCGTAAAGCCCATCACGTCCTCCTTGAAACAGGCCAAGGAAGATGGGTGGACCGGTTTCAGTTGTAAAGAGAAACGGATTGTTGCGTCACCAACGTCCACCCCGTCGGGAGGAAGTCGGTCGACATGAAGAAATAGAAACCGCAGCTGCCGTCGCGGCGATAGCTGCCGCCTTTCAGGATGCCGACCGCAGTCGTGCCGATGAAGACCGGGCTGCCGCTGTCGCCGCCCTTGCACCCCGGACCAGCGACCGTCGTCCACGTCGGCAGGCAGGCGCCGCCGCACAGGTCGCCGGCCGGAGCGAAGTCGGTCAGTTCGACCTGCGAGCAGCTGTAGCCGGTGCGTTCGCCGCGGTGGCAGAGCACGTCGCCGGCGCGCATCGTCGCCCGGCCGCGCGCGGTGGTGACCGGGCGCAGGACGGTCTTTGCGGTGTCGGCGTAGAAGACGGGCGCGAGCGGTGCAGGCGCCAGGTTCACCTGCACGTCCTGGTTGCCCCAGCCCCATTGGCCGAGGAAGGGCAGCACGACCTGCGTCCCGTCGACATCCCGCATGGCAAGTTCGTCGGGGCAATGCGCCGCGGTCGCCAGCGCATAACGCGCGCCGTCCGTCACCGCGAAGCCGGCGGTACAGACATAGCGGGCAGGATCACCCGGCCGACTGCCGACCAGCCGCCCGCCCCCGGCGATGCCGGCCATGTCGAGCGCGGGCTGGTCGAGCACGCGCAACCGCACCGGCACGCGCGTCAGGCTGGCCAACCGGTCACGCAAGCCTTGCGCACCCTCCCGCTCGACGTCGCGCGCGGCGACGACCGCGACCAGTTCGCCGCTGCGTTGATCGACGCCCAGCCCCGGCGGCGCGATCAGGCTGGCGCGGATTTCGGCCTGATGCGCGGTGATCGCCTGGGCCATGCCGGTCAGCGTCGTGGTCGCATTCGGCACGAACTGAATCGACACCGGCGTACCGGCGATGATGACGCTGCGGTCGGGCTCGGGCGCGTCGCCGGTCAATCGGACGAGGATGCGAAAGGCCGGGCGGTGATCGATCGCGATGCCGGCCAGCCGATCGGCGAATTCGGCCGAGAGCGCGTCGGTGACAGGCACGCTGGCTTCCTGCAGGCGAAGCTGGCGGGCGGCCTGGTCGGGCGGGAGGCCCAGGCGCTCGGCGACGGCGGCGGCATCCTGCGCAATGGCGGTGTCGGGGGTTTGCGCCGTCTGGGCGTATGCGGGCAGGATCGCGGCAAACGTCAGCGCGACGAAGAGTGAGCGAAATAGGCCAGCCACGAGTACGCCATAGAGCATTTTTGGTGACCGTTGACTGAACAGGCCTTTCGTCATCCCCGCTCAGGCGGGGATCAATAGTCGCTGAACGAGATGAGTCTCACGCAGGTCAGCCAGAATTTATCCCCGCCTCCGCGGGGATGACGGACTGAGGTGCGGAGATGGTCAGCCCGTCTTCCCCTCCCGCGCCCAACCCGCTTTCGCCGGCTCCAGCGTTTCCAGAAACGCATCCGCGCTCGCCAGATACTCCGCGCGCTTGTCCTCAGACATCCGCCGCCATGTCGCGTACATCGTGCCCATCCGCGGATTGCCGGCGAACCGCTTCTCGTGCCGTGCCAGGAAATGCCAGTAAAGCGCGTTGAAAGGGCAGGCGTCCGGCCCCGTCTTCTGCTTCACGCTGTACCGGCATTTCCCGCAATAATCGGACATACGGTCGATATAGGCACCGCTCGACGCATAGGGTTTGGATGCGATCATGCCGCCATCGGCGAACTGGCTCATGCCGACAACATTGGGCAGCTCGACCCATTCGTACGCGTCGAAATAGACGACCAGGAACCAGTCGGACACCGCCTGCGGATCGACCCCGGCGACCAGCGCGAAATTGCCGAGCACCATCAGCCGCTGGATGTGGTGGGCATAGGCCTCACGCTTCGTCTGGCCGACGCTTTCGCTCAGGCACCGCAAATCGGTATCGCCGGTCCAGTAGAATTCGGGCAGCGGCCTTGTCGCCTTCAGCGCGTTGCGCTCCGCGAACTTGGGCATATCCCACCAGTACATGCCCCGGATATATTCGCGCCAGCCGATGATCTGGCGGATGAAGCCCTCGACCGAATTAATCGGCGCGTCGCCGCGTTTGTACGCATCTTCCGCGGCCTTGCAGACTTCCAGCGGTTCCAGCAGGCCGATGTTCAGGCATAGCGACAGGCTGGAGTGGTAGAGATAGTCGTGCCCCGCGACCATCGCGTCCTGATACTGGCCGAAGTCGGGCAGCGCGGTCGCGATGAAGTGCTTCAGGGATTTCAGCGCCTGCTTGCGCGTGACCGGCAGGCCGAACGGCTCCAGGTCGCCGAAATGGCCGGCGAAGCGCTTCTCGACCAGCGCCAGCACGTCCTGCGTGATCGCATCGGGCTTGAAGCGCTCCGGTGCGGGATAGTTGAGGCCACGCGGCGGGGTGCCGCGGTTGTCATGATCGAAATTCCACTGGCCGCCCTCGGGCTTGCCGTCCTCGCGCATCAACAGCCCGGTGCGGCGGCGCATGTCGCGGTAGAAATACTCCATCCGGTGCTCGCGCCGCCCCTGCGCCCAGGTGTAGAAATCGCTCAAGGGGCAGACGAAGCGGTCATCGATCAGGATCTCGACATCGATCCCGGTGCGATCGGCCCATTCGTCCTGCATCTGCCGCACGCGATATTCGGCGCCCTCGACCACGCGGATCGCCTGGGCCTTGTGACGCTTGGCGGCGCGGACGACTTCGCCGGTGAAGCTCTGGGTGTTGCCGCGCGCATCGAGCGGGATGTAGTCGACGCTCCAGCCGGCGCTGCGCAGTTCCTCGGCGAAATGGCGCATCGCGGAGAAGATGAGCGCGATCTTCTTCTTGTGATGGCGGACATAGGTCGCTTCGTCCCACACCTCCATCATCAGCACGACGGCGTCCGCGGGATCGACACCCCGCAAGCTGGCGAGACTCCGCGACAGCTGGTCGCCCAGCACGGGGATCAACGTTGTCACGGGCGCGGGACCCGATGGGCGGTTGAGGCGTCCTGATGCATGGGAACACATCTCGGGACGGGCCCTGCGGTTCCCTGGCGGAGGACAAATGCACGACGCAGTGGTGATCGGGGCGAGCGGCGGGATCGGCGCGGCGCTGGTACGGCGGCTGGAGCAATCGGAGCGCTACGGCGCGGTTCACGCGCTGTCGCGCTCGGCCGGGACGATCGATCTGACCGATCCGTCGAGCATCGCCGCGGAGGCAGAGCGGATCCGCGGCCCGCTGGCGCTGGTCATCGTCGCGACCGGGTTGCTTCATGAGGGCGACCGCCGCCCCGAACGATCCCTGCGCGCGCTGGAGGCGGACTGGCTGTTGCGGCAATATCAGGTCAACACGGTCGGCCCGGCGCTGGTCCTGCGCCATTTCACCCCGCTGCTGGCGAAGGACGCGCCGGCGACGATCGCCTGCCTGTCCGCGCGGGTCGGGAGTATTTCCGACAACCGGCTGGGCGGCTGGTACGGCTACCGCGCCGCCAAGGCCGCGCTCAACCAGATCGTGAAGTGCGCGGCGATCGAGATCGCCCGGGGTCGACCGCAGGCGGTGTGCGTCGCGTTGCATCCCGGCACGGTCGACACCGGGCTGAGCGCGCCGTTCCAGGGCAATGTCGCCGAGGACAAGCTGTTCACGCCGGACTATTCGGCCGAGCGCTTGCTGGCGGTGCTGGACGGACTGACGCCGGCCGACAGCGGCGGACTCTTCGCATGGGATGGCGAGCGCATCGCGCCGTAACGCCCGGTGGACGCACGCAGACGGCAGTCCACCGCCACGAGGGCCAGACCGCTATAACCCTGGGCTCTCGCATGCGCACGAGCACTGCGGTTTAGGAAACCGCCGCTTCCGCCAGCCCGCGGACATCGACCCGCGCCTTCAGCCGCGCGGCCAGCAGCGCCGTGCCGCTCACCTTGCGCTGGACGAACAATGTCTCGACGTCGGGCACGTGCCACGTCGCGCGGTCGGCGATCATCCCCTTGGCCTCTTCGCGCACCACCGGCACGAAGGCGCGGTCGCCGAAGTCGAACGGTCCGTCGCGGTTGAGCGCATCGTCGATCGCCGCGATCATCCGGTCGAGCGCCGGCCGGTGCGCCGCCGCCGCCTCGGCCCCGACGAAGCCCGTCTCGACCGTTATGTCGCGGATCGCGTCGCGGTCGCGCGACAGCCCGGCGTGGATCAACCGGCGATAGGCATCGGCGGTGTCGGCCGGCACGTCGCGCGTCGCCCCGAAATCGAGCAGAACCAGCGCATTCGCCTCCGGCTGCCAGCGATAATTGGCAAAGTTCGGGTCGGTCTGCATCACGCCGAAGTCGAACAGCTCGCGCAGCACCAGCGTGACGAGCGCAGTCATCAGCCGGTCGCGCACATCCTGCGGCGCGTCCGCGAGCGCCTCGACCGGCCGCCCCTCGACGAAGTCCATCGCCAGCACGCGCCGCGTGGTCAGCGTCGGCTCCAGCGTCGGCACGGCATAGCGAGCGTCGCCCGCCAGCCGCGCGCCATAGAGCCGCATCTGCTCGCCTTCGCGGACGTAATCGGCTTCCTCGGCCAGCTGGCGCTTCGCTTCGGTCAGCAGCGGCGTCAGGTCGATCGACGACGGCAGCACGCCCGACACCCGCAGCAGCGTCGCGACATTGTCGACATCGGCATCGATGCTTTCGGCGACACCGGGATATTGCACCTTAATCGCAAGCACGCGCCCGTCCGACAGTGTCGCGCGGTGGACCTGGCCGATCGACGCCGCAGCGATCGGCGACGCTTCGAAGTGGCGGAACTTGCGGCGCCAGTCATTGCCCCATTCGTCGCGCAGGACGCGGTCGAGCTGCGTCGGCGGCATCCGGTACGCCTGGTTGCGCAGCCGCGACAGGATCGACTGGAGCTCGGGCGGCAGGACATCGCCCGCATCCATCGAGATCATCTGGCCAAGCTTCATCGCCGCACCACGCAGGTGCGACAACTGGTCGGCGACCCGCTTGGCGTTGCCGGGAGTCAGGACGAGGTCGCCGATCTTCGGCCGCTCGCCCGCCGCCAGCCGCCGCGCGCCCTCCGCGATCATGCCTCCGGCGACACCGCCCGCCAGTCGCCCGAACGCGCCCAACCTCGCGACACGGCCGCTGGGCACCGCACGATGCTGTGTCGGCCGATCCTCGTCATCCTGTTGCATAGGCGGGATAGCGCGGGAGCGACGCTGCGGTTCCCGCCTCGGTACGGCGACGTCAGCCGGTGGCGCGCAACGCCTCGTCGCCCGCATCGCGCGCCGCACAATTCTGCAACGCCGCCGCCAGCGAGGCCGGTGCGCTCGGCTTCGGGCAGATCGTCGCGGTCGGATAGCGCTGGCGCAGATCGCTGGTATCGGCGTGGCCGGAATGGAAGATGATCGGGATACCCTCGGCGTACAGACGGTCGGCCGCCGGGAACACGGTACCATCGGCCAACCGGACGTCGAGCAGCGCGACGGCAAGCGCGCCGCCGCAGCGGTCGATCGCCTCCTGCGCCTCGGTCACGGTCATGCACGGGCCCTCGACGGCGAACCCCGCGTCCTCGATCGTCGCCTGCAGGTCCAGGGCGATCAGCAGCTCGTCTTCAACCAGCAGGACGGTATCAGACATCGGACAGCACGCTTGTCGGTAGCGTCATTTCGAGCCGGAAGCAGCCATCTTCCACGGTGCGCGTCATCGTGCCGCGCAGCTGGCGCACGCTGGTATCGACCAGCACGGTCCCGAACCCCTGTTTTTCCGTTCGCGCCTGATCCACCGTGCCTTGCTCCTCACTCCAGACAAGGGTCAGCGCGTCGTCCTCGACACGCCACCGGACCGACAGCCGGCACTCGCCTTCGCGTCCCAACGCACCATATTTGACAGAGTTCGTTGCCCATTCGTGAAAAATCAGCGCGAGCGGCGACAGGCAGCTGCGGTCGAGCGCGACATTCGGTCCGTCCAGGTCGATCGCGGCGTGTTCGCGATAGGGCGCCAGCGTCGCCTCGACGATCTCGTACAGCCCGATCGCCTCGGGCTGGCCCGCCGGGGACGCCAGAGAATGGGCACGCCCCAGCGAAGCGATCCGCGCCCGCACGTCGGCCGAGAACGCCCGGACATCGTCGTGATTGCGCGCGGCGAGCACGATCATCCCGGCGATGACCGCGAACAGGTTCTTTACCCGGTGGTTCATCTCGCGCAGCATCAGGTCGCGGGTCTGCGCCAGCGTATATTCGGGTGTCACGTCGATCGACACGCCGACCAGCCGCGCCGGCACGCTGCCAGCGATCACCCGGCCGAAGCCCTTGACCCAGCGGACCTGCCCGTCGTCGCGGCGGACGCGGAAGGTGGCTTCGTAGTCGCCGTCCTCGTCGACCGCCCGGCGCAGGGCCGCCTCCACCCCGGGCCGATCCTCGGCATCGATCCGTTCGAGCAGCGGCGCGATGCTCGTCGCCTGCCCCGCGGTCACCTCGAACATCCGCTGCTCGACGCCGTCCAGCACGGTCTCGCCGGTGTCGGGGCAGTATTCCCAGACGCCGATGCCCGCGGCCTTGATGGCAAGGTCCAGCCGCTCGCGCTCCGACGCCAGCAACCGCTCCATCGACAGCGCGGCCGTGATGTCGGTCAGGACCAGCGTCGCGCCGTTCACCTCGCCGGTCTGGGTGCGATACGGCAGCACCCGCATCGAGAAGACATGCTCGCCGTCCAGCGTCGCCACCCGGCGCTGCACCGGCGGCGCGCCGGCGGCGACCGCGCGCGCGTCCTCCAGATGCTCGGCGCCGACCAGCCGGCTCGATACATCGGTCAGCGGCCGGCCGCGATCGGCGGGCTTCAGCGGGAAAATCGCCGTCGCCGCATCGGTGTAGCTGCGGACGTTCAGGTCGGAATCGAGCACGACGACCGCCAGATCGGTCGATTCGAAGAAATTGCGCAGGTCCGAATTGGCAACGGTCAGCTGATCGACCTTGCTCTTTAGCTCGTCGTTGACCGTCGTCAGCTCCTCGTTGGTCGACTGAAGCTCCTCGTTCATCGACATCATTTCTTCGTTGGAGCTTTTAAGCTCCTCGTTCGCCGTCTCCAGTTCCTCGATCGCCGAGCGCAGGCGGTGTCGCGTCAGGCGCAACTCGTCCTCCAGCGCCTCCAGATGATCGTCGCCGGCTTCGAGATCGTCGAGTTCGTCCTGGTCGGCCGGGCGGAACGCCCCGGTGTCGCGGAACACGAACAACGACGTGCCGTCGCCCAGCGGATCGCAGATCACCTCGACCGGCTGGATGCCGAAATCGGTCTCGACCTCGACATCGCGCGCGACGACGCGACGTTTCTGGTCGCGCGCCTGGCGCAACAACGGGCCGATGACGGTGCGCAAGCCCGCCCGCGCCAGATTGACCGCGCTGCTGCCGCCGGTGCGCGTTACCGGGAATTCGAAATAGCGACCGAGCTTGCCATAGGCGGAGATGATGCCGCCGTCCTGATCGACGATCAGGCTGGGCGGCGCATAGCGTTCGACCATCCGGCGGATCGCGACGCCTTCGCTCGACAATGCCGATCCCTCGCCGCGCCCTTCGCGTTCGCGCCGCGGCAGGCGCTGGCGGCTGCTGCCGGGCAGGTCGATCGGATAGAGTGGCGCGCCCGGTGTCCGCTCGAACAGCCGCGCCGGCTGGTCGACGACGGCGAACAGATGTTCGAACCGCCCGACGCTCTCGGACGGCCCCAGGAACAGGTAACCCCCCGGCTTCAGCGCATAGTGGAACAGCGGCAGGACCGACTGTTGCAGGCGGTCGTCGAAATAGATCAGCAGGTTGCGGCAGGACACCAGGTCGATCCGCGAGAACGGCGGGTCCTTGACCAGGCTGTGGTTCGAGAACCGGATCATGTCGCGGATCGGCCCGGCGATGGTGAAGCGATCGGCGTGCGGCACGGTATAGCGTTCGCGCATCGCCGGCGGCAGGTCGGCCATCGCGGCGGTCGGATACACCCCCTCGCGCGCGATCTGCAGCATCTGTTCGTCGATGTCGGTGGCGAAGATCTGCACCGCCAGCGGCGCGCCCGACGTCCGCGCGGCATCTGCGAACAGCATTGCGATGGTGTAGGCTTCCTCGCCGCTCGAACAGCCCGGCACCCAGATCCGCAGATCCTCGTCCGCGGCGCGATCGCGCAGCAAGGGCTCGATTACGGTCGTGCGCAGCGTTTCGAACGCGGGCGCGTCGCGGAAGAAGCGGGTGACGTTGATCAGCAGGTCGCGAAACAGCGCCTCGCACTCGTCGGCGTCGCCCCGGATGCGATCGAGATAGGCGCGGCCCGTCGCGATGCCCAGCACATGCATCCGCCGCTCGACCCGGCGCACCAGCGTCGAGCGCTTGTAGCCCGAGAAGTCATGGCCGATCGCGGTGCGCAGCACGCGGCACATCTCGTCAACGTGATCGGCGACGACGCCGGCCTCCGCTTCGCTCGCCTCCCCGCCACGGCGCTTGAAGAAGCCTTGCAGGCAGTGGAGGATTTCGCTGGCGGGCTTGATGAAATCGATCAGCCCGGTGCCGACCGCCGACAGCGGCATCCCGTCGTAGCGCGCGCTTTCGGGCTGCTGGACGACGCAGACGCCGCCGTTCTCCTTGATCGCGCGCAGGCCGGTGGTACCGTCGGCGCCCGTACCGGACAGGATCACGCACGCCGCGTTCGCCTGCTGGTCGCCGGCGAGCGAGATGAAGAAATCGTCGATCGGCCGGCGCAGCCCGCGCGGCTGAGCGAAATCGGTCAGCTCCAGCACGCCCTGCCGGATGGCGAGGCCACGGCCCGGCGGGATGATATAGACGGTATCGGCCTTGATCCGCTCGCCACCCGCCGATTGCAGCACTGCCAGCGTCGTGTTGCGGTCGAGCAGCTGCGCCAGCATGCTTTCGTGGTTGGGGTCGAGGTGCTGGACGACGACGAACGCCAGGCCGGTCGGCACGCGCGCGGGGGCGAGCATTTCGCGCAGAGCCTCCAGCCCGCCGGCCGAGGCGCCGATGCCGACGATCGGCACGGCGGCCACGGACGGGGTATCGTCGGTCGCGGCCGGTGCGGCGTCGGCTTCAGCCATGGGTCACCGCCTCCAGATCGGCCAGCGTCAGCTTGGCCTGCGCGATGGTCGCGGCACTGTTGGCGATCGCCATCAGCGTGCCTTCCAGGATAATTCCGGCATCCCCCGCGATCGGCGCCAGCTTGCCGAGCGTCGCGCTCAACTCCGCGTCGTAATCGGCGAGTTTGTCGGGCTGCGACCGGCTGACGTCGAACTGCGATGCGAAGATGTAGCGCATGGTGCGCCCTGCCCCGCTCAGCCGCGACATATACAGCAGGTTCACGAACGGCGTGCCGTCCTTGCGGAAATTGATGATGGTCGTGCGGACGTTGGGCTGGCGGTCTCGCGACAGGAATTCGTGGATGCGCGCCTTCGCCTCGGCATTGTCGGCATCGCGTTGCAACATGCGGCAGTTCTGCCCGACCACATCGTCCGGGCGGTAGCCGGTCAGCGCGCAGAACGCCGGATTCACGTACAGCAGCGGATTGTCGCCGTCCGCCGATGCGATCGCCAGCGCCACGCGCGATGCATCGAGATAGTCGGCCAGCGGACGCGGCAGGTCCGAAACGTCACTCGACCGATTGTCAGACATGGACCGGGTTACGCACATCCGTCACCAGGGCACAAGCGTTCGTCCCGAAAAGCCCTGTTTTTGGCCGGACAGCCGCATTGCACAGGGCACCCCGCCTACCGATATCGCGGTAGCCGAGACGACAAGGAACCGAGCGATGGCCGACGACGACAGCAGCGCGAACAACCAGCCCGCAGGCTATGTCCCGCCCGAGGTGTGGACCTGGGCACCCGGCAACGGCGGCAAGTTCGCCAGCATCAACCGCCCGACATCCGGCGCGACGCACGAGCGCGACCTGCCGGTCGGCACTCATCCGCTCCAGCTCCACTCGCTCGCCACGCCCAACGGGCAGAAGGTGACGATCCTGCTCGAGGAACTGTTGGCGGCCGGACATGCCGGGGCCGACTACGACGCCTGGCTGATCGACATCGGCCAGGGCGACCAGTTCAGCAGCGGGTTCGTCGCGGTGAACCCGAATTCGAAGATTCCCGCGCTCGTCGATCGCTCGGTCGATCCCGAGATCCGCCTGTTCGAAAGCGGGTCGATCCTCGTCTACCTCGCCGAGAAATTCGAGGCGTTCCTGCCGACCGAGACGCGCGCCCGCGCCGAGGTCATGAACTGGCTGATGTGGCAGATGGGATCGGCGCCGTTCCTGGGTGGCGGCTTCGGGCATTTCTACGCCTATGCGCCGGTCAAGATCCAGTATGCGATCGACCGCTACGCGATGGAGGCCAAGCGGCAACTGCACGTGCTCGATACGCGGCTGGCAGATCGGACCTTCATCGCGGGCGACGACTACAGCATCGCCGACATGGCGATCTTACCCTGGTACGGCGGGCTGTTCGACGGGATCTACGACGCGCGCACCTTCTTGTCGCTCGACGACTATCCCAACCTGGCGCGCTGGCACGACCGGGTCGGCGGGCGCGATGCGGTGCAGCGCGGAATGGTGGTGCTGAAGGCGAACGGTGAGCCGGGCAAGGTCCTGCGCGAACGTCACGCCGCGAGTGATTTCGACGGGATCGCCTACCAGCGGTAGGCGGCACCGATGCGGACGTTGCGCGGGCGCAGCGGAGTAATCTGCTCGCGCATCGCAAACGCGAAGGGATTGCCGTAGGCGAAGCGGTTGGCCTGGACGTTGGTCAGGTTGTCGATGTCGATCGTCACCTCGACTGCGCCCCTGCGCACGCCCCCACCCAGCGACAGTACGCTGTAGGCGCCCTGGCTGATGTCGAAAAGGTCGCCGGTGCCCAGCACCGACCGGCCGACATGGTCGATCCCCGCGACGACGCGCGGTGTCACGTTGCCGGCGGTCCAGGCGTAGGACAACGCGCCGTGCGCGGCGAAGGGCGGGGTTTCGGGCAGACGGCGGTTGCTGCGGCGGGACAGGTCGGCGATCGGGCCCGTCACGCGGTTGTCGGTCAGCAGCACGGCACCTTGCGCGCGCAGCCCCGGCAGCGGCGTCCAGTCGAGCGCGGTTTCGAACGCGGTGATCCGCGCGTTGCCGATATTGTCGGTATAGGGCTGCCCACGGCGGCTGATCAGGTCGGCCTGGATATTGTCCCAATGTGCCAGCGACACGCTGGCCGACAGCGCCAGGCCGATCGGGCCGCGTGCGATCCGCCGCACGCCCAGTTCGCCGACGACGATCGAATCCGATCGGAAATCGGCGACGCGGCCGATGCCGGGCGCGACCGACAGGCCGCCGGTGCGATAGCCGGTCTGAAACCGGCCGAAGGCGGCAACCAGCGGCGCGATGCGCCACGACGCCGCGATGGTCGGATCGATGCGGCGGGTCGATCGGCCACGCACGAAACTGCCGCTGAGCGGGGTAACCGATGGCGATCCATCGGTACGGGCACTGGTGCCGCGCGCGCCGACCGTGACCGCCAGGCTGCGTGACAGCGACAGCGTCGATTCCCCGAACAGCGAGGCGGACCGGGTGACGTTGGTGACGCCGATGATGTCGCGTAACGCGCCCGGCACCGCGACCGATCGGGCGAGTTCGTCGCGGTCGTTGACCAACGTCACTCCGACGACCCACGACGACCCGCCGGGCAGCGCCCGCGACAGCCGCGTCTCATGGGTCAGCAGCCGTTTGAAATGGTCGGAGCGATAGACGACCGGAGTCGTCGGCGCGGGCATGACCGCGGCGGTCGCATCGAACTGCTCGCCTGCCCGGTACCCGACCAGGCCGGTCGCGATCAGCAGGTGCACGCCGTTGCCCCAGGTGCGGGATGCGGTCACGCGGCCGAATAGCAGTTCGTTGTCGAACGGCTGGGCGATGGCGGATCGTCGGGCGAGCAGCCCGGCGCTCCGGTCCGCATATTGCCCGTCGCGCGCATCGATCGACTGCGCGGCGCCGCTCGCCTCGATCCGCCAGTCGCCGGCGGTGCGCAGGCTGAGCTTCACGCGGCCGCCGGTCACCGATTCCACGTTCACGTCGCGCAGCCCGCGCCGCAGGTCGTCGATGTAGCCGCCGCTGCGTCCCGCGTAGGCGACCGCGCGCACGCCCAGCCGGTCGTCGACGATCGGCAGGTTGACCATCGCGGCGATGTCGCCGCCCGGCATCCCGCCGGTGGTCGCGGTGACGCCGGCATCCAGTGCCGCCCCCGTCCGGCGCAGATCCACCGCAGCCGAGGTCAGCCGGATGACGCCACCGATCGCGCCCGATCCGTAGAGCGTGCCCTGCGGTCCCTCCAGCACCTCGACACTGTCCATGTCGTACAGGCGCAGGCCGGGGTCCGCGCCGGAATAGTTCAGCTGGACGTCGTCCAGGTAGATGCTGGTCGGCGACTGGGTAGCGCCGCCGAAGCTGCTGTCGGCGATCCCGCGGATGAACAGCTTGTTGCGCCCACGGCCAAGGTGCGTGCTCTGCAGGATGGGGATGGCGCGCGCGGCGTCGGACAGGGTCGCGGATCGGATGCCGGCTGCGGGTACGGTCGCATCGACGACGGTCACGCTGCCGGGATAGCGCAGCAGGGGAATATCGCGCTTGCTGGCGGTGACAACGACATCGGCCGGCATCGGCGCCGCCGATGGCGCCGGGCTGCGGCGCGGGTGCGGTGGCGCCGCGCCGCGCCCAGCCACCCGCTCGATCCGGAAGGCACCGGACCCGAGCGGTACTGCGCGGTAGCCCGTGCCGGCCAGCAACCGGCCGAGCGCGGCGCGCGCCGACAGGCGACCGCTCAGCCCGCGGGTCGATACCCGCTGCAAGCCGGGTTCGGTACTGACGATCTCGACCCCCAGGTCGCGCGACAGCGCCATCAGCGCCACGTCCAGGGTCCCGGCGGGAATACGGACCGGGCGATCGCCCGCCGTCGCGATTACAGGCGTCAGCGCCAGGGCAAACGCGACAGCTGTACCGGCGGACCTACTGCGCCGCCGCCTCCACCAGAACCCACCGCCCCTTGTCACGCCGCCACGTCGCCCCGATCAGCTCCGCCAGATGCGGTATGTCGCGATCGGCAGTTCCGGAAAAGCGGACCATGCCGGTAAAGGGTTTGTCGGACAAGCCGGGCGACAGATCGATGTCGAAGCCGTACAGTCGCGCCAGCGTCGCCGAGACGTCGCGCAACGGGCGTTCCTCGAACGTCAGTACGCCGCGCCGCCATCCGCCGACATTCTCCGGCGCAAGCGTTCGGCGCCGCAGCGTCGCCGCACCATCGCCGACGCTCAGGCCGTCACCGGCCTTCAGCGTCATCGCGGCGCCACCGGGTTCGTAGACGACCGAGCCTTCGGCGACCTCCACGCTCAGCGTCTCTCCGGCCCGCGCCAGGTTGAAGACGGTGCCGACGTCCTGCACCGTGCGGCCGGCAGCGGTCACGACGAACGGATCGGCGGCGTCATGGCGGACGGTGAACACCGCCTCCCCCTGTTCAAGCGCGACGCGGCGCGGGGCGGCACGATCCAGCAGCAGGCGCGTGCCACCGCTCAGTTCGATCCGCGTCCCGTCCGCCAGCGTCACCGCGCGACGCTCCCCGGCGGCCGTCGCGACCTCGTAGGCGCCGGACGGCCCGGGCAGCACCGCCGGCACCAGCACGACCGCCAGCCCGGCGGCAACGGCCGTGCCGCCGGCGATCCACCGCCAGCGCCGCCGCGGTGCCGGCGCCGGCGCGGGATTGTCGTTGTCCGCGCGCGCACCGACGTCCGGAAAATGATCGGCCGCGATTCCGCGATCGGTCATCGCCACGCGGTCATAGGCTGCCGCATGTGCCGGGTCGGCTTCCAGCCAGGCGACGAACGACGCCCAGTCGTCCGCGCCCGCGTCGGCAAGACGCAGGTGCCAGGCGATCGCCCGGTCCATCAGATCTGCGCCATCATCCTGCACGTGTCGACATGTCCTTTCCTACCCTAGACGATTCACATCGGCGCGATCCGCACCGCACGTGTCCAGACCGTCGTGCAACTGCCGATAGGCGCGCTGCAACAGCTTCTCGACCCCGCTGACGGTGATGCCCAGCCGCTCGGCGATCGCCCGCTGCGACTGCCCCTCGATCCGGAACATCCTGAGCGCCGTCGCCATCCGTTCGGGCATATCGGCAATCACGCCCTGCACCGCCTGCCACTCGCTGCGCGCGGCCAGCGTCCGTTCGGCATTGGGAACGGCGCCGGCATCGGGCTGGTCGTCGAGCCAGGCGGTCTCCCGCGCCGCGCGACGGCCGGCGGAAATCCGCATGTCGGTCGCAAGATTGGCGGCGACGCGGTAGAGAAAGGCCGCCGGCTGCGCGACGGGACGCTGCGCGAGCTGGTCGATGCGCAGCCACATGTCCTGCAGCGCATCCTCTGCATCCTCGGGCGTGCCGAGCCGCGCGACGAGCAGGCGGCGCAGCATCGGGCGTTGTTCGAGGAAAATGGCCGTCAGGCCGCCGTCATCCACCGCGCTTGCCAAATCCCAGCGATCAGGCCGGAAACGCCAGCCCTTCGCGCGCAGCCATGTCGCGGATGTCGGTCGCGCGCAAGCCGGCGGCTTCGCGGGGACGGGCGGCCGCTATGGTGTCGCCTGCCCGCTCCCCTGCCCCGGGATGGCACATCACCAGGTGCCGATGGCCGGGCCGGCGCAGGAACAGGGGCAGGATCGCGGCGTAATCGCGTGCGAAGTCGTAATGGCCGGCGAAGCTGTCGTTGGTGGCCAGGCCCAGCCGGGCCGCATCCCGCCGGAACCCCCGCGAGTGGTACGCGCTGCCGATCGCCTTGCCGCGAAACGGGCGGGCGAGCATCGCGGACAACCGGTCGGTGCAGTCGCGCAGCCAGGCGTCCGGCGCCCGCCGCGCGGTTTCCGCCAGGACGATCCGACGGATGCCCGGCAGGACGTGGCTGTGCTGATGCCCGTCGACGAACGCCGGCGGGCGTCCCATCGCGCCGATGAAGGCGTCGAATTGCGCAGTCACCTCGCACGCGATCTCGGCAAGCGGCAGCGCGCCCTGCCCGGCCCGGCGCGTCACCGTATCGATCGTCGGCATGATGCCCTGCGGCGCATGGCCGGGCATGGCGGTGATCGGGCGTTCCTCGGTCAGCGTCAGGTGAAGGCCGATCTCGACGTGCGGCGGCAGGCCCCGGAGCAGCACACTGTCCTCGGCCCATCCCGGCATCGCCGTCATGCAGCCGATCGCGTTCAGCTTGCCCTCGCGCGCCAGTCCGGCGATCGTATCGCTGACGCCACGCGAAAAGGCGAAATCGTCAGAGCACAGGATGAGGCGTCGCAAAACCAAGTCCTTCGTCGCCCTGGAACGATCGTTCGCGGATGCGGTGGCTGGCCAGCTTGCGCCGGTGCAGGCGGGGGGCCAGGAAATCGCGGAAGAACCAGTCGCCCGCACCCGGCGCGGCCAGCGCATACACCAGGCGCTCGACGGCGGTCCATCGGATCGATTCGCGGTCACGCTCGCGCGCCGACGGGCGGCACCAGAATGCGCGCGAATACAGCATCGTCCCGCGCGTCATCGTCCGGTTGATAACCTCGTGATCCTCCAGCACATAGTTCCACAGAGCCGGATCGAACCCGCCGACCCCGCGCAGCGTCGCGGTGCAGAACGCCTGGCCCGCGCCGCCGGCATGGCACTGGCGCGGCAGCAGTCGGCCGGCGAGCGTGATCGCCGTCGCCTCCACCGCCCGCGCGATCTCGCCGGCGTCCGGCGCGATGAAATAGGCACCGGCGACGACGCATCCGGGCCGCGCCAGCAGCCGCCCGGCGGCCGCCAGATAGGTCGGCGGATAGAGGGTGTCGGCGTCGCACGTCGCCGTCCAGCGCGTGGTGACAAGCGCCAGGCCTGCCTTCAGCGCGGCGACCTTGCCCGGCGCCCGTTCGATCAGCACGACATGGTCCAGCCCGTGCGCCAGCGCCGCCGCCTCCGCGACCGCCGCGCTGCCATCGGTCGATCCGTTGTCGATCAGGACCAGGCGGAACGCGACGGTCTGCGCGGCCAGGCTGGCGATCGTCGCGGCCAGATAGTCGCGTTCGTTGAAGAACGGCAGCAGGACCGTCCACGCGGTCGCCGGGGCGGTCGCAACGGCCATGGCCGCAGATCGGCGAATCGACGAAACCGGGTCGAGATCGAGATACATGACGCAACGTCCGCATCGAGGGAAAGGTTCGGCGCTTGCCGGTCCGGACGATCGATCCGTTGCCCCCCCCACGGACGCCGGCCGACCTGGTTCCCGCCAGTCGCTGGTCGATAGACGATGTGCCGCCGACCGATCCGCACGCGTCGCCCGAAATATAGTGGAGGTGACGCGGAACCTTTCCGCGACTACCCGGCGCGCATGATGGCCGACTCGCGGATCGAACCGAAGGACTGGCGCGCCGGCACGATGCTCGCACTGCTCGTGGCGTTCGCATTCCTCGTCCGCGCGCACGACTTCGGCAATCCGGTGATCCATGTCGACGAGCAATATTATCTGCTGGTCGGGGACCGAATGCTGTCGGGCGCGCTGCCCTATGTCGATCTGTGGGATCGCAAGCCACCGGGGCTGTTCCTGATTTTCGCCGCCATCCGCCTGCTGCCGGGCGACGGTATCCTGGCGTACCAGATCGTCGCGACGCTGATCGCCGGCCTGACCGGGTGGGTGGTGGCGCTCGCCGGACGCCGCCTGGGCGCGCGCGGGATCGGCGCGGTCGCAGCGGGGCTCGCCTATATCCTCTGGCTCTCGTTCCTCAGCGGGCGGGGCGGCCAGTCGCCGGTGTTCTACAACCTGTTCATGGCGGTCGGCGGCCTGCTGACGCTCGGGCTGCCGGCGCGTGCCGCACGCGACGACCGGGCCGGCATCGTCGCCAGCGGGGCCGCCGCCTGCCTGCTGGCGGGCCTGGCCATCCAGGTGAAATACACCCCCGCCGTCGAAGGCGCGATGTTCGGCCTCGCCCACCTCTGGTATCTGCGCCGCGCAGGGACGCGCCCGGCCGGCGTCGTGCTGGCGGGGGTCGCGTGGGCGATGCTCGGCGCGTTCCCGACGCTTCTGGCCATCGGCTGGTACTACGCGCAGGGCCCGGCGATCTTCGACGCCTTCCGGTTCGCCAATTTCACATCCGTCACGCTGCGACGCGGTTATCCGGCAGCCAAGATCGCCGCCCGACTGGCGGGCACGACGGCCCAGCTTTCGGTGCCGGTCGCCTGTGCCGTCGCCAGCCTGCGCGCGCGCCCGCTGCGCCCTGCCGTGCGGCTGGCCGCGCTGTGGCTGATCGCCGCGGTCATCGCCTTTGCGATGATCGGCGCCTTCTTCGACCATTATGCCCTGCCGCTGCTGGTCCCGATCGCGATCCTCGCCGCCCCCACGCTCGGCCGGTACCGGGCGGCGCGTTGGCTGCTGGCGGGAGCCGCGGCGATCCTTGCCGTCGTCCATATCGCGACCGAGAGCGACGAGCGGGCGTCGGCCTATGGCGCCGCGCGGATTCTCGCCGCGCACCGCGACGCTGGCTGTCCCTATGTCTTCGCAGGTGACTCGGTCCTTTACCTGCTGTCGCGGACCTGCGTGCCCACACCCTATGCCTTTCCCTCGACACTCGCCTACGAGGCCGAACGCGGCGCGGTGGGGATCGACGAAGCCGCCGAAGTCGCGCGCATCCTCAGAGCGCGCCCGCCGGCGATCGTGACGCTCGATACGCCGCTGGCGCCGTGGAACGCGGACAGCCAGGCGCTGGTCGCCGCGGCCGTCCGCCGCGACTACCGCCTGGCCGGCCGCTTCCCCCGAGAGGGCCGCCGCCTCCTCGTCTACGTCCGACGCGATCTGCGCTGAGCTTCCGGCACAGGGGCGCTGCGGGTCGGCGCCGTCGGCGCCGTCATGACAGCGTGAGCATCTCCGTCGTCGATCGTCGCCGCGTGCGCCTGTGGTCCCTGCTGGCCCTTTCCCTGACCCTCGCCGCTCCGGCGACGGCCGGGACGATCGGACAGGATGCCGCGGCGTGCGACGGCAATCGCGGACCGGCGATCGCGGTCACTGTCGAGGGACTGAAGGACCGCCGCGGCGAGATGTGGCTGGAGCTCTATCCCGCCAACGACGCCGATTTCCTGGCCGACGACCATGAGCTTGCCGCCGCCGGCAAGGTCTTTCGCCGGACGCGGGCACCGTTGCCGACGACCGGCGCGGTCGCGATGTGCGTCAAGGTCCCCCGCCCGGGACGGTATGCGCTGCTGCTACGGCACAACCGCGTCGACCGCGACAAATTCTCGTTCTGGAGCGACGGGGTCGGCGTGCCCGGTACGACCCGGCTCGGCCGCAGCAAGCCGACCATCGACCAGGCGGCCGTCTCCGCTGGTGCCGGCGTCACCACCACCTCCATCCGCCTGCAATATCTGCGCGGTTTCGGCTTTTCGGCGCTGAGCGGGGAATGATCCGCCCGGGCATCCTCGATCGCCTGCTGGCCCGCGCCGTCGCCGCGCGGATGCTGGTCGTCACCGCCCTGATCCTTGCCATCCTGTCGCTGGAGAACGTCCAGCGCCTGACCGCCGACCTGCAACAGACGACCGACCCGCTGCCGCTGCTCGGTCGGTTGTCGTTGCTGCTGATCCCCGAACATCTGAGCGCGGCCATCCCGATCGCGGTGCTGCTGGGCGTCGCGCTGACGGTGCGCAAGCTGGCGATGAGCGGCGAATGGAAGATCCTGGCCGGCGCCGGGCTGTCGCGCCGCCGCCTGCTGCTCGCCCCGCTGGCCGTCGCGCTGATCGCAGGCGGCGTCCAGCTGGCCCTGCGGATGGAGGTGCGCCCCACCGGCGAACGCGCGCTCGATGCGCTGTACGGTGACATCCGGACCGGCGCACACGGCATTCCCCTGCCCATCGGCGCGCCAGTGACGATCGCACCCGACACCACGTTGTTCGTCGGCGGTGTCGCACGGCAGGCGGATGACCGGGTCCTCACCGACGTGACGGTGATGCGCGACGGCACGGTCTTCAGCGCGCCTGCGGCCGACATCGTGCGCAGCGGTGACGGAACGGTCGCGATCGACCTCCACGACGGGATCGCGGTCAGCCGGACGGGAGACGGCACACCCCGCACCGTGGCGTTCGGCAGCCTGCGATTTTCGGGCGCGCCGGACATGATCGACATGGTCGGCGGCGGTTTGCGCCAGTCGCTGGATCGCCAGGGCGGTGCGGGCCTGATCGCCCTGGCGACGACGGGGCGTGCCGACCAGCGCGCAGCGGCGATCGCGGCGATGGCGATGCGGATCGACGCCGCACTGTTCTGCCTGGTCATCCCGCTGTTCGGCATCACCCTGGGCCATCCCGGGCGACGACGATCGAGCGCTGTCGGTATCGGCGTCGGCATCGTCCTGATCGTCGCCCACCTGAAGTCGGCCGCTTTCGTCGAGGACAGCTTCGCTGCGCACGCGGTCGCCGCCGCGGTGGTCCATATGGCCCTGTGGACGGCGCTGGGCGTCGGCGCGCTCGCCCTCGAACGGCGCTTCGGCGAAGGCTTCGTCGAGGGCGCCGCCGCGCGCATCGCGAGGCTGGGTCGCCCCACCCTGTCGGCCGCCGCGACACCGCGCGGCATCCGGCGCTGGGCCTATGTCCTGCTGGGCTTCCGCCGCGTCGCCGCCTGGCCGCCGCGCACGCCGGCGAACAGCGACACGCCGTTCACGCAGGCGGCCGTCACCGAAAGGTGATGGTCCAGCGTGCCTCGGCCTGGGTGTCGAGCTGCTCGCTGGCCCCCATCCGCATATCGGCGACCGGACGGTGGAGCGACGACAGCGACACGCGCCAGCCCATCGCCGGCCCGCTATCCGCGTCCTGGGCATCATCGCCCAGGGTCAGCCTGACGCCGTGCCCCTCGCTCACGCCGCCGATGTTGATCAGGTCCGGGCCGGTGAACAGCCGGCGGCCCCGCGCGGTCCCCATCCGCAGATAGTCGATGCCGAGCGCCGGGCCGTCGTCACGCGATGCCTCCAGCCCCGCCGACGTGACATCGGCCGACAGCCGCCGCGCCGCGGTCGGCAGCACGTCGCGCTTGCGCCGCATCGAGGCGTTGGCGATGTTGGCGCGCAGCAGCACGCCGCCCAGGTCCACCGCGGCCGATGCGCCCAGGCTGAGCATCGTGTAACGATCCGACCGCAGCAGGCCATCGGTGGCGCCGGGACCGCCGGTGATGCGCACCGCGCTGAACGTCAGGTCCACCGGCCCGTTCATCCGGACTTCGTCGGCGCGATTGCCGCGGATTGCGACGCGGTCCTGCAGTTGCAGCGTGTTGAGGGCACTGGTCCGGCTGCGCAGCGCCGGCGGCATGGTCGCGATATAGTTGAACTGCCGCTCGATCAGCGGCACGCGTCGCACCGGCGGCGGTGCGCAGGGCACAGCCAGCGGTCCACACCCCACGACGCCGACAAGCACCAGCGGCCAGCCCATCCCCACGTCCCCCCGTTCAAGTGACAGACGATGTCATGACGCCCGATCCACAGCAAGGACGATAAAGATAGGTTAGAGATTCGCCGCCGAACGCAAAATTGTGTCGCCGTCCCGACCCAGCGCCGCCCGATAGTCGGCGAACAGCCGGCGGAAATGCGCGTCCATCGCCGGCGCCCGTCCGGCCAGCGCCACGGCCGCTTCGCGCGCAGCCTCCCCCGCCTCGACCCGCCGCGCGATCGCCGCCGCCATCGATCGGGCCGATCGCGCCGCATAGGCCTGATCGCACTCGGCACGGATCCGGTCGCTGGCTCCGCCCTCATCGGGCAGGATCAGCGACAGGCCGGCGGCCTGTGCCTCCGCCGCGACCATGCAGAAGGTTTCGGATTCGCAGCCGTGGACCAGCGCATCGCCGCTCGCCAGCAGCGTCGCCAGCCGTGCGCGGTCGCGCTCGGGCGCGGCGAGATAGACGTGCGGGCTGGATCGTGCCGCACGCGCGACCTTCGCCTCGTCGCGCCCGCCGCCCAGGATCACGAGCCCGACCGGATGGTCGTTGCCCGCCGCGACCGCGGCTTCGATGACCATCGGCCAGCGTTTTTCGGGCCCATGGCGCCCGAGCCCCAGCAGCAGCGTCGCCTGTTCCGGCAGGCCGCATTTGGCGAGCAGCCGGCGCCGGACGTCGGCGTCGCGCGCGGTGGGGGAGAACAGGCCCGGCGTGACGCCCATCGGGTTGGTCCGCACCTTAGCCAGCCCGCCCGCGGTCAACCGCCGCGACAGGCTGTGGCTGGCGCTCAGTACCATGTCGAAATCGCCA
>NZ_LMLB01000017.1:273098-276447 GCF_001421785.1 Sphingomonas sp. Leaf33 | reverse complement strand
CCCCGCCGAACCAGCGATAGGCATAGGCCGACAGCGGATCGGCATGCATCACCAGCGCACGCAGCGCCTGCCCCTGCCACCGCGCGACCATCGATGCGGAAGACCACGGCGACGATGCCTCGACCACGTCGGGCGCCAGCCGGTCGAGCGCACGGTGCAACGCCGGCTCGTCCGCAAAATAGCGATAGCGCCGGTCGAGCGGAAAGCGCGGCGCGGCGATGGTCACGATGCGCCCGGCCGCCGTCGATGCGATCGTCGCGTCGCGCTCGCCCGGCGCCAGGATGATGACTTCCTCGCGTCCCGGCCGTGCCGCCGCCAGCTTCTGTTCGACATAGGTGCGCACCCCGCCGCCGGCGGGCGTGTAGAAGGCGCAGATGTCGACGATCCGGATCATGGCGTCAGTCGACCACCGTACGGACGACGTCGCTGGCCCCCAGCACCGCGCCGACGACCAGATGCGTCGCCAGCGACAGCGCGGCGAGCAGGGCGATGGCGTCGACGATGGGGCCGTGCGCGCCGATCATCGCGGTGACGACGCCGGCAAAGACGACGTCCTTGTTCGGCATCAGCGGCAGGCGTGACAGGATCTGGCGCAACGTGCCGAGCAGCAGCCACCAGCTGAGCGCCACCGCCGGCACGATCTCATGCCACAGATAGGCCGACAGGCCGATCGCGACGATGATGCGGACGGTATGGATGCCCGCGACGAACGCCAGGTCGCGCCGCGGCAGGCTGAACAATCGGCCGCGGAAGGCGAAGATCACCAGCGACGACACCAGGATGACGACGACGGAGATGACGAAATGGCTGGCCTGCATCCCCACGTGCAGCCGGGCGAACAGCGGCGCGGCGACGATGACCAGCAGCAGGGTGAAGACGTTGCCGGCGATCGCGCTCAGGATCGACACGTCCTTGATCGCGCCGAACGGCGCCGTCGTGATCCGCGCGTGCCGCCGGGCCCAGCTGTAGAAATACATCTCGCCCAGGTAGCCGAGCAGCAGTTCGTTGCAGACCAGCTTGCGGAACAGCGGGACGATGCCGCCAGGCGGCAGCGTCCACAGCTTGCGAAAGATGATCCATTCCGAAATCGGGCTGATCGCGTAACAGATCGCAAAGGCCAGCCAGAACCCCGCGTTGGTCGGCAGCATCCGCCACAGCGTCGCCACGTCGAGCGCGCGCAACTGATAGAGCGCGGCCGCCAGCACGGCGAGCGACAGGATGGGCCCGATCGCGGCGACCCATCCGCTCCACCGCGTCTTGAGCGGCGGCGCCGGATCGACGACGGGCGACGTCCCGGCGGCAGGCAGCGGAGCGGCAAGGTCGGTCGTCATGGGTCCTCAGGCCGCCAGCAGGTCGGCGTAGCGCGCCGGCGCATGGGTCCGGCGCATCCCCCCGACCGCCCGGTCGATACTGTCCAGCAGGGCCGGCACGGTCGTATCGCCGGGATGGACGCCGATGCGCGCGGTGGGCAACGCGCGCAGGACCGGCGGCAGCACCCGTGCCGCGGCCAGCGACGACAGGATGCGCGCCCGGCTGCGGCTTGCCCAGGTTAGCACGGGGTCGCACGCCAGCACCCGTCCGGTCGCCGGGTTCCAGACCCGGCGGTGATTCTCCGCGATCTCGAAACCGGCGTCGGCCAGCGCGGCGGTCGCGCCCGCGCCGTACAGCCACGCCGGCGCGATGAACCCGGTCGCCGGACGGCCGGTGATATCCTCGATCAGATGCCGGCCATCGCGCATCCGGCGCAGCGCCTCGCCGTGCGACAGGCCCAGGAACTCGCCCTCGCCCGCGGTCATGTGGCGCGCCTTCAGGCGGGCGGCGCGACCGGAATGGACGCTGTCGTCGCGGTGAAACCAGCCGTGGACGAACACTTCGGCGCCGGCATCCGTCCAGCCGCGCAGCTTGGTCGCGAACGCGGTACCGCGGGTCAGCGGCGCCTCCCCCCAGTGGTCGGGTACGACCAGCAGGGCGATGCGATCGACCGGCGCATGGCGGGCGAGCAGCGCGCGCAGCTGTTCGACCTGACGTTCGAATTTCGGTCCCACGTCGTGGATCGAAAGGAACAATCGACGGTCAGATCTGGTATCGGACGACATCTTCGCTCTGCCTCACCGGACACCCGGCGAGAGGGGGTTCATGACCATGTCCGACTTCCTGCCTGACTCGTCTGCAAGACGTCGTCGAGCGGGCATATCCACAGCAACTTTGTCAAAAACATGGTCTGCCGCGGCATTTGCCGCCGTAGCGCTGCGGTGCCGCACCTTCGGTGTCGCAACACCGCCGGCATTTGCCGCATTGACCATCGCCCCGCGGATATGCGAAGCGCCGCAGCAGTCGGGCGGGTGTAGCTCAATGGTAGAGCAGAAGCCTTCCAAGCTTACGACGGGGGTTCGATTCCCCTCACCCGCTCCAGACTCCTGCCTCTCCGTCAGTCCTCCGCCGCAATGCGGACGCGCAGGCCGTCCAGCGCTTGCGTGAACGGCAGCTGGCACGACAGCCGCGACGTCGCATCGCGCTCGCCGGCCGACCCCAGCAGGTCGTCCTCGTCCTCGCTCATCGGCGGCAGCTTGTCGGCGAAATCGGGATCGACATGGACATGGCAGGTCGCGCAGCTGCAGCAGCCGCCGCACAGCGCCAGCAGTTCGTCGAAGCCGTTGTCGCGGATGACTTCCATCACCGACAGGCCGGCCTGTCCCTCGACCGCGCGTTCTTCCCCATCGCGGGTGGTGACGATAAGTGTCGGCATCGAAAAACTTCCTCTGGACGTTGTCGCGCCGCCATGCCGCGCTCCTGCGGCCATTTCAAGGATCGCCATTTCCCATGGGCTTGAGTTCGGACCAATTGAAGACGGAGCTCGACGCCCTTGCGCGGGTCGAGCCGGGGTTTGCCGCAGCGATCGCGCGGGTCGGCTACCCCAGCCCGCGCATCAGCGACCGCGGCTATGCGACGCTGCTACGCACGATCATCGGCCAGCAGGTATCGGTCGCTTCCGCACAATCGGTCTGGAACAAGCTGGCGGCGGCGCTCGGCGATCTCACCGATCCGACCACGATCGCGGGGGTTCCCGACGAAACCTTCCGCAGCGTCGGCTTCTCGCGCCAGAAGACGGGCTATGCCAAGAGCCTGGCCGAAGAGGTCGTCAGCGGACGGCTGGATCTCGGCAACTTGCCGGCGGATGACGAGGACGCGATCGCGCAGCTCGTTCGGGTAAAGGGTATCGGTCGCTGGTCGGCGGAAATCTATCTGCTGTTCGCGGAAGGACGGCCGGACATCTGGCCGGCGGGCGACCTGGCGGTGCAGATCGAGGTCGGGCGAATCCTGGGCCTCGACGCACGTCCGTCCGAGGCGC
>NZ_LMLB01000017.1:272803-273075 GCF_001421785.1 Sphingomonas sp. Leaf33 | reverse complement strand
TGACGCGACAACTGGCCGAGCCCTGGCGACCGCACCGCGGCGCGGCGGCGATCATGACGTGGCATCATTATCGTGCGGATATGCAGGTGATCTAGGAGCGGGCGGCGCGCCGTTTGCACCAGCAATCCGAAGACTCGCCACGTCGGGCAGCGGGGCGGCGGAGCCGCCGCGTCTGACGGCGGGGCGTCCCGGGAGAAGTTAGTCGGAAGCTTACTGAAAACGCAGGTTCGCCACGCCCGTCAGACGGAACCGCTTGCGCGGTCCCGCTGCCC
>NZ_LMLB01000017.1:260521-272795 GCF_001421785.1 Sphingomonas sp. Leaf33 | reverse complement strand
GACGTGGCGCTTGCTTGCGCAAGCCCACAGCCGCCCGTTTAGAACCGGAACGCCGCGGTCGCGCGGATGCTGTGCCAGCGGAACTTCTCGTCAAGGCGCTTGAAGTCGGTGCCGGTCGTGTTCGGCGCGAGCACGAACGGGTTGGTCGCCGGCGCGCTGCCACGGGTCGCGCGGACGCGGTAGTCGTTGTCGTCGTAGCTGTGGAACATATATTCCAGGCCAACCGAGAAGTTGTCGCCCAGCAGCTGCTCGAGACCGCCGCCGGCCTGCCAGCCCCACTGGTTGCGCTTGCCGCGGCCTTCGAAGGCGTTTGCGGTGTTACTGGTGGTGAATTCGCGGTCGATGCGGGCGTAGCCGACGCCGCCGGTGCCGTAGAACAGCGTGCTGTCACCGGCGACCAGACCGGCGCGCAGGCGAGCGGCGGCTTCCCAGTCGAGCGTGCGGGTCATCGTGTAGCTGGCCGGCGTGGTCGAAAACGCCGAAACGCTGTCGCTGATCTCGCTCTTGCCGAATTCGCCGACCGCGCCGACGACGAAGCGACCCGACTGGATGTCGAAGCCGACGCGGGCGTTGTAGGCCCAGCCGTCCTTGTCGTTGGCGCAGGCGGTGTTCGCCGAGCTGGTCGCGCGGCCGTTGCAGAAGCCCGGCGAGAAGGCGTTGGCGCCCGTCGACGTGGTCACGGTGTCGTTGAACGTGCCGTCCAGGTTGCGATCGAACTGGATGGTGGAGCCGACGTCGTTGCGCTGGATGTCGTAGCCGCCCGATGCGCCGATGTAGACGCCGCTGAAGCGCCCGGTCTCGGTCGTGTCCTGCGCGAACGCGGGGGCGGCGACAGCCATAGCGGCGGTGCCGAAGAGCGCGGCAAATGCCATTTTCGTCATGAAGTTTGGTCCCTTTTTTCCAAAGACAGATGGGACGACAGACGACGCCCCGATCATTCCACTGTCGCAATATCCGACACTTCCGCCCCCGAACGATGCACCTGGCGATTTGTATCCTGCATCAAGTCGTACAAAGCTCCGGACGTGACATTCATGCCACACTCAGCGCGGCGCCCCGAGGGACAACCTTTCGGGGCGAACCGCTTGGCAGCGCGTGCCCCACCCCTCTATAACGCGGTGATGGCTTCCGACCTGTTCGCGTCCAAATCCGCTCCGCCGACCGACTATGACGCTTCGTCGATCGAGGTGCTGGAGGGGTTGGAGCCGGTGCGCCGGCGGCCGGGCATGTACATCGGCGGCACCGACGAACGCGCGCTGCATCATCTGGCAGCCGAAGTGCTCGACAACGCGATGGACGAAGCGGTCGCGGGCCATGCCACGCGGATCGAAGTGACGCTGGGCACCGACAATCGCCTGACGATCAGCGACAACGGCCGCGGCATCCCGGTCGATCCGCACCCGAAGTTTCCGGACAAGTCGGCGCTGGAGGTCATCCTCTCCACCCTCCATTCGGGCGGCAAGTTCACCGGCAAGGCCTATGCGACATCGGGCGGCCTGCACGGCGTCGGCATCAGCGTCGTCAACGCGCTCAGCAAGGACACCGTCGTCGAGGTCGCGCGCAACCGCGAACTGTTCCGCCAGCGTTTCGCCCGCGGCCAGACGCTTGGTCCGCTCGAACATCTCGGCGGCACGCCCAACCGCCGCGGCACGACGGTCGCCTTCACGCCGGACGACGAGATCTTCGGCGACCTGATGTTCAAGCCCGCGCGGCTGTACAAGCTGGTGCGGTCGAAGGCGTATCTGTTCGCCGGCGTCGAGATTCGCTGGAAATGCGCGGCCGAGGTCATTTCCGACGATACCCCGGCGGAAGCCGTCTTCCAGTTCCCCGGCGGCCTCGCCGATCACCTCAAGGAACAGCTCGGCACCCGCGAATGCGCGACCAGCAGCTTCTTTTCGGGCGCGCAGGACTTTCCCGACGGGCAGGGCCGCGTCGAATGGGCAGTCGCGTGGCCGTTGTGGTCGGACGGCAGCTACAGCTGGTACTGCAACACCATCCCGACGCCGGACGGCGGCACCCACGAACAGGGCCTGCGCCAGGCATTGACCCGCGGAATGCGCGCGTTCGGCGACCTGGTCGGCAACAAGAAGGCGAAGGATCTGACCGCCGACGACGTGATGGTCGGCAGCGAACTGATGCTTTCCGTCTTCGTCCGCGAGCCGCAGTTCCAGAGCCAGACCAAGGATCGGCTGACCAGCCCCGAGGCGACCGGCCTGGTCGAGCGCGCGATGCGCGACCATTTCGACCATTTCCTCAGCGGTAACATGGAACGCGGCAAGGCGCTGCTCGGCTATGTCCTCGACCGGATGGACGACCGCCTGCGCCGCAAGCAGGAGCGTGAGGTCAAGCGCAAGACCGCGACATCGGGCCGCAAGTTGCGCCTGCCCGGCAAGCTGACCGACTGCGCCGCCGACAGCCCCGAGGGCACCGAACTGTTCATCGTCGAGGGCGACAGCGCCGGCGGGTCGGCCAAGCAGGCGCGCGATCGCAAGACACAAGCGATCCTGCCGATCCGCGGCAAGATCCTGAACGTGGCGAGCGCCACCAGCGCCAAGATCATCGCCAACCAGGAAATCGCCGACCTGATCCAGGCGCTGGGCTGCGGAACGCGCAAAGACTGCCTGCCCGACAATCTGCGCTACGAACGCATCGTCATCATGACCGACGCCGATGTCGACGGCGCGCATATCGCGACGTTGCTGATGACCTTCTTCTTCCAGGAAATGCCCGACCTGGTCCGCCGTGGGCACCTGCATCTCGCACAGCCGCCGCTCTATCGCCTGACCGCGGGCGCGAAATCGCTCTACGCCCGCGACGACGCGCACCGCGCGCAGATCGAGGCCAAGGACTTCCGCGGCAAGAAGGTCGATGTCGCCCGCTTCAAGGGGCTGGGCGAGATGAACCCGGCCCAGCTGCGCGAAACAACGATGGACCCCAGAACCCGCAGTATGCTCCGCATCACCCTGCCCCAGGAATATGAGGAGCGCGCAGAGGTCAAGGACCTGGTCGACCGACTGATGGGCAACAACCCGGCGCACCGCTTCGCGTTCATCCAGGAAAATGCCGCGAGGCTGGAAGAAGAAGCGATCGACGCGTGAGACGTCATCACGCGATCGCGCCGGATCGGTCGTAAATCCGCGTGCGCCACGATTGACTTTGCCCCCGGTTCGACGATCCTTCGTCGATGTCGATCGTGTCAGCGACGCTTCTTCAAAGGAGCCGCTGTCTTTCAGAAAGAAACCCGCGCCGTGACGATGCTCGCTATCCTGCTCGCAGCTTCCCAGACAGCGACCGCTCCGACGCAAGCTACCGAGGATACCGATCGCACGATCGTGGTCACCGCCACGCGGCTGGACGCGACGAAGAAGGCGCTGGATGCCTGCATCGTCCGCAAGTGTCCGCCCGATCAGGAGGTCGCTGCAGCGCTCGCGCATGCCGAGAACCAGTTCGTCGAGGGGGATTACAAGGCCGCTCGCACCACGCTTCACGGAACGATCGGCCGGGTCGATGGGCAGGCCAAGCAATATCCGGTCGCGGTCGCCAACATCTGGCGGGCGGATGCACGCATCTCCGCGCATCTCGGCGAGGACCGCTGGGTCAAGAGCGGACAGCTTCAGGCGGTCGATGCCCTGAAGGCCGGCTTGTCCAAGACCGACGACCGCGTGCTGCTGCAACGGCTGCAGGTCGCCGACGCCTTCATGAAACAGGGTAAGGTCGACATGGGCTTGGCGGGATACCGCAAGGTCGTCGAACAGGCGAAGGACCTCAACAGCCCTGGTGCCCAGGGGACCGCCATGCTGCGAATCCTGCTGATCGAGGCAGGGCTGGCCGGTCTGCCGACGACCCAGCTCAACCCGCAGGCGCGTTATGGCGCGAGCGACGCCAACTTCCGCCAGGCCAAGGCATCCGCCGCGGCGCTGCTGGCAACGACCGACCCGCAGCTGTCGGGCTTTCGCGACGCGGCAAAACTGATCGATGCGCGACTGGACGCACAACGCGGCGATATGCGCGGTATCGACGCCCTCGCCGCCGATTACGGCGCGCGCAAGCAGGACAAGGCGATCCTGCTTTACGCCCCACTGATGAACGATCGCGGCACATTCTTCGACCCCGCACGTGCCGGGCTGTTGACCGAACAGGATTTCGACGACCAGTGGGTCGATGTCACTTTCCTGATCGGCAGCGATGGCCGAGTGAAAGAGGTGGAGACGCTCCGCGAAAGCCCGAAGCTGAGGAAGACCTGGGTGACTCCGGTTCTGGATACCGTCAGTCGGCGTCGCTATGCGCCGATCGTCCTGGCGGACGACCTGGACGGTATGCGGCGGGTCGAACGCTACACGATGACGTCCAGCTGGACGTCGGGCACCACGGGTACGAACATACGGACCCGGTCCGGACAGCCACGGCTGGAAGTACTGGACCTGACGGCGGATCCTTCACCGAAGACGTCAGCCGCACGTCCTGCGCCCACCCCGGCAAGCTGATGCAGTAGGGGTCGGCACCACCGGGCGACCGCTACCATCAATTCCCGCTGATCAAATCCCCGAACCCGCCCAGTACGCTCCCCTCGCCCCGGTTGCCGCCGCGCCCACCCGCAGCCGCCAGCATCCGGCCGGCCAGGCGGCTGAACGGGAGCGACTGGACCCAGACCTTGCCGGGGCCCGTCATGCGCGCGAAGAAGGCGCCTTCGCCGCCGACGATCATGCTTTTCACGCCACCGACGCGGACCAGATCGAAGTCGACGCTGGGGGTGTATGCGGCAAGGCACCCGGTATCGATATGCAGTTCCTCGCCGGCGGCCAGCTCCCGTTCGATGATCGCGCCGCCGAACTGGACGAAGACCCAACCGTCACCGGTCAGCCGCTGCATGATGAAGCCTTCGCCGCCGAACAGGCCGGTCATGATGCGCTGCTGGAAATGAATGCCCATCGTGACACCCTTGGCGGCGCACAGGAAACTGTCCTTCTGGCAGATCAGCGTGCCGCCAACCGTGTCGAGCTTCAGCGGCACGATGGCGCCGGGTGTGGGCGAGGCAAAGGCCACGCGCGCCTTGCCGCGGCCGTGATGGGTGAAGACGGTGGTGAACAGCGATTCGCCCGTCACCAGCCGCTTGCCCGCCCCCAGCAGCTTGCCCATGAACCCGCCGCCCTCACCGCCCGAGCCATCGCCAAACACGGTCGTCATCTCGACGCTCGCGTCTTTCCAGACCAGCGACCCGGCCTCCGCCACCGCGCTTTCGCCCGGGTCCAGCTCGATCTCGACGAACTGGAGCTCCTGGCCCTTGATCTCGAAGTCGATATCGTCGGCAAGGCCGCTGCGCTTCGCGTGCGACCAAGGGCTGGGGGCGGTCATTGTAGCGGTGTCTCCGTTAGTGTGTCACGGAGGTAGGACACGCGACCCGACGGTGCAACCGAACCAACGCTCTCGGTTGTCATTCCCGCGGAGGCGGGAATCAAGTCTGGCTGAATTGAGTGAGTCTCAGCAGCTTCGGCGACTATTTCTTCCCGCCGTCGCGGGAATGACGAAAGAAATATGGCCGTACTTCAGCGCTGGCTGCGCATGTGCCGCACCTGCATCTGGATACGCCGCAGCGTGCCGATGACCATCAGCCCGAGCGCCAGCGCGATGAACAGGACCGGCACCAGACGCGGAATACCGGGGAGGACGGTACCGCGGATCACCGCGATCACCACACCGACCGCGGCCAATACGAGGCCCAGCCGGTGCGGGCCCAGCACGGCGTGGGCAAGCGCGAGCTTATAGTCCTCCGACCGCGGGTCAGGCAGCTCGGGCATCGGGCCATTCGGTGTCGAGCAAACCCCAGATGTGGCTGTCGCGCACGCCGATGTGCGTTTCCCATTCGGCGCGCAGCCGCCCCTCCAGCGTGAAGCCCAGCCGCGCGAGCAGCGCGTTGGAGGCGGTATTGTCGGGATCGACATCGGCGGTCACCCGCCGGCTGCCCTCGTAGAACAGCAGGTCGATCAGCCGCGACACGCCCTCGCGGCCATAGCCGGTGCGCCAGTAGCGGCGCAGCACGATATAGCCGATCTCGGCGACGCCGGGCCGCGAATCGCGCGCCGACAGCGTGCCGACGATGGCACCCGTCGCGCGCTCACGCATCGTCCAGCCGCGCCAGGTGAACGGCGGTTCGCACTGCGCGAGATAGTCGCGGCTCTGCGCGACATCGGTGTGCGGCGCACTCGACCAATAGGTCATCAGCTCGGCATCACCGTACGCCTCGAACAACGCGTCGGCGTCGTCTACGTCCTGCGGGCGCATCGTCAACCGCGCACTGCCGAACCGCGCATTGGGAAACGGATCGCTCATGTCGCCAGCGCGTCGACCAGCGCCTTGACCTTTTTCTGGCGCCACTGCGGCAACGGCGCGACTAGCCAATAGCCCGTGTCGGACGCGCGCGGTTCGCCGACCACGACCACCCGGCCCGCCGCGATATCGCCGCGCGCGAGCAGTTCAGGGACACAGGCGCGGCCGAGGCCCGAGGCGGCAGCGTCGATCGCGAGACCCGCGTCACCAACGCGGACGAGCGCGGCGGCATCCTCTCCCATACAGCCGGGCCAGGCGATGGCGGTGTCGGCCCCGCCGGTGGGTCTGGCGACCACGACCATGCCGTCGCTCTCCAGCGCCTCGCCTTCATGCTCGCCCGGACCCGTTCCCCAGCGGACGGCGAGGTCGAGATTAGCCTGGGTGAAGTCGATCTCCTCGTCCGCGACGATCGCGAACCGCAGGGCGGGGTCGGCAGCGGCAAGCTCGGCCAGGCGCGGCATCAGCCACTTGGCGGTCAGGTCGCGCGGGGCGGCGATCGTCAGCACCTTCGACGACTGACCCGCCTGCATTGCGCGCACCGATTCCTCGAATTGCAGGAAGCCGGAACGCAGCGCGGAAAGGCCGGCCTCGCCCTCCGGGGTCAGCTCCAGCCCCTTGGTCGTGCGGCGGAACAGGACCGTGCCGAGCGTTTCCTCCAGCGCGCGGATCTGCTGGCCGACGGCGGCGGGCGTCACGGCCAGTTCGTCCGCGGCGCGCGTAAAGGACAGATGGCGCGCGGCGGCGTCGAGCACGCGCAGGCCGTTCAGGGGGAGGTGGGTACGCTTCATTGGACGCCTACCCCTAACCCGTTCGCCCTGAGCCTGTCGAAGCCCTGCCCTTCTCTTCGTCCCGCAAGCCAGGCGGCACGGAAGAAGGACAGCACTTCGACAAGCTCAGTGCGAACGGGGACAGGGACGGGGATCATTCTCACACCCCCACCGCCGGCGCGGTCAGCGCAAACTTCGGTATCGCCACGTCGAACGTCCGCCCGGTATCGTCGATCATCCGGTAGCTGCCCTGCATCGCACCGGTCGGCGTCGAGAGCGGGCAGCCCGAAACGTAATCGTAGCTCGCGCCCGGCACGATCACCGGCTGCTCGCCGACCACGCCTTCGCCTTCCACCGAATGTCGCGCGCCGCGGCCGTCGGTGATGATCCAGTGACGGGTCAACAGCTGGACCGTACGATCCGAGCCGTTCTCGATGCGGATATGATACGCCCAGAACCAGCGGCCGCGGCCAGGCTCCGACTGGTCGGCGAGGTAGCTGACGACCACGCGGACGCCCACGCCATCGGTATCGGCGGCATGGGGAAACAGCGCATCCATCATGCCGCCGTCCATCACAGCCCGGCCGCCGCCAGCGCCTGGTCAAGATCCTCGATCAGGTCCTGCGGGTCTTCCAGCCCGACATTCAGGCGCAGCATCCCTTCGGTCACGCCCATCTCCAGCCGCTTGTCCTCGGCGACGCCCGAATGGGTGGTCGAGGACGGATGCGTCATCAGCGAGCGCGAGTCGCCGATGTTGTTCGAGATGTCGATCAGCCGCAGCGCGTCGAGCAGCGCATGCGCCTGGGTCCGCCCGCCATCCAGCCGGATCGCAAAGATACAGCCGGCCATCGCCATCTGCGACATCGCCAGATCGTGCTGCGGGTGGCTTGGCAGGCCGGGGAACAATACCTGCGGCACGCGGCTCTCCAGGAAGGCGGCGACCTTCAGCGCGGATTCGCTCTGTCGGCGGATGCGCAGGTCGAGCGTTTCCAGCCCCTTCAGCACCACCCACGCGTTGAACGCGCTGAGCGTCGGCCCGGTATTGCGGGTGAAGGGCAGCAGCGTGTTGGTGATGAAATCCTCGGTGCCGCACACCGCGCCGGCCAGCACGCGGCCTTGCCCGTCCATCATCTTGGTCGCGGAATAGGCGGTCACGTCCGCGCCGAAGTCCATCGGCCGCTGGAGCGCTGGGGTCGCAAAGGCATTGTCGACGACCGTCGTGATGCCGCGGTCGCGCGCCAGGCCACAAACGGCGCGCAGATCGACCACGTCCATCGTCGGGTTGGCCGGCGTCTCGAAGAACCAGACCTTCGTATTCGCGCGGCTGGCGTCGACGAACGCCTGGGGATCGCGCGCGTCGACGATCGTCGTCTCGATCCCGAACTTCGGCAGCAGCGTATCGGTCAGCCAGCGGCAAGACCCGAACGCGGCGCGCCCGCCGACCAGATGATCGCCCGCCGACAGCTGGCTGAGCAGTGCCGCGGTCATCGCCGCCATGCCGCTGGCCATGGTCCGGCACGCCTCGGCCCCTTCCAGCAGCGCGATTCGATGCTCCAGCATCTCGACCGTCGGGTTCTGCAACCGCGAATAGGTCATGCCCGCCTGTTCGCCGGCAAAGCGCGCCGCCGCATCGCCCGCGCAATCGTAGGCATAGCCAGAGGTGAGGAACAACGCTTCGCTCGTCTCGCCAAACTCGCTGCGCGCGGTGCCGCCGCGTACCGCCTGCGTGGCCGGGCGCCAGTGGCGCGTGATCGAGGGGTCCTGTCCGGTTCGCCGCTTCATGGCTTTCGCCTTGCCGGACACCGCCGCTGCGCGCAACCTCTCGCACCCATGCACGCCATCGCCATCCGCCCCGCCGTCGCTGCGCTCCTGATCGCGCTGGCGGCACAGCTGCTGTTCTCGGTCGGTGTCACGCGGCCATCGAAACTTGTGTTCGACGAAGTGCACTACGTCCCCGCCGCGCGCGCCCTCGCGGCGCGCGAGCGGCCGACGAACACCGAACATCCGTTGCTCGGCAAGACGATCATCGCCGCCGGCATGGGGCTATTCGGCGACACGCCGCTCGGCTGGCGGGCGATGTCCACGCTGGCCGGAACCGCGACCGTGCTGGGCGTCTTCTGGGTCCTGTTCCTGCTGTTCGGGTCGGTGGCGACCGCGAGCTACGGCGCGCTGTTCGCTGCCGTGAACATGACGCTGTTCGTCCACGCGCGCATCGCGATGCTCGAACCGTTCCTCGGCGCCTTCGTGACATTGGGCATCGCGGCGCTGCTGTGGGCGATGCGTGCGCCGCCGCGGTGGATCGCCGCGCGCTGGCTGTTGGGCGCGGTGCTGCTGGGGCTGGCGACCGGCGTGAAATGGACCGCGGCACCCTATATCGCTTTCGCAGGGCTCGCCTTCCTGGCCGTCCGCGCGCGCGACGGCACCGCGTGGTCGGGGCTCGGCCGGATCACCGCGCTCGCGATCCTGGGTGGCGCGAGCGCCCTTACCTATCTCGCGACGTTCTGGCCGGCGTTCCAGTACCGCGACGGCGCGATGACGCTGGCGCGGCTGATCCCGTTCCAGCGCGCCATGTACGCGCAGCAGACACAGGTGCTTCGCCCGCATCCCTATCAGTCGAGCTGGTTCAGCTGGCCGTTCGCCGCGCGGCCGATCTGGTATCTGTACGAACCGGTCGACGGCGCGATCCGCGGCATCCTGTATCTCGGCAACCCGGCGATCATGTGGGGCGGGCTGGTCACGGTCGCGTGGCTGGCGGTCTACGGCCTTCGTCACCGCCGCCGCGCCGCGACCGGTGTCGCTCTGCTATGGATGGGCAGCATCGCGATATGGGCGGTGATCCCCAAGAGCCTGGGCTTCTATTATTATTACCACCTGAGCGGCATTTTCCTGTGCATCGCGCTTGCCGCGGCCTTTCACCTCGCCGACCGCCCCCGCTCGCGCTGGTGGTTCGCGGTCATCGCGATCGCGCTGTTCGTCTATTTCCATCCGATCATCGCCGCGACCGCGTTGCCGAGCGAGCAGGCGTTCGCCCGCTGGACGTGGTTCGACAGCTGGCGTTAGTCATATCATATGTTGAGACACGCCTTCACTATGCGATATTTGCTGGACCCTTGCCTGCCGATCCTCTAACGCTGCCCGCAGAGGGCACGACAGTGCGCCGGCGCCATTGGGGAATGTCGCAGGCCTTGAGAGGATGTTGAGAATGAAGGCGAGCGTAGCTGTCCTGGCACGGGTCACCGTGTCGAGCGTGGCCCTGTCGATGATGCTGGGCGCAGGCGTCGCCGCGGCCCAGACCCAGCCGCCGGCGCATACGCCGGTAACCAATCCCGGTCCGGTCGAGGCGACCGACGAAACGACGACCGACGACATCGTCGTTACCGGCATCCGCAATTCGCTTCAGAACGCGCTCAGCGCCAAGCGCGACGCGCCGCAGGTGCTGGACGCGATTTCGGCGGAAGACATCGGCCGCTTCCCCGACAAGAACATCGGCGAGGCGTTGCAGCGCGTGACCGGCGTCCAGCTGACCCGGACAAACGGCGAAGGCTCCGGCATCACCATCCGTGGCGCCGACGCCAACCTGAACCGTGTCGAGGTCAACGGCATCACCGCGCTGTCGACCACAGCCGGCCAGCGCGACGTCGATTTCCGCGATCTGCCGGTCGAATTCGTCAACCGGCTGGAAGTCGTGAAATCGGTGACGCCGGACATGACCGAAGGCGGCCTGGGTGGCACGGTGCGCGTCATCACACGGCGCCCGTTCGACACGAAGGACGACAGCTTCCTCGCCGGATCGGCGCAGGGCATCTACACCGACCTTAGCAAGACGCTCGACCCCAAGTTCGCGCTGATCGGATCGAAGAAGTTCTTCAACGACACGCTGGGCGTGCTGCTGTCGGGCACGTACGAGCGCCGCCGCGTCGAAAGCCACGAGGCGCGCACCACTGGTTGGCGGCAGATCGACGGCAATCCCGCGCTCGCCGGGCTCCAGGCGCTCGACCTGGACGGGAACGGCCGCGGCGACTTCTTCCCCGATATCCCGCGCTACATCGTCAACCGGCTCGATACGAAGCGTTATGCCTTCAACGGCGTCGTCGAATGGCGCCCGCAGGACGGGTTCCGTGCGTTCGTGCAGGGCAATTATGCCCGCGGCAACCAGGACGTGAACTCGCAGTATCTGCAGGTCACGACCGCCGGATCGACGCTGGACCGCACCAACACGCGGATCGGCCCGGACGACACCGTCAGCCATGTCGAATTCGTCGATAACCTCGCCGCCACCCGCGCCAACCGGTTGCAGGTGTCGCACCGCAACATCCTGGGCCAGATCAACCGCACGCAGTGGAACGCTGCGATCGGCGCCGATTACGAGGTCGACGACTGGAAGCTCAACACGCTGACGTCGTACACCCGCGCCAAGATCGACAATAACTACATCAACGCGACCGCCGACGCGATCGGCATCGGCCGCGTCATCGTCGATTACGCGAACGGCCAGCAGGCGCCGAACATCACGCTGCCGATGGACCCGACGACGACCGCGGGCATCAACAGCGTGACCGCGCAATATCGCCCGGTCATCAACGTCCAGACCGAATTCGCGAACAAGGGCGACGTCGAATATCGCAACGCGACGCCCTGGCTGACCTCGCTGAAGGCCGGATACCAGGTCCGTCGCGGCACCGCGAACAGCCGCGAATTCAACGCGACGACGACGATCGACGGCTTCACCACCCCGTCGCTGCTGGGCCGTGTCCAGCAGGTTGCCGGGCTGATGACGCTGGACGACACCCCGTTCTTCAAGACCGGCGACCTGGGCTACGACGGCGGCATCCGCGGCTGGTTGCAGCCGGGCTACGCCTTCGTCGATGCGATCGGCCTGCCCAACCCGTTCGGGACGCCGACGCTGCTCAACACATGGAAGGTGACCGAGCGCAACATCGCGGGCTATCTCCAGGGATCGTTCAAGTTCGATCTCGGCGTGCCGATCAGCGGTACGCTCGGCGCGCGCGTCGTCAACACGCGCACCATCGCCGACGGCTATCGTACGCAGACCGGCGTGACCGCGCCGGTGCAGTTCCGTGGCGAGGGGACCGAATTCCTCCCGTCGCTGAACGTCCGCGCCGACCTGGTCCCCGACACATTGCTCTTCCGCGGATCGGCGACCGAAGTCATCGCCCGACCGA
>NZ_LMLB01000017.1:241947-260468 GCF_001421785.1 Sphingomonas sp. Leaf33 | reverse complement strand
CCCCGAACTGCAGCCGTTCCGTGCCCGCCAGTATGACGCCGGGTTCGAATATTACATCAACCGCACCAGCTTCCTGTCGGCGACCTATTTCCGCAAGGAAATCAGCTCGTTCATCGAAAACCGTACGCAGCCCGAAGTGGTTGACGGCGTGACCTACGCCATCACCCTGCCGGTCAATGGTGCGCAGCGTGTGACGATCAACGGCGCAGAAGTCGGCGCACAGGTCGCGTTCGACTTCGTGAACGTGCCGGTGCTGCGCCACATGGGCGTGATCGCCAATTACACCTACTCGAAGGATTCCGGCTACGCCGGGCGCGACTTCTTCACCGGCGGTGCGCTGCCCTTCCCGGGCTTGTCGCGGCACAGCTACAACCTGTCGGCCTATTACGAGGACAGCGTGTTCAGCGTGCGCGGGTCGTACAACTGGCGCTCGAACTATCTCATCACCGCACTCGGCCGCGGCAATAATCCGGAATTCGGCGAGGCGTTCGGCCAGCTCGACGCATCGGCCAGCGTCAACCTGACTGACAAAGTCTCGATCTTTGCCGAAGGCGTCAACCTGACCGACGCAACGCGGGCGGAAAATGCGAACAGCGTATATCGCCGGACGCTGCTGGAAACCTACGGCCGCCGCTTCTACGGCGGCGTGCGGTTCCGGTTCTGAGCCGCAGCACAGGATAGGATGCGGCGGCGGGATGACCCGCCGCCGTTCTTACTTGTACCGCCCCCAGGTGAACCGCGAGCTCAGCGCGAAATTCCACACCGCGGCGACGACGATCCCCGCCAGCGACGACGCCGCCCAGCCGCCGCGCTGCACCTCGTGCAGGAACGACGCGACACCGACATTCGCCGCGCCGCCGACCGAGCAGACGACGCAGAAGCTGACCCAGCCGCGCAGCAGCGCCTTCGCGCCGACCAGCCGCCGGTCGCGGTACGTCAGGGCGTTGTTCAGGAAGAAGTTGAAGGTCATCGCGACCAGCGTGGCGACAATCGTCGCGGCGATGAAGTTGAGGCCCAGCGCCTGGAAGAACACCCAGACGGTCGTCAGGTGGACCGCCGCCCCCAGCGCCCCGATGGCGGAGAACATCGCGAAGCGCACCGGTACGACCTTGCCGAACATCCGGTCGTACAGCGCGATCAGATATTCCATCGCGACGACGTGATCCAGCTTGCTCTCGCCCGCCTCGCGCATGCGAAAGACATAGGGCAGTTCGCGGAACCGCAGCGGCCGCGGGCTGGCGGTCATGATGTCGAGCAGGATCTTGAACCCGATCCCCGACAGCTTGGGCGCCATGCCGCGCAGCAGGTCGGCGCGGATCGCGAAGAAACCCGACATCGGGTCGCTCAGGTCCTGCGCCAGCACGCGGCGAGACAGCTTGGTCGCCAGCGCCGACTTGGCGACACGGTCGCTGTCCCAGTCGCCCGTACCCCCGCCATCGACGAAGCGCGACCCGACGACGACGTCCAGCGTCGCATCCTCGCGGAACGCCGCCAGCATCCCGGGCAGCAGCGTCTCGTCATGCTGCAGGTCGCCGTCGATCACCGCGACCACCGGCGCGGCGGTCGCGCACATCCCCTCGATGCACGCCGACGACAGTCCGCGACGGCCGATCCGCTGGATGACGCGCACCCGCCCGTCCAGCCGCGCGATCTCGCGGGCGACATCGGCGGTACCGTCGGGCGAATCGTCGTCGACGAAGATGGCTTCCCAGCGGTGCCCGACCAGCGCCTGGTCCAGCTTCGCGACCAACGCCGCGACATTGTCGCGTTCGTTGAACACCGGCACGACAACGGCGATGTCGAGCAAGTCGCTCACAGACGTGCCAGCACCGCGTCGCCCATCGCCGCGGTCGATAGCGTGCCGCCCAGGTCAGCGGTGCGTGCGCCTGCGACCAGCGCGGCGGTCACCGCGGCCTCGATGCGATCGGCCGCCTCGCCCCGGTCGAGCGAATGACGCAGCAGCATCGCCGCCGACAGGATCGTCGCGCAGGGGTTGGCCTTGCCCTCGCCCGCGATATCGGGCGCGGAGCCGTGGATCGGTTCGTACATGCCCTTGCCCCGGCCATCGAGCGACGCCGACGGCAGCATCCCGATCGACCCGGCGCACATGCTCGCCTGGTCGGACAGGATGTCGCCGAACAGGTTGCCGGTCACGATCGTGTCGAACTGGCCGGGATTGCGCACGAGCTGCATCGCGGCATTGTCGACATACATATGGGTGAGCGTGACATCGCGGTATTCGTCGGCGACCTCGTTCACCACGTCGCGCCACAGCTGCGACGTTTCGAGCACGTTGGCCTTGTCGACCGAACACAGCTTGGCCGTCCGCCCCTGCGCGGTCCGGAAACCGACGTGCGCGATCCGGCGGACCTGGTCCTCGTCGTACGACATGATGTCGTAGCCTTCGCGACGCCCCTCGGCCGTCTTGCGCTGGCCCTTCTCACCGAAATAGACGTCGCCGTTCAGCTCGCGGACGATGACCAGGTCGATCGCGCCGGCGACTTCGGGCTTCAGTGCGGAAGCGTTCTCCAGCCCCGCGAACAGCTTCGCCGGACGCAGGTTGGCGAACAGGCCAAGCGCCTTGCGCAGTCCCAGGATCGCCTGTTCGGGACGAAACGCACGCTCCAAACTGTCGTAGCGCGCATCTCCGACCGCGCCGAACAGCACCGCATCGGCCCGCTTCGCCAGATCGAGCGTCGAGGCGGGCAGCGGATGCCCGAGCGCTTCATACGCCGCGCCGCCGACGGGTGCGCTCTCGAACGTCAGGTCGAGGTCGAGCGCCTCCAGCACACGTCGGGCTTCGGCGACGACTTCGGGTCCTATCCCGTCTCCGGGCAGCAGAGCGATCAGCGGCATAGTTTCCCCCGTTCGGGCCGGACCTGACGAGGCCCCGCCCTTCTTGCCCCGCGTCGGTAGAAGAAAGGGCAGCACTTCGACAAGGTGGCGCCGTGCGGATTATTCGATCGCGCGCTTCATCCGCGCCACCAGCCGCTCGCGCGCGGCCAGCGCCTCGGCCGCACGGCCCAGAAGCAGGTCGCGCTCGAGAAAACGCCCGGTCAGCGCCAGGCCATCCAGAATCTCGGCCCAGTCGCCCGACCCGCGCCCTTGCAGGAACGGCGGGCAGCGCAGCAGCTTCGCTTCATAGCCGACCGCCGCCGCCCGGCTTACCGCGCCGCCACTCTTCGGGCTGACGAACGCCAGATCCTCGGTCGCGCCGGTTGCGACGCATTCGGACAGGTCGAGCCCGAAGCCCATTTCGGCGAGCAGCAGCAGTTCGTAGCGCACCAGCGCGACCGCCCATCCCCGCGCGCCGGGTGCTGCCTCCACCGCGTCGATGACACCGGACAGAGCGGCATGGACTTGTGGGTAAGCCTGCCCCTCCGGCAACGTCGCGGCGGTCAGCGCGGTCACCCAGTCGAGCGCCGCTGCAGCCAGCGGTTCGCCGTACAGCGCGGCGCGGCTGGCGATCAGCTCGACGGTCAGGCTGGCCAGCGCATCGGGCGTCCGCGCGCGCCATTCGCCCAAGATGGTGTTGGCGGGTTGCAACACGGGCCGCAGCGTCCGCCCGTGGCCGCCGCGGACATAGCCCGGCTGGACCCCGTCATCCGATGTCAACGCCCGCACGATCGCGCCATGCTCGCCATGGGGTCGGACAGCCAGGACGATGGAGGGGGCGCGCAGGTGCATCAGGCTCAGCCTAGCGGGTATTATCCCGAAACTCTCCCCGTTCGTGCTGAGCTTGTCGAAGCACCGCTCTTTATTGCCGGCAACACTGCGGCACGAAGAACAGCGGTGCTTCGACAAGCTCAGCACGAACGGATGAAGGTCAAGCGATCAGCCCCGCCGCACCTTCTTCGCCAAGCTCTCCAGCCCCGCCCGAGCGACCGCTCGTTTCACGAGCGCCACGCCGCCATCGAACGTGCCCAGCGCCGCCACCGCCGCTCGGTTCGCCATCGTCGGCCGCAGCAGCAGCAGGTCGACGCACGCCACGCCGCCGGTGGACAGCGTCCGCTTGTGCTGCCCCTCGCCTTCGGTGAAGTCGAACCGCGCGAACCGTCCTTCGCCCAGCAGGTCGCGCAACGCCTCGACCTGCAACAGCGTGCCGACCGACAGTGCGCCGAACGCCGGATCGTGCCCGACATACTCATAGATCACGTCCTGCCCGCGCGCCGGGCAGTAGAGATACGCCGCGGGCACCCCGTCGACGTCGAGCGTCCACGCCCGCACGTCGTCCGCCGCGGCCAGCGCGGTCATCGTCGCCACGAATGCCGGGGTGTCGGGCAACCCCGCCCCCAGCAGCCGTTCCTGATAGGTCTTGGCCGCGATCGCGCGGGCGACGGCGTGGAACGCGGCCATCTCGTCGGGCGTGCGATAGCGATGCACGGTCAGCGCGCCCGCCTTCTTCGCCTTGCGCTTCAGAGTCGATCGGGTCGACGACGACAGGCCGGTCCACCAGCCGTCCCCGATCGTCAGGTCGACATAATAGCGCGTGTACCGCTGGCGTTCGACGACCAGCATCCCCTGCCCGACCACCGCGACTGCCGCCGCCTGCGCCTCGGGCAGCGACGTCACGAGATAGCCGTCCGCCCCCGCCAGCGGCGGCAGCGTCGGCCGGCGATCGGCAAGCGCATCGTGGAGCGACAGCGGCACGCGCACCAATCGCCGATCCAGGGCGAACAGCGTCCGGGCCCCGACCTGAAACTTCAGCGGTATCCGCGCCGCCACGCTCATGCCGCGCGCTCCGCAATCAGGTTCGACCACAGCTGCTCCGCCTGCCGCCACCGGGTCCGCCAGGCACTGGGGCCGAGCGGCACGTCCTGCGCGGTCAGCCTGAGCGGGGGGCGGTCGGCGAAATGCGCAGTCGGCAGCACGTCGCGGCGCGCCTCCAGCAGCGCACACAGCGCATCGAAGCGGCGCACGTGAACGGCGTTGGCATGGGTGCCGGCCCGCGCCGCCAGCTCGAAGCCATGGCTGACGATCGTCACCGCGGCATGGTCCCGCGCGGCGGCATGGTCGAGCGCGGCGCGCATCTCGCCCACCGACAGCGCACACAGCTGGAAATGCCGCAGGCCGCCGGCGCGGTCCTCGATCACGGTCACCGGCACTTCGATCAGCCCGCCGCGCACCACCGGCGCGATCTGGCGCACCGGCAGCCCGATCGCGCTCGGCCAGGGATGGTGCGCGCCGTTATGGCTGCTGTCGTAGGAAAAGCCGAGCGAGGTCAGCGCCGCCAGCGTGTCGTCGTTCGCCGCATAGCTGCCTGCACGAAACGCGACCGGCACCGGCGCGCCGGCCGCGACCAGCAGGTCACGCGCCTGCTCCAGCAACGCGCGCTGCTCGGTCGCCGAATATTCGATCAGCTCGAACCGCGCATGGGCGCTGCGGTCAGCGGCATCGGCACCGGTCCAATTGGGATGCAGGTGCAACTGCACCTCCTGACCCGCCACCAGAATGGCGTCCACCACCCGCGCGACATGATCGCGGCCGTACACCAGCGCGGGCATCGGATCGACGAAGAACGTCGCCTTCAGCCCGTGCCGCTGCAGCATCGCCAGCTGGTACGCGACCCCGACCCCGGCGGGCTCCAGCGAGCGGCGGACGATCTCCGCGGTCGGCAGGCCCGCGGCATGGTGGCGCCACATCAATTCGGTGTCGATGGTCAGGAAAACGGCGGTCATGCGCGGGACGGTAGCGCCCGGGCGTGAAGAAATGACGAAGCTGGCGGTAACGCACCGCCGCAGCGAAGCCGCGTCGTCGAACCGGGCGCTGCCCCGCCGGCCGGCGACACGTCTCGCGGTTAGCTACACTATCCGCGGGTGCGCCTACCGGGCGTGGTAATAATCGTACACCTGCTGCGCTACCGCCGCGCTCACACCCGGCGCCTTCTGCAAGTCCGCCAGGCTTGCGTTGCGCACCGCGCGGCCCGTGCCGAAGTGCATCAGCAGCGCCTTCTTGCGCGCGGGGCCGATGCCGGGCACCTCGTCCAACGGGCTCGCGCCGATCGCCTTTGTGCGTTTCGCTCGGTGCGCGCCGATCGCGAAGCGGTGGACTTCGTCGCGCAGGCGCTGGAGATAGAACAGCAGCGGCGAATTGACCGGCAGCGTCAGTTCGCGGCCGTCCATCATGTGGAACACCTCGCGGCCCTCGCGGCCGTGATGCGGTCCCTTGGCGACGCCGACCAGGCAAACGTCCTCGATGCCCAGGTCCTCCAGCACCGCCTTTGCCGCGTTCAACTGACCGCGCCCGCCGTCGAGCAGGACCAGGTCGGGCCATTCGCCGGAGTCGCGGTCCGGCGCCTCCTCCAGCGCGCGCGCGAAGCGGCGGGTCAGCACCTCGCGCATCATCGCATAGTCGTCGTCGGTTGCGGCCTGTTTGATGTTGAACTTGCGATACTGGCCTTTGCGGAAGCCCTCCGGCCCGGCGACGACCATCGCCCCCAGCGCGCTAGTGCCAGAGATATGACTGTTGTCGTAGACCTCGATGCGGTCGGGCGGCTCGGGCAGTTCGAACAGCTCGGCCAGCTCGCGGTTGAGCCGCGCCTGCGTCGTGCTTTCGGCGAGCCGCCGCTCCAGCGCCTCGCGCGCGTTGCGCTGGGCCTGTTCCATCAACCGCTTGCGCGTCCCCCGCTGCGGCACCGACAGCGCGACCTTGTAGCCCGCGGCATCACCCAGCGCCTCGGCAAGCAGTTCGCCCTCCGGCAGCTCACGGTCGAGCAGGATCGCACGCGCCGGCGGCACGTCCTCGTAGAATTGCGCGAGGAACTGCATCAGCACCTCCTCCTCCGCGACTTCACCGGTGTGCGCGGGGAAGAAGCTGCGGTGGCCCCAATTCTGGCCGCCGCGGATGAAGAACGCCTGGATGCCCATCACGCCTTCGTGACACGCCAGCGCAAAGATGTCGGCGTCACCGACTCCTTCGGCATTGATGAACTGGCTGCCCTGGATGAAGGTCAGCGCGCGCAACCGGTCGCGCAGGATGGCGGCCAGTTCGAAGTCCATGCTCTCCGCCGCCGCGGTCATCTGCGCGCCGAGTTTCGCCTGGACGTCGGTCGCCTTGCCGGCCAGGAATTTCTTGGAATCCTCGACCAGTTCGGCATAGTCGGTCTTGCCGATCCGCCCGACGCACGGCGCCGAGCAGCGCTTGATCTGATACAGCAGGCACGGCCGGTCGCGGGTCTTGAAGAAGCCGTCGGTACAGCTGCGCAACAGGAACAGCTTCTGCAACGCGTTCAGCGTGTTGTTGACGCTGCCGGCCGACGCAAACGGGCCATAGTAATTGCCCTTGGCTCGCCGCGCCCCGCGATGTTTCTGGATGCGCGGAAAGTCGTGATCGGCGCGTAGCAGGATGAACGGGAAGCTTTTGTCATCGCGCAGCAGGACGTTGTAGGGCGGGCGATAGCGCTTGATCAGCTGCGCCTCCAGCAGCAGCGCCTCCGCCTCGTTGTTGGTCGTGACGATGGTCATCGACCGCGTCTGCGACACCATCCGCTGGAGGCGCTTCGTCAGCCGCGCGACCTGGGTGTAATTGGTGACGCGGTTCTTCAGCGCGCGCGCCTTGCCGACGTACAGCACCTCGCCCTTGGCGTCGTGCATCCGGTAGACGCCGGGGCGGACGGGCAGCGTCTGCACGACGTTGCGGATCGCCGCCACGCCCGCCTCCAGGTCGGGCGCGTCGCTGCCGCGGACCGTGTAGGTGGCGGCTTCCTCGTTGAACCGGTTGGGGGACGCGGGATCGTTCACGCCTGCGGACTTAGGAATCTCCGCGCGGAACGGCAATGCGGGTCGTGGCCGCGACGACGACATCGTGTAGACGATCGCCACCCGACCCAGGATCACCCGCCCCGCCATGCTGATCGATTCGCACTTGCATTTCTGGTCGCTGGCGACGCCCGGCCACCAATGGCCGACGGCCGCAGAGGCCGTCATTCACCGCGATTTCGCGCCTGCGGACCTGCAGGCCACGACCGCGGGCGTGGCGCTGACAGGCGTCGTTCTGGTTCAGTCGCAACCGACGGCGCGCGACACCGACTGGATGCTGGCACTCGCCGCGCGCGAGCCGCTGGTGCAGGCGGTCGTCGGCTGGGTCGATCTTGCCGACCGCGCGGCCCCGGACCGGATCGCCGCGCTGGCCGCCGATCCGCTCCTGCGCAGCCTGCGTCCGATGTTGCAGGCGATCGCGGATACCGACTGGCTGCTCGACGACCGGCTGGCGCCGGCGATCCGCGCGATGATCGATCATGGCCTGCGGCTGGACGCGCTGATCCAGCCGCGCCACCTGCCGATGCTGGCGCGCTTCGTCGATCGCTGGCCCGACCTGCCGGTCGTGATCGATCATGCCGCGAAGCCCGATGCCGCCCGCGGTGCGCTCGACCCGTGGCGCGTCGACATCGCCCGGCTGGCGACGCAGGGCGTGTTTTGCAAACTGTCGGGCCTGCGCACCGAACAGGCCGCCGGCCGATCCGCCGATGCCCTGGCGCCCTATATCGATCATCTGGCGACCACATTCGGCGAGCGGCTGATGTGGGGCAGCGACTGGCCGGTCGTTACTTTGTCGGGCGATTCCTATACCCGCTGGCTGGAGGACGCCCGACGGCTGGCGGCGCGAACGCAGTTGACCGAGGACCGGCTGTTCGCCGGCTGTGCGCAGGCGTTCTATGGCTTGCGCCCGCCCAAACATTGAGGCGGAACCGTTCCGCAGCCGGCGTCAGTCCAGCGCCTGATACACCAAGGCCCGCAGCTTGCGGTCTTCGTCCAGGTTATTCGCCGGCAGCAGCTGCGTCATGTAGACGACGGTCAGCTTTTCGTGCGGATCGACCCAGTATTTGCTGTGGTACGCGCCGCCCCAGCCATAGTCGCCGACCGACCCCGGCTCGCCCGCCTTGCCCAGGTCGGTCCGGATGCTGAAGCCGAGGCCGAACCCCATCCCCGGCGACATCGGGATATCGACCAGCTGGTCGGCGGTCATCAGTTCGACCGTCTTGCGCCCCAGATAGCGCCGCCCGTCGAGTTCGCCGCCACGCCGGAGCATCTCAAGGAACCGGCTATAGTCCGCCGCGGTCGACAACAGGCCCGCTCCGCCGGAAAAGGCGACGCGCGGCCCACGCAGATAATGCCCCTGCCCGACATGGCCCTCGGGCCGCCACGATCCCGGATCGGGCGTGGCCTCGACCCCGGCGGACGTAGCGCCATAAACGGTCACCAGCCTGTCCGCCTTCTGCTCGGGCAGGTAGAAGGATGTGTCGCGCATGTTCAGCGGCTGGATCAGCCGCCGGTTCAGAAACGCCTCCAGCGTCTGCCCGCTGATCTTTACGACCACGACGCCCAGGATGTCGGTGTTGTAGCCGTAGACGAATCTGGCGCCCGGCTGCTCGGCCATCGGCAGCGCCGCCATCCGCTTCACGACATCGGCAACGGGCTCGCGCCGGTCGGCGAAATACCAGCCGAAGATGCCGGCGTCGCGCCACGCCTTTTCGGCCGGCCCGGTGCCATAGGACACGCCGGCGGTATGGGTCAGCAGGTCGCGGATCGTGATTGCCCGCTTCGCCGGCACGACGTCATAGTCACCTCCCGCGCGTGGCACCGCAACCGTCGTCTTCGACCATTCGGGCAGATATTTGCCGACCGGGTCGGACAACAGCAGCTTGCCCTCCTCCATCAGCATCAGGACCGCGACGCTGGTCAGCGCCTTGGTCTGCGACGCAATCCGGAAGATCGTATCCTGCCGCATCGGGGCCCGTGCTGCCTTGTCACGCCAGCCGATCGCCGCGGTGTAGACGACACGCCCGTCGTGCATGACCTGCACGACACCACCGGCCGATCGCCCCTGGTCGACATAGGCCTGCAACATCTGCGCGATGCGGGCGGCGCGCTCCTGCGAAAATCCGGCCGGCGCCGGCGCGCGGCGGGTGGCCGACAGCGCCGTCTGCGCGGATGCGGCGCCGGGCAGCGCCGCGACCACTGTCGCGGTGGCCAGCAGTCCCGACATGAATGCACGAAACGCCATCATCCCCTCCCCGATTGTCCCGAAGCCCGTCGATTGAGCCCCAAGTCTACACGACGCCGCCCGGACGGAAAGGCTTGTCGGAAACCGATTAACGACCGAGCCGAACCGGGGTGCCGTCATACGGAAAGTCACCTCTTTCCGTGTGTCGAAACGTAGCGGTGGGGCGGCAAACCAGGCGCCGCAGTCCAGCCGCCTGATCGGCCCGGCGTCGAGTAGTCCCTCGTCCCCTGCCTGTAACCTCGCGATGCCGGACCGGCTGCCCGTCACACAGGCCGACGCGCCGAAATCCGGACCGCTAGACTTGTATTCCCGCGGCGGGAACCGGCGCCGTTCGCGACGGATCGACGCCGCGCCGGCGCCGGACAGCGATCCCCCGCCGCGCACGAAGAAAAAGGCCGCGCACAAAAGAAAAGGGAGGCCGGATTGCTCCGACCTCCCCGATCTTTTCCCGAAAACCGGGCGAGTGGATTACATCCCCGAGCCAGGCCCGTAGGTGATTTCCACGCGACGGTTCTGGAGCTCGCGGACGCCATCGGCGGTTTCGACGCGCGGGCGGCTTTCGCCGAACGCTTCGCTCGAGATCACACCGTCGCCGATGCCACGGCCGGTCAGGTACGTACGGACGGCGTCCGCACGGCGCTGCGACAGGCCGACGTTGTAGCTCGCCGAACCCGAACGGTCGGCGTGGCCGGCCAGCATGACCTGCGCGTTGCCACAGCTCTGGTACGCCGACACGGCGTTGTCCAGGATGCCCGCTGCTTCCGGCGTGATGTCCGAGCGATCCCACTCAAAGAACACGATGTACGGACCAGGCGTGCACACCGGCGCCGGAGGCGGCGGCGGGGGCGGCGGGGGCGGAGGCGGCGGCGGCGGCGGCGGCGGGGGCGGCGGCAGCGGAGCCTCCGGACCACCAAAGTTATAGGTCAGACCGCCGAGCAGGCTGTGCGACCGATAACGACCGTCGAACGTGCGACCCGAGACGTCGACCAGGCGAACGTCGTCGGCGTTGAAGAAGCGATACTTCAGCGTCGCGTCCACATGATCGCCGAGCGGTGCGCGGATGCCGGCCAGAGCCTGCCATGCGAACACCGTGTCGGAGTCGTCGAGGAACGCACCACGCGTGTTGAGCGCGTAGCTGTCGGCCTTGACGCGAGCGACACCGACGCCGCCGCCGACGAAGCCCTGGATCCCGTCGTCGTCACCGAAGTCGAGCAGGCCGTTGACCATGAAGCTCAGGGCCGACGTCTTGCCACCGGCATAGTCGAAGTTACCCGATGCCGAGTTGGTCAGGGCACCGGTCGGGCCATACACCGGAGTGGTGACGGTCGAACGATAGCCATCGAGAGTCGCCTGGCGATACCCGACTTCGGCTTCGGCACGGAACATGCCGAAATCGTAACCGATGACGCCATCGACGTCCCAGCCATAGTCGTGATCGACGGTCGATGCGTTGGTGGTGTTTACACCAGCCGCGGTACGAATGTCGAAGTCGATATCTTCGACGATCATCGCACCGCCCTCAACGCCCACGTACCACGAATCATCGCGGGCGAGAGCGGGAGTGGCCAGCGCGGTAGATGCAAGCGCCATTATGACGGCAAACTTCCGCATAAATTCCCCTTTCTTGGTTGTCACTACGGACAGCGCAAACACACTAAAGCGACGATGGTTTCCACGCAAGCCGACAAAAAGCGAGGAATGTTGCAGAAACGTCACATCTATTTCACCACCAGTCCCTGATCCCGGAGGACGTCCAGGATCGCCCGGATCGCAGTTCTCGCTTGCGTATCAATCACATCGCCGGCGGACGGGGCGACGATCGCCCCCGGTTCCCGCTGTATGGACCAGGTTCCGGAACGAAAGGTCGCCTGGCGGCCGAGCGGTGCGACATGGACCGAGAAGCCGGAATGCGGCGGGACGAATCGCCAGCCGCCGATCGTCCACCCCGCGATCGCATTCGCCTGTCCCGCCCATGCCCCGGTCGGCACGGGTCCGACGATCCAGCAGGCCCCCGTCGCCGGATCGGCCGGCGGCGTGGTCATGCCCAGCGCAAGGACGCTCGGCTGGACCGCGATCGCGAGCAGCGTCAGCGCTTCGTTATGGGTCATCTCCTTCTGGGCCTGCCCCGGCACCAGCAGCGGCAGGCCGAGCCGTGCCGTCATCTCTCCCGTCATCGCGAAATCTCCCTGTCGATCCGAATGGTGGACGTACGCGAGCGGACATGCGTGCCGGACTGCCGGATTTCGGCCACGGCCGCACCCGCCGGTATCTCGATCCCGATCCCGCCATCGCCCGCGGTGGCCGCATCCCGGCCGTCGAAGCGCACCGGATAGGCTTCGCGCTCTTCTGCCAGCGGCGTGCCGATCTCGTCCGGCCAATGCCACCCCTGCCGGCTGCGCCGCACCCAGCGCAGACGCGGGACACCCGCCGCATCGGCGCACAGGGCGAGATGCACCGGCGACGGCGGGGCGAGGGAATCGCCGGTCACCACGACCCGCGCCTCGGCCGGGCCGGACGCGTCCCCGACCCCGCTCGCCATCACCACCGCCGTGGCCCCGATCGCGCCGACGGGCAGGTCGATCGCCACCAGGCTTTCGGAATCGAGCAGCACGAAGCGGTCGCCGGTCACGGCCGTCCCGATCGCCCATTCGGTCCCCCGCCGCCCGCGCCACAAGGTCCCGAGCCGCCAGCGCCGGTCGTCTAGGCGCTCCGCCGACCCGAATTGCAGCAGCTCGTCACCGACGAGCGCGAGGTTGGCGCCATTTGCCAGTGCCGCGGCCTCGGCATCGGCCAAGGTCATTCCGCCATGCGCCAGCATCACCTCGACGCTTGATGCCCGGTCCTCGAGCGTCGACGCCCCGCCGCCCGGCGCTGCGCCGACGACGCCCAGCACGGCCGGCGCCGCGGTCGATCCGCGCGGCGTCCAGGTCGTCCCGCCATCCAGGCTCAGCTGCAACGCCGCCGAGCGCCAGCCCGGTGCCGCGCCTGCGGCTGCGACCATCAGCCGCGGCGTGCTCGGCAGGCTGTCGTCGAGCGGCAGCATCTCGAAGGCGTGGAGGATCGTCGCGCCGACGACCGTATCCGGCGCGGCGGCGACCGCACCCGATGTCGCCGGCAGTGCCGTGGCGGGGCGGACGATGCGGATCAGTTCGACCGTCAGCACCATCGCCTCCAGCGTCGCTTGCGTCACCCGCCACAGGCCGGCCTCGCCGACGATCGTCACGCGGTCGCCCGGCACCACGTCCAGGGCGCGCCAGTCGAGCGCGAGCGTCCGCCGCTCGCGCTCGATGTCCATCCGCGCCAGCGCCGCCGCCGCCAGCCCCTTGGCGACCGGTGCCTCGACCGCGGCGGGCAGTTCGATCGCGCGGTCGCGCCCGCCACTTCCCGCCCGCCGCATCCGCTGCACCCCGACCTGATAGTCGCGTGCGGGGTCGTGATGCTGCAGCGTGATCGCGCGCGGTGCCTGGTCGGCGGCGGCGAAGCGCCGGTTTCCCGTGCCGCCCCGTCCCGCCCCGCGATCCGCCAGCGCCCGCGCCGTACCGCTGCCCGAACAGGCGATCAGCCGGTCGCCGTCGCGCCGCAGCCACGCCCCGCCGACCTGCAGCAGCACCTCCGCCGGCGCGCGCACCGTGTCGCCTTGTCCGGCATAGCCCCTGAGCGCGACCCCGGTCGCGCCGCCGATGACGCCGCCCGACAGGTCGCGCAGGATGTCGGCGCACTCGACCGCCTGCGGGTCCGCCGTCACCTCGAAGGTCAGCGACGGGATGCGGTTGCCGAAATCGGCCAGCGCCAGATCCTCGAACACCGCGTACGCGAGACCCCGGAACGCCGGTGTCGTCGCCAGCCCCTGCGCAGCGGCGATCAGCGGATCGACCGCCTGCCACTCGCCACCGGTGTGGAGGCGGAAGCGGGTCGCGGTCTTGAAGTCTCCGCCGCTGCCGCGCAGCAGCTTGCCGTCGGCCCAGATCCGGCCGATCGACAGGATCGGGCGTGCCGACAGGGCGACGGCAAACGATGCCGAATAGCTGTAGCGCGTCGTCCCCGTCTGGCGCTTGCCGCCGCCCTCGAGCGTCGCGTGTTCGATCAGCTCGGTCGACCAGATCACCGTCCCCGCCACGCGCATCGTCCCGAACAACCGCGGGATCGGCGCGCCGTAGGACGATCCCTGCACCGCCAGGTCGGTCAGCCGCGGCCCGTCGCGCCCCTTGCCGCGAAGCACGCGGGCATCAACCGCCTGCCCGATCATCGCCCCCACCGCACCGCCGACCGGCCCGCCAAAGGCGGTACCGACCGCGGTCAGGATCACCGTCGCCATATCGTCAGTCCTCCTTTCGCCAGCGCGCCAGGATCGGCCACGGCGGGATCCCCGGTCGTTCGACCACGCGCCGCAGCACGGCATCGGCGTGGATCAGCCCCACCCCGCTATCGAGGCCCAGATGCAGCTGTCCGGGGCCGCTCGCGAACAGCACGACGTCGCCCGCGAGCGCCGTGGTCGCCTCGACCAGACCCAGCGCCGCCGCGTTGCGCTTCACCACCGCCGGATCGCCCGTCCGCATCCGGTACCCGGTCGGCACCGGCAGCCCCCAAGCCAGCGCCGCCAGCCCGACGCAGTCGAGTCCCTGCGCATCGCGCCCATGCAGCCGGAACGGCGTCCCCACCGCCGCCCGCGCGCGGGCCACCGCGTCCTCACCGCTCACGGCGCTGGATACCGCGTCAGCAGGTCGATCCCCGGCAGGAAGGGTTCGCCGCGAAAGTTCACCGCGTTGTCGAACCGCCCGGCACAGGTCGCCAGGCTCTTGTCGCACCCCTCGGTCACGACGCAGCGATCGCCGACCGCGATCCGGTACCGTGGCGCGCCCGAAATCCGTACCGCGGTGCCGTCGGACGCCGCGACGCCGTCCTCGAGGCCGCTGTTCGCCCCGTCGAGCCAGCAGATCCGCCCGCCCGTCCAGCCATCGGCGACCGCGGGCGGCGTATCGAACGTCACCCAGTCGTCACCGACGCCGGTCACCGCCGCGATCTGGCGCCGCGACGCCATCGCCACGCGGCACCGCCGGTCGCCCAGCTCCGCGCGACATTCGGGCGCGGTCGTCTCGCTCGCCGGCAGGTCGAGCGTCGCGCCGCTGCCACGCAGCTCGGCGGTAAAGCGCCCGTCCGTCGTCTCGATCGCTCCCAGCACGCCATCGCCCAGCACCACGCGACTGGCCGGATCGGTCCAGTCCACCGCCAGCACGACGACGCGCGCCGCGTCCCACCGCCCGCCCAGCAGATCGTCCTCGGTGATCGCACCGCTCGTCAGCGCGCCCGCGACATCCATCGTGTCGACCTGCCCCGGGTCGCCGCGGCGGATCGCGGACGGGGTCATCCCCGGCGCGGCACGATACAGATTGCCGTCGAGGACCAGGTCGCGGTCGTGCGCGGTCAGCCCGATCGTGATGCCGTCGCGCCGCTCGACCCGCCAGCACAGCGCCAGCGTCGTCAGCGGCTCTTCCAGCCAGCTCATGCCTCGCGCACCTCGACGAGCGGCACCGACGGCGCCTCGCCCGCCAGGAAGGTCGCCCGGTTGACGCTCATGCTGTCGGCGGCGAAGCGGACGGGAACGTCGAACTCGAAACTGGCGGTTACGATCGCGGCCGCGGCCGGCGGCGCGTCGAACGCGACATGGCCGCCCGCCTCCAGCGTAAAGGCCGATGTCGCGGCACCGTTCACGAACACCGTAACCGTCCCCGGCGTCGGCCGCGTGATCCGGCGCTCGACGCCGTCGTACCGCTTCACCAGCGCGAACCGCATACGGGTGCCGTCACCGGTCCCCAGCCGCTCGACGACGCCCTGCCAGTCGAACGGATCGCGCAGGCGGAACGCCCGCGCCGGCCCCAGCCGCGCGCGATAAAAGGCCAGTAGCCGCGCGATGTCCGCTTCGCTGCGCACGCCCGGCCCCACGTCGTAGCGCGTGCGCGCCTGTTCCCACGCCGCATTGCGCGCCTCGTGCCCGCCGGCACTCGCGACGATCGCGGTCGAATGTTCCGCCACCACCTCGACCTCGCGGCCCAGCGCCAGCGGAAAGCGTATGTCGTCGAACGCGATCACACCGTCCTCCCCATCGAAATGAACGAAACCGTCGCGCATCACCTGTGGCAGCGCCCAGACGATCGTCCGCGCGACACCGCGCGCCCGTGCCCGGACCGCCGCGGCATCGATCGCGCTCCATTGCGCGCGATCCTCGGGCCGCAGGACGAAGCCGGCGAAATAATGCTGCTCGCCCGGCGCGTAGCCCAGCCGCGCCTGTGCCGCCGCGACCCCGCGTGCGGTCGCCGCCGGGTTAGCGCTCGCACACCAGTCGTAATCCTCCAGCTGCAACACATCGAACGCCGGCTTCGCCCAGCCGACCGGCAGGTTCGCGCGCTTGGCCTCCGGCGCACGCGAGTCGAGGATCGTCGGCAGGTACGCAAGCAGCAGCGTCTGCGCGCCCGGTGCCGCCGCGCGCACCGCCGCCGTCAGCGCCGCGGTCGACCCTGCCAGCACGACACCGGCCGCATCGAGCAGGGCGATCTGCGGCGCGGTCAGCGGCCCCTTGAGCGAGGGGACCTCCACCATCAGCGGCCCGAACGTCGCCCAGGCCGCCGCATCGTACAGGCACGGCCGCCCATCGGGCATCGTCCACCACCAGGGCTCGCCGACCTGGAATCGCACGGCGAGGCCAGCGCCCTGCGCGATGCCGACGAACGCCACCGCGACCGCCTGCAGATAGGTCATCGCCGCCGCGCTGGCCGGCGACAGCAGCGTCGACGGCGGTACCCAGCCAGTCCGGGCCGGCGACCCGTCCCACGCGCGCTGCTGCCAACCCTTGGGTGTGTGCGTGGCGAACAGCTCGTACGACAGCGACCAGATCAGGTCGTACCCGTGCCTCTTCGCGCGGGTCGCGAAATCGCGGTGCCATGCCTGCGCGGCCACGTTCAGCGCACCGCCCGCCAGCGTCGCGGAATGTGCGACGCCGGTCCAGGCGAGCCGGAAATAATGGCTCATCCCGACATAGTGGGTGATCGCCCCGCGATAGCCCAGGTGCAGCGCGTTGCGCAGCAGCCGCGCGGGCGTCAGGTGATAGCTGTCGTCATAGCCGCTGGCGATCTCCAGGGCGTGCGCCGGAACGATCGTGTCGGCCAGCGACAGGACGGCGCCGGGACCGTCGCACGCGATGCCGCTCAGCGTGACCCATGCCTCGCGTGGGGTATCCAGCACGGTATCGGTGCCGTTGTATCCGGGCGGAACCAGCGACACGAACATCCGGTCGACATCGCCCGCGAACACCGGATCGCCTTCGCCAGGCAGCAGGAAGCCGCCCGTGACGTCGGCGAAATCGATCGACACGACCGCATCCTCTGGCGTGCCGACCGCATAGTTCCACAGCCGGACGTACCAGGCGCGCGGGTGGCCGGCGGCGTCGCGTCCCTCGATCGTCAGCGTCGGGCCGTTGACCGCGTCCAGCGGCAGAATGCCGCCCGAGCGCCAGCGGAACCGCAGACGACAGGCGCGGAAATCGCGCGCGGTCTCGTACGCCAGCAGCGGGTGGTCGTGGCGATCCTCGGCTTCCCAGATCAGCCCGGCCAGGTCGTTGCGGCGATAGAAGACCGCATCGACGCGCAGCGCGTCGTCGTCGGTCGTCACCACGCTCGCCATCATCGGCCGCGGGAAATTGACCGTCCAGAACCGCGGGTCGAACCGGTGGATGAAGCTCTCGATCCCGTCCGTCGGACGCGCGGCGGCAAACCAGCAGGCCATCAGTCCATCCCTTCCAGCGCGGCGCGCACCGCGCGCGCGACCTGCCGCCCCGAGCGTGCCAGCATCGCCGGTGCGTCCCCACCACCGCTTCCCGCCGGTGCGGCGATGGTGATCGCCACCCGCACGTCGCGCGCCGGCCCGCTGCGCGCACCGGCATCGGCCAGCACCCGACCGCTGCTGGTCGGCACGAACAGTTCGGGACCCCGCTCGCCGACGACATAGGCGGCACCCGGCGACACCGGCCCGCCGGTCGCGCGCCCCGGCAGGCCGAACGCACCCGCCAGCACCGCACCCAGCCCGCCGCCGCCGCGCCCGCCACCGCCAATCGCGGACAGGCCGGCCTTCAGCGCGCTTTCCGCGATCTCGCCCAGCACCGACAGGGCGACGCGGCGCAGATCCTCGAACCCCAGCTTGCCGGTCCGGACCGCGCGCAGCAGCCCCGCCTCGACCGCCTGGCCGGCACGCGCGGCGCCCGCCTCCATCGGCCCGTCCAGGCTCATGCGCATATCGGCGACATCGCGCGCGAACGCGGCGGTGTCGGCCCGGACGCTGACGACCAGCCGTTCGATTTCCTCATCCATCGGGATGCGCCTCCATCAATTTCGTCAGATCAGCGGATGTGAGTGTGGACCCGCTGTCCACGAGATCGCCGAACAGCGCAGCGACCTCGGCCAGCGTGGCGGACCAGAAGGTGTCGGGCGCCCAGCCGATCGCGGCACAGATGCGCCCGGCAAGCCGAACCG
>NZ_LMLB01000017.1:224719-241889 GCF_001421785.1 Sphingomonas sp. Leaf33 | reverse complement strand
CCACCTTCGCTGGTCCCCCTCCCCGTGCCGGGGAGGATCGGTGCAGTCCTCACCGCCCCGCCAGCACTTGCCGCAGAACCTCGCGCAGCGCCGGCGTCGCGATCGCCAGCCCGCCGGCGACCACCGCTTCCCCGAACGCGTCGCGCGTCAACGCCTCGGGTCGCTCGCGCAGGCAGTGCCAGAACAGCGCGACCATCTCGGTGAGCGCCAGTCGCCCCTCCGCCGCGCGCTCGACCAGCGCGAACAGCGGCCCCAGCTCGCCCTCGGCCGCGACCAGCGCGGCAAAGCTCGGCCGCAACGTCAGCGTCTCGCCGGCCACGCGCAACGACGCTTCGCCGCGTGCAGGATTGGCGGGCATCATGCCGCCACCACCACGCCCGAGCTTTCGAGCGCGAGCGTATAGGTCCGCTCCCCGTTGAAATCGCCGGCATAGTCCAGCCGCGTGACCAGGAAGCGCCCGGTCATCGTCTCGCCGCTCTCGAACGTGAGCCGGTAATCGTCGATGCGCCCCGACAGCGCCGACGCCTTCAGCCGTGTCTCCGCCGTACTGCCGGTGAAGACGCCCGCCCCGGCCACGCTGACCGATCGCACGCCCGCCCCCGACAGCAGGTCGCGCCAGCCGCCCGAATCCTTGCTGGTCGTCACCACCATGTCGCCGTTGATGCTCAGCTGTGTCGTGCGCAGCCCCGCCACCGTCGCGAAGGCGGGCGGGTTCGCCCCGTCGCCGACCTTCAGCAGGAACGCGCTGCCCTTTTCCGCCGCCATGTCCGTCTCTCCTCGCCTCATGAAATTCAGTCCGTCGCCAGCATCCGCACGCGGAATTCGACCGCAGCGACCCAGCGCCCCGGCCCGTCGCCGGCGATGCGGCTGCGCAGGAAGGCGACGCTCGCCACGCGCCACCCGGCCAGGTCCCGCGGCAGCAGTGGCACCGCCGCCTCGACCGCCGCGGCCAGCCGCCCGACGCGCGCGCTCGTCTCGGCCGCGTCGCGCAGGATCACCGCCAGCCGCAGCTCGCGGCCTGCGCGGTCCTTGGTCCCCCAGTCGCCCGCCACCGCCTCGCCGATCTCGGCAAAGGGCGGCGACGCGCGCACCGCCGGTCCCTCGAACACGCCGTTCAGCGTCGCCGCCAGCACCGGGTTGGCGCGCAGCAGGGGCGCGAGCGCCGTGCGGGCCGCCACCGTCGCCCCGCTCACAATTCGCCCCGCAGATTGCGCAGCCGCGGATCGGCCAGCCACCGCGCGCGCAGCCGCCGCCCGGTGACCTCGACGCCATCGGCAGTCTCCTCCGCGCGTACACCGGGCACGCGCGCCAGGGCGTCGACGATGCGGGTCCGCCAGCGCGCTGCGGCCTGCTCGGCCCAGTTGGCGATCATGCCCGTCCCTCGGGCGCCAGGCGCAGCCGCCGGAATGGCCGCCACAGCGCCGCAACCGTGGTGGGCGGAGGACCGACCTCGCCACGATCGAGGTACAAGTGCGCGGCCAGCCGCACGACCCCGTGCGCGACCGCCGCCGGCACGCCGCCGTCATCCTCGGCGATTCCCGCGCGGTAGGTGACACGCACGGTGCCGCCGACGCCCGATCGCACCCAGCCCTCGCCCGCCGGATCGATATCGACCGCATAGGCCGTGACCGGCAGGACGCCCGCCCCCGCGACCGACGTTATCGCAACGACCGGCGCCGCCCCCAGCCGGTGCCAGGCTCCATCGGCCGCGACCGTCTCGGTCACCTCGCCGCGGATCAGCCGCTGGCCCAGGAACGCCTCGCACAGCGACCGCGCACTCGCGACCAGCCCGGCAATCAGCGCGTCGTCCTGCGCCGTCTCCAGGCGCAGATACGCCTTTGCCTCATCCAGCGTCATCATCCCCTCCCTTGTCTGTCGAAAGCGACGGCGGGGACGGTCGCGCCGCCCCCGCCGCACGCGTCAGCTGGCCGAGAAGCGCAGCAGCTTGATCGCCTCGCTGTTGCTGACGGCACCGCCCACGCGCTTGGTCGCGTAGAAATGCACGAACGGCTTGTTGCTGTACGGGTCGCGCAGGATCTGCGTTTCGGTCCGCTCGGCGATCAGATAGCCCGCGTGGAAATTGCCGAACGCGACCGACAGGCTGCCGGCGGCGATGTCGGGCATGTCCTCGGCCTCGACCACCGGGTATCCGAGCAACGTCGCCGGCTGCCCCGCCGCCAGGCTCGGCGTCCACAGGAACTGTCCGTCGCTCGTCTTGAACTTGCGGATGCGCGCGAGCGTCGCCGAATTCATGACAAAGCTCGCGCCCTGCCGGTACGGCGCGCGCAAGCTCTGGACCAGGTCGATCAGCTTCTCGTCCGGGTTCGCCGCGAATGCCCCCGCCGCACCGGTCGGCAGATATTGCAGCGTCCCGAAAGCGCGCGCGGCATCGCCGGTCGCCGCGACTGCGCCGCTCAGGAACCCTTTCGGCCGGTTGGTGCCATTGCCGCCGACGAACGCCGCGCCTTCGGCACGCGCGAATTCGGTCGCGATCTCGCCCGCCAGCCAGTCCTCGACGTCGAAGTTCGCATCGTCGAGCATCGCCTGGCTCGCCGCCGGATTGGCATAGAGCTCGCCCATCGGCGGCGCGATCTCGTTGAAGGTCGGGGTCGCGGTCTCCGGCCGTCCGCCCGTCTCGCCCGACCAGCCCGACGGCGTGCCGCCGCTGGTCACCAGCTTGCGATAGCCGGCGCTGCCCACCTTCACGACGTTGGCGATACCGCGGATCGGCGAGATGCTCGCCAGGGTCGCATCGATCGCCGCATCGATCTCGCGCGGCACCGCATAGCCGCCAGCAGCATCGCTGGTGCCGCTCAGCGCCTTCATCTCGACGACGCTGCCCGACCGCACGAAGCCCGCAAAGCCCCCGCTGGGCGCCGCCCCCCCGCTCAACATCGGCCGCGTGCCCGCGACGCCCAACCCTTCCACCGCGGCGAAGCTCGCCGCCAGATCCATATCACTCATGCCCGTCTCCCACGAAAAAGGGCGCCGCACCGACCGGTCCGACGCCCACGAAAACTGTCCCAAAAATCCCGTCAGCCGGCGATGGCGTGCACCCGCGCCAGCGGCTGCATCGGCTGCGCGACCAGGCTGACTTCGACCAGCGCCACGCGCCGGAGTTCGCGCCGCACCCCATGCCGCGCCTCCAGCGTGCGATACCCGATCGACAGCCCGTCGACCGCACCGGCCGCGACCAGCGCGCCGAGCTCGGCATCGTCGATCGACCCGATGACACGCAGCCCCCGCGCGTCCTCCGCGACTTGCGCCGACCCGACCGGCCGCCCGCGATGCTGCCACAGCAAAGGCACTGCCGCCGCCCCGGCGAACGCCCCCCGCCGGATCACATCGCCGCCGCGATCCGGCGCGTCGAACACCGCAGCGTACCCGGCAAAGCCTACCGCAGCCATGCGCCGAACCCCGTCTTCACAGCGATCCCGACCAGCACCAGCGCCAGCGCCATCCGCACCACCCAGCCCATCGCCGCGCGCAGCGCCGACCGCTTGGCATCGCGCCACGCGCGCAGCAGCTCGCGCAGTTCCGCCAGGTCGCCGTGCGCCGCATCATCGGCCAGCCCCAGCCGCGCCAGCGCCCGGTGCGTCCCCAGCTCGACCGCCTCCTCGACGATCGCGCGCAGCTCGTCCGATGCGGCACTCATGCCCCGATCCCCAGCATCGCGCGCTTCTCCTCGACACTCAGGAAGTCCGCTCCGGCCACCGACGCCCACAACGCGCCGCGGTCCTCCGCCAGCGCCGGCACCTTGTCGACATCCACCAAGAGGGCGGCGCCCGCGAACCACGGCCGCAACCCCTGCGCCAATCCGCTCAGGATCGCGCCCGCCAGCGGCAGTACCGCGAGGCGCCACAGCGCCCGGTTCGCCTCGCGGTAATTGGCGTAGGTCGCATCGCCCGGCAGCCCGAGCAGCATCGGCGGCACCCCGAAGGCGAGCGCGATCTCGCGCGCCGCCGCGGCTTTCAGCCCGACGAAGTCCATGTCGGCCGGCGACAGGCTCATCGCCTGCCACGTGAGCCCGCCCTCCAGCAGCATCGGCCGCCCGGCATTGCCCGCGCCGGCGAAACCCGCCTCCATCTCGGCACGCAACCGCTCGAACTGTTCGCCCGACAGCGCCGATCCGTCGCCGGGATCATAGACCAGCGCGCCGCTCGGCCGCGCGGCATTGTCGAGCAGCGCCTTGTTCCACCGCGTCGCCGCATTGTGGATCGCCACCGCGCCTGCCGCCGCGCCCAGGCAGCCCAGGCCATAATGGTCGTCGAGCGGGTGGAACGCCTTCAGGTGCACCACCTCCTCGACCGGCAACCGCATCGCGCGTTCCCCGACGCGGTAGCGGAACGCCACCGGCCACCCGTTCGCATCCGCCTCGATTCCCACGCGCTCGGGCCGCAGCGCATAGAGCTCCCCCACTCCGCCCCGCCCGTCGCCGATCAGCTGGACATAGGCGTTGCCGTGCAGCAGCAGCTGCGCCGCCACCGTCTCCAGCAAACCCTGCCCACCCGACCGCGCCGCGACCAAGGCAGCCAGTGCGGACCCGGGCGCGGTGATCGGCGCCCACCCGACACTCTCCGCCACCAGCCGCACCGCACGCTGCGCCACCGGATTCGCCGCATAGCCCGCGCGCACCTGCGCCTCGTAGCTGGTTGGCCACTCGCCGATCGCTCCGGCAGCGTGCCCCCGCGCCAACGCCGGACGCGACTGCTCGCGCCCGGATTTCCTTCCGAACAATTTCATGGTCCGATCCTTTGCAAATCCCGCCCGTGCTCCCGCGAAGGCGGGAGCCCAAAGTTCGGCAGATCACCGCCAATTGTACTCCACGGCCCTAGGCTCCCGCCTTCGCGGGAGCACGGGGGCTACAACCCCCGCACCGCGACCTTCCCCGACCGCCCGAGCATCAGCTCCGTCACCGCCCACACCAGCGCATCGGCGCGGTCGGGCGAGCGTCCCGGCCCCTCGTACGCGCCGCCGGCCAGCAGCCCGCACAGTTCGTCCTCCAGCGCCGGGAAAGGGCCGACGTGTCGCATCCGCCCACGGTCGTAGAGCAATGCGACCGGCTCGGCGCGCGCCACCTTTCCCCGGCTGGCGTGGACCAGCTTCAGCGGCAAGCGCATGTCGGCGGCCAGCAGCACGCTCTTCACCATGTCGCCGCCCTGGTTCTTCTCGGCGACCACCCGGTCGGCCTTGTGCCGCAGGGCACAGCCGGCGACCGCGCGCGCCCAGCCCTCGGGCGACGCGCCGGCGACACTCGCATCCTCCAGGACATAGCCGATCCCGTCCGCACCCAGCGCCACCGCGACGATCCCGCAGGCATCGCCCTGCGACCCCGCCGGCGGATCAACCCCGACGACGACGCGCGCGACCCGGACACGCCGCCGCTTCACCCGGCACGCCTCCAGCCGCCCCCGTGACCACAACGCCCCCTCGACCGTGTCGATCAGTTCGCCGTCCAGCTCCTGCCGCCCCAGCCGCGTGCCGCCATATTCGGCCAGCATCGCCGCGACGAAGCTCGCCGGCAGATGCGGGTTGTCGCGCGTCTTGCCCCGCGTGACGCTCTGCGATGCGTCCGCCTCCCGCTCGATCGCCGCCAGCAGCAGCCCCGGCTTCGGCGTCGTCGTCACCAGCACGCGCGGCGTGTCGCCCAGCCGCAGCCCCATCTGCAGATTGTCCCACGTGTCCTTGGCCGTCCCGTGCCGCCATTTCGCGAGTTCGTCGCACCACGCCAGATGATGCTCGGGCCCGCGCAGGCTTTCGGGCGCCGCGGCGGAATAGACGAACGCCCTGGCGCCGGATGCGAACGCGACTTCGCCGGCATGCTTGTGCCAGACGATCGGTTCATCGTCCCGCGCGACCGCCAGCAGCCCGGCCGCGCCCTCGATCATCACACGCCGCACGTCCTCGGCCGTTCCGCCAACCAGCGCAAACCGCCCTTTCGGCATCTCGCGGGCCATCTTGCTCAGCCATTCCGACCCGGCGCGCGTCTTGCCGAAGCCCCGCCCGGCCAGGATCAGCCAGATGCGCCAGTCGCCCCCGGGCCATTTCTGGCTCTCGAGCGCATGACGTTCATACCAACGTTCCGTCAGCTCGCGTTTCTCGGGCATCCGCATCCGCGCGAGTATCCAGGCTTGTTCCTCCGGAGTCTTGCCGATGAGCTGCGTGAGCGGATCGACCGCATCCGTCACGCCGGCTTTACCGCGGCGCGGCGGCGGAGGGCCTCGAGCTGCTTCAGGATCGCCGCATCGGTTTCTTCCGGCGTCGCACGTTTCACCGTCGCTCCACCGCGTCCCACCCGTTCGGGTCGGTGCAGCCGATCATAATACATCTTCAGCAGCCGCATCGCCTGCTCGCGATCGAACGGCTCTTCCGGCAGCTCGCTATGTTCGACCGGCTCGAGCGGCTTCAGCGCATCTTCCAGCACCGCGGCCTCCAACCGGTCGTAACCGGTCAGCATCGCCGCGCGCCAGTCCGCCGCAAAGCCCGCGTCGCGACGACGCAGTGCATAGGCGCCCTCGGGCGTCAGCTCGACGTCGGCGCACGCCCGCTTGACGTTGCACCACGCCGCCAGGCGATCGAGGAACGCCGCACGCTTTTCCGGCGTCCAGCTGTCGACATTCACCGCCCGAACCTGTCGCTTCCCCGTGTTGCTGCAACGAATCTCTTCAGCCATGCCCACCCCCAAACGCGAACGGGCTGGCCGCAGCTTCGATAAAGCCGCGCCAGCCCGTTCGCTTTGCGTGTCAAAGGCCCCGCCGCCCCCGACCCGCAATTCCTCAGCGTTCCTGTTATGTGGCGTTTATGTCTTTAACAAACCCACTGTTTTAACGAGTGGTTTATCCTCAGCCGGTTAGCCTTGGTCATGGATAAAAAGCGCCCCGCCAACCCGTTTCCGGTTCTTCACCCATGGGGTTCGCAGCCAGTCCGCGAAGAGCCTGACACCGAGTGCTCGCACTGCAAGAATCCGTTCATCGGACGTGATGGCATGGTAACGGACGGCTTCGCGCTGTGTCCCGCTTGCGAAAGCCGCGATTAAAACAGCGACCTCACCCCGCAAGCGATTCCATACACCAGCGACCCGCCGACGATCACCGTCAGCATCCAATACTCGATAGCGACGTGTTTAGGCGTTGGCTTCATCGCGTAGGATGGAGCAGAAAGCGCGCATGTAGGAAAGGCAAAAGCGGCTACTTACGCGGCTTTCGGGCCTCTTATACGTTGACGCTCGTGCAGGTTTTCTGCACAGTTCGCGGCGCGTCGGGCCGATGGTAGTAGCCACGCCGCCGCAGTTTTCTAGAGGTTAGAAATCAAACGATAGCTGAGGCCAGCGCCGGGTGTGAGCAGTGACATGCTCCTCCCGGCCGAACCGCCAGCGTCGATATGCGCGTACGAATACTCGCATGGCCGACCGCCTTTCTTTATCCGGGGCAAAGCCCGGTCTCCGGGAGGCCCAGTGCCCCTCCGCCGCCCATCAGAGAGCGCACGTAGGAACCGGAGAGAAAGTCGGCGGCGTGACTACCGAGAGCGGTTATCCTTGGAGTCGTGGGGTTGAGTCAAGGCGTTCCCGCCGCGTTCTCGTGAACAGATCAAGAATCAGTCTCTTTTTCCACCGGCTTATGCTTCACCAGCTTGCCTAGCCTGTCCGCGAACCGCTTCGGGTCGTCGTCCGTCTCCAGATCGCGCGCGGCCTGTTTGAACTTGTCGAGTTGACTTTGGGGCGTTTGTCCGTCTGTCATGCGGAATGCACCTTGTTTACGTGGACGATTCCAAAGACGAAAAGAGCATCTGCTTTTCCGCGCTTATGATTCCTTCGGAAAAATGGCTTGAGGCATTTGATCATCTTATAGCGATGCGACGGGCTATGAAGGCCTCGCACGGCATCTATACGCGACTGGAACTGCATGCGACAGACTGGTTAGGCGGGCGCGGCAACGTAGCCCCTACGACCGTGCGCCGTGCCGAACGCATGAAGTTATTCGACTCTGCTTTGGACGAGATTTGCAAGATACCCGATATCGCAATCTTCAACGCCTTCGGGCCACGCGCCTCTGAGGAAACTCTGTTCAAATATCTGATTCAGCGCTTCGAAAATACGGTCAAAGCGCGGCAGGACCAAGCGATAGTGATTTCCGACGAAGGCAAAAACTACGATCACTTGCTTCGCAAAATGCGAAGGATAAATTACATCCCAAGCGCTCGCGGCGCGTGGCAGAGCGGTGCGACCTCGAAAAACATCCCAGCGGAAAGAGTCGTTGAAGATATTGTTTATCGGGATTCGAGGCGTAGCCTTTTTATCCAAGCGGCTGACTTTTGCGCATTCAGCTTGCTCCGATTCGAAAGCCCAACAGACAAGGCCAGAGCTATGGGATTTGATCAATCATTTCTTAGGTTAGAGCCCGTGCTGTTTAAGCGGGCATTTGCTGCGGACCCTCGGAAACTGGGTATTATTCGCGCTTAATCGCGGAGCGGGGCGCACTCTGTCGTTGGACAGCGCAACCCCGCAATGCCAACCTATGCCTTAAAGAAATCGAATACAAGCTGAACCCGCTCAGCTCGACTCACCCGGGACTCAACTTGCCGCCTTTCACGCGACTGCGTCAGGCCCCTTATAGGTTAGACGCTTGCCAACGATGCCCTTCACGGCAGCTACAGCACGGGCGCGATCCTCAACGCCGTTCGCCTGACGGTGATTATAGCGAAACTCAAACTCCGCCAGATAACGGTGCAGATGCTGCTCGCCGCAGTGCTGGTAAACGCCCTTCATGCCCCGCTTGAAGATCGAGAACGCGCCTTCGACGGTGTTCGTGTGGATGGTGCGGTCGCTGTAATCAACGTACTGGCGGATGCCGTGGAGGGTCGTGCCGTGCTCGGCGAACTCCTTGCCGATCTTGCTGTACATACGGGCTTCGTCGGTCATCAGGCGGGCTTCGCGGCTGATGTTGGCGCGAACGATGGGGTGGATTTCGTCGGCGCGATACTTGTCGAAGGTGAAGGTGCGCATGGTGCGCGTCTCACGGTCGACCAGTGCGAGCACGGCCATCTTGTGAGCGTGACCGCCGCGCTTCTTCTCGACACCGACGCGCTGGCCAAAATAGGTTTCGTCGACTTCGACCGGGGTGCCGTTGCCGCCGAACGGGGTAAGGTCGCCGGAGCGCATAGCCTCACGGATACGGTGGGCGAGAAACCACGCCGACTTGTACTGCACCTCTAGGACGCGGCTAAGCTGGTGGGCGCTGATGCCCTTCTTGCTCGACACCATCAGGTGAACGGCCTGGAGCATCTTGTGGAGCGGCATACGGGCGTGTTCGAACACGGTGCCGACCTTGACGGTGAACTGCTTACGGCATTCGCCGCACTTCTTTAGGCCGTGACGGACCTTGCCCTCGGGGTTCTTGACCGACGCCTTGGTCTTCACACCCGCCAGATCGTACACGCGACCACCGACGACACCGCACTGCGGGCAGCTAACGCCATCAGCCCAAACCACACTCTCCAGATACTCAAAAGCCTTGGCTTCGCCGTGGAAGTAGGGGGAAGAAAGAACCGACATGGTGAGTGCTCCGCTTAGGCATCCTACCTAGCGAAACACCGTGGGTTTGTAAAGGACATAATCGCCTGTTATGTGCCAGATGAGCGTGACGATGTCAAGCAGTTTTACCGATTTGGTTAGTCCGGCGCTTTGGATGCTACGGGCTTGTGCTTCACCAGCTTCTCTAGCCTCTCTGCGAACCGCTTGGGGTCGTCGTCGGCTTCTAGGTCGCGCGCGGCCTGTTTGAATTTGTCGAGTTGGGTGGGTTCGGCGTCAGTCATGCCGCGTTATCCCACGAAAAATGGGGCCGCCGAAGCGACCCCGTGCAAGGTGTTGATGCCGACCACGCCACCGAAGCGGCGGGTTACTCGACTGGGCTACCGACTAGCGGGAGCGCCAGTGCGAGCAGACGTGTTCGACCTGTCCGAAGCGGACGCGCGTATATGCGTTGACGAAGACCATGAGGCCCTCCTCGATATACGAGAGGGTTGATCCGAACGGCCAATCGTGCGAGTCTCAATTTGCACACTGAGTGTTCGCAACGGGCGACCGTTCGGACTTCCGAAGGCCCGGCCCTAGGTCGGGCCTTTTGCTTTGCGGCTTCCCGGTGTCCGCTACCGCGTCACTACCTCATAGGCTAATCCGCCTTTCCACCCGTCCGTTAACGGCTCGGTAGGCATCTTGATGTCAGCGCGAAACGCGCACGTCAAGAGACTTGTTTCTGATTTTGAGAAAGAGTAATCTCCAGTACTCAATCACTCAACCGGAGACTGCGTACTATGAACGTTCCATCCCCGCCGCCGCCTAGCGTACGAAGCCCCTCGTATCCGAATGCGCCGCTTGGTGAAGCAGTCTCTCAGGTGGCAAAAATCGAAAAATTGTATCGGCAATCGCCGGTTGATCGTGAAGTAGCGGCGAAGTTAATCGGGTACTCCGGTCTTAGCGGTCCCGCATCAAAAGCACTGGCTGCCCTCGCAAGCTATGGTTTGGTGGAACGCGCTGGGAAGGGCGAGATGCGGGTTACGACCCGTGCGCGGGCGATTCTTCACCCCGACAATCTTAGTGAGCGGCGTCAAAGCCTACTTGCGGCAGCATTTGAACCAAGCCTGTTTCAGGAACTACGTGCTCGTTGGCCTGATATGATACCACCGGAGGACGGCATCGTGACGTACCTTCACTGGCAAGGCTTCAACCAATCAGCCATACGCCCAGCCATGAAGGCGTATCGGGACACGTTACTCTTCATCGAGCAAGAGGGAGCGAACGAAAGTCATGGTACTGCGGAATCGCAGGGGCCAGATATGTCGGGCGCAGAGGGCGGCAAGAATGCGGCTCTCGGCAAAGCCCGAGTAGGTGATCTGGTCGAAGTTGAAATCGGGGGCACATTGATCACGCCACAGCCGGTTCGCGTACGTGCGGTGATGGATGACGCTTGGGTCTTTGTCGAAGGTAGTGAGACAGGGATCGAGATGGAGAATGTATCAGTGCTTGAGCGGCCTGAGGCGGGCGAAGGCAAGGCCCCGCCCACCCTTCCCTTGGAAGAGGCAAAAAGCGTGGGAGCGGCGACACCAAAGGGGTATCGTTCGGAAACCTTCGATGCTGATGAAGGCGAAATCCGGATCACATGGCCCTCAAATCTTTCGCTTCAAAGCGTCGAAGATATGAAAGACTGGCTTGAATTGCTAAAACGCCGGATCGCGCGCCGTGCGGGTGATGTGGGCGGACAAGACTGAGTACCGCCCTCAGTAGCGATGTGGCTTGGTGATCCACCGTTACCGTTTACGCCCGTTCGAAACCTGCTCAGGCTTCGGACTGCTGGTCAGGCCTACGATAGGTGATGCGCCTTCCAACGATGCCCGTCACCCCGGCGCAGGCCGGAGTCCACTGTGCCGCGACGGACTCGCTCGACCCTCCAGCCATTCCGACGCCGCACGGTGGCCCCCGGCGTGCCGGGGTGACGAGAGATAGGGAAGGAGGTGTGGGCGACAGCGGAAAGACTATCCCGCCACCACCCGCGCCCAAGCCGCCACCTCGTGCTCCCGCCGCCGCGTCACGACCAGCCCAGAGGCCATCCCGCTCGCCAGGTCGACCTTGATCTCCCCATCCCATTCGAACGTCGCGTTGCCCTGGATCGTCACCATCCCGCCGTCTGTCGGCGCCTCGGCGCGTGCGCGCACCCGGCCGCCGGGGTTGAACACCGTTGTCCAGGTCCCGAACGGCACGCGGCCGGTCAGCCCGGCCGCAAAGGTCGATGCCGCCATCGCGCTGCCGCAGGCATCGGTCAGCCCGACGCCGCGTTCGTGGGTCCGGACAAACAGGTCGGTCCCCCGCAGTTCCACGAACGACACGTTGGCGCGATCGACCAGCAGGTCGGGCCGCGCCTCGCACCATTCGCCCAAGCGCACCAGCTCGGCCTCGTCGACGCGCTCGACGAAGGTCACCAGATGCGGGTTGGGCATGGCGACCGCGGTAAAGGCGCGCGCGCTGGGCAGGCCGGGGATCACGGCGTCGATCGCCGAGGCCGCGACCCGCACGCCGACGGCTTGCGGGTCGGTCGACGCCGGCCCGGCGCGCGTCTCCACGCCATAGACGCCGGGTGCGATGTCGGCGACGTGGGCGACGTCGGCACACGACACCTTCAGCCGTACCCGCGCCGTCTCCAGCCCCAGCGCCTCGAAGCCTGCGCGTGCGGTGCAGCGCAGCCCGTTCAGGCACGTTTCCGCCTCGCTGCCGTCCGAATTGAACATCCGCATCCCGAAATCGGCGTCGCCCGCTCCGTTCGTCAGCAGCAGGATGCCGTCGCCCCCGACCGGGCCGGCGCGATCCGCCAGCGCGCGCGCGACGCTCGCCCACTCGGCATCGCGCAGCGCGATCGCCCGCGCGTCGATCAGCGGGAAGTCGTTGCCGCTGCCGTGGCATTTGGTGAAGGCGAAGCGCATGGGCGGGTCTCGTCGGATCGGGTGTCGGCGTCCGTTGGACCGTTTCCGAAGCGGCTGCAATGGAGACCCGATCCTCCCTGCAAGGGGAGGCGGCAGGCCGCAGGCCTGACGGAGGGGTGTCGACCCATCTTCGGCGGGATAGCCCTCCGTCGCGCTTCGCGCGCCACCTCTGCTTGCAGGGGAGGATCGGGGTAATCCGCTTTCCGCGCGTGACGCCGCCCCCACATCGCTCTACCCTCCCGTCCGTGGCAGCGTCCGTCCTCCTCGCCCTCGTGCTGGCCGTCGCCCTCGGCGCCGGGTGGCAGCGGCTGCGGCGGCTGGAGCGTGAGATCGCCGACCTGCGTGCGAGGCTAGACGGCGCGCCGCCCGAGCCAATGCTCCGCGCAGACTATGCCGCGGATCTTGCCGCCTACACGCCGCCGCAACCCGAACGCCGCGTGGCCGCCATCGCGGTGCGGTCGCCGGCGCCCCCGCCCCCGCCCGCCGACGACTATTGGTCGCCGCCGCCCGAGCCGGCCCCCGCCCCCGAACGCCCGACCTTCGAGAGTGTCGTCGGCGGTCGCCTGCCGATCTGGGTCGGCGGCGCGGCGCTGGTCGTCGCGGGTTTCTTCCTCGTGCGCTATTCGATCGAGAGCGGGCTGCTCGGGCCCGCGGTGCGCGTGGTGCTGGCCGCGATCTTCTCTGTGCTGCTTATCGCGGGCGGTGAACTTGCCGGGCGGCTGCCGGGGGTGCGCGACGACGCGCGTGTCGGCCAGGCGCTGACCGGGGCGGGGATCGCCAGCGCGTACGGCACGCTCTACATCGCAGTATCTCAATACGCACTGGTCGGGCCGGTCGCGGGCTTTGCGCTGACCGTGCTGGTGACCGCGCTCGCGCTCGGCCTGTCGCTGCGTCAGGGGCCGCCGACCGCGATTATGGCGCTGATCGGCGGGTTCGCCGCACCGCTGGTCGCCGGGTTCGGAGAGGGGCAGCTGGGTGCGCTGCTGGGCTATCTCGGCGTCTTCATCGCCGCGCTGTTCGCGCTCGCCGCCTATCGTGGCTGGGCATGGCTGGCGCTCGCGGCCGTCGGTGCGGGCTTCGCCTGGGCCAACCTGATCGTCGTGCTGCTGTCGGGCGCCGATACCGCGGGCGTCGCGGCCTTCGTGGTGGCCCTCTCGATCGCAGGCACGCTCGCGCTGCCGCGCACCGGCGTCGCCGCCGCCTGGCTGCGCGCGCTGCCGCTGGTCGTCGGGCTGGTCCAGCTGATCGTGCTGGCGCCCGCGCTCGATTTCGACGCGACCGCCTGGGGCTTCCATCTGACGCTTGCCGCCGCCGCGGTGATCCTCGCGCGCCGCGATCCGACGCTCGCCCCCGCCGCGATCGCCGCCGCCGCGCTGGTGGCGGTGCTGGTCGCCGCCGGCCTCGCCGCGCCGGAGCGGGTCGCGACGCCGGTCGCCGCAATCCTCGCCACCGCGCTGTTCGGGGCGAGCGGCCTGGCGTGGTCGCGAAGGGCCGCGGCATGGAGCTGGGTGGCGCTGCTCGGCCTCGGCGCGCCCGTCCTTGCCGCGCACATCGTCGCGCCGGACCTGCTGGTCCATGTGGGCTGGACCCTGGTCGAGCTGCTGCTGGCCGGCGCGGCGGCCATGCTCGCCTGGCGGCACCGCGGCCGGGTCGATGTCCGCGACCCCGGCCTTGTCGGCGGCACCGTGCTGGCGGCCTTGCTGGCGAGCGTCGGCCTGACGAGCCTGGTCGGCGAGGCGTGGGCGCCGAGCGCCGTCGCGGTCGTCCTCGCCGCGACGGGTCTGTGGGTTGCCCGCGCGGGCGACCGCGATCTCGCGCGGCTGCCGATCATCCTGCTTGCCGCCACCCTCCTGCTCGCCGTGCGCGTGTTCGCCGCCTGGGCGCTGCTGATCGGGCAGAGTTTGATCGGCGAGGAGCTGACCTACCCGCTGCTGCCCCCGCTCGACGATGTCGTGACGATGGTCGCGCTGCCGGTCGCGGTCGCCGCCGCGCTGTTCCGCCTGCCCGCGGTGTACGCGCCCCACCGCCCGCGGGTCGCCGGCGCGCTGGCGGTCGTCGCCGCGCTGGTCCTCTACAGCCTCGCCAAGCAGCCGCTCGCCATCGCGACACCCGAGCGGTTCGCGCTGTGGGGCTTCCATGAACGCGCCGCGATCACCCTGGCGCTCGCCGCAGCCGGTGTCGGCCTGCGCCTGCGGACACCCCTCCATCGCACCGGTGACGTGCTCCTCGCGCTCGCCATCGCCCGGTTCGCCTGGTTCGACCTGCTGGTGCTGAACCCGGTCCTCGCGCCGCAGAGCGTCGGCGCAGTGCCGCTCATCAACACCGCCGTCCTGCTCCCTGCAATCCTCGCCCTCGCTGCCCGCATGATGGCGTGGCGCCGCGCGATGCTAGCGCTCACGCTGGTCGCCACCGTTGCCGCCGTCCGCCAGATCACCCACGGCCCCCTGCTGACCGGCGGCCTCGGCAGCGGCGAGACCTGGCTCTATTCCGCCGCGCTCCTCGGCCTGGCCATCGTCTGGCTGTGGCGTGGCCTGGCGACCGGTGACCGCACCACCCGCATCGCCGCGCTCGCGCTGCTGACCGCCGCCACCGTCAAGGTCTTCCTGATCGACGTGGCCGCGCTTGGCGGCCTGCTGCGCATCCTCAGCTTCCTCGGCCTCGGCCTCGCGCTCATCGGCATCGGCTGGACCTACGGCCGGGTCATCGCCCGCCCCAAAGCCGAGCCGCCTCAGCCCAGCCCATAGTGATCCGCCAGCCGGTCGAGCGCGAGGCCCAGCACCAGCTTGCCCGCCCGCGCCGGCCACCCCAGCCCCTTCTCCGCCGCCGCCAGCCCCTCGTGCGCGCAGACAACCCGCCACAGCACGTCGCTCAGCCCAGGCCCGACCGCAGCCATCGCGGCATCGAACCGTCGCTTGGCCGCCACCTGCGCAAGCGTCGGGTCGAGCCCGTCACCACCGCCACTCCGGGGCATCGCATCCCATCGCATCGTCACGCGCGGCCCGAGCGACGCCGTCTCGAAATCGCCGCGCAGCCGCTCCCCCGCTTCGAACTGCCGCGCATCGACATGCCCGCGGGCGCGGAGCCACGTCAGTGGCGACTCGCGCAGGTTGACGGTGACGCTCCGCCCGCCCGCCACCGCGCCGCCCGCCTGCACCCGTCCGTCCGCAAAACGCCGCTCGACCAATTCCCGCATATCCGCCTCCATCCGATTCGAAAGCGGGTTGCCACAACGACCTGTTTGTAGGAAAGTGATTTTACCAGATCGGTTACCAAGGACTGTCAATGATTACCGCCATTCGCGAAGTCCGCCGCGCCAAGGGCCTGACCCTCGACGATGTCGCGCGCGCCTGCGTGCCGCCGACCACCGCTCAGACGATCGGCCGGCTGGAGACGGGCACGCGTACCGTTTCGGTCGGCTGGCTGAACCGCATCGCCGCCGCGCTCGGCGTCACCGCCAGCGACCTCGTCACCCTGCCCGAGCGACCGGACGTCGCCGTCGCCGCGCTGCTCGGCCCCGACGGCGCCACGGCGCCGAGGAAGCCCGCGACGGTCGCCGCCCCGGTCCCGGCGGGTACGATGGTCGCCGTCCGCGTCACCGGCGCGGTCGGCGATTACCGCACCGGCGACGAGATCTGGTGCGACCGCCTGGCGCCCGAAAATTTCACCCGCGCGCTCAATCGCGACGTGCTGGTGCCGCGGCCTGCGGGCCGCTATCTGTTCGCCCGGCTGATCGGCCGTGAGGGCGACAAGCTCCACCTCCTCCCCCTGGGCACCGGCACGCGGCAACAGGTCGTCACCGATCCGCCGTGGATCGCCGCCGCCGTCACTCTGGTCCGGAACCTCTGATGCGCGCTGCCCCTGTCTTCGCCGCCTTGCCTGCCATCCTGCTCGCCGCCGCGCCCGCCACCGCGCAGTCGTTGAGGGTCATGACCTTCAACGTCCGCCTGCCGATGGAGTCGGACGGCGCCAATCGCTGGGAAGCCCGCCGCGACCTCGCCGCACGCACCATCGCCCGCACGCGGCCCGCGGTCATCGGCACGCAGGAGCTGTTCCAGCGCCAGGGCGACGATCTGACCCAGCGCCTGCCGGGATACCGCTGGTTCGGCATCGACCGCCGCGGCGGCCACGCCGACGAACACATGGGCGTGCTCTATGACATGCGCCGGCTGACATTGATCGACAGCGGCCAGTTCTGGCTGTCCGACACGCCCGACGTGCTCGGATCGATCACTTGGGGCCACCCGCTGCCGCGCATGGTCACCTGGGGCATTTTCGAGCGACAGCGCGACAAGCGCCGCTTCCGCCTGCTCAACACCCACTTCCCCTACCGCGCCGAGGACGAAGCCGCGCGCGAGAAGGGGGCAAGACTGATCCTGGCGAAGCTTGACACGCTGCCCGGCGCCGAGCTGCCGACCGTGCTGACCGGCGACTTCAACACCGTGCCCGACAGCGCGACCCACGCCGCGCTTGCCGACCGCCTGAGCGACGCGTGGACGACGAGCAGGCGCCGCACGGGGCCGGACAAGACGTTCCACGGCTTCACCGGCAAGGCCGATCGTCGGATCGACTGGATCTTCACGCGCGGGTTCACACCGACGCGGGTGGAAACGCTGACCGACCACCAAGGGGTCGTCTGGGCCTCGGACCATTTCCCCGTGATCGCGGACCTGAAGTTCGCGAACTAAAAAATCCTCCCCGGCAC
>NZ_LMLB01000017.1:221978-224672 GCF_001421785.1 Sphingomonas sp. Leaf33 | reverse complement strand
GCGCCTCGAGCGATCCGTTTGCGGCCCGCCCCCTCCACCACCCGCTCCGCGGGCGGTCCCCCTCCCCGTGCCGGGGAGGATTTTCGTTCCCCGCCGCATTCTTCAACACCAACGTCGTCCCCCCTCCCCGCGTGCGGGGAGGATCTCGGGCTCGCAGGTCACGGTGAGCCGTCCGCGCACCCCCCTCCCCGCGTGCGGGGAGGATCTTGAGATCACTCCGCCAGCGTGAACTTCACGCCTGTCGGCAAATCCGACGTGCCGCCGACGAACAGCTCGAAGTCGCCCGGCTCCGCGCCCCAGCTCATGTCCTGCCGGTAGAAGGCCAGGTCCTTGTCGTTGACCCTGAACGTCACCCGGCGCGATTCCCCCGGCTTCAGCGCGATCTTCTGGAAGCCCTTCAGCTCCCTCAGCGGCCGCGTCACCGAGCCCACCAGATCGCGCGTGTAGAGCTGGACGATCTCGGTCCCGGCGCGCTTGCCGGCATTGGTCAGCGTGACGCTGGCGGTCAGTGCCTCGCCCGGCCGGATCACGGTCTTGTCGATCGTCACCGGCGAATAGGTGAAGCGCGTGTAGCTCAGGCCGTGCCCAAACGGCCACTGCGGAGTGTTGGGTGAATCGAGATAGCGCGACAGATATTTCTGCCCCTGCTTGTCCGCGGTGAACGGCCGCCCGGTGTTCTTCATCGAATAGAAGATCGGCACCTGCCCGACCGACCGCGGAAACGTCATCGGCAGCTTGCCGCTGGGGTTGTAATCGCCGAACAGCACGTCGGCGACCGCGGTGCCGGCCATCGTGCCGGGATACCACGCCTCCAGGATCGCATCGACATTGTCCGCCGCCCAGGGAATCGTGTTCGGCCGGCCCGACAGCAGCACCAGCACGATCGGCTTGCCCAACGTCTTGAGCTGCTTGAGCAACGCTTCCTGATTGCCCGGCAGGTTCAGGTCGGTGCGGCTGGCGGCCTCGCCGGTCATGTCCCAATATTCGCCCATCGCGGCGACGATGACGTCGGCGTTCTTCGCCGCTGCCATCGCCTCGGCAAAGCCGTCGGTCTTGCCGGCGTCGGCGAACTGATAGCTTGCGCCCTTGGCGTAGGTGACCGTCACGCCCTTGCCGGCGCGCGCGCGGATGCCCTCCAGCAGCGACACCGGCCGCGTGCGACTGCCCTGCCCCGCCCAGCTGCCGATCATGTCGGCCTTGCTGTCGGCCAGCGGTCCCACCAGTGCGATCGTCTTCGCCGAAGCGGCGAGCGGCAGCACGTCGCCCTCGTTCTTCAGCAGCACCATCGACTTGCGCGCGACATCGCGCGCGGCCTCCAGGAACGCGGGCGTCATCACGTTCGCCTTTTCGCGTTTCGCGTCGCTGAACCTGTACGGGTCCTGGAACAGCCCCAGCCGGTACTTCATTTCCAGCACACGGCGCACGGCTTCGTCGACGGTCGCCATGCTGACCTTGCCCTCGGCGACCGATGTGGCGAGGTGGTTGAGGTACACCGCGCCCTGCATGTCCATGTCGACGCCGGCATTGATCGCCTGCTCGCCGGCCTGTTTCTCGTCCTTCGAGTAACCGTGAGGGACCATTTCGTTGATCGACGTGTAATCAGTGACGACGAAGCCCTTGAAGCCCCATTCCTTGCGCAGCACGTCGGTGAGGAGGAAGCTGTTGCCCGACGCCGGCACGCCGTCCAGCTCGTTGAAGCTGGTCATGACCGTCGCGGCGCCCGCATCGACCGCGGCCTTGTATGGCGGCAGATAGGTTTCGCGCAGCTCGCGCATCGACATGTCGACCGTCGAATAATCGCGGCCCGCCTGCGGTGCGCCGTAGGCGGCGAAATGCTTGACCGTGGCGAGAAGCGAATCGGTGTCGCCGATGCGCTTGCCCTGGAATCCCTTCACCCGCGCCTCGGCGATGCGGCTGCCGAGGTAGGTGTCCTCGCCCGCCCCTTCGGACACGCGGCCCCAGCGCGGGTCGCGGCTGATGTCGACCATCGGCGCGTAGGTCCAGTGCAGCCCTTCGGCGGCACCTTCGATCGCGGAGATGCGCGCGCTCTTCTCGATCGCGTCCAGGTCCCACGACGCCGCCTCGCCCAGCGAGATCGGGAACATCGTGCGGTGGCCGTGGATGACGTCGTAGCCGAACAGCAGCGGGATCTTCAGCCGCGTGGTCTCGACCGCCAGCCGCTGCAATTCGCGCGTGTAGGCGACCGAATGCGCGTTGAAGATCGCGCCGACCTTGCCCGCGGCGATGTCCTGCTTGTAGCCCGCGCGCAGCGTCGGGCCCGTCGACACCCAGTCGCTGGTCAGCAGCGTCAACTGGCCGATCTTTTCCGCCAGCGTCATCTGCGACATCAGTCGGTCGACGAAGCTGCGCATCTGCGGATGATCGCCCCAGACCGCCGGGGTCGGCCCTGCCGGCGTCTCGACCGGCGGCGCGGCGGGCGTGGTCACGGCCGCGGCGCGGCGGGCCGGGGCCACCACGTCGCGGGCGGCCAGCGGCGCCGCGGCGATCAGGCTCGCTCCCAGCAACAGTCGAACGGCGGGGCGGGTCGTGATCAACATGGCTCTCCTGAAAACGTCATTCGGTCCGAACGATCCCCGGGCCGACCCGGCTGCGAACGCCGGACAACTGTGACCAAATTGCCTCTTGACGACTAGGCGCCCGTGGATCGATTAGACATCGATGTAACCGTTTCCA
>NZ_LMLB01000017.1:196935-221912 GCF_001421785.1 Sphingomonas sp. Leaf33 | reverse complement strand
CCCGCCGTTCGCGCATGGCACTGGCCGGCGCGCTGATGCTGGGCACCGCCCTGACGAGCGTCGCGGTCGCCGCCCCTGCGGCGGCGCAGGTCAACGACGCTTCGCTGCGCGGCCGTATCGCAGCACCTGCCGGCGGTATGCCGAGCGAAGTGACCGCGATCGAGACGTCGACCGGCTATCGCCGCACCTCGCCCGTCGCGACCGACGGCAGCTATAATTTCCCGTCGCTGCGCATCGGCACGTACCGACTGGACGTGACGACGCCGACCGGCACCCGTTCGACCGACAGCTTCACGCTGACCGTCGGCCAGGCGGCGGTCTTCGATTTCGACCTGACGCCGACTGCGGCGGCCCCGACCAACGCCGACGACAACACGGCGACGACGTCGGGCGGCGGCAGCGGCGACATCATCGTCACCGGCAGCCGCATCCAGACGATGCAGGGCGGCGAAGTCGGCACGACCATCACCCAGCGGCTGATCCAGCAGCTGCCGCAGATCAACCGCAACTTCCTCGCCTTCGCCGACCTGGCACCGGGCGTGCAGTTCCTGACCAACGGTTCGGACCAGTCGCGCCTGCAGGGCGGCGCGCAGACGTCGAACACCGTCAACATCTTCATCGATGGCGTCGGGCAGAAGGACTACGTCCTCAAGAACGGCATCACCGGTCAGGATTCGACCCAGGGCAATCCGTTCCCGCAGCTCGCGATCGGCGAGTACAAGGTCATCAGCTCCAACTACAAGGCGGAGTTCGACCAGGTCAGCTCGGTCGCGATCACCGCTGTGACCAAGTCGGGCACGAACCGGTTCGAGGCGCAGGGCTTCGTCGATTACACGGACCAGGATTTTCGCGACGCGCGCCCGATCGAGCTGTTTCCGGCCGGCGCGACCAAGATCCGCAGCCGCGACATCCAGTTCGGCGGGTCGCTGGGCGGGCCGATCGTCAAGGACCTGCTGCATTTCTTCGGCACGTATGAAGGCAAGCGCCGCATCACGCCGCGCGACATCACGATCCCGGCGACGCTGGCTGGCGCGCGCGGCCTGATCCCGGCCGATCTCGCGGCGAACTACGGTACCGCGAACGAGACGTTCAACGAGAATCTGTACTTCGGCAAGCTGACCTTTGCGCCCACGCAGGCCGACCTGTTCGAGCTGTCGGCAAAATATCGCGACGAGGACGGCGAACAGTTCAACGGCGGCATCGCCGCGTTCGGGACGCGGACCATCGCCAGCGTCAAGGAATGGCGCGGGCTGGCACGCTGGCAGCATAGCGCCGATACGTGGGTCAACGAATTCAAGGTCGCGTACGAAGACGTGAAATGGAATCCGCGGCCGTTCAACAACGCGCTGCGTAACGTCTACCGCGTCCGCATCCCGGTCACGACGAATGCCAGCGGCTTTGTCGATGGCAACGTGCTGGAAACCGGCGGCGGCACCAACTTCCAGGAAAAGGGCCAGAAGGGCTGGCAGGTTTCCGACGATTTCACCTACACCGGCCTGAACGGCCACACCTTCAAGGTGGGTGCGAAGACCAAATGGGTGACGCTGAACACGCTGGAACTGAACGGCTTCAACCCGACGGTGCGCTATTTCACGCCGCTCGGCGCGACGGCGCTCAATACCACGGTCCCCTACACGATCAGCTTCCAGTCGCTCGCCGGTGGCTTCGCCGACCGGCAGATCAATTCGAAGAACTTCCAGCTCGGCTTGTATGCGCAGGACGACTGGGACGTCACCGATCGCCTGACGCTCAATCTCGGCCTGCGCTGGGACTATGAACGCACCCCGGCGTTCCTCAACTACGTGACCCCCGCCGCCCAGGTCGCCGCGGTCAGCCCGGCCAACTATCCGAACCTGATCGGCGCGAATTACGCGATCACCGACTATATCTCGACCGGCAACAATCGCCGTGCGTTCAAGGGCGCGTTCCAGCCGCGTCTGGGCTTCAGCTACACGCTCGACGACGCCGACCGCTTCACCGTCTTCGGCGGCTACGGCCGCTCCTATGACCGCACACAATTCGATTTCATCCAGCAAGAACTAACTCAAGGTTCCGGCGCCAGTCGTACGTTTAACTTCCTGAACAGTGGTTTGCCGACTGGTGAACAGTGTACTGCCAGCACGACCTGTATTGCATTCAACCAAGCCTATCTTACACAAGCTGGTCGCGACGCTTTGATCGCCAGCCTGCCGGCGGGTGCGGGTCGTGAACTTCGGTTCATCAAGAACGATCTGAAGATGCCGTATTCGGACCAGTTCAGTCTTGGTCTCCGTGGCCAGTTCGGAAATCTGGAAACCGAAGTTGGCTATTCACACGTCAAGAGCCGCAATGGCTTCGTCTATCTGCTGGGGAACCGCCGTCCGGGCGGACTGTTCTTCCCGGCGACCGGCGCACCGGACGCTCCGTTCGGCAATCCGCCGTCACCGTTCGGCTCGATCATCATCGGCGACCAGGGTCTCGCGACCAATGCCGACACCGCCTATGCGAAGCTCGTGAAGCGCTACTCGGTCACCTCGCCGTGGAGCCTGGATGCGACCTACACCTACACCGAGGCGACCGAGAACCGGCAGTTCGGCGAAGTGTTCAGCCTCGACTATTCGCGGATCGAGGAATATCCCTTCCGTCGATCGGCGGGCGTGCGCAGCCACCGCTTCGTCATGGCCGGCACTGCCGACATGCCGTTCGGCCTTGTGCTGTCGGGCAAGTTCCAGATCGCCTCGCCGGCCTGGCTCAAGAGCTTCGTTTCGACACCCGGCACGACCGGACCGGGCACCAAGGACGTCGTTGCGATCGAAGCGGCCGGCAACGGCGACCGCTGGGGCTATCGTCAGATGGACCTGTCGCTCCAGAAGAACATCGGCATGAACTTCCTGCGCGACGGCACCGAGATCTGGGTCCGCGCTGACGTCATCAACCTGTTCAACGACCGCAACTACAACGGATTCAACTCGGTCACGGGCCTGCGTGACTTCAACAACCTCAGCATCGACGGCCCGCCGCGCACCGTGAAGGTGTCGACGGGGTTCAACTTCTAAGCCTTTCTCCTCTCCCTGCGCGACGTTCCGGCGTCGCGCAGGGGTTTTTCCTTGCCGGAGACACCGATGTTCCCGCGTATCGCTGCTGCCGCCCTCGCCCTCCTGACCGGCGCCTGCGCGACGACGACGCCGCCGGCCCCCTCGACGTCAGCCGCCGCCTGGCGCGCCTCGCCGGAACAGTCGGCGTTCGTCGACGACCTGTCGCAGCGGACCTTTCGCTTCTTTTGGGACACCACCGATCCGCGGACCTGCCTCGCACCGGATCGCTGGCCATCGAAGCCGTTCTCCAGCGTGGCCGCGATCGGCTTCGCGCTGACCGCGTACGGCATAGGCGCCGAACATGGCTGGGTGTCGCGCGCAGACGCCGCCCGGCGTACCGCCGACTGCCTCGATTTCCTCTACGCCCTGCCACAGGGGCCTGCCGCAACCGGCGTCGCCGGGCACAAGGGCTTCTTCTACCACTTCCTCGATTTACAGCGCGGGCACCGATATCGCACCGTCGAGCTTTCCAGCGTCGACACGACGTTGCTGCTGGGCGGCGTGCTGTTCGCGCAGAGCTATTTCGACCGCGCCACGCCCGACGAACGCCGCATTCGTGACGCGGCGGAACGGCTGTACGCTCGTGTTGAGTGGACCTTCATGCAGCGCGGCCCCGGCGACACGCCCGCGACCAACCTGCCGAATTCGAAGGGCCTGTCGATGGGCTGGCGGCCCGAGCGCGGGTACGAGCCGCACGACTGGGTCGGCTATAACGAAGGAATGCTGGTCTACATCCTGGCTCTGGGATCGCCGACCCATCCGGTCGCCAAGGACGCGTGGGACCAGGGCTGGGCCAAACGCCTGCCCGAGGACTGGCGCACCTACATGGGCCAGACCTATCTGACCTTCGAGCCGCTGTTCGGCCATCAGTACAGCCATATCTGGGTCGATTTCCGCGGCATCCGCGAGCCGTTCATCGCGTCCAAGGGCATCGATTATTTCGAGAACAGCCGCCGCGCGACGCTGGCGCAGCAGGACTATGGCCGGCGCAATCCGAACGACTGGATCGGCTACGGCGACCATATGTGGGGCTGGACCGCGTCGGACGGGCCGGAGAATTCCTCCGGCAAGCGCGTCGTGAACGGCCAGACGCGGACGTTCCAGACCTATTCGGCACGCGGCGTCAGCCCCAGCATCGTGCGCGACGACGGCACACTGGTGCCGACGGCGCCCGGCGGATCGATTCCGTTCGCTCCGCAAGCCACTATCGCCACGCTGATGGCGATGAAGGACCGCTATCCCCGCGCCTGGGATCGCTACGGCTTCCGCGACGCGTTCAACCCCAGCTTCACCTTCACCGATCCGCCCAACCGCACGGGGACGGTCGATCCGCAATCCGGCTGGGTCGCCAACGACTATCTCGGCATCGACCAGGGCCCCATCCTGACGATGGCGGAAAACTGGCGCAGCGGGCTGGTGTGGCGAACGATGCGCCGCAATCCGCACATCCGCCGAGGGCTGACGCGGATCGGCTTTTCGGGTGGGTGGCTGGATCGCAGGTAAGCCTGCGCGCGCGCCGGGTAGCACACGCCGCCTGCGGCCGCGATCAGCCCGGCTGGCGCGTCGACTGGCGTACGACCAGCGTCGGCTCGACCGTCTGCGGGGGCGGCCCCGGCGCCTGAGGGTCGGCGATCAGCGCCTTCAGCATGTCGTAGGCGCGCGTACCCATGTCGGCGATGTGGACGCGCATCGTCGTTAGCGGCGGGTGGACGTGGCGGGCGACGGGGATGTCGTCGAAGCCGGTGACCGCGATCTGGTCCGGCACGACGATGCCGCCCGCCGACAGCGCCGCCAGGCAGCCGACCGCCATCATGTCGTTGGCCGCGAACACCGCATCGATCCCGCGCCGGTCGCGCAGGATCGCGGCCCCGGCGGCATGGCCTGCTTCTTCGGTGAAATCGCCCGGCAGGATGACGGGATCGCGGTCGCCGAGCAGCTCCGCCACCGCAGCGCGAAAGCCCACGCATCGCCCTTGGGAATCACCATTGCCTGCAGGACCGGAGATCATCGCAATGCGGCGATACCCGCATCCCGCCAGATGCGCGACCATCGCGCGCGCCCCGCCATCGTTGTCGATCGTAATCGAGCCGTGGGCTTCGCCCTCGAACGGACTTCCCAGCACTACGGCCGGCAGCCCGACCGGCAGGTTGGCGGACAGGAAAGCGGCATCGACGCCCGGCGACATCACCAGCAGCCCGTCGACGCGCCCGCGCATCGCCCGGATCGCCTGCGTCGTCTGGCCGGCATCGCCATGCATGTTCGACAGCAGCAATTGCAGCCCGTCGGCATGTGCTCCGCGGTCGATGCCGCGGATGACTTCGGAGAAGAACTCACCGAACAGGTCGGGCAGGACGACGCCGATCGTATTGGTTCGCGCCATCGTCAGACTGCGCGCGCCCAGATGGGGCACGTACGCCAGCTTCTCGGCGGCGGCGACCACGCGGTCGCGGGTCTTGGTCGTTACGTTGGCGTGCCCGTTGAGCGCGCGGGATGCCGATGCGACCGACACCTCTGCTTCCCGCGCGACATCGCGAATCGTGGCGGTTGCTCGCTTCATCCCCACGCTCATGCCCCAAAACGGAATCGGATGCAGAGCTTTCGCAAGGACTTGTGCCAGGCTGGACCAAAATACCACCTAGGCGCGGTTGCCGCTCCGGCGCCAGACCCCGGCGAAGATTCGGCCCAGTACCGCCGGCAGCCCCGGTCGCAGCAACAGCCAGTCACGGATCGCGGGCCCGGCATCCGCGCCGATCGTCGCCTTGTACCCACCGTCACCCGCACCCCAATCGACCGTCTGGATACCGTCGTCGGCGCCGCGCATCAGGTTGCGGTAATACAGCAGCTTACCCGGCGAATGCTTGCCCGCCCAACTGGCATAGCTGTTGGCGATGGCGAACTTGCGCGTGCCGACATTGATGTCGAACGAGAAGGCGATCGGTCGGTGATCGACCCGCAGCACCGCGGCCCACATCATCTCCGCCAGCACAGGATCGGTCGCGACCGCGCGCCAGAACGCGCCGTGGCCGGTCGCGGTGAACTTCGCATCGCGGCCATCGGTATCGGCATCGATCCAGCTCGCCCGCTCGACATCGGCCAGCGCCTCGAACAATCTGGGCATCCAGTCCGCGCCGCTGTGGAAATCCCAGTCGAGCCGGCCGTAGCCACCCAGATGTTTCTCGTGGAAACGGTTCTTCTTGAGTGTGGATCTGCGCGGCCAAGGCCCCGCCGCGCGCATCGCGACGATGTCGAGCAGATGGCTGGTCGCAATGTAGCGCGACACGGCGATCCACCCGGCGGCACGCGCTGCCGCGATCAGCGGCATCGCACTGGCATCGTCGTCGTAGACGGGGCCGATCCGCAGCACGTTCGCCTGGGCGGCCATCTCCCGGAGCGCCAGCCCATATGTCGCCCCCAACGTCGCCTCCCGCACCGGAAAGCTGCGGAACGGCCAATAGGCGCCGGGGATCTGGACCAACTTTACCGGTCTCGGCCCGGCCGATACAATCGGCAGCGCCAGGATGGGCGCGCCGTCGCGCTCCACGACGATCGTCCGCGGCACGCCGCCATAGCTATCGACCGCCGCCTGGAACCATTGGCGGCGCAGGAATCGGTGGGTTTGCGCGGCACGTTCGGCGACCCGGTCGATCGCCTGCGGCAGTCCGTACTCCGTCCGCACGGTACAGACCGGCGACGGGCGCAGGAAGTCGGCGGGCGGCACGGGCTTGGTCATCGCGTCGGGACTAGTCCCGCAACGGTTACCAAGACGTGAGGGACGTTGCCCGATTTGGTCACTTCCCCTAGGTCTTGGTACATGACCTTCGCCCCCGGCCTGTCGACCGTCGCCGCGACCATCCAGACCGCGATCGCGCCCGTGTTCCTGCTCGCCGGTATTGGCGCGATCCTGAACGTGCTGGCCGGCCGGCTGGCGCGGATCATCGATCGCACTCGCGCGCTGGAGCAATTGCACCCACGCTCGACCGGGCCGGAGCATGACCGCCACGTCTGGGAACTGCGCATCCTCGACCGGCGGATCGGCGTCATCAGCGCCGCGATCAGCCTGTGCGTCGCCAGTGCGGTCGCCGTCTGCGTCGTCGTCGCGCTGCTGTTCGTCGCGCGGATCGTCAACCTGCACATCGGGCTGGCGGTCGCCATCCTGTTCATCGGCACGATGATCCTGCTGACCATCGGTCTCGCGCTGTTCCTGATCGAGGTGCACATTTCGCTGAAAGCGATCCATGTCCGCGCCGAGCTGCTGGAACGCGAACGCAAGTGAGCCCTGCGGTCGAGAAACGCGCACTCCAGATCGCGGTCGCGCTGGTCCTGGTTTTGCCGTTCACCGCGGCCATCGCCGGAATCGCGGGCGGGCCGAAGTTTCTCGGGCGCCCGCCGGTCATCCCCACCGACCTCGACAGCCATTTCCGTTATGTCTCGGGCCTGTTCCTCGCGATGCTGCTGGCCTATGTCAGCTGCATCCCGGATATCGAGCGCAAGACCGACCGGCTGCGACTGCTCGGTTTCCTGACCGTCGTCGGTGGTCTGGCACGACTGGGGTCGCTCGTCATGGTCGGCGTGCCGTCGATCGGGCATCAGGTCGGTCTGCTCATCGAACTCGGCATCGCGCCTGCGATCCTGCTGTGGCAGGCGCGGGTCGCCCGGCGGTTTGAGCGCAAGCCGCGGGATGCAGCGTCCGGCGGTCGTTCGTAAATACGGCCACGCTCCCGCGCAGGCGAGAACCCAGAGTTGCAATGGACGATGCTCGCCGCCCTGGGCTCCCGCCTGCGCGGGAGCACGGAAGGATTTGGTCATGCCCCTCTATTCGACAACCCTGCCCTCCCCCGTCGGCACGCTCACGCTGATCGCCAGCGACGTGGGTCTGGCCGCAGTCCTGTGGGAAGACGACCGCCCCGGCCGGGTCGCGCTGACCGATGTCACCGAGAGCGCGGACCATCCCATCCTCATCGCGGCCGGGCAGCAGCTCACTGAGTATTTCGCCGGAACGCGTGACCGCTTCGACCTGCCGCTCGATCCGCGCGGCACGCCGTTCCAACTCCAGGTCTGGGCAGCGCTCGGCACGATTCCGTACGGGGAAACCCGCAGCTACGCCCAGATCGCGGCGCAGATCGGCCGCCCGACTGCGGCGCGGGCGGTGGGTGCCACCAACGGTCGCAATCCGGTGTCGATCGTCACGCCCTGCCACCGCGTGGTCGGCACCAACGGCACCCTGACCGGCTTCGCCGGCGGCCTGAGCGCGAAGAATTACCTCCTGACGCTGGAGCGCGGCGCGACCACGCCATCCATGCCGGATCCGGCATCCGCGCTCGACAGATAGCGTGGTGCCTGCCGCGCCTGCGCGCGTGTCTCATAGGCATAGCCCGCCGCGAGCAACGTCTGTTCGCTCCACGCCGGGCCGATGAAGCTCAGGCCCACCGGCAACGATCGGACCAGGCCCATCGGCACCGTCAGGTGTGGATAGCCCGATACCGCGGGCAGCTGGCTGGCGCTGGCGTCGCTCGACTGGTCGCCGTGGACGGGATCGCTGGGCCACGCCGCACCATAGCTGGGCGTCACGATCATCCGCGCGTTCGCCGTCTTCAGCATCGTGTCGATCGCCGCGGCGGCCTGGGCCTGCCCCTTCTCCCGCGCCGCGCGATAGGCGGGGTCGGCCAGCCCCTTTGTCTTGGCAGCTGCGAGAAACGTCTCCTGCCCGAAATAGGGCATTTCCGCCTCCGGGTTGGCGGCGTTGAAGGCGATGACCTGGTAGAGCGTGCGGGTGTGCACCCCCGCCGGCGTCGTCGCCAGATAGGCATCGAGATCGGCCTTCAGCTCGGTGTACAGCACCAGTTGCTCGGCTGCACCCAGACCCGGCGTGGGCGGGCGCTGGACATCGACCAGCGTTGCGCCCGCGGCTCGCAGCACCGCCAGCGCCGCGTCGAACCGCACCGTCAGGTCGGGCGTCATGTCGGGCCGCAGCACACCCACGCGCACGCCCTTCAGTGCGCCTTCGGACAGTCCGGCGGCATAGTCCGCCCGGTGCGCATCGGCGGCCTTGGTATCGGCATCAGCGGGATCGCTGCCGACCATCGCCGAATACAGGATCGCGGCATCGCGCACGCTGCGCGCCATCGGGCCCGGCGTATCCTGGCTGTGGCTGATCGGCACGACATGCGTCCGGCTGACCGCACCGACCGTCGGCTTCAACCCGACCAGGCCGTTGATCGCCGAGGGGCAGACAACCGACCCGTCGGTCTCGGTGCCGAGCGCGGCCGCGGCAAAGCTCGCCGCGACAGCAGCACCCGACCCGCTCGATGATCCGCACGCCGTCCGGTCGAGCGCATAGGGGTTGCGCACCAGTCCGCCCACCGCGCTCCATCCGCTCATCGACCGGCTGGAACGGATGTTCGCCCACTCGCTGAGATTAGCCTTGCCGAGAATCACCGCACCCGCCGCCCGCAACCGCGCGACGACCGGCGCGTCGCGGCGGGTGACATTATCCTTCAGCGCCAGGCTGCCTGCGGTTGTCGCGACGGGGTCGAGCGTCTCAATATTGTCCTTTATCAGGATCGGCACGCCGTCGAGCGGGCCCAGCCGCCGCTTCGCCTTTGCCCGCGCATCCGCCGCGCGCGCCTGCGCCAGTGCGTCCGGATTGATCGCGATGACACTGCGCAGCGTCCGCCCCCGTCGGTCCATCGCGGCGATTCGATCAAGGTAGAGCCGCGTCGCCGCCTGCGACGTCAGTTGCCCGCTGGCGATGCGCGCCGACAGGTCCGCCAGCGGCAGCTCGACGATCGCCGGAGCGCGGCTCTGTGCATGCGCCGCGACGGGCGTCGCCAATACCATGATTCCGATCACTGCCGCGCGCATCGCCGTCTCTCCTCTATCCCGGACCGACGCTATGCCGCGTTCGGGCGGACCACAATCGCCAGCTGTGCATGGCTGATCCACAGCAAAATTTTTTTCACCATAACCGCCGACTCTTGCGTTTCGAAAAGGCGAGGAAAGTCCACGCGTCGCGTGGGGGCCGGCCCGCGAACGGAGCCCTTTGGGCGACGAACAGCAGCCTGGCATTCGAGCGTTGCGACTTGCCTTCCGATCCGATTGGGCACAATCTGTTGTGGTTGTGTCGGGGGACCAACCCCAAGCCTTGGTGACAGGATCGTGCGGCACATATCGCACGTTCACCGGCTTGTGCCCCTTGGCACCAAAATGGTCCTGTTTTGTTCCGGGCCGTTGGATTAAGAACCGGTGCGGCGAGTCGTCCCCGGTCGAGCGAGACAAAAAGGACGGCGCGATGGATTTCAGGGACACAGCGGAGAGCGACGTGACGGACGCGACGACCATCGAAACTCCGGCGGAAACGACCGCCCCCGCCGCCACGGCGGAACGCGATTCGCGCCATGTCGCGACGCCGTACCCGGTCGATGTCGATCACAGCCGCGATGCGCTGCTGACCGAATTCGGCAAGGACACGCTGCGCGACCGCTATCTGCTGCCCGGCGAAAGCTTCCAGGACCTGTTCGTCCGGGTGGCGTCGGCCTATGCCGACGACGCGGCGCATGCCCAGCGCATTTACGACTATATCAGCCGCCTGTGGTTCATGCCGGCGACGCCCGTGCTGTCGAACGGCGGTACCGGCCGCGGCCTGCCGATCAGCTGCTTCCTCAATTCGGTGCCCGACAGCCTGAACGGCATCGTCGACACCTGGAACGAGAATGTCTGGCTCGCGTCGCGCGGTGGCGGCATCGGCACCTATTGGGGTAACGTCCGCGGTATCGGCGAGCCGGTTGGCCTGAACGGCAAGACCAGCGGCATCATCCCGTTCGTGCGCGTGATGGATTCGCTGACGCTCGCGATCAGCCAGGGTTCGCTGCGTCGCGGGTCGGCGGCGTGCTATCTCGACATCAGCCACCCGGAGATTGAGGAATTCCTCGAAATCCGCAAACCCTCGGGCGACTTCAACCGCAAGGCGCTGAACCTGCACCACGGCGTGCTGATCCCCGACGCCTTCATGGAAGCGGTGCGCGACGGCGCCGAATGGAACCTGCTGTCGCCCAAGGACGGCTCGGTTCGCGGCAAGGTCGATGCGCGCAGCCTGTTCCAGAAGCTGGTCGAAACCCGCCTGGCGACCGGCGAGCCCTACATCGTGTTCAGCGATACCGTGAACAACACGATGCCCAAGCACCACCGCGACCTGGGGCTCAAGGTCTCGACCTCGAACCTCTGCAGCGAAATCACGCTGCCGACCGGCAAGGATCACCTTGGCAACGATCGCACCGCGGTCTGCTGCCTGTCGTCGCTGAACCTCGAAACCTGGGACCAATGGAAGGACGAGAAGGGCTTCGTCGAGGATGTGATGCGCTTCCTCGACAACGTCCTGCAGGATTACATCGACCGGGCCGAGCCCGGCATGGAAAAGGCCGCCTATTCGGCCGCGCGTGAGCGTTCGGTTGGGTTGGGCGTCATGGGCTTCCACAGCTTCCTCCAGGCGCGCGGCCTGCCGATGGAAGGTGCGATGGCCAAGTCGTGGAACCTGCGCATCTTCAAGCATGTCCGCAGCGCGGTCGACCAGGCGTCGATGCAGCTCGCGGTCGAACGCGGCGCCTGCCCCGACGCCGCCGACATGGGCGTGATGGAGCGGTTCAGCTGCAAGATGGCGATCGCGCCGACCGCGTCGATCAGCATCATCTGCGGCGGCACGAGCGCCTGCATCGAGCCGATCCCCGCGAACATCTACACGCACAAGACGCTGTCGGGTTCGACCAGCGTCAAGAACGTCCATCTCGAGCGGCTGCTCAAGGACAAGTCCAAGAACAGCGACAATATCTGGAACTCGATCCTGGAGCATGGCGGGTCGGTCCAGCACCTCGACTTCCTGTCGGACGACGAGAAGGCGACGTTCAAGACCAGCTTCGAGATCGACCAGCGCTGGCTGCTCGAACTCGCCGGCGACCGCACGCCCTACATCGACCAGGCGCAGTCGCTGAACCTGTTCATTCCGGCCGACGTCGAGAAGTGGGACCTGCTGATGCTCCACTTCCGCGCGTGGGAACTGGGCATCAAGTCGCTCTATTACCTGCGCTCGAAGTCGATCCAGCGTGCAGGCTTCGCCGGCAGCGAAGGCCAGGGCGGCGTGGAGGCGGACAACACGCTCGCCAAACCGCAGTTCAATCTGGGCGAGAGCACGGATTATGACGAGTGTCTGGCGTGTCAGTAACGGGCGGCGCGCGGTTTGCGTAAGCAAACCGCCGACTCGCCACGACGGGCAGCGGGGCGGCGCCGCCGTCCCGTCTGACGGCGTGGCGCCACGGACGAGGATGTAATGAGCGTAACGCTATCCTTCGCTGCAACAAAAACCCCGGCCCGCGCGACGCGGACCGGGGCGATCGCCGTAGCGAACAGCCAAGCCTCAGCCGGCGTTCTCTTCTTCCTCGAACGTCACCGCCACGTCGGCGTTGGCGCTCAGGCGCACCTTGTCGCCCTCGACATCGGCGACCAGGCCGAGCGAGATGAAGTGGTGATGCCCGGCGTGTTCACCCTCGGCGCCCTCGACCTGCGCGCCCGAATCCTTCTTGGTCAGCTTGATGCGGTCGCCCTCGACCTTGTCGACGGTGCCGACATGGACGCCATCGGCGCCGATGACTTCCATATGTTCCTTGATCGCAGATGCGTCGGCCATGTGTCGTCTCCTGTTGGTGGTACGGCGGCTGAACGCGTTGCTGCGAAGTTGGCTGCATGATGCCGCTGGAGAGCATCATCATGTACGCCGTCGCCTTGGTATTCTGCGTCATCGGCGCCGGACTCCTGCTCGCGCTCGCCCGTCCGCGCACGGCGGGACAGGTCTACGCCTTCCGCATGATCGGCATCATGGCGCTGTCCGGCGGCGTCGTACTGGCGATGAGCGCGACCGCCATGTGGCAGTGGAGCCAATCCCCATAATCCACACGCAGCCCAATCGATATTGTTGTAAGAATCCCGTAAGGAAGCCCCCATGTCCCTCACCTCCGCCCGCAAGACCTACAAGCCCTTCGAATATCCCTGGGCCTATGATTTCTGGAAGCGCCAGCAGCAGATCCACTGGATGCCCGAGGAAGTGCCGCTGGGCGAGGATTGCCGCGACTGGGCGCAGAAGCTGACCGATCACGAGCGCAACCTGCTGACGCAGATCTTCCGCTTCTTCACCCAGGCCGACGTCGAGGTGCAGGACTGCTACCACGAGAAATACGGCCGCGTGTTCAAGCCGACCGAGATCAAGATGATGCTCGCCGCCTTCTCGAACATGGAGACGGTCCACATCGCGGCGTACAGCCACCTGCTCGACACCATCGGCATGCCCGAGAGCGAGTACGGCATGTTCCTCGAATATGCCGAAATGAAGGACAAGCACGACTATCTGCAGAACTTCGGCGTCGATACCGATGAGGATATCGCGAAGACGCTCGCGATGTTCGGCGGCTTCACCGAAGGGCTCCAGCTGTTCGCGTCGTTCGCGATGCTGATGAACTTCCCGCGCTTCAACAAGATGAAGGGCATGGGCCAGATCGTCAGCTGGTCGGTGCGCGACGAGAGCCTCCACTGCGAAGGCATCATCAAGCTGTTCCACACCTTCGTGAAGGAGCGCGACTGCCTGACGCCCAGCGTCAAGAAGGACATTCGCGACATGTGCCACACCACGGTCGACCTGGAGGACGCGTTCATCGACCTGGCGTTCGAACAGGGTCCGGTGAACGGCATGGCACCGGAAGAGATCAAGCGGTACATCCGCTACATCGCCGACTGGCGCCTGAACCAACTCGGCCTGAAGCCGATGTACATGATCAAGGAGCACCCACTGCCCTGGCTCGCGCCGCTGCTGAACGGCGTGGAGCATGCGAACTTCTTCGAACAGCGCGCGACCGAATATTCGAAGGGCGCGACGAAGGGCCAGTGGAACGACGTGTGGTCGAGCTTCGACAAGCGCCAGAAGGCGAAGACGTCGGTGCCGGCGGCGAACGAGGATCTTGGCGAAGACGGCGGGGATATGTTCAGCCGGGCCGGCGTGGCGGCGGAGTAACCGCCGACACGGCGCCGGTGAAAGCTGGCGCACGGCCCGGCCGGCCGGCGGCGCCGATGGCGCCGTCCGACGGCATGGGCCTTGCCCATGGCCGCCAGATGGAAGCCCCCCCCATCCCGTTCGTGCTGAGCTTGTCGAAGCTCTGTCCTTTTTCTTCGACGTCGCAGCACCCTGCACGAAGAAGGGCAGCTCTTCGACAAGCTCAGGGCGAACGGGGATGGGCGGGCAAGGTCAATGCCTGACCTCGAGACCGATCCCGGTTCAATCACTTGCGTTTCGCCTAAGGCAAAATGCCTCTGAAACGATGCCGTGCTCTCGCGCAGGCGGGAGCCCAGAGTGGCGGAACGCATCGCTCTATAACCCTGGGCTCCTGCCTCCGCGGGAGCACGGTGCGTTTGAACACACAGCCCCCCGCTCACCCAAACCGCTTCCGCGACAGTTTCCGCAACCGCCCCGGCATCCACCGCGCCGCGAACCGCAACCGATGCGCGGTCTTGCCGACATAGGCGAACAGCGCGTCGCCATGGACAAGCCGCCAAGCCGCCTCCGCCGCATCCTCGACCGGTGACAGCTCCAGCCCCGCGCCCGTCACCGTCTCGCGGATCGAGCGGTTCGATCCAGCGGTCGGATGTGCCAGCAGCGGCGTGTCGATAAACGCCGGGACCAGCCCGCGCACACGGATGCCGTCGCGCGCCCATTCGCCGTCGAGCGCCTCGGTCAGCGCGCGCACGCCGAACTTGGTCGAAGAATAAATCGCCAGCCCCGCCGACCCATAGATCGCCGAGGCCGATGCGGTGTTGAGCAGGCACGATCCGGGCGTCCGCTTCAGATAGGCGTGGCCGATCCGGGCCCCGTTGATGACGCCGGTCAGGTTGATCGCAATCGTCCGGTCGATGTCCTCTAACGCCGCCTCCGCCAGCGGCCCGCCCAACGGGATACCGGCATTGTTCGCCAGTACATCGAGCCGCCCGGTCTTGCCGGTGAAGTCGTCAAGCGACGCCGCCCACGCGTCGCGGTCGCGGACATCCATAACGTAGGTTTCGGCCCCGCCCGGCAGCATCGCCGCCGTCGCCGCCAAGCCGGACGCATCGACGTCGGCGAGGCCTACGCGCCAGCCCTCGGCGGCGAACCGCTTGGCGATCGCCTGACCGATACCCGACGCCCCGCCGGTGATGAAGATCGCCTGCACGCTTGACCTCTTCCTTTGCCTTCGCGCGCAGCATCGCGCACTCTGCCGCCGATGCCAACGCCCAGCGCCCTTCGCTTCGACGATGTTACCGTCGCCTATCCCGGCGGGACGACCGCAGTGGACAGGGTGTCGCTCGACATCGTGCGCAGCAGCTTCGTCGCACTGGTCGGCCGGTCGGGGTCGGGCAAGTCGACGTTGCTCAAGACCGTCAACCGGCTGGTGACACCGAGCGCGGGCCGCGTTCTGGCCGATGGCACGCCGGTCGATGCCGAGCCCGCGCATCTGCTGCGACGGCGGATCGGCTATGTCTTCCAGGGCGTCGGGCTGTTCCCGCACCTGACCGTCGCCGAGAATATCGCGATCCCGCTGCGGCTTGCCGGGCAGATCGATCCGGCGCGCGTCGACGACCTGCTCGATTTGGTCGAACTGCCGCGTGAAGTGGGCACGCGTCGCCCCGACGCGCTGTCGGGCGGGCAGCGCCAGCGGGTCGGGGTCGCCCGCGCGCTCGCCGCCGAAGCGAGGTTGTTGCTGATGGACGAACCGTTCGGCGCGCTCGACCCGATGACGCGCGACACTTTGGGCCAGGCAGTGCGCGCGCTGCACGCCCGGCTGGGGCTGACCACGCTGATGGTGACGCACGACATGGCCGAGGCTTTGCTGCTCAGCGACCGTGTGCTGGTGATGGCGAACGGCCGTATCGTGGCCGACGCGACACCCGCGGCGCTGATTGCCGGTGAGGGCGGTCAGCAAGCCCAAGAGTTGGTCGACGTCCCCCGTCGCCAGATCCGCGCGCTGGAAGGATTGGGGGCATGACCGCCGCCTTCGCCCGCGTGCCCGATCTGCTCGCCAGCCACCTGCTGCTGTCCTGCTCGGCGCTGGTGCTCGGCCTCGCACTCGCCCTGCCGATGATCCTACTCGCCGCGCGCAGCCCGGCGGTGGCGCGGGTCACGCTGGGGTTCGCGAGCCTCGTCCAGACGATCCCCGCTCTCGCGCTGCTCGCGCTGTTCTTCCCGCTGCTGCTGTGGCTCGGCCTGCCGCCGCTCGGTTTCCTGCCCTCGCTGCTCGCGCTTTCGCTCTATGCGCTGCTGCCGATTCTGCGCAACGGTGTCACCGGACTCGCCGAAATCGACCCGGCTGTCATCGAAGCGGCGGATGGGGTCGGCATGACCGCGCGGCAGAAGCTGCTGTGGGTGGAGATGCCGCTGGTGCTGCCGGTGCTGATGGCGGGCATCCGCACGGCGGCGGTGTGGACGATCGGTGCGGCAACGCTCGCGACGACGGTAGGCCAGCCGAGCTTGGGCGACCTGATCTTTTCCGGCCTCCAGACGCAGAGCTGGGCGCTGGTGCTGGCGGGTTGCGTCGCGTCGGCGGGGCTCGCGATCGCGATCGACGGGCTGCTGGGGCTGGCCGAGCGCGGCGTCGCGACGCGGCGGCGGTGGCTGTGGGCCGGGCCGCTGGCGGTGCTGGTGGTCGGTGTGGGTGTCGCCGCCCTGCCCCGCCTTGCCCCGACCCGCCCGACAGTCGTGGTCGGCGCCAAGAATTTCTCGGAACAGTTCATCCTCGCCCGGGTGATCGGCGCGCGGTTGCAGGCCGCGGGCTATGACGTCGCATATCGCGAAGGGCTGGGGTCGGCGGTCGCCTATGGCGCTCTGAAGACCGGGACAATCGACGTGTATGTCGACTATGCCGGCACGATCTGGGCGAGCGAGATGAAGCGCCAGGACGTGCCGCCCGCCGCCCGAATGCTCCCCGAGATCGCGCGCTGGGCGCAGGCCACCGGCGGCGTGCGGTTGTTGGGGACGCTGGGGTTCGAGAATGCCTATGCCTTTGCGATGCGCGAAGGTGCGGCGCGGGCGGCGGGCATCGCAACGCTCGACGACCTCGCGCGCGCGTCGCCACGGCTGCGGCTGGCGAGCGATCTGGAATTCCTCGACCGGCCGGAATGGGTCGCCGTCCGCCAGTCCTACCCGATGCGGTTCGCGAGCACGCGCGCCTATGCGCCGAGCTTCATGTATCAGGCGCTGGGGACGGGGCAGGCTGACGTCATCTCTGCCTTTTCCTCCGATGGCCGGATCGCCGCTGACAAGGCGACGGTGCTGAAGGACACGCGGGGCGCCATTCCACGCTACGACGCGATCCTGCTGTTGTCCCCCACGCGCGCGGGCGACGCGAAATTCGTCGGGGCACTGCGCCCCCTGCTGAACGCCATCCCCGTCGCGGCGATGCGCGGAGCAAATTACCTGGTCGATCGCGAGACGGACAAGCAGACGCCGGACGCCGCCGCGCGCTGGCTGGAGGCGCGTATCGCCCGCCCTTGACGTTCGCACATCCACCCCGCAAAGTTAGCGCTATCAAGATGCGGAGAGGACGATGCCGATCGACCCCACCCTGTTGCCCGAGGACTGGCGCGATGCGCTGCTGATCGGACGAATCGACGTGGGGCAAGGGCCGACACCGGTCGTCGTCCGCGGCGGCATCGCGCATGACGTGAGCCGGGTCGCGCCGACCGTTGCTCAGACAATCGCGGGCGGCGACTTCGCGGGCGGCATAGCGATCGGCGCGCTCGATACGATCGACGCCACGCTGCTCAGCCCGATCGACCTCCAGTGCATCAAGGCGGCGGGCGTCACCTTCGCCAATTCCGCGCTCGAACGTGTGATCGAGGAAGCTGCGCGGGGCGACGCGACCGCGGCGGCGGGTGTGCGCGCGCGCCTCGAAGGGCGGATCGGCGGCTCGCTGCGCTCGGTCGTACCGGGGTCGGACGATGCGGCGGAACTGAAAGCCGCGCTCATTGAGGACGGGCTCTGGTCGCAATATCTGGAAGTTGCGATCGGCCCGGATGCGGAAATCTTTACCAAGGGCCCACCGCTGTCGTCGGTCGGCGCGGGCGCGGACATCGGCGTGCGTGACGATTCGGCCTGGAACAACCCCGAACCGGAAGTCGTGCTGATCGTCGCGCCCGATGGCGCGATCGTCGGCGCCGCGCTCGGCAACGACGTCAACCTGCGCGATTTCGAAGGGCGGTCGGCGCTGCTGCTCGGCAAGGCGAAGGACAATCGTGCGGCGACCGCGGTCGGGCCATTCATCCGCGTGTTCGATGCCGGCTACACGCTCGACGACGTGCGCGCCGCGCAGATCACGCTCAGGATCGACGGGCCGGGGGGCTATGTGCTGAACGGCGTTAATTCGATGGACCAGATCAGCCGCGATCCCGCAGAACTGGTGCGCCAGGCGCTGAGCCAGCACGACTATCCGGACGGTTTCGCGCTGTTCTGCGGCACGCTGTTCGCGCCGACCGACGACCGCGATGTGCCCGGGCGCGGCTTCACCCATCGACCCGGCGACGTGGTGACGATCGCCAACCCGCGGCTCGGGCGGCTGGTGAACCGGGTGGTCCACTGTCCCGACGCGCCGCGGTGGAACGTCGGGATCGGCGCGTTGATGACGAATCTTGCGAAGCGAGGGCTCCTGGCGTGAGCGGTGCTACCTATCCGAGCTTGAACGGGCGGCGCGTGATCGTGACCGGCGGCGCGTCGGGGATCGGCGAAGGTTTCGTCGAGGCGTTCGCAGGACAGGGGGCGCATGTCGATTTCCTCGACGTCTCGGACGGCAGCGCGGTCGCGGAACGGACCGGCGCGACCTTCCACCCCTGCGACCTGACCGATACCGCCGCGCTCCAGGCGACGTTCGCGACGATCGGGCCGGTCGATGTGCTGGTCAACAACGCGGCGAACGACGACCGCCACACCGTCGAGGACGTGACGCCGGCGTACTGGGATGAGCGGATCGCGGTGAACCTGCGCCATAAATTCTTTGCCGCGCAGGCCGTGGTGCCGGGCATGAAGGCGGCGGGTCGCGGGGTGATCCTGAACCTGGGGTCGATCAGCTGGCATCTGGGTCTGCCCGATCTCGTGCTCTACCAGACCGCCAAGGCGGCGATCGAAGGGATGACCCGGGCCCTCGCGCGCGACCTCGGGCGGCATGGCATCCGCGTGAACACGATCGTGCCCGGCAACGTCCAGACACCGCGGCAGGAGAAATGGTACACGCCGGAAGGCGAGGCGGAGATCGTCGCGGCACAGTGTCTGGATGGGCGAATCCAGCCTGCCGATGTGGCGGCGCTGGCGCTGTTCCTCGCGTCTGACGATGCGCGGATGATTACGGGGCATGATTACTTTATGGATGCGGGGTGGCGGTGATCTTCAGCGGGTGAGCAAGCGTCGGCGACAGTGTCAAAACACCAGATACGCCCCCACATAGCGTGCCACCAGCGCCGCCATCACGACGCGCGACCACCGGTCGCTGCGCGTCGACATCGCTGCGATCATCAGTATCGCCAGCACCGTCGTAAGCCCGAGTGACCAAGGCCGCAGCAACTGCGACTGCAGCGCGGGGATCGTCGCATACCACAACATCTGGCTGCTGAAGAGCACCAGCAAAATGCCGATCACGACCCGCCGGATGCGCCGGAAATGCGCGTCAAGATCGCCGGCCGCCTCCACATCCCGTGGGAACACGAGATGCGCCGCTAGATAATAGGCGCTGGCAAAGGCGGTGACTCCCAGCAACGCATGGCCCGATACGAGGATGGTATCGCGCACCAGCCATGCTGCGCGCCAGAAGGACAGAAGGTCGAGCAGAACGAACGCGCCGAGCAATGGCGTCAGCCAGCCGACACGCAACGCCGAACCCGGCCGCAACCGCACCTCGATCGTCCGCGCCAGTCCGCCCAGCACTTCGGCGAGCGACAGGCCGAGCAGCAGACCATAAAGCGCGAAGACGAATTCGAAATCGCTCACGCAGCGATCCCGCTGCCCAGAGGCTCCACATCCACCGACACGTGCATCTTCTGCGCGCCCGACCCCAGCACCACCCCGTCGATCGGCGCGATGTCGGCATAATCTCGACCGATGGCCATGACGACGTGGTCCTCTGCCATCCAGATGCCGTTGGTCGGATCGACGCCGACCCAGCCATGCGTGGGGCCGCACCAGAGCAGCACCCAGGCGTGGGTGGCGTCCGCTCCGACCAGCCGCTCCTGCCCCGGCGGCGGCAGGGTGCGCAGATATCCGGAGCAATAGGCAGCGGGCAGGCCGGCGGCACGCAGGCCGGTGATCATGATCTGCGCGAAGTCCTGGCACACCCCGCCGCGGGCATCGAACGCCTCGCGCGGGGGCGTGTCGACCAAAGTCGCGGCAGGATCGAAGGCGAAGTCGGTCTGGATGCGCCGGGCAAGTGCCATCCCCGCCTCCAGCGCGCCACGGTCGGGAGCGAGCTCGGCCGCGCACCAGTCGCGAATGACGGGATCGAGCGGGATACGCGGGCTGGGAAACAGATAGGCCGCGGGGCTCGCGGCGCCCATGTCGCGGCTGGCACGGGCCAGCGCGGCCACGTCGGCGAGCGTCGGGTCTGAGGGTGCCGGAACCGGGATCGGACGGTCGACGACGACGGTCGCGCTGCTGGTGATGGTCAGCGACCGCGCGGGGCTCTCGACGACCAGCCGGGTAACGTTGGCGAGGCCCGCCTCGGCGCGCGCCGGGAAGGTCCGCCCGCCGGGCTCGATCGTCAGGTCATAGTCGACCAGCGTCTGTCCCGACCACAGGATCGGCTTCAGCCGCAGGTTGCAGCGCGCGAAGCCGACCGGCGCGGCATAGTCGAACCGCGTGATGTGCTTGATGGCGTAGCGCATCATGCCAGGGTCAGCCCGGCGGCGCGAAGCGGCTCGGCGCCCTGCAGGAAGTAGCGGCGGGCGATCGCGCTCGACAGCGCGGACAGGCGGTTGCCGATGTCGGTCATCGCATCCTCGTCGATGTCGACCGCGCGCAGCGTCGAGACGCGCGCGGTGAGTTCGGTCGCCAGCGCCTGCTGCGGTTCAGCCAGCCCATCGTCGTCGAGCACCGGCAGGCGGCGCAGATGATCGGCGATCGCATCGACCTGGAAACAGATACCGCGCGGGTTGCCGGGATCGAGCGCGACGAGATCAAGCACGGGAACGCGGGCGATGCCGGTCAGATAGCGCTGGCGATAGCTGATCTGGCTGTTGGCCAGGTCGAGCAGCGTCGACAGATCGTCCGCGCTCGCTGTGGCGCCGCCTAGCGCGCGCACCGCCGATGCGACGGTCGTCGCGCGCTCGATCCGGCGGCCGAGGTCGTGGAACCGCCAACCGTCGCTGCGCCCCATATGTTCGGCCGACAGGCCGGCAAGCGCGGCATAGCGGCGCTGAAGCGAGCCCGCGCGGTCGAGCAGGTGTCCGCGCGTCGGGTGCGGCGCATCGAGCAGGCGGATCATGTCCGCCGACAGCCGGTCGCGCGAACCGTCGCCGATGATCCGCGCCTGACGATTGACCATCCGGACGCTGTAGCCGGTCTCCGCCTCCAGCGCGGTGCGGGCGAAACGGACCAGGTCGGGGCGGGCGATGTCCTCGGGCGGCGGGGCGGCACCGGCGCCGACGATCAGCCCGACCAGCCGCCACACCGTCTCGGGTGACAGCGCCGCCCCGGTATCCGCGCCGATCGAATGGCCGAGCAGGACGCGGATCGCGCTCAGCAGCGCTTCGCCGCGTTCGAGATACCGCCCGAGCCAGAAGAGGTTGTCGGCGACGCGGCTGGGCAGCGTCCCCGGATTGCGCCGCAGGTGGACGGTGTCGGCGGGCGGCAGCAGCGAAACGGCAGCGACCGGCTCCGGCCCGTGGATACAGACGTCGGCGGACCAGTTGCCCTCCCCCATGATCGCGGCGCGCTCGTCCGGATGCTCGCCGATCCGGGCGAAGCCGCCGGGCAGCACGGTCCACCGCCCGCCGGCGTCGCGCGCCGCGAACACGCGCAGGGTAAAGGGCCGCGGCGCCAGTTCGCCGTCGGCGACGACCGGCATGGTCGACAGGCGGACGACCTCCTGTCCCACATAATCCTGCGGGCGGCGGTCGAGGTCGGCGAGCAGCAACGCGCGCGCCTCGGCGCCCAGATCGCTGCCGAGCGTCGGTCGCCCGCCGGGCAGGCCGAGCGGCACGGTATCGAACGCCGGCGCGATGACCATGCGGTCGAGGTTGGCGCGAACTTCGGACGCTTGGGGACCGCCCCCGCACCACCATGTCGCGACGTTTGGCAGGATGAGGCTTGCGCCGGTCAGCCGTGTCGCCAGCTGCGGCAGGAACGCGTTCATCGCCGCGCTCTCGACCACGCCCGATCCCGGCGCGGACGACAGCACGACATTGCCGGTCGCCATCGCGTCGATCAGCCCGGCGACCCCGATCCGCGACGTCGAATCGAATGCCAGGGGATCGAGCAGCCGCGGATCGACCCGGCGCCACAACGCGTCGATCCGCTTGAAGCCGGCAATGGTCCGGACATACAGCTGGTCCTCGCGCACCGCGAGGTCGGCGCCCTCGACCAGCAGGAAGCCGAGATAGCGCGCGAGATGCGCCTGTTCGGCATAGCTCGCGCTGAACCGGCCAGGCGTCAGCAGACCGATGCGAGGTTCGGCGCGGCGGCACACCGCGGCCAAGCCTTCGCGGAAGGCAGCAAAGAAGGGTGCATGACGCTCGACGTTGAGCCGTGACTGCAGCCCGCCCATCGTCCGCGCGACCGCCAGCCGGTTCTCCAGCGCATAGCCCGCCCCCACCGGCGCGCGGACATGATCGGCCAGCACACGCCAGTCGCCCGCCGGGCCGCGGCACAGATCGACGGCATAGAAATGCAGGTGCCGCCCGCCCGGCGGCGTCAGGCCGACCATCGGGCGCAGGAAATGCGGACTGCCGGTGACGATCGCGGCGGGCAGATGGCCCTGCGCGACGAGGCGTCCGGGGCCGTAGATATCGGCGATCACCGTTTCGAGCAGGTCGGCACGCTGGGTCACGCCGCGGACGATCTTTGACCATTCGTCGCGGCCGATCAGCAGCGGGACGGGCGACACCGGCCAGGGACGTTCGGCGACTTCGCCGGCGACGCGGAAGCCCGTGCCGATGTCGCTGGCGTGACGTTGCACCCGCTCGCGCGTTTCGTCGAGCGCGCCGCTGCCGATACCGGCCAGTTCCTCCAGCGCGATCAGCCACGCGGCCTGATCGGGCCCACGCGCGGTGCACAACACATCGCCCTTGGGCCGGTCGCCGCAGTAGGCGGTCAGCCACTGCGCCGCGACCGCGCCGGCGTCGGTTACGCTCGCCATGACCGGATCGCTCGCCACTTATGCCCCTCGCCGCCCTGCGTAGGCTTCACGACCACAAAGTGGCGGCCGGTGCAATGAAGAAGGGTAGAAGAGACGACGTAAGAGGGTGCCGGCGGGTGCGACGGCTACTCGACAAACGCCGCAGCCGCCTTCAAGTCCTCGACGAAACGCGCATACTCGTCTTCCGCCTGAACCTTGTCGGGCAGCCGCAGCAGGTAGCTCGGGTGGACCGTCACCCAACCCGTCCCGCCGTTCGGCAACGCGACCGGCGCGCCCCGGGTCTTGGAGATGGTGACGACCTTCCCCAGCAGCGATCGCGCCGCCGTCGCCCCCAGCGCGACGGTCAGTTCGGGCTTCACCAGCGCCAGTTCCTGGTCGATCCACCAGCGGCAGGCGTCGATCTCGCCCGCGTCGGGCTTGGCGTGGATACGCCGCTTGCCGCGGCGCTCGAACTTGAAGTGCTTGACCGCGTTGGTGACATAGACGCCTGCGCGGTCGATGCCCGCGTCGCCCATCGCACGATCGAACACCTGCCCGGCGGGGCCGACGAAGGGCTGGCCGGCCATGTCCTCCTGGTCGCCGGGCTGTTCGCCGACGAACATCATCCGCGCATCGACCGGACCTTCGCCGAACACGGTCCGGGTCGCGTGACGGTGAAGGTCGCAGCGGGTACAGCCCATCGCTTCCTGCCTCAGCGCCGCCCACGCGGCCTGGATGTTGCCACCGACCGCCGTCCGCGCCTTGTCGATCATCGCCACCTCCCGTGCCTGCGCGCCGGCCACCAACTGCCCGACCAGCGCGGTTTCGGGCATGTTCTTCCAGTATTTGCGCGGCATTTCCTTCAGCATCGCGCCCACCTTCAATCGGGCGGGATTGAAGATCGACGCGTAATAGGTCTTCCACACCTCCTCGATCGGATCGCCGTCGGGCGCGTCGGCCTTGGTCGCCCGCGGGCCTTCGCTGAGGGTCGTGCCATCCCAATGGACCGACAGTTCGGGCGTCAGGATCGACCAGCGCATGGCGGTGAAGCGGTTGACGAAGAAACGCGCGTTTTCGCGGACGATGTGATGTTCGGGTTCGAACCAGGCGACGTAGCGGGTTGCGCCCCCCGCTTCATCGGCTTCGTCGACTTCGCGGAAGCGGACGAAGGCGCGCATCTTGTGGATGTCGCGGCGGACGGCCTTGGCCATTTCGTCGAGGCGGCGGATCAGCGGATCGGCACGGTCGTCGACCAGTTTCGGCTGCGCCAGCACGCGGGTGAGCGCGGTATAGAGCAGTGCCCAGCGCTGCGGGTCGGCGTGGAGCGCGACGGTGCGCGCGAGGTCGACGAACGGGCGCGGCACCTTGAACGCAGGAGCGTGGGATTCGAGGACGGCTTCGTCGCCGAACAGGTCGGCGGGGGTTTCGCCGACCTGCCAGACCACGTCGGAGGGCGCCACGCGCGCGGCGGCAAGGTTGCGCGCGGCGTCGCGCCAGCCGTCGAAGTCGTCTTGCGCAGCGAGGGTGG
>NZ_LMLB01000017.1:182798-196881 GCF_001421785.1 Sphingomonas sp. Leaf33 | reverse complement strand
CTCCACCACGCCCTGCGGGCGCGGTCCCCCTCCCCGTGCCGGGGAGGATTTTCCTCACTCCCGCTCGTCGCTCCCGGCCGGCTGTTTCTTCGCCAGCTTCAGCTCCTCGGGCTTGCGCTCCTCGAACGTATCGGCGAGCTGTTCCTCGGTCGCCGTGTCGAGCTCCTTGGACGCGGCCGGGAACATCTCCTCCTCTTCCTCCTCGATGTGATGGAGGTAGCGGTGGCGCATCTGGTGGAACTTGGCTTCCCATTCGTCGCCGCCGAAATCGAGGTCGACCATCTCGCCGATCAGGTCGTCGACTTCCTTGTGTTCGCTGACCGAATGGCGCGCGTCGTCGCGCAGCTCGGGGTTGCCGAGCATCGTCGCGTACAGCGATTCCTCTTCGGCTGCGGCATGGGCGGCGATCTCGATGCGGAAGTTCTCGAACAGTTTCTTGCGCTTGCCGGCGTCGCCGCTCAGCTCGCCCAATTCCTTCAGCATCGCGCGGTGCTTGTCGTGGTCGGCTTTCAGGTCGAGGTAGATCTGCGCTTCGGCCATGATGTGTCTCCTTCGCCCCCGCCAACCGGCGAGGCACGGCCATGTTTCATCCGCGAGTCATTCTCAGGCGAACAGCTCCATCTGTTCACGCTTCGGTGCGACAATCGGACGCAGGTCGGCGCGGCCATCGATCAGCGTCGGGCGCCAGTCCTCGGCGACGATGAAGGGGCGAATCTTGGCGATCGACACGGTCAGCCGCGCGACGTCGTCCAGCCGCAGCCGCCGCCAGCGCCGCGCCGACAGGATCGATCCGACCGCCTTCGTCCCCAGCCCCGGCACGCGCAACAGCATCTCTTTGGGCGCACGGTTTACGTCCACCGGAAAGCGATCGCGAAACTTCAGCGCCCAGGCGAGCTTGGGATCGATGTCGAGCGGCAACATGCCCGTCGCCGGATCGACCGCGGCCTGCACTTCGGTCGGCGTATAGTCGTAGAAGCGCATCAGCCAGTCGGACTGGTAGAGGCGATGCTCGCGCATCAGCGGCGGACGCTTGAGCGGCAGGACCGACGACGCCTCGGGGATCGGGCTGAACGCCGAATAATAGACGCGGCGCAGCGAGAAGCGGTCGTACAGGCTCGCCGCCTTGCCGACGATATCGCGGTCGGTCGCGGCGTCGGCGCCGACGATCATCTGCGTCGACTGGCCGGCGGGCGCGAATTTGGGCGCGGACTTGTACTTCTTGCGCGCGTCCCTGGTGTCGATGATCGCGCTCTTGGTGTCGGCCATTGCGCCTTCGATCCGGCCGATGTCCTTTTCGGGCGCCAGGCGCTGGAGGCCACCGACGGTCGGCAGCTCGACGTTGATCGACACGCGGTCGGCGTAGAGCCCGGCCAGATGGACCAGTTCGGGATCGGCGTCGGGAATCGTCTTTAGGTGGATATAGCCACGGAAGTCGTGGTCTTCTCGCAGGGACCGCGCGACCTCGACCAGCTGCTCCATCGTGTAGTTGGACGACTTGATGATGCCCGAGGAGAGGAACAGCCCCTCGATATAATTGCGCTTGTAGAAGCTGAGCGTGAGGGCGACGACTTCCTGCGCGGTGAAGCGCGCGCGTCGCACGTTCGAGCTCTTGCGGTTGATGCAGTAATGGCAATCGAACACGCAGGAATTGGTCAGCAGGATCTTCAGCAGGCTGATGCAGCGGCCGTCGGGCGCATAGGCGTGGCAGATGCCGCTGCCTTCGGTCGAGCCGATGCCCTTGCCACCCACCGACGTGCGTTTAGAGGTGCCCGACGACGCGCAGGACGCATCGTACTTCGCCGCATCGGCGAGGATTTCGAGCTTTTCCCGGACATCGAGCTGGGCCATCGCGTTCGATATACGTTCTCAATGCCGGAGAGTCCATGATGCCGATCGAAACCATCAGCGAAAACAAGGCCTTCGGTGGCATCCAGAGCGTCTATCGCCATGCCTCCGCCGCGACGGGAACGGATATGACGTTTGCGGTGTACGTGCCGCCGCACGAGGACGGCGCCAAGCTGCCAGTGCTCTGGTATCTGTCGGGCCTGACGTGCACCCACGCCAACGTCATGGACAAGGGCGAATATCGCCGGGCGTGCGCGGAGAACGGCGTCATCCTGATCGCGCCGGACACATCGCCGCGGGGTGGCGGCGTACCCGACGATACCGGCTGGGACTTCGGCCAGGGCGCGGGCTTCTACGTCGATGCGACCGAGGCGCCGTGGTCGGCCAATTTCCGGATGAAGCGCTATATCGAGGACGAGCTGCCCGCGCTGATCGCGGCGGAATTCCCTCAAGCCGACCTGACGCGCCAGTCGATCTTCGGCCATTCGATGGGCGGCCACGGCGCGCTGACGATCGCCCTGCGCAACCAGGGCCGGTTCCGGAGCGTGTCCGCCTTCGCCCCCATCGTCTCCCCGCTCCATTGCCCATGGGGGGAGAAGGCGCTGGGCGGCTACCTCGGGCCCGACAAGGCCGCGTGGCGCGCGTATGACGCCTGCGCGCTGATCGACGACGGCGCAAGGGTCGACGAACTGCTCGTCGATCAGGGCGAAGCCGACAGCTTCCTGGCCGAGCAATTGAAGCCCGAACTGCTGGCCGCGGCGTGCGAGCGGGCGGGCATCCCGCTTACGCTTCGGATGCAGCCGGGATACGACCACAGCTATGCGTTCATCTCGACGTTCATGGCCGACCATGTCGCCTGGCATGCCGAGCGGTTGAAGACCGTGACGACGGTTTGATTTCAAGCCGAGTCCAAAAGGCGGCTCGCCAGCAATCACCCGGTCGCAGGGGGCGAAGTGGCTTTTTCGAGCGGAACGCGGTCGGATCGGTTCTGCTCGATACGAACCGGCGTGGCTAAGGTCACACGAAGGTCACATTATGCCGACCGCAAATCTTTTCCTTGCAACCCGCCGAATGAGCGGCGGGACGCCGGTGTGGGCGGCGACAAATCAGCGATGAGAAAGAGCTGGTCGTCGGACCTCTACGCGATGTTTTCCAACATTGCGCCAACAAACGACCCAACGAGCGTTTGTGATCGCGCCAGGCGGTCGTTCAATAGCGAAGCTCAAGTTCAAAAAAAGCGGTCATTCCGCTTTAGCCCAAAACCGGACATTGGCGGCTGCGTAGCGAGGACGGCTTTGAGTCGCTTTAGGGCTGGAGCATTAGCACATTGCGCTGGGGTGCGCTCGGAATACCAGTAAGCATCGACCTGAAGGTGAGCATCTCGGAAGCGCTGCACGGCATAGTGGCACGAACCAACATCAAAGTTGGCGTAGAAGCCCTCACCGTTCTGTCCCGATGAAACGTGGGTCCGCAGTTGACCTTCTAGGCTCGTCATCCGGTCGGATAGCTGCTCGTCCGAAGCCGACGTGCGCACGTTCGCCGACGATTGAAGCTCGATGAGTTCCGTTCTTTCGCATCCGGCGAGCAGTAGAGCGGCAAGGCCGAGATAAATCTGCACGGCTTAAAAATGCGGCGTCCAGGACCCTTGGTCAACGTCCGCTTTCCACCCAATATCGGCCATTTGCCGTTCGGCCCGAAAGCGCCGTCTACAGGTTCATGGTCTACCTCGCGCCGTTGCGCTTTCTTCGAACAAACCCGCTTTCTTGACTACGCCGCCATCCCGACGGCGATCGCCCCCAGCGGCCCGGCCATGTCGCCCAGCCCCGGCGGGCCCAGCCGCGTGTCGAGTTCGGAGGCATAGCGGCCGAACATGCCGTAGCCGGCCAGGCTCTCGGCCAGTTTCACGCGGATGAGGGGCAGCAGTTCGGGCCGCGCGGTCGGGATGCCGCCGCCCAGCGCAATCCGCTCCGGCGCCAGCGTTACGACCAGATTGTGGAGCAGCATCGCGATGTCGTGCGCGGCGTGGTCCCACACCGGGTGGTCGCCGGGGATGTCGGCGCCCTTGATGCCGGTGCGCAGCGCCAGCGCCGGGCCGCTGACCAGCCCCTCGACGCAATCGCCGTGAAAGTGGCACCAGCCGGCGAAGTCGTCGCCGGTCGCGCGCTTGAGACGCATGTGCCCGGCCTCGCCATGCGCGACGCCGCCCGCGGGCTTGCCACCGACGACCGCGCCGATGCCGACGCCGGTACCGATCGTGATGTAGATGTGATCGGACATGCCCTGCGCCGCGCCCCACTGCCCCTCGGCCAGCGCCGCGCCGACGACGTCGGTTTCGATCCGCGTCGGCTTGCCGTAGCGGGCGGCGAAGCGCGCATGGAGCGCGGTGCCGCTCCACCCCGGCTTGGTCGTGCCGGCGATCGAGCCGTAGGCGGCGGTGTCCGGCGTCAGGTCGATCGGCCCGAACGAGGCGATACCTAGCGCCTCGAACGCCCAGCCGTCGAGCGCGGCTTCCAGCGCGCCGATCGTTTCCTCTGGCGTCGTCGTCGGCACGCCGACCCGCTCGACGATCCGGTTCGGCCCTTCGCCCAGCAAGGCGACGCATTTCGTGCCGCCCAACTCCAGTCCAGCGATCACTCGATTGTCCCCTCGTTCCCGAAATTCAGTCCGCGCGACAGGCTGGGATCGAGTACCGCCATGACGAAATAGGCGGCGAACTGCTTGACCCGCATCCAGGGCGTCGTGCGCGCCCGATAAGACACATCCGTAATCCGTGTCGAGTTGGCGATTTCGGTATCAACATAGGCGCGGACATGCGCGGCAAAGGCCGGGTCGTGGACGCGCAGCATCAGTTCCAGGTTCAGGAACAGGCTGCGCATGTCGAAATTGGCGGAGCCGATGTGGACGGTGTCGTCGATGACGTAGAGCTTCGTGTGCAGCTTCGTCGGCTGGTATTCAAAGATCTGCACGCCTTTCCTCAGCAGCCCGGCATAGGTGAAGTGCGACGCCCAGATCGCCGCGCCATGATCGGTCTTCGACGGCAGTACCAGCCGTACGCAACCGCGCAGGCCCACCTTGTCCAGGCGTCGCAGCATCGCCGGGCTCGGCGCGAAATAGCCGGAGATGATGTCGGTCTGCGCGGCATGGCGCATGTCGTTGCGCACGACCTTTGCCCACGGGCTCAGCCGCCGCGTCGGCCCGCCGAACAGCCAGCGCGCGTTGCCATGCGGCTCGCTCCACCGGCGCAGCAGCCTGCGCAGGGCGCGCATCTTGGGCCTGGGCGTGTGCATCCACTCGGCCAGCGCATCATAATAGCCGGCCAGCCGCGCGACCGACGCGCCCTCGACCAGCAACCCCAGGTCGCGCCACGCCTGTTCGGCGGGCGTTCCGAAATAGCTGTCCTGCACGTTGAACCCACCGACGATGGCCAGCGCTTCATCCGCGATCGCCAGCTTCTGGTGGTTACGCAGCAGGTAGCGCCGGCCCCAGCGCGGAATGAACCGGCAGACATCGGCACCCTCCGCCGCCAGCGGCGCGAAGAAATCGCGCGCGGCCGCAGGCTCGCTGCCCATGCCGTCGATCGTCAGCGACACCGCGACGCCGCGGCGCCGCGCGTCGATCAGCGCCTGGCGAATGGCCCGGCCGGCATGGTCGTCGACGTAGATATAGAACAGGAGCCGCAGCGACCGCTGCGCACCCGCGATCAGCGCCAGCAGCGCGTCCAGTCGCCGGGGGCCGGTGTCGAGCAGGGTCAACCCGTTGCCATCGACCACGAACGTGGGCTGACCGGCTGGTTCGGCCTGTGGATCGAGCGGCACATCTTCCCGCACCGGCTCGGCCGCCGGCAGCGGCGGACTATTGGTAGTTGCAGCCGCTCTTGTCGCCGTCATCTCGCGTAAGGATCCTCGCAGCACCGTCCCCCGAACAAAGGAACGATCGCGCGAAAGGTTGCGCGATCCGGCGCGACCGACCGCACGGGCGCCGGGCGGCCGGTGCGGATGCGCGAATTTCTTGACTTGCCCCCCCCGCCTGCGTATCTGCCGCGCTTCCCCGGACCCCGGTATTAGCCTCAAGGAACCGCCGATGGCGCGCGTTACCGTCGAAGATTGCGTCGACAAGATCCCGAACCGTTTCGACCTGGTGCTGCTGGCCGCCCAGCGCGCACGCCAGATCTCGGGCGGGGCGGAACTGACCATCGACCGCGATCGCGACAAGAACCCGGTCGTCGCCCTCCGCGAGATCGCCGAGCAGACCGTGCGTCCGAACCATCTGGAAGAATCGGTCGTCTCGGGCCTGCAGAAGGTCCAGATCGACGACGAGGAAGCGCCGGACGAAATCGGCTCGCTGGCCGCTTCGGCCGAAGCGCTGCGCCTGACCGCCGCCGCGCCGCCGCGCAACACCAACGTCGGTGGCGACTACGACGGCTGAGCTTTCGGGCTAACTGCGAATTCTCGAAAGGGCCGCGGGCGAAGCGCCGGCGGCCCTTTTGTTTTGGCAAGCCGGTGCTGACGCGCAGGCAAATCTCAGGCGAAGATCAACGCCAGCGCCGCGCCGATCGCGATCGACCCGCCGATCAGCGCGCCGGCCCGCCGGCGGCGACGGCGCGAATACTCATCCCAGACCGGCACATCGACATACCAGCCGCTCTCCCCCGCCTTCACCACGCCCGCACGCTGGAACTGTTCGAACATCCGGCGCCGGATGCGGCGATCGGGTTGGTAGGGCACCGCCTTTTCCGGCGACACCGCATCGCGTGACAGGAAATGCGACATCACGTCGCGTCGCGCCTTTGCCACCACTGCGGCTGCCGTCGTCGCCATGCCCCTGATCCCCTATCGTCGCTTGCCCTGATGGCGGATGTTGGCAGGCCGCCCGCGCCGCTTCAAGACGCGGGGCGGCTTGCCGCGGCGGTCGTCGCGCTGGCCGCCGGCGCAGCCCTTGCCGTCGGGCAATTCGAACCGCAGCGCGCCGTTGGCCGGATTGGCCTCCGCCAGCCGCAGCTCCAGCCGCTGGCCGATCGCGAATTCGGTGCCCGAATGTTCGCCGACCAGCCGCTGCGCCGCTTCGTCGTAGCGGAAATATTCGGTGCCGAGATCGCGCGCAGGAACCAGCCCGTCGCCGCCGATGCCGTCGACGGTCGCGAAGAAGCCGAAGCTCTGCACCCCGGTGATGCGCACGGGCATCAGTTCGCCGACGTGCTGGCTGAGATACGCCGCGACATAGCGATCGACCGTCTCGCGCTCCGCCTCCATCGCGCGGCGTTCGAGCTTGCTGATGCCTTCGCCGATGCGTTCGAAATTGACGGACTCCTCAGGCGTCAGGCCGCCTTCGCCAAGGCCATAGCCGGTGACCAGCGCGCGGTGGACCATCACGTCGGAATACCGCCGGATCGGCGAGGTGAAGTGCGCGTAGGAACCGAGCGACAGGCCGAAATGCCCGGCGTTCTGCGGCCCGTAATAGGCCTGCGTCTGCGTGCGCAGCACCTGCTCCATCGCCTGCGGGCGGACATCGCTGTCGCCGATCACCTCCAGCAGGCGGTTGAACGTCGCCGGGCGGATGACCTGGCCGAGCGCAAATTCGACGCCCAGCGTCTTCAGATAGTCCTTCAGCGCGACCAGCTTCTCGCGCGCGGGCGGTTCGTGGACGCGGTACATGACGGGAAGCTTCTTGGCCTCCAGCGCCTTTGCCGCGGCGACGTTGGCGGCGATCATGTAATCCTCGATCAGCTTGTGCGCGTCCAGCCGCTCACGCGGGGCGACCGACAGGATGCGGCCCTGTTCGTCGATGACGACGCGGCGCTCGGGCAGGTCCAGGTCGAGCGGCTCGCGCTCGGTCCGTGCGGCGCTCAGCGCATGCCAGCAAGCCCAGAGCGGCTGGAGGATAGGCAACAGATCCTCACCGGCATGGAGTTTCAGGTCGGATCGTCCCCCGGACGATCCTCGAACATGCGGGGCATGTTCGACCTGAAACTGGGGACCAGCCGCAGGCTGGTGGAGGGGGGGCTCCGCAGAGGACGTCCCTTGCGGCGCACCCCCTCCACCACCGACTTCGCCGGCGGTCCCCCTCCCCGTGCCGGGGAGGATGCCGTCAATGATCGCCTGCGCATCCTCATACGCGATGTTCGCGCGCAGCCGCACGACCGCGCGGGCAAACCGCCAGCTCTCGAGTCTGCCGGTCGCCGAGATCTTCAGGTGGCACGCCATCGCCGCGCGATCGACGCCTTCCTTCAGCGAACATACGTCCGCCGACAGCACTTCGGGCAGCATCGGCACGACGCGGTCGGGGAAATAGACCGAATTGCCCCGCTGCCGCGCTTCCTTGTCGAGCAGCGAGCCCGGCCGGACATAGAAGCTGACGTCGGCGATCGCGACGATCGCGTCCCAGCCGCCGTCGTCGCGCGGGGATGCCCACACCGCATCGTCATGATCGCGCGCGTCGACGGGGTCGATCGCGACGATGGGCAGGTGGCGCAGGTCCTCTCGCAAATCCTCCCCGGCACGGGGAGAGGAACCAGCCGCAGGCTGGTGGAGGAGGGGCTCCACGGGCGATCCGGCTTGCGGCCCTCCCCCTCCACCACTCGCTTCGCGAGCGGTCCCCCTCCCCGTGCCGGGGAGGATCTTCAATTGCGCCACCCGCTTCGCCTCGTCGAGCAATTCGTCGGTGAACGTGTGCGGGATGCCGTGCTTGGCGATCGCGATCATCGAGAAGCTGCGTGGCGCGAACGCCTCCCCCAGCCGCTCGACGACGCGCGCGGTCAGCCGCGGGGGGCGGCCGGCGCGTTCCGCGACGACCAGCTCGCCGGCCTGCGCCCCGCCCGCGTCGGACACCAGCCAGTCGCGGCGGTCCTTCTTGTCGAGGCCCATCAGGAACAGCTTGCCGCCCTCTTCGCGCAGCACGCCCATGATCGTCTCGGCCGTGCCGGCGGGCAGGACCTTCATCGGATGCGCGATCCAGCCGTTCCCTGCCTCCTCGGTCCGCGCGAGAATGCGGGCACCGATCGCAAGCGCCCCGCGCTTGTGTTCGCGCACGCGCAGGCGCGGCTCAGGCACGCCTTCGGCCTCCCAGCGCTCGGGCTGTGCCCACACATTGCCGCCGTCATCGACATCGACGACGCGCAGCACGGTCACCTTGGGCAGCCCGCCCATCTTGTGGAACGCGCGGCCGGGGGCGGAATCGATCAGCCCTTCGTCGGCCATGTCCTTCAGCAGCGCCTTGAGCGCGATCTTGTCCTGTCCGTGCAGGCCGAACGCGCGCGCGATCTCGCGCTTGCCCGCCGGAGTATCGCTGTCTGCGATGAAATCGAGGATCTGCTGGCGGCTCGGAAGGCCGGAATTGGGTTTCGCCATGGGGGGGAGATAGGGCGTCGAAGAAGATACGTCACGACGAACCTTGCCGTTCGTGCTGAGCTTGTCGAAGCACCGTTCTTCGTGCACCGAGGGTATCGCTTGCCGATCAAAGAACGGTGCTTCGACAGGCTCAGCACGAACGGTGTGAGGGGTGAGGGCTTGGCAACCGACAGGTACGACCTCCTCATCGTCGGCGGCGGGATCAACGGCTGCGCGATCGCGCGCGAAGCGGCGCTGACGGGGCTGTCGGTGCTGCTGGTCGAGCGCGACGATCTCGCGCAGCACACCTCGTCCGCGTCGTCGAAGCTGATCCACGGTGGCCTGCGCTATCTCGAATATCGCGAATTCGGCCTGGTGCGCGAGGCCTTGCAGGAACGCGAACGGCTGATCCGCGCCGCGCCGCACCTGATCCACCCGATGGCATTCGTCCTGCCGCACGAGAATGCGCTGCGGCCGTGGTGGCTCGTGCGTGCCGGGCTGTACCTCTACGACGCGCTGGCGGCGGGCACGACGCTTCCGCGCTCACGGCGGCTGCGGGCGAAGGACGCGGCGTACCGCGCCCCGCTGACCGGCGCGGCCAAGGGGTTCGTCTACTACGACGCCTTCGTCGACGATGCGCGGCTGACGCTGGCCAATGCGATCGATGCGGCGGAGGCGGGAGCCGAGATCGCGACGCGCACCGCGCTGCTGGCGGCCCGGCGCAAGGACGATCACTGGCGCGCGACGCTGTCCGACGGGCGGACCGTCACCGCGCGCGCCGTCGTGAACGCGGCGGGGCCGTGGGTCGGCGATCTGTTCGCCAAGGTCGGCGTGGCCACCACCTCCCACGTCCGGCTGGTCAAGGGCAGCCACATTGTCGTGCCGCGCCTCTACGACGGCGACCATGCCTATATCCTGCAACAGGCCGATGGCCGCGTCGTCTTCGCGATTCCCTGGCTGCGCGACTTCACCGCGATCGGCACGACCGATATCCCGGTCGACCGGCCGGAGGACGCGCGGATCGACGCAGAGGAGATCGCCTACCTCTGCGAGGCGGTGACCCCGTATTTCGACCGCCACATCACGCCGGCCGACGTCGTCGATAGCTGGTCAGGCGTCCGCCCGCTCTATGACGACGGCGCCAGCGATGCGAAGGCGGTGACGCGCGACTATATCCTCGAACTCGACGACGCCGGCCCGCCGCTGCTGAGCGTGTTCGGCGGCAAGATCACCACCGCGCGCCACCTGGCCGAGGATGCGCTGGCAAAGATCGCCCCGGCGCTGGGCATCGACGCCCGCCGTGTCACCCGCGACCGCCCGTTTCCCGGCGGCGATACCGGCGATTTCGCCACGTTCCTCGCCGCCGTCCGCCACCGCTTCCCGTTTCTGGGCGATCAGCGCTCCGCCCGGATGGCGCACGCGTACGGCGCGCGGCTGTGGGAAATGCTGGCCGAGGTCCGCGCCATCGCCGACATGGGGCCGGAATTCGGCGCCGGCCTGACCGCGGTCGAGCTCGGCTGGATGCGCACCCGCGAATGGGCGCGGAACGCCGCTGACGTACTCGACCGCCGCAGCAAACTCCGCCTGACCGCCGACGCGGCCACTGTCGCTGCGGTCGAGGCGTATTTCCGGGAGACCCCTTGATGCCGATCGACGCGACCCTGCCTTACGACGACGAGAACATCTTTGCGAAAATCCTGCGCGGGGAAATCCCGTCGACCCGGGTGTACGAGGACGAGTTCGCGATCGCGTTCCACGACATCGCGCCCGTGGCGCCGCACCATATCCTGGTCATCCCGCGCGGGGCCTATGTTTCGTGGGACGACTTCAGCGCGCGCGCGTCGGACGCGGAGATCGCCGGGTTCGTCCGCGCGGTCGGGGCCGTCGCGCGCGATGCGGGGATGGTCGGCGACGGATACCGGCTGCTCGCCAACATCGGACGCGATGCAGGGCAGGAAGTGCCACACCTGCACGTCCATATCCTTTCAGGACGCCCGCTCGGGCCGATGCTCGCGCGATAGGGGCTTGCCCGCTCCCGATTTCGGACTAGGCTCCCCGGCCATCAGAGCAAAAGTCGCTGATCTTTCGACTTAGAGGGGATTTCGATGGCAACCATGCCACCTAGGAGGGGCGTGTTCGAACGGATGTTCGCACGCAAGTCGATCGCGCAGGTCCAGCGCGAAACCGAAACGAGCGAGCTGAAGCGGACGCTCGGCAAGTGGAACCTGCTGCTGCTGGGCGTCGGCTGCATCATCGGCGCGGGCATCTTCGTCCGCACCGGCTCGGCCGCCGCGCTGCACGCCGGCCCCGCCGTGCTGCTGAGCTTCGTCGTCGCGGGCATCGTCTGCGCCTTTGCCGGCCTGTGCTACGCCGAACTGTCGTCGACCCTGCCGGTGTCGGGATCGGCCTACACCTATGGCTACACCACGCTCGGCGAGTTCGTCGCGTGGACGATGGGCGTGCTGCTGCTGCTGGAATACGGCATCGCGGCATCGGTCGTGGCGGTCGGGTGGAGCGGCTATGTCGTCAGCCTGCTCGCCGATTTCGGCATCCATATCCCCGCGCAGTTGACGGGCCCGGCCGGCTACACGCTGATGCGCGACGGCGCGCCGGTGTTGATCGACGGCCAGACGGTCACGACGATCTTCAACCTGCCCGCCTTCCTGATCTGCATCGCGCTCGCGCTGCTGCTGGTGCGCGGCGTGTCGGAATCGGCCAAGGTCAACAACATCATCGTCGCGGTGAAGGTCAGCGTGCTGGTCGCGTTCATCGTCGTCGGCGGCCTGATCGTGCTGTCGAAGCTGCCGCAGCTGATCGCGACCAACTGGACGCCGTTCATTCCGGCCAACCAGGGTGACGGCAAATACGGCGTCGACGGCATCATGCGCGCCGCCTCGATCGTGTTCTTCGCCTACATCGGCTTCGAAGCGGTCTCGACCGCCGGGCAGGAAGCCAAGGACCCGAAGAAGGACATGCCGTTCGGCATCATCGGGTCGCTGGTCGTCTGCACCGTCATCTACATGCTGGTCGCGGCCATCATGACGCTGCTGGTGCCCTACACCTCGCTCAACGTGCCCGATCCGGTCGCGGTCGTCGTCGATGCGTTCGGCCCGACGTGGAGCTGGCTGGCCAAGATCATCAAGATCGGCGCGATCATCGGCCTGACCAGCGTCGTGCTGGTGCTGATGTACGGCCAGACGCGCATCTTCTACACGATGGCGCGCGACGGCCTGCTGCCGCGGGTGTTCGCCAACGTCCATCCGAAGTTCAAGACGCCGTACATCAACACGCTGCTGGTCGGCGTGATCACGGCGGTGTGCGCGGGCTTCCTGGACATCAACCTGCTGGGCGACGCGACGTCGGTCGGTACGCTGGCGGCGTTCGCCATCGTCTGCCTGTCGGTGATCTACCTGCGCCGCACCGCGCCCGAGCTGCCGCGCGGGTTCAAGGTACCGCTGTACCCGATCACGCCGATCCTCGGCATCCTGTCGTGCGGCTATCTGATCACGACGGTACCGGCGAGCGTGCTGCTGCTGTTCGTGATCTATCTGGGCGTCGGCATGATCGTGTATTTCTTCTACGGGATGCACAATTCGAACCTGCAGAAGGGCGAGCCGCAGGACGACAGGCCCGACATGGGCGAATATGTCGCGCCGGTGGGCGAGCAGCCGTAGGGCTGATCGCTCCCCGTTCGGGCAAAAAAAGGGGCCGGGGAGAGCATATCTCCCCGGCCCCTTTTCTTATGATCCTCCCCGGCACGGGGAGGGGGACCGCGACGCGTCGGCGGCGTGGTGGAGGGGGCTCTCCGCACACTAAGACCGCCCGGCCCGCCCCCTCCACCATGCTGCGCATGGTGCCCCTCCCCATATGCGGGAAGGATTTTTTCAGGCCAGCTTCTCGGCCAGCAGCGCCTTCAGGTCGGCGAGCGGGCGCGGGCCGATGTGGCTGATGCATTCGGCCGCGCAGATCGCGCCCATCCGCAGGCTGGTCTCCAGGTCGCGACCCTGCGCCTGGCCCGCCAGGAAGCCGGCGGCGAACAGGTCGCCTGCCCCGGTCGTGTCGACCACCGCCGCGACCGGCTCGGCCGCAACGCGCGCGTGCTCGCCGCCCGAATGGGCTTCCGCTCCCGACGCGCCGTGGGTGCAGACTAGCGTCGGGACCCGCGCCGACAGGCCGGTGACGGCGGCGGCGATATCGTCGGTCTGCATCATCGCCATGACTTCGGCATCGTTGGCGAACAGCAGGTCGATCTGGCCGGCGTCGATCAGTTCGAAAAAGGCGTCGCGGTGGCCGTGGACGACGAAGGTGTCGCTGAGCGTCAGCGCGACGCGGCGACCGGCGGCGCGGGCGATGCCGATCGCGCGCTTCATGGCATCGCGCGACTGGTCGGCGTTCCACAGATAGCCCTCAAGGTACAGGATCGCCCCACCCTCGATGGTGGCGGCATCGACCGCCGCCTCGGGCAGATACTGCGCGGCGCCCAGGAAGGTGTTCATCGTGCGCTGGCCGTCGGGCGTGATGAACACGAAACAGCGCGCGGTCGGATCACCGCCGGCGGGCGCGGGCGGCGTCGCGAAGTGGACGCCGAGCGACTGGATGTCGTGCGCGAAGACCTGGCCCAGCTGATCGTCGGCGACCTGGCCGATGAAGCCGCAGGGGTGCCCGATCGCGGCCAGGCCGGCGATGGTGTTCGCCGCCGAACCGCCCGACACTTCGCTGCCCGGCCCCATCTTGGCATAGAGCGCGTCGGCTTCCTCTGCCGAGAAGATCAGCTGCATCGAACCCTTGGTCATGCCCTGGGCGTCGATGAAGGCGTCGTCGGCCTTGGCGAGGATGTCGACGATCGCGTTGCCGATCGCAACGACGTCATGGGTGGCGGTGGTCAAATGGGGTCTCCCGAAAACAGATGCTGCGCC
>NZ_LMLB01000017.1:181703-182751 GCF_001421785.1 Sphingomonas sp. Leaf33 | reverse complement strand
GCGCGTGATCGCAGCGTTCTTCCTTTCCGTCGGCCAACTGGGCGACCGGCGCATCCTGAGCGTGCTCGCCAAGTCGCTGGCCCTGACCTTCGCATTGCTGGCGACCGCCGGGGTCGGCCTGTGGTTCGGCGCGCAGGCGCTGGCGCGATGGCTGGGGATCGACGCGGTCGGTGGTGACCTGGCCGGGGCGGCGGCGGTGCTGGCGGGCGTTGCGCTCGGCTGGCTGATCTTCCGCGCGCTCGCCATCGCCGTGGTGGGGCTGTTCGCCGACGAGGTCGTGGCGGCGGTCGAAGCCAGACATTATCCGCAGGCGCTGGCCACCGCGCGGCCGGTGCCGTTCGCGCGCGGGCTGGCGATGGGCGCGGGGTCTGCTGGCCGCGCGGTGCTGTGGAATGTCGTCGCGATCCCGCTGTACGTCGTGCTGCTGGCGACCGGGATCGGCACCCCGATCGGCTTCTTCGTCGTCAACGCGCTGCTGCTGGGACGCGACCTGGGCGACATGGTCGCGGCGCGGCACCGCCCGCCGGCGGCACTCCCCGCGTTTCGCCAGACCACCCGGGGCCCCCGCCTGCTGCTCGGGGGCATCGGCACCGCGCTGCTGCTGGTGCCGATCGTCAACCTGGTCGCCCCCGTGCTGGGAGCGGCGATCGCGACCCATGTCTTTCATCGGAGATTGTCGAAGTGAAGCGCCTGATGACCGCCGCCCCCGCCCTGCTGCTCGCCGCGTGCGGTGCCGCTACCACTCCGCGCCCGGCCGCGCGCATCCCGCTGCCGCAGCCGCGCGCGATCAGCACGCTGGGGCTGGAGCGCGTGATGGGCCAGCCGTCGCGCGCACTTACCCAGGCCTTTGGCGCGGCGGATGCCGATGTGACCGAGGGGGTGGGCCGCAAGATGCAGTTCGGCAGCCGCATCTGCGTACTGGATGCCTATCTCTATCCCAAGGACGGCAAGGGCGAGCCGGTGGTCACCTATGTCGACGCGCGCCAGCCGGACGGCAGCGCGATCGACCGCGCCAGCTGTGTGGCCGCGTTGGCGCGCAGGGACGGGG
>NZ_LMLB01000017.1:180118-181647 GCF_001421785.1 Sphingomonas sp. Leaf33 | reverse complement strand
GCGTGGAGAGCCCCCTCCACCAGCCTATGGCTGGTCCCCCTCCCCGTGCCGGGGAGGATTCAAGCGGTTCAACGCCCATTCCGCCGCCTCTGCCACCACCGCATCGGCGTCGCCCAGCAATCGCGTTAGCGGCGCAACCAGCGCCCCATCCCCCGAATTCCCCGCCGCGATCGCGGCGTTGCGGACCATCCGCCCGCGCCCGATCCGCTTGATCGGCGAGCCCGCGAACACCTGGCGGAACCCGGCATCGTCGAGGTCGAGCAGGTCCGCAAGCCGCGGCGCCATCAGTTCCGCCCGCGGCTGGAACGCCATGTTCGCCCGCGCCGCGGCGGCGAACTTGTTCCACGGGCAGACCGCCAGGCAATCGTCGCAGCCGTAGATGCGGTTACCGATGCCGGCGCGAAATTCCTCCGGGATCGGCCCCTTGTGCTCGATCGTCAGGTAGGAAATGCAGCGCCGCGCATCGAGCCGGTAGGGCGCGGGGAACGCCTCTGTCGGGCACGCCCGCTGGCACGCGTCGCACGATCCGCAGGCGTCGCGCCCCGGCGCATCGGGCGTCAGGTCGAGCGTCGTGTAGATCGCGCCCAGGAACAGCCAGCTGCCGTCCGTCCGGCTGACCAGATTGGTGTGCTTGCCCTGCCAACCGAGTCCCGCCGCCTCCGCCAGCGGCTTTTCCATGACCGGTGCCGTATCGACGAAGACCTTCAGTTCGCCGGGCGCCTGTTCGACCAGCCACCGGCCCAGCGCCTTCAGCGCGCGCTTCACGACGTCGTGATAATCGCCGCCTTGGGCATAGACCGAAATCCGCCCGCGATCCCCCGCCCCCTCCAGCGCCAGCGGGTCGCGGCCGGGCGCATAGCTCATGCCGAGTGCGATGACGCTCCGCACGTCGGGCCACAGCCCGGTCGGGCTCTCCCGGGCTCCCGCCCTCTCCTCCATCCAGATCATCGACCCGTGCGCGCCGTCCGCCAGCCATTCGCGCAGCCGGGCGCCCGATCGCGGCGCGGCATCGGCGCGCGCGACCCCTGTGGCGGCAAAGCCCAGCTCCGCCGCCTTTTCCTTCAATCGCTGCTCGATCGGCTTGTCTTGGCGCACCCTCGCCCGCTACCACAGGCGCGGATGCGATTGGGGGACATTTTGACCGACACATTGGCCGTACAGGCAAACGGCCTCGTCAAGCGCTTCGGCGATCGGCGAGTGGTCGACGGGGTCGACATCGCAGTGCCCAAGGGCGCGATCTACGGCGTGCTCGGCCCCAACGGGGCGGGCAAGACGACGACGCTCAGGATGCTGCTGGGCATCATCGAACCCGACGAGGGCACGCGCAGCCTGCTCGGCCGGCCGCACCCGCGCGACGCCAGCGACAATGTCGGCTATCTGCCTGAGGAGCGCGGGCTGTATCCGGGCATGAAGTCGGTCGAGGCGATCGCGTTCATGGGCGCGCTGCGCGGGCTCGACTGGTCGACCGGGCGCAAGCGCGCGCGCACGATGCTGGAGGCGGCGAATCTCGGCCACGCTGCCGACCAGAA
>NZ_LMLB01000017.1:149483-180073 GCF_001421785.1 Sphingomonas sp. Leaf33 | reverse complement strand
CCCGAACTGCTGGTGCTCGACGAGCCGTTCTCCGGCCTCGATCCGGTCAACCAGGAACGGCTCGAGGCGCTGATCCTCGCCCAGCGCGACCGCGGCGCGACCATCCTGTTTTCGACGCACGTCATGGCCCATGCCGAGCGGCTGTGCGACCGACTGACGATCATCGCCGGGGGCAAGGCACGGTTCGAAGGGACCGTCGACGACGCGCGTGCGACCTTGCCGGTGAAGGCGCACTATGTACCCCATCACCCCGATCCGGGCATCCGCGACCTGTTGCCGGCCGATGCGCAGACCGAAGGCAAGGGCTGGGTGTTCACCATGCCGGCGGAAGGAATCGAAAGCGTGCTGGTGAAGCTGATCGACGCCGGTTACGGCATTTCGGGGCTATCGATCGAGCCCGCGCGGCTGCACGACGCCTTCGTCAAGATCGTCGGACGCGAAGCGCTGGAGCAGGCGGCATGAACAAGTCCGTCCGCCAGACGCTGACCGTCGCCCGCCGCGATTTCATCGCGACCGTGTTCACCCCCACCTTCCTGATCTTCCTGCTCGCGCCGCTCATCATGATGAGCTTCGGCGCGGTCGGCGGCCTGGGCGCCGCGACGATGGCGGGCAGTTCGGTCGGCAAGATGCGGATCGCGGTCGTCGCCGATGGTCCGACCTGGGCCGCCCTGCAGGCGACCGACAAGCAGCTGCGCCCGATGTTCCGCAAGAGCGAGGCGCCGCCGCAGTTGATCCTCGCGACGCCGGCCGGCGATCCGGCGACGAGTGCCGAGCGGACGATGCGGCGCAAGGACGTCGAGGTGACGGCGACGCTGTACGGCCCGCTTGCCGCGCCGACGATCCTCTATGCGTCGAACGCCGGGCGCAGCGCGTCCTACCTCGCCGCGCTCTCCGATGCCGCGATTCGTGTCGAGCGAACCGGCACCGCGCCCTTGAGCACGCCGACGAAGGTCGCGTTCACCGCCGGCGCCGATCGCACGACGATCAGCGGATCGAACCAGGCGGCGTTCTTCGCCGTGTTCGGGCTGTTCATCCTGACGCTGATGCTGGCGGGCCAGGCCGTCGGCACGATGGCGGAGGAGCGGTCGAACAAGGTCATCGAGATCCTGGCCGCCGCCGTGCCGCTGGAAAGCGTGTTCCTGGGCAAGCTGATCGGCATGTTCGGCGTCGCCCTGCTATTCGTCGCCTTCTGGGGGACGATCGTCGTCAACGTCGGGCAGATGCTGCCGGCGGGCCTCGCGCGCGCCTTCGCCGACGTCGGGCCGGCGGTCGGGCCGGTCTTCCCGATCCTGTTCCTCGCCTATTTCACCATGGCCTATCTGCTGTTGGGCGCGGTGTTCCTCGGCATCGGTGCACAGGCGAGCACGCCGCGCGAAATCCAGATGCTGTCGCTGCCGATCACCATCTTCCAGGTCGCGATGTTCGGATTGAGCCAGGCCGCGGCATCGCAGCCGGACTCGATGGTCGCGCGGTTCGCGGAAATTTTTCCGTTCAGCTCGCCCTTCGCGATGGCGGCCCGCGCCGCGAACCGGCCGGAGGTGTGGCCACACCTGCTGGCGCTCGGCTGGCAACTGCTATGGGTCGCGCTGACGGTATGGCTGGGCGCCCGCCTGTTCCGCCGCGGCGTGCTGCAATCGGGCAGCCCGGCGTTCTGGAAGCGGGGGAAGACGGCGAAGGCCTGAGTGTCGCTGTCACCGATATTCCCGTCGTCCCCGCGAAGGCGGGGACCCACTTTGCGGAGCTTGGCGGCTACCTCGTCTTGAGCCGTCGTCCCCGCGAAGGCGGGGACCCATCTCCCGGACCGTCCGCTGGGCGAGCGTGGGAGATGGATTCCCGCCTTCGCGGGAATGACGGTCGAGAGGGATCGTCCGTCGACCGTACCTCACCGCACCGCCCTCTACCCGCGCGTCCACGCCCTCCCTACATGTACCCCATGCTGACCACTCGCCGCTCCCTGCTCGCCGCCGCCGGCCTTGCGCCGGTCGTCGCCGCCCTCCCCGCCTTCGCCAAATACGAAGTCACGCTGAGCGATGCACAGTGGCGCAAGAAGCTGTCGCCGGCCGCCTATCGCGTGCTGCGCCAGGAGGATACCGAGCGCCCCTATTCCAGCCCGCTCAACGACGAGCATCGATCGGGCGTGTTCGGTTGCGCAGGCTGCGCACTGCCGCTGTTCACGTCGAAGACGAAGTTCGAAAGCGGCACCGGGTGGCCGAGCTTCTACGCACCGCTGCGCGCGGCGGTCGCGACGACGACCGACCGGACGCTGGGGATGGAGCGGGTGGAGGTGCATTGCCGGCGCTGCGGCGGGCATCTGGGCCATGTCTTCGACGACGGGCCGAAGCCGACCGGCAAACGCTATTGCATGAACGGCGTCGCGATGACTTTCACACCGCGGGCGTTGTAGGCAGATCCTCTCCGCACCCCGCCTCTGACCGGGCGGGCGTCGCGGTTTCTCAGAAAGCAGCGGTGGCAGCGACCGGGACCGGTGTGACCGCGGCGATCGTCACCTTCGGCATCGCGACGTCGTCCGACTGCGGCGCGCCCTTGGCGTAGATGAACCCGTTTACCAGGAAGCTGGAGGTGCCGAGGCCGCCGTTGGACGCGAACCACACCTTCACCCGGCTCCAGTCGCCCTTGTCCGACACATCGACCGCGCGGACGTTGGTTTCGACACCGCCGCGACGCGACCAGTTGGCGTGGGTCAGCAACACTTCGCGCGCGCCCAGCACCTTCGACACCATCGCGACGTGCCCAAGACGCATCTTGCCGGTGGCGGCGAACGACATGACGGCTCCCTTGATCGGCGCTGCGCCGCGGGCGTACTTCCCGGCGGCCTGCTGCCACCAGGTCAGTGCGTTGCCGCGAATGTCGATGCCGGAGATCATGCGGGCGAAGGGCGCGCACTGCCAGAACTTGGCTTCGGCCTTGGGGGCCGCGATCGTCAGGGTCATCAGCGCGGCGGCAACCGCGACAAAACGTGCAAACATCGGTGTGAAGACCCCCCGGTCCCGCTCAGAAACTTCAAGTGACACCGACCTACCGATTGCCGCGGCGCAACCAAGCGCGGGGCGGCGAAACGCCGGACTCTCCCGACGAAACGAAGGAGGTTCCACAGCGCGGCTCGTCCCGTCGATCCTGTGCCACAGTTCGTCGTTGCTATCGATTTTTCGACGCGTGCCGCGCGCAGCTTTGCGACGAATCGATGACGGCTCATCGCACGCCATGTTGCGGCGCAGCGAATTTCATGATCGATTGTGAATGTCGGGCAAACGGATGGTTAAGGGGAGTGTTAACCATCCGGGCGCATCATCCGACCATCGACTCTGGGTGGGGTGGGTAACATGACGGCAAAGATGAAGCCGGCCGAAGGTGCCATGACTTTGGCCGAGATGAAGGAATTCGCAGGCTTTTCCGCGAGCACGCAGCGCTATATCCGCCGCGCGCTCGACATCGGGCTCGACCGTGACGATGCGATGACCCGCTGGTCCCGCGACGTGGTCGAAGCGGCCAGCATCCGTGCACAGGCGCGGATGTACGACCGCCTGCCGGATCTGCGCGCGATGGTCCCCGACGACAGCGGCCTCGATGCGGTCGAACCGTTCATGTCGCCGCTGGTGACGGTGTCGGCGTTCGACCTGGGCCAGGGGCGGCTGCCGACCTTCTCGGCCTATCGCTTCCTGTACGAACGGCTGCTGGGCGCGGAAAGCCGGCCATGGCTACCGGCCGCGTTCTGTGCCGCGGCGGCGCTGCCGACGCTGCATCCCGACCTGCGTCGGCGACTGCTCCAGTCTATCAGCGAAGCGGCGGCGACCGCCAGCGGCTGGTCGAACCGTGCCCCGGCGTTCTTCCCGTATTGGGTGGAGAAGGTCGGCGACATGGGACTGGCGCACTAACCGGACGCCCTCGGCTTGCACAAGCAAGCCGAGGAGACGTCACGTCGGCCAGCGAAGCGGCGCAGCCGCTTCGTCTGACGACGTGAGGTCACAGGTCTGACGTTCAGCGCGCCGGAACCGGCTCCGCATCCTCGACCTTCGGCCGCCGCGCGATGCGCTGTTCCAGCACCGACGCCCGGTTGTCCACCGGCAGCGCCATGTTTTCGTCGTCGGGATATTTCGCCCAGTAATCGGCCGCGGGCAGTTCGATCACCGTCACGCGGCCCAGATTGAGCGGGATCAGCGAGCGGGTGAAGCTGCGCGGCTTCTTCATCAGCTTGCGATCCTCGACGACGGTCAGCCCGGCGCGGCGCGCGGCCTCCGCCACGAAGTGCACGCAGTTGCGCTTGTTGAGGCTCCACTTCGATCCGGGCGCACCCCATTCCGCCACCTGCGCGCGGATCGCGGCATATTGCGCGTCGCTGATCGTCACGCGGAACTGCGCCGCGCTGCCGCGGATATATTTCTTGTTGGTGATATCGATGTGCGCGGGCACGGAAGTGAACAGCGCGATCGGCGTGGCCGAATTCAGCGTGAAGCCGTAGCTTTCGTCGATCGCCTGCCCGTTCGAATCCAGCGTTCCCTTCAACGTGAAGAAGGCGTGCGGGAAATAATCGCCCGAATCGCGCGACCAAAAGGTCATGCGCACCGCCGCAGCGGCCGGGACGGTCCAGCACGCCAGCACGAGCAGGACTGCCGCCAGCATCCGCCGGGTTCGAAACGCGATCGTCATATTCTGGTCCCGTTGTTCGGGCGGAAGATAGCAAAACGGCGACCGCCCGGACATACGGGCAGTCGCCGTCGGTACGTCACCGGCGGTGCGCGTCAGGCGTCGCGCTGGCGGGCCTTTTCGGCTTCCTCGTCAAAGCCCGAGGACGGCGCCGGCTGGTGGTTGTGGATCGGCTGGGTGGTGGCCGGCGGATCGCTGGCGTCCATCGATTCGTCGAGCGCGCGATCAAGCCGAGCGTCCTTGCTCTCCGGGTTGCGCTGCAACCGCTCGGCGATCGATTCGTCGCGACCGGCGTCGCCGCGTCCGCTCTGTCCGGCATCGTCACCGTCTGGGGCCACGGTCATCGTCTCGTCGACGGTCTGCTTGATCTCGCTCATGCCCATCTCTCCCTCAGCATTTGCTGTTGCGGATGGGTAACGAACGGTCCCGGTCGGCCGTTCCATGCAAAACGGCCCGGCGGATATGCTCCGCCGGGCCGCAAGCCTTTGTCCAGGTTCGCGAAATCAGTCGCGGCTGCCCATGAACGACAGCAGGAACTGGAACATGTTGATGAAGTCGAGGTACAGCGACAGCGCGCCCATGATGACGGCCTTGCCCATCATGTCGGTGCCGGCGACGTAGTCGTACATGCTCTTGATGCGCTGCGTATCGTACGCGGTCAGGCCCGCGAACAGCAGCACGCCGATCGCGCTGATCGCCAGGTTGATCGCCGGCGACTTGAACCAGAGGTTCAGCAGCGACGCGACGATCAGGCCGACGACGCCCATGATCAGGAACGTGCCGAAGCCCGACAGGTCACGCTTCGTCGTGTAGCCGTACAGGCTGAGCGACAGGAAGGCGACCGCGGTCGCGAAGAAGGTGATCGCGATCGAGGCACCGGTATAGACCAGGAAGATCGTCGACATCGACAGGCCCATGACGGCTGCGAATGCCCAGAAGATCATCTGCGCCGCGCCGGTCGACAGGCGGTTGATGCCGAAGCTCAGCACCATCACGAACGCCAGCGGCGAGAACATGATGATGTACTTGAGGATGCCACCGCCCATGAACACCGCAGCGGCCGGGCTCTGCGCCCCGCCGCTGGCGAACAGCAGCGCGACGATGCCGGTCAGCAGCACGCCCGACGCCATGTAGTTATAGACCGAGAGCATATAGGACCGGAGCCCCGCGTCGTACGCCGCATCGCGGGTACGGGCGGACCGCGTCGCGAACGGCGCGCTCTCCGTCCGGGGATCAGACCAATTTGCCATTGTTAGCCAACTCCTTTGCCCGGCGCTTCTGCCGGCTAGCCTCAAATATCGCGCTGCACCGATGCGGTTTCAAGCGAAACCGGGGTCGAATCGGCTCTTAGAAACACTATGATACAATTCATGCATCGCCTGTTCGTTGCCCTGCGCCCGCCAGCGGACATTCGCGCGATGCTGCTCGATGCGATGGGCGGCATCGCCAGAGCGCGCTGGCAGGACGACGAGCAACTCCACCTGACGTTGCGCTACGTCGGCGAGGTCGAGCGGTCGGTTGCCGAGGATGTCGCCGCCGCGCTGGGCACGGTTCATGCCGCAGCGATCACGCTGTCGATCGCCGGGGTCGGCGCGTTCGACGGCGGCGGGCGACCGGGCGGCGCTGTCTGGGCGGGTGTCGCACCTCGCGAACCACTGGCGGCGTTGCACCGCAAGGTCGACGCCGCGCTGGTCCGTGCCGGACTGCCACCCGAGCGCCGCGCCTATCTGCCGCACATCACGCTCGCCCGGCTCTCGCGCGGTGCCGGGTCGCCCGAACGCTTCCTGGCGGAGCAGGCGATGCTGGCCAGCGCGCCCTTCACGCTCGGCCATATCCTGCTCTACGAAAGTCACCTGAGCGCCGGCGGCGCGACGTACGAGGCCGTCGCCCGCTACCCGCTCGGGCGTTAGCTACGCTCGAACACGCCGCAGGCGATGCGACCGCCAGAATTTCCCGACGGATCGGTCTTGTAGTCGTCGGCGGCGGCATGGATCACGAATGCGGCGCCATCCGTGTCCATCAGCCCGGCCAGGGTGCCGGCCGGCAGCGTCATGTCGAGCTTGCCGCGACCATCGGCGCCGACCTGGACGTTGGGAAAGTCACCGGCGTGCGGGCCCATCGGATTTTCGGTACCGTGCTTCATGCCGGTCGGGTTCCAGTGTCCGCCCGCGGTCGTGAAATCCGGGCCGTCGCAGCGACCGGTCGTGTGGACGTGCGCACCGTGCAGGCCGGCGGGAAGCTTCGCGGCATCCAGAGACACGCGGATGCCGCCACCCGCTTCGGTCGCGACGGCACGACCGACTTCGGTGCCGTCGGCCATCCGCAACACCGCCCGCGCCCCGCCCGCCGTGGCCGCAGCTGAGTCGCTGCCGGTACCCGTTCCCATCGTCGCGCACCCCGCGACCAGCATCGCGCCTGCCGCCGCCGTCATCATCCGGATCATGGTCGTCCCCTGTCAGACATCATCGTTACGCCAATGATCCAGGTCGCACCTGGTTCCAGGGCACATGCCGGCACCCGCCCGTCGCCCATCTGGTGCCTGACCACCGCGCACAACAAAAAAGCCCCGGCCGTGAGGCCGAGGCTTCCCGATACTTGGCGATATCGTGATGGTTCAGCCGTTCACGCCGGCGCCGCCTTCGCGACCATTCCAGTCACCGGTCGAAACCCAGTCCCAGAAGCCGCGAACCGGACGAGTTGCATTCTTCATGTCCGTTCCCCTGTCGTGTTCGCGAGCCGCCGCAGGACGACCCGCCATGAGGAACTGTATCGGAACGGGAAGGACTTTACAATTCGGTAACCATTACGCGGCGCGAACGATCGTGCGGCGATCGATCATGTCGGTCAGCCGGTCGAGTTTCATCGGCCGCCCGATCAGATACCCCTGCGCCCGATCGCATCCCAGTTTCGCTAGCTGGCTCAGGATTTCCGGGGTTTCGACCCCCTCTGCCACGACGCTGCGGCCCAGGGAATGCGCCAATTCTATCGTGGAGCGGACCATCAGCCGGTCGCTGCCGTTGCGGTCGATCGCCGCGACGAAGCTGCGGTCGATCTTCACTTCGGTCGCCGGAATCTTCTTGAAATATTCCAGCGTGGAGAAGCCGGTTCCATAGTCGTCGATCGACACATTGATCCCAAGTGAACCAATCTCTTCCAGCGTGCGAATCGACGCGCGGCCGCTGCTCATCGCTGCCGATTCGGTCACCTCCAGCGTGAGTCGTTCGGCCGGCAGGTCGGTTTCCGCCAGCAGGCGCTGGACCATCGGCACCAGGCCGGGCTTTTCCAGCAAGCGCGCGGACATGTTGACGGCGACGTCGAAGCCGATGCCCCGCGCATGGAAATCGGCCGCCACGCGAACGGCATCGCGCAGCACGAACGCGGTCAGCTTGTCGATGCGGTTGTGCTGTTCGGCGGCGATGACGAATTCAATCGGGCTGACTTCGCCCTTTTCGGGATGCGACCAGCGCACAAGTGCTTCGGCCCCGATGATCGCGCCTGAGGCGATGTCGATCTGCGGCTGGTAGGCAACCCAGATCTCGCCGCTGTCGATCGCCGCGTCGAGCTGGCCGAGCAGCGACAGTTTCCATTCGGCGTCGGCCAGCTTGGCCGGATCATAGACCTTCCAGCGCAAACCTTCCGTCGCCGCCTCGTCGGCAGCGACCAGCGTCGCGCCCAGCCGGTTCGGCAGCGTACGCGACGGATCGGCGTCGAGCCCGAGCGTCATAGACAGGTCGATCGGCCGCCCGTCGACGAGGGCGGGGCTGCGGAACAGGGCGTGAAGGGCGTCGAGCTGGTCGGGGCCAGTAACTTCGGGCGTCGACAGCCAGGCGAAGACGCCTTCGTCGCCCTGATAGATTTGCGCCCCCCGCGCACCGAGCGCGAAGCGCGCCACGATCTGTTCGACAAGGGCCCGTTCGTTTTCGATCGGAAACGACGAGGTGATTTCGGCGAAATTGCGGATGCGCGCGCCGACGATAACGGTATTCGGTGCGGCGACCTGGTCACGCAGCGCCGCCAGATTGGGCAGCCCCGACACCGAATTGATATTGCCCAATACTTTGTAAGACTGGCGAAACCGGGTCCACGCCCGTGCCCCGGCGGTTGCGGACAGCAGCAGCGCGGAAGGAAGTATGTCGTAAACGATGCCTTGCGCCTCCGCGACGACCGGTCCGATCGTAACGATCGCGATACCGGCGGCGACGGCAGCCCGCCGAGTCGAGCGAAGATGGGCGAAGAGATTAGTCGATGCGATCGCCAGCATCACGGCAAGCGGAGTCAGCCATCCCCAATGGTAAGCGCCCCCCTCCTTCAGCGTCTCGGCGGCTGCCACGTGGACGAAGACGCCGTTCATTTGCCCCTGTCCCGGAACGTAATAGACGTCGCCCATTTCGTTCGAGGCAGCCGCAACGACGATCGTCTTGCCGCGGAGGCGGACCGGGTCGAACCTGCCGCTCAGGATATCGCCGGCGCTGATGAACGGCTGCTTGCGCAGGTCGATCGCATAGTCGATCGGGAATGTCGCGTCCGCCGGGCCCCGAACCCTGGCGATCTCAGCCGACATCGATGGCAATTTCACGCCCTCGATCGTGTTGACATAGGCCATGCGTCGGATGGCATTCGACGATGTGTAGCGAATGCTTACGCTGACGACCTTAGCGTGTTTGAGATATTCGGCACGCGGCAGTTTTGCGCGCATCAGGCCCGTTGCCTGGTCCTGAACGCGCATCGCCGCCAGGTAGACGTTGCCTGCCTTGTCGAGCGCGTTCACAAAAGCGCGGTGGTCTCGCGCAGGCGCCTTCGTGTTGAAGAAAAGATCGAAGAAGATACGATCAACACCGGCCGCCGACAATCGGTCGACCAGTTCCACATGGCGCATACGGGGCCAAGGCCAGGGTCCGACCTGCTCTAGGCTCTTATCGTCCACACCGACGATGACGATGTCACCGGACGGCGCGTGCGTGCGCAGACGGTCGCGCATATCGTGCAGCTTGCCTTCGATCGGTTCGGCGAGGCCCAGCACGCCGATCACCAGAGCCGCCAGCGTCGACCAGAGGAGGATCTTCAGGCCCGACTGCCGGCGCGCGGCCACATCCTCCGGCCCCTCTTGTCGAGCCAGACGGGTCAGCAGACGGTTGGGTCGCAGGACGGTCACGCCATCCGGCTTACGCGGCGTTGGTTAACGAAGGCTTTGCGACACCACCCGACCGCCCTTCCCCACGACCCAAAGCCTTGCTATCGGCCAGCCCGACTCTCGCACTCGCGAACACCCGTCGGCACACCTCGCGGCCTTGCCAAGCGCCGCCCGCCGCCTGTGCCGGCCACGAAAGAAGGGACCGCTCGACCATGACCGCCATCGGCCAGGACACGCTTTCGACCCGCACGACGCTGGACGTCGCGGGCAAGCAGTACGACTATTTCTCGCTGGCCAAGGCGGCGGAGAAGTTCGGCGACATCAGCCGCCTGCCCTTCAGCATGAAGGTGCTGCTGGAGAACATGCTGCGCTTCGAGGACGGCAAGACCGTCACCACCGAGGACGTCCAGGCGATCGTCGACTGGCAGAAGGATGCGCGGTCGGACCGCGAGATCCAGTATCGCCCGGCGCGCGTGCTGATGCAGGACTTCACCGGCGTGCCCTGCGTGGTCGACCTGGCGGCGATGCGCGATGCGATCACGAAGCTGGGCGGCGACGCGCAAAAGATCAATCCGCAGGTTCCGGTCCACCTGGTCATCGACCATTCGGTCATGGTCGATGAATTCGGCACGCCCAAGGCGTTCGAGGATAACGTCGAGCTGGAATATCAGCGCAACATCGAACGCTATGAATTCCTGAAGTGGGGATCGAAGGCGCTCGACAACTTCAGCGTCGTGCCGCCGGGCACCGGCATCTGCCACCAGGTCAACCTGGAATATATCGGTCGCGGCGTGTGGTCGTCGGACGCGAGCGGCGACCACGGCGACGGGCGTGCGATCGCGTACCCAGACACGCTGGTCGGCACCGACAGCCACACGACGATGATCAATGGCCTCGGCGTGCTTGGCTGGGGCGTCGGCGGGATCGAGGCGGAGGCCGCGATGCTCGGCCAGCCGGTGTCGATGCTGATCCCCGAAGTCGTCGGCTTCAAGCTGACCGGCAAGCTCGGCGAAGGCATCACTGCGACCGACCTGGTGCTGACCGTGACGCAGATGCTGCGCGCCAAGGGCGTCGTCGGCCGCTTCGTCGAATTCTACGGCCCGGGCCTGAGCGAAATGACGCTCGCCGACCGCGCGACCATCGCCAACATGGCGCCCGAATATGGCGCGACCTGCGGCTTCTTCCCGATCGACGGCCGCACGATGGACTATCTGCGCCTGTCGGGCCGTCCGGACGCGGACATCGCGCTGGTCGAGGCGTACTGCAAGGCGCAGGGGCTGTGGCGCGAAGAGAGTGCGCCCGATCCGATCTTCACCGACACGCTCGAACTCGACATGTCGACGGTCACCGCCAGCCTCGCCGGCCCGAAGCGTCCGCAGGACCGCGTGTCGCTCGGCAAGGTCGACGAAGTGTTCAACGGCGACCTGACCAAGGTATACAAGAAGGAGCGCCCGGCGCGCGTCGCAGTCGATGGCAAGGACCACGACATCGGCGACGGCGACGTCGTGATCGCCGCGATCACCAGCTGCACCAACACGTCGAACCCCAGCGTTCTGATCGCTGCCGGCCTGGTCGCTCGCAAGGCGCGTGAAAAGGGCCTCAAGCCAAAGCCGTGGGTCAAGACCTCGCTTGCGCCGGGTAGCCAGGTCGTGACCGACTATCTCGACAAGTCGGGGCTGTCGGCGGACCTCGATGCGATGGGCTTCAACCTGGTCGGCTATGGCTGCACGACCTGCATCGGCAATTCGGGTCCGCTCGCCGAGCCGATTTCGGCCGCGATCAACGGCAACGACATCGTCGCCGCGTCGGTCCTGTCGGGCAACCGCAACTTCGAAGGCCGCGTGTCGCCGGACGTGCGCGCCAACTTCCTCGCCAGCCCGCCGCTGGTCGTCGCCTATGCGCTGAAGGGCACGGTGACGCAGGACATGGTCGAAACGCCGATCGGCCAGGGCAGCGACGGCCAGGACGTGTTCCTGAAGGACATCTGGCCGACCAACGACGAAGTCCGCACGATGATGGACGCGAACATCGACGACGAGATGTTCCGCGCCCGCTACGGCAACGTGTACCAGGGCGACACCCACTGGCAGGGCATCTCGGTCGAGGGATCGGACACCTATCGCTGGCCGGCCGCGTCGACCTACATCGCCAATCCGCCCTATTTCGACGGCCTGGAAATGACTCCGAAGCCGGTCGCCGACATCGTCGACGCCAAGCCGCTCGCTATCCTGGGCGATTCGATCACCACCGACCACATCTCGCCCGCAGGGTCGATCAAGGCCGACAGCCCGGCAGGCAAGTGGTTGCAGGAGCGGCAGGTCAGCAAGGCCGACTTCAACAGCTATGGCGCGCGTCGCGGCAACGACAACGTCATGGTCCGCGGCACCTTCGCCAACATCCGCATCAAGAACGAGATGGTCCCCGGCGTCGAGGGCGGCATGAGCCGCTATGACGGCGAGGTCATGCCGATCTATGACGCCGCGATGCGCCACAAGGCCGACGGCACGCCGCTGGTCGTCGTCGCGGGCAAGGAATATGGCACCGGATCGTCGCGCGACTGGGCGGCGAAGGGTACCAACCTGCTCGGCGTCCGCGCGGTCATCGCCGAGAGCTTCGAGCGGATCCACCGGTCGAACCTGGTCGGCATGGGCGTCCTGCCGCTCCAGTTCGCCGAAGGCGTGACGCGCGAGACGCTGGGCCTGACCGGCGACGAGACCTTCACCATCGACAATGTCGCCGGCCTGCGCCCGCGTCAGGACGTGACGGTCAAGCTGATGCGCGCCGATGGCTCCAGCGAAACCTTCGAGACCCGCTGCCGGATCGATACTGTCAACGAGCTCGAATATTTCCTCAACGGCGGCATCCTGCAGTACGTGCTGCGCAACCTCGCCGCCTGATGCGTGTCCTGGCGGGGCTCGTCCTGCTGCTCGCCGCGTGGAGCGCGGTCGCGCAGCAGCCGGCGAGCCCCGCGCGCGGGCTGACCGGCGCCTATGACGCCGGCAATCCCTTCGCCCGCATCCTGCGCGGCGAACTACCGGCATCAAAAGTCTACGAGGACAAGCACGTCCTCGTCATCATGCCGCTGACGATGGCCAGGCCCGGCCATGTCCTCATCATCCCCAAGCGCCAGGGTGCGCGCACCCTGCTCGACCTGACACCGGCCGAGCTGACCGCCTGCATGGTCGCCGCGCAGAAGGCCGGCCGCGCGCAGATGGCGGCGCTTGGCGCCACCGGCTTCCAGATCCGCCAGAATAACGGGGCCGATGCCGCGCAGGAGGTGTTCCACCCGCATTTCCACGTCATCCCCTTCGTCGGACCAGACAAAGCCTTGCGCGCCGACAAGGATCGCAACACACGGGCGGAACTCGATACGATGGCCGCGACACTGCGCGCGGCCTGGCCGAAGGATTGACGTGATGCGTACCGCCCTGCTCGTTGCTGCCGCTCTGGCCCTCCCCACAGCGGCCATCGCCGCCCCCGCTCCGGTCACCGGACGCTGGCTGACGCTCGAGGGCAAGGCGATCGTCGAGATCGCCCCCTGCGGCGCGCAGCTGTGCGGGCGGATCGTGAAAGTGCTCAAACCCCGCCCCGGCGGGCCGGCGGTCGATGCCAACAACCCCGACCCGGCAAAGCGCCGCCAGCCGATCGAAGGCCTGTCGATCCTGACCGGCTTCGCGCCCAAGGGTGACCGCTGGGGCGGGCGCATCTACGATCCCGAAAGCGGCCGGACCTATCGCTCCGAACTCTCGGTCGCCGGCAATACGCTGAAGGTGAAGGGCTGTTTCGGGCCGTTCTGCAAGACGCAGGACTGGACGCGCCTGCGCTGAGCCTGATGGGGCGGACGCGGTGTCGCGTTCGTTAACCGTTCGATGCTAACGATCCCGCCTTTGACGCGGGAGAGGTATGTGAAGAAACCCCAGACGGTCGCCGCGCTGACCGAACTCGGCCGCGTACAGCTGTCGAAGAGCTTCTTCCTGCGCGATTTCCTCCAGTCCGAAACCGCAGCGATGCACGGCCTGTCGAACGTCCCCGACGATCCCGACCTGGCGATCGCGGCCGGCACGCGGCTGTGCGAGGATCTGCTGGAGCCGTTGCAGGACGCTTTCGGCCGTATCGCCGTCCGCTCGGCCTATCGCTCGAGCGAGGTCAACGCACTGTGCCACGCCAAGGGCTATGGCTGCGCGTCGAACGAGCGCAACGCCGCCTATCACATCTGGGACCGCCGCGACCTGAAGGGGCATATGGGGGCCGCCGCCAGCATCATCGTCCCCGGCTTCGCCAACCGGTTCGACCAGCCGGGCGACTGGAAGCGGCTGGCGTGGTGGATCCACGACCACCTGCCCTATGCGACGATGGAATTCTTTCCCACGAAATGGGCGTTCAACCTGGGCTGGCACGAACGCCCCCTGCGCGCGATCATGAGCCATATTCCGGGTGACCGCGGATATCTGACGAAGCCGGGGATGGCCGGGCATGATGACCGACATGACACGGAGTGGGCGGGGATCCTGCCGGTATGAGTCGTCCGGCACTCCGGCGCGGACCGGAATGTCGAAGAGCGTGAGGCTTCGACTGCCAAGGCTGCGGCCTGTGGCGGAGCATAGTCGCTGTTGATCTTAGCCGGAAAGCTTCCGCCACGTCTTCAGACGGGATCAGCTTCGCAGGTCCCGCTTCCCAACGTGGTGTGTCCGCGCGTTTGCGTGTGCAAACGCGACGGCCGCCCGCGTCTTACTCAGTCGGGACCGACATCAGCTTTGCGAACCTGTTCTTGAACGCCGCCAACGCCGAGCCCGAGAGCTGCTGGACGCTTTCGAACGTCACCTTGCCCGGATTGATCGGGGTGCCGTTCTTCCACAGTTCGTAGTGCAGGTGCGCGCCGGTCGACATGCCGGTCGAGCCGACATATCCGATGATCTGCCCCTTCGATACGCGCCCGCCGCTCGACACCGCGATCCGGCTCATGTGGCCGAACCCGGTCGCGAGACCACCGCCGTGCGACAGCTTCACGAACTTGCCGTAACCGCCCGCCCAGCCGGCCATCTGGACGACACCGTCCATCGGCGCGCGGATCGGCGAGCCCATCGGCGCGGCGATGTCGAGGCCCTTGTGCATCCGGGCGTAGCCCAGCACCGGGTGGCGCCGCATCCCGAACGCCGAGGTCAGGCGCCCCGCGACCGGCATCATCGCACCGCTCGAGCTTCTGGCGCCGATGCCCTTGGCGTCGAACCATTGATCCTTGCCGTCCTGGTCGAAGCGGACGAGCTGCAGCTTGCGCGCGTCGCCCGACAGCCCGGCATAGATCAACTTGCCGAGCTGGACCTCGCCCGTTTCGGCGCGCGCCCGCTCGACGATCAGGTCGAATTCCTCGTTCGAGCCGATCCGGCTCATGGGTACGCGGCTGGCGATCGACCGGATGAAGGCTTCGACCGCCTTGGCCGGCACGCCGGCGGCGCGCGCGGAGCGGTAGAGGCTGGGGCCGACGCGGCCCTGGATGCGCAGCGGCGTGCGATCGATCGCGATCGGCACCGCGGCGACGGCCAGCGCGCCGGCATCGCGCACGACCTTCATGCCCAGATCGAAGCGGGCGCGGAAGCTGAGCGCTTCGACCGGACGCGCGTCGGCCCTGCTCTCACGGCGGCCGAGCGTCAGCTGGAGCTGGGTGCCGGGCTTCAGTTCGTCGAGCGGCATCCGCGCGGCGACCATGTCGGCGATCCGACCCGCCTCGCCCTCACCCACGCCGGCGCGTTCCAGCGCGCGGGCAAAGGCGTCGCCCGACGGGAGCGTCGTGCTGAGTTCGAGGATCGGACGTTCCGGCGTGTCGGTCAGCGGCCGCACCGCTGCGGTCGGCGCAAGCCGGCGGCCCGAAGTGGCGCCATAGGCGAGCGGCGCGATCGACTGCGCGCGCGCCTCGTCCCAGTCGGCGCCCTCCATGACCGGGGCGGCGGGGCGATAGAGCGGGTGGAATCCGGGCGCGAGCGCGATCGTGACGGCACACAGCGCAGCGCAGGTCGCTGCCCCCCGCCACCAGTCGCGGCTGCCGATGTTGGCGCCGAGATCCGGAACCAGGTCGATGTCGCGCAAGCCATCGCGCCAGCGCTCGGTACGGCTCACCACGCGCGGCGCCGCCACGGGCGCGCGGCCGAACGTTAGCGCAGCGGCGCCGCCGGCACCGTCCAGATCGTGATCGTTGCGCAGATACACTGCGGCGCGTGCCCCCGAAGATGTAACAGCCTGCCCCGAAACCCATCAGGCCGTGGCGCAGATCGTTGTGGGGACGAAATGCTAAAGTCAAATTAACCCGGGCGTTCGGCGCAATCGCTTGCGACGAGGCGTGGGACAGGATCGACGAAAGGTGGTGCCGCTGCGATTGTGCGATCTAACCCATTGCATCCGCACGCATCCGCGTCGATCTTAGCGTCACGATGAGCAGTTTCGCGCGTTCCGCCGTTACCGCGGTGCTGGGTCCGACCAATACCGGCAAGACCCACCTGGCCGTCGAGCGGATGTGCGGTCATTCGAGCGGGATGATCGGCTTTCCGCTGCGCCTGCTGGCGCGTGAGGTCTACGACCGCGTCGTCGCGATCAAGGGCGAGAAGCAGGTCGCGCTGATTACCGGCGAGGAACGGATCATCCCCCCGCAGGCGCGCTATTACCTGTGCACCGCGGAATCGATGCCGATCGGCGAAGGCGGGTTCGCCGGAGCCGACAATACGCTGCCCAGGGATGTCGGCTTCGTCGCGCTCGATGAGGCGCAACTCGGTGCCGATCCGGAGCGCGGCCATGTCTTTACCGACCGGCTGCTGCGCGCCCGCGGCCGCGACGAGACGATGATCCTGGGGTCGGCCGCGCTCAAACCGCTCGTCCGCACGCTGGTGCCCGAAGCGGAGATCATCGAGCGACCGCGCTTTTCGACGCTCAGCTATGCCGGCGCCAAGAAACTGTCGCGGCTGCCCAAGCGATCGGCGATCGTCGCCTTCTCTGCCGAGGAAGTCTATGCCGTCGCCGAGGCGATCCGCCGGATGCGCGGCGGGGCGGCGGTCGTGATGGGTGCCCTGTCCCCGCGCACCCGCAACGCGCAGGTCGCGATGTTCCAGGCGGGCGAGGTCGATTATCTGGTCGCGACCGATGCGATCGGCATGGGGCTGAACATGGACGTGGCGCATGTCGCCTTCGCCAGCCTGACCAAATTCGACGGTCGCCGCACGCGTCGCCTTACGGTGCCCGAAATGGCGCAGATCGCCGGCCGCGCCGGGCGGCACCAGCGCGACGGCACGTTTGGCGCGCTGGTCGAGGAAGGGCCCGGCGCTTTCGCTCCGGAAGAGGTCTTCGCGATCGAGGAGCATCGCTTCACGCCGCTCGATTTCCTGTACTGGCGCGACGGCGAGCCGGACCTGTCGTCGGTCGATGCGCTGATCGCCAGCCTGGAGCGCAAGCCCACCGAGATCGTCCTGCGTGCCGCACCCGAAGCGCTCGACCTGGCGGTCCTCAAGCGCCTGTCGAACGAGCATGTCGTGCTGGACCGCGCGCGCTCGCCCGCCGGTGTCGCGCGGCTATGGGCGGCCTGCGGGATCCCCGATTTCCAGAAGCTGGGCGTCGAGCCGCACAGCCGCTTCGTCGCACGGGTCTTCACGCATCTGACCGAGGGCAGCGGGCATATCCCGTTTGCCTGGTTCGCGAGCGAAATCGCGCGGCTGGATACGGTTTCGGGCGATGTCGAGACGATCGCCGGGCGGATCGCCGCGACGCGGACCTGGGCATATATCGCCCACCGCGCCGGCTGGCTGGCCGACGGCCTGGAGGCGCAGGCGCGGGCTCGCGCGCTGGAGGAACGGCTGTCGGACGCGCTGCACGAGCGGCTGACGCAGCGCTTCGTCGACAAGCGTACGACCGCATTGCTCCGCACGATCGGCGCCGATCACCGCCACCTGCCCGTCACCATCGGCGAGCAGGGTGAAGTGAGCGTCGAGGAGCATGAGATCGGCCGGCTCGACGGCTTCCGCTTCACCGTCGCCGCCGATGCGCGCGCGACCGACAAGCGCCTGTTGCTGGCGGCCGCCGAGAAGCGCCTGGCGGGGGAGCTCGGCAAGCGCGGCGCGGCGCTGGCCGAAGCGCGCGACAGCGAACTGGCGGTCGAGGACGGCCGTATCCTGTGGCGCGGGGCGGACATCGCGCGGCTGGCAGCGGGACAGCGGCTGACACGGCCGGCGATCGTCATCGACCGCGCGCTCGACTGCCTCGACAAGCCCGTGCGCGACGGCGTCGCCGCGCGCCTCGCGCGCTGGGTGGCGGAGCGGACGCGCGCGCTGACGCCCGCGCTCGCCCGGCTCGACACGCTCGCCGACGATGCGTCGGCCCCGCCCGAACTGCGCGCGGTGGCGATCGCGCTGGCCGAGGCCGGCGGGCTGGCCGATCGCGTGACGGTGCCCGACGTCGAGCGCATCGACCCGCGGGCGCGGCGCTACCTGCGCGACCTGGGCGTGACGGTCGGCACGCTCGATGTGTTCGCGCCCGGCCTGATCCGGCCTGAGCCGGCGCGGTGGCGCGCCGTATTGCTGGCCGCGCGCGGGCGCACGACGCTGCTGCCGCCGCAGGGCGCGACGGTCGTCTCCGGTGGCGCACCGATGGCCGGTTTCCGCCGGGTCGGCACCCAGCAGGTCCGGCTCGACCTGGTCGAACGCATCGCGCGTGCGGCGCATGATGCGCGCGGGCCCGGCGACAAGGGCGGTCGCAAGCCGTTCGCGCCCGACCCAGCGCTTGCCACCTCGATCGGGGTCACGCCCGACACGCTGGCCAAGCTGATGGTGCGGCTGGGCTTTCGCGCGGTGAAAGGCGACGTGCCCGCCTGGGTGTGGCAGGGCCGCCCGAAGCTGGTGTCGCCGCGCAAGGAAGCACCGCCGCGCCGCGACAACGCCTTTGCCGTGCTGGCTGGTCTGGGGAGCCTGCGTGGCTGACACGATGCGGCTGGACAAGTTCCTGTGGTTCGTGCGGCTGACCAAGACGCGCAGCGTCGCGCAAGACCTGGCCGAGGCGCGACACCTGCGGATCGACGGGCGCGTCATCGAAAAGGCCGCGGCCTGCGTCCGCATCGGCAACACCCTGACGTTTCCGCTGCACGACCGCGTCCGCGTGATCCGCGTGCTGGCGTTGCCGACCCGCCGCGGCCCGGCGCCCGAAGCACAGGCGTGTTACGCCGATCTGGGACCTGAAAACGTCTCGCAGCAAGCCTCAGGTGATTGACGCACCGGGCAACCGCCAATAGCGGAGGCCGCGTTCCAAGGAGTTGCCCCAATGACCTACGTCGTCACCGACGCCTGCATCCGCTGCAAGTACATGGACTGCGTCGAGGTCTGTCCGGTCGACTGTTTCTACGAAGGCGAGAACATGCTCGTCATCAACCCCAGCGAATGCATCGACTGCGGCGTGTGCGAGCCCGAATGCCCGGCCGAGGCGATCCTGCCCGATACCGAGAACGGGTTGGAGAAGTGGCTGGAGCTGAACACCACCTTTTCCGCCCAGTGGCCCAACGTCACCCGCAAGCTGGACCAGACGCCTGCCGACGCCGACGAACACAAGGGCGAAGAGGGCAAGTTCGACAAATATTTCTCGCCCGAACCCGGCACCGGCGACTGAGCTGTAGCGTACCGCCGTTCGTGCAGGCGGCGTCCGCACCGGCAATCGACGGATTTCGGCCAGTTCCGAATCGCTTACCCGTGCCCGGGCGCTGGTAATTTTATTGCGGCTGTGTTAAACGGTTCGAGACGAGGGCGATGGAATCGCTGCTCGCCCGGAGAAGCACAGACCTGCCCCGACGTCGCCGACCAGTCCCTGGTCGTGCGCCTCCATCATGTCGGGCCAGTGAATACGGAAAGGCTCAACGCACATGGCTGCTAAGGCGCTGTCCTTCGTTGTCGGCGATTATGTCGTATACCCCAAGCACGGCGTCGGCCGTGTCATCGAGCTTCAGAAGCAGGAAATCGCGGGCACCAGCCTCGAACTCTATGTGCTGCGCTTCGAAAAGGAGCGCATGACGCTCCGCGTTCCCACCAACAAGGCCGAGAGTGTCGGCATGCGCAAATTGAGCAGCGACAAGACGCTGCGCGAGGCGCTCGACACGCTGAAGGGCAAGCCGAAGGTGAAGCGCACCATGTGGTCGCGCCGCGCCCAGGAATATGAAGCGAAGATCAATTCGGGCGATCTGGTGTCGATCGCCGAAGTGGTCCGCGACCTGTTCCGCCCGGACGACCAGCCCGAGCAGAGCTATTCGGAACGCCAGATCTTCGAAGCCGCCGCCAGCCGCCTCGCGCGCGAACTGGCCGCGATGGAGGAGGTCGACGAGCCCAAGGCGCTGGTCAAGATCATCGACATCCTGAAGGTCGCAGCGCCGGCCTATGCCAAGGACAAGGCGCTCGCCTGACCCGGCATCCGGACATGACGATCCGAAGGGGGGGCGGCCGGCGACGGTCGCCCCTTTTCGTTTGCGCACGCTCTCCACGTGTATTATTACGACAATACACAACGGGAGAAGATCGATGCGGTTTCTGATGGTCCTGGCAGCGCTGCCCCTGATCGCGTGCGGCGCGATCGCGAATGGATCGGGCAAGGGTGAACGCGCGCCGGAAAGTGGCACTGGCACCGCGCGGACGTTCCAGGTCGCTGATTTCAGCAAGGTCGAACTGGCCGGCGCCGACGATGTCGACGTCCGCGTGGGCCCGGCGTTCGCCGTGCGGGCGGAGGGGCCGGCCGAGCAGCTCGACAAGCTCGACATCCGCCGCGACGGATCGACCCTGTGGGTCGGTCGCAAGAAGAATGCGGCCGGCTGGTCGATGTCGCGCGGCAAGGGCGTGAAAATCTATGTCACGATGCCGGCGATCGAGGCGGCGGCATTGTCGGGATCGGGCAATTTGTCGGTCGATACAGCACGCGCCAGGAAGTTCGAGGCAGCACTTGCCGGATCGGGCAACCTGCGGCTGGGCAGCGTCCAGGCCGAAGCCCTCGACCTCGATCTGGCCGGATCTGGCAACATGACGGCCGCCGGCCAGACGGGAAAGCTGGAAATCAACATCGCCGGGTCGGGCAATATCGAATCGCCCACGCTGAAGGCAGCCGACGCCGAAATCTCCATCGCCGGATCGGGCAATGTCTCGGCCGCGGTCACGCGCAGCGCCAAGGTCACCGTCATGGGATCGGGCGACGTGACGCTGACCGGCGGCGCGCGGTGCAACACGACCAAGATGGGTTCCGGCGAAATCCGGTGTAGCTGACCCGAACGGGCGCTCGGTGTCGCCGGGCGCCCTCCCCCGGAGCCAGCACCGGCATGCCGGTTTGAGACCGCTTGCGGATCGCGGGACGAGGTGCGACCGTCGCGCCATGATCCGCCGTGCCGCCCTCGCCACCCTCCCGCTCCTCGCCTGCGCCACGCCCGCGCGGGCCGACGAGCGGCGCTACATGCTGACCGATTTCGACGCGGTGCGGATCGAGGGCCCGTATGAGGTGACGATCGCGACCGGCAGCTCACCGACGGCGATCGCGACCGGATCCGGCCGGTCGTTCGATACGGTCGCCGTGCGCGTCGAAAGCCGGACGCTGGTCGTCAGCGCCGGGCAGGAGGCCTGGGGCGGCTATCCCGGCACCCGCACCGCCGCGCCGCGGATCGCGGTGACGGTACCGGCGCTGCGCACCGCCAGCGTCCAGGGCGGCGCCCGGCTGGCGGTCGACCGGATGACCGGGCAGACGGTGACATTGCAACTGCTCGGTGCCGGCTCGATCGCGGTGCAGGCGGCCAAGGCCGACGTGCTGAGCGCCGGCATCGTCGGCAGCGGCGCGATAACCATCGGCGGCACTGCCCGCCGCGCACGGTTCGCCGCCAACGGCGCGGGCTCGATCGACGCGAGTGCTGCGACGATCGATGCGCTGACAGTCGACTGGCAGAGCGTCGGCGCGGCCAGGGCCGCCGTGCGCTACACCGCGGAAATCTATGCCCGCGGGCAAGGGCCGGTCGAAATCCTAGGCAAGGCGGCGTGCAAGATCAGCGGCGTCGGCCCGGTCAGTTGCGGGAATGTCGACAAGCGGCGGGATTGAGAGGGACGGGTTCGGCCCTGTTTCATCGCAGGAGGGGCCACTCCACGCACCGCTCACCTGAGCGCATCGACATGACCGGACGCGCGGACAGACCTCTCAATCGAACAACGGCAGCCCGCTCTCTTCGCGCGTGGCGAAGTTCGACACCGTCACGCCCACCAGCCGTATGCCCTTCGTCGCCGGCAGTACCGAGCGGATCAGCGCCAGCGCGGCCGTGCGCAGGCCGTCGTGGCTGGCAACCGGCTGCGTCAGCGTCTGGCTGCGCGTGATCTGCTGGAAGTCGGCATATTTGACCTTAACCGTCACCGTCCGCCCGAACGCGCCCGCCGTGGCGCACCACGCCCAGACGTCGTCGGCCATCTCGAGCACGCCCGCCTCGATCTCGGCCGCTTGCGTCAGGTTGCGGTCGAAGGTCGTCTCCGATCCCGACGACTTGCGCACGCGGTCGGGATTGACCGGGCGCTCGTCCTCGCCGCGGGCGATCGCGTGATACCAGGCGGCCGAACTGCCGAAATTCGCGCGGAGAAAATCCATCGAACAGGCGCGCAGGTCGGCGCCGGTGAGGATGCCCAGCCGCTCCATCTTGGCCGCGGTCACCGGGCCGACACCATGGAAGCGCGCGACCGGCAGCGTCTCGACCCACGCCGCGCCCATGTCGGGGGTGACTGCGAACTGCCCGTCGGGCTTGCGATGGTCGGACGCGAGTTTCGCCAGGAACTTGTTGTACGAAATCCCGGCCGACGCGGTCAGCCCCGTTTCCTCCAGGATGCGGCGGCGAATCGCCTTTGCCGTCGCCCAGGCGGTCGGCAGCCCAGAGAGGTTGGCGGTGACATCCAGATACGCCTCGTCGAGCGACAGCGGCTGGATGAGGGGCGTGAATTCGGCGAACACGGCGTGGATCTGGCGCGACACCGCCTTGTACACGTCGAACCGCGGCCGCACGAACACCAGTTGCGGGCATCGCCGCAGCGCCGTGACCGACGGCAGCGCCGACCGGACGCCGAACGCGCGCGCTTCATAGGATGCCGCCGCGACCACGCCGCGCGCGTTAGGCGACCCGACCGCGACCGGTTTCCCCTTCAGCGACGGGTCGTCGCGCTGCTCCACCGACGCGTAGAAGGCGTCCATGTCGATGTGGATGATCTTGCGCGGAAATCCCTCCGTCATGCCGCCGACATGGCGACTGCGGCCGCTGCGCTCAATGCCGGCGACCGCAGCCTTCGGGAAACGGAGGCTGCGCGATCAGCAGCCGTTGCGGCGACCGCCGAGACCCAGACCGAGCCCCAGCCCGACCTTGACGCCCAGGCCGACACCGGCGGGCGACCCGAGCCCGACGCCGGCCCCGAGCTTGAGACCGACGCCGGCCCCGATGCCGAGCAAGCCACCGCCACCCGAAACCGGCGCGATTTCCATCGTCGAAAGCGTACGCATGAAGCATCTCCTCCAAGAGTATATGGCCAGAACCGCTCTGGTCCGACAATGCTGGCAAATCGAATCGATGCAGTACAATAGCTATATCGAGGCATTTGATTTTGTGTAATTTCCGTATGCGTTAAGACTTGCATGCGATTTTCTGCGATTTATTTGGAATGACGAGACAGGACAGCCGTAACGATGTTTCATTTCGACACTGTCCTGCCAAATCAGCACGCAATCTCGATCAATGAAAGTCGCGCGACTTGATGCGGATGGCGTCTTCGGGGTCGCAGCCGGTGCGGAACGCCTTGTGATAGTCGGACCGGACGCGCGGCTGCCAGCCGGGATCGCCGCGGTCGGGCGAGCCGCCGTGCGTCGCGCCGTCGCCGCGCGTGGTCAGGCGCGGCAGGTCGGCGTCGCCCACTTCGCGCAGCATCCAGCTGTAATCGACGATGCGGTCGACGATGACGTGGATCACCAGCCCCTCCTTCTGCACCCGCCCCTGCACGCCGATCATCGTCGCTGACATGACGGTCGTGCGCTGGGCCTCGAACCGGTCGGGCCACAGGATCGCGTTGGCGACGCCCGTCTCGTCCTCGATGGTAATGAACAGCACGCCCTTGGCCGACCCCGGCTTCTGGCGGACTAGGATGACGCCCGCGACCTCGACCTTGCGCCCGTCCCTGATGCCGGAAAGTGCGGATGCGGGCACGATGCCGGCGCGCTCCAGCCGTGGGCGCAGGAACGACAGCGGATGCGCGCGCAAGCTGAGCTGCGTCGATCGATAATCCTCCACCACCTCGCGCCCCGCGGTCAGCGGGGTGAGCGCGACCGTCGGCTCGCGCACCTCCATCGCGTCGAGTAGCGGCAGCGACTTCTCGCCCAGCGCCTTCACCGCCCAGAGCGCCTGCCGACGGTCATGCCCGAAACAGCGAAACGCATCGGCACGCGCGAGCCGTTCGAGCGCGGCCGGCTTCACCCGCGCGCGGCGGAAGACGTCGGGGATGGACGCGAACGGCCCGCCGGCGGCACGGGCGGCGAGGATGGCGTCGGCGTCGGCCTCAGCCAGCCCGGCAACGATCTTGAGCCCCAAGCGGATCGGGCGCAGATCGGCCCAGTCGGCATCGGAGCCGGCGAAGCGCGCGGGTGTCTTCCGAAGACCTCTCCCTGCTGGGGAGAGGGCTGGGAGAGGTGCGGTGCCTCCAATGCCGGTCTCGGTGAGACACCTCCCCTCCTCCCCACCCTCTCCCCCGATGGGAAGAGAGCTGGACAGAATGATCGTATCCCACGCGCTCCCGTTCACGCACACCGCCTCGACCACAACGCCATGCTCGCGGGCATCGCGGACGATCTGCGCGGGCGCGTAGAACCCCATCGGCTGCGCATTCAGCAGCGCCGCGCAAAAGACGTCCGGATGGTGGCACTTCATCCAGCACGAGGCATAGGCAATCTTGGCGAACGACGCCGCGTGGCTCTCGGGGAAACCATAGCTGCCGAACCCCTCGATCTGCTTGACCAGCCGTTCGGCGAAATCGAGGGAGATGCCGTTCTTTTTCATTCCGGTGATCAGCCGATCATGGAATTCGCCCACGCCACCGGTGAATTTGAAGGTCGCCATAGCCTTGCGCAGGCTGTCGGCCTCGCTTGGTGTAAACCCCGCCCCGTGGATCGCGACCTTCATGGCCTGTTCCTGAAAGAGCGGAATTCCTAATGTATCTTCCAGGACAGTTTTCAGGGCCTCGTTCGGATATTCGACCTTTTCGCTTCCTTCGCGCCGCTTGAGATATGGGTGAACCATATCGCCCTGGATCGGCCCAGGCCGAACGATCGCGACTTCGATCACTAAATCGTAGAATCTTTCCGGCTTCATCCGCGGCAGCATCGACATCTGCGCGCGACTCTCGATCTGGAAGACGCCAAGCGTGTCAGCACGCTGGATCATCGCGAAGGTCTTAGGACAATCGTGCTGCATCTCGTCCGACGCCATCGTCAGGCGCAGGCCCTTGTGTCGTTCGAGCAGATCGAACGCCCGACGCATACAGCCGAGCATACCAAGACCGAGAATATCGACCTTCATCAGTCGCAATTCTTCGATATCGGCCTTTTCCCATTCGACGACATGACGATCGACCATTGCCGCGGGCTCGATCGGCAACAGTTCTGCAAGCGGCCCTTGGGTCAGGATGAAACCACCAGGGTGCTGTGACAGGTGGCGTGGCGTGCCGATCAACTCCTTTGCAAGTTCCAGGGTCAACGCCAGTCTGGGATCGGTCTTGTCGAGATTGAGTTGATCGACGTGCCGCTCTTTGACACCCTCTTCGGACCAGCCCCAGACCTGTCCGGCAAGCGCGGCTGTCATGTCCTCTGACAGGCCCATGACCTTGCCGACTTCACGCACGGCACCTCGCGCACGAAATCGACTGACGACGGCTGTCATGGCTGCGTGATCGCGTCCGTAGGTTCGATAGATCCACTGGATGATTTCCTCGCGTCGCTCGTGTTCGAAATCGACGTCGATATCGGGTGGTTCTCTACGATCTTCGGAGATGAAACGCTCGAACAGCAGTTTGTGCTTGATGGGGTCGATCGACGTGATGCCCAGCACGAAGCAGATCATCGAGTTGGCGGCCGAACCCCTTCCCTGGCACAGGATACCGATGCTGCGCGCGTAGCTGACGATCGAATTTACCGTCAGAAAATAAGGCGCATAATTCCACTTTTCGACCAGATTGAGTTCGTACCTGAGGAGATTGCGATACGCTTCGGGTGGGTACCCCGCGAACCGTTGGGCCAGTGCATTATGTGCCAGCTTCGCCAGCGCATCCTGCGGCGTACGGCCGCTCATGATGATCTCGTCGGGATACTGGTAGCTCAGTTCCCGCAACGAAAACTGACAGCGCTCGACGATGTGTTCGACCGCGCGCAGTGCGTCGGGATAATCGGCGAAGCGGCGTGCCATTTCCTGCGGTGGCTTGAGATGCCGGTCGATGCTGCGTTCGCGTCGCAGCCCGAGATCGTCGATCGTGCAGCCGTGGCGGATCGCAGTGACCACGTCCTGAAGCATCCGCTGGTCGGGTTCATGATACAGCACGTCGCCGGTCGCGAGCGGTGACAGGCCGTAGTCGCGAGCGGCATCGGTCGTCTGTCGCAACCGCAACGCGTCGCCCGGCCGCCGATGGTGCGTCAGGCAGACATGACCGCGCTCGCTTCCGAACAGATCGGCCATCCAGGCAAGAGCCCGGCGCTCCGGCTCGGCGTCACACACCAACGCTCCAATAAGTCCGGCGGCATGATCGGCAACGTCTTCCCAATGTAGAAAACACTGTCCCTTCTCGCCCTTCCGGGGATCGGCGCGCAACTTGCCGCGGGTCAGTAGCGTCGTCAGCCGACTCCAGGCGGCCTTGTCCTCCGGCCAGACAAGCAACGACGTGCCGCAGACCAGATCTAGCCGGCAGCCGGGGATCGAGCGCACTCGGATGCCGTGCTTCCGCTCGATGTCGTCGCTTGCATAGAGCGCCCGCACCACGCCGGCGACCGAGTTGCGGTCGACGATACCCAGCGCCGGCATCCCCATGACCGCGGCCTGGGCGAACAATTGCTCGCACGAGGACGCGCCGCGCAGGAAGCTGAAATGGGTGGTGACCTGCAGTTCGCTGTAGGTCATTGGCGCGACCACCCGAGATGACTATATGAGATGTACATTTCGGAAAGGTGGGCCATGAACAAGATCGTCAGCGCCAGCGAGTTCAAGGCCAAGTGCCTGCGCCTGATCGACGAGATGCAGGCCGACGGCGTGCCCATCACCATCACCAAGCGGGGCAAGGTGGTGGCGGAGGTCAAGCCGAAGACGGAGGAACCGCGTCGGTCGGTGATCGGCATGTTGCGCAGTCCCGACTATCGATCCGATTGGGACCATGAGGCCCCAACTAGTGATCCGGACGATTGGGAGGCCCTGCGGTGATCGTCCTCGACACCCATGTCCTCATCTGGATCGTACGAAATGATGAGAAGCTTGGTCGCAACGCCCGAACGCTGATCGAGACCGCCGACACGGCGGGTCTGATAGTCCCGGCATTCTGTGCATGGGAACTCGCGCAAATCGAAAGGCGTCAGAACCTGACTTTCGAAGGCGGCGTACTGAAATGGTTCAAGCGCATTCTGGCGGATCCGAGCTTCCGCCTCAGTCCCCTTGTTCCTGAAATTGCCATCGGCAGTGTGACGCTGGAATGGTCGCACAAGGATCTAGCTGATCGCATCATGGTTGCGACCGCGCAGCATCACGGCCTGCCGTTGATGACCGCTGACGGCCCGATCCTGGCCTATGCCGCCGCCGGTCACGTCGAGGCGATCGACGCGCGTCGTTGAGTGCGCCATCATCCGAACCATCCGTGGAGGAACCAGTTGAGATCGCCGGTCTCCGGCCGCTCGCCATCGCCGCGGCGGTAGAGCCAGAAGCGGGTGCCGGCGTCGTCCTCGACACAGAAATAGTCGCGGATGGCGGTGCGTTCGCCTGACCGGCGCCACCATTCGCCGGCGATGCGCTCGGGTCCGTCGGCACGCGTGACGGTGACGGTGCGGCCGCGCCAGACGAAGCGGCGGGGCGCACCATCGGGCATCACCGACAGGACGTTGTCGATCCGCTCTGGCCGCGGGAGCAGGCGCACCGGGCGCGGCCAGCGGGGATGCCAGGGCGGAATCGCGGCGCGGGTGTCGAGGGTACGGACGTCGTCGGCCTTTAGCTTCGGTGCTGTCCGCTCGGGCGGGTCAAGCGGCGGCATGGGCGCGGCGCTGCGTTCGGGGACGTCGCTTTCGACGGCGCGCATCCGCCACAGCGTGCGACCGAGCGTCGCCAGCGTGTCGACCAGCGGGGCGAGATCGGGCGTTTCCTCCCCCGCCAGTTCGGCACCCAACGCCTCCGGCCCCAGACGATCGGCAGCGCGCAGGTGGAGCGTGATCGCATCGATGCCGTAGCCGGGCTCGACATCGCCGATGCGACGGACGAGCAGGCGCAGGATATGCGCACCGTCGCGGCTCGGGCGAGCGAGGCCGATGCGGATGCGCTGCGGCACCGCATCGATGCGGTCGGCGATGACCTCGATCCGCCGTGCGCCGAGCCCCGCGGTGGCGAGGTCGGCGGTCAGACGGGGGACGAGCGTGCCCAGCCAATGCTCGATCGCCTCGGCGGTCGCGATCGGTTCGGCGAAGCGCTGGGTGATGGCGATCGGTTCGGGCGGGACGACCGGCGTCAGCGGTTCGGGCAGCCGGCCGAGCGCCTGGTCGAGCCGGGTGACGGTGCCGGCACCGAACCGACGCGCGAGCGGACCGCGGGCGACTTCGGCCAACATGCCGATGGTGTCGATGCCGAGGCGACGTAGGAGTTCGACCTGCGCTTCGCCCAGCGCCAGTGCGGCGACCGGCAGGGGCGCGAGCGCAGCGGCATCGTCCTGCGACCGGATGATCCGCGCCTTGCCGTAGCGGGCAAGCGCATGGGCCGCGGCCGGGGAATGGGCGATGGCGATGCGCGCGGTGAAGCCACGGCGGGCGAGTTGGCGGACGATGCGCCGCGCCATCGCCGCTTCCCCGCCGTGGAGGTGGTCGGTGCCGGTGATGTCAATCAGCAGGCCCGCCGTGCCGTCGATCGCGACGGCGGGCGATACGCGGCGGGCAAGGACGGTAGCGAGCGATGCGAGATCCGCGGCGTCACCCGCCGGATCATGATCGCGCACGACAAGGCCCGGAGTCTGCGCGCGCGCCTGGGTCAGCGCCATGCCGGGCGTGATGCCGAGTGCGCGCGCGCGCGGACAGGCGGCCGCGATCTCGACCCGCGGGCCGGTCTTGTGGACGAGGACCAACGGCGCTTGATCCTCCCCGCCTGCGGGGAGGGGGACTGCGCGCAGCGTGGTGGAGGGGGCGGGCCGCAAAGACCCCGCTTGTGGCGCCCGCCCTCCACCACCGCTGCGCGGCGGTCCCCCTCCCCATTCTGGGGAGGATCGAGTGCCTTCATCCGGGCGCATCGCCTTGAACGGGTGCGGCGCGGCTTCGCTGCGGCGGCCGAGTTCGCGCATCGGGGGCTGCTGGTGAGCAGGGAGCGCAGCGATGGCCTGCTGGACCTCTGCCCGCGCCCAGCGCGCGCCGGGGCGCCAGCCGCCGCCGCGGGGGACGGAGCAGGCGTTGAGTTGCTCGCTGGTGACTTGGGTAGTGAGAGCCTGCACCGCGCCACCTACCCCGCCGTGCTCCCGCGCAGGCGGGAGCCCAGAGTCGCGGGCGGGTCGCTTGAGGCTCTGGACTCTCGCCTGCGTGGGAGCACCGGGGGAAGCCACCTCGCCCCCGCCGTGGGCGAAGCCCACGTCGTCGGACGCGCCTTGCGCGCCGGCCGTGCGGGGCGCTGCGTTGCCTTCGGCACGCACCGGCGCCGTCGAGCTTCGCTCCGACGCGCCTGCGCTACGCGGCACGGCTCGCGCCGCTGCCCGCAGCCGCTCGACGGACCATTCCGGCAGGTACAGCGCAGCGACCCGTTTCATCGCAAGCCTCCAAATCCCAGGCGCCCGGGGCGCCGCCCTTTTGTCGAACCAGTTCCACCCGCCAGCGTGATCGCCCCACCCCTGCGACGGGCAGCGGGGTGGAAGGCGCAGTGGCGATCCGCCAGCGGGTGACCGCAGCGGACGGTGCGCCCAGCGGGTCGCCCCCGGCGGAGGCATGGCGTTTGAGCAGGAGCGCGATGGTCCGCCCGCCCTCCGCCGCCAGTTGCAGCCGGCGCGTCGCGGCGAGCCCCGCCCGTTTCGCTTCGCCGATCACCGCGCCGAGCGACCGGTGCCGCAACCCTTCCTCCATGATCGCCAGCAGGTCGGCGTCGTCCTGTGCCTCGGCATAGATCACGCGCGTCGCCGCAAGGCCCACCTGTGCGAGGCCGGGGGCGAACAGGTCGCGGCGGCGGACCACCCACAGCACCGGCCCCCAGGCGCGCGCGGCGATGCCGGCCATGAACAATGTCGCGGCGGCATCGTCGCCCATGCCGGCCGATGCGCCGGCGACTTCGTGGAGCGCGTCGAGCCTGAGCCCCGTCGAGGCGAGCACACCGTCGATCGCGCCGATCCCGAACGGCAGCGCCTCGCGCCGACGGAAGGATCCGCCTTCGATACCGCGCAATTCCTCGCGCAGGCGGGCTATGACGGCAGGGTTGGACACGGGGGACACGACTCGCAAAACAGATTATGTTCTTATTCTGTTCCGTTTTGCTTTTGAGTCAACCGGCTGTTTTATCTCAATTCCTCCCCGAGCTTGTCTCGGGGAGGGGGACCATCGC
>NZ_LMLB01000017.1:40592-149450 GCF_001421785.1 Sphingomonas sp. Leaf33 | reverse complement strand
GGGGGGGGGGGGGGCGTCCGGCGCATGCCGCGCCGCCCCTCCACCACGCCCTGCGGGCGCGGTTCCCCTCCCCCAGCAAGCTGGGGGAGGAATTTGTGAGCCGCGCACCTCTCACACGAACCGCACTGGACCCGCCCGGCCATCGCGTTAATCTGCGCGCCATCCTAACATCGGCATAGGCCCCTTGCATGACCTTTCGCTTGACGCTTGCGCTTCTCGCCACGACCTCCCCGGTCATGGCCACTGCCCAGACCCAGCCCGCCGCCGCCCCAGCCGGCGACACCGCCATTCTGCTTGCTCCCTGGAGCGGCCCGAACGGCGGCGTGCCGCCGTGGGACAAGGTGAAGCCGGCGATGTTCCCAGCCGCCTATGACGCGGCGATGGCGGACTATCGGCGAGAGATCCACGCGATCCGCGACAACCGCAGCAGCCCGACCTTCCAGACGGTCATCGTGCCGCTGCAACTGGCCGGCGAGACGATGAGCCGGGTCGGCGCGATGTGGGGCGTCTACACCTCCAACCTTGCGACCAAGGAGGTTCAGGACATCGACCGCGTGCTGAGCCCGAAGCTCGCCGCCTTCTACGACGAACTGACGCTCGACCCTGCACTCTTCGCCAAGATCAAGGCGGTGTATGACGGGCGCAAGACCGCCAAGCTCGATGCGCAGCAGATGCGTCTCGTCGAGCGGACCTATCGCAGCTACGTCCGCCGCGGCGCAATGCTGTCGCCCGCTCAGCGCGCACAGGTGACCCAGCTCAACCAGCAGCTCGCCACCGCCTTCACCGACTTCGGCAGCAAGCTGCTGGCAGACGAAGAGACGTGGATCGTCGTCGATGACGAAGCGCAGCTGGCGGGCGTCCCCGACAGCGTGAAGGCGGCGATGGCGGCGGCGGCGACCGCACGGCAACTACCCGGCAAGTGGGTCGTCGTGAACACGCGTTCCTCCGCGCAGCCGGTGCTGACCTACGCCCGCGACCGGGCTCTGCGCGAAAAGGTCTTCAAGGCCTTCGTCAACCGCGGCGACAATGGCGACGCGAACGACACCAAGGCGACGATCGCGCAAATCCTGAAGCTGCGGCAGGAGCGCGCCAAGCTGCTCGGCTTCAAGAATCACGCCTATTTCCGCATGGACGACACCATGGCCGAGACTCCGGCCAACGCCATGGCGCTGATGATGCGCGTCTGGCCCGCCGCGGTGGCCCGCGTCCGCGAGGAAGTCGCCGACATGCAGAAGGTGGCGGATGCCGAAAAGGCCGGCGTCACCATCCAGCCGTGGGACTATCGCTACTACGCCGAGAAGGTGCGCAAGGCGAAGTACGACCTGGATGAAAGCGAGATCAAACCGTATCTCGAACTCGGCAACATCCTGAACGGCGCCTTCTATGCCGCGGGTCGCCTGTACGATCTGGGCTTCAAGGAAAACACCGGGCAGATTCCCGTGTTCGACCCCGACGTGCGCACGTTCGAAGTGACGAACACCAAGACGGGCAAGTTCGTCGGCTATTTCTACTTCGACGCCTATGCCCGTCCCGGCAAGCGGTCGGGTGCGTGGGCGACCACGTACCGCAGCCAGCAGAAGCTGGGCGGCGACCGCACGGTGCTGGCGTCGAACAACAACAACTTCGTGAAGGGCGCACCGGGCCAGCCGACGCTCGTCAGCCTGGACGATGCGACCACCGCCTTCCACGAATTCGGCCACGCGATCCATTCGCTGTTGCAGAACGTGACCTATCCCGGCCTCGCCGGCACGCCGCGCGATTTCGTGGAGTATCCGAGCCAAGTGAACGAAAACTGGCTGCTGACCCGCGACGTGCTCGATCGCTATGCGAAGAACGCGGCGGGCCAGCCGATGCCGCAGGCGCTGGTCGACAAGATCGAGAAGTCGTCGACCTTCAACCAGGGGTTCGACACGGTCGAATATCTGTCGTCAGCGCTGCTCGACATGAAGCTGCACGATCGTGAAACGCCGGTGACCGACATCGCCGCGTTCGAGCGCGACACGCTGGCCGAGCTCGGGATGCCTAGGCAAATGGTGATGCGGCACCGTCTGCCGCAGTTCGGGCATCTGTTCTCGTCCGACGCCTATTCGGCCGGCTATTACAGCTATCTCTGGTCGGAGACGATGGACGCCGACACCTGGGCGGCGTTCGAGCAGGCGGGCGTATGGGACAAGGCGACCGCCGACCGCTTCCGCACCACACTTTTGTCGACGGGCAACGAAACCGATCGCAAGGACGCCTATCGCAGCTTCCGCGGGCGTGACCCGGATGTCGATGCGCTGTTCAAGCGCCGGGGGTTCCCGACGCGCTAGGCGCCGAGGAGCGTCGGCGCGCAGCGCGACGGCTCCGCCGCGCGGCGCCGCGCGGCCGGCGGGCCGACACTGTCGGCCCGGTCGACGACGGCGGCTTTGCCGTCGTCGCGCTGGCGAAGTGAAAGCCTCAAGCTACCCCATCCGACCCGCGGCGTATCAGCGCGAACGGCAGGATGCGGTGCTCGGGCACCGCGTCCCCCTGCCCCGCCCGGCGGTCGCGGATCAATGCGACCAGCAGGTCGATCGCGGTGCGCGCCATGTCGGCGATCGGCTGGCGGATCGTGGTGAGTTCGGGCCAGATCTCGCTCGCAAGCGCGGTGTCGTCGAAGCCGACGACGCTCAGGTCTCGCGGCACATCCAGCCCCAGCCGGTGCGCCGCCGCGACGCAGGCCGCGGCCATGTCGTCGTTGCTGGCAAAGATCGCGCTCGGCCGCTCGGGCAGCGCCAGCAGCCGTTCGGTGGCGATCGCCCCCGATCGGTAACTGTAGAGCCCCGGCGCGACCAGACCATCGTCGACAGCGATCCCCGCCGCCGCCAGCGCCTCGCGATATCCGGCGAAGCGCCGCGCGCTGGCGGTCTGGTCTGGGTTGCCGGCGATGAAGCCGATGCGGCGATGCCCCTGTTCCACCAGATGCGCGGTCATGTCGTGCGCTGCGGCGAAATCGTCGATGCCGACCGCGGCGAGCGAGGGCGGCGGCGCCCCCGACGCGACCGCGACCGCGGGCAGGCCGGCATCGGCGACCAGCGCCTGTATCTCGACATTGTCGCACAGGGGTGCGGGCAGGATGACCCCGTCGACGCCGGCACGCGCCAGCCGCGCGGCGGCCTGCGCGATGTCGTCGGCGTCGGCGCACGGCACCACGACCAGTTGCGCATTGATCCGCGTCGCCTGGTCCAGGCTGCCGAGCAGGAAGGCGCTGAGGTAGGCGGCGCTGGGGTTGGCATAGAGCAGCGCCAGCCGGACGTCGCCGGCGCTCGCCAGCGACCGCGCGGCCAGGTTGGGCGCATAGTCCAGCGCAGCGATCGCGGCGGCGACGCGCTCGCGGGTTTCGCTGCGGACATTGGTGGCGCCGTTGACGACGCGCGACACGGTCATCGGTGATACACCGGCCTGGCGCGCGACATCGTCGATCGTGGCACCGCCACGGCGGCGACGGGGGGATTTGGGTGGAGGGGCGCTGTCGGGTGGCACGCGGCCAGCGTGCGGCCAAGCGGCACCGGGCGCAAGCGGGAAGGCAAGTCGACGGGCGGATCGAGCCTTCGGATCTTCGGGTCTTCGGGCAAGCGCCCTGCGCGCCGGCCCCGTGTGAGAGGCGGCGCGCTACGCGGTTCCCGGCATCATCGGGTTCAGGCCAGGAAGCCCGGACCCGGATGGCTGCTGCCGACGACCAGCAGGACGGTGGCGGCAAAGGAGAAGAGGCTGATGGCGAACGAGCGAAGCATGGTGAAAAATCCCTCTTGAAGAATGGTCAGTAGGATGCGCGCTCAGGCGATGGTGACCTGGGGAGCCGAAGCGACGACCAGCATGGCGGTGAACAGCAGCGAACCGAGGATGGCGACGGTGGAGCGCTGCAGCGTTTCGAGGCGGAAAGTCATGTCCCTGATCCTTGTCGTGTCGAGCGCCGGTCGATCCGACGCTGATGCAAGGTACTTTGCAGGGGCCGTGCCAGTTTTCTAAGTCGTTGTTTTATAACGATCCGACAAAGTACTGGTGCAATTTACGCCAACATTGCGGCCTGATGAACGCCACATTTCGGCGTATTTTACCAAGGCGTCGGCGGGCGCTGGTCAGCCGATGCGGATCCGGTTGCGACCATCGCTCTTGGCCGCATACAGCAGCCGGTCGGCGCGCTGGAATACCGCGCGCGGATTGTCGCCGATCGCCGCTTCGGTGATGCCCGCCGACAGCGTCACCGCGCCCAGCGGCGCATCGGTTTCGCGCAGTTTGTAGCGTTTGTCGGCGATATGCGCGCGCGCAGCGTCCATGATGCCGTGGACCTGGTCGGCGCACAGGTTGGCGAACAGCACGACGAATTCTTCGCCGCCGTAGCGCGCCACGAAATGCCCCTGGCATTGTTCGGCCAGCGCGCTGCCGATCGCCTTCAGCACGCGGTCGCCGACCGCATGGCCGAACCGGTCGTTGACCGACTTGAAATGATCGATGTCGCACACCGCCAGCCAGAGCGCCTGGCCCGCGGCCACCCGTTCGGCGAACGCTTCCTCGAACGCGCGGCGGTTGGGCAGGTCGGTCAGCGGATCGCGCCGGGCATTGTCGCGCGCCTCCTCCAGCTCGGCGCGCAGCTGCGCGGCCTCACGCGTCGCCGTATCCAGCCGCGCCTCCGCCGCCTGCATCCGCTCGGCCATCCCCGCGGTCAGCCGCACCACTTCGTCGATGTCGAGCGTGCGGCGGATCGCCTCCGCGCTCGCTGCCAGATCGCGACCGAAGCCTGCGGTATCGGCGTGCAGATCCTGCACCACGTCGACGAAACCATCCAGCTGCATCTGGGTGCGCGCGACCATCTTGGCGGCTTCCGCCTTCGCCTCGTCCATCGCATCGGCGGCGGTCGCGATGTCGGCGCCCAGTTCCTCGATGTCCTTCATCGTCAGCCGGATGCCGCCATCGGTCAGCGACGCGACCGCCTTCGCCAGCGGGCTGCCCGGCTGGCTGAGGACGTTGTAGGCGAAGACATAGTTGACCGGATCGACCGACAGCCGCTGGTCGGCCAGGAACTTGCCGATCCGGTCATACAGGCCGGGCGCCGCGCCCCGCGCGCCGGTCTGCGCTACAGCGCCCCTTGCGACCCCCATGTCCGTCCGATCCCTCACCGATAATCGTGCGGGACGGTGTAGCGCGGCATTCCTAACAAGCGATTGACCAGCGCGATCAGCCGCGCTTTATCGCACGCACCGCGGCCAGCGTCTGTTCGACATGGTGCGCGGCATCCAGTTCGCTGTGGGCAAAGACGATGCGCCCGTCGCGGCCGATGACATAGCTGGTGCGGTTGGTCGCGTTGATCATCGCGCCCGACGGCGTCTTGATCTGGCGGCCCAGCGCCACGTCGTAGCCGGCGACGACGTTCGGCCCGGCGCTCGCGACTGTGAACTTGCCGGCGCATTCCTTGGTCGAGAAATCGCGCAGGACATCGACCGAATCGGCCGACATGCCCAGCACCGTCGCGCCCGCGGCCGCGAACTGCGGGATCGCCTGGGCGAAGGCGGCGGCTTCGGCGTTGCAGCCCGAGGTGCCGGCGGCCGGGAAGAAATACAGCACGACCGGCCCCTTCTTCAGCAGCTGCGCCAGATGGACGTTGACGACCTTGCCCTGGTACCCGCCGCGCGTCTTGAAGTCGGGGGCCTTGGCGCCGGGAGCCAGCGCGGCGGTGGCAGGAGCGGCGGCGAGAGCCAGGGCGGCAAGGGCAAGCAGACGGCGCATGGGCAAAAGCCTTTCGATTGGACGCGGCGAACCTAGCCGGACGCCGCGCGCTCCGCTAGTCGCCAAGTATGCCGGTTTCTCCTTCCGATCTCGCCCTCGCCCACGCCCTCGCCGATGCGGCGGGCGGGGTCATCCGCCGCTATTTCCGCGCCGACTATGGTCTCGAGACCAAGGCCGACGAAAGCCCCGTCACCCGCGCCGACCGCGAAGCGGAGGCCGCGATGCGCCGGCTGATCCTGGCCGAGGCGCCGCGCGACGGCATCGTCGGCGAGGAAGAAGGCACGACCGTCGGCACCAGCGGGCGGCAATGGGTGCTCGATCCGATCGACGGCACGCGCGCCTTCATCGCCGGCCGCCCGATCTTCGGCACGCTGATCGCCCTCGTCGAGGACGGCTTTCCCATCCTCGGGATCATCGACCAGCCGATCCTGACCGAACGCTGGGTGGGCGTCGCCGGTCGCGATACCGAACTGAACGGCAAGCCGACGCGCACCCGCCGCTGCCGCGATCTGGCCGACGCGCTGCTGGCGACGACGAGCCCGGCTCTGTTCGCCGACGACGAGCTCCACGCATTCGAACATCTCGATGCCAAGGTGCGATCGACCGTGCTCGGCGGCGATTGCTACAATTACGCCTGCCTGGCGTCGGGCTATCTCGACGTGGTGGTCGAAAGCGGTCTGAAGCTCCACGACTTCGCAGCGCTGGTTCCGGTGGTCGAGGGGGCCGGCGGCGTGATGTGCGACTGGAGCGGCGATCCGCTCCATGCCGGCAGTGCAGGCGACGTCATCGCCGCGGGCGATGCCGCGCGGGTCGAGGACATCCTGGAAGCGATGAGCTGCCGGGGGCACTGAGGCCGCGGCGAGCGCGCCGATCCGCCGTGCCCGCCGCTCAACCGTTCCGGTCGACGAGCGATACGGCGCTGCCCGCGTCGGCAAAGTGCAGGTCCAGTCCGTGCAGATCGGCGATCGCCTTGACCAGGCTGAGGCCGAGCCCGGCCCCGTCGCCATCGGTACGCGCGCGGTAGAAGCGCTGCGTGACGAGGCCGCGGTCGGCGGGCGGAATGCCCGGACCATCGTCCGATACGGTGATCGCCACGCGCCCGTCCCGCGGTGCCAGCGACACGCCGATCCGGCCACCGGCGGGTCCGAACTTCAGGGCATTGTCGATCAGGTTGGCGACCGCCTCCATCAACAGGCTGGCGTCGCCGTCGATCGCCGGCACGGGTTCGACCGCGCAGGTCAGGCAGAGCCCGCGATCCTCGGCGATCGGTCGGTAGAGGTCGCAGGCATCCTCGACCAGCCGGGCGAGATCGACGGGCGCGAAGCGGCTGCGGCGCGCATGGTCCTCCAGCTCGCGCAGGCGAAGCAGCGCGCTGACGATCCCGAGCAGCGTATCGATCTCGACCAGGGCACGCTCGCCCGTCGCAACGAATGCCGCGCGATCGCTGGCATCGCGCAGGCCCCGGTCGATGCGTGCCCGCAACCGGGTGAGCGGCGTGCGCATCTGGTGCGCGATGTCGTCGCCGATGCCGCGGACGTCGCCGACCAGAATCTGCAACCGGTCGAGCATACGGTTGATGTCGGCGCACAGCAGCCCGAAACTGTCCGGGTCGGCGGGCACCGGCAGTCGCCCGTTCAGGTCGCCGGCCATGATCCGTTCGGTCAGATGGCGCACCGCATCGACCTGTCGCGCCGCGCGCCGCCCGGCGACGAAGCCAAAGATCAGGGCCAGCAGCACACCCGGCACCAGGCCGAGCAGCAACGACTGCCACACCAGCCGCAACGCCTCCTGCGAATCGTCCAGGTCGACCCCGGTCAGCAGCGCCATGCCGTCCGGCATCGCGCAGACGACCACGCGCGCGACGTCGCTGCGCTTGCCGGGAAGCTGGGTCGGCGCAACGGTCGTGACAAAGGCACCGCCCCCGTCGGGCCGCGCCGGCAACCGGGCGACATTGCCCGCGACCGGCCGGCCCACCGCGTCGAACAGCCCGAGGAAGCGGTCGCGGTGGATATCGCGCACCAGCCGGTCACGCACCTCGTCCACCCGCTTCGCCGGCGGGCTCAGCGCGAAAAAGGTACAGTCGTCGGCCAGCGCATGGTCGATCGTCCGGCGGTGGCTGTCGTTGGCCAGCGCCCAGAACACCGCCGCCACCACGATCGATTGCAGCACCAGCAGCGCGCCCAGCGCCCCGCCCCACCGCCACGTCGCCCGGCGGCGCGGATCAGAGCGCGAGATCGAGAACATAGCCCTGCCCGCGGATGTTGCGGATGAGCGGCGGCTCGCCCTCGCCGTCGATCTTGCGCCGAAGCCGACCGAGATGCACGTCGACGACATTGGTGTTCGGCTCGAAGCTGTAGCCCCACACATCGCGCAACAGCATCGCGCGGGTCACGACCTGCCCGGCGCGGCGCACGAGATAGTCGAGCAGCTTCAGTTCGCGCGGCAACAGGTCGAGCTGCCGGCCCGCGCGGGTCGCGGTGCCGCCCAGCAGGTCAAGATCGAGCGGCCCGGCGATCAGCCGGGTCTCGCGCGTATCGTTCGGCCGGCGCAACAGAGCCTCGACGCGGGCGACCAGCTCGACCAGCGCGAAGGGCTTGGGCAGGTAATCGTCGCCGCCCGCCCGCAGGCCGCGCACGCGATCGTCGAGGCTGCCGAGCGCGCTCAGCACGAGGGCGGGGGTCCGGCGTCCGTCGCCGCGAAGCGCCGCGACCAGGTCCAGCCCCTCGCCGTCGGGCAGCTGGCGATCGAGGATCAGCAGGTCGAAGCCGTCGCCGCGGGCATGGTCGCCGCCGTCGCGCAGCGTCGCGACGCGGGTGACGGCATGCCCCGCCCCCGCCAGCTCGAGCACGATCTCGTCCGCGGTGCCATCGTCGTCCTCGATCAGCAGGATCTGCGCCATGGCCGCTGGATCGCCGCAGACGGGCCGTGCGGTCAACCGACAAGTCGGCGTGCGAACCTAAATCTGGATTTAGTCGACGCTGGCGACGGTGCGCCGTACGCCGCGCCTCTCATACCGTTCGGAGTTTTCGATGCGTCGGCTGACATTCGCCTGCCTGATGGTCGCCACCTCGCCCGCCATGGCCCAGTCGCGCGCCATCTCGCTCGATGCGCTGGCGCAGGAGGTCGTGGCGGGCAATCCCGAGCGGCAGTTCTACCAGCGCCAGATCGAGACTGCCGGCGTCGAGCGCGACGCCGCCGGGCGCTGGGCCGATCCGACGGTGGAGGTCGAATTCGGCCAGCGCCGGGCGCAGGATACCGTCAGTGGCGCCGTCGTCGGCGAAGGGCTGACCTATGCCGCCTCGGTCGTCCAGCCGATCGAATTCGGCGGCCGCATCGCGCTGCGCCGGGCGATCGCGGAGCGTCAGGTCGCGCTGGCGCGGCTGGGCCTGCAACAATTCGATGCGACACTGGTCGCGCGTGCCCGCTCGCTCGGCTACGGATTGTTCGCCGCCGACGAAAAGGCTGCCGCCGCGCGCGAGGTCGCGAACCGTATGCGCACCCTGGCGCGCGTGATCGTCGCGCGCGATCCGGCCGGTCCGTCCCCGCAGCTGGAGGCGGCTTCGCTGGTGGCCAGCGCGATCGACGCCGAACGGACCGCGGCCACTGCCGACGCCGACGCCAATTCGATCCTCTACGAACTCAACCAGGTGCGCGGTGCGCCCTTTGCGGCTCGCATCCGCATCATCCGGCCCGACATGACGCTGCCCGCGCTTCCGGCGGAACCGGTGCTGGCCGCGCGGGCGGCGGAGAACAACTTCGAGCTGAAGGCGCTGCGGGCGCAGTTCGAGCAGCAGGGGCTGCGCGTCGACCTGGCACGCAAGGCACGCCTGCCGACCGTTAGCGTCGGGCCCTATTACGATCGCGCCCGGTCCGACATCCGCGAGACGAACTACGGCGTGCGCCTGTCGACGACGCTGCCGCTGTGGAACCGTCAGGCCGGCGACGTGGCGGCCGAACAGGGCAAGCAGGCGCAGGCGAACGCGACGCTGATCAATGCCGAGCGCCGCATCACGCGCGACGTCTTCGACAAGGCCGCGCAATATGATGCGAAGCGCACCGCGCTGACCAAATGGGCGGAGGATACGCCCAAGCGCTTTGCGGAGGCGGCGGCCGATGCCGACCGCAACTATCGCCTGGGGGCCATTCCGCTGACCACCTACACCCAGCTCCAGCAAAGCTATGTCGCGGCGGTCAATGCGACGCTCGACACGCGGCGCGAAGCGCTGGAGGCGCTGTTGCAGCTGCGCGCACTCAACGGCGGCCTGCCGCTCGCCCGATGAACCGCTGGCTGACGTACGTGACGCACCACCGCCTCGCGGTGGCGCTGGTCACCGCGCTGGTCGCGGCCATCGGCCTGTGGTCGTTCGCCAGCCTGCAGATCGACGCGATCCCCGACATCACCGGCGTACAGGTCCAGATCAACACGCAGGTGCCCGCGCTGGCGCCCGAGGAGATCGAACGGCTGGTCACCCAACCGATCGAGCGTGCGATGGGCGGCCAGCCCGGCCTCGACCAGACGCGCTCGCTGACCAAAACGGGCCTCAGCCAGGTCACCTTGCTCTACAAGGACGGCACCGACCAGCTGAAGGCGCGGCAGCTCGTCACCGAACGGCTGACCGCGGTGCAGGGCCAGTTGCCCCCCGGCAGCACGCCGCAGCTCGCCCCGATCACCACGGGGCTCGGCGAAATCTTTTACTACACGCTCGAATGGCAGCGCCCGCCGCGCGGCATGGATGCGCAGCGCCAGCTGATGGAGCTGTACGAGGCGCAGGAATATGCCGTCCGCCCGATGCTGCGCGCCGTACCCGGCGTCGCCGACGTCAATTCGAACGGCGGGCTGGAGGAACAGTTCGTCGTCGAACCCGATCCGGTACGGCTGACGATGCACGGCGTGACCGCGGGCGAGCTGGCCGCGGCGGTCGCGAAGAACGTCGAGAATGCCGGGGGCGGCAGCATCCGCCGCGGCCCCGAACGCTTCACCGTACGCACCGACGCGCGCGTGCTGAACGCGACGCAGATCGGCGACATCCCGGTCAAGTTCGCCGGCGGCGTCCTGCCGCTTCAGGTCCGCGACCTGGCGAATGTCGTCATCGGCGCCGCCCCGCGCCAGGGTGCCGCGACGCAGAACGGGCACGAAACGGTGCTCGGCACGGTCATGATGCTCGTCGGCCAGAACAGTCGTGCCACCGCGGTCGCGGTCGAAGGTGCGCTGCCGGGAATCGCGTCGGCATTGCCCAAGGGCATGGTGATCGACCGCCAGTACAGTCGCGCCGACCTGGTCGACCGGACCATATCGACGGTCGAGCACAATCTGGGCGAAGGCGCGCTGCTGGTCGCGCTCGTCCTGTTGCTCGTCATGGGCAACTGGCGGGCGGCGCTGATCGTCGCGCTGGTCATCCCGCTCGCCTTCCTGGTCACCGTCTCGGGGATGCACGTCATCGGCTTGTCCGGAAACCTGATGAGCCTGGGCGCGCTGGACTTCGGGCTGATCGTCGACGGCGCGATCGTGGTGGTCGAGAACAGCCTGCGCCTGCTGGGCGTCCGCACGCGCGAGAAGGGCGCCGCACTGACCGCGGAGGAACGGCGTGGGGTCGTCACCGATGCCGCGCGGATGGTCGCGCGCCCGACGAGGTTCGGCATCGCGATCATCGCCCTGGTCTATGTCCCGGTCCTGAGCCTGGGCGGCGTCGAGGGCAAGCTGTTCCAGCCGATGGCACAGGCGGTGATGCTGGCGATCGTCGCGGGCCTTCTCTGGACCTTCACCATCGTCCCGGCGCTGTCCGCGTGGCTGCTGCGCGCGCCGGCGGGTGCGGCGGACGAGGATCGCCGCACCGGCTTCGTCGGCCTGGCGGAGCGCGTCTATACCCCCGCGCTCGACCGGGCGGTCCGCCATCCCGCGCTGCTCACGGTCGGTGCGCTGGCGCTGCTGGTCGCGGCGTTCCTGGTCTTCAAGACGCTGGGGTCGCAGTTCACGCCCCAGCTCGACGAAGGCGCGATCACCGCGATGGTCTATCGCCCGGTCGGCATGTCGCTGGAGCAAAGCCTCGCGATCGAGCAGAAGACCGAGGTCGCGATCCGCCGGGCCTATCCGCAGGTCACGCACACTTTCTCGCGCATCGGCACCAGCGAAGTCGCGACCGATCCGATGCCGCCCGAGCAGAACGACCTCTATATCTTCTACGCGCCGATGAAGGACTGGCCGACCGGCGACGGGTTGCCGACGACCAAGGACGAACTGATCGCCGGCATCGAGCGGGTGGCGCAGCGTGTCTACAAGAGCCAGAATTTCGAATTCGCCCAGCCGATCGAGATGCGCTTCAACGAGATGCTGGAGGGCGTGCGCGCCGATGTGTCGGTCAAGATCTTCGGCGACGATTACGACACGCTGGAAAAGGCCGCGGCCAGGGCCAAGGCGATCCTCCAGAGGCTGCCCAGCACCGAAGGCGTCGAATTCGAAACCTCGGGCCGGCCCAGGAGCATCGTCGTCGAGGTCGATCATGCCGCCCTGCTGCGCCTGGGGCTCGGCACGCAGGCCGTGAACGATGCAGTACGCGATGCGCTGGCCGGCGCCGAGGTCGGCTTCATTCCGCACGGCCCCGCGCGCCACGCGATCGTCATCCGGATGCCCGACGACCTGCGCGCCGACCCGGCCGCGATCCTCGCGCTCCCCTTGCGCGTCGGCGAATACGGCATGGTGCCGCTGTCGCGCGTCGCACGGTTGCGCGAGACGCGGATCGTCGAACCGATCCTGCACGACGATACCAACCGCCGCGCCGCGCTGATGGTCAACCTGTCGACCAGCGACCTCGAAGGCTATGTGCAGGGGGCCAAGGCCGCGCTCGACGGCCAGCTCAAGCTGCCGGCGGGATACCGCGTCGAATTCGGTGGCCAGTATCACCAGCTGGAAGCGGCGCAGAAGCGGCTGTCGATCGTCGTTCCCGCCGCGCTGATCCTCATTTTCGCGCTCGTCTACGCAGCGCTCGGCAGCGTGCGAGAAGCGGCGATCGTCTATACCGGCATTCCGTTCGCGGTGACCGGCGGCGTCCTGGCGCTGTGGCTGCGCGGAATGCCCTTTTCGATCACCGCCGCGATCGGCTTCATCGCGCTGTCGGGCATCGCGATGCTCAACGGGCTGGTCCTGATCGACCATATCAACGCCCTGCGCGACGGCCGCGAGGGCGATCCGCTGCCCATCGCCGACGCGATCCGGCAGGGCGCGCACGATCGCTTGCGCCCCGTGCTGTCCACCGCGCTCGTCGCTTCGGTCGGCTTCATCCCGATGGCCATCGCGACCGGCGCCGGCGCCGAAGTGCAGCGCCCGCTCGCCACCGTCGTCATCGGCGGCATCATCACCTCGACCATCCTGACATTGCTGTTGCTGCCGAGCCTCTACGGCTGGATCCAGCGCCGCTGGTCGAGCGACGCGTAAAGCCGGAACCCGTCAGGCCGGACGTCGCGATTGGATTTGGACCTTGGCGTGGATCGGACCCGACACATCCCGCATCACACATGAAAAAGCCCGCCAAGTCGCTGACCTGGCGGGCTTTTTAATGGTGGGCGTGGCAAGGATTGAACTTGCGACCCCTGCGATGTCAACACAGTGCTCTACCACTGAGCTACACGCCCACTTGCCCTTGCGGGAAGCGCGCTCCTAGCTGCCGAATCGGATCGGTGCAAGCGGCTTCGGCGATAAAATTCAGACCTGACCGCTAGCGCTGCCGACCTCGAACATGCGATCGACTTCCAGGACCAGGTCGCGCAGGTGGAAGGGCTTGGACAGGACGCGGGCCTGCGGCATCGCCTTGCCGGCCTTCAGCGTCACGGCGGCGAACCCGGTGATGAACATCACCCGCGTGTCCGGCGCGATGTCGGCACAGCGCTGGGCAAGCTCGATCCCGTCCATCTCGGGCATGACGATGTCGGTCAGCAGCAGATCGTATGCTTCTGCCTCCAGCAGCGGCAGCGCCGCGGTGCCGCGATCGACCGCGGTCACGCCGTAGCCCGAGCGTTCGAGCGCGCGCGTCAGATACTCGCGCATCACGTCGTCGTCCTCGGCCAGCAGAATCCGTATCATCGAAACACCCTCACGCCGTGGCGAACACCGCCGGCCCGTCGCCTCCCTCTATCTGCCAAGGCTTTAAGAAATTCCAGACGGAGCGCGCCGGTTTCGCCGCGCGGTTCGTCGCAACGATTGTTCTCCGCCGGCGCTGCGCCTAGCGTCCGCCCCGTGAGCCCCAGTTTCGACCGCATCGGCCCTGCCCTTCCGACCAGCCCGGTCGTGCTGTCGGTGCCGCACGCCGGCCGCGACTACCCCCAGGCGCTGATCGCGCGGGCACGGGTGCCGCTGGAACAGTTGCGCCCGCTGGAGGATCGCCACGTCGATACGCTGGCGCTGGCGGCGCGGGTGGACGAGGTCGCGGTTCTCGCCCGGCGGCCGCGCGCGTGGATCGACCTGAACCGTGGCGAGCGGGATCGCGATCCGCGCGTCGACCTGGGTGCCGCGCGGTACGGGATGCCGCAGCTGTCGACCCGCGTGCGCGGCGGCCTGGGCCTGATTCCCCGGCGCGCGGCGGCGGGGACCGAGATCTGGTCGGAACCGTGGAGCGCCGATGCGGTCGCCGCACGGATCGCGCAGGACCACCGCCCCTATCATGCGGCACTCGCCGATGCGATCGCGGCGGCGCGCTTGCGGTTCGGGATCGCGATCCTGCTCGACGTGCATTCGATGCCGTCGCTGCCCGGTGCGGCGCCGCCCGGCATTGTGATCGGCGATCGGTTCGGGCGGACGGCGGCAGCGCGCTTCGTCGGGCGGGTCGAAGGCTGCGCCCGCCGCAGCGGCTTCAGGTGCGCGCTCAACACCCCTTATGCCGGTGGCCATATCCTGGAGCGGCACGGCGCCCCGGCGCGCGGTATCCATGCCTTGCAGCTCGAGGTCGATCGCGCGCTGTATCTTGACGACGCGCGCGATGCGCCGGGTGGTCGATTCGACGCGGTCTCCAAGTTCGTCCGCGATGTCATCGACGCACTGACCGACGAGGCTCTGCCGGACGCCCTGGCCGCAGAATAAAAAAACCACCCCGGAGCAAGCTCCGGAGTGGCCAAGGTTCAGGGAGGAGACACACCCGAAGGCGTGCCGCAAAGCCCCGCGAAAGGGGGGACACGAAGCCTTGCCAACACAATGTAGGTCGAGTGCAATCGGCTTTCAAGGATAGATTTTTGTCGCGTTTTCAGCGGCTTATAAAAAAGATTTCCGGAGGGCTGGCGCTCACCGGGGCGTCGGCGCCCGCAGGATCGGCAGCATCCGCACCAGGGTCGAGTCGCGCAGGATCAGGTGGTGGCGCAGCGCAGCCAGCGTATGCAGCACGACAAGCGCGAGCAGCGCATAGCCGAGGACCTCATGTCCCTCGTGTGCCGCGCCCGCGGTCGCCTGCGACACCGGCAGATAGGGTATCGGGAACAGGCCGAACCAGTCGAGCGGGCGCCGGACTTCGCCGCCTGACACCATCGCCCAGCCGGTCAGCGGGACCAGGATGGAGAAAGCATAGAGCGCCCAGTGCGAGGCATTGGCCGCAAGCCGCTCCCACACCGGCATGTCCGGGTGCAGCGGCGGCGGACGGTGGACCAGGCGCCAGGCGAGCCGCGCCAGTGTCAGCACCAGCACGGTGATCCCCAGCGACTTGTGCAGCGGCATCACGCCCCATCCGCGCGGCATCGCGTCGTGGCCGATGCCGATCGCCAAGTTCAGCAGAATGGCGACAGCGATCGTCCAGTGGAAGACGATCGACCCGCGCGCGTAGCGATCGGTTCGGATGACGGCACTGCGCATATCTGTCGTTCTCCGCCCGTGAAGCGGGCCACGCCAGCTTATGGAGCGCCCACGGTCGACGCAAGCCGCGCCACCCCCGCCGCGCGGGGCTTGTACGGTCGGGCGTGCACGCTATCGTCCGCTCCCTCCCCGCCAATTCATCGGCGGTTCAACGATTCTGGGTCATCCGCCGCCTGTCGTGATTCCGCTGTCCCGCCTGCCCTTTCTCGCCGCGGCGATCCTGCTGCCCGTGCTGACCGCACAGGCGCAGCAGCGCCCGGTCGCGCGTGCCGGGGGCGGCGTGTCGATGACGACAGTGACCATCCAGCAGCGCATGGTCATCCGCGTACCCCGCCTGTCGGCGCGCCCGGGTGCCGCGACCGCTCTGGCCAGCACGCCGCAGCAGACCCGCTGGACGGAGAAGAAGGCGGACAAATGCGTCCCCCTGATCGACATCGCCGCCGCGTCCCTGCCGAGCGAGGACAGCGTCGACCTGATCCTGAACGGCGGGCGCCGGTTGCGCGCGCGGCTGGACAGCGATTGTCGGGCACTGGATTTTTACGCCGGCTTCTATGTCCGCATGACACCGGACGGCCGGGCGTGCGCCGGGCGTGATGCGTTTCGGTCACGTTCGGGCGCGGAATGTCGGATCAAGGGTTTCCGGACGCTGATCGCCAAGCGCTGATCTTGACTTTTACCGCCCGATCCGCGAGCGCGTGGCGGAATATCTGCGCCGGGACTGTTTCCTGTCGCCCCCTATCCGGACATCTGCATGAACTTTGCCGACCTCGGCCTGTCTGACGAACTGCTGAGCGCTGTCGAAGCGTCAGGCTACAGCGTACCGACGCCGATCCAGGCCGCCGCGATCCCGAGCGTGCTGATGATGCGCGACCTGATCGGCATCGCCCAGACGGGCACGGGCAAGACGGCCAGCTTCGTGCTGCCGATGATCGACATCCTGGCGCAGGGTCGCAGCCGCGCGCGGATGCCGCGCAGCCTGATCCTGGAGCCGACGCGCGAACTCGCCGCGCAGGTCGCCGAGAATTTCGAGAAGTACGGCGTCAACCACAAGCTGAGCATGGCGCTGCTGATCGGCGGCGTGCAGATGGGCGATCAGGTCAAGGCGCTGGAAAAGGGCGTCGACGTCCTCATCGCGACGCCAGGCCGGCTGATGGACCTGTTCCAGCGCGGCAAGATCCTGCTGACGGGCTGCGAGCTGCTGGTCATCGACGAGGCGGACCGGATGCTCGACATGGGGTTCATCCCCGATATCGAGGAAATCTGCACCAAGCTGCCCAAGACGCGGCAGACGCTACTGTTCTCGGCCACCATGCCGCCGCCGATCAAGAAGCTGGCCGACCGTTTCCTGACCAACCCCAAGCAGATCGAGGTGTCGCGCCCGGCATCGACCAACCTCAACATCACCCAGCGGCTGGTCCCGGTGAAGTCGGACCGCAAGCGCGACGTGCTGCGCACGCTGCTGACGCGCGACAACATCCAGACCGCGATCATCTTCTGCAACCGCAAGACGACGGTGCGTGAGCTCAACAAGTCGCTGCGCCGCTACGGCTTCAAGTCGGGCGAGATCCATGGCGACATGGAACAGCCGCAGCGGCTCGCCGAACTGGCGCTGTTCAAGTCGGGCGAGATCAATATCCTGGTCGCCAGCGACGTCGCCGCGCGCGGCCTAGACATCAAGGGCGTCAGCCACGTCTACAATTTCGACGCGCCGTGGCACCCGGACGACTATGTCCACCGTATCGGCCGCACCGGCCGCGCGGGCGCGACGGGCACCGCCTACACCTTCGTCACGCCCGACGATGCCGAGAATATCGAGAATATCGAGAAGCTGACCGGCCAGACGATCCCGCGCGAAGAGGTTGCGGTCGAGACGAGCCGTCCTGTGCAGGACACACCGCAGCGCGAGGAGCGCCCACGGCGGGTACGTCGCGGTGGCGGCGAGCGCGACGAGAGCGTCGTCGAAGCGCCCCGCGAAGATCGGGCCCCGCGCGAAGCTCGCCCGACCCGCGACGACCGGCCTGCTCGCGAGGAACGCACGGCCCGTGACGAGCGCCCGGTCCGCGACGAGCACCCGGCCCGCGAAGCGCGCCCGGTCCGCGAAGAGCGCCCGGCCCGCGAGGAGCGGAACTTCCGCGACGACCGGTCCGCCCGCAACGACCGTGCACCGCGCCGCGACGATCGCCGGCGTGGTCGCGATGGCTATGACGATGGGCCCGATGTCGGCTGGAACGGTCCGATCCCGTCGTTCCTGGACTTCAAGATCGGCGCCTGATCCAGCGGGAGGGGGGCGACCGTGGGCGGCCCGATCTTTGAATATCTCGATCCGGTACGGATCGTCAGCCCGTGCGTGAACGTCTGTCGGCTCGACGCAGCGACTGGGTGGTGCGTCGGCTGCGGGCGGACGGGTGCGGAGATCGCGCGATGGACCGCGATCGACGACGATGCGCGCGATGCGGTGATGCGGACGCTGCCGGCGCGGATGGCAAAACTGGCCGATTGACGCGCGGACTGATCCGCTGCGCTACTTGACCGCCGCGCTGTTTGCGGTTGGCGTGACCGGGCCCGGCGCGATACCCATTTCAGCCAGCGGCTCGTTTTCGGTCGTATTGCCGGCGCCGGTATCGACCATGTTGGCCACGACATCGGGCTTGGCCGCGCCGATCGCGGTCACCGCAGGTTCGCTAATGGCATAGTTGAAGACCGCGCTGGCGATCGCGATGAACAGCATCACCGCCGCCAGACCGGTAATCGCAACCCGAACACGCTGCCCCGTCTGGGACGCTTCGGGTAACATCCTGGAAGTCTTGATCTTCGTCACTGTGGCAGAAATGTAACGCACAGAGCGCGCGCTGTCGAGCCGTTCGATCCCGTCGATCAACCGTTGCCGACCGACAGCCCCTTCGCCGCCAGCCATTCGGGATCGTAAAGCGTCGAGAGATAGCGGAAGCCGCTGTCACACAGGATCGTCGCGATCCGCTTGCCCGGGCCCAGGTCGCGCGCCAGCCGCACCGCGCCGGCGACGTTGATCCCCGACGACAGGCCCAGGCACAGCCCCTCCTCCGCCAGCAGGCGACGGACCCACGCCAGCCCTTCCTCGTCGCTGATCCGATACTGGGTATCGATCGGCGCGCCTTCCAGATTGGCGGTGATGCGCCCTTGCCCGATGCCTTCGGCGACCGACGAGCCTTCCGACCGCAATTCGCCGTGCGCGTAATAATCGTAGAGTGCGGCGCCGTGGGGGTCGCTGAGCGCGATCGTCACGCCTTCGTCCTTTTCCTTGAGACCCAGACCGACGCCCGCGATCGTCCCGCCGGTGCCCGCCGCGCAGGTAAATCCGTCGATGCGGCCGTTCATCTGCTGCCAGATTTCCTCCGCCGTGCCGACGATGTGTGCGCGCCGGTTGGCGATATTGTCGAACTGGTTGGCCCAGATCGCGTTCGGCGTTTCCTCCGCGATCCGGCGGCTGGTGTGCACGAAATGGCCCGGGTTGGAATAGGGCGCGGCAGGAACCAGCACCAGCTCGGCGCCCAGCGCGCGCAGCGTATCCATCTTCTCTCGGCTCTGCGTCTCGGGCATGACGATGATCGTCCGGTACCCCTTGGCATTGGCGACCAGCGCCAGGCCGATGCCGGTGTTGCCCGCCGTCCCCTCGACGATCGTCCCGCCCGGCGCGATCGCACCGCGCCGTTCGGCATCCTCGACGATGAACAGCGCCGCGCGATCCTTTACCGACGCACCCGGATTGGCGAATTCGCACTTGCCATAGATGTCGCAACCGGTCGCCTCGCTCGGCCCCTTCAGGCGGACGAGGGGCGTGTTGCCGATCAGCGATAGCGTGTCTTGCGTCGTGTGCATGACGCCTAGATGGCCCGCGGGCGGCGGCGCGGCAATGCCAAGATAGGCTTGGGGCCCGGCAAACCGGCCTTGGGATCCTGCGACGGCGACACAGGCGGGTCGGCTTTTCGTGCGTCCCGACGCAGCCATGGTACGGTTTCGCGCGTTTTCCTTTGAAACCAGCCCCCTGCCACCGTTACATAGGGCGGCCCGTTCCTCCCCCAGGCGTACAGGATCCATGCGTAGCTTCTTGTTCCGATCCACCCTTCTCGCGACGCTTGCGTCGCCGGTGCTTGCCCAGCAGACACCGCCCCCGCCCATCCGGCCGACCGCGATCCCGCCGTCGCAGGCCGCCCCGGCCCAGACCGGCGCGCAGTCTACCCCGGTCGCGCCAGTCGCAGTCACCGTGCCGCTGCCGCAATTGAGCGAGGCGCAGGCCCGGCAACTGGTCGCGATCATCGAGGCCGGCCGGATCGACCACGGCCTGCGTCACGATGTCGCGGCATCGAAGGTGACCGCAAGCGACAACGACACGCTGGTGCGCGCGGCGCTCGACTATGCCCGTGCCGTCCGCACCGGGCGCCTGGCCGAGGCCGACTTCAAGGAAGACTGGGGCCTGCGCCCGCAATATTGGGACCCGTTGCCGAGCTTCGCCGATGCGGTCGCCAGGAACGGCCTTGCGCGCTGGGCACGCCAGCTGCCGCCGCCGTATTCGGGCTATGACGGTCTGAAGGACGGCCTGAAGGCTTATCGCGATCTCGAAGCAGCGGGTGGCTGGCCGCGGATCGCGGGCGGACCGGACCTGGTAATCGGCGTCAAGGGACCGCGCGTCCGCGCGCTGCGCCAGCGCCTGGCGGTCGAGGACCCGCAGGTCGCCAAGACCGGCGACACCTTCGACGGCGATCTGAAGGCGGCGGTCCAGCGCGCCCAGCGCCGCTTCGGGCTGAACCCGGCCGGGACCGTGTCCACCCAGACGCTGACCGCGCTGAACGTGTCGGCGACCGACCGCGTCGCGCAGATCATGGCGAACATGGAACGCTGGCGCTGGATCCCGCGCGAGCTCGACAAGAACCGCATCCAGGTCAACATCGCCGCCGCGCTGGTCACGGTGTTCGAGGGCGACCAGCCCGTGATGTCGATGCGCGGCGTGACCGGGCGTCCGGGCGACGAGACGCCGATGCTGCAATCGTCGATCCATTCGGTCGTGCTCAACCCGCCGTGGAACGTGCCCGCCGGTATCGCCGCGCGCGAGCTGTTTCCGAAGGGTGCGGGCTATCTGAAGGCCAACGGCTTCCGCATCATCGGCGAAGGCCCCAACCGCCGCCTGCAGCAGGCGGCCGGTTCGCAGTCGGCGCTGGGCCGGTACAAGTTCGATTTCGACAACCCCTATGCGGTGTATCTCCACGACACGCCGGCACAGGCGAAGTTCGCGAGTTTCGACCGGTTGGCGAGCCACGGCTGCGTGCGGCTGGAAAAGCCCGCCGATCTTGCCCGGCTGCTGCTGCGGGGCTCGGCCGAATGGACGCCCGAGGCAATCGATGCGCAGATCGCCGGCGGCAAGACCACGCGTGCGCAGTTGCCGACCCCGGCGACCGTGTATCTGCTATACTGGACCGCGTTCGCATCCGGTAACGGCGTCATGAACTTTCGCGCCGATCCGTACAGCTGGGACGGCGAACTCGCCGCCAAGATAGAGAAGCGCTCGCAGATCCAGGCCGCCGCACCGACGATGGCCGACTGACACCAAAAGGGGACACCGCCATGAAGAAGACACTGCCCGCCCTCGCCGCCCTCGCCCTGCTCGCCGCCTGCTCGTCGAACGACGCGCCCCCGCCGCCGGTCGAGGACAACGGGACCGAGATGCTCGACGTGACGAACGAGGCGGTCAACGTCGCGGAAGCGCCGGTGACGATGAACGTCCCCGAGGCTCCGGCGACTAACCTGGCGTCCGAGCCCGAGCCGACCGTCGACGAGCGCGAACAGATCCAGGCCGATGCCGACGCGACGGGCATGACCGCGCGGGTGAACCGCGACGAGGACGAAGCGCCGGCGGCGAACCAGTCGGGGACGGTTTCAGAGGAGAAGTGAGCCGCAGCGGCGGAGACGCGCCACGCTGGCGCGCACCGCCGCAAGGCCGGCCGGCGGTGCAAGGCGCCGTCCGACGTCGCGGGATGTAATCCCGTGACGTCCTCGGCCCCCAGGCAGCGATCCACGCCAAGTCCCGAACTGGCAGGGTCGAGACCTCTCGACCGTCCCGGCGCACTTCCCAAACCGTTACCCTTGCGTAACGCCCACCCCCTCCCCACATTGCATCCGCTACAGTCGCACATCGACGGTCTTCGGCGCTTTGCGGCCCCTTACTCCTTCTTTCTGCCCTACAGCCGGCGCCGCCGCCTTGGGGGTGCCGCAAACCGAAAAAGGAGTATCTCCCATGTCGATCACCGGCACCGTCAAATTCTTCAACGAAACCAAGGGCTATGGCTTCATCGCGCCGGAAACCGGCGGCGATGACGCGTTCGTGCACATCAGCGCGGTCGAGCGCGCCGGCATGGCGACGCTGAAGCAGGACCAGCGCGTCAGCTACGAACTGGAAACCGATCGTCGCGGCAAGACCAGCGCGATCAACCTCCAGTCGGTCGACTGATCTCGGACATTCCGGCCCGTGTCGATTCGATGCGGGCCGGTCTTTCCTGTACCTATGCAAAGGATCCGACGATGGCCCATGACGCAGCCTATTTCCGCGCCCAGGCAGACCGTGCCCGGACCGATGCCGATTCTGCCCAGCTCGACAATGTCCGCGATCGCGCCATGCGTTCGGTCGCCGCGTTCGAGGCGATGGCCGTCAGCGCAGAGCGGACGACCCAGCGCCGTATCGAGCGTGAAGAAGCGACCGCCGCCGCGCGTCCGGACATCGACGCCCAGGCCTGACGCCCGCGCTGCTACCACTCGCGATTGACATCCCCCGGCAATCCGTTAAGGCGCGCCGGTCGCAACGGTCGGGGCCTGCCCCGATCCTTGCACGCCGTCCGAGACAGCAGGTGGCCGGGATTTGCCCGACCTTAATGCCCTGCCGAGACGGGGAAATGATTTCTAGGGCCGCGGAACGCCTGCGGCTTCGGATCGGGCAAGCGAGGCCTTTTGTGCGCGCTTCTCGACACGATCCTTCCCCCTCAACGGACTGAACCGTTTGCGTGGCTTCACGGGCACGCGGACATGTAACCGGGCTGCGTCTTTCGGGGCACAGCCTAATTTGAGGAGAATGGCATGGATCGTTCGCAGAAGACCCAGGCCGTCGCCGAACTGAAGAACACCTTCTCGCAGGAGGGCGTGGTCGTCGTGACCCGCAACCTGGGGCTGACCGTCGCACAGTCGACCCAGCTCCGCGGGAAGATGCGCGACGTCGGCGCGACCTACAAGGTCTCCAAGAACAAGCTTGCCAAGATCGCGCTCGAGGGCACGGATTATGCGGGTCTCGCCGACCTGCTGACCGGTCCGGTCGGGCTCGCCACCTCCGCCGATCCGGTCGCGGCTGCCAAGGCAGCGGTCGACTTTGCGAAGACGAACGACAAGTTCGAAATCGTCGGCGGCGCGATGGGGAGCCAGGTGCTCGACGCGGACGGGGTGAAGGCCCTCGCATCGCTGCCGTCGCTGGACGAGCTGCGCGCGAAGCTGGTCGGCCTCATCGTTGCTCCGGCAACGAAGATCGCCACCATCACCCAGGCACCGGCGGCGCAGATCGCCCGCGTGCTGGCAGCTTACGCAGAAAAGGACGCCGCATAATTTCGATCTCATCAAAGTGGTACTTTGATGGGGACCCAAAAATGCGACTGTCCCAATACTTACAACCCGATCTGATACTGGAGTTTTACAATGGCTGATCTGAACGCGCTGGTTGACCAGCTGAGCGAACTGACCGTCCTCGAAGCCGCCGAGCTGTCGAAGCTGCTCGAAGAGAAGTGGGGCGTCTCGGCCGCCGCTGCGGTTGCCGCTCCTGCCGCTGGCGGTGGCGCTGCCGCCCCGGCCGTCGAAGAGAAGACCGAATTCGACGTGATCCTCACCGGCGACGGTGGCAAGAAGATCAACGTCATCAAGGAAGTCCGCGCCATCACCGGCCTGGGCCTGACGGAAGCCAAGTCGCTCGTCGAAGGCGCGCCGAAGCCGGTCAAGGAAGGCATCGCCAAGGACGAAGCCGAGAAGATCAAGAAGCAGCTTGAAGAAGCCGGCGCGACCGTCGAACTCAAGTAAGCCGCAGTCGGGGAAAGGCTGGCACGCCAGCCCACCCCGACAAGGCCAGCCGGCATCGGCTCCGCCGATGTCCGACGCCATGGGATCTATTCTCATGGCGGCCGCTTCGAAAGAAAAGGGCGACCTGCACACCGCAGGCCGCCCTTTTCTTTTGCCCCGAGCTGCGCCTACACTCCTCCATGCTCCGCGCCGCGCCCGCCCTGCTCCTGCTCGGGGCCTGCTCCGCGACCTCTCCGTCGACACCAGCGCAGACGATCGCTGTCTACTCGCCACCGGTCCGTATCGGCGGAACGGGCAGCGTCCTGTTCCTCCCGAACACCGCCGCCCCAACCGGCTCGGCCGCAGAGGTCGCGGTCATCGTCGATCTGCACCGCGTGCTCGACCGGAAGGGCACAGTCGGGTGCCTCAACCCAATGCTGGTCGCGCCCTATATCAGCAGCGGTGAGCGAGAGGACGCCGTCGTCGACCTGGAGGAGGCGGGACAACGTCAGCCGAGCAAGGCTGCGGTCCGGACGGCGATCATCGACGGCGTGCGCGAAAGTTGGGCCGGCTTTGGACCCGGTCCCGCTCCCCTGCCCGCAGCAGTCAGGATCGCATTGCTCGACGCCTATGCCGATGCCGTGATGGCCGCGCCGCGAAAGGGGCGCCAGATGCTTCTGACCCAGGCGATGCTGCCCGACGACATCCGCCTGCGGGCCGACTGCCGCGCCCAGCTAAGTCGCCCGACGATCCGCGGCGATTGGGCGTTCGTCGGTTACAACAGCGGTACGGCCGCTGGCCTTTGGGCTCTGCGGCGAGAAGCGTCGGGCTGGACGCTGGTCGCCTCCAACATCAACTCGATGTTCTGATCGTCAGCGCGGCGTGAAGCGTCGTGCGTCCAACCGGCCGTAGATCTGCCCCGGACGATCGACCCATACCGGCCCCAGCTTGGCCGCGGTCGGATCGCCGACGCCGATCACGAACGCTTCCGCCGCCGACGCGACCGACAGGCCGCCGCGCCACGCCATGCCGATCATCGCGACCGGCACGATCATCTCACGCTCCGCGACTGTCGTCACGTGCATCGCGTCGCCCGGCAGGGTAAGTTCGCCCGAGATCTTGCGCGTTTCGCCCGCGCGCAGGTCGAACGGCTCGCCGCCCGGCAGGGAGGATACCTGCGCCGCGAACCCCGCCAATTCGGCGGCGGTGTCGGGCCCGGCACTCGCCAGAGTGACGACGGGGCGGACGCCCGACAGCGGCGTCGATCCCGCGTTGGTCAGCATCAGTTCGAACGCGAGATACGCATTGGGCCCGCGCGTCCAGAGGCGCTGCGGACGGAAATCCAGGGCGAGCGGCCTTGAGGGTGTCGCCGATGGGACCACGGGCGCGGCTGCGGGTGCCTGCGGCTTCGGCTTCGGCTTCGGCGCTTGTATGGGCGGTGGCGAAGCCTGCGGCGGCGCGACAGGCTCGTAGATGACCTCGTCGACCCCGACGCGCTTCCGCCGTCGGGCGACAAGGAAGACGCCCGCGCCCGCGACCAAGCCGAGCCCGGCGAGCAACCACAGCCAGGCCGGCGGACCAGCCTCGCCGGCCGGCGCCGGGGCAGCGTCCGGCGTCGCGGCCACGGTCGGCGTGGCACTCACACGCGGCGTCGGGCTCGGCAGCGGTGCAGCCTCGCCTGCAGGTGACGGCGGCACGGTTTGCGTGCGCGTCGGAGTTTCGGTCGCACGCGGGGTCGGCGATGGCGTCGGGGTGGGCGTCGGCCGCGGCGCCGGCGTACGGGTCACAGCCGGACCGGGTGTCGCAGCCGGCGTCGGCGTCGGACTCGGAACCGTGCGAACGACCGGTGGTGGCGCGACGGCGCTCGGTGTCGGAGACGGCGTCGGCGTCGGGCTGGGCGTCGGCGTCGCCTGGCTGTTACCGGGCGGCAGCTGGAAGCGGTCGGCCCCCGGCAGCGTCTGGATCGTGTCCTGCGCCGGAGCCGGCGGGGTGCCGAGAGCGAACAGGATCGTGGCAAGGATCGCGGTTTTCACGCGCGCGCCGCTACGCCCGCGCGGCTGAACATCGGCTGCACGCATCCTACAACCCCGTCAGGTCGATCGCGCCGTGGCGGTCGAGCGTTCGCGACTTGTCGGGCATCGGGTACTTCAAGCCGGTCGCGCAGTTGAACAGGACGACGCGCTCGTCCCGGCCGACCATGCCCTCGGCGAGCGCACGGTCATACGCCGCCAGCGTCGCGCCGCCTTCGGGGCACAGCAGCAGGCCGTCGCCCGCCGCTTCATCGACTGCCGCCAGAAGCGCGTCGTCGCTGACCGCCAGCGCCGCGCCCTTGCTCTCGCGCACCGCGTCCAGGATCAGGAAATCGCCGACCGCCTTGGGCACGCGGATGCCCGCGGCGACGGTGTGCGCGTCCTCCCAGCGCTCGGCATGACGCTCGCCCGCTTCGAACGCGCGGACCATCGGCGCGCAGCCTTCGGCCTGCACCGCGTACATGCGGGGGCGCTCGGGGCCGATAAAGCCGATCCGCTCCAGCTCGTCGAACGCCTTCCACATGCCGATCAGGCCGGTGCCGCCGCCGGTCGGGTAGAAGATCGCATCCGGCAGCGTCCAGCCGAGCTGCTCGGCAAGCTCCAGCCCCATCGTCTTCTTGCCCTCGATCCGGTACGGCTCCTTCAGCGTCGACAGGTCGAACCAGCCGTTCTGCTTGCACGCGGCACCGACGATCGCGCCGCAATCGTCGATCAGGCCGTTGACGCGGTACACGCGCGCACCCTGCGCGGCGATCTCGCGCACATTGATCTCGGGTGTGTCGTCGGGGCAGAAGATCACTGCCTCGATGCCTGCACGCGCCGCATAGGCCGCCGCAGCAGCCCCCGCATTGCCGTTGGTCGGCATCGCGATCGTACGGACGCCCAGCGCCTTCGCCATGCTGATCGCCATGACGAGGCCACGCGCCTTGAAGCTGCCGGTCGGCAGGCGCCCCTCGTCCTTCACGATCGGCGCGCGCGCGCCCCGCGCGTCACCCACCCGGTCGAGCGTGACGAGCGGTGTCGCGGTTTCACCCAGGCTGACGATGTTTGCGGCCGTTCGGACGGGCAGCAGTTCCCGGTATTTCCAGAGGTCGGCGGGACGCGCAGCCAGCACGTCCTTCGTCATCGCGGCGCGGACCCCGTCCAGATCGTAGCGCACCAGCAAGGGCCGCCCGACCCGGCTGAGCCCTTGCAGGACATCGGCGTCGTATCGCTCGCCGGTCAAACCGCATTCGAGGTGGGTGACGAAGCCGGGACGGTCTTCGATGAGATTCATGTTCGACAGGATCATGCCCGAACCTGTCGGGTCAAGCGCGCCGAAGGTCAATGTCTCCCGACCGTTATCCGATCGCGCTTTAGCTTATCGACCGACGATCGTCGGCACGCGCTGCGGCGACGAAAACACATAGTCGAAATTGGGCCGATCGCCTGCGCCGACCAGGCGATTGTAGGCCGACGACCGGATCCAGTCCGCCCGCTCGCGACATTCGACGCGCGACGTGAGGATCGTCGGCTTTTCGTCATGTCGCACACAGACGACCGTCACGCCGTCCGACCGGATCTTCTCGAAAACTCGAGGTTCAGCAGGCGCAGTCCCCGCGGCGGCAACGGCGGCGAGCAAGATCAGAGACATCGAATCCTCCTGTCGAACGACGAAAAGACACGTTCCTGTATGTCAGATGAACGACCGATGAACTTCAAATCGGTTCAATCCTCCAGCAACCAGGCCCCCTCACGCGCGTGTCGATCGAAGGACAATCGACGCGAGGCCTCGGACGTCTCAGCGTGCGCCGGGCGCGGCCGGCAGCAGGATTGCCTCGACCGCGGCGTAGCCCGCATCGTCGCGTGCGCCGATGTCGATCGGGCGTCCGCCAAGATCGGCGTGTTCGACGTTGAGAAAAGCGACGGCATCCTCGCGCGTCTCATGGGCGCGAAACGCGAGAAGCGTCACCTTCGCCTGGCGGGCCAGAGCCTCGGGTGTGTCGCGCCGTCCGGAAAACGTGCGGCGGAAGCGCTTGGTGGGGGCCGGCGACAGGTCGCCCGATGCGGGAAGGATAGTGATGGCCGACATATCGTTCAGCGTCCCCCGACCAGCGAGGCATCGGCCCCGAGTAGCGCCTGCATCGAACGGATCGTGTCGGCATAGCCGGCCGCCAGGCCACGATGCGAATGCCGCGCCTCGATCGTCGGTGCGGCTTGCGCCAGCATCAGCGAGATTTGGTGGCGGGACAGCAGATAGTTGAGATCCATAAGGACAGCTTTCGGCACGTAAGCGAAAGCACAGATGGTCTCTCAGTCACCGGCGCCTACGGACAGAGTCATGCCGGTGATGGTCACAATATAGGAACGACCGGGGCGATCCGCCACCCCGGCCGTCCGTGCCAAGCCGCTTTTAGCGCTCAGACACCGCCACCGCGCTCTGGTCGAGCGCCACCACCGGCAGCCACACGGCGCTTGCCGCAGCGCCACCGCGTTGCAGCGTGACGGTCGCCGCCTTATAGTCCTCCGGCTTGGCCAGGAAGATGTTCGGCACGTACGTCTGCGGGTTGCGGTCGTAGAGCGGGAACTGGCTCGACTGGACCTGGACCATGATGCGGTGGCCGGGCTGGAACACGTGGTTCACGGTCGGCAGGCGGAAGCGATATTTCTGGATCTTGCTCGCCGGAATCGCGGACGGCTTCTCGAAGCTGTCGCGGTAGCGGCCGCGGAAGATGTCCTGCGCGATGGCGAGTTGGTATCCACCCATCTTCGCATCGCTCGCGACCTCGTCCGGGTAGACGTCGATCACCTTGACGACGAAGTCGCCGTCGGTCCCGGTCGTCTTGGCGAACACCTCGGCAAACGGCGCGCCGGAGACGCGAACGGGCGCGGTCAGGACGTCGGTCTGATAAGTCATGACGTCCGGGCGGCCGTCGACATGGCGCTGGTCGCTGACCAGCCAGTCTCCCCAGCGGCCGTCACCGAAATTGACCGGCCGCGAGAGGTGCGGGACGGGCTTGGCGGGATCGGAGATGTAGGAATCGCCCCCTGCCCCGCCTTTGTCCCAGCCGAGCCTGCCGCCCGCCTGGAGGTAGATGGGCCGGAGCGGCGCGGCGCAGCCCTGTTCGCACGCCAGCGGCCAGGTGCTCAGGCGATCCCAGTGGTTCTCGCCCGTGTTGTAGATCGCGACCTGCGGCAGGTTCGCGGGCGCGGCATCCTTCAGATACTGGTTGAACAGCGGCAGGACCATGTCGTCGCGGAATTGCGCGGCGGTATCGCCGTCCCACTGGAACGGGCCCAGGCTGCGCCCCTCGCGGTTAACCTGGCTGTGGCGCCACGGCCCCATGACCAGGAAGTTGTTGCCGGTCTTGCCCTTGGCCTTCAGCGCCTCCCACGTCCGGATCGCGCCATACATGTCCTCCTGGTCCCACAGGCCCTGTTCCCAGATGGTGGGCACGTTCGACGGGTTTGCCGCAACCAGCTTGTCGAGCGCCTGGCCCTGCCAGAAGGCGTCATAGGCCGGATGCGCCTGCATCCGCTGCCAATAGGGCAGCCCGTCGTAACCCGCCTTCTTCGCCCAGTCGCCGGCCGACCCGTAACGGAAGTTCTCGTAGTCGTCGTAGCCGCCGCTCGACGGCGCCTTGCCCGCGCCCTTGAACCCGGTCTGCCCGCCGAGCCAGGCGATGTTCGCCAGGCGGAACGCGCCGTAGTGAAACCAGTCGTCGCCCATCCAGCCGTCGATCATCGGGCTTTCGGGCGCTGCGACCTTCAGCGCCGGGTGGGGATTCAGCAGCGCCATGACGACAGTGAAGCCTTCGTAGCTCGACCCGATCATGCCGACGCGGCCGTTGCTTTCGGGCAGGTTCGCCTTGTTCACCAGCCAGTCGATCGTGTCATAGGCGTCGGTCGTGTGATCGACTTTGGTCGGGTTCAGCGCGCCGATGACGGGGCGCGTGACGACATAGTCGCCTTCCGAGCCGTATTTGCCGCGGATGTCCTGGTAGACGCGGATATAGCCGTCCTTCACGAAGCCTTCGTCCGCCAGCGGCAGCGCCGACAGCATCCTCGGGCTGTCCATCCGGTTGGCGCGGCCGGCGGCGTTGTACGGGGTGCGAGTCAGCACGATCGGCGCGTTGGTCGCGCCCTTCGGCACGACGATGACGGTATAGAGCTTCGTCCCGTCGCGCATTGGCACCATGACGACACGCTTGTCGTAGTCGTAACCGGTCTTGGGGACTTCGTACTTCGCCGGAATGTCGCCGGCCGGTGCGGCCTGCTGCTGCGCGGCGAGCGGCGTGACGGCGATGGCGGCGGTCGCGGCGAGGAGGATCAGCTTCATGGCGGGCACGTCTCCGGAAGATGTCATGCCGCCGATGCTAGGCCGCGGCGGGTCGAAAGGGAAACGGCGTTGGCATGAGTTGCCTGTCAGGCGACGCGAGGGGCCTTGGCGACCGCAGAAAGGCCCGCCCCCACCGAAGTGGAGACGGGCCTGTCCGCCGTAGTAACTGCCAGGGATCAAGCGTGTTCGGGTTCGCCGTGCAGACGGGCTTCGACGTCCTCGCGCATCACACGGTCGGCGAGGTCGATCGGGATGAGCGTCCCGCCCTCTTCATCCGAGACGCCGACCACGAACGAGGCGGAGGTTCGCCCTTCGCTGCCGTCGGGCAGGCGGTAGCGGGCGTCGGCAACGACGACCGGCGTAAAGCGGCCTTCGGTGCCGAGATCAGCCTTCAGCGCGGCGAGCGTCGCGTCGATGCGCGTGCCTTCGCCCGGTTCGATCGTCACCGGATCGATCGCGGCGTCGGCTGGGGCATCGACCAGCAGTCGCTCCATTTCGCTGGCGTGCGCATCGGTTAGCATGAAGGTCGAGACGCGGACGTCCTCCGCCTTGACGCTGCCCGAGTTGGCGACGGTCAGTTCGATCTCGACCAGTGCTTCGTCGGCGCTGGTGCCGGCGCGCACCGGACGCATCGCCAGTTCGAGCCACGGACGGTCGTGCACCGCCGCGGCACCGCCGGTTAGCGCGGCGACATCCTCCGCCGGCGCGTCGGTCACGGTCGTTTCGTCGACAAGACCGGCGGCTACGGGTTCATCCTTCGGCGTCATCGCGACTGCGGCCGCGACGGGCGTCGCGACCGGGGCGGTGGCAGCCATCGGCGCCGTGGCGACCGGCGCAGGCTCGGCATAGACCGGCTCTTCGTGATAGACCGCCTCATCGTCGTATGCGTCGGCCTTGCGACGGCGCAGCAGGAAGAAGGCGCCGACCGCGACGATCAGCGCGACGATCGCGGCGAGCGGCCACAGCGGCACGCCGCCGTCGTCGGTCGCCTGCGTCGTGGTGGCTTCGGTCGTCGTCGCGGCGGGCTCGGCCGGAGCCGCGGGCTGCGCAGCGGGGGCTTGCGCTGCTTCGACCGGCGCGGCGGCAGCGGGGGACGGCGCCGGGGTCGGGGCAGATGCAGCGACGGCAGTTACCGGCGCCGCGGCGCGGGTCACGGTCGGCGTGCGGCGCGGTTCGCGACGGACCTGCGTCCGCTGCTCGGCGCGCGCGGCGATGCGCGCGTCATCCACGACATCCGCTGCGCCCGGCGCGATCCGGGTGGACGAGTTGGGATCGGCACCGCGCACCGTCGCAGGGGCGTCGATCGAAGTCTCCGGCGGGGTCGCCGGCTGCGGCACGGTCCGGACGACCGGCGGCGGCGGGGTTGCCGCCTGCGGTGTGGCTTCCTGCGCATGGGCAGGAATGGCGAGGAACGCGGGGGCTGCTAGGAACAGCCAAGCCGCGGTACGAGCGGGGGTGCTATCCTGTTTCATATCGCAGCCTCAATGACCGCCGCGACGATTCCGGCCCCGAAACGGTCCAAATTAGCGGCAGGCCGTGTCAGATCGACGACGAAGCGAGCGAAGTCGGCTTTCCACGTCCGGTTTGACTAACCTCTGCGGCACGCCTATATGGTGTGTCCTACCACAGTTTCGGGACATGATGCGCCGTCGCGCAGTGCATCGTACGAATGGGGACTGGTCGGTTTCGACGTAAGGACGCTGGTGAGGCTGCCGATTTCCGACGAGGATTTCGCGCGGCCTTTTATGCGTCTTTTGCTGCGTCCGCGCCCCGCGGGTTTCACCGGGGCAATTGACGGCTGACGAGGCAAGATAAAAGACATGGCAACCAAAGCGATCGCGACCGGCGGCACGACCAAGCGCCGCATCCGCAAGGTGTTCGGCGACATCCACGAAGTGGTGCAGATGCCGAACCTGATCGAGGTTCAGCGCGAAAGCTACGAACAGTTCCTGCGCTCCGACAAGAGCACAGGCCATGTCTCCGGCCTCGAAAAGACGCTGCGCAGCGTCTTCCCGATCCAGGATTTCGCCGGCACCGCCTATCTCGACTTCGATGATTACGTCCTTGAAGACCCGAAGTTCGACGTCGAGGAATGCCGCCAGCGCGGCATCACCTATGCAGCCCCGATGCGCGTCACGCTGCGCCTGACCGCGTTCGAGGTCGATCCCGATACCGAAGCCAAGTCGGTCATCGATATCAAGGAGCAGGACGTCTACATGGGCGACATGCCCCTGATGACGGGCAACGGCACCTTCTTCATCAACGGTACCGAGCGCGTCATCGTCAGCCAGATGCACCGCTCACCCGGCGTGCTGTTCGACCATGACCGCGGCAAGACCCACGCCAGCGGCAAGTTCCTGTTCGCCGCGCGTGTCATCCCCTATCGCGGCAGCTGGCTCGACTTCGAATTCGACGCCAAGGACATCGTCAACGTCCGTATCGACCGCAAGCGCAAGCTGCCGGTCACGACATTGCTCTATGCGCTCGGCCTGAATTCGGAGGAAATCCTCAACCACTTCTACAACCGCGTGACCTTCGTCCGCGGCCAGGGCGGCTGGCAGATTCCGTTCGCCGCCGAAAACTGGCGCGGCGCCAAGCCGATGTTCGACATCGTCGACGCGAAGTCGGGCGAGATCGTCTTCCCGGCGGGCCAGAAGATTTCGCCCCGCGCGGCCAACAAGGCGGCGAAGGATGGTCTCTCCGACCTGCTGATCCCGACGGAAGAAATCTTCGGCCGCTACAGCGCATACGACCTGATCAACGAGAAGACCGGCGAGATCTACATCGAGGCCGGTGACGAAGTGTCAGCCGAGAACCTCGAACTGCTCGACAAGGCAGGCATCGAGCGGATCGAACTGCTCGACATCGACCACATCTCGACGGGTCCGTGGATCCGCAACACGTTGAAGGCGGACAAGGCCGAGGAGCGCCAGCAGGCGCTCAGCGACATCTACCGCGTCATGCGCCCCGGCGAGCCGCCGACGCTGGAGACGGCGGAGTCGCTGTTCGCAGGGCTCTTCTTCGACCCCGAGCGCTACGACCTGTCGGCCGTCGGCCGCGTGAAGCTCAACATGCGCCTCGACCTCGATGCGCCGGATACGCACACCACGCTGCGCACCGAGGATATCCTGGCCGTCGTCAAGACGCTGGTGGATCTCAAGGACGGCAAGGGCGAAGTCGACGACATCGACAACCTCGGCAACCGTCGCGTCCGCTCGGTCGGGGAGTTGCTGGAGAACCAGTACCGTGTCGGGCTTCTCCGCATGGAGCGTGCGGTCAAGGAGCGCATGTCGTCGGTCGACGTGTCGACGGTCATGCCCAACGACCTCATCAACGCAAAACCCGCGGTCGCCGCGGTGCGCGAGTTCTTCGGTTCGTCGCAGCTGTCGCAGTTCATGGACCAGACCAACCCGCTGTCCGAAGTGACGCACAAGCGTCGTGTCTCGGCGCTCGGGCCGGGCGGTCTGACGCGTGAGCGTGCGGGCTTCGAAGTCCGCGACGTTCACCCGACCCACTATGGTCGTATCTGCCCGATCGAAACGCCGGAAGGCCCGAACATCGGTCTGATCAACAGCCTCGCGTCGTTCAGCCGTGTCAACAAGTACGGCTTCATCGAAACGCCGTACCGCAAGGTGAACGACGGCGTCGTCACCGACGAGGTCGTGTACCTGTCGGCGATGGAAGAGGCCAAGCACACGATCGCGCAGGCCTCCGCCGAAGTCGACGACGGCAACCGCTTTACCGAGGAACTGATCTCGGCACGTCAGGCCGGCGAATTCCTGATGGCGCTGCCGGAAACCATCACGCTGATGGACGTCAGCCCCAAGCAGCTCGTTTCGGTCGCCGCGTCGCTGATTCCGTTCCTGGAAAACGACGACGCCAACCGCGCGCTGATGGGTTCGAACATGCAGCGTCAGGCCGTGCCGCTGGTCCGTGCTGAGGCGCCGTTCGTCGGCACCGGCATGGAAGAGACCGTGGCCCGCGATTCGGGCGCGGCGATCTCGGCGCGTCGTTCGGGCATCGTCGACCAGGTCGACGCGAGCCGAATCGTCATCCGCGCGACCGGTGACGTCGATGCCAATGAATCGGGCGTCGACATCTACACGCTGATGAAGTTCCAGCGCTCCAACCAGTCGACCTGCATCAACCAGCGTCCGCTGGTGAAGGTCGGCGACGTGGTGAACGTCGGCGACGTGCTGGCCGACGGTCCGTCGACCGAGTTCGGCGAGCTGGCGCTGGGTCGCAACGCGCTCGTCGCGTTCATGCCGTGGAACGGCTACAACTACGAGGACTCGATTCTGATCTCCGAGCGGATCGTGAAGGACGACGTGTTCACGTCGATCCACATCGACGAGTTCGAAGTGATGGCCCGCGACACGAAGCTGGGGCCGGAGGACATCACCCGCGACATCCCGAACGTCGGCGAGGAAGCGCTGCGCAACCTCGACGAAGCCGGCATCGTCTACGTCGGTGCCGAGGTCGAGCCGGGCGACATCCTGGTCGGCAAGATCACGCCGAAGGGCGAAAGCCCGATGACGCCGGAGGAAAAGCTGCTCCGCGCCATCTTCGGTGAAAAGGCGTCGGACGTCCGCGACACCTCGCTGCGCCTGCCGCCGGGCGTATCGGGCACGATCGTTGACGTGCGCGTGTTCAACCGCCACGGCATCGACAAGGACGAGCGCGCGCTGGCGATCGAACGCGAGGAGATCGAACGCCTGAAGAAGGACTCGGACGACGAACGCACCATCCTGAACCGCGCCACCTGGTCGCGTCTGAAGGACATGCTGGTCGGCCAGACCGCGACCGCGGTGCCGAAGGGCCTGAAGAAGGGTGCCGTGATCGATCAGGACCTGCTCGACAGCGTCGATCGCCACGAATGGTGGAAGTTCGCGGTAGCCGACGACGCCGTCCAGTCGAACCTGGAAGCGGTCAAGGGCCAGTACGACGAAGCCGCCAAGCGCATCCGCGAGAAGTTCGAGGATCGCCGCGAGAAGCTGGAGCGGGGCGACGAGCTGCCGCCGGGCGTGCTGAAGATGGTCAAGGTCTTCGTCGCGGTGAAGCGCAAGCTGCAGCCGGGCGACAAGATGGCCGGCCGTCACGGCAACAAGGGCGTCATCAGCCGCATCCTGCCGGCGGAGGACATGCCGTTCCTCGCCGACGGGACGCCGGTCGACCTGGTGCTCAACCCGCTGGGCGTGCCGAGCCGCATGAACGTCGGGCAGATCTTCGAAACCCACCTCGGCTGGGCCGCCCGCAACCTGGGTATGCAGGTCGCGGCGGCGCTGGACGACTGGCGGGAGGCGAACCCGGATGCGCAGGCCGGCGAAATGCCGGGTGCGGTCAAGGATCGCCTGGTCGAGATCTACGGCGACCATTATGCCGAGGACATCCAGTCGCGGACGCCGGAGCAGGTCGCCGAGCTGGTCCACAACATCCGTACCGGCGTGCCGATGGGCACCCCGGTGTTCGACGGCGCGCGCGAAAGCGACGTGTCGGACATGCTGGAACTGGCGGGTCTCGACACGTCGGGCCAGTCGACGCTGTACGACGGCCGCACCGGCGACGCGTTCGACCGCAAGGTAACCGTCGGCATCATCTACATGCTGAAGCTGCACCACCTGGTCGACGACAAGATCCACGCGCGCTCGATCGGGCCGTACAGCCTCGTCACCCAGCAGCCGCTGGGCGGTAAGGCGCAGTTCGGCGGACAGCGCTTCGGAGAGATGGAGGTCTGGGCGCTCCAGGCCTACGGCGCGGCGTATACCTTGCAGGAAATGCTGACGGTGAAGTCGGACGACGTGGTCGGCCGCACCAAGGTGTACGAAGCGATCGTCAAGGGCGACGACACCTTCGAGGCGGGTATTCCGGAGAGCTTCAACGTGCTCGTCAAGGAAATGCGCTCGCTGGGCCTGAACGTCGAGTTGAAGACCGCCGAGGTCGACGAAGACGGCAACGCGCTGGCCGACGCGGCGGAGTGATCGGTGATCCCGCAGCGGTCTTGAAAACCGCTGCGGGGTCCCTCCCCCCGCCCGACTGATTTGACCCCGTAGAGGGACTGAAAAATGAACGAACTGACCAATTTCGCCAATCCGCTCGCGAAGCCGGAAACCTTCGACCAGATCCAGATCGGCATCGCATCGCCCGACCGCATCCGGTCGTGGTCGTTCGGCGAGATCAAAAAGCCCGAGACGATCAACTATCGTACGTTCAAGCCGGAACGTGACGGCCTGTTCTGCGCGCGCATCTTCGGTCCGATCAAGGATTACGAGTGCCTGTGCGGCAAGTACAAGCGCATGAAGTACAAGGGCATCGTCTGCGAGAAGTGCGGTGTCGAAGTTACCGTGTCGAAGGTCCGCCGCGAGCGCATGGGCCATATCGAGCTCGCCGCGCCCGTCGCGCACATCTGGTTCCTGAAGTCGCTGCCGAGCCGCATCGGCCTGCTGCTCGACATGCAGCTGAAGCAGCTCGAGCGCGTGCTGTATTTCGAAAGCTACATCGTCACCGAGCCGGGCCTGACGCCGCTGGAGAAATTCCAGCTGATGACCGAGGACGAACTGCTCGAAGCGCAGGACCAGTATGGCGAGGACGCGTTCTCGGCCGGGATCGGTGCCGAAGCGGTCAAGATCATGCTCATGGACCTCGACCTGGAGGGTGAGCGCAAGGAACTTCTGGAAGAGCTGGCGACGACCAAGTCGGAGCTGAAGCCCAAGAAGATCATCAAGCGCCTGAAGGTCGTCGAGAGCTTCATCGATTCGGGCAACCGCCCGGAATGGATGATCCTGGACGTCGTGCCGGTCATCCCACCCGAGCTGCGTCCGCTCGTTCCCCTGGACGGCGGCCGCTTCGCGACGTCGGATCTGAACGACCTGTATCGCCGCGTGATCAACCGCAACAACCGCCTGAAGCGGCTGATGGAGCTGCGCGCGCCGGACATCATCGTCCGCAACGAAAAGCGCATGCTGCAGGAAGCGGTTGATGCCCTCTTCGACAATGGCCGCCGCGGTCGCACGATCACGGGCGCCAACAAGCGTCCGCTGAAGTCGCTGTCCGACATGCTGAAGGGCAAGCAGGGCCGCTTCCGCCAGAACCTTCTCGGCAAGCGCGTCGATTATTCGGGCCGTTCGGTCATCGTGACCGGGCCGGAGCTCAAGCTCCACCAGTGCGGCCTGCCCAAGAAGATGGCGCTCGAGCTGTTCAAGCCGTTCATCTACGCGCGCCTCGACGCCAAGGGTCTGTCTATGACCCTCAAGCAGGCCAAGAAGTGGGTCGAGAAGGAGCGCAAGGAAGTCTGGGACATCCTCGACGAGGTGATCCGCGAGCATCCCGTGCTGCTCAACCGCGCGCCGACGCTCCACCGCCTCGGCATCCAGGCGTTCGAGCCGGTGCTGATCGAGGGCAAGGCGATCCAGCTGCACCCGCTGGTCTGCTCGGCATTCAACGCCGACTTCGACGGCGACCAGATGGCCGTGCACGTTCCACTGAGCCTCGAGGCGCAGCTGGAAGCGCGCGTCCTGATGATGTCGACCAACAACATCCTGAGCCCCGCGAACGGCAAGCCGATCATCGTGCCGTCGCAGGACATGGTGCTGGGGCTCTATTATCTGTCGATGGAGAAGACCGGCGAGCCGGGCGAAGGCATGCTGATTTCCGACATGTCTGAAGTGCACCAGGCGCTCCACGCCGGCGCCGTCACGCTGCACACCAAGATCACCAGCCGTGTGCCGCAGGTCGATGAGAAGGGCGTCGAGCGCATGCAGCGCTTCGAAACCACGCCGGGCCGCATGCTGCTGGGCGAGACGCTGCCCAAGAACCACAAGGTGCCCTTCGAGACCGTCAACCGCCTGCTGACCAAGAAGGACGTCACCGACGTCATCGACGAGGTGTATCGTCATACGGGTCAGAAGGAGACGGTGCTGTTCGCCGACGCCATCATGGCGCTGGGCTTCCGCCACGCGTTCAAGGCCGGCATCTCGTTCGGCAAGGACGACATGATCATTCCGGACGCGAAGACCGGCATGGTCGACGAGACCAAGGCGCTCGTGAAGGACTTCGAGCAGCAGTATCAGGACGGCCTGATCACGCAGCAGGAGAAGTACAACAAGGTGATCGACGCTTGGAGCCGCTGCGGCGACCAGGTGGCGGCGGCCATGATGGACGAGATCAAGGCGGTGAAGCGCCTGGATGACGGTCGCGAGGCGCCGATCAACTCGATCTACATGATGGCGCACTCCGGTGCCCGTGGTTCGCAGGCGCAGATCAAGCAGCTGGCCGGCATGCGTGGCCTGATGGCCAAGCCGTCGGGCGAAATCATCGAAACGCCGATCATCTCGAACTTCAAGGAAGGCCTGACCGTCCTTGAATACTTCAACTCGACCCACGGCGCTCGTAAGGGCCTTGCGGATACCGCGCTGAAGACCGCCAACTCGGGCTACCTCACCCGCCGCCTCGTCGACGTCAGCCAAGACTGCGTCGTGATGGAGGAGGATTGCGGGACCGAGCGGATGCTCGAGATGAAGGCGATCGTTCAGGGCGGCAGCACCATCGCGTCGCTCGGCGAACGCATCCTCGGCCGGACCACCGGCGAGGACGTCGTCAGCAAGGACGGCAAGGTCGTCATCCCGGCGGGCACGCTGCTCGACGAGCCGATGGTCGCGCAGATCGAGGCGCTGGGCGTCCAGGGCATGAAGATCCGCAGCCCTCTGGTCTGCGAAGCCAAGGTCGGCGTGTGCGGCAAGTGCTACGGCCGTGACCTCGCCCGCGGTACGCCGGTCAACATCGGCGAAGCGGTCGGCGTGATTGCGGCGCAGTCGATCGGTGAGCCGGGCACGCAGCTGACCATGCGTACCTTCCACATCGGTGGTGCGGCGCAGCTGAACGAAACGTCGAACCTGGAAGCGCACGCCGACGGTACGGTCGAATTCCGCGACCTGCGCGTCATCGTCGACCAGCGGGGTCGCCGCGTGGTGCTCAGCCGTTCGGGCGAGATCGTCATCAAGGATATGGACGGCCGCGAACTGTCGACCGACCGCGTGCCGTACGGTGCGTATGTCCTGTTCGACGATGGACACATCGTATCGAAGGGCGACCGGATGGCGGAATGGGATCCGTTCACCATGCCGGTCATCACCGAAACCGGCGGTACGGTTAAGTATCAGGACCTGATCGACAACCGCACGATGACCGAACAGGCCGACGAAGCGACGGGCATCACCCAGCGCGTCGTCATCGAATATCGCGCCACGTCGTCCAAGACGAAGGAGGACCTGCGTCCCCGCCTGACCCTGACCGGCGATGGCGAAGGCGAAGGGTCGCGCTACATGCTGGCGCCGGGCGCGGTGCTGTCGGTCGAGGACAATGCGACCGTCCAGGCCGGCGACGTTCTGGCGCGTGTCGCGCGTGAATCGGCCAAGACCCGCGACATCACCGGCGGTCTGCCGCGCGTCGCCGAGCTGTTCGAAGCGCGCAAGCCCAAGGAAAACGCGATCATCGCGAAGGTCTCGGGCCGTGTCGTATTCGGCAAGGACTACAAGGCGAAGCGCAAGATCGGGATCATGCCGGAGGACGGCGGCGATGTGGTCGAGTACCTCATCCCCAAGTCTAAGGTGATCGACGTTCAGGAAGGCGACTACGTCAAGCGTGGCGACAACCTGATCGGCGGTTCGCCCGATCCGCATGACATCCTGGAAGTGATGGGCATCGAGCCGCTGGCCGAATATCTGGTCAGCGAAATCCAGGAAGTCTATCGACTCCAGGGCGTGAAGATCAACGACAAGCACATCGAGGTGATCGTTCGCCAGATGCTGCAGAAGGTCGAGATCACCGACGGCGGCGACACCACGCTGCTGGCCGGCGAACAGGTCGATCGTGACGAGATGGACGAAGCCAACGCCAAGCTCGACAAGAAGCAGGCGCGGGCCCAGGGCAAGCCGATCCTGCTGGGCATCACCAAGGCGTCGCTGCAGACCCGTAGCTTCATCTCGGCCGCCTCGTTCCAGGAGACGACCCGTGTGCTCACCGAGGCTTCGGTGCAGGGCAAGATCGACTCGCTGAACGGCCTGAAGGAAAACGTCATCGTCGGCCGCCTGATCCCGGCGGGTACCGGTGCGGGCATGAACCGCCTGCGCGTGGCGGCATCGTCGCGCGACGCGGCATTGCGGGCGCAGCAGCGCGCGCTGGTTGCGGCGATGGCACCGCAGTCGGCCGCGGAAGAGCGGGCAGCGGAAGCCGCCCGTAGCCCGCGCGACGAGGTCGGCACCGGCGACGATCCGCTGGCGGCGGTCGTCCCCAGCGGCTCGGGCACCGATGCGGATGCCGGCGAGTATCTGAACACGGAAGACTGAGGCGCGGGCACCTTGGGATTGCGCCAGCAATCCCAAGAGCTGCCACGACGGGCGGCGTGACCGGCACAGCCGGTCATGTCCAACGGCGTGGCCCTAAGCTATCGAGGAACCGCCGTCCGGGGATGTCCGGGCGGCGGTTTTTTGTTGTTCCTGCCCCGTGAGCACAAGCGGCTGTCGCGTGACGCTCTCGGCCGATACCTTATCCGCGATGACGCGTTTGCTACCACTCGCCCTCGCCCCCCTGCTGCTCGCAGCCGCCCCGCCTCCGGGCCAAGGCTTCGATGTCGAGCGCTATCAGGTGACGCTGCGCCCCGACGTCGCGACCGCCGCAGTGTCGGCACGCGAACGCATCATCCTGCGCGCGACGACCAGTGGCGTCGCGACACTCGACTTTTCGCCCAACGCCCTGGCGATCGCCGACGCGACCATCGCCGGCCGGCCGATCACCGTCACGCGAACCGCGCAGGCCACGCGCTTCACCCTGCCCCGCCCCTTGCGCCGCAGTGAGCGCGTCACGCTATCGTTCGCGCTGTCCGGCACACCCGCCCGCGGCCTGACCGCGACCGCCGGGCATTTGTACGCCGGCTATTTCGCCTGCGACTGGATGGTCTGCCGGCAGGACAGCCCCGGCGACAAGGCGTGGTTCGACCTCGATCTCGACCTGCCCGCGGGGGTGCAATCGCTCGGTACGGGCCGGCGGGTTGCCATGCGCGGCACGGGTGGCGGGCTGGTCCGCCACCGCTGGCGCGCCACCCGCCCCTATTCGCCCTATCTGTTCGCCTTCGCCGCCGGCGCCCTTCCGCAGCGCGGTCGCGACACACGCCACGGCAGGATCATGATCGCCGATGCGACCGGCACCGCGCGCGACGTGACCGCGGAGCTGGCCGAAACGCAGGCGATGGTCGCCTTCCTCGCCGAGCGTGCGGGTGTCGCACTACCCGACCGCCGCTATGCCCAGTTGCTCGTCCCCGGCCGCGAGGCGCAGGAGACCGCCAGCTTCTCGCTGATCGGCGTGGACGAACTCGCGCGCGACCGCGACGACCCCGCCGGTGCCTGGGTCATGGCGCACGAACTGGCGCACCAGTGGTGGGGCAACCTCGTCACCTGCGCGACGTGGCGCGATTTCTGGCTGAACGAAGGGATCACGACCTTCATGGTCGCCGCATGGCAGCAGCAGCGCTTCGGCGAAGCCGCCTATCGCCGCAGCCTGGATATCGCGCGCGCCCGCGTCGATCAGGCACGCGTCGCCGGATTCGACAGGCCGCTCGCCTGGGACGGCCGCTATCCGTCGCTGCGACTACGCCGCGCGATCCAATATTCGAAGGGCGCGCTGTTCGTCGCCGAATTGCGCGACACGATGGGCGACGCGGCGTTCTGGGCGGGTCTGCGCCGCTACACGCGGGCCAACGCCGGCGGCACCGTCACGTCCCTGGATTTCCAGCACGCGATGCAGCGGTCAACACCGCACGACCTGACCCCGCTGTTTCGCGAGAGGGTGTATGGCAACGAAAATGATGCAGCGGCGATTACGCCGGGTCGCCCTCGTCCTCCGCGTCCATCTCCTCTTCCGCCGCTTCCATGAAGTCGCGCGCGGCGTCGCGGTCCTCGGGGTCCTCGAACGCCTCGTCGATGTCGGGGGCTATGCCCAGCATGAACATCAGGCACCACAGCGCGAACCGCCGCCCCGAATCCTTTTCCAGCCCGAATTGCAGGCGCAGCCGGTCGACGCCGGCTGCGACCTGCTCGGGCGGCAGATCCTGAATCTCGGTGGTGTTGAAGAAGCGGACGAGCAGCTGGTCGAAATCCATGGCCCCTGCCTAGCCGAAGCGCGCGAAAAAGCCCAAGACGGCCAGGGGAGGAAAGCATGGCCCTGCCCGGCGCCACCGCGCCGCGCCGGCAATCGTCAGTAATCCACCGCGTAATCCTCGCGAAAATCCGCGCCGGAATAGGGACGCCGCATCGTCCAGGGCATGGCGGGCGCGGTCCAGTAGCGGTCGCTTGCCTGCAGGCCCAGCGCGGCGAGGCCTTCGGACGTGATGTACGTGCTCCCGGCGTTCGAACAGATGTCGCCCAGCGTCAGCTGCGCCCGGGTGAAGCCGATTGTCAGGAAACCCGCCGCGTCGAAATTGGTCGGATCGGCAAAGATCCGGCGCGCGACCGCGACGGTCGCGCTGCGCACCTGTGCCGCGGGCAGCGTTTCCGGTGGAGCGACGGCCGGCATCGGCGCACCGACTGACCTGCACATCGCATATTATTTGTCATACAGATCTTAAAATGATGGTCTGTAGTCACAGCGTCCGGTGATCGATCACGCTACTGCCACAGCTGGCGGCGCCCGACTGACGCGCACGTGCATCGCGGATCAGTCGCAAGAATACGCAGTTGAGAGCAGGTTTCGCCAGAAGTCACCGCAGACGTCGCCGCCGGCGCCGCCGGGCGACACGATCACGGAAGAATGGTGCGGGACGCAGTCGGCTGCGAACCTGTCTCCGTAGCTAAATACCCATTATCAGGGAAAATAATCAAAAACCCGTTATACGTAATGCGATCATGCCGCCTGAGCCGCTTATGCTTGGGCTTTTTTAATCGAGTTCCCTACCCGTTGGATCAGGGAAATATGACGTTCGAAGAGCGAGTGGCAAAACATATCCAGGGAATTTTGCATCGATCGGCTCAAGGCCTGCGCTGTAATGCACTATGAACAGCGCGCGCCCGGCGCCGCAGGTTGCTAGGCCGCCCACCGAACATCCCATGCTCGCGAATCAGTGAACGACGCAAAACTGCGCGTTGTTTCGATAACGCAACGATTGACGAAAGCGTGGTAGTCAGTTTTTTTGCCCTTAAAGGCCATTTCGACCCGCATTCGCGACTTAGATGCGTACTTTTGCGTATGACATACAAATGGGAAGTCATCCGTTGGGATGAAATTTCATCCGGGCGCCAGAAAGCCGCTCTATGACCCCTCTACGGGCCTCCTAGGGCACACTTAGAAGCTTGTTGCAGTACCGTAATTTCGCTGATTAATGGGGGGCTGAGGAGACCACCATGGCCACTTTGCACATTACTGATCGTAACCCCGCTGAGCTGCGAGTGAATGCTTCGAATGCGCGCACACACAGCCGCAAGCAGATCACTCAAATAGCAAAATCCATTGCAGCTTTCGGATTCAACAACCCGGTGCTGATCGACGGTGCCGACGAAATTATCGCCGGGCATGGACGCGTCTCGGCAGCCATCCAGATCGGCATGGTCGTAGTTCCAACGGTCCGCCTTGAACATCTCAGTGCCGCGCAGAAGCGCGCCTACGTCATTGCAGACAACAAGCTGGCTGAGCTTGCCGGGTGGGATCAAGATATCCTGGCGATCGAACTTCAGAATTTGGCCGACATCGATCTCGATTTCGAACTGACGGACATCGGCTTTGAGATTGCCGAGATCGACCTGCTTGTCGGACCAGTCGCCGCAAATGCTACGAAGCCCGATGAGCCAGAGCTACCCGAACGCGGTTCCTTGGCGCCTGTAGCACGGCGCGGCGACCTTTGGCTGTGTGGAGAGCACCGCGTATTTTGTGGCGATTCGCTTGACGCTGCGAGCTACCAGGCACTGCTGGGGGCTGAGCAAGCGCAGATGGTTTTTACCGATCCGCCGTATAATGTGCCTATCAAGGGTCATGTGTCTGGTTTGGGAAAAGCTAGACACAGCGAGTTTGCAATGGCCTCGGGCGAGATGACTGCCTCCCAGTTTGCCGGTTTTCTGACCTGTTCACTTCAACTGGCCGCGGAAGCCAGCGCGAACGGCGCCATTCACTTCGTATGCATGGACTGGCGACACATCGGCGATCTGCTTGCCGCTGGTGCACGGGTCTATAGTGAAACCAAGAACATATGCGTGTGGGTCAAAACGAACGGAGGAATGGGGTCGCTGTATCGTTCGCAACACGAGCTGGTCGGCGTTTTTAAGGTCGGAACCGCCCGTCACATCAACAATGTCGAGCTTGGGCGCTTTGGACGGAGCCGAACCAACGTCTGGACCTATGCTGGAATGAACAGCTTCAGACATGATCGGGACGAAGCATTGGCGATGCATCCAACCGTCAAACCGACAGACTTGGTTGCAGATGCAATTTATGACTGCTCGGCTCAGAACGGCATTATCTTGGATCCGTTTGGCGGCTCCGGCACCACGATGCTTGCAGCCCAACGAACAGGCCGGCGTGCACGGCTCATTGAGCTCGACCCAGGCTACGTGGACATCACATTGTTCCGGTTTGCGCGTGAGCAAGGCGTTACGCCGATCAATGCGAGCACCGGCGACATATACGATTTCAAAACCGCCGCCCATCGTCTCGAACAAACGCGACCGCAGGCAGCGAGGTCAAGCCGGTGAACGATGAAACCGCAGGCGACGATGACGATGCTATTTATCAGATCGGGTACAAGCGCCCGCCGAAGGAGCATCAATTTAAGAAAGGACGTTCGGGAAATCCCCGCGGTAGGCCCAAGGGGGCAAAGGGTTTTGCAGCCTTGGTCCGAGAAAACCTAGCTAGAACCGTGCAAGTGCGGATGGATGGACACACCCGTACCGTGTCAGTCGGGGAAGCGATCCTGATGCGGACGCTACGGGACGCGGTGAGCGGTGGTAAGCGAGCAGCGGAGCAAGGGCTCAAACTGATGGAGCGATTCGGGACGCCAGAGCCGGAAGAGGCTGAGCTGGTCTGGAGTCTCGAGAATCTTTCAGATGACGAGCTAACAGAACTCGAACGGCTCTCGTGCAAGGCAACGGGCAAGCTCGACGAGTTTGCCGAATTTGAAGCGGATCGCAGGCGAGAGCGTCAGGAAGCCCGCGCCGAACGCATACGTATCTTTGGTCCGAACATTTTACCAGAAGAGGACGATAACTGATAAAAGTTATGACGCTGTCGCGATGACCCATCGGCAGACATTCAGACCATTCTTCCTTCTTCCCAACTTCGGCCATTTGTTCAGGCGCCCCTGCAAGCGGAAGGCTATCTTATTCCGCGCCTCCCCCTTACTTGCCCTGCCGTCACCAGCGGCCCGGTCCACGAACCGCTCCAGCACGCCCCCTGCCTCGGCTTCAGATCGATAAGTAGGCGCAACGCTTTGAGCAGCTCGGCACGCGCCCGACCGTTTGAGATCACTTCCCGATCAGAGCTACAGTCCTTTTCAATCGTGCCCAAATCTGCGCCACGGCCGCTCTCCTGTAGATACCGGCTCGGGAAAAAGTGAACACAGCGGTGGAGCGACGTTCGAACGTGACGCGATCGTCGACGGCGTTGTGATTAAAACTCGCGAGATAAGTCGATTTCACCTTCAGCGGTAACGACGTCAACGCTACTGGGCACGGGAATGTCTAAACGCATCTCAGATTCGATGACCAAGCCGTCTGCCGCATCGATGGGTTTCTGGCTCGCGATCGGGCATATGTTGGCGTTCGCGGACCGGTCGAAGATCGCCGGACTGCTGCCTCTCATTCGACACGATATCCCCATGTCGGATGCGGTCGCCGGGGCGATGCTGGGTACGATATTCACGCTTGGATATGTTATCGGCCTCGTCGCGCTAGCCGTCTTGCCTCCGCGGTTTTCGAACAACGCGACGTGGCGCATTCTGGTCGGTGTCGGGCTTGGCGCTGCGGCGAGCCTCGCCACGGGTTTCGTCCGATCGCTTACCGAATTGATCCTGGTCCGAGCCGTTCTCGGGTTCGGCCAGGCGCTGTTTATTCCTGCGGCGTTGACGTTGCTGGCGGATGCAAGCGTCGTTCTGCCACTGCGCACGCGTCAGATGGCACGTTTTCTTGCAGCTGCGTCATTGGGGCGGGGCGCCGGGTTGCTTCTGGTAGCGGCAGCCGTCGCGGCGTTGCAATGGTTCGTGGCGGCTGGGGCGCCGTGGCGCTGGGTATTCGCCGTCACGACAGTTCCAAACCTCATCCTCCTTGCGGTGCTTTGGCATGCGCGGGAGCGTTCGGTTGCAGCGCCGACGGTTGAGGCGGGAACGTCGATCATCCCGCCCACCGGAGTCAAGTTCGCCTACCTGCTGCTGGCTACGGCGCCGTTCGTCCTCATTCAAGGCTTCGTCGGCTGGTTGCCGACGTTACTGCACGAACGCGGGCTGACCATTCCGACCGCAGCCACCGTTGCGGGAGTGCAGGCGATCGTCGCCGGTGCCGGCGGTCAGTTGACAGGTGGCACGCTCATGCGACGCCTGGGCACGGGCTTTCACATCGCACCGCTCGTCGTGGTCGCAGCTGTCATCCTGGCCTCCGGCTTCATCGGTGTCGGGGTCGCGGCAGACGGTATTGCCGGTACGGTCGCAGCCTTCGTCGTGGCTTATTATCTGTTGGCCATCGCGCTGTTCGGCGCGATCTTCGGATGGCAGCAGCTCCTGTCCGCGGACGGTGCGATGTCAGGTAACGGGACCTTGATGGGCACGGTGACGTTCGTCGGCGTCGGACTGGGCCCCATCCTGACCGGCGCTATCGCCGGCCATCTGCACAACCTTGGCGCAGCGTTGGCAGCCACCGCGACGACATGCGCGATCTGGTCGATCCTCACCTGGGCCGCGATGCTGATGCTCTATCGTCGTCGAGCCGAGCCGCGCGCCACCCTGTAGGCGGCGTCGTAGATCGTATAGGCGCCTAAGCGCCCTAGCGTAGTTCGCTCAGCCAGAGGCGCAGCGTAGGAAGACTGTCGACGCCACTGCCCGCCGCGATGACCTGGCGATACATTCCGGGACGCGCGCCATAACGATCGAAGAACGCGCGGTTGGCGTCGTTGGTGTCGTCGAAACCGGCTGCCGACGCGAGCGCGGAGAAGCTTCGCGTCTCGGCCGGATCGGCAAGACGTCGTCGCAAATGCTCGAGGCGATGGCTCCGGATGAACGCCTGAACGCCACCTTGTGCGGCAAGCGTGCGGTAGAGCGTCGATCGCGACAGCCCCGAGAGCCGGATCAGAGCGGCAACGTCGAACTCGGCATCGCCCAAATGCGTCTCGACGATCCGGCGCAGCTGGGCGAGCCGTTCGGCTTCCGCCGATTGCGCCGCCCCGCGGTCGATCCCGCTGTTGTCAATCACCACGGCCAGGAGCGCGATGAGCATGTCGGCGGCGGACTTCGCCACGGTACGTGCCATGTCGGGCAGGTTCTGCAACAGAACCAGGACAGTGTCCTGAAGGAGTCGCACCCGCGCAGCCGGCAGTACCACGCCCTGAAGCGCATCGACATCCTCGATCAGACTCGTCAGCCGATCGCGAGCGATCGAGATGGTCACGACATGCGCGTTGTCCATCCGGTTTTCGTAAGGAATCGCGGTGCTCAGGATGATCGCCTCGCCGGGCTGAAGGCGACGGGTCGTGCCGTCACATCGGAAGGTGATGCCGCCGCTGATCAACAGTGTGACGGTGAAGTGATCGAAATTGTCTGCGGCCAGTCTCTCGGGCACGCGGCTATGCCCGACGTCGTGCAGCCTGCGATCGTAGATCAATATCCGGTCGAGCCGCCACGCGCGGACGCGCGCGCGCATCGCAGGCCCGGTCAGCAGCACCTCCGTCATGATGCCGTATAGCGTACGGTAACGCTCAAACCGGAGGTCTTCGGGGAAGGCATCGCTGTCGAAATCCAGCCGGTCACTGACATCCATCTTCAAGAGCCGTGTACCTTCCAGTCTCGTGTGCGGCCCGCCCGACCGCCGCGCGAAGCGCCGATCAGCCGCGGCGGCAACAATGCCCGCAACCTTATTTCGTTGCGTCTCACTTGTGGGACGCGACGCCATCAACACGCCCGAGCCTAATCCATATTACATTTGCCTTAGCAACCGGGGGCCGCGTTTCGTCTGTCAGGCGATCCGCCAGATTTCCGGTGTCGGCGGCTGGAACGGCGCGATCATGCGCCGCGATCGGGCTTTCGGCGGGGTTCGAGACGGGGAAAGCTCAAAATGATCAAGGTTGAACGTCGCGTGCGGTTGGCGCGTGTCATGTCGAGCAGCGCGCTGGGCGCTGTGATGCTGCTCGGAGCGGGTGTCGCGCAGGCGCAGAATCTGCCCGTCGGCGGGACGCCTGTCACGCCCGCAGACGTGACGATTGAAAAGAGCTTTGACCTCTCGACGCTCACGGTCACGCAGACTAGCGATCGCAGCGTAATCAACTGGCAGAGCTTTGACGTCGCGCAGGGCTACTCGGTGGTTTTCAGGCAGCCCAATGCATCGGCGGCAACGCTGAATCGCGTGACCGGCAGCACGTCGTCGACGATCGCGGGTAGCATCCGGGCGAACGGCACGGTCTACCTCGTCAACCCGAACGGCATTGCGATCACCTCGACTGGTACCGTCAACACCGGCGGCGGTTTCGTCGCCTCGACGCTCAACATCACGGACGGCGATTTTAATGCCGGCGTCAACAATTTCACCGGTACCGGCGCGTCGGCCCAGGTGAACAACCAGGGCACGATAACCGCGTCCGGCTTCGCAGCGCTGCTCGGCGGCACGGTGTCGAACGGTTTCGGCACGCTTCGCGTGAATGGGGGGCGGGTCGCGCTCGGTTCCGGTGAGGCGATCACACTCGACATCAACGGCGGCAATTTTCTGAGCGTCAGCGTGCCGACCGCAGCACTGACCGCCAACGGGGCGCCCCTGATCGAGGCCTCGGGCGGAATTAATGGGAACCGGATCGAAGTGTCGGCAGCGACCGCACAGAATGCAACTCGCAACGTGATCAACGTGGGCGGATTCCTTAATGCCGACAGCGCGACGTCTGACGGCGGCACGATCCGGATATCGACGACCGGGGGCGGTGGGATCAGCGGGCTGGGCTATCTCTATGCAGGCGCAACTACGGCCGGTTTCAACGGCGGCACGATAACGCTTTCGGGTGGAACCATCGATGCCTCGCAGCTTACCGTCGACACGACCGCGCGGAGCGGTTCGACCGGTACGCTGACGCTTCAACAGGCAGGCGCCTATACTCCGACCAGGTTGGGCAATCTTCTGTCGGCCAGCAACGTGACCGCGATCACCACGACGGGCGGCATCACGATTGGCGCGGCAACATCGTGGACCAGCGCGAACACGCTGCGGCTTCAATCGGCGGATACCATCGCGCTGAACGGCACGGTGACCGGCACCAATGGCACGCTGGCGCTGTCCGCGGCGACCGGCAGCCCGATCACCGCGGCCGGTGCGATCAATGTCGGCACGTTTGCGCTGACCTCGGGCAACTGGCGACAGAACGCGGCGACGCTCGCCGGCTTTGCAGCGCGCGACTTCCGCGTCTCGCCGGGCAGCGCCAGCTTCCTGCGCGCGCTCGGCGGCGATGGCACCACCGCCACGCCGTATCTGATCGCCGATGCTTATGGCCTCCAGGGGATCGCGTCGTCGGGCCTCCTGGCAAACAGCTTCGCACTGGCGAATAACATCGATGCCAGCGGCTCGGCGAACTGGAACGCGGGGCTCGGCTGGCTAGCGATCGGTACCGACGGTGCCGGCATCACCATCGGCAACGGGTTCACCGGGACGCTCGACGGCCAGAACCGAACGGTTTCGGGCCTGACGATCGCGCGCCCGACTAGCGGTTCGCAAGGGCTGATCGGCGCCGGTCAGGCGACAATCCGGAACATTGCGCTGACCGGCGTCAACATCAGCGCCGCCGGAAGCAGTGGCGGCCTGATCGGCATCACCGGCAACAGCACCGTCACGAACGCCAGCGTCGCCGGGACGATTTCGGGCAATGGCCAGTCGGTCGGGGGCTTGGCGGGTTCGTTCAGCGGCACGCTGACCGATTCGCGTTCGAGCATGAACGTGGTCAACACCAGCACGCAAAGCCAGACCGGTGGCCTGGCCGGTGTGTTCAGCGGGACCGCGAACCGCGTATCGACGACCGGTAACGCCACGTCGCTGGGCGGCGATATGGGCGGTCTGTTCGGAGCCGCGTCCGGATCGATCGCCAATGCCTTTACGACCGGCACCGTCAACCATACGGGGGCCGCCGGCAGTGTCGGCGGGCTGGTCGGGTACAACACCGCATCCGTCACCGACGCCTACGCCACCGGCACCGTTACCTCGACCGGCTCATCGACCGGCGGCCTCGTCGGCTATCAGGATGGCGGCAGCATCGTGGGAACGGCGCTGGGCAGCGTCTATGCGACGGGCAATGTCAGCGGCGTGAACCACACCGGCGGATTGGTTGGCTATATCAAGAATAACGCAGTGGTGACGAACGCGCGCGCCAGCGGTTCGGTTACGGGGTCAGGCAACAATGCCGGCGGACTGATCGCCTGGTCCGACGGCGCCGGTGCGATCACGACATCATCCGCATCGGGCGCCGTTTCGGGTCAGACAAATGTCGGCGGCCTCGTCGGCCAAGCCGTTCGCACGAGCGGTTCGGCTGCGATCAGCGGGTCGTCGGCATCGGGTGCCGTGACCGGCGCCGGGTCAGCCACGGTCAGCACGGGTGGCTTGATCGGGCTGCTCAACGGCTACACGGTGAACAACAGTTTCGCGACAGGCAACGTCGCCGCCGGCAGGACTGGCATCCGGTACGCCGGTGGTCTGGTCGGACAGAGCACCGGCTCCAACGCTCTTTTGACCGGCGCGATTTCATCCAGCTATGCAACCGGAAATGTTTCGGTCGAGGCCGGTCCGTCGGAGGTCGGCGCCGGCGGTCTGGTCGGTGCCGTTGCCACTACGCGGGGCGCGGTCACCGGCAGCTATGCAACGGGTAGTGTCACCGTCGCCGGCAACACCGCCAGCTCGCCCATGAATGTTGGCGGCCTCGTTGGCCTGACTAGTGCCGCCATTTCGAATAGCTTCGCGACCGGGCCGGTCACGGTCGGCCAGACGCCGGCAGGCAGCCAGATCGTCGCCGTGGGCGGGCTGGTCGGGCAGTCCGGTACCTCGGCGCTCAATCAAAATTGGGCGAGCGGCTCGGTCAGCTACACTGGTACGCAATCGGGCGGCTTCGTTTCCGTCGGCGGGCTTAGCGGACGAGCACTCGCCCAGAACATTACCCGCAGCTACGCCACCGGCGCGGTGAGCGGGGGGCAGTTCGCTACCGCCGTGGGCGGACTGATCGGATTTGGCAATCCGATGCTGACCGACACCTATGCCAGCGGCGCGGTGAGTGGCGCGAACAGCGGCGGCCTGATCGGTACGCTGTCCAACAATGCCACCGTCAATGGCAACAACTATTGGGACAGCTTCTCGACCGGCCAGGCTGTCGGTATCGGAACGAACAACGGCACGTCCCTGGCAACGGCGGTGACCAGCGATCCGACCCAGGCCGGCGCCGCCAACTACGCCTTCGGGAAATCGGCCTACGCGAACTTCACTGCCGCCAACTGGGTGTTCTTCGATGGCCAGACGCGGCCGTTCGGCGCGTGGGAAGTGCCGACCAGTGGTGGCATGATCGCCAACAGCCATGCGTTGCAGCTGATCAACGCAACGGCCGCGACGCAGGGCGGTGCATTCACGCTCGATCGCAGCATCGATCTTGCCGAAACCGGTGCGAACCTCGGCACCGCGGCGACGTCGGCGGGGATGTGGGCGTCGACCGGCTTCGTACCGCTGGGCAGCAACGGCACCGGCGGCCTGTGGAACGGGACCGGCTATACTTCGGTCGGCTATGCCGATGTCGGACGGGCGGGTACCGCGACCGGCTTTACCGGATCGCTGAACGGCGCGGGCTACACGCTGTCCAACCTGAGCGTGAACCGCGCGGGTACGCAGAACGTCGGGCTGTTCGGTGGTGCCGCGGGCACCATCAGCAACCTGACGGTCACCGGAACCGTCAACGGCTATGTCAGCGTCGGCGGCCTCGTGGGCCTGCAGCAAGGCGGCAGCATTAGCGGGGTAACATCGCAGGTGAGAGTGAACGGATCGACGGGTTCGGCGTACGTCGGCGGCTTGGTCGGCTTTGCGTCCGGCACGTCGATCGCGTCGTCGAGCGCAAGTGGCGCGGTCAGCGCGACGGGTGCTGCCGGCGGTCTGGTCGGGCTGCTCTACAACTCGACGGTCGCCAACAGCAGCGCGAGCGGCGCGGTGACCGGGCGGGCCGGCAAGAGCGGCGGCCTGGTCGGCATCGTCGAGGGTGCAACCGTCACCGGCGGGTCGTCGACCGGATCGGTCAACGGCACCGCCGGGGGTCGCGGCTACGGCACTATCCGCGCCGGTGGTCGCTACAATGGTCTCGACGAGACTTCAAACTGATGGAACGTCTGCTGCGGCGGCATCTAATAGCCGCCGCGGTGTCGGTCACGCTGCCCATGGTCGCCCATGGGCAGGCGACCGCGCCGAGTTCGATCACGCCGCCGAACCTGCGTCCGCCAGTGACCGGGGGCGACGCTCCACCAGAGTTGCCCGCGCCCGGTGGCCTGACGCCGCCGCCGGGTAGCGAGGGGCTGTCGGTGCGCATCGCGGCGGTTCGCGTTGATGGTGCACTGCCCGCAGTCGCGGCGGCGGCGCACGCGATCGCCGACCGTCTGGCCGGGCGTACGGTGACACTCGCCGAGATCTACGCCGCCGCCGGCGCGATCGAGGCTGCGCACATCCGCCGCGGCTACATCTTCGTCCGTGCCACCGTGCCGCCGCAGGAGATCGCAGCGGGCGGGACGGTTGTCATCCGCATCGTCAACGGCTTTATCGAACGGATTGACGTCGACAGATTGCCGACGCGGCTCCGCGCGCCGGTTCTGCGCCGCGCGGGCATGCTTGCCGGACAGCGCGGGCTGACGCTCGCTGCGATCGAACGGCCGCTGCTGATCGCGGGCGACGTCCCCGGCCTGACGATCGCTTCGACGCTTGCACGCGGCGAGACCGAGGGCGGCACGCAGCTGATCCTGACCGGCCGCTACCGGCCCGTGACCGGCAGCCTTAGCGCCGACAACAGTCTGAACCCGTCGCTCGGGCGGGTGGCACTGACCGGGCAAATCTCGCTCAATTCGCTGCTGGGCTTGGGCGAGCAGATCTACGGCTTCGCGGTCACCGGCTACGACCTGCCGCGCGCGTTTCGCGCCGACGCGCCGGTCCGCGTGCTCAGCGGCGGCGGCATCATCGGGATCGGCGATGCGCGACTGACCCTCAACCCGGAAGCGACCTTCTCGCGCACCCAGCCCGAACCGGTGCCGGGCGTGCCGCGCATCCGGGGCACGCTGCGCCGGCTGACCCTGCGCGGCGGGTACGTCCTGTCGCGATCGCGTCGGGGCGCGCTGACCGCAGGACTGACGGTCGAGCGGATACGCGAAGCCAATACGGCGATCGACTTCGCCACCGCGATCAGCATCGACGATTTCTCCGTCGCGCGTGCGCAAGTTGCGTGGAACTCCGCGATCGGCAACGGCGGCGCGGCATCGCTGGTGGCGCAGCTTAGCGAGGGGCTGGGTCGCCGCGCCGATGACGCTGCCCCGGTTTCGCGCCAGGGCGCGGTCGGTGGCTTTACGAAGCTTGCGGTGACGGCACGACTGCTTCGCCCGATGTCGCCACGCCTAGCCCTGTCGGCGACCGCGCGTGCGCAGCTCCCGTTCGGGCAGGCGCTGTTCCGATCCGAGCAGGCACAGCTGGAAGGGTCAGACGCACTGTCGTCCTACATCGGCGGCGTCACTGCGGTCGACGGCAGCGCTACGCTGCGCGCCGAGGTCACCCGCGCACCCCGCCCCACCGGCTGGCTGCGGGTTTCCCCCTACGTCTTCGGCGCAGTCGGCCAAGGCTGGTTCAGTCGTCCGACGGCAGTCGAAGCTGGATCGTATACGCTGTTCAATCCCGGCGTAGGTGCACGAGCGAGCTTCGCCAGCGGTCGGATCAACGCAAGTGCGGAATACGGCCATGGCTTCTCCCGGCTTGACCGGTTGAATGGTGTCGATCGGCTCGCGCTGTCGCTCTCGGTGACGTTGTGATCCTTTATCGATCCCGAGCAGCGTCGATTAACGGTCGACCCCTCCTGCTAGCAGCCAGCATGGAGAGGCCTCAACGATGTCTGTCGAAGGTGTGAGCCGCGCTGCCCGTGTCGCCGAAGCGGCTATCATGCTCGCTGCCGCACGTTTGCTGGTCGCGGTTAGCGGTTCAAGTTTCTGGCGGCGCTGGAAAGTTCAGCTTGGCGATGATGCCCGGGAACATCGCATGGCGCTCATCGACACTGCCGGAATCGAAACCGTGACGCGCGCTGTTCGTCAGGCCGATCGCCGACGGCGCTATCACTGCCTGCCACGCGCCATGGCGACGCACTGGATGCTCACGCGTCGCGGCGTCGATTCTTGCCCGCGCTTAGGAATAGTCCCGCCAAGTAACGACGGACACAGGCCGACACACCATGCCTGGATTGAAGTAGATGCCCGCGTCGTGATGGGCGAGCAATCCGCTCGGGACTATTATAAAATCATGGCGTGGAAGACGTCGTCAACGGGGTGATCGACGCGCTTCTTTGGAAAGCAGTTGGAGAGTCGCCTTCGGATCGATCAGGCGGGACTTCATTGCTCAGCGAATCAGACCCAATTGCGGCCACTCGGCGTGGTTTAAAGGCTTTCCAAAAGCAGTCGTTCGTTCAGGCGAATAGCCCACCTCGTCGACCTAATTGTGCTAGCGCATGACAGGAAGCGATTTAGCCGGCCGGCGCTGTTCGTCGGCCGCCCGCAAACGATGGTGTTTCAGCACATTCGACGCCATCTCCCGCCATGGCATTTCACCAATCCGCGCCAAAAGCCGGCAGTGTTTGCGCTAGGAAATCGATCCACGCCCGCGTCTTGGCGGCGGGCCGCCTGGTCGGATGCGTGATGGCATAGGCCGCGCCCAGCGTCATGGGCGGCTCGTCGAGTTCAAGCTCGACAAGCTGACCGGCTCGCAGCGCCTCCGTCGCAATGAAGCGTGGCCCATAGACCAGCCCTTGGCCCGCGATGGCGGCGCGAACGAGGGCCTCGCCATTGTCGGAACACATCGATCCTGAGATCGGCACCTTGATCGTTCCGTCTTTGCCGAACGCCCATGATGTCGTTCCTGCCAGCGACGCATTGGTGTGACCGAGACAATCGTGATCGCCGAGATCGGCTAGGCGGGTGGGCGTTCCGCGCCGCGCCAAGTAGGAGGGCGCCGCGCACAGCACGACGCGCATCGCGACGAGCTTGCGGGCGACGAGCGCACTGTCCGCAAGGCGCCCGATCCTGACCGCGACATCCCATCGCTCTTCCAGCAGGTCGACGTAGCGATCGTTGAACCCCAATTCGATTGTCACCTCGGAATGACGCGCGGAGAATGCCGGGACGAGTGAGGCAAGGTGCAGGACGCCGAAGGTGGCGGGTGCACTGACGCGCAGCAGCCCCTGCGCGGTGATCGAACGCGAGGATGCCTCCGCCTCGGCTTCTCCGATCTCCATCAGGATACGTTCCGCCTTTTCGAAATAGTCAGCGCCAGCCTCAGTCAGCGACAGCCGACGCGTCGAGCGCTGGATCAGCATGGTACCGAGCCGCGCCTCGAGGGCGTCCAGATGCTTGGCCGCCATCGCAGGTGACATGTGCAGGTCGCGAGCGGCAGCAGAGATGCCACCAAGTCTGATCGCCCGCACGAACACGTCCATACCTGTCAACCGATCCGCCATGACTTCCTACCCGTGGTTGAAGGTGATCCTTCTACGCGAGCGATTATCATTGCGCGATAGCGGGCACATATTCCGGCCAACAGATCGATGATCCAGGCCGCCTCCGTGGCGCCTGTACCGGAGTGTATGACCATGAGCGTCCAGCCCACCTACTTCATCCCGCATGGCGGCGGCCCCTGCTTCTTCATGGACGATCCGCGCGGCGTGTGGACCGGTATGGAAGCATTCCTGCGCAGCCTGCCGAACTCGCTTGCCGAGAAGCCCAAGGCTATCCTTGTCGTCTCGGGACATTGGGAGACGGACGGCTTTGCCTTCACCGGCGCCGAACGGCCCGAGCTGATCTACGACTATTACAACTTCCCGCCCCATACCTATCAGCTGCGCTACGACGTGCCGGGCGCACCCGCGCTCGCCGCCCATGCCGCGGCCCTGCTCAAGGATGCGGGCATCCCTTCCTCTGTCGACGCAAAGCGGGGCCTAGATCACGGCGTGTTCGTCCCCCTCAAGGTGGCTTTTCCGGATGCGGATATTCCGCTGATCGAGATGTCTGTCGAGCGTGGGCTGGATCCGGCGCTCCATGTCGCTGCGGGCCGCGCCCTCGCGCCGCTGCGTGAGGAGGGCGTGCTGATCCTGGGCTCTGGCATGAGCTTTCACAACATGCGCGCCTATGGCGATCCGCGCTCGACGCCCGGCTCGCAGGCGTTCGACCAGTGGCTGGCCGAAAGCATGGAGCTGGGCGGTCCGCAGCGGGCCGAGCGTCTGGCGCATTGGGCCGATGCGCCCTCGGCGCGGTTCGCCCATCCCCCCGCCAAGGAGGAGCATCTGCTGCCCCTAATGGTCGCGGCCGGTGCAACTGAGGGCGAAGGCGCCCGGGTCTATGCCGAGGAAGTCCTGTCGACCGCCATCTCCGGCTTCCGATTCAACTGACTCTCAACGCGTCATCGAAGGAGAATTGTCATGACCATCGCCGTCACCGGAGCGACCGGCCAGCTCGGCCGCCTCGTCATCGAAAGCCTGAAGCGCAAGTCGACCGGCGAGCCGATCGTGGCGCTGGTGCGCTCGCCCGAGAAGGCCGACGATCTGGGCGTCGAGGCACGCGCTTTCGACTACGCGAAGCCCGAGACGCTCGCTCCGGCGCTGGCCGGTGTGGACACGCTGCTCCTGATCTCGTCGAGCGAAGTCGGGCAGCGCGAGCCGCAGCACCGCAACGTCATCGAGGCCGCCAAGAAGGTAGGCATCAAGCGTATTGTCTATACCGGCCTGCTCCACGCCGACCGCTCGCCGATCAGCCTGGGCGAAGAGCACCGTGCGACCGAGGCGTTGCTGGCTTCGTCCGGTATAGCGACGACCCTCCTGCGTAATGGCTGGTACACCGAGAATTACACCGCCTCGATCCCGGCAGCTCTGGAGAATGGCGCGTTCGTCGGCAGCGCTGGCGAGGGACGCCTGTCGCTTGCGACCCGCGCCGATTATGCCGAGGCCGCAGCCGTCGTGCTGACCAGCGAGGGCCATGAGGGCAAGACGTATGAGCTGGCTGGTGACGACGCGGTGACGCTTGCTGACCTTGCCGCCGAGATCTCGCGCCAGACCGGCCGCGACATCCCGTACCGCGATCTGCCGCAGGCCGATCACGCTGCGATCCTGAAGCAGGTCGGCCTGCCCCAGGGCTTCGCCGAGGGACTTGCGGCATGGGACGTCGATGCCTCGAAGGGCGCGCTGTTCGATGACGGCCACCAACTCTCGAAGCTGATCGGACGTCCGACGACGCCGCTGGCCGACGCTGTGCGGGCGCAACTTGCCGCGCAGGCCTGACGTTACGGACAACCCCGACCGATAAAGACCATCCCTGGAGACACCGCATGAACATCGACCTTTCCGGCAAGACGGCGCTCGTGACCGGTTCGACGGCCGGGATCGGCTTTGCGATCGCGAAGGGGCTGGCGGCAGCCGGGGCGATCGTCGCCCTGAACGGGCGCGACACTAACCGCACTCAGGAGGCAGTAGCCAAGCTGAAGCGTGAGGTCGCGGGTGCCGATGTGCGCGGTGTGGCCGGAGACGTCGGAACGGAAGCCGGATGCGATGCCATCGTATCCGCGCTTCCGGCCGTCGACATTCTGGTCAACAATGCCGGCATCTTCGGCCCGCAGGACTTCTTCTCAACGCCGGACGCGGAGTGGGAACGCTTCTTCCGGGTCAATGTGCTGTCGGGCGTGCGCCTGTCCCGGGCCTATCTGCCGGGGATGCGCGACAAGGGCTGGGGTCGCGTGCTGTTCCTGTCCTCGGAATCCGGCCTGAACATCCCGGCGGACATGATCCACTATGGCGTGACCAAGACCGCCGACCTTGCCCTATCGCGTGGCCTAGCCAAGCGCATGGCGGGCACCGGCGTAACGGTGAACGCCATCCTTCCCGGTCCGACGTTGTCGGAGGGTGTGGCCGAGATGCTGGCGGACGAAGTCGCCTCGGGCAAATCGCTGGAAGAGGCCGGGGCCGATTTCGTCAAAGCACATCGATCGTCCTCGATCATCCAGCGCGCTGCCACGGTCGAGGAAGTCGCCAATCTGTGCGTCTACATCGCCTCTCCACAGGCGTCCGCGACCACCGGTGCGGCGCTCCGCGTCGATGGCGGTGTGGTTGATACGATCGCCTGACCCACGGCTGGCCCAGCCGGCCCTGTGCCGATAGCCAACCGGTGACGGGATTTCGGCGGCGCCCATCGACGTGAGGGACGCCCGCAGGGGCCGCTTTCCCGCTGTTGGCAGGCGAAGATCGAGAATTGCGAAGCCGCCGGCAAAGATCGATCTCCTCGCGATTGGTTGCTCGGCCGCAGCGAGTAGACCCATTTCCAGTCGTTCACGCACACATTTTCTGTGCCCTAAACCTGCCGCTTGTTCATGCAAAGGGATTGACCGCTTGAGCGAGGCGAGCCGGTCACCCGGGAATGGCTTATGTTAGGATTTATCCGCGGTTCACGAGCCGGGGGCTGAATGTCCGCTCTTGTCATCTGCTGACGTTCCGCTCTCGTCCGAGCGGGGTCGCATTGCGGCTGCCTTTGCCAGACCTCTACAATCACAAGGATGGTAGCAGAAATACAACATTACCTGTCCGGAGAGATGCGATATGGTCCGGATGTTGTGCGGGGGCGCGGCGAATAGGGGGAGCATAAGTCATGGATAAGGGATGTGCAGTGACATGGCTGGCAGCGAGTGTGCTCGCGCTGGGACTGGCCGCTCCTGGGCAGGCCGAAACGAAGAAGGGGACGCTGTTCAACAAACTCGACGGAGCCTTCACCAAGGTTGCCCAGCGCTGCCTTGGCCAGACGTTCAGCCGCAACAAGCTGCGCAAACAGAAGGTCGCGGATAAGGACGAGCGGACGGCCATTCCCGCCGATATTCTCGGCTTCGATCCGATCAAGGACCGGCTGACTAGCGAGGTCGATTACCTGGACGATGAATCGCTCGATCGGCGCTGGGGGGTGATCTACAGTAAGTCCGGAGCCGTTTGGACCGCGACCTCCGATCGCCTGCCAGCTTTCTGGGGCAAGCGCCAGGGCATCAACACCGTCCCCTTTCACGATTCCGAGCAGCTTGAACACAACTGCGTGACACTGGTGACGGCGGCAGGCAGCATCGATGCCAATGCCGCGATCTTCAAGGCCGCGACCACCGCTGCGGTTACCAGTAAGTCGGCGACGTCGATTTATGTCTTTGGCGGGCACGCGCTTTCGCCGTATGCGATCGCGCTCGGCGGTGTAGATTATGCTGGTATTGCTCTGTCTGCGGACACGCCCAAAGCGGCCTACCTAGCGCATTTGTGGCTGCTTTACCGCGAAAGGCCGGCTTTGGCCGCGCGAGATCTTAGGATTGCGGCGGAGATTAAGGCGATCTCGATCTACACGGCCCGCAACACCCAGCAGGATGCACTGATGGGGGCGCAGGCAAGCGGCGGGTTTGGGTTCGGACCGGTGGTCGGCAAGCTTAAGACCGATCTCGACGCCAATTCACGGCTAGTTAGCGCCAGCCAAGACGTGGAGACCGCGATCCTCGCTGACCCGGCACTCATCGACCTGCCCAAGCCAGATGTGCTGGCGGGCCGGCTTGTCCAGACGCTCGAGCTGCGCACCGCCCGGCTCGACAATCCCCAAACAGTCGATGCCGATCCTTTTTATTTTCGCGCGGTGATGCCCCACATCCCGGCAGCGCTGTGCAATCGGGCCTATTGGGCGATGACGGTAGAGGGTGACTTTAGTTTACGCGAACAGCGCATCGACGAGGATGATTCGCTTGAGGGTTGCCTGTTCGAATGGCGTCTCCAACTTACCGGCAATCCGAAGATTGCCCACGAACTGCGTCTCAAGGCTACTTCGATCGCGGGAACGGACGCAGGCGCGGCGACTCTCACCGTGCAGAGCACCGCCATCCAGCTCGCCGATCGCCGCGCACTGCTGAAACTCGATGGTCCCGACTTCGCCCGGATCAACTTGGCGGCCACCGATGCCGGCACAGCCCACACGCAATCCGCCAGCTACCGGCTGGTCGAGAAAGACAATGCTCGCCTAGCCACGATCAACGCCAGTGCCTCGAATCTGACGGTCACCTGTGAGGGAGCCGCCCCCTTTCAGCCCTCCATCAAGGCCATCGATCTGAACGGCATGACGGGCATGCGGAGCGTTAAGCTCACGCTGGAATACAAACCCGGCTCTTTCGACTTCGTGCCAGCCGACGGCCGGGTGATCTGTAGCGTGGCCGGAACCTTTTCCGGCACCCGCGAGGGGGCAAGCCCCGGTAGCGCCGAGATCGCGGTGCCGCCATGGAACTTTTCAGCAATCCGCGAAGCCCCGCCCGCCCCGATGGTGGCAACACTTGCCCCAAAGTGAACGGAGAGCCGCCCTGATCGCAATCATCGCCTAGCTGATGCCAAAACGACATGGTCCTTATTTCAGGGGCTAAGACCTCGAGACAATCGGCGAGAAAGCTCTGAGTCCCTCCGCATCGTATTAATGCGATGGACCGCAATATTCCGCACCAAATCATTTGTTTGATGCATGAGCGAATGGTAGCTCTCGGGATCAGTTCTAACGGGTCGGGAATGATCGAGATTTTGGGGACGCAATCCTGCCGCCGACTAGTACCGGATCGATGAAGGTTTGGCCGGTAACCTGTTCGCCTCGCGCCCGATCCCATGCCACGACTACGGCGAAGGAGACATGCCGTGACGGTTTTGTTCTGTAATATCGCCTGGATGAATCATTATGCCGGCCGGACCAAGAAGGATCCGCCGCTCGGCGGCGGCGGCTTCCCGGTATCTGAGGGGTATTGCGGCGAGGAATGCAATTTCGTCCCCTGCGAAGACGGGTTCGTCTACGGCCATTTCGAGACGATCAAGGGCAAGATCGATCGAAAGGTACGGATCGAGCGCCTAGGCGCCGGTCGGTCCGAGGAGTATGTTGACGGGCTAGACGTCGTGTGGACCGCGCCAAAACGTGGCCACGATCCACGAACCGTAGTCGGCTGGTGGCGCAACGCTCGGCTCTACCGCAACCGTCAACAGTTCGGCGACGACTTTCCCTCTGACCAGCATGAGCGAGATGACATTACTTCGTTCCGAGTCCGCGCGCACCGGGACGATGTGTATCTCCTCGAACCGAATGACCGGAGACACGATCTCGGCCGTGGCGCTGGTTGGAGTGGCCAGGCAAGCTGGTGGTATGCCCACGACACAAGCAACAGGGATGCGGCGCGGTTCGTGACGGTGATTAAGGCGATGATCGCGGGTAATCCGGTGCCTCCGATCACCACGCACGAGCGCAATCGTAGGGCGGGCCGCAAGAAGCGGGCCGGGGCAGCCGCCGGCAACGCCTATGAGCGCTATATCAAGGGCTATGAGATCACCGTTCATCCGCGTCATGACAAGCTGCAGAAGAAGTTTGCCGCGCACGTCATGGCCAATCACCCCAGCGCGACCTTCCCGACCTGCGGGCTGGACGATCTGCGCTATATTGCCGGCGGCAACCCAGCGGTCATGGTTGAGGTAAAGCCGACCGACCCGGCAAGCTTGCGCTACGCGATCCGCGCCGCGATCGGGCAATTGCTTGACTATCGGCAGCGCGAGGGCTGGACCGGCCCGCAGCTGATCGTGGTCGAGGACAAGGTCGACCGGGCCGATGATCTGAGCCTCGCGTTCGACAACGGGTTCGGACTGGCCTGGCCCAAGGGCAAAGGATTCGAGATCGTCTGGCCAGACGGGACGACGGGCTGTTGACTGCGGGTACTGGAGGGTCCGTTACAGGGTTCCTATCTCCGCTGCATGATGGTCGTCACCGTCCATCAGGCAGCGGAAGCTGCGGACGAGCGAAGGGCAGCCGGCATCCGTTGTAATGGCAACAAATGACCGCTTTCGGTATCGACACCGCAGCGTCGAACGTCCGTAATTGGGGCGCCTTTCCGACGGTCCGCTTCGCAGCGTTGGGTGGCAGCTTCTGTCATAAGCCGACTTTCGAGGTGGCCCATTTGAACGACCTGTGTTGGTCGTGAGCTGCTGTCGAATTCCCCCCGTAGCCTGACCCAGTTCCGGTCTTTCAAATGCAGTTAGCACCGTCCCAGAAGCGGACGTCCATTCATTGTAGTTAGCTGGCCGCTCCGAGCTGGGGCAGTGAGGCTGCGCAACGACCATGAGCGGGTGGCGAGCGGTAACAGCGGATTCAATGCCCGCGGTTGTTATTGCTCTCTTCGTTTCGCGATGATGTGCAGGCCGGTGGCAGATCGACAAGCCACGCTGAGTGTGAGCTCGGGCGCGGGTTCCAAAGTGTGCAACTTCAGATCAGCCAGCAACCGAGCAGCAATCACCGCAATTTCTGCCAGTGCAAATTGCGCAGCGATGCAGCTTCTTGGGCCAACACCGAAGGGCATCCAAGCTGGCGTGCTACCAGCTTCGGGAAGGAAGCGATCAGGATCGAAATGGTCGGGGTCGGGCCAGGATCTATGATGTCGGTGCATGGCATAGATGCTCAGCGAGATGGGCTGGCCTTTGCGTATCGGAAAACCGCCAAGCGTGCCGCTCGCTGCCGCGCTTCGTACCAGGAATGGCGCGGGCGGGTAGAGCCTGAGAGCCTCCTTGACCACGCGGAGCGTGATCGGAATTTGATCCAGCGTCCAGCAGCCGTCGTTCGCACGCGCTTCCGCTGCGACCCTTGCCTGCCATTCGGGTTGCGCCGCGAGGATGTATAGCGTCCAGCTCAGCCCGACGACGGTCGTGTCCATGGCGGCCGGCAGCAGGCCCCGGATATTGTCTTCGATCGGACCAACGTCGCGCAGCAGCGCAATCATGTCCCGGCTATCGGCTCTACGGTTGCTCGCCAGGATGCGCGCCGCCGCCTTAATCCTGCGGACCGCGGGATCGCGATCGATGCCGCTTAGTCGATCGTGCACGCTCTCAGGCAGGCGCGCGACATCCTTCAGTCCAAATCCCGCGATGCGCCGAATGTACGCCGGCATATCGGAAGCGACTGTCGCTGGATCGACGAGACCGGCGCCATCGACCAACACCGAGAAGACGACTTCGGCGACGATGCGGGCAGCTTGCTGCGTCAGGTCGATGCGTTCGCCGACGGGCCAAGAAGAGACTGCCCGCTCGGCGATTGCGGCGAACGCGGCGCCTTGCTGCTCGACAGCCGCAGGACGAAACGCCGACGCAGCTGCCCGTCGCTGGCGCTGCCACGGAGCGCCTTCAGCCCCCGCAATTCCGTCGCCCCACGAACGTCGAAAAAGGCGACGCATGAGCCGGTCACGCGTGAAACGTCCGTGACGATCGTTGAGTACTTCGCGGACCAGCCCCGGATCGGCCACGATCAGCGGTGCACCGGAGCCGGGGAGCTGAACTGCCGGCTCATGCAGAATCGCATCCGGCACCACGCTGGCAATGTCACTGACGCCACGCCTTGCCATCGCCCACAGGCTAGGTTGATCGGACCGGAAGATGTATCGCGGGAGGAGTCGGTCCATCTCGTAAATCTGACGGTGATCGGGCAATGCAGCGAGCCCGGACGGCAATAACGACGAGGTGTCAGCGCTGACCTAATTACGGACGGTTTTGGTGCCTCAGGGTATGCCCAGAAACAGACGTCGGTTCATCTCGGAGTACGACCGATTGCAAGCGTCTGATTGCCGCGTGAACGGCAAGGATCGTGTGGTTATCTACTGTCCGAAAAGGTGGCACTGGGGCACCCGGTCGCGCGCGGATCGCACCCCACGCCACGTCTAATCCTATGAGCCAGAAAACGGCGACACGCATGCCAGCGGTGGATTATAGATTTGACTGAACAGTTATTGGCAGCGTCTCGCAATCCTGACGGAGGGTCATGCCGACTGTCATCATGTTGTAGGTCAAGCGTTACCGCCGCCAGCCGGAGCGAGTGACGCGATGGAACACATTGCTCGCACCTGCCGTTGCTCCCTAGCAACGACGAGGAGGGACGGCGTGCCTATTATCATTGGAACGAACGGTGATGATCGACGGGAAGGGAGCGCGAGCCCGGACCTGATGGATATGAACGGTGGGAACGACGTAGCCTACGGGCGCGGCGGAAACGATCAGCTACTCGGCAACGGCGGAAATGACGTGCTGTACGGCGGGAATGGTGACGACATTCTGAATGGCGGCGCCGGTGCCGACAAGCTGTACGGCGGCAACGGGTTCGACCGCTTCATATTCGATCGGCGGGCTGACGTTATCGACTACGTCATGGATTTTCAACACGACGTCGACAAGATCGATCTCTCCCAGATCGATGCCAACGCAAACCGGGCCGGCGACCAGGCAGTTATCTGGCGCGGATATCAAGAGTTTACCGGCCGTGCCGGCGAGGGCCGAGTTTATCAGGCCGGAGATAACACTTGGCTTGCGCTCGACTTTGACGGCGACGCGCGTGCTGACATGCGGATCGCATTTGACAACCATCCGCTGATTGGCTTGGGCGATGTCATTTTGTAAACAGGAAGGGCCGCTACTACCCGGAGCAGCGGCCCAACGTTCGAGCCGCCATCCAATCGACCTGAGCGTTATTCGCGTGTTCACTTGCGGCCTCGTCGGAAGGGACCTAACTGCAGTCATTTAGCGCCCTCAGCCACGTCCCGAGATCGGACGTTTATTCAGGTTTCACTGTAAGCCGTTATCGGCGCTGATCACACGTTCGGTTGCGGTGGGTCGCGAAGCTTGCCAGTCTAGTTGATGGGCGAACGGGAGAGGCGGATGTTGCATATAATGATGCTGGCGTTCGCCATCCTCACGCTATCCCCTGCAGCCTGGGCGCAGAACAACCCGACGCTGACCGAGGCGGAACGCGGCGTCCGGCGCGACGACCGTCCGGCGGTCCATTTGCGCATCGCTGCCCTCGACGTTCGCGCGCACCTGATCGGCCGCACCGCCGACGTCACGGTTGAGATGCTGATCGGCTCGGACGATACGGACAGTTACGAGGCCAACCTCGCGCTCACGCTTCCGGCCGATGCGGCGGTCACCGGCTACGCGCTCGACGTGGGGGGCAAGATGATCCCCGGCCAGCTGCTTGAAGCGCCGAAGGCACGTAACGTCTATGAGGACGAGGTCCGTGCGGGCATCGATCCGGGCCTGGCAGAAATCGCCGGAAACCGGTTCACGACGCGGATCTTCCCGATCGACGCCGCCCACCCCCGCCGATTCCGCCTCACCTTCGTCGCGGCGTTCGACCCGGCGATCGGCCTCGTCCTCCCGCTCGCCCGCGATGCGGCAGTCGGACGAGTTACGGTAGCCGTCACTGCCGACGGCTATGCCGCCGCGCCCGCCGTCCGCTTCGCCGGCCAACCCATCGGTCTGTTCCAAATCGAAGACGGCTGGCGCGGCGAGGCGACGCTCGGCACGGCGGTGGTGCGCGAAGGGCTGACGGTCACTGGCGGCACATTGATCGGGCCGATGATCGTTGCGCGACATTCGAACGGCGAGGCTTTCTTCGTGATCGGCGGAGGAGCGGCGGGCGACCCGGAGCCACCGTTGCGCGGCGGTCGCCTGCGCGTCTACTGGGATCGCTCGCTCTCGCACCGCGCCGACCGCACCGATCTGGAGGCCGAAGTTCTGGCGCGCCTCGCCGAGCGGACCGCGCCGGCCGCGATCGACCTCGTCACCTTCGCCAGCGACCGCCCGCAGGTCGCGACGCTCGGTGATGCCGCGGCGCTCAGGACGGCGCTCGCCCGCGTCACCTATCGCGGCGGCACGTCGCTCGCCGGACTTGATGCGCTGCCGCTGCCTGCCGCGACACAGTGCGTGCTGGTGTTCGACGGAGCGGTCACGATCGACCGCGGTACGGCCTTCGCGCCCGCTTGCCGGCTCATGGCGCTCACGGCCGCGCCCGGCGCGGACGGTGCGCGGCTTGGCCGCTTGGCGCAGCGCACCGGCGGCGCTGTCGTCGGCCTCGCCGTGGGTGGCGAAGCGCAGGCGGTTGCCGCCCTCGCCGCCCGCGCGACAGCGCCCGTGTCGGTCCGCGATGCGGCCGGGCGGCGGCTCGACACGCGCGCGCTGCCGGCCGGCCCGGGCCAGTGGCTGCTGGTCGGCCCGATGCCCGCAGGCGGCGTCACCGTGCGCTTGAGCGATGGCGGCGAGCGGCACTACGCGCCGGCTGGCGCGCCGATTGAGGCCGAGGCGCCGGGAGCGCTCTGGGCGGCTGGCCTCGTGGCGGAACTTGCCGACGACCCCGCTCGGCACGCGGCGATGGCGGACACCGCGCGCCGCTACCAAGTCGCCGGCCCCGGCATGTCGTTCTTGGTGCTGGAGCGCCCCGACCAATATCTGCGCGCCGAGCTGACCCCGCCGAAAGGCTTCGGGGCTGAGTGGCTGGCGCAATATCGCGAAGCTAAGCAAAACTGGGACAAGGAGCATCGCGACGCCCGGCAGGAGCGGCTTGCCTTCGTGATCGACCGATGGCGCGAGCGCCGCGCCTGGTGGAGCAGGCGATTTGTGCCGATCACGCGCGCGCAGGCGAAGCGCACGCGCGATGAAGAGCAGTTGCCCATGCCCGTCTCGGCTCCGCCTCCTCCGCCACCACCTCCGCCGTCACCCACGCCCGAGCCGGTCCAGCCGCGGGCCGTAATGCCGCCGCCGATCGTAGCGGCGCCTGCCCCGGATGCCGGGGTCCAGGAGGGCGTCTCCGGCGACGTGGTCGTTACAGGCACGGTCCGGAGCAACCCGTTGCCGACCGCGCAGGAGCCGCCCCGGGCTCAAATCAAGATCGACATGGCGGACCTGATCACCAAGCGTCCCTATATCGCCGCGCTCGACGTTGCCGGCCCGGGCAGGCGCCTCGCCGTTCTGACCGAGCAGGAACGCCAATATGGTTCCGTGCCGACGTTCTATCTCGACACCGGCGAGTGGTTCCGGCTCAAGGGTGATGCGGCCACCGCCTCGCTCCTGCTCCTGTCCGCGCTGGAGCTGCCGACGAGCGACGACGAAACCCGCCAAATCGTCGCCTTCCGCCTCGAGCGCGACCGTTCCTTCAACCGTGCGGTCGAGCTTGCCGAACAGCTCGCCGCCGCCAATGCCGAGTTCCGGCCCCAGCCCGGTCGCGACCTCGCCCTAGCCGTGGCGGCCCGCGGGCGGGCTGCGGGCCGGACCGGTCGTGCCGACCTTGAACGCGCGTTCCAGCTCCTCGTCGAGGCGGCGCTCAATCCCGCGTCGAGCGATTTCGACGGGATCGAGGTGATCGCGCTGATGGAGGCGAATGCCCTCATTCCGCCGATCGAGGCGGCGGGCGGGCGCTGGACGCTCGATCCGCGACTCGTCGGGCTCACCGACACCGATGCGCGCATCGTCATCGAATGGACCGACGACGACGCCGACATCGACCTGTGGATCGACGAACCAAACGGCGAGCGTGTCATGTATTCGAACAAGTTGAGCAGCGCGGGCGGGCAGATCTCGAACGACATGACCGACGGCTACGGGCCGGAAGAATATGCCGTCCACCGCGCGCCCGCCGGCGCGTACCGCGTTCGCATCAACGGCTATGATGCCGACCGAATTAATCCCAACGGCCCAGGCCATGTGCTGATCCGCCTCCAGCGCAATTTCGCGCGCAGCAGCGAAACGCAGGAGCTGGTGGACCTCGACTTGTCTTTCCAGAGCGGCCGGGACCGGAACGAGGAAGATGAGACACGACCGGTCGCGACGTTGCGAGTCCAACGCTAGCTCAGATCCGGCACAAGATCGGCAATCGGGAGTGTCTCACGACCTCGGCTTCAGCCAACCTCCGCTCAGCGCTGAGGTAGTGACCCACAATCGGCCACTCACGTCAGCTCGGCGGCGACCCGGAAGTGGACGTTCGTTAAGGCAGGATACTACGGCCGAAACTGGGCCATCAGCAGACCGTCAGGCTTACGCTCGTTGGCGCGACATACGGTCGGTTGCGGCCGCGTCTCAAACCTTCAGGGCGACATATCGACTGCTACGCTGGTCACACCCGGTGCAGGGTTCGGCCCGCCATATGCCGTTTGCGCGAATTTCGAATAGCGATTTGGGCGGCTCGGCAACGCGAAAAAAACGACTGAGATCGAGGGGCAGCAACAGCTTGCATCTCACGCAGCGCAGCTCGAGGGTGATCTCGTCCTCAATCGCTTCGCGCAAAAGGAAAGGCCAAATCCACTCGGCCGGGATTTCCCGGCGGTCGATGCTCCCTGCATGCAGTCGCTGCTGCGGCAGCAAATTGGCGATGTCGTATCCTCGCCGTACGCATCGACGAGCCCAATTGGTCTCTGAAATCAACGACGACAGTCGTGTCGGCGCGCGCTCGAGCACTTCATATCGCGCAACTTGGCCGCAGTGGAGTAGATCCGCCACACGTCGTTCAACGCTGTCTTTAGCCGTGCCCGTCTTTTCGCATTTGTCAAACCGTGAACGAACGCGCGTCCCAAACTCTTTGCTCTGACCGACATAGATCGGTGTTCCGGCGGGGTTCCCGAGCTTATCTGGGAATCTGGGGTCCCGGATCAGGTATGTGATCCATCCGCCCTCCGACTCTGCCGCACGCGCTCGAGCAACTTCTTCGTCGACTAGAGCGGCGATGCGGCGGCGTTCAGGGTCGGTCTGGTAGCGCGGCACCGCGACAGACTAGAGGAGTATAGGTTCGTTGGACAGGTCACAACCTGCAGATCGGTCGGGCGACGCCGCTCTCGAGTCGCCAACCGCGTGGTTTCAGTTCGCCAGAGTTTCAAAGCGGAGTGTCGCCTAATTGACCGCCTGAGCTGTGAGACCCAATGCCCGCCGTTCCTGCCCAACCGACGGCTCGCCGAAACGTGCCATTCGTTCAGGGTGTCAGCCTTATGCGCGGCTGAATGATGCGACAGGCGAGCACCCTTTTATGGGCGTTACCTCGCGTGCTAGGTATCGGGCCAGAACCCACTGTTAGGCGAACTAAACGTGGTCCGGCGGAGGGAGGGCATTGAAAGTGCAAGCTGTGGCTGAGGCGTCTGATCGAACGGCTCACTTCCAATGGCTAGTCGAGAACCGGCATCGAAATCAGACATGCTCTCTACAGCTTCGACTGTTGTTGAAGGACTATGAAAAGCGCTGGAAGACGCGTCAGCTTTCTTTCATAGCTCAAGAATTAATTTCGGTCTCTTTTTCCTTATGGCGAGCGGTTTTCCTTGCGGAGAAGACCGGGAAGCGTTCGGCGGTCTTCGATCACGGCCTCGGGTTTCTTGAGCGCGTCATTGAGGATAATGCAATCGCGTATGCGCAAGACAAGGCAATGCGGGAATGGTCGTTTAATTACTATACGAGGGCGGCACGGTTCTCGCTTGAGTACATGCACCGCCTGAGACCTGAAGTCGCCGCGCCTTATGTGCATGCAACCAGAAAACCTAAGGAGCGCTGGGAATACTGTCAGGGTCTTCTTGAGCAATCAATCGTGCAATTCCGGACTTACCTGGAAGCGCCGAAACCGACTAAGAAGGCGACCATAAAATCAGGCCTGTCCAGAGCGCGACCGAAATCACAGACTAAAGCGAATCGAGCTGTGGTGAGGAAGATTCAGCTCGAAGAGAAAGAAAGCCTGGAGCAGGGCTCCCCTAGGCTGGATTGACGCAGTGACTCAGTTCCGGCCATCCGTAACCTCGCATCGGCTTCCAAAATCAGTCCTTCTCTCATCAGCGCAATCGGTCACCCCCCTTCGACCGCCGCACGGCGCCACGCGATTCCGGATCCGTCTGCCACCAACACTTGCAGATTTCCTCAAGCGATAGCCGGTGGTCGCTCGTCAACGCGAGCACGCTAGCCTATGAAGTGCGTTCACGACCAGTGAAGGACGCACATTGGCGCTCAACGTCGAAGAGCAAAGCTTGGCCATTGCTCGCACCTGGTGCGCCGCGCAGGGCGACGGCTGGAGCGTGACCGATCAGGCCGGCCGGGGTGGCACCGCCCCTGTTTACGGCGTGGACTCGCCTGAAGGCGTCAAGGCGCTCAAGATCTATGACGCCGCGTTCTCCCACGGCGAAAAGGGCGAAATCGAGGACTTGCGCATCGAGCAGCAGAAGCAGCTCGGTCGTCACGGCTTTCCAGGCATGGTCGAGGTCCACGACGGCGGTCGCTTTCAGGACCGGATCTTTCTTCTCATGAACCGGGCGCCCGGCCAAGAACTCGAAAAGCGGCTGGCCGATGTGCCCGCTGACAAGATCCGCAGCATTGTTGATCAGGTCGCTAAAGCGGCCATCTTCCTCCGCGGGCGCGGCCTAACCCATCGCGACCTCAAGAGCGCAAACGTCTTCATCACCGACGACTTCGCGCACGCTACCGTGCTCGACCTCTCGGTCATGCGCGAGATCAACGACCCGGTCGGCATCGGGACCGACCAAGGCGATCGGCTGCCGGTGGTCGCTACCGCCCGCTACTCGCCCCCAGAGTATCTCTTCCGGCTGCTAGAGCCAGGGCCTGAAGCGTGGCACGCGCTCGATGTTTACCAGCTGGGTGGCCTGCTGCACGACCTGATCATGCGCGAGCCGCTGTTCGAGCAAGCCTATCACGCCGCCAAAGACAATCGTTATCGCTTCGCGTGGACGGTGGCGACAGTCGAGCCGAGAGTCGAGGCCGATGACGTTGATCGCGACCTGCTCGCCCTAGCGCGCCGCGCGCTCGACAAGGATTGGCGTCGCCGGTCGAGGTTGAAGCTGGAAGACTTCCTGAACAGCACGGCCGTGCGCCAGCGCCGCTCGTTGGCCATGCTCGGGCTGGGCGTCAGCGCGCCCGGGGGCACTGACGCTTCGCCAGCCGAGGTCCGACGGCAACTGACTGATTTGGGGGACAAAGTCAGGGATGAGATCACCAGCCGATTGCGCGCGCTAAACGTATTGCCGAGCCACGACGTAGAGTGGCCGGACGACGAGACCTGCGAGGTTAGTTTTCGCTGGGAGAGCGGCCAGACTGGCGCCGAACCAGTTGGCCTTCGCATTCGGTTGCGGCGCTCACCAGCTGGGGTCCAACAAACTTTGCCATCGGTCGCGCTGACATGGGGCGATCAGGAGCGCGGGGTGGACTTGCCCGCCGTTCCTTGGGAAGATGACGCCGGTCGCTTGGTGGTGGACGGGGTGATGCAGGTGCTCGGCGAGCTTGCTGATCGGTTCATGTCGGCTGGTCAGGACGGGAGCTAGGAATGTCGTTGTGGTGGGCGCGTCGAGACCAACTCGATCTGCATCAAGTTGACCTGATCGAGAACCTGCCGCTCCGGCAAAACCACCTCGTGCTCGGCCCTCCAGGCTCCGGCAAGACCAACGTCCTGCTGCGTCGCGCGCAGTTTGTGCGTACCCAAGGCATGCCAAGCGTGCAGGTTCTGACCTTCACCCGTCCGTTGACCGAGTTCATGAAGACGGGCTGCTACGACGGCAATGGCCGCGAAATTTTCCCGCCGACGCTCATTAACACTGTCGAGTCTTGGTGCCGTAGTCTGTACGAGGAGCACCAGACGGCCCTGCCGAAGCAACAGGGCGACCTAGTCGACTACAAACGAACGCTTGCCGCCGGCGCGGCGGGCTTCGCGGCAAGGGGGCATTTGCAGCGTTACGATGCCATCTTTGTCGACGAGGCACAGGATTTGCTGGACGAGGAGGTCGCACTCCTCAGCCAATGGGGCCGCAACTTGTTCTTTGTCGGTGACGATAAGCAGCGCATCTACGATCACCCCTCCGGCCTCCCTGCCGTGCGCCATCACCTCTCGCCAGGCAACGAGCACACACTTCAGTTTCATTATCGCGTCGCCCCCGAACTCAGCGACGTGGCCGACCGCATTCTAAAAAGCACTGGCAGCGGCTCATTTACCTCGACCGGCCACTATGCCGGACCAAAGCCCGGACGCCTAGAGCTGCACGGTCCATTCAGCGAGGACAGGCAGCTGGCGGAGTGCGTCGATGTTGTGCGACAGCAATTGCGCGTATATGGCGATTTGATCGAGCAGGGTGATCGTATTGGCATCATCGTAGCACGTCAGCGAGATCGCGATAAAGTGCACGATTATTTCGAGTCTGTCCCTGAGCTGCGCGGTAAATCGAAGATTATTCGTGCACGATCAGGTAACTCGGACGAGGAATATGACCCCTCTTTCGAAGACGAGCCCATCGTAATCCTGACGGTGAAGGGCTGCAAGGGGTTGGAATTTCGCGCCGTGCATTGGCTATTCTGCGAGCAATTAGATCACTACCATTCAACTGAGCATTATTACACGGTGGTAACTCGGGCGAAGACGCGTCTGGACATCTACTACGAAACCGCCCTCCCACAGGAGCTTGCCCGCGCCTGCCCGCCTAGCCCGGGACCGATCTGGTGAGCGCCGAGGATCCCCTGATGTTCACGATCGCCAGTGACGGCGAACTGAACGAGCTAGCCGCTGGGGCGACTGCGGGCAACGGCGTGCCTTGGACGGGACGGCAGAACGATTTTAGGATAACACCCGGCTGCACCGGCGTCCTATGGCGACAGGACAGGAACAGGCCGCGATCTGCCAAGCCCGTGGCGCTTGTCGTTCACGACGCTGACCGGCAGCGGCTATTCGGCCGTTTTTCGCAGCTGAGAGGTGATCTCTCGCCTTTGTCGGCGTGGTGCCATGTGCTCACGCCGCAGCGCTTCGAGGCCCTTGACAGCGTGGCGCGCCCGCCCGACCTTAGCGGCTTCGAGGCCGCTTGGGCCGGTCTGGTCGTCGCCGAAGCGATCTTGCTCGCAGGTGCACCGGCAGCCAAGCTCAGAACCTACCACTGCTTCGCCACGCAAAGCTGGGCGGTCGCGCGCACTCGCTCGCTCTGGCCTCGAACGTCGGTGGAGGAGATTTGCGAACGCCTGTATGCCGCGCGTCGCCTGACGCGTGGCGATGAGACCCGATTGGCCAGGCTTCGCCAGCCGCTCCAGCCTGTCTGGTCCATCCTGGCGGCCGCAAGCGATGGCGGCCCAGTCGACCCTGCGCTGCAGCCGCTTGTGGCCGCATTGCACGCACTGGCGGACGCCAGAGACTCCCAGGATGCCCATGAGGAGGCTCGCGTCGCTCAGGCGATCGGGTCGGTGCTGCCTGAAGAAGCGCGCCTGCTCCGCGAATTGCCGTCGATGGGTGCCGAGGATCGGCTGCATCTGTTTGACCTGCTTGTCGATCAGCTCGCCGCTGACCGTGCTCCTCGTGTTGAGCCCAGGCGTACCGCGCTCGCGTTCGTGGCGGGCTATATCGCGACCGTCGCGGCTGGGGGCGCCGCGAGTCTCAGCTTGGCGACGAGCCACGCACAGGATCATCCGCAGATCGCGGCTTGGGCTTACACTTTGGGCGGCGTAGGCGAGCATGTGACTTGGACCGCGAGCTTCGATGGCCTTGGACGCCTGATCGCTCGCGGGCTCCTACGTCCCTTCCGGATAGACGATCAGCCCGATTGTGACTTTGCGCTCGATGAAGGCGCAGTGCTTGCGGATGTGGCCCTTAGCGATCCGCTGGTCCACCTGCGCATCAAGCAAGGTCGTAACCTGGCAATCACCATCTACCCAGGTGTGGACGTAACTGTGCCCGTTTCCGAACCGGTGGCCGAAGCACGACCGATCAGCCGTCCTGCCGCCGTCGACCGAAGCGCGCCTCCGCTCGCGGTTAGGTCAACCGGCGATGAGCTGCTTGGCAGCATCGCGGAACTCGTCTGGGCCAAGTTGGAGCCGCGGTTGCATCGGGAGATCGAAGCGGTACGTTACAGTAACAGGGAAGGTTCAGCTCGCTCCAGCGGGACAAAACGCAGCACCAAAACGTCCCGAGAACCACGATTGCCGCTCGCGAAAGAGCCCCGTTGATTGTGGAGGCTCGGAGCTGCTTAGCTGCTTCCTACCAGCGGACGCCGTTTAGACCCCTGCCGCTCACCGCTTGAGCATCGATCGGCACGAGCTGCTGCCACTGGCGGGTAGATGCGTGCGGGAAGAGCAATAAGGCGCCCTATCGAGCCTTGGCGTGGTAAGCAGTCGCGATAGCGTAATCTTATAGTCGGATCGGGATGTCGATCACAGGCCGCAGTGGTTCAAGCTGCGACGCGTAGCGACGAACCACGCGATCGTAGAGGTCGACCTCGCGGCTTGCCTGGACGGTGATGACCATTGCGTAGCGCAGCTCCTGGCCGGGGTTGTGGTTATGCCCTTCCATTCGGCTATTGTAGTGAATGTCGAAGGCGGCATTATCGAGGCTGGCCCCGAGAAAGCCGACCCGCGCGTGCAGCGTATTTTCCCATTTCCAAGCGTCGCGACGCAGCTCCTCTTCGGTGAGTCCCTTCTGCGCTTTGCCGAAAAACGGCTTGCTGTCGGGCTGGGATTGTTCGGGCTTGGTGTAGCGCGATGCGTTCGGGCGGAAAGTCGCCTCGAGCCCGGCGCGCGTGTAGTTACCCGGGTGATGAGGATCAACATTGGTCGTGTAGCAGAGGGTGGCGGTAACGTAGACGCGGCCGCTCAGCACGCCCGGCAAGGGAATTGGCGCACGGATGTATTTGGCTGGCGAAATTGTGCCCTGATAAACGACCCGGACTGTGTCATCGTTGACTAAGACCAACGTTTCCAAGTCAGCAGCACAACGCCCGCGGCCGACCTCATGCTTGGGCAGTTCGGTCGGTTCGGTGCCGTGTACCAGCAGCGCGCGGATCGCGAGCATGTCGAGCGTATCGCCGAAGTGCGCCTTGATCCCCGCCCCAAGGCGCAGCGTGCTCGGCGCGGCGAACGACGTCCCGCCAATCGGTTCGAGCGTCGGCGGCTCGCCTTCGCCGATGACCAGGAACGGCCGCGCCAGTGAGCCGCCGAACGCTACGAAATCTGGCTTGACCAAGCCGGGGCTTCGGCCGGGGCCGATCGAACTGTATGTGGCGCGCTGCCAGCCAGCGTCGGGCGTATCGCATGCGCCGATTGCCAGCGCATTGACGCAGTCCGCGGGCACCTGGATGCGGTTGAGACCGGCAGCAGCGTCGCTTTCACCGGTGTTGCCGACCGCGATCGTTGTGAGCGTGTCCCGCGCGGCGAGCAGCTCATCGAGCACCGCCGTCCAGGCATGCACTTCGTCGTCGTCGATTGGCAGTATGGGTCCTAGGCTCAGGTTCACTAAATGGTAGCGCTGCTGGGACAGTACGGTCTGGATGCGCTCCAACACCTCGTAGAGTTCGCGGGGGTCCTGTCCTGGCGCCGCATCAAGCACGCGGTAATGATCAACGTTGCAGTAGGGAATCGGCAGCGACGCTTTGGGATCGATGTGGCCGAACAGGAACGCGGAGGTCACCCAAAGACCGTGAGCGAGATAATCGTCGTGCGGCGCGACGGTGCCGGTAGCGTCGACCGGATTAGCCCACTGAGTGATGGCGTGTCCAGCGGGCAAACCGCCGTCGAAGATCGCAGCGCGCACCTTGGGGTCGATCGGACCCACGGTCGGCAGGATGATTTGGGGTGCTGGGATGGCGGATGACCGGATAGTTGGGCGCAGCACACGCAGCCGTGGCATTTCGCGAACGGCGCGCACGATGCTGTAAGTTGCAATTTGCTCGGCCTTTGCCGCCGGCGCTTCCAATTCTAGAAAGCAAAGGCCGCCGGCATAAAAGCGGCGGTCAAGCGATGGCTCGATCCCGAGCGTCTTCAAATAGCGCGCAAAGTTGGGAAGCGCCGAGACCTCGCCCATCAACTCGTCGGCATGAAGGATAACCTCGAACACGATATCGCCGTGGCTTGGCAGCGTGCCCTTGATCTTTTCGGTTGGCGCAGGTGCATGGACTTCTTCGATCGTAACCAACTCTTCGGCCGCGCGTGAGCCTTCGTTCCAATCGGTGATGCCTTGCGCCCAGTTGCGAAATGCCTGCCGCGTGCCAGCGACGAACAGCTGAGTCGTTACGGCATCTTCCGGCTCGCGATCGCGGCTCTTCTTCTCGGGTTTTATCAGCTTCGGCCGGCTCCCGACCGCTTCAAGGCCAACCGCTTTGAGCAATTCGGCCGGGAAATATGATTTGGCGATATATTCCGGGTTGAGCGTCAGCGTGGCGACCACCTTGTCGCCAGGCGCCGCGGCTGCGGGGATCGTATCGAGTTCGGTTACCGCTGCGCGGATCATCGGTGTAAGCCGGGTCTTGGCCTCACCGACGCTGTACGGTGGTATCTTCTCGGCGCCGCCACTGCGGATCACCACATCGGTTGTGAGGCGCTCGCCGCGCCCAAGCAGGAAATTGCGTTTCGCCATCATTCGCTCTCGCTGTCTGGACCTCCGCCGCGCTTACGGATCGTGTCGCGCGCGATGCCGGTCAGTTCACTTGCCTGTCGCTGTGACATGATTCCTTCATCGACCAGCAGCGACGCCAGCTCGATCCGTTCAGCTTTGCTCTCAGGTATTGTGCGCAGTGCTGTAGTGAGCACGTCCTCGAGCTTGCGCCCTTCGAGCGCTGCCGCGCGACGCAACCCGTTGATCTCGCGCTCAACGTCACTGAACGAACGCCCACTAAGCGACAGTGCCAGCACGCGCCCCCAGATCGCGGCGTTATCAATGCGACCAGAGAGTAAGTCGATGATGTAGATTGACAAAGCCGTTGTGTCTGGAAGCGGAAATTCGAGCAACATTTCGAAGCGTCGCCATATGGCGGGATCGAGCAATTCGGGATGATTAGTCGCCGCGACAAGAAGCCCAGTCGATGGCCAATCATCGATTTCTTGAATGAGCACAGTAACAAGGCGTTTAAGTTCGCCAATCTCACCGCCATCGTCGCGTCGCTTAGCGATCGCGTCGAGTTCATCCAGCAACAGAACGCAGTCGATCGTCTTCGCGTAGTCCAGCACGTGACGCAGGTTTCCGCCGGTCCGGCCAAGATAGCTACTCATTACCGCGGCAAGATCAAGAATCAGCAGCGGACGGCCGAGCGTCTTGGCGAGCCAGCGGGCGGCAAGCGTCTTGCCCACACCCGGTGGCCCGACGAACAGTGCGGTCTTACTCGGATGCAGACCGGCTTCAATCAACACAGCGGGATTTTCCCGCTCATTGACGAGCTGCGCGAGCTTGGCACTGATCTGTGTGCCGAACACTGGTTCATGATCAAACACAGGATGGTCTTCAACCCGCAGCAGCTGCAGCCGAGTATCGCCATCTACGGGGAGTGGCACCTCCGACTGACGTCGCAGCGGCGAAGCGCGCGTGGGCGCCTCACGCAAAAGCTCGGCAATCGTGCTCGCGAGTTCAGGCGATGTGCCACGGTAGCGCTTCACGACGCGGTGGAGCAGCAACTGGACGTCCTGACCGCGACCGGTCAGCGCCAGCCTTGCCAAGTGGGTAAATTCCGTTTCGATCGAGACTGGCTTGCTTGGCATGTACCATCCATGTTCTAAGCCTAGAAACTAGACCAAGGTGGACGAGTCTACAATCCCTCTAGGGCTTTTTCGTCCATTGAATGGCTATCTATATGTCATTAGGTGATATTATTGACCCTAGCCCGGGCGATATGGAGGAAAAGCGGGCTGCGTTAGGCGCTTAGCGTCCGCCACGATCCAGCTGAACGAACGTCCGCTTGGGCCATCTTTGGCCGGTAAGCGGCCAGTCCGTAACCCACCACAATCGGACGTTCGGGAACGTCGCAATGTGGTGGAAAGCGGCCGTTAGGAAGGCCCGGTTTCCCAACCGATGAAGCCCAGCTTGATACGCTCGCGACGTGCCCAATCGAGGATGCGCTGGGTTTGGTCGTCAGTAAGGCCGTCCGCGTCAGGATGCTTTCTGCCGAACGCAAAAGAGCCGTCATCACCTACGCGCCACGCGATCTCATCCGGGTTGATGCCGCAATCTATGATCGCTTGTCGCGCCTTCACTTGGTTTGTGCGCTGACGGGGTAGCAGTAGCGAAAGCAGGAACGGCATCTTCATGAGCGCCCGTTTGCGCTTATCAGCGAATGTTCGCAATTGGGCGATTGCCGTCCTTCAAGATGCTCGCGTCAAATCGTGGATGATCGGGAGGTATCCTTGATCGTCCAATAGACCGCTGGCGCTACCGATGACGGTAGCGTGTCCACAGCGGGGACACTCTGCAGTCCAACGCTTGATCCGGTTGCCGTTTTCGGATCCGGCCCACTCGTCCCGCCATGCTGTCACTTCCGTCGAAGCGTAAACGGCGCAGCACGACGTGCACCCCGCATACGCCAGCCTCCCGATAGACGTCCGTTCCCTGGCCGACTTTGCAGCGCATCAGCCAATGAGAGCGGTCTTGCACCTTCCATTCGACATTGGTCGCGCTTGGAGCATGGTGTTCGTCGATGAGTCGCGGCCCTGGAGGTCGCCGCCCCGATCAGCCTGACTGACGGGGCTGTGGGTGGTGGGAGCGCCACTGGCGCCGCTTGCCCGAGGAAGGACCCAACATGCCAAAGCTCAATGATATTCAAACTATCCTGCTCTCCGTGGCTGCTCAGCGATCGGACGGCAGCCTCCTGCCCCCACCTGCTTCACTGACCGCAGATCCAGACAAAATCACTAAGGCTGTTGGCGCTCTGATCAAGCAGGGCCTTGCTCTCGAATTGCCCGTCATCGCGGAGGCCCATATCTGGCGGGTCGATGCTGAGCGGCACTATGGGGCAACGCTCACCGATGAAGGCCGACAGGCCATCGGCATCGAGCCCGAGGGATCGGAACTGTTGCAGGTTCCTCAGAACGGCCAGGCGCCGGTCGTAGGCTCGCACCCTGCACCGACAACCAAGGCAACCCTGGCTCTGTCACTGCTACGACGAGAACAAGGTGCCACGCTGGCTGAGCTGATCGAGGCAACGAGCTGGTTGCCTCACACGGCTCGGGCAGCACTGAGCGGCATTCGCAAGAAGGGACACAGCGTCGCAAAGGGCAAGCGCGGCGATGTCACCTGCTACAGCCTAGCCGCCTGATCATGGCCAGGATCGGTGATCATCTGACCCGGCTGGCGACCCTGTCGCCAGCCGACCTGCGTGCCGAGTGGCAGGAAGTCGAGGGAGAAGCAGCGCCCGACCTGCCGCCGTCGCTGCTCCGCCGGGCACTGGCGTACCGGCTCCAGGAGCAGTCACACGGCCGACTGCCGGCGGCCGTGCAGCGGATGCTGATCCAGCTCAGTTGCGACCCATCTGCAAAGCCGGTCGAGCCAGAAATCCGCCTCAAGCCCGGGACACGCCTGCTGCGCGAGTGGAACGGCAAGCTGCATACGGTACATGTCACCGAAGATGGCCTGTGGTTCGAGGAACGACGGTACAGGTCAATGTCCCACGTTGCGCGTGAGATTACCGGCGCGCAGTGGTCGGGCCCACGCTTCTTCGGGCTGAGGAAGCCGGTGCATCCACCGCTACAGGGCGCAGCCCGTGGCTAAGCGGCCGTCGCGCCCGGCGCTGGTCGGCGACCGCGAAGTGCGCTGCGCGATCTACACTCGCAAGTCGACAGAGGAAGGACTCGATCAGGCGTTCAACAGCCTCGATGCTCAGCGAGAGGCATGCGCCGCCTACATCGTCAGCCAGAAGCACGAAGGCTGGACGCTCGTTCCAGGCACCTACGATGACGGTGGCTTCTCGGGCGGCAGCATGGAGCGTCCCGGGCTGAAGCGGCTGCTGGCTGATATCGAGAGCGGGCGTGTCGACGTGATCGTCGTCTACAAAGTCGACCGACTGACCCGAAGCCTCGCTGACTTTGCCAAGATCGTCGAGGTGCTCGACGCTCGCGGCGCATCGTTCGTCAGTGTCACACAGGCGTTCAACACCACCACCAGCATGGGTCGACTGACGCTCAATGTCCTGCTCTCGTTTGCACAGTTCGAGCGCGAGGTGACCGGTGAGCGCATCCGAGACAAGATCGCCGCATCCAAGAAGAAAGGCATGTGGATGGGCGGACCCGTGCCACTCGGCTACGACGTCTGTGACCGCAAGCTGGTTGTCAACGACGCTGAAGCAGCCACGGTACGGCTGATCTACGAGCGGCATCACGCCGTCGGCACTCTTCAGGCGCTTGCCGCCGATCTGGCCATTCGCGGTGTAACGTCGAAACGGCGCATCATGCGCGACGGTCGTAAGACCGGTGGCGAAGCCTATGGGGCTGGAGCCCTGACCCACCTGCTTCGCAATGTGCTCTACACCGGTCGCGTCAGCCACCACGGCACGATCTACCCGGGCGAGCACGACGCCATTGTCGATCGCAGTCTGTGGGACACGTCCCAAACGCTACTCGATCGTAGCGAGCCCCGGCCGCGCACCGGGCATGTCGCTCTACTCGGCGGCATGATCGAGGATGCCAATGGACGTCCCATGACATCCGCTCACGCCAACAAGGGCGAGCGTCGCTACCTCTACTATGTGTCGCGACCCATCGCTGGTCAGCTCGAAGAGCTCTGGCGGCTGCCAGCCGGTGACGTCGATGCACTGGTCAAACGCGCAGTTCTCAACCTGCTACGCGATCCACTCGGGCTCGCAGCGGAGTACGGCGACGCCGCGGCCAGCACGCGAATGGCAACGCCATGTACAGAGTGGGTCGATCGGCTAGAGCAGCCTGCGGTGATGCGAGCTGCACTCCAGCAGGTCAATGCCACTGTGGTCATCGGCATTGACCGCATCACAGTCACCGTAGGTGCACGCGAGCTAGCGACACTGATCAACATTGAAGGCGTTCGTACTTCGAGCGATCAGCGGATTGAGCTATCTCTGGAGACGACGCTAAAGCGTCGCGGACATGAGCTGCGGCTGGTCTATGCCGCGCCCGACGCCAATCCCGTGATGCGTGATGATCGCCTCATCCAGCTCATCGCCAGCGGCTATGCCGCCTACGACCAGCTGCTGGCTGGCGATAGCAAGCCGGGCACGACCAAGCGCAGCCACCTGGTCCGGCTCGCTCGCCTACGATTCTTGACGCCTGACATCGTCACCGCCATCGTTCACGGTCGACAGCCTGCCGACCTAACAAGCCGGACCTTGCTACGCGTCGCAGAGATGCCGCTCGCGTGGGCCGACCAGCGCACGGTGTTCGGGTTTAGCCAAACAACTCGCCGTTAGCGATTCGGGCACGACCGCCCGCTTCCTCTTCAAAATGCCACTAATCTGAACTCAGGACAGCCATCTGCCCTGCAGAGATAAAGCGGATTTGTCGGGCCTTTTCAGCGCGCTCAATCCGCGTCTCTGTCCTCAGTCGAAAACCTGCGGCTTCAAAACCCCGCAGAACTGCGCGGTTTTCGCGCAGGAACCGCGACACGGTCTCTACCCGCCAACCGCGGCGGACTGTCTGGTGCTGCCGGTGAGGATTGAACTCACGACCTCAGCCTTACCAAGGATGCGCTCTACCACTGAGCTACGGCAGCACTCTTCCCGTACGGGAGGCGGCTCAAGAGCGGATCGGGCGGGCGTTGTCAATACGCTACGTATCGGATTATGCGTTCGGGCATGACGACGGCGGACGAACGCAAGGCGCGGCTGGCGGCCGAGCTCCGGGCTAACCTGCACCGGCGCAAGGCGCAGGCGCGGGCATCGACGGCCGATGCCGCGCGCGCGGGCGATACCCCGCCGTCCCGGCCATCCGCGTCGTCGCCGGGCGATCAGCCCGACATATAACGCGTCGCGAACACGGCCCCGTCGCCGATGAACCCGGCGATCAGGTACACGACCACCACGACGACGAGCGCGAAGGCGATGTGAGTCAGCGATTCTCTGAGGGTGCACGCCCGAGTGGCGCGCATTTGGCGATAAGCCATGCCCGATCCTCTCCATCCAGCGCCGGGCCGATCTTTTCGACGACCTCGGCGTGATAGGCATTGAGCCATGAGAGCTCGGCATCCGTCAAGAGCCGCACGTCGATCAGGTCGCGCTCGATGGGTGCAAAGGTGAGCGTTTCGAAGCCCAGCACAGGTTCGGTGCCGCCCGGCACATCGCGCGGTTCGACCAGGATCAGGTTCTCGATCCGGATGCCGTATTCGCCGGCCTTGTAGTAACCGGGCTCGTTGGACAGGAACATGCCGGCGCGTAAGGGTTCGGACGGACCGCCGCCGGGATAATTGGGTTTGGCGATCCGCTGCGGCCCTTCGTGGACCGAGAGGTAGGCGCCGACGCCGTGGCCGGTGCCATGCGCGAAATCGAGCCCCGCGGCCCACAAGGGACGCCGCGCGAAGCTGTCGAGCTGGCCGCCGGTCGTGCCTTCGGGGAACACCGCGGTCGCGATTCCGATATGGCCCTGGAGCACGCGGGTGAAGCGGTCGCGCATCTCGGCAGTCGGCTCGCCAACAGGCACGACGCGAGTGATGTCGGTGGTGCCGTCGGGCCACTGCCCGCCCGAATCGATCAGGTAGAGCTGGCCGGGCTCGATCCGCGCGTTTGACTGTTCGTCCGCCTTGTAATGCGGGCTGGCGCCGTGCGCGCCGGTTGCCGAGATGGTGTCGAACGACAGATCGACCGCGCCTGCCTCCTCCCGCAGCCGTTGCAGGTGGTCGGACGCGTCGATCTCGGTCAACTGGCCCTTGGGTGCCTTCGCTTCGATCCAGCGCAGGAACTTCGCCATGACCACGCCGTCGCGGGCTTGTGCGGCGTGATGGCCGGCGATCTCGGCCGGGTTCTTCTGCGCGCGTGGCAGGACGGTCGGATCGCGGACGGGCAGGATGCTGGCCCCGCCCTGCCCCAGCGCCTCGAAGATCGCGGCGACCGCGCGGTCGGGATCGACCGCGACGCGCTTGCCGGCCAGCGCCTGGAGCGCAGGCGCAAAGCCGTCGCGCGGATGGACGCGCACGGCGTTGCCGAGATGCTGGGTGACGGCATCGGTCACCTTGTCCGGCGCGACATAGAGGTCGGCGGTGCCATCTGCATGGGCGAGCGCAAAGGCCAGGCCGACCGGCGTGCGCGAGACGTCGGTGCCGCGGATGTTGAAGGTCCAGGCGATCGAATCGAGCGCCGAGAGCACGGCCGCGTCGGCACCCTGCGTTCCCAGCCAGTCGGCGATGTCGGCGCGCTTGGCCGCCGACGACTTGCCCGCCAGATCGTCACCCTGCACGATCAGCTGCGCGTCTGAGGGCCGCGGATGGTCGGTCCAGACCGCATCGACAGGATTCTCCGCGACCGCGACCAGCTCCGCCCCTGTCTCCGCCAGCGCCGCGCGCACCTCGTTCACGAACGCGCGGGTGTGGAGCCACGGATCATAGCCGATCCGCGCGCCCGCCGCCGCATTGGCGCCCAGCCACGTGGCGATCGACGTGTCGGGGACAAGGACATACTCGTAATCCTCGCCCGACACCTGCTGGCGGACCTGAAGCGTGTAGCGCCCGTCGGTAAAGATGCCCGCGCGGTCGGCCAGCACGACCGCCGCGCCGGCCGACCCTTGGAAGCCGGTCAGCCATTCGAGGCGACGGGCGTAGGCGCCGACGTATTCCGACATGTGCTCGTCGGTCAGGGGCACGATGAAGCCGTCGAGGTTCTGGGTCGCGAGGTGAACGCGAAAGGCGGTGAGGCGGTCGTGATGGGTGGTCATGGGCGAAGTCATGCCAGCCGGCGGGTTCGGGCGAAAGGGTGTGCGTAGTTCAATTCCGTTCGCCCTGAGCTTGTCGAAGGGTTGCCCGTCTTCGGGCACCACGCCCCGCGGCACGAGAAAAGGACAGTGATTCGACAAGCTCAGCACGAACGGGATTTGGAGAGGGCAATAGTCCACCTCTCGCCTTCCCGCCCCGCCGCCGCTAACGCTCACGCCATGACGCCCCTCCCCAAGCCCCCCGTCGCCAAGCGGCAGCCCAGCACCACCACGCACCACAATATCGACATTACCGACGACTGGGCGTGGCTGCGCGATGCCGGCTACCCGAAGGTCACCGATCCCGCGGTGCTCGAGTATCTGGAGGCCGAGAACGCCTATTTCGAGCAGATCATGGCGCCGCTTGCCCCGTTGACCGACACGCTGTTCCAGGAAATGCGCGGCCGCATCAAGGAAGACGACGCGACCGTGCCGCAGAAGGACGGCGACTGGCTGTACTGGAGCGATCACGAGACCGGCGGCGAGTACCGCCGCTGGTGGCGGCGCCCGATCGCCGGCGGCGAGGACCAGCTGTATCTCGACGAACCCGCGCTGGCGAAGGGCAAGGCGTATTTCCGGCTGGGCGGCCTGTCGATCAGCAACGACGGCCGGCTGCTCGCCTATGCCTATGACGACAACGGATCCGAACGCTTCCTGCTGCGGGTCAAGGACCTGACGACGGGCGAGCACCTGCCCGACGAAATCCCCGGCATGTTGAGCGACATCGTCTGGAACGCCGACGACACCGGCTTCCTCTACGGCCTCGCCAACGACCAGTGGCGGACGGACAACGCGCGCTTCCACCGGCTCGGCACCGACCCCAAGGACGATGTCGAACTGTTCCGCGAGGCGGACGAGGGCTACCGCGTCGACGTCGGCGAGACATCGTCGCGCAAGTGGATCGTCATCTCGACCGGCGACCACGTCACCAGCGAAATCCGCCTGCTGCCCGCCGATGACGTGTTCGCCGAGCCGATCCTGGTCGCACCCCGCCAGACCGGCCGCGAATATGATGTCGACGACCATGGCGACACGCTGTTCATCCACACCAACGACACCGACCCGATGTGGCGCCTCGTCACCGCGCAGATCACCGATCCGAGCACCTGGACCGAGCTGATCCCGGCGGATGCGCATTTCTACATGACCGGCGTCGCGACCTTTGCCGATTTCTTCGTGGTCGAGGGGCGCGAGGACGGGCTCGACCAGATCGAGATCCATTACTACGATGGCCGCCCGAAACGCCGCATCGCGTTCCCCGAGGCGAGCTATGTCACGGGTCTCGGCGACAATCCCGAATACGCCGTCGACACGCTGCGGCTGAGCTACCAGTCGATGGTCACGCCGGGCACGGTCTATGACTATGCGATGGGCGACGGCGCGCTGACCGTACGCAAGGTGCAGACGATCCCGAGCGGATACGACGCGTCGAAGTACCGCACCGAACGGCTGAAGATCGTTGCGCGCGACGGCGTGGAAGTACCATGCTCGGTCGTCTATCCGGCCGACTTTCCGAAGGACGGATCGGGCAAGCTCTATCTCTACGCCTATGGCGCCTATGGTCATGCGATCCCGCCGGGCTTCTCCACGGGCCGGATGTCTTACCTCGACCGCGGCATGGCCTTTGCCATCGCGCACATCCGCGGCGGCGACGACCTGGGCCAGCAATGGTATCACGACGGCAAGCTGACCAAGCGGACCAACACGTTCAACGACTTCGTCGATGTGGCGAAGGGGCTGATCGCGCATGGCTTCAGCCACGAAGGCGGCATCGCGATCGCCGGCGGGTCGGCGGGCGGCGAGCTGATGGGCGCGGTGGTCAATTCGGACCCGCACCTGTGGGGCGCGGTCGTCGCCGATGTGCCGTTCGTCGATGTGCTGAACACGATGCTCGACGCCTCGCTGCCGCTGACGCCGGGCGAGTGGCCCGAATGGGGCAACCCGATCGAGGACGAGGCCGCGTTCGCGCTGATCCGCAGCTATAGCCCTTACGACAACGTGACGGCGCAGGAGTACCCGCCGTTGTTCATCAGCGGCGGGCTGAACGACCCGCGCGTGACCTATTGGGAGCCCGCCAAATGGGCGGCGAAGCTTCGCGCGACCAAGACCGACGACAATATCCTGCTGCTGAAGACCAACATGGGTGCGGGGCATGGCGGCAAGTCGGGGCGGTGGGAGAGTCTGAAGGAGGCCGCCGAGGAAATGGCCTTCGTGCTGTGGCAGCTGGGCGTGGTCGAGGTGGAGGGCGCGGCATGATCCTGCTCGCGCTGTTGCTCCAGGCCACGCCCGCCCCGACGGCGGAAGCGGCGCGGCTGGGGACGGAAATCGCGCGGTCGGGCACGTTCAGCCAGATCGCGCCGGTACTGGTCCAGCAGCAAACCGACGAACTGGTCCGCGATACCAAGGGTCTGAGCCTCGCCGATCAGGCTGCGCTTCGTGCGGTCGCGGCGGAGACCGGGCGGACGATGGTCGATCGCGTGACCGAGCGGATGGGCGTCGCCTATGCCGGCGCGCTTTCGACGGCCGACATGCGGACGATCCTGGCGTTCAACCGCACCGACGCCGCGCGGCGCTATCGTGCCGCCGAACCGAATGCGATGGCGGCGGCGGCACAGAGCATGGGCGGCATGGACTTCAAGCGCGACGTGCTGAAGGCCTTTTGTGCGACGACCGGGAAAGGCTGTCCGGCAAAGTAGGCCTGCGTTACGCCGCGATCAGCCGCTGCGCCTGCGCGCGCGCTTCCGCGGTGATCTCCGCCCCCGACAGCATCCGCGCGATCTCCTCGCGGCGGTCGTCGGCATCCAGCACGCGCACGCCGGTGCGCGTCACCGTCCCGTCATGGCTCTTGGCGATCAGCAGATGCTGGTCGCCGCGCGCCGCGACCTGCGGGCTGTGGGTGACCACCAGCAACTGCGCACCCTTGGCAAGGCGCGACAGGCGATCGCCGATCGCGCTGGCCACCGCCCCGCCGACGCCGCGGTCGATTTCGTCGAAGATCAGCGTCTCGGCGCCGCCCTCCTCCGCCAGCGCGACCTTCAGCGCCAGGACGAAGCGCGACAGTTCGCCACCGCTGGCGATCTTCATCAGCGATCCGAACGGCGCGCCCGGATTGGTTGCGACCAGGAATTCGACACGGTCGCGGCCGTGCGCGCCCCAGCTGTCGCGCGGCAACGGCTCGACCAGCGTGCGGAACCGCGCGGCGTCGAGCTTCAGCGGCGCAAATTCGATCGCGACGGCTGCGTCCAGCCGCTCGGCGGCAGCGGCCCGCGCGATCGACAGTGCCTCGGCGGCCGTAGCGTAGGCGGCTTCCTTCGTCGCGACATCCGCCTCGAGCTTGCCCAGGCCCGCCTCGCCGCTATCCAGCCGGTCGAGCCGTCCGCGCAGATCGGCCGCCAGGTCGGCCAGGTCGTCGGGCTGGACGCGATGCTTGCGCGCCATGCCGCGGAGCTCGAACAGGCGCGCCTCGTCGTCCTCCTGCGCGCGCGGATCGAACGAAAGGTCGCGCGCGGCCTCGACCAGCTTGTCCTCGGCGACGGCGCCTTCGATCACCGCGCGGTCGACCGCGGCGAGCGCTTCGGCAAGCGCCGCATGGTCGGACGCGATCCGCTCCAGCACGCGCGCGGCCTGGCGCAGCTTCGACAGGCCGCCGTCGCCGTCGGTCAGGAACGCCTCGACCGCGCGCAGGTCGTCGGCGATCTTTTCGGCGCGCTGCATGGACCGGCGGCGGTCGGCGAGCGTCTCCTCCTCGCCCGCTTCGGGGGCGAGTGCCTCGAGTTCGGCGACGGCATGTTCCAGCCAGTCGCGGTCGCGCGCCGCCGCTTCGATCTCGGCGCGCGCGACGGCCAGGACGGCTTGCGCCTCACGCCACGCACGGTGAGCGATCGCGCAGGTGCCTGCATCGATCCGCCCGAACGCGTCGAGCAATGCGCGGTGGCCTGCCGGAGCGAGCAACCCGCGATCGTCGTGCTGCCCGTGGATTTCGACCAGATACGCCCCGAGTTCGCGCAGCAATGCCGCAGACACCGGCTGACCGCCCACGAACGCACGGCTGCCGCCGTCGGCCTTGACCACGCGACGGATGACGAGCGGCTCGCCCGCCTCCATGTCGAGGCCGTTCTGCGCGAGAACCGATGCGAGGTGGTGGTCGGCCGGCAGGTCGAAGCTCGCCGCGACGCTTGCCTGCGTGGCGCCGTGCCGCACGAGCCCGCTGTCCGCCCGCGCGCCCAGCGCCAGCCCCAGCGAATCGAGCAGGATCGACTTGCCTGCCCCCGTCTCCCCGGTGAGCACGCCCAGTCCCGGCGCGAAATCAAGGTCGAGCGCCTCGATCAGCACGACGTCGCGAATGGAGAGCGCGGTCAGCATATGTTCCGCCCTTTGCCACGGAGTACGGCGGGGGGAAAGGTTCTTCCGTGCTCCCGTGGGGACAGGAGCATCGAGGATCTCGGACATCCGACCGGCTCATCTGCCGCTCATCCTGGCGCAACCGCTATTGCCTACTGGATCGATAGGAATAAGATTGCGTTCATGGGAGCGAGTCGGTCGTGCGGCGCCATAAGCTCCCGGCACCGTGCGACCGACTTGCCCGTTCCTACGAGGAGGACAGCATGGCGCAGTCTCGACACCAGTCCCCGACGATCCTGACCGTACCGGGTCTGGGCAATTCCGGACCGACGCATTGGCAGAGCCTGTGAGAAGCGGCCCGCGACGACACCGTACGCGCCGACCTCGGCCTGTGGGACAAGCCGCATCGCAACAGCTGGGTGACGAAGCTCGACCAGGCGATCCGCACCGCACAGGCGCCGGTCGTGCTGGTCGGCCATTCGCTCGGCTGCCTGGCGATCGCATGGTGGCCGACGCTGTCGCCGCAGCCGTACGGCTGGCCGGTCGCCGGCGCGTTGCTGGTCGCACCGGCGGATGTCGACCGGCACGACGGGCCGCCCGAGCTCTCCGGCTTTGCGCCGGCCCCGGCGACGCCGCTGCCGTTCCCGTCGATCGTCGTCGCCAGCCGGGACGATCCGTGGATCCGCTACGAGCGTGCGCAGGCGCTTGCGAGCGGCTGGGGCAGTCATCTGGTCGATGCCGGCAGCGCGGGCCACATCAATGCCGCAAGCGGGATCGGCGACTGGGCGGAGGGGCAGGCGCTGCTCGCCGAACTGGTGGACGATGTCGGCCTGGCGCATTCCCCGACCGAAGGCCGCGCGCTGCTCACGCGACGGCTGGCGGTGCCGGTGGAGGCTCGCATCGGCGCCTGATCCGTGGCAGGTTGCGCGGCGATGACGATCGATCGCCGCACGCTGCTCGCCGCCTCGCTTGCCGCCGTTCCTGTTGGGACGGTGGCGCAAACGCCCCCCGCACTGCCGGCGCCTGAGACGATCTACCTCTGGCCGAACCGCGACGGGCCAGGATTGACCAACGCGGCGCTCACCGACATCGCCGAGGATCGCAGCACCGACCCGGTCAAGCGCGACCGCGCGGTCTCGGGCGTGCGCCAGCCGCGGATCGAGGCCTATCGGCCGGCAACGCCGAACGGCGCGGCGATGCTGGTGATGCCGGGCGGCGGCTACACCCGGCTGGCGGTCGACAAGGAAGGCCGCGAACTCGCCGAATGGCTGCGCGCGCGGGGCATCACCGCCTTCGTGCTGACCTATCGCCTGCCGGCAGAGGGCTGGCGCGATCCCGCCAACGCGCCGCTCGCCGACGCACAGCGCGCGATGCGGCTGATCCGGGCGCAGGCGGCACGGTTCGGTGTCGATCCGGCGCTGGTCGGCGCGATGGGCTTTTCTGCCGGCGGCCATCTGTGCGCCGACCTGGCGACCCGCTTCGGGCGATCCGTCTATGCGCCGGTCGACGGCGCAGATGCGCTGAGCGCCCGCCCGACGATCGCCGCGCCGATCTATCCGGTCGTGTCGATGGAGCCCGACCTGGCCCACGCCGGCTCCCGCGCCAAGCTGATCGGCGCGGACGCGACCGACACGATGGTGCTGGAACATTCGCCCGACCGCCAAGTGACGAGGGACACGCCGCCCCTCTTCATCGTCCATGCCGAGGACGATGCGACGGTCAAGGTCGCCAACAGCCTGGCCCTCCACGCCGCCGCGCGGGCTGCGGGCGTGCCGGTGGAGATGCATCTGTTCGAAAAGGGCGGCCACGGCTTCGGCTGGGGTCGGCGGACGGCGGGCCTGCCGGCGCATCTCTGGCCAGAGCTGTTCCTGGCTTGGACGAAGGGGCGGTTGCTTGCCTGACGAGCTGACATGACCTATTTACAGGTCATCGAAAGGCTCATTTCATGATAGATCCGATCCTTGCTGGCGCGAGCATCAGTATCAGCGACTTCAAGAAGAACCCTTCTGCGGCGATCGCCGCAGCGGGCGGCTTTCCGGTCGCGATCCTCAACCGAAACAAGGCCTCGGCCTATCTGGTGCCGGTAGAGGCATGGGCTGAGATGGTTGAACGACTGGAAGATGCCGAGCTTGCACAGATCGTCCGGGACCGCGCGGACGAGACGCCGGTGGCGGTCAAGTTCGATGCCCTATGAGCTCGCATTCCTGCCGAGCGCGCTGAAGGAATGGCAGAAGCTGGGCGCCAACGTCCGTAGCCAGTTCAAGAACAAGCTAGCAGAGCGGCTTGAGGCACCACACGTTCCGGCGGCTCGGTTGTCCGGGATGGCTGATTGTTACAAGATCAAGCTGCGCGCAGCGGGATATCGCCTCGTCTACCGTGTCGATGACGGCACGATCACCGTGGTCGTCGTTGCGGTCGGCAAACGCGACCGCAACGCCGTCTACAAGAGCGCTGCCAAGCGACTCTAAGCCCGCGCCTCCGCCACGCCCTCGCTGTTGTGGCGCAACGCCTTCAGCACCGTGTCGACGATGTGCGCGGCATTCAGCTTCGCCTCGTCATACTGGACTTCGGGCTTGTCCTGGTCCTGGAACACGTCGGGCAGGCGCATGGTGCGCAGTTTCAGGCCTGCGTCGATCAGCCCGGCGTCGCTGGCATAGGTCAGGACGTGCGCGCCCAGCCCGCCGATCGCGGCTTCCTCGATCGTGACCGCGACTTCGTGGGTCGTCAGCAGGCGGCGGATCAGGTCCTCGTCGAGCGGCTTGGCGAAGCGCAGGTCGGCGACCGTGGTCGACAGCCCCTTGGCCTCCAGCGCGTCGGCGGCCTTCAGCGCTTCGCTGAGGCGGGTGCCGAGCGACAGGATGGCGACGGTCTTGCCGTCGCGCACCACGCGGCCCTTGCCGATCTCCAGCCTCTGCGGAACCTCCGGCAACGCGACGCCGGTGCCGTTGCCGCGCGGGTAGCGCAGCGCGATCGGGCCGCTGTCGTGCAGCACCGCGGTATGGGTCATGTGGACCAGTTCGGCTTCGTCGGCCGGCGACATCACGACGAAATTGGGCAGCGTCGCGAGGTACGTCACGTCGAAACTGCCGGCGTGCGTCGCACCGTCCGCGCCCACCAGCCCGGCGCGGTCGATCGCGAAGCGGACGGGCAGGTTCTGGATCGCCACGTCGTGGACGACCTGGTCGTAGGCGCGCTGGAGGAACGTCGAATAGATCGCGCAGAACGGCCGCATCCCTTGCGCGGCGAGACCCGCGGCAAAGGTCACCGCGTGCTGCTCCGCGATACCCACGTCGAACGCGCGGGTCGGATAGGCCTTGGCGAAACGGTCGACGCCGGTGCCCGACGGCATAGCGGCGGTGATCGCGACGATGCGGTCGTCGCTGGCGGCTTCGCGCACCAGCGCATCGCCGAAGACATTCTGGTAGCTCGGCGGCCCCGGCGGCGCCTTTGCCTGCGCGCCGGTGATGACGTCGAACTTCTGGACCCCGTGATATTTGTCCGCCGAATCCTCGGCCGGTGCATACCCCTTGCCCTTCTTCGTCACGACGTGGATCAGGACCGGGCCTTCCTTGGCGTCGCGGACATTCTCCAGCACCGGGATCAGGTGTTCGAGATTGTGGCCATCGATCGGCCCGACGTAGTAGAAGCCGAGTTCCTCGAACAACGTCCCGCCGGTCGCCATGCCGCGGGCATATTCCTCGACCTTTGCCGCGGTCTTGTGCACGCGCTTCGACAGCTTCGAGGTCAGTTTGGACGCCAGGCTGCGCAGGCCCATATATTCGCTGCTCGACACCATCCGCGCGAGGTAGGCGGACAGGCCGCCCACCGGCGGCGCGATCGACATGTCGTTGTCGTTCAGGATTACGACCAGGCGGTTGCCCGCCGCCTCGGCATTGTTCATCGCTTCGTACGCCATGCCGGCCGACATCGACCCGTCACCGATCACCGCGATCGCCTTGCCGGGCGAATCGGTAAGCTTGTTGGCGATGGCGAAGCCCAGTGCCGCCGAGATCGAGGTCGACGAATGCGCCGCGCCGAACGGGTCGTATTCGCTTTCGCTGCGCTTGGTGAAGCCGCTCAAGCCCCCGCCCTGCCGCAATGTGCGGATGCGGTCGCGGCGGCCGGTCAGGATTTTGTGCGGATAGCATTGGTGCCCGACGTCCCAGATCAGGCGGTCGTCCGGCGTGTTGAACACGTAATGGATCGCGACGGTCAGCTCGACGACGCCGAGACCGGAGCCCAGATGCCCGCCGGTATGGCCGACCGCGGAGATCGTCTCGGTGCGCAGTTCGTCGGCCAGCTGACGCAACTGCTTCGGGGCCAGCTTTCGCAGATCGGCGGGGGTGTTCACCGTATCGAGCAACGGCGTGTCAGGCGTATCGGACATCCGGCCTGCTTATCCCAGCCGATGATCGGTGTCGAATGTTACCGTCGACGATGGTACGCCACGGCCCCATGCAGCATCGCGTCGCCATCCGCGCCGATATTCCCGCAATCACCGACCTGATGGCGCGCGCATCGGACGCGTTGCAGCGACCGTTCCTGACCCCGGCGCAAGTGGCGGCAAGCCGACATTTCATGGGCCTCGACACCCAACTGATCGCCGACGGCACCTATTTCGTGATCGAGGACGCAGGGCGGATCGTCGGCTGCGGCGGGTGGAGCCGTCGCGCGACGCTGTTCGGCGGCGACGCGAGCGCGGTCGCGCGCGAAACGCGGCTACTCGATCCCACGCGCGATCCGGCCCGGGTGCGGGCGATGTACACCGACCCCGATCGTGCCCGACGCGGGATCGGCCGGCGGATGCTCGCCGTCTGCGAGGATGCGGCGCGGGCGGCGGGGTTCACGCGGGTCGAACTGATGGCCACGCTGTCGGGCGAACCGCTGTACCGGGCGTGCGGCTATGTGCCGATCGAGGCGGTCATGGCGGCGGCGGACGGGATCGAACCGGTGCCGATGGTACGGATGGGGAAGGGTTTGAGGTAACGCGCCTCTCGATCGTCATTCCCGCGAAGGCGGGAATAAATAGTCGCTAGTGGACGTGAGTCTCAGGATGTTCAGCGACTATTGATCCCCGCCTTGGCGGGGATGACGAAGGAATCGGCAGGGACGACGGATGAGAGCGTCATACCGCGAACCCAAGCCCGCGCAGTTTCGCCCGCAGCTTGGGCGCATCCTCGAACAGGATCGCGTGTATGCCGATCGCGCTTGCGCTCGCCACATTCACCGGATTGTCGTCGACGAATACGGCCTCTGCCGCCTTCAGCCCGAAGCGGTCGAGCGCCAGGCGGTAGATGGCCGGGTCCGGCTTCACCAGTTTCTCGTCGCCCGACACGACGATGTCGCGGAAGCGGTCGAACAGGTGCGCGTCGCGGGCGCGCAATTCGGGGAAGAACTCACCGGAAAAATTGGTGATCGCAAAGAGTGGCACCCCCGCCGCATCGAGATCGGCGACCAGGTCGTGCATTCCCGCGATCGGCGCCCCGATCGATTCGAGGAAGCGCGGGCCCCACTGATGGATCAGCGCGGCGTGCTCGGGAAATTTCGCCGCGAGCTCAACCGCCGTCTGCGCGAACGGGCGACCGGCGTCGTGCTGGAAATGCCAGTCCTCGGTCACGACATCGCGCAGGAACGCGTCGAGCGCCTCACCCTGGGGGATGAGGCGCTCGTACAGGAACCGGGGGCTCCAGTCGTAGAGGACCTTGCCGACGTCGAAGATGACGGCGTGTGGGGTGACGGTCACTCGGATCACCCTCCCCGGGGCCGGGGCCCGACACGGGAGTTAATTCCGTGTCGTCGGTCGGCGCCTGTGGCGCCGCCGGCCGGGCTTCGGCTTTCGCGGACTAGCTGCGCTAGTCCAGCGGCCTCAGCCCTGACGCGCCTTGAAGCGGCGATTCGTCTTGTTGATGACGTAGATGCGGCCACGGCGACGGATCACGCGGTTGTCCCGGTGACGGTCCTTGAGGGACTTGAGCGAGTTGACGATCTTCATGGCTGCGGGTGCCGCTTCTTTGATTTGATGGTTTCGGAAAAATGAGGCGCCCGCCTATAAGCGGGGGTCGGCGAAGTCAAGGACGAAGCGGGGCGTGACCGCGGCCCGTGGGTCACGTCGCGCAACGACTATTATCAAGGAACCTGACCCGTCATGCCCTTCATCTGCGCCGTATTCACTGCCATCGTCGCCCTGCAGCCCGTGGCTGCCGCCGATGCCCCCTTCACTCCCGGCGGGACGATCGGCGTCGAGCGCCCCGCCCCGCCGCGCGACCGCGGCGCTGCGGCCGCCGATGGCGCGACCGCGGAAGCGATCGAGAGCGCGCTGGTCGATGCCGGCTTCACCGTCATACCGTCCGCGCGCAACGCGCGGCATGTCGCCCGGTACACGCTGACCCGCGTGGCGAAGGGCTCGGCGCTGGCCAAGGGCGCCCGCTCGCCCGCCATCGGGATGCCCGGTGGCGTCAACGGCATGGGCGCCGGCGTGTCGATCGCGCTGGGCGGCGGCAAGATGAACGTCGGCACGATGGTCGAGACGCAGATGGCGCTGACCATCACCCGCCGCGGCGAATCGGGGCCCGCGTGGGAGGGCCGCGCGGTGACCTATGGCGTCACCGGCACGAGCGGCGACGATCCCGCAACCGTCGCGCGAAAGCTCGCCGCCGCACTCACACGGAACTTTGCGGCCCCTTCGGGCGTGTTGGTCAGCGTACCATGAAAAAGCACATCGCCCTTCTCGCCCCCGTCGTCCTCGCGATATCCGCTTGCGCGACGACCGGTCCCCGCAGCGGCCCGACGGATGTCGTGCGCTATCACCTGAATCAGCCGATCGCACCGGGAACGGTCGCGGTCGAACCGTTCAACGGTGCGGCGCAGATCAGCCCGGAATATCAGCTGTACGCCGATGCCGTGGCGGCCGAACTGTCGCGACTGGGTTTCACGCCGGCACCTGCCGGAACGCCGTCGCAGTATTTCGCGACCGTCGGGTTCAACCGCGCGTCGCGTGGCGAAGTCCGCACGCCGCCGCGCTTCTCGATCGGCATCGGCGGCGGCAGCTTCGGCGGTGGGCGCGGTGGTGGCGTCGGTCTGGGCGGCGGGGTCAGTACCGGCATCGGCGGCAAGACGCTGCAAGCCTATTCGACCGAACTGGCGGTACAGATCAAGCGACGCAGCGACGGCACGATCGTGTGGGAAGGCCGCGCGCAGCGGCCGAGCCTGTCCGGACCCGACGAACAGCCCACGCTGGTCGCCGGACGGATGGCCAACGCGTTGTTTCAGGGGTTCCCCGGCGAGTCTGGAATTACTACGACGGTGAAATGACCATCACCGTTTCGGCCGCTTTCGACAGCGGCGCCATCCGTGTCGTCGGGGTGGAGGAGGACGTCGTCCGCCTCGAAATCCCCAACGATCACCTCTCCGATTTCTATCAGTGGTTCCACTTCCGCGTCTCTGGCGCGCGGGGGCGGACGGTTACCTTTCGCATCGAGAATTGCGCGGGCTCGGCCTATCCGTTCGGCTGGCCGGGCTACAAGACGCGGGTATCGACCGACCGGCTCGACTGGGTCGTCGCGGACGACACGGCATATGACGACGGCGTGCTGACGTGGACGCATCATTTCGACACCGAACTCGCCTGGTTCGCCTATTTCCAGCCCTACACGCTCGACCGCCACGACGCGCTGGTGGCGGAGGCCGCGCTGGCCCCGGGCGTCACCCACCGCGAGCTCGGCCAGAGCCTGGACGGGCGTGCGATCGATTGCCTGACGCTAGGCACCGGCGCCAAGCAGGTGTGGCTCTACGCACGCCAGCATCCCGGCGAACCGATGGCCGAGTGGTGGATGGAAGGCGCGGTCGAGATGCTGACCGACAGTGACAACGCTGTCGCACAGGTGCTGCGCGAGAAGGCGACGATCCACCTCGTGCCGAACATGAATCCCGATGGGTCGTTCCGTGGCCACCTGCGAACCAATGCGGCGGGCGTGAACCTCAACCGCGAATGGCACGCGCCCAGCCGCGATAAGAGCCCGGAAGTGCTGTGCGTTTTGGGCGCGATGGACGAAAGCGGCGTCGATTTTGCGATGGATGTCCATGGCGACGAGGCGATCCCGGCGAATTTCCTGGCCGGCTTCGAAGGCATCCCGTCGTGGACCGATGCGCTGGGCGCGAAGTTCACCGATTTCGGCCGCCGGCTAGAGGCGCGGACGCCCGATTTCCAGACGGCCAAGGGCTATGACAAGGCGGCGCCGGGCCAGGCTAACCTCAGCATGTCGACCAACCAGCTGGCCGAACGGTTTGGCGCGGTGGCGATGACGCTGGAGATGCCGTTCAAGGATCACGATCCGAATCCGGATGCGGTCCATGCGTGGGACGGCGAACGGTCGAAGATGCTGGCGGTCGCGTGCCTCGAAACGCTCGCCGACATGATCGACGAAATCTGACACATCAATTCCTCCCCGAGCTTGTCTCGGGGAGGGGGGTGGAATTTACGTCAGCACCTCGCTCAGCAACCCAACCGCTGCCGCCCAGCTGCGGCGATCGGCCTCCGCCCGGTATCCGAACCCCGGTTTATCCGGCGCGGTCGGGTCGGTGAACGCGTGGCCGGTTCCCGAATAGGCCTGCAATTCCCACCGCGCCCCGGCGGCGGTCAGTTCCTCGCCCAGTGCGACGACGCTGGCCGGGGGCGCCAGCGGGTCGTCCCAGCCGTGACACACCAGCACCCGCGCTGCGATCGGCGTCGGACAGGCATAGTCGGGCGCGTCGAAGATGCCGTGGAAGCTCACCACGCCGCGCACCGCGGCGCCCGAGCGCGCCAGGTCGAGGACCGCCTTGCCACCGAAGCAATAGCCGATCGCCGCGCATCGCGCCGCGTCGACCTGGGGCAGCGCCCGCATCGCCGCCAAACTCGCGTGTAGTCGATCGCGCAACAGGGCGCGGTCGGCGTTCAGTGCGTTCATGTAGACCGCCGGATCGGGCGATTCGCGCGTCGTCCGCTTACCCTCCCCGTAGAGATCGCAGACGAAGCCAACGTAGCCGAGCGCCGCAAGTTCGGCCGCCTTGTCATCGTCCAGCGCCTTTTGCCCGAGCACGTTCGGCACGACCATCACGCCCGCTCGCGGGCCGGTGACGGCATCGTCCCACGCGATCGTGCCCGCAAACGGACCGCCGGGACCGTCGTAGACATGCGATTTCGTCTGGATCGTCACCGGCACCTCCAAAATTCCGTTCGCCCCGAGCTTGTCGAAGGGCTGTCCTTCTTCCTATCAGCAGGCGCACACGAAGAAAGGCAGGGCTTCGACAGGCTCAGCCCGAACGGAAAGATAGGAAGTTCCACATGCCCACGCTCGTCCTCATCCGTCACGGCCAGTCGTCGTGGAACCTGGAAAACCGCTTCACCGGCTGGTGGGATGTCCAGCTGACCGAGCAGGGCGAGCGCGAGGCCTGGGCGGCGGGCGAGGCGATGAAGGCGGCGGGGCTCGACTTCGACCTGACCTTCACCAGCTTCCAAACCCGCGCGATCAAGACGCTCAACCTGGCGCTGGAGGCGATGGGCCGGTTGTGGCTGCCGACCGAGAAGTCGTGGAAGCTCAACGAGCGCCACTATGGCGGGCTGACCGGGCTGGACAAGGCGGAGACCGCGGCGCTGCACGGGGACGAACAGGTCAAGATCTGGCGTCGCAGCTTCGACGTGCCCCCGCCGCTGCCGGCGGAAGGGTCGGCCTACGACCTGTCGAAGGAAGAGCGGTATCGCGGAATCCCGATCCCGCAGACCGAGAGCCTGAAGGATACCATCGCCCGCGTCCTGCCCTATTGGAACGAGCGGATCGCGCCAGAACTGGCCGCGGGCAAGCGCGTGCTGATCGCCGCGCACGGCAATTCATTGCGCGCGCTGGAAAAGCATTTGTCGAACATCTCGGATGACGACATCACCGGGCTGGAGATTCCGACCGGCCAGCCGATCGTCTACGAACTCAATGCGGAACTGAAGCCCACCGATCGCTATTACCTCTCCGAGAGGAGCACGGCACATGGCGGACAAGAAGGGTAACGGCAGCGAGACGGCGCAGCGCGCGAACGCGAAGGCGGCCAAGGAGGGCAAGAGCAACCCGCGCAAATCCAGCGCCGCGCAGGCGGAGCTGGGGAAGAAGGGCGGCAAGAGTCACTAGCGGTCCTCCCCGCATGGCGGGGAGGGGGACCGCCGCGGAACGCGGTGGTTGAGGGGGGCTTCCGCAAGCGACTCGCTCGCGGCCCGCCCCCTCCACCGGCTTCGCCGGTCCCCCTCCCCGTACCGGGGAGGATTTAGATCAGCCCTTGAAACCGCCGCGCATCGTTTCGCCGGTGTCCTTGCCGAACTGCACGATCAGCTCGCCGATCTCGCGCGCCTGGGTCATCGCGCGACTGCTCTGGTCGCGCAGGTAATCGCCCTGGATCTTCATCACTTCCGAAAGGTCCTTTGCCTGCGTCGCGGCACGCATCGCGGCAAACGCCTCGCGGACGTTCTCCTCGGCCTGGTCGAGCATCTTGGTGCCGACGCTGGCGCCGTTGTCGGCCATCCGCTCGCCGGTCGCCTTCATCGCTTCGCCCGCCGCCTGCATCTTCTCGGTCGCGGCACCCGCGGCCTGCTGCATCTTGTCCGTGGCCGCGCGCGCGGCCGAACGATCGTCGCTCATTGAACTGCTCCCATGGAAATTGGCGGCCCGACGCCGCCTCTCCATAACGCTCAACATTCGACGACGTTCACCGCCAATCCGCCCTGGCTGGTTTCCTTATACTTCGACCGCATGTCTTCGCCGGTCTGGCGCATCGTTTCGATCACCGCATCCAGGCTGACGACGTGGCTGCCGTCGCCGTGGAGCGCCAGATAGGCGGCGTTGATCGCCTTGATCGCGCCCATAGTGTTGCGTTCGATGCAGGGGATCTGGACGAGGCCGCCGATCGGGTCGCAGGTCAGGCCGAGGTTATGCTCCATGCCGATCTCCGCGGCATTCTCGACCTGCGCCGGCGTTCCGCCCAATGCCGCGGCCAACCCCGCGGCGGCCATCGAACAGGCGACACCGACTTCGCCCTGGCACCCCATCTCGGCCGCCGAGATCGACGCGCGCTTCTTGTACAGGCTGCCGATCGCGCTAGCCGTCAACAGCAGGTCGCGGCTGCCGCGTCGTGTCGCGCCGTGGACGAAGGTCTCGTAATATTTGAGCACCGCCGGGATGACGCCCGCCGCGCCATTGGTCGGCGCGGTGACGACCCTGCCCCCGCCGGCATTCTCCTCGTTCACGGCCAGCGCCCACAGGCTGACCCAGTCGAACACCGCGCTGGGATCACTCCGCGGTCCGCGATCGGCGAGCTTGTCGTGGATCGCCTTCGCGCGACGCGGCACTTTCAGGCCGCCGGGCAGGATGCCGTCGGTCGCGATCCCGCGGCGGATGCTGGCCAGCATCGCGTCGCGCACGCGATCGAGGAAGGCGTCGGTCTCGCATTCCGATCGCCACGCCGCCTCGTTCTCGCGCTCCAGCTCGGCGATCGAACAGCCCTCCGCCGCCGCCAGCGCCAGCATCTGTGCGCCCGACGAGAAGGGGTGGGGCAGCGACACGTTGGCGCGTGACACCTCCTCCCCTTCCGCGATGATCGCGCCGCCGCCGATCGAGTAGTAGCGCCGCACCTCCGCGCTGCCGTCCGCGAAGCGCGCGACGAAGGTCATGCCGTTGGGGTGCGCGGGCAGGAACTCGGGATCGAAGACCAGATCGGTCCGCGGGTCGAACGGCACGTCGAGGCTGCACGCGAGCCTCAGCACCCGCCCTTCGCGGATGGCGGCCACCATCGGTGCGATCGCGTCCGGATCGATCGCCTCGGGCGCCCAGCCCGACAGGCCGACCAGCACCGCGGTGTCGCTGGCGTGACCAAGGCCGGTCAGCGCGAGACTGCCGTGCAGCGTCGCGGTTACCCCAACCGGCGCGCGATCGACCACGCTTTCGGCAAAGGCCTTGGCCGCACGCATCGGCCCCACGGTGTGCGAGCTCGACGGGCCGATGCCGATGGTGAACAGCTCGACTACGCTGATCGGGCGGTCGACATTGGCGCGGACGGACAGGCTGGGTTCGGTCATGGGATATACCTAACGCCGTTCGCCCTGAGCTTGTCGAAGGGCTGCCCTTCTTCGTGCCGCGAGCGCTTGTGGCGCAAAAGAAGGACAGGGCTTCGACAGGCTCAGCCCGATCGGATGAGGGTGCAAACCTAAGCAATAGTCTCGAAAGTTACTATCCCGCCGCGCGATTGTCCGCTTCACCGAACGCCGGCGCATCGGGCGGGATCGCCGCGCCCGACCAGCGTTCGACCGCCACCGTGCGGCGCACGCCCGCCGCGTCCAGCGACCGCTGGATCAGCGTCACCCCCTGCTGCGTCGTGTCGCCGATCCGCGCGCGGGTGCGGACCCAGAAGGTGTTCGATCGGAACGAGGCGCCGGGCGGCAGCGATACATTCTCCGCCGAGAGGTCGTCGAGCGTGAGGTAGCCCTTGCGCGCCCGCGTGCGGAACAGCCGGTCGGCGACGGCGGGGTCGCGGAACAGCAGCGCCAGCACCTCCGGGGTCGCGGCGTTCAAGTTGATCGCGGTGTCGCCGGGCAGCGCGGTCACCAGCCCCTCCAGCCTGGAGAGCGATTCGGGCGGCAGGCCGGCGAAGCGCAAGGGCCGCAGGTCGGTGAAGGGCCCGTTCAGCCGGACCGCCTCGACCGCCTTCAGCGTCGTGTCGCGGTCGACCCCGGCGGCAGCAGCGATCTGTTCGAACAGGATGACTGCCGACGCGCTGCCCGAGCGCAGCGCGTTGACGTTGAACCGCCCCTCCGCATCGGCGATCGCCAGATCGAACGTGCCGCCGTCGATCTTGGCGCCATTTTCCGCCAGCGTCGCCCAGGGCTCGCCCGCATTGTCGACGTCGGGCGCGACGATCGCGTCGCGACGCAGCGCGGCGATCGCCGACAGCTCGCCGCCCTTCACGACCGCCGCCGCCCGCGCCGCCTCGCGGACGCGCAGCGACCGGTCGAGCGCCAGTTCCTCGCGCTCGATCATCAGGAGGACGAGGCCCGCCGCGATGGCGACGAACATCAGCACGTTGACCAGAATCATGCCGGAGTCGCCGTCGCGCGCCATCACGTCACGTCCTTGGCACGCGCCGGCAGTGCGACGACGCGGCGGATAGTGCCCGACGGGGTGCCGGCCAGCGTGACTTCCAGCTCGATCGCACCGGGCCACGCCTTGGGGTCGCTCGCCGGCCAGCGTTCCAGCCAATTGCCCCGCTCGGCAAAGCGCCAGCGCACCCCCGACACGCCGCCGAGCAACGCTTGCGCGCCATTGCCCGCATCGCGCACCAGGACGCCGCGATCGAGCGCATAGCGGACCGTAATCGGCACCCCGCCGACGCCGGGGGCGGCGCGGCGGAAGCTGATCGCAGGGCCGCCGCCTGCGACATTCCCACCGGCGACCTGTTCGAGGTCGCCGGTGACGACCAGCACCGCACGTTGCAGCGCGCTCAAGCGATCGAGCCGGGCCGACGTGCGGCCCTGTACGCCCAGCACGCTATCGACCAGCGCGACGCCCGCCACCGCGATCAGTGCGAACAACAGCAGCGAGATCAACAGCTCGATCAAGGTGAAGCCGGCGTCGTTGCCCGCGTCCTGTCGTCCCCGCGCAGAGGCGGCCCCATCTCCCGGACCGTTCGCCGCGCGCGAGCGGGAGATGGATTCCCGCCTGCGCGGAAATGACGGGGGGCAAATCACCTCACGCCCCCCGGCTGGTCGCGACGCTCCGGTATCCGTCGGTGCCGGCAAGCAGAATCGCAAGATCACGCGAGCAACTGCCGTCGGCGCGGAAGCGGACGGTGCCGGTCACGCAGGGGAAGCCGTCACCCGCTAGCAGCCCCTCGCGGCTGAGCGTGTTGGCGTTCCGCAAGGTCTTCGCGATCTTGGCTGCGTCATACGCCAGCGCCGTGATCGCGCCGGCGGAGCCGCCGATACGCGCCTCATATTCGGCGGAGAAGCTGCCGAACGCCGCGGGATCGGGCGCGGCGATCCACGCGCCCTCCAGCGCGGCCAAAGCCGAGGGCCGGTTGTCGAGCGCCTGCACGGTACCGAGCAGTTGCACGCCCGTGTCCTTCAACCCGCGCGCCGCCGCCAGCACCGCATCGCCACTGCCGGGGATCAGCACCGCATCGGGCGCCTCGCCTGCGGCCGGCAGCGGCTGGCCCGCGGTCACCGCGATGGCGCGGATGTCGAGGCCGAGGTCGCCCTGCGCCTTCACAGCGGCTTCGGACGCGGCGTTGCTCCACTGGCTGCCATCGCCGACGACGGTCACCCGCCGCACCCCGCGCGAACGGGCGTAGCGCAGCACCGCAGTCGTCGTCTGGGTGGGCGTAAGGCCGAAGACATAGGCCCCCGACGCTTGCGCCGCGGCATTGTTGGTAAAGGCGATGACCGGCACCCGGCCGGCCACCGCGGTCGCGGCGGCGGTCGCTTCCCACGACGTCAGCGGCCCCAGGATCATTGCCGCGCCGCGCTTCAATGCCTGCGCCGCCGCCGCGCTGGCGCCGCCTGCGGTGCCCGCAGTGTCGAGCGCGAACATCAGTTTCGCATCGGTTTCGGCAAGCATCGCCGCACGGCTCATGCTAAGCCCCAGCGCGCTGCGCTCGCCGGTCAACGGCAGCAACAGCGCGACGGGCCGCTTGTCGAGTTTCTTCGCGGCCCACGAAGGGGTTACCGATGACGCCGCTGATACGACGAGGCCGGATCGCAGAAGCTTCAGAGCGTCCCGACGGTTCACCAATACCCTCCGATATCCCGCGCCTTGCCGCGCGCCGCCGTCTTATCCGCTTCACCGCGCTCGGGATAGCCGCTTACGCGGTCGCCATGGTCGCGACGATCCCGGCGGGTGCGATCGTCGATCGCGGTGCGTGGCGAACCGGCATCGGGGGTACGGTATGGAACGGCGAGGTGGGCCTTGCCGGTGGCAGCGTGCTGGCGTGGAACTGGGCGCCCTTGCGCAGCCTCGTCAGCCTGGCGTTCGCCGTCGACTGGAGCGCGAAGGGCGCGGCGACCAATCTCGGCGGTCGCGCGCTGATCGGCCCGGCCGCGACCACTGTCGATGCGATGACCGGGTCGGGCGACGGGACGCTCCTCCAGGCGATCCAGCCCGACCTGCCGTTCGTCTGCGATATGACGCTGCAGCTCGATTTTCCGAGGGCCAAGCTGGGCGGCGATGGGCAGATGATCGCGGGGCAGATGCTGACCGATCCGGGCAGTTGCCGGCCAAAGGCGGGCGGCGTCGCCACGCCGGTGCCCGCACTGGTGCTGACCGCAGACCATGTCGGCAATCGATCGACGCTTCGACTTGCGCCCGCGACGCAGCGGCGGCGGACGTTACTGACGATGGTGCTCGGCGGGGATGGCACGGTCGAGGTCCAGCTGACGCCCGAAGGCGCGGCGGTGTTGCCGTTCGTGGGGCTGCCGCCGGGCGGGAGTTTGAAAGGGAAAATCTAAAGGTCCTCCCCGCTCGCGGGGAGGGGGACCGCGACGCGCAGCGGCGTGGTGGAGGGGACCCTCCGCGAGCGAATCGGCTGCGGCCCACCCCCTCCACCAGCCTGCGGCTGGTCCCCCTCCCCGTGCCGGGGAGGATTTTCTAAAGCGACACCAGATTGTTCAGGTTGATGATCGGCAGCAGGATCGCCAGCACCATCATCAGCACCATCCCGCCCATCAGCAGCAGCACCATCGGCTCGACCAGCGCGACCAGCGTTGCCGCCAGCGCATCCAGTTCGCGATCGAGTTCGCTCGACGCGCGGCCGAGCGCGGGGGCGAGTTTGCCCGAGCTTTCGCCGCTCGCGACCAGCGCGGTCAGCATCGACGGGAAGACCGCGGCTTCCGCCATAGCGGCGCGCAGCGACAGGCCTTCGCGCACCCGCGCGGCGACGGTCAGTGCACGCTCACGGATGTAGCGGTTGGGCGTGACCGCGGCGGCGGCCTGAAGCGCCTCGACCAGCGGCACCGCGCTTTCGACCAGCGTCGCGAGGCTGCCGGCGAACCGCGCGGCATTGTGCTGGCGGCTGAAACGCTTGAACGGACGGCGCTCGGCGAACGTCCGGTCGAGCTTCAGGCGGTTGGCCGGTACGCGCAGCCACCGACCGGCGACCAGCCCCGCCCCGACCAGCGCGAGCAGCAGGACGAGGCCCCAGTTCTGCAGGAACGCCGACACCGCGATCAGCGCGCGGGTGAGGAACGGCAACTCCGCCCCGCGCGACACGAACACACGGACGATGTCGGGAACGATGTAGATCATCAGCAGCACGATGATGCCGACGGACACGGTCGCGAGCAGCGCGGGATAGATCAACGCCAGTTGCAGCTTCTGTCCGTTCGCCTGGCGCGTTTCGACGAATTGGGCGAGGTGGCTGAGGACATGCGTCAACCGCCCGCTATTCTCGCCCGCCGCGACCGAGGCGCGATAGAATTCGGGGAATGCCTTCGGGTGGTTGCCCAGCGCCGCGGCAAAGCTGCGCCCGTCGAGGATGCTGCCGCGCACGTCGAGCAGCAGCGCGCTGACCTGTTTCGCCTCGGATTGCTGCGCGACCAGCCGCAGCGCTTCCTCGACCGGGATTTCGGAACCGATGAGCGTCGCCAGCTGGCGGGTGAGCGTCGCGAGTTGCCTCGAACTGACCCCGCGGCGGAAGCTTGGCAGGCTGATGCTGCCCGTCGCCGCCGGCCTGACCCCGGCGGGCTCGACCGCGAGCGGCAGCAACGCCTGATCGCGCAACATCGCGCGGGCGGCGGGCGCTGAGGAGGCTTCGATGACACCCTTGCGGGTCGCGCCGGAGCGATCGGCTGCGCGATAGGCATAGGCGGGCACTAAAAATCCTCCCCGGCACGGGGAGGGGGACCAGCGAAGGCGGTGGAGGGAGCGCGCCACAGGCGACATCCCTCGCGGAGGACCCCCTCCACCATGCTGCGCATGGTCCCCCTCCCCGTGCCGGGGAGGATCTGTGCGCCCCCCATCACCCTTCGTCCCGCGTCACGCGGGCGACTTCCTCGACCGTGGTCATGCCCGCCTTCACCTTGACGACGCCGTCGTCGAGCAGCGACGGATTCTTCGCCCGTGCCGCCTTTTCCAGTGCCGCTTCGCTGGCGCCGTCGTGGATCAGTCCCTGCAACTCGGCATCGACCGCGATCACTTCGTACAGGCCGTCGCGCCCGCGATAGCCATCGCCGTGGCACGCCTCGCACCCGACCGCGCGCCACACCGGATCACCCGCCTGCAATCCACCGCCCAGCATCGCGGCATCGGCGTCGGTCGCGACGTCCTGCTGGCGGCAATCCGGGCACAGCCGCCGCACCAGCCGCTGTGCCGCCAGCCCGACCAGCATGGGGGCCAGCAGATACCGCTCGACGCCCATGTCAAGCAGCCGCGTGATCGATCCGACCGCGCTGTTGGTGTGGAGCGTCGACAGCACGAAATGCCCGGTCATCGCCGACCGTACCGCGACCTCCGCCGTCTCGTGATCGCGGATCTCGCCGACCATGATGACATCGGGGTCCTGGCGCAGGATGGCGCGCAGCCCCCGCGCGAACGTCATGTCGGTGCGCGGGTTGACCTGCGTCTGCGCTACGCCGGCGAGTTCATACTCGATCGGGTCCTCGACCGTCATGACGTTGCGCTTGCGGTCGTTGAGGCGGCTGAGCGCGGCGTAGAGCGTCGTCGTCTTGCCCGAGCCCGTCGGCCCCGTCACCAGCAGCATCCCGTGCGGCCGATCGAGCAAACGGCGGACGGTGTCGACGTCGCGCGCGCTCATGCCCAGGCCGGCGAGATCGAGACGCAGCGAGCCCTTTTCCAGCAGGCGCATCACCACGCGCTCGCCATGCTGGGTCGGGATCGTCGACACGCGCGCATCGACATCGTGTCCGCCGATCCTGAGGGTCACGCGGCCGTCCTGCGGCACGCGCTTCTCGGCGATGTCCAGCTTCGCCATCACCTTGATGCGGCTGACGAGGAGCGGCGCCAGCGCGCGTTGCGGTTCGACCACGTTGCGCAACACGCCGTCGATGCGGAAACGGACGACCAGGCGTTTCTCGGTCGTCTCGACATGGACGTCCGACGCGCCTTCCTTCACCGCCTCCAGCAGGATCGCGTTGATGAGGCGAATGACCGGCGAATCATCGTTCGAATCGAGCAGATCGTCGATCGGACCGACCGAATCGGCAAGCGCGGCGAGATCGGTCGCGTCCATCTCGAACTCGGCGGCCTGCGCCGCACCCTGCCCATAGGTGGCCGACAGGGCGGCGTCGAAGACCTCGTCGCTGACCGCGGCAAACGCGACCGCCGGGTGCAATCGCTGCACCTCCAGCAACGCATCGAGCGCGGCGTCCGCGCGGTGGAGGCATTCGCCCCCGCGCAGCAGCACCCCGCCCTTGCGCGCGAAGCCGTAGGGCAACAGCGCAGGCGGGGCGATCGTATCAACGATCAGCGTGTCGGTCATCCGCGATACTCGATCTGCGCAAAGACGCGCGCCGGAGTCGGCCGCTTCTGAATGTCTACGCGGGTAGCGGCGAGCGTCGAGGTGCGCGCGATGTCCGCCATCCAGTTGACCACCGCATCGTACGGCGCATCCGCAACGGTCGCCCGGACGCCGGTCGGGGTCGCCTCCACCTGCACCTGCAGACCGAAGGCGGCGGCGGACTGGGTGACGATCTCCGCCGCGGTGCCGGTGCGCTGTTGCGGGCCGGTCGCCTGGGGACCAAGCGCAGGCGCGGCGTGCACGCGCGCCATCAGCGTCTCGTACGTGCGGATATCAGCGAACGACTCGGCGCGGCTCGCCTGGATCGGCTTCACGACGCCGAAGACCAGGATCGCGATGGTCAGCAACACGCCGAGCGCGCCGACCAGCACGCGTTCGCGCGGGGTCAGGCCGATCCACCATACGCGCATACGCTCGACGGTCGGGTGTTCGACGATGCGGATCAGCCTCATGCCAGCGGACTCGTGATGCGCACGCCGCCATCGATCGGCGCGACCGCAGCGTCGATCCCGCCGCTCGACAGAGCAGTGCGGACGCGGCCGGCAAAGCCGGGGTCGGTGCTGTCGAGATCGACGATCAGCGACATGCCCTCGGTCCGCATCGTCCGCACCGACAGGTCGGCCCCGAGCGGCGCGAGCGCGCCCGACAGCCGCGCGGCGGCACCCAGGAACGGGTTGGCCCCGCCCCCGGCACCGGGGCGCGGCAACAGGTCGGCGACCGCACTGGCCAGCCCATCCTCGGGCAACGTGGTGCCCGGCGCTTTCGCCGCGATCAGGTCGCGCGTTTCCGCCGCCCGCGCATCCGCGATCCCGCGCAGCGCCACCGTGTCGAGCGCGGCGATCACGACATGCGCGAGCAGGCCGAGAACGGCGACCGTCGCCATCCTGCGCCAGAATCCCGTCCCTGTCCGCCGCACCGCATAAAGGCCCTGCCGCAGATCGAGCGCGGGCGCGAGCAGCCGCCGCGCAAGGGGGTCGAGTGCCAGCACATCGGCGCTGTCCGCCATGTCGGCCGGAAGCGCGGTGCCGTACGCGATGGTCCGCGGCTTCCCCGCCGCCTCCCACGCGGTGCGCAGCAACGGTGCGGGGATGGCGAAGCCGGTGCCGTCGCCGGCGCGGACCAGCGCCCGCGTCTCGCCCAGTTCGACCGCCCATTCGCCTGTCGCGGGCGGCGGCAGCGCAAGCGCGTTCGGAACCAGCGCGGCATGGCCCAGCCCTTCCGCTTCGATGCGCGCGATCCATTCGGCCATCCGGTCGTGACGGACGACGCCGACCAGAAAGCGCCTCGGGCTCAGCTCGATGCCCAGCGCCAGGTGCACGCTGTCGATCGGCTCCGCGATCAGATCCTCGACCGCGAACGGCAGCGCCGCCAGCCGCTTCGCGCGCGTCGGCAGCGGCAGGTCGACGCCGAGCAGCCGCACCGCCTCGCCCGGCACGAGTACGGTAGCGGGCCCATCGCCGTCCGCCGCGACCAGCGCCTCCCCGGTCAGCGTCCAGACGCCAGCGGGTCCCGACGCGTCGAGGCTGGCGTGCCGGGCCGGTTCGACTGTAACATGGGTGTCACGCGTGGTTATCATGGGCGAGCGAATGCGCATTCTTTTCCGACAGTTTCGTGACACCGTGGCAGCGTGGAGCCGTGCCCGCAAGCCGGCGAACGACGTATCCGTGCCTGCCGGCGAAGCGGGCGTGACGCTGGTCGAGATGATCGTCGTGCTGGTCATCATCGCCGTCATCGCCGGGATGATCGTCAGCACCGGCATCCTGAGCCGCCCAGACCAGGCGCGCGTCACGACGACGACGACCGATATGCGCACGATCGGCGCAGCGCTGAAGATGTACCGGCTCGACAACGGCGACTATCCGACGACCGCACAGGGACTGAAGGCACTGGCGGAGAAACCGACGACTCCGCCGGTCCCGAGCAACTGGAACCCCGAGGGCTATGTCGGCGAAGCGCCCAAGGACGCCTGGGGTCGCGACTACATTTATGTGGCACCGGCACCGGGCGGCTTTTCGCTGAAATCGCTCGGCAAGGATGGAGCCGAAGGCGGCGAAGGCCTCGACGCGGATATTGTGGCGGGTCGGTGAGCGGAG
>NZ_LMLB01000017.1:22435-40571 GCF_001421785.1 Sphingomonas sp. Leaf33 | reverse complement strand
CGGCGCCCCCCCTCCACCAGCCTGCGGCTGGTCCCCCTCCCCGTGCCGGGGAGGATTTCGGCATGACGCTGGTCGAGATGCTGATCGTCCTCGCGATCATCGGCATCGCCTCGGGCGGGATCGCCCTTGCGATCGGTTCGGCCACCCGCGCGCCGTCGGTCGAATCGGAGGCGCGGCGTTTCGCCACGCGCCTCGAGGCCGCAGGCGACGACGCGATGCTCGGCGACCGGATGATCGCGCTGACGGTCGATGACAGCGGCTACGGCTTCGCGAAGGTCGCATCGGACGGCGTGATCCCCAAGGGCACGCCGAAGCTGGACTACCACAGCCTGCCCGGTGGCGTCGCGATGACCCTCGACCAGGCGCCGCCGCTGGTGCTGGGAGTCGATGGCCTGTCGAAGCCGTTGACCGCGACTCTGGCCAGTGGCGACCAGAGCTGGACCGTCCGCTACGACGGGCTGACCGCGACGGTAGTGCGCGGGCAGGCGGGCACGCGTCCGACATGACGCGGCCGGGGGGGACCGACACCGACGGCTTTTCGCTGATCGAGGCGCTGGTCGCGCTCGCGGTGCTGGCGATCGCGACCGTCGGCCTGGTCGGCGCGATGGAGCAGCACATCGATTCGACCCGCGCGATGGAGCAGAGATCCGCCGCGATGTGGGTGGCGGAGAACCGGCTGACCGAATTGAACGCCGGCATCCCCGCGCCCGAACGCCTCACCATGCTCGATACCAACTGGCTGGTCCGCACGGTGCAGCGCGCCACTGCCGACCCGGCGATCGCCCGCGTCCGCGTCGACGTGTTTGCAGAGGGGCAGACATCCCCCACCGCCTCGCTCGACGGATTCCTCGACACGGGCGAGCCGGTGCCGCAAGAGGGGCGGCGATGACCCTGCGTCGCTTCGACCTGTCCCCGTATCGCCAGCGCATCGTGCTGAACGTCTTCACCGGCGCGGTGATCGTGTCGGTCGCCTTTGCGCTCGCCGGGTTGACGTGGCGGCTGGGCGGCCATGCCGACGTCGGCGCGATCACGGTGCCGCCGATGCGCGCCGCAGCGCCCGTACCCGACCTGGCGCCCGCGCTGGCGCTCGCCCCGTTCGGGCGCACCGGCACCGACGGCGAAGGGGCGACGCCGACGACGCTGCAACTGACGCTGAAGGGCATCGTCTTCGCCCGCCCGGCCGAACTGTCGATCGCCTATATCCAGGCCGGGACGGAGGCGATGAAGCCGTTCAAGGTCGGCGAAGTCGTCGGCGGCGCGACGATCGGCGCGATCCAGATCAACCGCGTCATCCTGAACAACGGCGGGCGCAGCGAATTCCTGGCCTTCCCCGACCCCTTCGCCCGGCCCGGCGCGACACCGGCACCGGGCAGTGCGGGCCCGGTCGTTCCGGCCGGCAACGCGGTCACATCCGCCGCGCCGCCGGTCGCTCCGACATCCCCCACACCCGAAGCCATGCTCCAACGGCTGGGCGCGACGCCGACCGAAGGCGGCTATCGCATCGGCATCGGTGCGCCCGCCGGCTTGCAGCAGGGCGACGTCATCCAGCAGTTGAACGGCACCCCCCTCTCCTCACCCGACGCCGCGCGTGCCGCGATCGCGGGCGCGCAGGCGAGCGGGACCGCCCAGATCCAGATCTTGCGGAACGGCCGGTCGGTGACCGTCACCGTCCCGATGCGCTAGGACTTTTCTACGTGATGCGACCCATCCGCCTGTCGATGCTTGCCCTCGCCCTCGCCGGCACGTCGCTCGGCGCGCAGCAGACGCCGGCCCCCAGCGACATCGTCGTCAACATGCGCGGCGTCGAAATCGCCGATGTCGCCGAACAGATCAGCCGGCTGACCGGCCGCACGCTGATCCTCGATCCCGCCGTCAAGGGCGCAGTGACGGTGACCTCGGCCGAGCCGCTGTCGCCGGCGGGTGTCTGGGACCTGTTCCAGTCGGTGCTGCGCGCGAACGGCTTTGCCGCAGTGCGATCCGGCCGGGCGTGGCGGATCGTGCCGCAAGCGAACGCGGTGCGCGACGGCGGCGTGCCGAGTCGCGGCGCGAGCGGGCAGGAACTGGTGACGCGGATGATCCGCCTGTCGAACGTACCCAGCGCCGATGCCGCACGGATCGTCCGACCGCTGGTCGCCAACTTCGGATCGGTCGAACCGCTGACCGCGCCCAACGCGATCGTCGTTACCGACTATGCCGACAACGTCCGCCGGATCGAGGGGCTGGCGCGCAGCCTGGACGGCGGCGGCGGATCGACCTTTACGACCATCCTGGTCAAGAACGGCAACGCCGCCGACATCGCCGCGTCGATCCAGAGCGTGATGGGTGAAGGCGGCGCGCGCGTCGCGGGCGACGCGCGGTCGAATTCGATCATCGTGCGCGGGTCGCCGGCTTCGGTCGCCGAGGCGCGTCGGATGGCGCAGGCGCTCGACGCGCCGGGCGGCGCCACGCCGACGACGCGGGTGTTCCGCCTGGCCTATGCCGATGCCGAAGCGGTGACCGACGTGCTGCGCGGCATCCTGGGCCAGGAGCAGACCGTGACCAATCCGGTCGCGCGGAGTCTGTCCAGCCGCGGCGGATCGAGCGTGAGCCCGACTAATCCGACCAGTGCGCTGGGCGGACTGATCGCCTCCAACGCCGCGACCGGCGGCACCGGCACAGGCGGCCTGCCGACCGGCGCGACCGCATCGGGCAGCAGCGCGCCGCAACTCGGCCAGCAGACCACCGCGACGCCGCAGGGCTTCGCGACGCCCGACCTGACCGTCCAGCCTGCGCCCGACATCAACGCCATCGTCGTGCGCGGCACGCCGACCGCCATCGCCGGCATCGAGCGGCTGATCCCCGATCTGGACGTCCGCCGCCCGCAGGTGCTGATCGAAGCCGCCATTGCAGAGATCACCGGCGACGATGCCGAGGCGCTGGCGGTACAGATCGGCGCCGCGGGGGCTGCACTGACCCAGGTGCAAGGCGGCGGTACTTCGTTCGGGACCGTCCAGGGCGTGACTCCGCTCGGCACGATCCTGGGCAGCCTGCTCGGCCTGCCGGCCGGCGCACTGCTGGGTGAAGGCCTGTCGGCCAACGTCGGCATCGGCAACGACTTCTCGGTGCTGGTCCGTGCGCTCAGCACGTCGACCAAGGCGAACCTGCTGTCGACGCCGCAGATCACGACGCTCGACAACAAGCTGGGCGAATTCGTCGCCGCGCAGAACGTGCCGTTCGTGACCGGGTCGATCCTGACCGGCAACGGCACCGCCAACCCCTATACGACGATCGAGCGCAAGGACGTCGGCCTGACGCTGCGCGTGCTGCCGCGGATCAACGCCGGCGACACGATCCGGCTGGAGATCGCGCAGGAAGCCTCGTCGATCGCCAACAGCCAGCTGTCGACCGCCGCCGACATCATCACTCAGCGCCGCGCGATCAACACGACGGTGCTGGCCGACAACGGTCAGACGATCGTGCTCGGCGGCCTCATCACAGACGATCGCCAGCAGACGAAGAGCCAGGTGCCGGTGCTGGGCGACATCCCGGTGGTGGGGGAACTGTTCAAGTCGCGCCGCGAGGGCCGCACGAAACGCACGCTGTTCATTTTCCTGAAACCCACGATCCTGCGCGACGGCGCGGATGCGAGGGCGGCGACGGACGGCAAATACGCGCGGCTACGCGGCGAAGAAGCGGCGCTGCGGCAACGCGGCAGCCTGCTGCTGAACCCGCCGGGCCCACGGCTGACGCTGGAGATCGACGGGATTTATTGAGCGGGCCTGTCAACAATCTGGCAAGCTAAAAAGCCTTTCATGGCCATTCCAATTGCCTAGGATAGTCGATAAGCTCTACGCCTTCAAAAGGAAGATCGCGGTTGAAAAAGCTTTCGCGCCTTCAATCAGGAACGCTTGGAGAATTACTTGCGATAGCGAAGCTAAACACACTAGGATGTTTAGCTTATATCAGTCCGGAGGGAGCTCCTGGCCACGACGCCGTTGTCGTTATTGATGGTATCGCACGATCAATCGAGGTGAAGACCCGACAATTTACGCGGCTTAGATCAGAGATAACCCGCTGGCCGGTTGACATGAAAACTAAGGGCGACGCAGACTTTTTCATCTTTATTGAACTCGACTTGCGAGATATGTCTCCCACCTTCTACGTCTTGACGAACGCGCAAGCGCGGCAGGCATTTAAGGATTATAAAGGTGGTGGGAACTGCACACCAGCCAATGTCAGAAAGCTCGCGGCGGCAAATGACTTTTCAGCACTGATTACCGATCTATCGGCGCCTAAACAGGTCGACGTTGCGATCTAACGCTGACCTCCTTATTCGCCTGCCGGCAACGGCACCCGCGCCTTCTGTCCGCCGCGGGTAAAGTAGGCCGCATCGATCGCTAGCGACTCCAGCGTCCAGCCATCGACGCCCTCGCCCACCGCGATCGTGCGCGTGCGCCCGTCGGCGGTACGGACCATGGCGACCGCGTCGGCGCCGATGCGACCGACGATGCCGGCGAGCTGGGGCGCGTCGTCGGGTGCGGGGGGAGCCTCCGATACCGAGTCACCGCCAGCGCCGAACACGTCGCGAGTATAGATGGTCGTGCCGGCGGCGGCTGGACGTGCGGCGAGCAGTACTGGTGCCGGAGGCGTCACGGGTACGGGTTCGCGGCCGATCGCTAGGAGCAGCACCGGCACGGCGAGCGCAACCAGCCCTGCGGCGGCGATAGCGGTGCGTTCGGCGCGGGTCATTGCCATGGGCCGACCACGTCGCCGCTCAGCGTCACCGCGCCACCTGCCGCCGTCATCCGCCATGTCACGAAGCGCGCCAGCGGGCGGCTGCGCTCGAGCATGTCCGCGAAGCCGACGACCGCGTCCTCGCTGCCCGAGACGGTCAGTTGCACGCGGGCAAGGCCGTCGGAAGGCACGGGCGTCGCCACCTCGAGCAGCAGGCCCGACCGGATCGCGGAGGTGCGCAGGCGCACAGCGAGGCGATCGGCAGCGGCGCCGGCGTCGCGCGCGGGCGTCGCATCGCCGTCGATGACGATGCCGCGCGCCGGGCCGGGACCGGCGGCGAGCTGCGCCAGCGTCGCCCGCGCGGTCCGCGCGGCGCGCAGGTCGCGCACGCTGTCGGCGGCGGGGATCGCCAGCAGCGCGGCGGCAGCGACGCCGGCCGCGGTGCCGAGCGCGAGCGGTGTCGGTCTCATTTCGCCTCTTCCAGCGCCACCAGCATCGCGCCGTCACCCCGGCGCTGGCCGGTGTCGCGCAACCGCGCAGTCTGCGGCGCACGGCGCAGGGCGGCGCGCAGGCGATCGGGGTCCGGCGCCGCGACCTCGACCGCCAGGCGGTGATCCGCGGCGCGTCCGACCCAACGCAGCGACGCACCGGTCGGCAGAGCGGTCGCCAGGCCGTCGAGCGTCGCGGCGACGCCCGGCGTGTCGAGGATAGCCGCCAGCTCCTTTCGCGCTTGGCGGACCGCGGAGACGGTCGCCAGACGCGGTGCGGCAGTGCGCTCGATCGCGGCGATATCGCGGCGCACACGCGCTTCGGTCCAGCGCGCGCCGGCCCAGGTCAGCGCAGGCGCAGCGGCAAGCAGGATAGCGACGCTCAGCCCCGCGCGCCGGTCATGGCCGCCGTCGATGTGTGCGAGCGCCGCTTTCAAGCGATGCGCGAGACTGGGGGTGGTGCGCTCCGGCGGCATGGCCGGGCCTTAGCCGGGTTCCGGGTTCGACTGGAAGCCTTCTCGACCCTCAGGCGCAGGCCCGGCCGCTGCGTCACAAACTCGTAACGGATCCGCAACCGAACCGTCCCCGCCCCGTCACGCCGCTGACGCCCGCACCCGCCAAAGCCGCCGGGTACACGAGGCGACACCCGGGGGGACACTCACATGAATTCGTTCGATTTCGGCTACACCGACGGCGACGTCGACACCAATCACAGCGGCGGCGAGTCGCTCGGCGAGATGATCGACCGGCGCTATTCGCGGCGCGACACGCTGCGCGGGGGTGCGTCGGCGGCGGCGATGGCGGTCTTCGGCGGCGCGGCGCTGACGGCGTGCGGCAAGGACAAGTTGGCGCAGAACGATCCGCGCCCGACGATCAGCGTCGGCCAGAGCAGCGCGACGACGAGCGGAAGCAGCGTCACGCTGACCGCGACCGCCACCGACAACGGCAGCATCGCCGCGACCAGCTTCACCCAGGTCAGCGGGCCGGCCGTCACCCTGTCGTCGACGACCGGCCTGACGACCAGCTTCATCGCGCCCGGCGTCACCGCGACCACGCCGATCGTCATCCGCTTCAGCGCGACCGACGACAAGGGCGGCACGACCAGCGCCGACACCACGATCAACATCCAGCCCGCGACGCTGAGCTTCACCGCGGTCGCGAAGAACAAGAGCGACGTCGTGACGGTGCCGGCGGGCTACACCGTCAGCGTCCTCTACCGCACCGGCGACCCGATCACCGCATCGGCCGCGGCATACCGGAACGACGGCACCGACACGGGCTTCTCGGCGCGCGCGGGTGACCAGCATGACGCGCTCCACTGGTTCGGCCTGGCCGCCAGCGGCGCGGTGCGCGACGAAAACAGCAGCACGCGCGGCCTGCTGGTGATGAACCACGAGAATATCGTGCAGGTCTACCTCCATCCGAACGGCCCGACGTCGCCGGGTGGCGTGCGTCCCGAAAGCGAAGCGCTGAAGGAGATCGAGGCGCACGGCGTCAGCATCGTCGAGGCGACGGCGAGTGCCGCGGGCGCGTGGAGCTATGTCCCGTCGGGCAGCCTCAACCGCCGCATCACGCCGAACACGCCGACCAGCTTTTCGGGTCCGGTTCGCGGCAATCCGCTGGTCGTCACCGCCTTTTCGCCGACCGGCGTCGCCGGGCGCGGCACGATCAACAATTGCGCGAACGGCTATACCCCGTGGGGCACCTCGCTGACCTGCGAGGAGAATTGGGCGGGCTATTTCCGCCGTCCGACCGGTACCGACAACGCGCGGCGCACCGCCAAGGACGTCACCGCGCTGGCGCGCTACGGTGTCACCTCGTCCAGCGGCAATTACGGCTGGGCGACGGTCACCCCGTCGGACGCGACCAGCACCCTGTACCGTCGCTGGGACGCACAGGCGACCGGCGCCAGTGCGACCGCCGACTTCCGCAACGAACCGAACCAGTTCGGCTGGGTGCTCGATATCGATCCCTATGACCCGACGAGCACCCCGCGCAAGCGCACCGCGCTCGGCCGGATGAATCACGAAGGCTGCTGGCCGGGCGCGTTCGTCGCCGGTCGCAGGCCGGCCTGGTACATGGGCGACGACGCGCGCAACGAATATCTCTACAAGTTCGTGTCGGCGACCGCCTGGAACGCGGCCGACGCGAGCGCCACCGATCGGCTGGGCATCGGCGACAAGTATCTCGACACCGGCACGCTGTACGTCGCCAGGTTCAATGCCGACGGCTCGGGCACATGGCTGCCGCTCGTCTTCGGGCAGAACGGACTGACCGCGTCGAACACGCTCTATGCCTTTGCCGACCAGGCCGATGTGCTGACCCACTGCCGCCTGGCCGCCGACGCGGTGGGCGCCACGAAGATGGACCGGCCGGAATGGACCGCGGTCAATCCGGTCACCGGCGAAATGTACCTGACGCTCACCAACAATTCGACGCGGACGAACGCCACCACCGACGCGGCGAACCCGCGATCGTACCAGGACGCGCCGAATTTCAGCTACGCCAACCACAACGGCCACATCCTGCGCCTGCGCGAAAGCGGCGACACGACCGAGGCGACCGGCTTCCGCTGGGACATCTATGCGTTCGGCGCGGGATCGGACCTGAACCCGCAGAACATCAACCTGTCGGGCCTCGACGCGTCGAACGACTTCTCGTCCCCCGACGGGCTGTGGTTCGGCCGCGCGTCGAACGCGTCGGGCCAGGGCAATCCGCTGCTGTGGATCCAGACCGACGACGGCGCCTTCACCGACCAGACCAACAACCAGATGCTGGCCGCCATTCCCGGCATGGTCGGCGACGGCGCGGCGCGGACGGTCGTGAACAGCAACGCGGCCGGCACCACCACCAGCACCACAACCTACGTCGGCAAGGCGCCGGGCGGCACGTTGAAGCGGTTCCTGGTCGGCCCGATCGAATGCGAGATCACCGGCGTCGATTCGACGCCGGACGGCCGCGCGCTATTCGTCAACATCCAGCATCCGGGCGAAGACGGCTCGCTCAGCCGGCTGACCAGCAACTGGCCCGCCAGCCAGACGGCCAGTGCGCCGGGGGTCCGGCCACGATCGGCAACGGTCGTCATCCAGCGGACCGATGGCGGGATCGTCGGGCTCTGACCGCACGGGCGGGCCGGGACCGAAAGGGCGCCCCCGGCCCGCAAACCGCCGCAATCCTCGGGCAGCGGTTCGCATAAGGCGTGGCAAATCGTTGTTCGCACGCTAAGCAGCGGCGGTTCGGCATGAATTTGCCCCGTCTCGCTTGATCTTCTCGAGGACTTCCGAATGACCGATCCGACCCGTTCCGCCCCGACCCTCGGTGATCTGATCGCGCGGCGCTATTCCCGGCGCGATGCGCTGCGCGGATCGGCGACGACCGCAGGCGCGGTCGTGATCGGCGGATCGCTGCTCGCGGCGTGCGGTGGCGGATCGGGTGGCAGCAACAGCGATCCGTTGCCGACGGTCACCGCAACCGCATCGCCGACCAGCGCCGCGCCGGGCAGCCGCGTGACCATCACCGGGACCGCCAGCGACAACGGCACGGTCACGTCCACCACATTCGTCCAGGTCGGCGGCGCGCCGGTCAGCCTGTCGGCGACCACGGGGCTGACCACCAGCTTCATCGTACCGGGTGCCGCGGTCGCCAGCACGATCGTCATCCGCTTCACCGCAAACGACAACAGCGGCCAGTCGAGCTCGGTCGACGTCAATATCACCGCATCGGCCAATACGCTGAGCTTCACCGCGGTCGACAAGAACCGCAACGACCGCGTGACCGTGCCGGCGGGCTACACCGTTACCACGCTGATCGCGACCGGCGACCCGATCGCCAGCGGCGTCGCGGCGTACAGCAATACCGGCGCCGACGCCGACTTCACCAGCCGCTTCGGCGACAACGGTGCCGGTTTCCTCTACTTCGGCCTGGTCGCGAGCGGCACGGGCATCGACGTATCGAACAGCGCGCGCGGCCTGCTGGCGATGAACCACGAAGGCATCACCCAGGCCTATCTCCACGCCGGCGGCCCGACCGCCCCCGGCGGCGTGCGCCCGACCGCCGAGGTCGCCAAGGAAACCGAAGCGCACGGCATCAGCGTGGTCGAGGTCGCCGCCAACGCCAGCAACGTCTGGGCCCCGGTGACGACGAGCGCCTACAATCGCCGAGTGACGCCGTCGTCGCCGGTCGTGTTCTATGGCCCGGTGCGCGGCAACGCGCTGCTCCAGACCGCGTTTTCGGCCGATGGCTCCGCCGGTCGCGGCACGATCGGCAATTCGGCGCTGACCACTACCGGTTGGGGCACCGCGCTGACCAGCGAGGAAAAGTGGGCCCGCTATTTCCGCCGCCCATCGGCCGATAATGCGCGACGCACGGCCAGGCAGGTCTATGCGCTCAACCGCTACGGCATCACCGCATCGGCCGGGCTGTACGGCTGGGAAACCGCCGCTGCCGCCGGCAGCCTGTATGCCCGCTGGGACGCGCAAGCGACCGGCAGCAGTGCCACGGCCGACTATCGCAACGAACCCAACCAGTTCGGCTGGGTCGTCGAGGTCGATCCGTACGACAAGGCGGCGACCGTGCGGAAGCGCACCGCGCTCGGCCGATTCGCGCATTCGGGCGTGCACCAGTTCGTGACCGTCACCGGCCTGAAGCCCGCGGTCTACATGGCCGACGCCGGGCAGAACGAATATCTCTACAAGTTCGTGTCGAACACGGTCTACGCCTCGGCCGACACGACGGCGGCCGACCGCATGTCGATCGGCGACAAATATCTCGATGCCGGCACGCTCTATGTCGCGAAGTTCGCCGCGGACGGCACCGGCACCTGGGTTCCGCTGACCTTCGGCAGCAACGGCCTCGACGCCGCGAACGCGACCTATGCCTTCGCCGACCAGGCCGACGTGCTGACTCACGCGCGGATCGCCGGCGATATCCTTGCCGCGACGCCGCTCGACCAGCCGCAGTGGATCCAGCAGAACGTGGGCGCGGTCGGATCGACCGGCATCTCGACCGGCGAACTGCTGATCGCGATGAACGGCAACAACAGCCGCGCGGCATCGGCGACCAACCCGGCGGCGCCGCGCGCCTATGTCGATGCGCCCAACCCGCAGGTCGGCAATCGCAACGGCCACATCGTGCGCCTGCGCGAGGTGAACAGCGCGCCGGACGCCACCACCTTCACCTGGGACATCTACGCCTTTGGCGCCGGGGCCGATCTGGACGCGACCAACATCAACCTGTCGGGTCTGGTCGCGACGAACGACTTCTCGGGTCCGGAGGGTCTGCGCTTCGCCCGCCAGTCGAACCCGGCCGGTACCGCAACGCCGCTGATGTTCATCCAGACCGACGATAGCGCCTATCGCGACGTGACGAACAACCAGATGCTGGTCGCGCTGGGAACCGGTGCGGTCACCGATGGCGGCACCGCGGCGGCCAAGACGATCACCAACGCCGGTGGGACGACGCAGGCGACCCGCGTCGGTGCGACGCTCAGCGCCAACACGCTGAAGCGCTTCCTGGTCGGTCCGGTCGAGGCGGCGGTGACCGGCGTCGATACCTCGCCCGATGGCCGCACGCTGTTCGTCAACATCCAGCACCCGGGCGAGAACGGCACCGCAGCGGCCCCCACCAGCAACTGGCCGGCGAACCAGAGCGCCGCATCGGCTGCCCGCCCGCGGTCGGCGACGATCGTCATCACGCGCACTGATGGCGGCGTGGTCGGTCTGTAAACGGACGCACGACGCTCCCGGTCAGCCGGGAGCGTCGCTGTCGGCCTGACGGGTCAGTTGGCGCCGGCGGGGGCGAAGACGGTCGCCGTCCCGTCCGGCAGGATCTGGACCGCATAGCCGGTGCCGTCGGCGCAGCGCGCGGCCCACATCCCCGGCTTCTTGTCCTTGCGGGATTCGGTCACTTCCTGGCAGTTCAGCCCGGCATCGCGGATCGCGCGGATGAAGACGCCGTTGCGCGCGGCCGGCTCAAGTGCTGTTACCTTGGCCTGGAATTCGCTCTCCGTCACGGCCGCGGCGGGCGTCGCGGTATTGGCGGTCGGCGCCTCTCCACCCCCACAGGCAGCGAGCGGCAGGGCGAGCAGGACGGCGATCATCGGACGGGTCATGGAAACGGTCATCCTTTCCTGAAAGGTCAATCCTGCACCAGATCGCGCACCACCGTGCGATAGTTCCGCCCGACCGGCAGTTCCTCCGCCCGGTCGGTGACGATGGTATAGCCGCCCGCCGGTCGCCGCCGGATCGACGCGACGCGGTCGCGATTGACGATGTGCGAGCGGTGGATGCGCACGAAGCGCGTGGGGTCGAACCGTTCGATCAGGCTGCTGATCGGTTCGCGGTGCAGGTAGCTGGCGTCGCCCTGGAAGATGCGGACATATTCGCCTTCCGACTGCACGCGATCGACATGGCCAAGATCGAGCCGCAGGTTCTCGCCGCGGCGCTGGACCCACAGATGCCCGCTCGCCCCGCCGCCGCCCTGTTCGGCGCGCAGCACGTCGATCTGGCGGGCGAGATCGGCGAGCCGGGTCGCCGCCTCGCGGTCGCCGATCGCGCGGCGGACGCGCTCGATCGCGGTGTCCAACCGGGCGAGGCGCACGGGCTTGGTCAGGAAATCGATCGCGCCGGTATCGAACGCGTGCGCCGCGAAGTTGGGGTAGGCGGTGACGAAGACGATCAACGGGGTCGCGCTGCCTGCCTTGGCCAGCGCCTCGACCACGTCGAAGCCGTCGAGCGCCGGCATCTCGATATCGAGCAGCAGCGCGTCCGGCGCCAGCCGCTCGACCTCGGCGATCGCGGTGCGTCCATCGGTCGCGGTGCCGGCGACCTCGGCCCCCTCGACCCGCCCGACCAGGTCACGCAACCGCTCCACCGCCAACGGCTCGTCATCACAGATCAGGAAGCGGATCATCGGGCGGCCTCGGTGAACGGTATCGCAAAACTGACCTGGAACCCCCCTGCCGGCAGCGCGCCGGCCGTGAAGCCGCAGTCCTCGCCATAGCGGGTCATCAGCCGTTCGGCGACGTTGGTCAGGCCGACGCCGGTTCCGGGCGGCGCGCGGCGATTGCCGGCATTGCCGCCCGAATCGCGAACGCTCAGGCGTAACCGATCGCCTTCGCGCGCAGCGGTGACGGTCAGCTTGACCGGCCGCGTCGACATGGCGACCGCGTGGCGCACCGCGTTCTCGACCAGCGGCTGGACGATCAGGCTGGGCACGCGAGCATCCTGCACATCGTCAGGCACGTCGATCTCGACCACCAGCCGATGGGGAAAGCGCACCGCCTCGATCGCGAGATAGGTCGATTGCAACTCGATCTCCTCGGCCAGCGGAATGTCCTCATGCGGGTCCAGCGCCAGCCCGGCGCGCAGAAAGTCGGACAGGTTCTCGACCATATGCTCAGCATGTTCGACCCGCCCCGCGCCGATCAGCGAGGCGATCGAATTGAGCGTGTTGAACATGAAATGCGGGTTCAGCTGATACCGAAGCGCACGCAGGTGCGCCTCGTGCGCCTCGCGCTGCAACCGCGCGACGCCGCGTTCGAAATCGCGGACCTCGCCCGAATAGACGATCGCCAGCAGCAGCCCCGACATCGCGGCATAGGTCGAGAACCATTGCAGCATCGCCAGCAGGTGAGACGTCAGGCTGGCACCGCCCACGACATCGGCCGGCATCGTCGCGCGAAAGATCCAGAAATTGGCAAAGGCGTGGATCGCCGATCCGGCGATGGCCGCGACGACCGCCAGCAGCAATCGCCGCGACAGCGGGCGGCCCCGGGTGGCCACGTGAAACGCCAGGATCGCGAACGACAGGACGATGCCGACGCCGGTCACGATCAGCCGCGTCGCATGGAAGCGCGCATCGTCGGCCGCGCCGAAAACCCAGCGCTGCACCGTCAGCAGCGAGAATTGCGCCAGCCAGAACAGCAGGATCGTCACCGCCGACACGCGCCGCGTGAACCGATCGCTGGAGGGGTGCTGGGCGGTCGTCGACATCGACCGGTTTGCTAGAGCCAACCGCCGCCCGCTGCCAAGCGCCGAATCGTGCGGTTCGGCCGACCAGCGATGCAGTTGGTGATGCATGGCACCAACACACCGCGCATTTGATCGCCGGAATCGGTCGCTTGGCGACAGTGCCCGTGCGCCGCCCGCGCGCGTTCGGTAGCCAGACAAGCATGTTCGTCGACCACGCCCCGTTCGCCGCCCAGCAGGGCGACCTGACGCGCCGCCCGCTGGTGAAGCGCGGCGCGGTCAGCATGACGCTCGATCCGATCGAGTTCCGCTGGAACGGTGAGCGCATCGCGTTGTCGCGGGTCGAATCGACGCTGCTCGCCACGCTGATGCGCCGCAGCCGGCTGACGTGGGACGTGACCGCGGCAGTGCTCGCCGACGCCGGCAGCTGCCCCGACAGCCGCGACGTGCTGATTCACCGAATCCGCCGCAAATTCACCGACGTGGGCGCCGCCGACCCGATCGAGACGGTGCGCGGCTGGGGCATCCGCTTTCGTACCGAACCCGACCGCGCCGGATCGACCGCGTTCTGGATCGGCGCGAGCGAGACCGGTGCGGTCCTGAACTGACGTTTCCGCCGACCGGATCAGACAAACTTCACAGGATCGGCAACTTTCTGCGACAAATCGCAGGTAGCGCCGTTTGCACACGAGCCGCCGATCGCGCGGCTGCCGAACCCGAACCAGACGAGACCCGATGCGCGCCCATACCCCGTCCCTCGCCGCCCTGCTGCTCGCGACCGCCGCCCATCCGGCGATGGCGCAGACCGCACTGACACCGGTACCCGCGCCGGCGGCCGCTGCGCCGACGACGTCACCGCCGCCGACCGCCCAGCAGGCGCCGACACCGACCGCCACTCCGCAGACTGCTCCGGCAGAGCCCGAGGAGGATGGCGAAGTCGGGGCCGAAATCACCGTCGTCGGCCAGCGCGAACGTGGCAGCGTGCCCGGCGACATTCCGCCGGAACAGGTGCTGCGTCCCGCCGATGTCCGGGCGTACGGCGTCAGTTCGCTCAGCGACCTGCTGAATGAGCTCGCCCCGCAGCTGGGTAGCGGGCGCGGCAGCGAAGGCGGGATGCCGGTCGTCCTGCTGAACGGCCGTCGCATCTCGGGCTTTCGCGAGATCGGCAACTACCCGCCCGAAGCGATCGAGCGCGTCGACATCCTGCCGCCCGAGGCCGCTCAGCAGCTGGGCTATCGCGCCGAACAACGCGTCATCAACTTCGTCCTGCGCCGTCGCTTCAATGCAGTGACCGCGGAGGTCGAGGGCGGCGGCGCGACGCAGGGCGATCGCTACACGACGCAGGACGATGTCAGCCTGCTGCGCATCATGCGCGACAAGCGGGTGAACGTGTCGGTGAAATATACCGGCCAGACCCCGATATACGAAGCCGACCGCGATATCCTGCCGACGACGACGCCAACGCGACCCTTCGCGATCACCGGCAACCTGACGCCGGGCACCGGACTGACCCAGATCGACCCGGCGCTGAGCACACTCGCCGGGCAGACCGTGACCGTCGCTGGCGTCCCGGCGGGTTTGACCGGGCGCCCGACGCTCGGATCGTTCCTGGGCGGCGTCAACCCGAGTGACTTCGGCGCCTATCGCACCGTCAGCCCGGCGACGCAGAAGTTCGAATCGAGCCTGTCCTATGCCCGACCGATCAGCGATACGATCACCGCATCGCTATCGACCGGCTTCGACTGGACGAAGACCGACAGCGCGCTGGGTCTGGCGACCACCAGCCTGACTGTGCCCGCAGGCAACCCGTATTCGCCGTTCGCCAACCCGGTCGTGCTCAACCGCTATCTCGCGGAGGGTGGCGCGCGCGAGCAGAACCGCGAGACGACCAACATCGAGCTGAACGGCGCGCTGAACGGCGACCTCGGCCGGTGGCGCTGGTCGGCGAACGGCAGCTACAACCGCCGCTTCGCCAGCACGCTGACCGACAACAGCTTCGACCTGACGCCGCTGTCGGCACAGATCGCGGCGAACGATCCGGCGCTAAACCCGTTCGCGACCTTCTCGCCCGCCCTGCTGGGTGACTATCGCCGCGATTACGCGCGATCGCTGACGAACACCGCGAACATCGATCTTCAGGCAAATGGCCCGTTCGCGACGCTGCCGGCGGGCGACGCGCGGTTGAGCGTGCGGACCGGCTTCAACCACAACGATACCGCGACGCGCACCATTCGCGGCGACGTCACGACGCTGGGCGAGCAGAGCCGGAACATCGGCAGCGGGCAGGCGCGCGTCGATCTGCCCATCGCCAACCGCGGGCGCGGCGTGCTGTCGGCGATCGGCAACCTGTCGGCCAACGCGACCTACGAATTCAACCAGGCGTCAAATTTCGGCTGGCTGTCGACCTATGGCTACGGCGTCAACTGGTCGCCGCTGCCGGGCAAGCTGTTCATCCTGGCCAGCGTCAATCGCGACGAAAACGCGCCGACGATCAACCAGACCGGCGATCCGATCGTGGTCACGCCCAACGCGCGCGTGTTCGACTTCGTGCGCGGGACCAGCGTCGATGTGACGCTGCTGACCGGCGGCAACCCGCTGCTGCGCTCGCCGGAGAACCGGTCGACCAACATCACTGTGAACGCGCGGCCGTTCTCGTCGATCGAGCTAAATTTCAACGCCGAATATACCCGCAAGCGGACGCTGAACCCGATCCAGAACCTGTCGACGCCGACCGCGGCGCTGGAGGCGGCCTTCCCCGACCGTTTCCTGCGCGACGCGAGCGGACAGTTGATCCGCGTCGACAGCCGACCGATCAATTTCGTCCGGTCGGACCAGGAACAGATCCGCTACGGCTTCAACTTCTCGCGGCGGATCGGGCCCGCCGCACCGGCACGGGGCGGGTTCGGCGGCTTCGGCGGGGCTCGCGGCGGCGCTCAGGAAGCGCAGACCAGGCCGCAGCGTCCCCAGACGCCGGAAGGCACGGTCGGCACGCGCGGTCCCGAGCAGCGCGGCGGCACGCCGGCTGCCGGGGCACCGACGACGGTCGTGATCCAGGAGAGCGGCCCACCCCCGCCCGACGGTGGTGGCGGCCGGCGCTTCGGCGGCCCCGGCGGTGGACGCGGCTTCGGCGGTGGCGGTTTCGGCGGCGGCGGTAACGAAGGGCGGATGCAACTGTCGGTCTTCCACACCTGGAAGTTCCGCGACACGGTGACGATCGCCGGCGGCGTACCCGACCTCGACCGCCTGAACGGCGATGCAACCGATATTCGGGGACCGTTCAAGCACCAGGTCCAGGCCAGCGGCGGCGTGAACAAGAACGGCTATGGCGTGCGCGCCGACGTCAACTGGCAGTCGGGCGCCTTCATCAACGGCGGCACCGCCCGCGCGCCGATCGACATCCGGGCGGCGCCGTTGACGACCCTGGGCGTGCGGTCCTTCGTCACGTTCAACCCGACGATGAAGGCAGTACGCGATCATCCGTGGCTGCTGGGCGCCCGGGTAGAACTGAACGTCCGCAACCTGCTCGACACCCGCCTGCGCGTCACCGATGCGAACGGCAGCGTGCCGGTGAACTATCAGCCCGACCTGCTCGATCCCGTCGGCCGCACCGTCACGCTGTCGCTGCGCAAACTGTTCTTCCAGCGACCCCAGGGTCGCGCGGGCGGGGCGCTGGGCGGCGGCGCCGGAGCGTTGCGTCGCTGAGCTTTTTGGGCTAACGGCGCGAGCTTCCAATCGGAATCGATGGAAACTTGCGGGAGGGTGCGGTCGCAAGCCGTGCCCGTCACGACCGCTAAACTTGAACCGGGTGCGGCCTTGAGGCGGCGCCCAGCAAAAGAGTGAGGAGGCCATCATGGCCAAGAAGATTACCGGCTATATCAAGCTGCAGGTGCCCGCGGGTGCCGCAAACCCGTCGCCGCCGATCGGCCCGGCGCTGGGTCAACGCGGCGTCAACATCATGGAGTTCTGCAAGGCGTTCAACGCCGCGACGGGCGACATGGAAAAGGGCTCGCCGCTTCCCACCGTCATCACCGTCTATGCCGACCGCTCGTTCTCGTTCGAGACGAAGACGCCGCCGGCCACCTTCCTCATCAAGAAGGCGCTGAACCTGAAGTCGGGCTCGAAGGAGCCGGGCAAGGTCGTCGCTGGCAAGATCAAGCGCTCGCAGCTCGCCGAAGTCGCTCAGGCAAAGATGAAGGACCTGAACGCCAACGACATCGAAGCGGCGACGAAGATCATCGAAGGTTCGGCCCGCGCGATGGGCCTCGAAGTGGTGGAGGGCTGAGATCATGGCCAAGCTGAGCAAGAAGCAGAAGGCCTGGACCGTCGACGCGGAGAAGCTCCACGGCGTCGACGAAGCCATCGGCATCGTAAAGTCGAACGCGACCTCGAAGTTCGACGAGACGGTCGAGATCGCGCTGAACCTGGGCGTCGACCCGCGTCACGCCGACCAGATGGTCCGCGGCGTCGTGACGCTGCCCAAGGGCACCGGCAAGACCGTGCGCGTCGGCGTGTTCGCCAAGGGTGCGAAGGCTGACGAAGCCCGCGCCGCCGGCGCAGACGTGGTCGGTGCCGAAGACCTGATGGAAACCGTCCAGGGCGGCACCATCGACTTCGACCGCTGCATCGCGACCCCGGACATGATGGGCGTCGTCGGTCGCCTGGGCAAGGTGCTGGGTCCCAAGGGCCTGATGCCGAACCCGAAGCTGGGCACCGTCACGATGAACGTCGCCGAAGCCGTCAAGGCGGCCAAGGGCGGCCAGATCGAATATCGCGTCGAAAAGGCAGGCATCATCCACGCCGGTCTCGGCAAGGCGAGCTTCCCGGCCGAAGACCTGCGCGCGAACTTCGACGCGCTGGTCGACGCAGTGGTCAAGGCCAAGCCGTCGGGCGCCAAGGGCAAGTATCTGCGCAAGGTCGCGCTGAGCTCGTCGATGGGCCCGGGCGTGAAGGTGGATGTCGCGGAGGTAG
>NZ_LMLB01000017.1:0-22404 GCF_001421785.1 Sphingomonas sp. Leaf33 | reverse complement strand
GACACGCGCGCAACCGAACGCGCGGCCGGCGGGCGAAGCCCGACCGACGAGGGAGCGAATTCACTCGCTCCCGCCGTTGGAGACAGAAAACGGGCCGGAGGGGCGACCTTCCGGCCCGTTTTCCGTTGTTTTCGCCCCGCTCGACCATCATTCCCGCGAAGGCGGGAATACATTCCGGCTGTCCGCCGTGAGACCCATCGAAACCAGCGACTATTGATCCCCGCCTTCGCGGGGATGACAAAATAAAGGCGAGGTTTCGACGGTCGGTCGAAGGTGACGGATGGCGCCCACCGACTCCACTTACTGCCAATGTTCCGCTAATGTTCCACTCATGCCGCCCGCGACTCGCCGCGCCGACCCTCATCCCCAGCCCGCCATGCTGGCCCTGCCCCCGCGTCCGCTGCGCTGGCTGTTCCTCGACCTGAACAGCTATTTCGCCAGCGTCGAACAGCAGCTCGATCCGGCACTTCGTGGCAAACCGGTCATCGTCGCGCCGGTCGACAGCGACACGACCGTCGCCATCGCCGCGTCGATCCAGGCGAAACGCTACGGCATCTCGACCGGCACGTCGGTGTGGGAGGCGAAACGGCGCTGCCCCGACATCCTGATCGCGCCTGCACGCCACGACCGCTACGTCGAATTTCACGATGCCATCGTCGCGGAGATCTGGCGCCACATCCCCGTGACCAAGGTCTGTTCGATCGACGAGGTCGCGTGCCGCCTGCTCGATAACGAGAACGACCGCGCGTCGGCCATCGCGCTGGCGCAGCGGGTGAAGGCCGGCATCCTTGCCAACGTCGGCAGCTGCCTGACATCGTCGGTTGGTATCGCGCCCAACCGCCTGCTCGCGAAACTCGCCTCCGACATGCAGAAGCCCGATGGGCTTATCGTGCTGGAGGGCCACGAACTGCCACACCGCCTCTACGACACGCCCTTGCGCGACATTTCGGGCATCGGCGCGAAGATGGAGCGGCGGCTGGCGCGCGACGGGATCAACGATATCCGCCAATTGTGCGCGCGGCGCCCGCGTGATGCCGGAACCGCATGGGGCGGGGTGAACGGCGACCGGTTGTGGTATCTGCTTCACGGCGTCGACCTGCCGGAAAAGCCGACGCAGAGCCGCACGATCGGGCACAGCCACGTACTCTCGCCCTCGAAGCGCGGACTGGAGCCGTCGCGCCTGACGGCGCGGCGCCTGGCGCTCAAATGCGCCAGCCGGTTGCGCCGCAAGGGCTATCTCGCGCGCCTGCTGGTGCTTCACGGCAAGTTCGAGGACGACAAGTCGAACTGGCGGACCGCGATCAAGCTGCCCGCGACACAGGACAGTTTCGCGGTGCTCGGTGCACTGGATGCGATCTTTCCGCGGCTGGCCGAGGTCGGGCGCACGCGGCCCGGCGGCTTCCGCCTGCGGATGATCGGCGTGACGCTGGCGGAAATTGCCGCCGCCGATGGCGAGCAGGGCTCGCTGTTCGGCGCGCTCGATCCCGACGATCCGCTGGCGCGCGGCACCCGGACGCTCAGCCTCAGTCGCGCGATGGACCGGATCAACGAGAAATTCGGCCGCCATGCCGTCTCCGTCGGTCCGCTGTCGGGCGGACGGATCGATCGCGTGGGCACCAAGATCGCGTTCGGGCGTATTCCAGACATGGACGAATTCCACGAATGAAAGGCGCTCATGCGGTCGGTACGCCGAAAAGGACGCCCAGGCGCCTTGACGCACCATGCTGCATGAGCGAAATCGCGACCCGTTATGAAGACCCGCACCCTCGCCTCCGTCGCGGCGCTCGCGCTGCTCTCCCTCACCGCCTGCGGCGACAACACGCCGGTGGAAGTCGACAGCCGCGCCGCCGACCCGATGGCCGAGCAGCTGAAGAACGCCGCCCAGGTCGAACTGCCGCCGGCGATCGAAAAGGCCGTCACCTTCCGCTGCCAGCCGGGCAACGGCCTGATCTACGTGGACTTCTTCCAGGGCCGCAAGCTGGCCAACGTGCGCACCGAAAAGACCGGTATGCCGACCCAGCTGAAGGCCCCCGAAGCCGGCCAGCCGTTCGTCGGCGGTGGCTACACGATCGAGGGCACGCCCACGTCGATCACCTACACCGCACCGGGCAAGTCTGCGCTGACCTGCAAGGCCTGACACCCATTCGACCGATAGCGTGGAGGGGATCGGCGGGCGACCGCCGGTCCCCTTCGCATATCCGGCCGGGACCCGCGTGATGCGCCGCCCGACCGGCCCGGTCGATGCGATCGACCCAGACCTGCTGCTGCGTGCCTATGCTCTGGGCGTCTTCCCGATGTCCGACGCACGCGACGACGAGAGCGTCTATTGGGTCGAGCCCCGCATCCGCGCCGTGTTGCCGCTGGACGGCTTTCACCTCTCGCGCCGTCTGCGCCGGACGATCGCGAGCGAGCGGTTCCGCTTGACAGTCGATACCGCCTTCGACCGCATCATCGCGCTGTGCGCCGAAGCCGCCGAGGATCGGCCCGACACCTGGATCAACGCCGCGATCGAACAGGCGTTCGTGACGCTGCACCGCCGCGGCTATGCACATTCGGTCGAGGTTTGGGATGGGGAGCATCTGGCAGGCGGCCTCTACGGCCTCGCGCTTGGCCGCGCATTCTTTGGCGAGAGCATGGTCAGCCGGGCACGCGATGCATCGAAGGTCGCGCTGGCGGCGCTCGTCGCGCGACTGAGGGCCGGCGGGTTCGACCTGCTCGATTGCCAGTTCCAGACCCCGCACCTCGCCTCGCTGGGCGCCATCGAAGTGCCGAAGGTGGCCTACAACGCGTTGCTGGGCTCGGCGCTCGGCACGTCGGCAGGCGGCGTGCTTGCCGGCGGCACGTCGGCCGAGGGCGATTTCGGCGCATTCGACGCCCTGGGCGCCGGCGCGGCACCGCTCGATGCCGACACGGTGTCGGGCCCCGCGGTCGGGAAGCGCATCGTGCAGCTCTTGGGCCAGACGTCGTAGAGCGGGCTCTGCACGACGTTCAGCGCCGGGCGCTCCTTGAACACCCAGCCGGAAAAGGCGCGACGCCAGCGACGGTCGGTGCCCTCGACATCGAGTTGCAGGAACGCACCGGTCAGCTGCTCCTCTTCCCACGGCGCGGTCTGTTCGCAGGCGCGCAGCCGGACGATGGCGCGGCCGACACGGTACGCCTGACCCGGCTTCATCACCAGGTCGCGCGCTTCGCCGTTGCGCTTGTTCAGCACGCCGACGATGGCGACGCGCTCGGCCATGGGCGTCTCGCCCGTCACGGTCGCCGCGGCCCTGGGCTGCGCGCGGGCAGGGGTAACGGCGACGGGACGCGGCGCCGCGGAGCGCGTCGGCGCGGCCGTCGTGCCCGTAGCGGCCGGCGTTGCGTTACCGCGGACGGCGGCGATCAGCCCTTCGCTGCCCAGCCAGGCGCCGGCCCCCGCGGCAAGCACCAATGCGCTCACCCCCAGCCAGCGCGCGCGCGTCATGCGTCGGGCGTCCACGCCTCGTAATCGCCGGTCGCGGGGGCGCGGCGGCCGCCCTTTTCCAGCGCACCCGACGGGCGATAGGCAAGCGGCGTACCGGTCAGGTTCGGCACGGCAGGCTTCACCCAGGGCTTGGCCGGCGGCAGTGCGCGGTCCGGCACGTCGTCGATCTGGTGGTGCAGCCACCCGAACCATTCGGGCGAGATGCGGCTGGCATCGTTGGACCCCGAATAGATCACCCAGCGCCGCGGATTGCCCGCCGTGTCGCGCCCGCCCTGGTAATAGACGTTGCCCAGCGCGTCCTCGCCGACGACCGCCTTGCCGCGCAGCCCGAACCAGGTGCCGATGGTGGCGCCGTTCCACCAGGTGAAGGGATTGAGGTTGATGCCCATGCCGCGGGGATTAGCGGGCGGCGGGGGGCCGTGCAACATCCGCTGTTGCGCTGGCCGTGGCAAAATGGCGTTGGTCGGTAATGCGGATCCCTGAAGCCCTGGCGACAACGCTGGCCATGATCTGCGATGCGGCAAGCACGGCGCAGGACGACTGGTGGATCATCGGTAGCGCCGCCGTCGCGTTGCACGGCGGCGCCGTCCCCGCCCTGAAGGATGTCGACCTGATGATGTCGTCGCGCGACGCCGAACGCCTGCTTGTCGGCGTCGGCGCTAACGCGATCGCTCCGCCGCCCAGCGAGCGGTTTCGATCCGCGATTTTCGGCATGTGGACCGCGCCGCCGATCCCGGTGGAGGTCTTCGGCGGCTTCATCATGGCTGGCCCTGATGGCTGGCGAAACGTGGGTTTTGCCAGCCAGCACGCCATCACTCTCGCGCACGGCGAATCTACGTGCCGTCGATCGACGATCTACGTGACTTGCTGCGCGCCTTTGGCCGCCCGAAAGACTTGGAGCGCCTCCGACTGATCGAGCCGTAGCGACTATCTTACTTCGGCAGCTCCACCTTGTCCCCTTCGGCAATCCCGAGCTCCGCTGCGCGACCGCCCAGGATTTCCAGCACCGCACTCACCGGCTCGCCGCTCGGGATCGGCGTCTTGTCGAAGGGCACGGTGTTCTCGGCGATGCGGGCGATCGTGCCGTCGGCGCGGATGAAGATTATGTCGAGCGGGGTCGGCGTGTTCTCCATCCAGAAGCTCGCCTCGCGCGGGGGGCCGCCTTCGGGCGGATAGGGCGCGAACAGCATCCCGCCGTCCTTTTTCAGGTCGGTCCGGTACATCAGCCCGCGCTGCTGTTCGGCTACCGTGCGCGCCAGCTCCACCTGGAAGGCATGGGCGCCGCTCGCCGATCGGATGGTGACGGTCGTTGTCTGCGCGCCGCTGGTCGCAGCGGTGCCGCCCGGGGAGCAGGCGGTCGTCGCCGGGGCAAGTGCCAGCACCGCCAGCGCCAGGGCGTATCGGCGAAGCGCCGTCATCCGTCGTTCCTCTCTATCGCGACCGCCAGCGGCCCCTTGTCGCCCTCGACGATCCGCGCCTGCATGCGATCATCGGGTTCGACCTCCTCGATGCCTGCGCGGCGCAGCGTTTCCATGTGGACGAAGACATCGCCCGGCTGTGCATCGCGGATCAGGAAGCCATAGCCCTTCAGCCGGTTGAACCATTTGACCGCGACCGGTTCGAAGGGGCCGGCATCGGCCACCGCCTTCAGCCGGTCGATCCGGTCGCCGCCGCCGCGCGGGCGCACGGGCTCGACGACATCGGACAGGTCGATCGACAGGATGGCGGAGGCTTGCAGCCCGCGGTCGCGCCGCACCGTCTCGCACACCACGCGCGCGCCTTCGGGCAGGCTGCGGCGGCCGTGGTCCTGCAGCACCGAGAAATGGATGAGGATGTCGCCGATCGCAGGATCGTCGGCGACGAGGAAGCCGAAGCCGCGGGTCACGTCGAACCACTTGACGATTCCGCCATGGACGTCGGTGTCGGGACGTGGAGTCTCGGGATGCGCGGCGTCAGGCGTGCGCGATGCCGCGCCGCCGCCGTCTCCATCACTGATCCCGGACTGCCCCAAGCCGATACGCATCCCGTGCCAACGCCCCCATGTCTGACTATTACAGAGCATGGCGGGTACGGAAAGGCCCAAACTCAGGGTCCAGGCGTATCGTCCGGGTCGAAGTGGGGCACTTCGTCGCCATCGAGGGCCAGGATGCGACGGATGCGGTCGGGATCGTGGCCGGCGCGCAGCATCGCGGCAAAGGCCTTTGCCCGTGCTCGCGGGTCGTCGGCGGGCGCGCTGGCGAACGGCCCCAGCCGGCGACGGCGGGCAAAGGCCAGCGCACTCGCGTCCGCCTGCGCGTCGATGTCGTCGCGCAACCCGGCGGCGTCGGTCGGCGCGATGCCCGCCACGCGGAGCGCCAGATCGATCCGCCGCGCGCCCAGCCCCCGCCGCCCGAGCGCACGCACCCGCGCTTCGGCAAAGGCCAGGTCGTCGACATAGCGCAGGTCGGCCATCCGCTGCGCGACCGCAGCCGGATCGGCGGACCCTTCCCCCGCCCAGCCGCGTTCCCGCACCTTGCGGACGAGATAATCGCGCAACTTCGCCCTTGTCGTCGCGTAGCGCTCGACATAGCGCAGCGCGAGACGATCGAGTGCGTCGCTATCGAGCGGCGGTGGTGGTGAATTACGGCGCATGGCCTTGTTTGTGCCACAGTAGCACCGGATTTTGAACGCCGGGTCGGCGCACCGCGTCGGTAGACAGGGATTTTGGGCGACCGCGAATCCGCGGCGCGACAGATTAGGGACGCGAGACTCTTGATGGATTCGGGTGACACGGCGATGACGGACCCGGCGGCAATGGCCGCCCCCGCCCCCACGCCCACCGAAGACGCGCAGCCGCGCCGCTTCGCCGACTTCGCCACGCTGGGCGATGCGCTCGATTATGCGGCCGCGGGCGAGCGCGGGCTGAATTTCCACGACGCGCGCGGTACACTGACCCGGCCGTATCCGTTCGCCGAGCTGCGGGCGGACGCGCTGGTGCAGGCGCGCCGGCTGATCGCGATGGGCATCCAGCCCGAGGACCGCATCGCACTGGTCGCCGAGACGGGACCGGAATTCGCCGCGCTGTTCTTCGGCGCGGTCTATGCCGGGGCCTGGCCGGTGCCGCTGCCGCTGCCGACCAGCTTCGGGGGCGCGCAGTCCTATATCGACCAGTTGCGCGTCCAGCTCGACAGCTGCGACCCCAGGCTGCTGATCTACCCCGACGAACTGACGCAGATGGCGGGCGAAGCCGCGCGCGTCGCGGGGATCGACGGTCTGTCGTTCGGCGAGATCGCCGCGAAGGACGCGCCCGAGGCTTCGCTGCCGACGCTCGATGGCGAGAGCATCGCGTATCTGCAATATTCCAGCGGGTCGACCCGTTTCCCGCACGGCGTCGCGATCACGCACCATGCGCTGCTGAACAACCTGGCGGCGCACGGGCACGGCATGAAGCTGGAGCCGGCGGATCGCTGCGTCTCGTGGCTGCCCTGGTATCACGACATGGGCCTCGTCGGCTGCTTCCTGTCACCGGTCGCCAACCAGGTATCGACCGATTACCTGAAGACCGAGGACTTCGCGCGCCGTCCGCTCGCCTGGCTCGACCTCATCAGCCGCAATACGGGTACGACGCTCAGCTATTCGCCGACCTTCGGCTACGACATTTGCGCACGCCGCATGTCGAGCCAGACCAAGGCCAGCGACCGCTTCGACCTGTCGCGCTGGCGGGTGGCCGGCAACGGCGCCGACATGATCCGCCCGGACGTGATGCAGAGCTTCGTCGACGCGTTCGGTGATGCAGGCTTCAAGGCATCGGCCTTCCTGCCGAGCTATGGTCTCGCCGAAGCGACGCTCGCCGTGTCGATCATGCCGCCGGGCGAAGGCATCGTCGTCGAACTGGTCGAGGAAACGCAGCTGTCGGGCGTCGCCGCGGGCGAGGATCGTCCCCAACGTTTCCGCGCCATCGTCAACTGCGGCAAGCCCGTGCGCGACATGGACGTCGAAATCCGCGAGGAGGACGACACCCCGCTGCCCGAACGCGCGGTCGGCAAGGTCTGGTGCCGCGGCCCCAGCGTCATGGTTGGCTATTTCCGCGACCCTGACGCGACCGATGCCTGCATGAAGGGCGGTTGGCTCGACACCGGCGACATGGGCTATATGTCCGACGGCTACATCTACATCGTCGGTCGCGCCAAGGACATGATCATCGTCAACGGCCGCAACCACTGGCCGCAGGACATCGAATGGGCGGTCGAGCAGCTGCCGGGCTTCAAGCAGGGCGACATCGCCGCCTTTGCGATCACGACGCCGGGCGGCGAGGAAACCCCCGCGGTCCTGGTCCAGTGTCGCACCAGCGACGGCGATGAACGCAAGCGCCTGCATGATGCGATCAAGGAACGCGTCCGCGCGGTCACCGGCATGAACTGCGTCGTCGAACTGGTCCCGCCGCGCACGCTGCCGCGGACCAGCTCGGGCAAGCTCAGCCGGGCCAAGGCGCGGAACCTGTACCTGACCGGCGAGATCAAGCCCTACGCGATCGCGGCGTAGGAGACGCCTGACTTTGCGCAAGCAAAGTCAGGACTCGACACGCCCGGCCAGCGGGCTCGCGCCAGCGATCCCGTCTGACGGGTGTGTCGTCCCGCACACAATCTAGCGCCCTCACCAGCCTCCGCGCCGGAGTCGGCTCGCGCTCTCATCCCATGCCGCTAGCGGGCCTGTGCGGGGACTTTGGCGAACGAGCCAGACCCGGCAACATTCCGTTTAGATCGACTCGCTAAACCATGTTCCAGCCGATCACCGGCGGGACTCGCATCGATGCAGATCACACCACCGCGGCTGCCCTCGACGCCACCCCAAGCCCGCCCCGATCCCGCTCGAACGGCCGCCGCCGCGATCATCGCCACGCTGACGACGACAACGCCATCGGGCGACAGCGTCGACCTCTCGCCCGCCGCCCTCGCCGCCAGCGACCGGCTGACCGCAGCGCAGACGACCGAGCCGCAGAACCGTACGCCCGCACTGCCCGCGACCGTACCGACGCCGACGCACGCGCCCGTCACGACCGGCTGGCAGGCTGAGACCGCACGTGAACCCATCGCTGCAGGCGCGCCGCGGTGGGAACACCTGCCCTACGCGCCGCCGTCGATCGCGGGGGCCGCCTCTGCGCCGGTCGCGGTGACCTGGTCGGCGCTGCCGCACTTCGCCAAGCTGTCGCTGATCGTGCTGACGTTCGCCCTCGCCATCCTGATCGGTGCCTGGATCGGCTGATCGGCGACAGCGCGGCCTTGCCGTCAAATCAGCGCTATCGGCCGCGCGATTAAACCATCCATCAACCTCCACGCCGTAGGGTGCCAGGCGTGACGCGTTCAACCACCTCTCAATTCGCCGCGCCGCGCATCGATGCGCGTGCCCTGCTCGGCCTGTACGATCCGGCCGACGCGACCGACTGGGCGCCGATTCGGGCGGCGCAGATGAATGCAGGGTCGCAGCTGGCGCTGTTCATGCTGGCCGCGAACGTCATCGGTGCCGCGCTGGTCACGCTGGCGTTCGCGCCGCACGTGCCGTCGTGGTGGCTGATCGCCTGGGATGCGGTCGTCGCCGTGGTCGCGGTCGGCGTCGCGGTCCGGCGGCTGGCGGCACGCAACCGGACCGACAGCAACGCCTCGCTGGCCGATGTCCGCGGCACCTTCGTCGACGGGATCGCCCTGGCGCTGGTGTGGGCGGTCGCACCGCTGCTGTTCGGGCCCCATGGCACCGCGCTTGCAGTGTTCAGCCTGTACGGCGTGATCGTCGTCCTGATGGCATCGGCGGCGATCGCGATGGCAGCGCTGCCGCTCGCGACACTGCTGTTCCTCACGATCGTCGGGGGCGCCACGACCGCGGAGTTCGTGATCCACGGGTTCGCCAGCGTCGCCGGCACGTCGGCGATCTTCACCGCGCTGCTGATCGTCGGCTGCTTCGCCCGCGGGCGCGCGCTGGTCGTCATGCGGACCAACGAGATCGCGCTTGCCGAACGCGACGAGACCGTCAGCCTGCTGCTGCGCGAGACAGCGGAAGAGAGCAACGCCGACTGGCTATGGGAAATCGACGCACAGCGCCGGGTCGTGCGCGCTTCGCCCCGCTTCGCCCGATCGATCGGGGTCGATCCGGCGACGATCAACGGCCGCAGCTTCCTGGAAATCCTGGCCGGACCGACGTGGGAGAAGGGCAACTTCGCCGCCGGCCTGCGCGATCTGGCCGACAAGCTGAAGGCGCGCGAGCCGTTCCGCGACCTGCTGCTGCCGGTCTATGTCGACGGGCACGAGCGCTGGTGGGAAATGTCGGCGAGCCCGCGCACGCACGACGACGGCGGTTTCGTCGGGTTTCGCGGCGTCGGGTCCGACGTGACCGAACAGCGCGCGTCCGCCGACAAGATCAACCGCATGGCACGCTACGACACGCTGACCGGCCTGCCCAACCGGCTGCTCATCAACGAATCGCTGGGCGAGGCGATGCAGGAAGCGGACAAATGGGGCTCGCGCTGCGGCTTCATGATGATCGACCTCGACCGGTTCAAGGCGGTCAACGACACGCTCGGCCATCCGATCGGCGACCGCCTGCTCGGCCGCGTCTCCGACCGCTTGAAGACGCTTGTCACCGATAACGAGATCATCGGCCGGCTGGGCGGCGACGAATTCGCGGTGGTCGTGCGCGACGCGACCGACGCCGCGCGGGTCGAGCGGCTGGCGCACACCATCATCATGACCCTGTCGCAGCCCTATGACGTCGACCAGCACACATTGTTCATCGGCGCCTCGGTCGGTGTCGCGATCGGCCCGCGCGACGGGCGGACGCCGGAAATGCTCATCCGCTCGGCCGACCTCGCGCTCTATCGCTCGAAGGACGCCGGCGGCGGCGTATTCCACGCCTATGAGCCGCAGCTGCACCTGCAGGCCGAGGAGCGCCGCGTGCTCGAAATGGCGCTGCGCAGTGCGCTGGAGAAGGACGAACTGCATCTGATGTACCAGCCGGTCGTCGATGCGCGAACGGGATCGCTGACCGGGTTCGAGGCGCTGCTGCGCTGGACCCACGCCGAACTGGGGCCGATCAGCCCGGCAAAGTTCGTACCGCTGGCCGAGGACGCGCGACTGATCGCGCCGATCGGCGAATGGGTTCTGCGCACCGCCTGCCACGAGGCGGCGCGTTGGGGCGGCTATCACCGCGTCGCGGTCAACGTCTCGGCCGAACAGCTCCACAATCCCGGCTTCGTCGCGGTCGTCGCCAGTGCCCTTGCCAATTCGGGCCTGTCGTCCGACCGGCTGGAGCTGGAAGTGACCGAAAGCGTGTTCATGCGCGAAGGCACGGGCGCGACGCAGACGCTGGAGCGATTGCTCGACCTCGGCATCCGGCTCAGCCTCGACGATTTCGGAACCGGCTATTCGTCGCTCGGCTACCTCAGCCGCACGCGCTTCTCGACGATCAAGATCGATCGCAGCTTCGTGCAGGGCGCATCGAAGGGCGTGAAGGAAGCGATCGCGATCATCCGCGCGGTCGTGGCGCTCGCGCAGTCGCTGGGCATGACGACGACGGCGGAGGGCGTGGAAACAGAGGAGGAACATTTCTTGATACAGGAGCTCGGATGCTCCAAGGTCCAGGGCTATTATTTCGGTCGCCCGCTGCCGGTTGGCGAAGCCCGCACGCTGACCGAACAGGCCGGCGAGCGCAGCCGGGCGGCATGATGCGATTTCACGTTGCGGGGCGGGCGCGGGCTCGCTAGACGGCGCGGAGATACAGGGGCGTAGCTCAGCTGGTTAGAGCGTCGGTCTCCAAAACCGAAGGCCCTCGGTTCGAATCCGAGCGCCCCTGCCATCGTCCGCGACAGCGCCCGATATCGGTCATGCCGGGATGTGGCGGCACCATCGCGCCCAACCTGCATCACTAACCTGTTTTTAATCATGCCTGGTCAATGTGGCAGCATGATTTCCATCATGCTCGCGTCCGCATCCGCCGCTACCGCGATCGCGGCCGTCGCGATGGTCGCGGCGCAGTTGCGCGCCGATCGATATGAGCGCGACCGCCTGATCTGGGTCCGGACCCGCGGCGACTGACCAAGCGGATCGATCGAGGCCTCGCGCCCGCCGACACATCGCCGGGCACCGCTTGCTAACCCCGCCCGCCCCCGCTACAGACACCCCCAATCCGACAGTCTGGATAATCCGCACCGAGCCCCTTCACGGGACCGGGCAGAGAGCCCATGTCCGGCGGACGTACATTTTCGAAGCGAGGCCAGCAGCGTGGCAAAGACGACTCCCCTGGAATTCATGCGTCAGGTCGAGGCAGAGCGGAAGAAGGTTGCCTGGCCGACGCCGAAGGAAACCTGGATGACGGGGGTCATGGTCATGATCATGACGACGGTCCTCGCGCTGTTCTTTCTGGGCGTAGACAGCGTGTTCCGCACGATCGTCGACTTCCTGCTCAGCCTGGCCAAGTAAGGGGCATTCATCACATGGCGCGCTGGTACATCATCCACGCCTATTCGGGTTTCGAGAACAAGGTCCGCGACCAGATCCTGGCCGACGCGACCCGCATGGGCCTCGAGCAGCTGGTCGAGGCGGTCGAGGTTCCGACCGAGCAGGTGACCGAAGTCCGCCGCGGCAAGAAGATCCAGTCGGAGCGCAAGTTCTTCCCCGGCTACGTGCTGGCCAAGCTCAGCATGAACGACGACGTATACCACCTCGTCAAGAACACGCCGAAGGTGACCGGCTTCCTGGGCAGCATGGGCAAGCCCCAGCCGATCAGCGAAGGCGAAGCCGCGCGCATCCTGAACACCAAGGAAGAAGCTGCCGCCGCGCCCAAGCAGCAGGTCAAGGTCGATTACGAGATCGGCGATTCGGTCAAGGTGCTGGACGGCCCGTTCGCGACGTTCAACGGCGTCGTCGAGGAGCTCGACTTCGACAAGAGCAAGGTGAAGGTCGCCGTATCGATCTTCGGCCGCGCCACCCCAGTCGAACTCGACTTCGAACAGGTCGAGCGCAGCAAGTAAGTCGACGCCGCACGCGGATCAGCGAACGCTGGTCCGCGAGACCGCGCCCGACCGACGACGCGGCTTCGCCGCGGCGCGATTTTGCGATTGCCTCAACGACGCGTTCGGTCGGACGGCGGGTCATCCGACGATAGTCGCGCGGTCATGCGTGCCGTCAGGTTGCAGGCGTTTTCCTACAGTGCAACCGGGGCCGCAGAGGTTCTGGGCGCGTCGCTCCCCCTGCCCCGCCGCCGCACCGGCCATGCGGCACGCCCGCGCGATATGCCGCGCAGCATGGCTTCGGCCGGGCCCATTTCGTAGCGCGCCAGCCACCACCGGCTGAAGGCAGCGGTCAGCAGCCAGATGACGAGCGCCACGCCCCACAGTCCGGGCAGCGCGAAGCGGCCGACGAGGCCGCCGGCGTAGAAGATCAGCGAGCCGAGGATGGCCTGGAGCGCGTACACGCTGAGCGCCATGCGGCCGAGCGCACGCAAAGTGTCGGCACGGCCCAGCCAGCCGGCCTGGAGCAACGACAGGATGAGGCCGGCGTGCCCCAGCGTCACCAGCAGGCGTCCCGGCTGGAACAGCGTGTCGGACAGCGCCCACAGCGCCGGGCCGGCGACAGGCGCCGAAATGTCGAGCCCGCTGGTCCAACCCAGCCAGACCGCCAGCATCCGCATCGGCAGGCCCAGCGCATAACCGGCGATCATCAGTCGCGCAGGTGCCGGATGCCGGGCGGTGCCGGTCAGTACACCGGTACGGAACAGGGCCATGCCGAGCAGCATAAAGGCGATGCTTTCGGCCACCTCCAGCCAGCCGGTGCCGCCGATATTCTCCTCCAGCCAGAAGCGTTCGCTCCAGCGCAGCAGCGTCAGCCAGTGGGTGCGCTGGGCGATAGCTTCAGTACGCGTCGCCTCGTTCGGGCGCAGGCGATCCCCGATCGCGCGGGCGGCCTGTGCCGCTTCGGTGTCGGGACGGCCGGCGGCGATGTCGATGCGGCCGGCCTGCGCCTGCGCGACGACGCCGTAGGTGCGATAGGCGGCGTTGGCGGACAGTCCGGTCAGCAGCAGCGCGGCGACCGCGACCAGCACGGCGGGGCGTGCGCGGCGGAAGGCAAGCAGCGCGAAACCGCTGACGCCATAGGTCCACAGGATCTCGCCCGGCCACAGGAAGACCAGCCATTCGACGACGCCGAACGCCATCAGCGCCAGACAGCGCCGCGCCCAGACATCGATCGCGCCCGCGCCGACGCCGGGATCATCGGCGCGGCGCAGCATCAGCACCATGCTCGCCCCGAACAGCAGCGTGAACAACCCGCGCATCGTCCCGTCGACCAGCAGCGTCTGAAGGCTCCAGCCGATCCACTGCGCATCAAGCGCGGGCGGGAAACGATCGATCGGCGAGGCGGTCACGCCGCCCATCTTGCAGATGGTCATCAGCAGGATGCCGCAGATCGCGACACCGCGCAGCACGTCGAGCGCGACGATCCTGGACGGCGGGCCGGCCGAACCGGCGCCTGTCGATATTTCCGAAGACTCGCCCATCGACACCACGCACCACAAAACGCGCCGCGGGCGCGCCACGACGGGACGCACCACCGGCAACTCGCAAAGGCGTGGCTTACACCCGCCGGGTTAACCGAACGTGCCGCGGGCCCGGCAACGGCGTCGTTTTACCAGCCCATGCTGCCCGGAATGCCCTTGAACGGCCCGGCGACGTCAGGGGCGATCCACCCGCCGTAGAAGCCACCGGGTTGCGGCACGACGCGGTGGCCGTCGACCGTGCAGGCGTCGAGCGGCCCGGCATAGAAGGCGACGTGGTCGCGCAGCATGGCAAAGGCAGGTGTCGGGTTGGGATAGCTCCACGCGACATCACGCAACCGCTCGCCCGCGACATCGAGGTGCCAATAGAGCGCCTGCCCCTTCCATTCGCAGAAAGACCGGCGATCGGACGGCATGAGCAGGCCAGGCGCGATATCGCCGGGCGGGATGTACCAGCTCGGCGGGTGACTGGTCTCCAGCGTCCGCACCGCAGCGCGCGTTTCCGCCACGACGATACCGCGGTGGACGATGCGGACGTGGGCGTCGCTGGGTTCGGCGATGGCCGGGCGCGGGAAATCCCAGACGCTGGTCTGACCGGGGCCGACGGGATCGGGACGGGGTCTCATGCCTGTGCCTCCTGACGGGCGAGCCAGCGTTGCAGCCGCGGGCGAAGGCGCAGGAAGCGCCGGTACAGCCGCTCGAGCAGGCCGAGGACATGGCGATTGCGCGCAGCCAGACCGATCGGGCGGAGAAGCGGGATCGCGCGCCACATCGCGGCGAAGGCGGCGGCGCCCGAGAGCAGCGGCCCGTCGCCTTCGCGGGCATGGAACCGCGCGAGCAATTCGGCACGATCGATCGGACAGCTTGCCGGGCCCGCGGCATCGACGAAGGCGATCGCGCCGCGCGTGTCGAGCCGGCGCATCAGCGCGATCTCACGCCGGCACAGCGGACAGGTGCCGTCGTGCCACACGGTCACGCGCGGCGGCGGGCGAACCGGATCAGGCGTCGGCGAGGTAGCGTTCAAGATCGTCGCTGCCGCCGATGCGCTCGCCGTCGATGAAGATCTGGGGCGTGGTATCGACGCCGTGTTCATCCTTGAACGCATCGACCGCGTCGCGCGTGTCGAGGATGCGGTCGTCGACATCGAACCCCGCCTGTTCCAGCAGCGCCCTCGCGCGCACGCCGAACGGGCAGGTGTGGTCGGGCAGGACCATGCGATAGAGCGTCGCTTCTCGGCCTTCGGTCACCGGTCGTCTCCTTCACTGGGCGTCATGCCGATGGCGCTACAGCGAACGACCCGCGGCGTCGTTCCGCATCGATCAACAGGCGATCTTGTCCTTGGCGGTCTGGGTCAGGCGGATGCCCGAGATGGTCAGGTCGAGCGCGCCGTCGGTCCGGATCGCCAGCGGCCGGTCGATGCGGCTCATGTCCGCCCCGCCCTTGCCCAAGCAGACGAGCGGAACGGCGATCTGCGTCCAGCCGCCGGTCGCGGCCGCGCGGAGCGGTCGGTCGACGGGCACGCTGGCCGCGCAGTCCGTGCCGCAGCCGATGCTCAGCGTGACCGGGCAGATCGGCGAGCGGTCGACAGCCCATCCGGTGCGCCGACCAGCCGGCGCCGCCGGGTACCGACGCGGCCCGCAGCGAACAGCGCCGCGCGATCCGCGGCGGACGGCGTCGCGCGGACTTCCGACAGGTTTAGCAAGCGCGCCATCGTCCTTGAGAGACAGGCCGCAGCCATGTGAGAACAGCGGAGCGCAGCCGCCTACGGACCCCGGCAGCCACGCTGCGACGAACGCGTCCGAGGCGTCGAGGTACGGGTTCACCCAGAGGCAGGCCCGACAGGAACACCGAAACGGTCGGAATAGCCGCCGCCTTCAGCCGCTTCAGTGGCGCGAGGTTGTCGTGGGCGTCGAAGACCACATCGGCGCGGTCACCCTGGAATGCGGCGGAGGGGTCGTCACCGAACACGACCACCGCGCCATCGCGGCGCGAGGTGAAGCGACCGTCGACAGCAAGGTCGATCGTGCCCCCGGCGGCGCAGGCGGCGGCGCCCGGCTGGCGAAACGAGGGTGGGCGGTACGCCGTCGCGCTGGTGCGCACCGCCGCCGACCGCGGGCTGCTCTCCACCGTCCCGTCGTCCGCGCAGACGATGCGGCCGTAACGCGCGCATTGCCTGTCGGGGGCGCGCCGCGATAACGGGTCCGCGATGACGCCTGCCCCGCCCCCGCCGGACCATCCTGCCATGCGGCGTTCCGCAAGGTTTCTCGCGGGCTATGCGCTGGCGAGCGCGGGCGGGGTCCTCGCTTACCTGCCGCTGCTGTCGCTGCTGCTGCCGCTTCGGATGGGGCAGGTCGCCGCCGACGCGTCGATCGACTATCTGACGCTCGCCGCGATCCTGGGTGCGATCGCCGCCAGCGTCGCCAATATCGCGTTCGGCTGGGCGAGCGACCGCAGCGTGGCGCGCGGTCGCAGCCGGCGCGGCTGGGTGGCGCTGGGCGTGGCCAGCCTGCTGCCCGCCTATGTCGCGCTTGCCTGGGCGGATACGCCCGCCGCCTTGGTTGCGGCGGTGATCGGGGTACAGGTCGCGGTCAATGTCCTGCTCGCGCCATTGCTGGCGATCATGGCCGACGAGATTCCCGACGCGCAGAAGGGGCTGGCCAGCGGCCTGCTGACGCTCGGGCCGCCGATCGGGTCGGCATTCGCCGCACTGCTCGTCAGCCTGCCGCTGCCAAGCATCGCCGCGCGCTTTGCCTGCATCCCGGTCGCGGTCGCGCTGTGCGTCGTGCCGTTCCTGCTGACCCGCGCGGGGCCACCGCTGCCGACCGCCGAGACTCCGCCGGATGCCGATGTCGCACGCCGCGACTTGGTGATCGCGTGGATCGCGCGGCTTCTCGTCCAGATCGCCGGCGCCGTCGTTGGGCTTTACCTGCTCTATTATTTTCAGAGCATCGCCCCTCAAGCCTCGACCGATCGCGGCGCCGCCGGGGTCGGCGTGCTGATGGCGGTGGCGGCGCTGATCGTCATTCCGGTCGCGATCGGCGTCGGGCGGCTGTCCGACCGGACCCGCCGCCGCCGCGCGATCCTGTGCGGCTCAGCGGCCGTCGCGGCGGCGGGACTGCTGGCGATGGCGGTGGCGCGCGACTGGACCACGGGCGCGATCGGTTATGGGATGTACGCTGTCGGAACGGGCGTCTTTCTGGCGCTGCACGCGGGGTTTGCGATGCAGTTGCTGCCCTCGCCCCGGCACCGGGGCCGCGACCTGGGGATCATCAACCTGACCAATACCGCGCCCGCGGTGATCGGCCCGGCGCTCGCGTGGACGCTGGCGACGACGCGCGATTTCTCGGTGGCGCTTGGCGCGCTTGCGGTGCTGACGCTGGCAGGCGGCGCAACCGTGCTGGCGGTGCGCGGCCGCCGCTAGGGCTTCGCCTGCCAGTAGCGGACATGGTCGATCGTCAGCCGCATCGGAAAGGCGGCGTCGTCGATTCCCCGCTTGCCGCCCCAGTCGCCGCCGACCGCAAGGTTGAGGATCAGGTGACAGGGTCGGTCGAACGGCCACGCCCCGCGGTCGCCCGGCACGGTGTCGGCGACCCGCATACAGGCGCGCCCGTCGGCTTACTGTCGGCGATCGGCGTTGTACCGCCCCTGCGCATTGCGGCGCGGATCGCCGAGCGTCGCGGCCTGGAGCGAAAGCACGAAAAGGATCGGCAGCGACGGTTTTCCTCCAGCGACATGCGGCGGCGGGCAAGGCGGTATCGATCGACGATGTACGCGCTCCCCGGTCACAGGTTGGCCTGGTCCTGCCGCGACAGGTCGGCGTCCGGCGGATAATAGAGGCGCGCGCACTCGTCGCGCAGGCAGCCGCCCTCGATCACGATGTCGTCGCGGTAGGCGTCGGCGATGAAGGCGAGCGTGTCGACGTGCCGCGCCTCGAAATACATCTCGTGCACATCGTCGCGCCCGGCGCCGTAGACGACGCGACCGACCTTGGACCAGATCGACGCCATCGTGCACATCCCGCAGGGCTGGAGCGTCGAATAGAGCGTGGCCCCGCGCAGCTCCATCTCGCCGATCCCCTCGCACGCGCGGCGGATCGCCATCATCTCGGCGTGCGCGGTGGCGTCGGGCAGCTCCTGCGTCTGGTTGCGCTCGCCCGCGATCTCGCGGCCGTCCAGCACGATCACCGAGCCGAGCGGCGAATCAGCGGGGTCCGCCCCTTTCGACCGCGCAATCTCGATCGCACGGCGCATCCAGCGTTCATCGTCTTCGGTCATGGTCACCTCTGCCGCACACAACGTCACAGACGGCGACTTGGTTCGCCATGGTGCGCGACCGGCCAGTTCGAGCCAACCGACGATCCGCCCGCATCGAGCGCCGCTCCAATCCGACGGGCCGTCACTCTACAGTGGCCTATCTCAGCCCGGTCGAGTTCGAGCGACAAGCGCGGGTAGCTCACCTTGATCTTTATCGGACCGGCAGCAGGTCAAGGTAGGATGTCGCAGGTTGCGCTGGTTTTTGACCGCAAGGCGCACACGAACTCCCGGACGGTCGTCGCGTTGGCATCTGGCCCGGTCAGGGCGAACGCGCGGTCGTGGGGCCGGCCGATCCATGATGCTGAATGAGCATGAGCCGGACCAAGCCGAATACATCAATATCCCCGGTGATCCTGGCGGTGCAGGCGGTCGAGAAACGCGAGGATGGCGGCGTTCACCAGCTCGGGCTGTTCGATGTTCGACGAGTGACCCGCATCGGGAATCTTCACCAGCGTAACGTCCGCCAACCGCTCGATCATTGGAAACAAACGCGCGATCGGAATCGGAGCGTCGTCCGCCCCGTAAGCGAGCAGGACGGGAACCGCGATGTCCGGCAACCGGTCCGTCACGTCGTCCATGTCGCTCCAGGATCGCATCTGGCTCGCGACCGCAGCGGCGGGCGTCGCGCACCATCGCTCGATCCAGGCTTCCACGAGTTCGGGCTGGTTACGCAGCGTCGCCGGTCTGAATTCGACCGTAGCCAGTCCCTCGGCAAACTCGCGTGGCAGGCCTCCCGAAATCTGATCGAGCGATGCGGCGTGCGCGGCGAACCCTTCGCGCTCGGGCGGGCTGTAGGCACCCGCCACCCCATCGATCATGATCAGGCCTTCGCATCTGTCGAGATGGTCCAAGGCGACACGCAGACTGGTGAACGCGCCCATCGACATGCCGGCGGCGACGAACCGGACGATGCCGAGTTGGTCCGCCAGTTCGACCGTGTCTCGCGCAAGATCTTCGAGCGAATGGGCCGCCGTGTTGCCGAGCAGCGAGCGATGCGCCATCGACACGACATGATAACCGCGCGCAACGAGCGCATCCATCTGCGCCGCGAACATCGACAGGTCCATCGCCATACCGTGATTGAAGATGACCGACAGCCCTTCACCCGCCTGTAGGTGGCCGGACAAATCCGGCATACACTTCTCTTAAACCCCCGGGGACGTCCGATCCGACGGCATTAGCCTTAGCCGCGTCGGTCGAGCACGTTGGTCGAAACCGCATTGCCGTTTCCGTCGTCGGTGTAGCCCGTCTCGACGATGGCGACGTTGGTCAGCTGTCCGTCGGCGGCATAGCCGAAGCTCTCCTGCCGCAGGCCCGTGTAATAGGCCTGGCGCTGCACCCACTCCCCGCGGTCGGGATCGTGGAGATAATAGGGATCGCCGGGGTTCTGATAGGGCTTGAAGACCCAGACCTGCCCCGTCAGCGAGACGTCGCGGGTCGACGTCACGCGGCTCTGATGGTCGTAGTCGCTCGTCTCGCGCTCGTTCACACGCCGCCATATATACCGACAGCCGTTAAGCCCTCACCGACGCGCTGGGCATTCGCGACAGCGCACAGATCGGCGCGATCGACGGGCACGATGCCGGCATCGGCATCGGCTAGGAGCGCCGGCTCGATTCAGTCCGGCTCGGCAAGGCCGATCCGCCTTAGCTCCTGCAGCCCCTTCAACAGAGGATCGCGCTTCGCCTTCGCGGCACCAAGCGGTGCGACGAAGACTGTGTCCGCATCGCCATCGCCGACGAAGAGGTTGACCATGAACGGCCACAGTTTGTTAGCCGGATCAAGCTGCTTTTCCCAACCCGGCTTAGCAACTTGCAGGGCGCGCTCCCGAGTAATCAGTATCTGCGATTCAGGGTCACGGCGGATCAACCTCCCCGGCACACCACGAATATCAAAGTCCTTGAAGCGCGCCTTGCTGATATCAAGCGCCCATTCAACTCCTGCGTAGAAATTGGCTCGATAGTCATCAAACGGTTTCTGCCTCGCGTTGCCATAAGTCGACGGACCAGCTGTAGCATTGACCTTCATCTTGCCGATCTCGCCGGACAGCACGACGCGATCCAGATACGGGCTCCAGAAGATGAGTAGGTCGTTCGTCTTAAGGCCAAAGATACTCACCTCAGATACAACCATCGGTCCCGTGTCGCAGCCGTTTATGGTACAATCGATCATCTCCACCCTGCGCACTTCGGACATCCTGGCGACGTCCTCTGTCAGCGAGAGCGCGCAGTTTTCGAACAGGCATTCGTGGAAGGCCATGTCCTCTATCCGAAGGCGCTCCCCGCGATCAAACAGCCGAGAGAACGTCTCGTTTTTAAACTCTTTCATCGTGGGAACACCAAGTTGGAAGGCAGGCAGGGATGTATCGCATACTCTGTATATGCCCCGTACGGCCTTGCCAAATGGCTCGCCCGCGACGCCTCGGTGGTGATGTCGAGAGTCCGAACCTTATAGCCTTCATACCCCAAGAAGTCTGGCGTCGAAACGAAGGGGCGAGATCGATACGAAAGGAGTTGGCTAAGCTCAGGATCGGCCTGGATATAGCGAGCCGACAGCCGTTCTACGGCCTTGCCGTAGCTCGCTGGCGCCAAGCTGGTTCTCTCGACGAGGCGCTGATAGCTGCCCGGACTCATCAAGTCGCGAGCCAGCCCAGGATTCGCCGCCAAATCCGCCACAGCCCGATCGGTGACGCCCTGCAGAGCAAGCCGAGTGTTGACTGATCCTGTCGCAATACTCTTTGCGGCGAAGGGTGTCGTACGATAGTCGGTGAATGTAGAGGCACCCGACGTCGTGACCAGGTCAGATCGTCCAGGCGTATTCAGGTAGCCGAGAACGACCGCACCGGTACCACCTGCTACCAGGCCTAAATTCGCCGCCATTCCAAGCTGACCGGGTAAATGGTGGGACAACTCGATCATCTTCCCAATATCATCGAGCTTCTTCGAGAAGTATTCACCGCCTGGGGCATTGGCAGCAGGAGAAATATAATCCGCCATGAAGGGCGGGGGCTCGCTGACCGCCTGTTGCTGCGAGATGATTTGGTGTCGAGCAGCTTCCGCAGCTTCATTTATTCTTTTGTAAGCCCGAGCCCGCTCCCCCGGGGTATTTTCCGTCATCGCAGCAATGCCACGTTTACCCTCCGCAAGGATAGCATCGACGTCTTCAAGGGGCACAGCCGTCCGCGGCGCAAGCTTGATCTCACTTGCCGGTATGAGCGTTCCCCCGCCGGGAAACCGTGACACAATATCTTGCAAGCTGGACGGGTACGGACGAGTACCGACAGTGCCCCCCGAGTCAGCGCTCTGTTTAGCCTCGGCAACCAGCGCCTTTTCAGCTGCTGACATCTGCGTGCTGGCAGCCAGGCGCTGCCCCACGAACCTCCCGATCGTGGTGCCTATCGCATCGGGCAGGACGGCGAGGATGTTGTCGCCGAAGCTGGTGCCGCTGACGAGGCTGCGCGTCGCTGCACCCGCGATGGCCGACGCTGTGCCCGAGACCAGCAGGTTGCCGAAGCTCGCGGCACGCGCCGCGGTGGTCGCGGTCTCCGCAACCGCGGCGCCGGGCAATTTCATGCTTGCCCAGTTGCCGACGCCGCCGACGACCCCGGCCACCGCCACGCCCGCGAAGTCGAACTTCGATTGCAGGCCCGTCGCGACGGCCACGCCCTGGGTCAGCGCGCTGCCGACGATGCCCTGGACGGCGCCCTGGACGAAGCTGCTCTTGATACCCTGCACGGCGGCACTCGCACCGACCGCGCCGCCGATCCCGCCCGAGATCCCGGCGAGCGCGATCCCCTTCCACGAGAACTTGTCCTGGATGCCGGTGGCAAGGCCGACCGTCTGGCTCGCCGCGCTGCCGGCGAGACCGGCCAGCGCGCCCTGCCAGAAATTCGGTGCCGCCGGTGACGCCCATACCGTCACCGCGACGGCGACCGCGATCAGCAATATCTTGCCGAACGCGCCGCATTTGTTGCTCTTGCCGCGCGCGGTGGGTTGGGCCGACACGGGCGTCACGTCGCCGATGGCGTCGGCGGGGTCGTAGGGGCGCAGCTGGCTCGCGTTGTAGGTCGAGCGGATCACGCCGGCGGGCAGCGTCAGGGTCTGGCCGGTGGTG
>NZ_LMLB01000016.1:410-1108 GCF_001421785.1 Sphingomonas sp. Leaf33 | reverse complement strand
ACGCTTTCTTTAAAGGATGGCTGCTTCTAAGCCAACCTCCTGGTTGTTTTGGGATTCCCACATCCTTTCCCACTTAGCCACGAATTGGGGGCCTTAGCTGTTGGTCAGGGTTGTTTCCCTCTCCACGACGGACGTTAGCACCCGCCGTGTGTCTCCCGAGCAGTACTCTCACGTATTCGGAGTTTGGTTGGGTTTGGTACCGCTGTGGGCGGCCCTAGCCCATCCAGTGCTCTACCCCGTGAGGTATTCACTCGAGGCGCTACCTAAATAGCTTTCGCGGAGAACCAGCTATTTCCGAGTTTGATTGGCCTTTCACCCCTAGCCACACGTCATCCAAGACCTTTTCAACGGGCACTGGTTCGGACCTCCAGTGGGTGTTACCCCACCTTCATCCTGCACATGGCTAGATCACTCGGTTTCGGGTCTAAAGCAACGAACTGAACGCCCTGTTCAGACTCGCTTTCGCTGTGCCTACACCTACCGGCTTAAGCTTGCTCGTTACTTTAAGTCGCTGACCCATTATACAAAAGGTACGCGGTCACTCAGGACGAACCTTGAGCTCCCACTGTTTGTAAGCATCCGGTTTCAGGAACTGTTTCACTCCCCTCGTCGGGGTGCTTTTCACCTTTCCCTCACGGTACTTGTTCGCTATCGGTCGCTGAGGAGTACTTAGGCTTGGAGGGTGGTCCCCCCATGTT
>NZ_LMLB01000016.1:0-322 GCF_001421785.1 Sphingomonas sp. Leaf33 | reverse complement strand
CTCGCCACTACTGACGGAGTCTCGTTGATGTCCTTTCCTCCGGGTACTTAGATGTTTCAGTTCCCCGGGTTCGCTTCAAACCCCTATGTATTCAGGGCATGATACCTTCATGTGACCAACTGTATTGAATGACCAAGACCACCGCACAGATTGCTCCGCGCAGCGCCATGACCACACAATACAGAAGGTCGAAGGTGGGTTTCCCCATTCGGAAATCCCTGGATCAAAGCTCGTTCGCAGCTCCCCAAGGCTTATCGCAGCGTACCACGTCCTTCATCGCCTCTCAGCGCCAAGGCATCCACCGAATGCTCTTAAGACACTT
>NZ_LMLB01000015.1:1817-2048 GCF_001421785.1 Sphingomonas sp. Leaf33 | reverse complement strand
CTCGAAGCCATTCGACCCTCGACCCGCAAGGGGAGAGGAATGGTGGAGCCAGTCGGGATCGAACCGACGACCTGATGCTTGCAAAGCAACCGCTCTCCCAGCTGAGCTATGGCCCCAAACTGTGATTGCGTCGGTGTCGGAGGCGAACCCCAAAAATGGTGGGCCTGGGACGACTCGAACGTCCGACCTCACCCTTATCAGGGGTGCGCTCTAACCACCTGAGCTACAGGC
>NZ_LMLB01000015.1:1334-1689 GCF_001421785.1 Sphingomonas sp. Leaf33 | reverse complement strand
CGTGGTCGCCTGCCTCCTTGCGGTTGGCGCAGCGCCGTCGGGTAAGACCAACTCCCATGGTGTGACGGGCGGTGTGTACAAGGCCCGGGAACGTATTCACCGTGGCATGCTGATCCACGATTACTAGCGATTCCGCCTTCATGCACTCGAGTTGCAGAGTGCAATCTGAACTGAGACGGTTTTTGGGGATTTGCTCCAGATCGCTCCTTCGCTTCCCACTGTCACCGCCATTGTAGCACGTGTGTAGCCCATCCCGTAAGGGCCATGAGGACTTGACGTCATCCACACCTTCCTCGCGGCTTATCACCGGCAGTCTCCCTAGAGTGCCCAACTGAATGATGGCAACTAAGGACGT
>NZ_LMLB01000015.1:620-850 GCF_001421785.1 Sphingomonas sp. Leaf33 | reverse complement strand
ACTCAAGCCAAACAGTATCGAAGGCAATTCTGTGGTTGAGCCACAGGCTTTCACCCCCGACTTGAATGGCCGCCTACGCGCCCTTTACGCCCAGTGATTCCGAGCAACGCTAGCCCCCTTCGTATTACCGCGGCTGCTGGCACGAAGTTAGCCGGGGCTTATTCTTCCGGTACCGTCATTATCGTCCCGGACAAAAGAGCTTTACAACCCTAAGGCCTTCATCACTCACG
>NZ_LMLB01000015.1:335-538 GCF_001421785.1 Sphingomonas sp. Leaf33 | reverse complement strand
TCGTCGCCTTGGTAGGCCATTACCCCACCAACTAGCTAATCAGACGCGGGCCGATCCTTCGGCAGTAAACCTTTCCCCATAAGGGCGTATCCGGTATTAGCGCTAGTTTCCCAGCGTTATTCCGAACCGAAGGGTACGTTCCCACGTGTTACTCACCCGTCTGCCGCTGACACCCGAAGGTGCCCGCTCGACTTGCATGTGTT
>NZ_LMLB01000015.1:0-209 GCF_001421785.1 Sphingomonas sp. Leaf33 | reverse complement strand
CATCACGACCAAGCCGCACGGTCACCCGCACCAAACCCGGTTGCCAGACTGGAGAAACCGTGGTACCGACCAAACCATCGTCGGCCTTCCCAGCGGTCCGGAGCGTCTAGAGCCCCGTCGTGCCCCTGTCAACCCAAGCAATCCAGCAAGCCAGACCACCCAACCGACACAAAACACCACCCCAAAGACAAAAACAGTGGACCATCCAG
>NZ_LMLB01000014.1:644-1061 GCF_001421785.1 Sphingomonas sp. Leaf33 | reverse complement strand
CAGCGCAAAGTCGCCGTGATGGTCGAGGACGAGGCTGCTTTGACGGCTGCCATCGTCGCCCTGGCGCTGCAGTACGGACGCTACGGCTACCGTCGGATCACGGCCTTGCTCCGGCGCGATGGCTGGACGGTGAACGTGAAGCGCGTCGAACGGATCTGGCGATGCGAGGGCCTCAAGGTTCCCGCTCGCCAGCCGAAGCGGTCGCGCCTCTGGCTCAACGACGGCTCGTGCGTGCGGCTGCGGCCGGAGCGGCCCGACCACATCTGGTCCTACGACTTCGTCGAGCACCGCACGCACAACGGGCGCAAGTACCGGATGCTGAACGTCATTGATGAGTTCACGCGTGAGTGCCTGGCGATCCGTGTATCACGCAAGCTGAAGGCCCTCGACGTGATCGACGTGCTGACGGACCTGTTC
>NZ_LMLB01000014.1:273-612 GCF_001421785.1 Sphingomonas sp. Leaf33 | reverse complement strand
GGTGTGCCGGGTCATATCCGCTCCGACAATGGACCGGAGTTCATTGCCAAAGCGGTTCAGGACTGGATCGCAGCGGTTGGATCGACGACCGCCTACATCGAGCCGGGCAGTCCGTGGGAGAACGGTTACTGCGAGAGCTTCAACGCAAAGCTGCGGGATGAACTCCTCAACGGCGAGGTGTTCTACACCCTCAAGGAGGCCAGCGTCGTGATCGAGCAATGGCGGAGGCACTACAACACCCTCCGACCGCACTCGTCGCTTGGCTACCACCCGCCTGCGCCAGAGGTCGTCCTCTGGCCGACCGAACCGAGCGGATCAGTGCCGTCCGCTCGCCCTGCC
>NZ_LMLB01000014.1:0-201 GCF_001421785.1 Sphingomonas sp. Leaf33 | reverse complement strand
CTGAATGGGGGCAGGCCAGCCTGCGGCGTGCCGGTGGTCTACCACCTCCACGACCACCACCTCATCTGCGAGCGCGGGCTCCTGCTCGATCATTCCGGCCGCTTCTGCGACGTGGTGAACCGCGGGCGCGACCAGTGCGATGCCTGCCTCATCGCATCCAGCAACTACCCGCCGGGCGCCAAGGCGCGCCGCGACGGGTTC
>NZ_LMLB01000013.1:1339-1765 GCF_001421785.1 Sphingomonas sp. Leaf33 | reverse complement strand
CGGATCGTCTGGAGGGGATGTGATGTGCTGTGCAGGTCTGGCGGCGACCGACTCTCCCGTGTCTTGAGACACAGTACCATGGGCGCTGGTGCGTTTAACGGCCGAGTTCGAGATGGGATCGGGTTCTGGGCACACCGCTCAAACCACCAGACCGGCGCAGCACATCGTTGTTCGGCAAGCTGAGCGACAGCCGTAGCTGACGCGGGTCGACAGCCGTAAGGCGGCGACCGTTTTGGTCTTTGGTTTCGTTCTTCTGACCGTCCGCGGATCGGAGCCGCTTTGCAGCGGCTGCCGAACCAAGTCACGGACATGGATCATGAGAGCGATCAAGTTCAATCGAGCGATTAGTACTGGTAAGCTCAACGCGTCACCGCGCTTGCACACCCAGCCTATCAACGTGGTGGTCTTCCACGGCTCTCAAGGGAG
>NZ_LMLB01000013.1:829-1026 GCF_001421785.1 Sphingomonas sp. Leaf33 | reverse complement strand
GGCAGGCTTATGCCATTGCACTCGACGACCGATTTCCGACCGGTCTGAGCCTACCTTCGCACGCCTCCGTTACTCTTTGGGAGGCGACCGCCCCAGTCAAACTGCCTGCCATGCGCTGTCCCGGAGCCCGATCAGGGCCCGCGGTTAGACAACCATATCTACAAGGGTGGTATTTCAAGGATGGCTCCACACAGGCT
>NZ_LMLB01000013.1:648-780 GCF_001421785.1 Sphingomonas sp. Leaf33 | reverse complement strand
TACACATGCCGACACGAATGCCAGCGCAAAGCTACAGTAAAGGTGCACGGGGTCTTTCCGTCTGACCGCAGGAACCCCGCATCTTCACGGGGAATTCAATTTCACTGAGTCTATGCTGGAGACAGCGGGGAG
>NZ_LMLB01000012.1:3098-3255 GCF_001421785.1 Sphingomonas sp. Leaf33 | reverse complement strand
CGGAACGTGCCCGATCGTGGGGGATAACGGAGCGAAAGCTTTGCTAATACCGCATACGATCTACGGATGAAAGCAGGGGACCGCAAGGCCTTGCGCGGACGGAGCGGCCGATGGCAGATTAGGTAGTTGGTGGGATAAAAGCTTACCAAGCCGACGA
>NZ_LMLB01000012.1:2674-2980 GCF_001421785.1 Sphingomonas sp. Leaf33 | reverse complement strand
CTGCTTTTGTACGGAACGAAAAGACTCTTTCTAATAAAGAGGGTCCATGACGGTACCGTAAGAATAAGCACCGGCTAACTACGTGCCAGCAGCCGCGGTAATACGTAGGGTGCGAGCGTTAATCGGAATTACTGGGCGTAAAGCGTGCGCAGGCGGTTATGCAAGACAGATGTGAAATCCCCGGGCTCAACCTGGGAACTGCATTTGTGACTGCATAGCTAGAGTACGGTAGAGGGGGATGGAATTCCGCGTGTAGCAGTGAAATGCGTAGATATGCGGAGGAACACCGATGGCGAAGGCAATCCC
>NZ_LMLB01000012.1:2220-2349 GCF_001421785.1 Sphingomonas sp. Leaf33 | reverse complement strand
GCATGGCTGTCGTCAGCTCGTGTCGTGAGATGTTGGGTTAAGTCCCGCAACGAGCGCAACCCTTGCCATTAGTTGCTACGAAAGGGCACTCTAATGGGACTGCCGGTGACAAACCGGAGGAAGGTGGGG
>NZ_LMLB01000012.1:1939-2141 GCF_001421785.1 Sphingomonas sp. Leaf33 | reverse complement strand
ACGTCATACAATGGCTGGTACAGAGGGTTGCCAACCCGCGAGGGGGAGCCAATCCCATAAAGCCAGTCGTAGTCCGGATCGCAGTCTGCAACTCGACTGCGTGAAGTCGGAATCGCTAGTAATCGCGGATCAGAATGTCGCGGTGAATACGTTCCCGGGTCTTGTACACACCGCCCGTCACACCATGGGAGCGGGTTCTGCC
>NZ_LMLB01000012.1:1549-1858 GCF_001421785.1 Sphingomonas sp. Leaf33 | reverse complement strand
TCGTGACTGGGGTGAAGTCGTAACAAGGTAGCCGTATCGGAAGGTGCGGCTGGATCACCTCCTTTCTGGAAAACTGCATTCAATATTGAACGCCCACACTTATCGGTTGTTGGAAAAGGGTCTGTAGCTCAGCTGGTTAGAGCACTGTGTTGATAACGCAGGGGTCGTTGGTTCGAGCCCAACTAGACCCACCAAATTCCGATGGCGATGGCTGCGGGTTGGCGAATGAGCTGGCTGCAGGCAGGGTATCGAGATGGGGGATTAGCTCAGCTGGGAGAGCACCTGCTTTGCAAGCAGGGGGTCGTCGGT
>NZ_LMLB01000012.1:901-1509 GCF_001421785.1 Sphingomonas sp. Leaf33 | reverse complement strand
ATTCAACACCAAAGTGGCTTTGCAAGAGGCTGCTTTGTTGTTGATCAACATCGTTTGATCAATCGGCTGTTCTTTAAAAATTCATAGAGTCGAATCAGCGTTGTCAGAGGAAACTGCACATTCGTAAAGGTTTAGTGCAGACCGTGCCTCTGACGACAATTTTTTGATTGCGTCAAAACGAATATTCAATAAGCGAAAGCTGATTTGAAATTAGTAATGACGAATGTTTCTTGATAGTGATATCGAGGAATTATTCACATTACGGCATAACGCGTCAGGTGAAAGACCTGGCAAGTCCTTGAAAGATTAGATGGCGATGTTTCGAAAGAGACGTCAAAGTTATAGGGTCAAGTGACTAAGAGCATGTGGTGGATGCCTTGGCGATTACAGGCGACGAAAGACGTGATAGCCTGCGATAAGCTTCGGGGAGCTGGCAAATAAGCTTTGATCCGGAGATTTCTGAATGGGGAAACCCACCTCGCAAGAGGTATCGCATGATGAATACATAGTCATGCGAGGCGAACCGGGTGAACTGAAACATCTCAGTAGCTCGAGGAAAAGACATCAACCGAGATTCCGAAAGTAGTGGCGAGCGAAATCGGAAGAGC
>NZ_LMLB01000012.1:479-841 GCF_001421785.1 Sphingomonas sp. Leaf33 | reverse complement strand
CGGAATGGAAAGTCCGGCCATAGCAGGTGATAGCCCTGTATGCGAAAACAGACGTGTGGTACTAAGGTAGAGACAAGTAGGGCGGGACACGAGAAATCCTGTCTGAATATGGGGGGACCATCCTCCAAGGCTAAATACTCGTAATCGACCGATAGTGAACCAGTACCGTGAGGGAAAGGCGAAAAGAACCCCGGGAGGGGAGTGAAATAGATCCTGAAACCGCATGCTTACAAAAAGTAGGAGCCCGCAAGGGTGACTGCGTACCTTTTGTATAATGGGTCAGCGACTTACATTCAGTGGCAAGGTTAACCGAATAGGGAAGCCGTAGAGAAATCGAGTCCGAATAGGGCGAATCAGTCGCT
>NZ_LMLB01000012.1:0-424 GCF_001421785.1 Sphingomonas sp. Leaf33 | reverse complement strand
GTAACAGGTACTGGAGGTCCGAACCGACTAGTGTTGCAAAACTAGCGGATGAGCTGTGGATAGGGGTGAAAGGCTAAACAAACTTGGAAATAGCTGGTTCTCTCCGAAAACTATTTAGGTAGTGCCTCAAGTATTACCTGCGGGGGTAGAGCACTGTTTAGGCTAGGGGGTCATGGCGACTTACCAAACCTATGCAAACTCCGAATACTGCAGAGTACAGCTTGGGAGACAGAGCACCGGGTGCTAACGTCCGGACTCAAGAGGGAAACAACCCAGACCGCCAGCTAAGGTCCCTAAAATTGGCTAAGTGGGAAACGAAGTGGGAAGGCTAAAACAGTCAGGATGTTGGCTTAGAAGCAGCCATCATTTAAAGAAAGCGTAATAGCTCACTGATCGAGTCGTCCTGCGCGGAAGATGTAACGGG
>NZ_LMLB01000011.1 GCF_001421785.1 Sphingomonas sp. Leaf33 | reverse complement strand
CGCCCACATGTCCCTTCATCTCATCAACAATTTCAAAGAGCCGACAAAAATACCGACGTTCAAATACCCTCCCAAGAGAGAGTTTTGATCGTCTGGTTTTTGGCGACCAACCCGTGAACCATCCGGCTCACCGCGTCGGTGGAGTGGCTTCTATGCTCGAGGTTCCAGACCGTCAAACACTTTTTGCAATTTTGTTTCAGTACGGCGTCAAACCCGCAGAAATCCGCCATTTACGTGATCGTAAGCGGCCACCCGCTATCCAGCGTCGGTGACCCATATCGCCCGAATCACGTCGAATCAGCCCGCTCCACCGGCCGAATCTCCCCCGGAATCACTCCGATCGCAGGTTCGCAGCGCCGTGATCTGGCGGTCGGGCACGCAGATTCTGGGGCAAATGATCGCGTGGGCATCGACCTTCCTCGTGATTCGCATCCTCAGCCCGGCGGATTACGGGCTGTTCGCGATGACGCAGGTCATTCTGGTCCTGCTCAACATGCTGAACGGCTACGGCCTCGCGAGTGCCGTCATCCAGAAGGCCGAGATCGACGACCGCGCGGTGCGCCAGTTGTTCGGGATGCTGATCCTGCTGAACGCCGCACTGGCCCTGACGCAATTCCTGGTCGCGCCGATCGTCGCCGCCTATTTCCGCCAGCCACCGGTTGCCGACCTGCTGCGCGTGCAGGCGGCGCTGTATCTCACGACCCCGTTCATCGCGCTGCCCTATGCGCTGCTGTCGCGGCGGATGGAGTTCAGGCGGCAGTCCGCGGTCAACCTCGTCTCGGCGGTGCTCGGCGCCATCGCCGCCTTCGCCGGTGCGGTCGGCGGGCTGGGGGTGTGGACGCTCGTGCTTGCGCCCGCCGTGATGTGGAGCGCCCGCGCGATCGGCATGATGTGGGCGGCGGCGTGGTGGCGGATGCCGAGCTTCGACTTCCGCGGGGCGGGCAGCATCGCCCGGTACGGCGGCTTGATGGCCGCAGGACAGCTGTTCTGGTTCGTCCAGAGCCAGGCGGACGTCTTCGTCGCGGGCCGGACCCTGCCCGCCTATGAGCTGGGCATCTACACGACCAGCCTGTTCCTCGCGCAGATCTTCGTATCGAAGTTCGTGCCCCCGCTGAACGAAGTCGCCTTCTCCGCTTATGCCCGAATCCAGGACGACGGCGCGTCGATGGGCGCCGCGTTCCTGAAATCGGCACAGATCATCTTCCTGGCGGCGATGCCGTTTTACCTCGGTCTCGCGGTCGTCGCCGATCCGCTGGTCGCGGTCGTGCTGGGTGACAAGTGGCTCGCCACCGGGCCGGTCGTCGCACTGCTCGCGCTGGCGATGCCCTTCATGACGCTGCAGGTCCTGTTCGCACCGGCGAGCGATGCACGCGGCCACCCGGAGATCAGCGCGCGCAATTCAGCGACGGGCGCGGTCGTGCTGGGGATCGCCTTCGTGATCGGCGCGCAATGGGGCGTCCGTGGTCTCGGCATCGCGTGGATCGTCGCCTATCCGCTGTATCTCGCGATCTGTGCACGGCGGACCTTGCCCGTGATCGGGGTTACGGCAGGCCAGGTCGCGCACGCGGTCGCGGTGCCGGTGTTCGCGGCGGCGACGATGGCCGCAGGCGTCTGGCTGCTCGACCATGCGCTGCCCGCGATGTCACCGCTGCTGCGCCTGACCACCCTGGTGGCCACCGGCGGGGGGATTTACCTCGCCGTACTGCTGATCGTCGCGCGAGACATGGTGCGCGAGACGATCGCGCTGGTCCGCAACCGCTGACGGATCAGCTTCGGATATAGTCGCGCATCGCCGATGCCTCGGCCTCGATCCGGTCGATGCGGTGCTTCACCAGGTCGCCGATCGAGACGATGCCAACGAGCGAATCGCCATCGACCACCGGCAGGTGACGGATCCGGCGATGGGTCATGACCGACAGCGCGCCGAGCACCGGCTCGCCCGAAGCGATCGTCTCGACCGGGGCGGTCATCACGTCGCACACCCGCCGCTCCAGCAGGCTCGCGCCGTCGGTCGCCAGATGCCGGATCACGTCGCGTTCGGAAAAGACGCCGGCGACCGCTCCCCCCTCCATCACCGGGACCGCGCCGATTCGCCGGTCGGCCAGCAATCGCACCGCATCGCCGACGCTGGCATCCGCATCGATCGTCACCACATCGTGGCCCTTGCCGCCCAGGATCACCGCGATCGTCATCGCACCCCCTCCTCGTCGTTCGTATTTCGGGCGTTGAGCATCGCGCAAACGCGGAGCATTGCAAAGACCCTATGCCGCAGCATGATCCTGTCCCCCGCCCCGACCCGCTCGACGACCCCGACTATGCCGGATTCGCCTGGGGCCGGTACAAACGCATCCTGCGCTGGATGGGCGTGGTATCGGTCACGACCGGCGCGGGCGCGGTCGGGATCCTGTGGCAGTCGCTCGGGCCGCTGCCGATCCACATGGCGATCGCGACCTTTCTGGGCGTGTCGCTGACCATATTGATGGCGGCGCTGCTGATGGGACTGATCTTCCTGAGTTCGGGGAGCGGCCATGACGAAGCGGTCGAGCGGCATGACCGGCACGAAGACTCGGGCGTCTGGCGCGACGAATAGAAAAAGGCCGGGGTCGCGCGATGGCGGCCCCGGCCTTTTACCTGAACACTTCGCAGCCTGTTTCCGCTCGGCTCACGCCGCCGGCGGGATGGCCTCGTCCTCGGTCCGAACCCGACGCGGACGGCCGCGGCGCGGGCGTTCGGCCGGTGTTTCGTCGCCGGACGCAACCGATACGACCGGATCGGTCGAGATCGCCGGCGGCAACAGCGCGGCGTCGAAGCCATTGCTGTCGCCCGTATCCTGCGCCGTCTCGCGCTGCACCGTCTCGCGGCGCGGGCGGCGGGTGCGGCGCGGTTCGTCGTTCGCCGGGATCGGTGCGGGGCGGTCTTCCGACGCCGTTTCCACCGTCATCTCGCGCGGCTGACGACGCGGACGTTCCTGACCCTGGTCGCCGGCATCGCGATCGCGGCGCGGGCGAGCTTCGCGATCGGCGCGGGGGGCACGCTCGCCACCGTCGCGGTTCTCGCGATTGTCACGATAGTCGCGGCGCGGCCGTTCCTGGCGATCCTGACGCTCGCCGTCCTCCGACGCCTGCTGATAGTGCGCGGGGCTCGCGATATCGCCTTCGAAGCCGAAATCCTCGCCATCGTCGTCCATCTCGTCGTCACGCTGGCGACGGACCTGGCCATTTTCTTCGGCGCGCGACCGGGTTTCGGCGAGCACGCGGAAATAATGATCGGCGAACTGAAGGTAATATTCGGTGTTCACCCGGTCGCCTGCGCGTTGCGCGTCGGCGGCGAGATTCTTGTACTTCTCGAGCAACTGGGCGGCATTGCCGCGTGCCCGATTGTCGATGCGATTGCCGTTATCCGGGCGACCGGGGTTACCCCCTTGACGCTGCCCGCCGCGACCGCGACGGCGGCCGGCCTGACGATTGTTCATCAAAGTGTTCGGTCCTGTCCCATACTGGCATCTGCGTAGCGCGCGCTTCGTAACCGCTGCGCGCTGCGGATGCGTGACATCCCCCCGGATACCCGGCCTCTTTCCCTGAAAAGAGGCCTGGCGTCCCGCCAAGGCCGCCGGACGTCAGCGGCTCTGTAGCTTGATGGAGCCGGCCCCAACCATATCAACGATTTGGGAGTGGGTGCCTGCCCTGACGCCAGTCTTAGCGGCTGGGGCATCGCTCGCCAAGCATTATATTGTGCGAGCGCGAACCGGGGTCAAGTTACGACCAGGCACCGCGCGCGGCCCGCCAGGTCCCGGCGCAGGCTGACCGCAAACCCCTGGTCGACGAAGAGTGCCCCGGCGCTGTCGGCCTGGGACGCACCGATCTCGATGCAGGCGACGCCACCGGCGCCGAGCTGGGGGCGCAGCACGGCGGCGATGGCGCGATAGTCGTCGAGGCCGTCGGCGCCGGCGAACAGAGCGGTCGCGGGTTCCCAGTCGGCGACCTCGCGCGGGAGCGCTTCTTCGGTGCCGATGTACGGCGGGTTGCACAGGATCAGGTCGTGCGGTCCGCCCCGCCCGCTCCAGCCACCGCGCTCGATCCGCGCGCGGTCGGTCATGTCGAGACGCCGCACATTGTCGCGCGCGATGGCGATCGCGGAGTCGGAGGCGTCGATGCCGATGCCGGTCGCGGCCGGCCACTCGGCCAGCGCGGCGAGCAGCAGCGCGCCGGAACCGGTGCCGAGGTCGAGCACCGAGCGCGGACCCGGCGTGCCGGCGAAATGCTCGACCGCAGCCTCGATCAAGGTTTCGCTGTCGGGGCGCGGGATCAGCACGCCCGGAGCGACATGGAGGCTGATCGTCCAGAAATCGCGGCTGCCGGTGATGTAGGCGACCGGCTCGTGGGCCAGACGGCGGGTGAGCAGGTCTTCGAAGGCGGGCGGGGTCGGCGCGTCGAGATGGCGGAGGATCAGCGCGTCGCGGGTGGTGCCGAGCGCGTGGGCCATCAGCAGTTCGGCGTCGAGGCGGGGGGTGTCGGAGACTTCGCCGAGCTGAGAGGTGGCGGTGCGGAGAGCGGCGCGGATTGTCATCGCGGCACGTCGCGGCAAAGCCGCGCCGTCGGACGAAGCGCTTCGCTTCGCCGGCCGTGCTTGACCGAGTCCTGCCACGATCCGTGGCAGGCCGGCCTACGCATCCAGCGTCGCCAACCGCTCGGCCTCGTCCTCGGCCACCAGCGCATCGATCAGTTCGTCCATCTCGCCCATCAGGATTTCGGGCAGGCGGTGCAGCGTCAGGTTGATGCGGTGATCGGTCACGCGTCCTTGCGGGAAATTGTACGTCCGGATGCGCTCCGACCGGTCGCCCGATCCGACCATCGACTTGCGCGCGCCCGCCCGTTCCGACGCCAACCGCGCGCGCTCCGCCTCGTACAGCCGGGTCCGCAGCACCTTCAGCGCCTTGGCCTTGTTCTTGTGCTGGCTGCGCTCGTCCTGCTGGATGACGACCAGGCCGGTCGGCACGTGGGTGATGCGGATCGCCGAATCGGTCGTGTTGACGTGTTGCCCGCCAGCACCCGACGCGCGATAGATGTCGATCTTCAGGTCCTTGTCCTGGATGTCGACATCGACCTCCTCGGCCTCGGGCAGCACCGCGACGGTCGCGGCGGAGGTGTGGATGCGCCCGCCGCTTTCGGTCACCGGCACGCGCTGGACGCGGTGGACGCCGCTTTCGAACTTCAGCTTGGCGAACACGCCCTTGCCCACGACCGAGGCAACGACTTCCTTGTAGCCGCCGGCATCGCTGTCGGAGCCGGAGATCAGCTCGACCTTCCACCCCTGGCGGTCGGCGTACCGCTGGTACATGCGCATCAGGTCGCCCGCGAACAGCGCCGCTTCGTCGCCGCCGGTGCCCGCGCGGATTTCCAGCATTGCGGCGCGTTCGTCCGCCACGTCGCGCGGCAACAGCGCCAGCGCCAGCGCGCGGTCGGCCGTCTCCAGCGCGCGTTCATTCTCGCGCAGTTCCTCGATCGCCATCGCGCGCAGTTCGGCATCGCCGTCCTGCGACATATAGGTCAGGCTGTCGGCCTCCTGCCGCAACCGCCGCACCTCCGCCGCGGCGACGGCGACGGGTTCGATCTCGGCATATTCCTTCGACACCGCGACGAAACGCTCGCCCGGCAGGTCGCCGGTCGCCATCAGCGCCTGCAACTCGTCACGTCGCGCCTCGATCTGCCGGATGCGGTCGGCCGGGATGCGGGTCACTGCTTTAGACCGTCCTCGACTAAGCCAATTAGATTGCCGCCCTTAATGACAGGATAGCGGCCTCCTAGGGCGGAGCTGACCCGCGCTAGAATATCTCCTGCGACTAACTTATCAAACCCGGTCCATAACCGAGCGCGAAAGTCCGTATCAATGTAAAGAATTGTTTTCGCGCTCTCTTTGTTCGCCCGATTCTTTTGAGCCTTTCGCCCAGCAGAAAACGCGACACTTGCTCGCAACTTCGATTTTCGCAGGAGTAAAGCGACTGTTTGCGCCTCAAAGTGCAGCTCTGGCGCCTCCGAGATGACTGTCACTTCCGGCACTTCGACCGCCGGCTCCTCCAGCAACATCGCCAACCGCTCGATCCCCGCGGCCCAGCCCACGCCCGGCGTCGGTTGCCCGCCCAGGCTCTCGACCAGCCCGTCGTAGCGCCCTCCGGCCAGCACGGTCCCTTGCGCGCCCAGCCGATCGGTCACGAACTCGAACGCGGTGTGGCGGTAGTAGTCGAGCCCGCGGACCAGGCGGTCGTTGCGGGTCCACTTGACCCCCGCCGCGTCGAGGCCCGACGTCACCGCCGCAAAGAAGTCGCTCGCCTCCGCAGTCAGGAACTGATCGATCCCCGGCGCGCTGTCCGCGATCGGCCGATCGCGTGGGTCCTTTGAATCGAGAATCCGCATCGGGTTTTTGTCGAGCCGGATCAGGCTGTCCTCGCTCAGCACGTCGCGGCTGCCGGCGAAATGCTCGACCAGCGCCGCGCGCCACGCATCACGCGTCGCGGCATCGCCCAGCGTGTTGAGCTGGAGCGTCACCCCATCGGCAATGCCCAGTTCGTTCAGCAATTGGTCGGCGAGTGCCAGCAACTCGACGTCCGCCGCCGGCTCGGCCGCGCCCAGGATTTCGGCGTCGATCTGGTGAAACTGGCGATAGCGCCCCTTCTGAGGGCGTTCGTAGCGGAAGACGGGGCCGTGCGTCGCCACCTTGATCGGGGCGTGCTGCTGCCAGCCGTTGCCGATATAGGCGCGCGCGATGCCGGCGGTGAATTCCGGCCGCAGCGTCAGCGAATCGCCGCCGCGGTCGGGGAAGGTGTACATTTCCTTCGCCACGACGTCGGTCGTCTCGCCGATCGAACGGGCGAAGACCTGCGTGTCCTCGAACACCGGCAATTCGACGCGGCCGAAGCAATACAGCCGGCGGACGCGGTCGAACGTATCGACGACGCGGGCGAAGCGACGCTCTTCCTCGAAGGCGATGTCCTGCGTGCCGCGCACGCGTTGCGGGGTCTGGATGCGGGCCATAAGCGCCGCGCCTTATGCGACGAATCGAGCGAGCGCTAGAGTCTGTACCCGTCGCCGCTTTACGCTATCGGGGCCGCGATGAAAGCGAGCGACCTTCAGGACCGGATCATCGCGCGGCTGCTGCGGGACCACGGCGGCACCAAGCAGCGCTGGCGCATGGTCATCGGCCGGGTGAAGCTCTACGATCCCGCGACCCATCCGCACTGCAACTGGGCGCTCGACCCGCAAGGCAGCGCGCAGGAAAATGCGGTTGTCGAGGGGCTGATGGACGATCTTCGCCTGCGGTTGCGCATCGTGACGCCCGGCTGACGGATCATCTGGGCGCCTGCGGCATTTCCCCCGTCAGATGACCGCCGCCGCCCAGCCCTTCCCCACCTCCCCGTTCCGCATCCCGCTGTTCCGGCAGGTCTGGACCGCCAGCCTGTGTTCGAACTTCGGCGGGCTCATCCAGTCGGTCGGCGCGTCGTGGATGATGACGGGTCTCGGCGCCTCGCCACAGATGATCGCGCTGGTCCAGGCATCGACCAGCCTGCCGATCATGCTGTTGTCCCTCTGGGCGGGCGCGATGGCCGACAACCTCGACCGCCGCCGCATCCTGCTGGCCGCGCAGAGCTTCATGCTGGTCGTGTCGCTGATGCTGGCGGTCGGCACCTGGGCGGGCTGGATCACGCCGTGGCTGCTGCTGGCCTTCACCTTCCTGATCGGCTGCGGGACCGCGATCAACGGACCTGCCTGGCAGGCGTCGGTCGGCGACATGGTGCCGCGCCCGCTGCTGTCGAGCGCGGTGGCGTACAACAGCATGGGGTTCAACATCGCGCGCAGCGTCGGCCCGGCGATCGGCGGCGCGATCATCGCCGCGGCGGGCGCAGCGGCGGCGTTCGCGGCCAACGCGGTCAGCTATGTCGGGCTGATCGTCGTCTTGAAGCGCTGGCAGCCCAACCTGCCGCCGCGCCGCCTGCCGCGCGAGCGGCTGGGCGTCGCGATGGAAGCGGGCGTGCGCTATGTCCGCCTGTCGCCGCCGATCCTGACCGTGTTGATGCGCGCGTCGCTGTTCGGGCTGGCGGCGAGCGCGATCCCCGCACTGATGCCGCTGGTCGCGCGCGATCTGGTGCGCGGCGGGCCGCTGACCTACGGTATCCTGCTCGGTGCGTTCGGGATCGGCGCGGTCGGCGGCGCGCTGCTGGCGCGACGGCTGCGCGAGAAGGCCACGACCGAGCAGATCGTGCGCCTTGCCTCGCTAGGCCTCGCGGTCGGCGGCATCTTCACGGCAATGGGCAACCTGCCACTGGCGATCCCCGCGCTGGCGCTGGCCGGGGCCGGCTGGGTGCTGGCGCTTTCGACGTTCAACGTCAGCGTCCAGCTCGCCTCGCCGCGCTGGGTCGTCGCGCGAGCCATCGCCCTCTATCAGATGGCGACGTTCGGCGGGATGGCGGCGGGCAGCTGGCTGTTCGGCTCGGTCGCAAGCAGCCACGGCGTCGCCCACGCGCTCATCGCCGCCGCCGCGATCCAGCTGTTGAGCGTGGTCGCCGGCTTCGTCCGCCGGATGCCCGAAATAACCCAGGCCGACCTCGCGCCAAGATCGGGCTGGGTGGAGCCGACCACGGCGGTCCCGGTCCAGCCGCGCAGCGGGCCGATCGTCATCACCGTCGAGCACCGCATTGCCGAGGCCAACGTCGCGCGGTTCCTGACCGTCATGAGCGAGCGTCGCCGCATCCGCCGCCGCGACGGCGCCCGCGCGTGGCAGCTGCTGCGCGACCTGGGCGAGCCGACTTTGTGGGTCGAGCGGTTCCACTTCGGCACCTGGCTCGATTACGTCCGCCACAACGAACGCCGCACGCAGGCCGATGCGGTGAACAGCGATGCGCTTCACGCGCTGTGGATCGACGGCCAGCCGCCGGTCATCCACCGCCGCATCGAACGCCAGACCGGATCGCTGCCGGCCGCAGACGCAGGCGACACGCAGCTGCTGGAACCCATCACCGATCCGACGCGGTCGAGCTAACTCCGCCGAATGCGTGCCCGCGCCAGCTTGCGATCCTCGAGCGAATAATACAGCCATATCGCGTCGTCCTCGACCACCACCGATGCGGCAAAGGCGATGTCGGTCGCGCTGCGATCGTCGGCCGGCGGCGGGGTCACCAAAGGTTCGATTCCGCGATCGACGACGCGCGTGCAGCCGCGGTCGAACGCGACCCAGCCGATCCGCCAGCGCGCGTCGCGGGTCGCGCCGTTGTAGAACATGACCGGCATGTCGGGATCGCTCGTCAGCAGCGGACCCGTCGACAGATGCCAGTCGTCCCAACTGCCGTCCCGCGGCATCAGCGGGGTTGGCTGCTCGACCCACGGACCGACTTCACTCGCCCCGATCGCCAGGCCGATGCGCGACGCCTGATCAGCGGCATATTCGTAGAACAGCCGCCAGTGCCCGTCCGCGGTGCGATCGACCGTCGCTTCCTTGGTGTTCCCCTCCGACTTGGACGAGGCGAGCGCGACGCCGCGTTTCTCCAGCCGGTCGAGGGACGGGCCGGTCGCATAGGCCAGCTCGCCGTGCGCCATGTCGGCGAGCACGCCGGTGTAGTAGACGATATAGCTGCCATCGGCATGGCGCAGGACGGTCGGGTCCTCGACCCCGCCGGCGTCATGCTCGCCCGGCCCCGGCACGATCGACGGCGCGCCGAGCATCGTGAAGCGGCGGCCGTCGTCGCTCCAGCCGGCCCAGATCACGCCGGTATCGGTCATCGATTGCCCTGCGCGGACGACGGCGCGCACCATGACACCCCAGCGACCGTCGGGCTCACGCCAGATATACGGGCTCATCAGATCGCGCGCCATCAGCGCATCTGGCCCGTCGAGCACGACCTCCTCGATCGCCTTCACGTTGAAATCGATCGGTATCCGGCTGTCCTCGACCCGGTCCTTGATGTGCGTGTCGCGCACGGTCATGCGCCGACCGCCTGGAGCAGCGACAGACCGCCGTCGATGACGATCCGTGCGCCGGTGATGTAGCGCGCGCGATCGGAGGCGAGGAAGACGGCCAGGTCGGCAACCTCCGCCGGGTCGCCCGCACGGCCCATCGGGATGTTGCGCTCCAGCGACCGGCGATAGGACACGTCCTTCATCGCGCGGTCGTTCATCGGCGTCAGGATCATCCCCGGCTCGATCGCATTGACGCGGATGCCGCGCGGCGCCTCCTCGATCGCCAGCGTCTCGACCAGATTGGTGAGCCCGCCCTTGGCTGCACAATAATCGGCACCGCCCGCGCGCACGGCATAGGCGTGGATTGACGAGATATGCAGGATCGTAGCCGGCCCGGCCGCTTCCCCCCGCCCGGTCAGGAACCGGCGCGAGGTCAGGAAGGCGCCGGTCAGGTCGGTGTCGATCAGACGCCGCCATTGGTCGAGCGCCATGTCGCGGACACGGACCCCGGTCATGTTAAGGCCGGCGGAGTTGACCAGCACTTGCGGTACGCCCCATGCGCGCTCGACCGCGGCAAAGGCGGCATCGACCGACGCTTCGTCATCGACCGCGGCCTGGACGGCCATCGCCTCGCCACCCGCCGCGCGCACGGCGACTGCGGTCGCCTCGGCCGCGGCGGCATCGCTGTGGTAGAGGACGGCGACGCGGTCGCCCCCGGCACCGAACGCCGCGGCACAGGCCGCGCCGATTCCCGATTCCGCGCCCGTCACGATCACCGTTCGCGCCGTCATTCATCACCTCGTCGCTATGTTACCGGGCCGAAACGAGCAGGACGCGAAAGCGCTTCATCCGGATCAGGATTTCGCCGACACATACCGGCACACCAGCCAGGCAATGCCGCCGGCGATGACCACCACGCCGCCGATGGCCAGCGCGACATGCTCGACCGAATGCAGCCGGCCGACCGCCGTCGCCAGGGCACGCCCGAAAAGATAGCCGATGGTCGAGATCAGCACCGCCCATACCACCGCCGCCGCGGCGTTCAGCGCCAGGAAGCGGCGGGTCGGCACACGCATCGTCCCGATCGCCATCGGGCTGACGGTGCGCAGACCGTAGAGGAAGCGAAAGGCGAAGATGAAGCCGGTCGGATAGCGCTCCAGCAGCGCCAGTGCCCGCGCGAACGCCGGCTTCTCGCGGATGCGCTTGACGCGGCGGTGATCGCGGAACCGGCGGCCGATCGCGAAGAACAGCCCGTCGGCAAGTGCCGACCCCGCCGCCGCGGCAACCATGACGCCGGCCAGCGGCAACATGCCCTGATTCGCGAGCAGCCCGCCACCGGCGACCACCGTCTCGCCCTCCACGCCTGCGCCGACGAAGATCGCCAGCAGGCCATAGCGCGCAACGATCGCTTCCAGCGTCATGGGTATGCCCCCGCCGGCAGCTCCAGCCGAACGCACAGGCCGCCGCCCGGCGCATCGTCAAGCGTCAGCGTGCCCCCGTACAGCGCGACCAAGTCGGCGGCGATCGTCAGGCCGAAGCCGTGCCCGTCGCCGCGCTCGTCCAGCCGCGTACCCGGCTGCGCCACGCGTGCGCGATCCTCGGAAGGGATGCCGGGACCGTCGTCGGTGATGACGATCGCGATACGCCGGGCGTCGTCGGCCACCCGCGCTGCGGTCACTACCACCTGCCCACGCGCATGGCGCGCGGCATTGTCGAGCAGATTGCCCAGCAGTTCGTCGAGGTCGTGCGCATCGACCGCGACGGACAGGTCATCGGCGATATCGAGCGTCAACGTACGATCGCCGTGCAGCCGGCGAATGACGGCGCCCAGTCCGGCGACCGCGGGTGCCAGCGACGTGGCGGCGCGGTGGTTGGCGGTCGCGGTTCGGGCACGCGCAAGGTGATGACGGATCGTCGCATCGATCCGCGCGACCTGCGCTGCCGCCTGCGGTTGGTCGCGCAGGTCGATCGCCAGCGTCGCCACCGGCGTCTTGAGCGCATGGGCGAGGTTGACGGCGGAGGCCCGCGCCGTGGCCAACGCGGCGGCATTGTCGGCGGCGAGCGCATTGAGTTCGACAGCGAGCGGCCGGAGTTCGGACGGCTGGTCCTCCGTGACCTGCGTGCGCGTCCCGCCACGGATCGCCGCGACCTGATCGCGCAAGACCCGCAGCGGCCGCAGCCCGATCCGCAACTGCACCAGCATCGCCGTGGTCAGCAGCACGCCCAAAACCAGCAACGCCGCGAGCAACGGCCACATCGCCGCGCGCACTGGCCATCGGACCACATCGCGTGGTGCCGCGGCGATGATCGTGACCGGCCCGCGCGGGGTCTGGAGCGTGATGCGGCGCGCGTGGACCGCGACGCCATACTCGCTGGCACCCTCCAGCGCGGTCAGACGTTCGGGCCGCCCCGGCCGCGTTGGCGGCGTCCGGGGCGGCAGCGGGCCGGGCCCCGGCAGCGGCGGGCCGATGTCGGCCAACGCGGGAAAATCGGCCGAGCCGATCGTGCCGTCCGGCCCCGCGATCTGCCAGCGCCAGCCAGGACCGCTCTCGGTCAACCCGGCGCGCGCCTGCAACCGCGCGCGATCGATCCGCCCGTCGCCATCGACGGTCCCTGCCAGCAGCGTCACTTCCGAATCGAGCCGGCGATCCAGCCCCTCCACCACCAGCCGTTCGAGCAGCCCAGCGATCGACAGCCCGGCGATTCCCAGCGCGACGATGGTCGCGACCGCCGACAGCAGCAGCATCCGCCCATGGAGCGAGGCGGGCATCAGCCTCATGCGGCGCACGCCAGGCGATAGCCGCGACCGCGCACCGTCTCGATCAGCTCCGCGCCGACCTTCTTGCGCAGGCGGCCGACGATCACTTCCAGGCTGTTCGAATCGACGTCCGCGTCGCCTTCGTACACGCGTTCGAGCAGCTCCAGCCGTTCGATCACAGCACCTTTCCGCAGCATCAGCTGCGACAGCACGCGCCATTCGAACGCCGTCAGCTTCAGTGGCAGGCCGTCAAGCTCGAACTGGCCGAGCTGGCTGTCGAAGCTGAGCGCGCCGCAGGTCAGCCGCGGCGCGGCATGGCCGGCCGCACGACGGACCAGCGCGCGCAGCCGCATGACCAGCTCCTCGACGCGGAACGGCTTCACCAGATAATCGTCCGCCCCGGCCTTGAAGCCCTGGACCTTGTCCGACCATGCATCGCGCGCGGTCAGGATCAGCACCGGCAGCGTGCGACCCGCATCGCGCCACGCCTTCAGCACCCCGACCCCGTCCTGGCCGGGCAGGCCGAGATCGAGTACCGCCGCGTCGTAGCTCTCGGTCTCGCCCAGATGCGCGGCATCGATGCCATCGGCGATCAGGTCGACCGCACAATTCTCGGCTCGCAGCGCCCGTGCGATGGCGGGGCCCAGGTCGCGGTCGTCTTCCACCAGCAGGATGCGCATCTCGAAGCCCTATGCCTGCTGCCTAAACCGAAACTGAACCGCATGGTTCAGCGGGGGTGGTCGTGCTGCATTCTAAACCCCTTGTCATCGATTGATCAAAAAGGAGTCGATCATGACGTTCGATAGACGATTTGTTCCCCATCTCGGTACCCGCCAGCGGCTCGCGCTGGGCGGCGCGGCGTTGCTTGCCCTGGGCGCGACCGGCGGTGCGGCGGCGATGGCGATGACGCGGCCGACCGTGGAAATGGCGCCGACGGTGCCGACCGCCGTCGCCGAGCTTGCCGATACCAGCGGTCTGGTCACCGTCCGCGGGCGTGTGGCCGGCGTCTACGGCGACCGGGTGATGGTGCAGGACCAGAGCGGTCGCGCACTGGTCGATGTCGGCCGCGACGCTGCATCGGGCCTGCGCACCGGCGCTCCCCTTCTGGTCCAGGGTCGCTTCGACGACGGCCAGCTCCGCGCGCATTATCTGGTCGATGCGGCCGGCGCCGTGCAGCAGGTCGGCCCGCCCCCGCCGCCCTTGGGTGCCGGCCCGCGGCCGCGGCATGACCACGGTGCGGGAGCCCCGCCGCCGCCCGGTGGCGCCGGTGCGCCCCCTCCGCCGCCGCCGGGTGGTGCCGGCGCGCCTCCCCCGCCCCCGCCGGGCGCTGGTGCTCCGCCGCCGGGCGCCGGTGCGCTGCCCCCGCCGCCGGTCGCGGGCAGCGTCCCTCCGCCGCCGCCGGCCGGGATGACTGCGCCTCCGCCGCCACCCGCCGGGCAGGCGCCGACCGCGCCGCCGGTGGTCCCGCGTCGCTGACACGCTCGTGAAGGGAGCGGCCCGGCTTCGGTCGGGCCGCACTTTCGCATCCGCACTGGATTTTCGGCCCGGTTGCGATAGCGACCGTCGCCATGACGACATCCCAAGCGCTCCAGACTTACGACGTCCTGATCGTCGGCGGCGGGCATGGCGGCGCGCAGGCGGCGATCGCGCTGCGCCAGCGCGGCTTCCCCGGCAGTATCGCCATCGTCGGCGAGGAAGCCGATCTGCCGTACGAGCGCCCACCGCTCAGCAAGGACTATCTGCTGGGCGGCAAGCCGTTCGAGCGGATGCTGCTGCGCCCCGCCGCCTTCTGGGCCGAGCGCGACGTGACGATGCTGCTCGGGCAGCGGGTGACCGCGGTCGATGCCGACGCCCGGCGAGTCACGACCGCGGACGGCCTGACGATCGGCTACGGCGACCTGATCTGGGCGACTGGCGGCCACCCGCGGCGGCTGGTCTGTACCGGGCACGACCTGACCGGCGTGCATTCGGTCCGCACCCGCGCCGACATCGACCGGCTGCTGGGCGAACTGCCCGCGGTGACCCGCGTCGTCGTGATCGGCGGCGGCTATATCGGGCTGGAAGCCGCCGCGGCGCTGACGAAGCTTGGCAAGGCGGTGACGCTGATCGAGGCGCAGGACCGCGTCCTCGCCCGCGTCGCCGGACGCACGCTGTCGGTATTCTACGCGGCGGAGCACCGTGCAAACGGCGTCGACCTGCGCACCGGCATCGGCGTCGACTGTATCGAAGGGGATGCCCGCGTCACCGGCGTCCGCCTGTCGGACGGCACCCTGCTGCCGTGCGAGATGGCGATCGTCGGCATCGGCATCGTCCCCGCGGTCGAACCCCTGCTGGCGGCGGGTGCGGAGGGCGGCAACGGCGTGCGCGTAGACGCGACGTGCCGCACCAGCCTACCGCACGTTTACGCGATCGGGGATTGCGCCGCCCACGCGAACGCTTTTGCCGACGGCGCCGAGATCCGGCTGGAGTCGGTCCAGAACGCCAACGACATGGCGACCACCGCCGCCCGCGCGATCCTGGGCGAGGACGTCCCCTATCGTGCGACCCCGTGGTTCTGGTCGAACCAGTATGACCTGAAGCTCCAGACCGTCGGCCTGTCCGCGGGCCATAATGCCGAAGTCGTCCGCGGCGATCGGACGACGCGCAGCTTTTCGGTGGTCTATCTGAAGGGCGGGCGCGTGGTCGCGCTCGACTGCGTCAACGCGGTGAAGGACTATGTGCAGGGCCGCGCGCTGGTCGAGGCGGGCGCGGTGATCGATCCGGCGCGGCTGGCGGATGCGGGCGAGCCGTTGAAGGCGATGCTGATCAGCTAAACCGCCGCATCCCGGATCGTCTCCATGGCGACGAAGGTCGATGTATTTGCGACATGCGGCAGCGCAGATATCCGCTCGCCCAGCACTTCGCGGTACCGCCGGATATCCGCCGTCCGCACCTTCAGCAGATAGTCGAAGCTGCTGGCGATCATATGGCATTCCTCGACCTCGGGGATGCGCAACACCGCGCGGCGGAACTCCTCCAGCGCGGCTTCTCGTGTGTCGGACAGCTTCACTTCGGTGAAGGCGATGTGATCGAGCCCGAGGCGTACCGGATCGACCACCGCGCGGAAGCCCAGGATGTAGCCGCCGTCGATCAGCCGCTTCAGCCGCACCTGGCACGGCGTCTTCGACAGGCCGACGCGCTTCGCGAGTTCGGTGACCGACAGCCGCCCGTCGGCGCGCAACGCCTCGATGATCCGGCGGTCGAACGCGTCGATCGGTCCGGACACAGGCAGTCTGGCGTCCATTCGATCTGTCATCCGTCGTCCAAAAGGTGCGTTCGGCCTGACATTGCGGCAAATCCGGGCGGATCGCTACCGGAGAATCCGGTATAGCGGATGTCATGAGCACGCCCCCCTTCGCCGACTTCGCCCCGCCGATCCGCCCGCAGGACGCCCAGCGCCGCGCGATCACCGCCGCCTATCGCCGCCCGGAACCCGAGTGCATGGCCCCGCTGCTCGATGCCGCGACGCTACCCGACGATATCCGCCGCTATGCGACCGCCACCGCGACGCAGCTCGTCACTGCGCTGCGCGCCAAGCACAAGGGCACCGGCGTCGAGGGGCTGGTCCAGGAATACGCGCTGTCGAGCCAGGAGGGCGTGGCCCTCATGTGCCTGGCCGAGGCGCTGCTGCGCATCCCCGACAGCGCGACGCGCGATGCGCTCATTCGCGACAAGATCTCGGGCGGCGACTGGCGCTCCCACGTCGGCGACGGCCGCTCGCTGTTCGTCAATGCCGCGACCTGGGGCCTGGTCGTCACCGGCAAGCTGACCGGCAGCGTCAACGACTCGGGCCTCGGCGCTGCGCTGACCCGCCTGATCGCGCGCGCGGGCGAGCCGGTGATCCGCCGCGGCGTCGACATGGCGATGCGCATGATGGGCGAGCAGTTCGTCACCGGCGAGACGATCGCCGAAGCGCTCGATCGCGCCAAGCCGCTCGAGACCCGCGGCTTCCGCTACAGCTACGACATGCTCGGCGAAGCGGCGACGACCGCGGCCGATGCCGAACGCTACTACCGCGACTACGAGACCGCCGTCCGCGCGATCGGCAAAGCGGCGGCGGGGCGCGGGATCTATGCGGGGCCCGGCATCTCGATCAAGCTGTCCGCACTCCACCCGCGCTACGTCCGCGCGCAGGCCGAGCGGGTGATGGACGAGCTGCTGCCCAAGGTGAAGGCGCTGGCCGTCCTCGCCAGGAGCTACGATATCGGCCTGAACATCGATGCGGAGGAGGCCGACCGGCTCGAACTTTCGCTCGACCTGCTCGAATCGCTTGCGACCGACCCCGACCTCGCCGGCTGGGATGGTCTCGGCTTCGTCGTCCAGGCGTACGGCAAGCGCTGCCCGTTCGTCATCGACTGGATCATCGACCTGGCCACCCGCGCCAACCGCCGCATCATGGTCCGACTTGTGAAGGGCGCCTATTGGGACGCGGAAATCAAGCGCGCGCAGGTCGATGGCCTGGCCGACTTCCCCGTTTATACCCGCAAGATCCACACCGACATCGCGTACATCGCCTGCGCGAGGAAACTGCTGGCGGCGAAGCACGCGGTGTTTCCGCAGTTCGCGACGCACAACGCCCAGACGCTGTCGACGATCTACCACCTGGCCGGTCCTGACTTCACCGTCGGCGATTATGAATTCCAGTGCCTCCACGGCATGGGCGAGCCGCTGTATGACGAGGTCGTCGGCGGCAACAAGCTGAACCGGCCGTGCCGCATCTATGCGCCGGTCGGCACGCACGAGACGCTGCTGGCGTATCTCGTCCGCCGCCTGCTGGAAAACGGCGCGAATTCGTCGTTCGTCAACCGGATCGCCGATCCCAAGGTCTCGATCGCCGAGTTGGTCGCCGATCCGGTCGATGCCGTCCGCGCGATGGCGCAGCCGGGCCAGAAGAACCCGCACATCGCCCTTCCCCGCGATCTCTACGGCGAGCGCGTCAATTCCTCAGGTCTCGACCTGAGCGACGAGGGCACTCTCGCGATGCTAAGCAAGACGATGGCCGGCGAAGGCCCGTGGACTGCAGGGGAAGTCGGCACCGAACGCCCCGTTCTCAACCCCGCCGACCGCCGCGATCAGGTGGGTGTGGTGCGCGAGATGAGCGTCGCCGACGCGCAGGCCGCCGCCCGCACCGCTGCGGCCGCCGCTCCTGCCTGGGCCGACACCACGCCGGCCGACCGCGCCGCGATGCTGGACCGCGCCGCCGACGCCATGCAGGACCGGATGCCGCAACTGCTGCCGCTGATCGTGCGCGAGGCCGGCAAGTCGCTGCCCAACGCCATCGCCGAAGTGCGTGAGGCGATCGATTTCCTGCGCTATTATGCGCAGCAGGCGCGCACGACGCTGGGTGCCGGGCACCACCCGCTCGGCGTCGTCACCTGCATCAGCCCGTGGAATTTCCCGCTGGCGATCTTTACCGGCCAGGTTGCCGCGGCGCTGGTCGCGGGCAACGCCGTGCTCGCCAAGCCGGCCGAGGAAACGCCGCTGGTCGCCGCGCAGGGTGTCGCGCTGCTGCACGAAGCGGGCATTCCTGCCGACGTGCTCCAGTTCGTCCCCGGCGACGGCGCGATCGGCGCGGCGCTGGTCGCGGCGCCCGAAACGATGGCGGTGATGTTCACCGGGTCGACCGAAGTCGCCCGACTGATCCAGAAGGAACTGGCCAAGCGCCTGCTGCCGGGCGGTGCGCCGATCCCGTTCATCGCGGAAACCGGCGGCCAGAATGCGATGATCGTCGATTCCTCGGCGCTGGCCGAACAGGTCGTGGCAGACGTCGTCGCCTCGGCCTTCGACAGCGCGGGCCAGCGCTGTTCGGCGCTGCGTGTCCTGTGCCTGCAGGAAGAAGTCGCCGACCGCACGCTGGCGATGATCAAGGGCGCGCTGCACGAACTGTCGATCGGCCGCACCGACACGCTCCGGACCGACATCGGTCCGGTCATCACCGCCGAAGCCAAGAGCATCATTGAAAAGCACATCGCCAGGATGCGCGGCGCCGGTCGCCGCGTCGAGCAGGTGACACTGGCGGGCGACACCGCGAACGGCACCTTCGTCGCGCCGACCATCATCGAGCTGAGCGACATCGCCGAACTGGAGCGCGAAGTCTTCGGTCCCGTGCTCCACGTCGTCCGCTTCCGCCGGGCAGAGCTCGACCGCTTGGTCGACCGGATCAACGCGACCGGCTACGGTCTCACCTTCGGCCTGCACACCCGCCTCGACGAGACGATCGCGCACGTGACCAGCCGCGTGAAGGCGGGCAACCTCTATATCAACCGCAACGTCATCGGCGCGGTCGTCGGCGTGCAACCGTTCGGCGGGCGCGGACTGTCGGGCACGGGGCCGAAGGCGGGCGGACCGCTCTATCTCGGCCGGCTGGTGGCGGGCGCCGACCTGCCGCCGCCGGTGATTTCCGATGCTGCCGATCCCGCTGCCCGCGATCTGGCGATCTGGCTGGAGGCGCAGGGCGAAACCCGCGCCGCGACCGGCGTGCGCGCGGCGATCGCCGCGTCGATGCTGGGCGCGGAAACCGAACTCGCAGGGCCAGTCGGGGAACGCAATCTCTACGCGCTGCATCCGCGCGGCCGCATCCTGCTGCTACCGCAGACCCTGGGTGGGCTGTTCGACCAGTTGGGAGCTGCCCTCGCGGCGGGCAACGAAGCGGTGATCGGCGGCGATGGCGCGGCTTTCCGCGACCTGCTGGCAAGCCTGCCGCAGAGCGTCGTCGCCCGCGTGGCGGTCGCCGACGACTGGCGGCGCGAACCCGCCTTCGCCGGCGCGTTGATCGAGGGCGACGATGCGCGGGTGTCGACAGCACTCGCGGCGCTCGCCGACCTGCCGGGTCCGATCGTCCTGCCGCAGGCGGCGAGCGCCGGCTATCGGCTCGACTGGCTGGTCGAGGAAGTATCGACGTCGATCAACACGACCGCAGCGGGGGGCAACGCCAGCCTGATGGTTCTGCCGACGAGTTGAACCTTTCGTCGTCCCCGCGAAGACGGGGAGCCATCTCCCGGACAAGCCTGGTGGCAAGGGCGGGAGATGGACTCCCGCCGCCGCGGGAATGACGAGGCTTGGGGCAACCCGTGTCACATCCTCGCCACGTCCCCGCCCGGTGACCGCCACGCCGCCTGTGTGTAAGGGCAGGACATGGTCGCCCGTCTGATTGCCTTCGCCTGCCTGATCCTCGCGCTCGCCGCTCCGGCCGGCGCGCAGAGCAACGGCTTCGACCTGTCCGGTCCCGACCTGTCGGCTACGGTGACGCGGGGTGGCGTTACTTTGCCGCTGGGCGCGGTCCCGACGCTGAAGGGCGGCGACCGGCTGACGCTCGCAATGGTCCTGCCCGACAATCAGTCGGCACGGTATCTGCTGGTCGTCGCTTTCCTGCGCGGTGCGACCAACCCGCCGCCGAAGGACTGGTTCTTCCGTGCCGAGACGTGGAAGCGCGGCAAGGGCACGCTCGACATCACCGTCCCGGCCGGCGCCGAGCAGGCGGTGCTGTTCCTGGCACCCGAGGCCGGCGGCGGGTTCGACGCGGTGCGCGACGCCGTGCGGGGGCGGCCGGGCGTGTTCGTCCGCGCCGCGCAGGACCTCCAACAGGCCTCGCTCGACCGCGCGCGGCTCGACGCCTTCGTCGCTGGCATGGCTGCGGCGGCGGACAGCGATCCCGACCGGTTGCCCAGCGTCGCGCCGGTGCTCGCGACTGCGCTTCGGATCAAGCTCAACGCCGATTGCCTGTCGCGGCGGCGCGATTTGCAGGCCACCTGCCTCAGCCAGGCGCGCGATTCGGTCGTGCTCCAGGCGCAGCGCGGCGCGACGCTGACCGAGACGCTGACCGGCGCGCCCGTCGATATCGCCTACCGCGTGGCGGCAACGCGCGAAGGCGGCGCCGGCTTCTACAGCCCCTATATCGGCCTGGCGCGCGATCTGGCGCGGCTGTTCGGTGCGTTCCGCAGCGCGCAATATCAATATGTCCCGGCGCTGGCGCTCGGCCGCGGCGATACGGTCCACCTGCAACTGAACACCGCGCCGTCGTTCCAGAATCCGCGATCGGTGCTGGTCGCGCCGCTGCCGCCGATCGGCGACGTCCCACCGCCCGCGTGGCGCCCGGCGAGCGGCGAGATCCAGTGCCTGACGCAGCCCGGCCTCACGCTGATGCTGGACGACGCGTCGCTGATGTTCGCGACCGGCTATGCCCGTGACCTGGCGTTGCGATTGACCGCAGCGGACGGAAAGATGCTCGATGTGCCGCTCACGGCGCAAGCGGCGACCGGAGGACTGCGTCCCACAGGCGACCTGCCGGCTGTCGCCGGCCCCGTTTCTGCCGCCGTGCTGCACGGCCGCTGGGGCTTCGATCCGTTCATAGGCCCGCGCCTCCTGGTGCGGCTCGATTCGGCCGGCGCCTGGACGGCCCCTGCCGACGGCGTCGTGGTCGTCGGGCGCGAGCATCCGCTGAGCTTGCGCGGCGGGGTCGCTGCCTGTGTGACGCGTATCGCGCTGAAGGACGCAGACGGCAGCCTGCGTCCGGCCCCGTGGAAGGCCACCGCCCCGGATGCGGTCGATGCCACGCTACCGCTCGCCAAGGTGAAGCCCGGCGGACTCACGCTGGTCGTCGAGCGCGCCGGAACCGCTGATGCCGCGACGATCACGCTGACCGGCCGGGTCGAAGCGAGCCGGCTAGACCGGTTCGTCATTTATGACGGCGACCGGACGGGCGTGCTGGCGGGCGCCCGACTCGATCAGGTCGCCACGCTCGATCTGGCCGGACGGCGCTTCGTTCCCGCAACTCTGACCCGCGGGGGTGACGGCGACCGGCTGGAGCTGACGCGCGACGACGGCGGAGAGATTGCCCGCGATGCGACCGAGGCTCGGGTCAGGCTGCGTGATGGCCGAACCGCCACAGTTGCCGCGCGCGTTGCCCCGCCCCGCCCGGCCGTCACGCTCGTCAGCCGCGACGTGGCGCTCGCACCGGTTCCGGATACCCGCCCGATCTCGCTACCCGCCGGCTTGATCCCGCGCGACGCCTCCTTGACCTTTTCGCTGCGTACCCCCGGCGGCCTGACCGTCACCGACGCCATAGAGATCGCCGCCGGCGACGACGGCGCGGCGACGCGCCTGACCGTCGCCTCGGGCGCGATCCAGCGAATCGGCGACGACATCGCCGTCGCGCGCCTGTCCCCCGTGACCGCATTTGGCCCCTCAGTTACCGGTGCCATCCGCTTCCGCCTGACGCGCGGCGATGTCTCCGGCGATTGGCAACCGCTCGGGCAAATCGTCCGCCTGCCCGCGCTCACCGCACTCGACTGCGCGCCCGCAAACAAAGGCTGCACGCTGGTCGGTCGCGACCTGTTCACTATCGCCGCGGTCGGCGCCACGGCAGACCTGGCGAATGCGGTGGCTCTGCCGGCCGGCTTCGTCGGGGGTCGTATCGACCTGCCCGGCCTGTCCGCCAAGCGCCTGTTCCTGCGCCTCCGGGATGCGCCCGACGCGGTCGTCGAGACGACGTTTTAGTCGAAGCTGGTCGATACGCAGGCGAAACAGCGGGCACTATCCGGCGCGGCGTCTGTTGAGAGGTTTCGAAAGGAGGCGCCTGTGACAGACAAGATCGTTGCGATCGGACTGCTGACGCAACGCGACCTCGACCTGCTGGGTAGCGGATTCGAACGTGCGTTCGCGGTCCGGCAGGATGATGTCTTTGCCGATCTCGTTGCCCGGCTGGATCATATCCCGCCGGTGCAGCAGCCGACCAACCGGCATCGGTCGCGTTGACCAATGGCTTCCTGATTGTCGACCCAAACGAAAACGGCGGACCGCAAGGCCCGCCGTTTTCTGTTTGAGTGGGAAAAACGCCCCGGATCAGTTCAGACGGCCGAGCCCGGCGATCGTGCGGTCGACCAGCGCCTGGTCGGTATCCGCACCATGCTTGGCCGCGATCAGTGCCGCTGCCGCCTTGGTCGCGGCGTCGGCAGTCTTTGCGCGAACCTCGGCCAGTGCCGTACGCTCGGCCGCGGCGATCTTGTCCTCGGCCATCTTGGCGCGGCGCGATACCAGATCGACGGCATCGGCTTCGGCCTTGGCGATCAGTGCCTTGGCCTCGTCCTCGGCGTGCGCCACGATGTCGCGCGTCTGCGTCTCCACGTCGGCCAGCTTGCGCGCATATTCGTCGCGCAGCGCTTCCGCCTCGGCACGCAGCTGCCTGGCTTCGTCCAGACGCTGGCGGATGCCGGCGATCTGCTTGTCGAGCAGGCCGCCGATCAGCCTAGGCACACCCTTCACGACCAGTACGGCCAGGAAGACCGCCATCGCCAGGCTTACCCAGACGGTCGCATCCAGTCCGAACAGCGCCGGGTCGGGATGATTGGCCGGGCCCGTGCCACCATGTTCGGTGGTCAGCGCCTCGCCGCCCGTCTTGGGCACACCTTCCTCATGGATCGCCTGTTCGAGCGTCGGGGAGGTGGTCGCATTAGCCATGGAGCACCGCCTTCGTCGCTGCCTGCGCTTCCTCGCGCGTCACCGACGCACCCGACAGGCGCGTGACGATGTCCCGCGCGGCGTCGGTCGCGACGGTTTCGATCTCGGCCATCGCAGCCTGGGCCGCCGACGCGATCCGTGCCTCGGCCGCGCTCACCTGCACTGCCGTCGCCTCGCCTGCCGTGGCAAGCGTCGCTTCACTGGCAGCCTGCGAGCGAGCGCGCGCGGCGGCGATCGTCTGGCGGGCCTGTTCGCGCGCGGCATTCTCGATCCCGCGCCAGCGCTCTTCCTGGGCATCGGCCTCGGCGCGCGCGCTTTCCGCGGCGGCAAGATCGGACGCGACCGACGCGTCACGCGCGTCGATCGTACCCTGGACCTTGGGGACCATGCCCCGGCCCACGATGAGGAAGGCGATGCCGAAGGTGAGCGCCAGCCAGAACAGCTGCGACGCCCAGGTGGCCGCCAATTGTTCGATCTGAGGCATCTCTACTCCGCTCGTCTAGCAATGCGCATTCCCGGCCGCCGGCAAGCCCACCGGCCGGGAAGCACGATTACGCGACGAAGATCAGCAGGACGGCAACGACGAACGCCAGCAGGCCGAGAAGCTCGGCAGCGGCGAAGCCGATGAACATGTTGCCCTGCTGGCTCGATGCCGCACCCGGATTGCGCAGCGCACCTTCGAGGAACGCCGCGAACACGTTGCCCACGCCCAGCGCCGCGAGGCCCGCACCGATGGCAGCCAGACCGGCACCCAGCAGCTTGATCGAATCACCGTCCATTGTTCAACTCCCGTAAGAAATTAGTGTGTAAGGAAAATCAGTGATGGTCGTGCAGATGCACGGCATCGTTGATGTAGAGCGAGGTCAGCAGCGCGAAGACGTACGCCTGCACACCCGCGACCAGCAGTTCGAGCGCCGAGACACCGACCATCAGCGCGAAGCTCGGCAGGCCGACAAGGACGCCGAGCCCTGCACCAACGTTGCCTGCGTTAATGATGAAGCCCGCCAGCACCTTCAGCAGGATGTGGCCCGCGGTCATCGCGACGAACAGTCGCAGCGCCAGGCTGAAGGGGCGCACCATGAACGAGACGAACTCGATCGGCGTCACCAGCAGCAGCACCGGGATCGGCGTACCCTTGGGCACGAACAGCGAGAAGAAGCGCAGGCCATGCCGCGCGAAGCCGACACCCAGCACGATCAGGAAGCTGGCGATCGCCAGAACGCCGGTCGCGGTGAAGTGGCTGGTGAAAGTGAACGGGTGCACGCCGACGACGCCCAGCGGCATCAGGCCGAGGACGTTGGCGAACAGGATGAACATGAACAGCGTGAAGACGTACGGCAGGAAGGCGCGGCCTTCCTTGCCGATGTTCTGCTTCAGCAGCTTGTCGATGAAGCCAGTGAAGCCTTCCACCGCCATCTGCCAGCGACCGGGCACCTGCGCGCCCTTCATCCCGCCCAGCATGAACAGCCACAACGCGACCAGCGCGATGCACATCCACATGGCCGAGTTCGTGAAGGCGATCTGATGACCGCCCAGCTGGAACCCGTTCCAGATGGTCTGCACCTCGAACTGGTGCATCGGATCGATCTTGCCCGAACCTGCCGACACGTTTCTGCTTCCCGCAAATATTACGACAGGCGCCCGAAGGTCACTTCGAACGCCCGCTGGAAATCCGGATGATGTTCCTGAACGCGGCCGCGGTTCCGAGGAACAGCAGCCCGAGCAGGCACCAAGGCGACGTGCCCAGCAAACGATCGAGCACCCACCCGATCAGGGCACCTCCGACCATTCCCCCGATCAGTTCGGCCAGCACGCGGTTGCCGAGACGATAGCCGTCTCCGCTCTCCACACGTGCCTCACCGCTTCGGATCGCCTCGTCGGTCTTCGCCCGGTTCAGCCGCTCATCGAGCGCGCTCAGGCGAGTATCCTCCGAGATTGGGTCCAGTCCGGGCTCTCTCTCCACCATCTGTTCTCTCCGCCAGAGCGGGCAGGACAAACGGCCGAGCGGCAAGCCCGCCAAGGCAGGCGCGCTTTAGGAAGCGGAAACCGGCGAGTCAACCAAAAGCCCGTTCGGGCAGGGGTCTATGGTCCGTCGCAGACCGTCGTGCGCCCGCCAACGCGACACGAAAGCGTCACACGCAGCGCGGGTCGCGCGTCGGGGCGTCGGCGCCGCGGGTCAGCCACTCACCCGAGGGCGACTGGTATTTCTCGCCCGGCGACGTCTTGGCGATCAGGTTGCAGCCGGCGACGAACGCCATCTGTTCCACGGTGGCGCCGTTGCCGGCCTGGCGGGTGTAGGCCGCCTTGCGCTGGATGTTGATGTTGTTGACCGTCGCGCGCAGCTCCGGCGTCGGGTTGCCGACGATGCCGAGATAGCCGTCCGGCTGCTCGCCGACCTGCCCGGCCGAGCGCGCGGCGGCATAGGCCGGGTCGCGCTGGGCTCGAGCCGCAGTCGCGACGAACGCGCCGGCGGCGGCAACGGCGATCAGGGCGGTGATGTGAAGCGTCTTCATCTTAGAAAATCCCCGGATTCTGCTGGATGAGCGACTTCGCCTCCCCATCGAGGCGGTAGACGACTTCCTGCGTGATCGAGATGTTGAGGTTGATGACGATCGGCTTGTCGGGCGCGTTCACGGTCACGCACCCGCTGGTCATGCCGGCCATCGCGACCCCGAAGATACCCATCCTCTTCACGCGCCCAATGTTCGTACAAATGCGCACGAACCTCAATCCTGCAACTGTCATGGACGTTTCTCGCTTACCGGAGGCTGAATGACGGGGGGTACGGGCGGCTGCGGCCCTTCGCGGCGCTGCGCCTCGATCAGCGCGGGCAGGTTGCGCTCGATGAGGCGCGACGGGTCGTAATAGCTGCGGACCGAATCGAGCAACTGCCGGAACGGCGCACGGATCGTGATGTTGAAGACGAACGGCAGTTTTGCGAGACGCCGGATGATGAAGTTGGTCTTCGTCCCCTTGCCCTGGCTGACCCCGGCGAAGCGGATCGCGGTCACCATCTCGCCCGACAGCGGACCGCTGAGCGTGATGTTGAGGCTGCGATAGTCGAGCGCGCGCAGCGCCTGAAACGCCATGTTGCCCCATATGCCGACGTCCTTTTCGGTAATCGTGCCGATGTAGGCGATGCTGCCACCGGCGCGCGCGGCGAGCTTGCCGTCGACGATCCGGCCGCCCGATTCGTCGAAGACCATCGGCAGCACGCCGTCGAAGGTGCCGGTCGCGTTCAGATTGTCGAAGTCGAACTGCTGGAGGAACGTCGCCGCATCGGCCCCGACCACCCGAAAGGTCATCCGCCGTTCCCGGTTGCCGTCGAAATCGAGCAGCGTCGGGTCAAGCGTCAGCTTGCCCCCGGCGAACGGCCATTCGCCGCCGGCCACCTGCACCCGGTTGTTACCCGTCAGGCGATAGCGGACCGTGCCGTTCTCGACTGCGATGCCCGGATTGACGGTGCCGATCGTCGCGACCTGATCGGGCGCGCTGACCAGGCCCAGCAGGTCGGTGAAGACGATTTCGCCGGTTATGCCGGTCACGGGGCCGAAGGCGGCGGCCAAGTCCATGCCGCGCGTGCCGAAGCGGCCGGTGCTGGTGACGCCCTCGGGCGACCAGACGATCCGTCCCGCGCCCGACACGCTACCGACGACATCGGCGATCACTCCGAAGGTCAGCGGCGTCAGCTCGTTTGGCTGGAACGCCTTGCCGAACGCGATGCCGGGGACGGTCAGGTCGGCCGAGCCCGCCCCGCTTGCCAGGTCATGCACGATCGCGACATCGGCGACCTTGACCCGCTTGGTCGGGTGGATCAGCGTGGCGTCTGCATCGATGCGGTTGCCGACCAGGCCCAGCGTCACATTGTCGCTCGCCAGCGGCTCGAACCGACGATCCGTCGCGGCATCGGCGACCATCAACCGCCCGCCGAGCGTCAGCTTGCCGGCGGCGAAAGTCCAGTCGCCGCTCGCCGCCGACAGGATCAGCGGGACGTTGCCGATCTGTCCGCCGCCATCGGCAAAGGTGCCGGTCACCCGACCGTTCGCGACGCGCCCCGTCAGCCGCACGGCGTCGATCCGGGTAACCCGATCGGGCGATCCCAGCCGCGTCTTCACGCCGTCGAGCGCGAACGCCAGGTTATCGAGGCGCATCTGTGCGCCTGCTACCGCCAGGTCGAGCGGAGTCGATCCGATCCGCCCGGTCAGCCGCGTCGCCGCCAGGCGCGCGGTGCCGCCGACCCCGCCCCGGTCGAGCGTCACCAGACCCGCCCCGCCGGCGCACACGCGCATCCGCGTCGGGTCGAGCGTCAGCCCCGATATCGCCAGCCGCTGCCACGCGACCGGCGTACACCCCGGATTTGCGACCATCGTGCCGCCGCGCCAGCGCGCATCGATCGGCAGGCGCAGCCCCTCAATCCGGCCATCGGCCAGCGGGCCCGACAGGGTGGCTTCGGTCGTGATCCGGGTCACCGCCCCGCCGAGCGCCTGGAACGTCACCGGCGCCAGTGCCAGCCGGGCGGTGCCGGCGGCATAAGGTTCGACCACCGCGCGTCCGGCCAGCCCGCCGCCGACGCCGCGGCGCACCGCCACCGTCGTGGTCGGCAAGCCACCGCCGCGCAGGGCGATGCGCCCACCGATCTCGACCGGACCGATGCGGACGGGATCGCCGTCGACCGTCGCCACCGCGCCGCTCGCCGATCGCAGCGCCACGTCGGTCACCCGCACCGCCTGCGCCGCGCCGCGCCGCACGGCCTCGACCCGTGCCGTGCCCGAGACATCCCGTGCCGCCCCCGTGGCCGCTTTCGCCAGCGCCGCGGCGAGCGGGCCGACCGGCGTACCGGCGGCACCCTGCGCCAGTCCCGCCACCTGTCGCGGCATGCCATCGGACAGGCGGGCGCTGGCCACGCGCGCTTCGCCGGCGAATTCCATCCCGGCAGGTGCGATGCGGTAGCGGCCGTCGATTGCCGCCCGCGCGACCCGCCCCTGCGCCACGGTCACGTCGCTCGCCGCGATCTGGGCTGCGCCGACGGTACCGCGGGCGCTGCCGTCGAAACCGATGCTGGCCGACAGCGGCCCTGCCGTCACGCCTGGCGCAACCATGGTCGCGATTACCGCACGCACCTGTCCCGACCAGCGATCGAGCGCCGCACCCAGCGTCACGTCGATGTCGGCCCGCAAAGCCCGCGCCGCCATGTCGCCGCAGCGGACCGCGCCGACCCGAAGCGGCCCGGTCAGGCCCGGCCGGGACTTTTCGACCTTCAGTGCGAAAGCCCCGCCAATTTCGGTCGCGGCGCATCCCGCCGCAGCCTGGCGTTCGCTGACCAGCGCCAGCCGTCCGGCGAAGCCATCGTTCAGCCGCCCCGCCCCGCTCAGCCGCAGCCCGACAACACTGTCGGGCAATTCCAGGCGGACGCGCGCATCCGCGATGTCCGCCCGCAGCCCGGGCAGCGCAAACGGTGTCTTGCCATCGCCCTTGGGCAGCAGGCGATCGAGCGCGCCGAGCGACAGCGCGCCGTTCCGCCAGCGTGCGCGCAAGCGGACATGGCCGGCGTCGATCCCCGTCACTTCGGGTCCGCCGCTGCCGATCCGCGTGTGGACGACGATCGCATCCGCGACCAGATCCGGATCCTTCGGATCGCCGATGACGACGTTAGTCAGCCGCTGGCGCGCGAAGCCGATGTCGGCGACGGTGTAGCGCGCAGGCACGCCGCGCCTGGCAAGCTCGTCGTCGATGAAGCCGGTCGCGACGCTGCGCCGCTGGTGCCACAGCACGCCGATCGCCACCGCGAACACCAGCAGCAACGCGAATAGCGTGCGCCAGCGCTTGCGCTGGTGCCAGCGTCGCCGCCGCTCCGTGCCCGTCTCCGCGGCGTCCGCCGTCACGCATCACTCCTACAGTGCCCGGTTGCATCATCGGCGCACGCGCTTAACCTTGGTCGCAGATGACCGTTCCCGCAACCGCTGCCGAAGATGCCGCCGGCCATCGTGCCCGGTTACGCGACCGATTGTTCGTCGGTGGAGCAGACGCGCTGCAGGATTACGAACTGCTCGAATATCTGCTGGCGCTCGCCATCCCGCGGCGCGACACCAAGCCGCTGGCGAAAGCCTTGATGCGCGAATTCGGTGGCCTGTCGGGCGTCATGACCGCGGCACCCGAGGATATCGCCCGGATCAAGGGCATGGGCGAGACGTCGGTCGCGGCGATCAAGGCCGCGCACGGCGTCGCGCTGCGCCTGTTGAAGACCGAGACGAGCGCAAGGCCGGTGCTGGGCAACTGGCAGGCCCTGCTCGATTATCTGCGCGCCGACATGGCGCACGGCAAGACCGAACGCGTGCGCGTGCTGCATCTCGACAGCCGCAACCGGCTCGTCCGCGACGAAGTGATGAACGAAGGCACTGTCGACGAAGCGCCGGTCTACGCCCGCGAGATCGTCCGGCGCGCCCTGCAACTGGGGTCGGCGGCGGTGATCCTGGTCCACAACCACCCCTCGGGCGATGCGTCGCCGAGCAAGGCGGATATCGAGATTACCCGGCAGGTTGCGACCGCGTTGAAACCGCTGGGAATTTCCCTGCACGATCATATCGTGATGGCGCGGGGCGGGCATACGAGTCTCAGGGCGCAGGGACTGATCTGAACGTCCTCCCCGGATTCGCCTCGGGGAGGGGATCATCGCGTAGCGGTGGTGGGGGGTTAGTGGCGTCCGGCGCGTGCCGCGCCGCCCCTCCACCACGCCCTGCGGGCGCGGTCCCCCTCCCCCAGCAAGCTGGGGGAGGAATTGGACTTAGCCCACGTGCTCCAGCGTGATCTCGGCGTTCAGCAGCTTGGAGATCGGGCAGCTCTTCTTGGCTTCCTCGGCGATGCGCTTGAACTCTTCGGGATCGATGCCCTCGACCTTGCCCTTCAGCTTCAACGCCGACTTGGTCACCTTGAACCCGTCGCCGTCCTTGTCGAGCGTCACCGCAGCATCCGTCTCCAGCGTGCCGGCGGTGTAGCCTTCCTTCGCCAGCGCAAAGCTCAGCGCCATGGTGAAGCAGCTCGCGTGCGCAGCGGCGACCAGTTCTTCCGGGTTCGTGCCGGGCTCGTTCTCAAAGCGCGTGTTGAAGCCATAGGGGTTGTCGGACAGCACGCCCGACTGGGTCGAGACATGGCCCTTGCCGTCCTTGCCGAGGCCCTCGTAGCGGGCGGATGCGGAACGGGTCGTCATGGGGACTTCTCCAACGTAGATCAGGAACGCCCCGCCGAACGCGCGGGCCATGCGTTCGGCTCCATGACGGTCGGGATTAGCCGACGTGGATGGCGATCCAGTCCTCGACGACCGGCGCGATGCGGTTGCGCCATTTCGATCCGTTGAAGATGCCGTAGTGCCCGACTTCGGGCGCCATGTGATACTGCTTCATCGCGTCCGGCAGCGCAGTCGCGATGGTCAGCGCGGCCTTGGTCTGGCCGAGCCCGGAGATATCGTCGCGCTCGCCCTCGATCGCCAGTAGCGCGATGTCGCGGATCGCACCCGGATCGACGCGGCGGCCGCGGTGCATCATCGTGCCCTTGGGCAACGAATGATCCTGGAACACGGTGTGGATGGTCTGAAGGTAGAATTCGGCGGTCATGTCGCACACCGCGCGATATTCGTCGTAAAAGGACATCGTCGCCTGGCTGCTCTCGCCGTCGCCGGCGACCAGATGCTTAAACAGCTCCCAGTGCGACATCATGTGGTTGCCCAGGTTCATGGTCATGAACCCGGCGAGTTGGAGGAAGCCCGGATAGACGCGGCGGCCGGCACCCGGATAGGTCGCAGGGATCGTCGCGATGACATTCTGTTCGAACCACGCGTACGGCCGCTCGGTCGCCAGCGTGTTGACTGCGGTCGGCGCCTCGCGCGTATCGACCGGGCCACCCATCAGCGTCACGGTCAGCGGGCGGTTGGGGTGCTTGTCCGCCGCCATCAGGCACGTCGCGGCATAGGCGGGTACGGACGGCTGGCAGACCGCCAGCATGTGCGAGCGTGCATCGCCCTGCTCGCCCATCGCGGCCAGGAAATCGACGACGTAATCGACGTAGTCGTCCAGGTCGAAGCGCCCGTCCGACAGCGGCACCAGCTTCGCATCGCGCCAGTCGGTGATATAGACGTCGTGCGCCGGCAGCATCCGCTCCACAGTACCGCGCAGCAGCGTCGCGTAGTGACCCGACATCGGCGCGACGATCAGCAGCTTTGGCCCGCCCTCGACACCCTCGCGGACGAAGCGCTTCAGCTGGCCGAACGGCTTGCGCAATACGATCTCCTCGCGCACCGCGACCGCGCGGCCGTCGACCGTGGTGGTCGTCAGGCCGAACGCTGGCTTGCCGCGCGGAGCGCTGGCGTGGGCGAAAACCTCCAGCGCGGACGACAGCACGGGACCGCCACCGAAATAGGAGAACGGGTTGACCGGGTTGCTCAGCCAGCCGGCCGAAAAATTCGCCAGCGCGCTCGCCCCGGCGAGCATCGATCGCTGCATTTCATATGCGTTGTAGAGCATCGGATGTGGACCTTTCCGGCGCGCGCTGCCGCGGACGCCCGCCAATCGATCAGCGGTATAGCCGACGCGGGTGAAGGCGCAATTACCAAGCGAAGCGGTTCTCGTCCATGGAAGTTCCGCGCCGCCGTTGCCCACAGGTCGCGGACGGCCTAACCGGCACAGCCATGGCCACCGCCCCGACTCCCGCGCCACAAAAGGCTAGAATCGACAATCTGCGCGTCATCTGGCGCATGGCGGCGCGCTATCCCTGGCGGATCGCCGCGGCACTGACCGCGATGCTGGTCGCGGCGCTGGCGACGCTCGCCATCCCCTCCAGCTTCAAGCTGATCATCGACCGCGGGTTCGCCGCCAGCGGCGGCGGGGACATCGGCCGCTGGTTCCAGTATCTGCTGATGCTGGTCGTCATCATGGCGGTCGCCACCGCGTTCCGCTTCTATTTCGTGTCGTGGCTGGGCGAGCGCGTCGTCGCCGACCTGCGCATCGCGGTGCAGGCAAACCTGCTGCGCCTGTCCCCCAGCTTCTTCGAGGAAAACCGCCCGTCCGAGATCGCCAGCCGGATGACGTCGGACACGACGATCATCGAACAACTGGTCGGTGGCACCATCTCGATCGCCACGCGCAATCTGGTTATCGGCGTGGGTGGCATCCTGTATCTGTTCACGCTGTCGCCGAAGCTGACCGGGCTGCTGGTTTTGGGCATCCCGGTCGTCATCCTGCCGATCATGATCCTCGGGCGCCGCGTCCGCGCGGTTTCGCGCGCCAGCCAGGACCGGGTGGCGGATGTCGGCGCGATGGTCAGCGAAGTGCTGGGCGCGATGAAGATCGTCCAGGCGTTCGGCCAGCAGGACCGCGAGGGGCAGCGCTTCTCAGGCGCGGTGGAGAGCGTGCTGGCGACCGCCAGGCGCCGCATCCTGCTGCGCGCGATCATGACCGCGGCGGTCATCGGCCTGATCTTTTCGGCGATCACCGCGGTCATGTGGCAGGGCGCGCTCGATGTCGCGGCGGGGCGGATGACCGGCGGGTCGATCGCGGCCTTCGTGCTGACCGGCATCTTCGTCGCCGGCGCGTTCGGCGCGCTGACCGAAGTGTGGGGCGACATCCTGCGCGGATCGGGCGCGGCGCAACGGCTGTCCGAATTGCTGGCCGAGACGCCGGGCATCGCCGCCCCGGCGCACCCCGCGACGCTGCCGGAGCCGGCGCGCGGCGAGATCGTGTTCACGGGCGTCGAATTCCGCTATCCGACGCGGCCCGAGGTCAGCGCGCTCGTCGATTTCTCGCTGACGGTTTCGCCGGGCGAGACGGTGGCGCTGGTCGGCCCGTCGGGTGCAGGCAAGACGACCGTGTTCCAGCTGGTCCAGCGTTTCTACGACCCCGCCGCCGGATCGGTCGCGGTCGACGGGCTGGACGTGCGCACCGTCGATCCCGAAGCCTTGCGCCGTCGAATCGCAGTCGTGCCTCAGGAAACGGTGATCTTCGCCGCGTCGGCTCGCGACAACCTGCGCTACGGCCGCTGGGATGCGGACGACGCCGCGCTGTGGGACGCTGCCGCTGCCGCCAACGCCGCCGACTTCCTGCGCGATCTGCCCGACGGCCTCGACACCTTCCTGGGCGAAGGCGGTGCACGTCTGTCGGGCGGCCAGCGCCAGCGCGTTGCCATCGCACGCGCGCTCCTGCGCGATGCGCCGATCCTGCTGCTCGACGAAGCGACCAGCGCGCTGGATGCGGAGAGCGAGCGGCTGGTGCAGTCGGCGCTCGAACGCTTGATGCGGAGCCGAACGACCCTGGTCATCGCCCACCGCCTGGCGACGGTCCGCGCGGCGGATCGGATCGTGGTGATGGACGGCGGCAGAATCGTCGAGGAAGGCCCGCACGGCATACTGGAGCAGGCCGGCGGGCTTTACGCGCGGTTGGCAGGATTGCAGTTCGGCTAGGGTTTTAACAAGTCACGCCGCCAGCGTTTCGGCATCCACTGCATACAGCGCGTCCGCCGTGGCCGTCGCCGCCGCCTTCAGCCCGAACGCCTCGGGCACGATCTGTTCGACATAAAAGCGGCATGCGGCGGCCTTCATTTTGAGGAACGGCGTGTCGCCTTCGGCGGCGATCCGCCCCTGCTTCTCCATCAGCCAGCCGCACACCGCGATCGAGAGCATCGTCAGGAATGGATAGCTCGCCGCCAGCCGGTCGTCCGCGTCCGCAGCCATCAGCGACCGCACGACATCCTCGCAGTCGTCGATCAGCCGCACGAGGCCTGCGTCCGCCACGTCGCCGCGCATCTCCGCGACCAGCCGCGCCAGCACGCCGCCGTTGTCGAGGCCCAGCTTGCGCCCGACCAGATCGGCCGCCTGGATGCCGTTGGTGCCTTCGTAGATCGGCGTGATCCGCGCATCGCGGTAATGCTGCGCGGCACCCGTTTCCTCGATGAAGCCCATCCCGCCATGCACCTGGATCCCGATCGAGGCGACTTCGCAGCCGATGTCGGTGCCATGCGCCTTGGCCAGCGGGGTCAGCAGGTCGAGCCGAGCCTTGGCCTCCGCATCGCCCGCATTCGCGCGATCGACCTGACCGCAGGCGAGATAGACCAGCGCGCGCGCCGCCATCGTCTGCGCCTTCATCCTGAGCAACATCCGGCGAACATCGGGATGCTCGACGATCGCGACCGGTCCTGCGCCGGGTGCCGAGGCACGCGGCGACTGCACGCGGTCGCGGGCGAAGGCGATCGCGCGCTGGGTGGCGGCTTCCGCGACCTGCACGCCCTGCAGGCCGACATTCAGGCGCGCGTTGTTCATCATCGTGAACATCGCGCGGATGCCGCCGAATTCGGGTCCGATCAGCTCGCCGACGCAGGCGCCCTGGTCGCCAAAGCTCAGCACGCAGGTGGGGGACGCATGGAGCCCCATCTTGTGCTCGATCGACACGACGCGGATGTCGTTGGGCTCGCCCGGATTGCCATCGGCGTCGAGCCGGTACTTGGGCACCAGGAACAGGCTCAGCCCCTTGGTCCCCGCCGGCGCATCGGGCGTGCGCGCAAGGACGAGGTGGACGATATTGTCCGCCATGTCGTGGTCGCCGAACGAGATGAAGATCTTCGTTCCCTGGATCGTGAACGTCCCGTCGCCGCGCGGCGTCGCCCGGCTGCGCAGCGCCCCGACATCGCTGCCCGCCTGCGGTTCGGTCAGGTTCATGGTGCCGGTCCATTCCCCGCTCGACAGCTTCGGCAGGTAGAGCGCCTGCTGCTCAGGTGACCCGTGGTGGAGCAACGCCTCGATCGCGCCAACGGTCAGCGTGGGGGCGAGCGCGAAGCCCATGTTGGCCGCACCCAGCGTCTCCAGCACCGCCGCCGACAGGACGAAGGGCAGCCCCTGTCCGCCGAAGCCCTCGGGCGAGCCGATCGTGCCCCAGCCACCCTCGACATAGGCCCTGTAGGCCTCCGGGTAGCCGGCGGGCATCTTGACGCCATCGTCGGTCCACTTCGGCCCGTCGGTGTCGCCGGCGCGGGCAAGCGGCGCCCATTCGCCGGCCGCGAATTCCCCGGCGCCCTCAAGGACCGCGTCGAGAATGTCGTCGTCGACCCCCAGATCGGCGATGCCGGCGATGTGTTGCAGCACGAATTTCTGCTCGGCGACGGGCGCGGTGAAGGGCATGGGGCAGATCCTCTCGCTTGTGCTGTTCGCCAACCGCCTATAGCCGCGAAAAAGTGAGCGCAACGGGCACGAAAACCTTACCCTACGGCGAGGCCGCGATAGCGGAGGCCGCACGCGTGATCGCAGGCGGCGGATGCGTCGCGGTGCCGACCGAGACGGTCTATGGCCTGGCCGCCGACGCGACCGATTCGGATGCTGTGGCGGGGATTTACGCCGCCAAGGGGCGTCCCAGCTTCAATCCGCTGATCGTCCATGTACCGGACCTGGCGGCAGCGGAAGCACTGGCGGTGTTCGACGATACCGCGCGCGCACTGGCAACACGGTTCTGGCCGGGGCCGCTGACGTTGGTCGTGCCGGTTCGGCCCGGGGCGGTGTCGTCGCTGGTGACCGCGGGACTCGGCACGGTCGCGATCCGCGTGCCTGCGCACCGGGCGATGCAGGCGCTGTTGAAGGCGACGGACAAGCCGCTGGCGGCGCCGTCGGCCAACGCCAGCAATCGGATCAGCCCGACACGGGCGGAGCATGTGCTGGCGACGCTAGATGGACGGATCGCACTGGTGATCGACGACGGGCCGACGAGTGCGGGGGTGGAATCGACGATCGTCGATGCGCGGACGCGGGAAGTCCTGCGGCCGGGGCCGATAACGGCCGAACAGCTCCTCTTGTGCTCCCGCGCAGGCGGGAGCCTAGGGCCGCCAGAGACGTCCTCTGAAACTCTGGGCTCCCGCCTGCGCGGGAGCACGGCGGGGGTGACGTCGCCGGGGCAGCTGGAATTGCACTATGCGCCGTCAAAGCCCGTCCGGCTGAACGCAATGTCGGCCCAACTGAACGAATGGCTGATCGGCTTTGGCGCAATCTCCGGCGACGACACGCTGTCCGCCACCGGCGACTTGACCGAAGCCGCTGCACGCCTGTTCAACGCGCTTCACCGCGCCGATGCCAGCGATCGCACGGCGATCGCGGTGGCACCGGTGCCGATGGCGGGTCTGGGCGACGCGATCAACGATCGGTTGCGGCGCGCCGCCCATCGTTGATCCGCTTACTGCGGGGCGGTCATCGCGTTCTTCTGACCCTGGGTCAGTTCGTCGGCATCGACATCCGAATCATCGATCGCGTCGGCGCGGCGCTCGCCGTCCTTCTCGATCCGCTCGGCGGTGGCTTCGTTGCCGCCCATCGCGCGGACCTCGTCGGCCTTCGCCTCGGCGCGGTCCTCGGCCTGCGTGGCCAGCTTGTCGTCGCCGTTGCCACCGCAAGCGGCGAGCGGCGCGGCCAGGACGACGAGCAGGGCGGTCGCGGCAAATTTCTTCATGATATTAATCCCCGTTAAGACTTCCGGGGCAGACCGCCCGGTCGCGGCAAAACCGACAACCGGGCGGTCGGTTCCCCGTTAGGCGTCGGCGGTCACTGCTTTAGACCGCGCGGCAAACGACTTGCGCAGCTTCTGGAGCTTGGGCGGGATGACAGCCAGGCAGTATGGATTGCGCTGGCCCTCGCCATCCCAATATTCCTGGTGATAGTCCTCCGCCGTATACCATTCGCCTAGCGGTTCGATGGTCGTCACGATCCGTGCCGGCCAGTTCGCCGCGTTACGCTCGATCGCCGCTTCGGCTTCGGCGCGCTGACCGTCGTCGTGCGGGAAGATCGCCGAGCGATACTGCGTGCCGACATCGTTGCCCTGCCGGTTCAGCTGCGTCGGATCGTGCGTCGCGAAAAAGATGTCGAGCAGGTCGCCGTAGCTGACCTGTGCGGGATCGAAGGTGATGCGGATCGCCTCGGCGTGGCCGGTATCGCCGCCGCAGACCTGCTTGTAGGTCGGGTTCGGCAGATGGCCGCCGATATAGCCGCTTTCGACGCCGTCCACGCCGATCACATCCTTGAATACCGCTTCGGTGCACCAGAAGCACCCGCCGGCGAAGGTTGCCGTTTCCATTAAACCTATCTCCTTGCTTTGCCTGCTAAGATAGGATTGTGGCGGGCATGGACAATGCGAGGGATGCGCGAATGATCGACGGCAGCGTGATGGTGACGGGCGGCGCCGGCTACATCGGCAGCCATGCGGTGCTGGCGCTGCTCGATGCCGGTTACCGGGTGGTGGTGATCGACAACCTGGTCACCGGGTTCGACTGGGCGGTCGATCCCCGCGCGACCTTCGTGGCGATGGCGGTGGAGGACACAGGCGTCGCGGACGTCATCGCCGCGCATGACGTGCGCGCGATCCTGCACTTCGCCGGTTCGGTCGTCGTACCCGAATCGGTCAGCGACCCGCTAAAATATTATCGCAACAACACCGCCGCCTCGCGCACGCTGATCGAAACCGCGGTGGCTGGCGGCGTCAAGCATTTCATCTTTTCCTCGACCGCCGCGACGTACGGCACGCCCGACAAGGTGCCGGTGGCGGAAAGCGATCCGCAGCGGCCGATCAATCCCTACGGCATGTCGAAGTTGATGACGGAGGCGATGCTGCGCGATGTCGCGGCGGCGCACCCGATGAACTTTGCAGCGCTCCGCTACTTCAACGTCGCGGGTGCCGATCCGCAGGGCCGGTCGGGCCAGTCGACCGCGGGTGCGACGCATCTGATCAAGGTCGCGGTCGAGGCGGCGACCGGCAAGCGCGCGCAGGTCGGCGTCTACGGCACCGACTTCGCGACCCCGGACGGGACGGGCGTGCGCGACTACATCCACGTCACCGATCTGGCCGCCGCGCACGTCCATGCGCTGGAACTGCTGATCGCGAACCCGGGCGAGAGCCACTTCCTGAACGCCGGCTACGGCAAGGGCTTCTCGGTTCTCGAAGTGCTCGACGCGGTCGATCGGGTCACCAACCGGACGATCGAGCGGCGGATGGAGGGGCGCCGTGCGGGCGATCCCGCCGCGCTGATCGCCGACAACAGCGCCATCCTCGCCACGCTGCCGTGGCGACCGCAGCACGCCGACCTGGACGGGATCGTCAGGGACGCGCTGGCGTGGGAACGGCAGCTGGCGGAACGCGGCGCCTGAGCCACGCGCCAAGCAGCCACCACATGCCGGCCCACAGCGTGCCGAAGCTCCACCCGGCCAGCACGTCGCTCGGCCAGTGGACGCCCAGATAGACGCGGCTGAACCCGATCGCGCCGACCAGCACGATCGCGCCGGCCAGCAGCACATTGCGGGTGGCAGCGCCCTTCGTCACCTGCGTCGCCAGCGCGGCGATGGTCAGGTACACGATCGCGCTGTTGGCCGCGTGACCGCTAGGGAAGCTGTTCCCGGTGACCTGGACCAGATGATCGACGACCTCCGGCCGCGGGCGCCCGATGTAGAGCTTGATCTGGGTCACCGCCCATGATCCGCTGATCGTGGCGGCGGCGGTCAGGCCTGCCGTCAGCCACAGGCGACGCGAGGCGAGCAGCGCGAGCGTGGCGATGACGACCAGCGTCAGCACGGTCGCGCCGCCGGTCGCGGTGATATCGACCATCGCGCCGTGGAACCAGCGCGGGCCGATCGGCTGGGCCAGATCGCCGGGAACGCGCAGTGCAGTGATGATCCGCGGGTCGAACGCAAAGCCCCCACTGCGCCCGATGACCGCGCCGACCGCCAGCAGCAGCGCGATCGCCACCGCCCCGCACACCGCAGCCCATAGCAGCGCCGGGGGATGGCGCACGCCGCGGGCGATGGTTTCCTCCGGGGACAGGGTCGGCGGCGTCAGGTCTTGGGTGTGCATCGCTGTCGACCTATCCCGTCCCGCGCCCCGCGTCACGACGCCGGCGTGGCCGCATCGGGATGGATGATCCCGCGATCGCGCAGGTCGTCCCAGAACGCCGCCGGAATCTTCGCCTGGAGCGCGGCATGGTCCTTCAGCAGGTTGAGCGGCTTGGCCGTGCCGACGGTCAGGACCGAGACGACATCCGGCGCCTTGCTGAATTGCAGTGCGGCCGCGACCAGATCGACGCCGTGCGTCGCCGCGACCGCCTTCAGCGTCGCCAGCGTCTCGCGCTTGTCGTCGGCGATGACCGTGTTGTCCGGACCGTAGTTGTAGCGCGGCGCGCCCCCCAGAAAGCCGGCGTTGAGTGCGGAACCGACGACGAAGCTGACCCCGGCGGCGCGCGCCTTCGGGAACACCTGCTCGACCGCGGTCGCATGGTCGATCAGCGAATATTGACTGGCGAGCAGGTGGATATCGCTGTCGGCGACCTCCAGGCAGCGCAGGATCGGCTGCGGGCAATTCACGCCCATGCCCCAGCCGTCGATCACGCCTTCGTCGCGCAACCGGGTAAGCGCGGGGAACGCGCCCTTCTCGGCGACCGGCCACAGCGCTTCCCAGTCGGCGGGCAGATAGGTGTTGTCGGGCGACAGGTCGTGGACGAACACCACGTCCAGCCGGTCGAGCCCCATGCGCTGCAGGCTGTCCTCGATCGAGCGCAGCACGCCGTCGGCGGTGTAGTCGAAATGCGGGGTATTGGGCGACGGGCTGAACGGGAAATACTCTCGGCCCCGGTGATCGCGGCTGGCGTGGAGCAGCTTGCCGACCTTCGACGACAGCACGAATTCGTCACGCGGCTTGCGCGCCAGGAACCGGCCCATCCGCCGCTCCGCCAGGCCCAATCCATACCAGGGTGCGACATCGAAGTACCGCACGCCCGCGTCCCACGCGGCGGACAGCGTTTCCTCCGCCTGCTCGTCGGTAGCGAATTCGAATTCGTTGCCGATGGCGACGCCGCCCAGGCCGAAGTCGTAGGGCGGGCGGTACTGCTGTTGGGCCATGGCGAAAATCCTGCGCGCGAAAGGGGAAGCGCGGATAACCCGTCAGGCCGGCGGAATATCCTTATCCGGCAAGACCATGGTCGGCGGCAAAGGCGAGATACATGCCCAGCCAGTCTATCACCGCGCCGTTCCTGCGCGACGTCGGCGGGCCGTGGCCGCCGCGGTCGAAGATGTGCAGCTCGGCCGGGATTTTCGCCGCGGCCAGCCCTGCGTACATCAGCAGGCTGTTGGCGGCGGGCACGGTCCGGTCGTCGGTGTTGGTCGTGACGAAGCACGGCGCGGCGTCGGCCGGGATGTCGATCTGCGCGGAGTAACGCCGTTGCCACCCGGCGTCCGCCAACCGCGCGCCGAGCAGTTCCTTGCGCGACGCAGCGTGGACGCTCTCGTCGAGCATCGTCACGACCGGATAGAACAGCCCCGCGACCATCGGGCGCGGCGACTGCGTGTCGGCGGCATCGACCGGATCATAGGTCTTGAGCGCGAACCTGGTCGCAATCCGCGCGGCGAGATGCCCGCCGGCGGAGAAACCCATGACGCCGATCCTCGCCGGGTCGATCGCCCAGCGCGTGCCGGCGCCCGCCCGGATCAGCCGCATCGCACGCTGTGCATCCTGGAGTGGCGTATCGGGGCCGGCCGCCCAGCCGTCATGGGGCAAGCGGTAGAGGAGCTCGAACGCCGTGTAGCCCTTGGCAGCGAGGTCGCGGGCGATGCCGCCGGGCTCCCGCCGGGTGGCGACGCGCGTATAGCCGCCGCCGGGGATCAGCAGGATCGCCGCGCCATTCGGCCGCGTCGGCCGCGCGACGACCAGCACCGGATCGCCGACGCTGGTCCAGGCAAGATCGCCCGGCGTCTTCGATCGCTGGATGACGACGTTCCTCACGCCCGCATCCGGCTCGCCGGGCGGGCGGCCGGGCCAGAGCGGGATACGTTCGGGCGCGGCCGTGACCTGAGCGAGCGCAGGCGCGGTGACAAGGGTCGCGGCACCGGCACCGAGCAATGTGCGGCGGTCAATTGCCATCGGGACGGACTCCGCTGGTGCGCGCGCTGGACGCGAGCACGAAGGTTTCAGGCGCGGGCGGTCGCGCCGGATCGAAGGGCGCCAAACCGGGCTGGAGATGCGCTGCGATCGGCAGCTTCGCGTCCGTGAATCCTTGCGCGACCGCACGCGCCAGCACCCAGGCGCCGTAGTTGTTGTGGTGCGTCGCATCCTTGCCGCCATCGTTGAACGCAAGTGGCGCACGGGTCCGACCCAGCGCCTCGTAGATGCGCGTGCTGGCGGCGTTCAGATCGATGACCGGCACCGCCTCGTCTGCCCCGACGGCTTTCACCGCAGCGGCGTAATCGCTCAGCGTCGATCGGATACGCCCGTCCGCGGTCCAGTTACGCCGCTCCGGCGAGGTGACCAGGATCACGCCGACCCCGCGGCGGCGGAATTCGTCGATGAAGACGCGCAGCCAGCTGCGGTACGTCGTGCCGGCGGCAGCATAGGTCTGCGGCCAGTTGGCCTTCTGGTCGTTGTGGCCGAACTGGATCATCGCGGTGTCGCCCGGTTTCACACTTTCGAGAACCTTGGCGAGGCGCTTGGCCATCACGAACGATTTCATCGATTCGCCCGATTCGGCGTGGTTTGCGACGGCGATGTCGGGGTGCAAGAAGACGGTCAGCATCTGGCCCCAGCTCGCGGCCGGCTCGAACTGCTGGTCGGTGACGGTCGAATCGCCGAGCAGGAACAGCGTCGGCACCTGCACCGGCTCGATCCTGACGGCGGTCACGCCGGGCCTGGGTCCGGCGAATTCCAGCGTCAGCCGGTTGTCCCAGGTGAAGCTGCCCTTCTCGCGCGGCTTCAGCTCGACCATCGTCGCGCCGGGGGCGTTGACCTCCGGCGGCGTGATCGCCGCGGTGCGGACGTTGACGATGAAGCTGCGCTCGATCCGCTTGCCGGCTGGCACCTTCACCGCATCGAGCATCAGGCGCCGTGCCTCGGCCTTTACCGTCGTGTCGGTCGCCTGCTTCGGCTGGCCGAGCGTCACCGTCACCCGGTAGTTGCCGGGCGGCACCTTGACCGAGAACAGCCCCGGTGCCTCGAACCCCGCGTCGCCGTCATAGGCCTTTGCCGTATCGAGGGCGAAGCTGCGGACCTGCGCGACGGCCGGCGTGGCGAGGCCGAGACATGCGGCGATCATCAGGACGATCCTCATTCGCCCTCCCCCGGACGACGGGCGCGCGGGGGCGGAAACGGCAAGCGATCAAGCGCTGCGGGAACGAGGTCGAGCATCTGGATCGCGGTCAGCCCGAATTGCGACGCGGCGTTGGTCGAAATCCCCGGCCATTCGGTGACGCCGTTCACCGTCCGCCGCGGATCGCTCGGCTCGACCATCAGCCCGGCATCGGCGCTGTAGAACTCCTCGACCGCGCGGGTCGCGAGCGCCGCATCGCCGGTCATCTTCGCCGCATAGGCCGTCAGCCGCGCATGGCTGGCGCGCAGGTTGCGGTTGGTCCAGCGCGTCTTGAACTGCGTCTCGAATTCGGCCTTGGGCGCATTGTACCAGCGGCAATAGTCGAGCCACGCTGTCTTGTAGCGCGGCACATCGACCAGCGCGATCAGCTCCGCACTGATTTCGGGCGCGCCGAACGCCGCGTTCAGGTGGCTGATCCGGATGCCCTTGCCCTGCGCCATGAACCGGCCGGAGGCGAGGTCGTACCACGCGCTCCCCTCCAGCCAGCCGTTCGGCAGGCGGCCGATGCTGTCCATCCCCGCGACGATCCGGTTGCGCCAGCGGGTGTCGCCGGTCCGCTCCCATTCGGTCAGCCAGGCCGCAGCGATCGTGCACCACGTCGTGCCGAAGGTCATGTCGATCATGCCGGCCGGCGGACGCGCCTGCGCGGACGGCGTCTTGCGCCCGATCTCGACGCCCGCAAGCGACCGGTCCGATGTGACCAGCGCGCGCATCAGGTCGCCGACCCGTTCGTCCCCGCCGGTCAGGTAGAAGAACATCCGGCGATAGGCGGCGTTGCTGACGCGTGTCTGCTTCGAACTGTCGGAGAAATGCTGGACGCCGTGCCGCGTGCCGAGGCCAGCGAAGCGGCCCAGGTGATACACATCGACTTCGCCGGTATGCCGCGTCATCGCCTCGGCGAAGCGAAACGCACGCGCGTCACCGGTGCGCAGGACCTGATACCACAACCACAGATCGGGCGAGAGTTCGCTGTTCGCCCAGGCGAACCCGCCGATGTCGTAGCGCCACTGATGCCGGTCGGCGTCGTAGGTGTGCATCACGTCGCCGTGATCCCAAAAGCCGTACCACGACCGCTGATCGACCTCGCGTTCGTAGAAATCGAGCATGTTGGCGAGCTGGTTTTCCAGCGCCGTGCGATTGGGTCTGGTGCGGTCGGGCAGGTTCCAGTCGCCGAATATGCCGGCGCGGTGGAGGTGCTCGGGGGAGGTCATCAGCTGCGGCGGCGTCGCGACGGCCTTTGCCATCGCCTCGAACCGTGGCGTTTCGGGGGTTGCCGGCAGCGCCCAGAGCGTCAGTTCGCTAGTCCGCGCGATGCCGGTCGGCGTATCCCAGCCGGGCTCGTAATCCTCGTAGGTGATGTTCAGACCGCGGATCTGGGCCGGGTAATCCTCCATCCCCATCGTGCCGTGATAGGGGCGCAGGTCCATCGCCGGCGCGCGCGGCGACCAGAGCCAGGCGGTCAGCCGCGCCGTGTCGCCGGTCGCGCCGTCGATGTCGATCGCGCTCGGGTGGCGTTCCCAGAAATAGCGCACGCCGATCGCCGCGCCGCCTGTCGGACTGCCGACATAGGCGAGGCCCGGCGCGCGACGGCCTTCGTCGCTGTCGATCCACGCATGGCCCGGCGCCGTGCGCTTGGTCAGCGTGAAGCCGTTGGCATTGGCCTGTTCCAGGCGGAAATCGCCCCAGGCCGGGATGAGGTCCAGGCTGTCGCGGACGCTGGCCGCCATTCCGGCAAGCGGCGGCACTGCCCGGCCCGCCACCTGCGCCTCGCGGTACGCCGCACCGGGATCGCGACGCAGGCCCGTCAGCGGACGGACGGCCTCGACGAAGGTCTGGCGGTCGTGGGCGATACGGACGTGCCGATCATGCAAGGCGCCGCGCATCGGTACCTCGGCGCTGAGCCCCAGCGATGCGAGGAAATCCCGTGCCGGATCGCCATCGTAGACAAAGCTGTGGACGATGCGCAGCGACGGCGTACCGGCATAGGCGTAGAAGCGGACGGTGAACGGCAACCAATCGCGCAGCCCTGCGCGATGCGTGCCCTCGACGCGGACGACCGCGCGGACCGGGCCGGTCTGTTCAACGGTCACGCTGATGATCGTGCCCTCGAACGGGGTCAGCGTGCCGTCCTCTGCCGCGCTGCGGAGGCTGCCGACCAGCCGCACCGGGCCGACGAGCTGACGATCGCCCTGCCATGCGCCGCGGATGACGACCGTACCGGCGCGGGGAAATTCCCAGCGCAGGTCGCCGCTCGACACGATAACGGCATCGGCGGTGTCGCGAACCGTCACCGGATCGGCCGGTGTACGTGGCCTGCCCTGGACGACGGTCAGGCCGGCCAGGGCGACGTCGGCGGGCAACGCATGGGCGCTCCACTTTACCGAGCCGTCGGGCCAGGTCGCGACGGTCCAGCTCTGTCCCGCTAGGCGAGCGCCGTCGGCCGATGCGAGTGCTAGCGCCGTTCGTTTCGACACGGCACCGCGGGGCCAGGCGACACCGAAGGTCTGTCCGAAATGGGTCACCGGTCCGGTGCCGTCGATCCACCGCACGGACGCGGGCTGAAAACCCGACCCGCGCGTCGCGGCGACGGCGTTGGTCGACAGGGCGGCGCCAGCGCCGGTCAGCGCCGTCGTGCGGATGGCCTCGCGGCGGGTGAACATACCTCTCCGTCCCACATTGTCGAACCGTATCTTACGATCTGGTCCGACAAGTGGAGGAAGTTGTCAAGCTACCGTAATCGCAGCGCCTTCAGCGAGTCGGCCCAGCTGACATATTTGAAGTTCTGCGTGTCTGGCGCATTGTCGCCGTCCTGCGCCACGAACAGCCCGCGGCGGTATTTCGGGCCGAAGTTGCCGAGCAGCAGTTCGATCCCGTCGGTATCGCTGGTCCCGTCGACCGCGCCGCCGCCGATGCGGAAGCGGCCGGCATAGGTCACGCCCGGCAGGCGGTAGAGCGTGTAGGCGTTGTCGCCCTGGCTCGACACGACCAGATAGCCGCCGTCCCGTCCCTTCGGCGCGAGCGCCAACCCCTCCGCATCGTCGAACAGGATACGGCGATCGACCTTTGCGATCGAGGTCGCGGTGGTCGGCGCGGACGGATCGGCGTCGAAGCGCCAGAGACCCACGTCCTCCTCGGCGACATACAACAGCCCCGTACGATCGTCGACGACGCACCCCTCGGCCTGGGTGCCGAGCTTCATGCTGCGGACTGTCGTCACCCTGGGCGCCGTACCCGACAGGTCGATCGCGACCTGATCGATCCGGCCGTCCTTCAGCACGACGAAGCCGAACAGCGCAGCGTCCTTCGTGCGGCGCCACAGGCACATGCCATAGGCCTCGCCCGTTCCCACCGGGAAGCGCCCGGTCGGCAGCAAAGTGCGCGCCGCGGTGTCGAGCGTGAACATCGACACATGCGCCTGCGTCACGTCCGCGCGGTCGCTCGCCGCGACGATCACGCCCTTGGCCCCCATGTCGCGCAGGTCGACGTTGTTCAGCCGCGCGGCCGGCGTGAACGACACCCGCTTGCCGGCGAGATCATAGACGTGAATCCCGGCCTTCTTGTCGGTCCCGATCACCAGGCTGGCGGCTGGATCGCGCCGGTTGCGCCAGATCGCAGGATCGTCCGCGGCGTCGTTGGCGGTATCGACAGGGTCGGTTTCCGCAAGCGCGGCCACCTGCGGCGCCTGGCCGGACGGCGGCGCGACCGAGGTCGCCGCGCAGCCGCCGAGCAGCAGAGCGAGGAGCAGCGCCCTCACAGCTTCACCCGCACGCCACCGAACAACGTGTAGCCGAACTTCTCATATTCGTAGACACGGGTACGCTGACCGAAGTAGCGGACGCCCGCCGAATTCGTCAGGTTTTTGCCCTCGAAGAACAGGTTGATGCCACGCAGCACCTGCAGGCTGGCGGTCGCGTCCAGCTGCCCGCGGCCTTCCCAATACAGGTCGAGCGTGGCGTTGTCGGCGTTGATCTCGTCGAGATAGTCCGACCGCTTGGTATAGGCGACGCGGACGTTGACCGGCCCGCGCTCGTAGAACAGCGACGCGTTCCACATATGCTTCGACTGTCCCGGCAGGACGAAGTCGCGGCGGCCGACGAACGCGTCATCGAACCGCGCGTCACCTTGCGTGTAGGTATAGTTCGCGAATACGCCGAACCCGCCCAGCGCGCCGGGCAGGAAACTCAGCTGCTGCTGCCAGTTCACCTCGACGCCGTACAGCTTGCCCTCGGGCGCGTTGACCGGACGGCTGAGGATCGCGCCGGCGACGCCCAGGTAGGTTCCGGTGCTGGTCAACGTGTAGCGATAGTCGGTCAGGTCCTTGTAGAAGCCGTTGACCGCGATCAGCCCGAGCGGGCGGATGTAATATTCCAGGCCCGCATCGATGTTGTTGGACAGCGTCGGTTGCAGGTCCGGATTGCCGAATTCGGCGCGGACGGTGTTACCCTCCGTCGTCTCCAGCACGCGCGGGGCGATCTGCGGGAAGTTGGGGCGGTTGATCGCACGGCTCAGCGCAAAACGACCGATCAGGTTGGGCGTGAACGCCTGGCGCACCGTCAGGTTCGGGAAGAATTCGGTGTAGCCCGACTTGGCGAGCGCGGTGGTGATCGCGCCGGTCCGCGACACGCTGGGCGCGGTCCCGCGGAAATCGGTCGTCTCGACGCGCAGGCCGGCGATCAGCGTCAGGCGACCGAGTTCCGCCTTGCCCATGCCGAAGATGCCCAGCACCTTTTCGTTCGCGGTATAGTCGGCGGTCAGCGACTGCGGCAGGCGGCGTTCGGACGCCGCCTTGGTCGCATCGAAATACGCATCGGCCAGGCTGCCGTCGATGCGGTTACCCAGCGCATAGTCGAAGTTGCGCGATTCCTCGTCCGACAGGAAACCCGCAAGCGTGCGGGTCGGTGCCGCGGTGGCGCGACGGTCGCGGAAGCGCTCCTCATCGGCCAGGATGTTGCGTTCGCGGTACTTGCCGCCGCTCGAGAAGGTGATCGTGCCGCTGCCTGTAGTAACCGGCAGGTCGATACGCAGGGCGGCGGTCAGCTCGTCGTTCTTGGTCGTGTTCGACCGGTACGCATTCTCGCGGAAGGCATAGGTGCCGGTCTGGAGGTGCGGGTTGCCGGTGAACAGCGAATAGACCGGCAGGTCGCTGCTGGTGCCGAAGTCGTAGCTGAGCGTCGGGCGCAGCGTCGAGCGGAACAGAAGCTCGTCGCGGCGCGGATAGGTCTGCGACGATTCGCTGTACGCGCCGTCCAGGCGGACGGTGCCGTCGCCCAGCCGCTGTTCGATGCCTGCGGTCGCGGTCCAGATCTCGTTCACCTGCGCGCGGTGGCGGATCTGCTTTTCGACGCGCGTGTTGGTGTAGGTCGCCGCGGTATCGGTCGATCCCGCCGCGAGCGTGCCTTCGCTCCACAGGATGCCGATGCGGTCGCGGAATTCGTTGTCCTTGAACCGGGCATAGGTGCCGCGGACCCACAGCTGAGTGCGATCGGTCGGGTGCCATTCGAACGCGCCCGACCCGGCGACACGGGTACGGCGGGTGCGGTAGTCCTTGAACAGCGTTTCGGTGACGCGCAGGCCCGCCGCGGTCTGGGCCCAGGTGTTCTCGACATTGTCGGGCTGGCGGTCGGTCTTCGAATAGCTGCCCGACAGCAGGATGCCGAACTGGCGGTCGCCGCCGAAGCGGTCGCTGATCGACCCCGACGCGCGGTAATCGTTACCCTTGCCGAACTGGTTGTAGCTCATGCCGCCCATGCCGGTCAGCGCGAAGCCCTTGCGGTCGAAGGCCGAGCGGGTCGTGATATTGACCGCGCCCGAGATCGAATCCGCGTCCTGGTAGGGCAGCAGCGACTTGGTCACTTCGATGTTGCCGACGATGTCGGAGGGCAGCGTGTCCAGATCGACCGCGCGGGTGGTCGGATCGACCGAGGGGATCTGGATGCCGTCAACCGAGACGGCCGAGAACTCGCTCGGCGCGCCGCGGACGTTGATGTAGCGGCCCTCGCCCTGGTCGCGTTCGATGCCGACGCCGGCGACGCGCTGCAATGCCTCGGCGATGTTCGGATCTGGGAAGCGGCCGATCGCGTCCGACGACAGGATGGTGACGGTGTTGTCGGCCTGGCGCATCTGGTTGAGGGCGCGGGCGGTGTTGTCGAGCAGCGACTGGCCCGTAACGACGATATCGCCCGGCGCGCCTGCGGCCGGCAGCGTGATGATCGCCGGGCGACCACGCTCGGCCGCCGTGACGGTGTAGGGCAGCACGTCGCGGCCGAGATAGTCGATGCGCAAGGCGATATCCCCGTCCGCGCTCGGTGCGGCGACGGCGAATTCGCCCTGCAGGTTGGTGGTGGCCTCCGCCCCCGTCCCTTCGACGACGATGCGCGCGCCCGGCAGCGCAGCGCCGGTCGCGTCATACACGCGGCCCGAGACGGTCGGGCCGGCGGTCGGCGTGCTGGCGCTCGGCGCAACGGGGTCGTTCGCGCGCGCCGGCGTGGACGACACAGCGACGGCGAGTGCGACTAGAGAGACGCCCGCAAGCTTGCGGGCGCCGGTGAGGACGGTGGTCATGATGCTCCCCCTGAGCGAATGGCGGTCGCGGCGCGGTTCACGCCTGCGATTGGCCGGCCTTGGCGCAGGATTGTTACGCGGGCGTGGGGGTTTGGTTACGGGGACGTGACGATATCGCGACGTGCACTGTCACAAATCGGCGGGAGTTCGTCGACACGCCCGACATCCGTTCGCCTCGAGCCCGTTGAAGCACGAACCGGGATGAGGCATCCCTTACTTCACCGGCCGCTTCTCCAGCTTTCGTGCCAGGGTCCGCCGGTGCATCCCCAGGCGTCGCGCGGTCTCGGAGATGTTGAAGCCCGTTTCCGCCAGCGTTTGGTTGATCATCTCCCATTCGTGCGTCTTGATCGACGACGGGCGTGCGGTGATGTCGATGTCGGGGTCGCCGACCGCCTTGCTGAACGCGGCTTCGATGTCGTCGGTATTCGACGGCTTCACCAGATACTGGCACGCGCCCAGCTTGATCGCCTCCACCGCGGTCGCGATGCTGGCATAGCCGGTCAGTACGACGATCAGCATCGCCGGATCGAGTGCGTGAAGCCGCGCGACGCAGGGCAGGCCGGAACCGGTACCGAGCTTCAGGTCGACCACGGCATGGTCGGGCACCTCCTCGGCAAGCAGCGCGTCGAGCTCGCCCGCATCGGCAGCGATCCGCACGCGGTAGCCGCGGCGTTCGAACGACCGGCCGAGCGTCCGGGCAAAGGTCGCGTCGTCCTCGACGAGGATCAGGCTGGGGCCGTCGATGGTCACGATCCCTTGCCCACCACCGGCAGGATCAGGCGGACTTCGGCCCCGTGGGTCAGGTTGCGCGCCTCCAGTCGTCCGCCGAGACGACGGGCGAGGTTGGTCGCGAGAAACAGGCCCAGGCCATGCCCCTCACCTTTGGTCGATCGATACAGTCCGCCGAGCCCGGCGAGGACGTCCGGCGCGAACCCCGGGCCATCGTCGGCGACCGCGATCACCAGATGCTCGGTCTCGACCCGTGCTTCCAGTTCGACCGCGTGCGGCGACACCTCGGCGGCATTGTCGAGCAGGTTCCAGATCGCTTGCCTGAGCGCCGGATCGATCGCGACCGATGTCTCGCCAAGCGCGCGCGGGATATAGAGCAGCGCCACATCCGGACGCAGCCGGCCCCACGTCGCCACGCAATCGTCCAGGAACGCGCGCGCGCTCGCCCGCTCCATCGCCTCCCCGCGCGGCTGGCCGGCGGATTGCAGAATGTCGCTGACGATCGCCTTGCAGCGGCCGACTTCGCCCTGCATCTCGACGACGTCGGCGACCAGAGCGGGGTCGTCGGCGATTCCCGGCATCCGCCGCCAGTCGGCCAGGATCACCGATAACGTGCCGAGCGGCGTGCCGAGTTCGTGCGCCGCGCCGCTGGCGAACAGGCCCATGCGGACGATGCCGTCCTGTTCCGCCGCGTGCTGGCGTAGGTCGGCGACGGCGGCGTCGCGGGCGCGCAGGTTGCGGCTGATGCGCGCGATGAACATCACCAGCAGCCCGGCGACCATGACGAACGCGATCCAGCGTCCGATCGCGAACAGATCGGCACTGTCGGCGATCAGCCCGCTCGGCAGGATCAGCGGCAGCGCGCGCAGCGTCAGCAGCGCATAGCTCGCACCCGCCGCCGCTGTCAGCACGACCGCGGCCGGCGTCGGCAGCAGGATCGCACCGAGCACGACCTGGAGCAGGTAGAGCGAGATGAACGGATTGCCCGCGCCACCGCTGAAATACAGCTGGAGCGTCAGCGCCGCCATGTCGAGCAGCAGCGCCAGCATGATCTCGATCGTGCGCACCCGGTGGCGCGGGGCGGCGAGCGTCGTCGCCAGGTTGACGAGCGCCAGCGCGAGCGCGACGCCCAGCATCTGCACGACCGGCAGCGGCACGCCGAGCCCGAAATGCATGAGCAGGATCGTCGCGGTCTGCCCGGCCACCGCGATCCAGCGCAGCTGGACCAGCTGGCGCATGTTCTGCGCGGCGGCACCGTCATCGGGTGCATCGCCACGCTGGCGGGTGAGCGCAAGCAGCGGCGGCTCGATCATGCCCGCCGTCCCCCAAGCCAGAGCAGCCAGGTGCCGAAGGCGGCAAGTGCGGCCAGCGCGAACCACGTCAGCGCATAGACCAGGTGCGTGTTGCGGAACGCGACGATGGTCAGACCGCCGATCGGATAGCCGCCGGGGTTGGGGGTCGCATCGGCATCGACGAACTGCGGCGCGACCCGCCCCAGCCCCTTGGTCGCCGCGATCGCGCCGACGTCGCGCGAATACCAGCGACCGGCGGCCGGATCGTTGTTGCGCAGGAAACCCCCGCCGGGCTCGCTCAGGCGGATCAGGCCAATGACGCCTGTAGCTCCGGCAACCTGTCCAGCCGCGCGGCGGGCGGGGTCGCGACGATCCTCAGGCACGAAGCCGCGGTTGACGAGGATGGTGCCGTCCGCGGTCCGCAGCGGCGTCATCACCCAGAAGCCTGCCCCGCGTGTCGTCAGGGCCTGCACCAAAGTCTCGCGCGCATGGTCGAAAATACCCGTCACGCGAACGCGGCGATACTCGAGGTCCTGCGGCGCGCCCCCGCTCCACGGGAAGGCGGCAGACGCGGCGTGGATGCGCGCATCGACCCTGGCGATCAGGTCGAGCTTCCACGCCCGCCGCTCCAGTTGCCACACGCCCAGCGCGATCAGCCCCGCCGTCACCAGCGCGGCGACCAGCGCGAGGACGGGGCGGCGTGTGGTCAGGGCGTCCCGTCCATGCCGGACATCGGCATCATGTTGGTGTTGAGATGGTACATGATCCACAGCGACCCGGCGATCACGATCAGCACGATGACCGCGGCGAAGACATAGGCCATCAGCGTCCAGCCGCCCTCCGACTGCGAACTGACGTGCAGGAAGTAGATGGTGTGGACGACGATCTGCGCCACCGCCGCGGCGACGACGACGGCGACCGTCCAGTTCGGCGACAAGGCGCCCGCCATCACCACCCAGAACGGGATAGCGGTGAGGACGACCGACAGCGCGAACCCGGTCAGGTAACCGCGGCGCGAGACGTGGAGGTGTTCGTCCTCGTGCGTCGGCACCTCGTGGTGGCCGTGCGTGGCGGCAACGGGGGTATCGGTCATCGCAGGGATCCCAGCAGGTAGACGAAGGTGAAGACGCCGATCCAGACGACGTCCAGGAAGTGCCAGAACATGCTGAGGCACATGACGCGGCGCTTGTTGTCGGCGGTGAGGCCACGCTGGGTCAGCTGGACCAGCATCACGCCGACCCAGACGATGCCGACCGTCACGTGCAGGCCGTGGGTCGCGACCAGCGTGAAGAAGGCCGACAGGAACGCGCTGGTCTGCGGCGTCGCGCCTTCGTGCGCGAGCTTCGAGAATTCATAGAGCTCGACGCCGACGAAGGCGGCGCCCAGCAGCCCGGTCAGCGCCAGCCAGGCACGCGTGCCGGACAGCCGCCCCTCCTGCATCGCGATCATCGCGAAACCGTAGGTGATCGACGAGGTCAGCAGGATCGCGGTATTGATCGCGACCAGCGGCAGTTCGAACAGCTCGCGCGGGCCCGGACCCCCGGCATAGCTGGTGCCGACGACGCCGTACGTCGCGAACAGCGTCGCGAAGATCAGCGCGTCGCTCATCAGGTAGATCCAGAACCCCAGCATCGTGCTGCCGCCGGGGCCGGTGTGGGCATGGCCGTCGCCGTGCCCGTCGCTCTCGTCGAGGTAGAACACCGTCTCGCCCGATGCGGTCGTGGTCGTGCTCATGCCGCGGCTCCCTTGGCCAGCAGGGCGGTGCGGGCGTCCTCGACGTCCGTCACCTCCTCGACCGGGATGTGATAATCGCGGTCGTAGTTGAACGTATGGACGATGGTCACGACCACGATGCCGACGAACGACAGTATCGCCAGCCACCACATATACCAGACCATCCCGAAGCCGAGGGTGAGCGACAGCGCGGAGACGATGACGCCGGTGCCGGTGTTGCGCGGCATGTGGATCGGCGCAAAGCCCGTCTCGGGCCGCTTCGCATGGCGCGACTTCATGTCCCACCAGGCATCCAGGTCATGGACGACCGGGGTGTGCGCGAAGTTGTACGCCGGCGGCGGCGAGCTGGTCGCCCATTCGAGCGTGCGGCCGTCCCACGGATCGCCGGTCGTGTCGCGCAACTGGTCGCGCCGCATCACGCTGACCGCGATCTGGATCAGGAAGGCGACGATACCGATCAGGATGATGACCGCGCCGATCGCCGCGATGATGAACCAGGGCTGGAGCGACGGGTCGCTGAAATGGTTCACGCGCCGCGTCGTGCCCATCAGGCCGACGATGTAGATCGGCGTCCACGCGACCCAGTAGCCGATGACCCAGCCCCAGAAGCTGACCTTGCCCCAGAACGGGTCGAGCCGGAAGCCGAACGCCTTGGGGAACCAGTAGGTCATGCCCGCGAACAGTCCGAACACCACGCCGCCGATGATGACGTTATGGAAGTGCGCGACCAGGAACAGCGAATTGTGCAGCACGAAATCGGCCGGCGGCACCGCCAGCAGCACGCCCGTCATGCCGCCGACCGTGAAGGTCAGCAGGAACGCGACCGTCCACATCATCGGCAGTTCGAAGCGGATGTTGCCGCGGTACATCGTGAACAGCCAGTTGAAGATCTTGGCGCCGGTCGGGATCGAGATGACCATCGTGGCGATGCCGAAGAAGCTGTTGACGCTCGCCCCCGACCCCATGGTGAAGAAGTGGTGCAGCCAGACGAGGAACGCGAGGATGGTGATGACGACGCTCGCGTAGACCATCGACGAATAGCCGAACAGTCTCTTGCCGGAGAAGGTCGAGGTGATCTCGGAGAAGATGCCGAACACCGGCAGGACCAGCACGTACACTTCCGGGTGGCCCCAGATCCACACCAGGTTCCAGTACATCATGGCGTTGCCGCCAAGATCGTTGGTGAAGAAGTTGGTGCCGATGTAGCGGTCGAGCATCAGCATCGCGAACGCCGCGGTCAGGATCGGGAAGATCGCGACCGCCAGCACGTTGCTGCACAGCGCCGTCCAGCAGAACACCGGCATCTTCATCATCGACATGCCGGGCGCGCGCATCTTGATGATCGTCGTCACCATGTTGATCGCGCTGAGTGTCGTGCCGACACCGGCGATCTGGAGCGCCCAGAGGTAATAGTCCGGCCCCACGTCGGGCGAATTCTGCAGGTTTGAGACCGGCACGTAGTTCAGCCACCCCGCGCGGCTGAACTCGCCGATGAACAGCGATGCCATAACCAGCAGCGCGCCTGCGACCGTCAGCCAGAAGCTGAGGTTGTTGAGGTAGGGGAACGCCACGTCGCGCGCGCCGATCTGGAGCGGCATGACATAGTTGATCAGGCCGACGACCAAGGGAATCGCGACGAAGAATATCATGATCGTCCCGTGCGCGGTGAAGACCTGATCATAATGGTGCGGCGGCAGATAGCCTTCGTTCGCGCCGAACGCGATCGCCTGTTGCGTACGCATCATCAGCGCGTCGGCAAAGCCGCGCAGCAGCATGATGATCCCCAGGATCATGTACATGATCCCGATCTTCTTGTGATCGACGGAGGTGAACCACTCGCGCCACAGCCAGCCCCACAGCCGGTATTTGGTGACGACGAACAGCAGGCCGAGGCCGCCGAGCATCACGCCGGCGAAGGTGATCAGCAGGATCGGCTCGTGGATCGGAAACGATTCGAAACCGAGGCGCCCGAAGAGGATCTTGGACAGGGGTTGGTCGAACATGTCGGGTTCCTATGCCGCGGCGGTGCGCGGGGCACCGGTCGGGGCGGGGATGTCGATGCGGGACATGTCCCGGTTGCGCGGGTCGCTGGGGTCGGCGTTGCCCGAGGGCTTCGTCGGTTCCTTGCCGCGGTTGGGCGACACGTCCATCTCGCTGCCGCCCTTGAAGATTCCGCCTTCGGGTTTCTTGCCGCCCGGCGGCTGGCTGCCGTGCATCGACGGCATCGCGCCGCCGTCCTGGTCGTGGCGCATCATGTCGCTCATGCAGGGCGTACCCGGCCGCACGCAGCGCTGATAGACACGGTCGAACAGGCCCGGCTGGACGCGGGCGAAATACATCGCCGGCACCTTGTCGGTCGGCTTTTCGAGCTCGAGATACGTCGGCGTGTCGAGCACGAGCTGCGCCCGCTTCACGCGACCCACCCACGCGTTGAAGTCGCGATCGTTCACGCCGTACAGCGTGAAGTGCATGTCGGAGAAACCGGCACCCGAATAATTGGCCGACATTCCTGCGAACTTGCCCGGCCGGTTGAGCACCGCGTGCAGCGTGCTGCGCATCCCCGGCATGGTGTAGATCATGCCCGCCAGCGTCGGCGCATAGAAGGTGTTCATCATGTTGGTCGACGTCAGGTGGAACCGCACGGGCCGATCGACCGGCAGCGCCAGTTCGTTGACCGTCGCGATGCCCTGTTCGGGGTAGATGAACAGCCATTTCCAGTCGAGCGACACGACCTGGATGTCGAGCGGCTTCACCTTGGGGTCGACCGCCTTCGTCGCCGAAATGCGGTTCACCGGCCGGAAGGGGTCGAGCAGGTGCGTGCTCCACCACGTGAGGGCGCCCAGGCAGATGATGATCAGCAGCGGCGCCGACCAGATGACCAGTTCGAGCGAGGTCGAGTGGTGGAAATCGGGATCGTAGGTCGCGTCCGTATTGCCCTTGCGATACCGCCACGCGAACACGCAGATCAGCGCCAGCACGGGCACGATGATGACCAGCATCAGCGCGGTCGAGATGTAGATGATGTCGCGCTGTTGCAGCGCGATGTCGCCCGCGGGGTCGAGCACCTGCATGTTGCAGGCGGCCAGCACCGCCAGCGCGGGCAACAGGACCATCGCCTTCAACCGGCGCCGCATCTCGGAAAAAGAGGTATCGGACATGATGCTGCGCCTATCCCTTCGCCCCCCATTTCCGACAGTGGACATTTTGTCCTATCCCCCGGTTTGCACTTTATAGGGCAAGAAGCGTTGTAACGGATCACCCCTGCTGGGGTTGCGGGAGCGAAACAACCAATGAGTGCACCGTCGATGACGATGGACCCCGCTGCCCACGGGCATGGCGGAGCCGACTCGACCTCGCTGGAACGCGACGCCGCCGCGATCCATGCGCACGGCGGCAAGATCGCGCCGGGGGAGATCGCGATCGGCGTCGTCATCGGGCGGACGAGCGAGTTCTTCGACTTCTTCGTCTACGCCATCGCCTCGGTCCTCGTCTTCCCGTCGCTGATCTTCCCCTTCGTCGATAAGACCACCGGCACGCTCTATTCCTTCGCGCTGTTCGCGCTCGCCTTCATGTTCCGGCCGCTCGGCTCGGCGCTGTTCATGTGGATCGACCGCAACCACGGCCGCGGGGTGAAGCTCACGATCTCGCTGTTCCTGCTCGGCGGTTCGACGATGGCGATGGCGTTCCTGCCGAGCTACGCCTCGGTCGGCATCGCCGCCGCCTGGCTGCTGGCGCTGTGCCGGATCGGCCAAGGCATGGCGCTGGGCGGGGCGTGGGACGGGCTGCCGTCGCTGCTGTCGCTCAACGCGCCGCAGGACCGCCGCGGGTGGTACGCGATGATCCCGCAACTGGGCGCCCCGCTCGGCCTGATCGTCGCGGGCGGCCTGTTCGCCTTCTTCCTCAGCACGCTGTCGGATGCCGATTTCATCAGCTGGGGGTGGCGCTACCCGTTCTTCGTCGCCTTTGCGATCAACGTCGTCGCCCTGTTCGCGCGCCTGCGCCTGGTCGCGACGCCCGATTTCCAGAAGCTGTTCGAGAACCGCGAGCTCCAGGCCGCACCCTTCTGGGAAACCGTCCGCGTCGAATGGCGCACGATCGCGCTCGGCGCCTTCGCTCCCCTCGCCAGCTTCGCGCTGTTCCATCTGGTCACCGTGTTTCCGCTGTCGTGGGTAACGCTGTACACCGGCGAGTCGGCGGAGCGGTTCCTGATCATCGAGATGATCGGCGCGGTCGTCTGCGTGCTCGCGATGCTGGCAAGCGGTATCATCGCCGACCGCGTCGGGCGGCGTGCCGTGCTGGGCGTGTCGGCGGTGCTGATCGGTGCGTACAGCGGTTTCGCGCCGCAACTGCTCAACGCCGGCGCGGGTGGCGAGATCGTCTACATGATGACCGGCTTCGCGCTGCTCGGCATCGCCTTCGGCCAGTCGTCGGGCGCGGTCAACGGCCGCTTCTCGCCCGCACGGCGCTACACCGGCGCGGCGACGGTCGCCAACCTCGCCTGGCTGATCGGCGCCGGCTTCGCGCCGCTCGTCGCACTGACGCTGGCGAGCAAACTCGGTCTGTGGTCGGTCGGCGCCTACCTGCTCTCGGGCGCGATCTGCACGCTCGCGGCGCTGGCGATCAACAAGGATTGGGGTCGCTCCGACCGCTGATCTGGCCCTTCCCCCTCACGTCGGCGAGAGCGGGGCACCGATGTGCCTCTTTGGGTGCCAGGCCGATCCCACATCCCGCTTGCCTGAAAACCGATTTTGACTAATAAAAGTCTAATCGGGAGGGGCGGAAGAATGCGGTTCAGGGGCAAAGCCGTGCTGGTGACGGCAGCGGCGCAGGGCATCGGGCGTGCGGCGGCGGAGCGGCTGCGGGACGAGGGCGCTACCGTATGGGCCGCGGATCGCGATGCCGATGCGCTGGCATCGATCGCCGGCGTGAAGGCGATCACCATCGACCTGACCGACCCGGCCGCCGTCGCCGCGCTCCCTGCGCAGACCGGCCCGATCGACGCGCTGGCCAACATCGCCGGCTTCGTCGCGGCGGGAAACATCCTGGAGTGCAGCGACGCCGACTGGGCGCTGAGCTTCGACCTGAACGTCCACGCCATGCACCACATGATCCGCGCGTATCTGCCCGCGATGCTGGAGCGTCGGCACGGATCGATCGTCAACATGAGCAGCATTGCATCGAGCGTGAAGGGCATCCCCAACCGTTATGCCTATGGCGCGTCGAAGGCGGCGGTGATCGGGCTGACCAAAGCCGTCGCGGCCGACTTCGCAGGGGCCAACGTGCGCTGCAACTGCATCTGCCCCGGCACCGTATCCACGCCGTCGCTGCGCCAGCGCGTGACCGAACAGGCCAGCGCGCAGGGCGTCAGCGTATCGGATGCCGACGCCGCCTTCGTCGCCCGCCAGCCGATGGGGCGACTGGGTAAGGCGGAGGAAATCGCTGCGCTGGTCGCCTATCTGATGAGCGACGAGGCGAGTTTCACCACCGGTGCGGTCCATGTGATCGACGGCGGCTGGGTCAACTGACGATGACGACCATCACTGGCCTGCGCACCGTCGACCTGCGTTTCCCGACCAGCCTGTCGCTCGACGGGTCGGACGCGATGAACCCCGACCCGGATTATTCGGCCGCCTATGTCGTGCTGGAAACGGATACGCCGGGCCTGGAAGGCCACGGCCTGACCTTTACCATCGGTCGCGGCAACGACGTCTGCGTCGCGGCGATAGAGGCGATGCGGCATCTGGTCATCGGCCTGACGCTGGAGGAGATCGCCGCCGATGCCGGCGCGATGTGGCGGCGGCTGACCGGTGACAGCCAGTTGCGCTGGATCGGCCCCGACAAGGGCGCGATGCACCTGGCGACCGGCGCGGTCGTCAACGCGATCTGGGACCTGTGGGCCAAGGCGGAGGGCAAACCCGTGTGGCGGCTGGTCGCCGACATGACGCCCGAAGACCTCGTCCGCGCGATCGATTTCCGCTATCTGACCGACGCGATCACCCCTGCCCAGGCGCTGGCGCTGCTGACCGAACGGGCGGCCGGCAAGGCGGAGCGGATCGAGCGACTGATGGCGACCGGCTATCCCTGCTACACGACCTCTGCAGGCTGGCTCGGCTACCCGGACGAGAAGCTGCGGCGCCTGACGCAGGAGGCGGTCGATGCCGGCTTCGACCACGTCAAGCTGAAGGTCGGCCGCGATCTCGAAGACGACATCCGCCGCGTGACGATCGCCCGCGACGTCCTCGGCCCGACACGCAAGCTGATGATCGACGCCAACCAGGTGTGGGAAGTCGGCCAGGCGATCGATTGGGTCAACGCACTGGCGTTTGCGAACCCCTGGTTCATCGAGGAACCGACCAGCCCCGACGACGTGCTGGGCCACAAGGCGATCCGGGACGGCATCGGCGCGGTCAAGGTCGCGACCGGCGAGATGTGCCAGAACCGCATCCTGTTCAAACAGTTCATGGCCGCCGGCGCCTGCGACGTCGTGCAACTCGACGCCTGCCGCATCGGCGGGGTGAACGAGGCGCTTGCGGTGATGCTGCTGGCCGCTCGCTTCGACCTGCCGGTCTGTCCACACGCGGGCGGCGTCGGCCTGTGCGAATATGTCCAGCATCTGTCGATGATCGACTATCTGTGCTTCTCTGGAACGATGGAGGGGCGCGTGACCGAATATGTCGATCATCTGCATGAGCATTTCCTCGACCCGTGCGTCATCCGCGACGCGGCGTACATGCCGCCGACGCGAGCCGGCTATTCGATCGAGATGAAGCCCGCGACGCTCGAGCAATTCCGGTTCGGCGCGTGAAGCTGGGGCTGGTGGACGCGGTCGTCATCGTCACCGGGGGCGGCTCCGGCATTGGTGCCGCGATCACCGCCGGACTTGTCGCGGAAGGCGCGCGGCCGGTCATCGTTTCGCGCTCGGCACCCGGGGACTCGCTTGGCGAGGCACTGTTCGTCAAGGCCGATCTGTCCGACGATGCGGCGTGCGAAGCGGCAGTCGCGCAGGTCGTCGCGACCTTCGGCCGGATCGATGCGCTGGTGAACAATGCGGGCGCCAACGACGGCGTGGGGCTGGACCGCTCACCCACCGACTTCCGCGCCTCGCTCGACCAGAACCTCGTGCATTATTTCACGATGGCGCATCACGCGCTGCCCAGCTTGCGTGCCGCCAGGGGCAGCATCGTCAACATCTCGTCCAAGACCGCGCTGACCGGACAGGGCAACACCAGCGCCTACGCCGCCGCCAAGGGCGCGCAGTTGGCCCTGACCCGCGAATGGGCCGCCGCCCTTGCCCCCGACGGCATCCGCGTCAACGCGGTAGTGCCGGCGGAAGTGATGACGCCGCTGTACCGCGACTGGCTCGACACGTTCGACGATCCGGACATGAAGCGCGACGCGATCGAGGCACGGATACCGCTGGGCAAACGCATGACGACGGCCGAGGAAATTGCCGACACGGTGCTGTTCGTGCTGTCGGCGCGCTCGGGGCATACGACGGGGCAATGGCTGTTCGTCGATGGCGGCTATGTCCACCTCGACCGGGCGCTGGATTAGACACCGGCCCGCTTGCGCGGGGATGACAACGTAAAAAATACGGGAGAGGGCAATGACCGGCAAGGCGCGCAGCTATGCACCGGCGATCATCCTGACGGTGTCGCTGTTCTTCCTGTGGGGGATGGCGAACAACCTGAACGACATCCTGATCGCGCAGTTCAAGAAGGCGTTCACCCTCTCCGATTTCGAGACGAGCTTCGTCCAGCAGGCGTTCTACCTCGGCTATTTCTGCCTGGCCGTGCCCGCCGCGATGGTCGTGCGGGCGAAGGGCTACAAGGCAGCGATCGTCACCGGGTTACTGCTGTATGCCACAGGCGCGCTGCTCTTCTATCCGGCCGCGCATTTCGGGGAGTATCGCTATTTCCTCGCCGCGCTGTTCGTCATCGCCTCGGGCCTCGCGTTCCTGGAGACCTCGGCCAATCCGCTGATGACCGAACTGGGCGATCCGGCGACCGCGACGCGGCGGCTCAACTGGGCGCAGGCGGCCAACCCGGTGGGGACGCTTGCCGGCGTGCTGATCGGCAAATATTTCATCCTGTCCGAAATCGCGCATGACGATACTGCGATCGCGGCAATGGCCCCGACCGCACGCGCAGCCTTTTACCGCGCAGAGACGCAGGCGGTGCAGACGCCGTATCTGGTGATCGGCCTGGTCGTGCTGGGCTTCGCGCTTGCCGCCGCGCTGATCCGCTTTCCCGACGCCCGCGCCGAAGCCGGCGAAGACGCCACGCCACCCTTTTCGCGCGTCTTTCGCCACCCCCGCCTGCTGTTCGCCGCGGTCGCGCAGTTCTTCTACGTCGGCGCGCAGGTGGGCTTGTGGAGCTACACGATCCGCTACGCGCAGTTCAACGTGCCCGGCATGATCGAGCGGACCGCGGCGGATTACCTGTTCGCCAGCCTGGTGCTGTTCAGCATCGGCCGCTTCGTCGGCACCGCGATGATGAGCCGGATCGCGCCGACTCGCCTGCTGACGGCCTTCGCCGCCGGTGCGCTGGTGCTGGCGATCGGCGCCGCGCTGGTCGGCGGCCTGGCCGGGCTGATGATGCTGGTTGCGGCCAGCTTCTTCCTGTCGATCCAGTTCCCGACGATCTTCGCACTTGGCGTCGACGGGCTTGGCCCGTTGCGCAAGGCGGGCGCGTCGCTGATCGTCATGGCGATCATCGGCGGGGCGGCGATTACCGCCGCGATGGGCCATCTGTCCGATGTCGCGGGCATCAACACCGCGATGCTGGTTCCGGCGATCGCGTTCATCGTCGTGCTGCTCTTCGCGCGGTCGGCCGCACGGGCCGGCGGGCGCGCGATCGGCGATGACAACCCCGTGCCGATCCACTAGCCTTCTGGCGATGGCCCTCCCCAAGCCCCCGAAAAGCGACGACGCCAAGAGCCCGGCCTACTCCGCCCCCGCGCTGGAAAAGGGCATCGACGTGATCGAACTGCTCGGCAGCGAGCCGTCCGGCCTGTCGATCAGCGAAATGGCGACCCGCATGGGCCGATCGATCAGCGAGCTGTTTCGCGTGGTGGTCGTGCTCGACCGGCGCGGCTGGCTGCGCAAGGACCCGGCGAGCGACCGCTACCGCGTCACCTACAAGCTGCTGGAGGTCGCCCACCGCGCGACGCCGGCGCAGGAACTGACGCATGTTGCGGGCCCGCTGATGCACGCGCTGGCCGCGCAGGTCGAACAGTCCTGCCATCTGGTGGTCGTCAACGGCGCGCAGGGGCTGGTCGTGCTGCGTCAGGAAAGTCCGGGGCAGACCGGCTTCGCCGTGCGTCTGGGCACTTCGGTCGATCTGGCGTCGAGCTGTTCGGGCCACGTGCTGCTCGCCTTCGCGACCGACGCGGCGCGGGCGGTGCTGCTGCAGGACGTGGGGACGTCGGCGACGCTCGACGCGCGGCTGGAACAGGTGCGCGACCAGGGCAATGAATCGATCCCCAGCGCGCGGATGGCGGGCGTGTCGGACATCAGCTGCCCGGTCTTCGGCTTCGATGGCCATGTCGTCGCCGCGCTGACCATCCCGTTCCTGGAAGCGATCGACGGCGCCCCGCACTGCACGCAGGCCGAGGCGCTCGACGCGCTGAAGGCGACCGCCGAGGCCATCTCGACCGCGCTCGGCTGGTACGACCGCGCGGACGAGGACATCGTACCGACGCTATCCGTCGCTGCCCCGACGAAGAAGCGGAGGTCGTTGGCGGGGTAAGAGCAGGCCCCTCCCCCGTTCGTGCTGAGCTTGTCGAAGCAGCATCCTTCGTGCCGCGAGCGGATGGCGGGTGTATCGCAGAACGGCCCTTCGACAAGCGCAGGGCGAACGGAACGGGATGAGTTCCCACCTTGCCCCGTTCGTCGCGAGCGAGGTGCCCGGCCACCCGCCCGTCGACTTTTTCCGGGACGAACGGAAAACTTACGGCGCCCGCCGCTCGACCTGTGCCTCCGCCAGGATCAGCGCGAACTTGCCATCCGCATCGGTCCATTCCGCCACCGGCGTCCAGCCACCGCCGCGCAGCAGCAGGCGGGCATCGCGGGGCCCGTATTTGTGGCTGTTCTCGGTGTGGATCGTCTCGCCCGCCGCAATCGAGAACGGCCGGCCCTCGACCGTGAACTCGACATCGCGGATCGCTTCCAGATGCATCTCGATCCGCGCACGGTCGTCGTTCCAGATCGCGCGGTGGCGGAAGTCCTCGACCGGGATCGTGCCGTCCAGCTCGCGGTTGATCCGGCACAGCAGGTTCAGATTAAACGCCGCGGTCACGCCGGCCGCATCGTCATAGGCCGGCACCAGCACGTCCTCGTCCTTGATCCGGTCGATCCCGATCAGCAGCAGCGACCTTTCACCCAGCGTCGCACGCATCGATCGCAGCAGGTCGACCGCGCCGGCCGCCAACATGTTGCCGATGGTCGAGCCGGGGAAGAAGCCGAGCTTCGTCAGACCGGCGACCCCCGACGGCATCTTCAGCGGCTTGGTGAAGTCGCCCTCCAGCGGAGCGACCACGATGTCGGGGAAGTTCTGCGCGATGACGTTGGCGCTATCTCGCAGGAAATCGCCCGAGATGTCGATCGGCACATAGGCCGCCGGCCTGACGCAATCGAGCAGCGTCGGCGTTTTGGTCGACGATCCCGAACCGAATTCGACGACCGCGCATCCTGCCGGCACGCGCTGCGCCAGATCGGCGCAGGAGTCGGCCAGGATCGCGATTTCGGTGCGCGTCGGATAATATTCGGGAAGCTCGGTGATTTCCTCGAACAGTTCCGACCCGCGACGGTCGTAGAACCAGCGCGCGGGGATCGCGCGCGGGCGCAGCGCCAGGCCGGTCAGCACGTCGTGGCGGAACTGCGGATCGGCGAGCGACACCTGGCCGTCCTCGATTTCCTGCTTCAGCATCTCAGAGGTCTTTCGCTAGGCGCACGCCGGTGAATTGCCAGCGTTGATGGGGGGGGAAGAAATTGCGGTAGCACGACCTGACGTGCCCGCGCGGGGTCGCGCACGACCCGCCGCGCAGGACGAACTGCCCGTTCATGAACTTGCCGTTGTATTCGCCGACAGCCCCTTCTGCCGCGGCGAAACCGGGATAGGGACGGTACGCGCTGCCGGTCCATTCCCAGACGTCGCCGAAGAAGCCCGGCGCGGATGCCGCCGGGCGCGGTTCGACCGGGCCGGCGATGTCGAGGAAGTTGCCGGCGTCGGCCGCGTGTGGCGCGGCGACGGCTTCCCACTCCGCCTCGGTCGGCAGGCGCGCACCGGCCCAGGTGGCGTAGGCGTCCGCTTCATAGAAGCTGACATGCGTCACCGGCGCGGCGGGATCGATCGCGCGGTGTCCGTCGAGTCCGAAGCGGGTCCAGACGCCATCGCGCGATTCCCAGTAGAGCGGCGCGATGATGCCCTCGCTCTTCACCCACGCCCAGCCGTCGCTCAGCCACAACCGCGCATCCGAATAGCCGCCATCGGCGATGAAGGCGGCCCACTCGCCGTTGGTGACGGTGCGGTCGGCGATGGCATGGGCGGGCACCAGCGCACGGTGGTGCGGGCCTTCGCAGTCAAACGCAAAGCCGGTGCCGTCGTGGCCGATCTCGACGATCCGCTCCTCGCTCTCGATCCAGCCGATCGGCCCCGGCACCGCAACGGGCACCTTGCGTTCGGGCGCCCACATCGCGGGCTCGCACGGGTTGCACGAGAAGAGATGCAGGATATCGGTCAGCAGCAGTTCCTGATGCTGCTGTTCGTGATGGCACCCCAGCGTCACCAGCGCGCGAGCGTCGTCATTCAGCATCGGCCACGCCGCGACCACCGCCTGCGTTACCGCGGCGCGATAGGCAAGCACGTCGTCGAGCGTCGGCCGCGTGATCATCCCGCGGCGATCCCGCGCGTGCCGGACGCCTTCGGCCTCGTAATAGCTGTTGAACAGGAACGGGAAGCGCGGATCGAACAACGGGTAGTCCGCGACATGATCGCGCAACACGAACGTCTCGAAGAACCAGCTGGTATGCGCCAGATGCCATTTGGCGGGCGACGCATCGGGCATCGACTGGACGGTCGCATCGGCGTCGCTCAGCGGCGCGACCAACGCTTCACTCAAGGCGCGGACGTCGGAAAAGAGGGCCAATGCGTCATCGGCGAACGGCGCCGGCACAGGGGCGAGGGGCATGGCGATCCTTCGCCCGCGGGCAGACCGCCGGATTTGCGGTCCGGGTTACGAACCCCCGGGCACCCACAGAACGTCGGCATGGCCTTTTTGGTTCACGTAACGTCCGGCAACGAACAGATAATCCGACAGCCGGTTGACATAGGCGAGCGCCGGCGCGCCGACAGCGGCGTGGTCCGCCAATGCCACCGCCGCGCGCTCGGCGCGACGGACGATGGCGCGGGCCAGGTGCAGGTGCGCCGCCGCCGGCATACCGCCGGGCAGGATGAAGCTGGTCAGCGGCTCCAGATCGGCGTTGAGCGCATCGATCGCCTGCTCCAGCCGCTCGACCTGCGCGGGCGTCACCCGCAGCGCGCCGGGGATGTCGCCGGGCGTCGCCAGATCGGCGCCGAGATCGAACAGATCGTTCTGGATGCGCGCGAGTTCGTTCGCCACGGCGCCGTCTTCGAGCGCGGTGCGCGCGACGCCGATCGCCGAGTTCGCCTCGTCCACATCGCCGATCGCCGCCATCCGCGTATCCGCCTTCGACACGCGGCTGCCGTCGACCAGCCCCGTCGTCCCGGCATCGCCGGTTCGCGTATAGATACGGTTGAGCTTTACCATCGTGGCGCTTGAAGTCCGGGGCGGGCCGGCGCGAAACCGGTCAGGTGCGACCGGCGGCGAACAGGATCACGACAACGATCAGCACCGCGATCGCCTGGAAGAAGATGCGGAACTGCATCATCTTGTTCGACTTGGTCTGCGACGTGGTCGGACCGTCCGGCCCGGCTTTCAACTCTTCCTCCGTCGTCTGGAGGAAGGTGACGATGCCGCGGATCAGCGCGACGACCGTGGCGATCATCGCCGCGATCAGGGCCAGGGCGAGAAACGTGTTCATGGATCTTATCTAGTGCGTCGCACCTGCGTTGGGAAGGCGTCCGGCCAGCAGATCGACGACCAGCGCCGGACCGTCCGTGCCCCCATCGCGCAGCGCCGCCAGCGTCGGCGCGCCGGTGCGCTTGGCGAGGCGCTCGCCCGCGGCATCGGTCAGTAGCGGGTGGTGATGATAGGCGGGCGTCGGCAGGTCGAGCAGCGCCTGGAGCAGGCGGTGGACGTGCGTGCTGTCGAACAGGTCGATGCCGCGGACGATGTCGGTGACGCCCTGCGCGGCGTCGTCGATGGTGACCGCGAGGTGATAGCTGGCCGGCGCATCCTTGCGCGCGAGGACGACGTCGCCGTGCGCGGCCGGATCGGCACGGATCCAGCCGACGGACGCATCATGCCACCACAAATCCTCCCCGGCACGGAGAGGGGGACCGTCCGCAGGACGGTGGAGGGGGGGCGCCGCGAGGGACATCGCTTGGGGCACGCCCCCTCCACCACTCGCTTCGCGAGCGGTCCCCCTCCCCGTGCCGGGGAGGATTTTCAGGGCCTTTCCCACATCCAGCCGCCAGCAATGCGGCAGGCTCGGATCGATATCGCGCGTCCGGCATGTCCCCGGGTACACCGCGCCGGCGGGACCGTGCGGGGCCGACAGGCTCGCGGCAATGTCCGCGCGGGTACACACGCAGCGATACAGCAATCCAATCGCGCGCAACCGATCGAGCGCGGCGTCGTACAGCCCTAGACGCGCCGACTGGCGCACCACCGGCCCGTCCCAATCGAGCCCGAGCCACGCGAGATCCTCGACGATCCCGGCGACATGGTCCTCGCGACTGCGGGTGCCGTCGATGTCCTCGATCCTGAGCAGGAACCTGCCGCCGCGGTCGCGCGCGAACCGGTGTGCCAGTGCTGCCGACCAGGCATGACCCAGGTGCAGCCGACCCGTAGGGCTGGGAGCGAAGCGCGTGACGACGGATACGGACATGGCCGGCAGAGATGGCGCCGCGACACCCGCTTGTCGATGCGCGCCGCGCCGGTTAGCCTCGCGTCATGATCCGGATCGCTGCCCCGCTCGCCATGACGCTCGCCCTCCTGCCAGCCGCAGCGATGGCGCAAGGCGTGCCGAAGCCGGGCGCGATGAAGACGTTCGGCGACTGGACGGTCGGCTGCGACAATACCAACGCCTGCATGATGCTGTCGCTCGGGACCGAGGACCCGGGCGAGGCGCCGCCGACGACTCTGTTGATCGAACGCGCGGGCGGCGGCGCCAGCGATTTTTGCGTGACGGTGCAGCCGGACGACGACCGTCCGCGCGGCATCGCGGTAGATGGCCGGCGACTGGCCACGGGTCGCATGACCTATGACGGCGCGGCGGCCGACGCGATCGGCGCGGCGATGGCGACGGGGCGCAAGCTCCAGATCCTGGCCACATCCGGCACCGCTCAATCCACGCTCAGCCTGACCGGCGCGTCGGCAGCACTCCGCTACATCGACGCCGTGCAGCACCGGGTCGGGACGGTCACGGCCGCGGTCGCCAGGGGATCGGCCCCGGCCGCGCGGGTGCCCGCGCCGCCGGCACCGCCGGTCGTCATTGCGCTCCGGCCATCGGGCACCGCCGCGCGCCCGAGCGCCGCGCAGGTCGCAGCGATGCGCAAGGCCGCCGACTGCGACCCGAATGGCTTGGCCGGCGATAGCACACCGGAGCAGCACGCGCTGGGTGGCGGCGCGACGCTGGTACTCGTGCCCTGTTCGGCAGGTGCCTATAATCTCGCCTCTGCCGCATTTGTGCTGCGCGGGGGCAAGGTCGCCCCGGCCCGCGCCGATGTTCCGACCGGCTATGGCGAGGACGCATCGACCGCCGGACCGGCGGTGCTGGTCAACGCCGCATTCGAGAACGGCGTGCTGTCCAGCTATTCGAAGGGTCGCGGCGTCGGTGACTGCGGCATTTCGCAGAACTTCGTATGGGACGGCGCGCGACTACGCCTGGTCGAGCAGGCGCAGATGATCGAATGCCGCGGCAACACCGGGCTTGCCACGACCTGGCGCGCAGACGTGCGGCGCCGGTAGCGCGGCTCTATTTCGCGCCGGCGTCCAGGATCGCGCGCACCACCGACCCACGCTTCATGCCCCACGGCACGTTGCCCTGCCCGGAATACAGCCCGCGCAGGATGCCGCGATCGGTGTCGGTCAGCGTCTTGGGGACGTCGTCGCCGGCACCGGGCGCGAAGATCTGAAGGATGGTCCGCCCCTGCCCCGCCCGCCCCGGCCGGGCGTCGGCCAGCGCGCGCATCGCGGCATAGTCGGCGATCTGGCCGGTGTCGCGCGTCGCCGCGGCGGCACTGTCGATGATGACGACCGCGCTGACGATGTCGCGGCGGAAGCCGGGGATCAGGCGGCTCGATCCCTGGACCGTTAGCGTCGGCGGTTCGCCCGGGGCACCCGGTTGCGGACGATCGCCGTCGCGGCTGCGCACTTCGCTCTCGACCCAGCCGCGTGCGCCGCCCGGCTCGCCTAGGATGCGGCGATAATCGGCACGCGACTGCGCGGCCATGACGCCGGCGCGGCGGTGCAGGATGCGCTCGACCGCAGCGCGGCCGTCCTGCGTCACGATGACCAGCAGGTTCGGGTTGCAGCCGGGTTCGCCGACGCTCAGCCCCACGTCATCGGCGACGATGCCGATGCGATCGATCACCGCCTGCCCGCTCTTCGCCGACAGCCCGACGACGCCCGCGCATACCGGATCGGTGAAGCGCGCGACCGGCTGGTCCATCGTCAGCGGCGGCAGGATCGCGTCGACCTGCCGTCCGACCGTCTTTGCCGCCTTTTCCCTCTCGGCGGTGACGACGACGTCCTGCTGCGGCAACGCAAGCGCGAGGAACAGGGCAAGCATCAGCGCGGCCGGCTGAACGCGCCGATGCCGGCGATGGCAAGCCTGGCCGCGGGTACCGCGGTCTCGCCGAAACTCAGCCGCAGGTAACGCACGGGCCGGGCGCCGCCGGTGAAATTCAGCCGCTGCGTCGACAGGGCATAGGCGATGTTGGGCAGTTCCCCGCCGCCCGCCGGCTGCCAGACCCGGCCGTCGCGGCTGACCTCGACCAGATAGCCCTTGGGCGGCGCGGCGCCGGTCATGACCTGGCGCGACGGCGTCAGGCTGAAGCCCGCCACCGACCGTTCGGCCCCCATGTCGACGGTGACGACGACCGGCCGAGCCGCGGTCGGTGCGGGGGTGACCCAGATCGTCTTGGCATCATTGTCGAGCAGCTTGTCCGCCCCGGCCGTGGTCGCCGAGACGATCCGCCAAGCAGCGGTCGACAGCACGGTCGGGTCGCTGGAAACGATCGCCGGCACCGGCACCGGCGCGACCGACCGGAACAGCGACAGTTCGCTGATCGCAGGACCGGCAGTACCCTCGATGATGCGCAGTCGCACGCGGCGCGCGATGATCGGCGTCTCCAGTCGGATGATCCGCTGCGCCGAGATGCATTCGTGCGCCGCCAGTTCCCGCCACGTGCCCGCGACCTCGGCATCGACCGCGAACTTCGTCACGCGGATGCCGAGCGGCAGGTGTTCGCGGATGCGGATCAGGTCGAAGGCGCGACCCGGCGGCAGGTCGAGCACCAGACTGGCGGTGGTGACCTCGTCGGGCGTGGTCCAATAGGTCTCGCGCTTCCCGTCGAGCACCTTGCCTGCCGCAAAGGCGACCCCGCGCTCGCTGCTGGCGTGGGCCACGGCGCCGCGCGTCAGGTCGGTCGCGAAGCTCGCCCGGATCGCGTCGCCGAAGCTTTTCAGGATCTTGGCGTCCTGATCCGGGATCCGACCTCGGCGATCGGGCGGGAGGTTCAGGTGCATGTTGGTGCCGCGCGCGACCGAGGTGTCATAGTAGCGGATGAGGTTTTCCGGCGAGCGCACCTTCGAATCCTCGTCCGAATGATAGAACCAGCCCGGACGGATCGACGTGTTGGTTTCCGCCGGCCACCACAGGGCACCCCCGCGCACACCCGAATTGCCTTCGGACTGGACGTACGGATGGTTCGGCATCGTCGGCCAGCACGGATCGCCGGCCACGCCGTCCTCGTTCCCGACCCAGCGGATATCGGCGCCGAGCGGGTCGAAGGTGCAGGCCATCGGCTGATACTGGTGGACCAGCGCGATCATGCTCGGCCAGTCGTAGTACGCCGGCGCATCAATCTTTCGCGTTTCGCGCGCGCCGCCGTAATAGCCGTCGCCGCCGTTCGCGCCGTCGAACCAGAATTCGAACAACTCGCCATAGCGGGTGCAGAGCTCGACGATCTGCTTGCGGAAATAGTCGATATACGCTGGGCGGCCGTATTCGGGGTGATTGCGGTCCCACGGCGACAGGTAGACGCCGAACTTCAGCCCCGCGCGGCGTGCGGCCTGTTCCATCTCACCGACGATGTCGCCCTTGCCGTTCTTGTAGGGCGAATTGCGGATGCAATGCTCAGTCAGCTGCGTCGGCCACAGGCAGAAGCCGTCGTGGTGCTTCGCGGTCAGGATGATCCCGCGCATGTTGGCCGATTTCGCCGCTGCGACGATCTGGTCGGGGTCGAAGTCGGTGGGCGCGAACAGGGTCGGGCTTTCGTCGCCATAGCCCCATTCCTTGTCGGTGAAGGTGTTGATCGAAAAATGGATGAACGCGTATTGCTCATGGCCATGCCAGGCGAGCTGGCGCTTCGACGGGGTCGCGCCCCGGGGCCTGGGGGCGCCGGTCTGCGCGGTGACGGGCAACGCAGGCATCGCGCCCGCGGCGAGACCGGAGGCGATCAGGGTACGGCGGTCGAGCGTCATCGTGCGTCCTTTACGGGGATAAGCCAGGTTTCGGCGATCTGCGCGCCCCGCCCGCTGCCGCCCATGCCCGGCGGGCGGGTGAAGGCGAGCTCCAGCGTGCCGTCCGCGGTCGCGGCGGCGGGGACGGCGAATTCCGCCGTCTCCGGATTGCTGCGGCGTTGGCGGGGCGGGTGGATTTCGTGAACGCCATCGGCGACCAGGCGGATGGGCAGCGTATAGTCCTCGCCCGCATAGGTCACCGCGATGCGATAGCAACGCTTGGCGTCGAGGCCGGTGTAGAGCAGGCGAAGCGGGGCATCGTACAGCGCCTCGGCATAGGTCAGCTGCGCCATCCGCCAACCGTCCGCCATGGTGCGGTCGGCGATGCCGTCGATCGCGGCGCCGAACATCGCCGGGTCGTTGACGCCGTTGGTGCCGCGAACGAGGTGCGGCTCGGCCTGCGGGTTGCCGAAATCGTCGTAGAGCGCACCCTCGGCCGAGCGGCTGCGATCGGGGCCGCGGTCGGCAAGCGGCGTGTCGGCGCGGTCCAGGTTCGCGCCGCGCTCGATGTGCGAGGCGCCGAACTTGGTCACGCTCAGTTGCAGTCGCGCCGTCGCGAACAGGCGGGCGGCGAGGTCGTCGAGCCGCTGGCGGAGCGCGGCAATCTGCGCACCCTCCGGCCGCCCTGCTCGCCCGGCAATCGTGCGATGGCGAACGAGCGCGTCATAGACAGCGCGGTACCGGAAACTGTCCAGCCGCCAGTCCGCCGCTCGGCCCGGCCACACCGCATCGACTGCGGTGAGTGTCGCGTCGATGCCCGCATTGGCGGCCGGATCGCCGACCCAGTTCGCCTCCAGCCGCGTCGGGATCGCCGCGGCACGCGCGTCGCCGACGAACATCCGCGCATAGTCGGCCGCAGCGTCCTGCCCATCGTGCCCCCAGCCGAGACGAAACCAGAGCAGCTGGTTGAAATCATCCGCCACACCTTCGGAATAGGTGACGAAGCCCGAGTGCAGTCCCGCGAAATGCCGCCAGATGCGCGTCTGTGCGCCGGGCTGCGGATTGATCGGCTCGCGCCCCTGCGTCAGCGCGAATTCCGGCGCCCATTCGGGAATCGGGAACTGCGCGTGCATCGTGTGCGCGATGTCGGGGTAGAGCAGCAAGCGATAGCGTGCCGGCACCCGCCGGCGCTGAATCGCGACCGGGTCACGCGTCTGCGGCCCTGCAAACACGCCGGTCAGCCACGTCGGCTGCTTCGCCAGTTCGGCGTAGAACGCTTCCAGCCCCTTCGCGTCGAACCCTTGTGTCGATAGCCACACCGTCGCCGCCGGGTTCCGCCGCCGCGCAACATCGGCCGCAGCCTTCATCAACGGGAACAGTCGCGCAGGGGCGGTGTGGCCGGGGTCGCCGCCCGGCACGTAAAGATCGTCGACCCGCGGCAGTTGCCCAAGCAGCGTATCGAGCGCCACGGTTTCCTTCGTGATCCGTCCCGCGTCGGCATAGTCGCCGAGCATCGGGTAATAGAGCGCGAACCGCATCCCCAACCGATGCGCCGCTTCGCCGATCGCGCGCAGCGTCGGGATCGGAGCTTGCGGGAACAGCGGGCTGTTCGGCGCGTCGTCGCTGACGGGCGCGATCACCTGCACCCCGCTCGCACCCCACAGCGCCATGTCCTCGATCCGGCGCTCGAACATGGGCACGGTCCAGGCGTCCAGGCTGTTGTTCTTCGCGCGGTAGCCGATCTGCGTCATTCGCACGTCGGTCGTCGGTGCCTCAGCCAGCCGGCGCGGAATGGTGACGACGGCGCGGCCGGGCGCGACATCGGCCTTGCGCAACAGCCAGCCGGCGCCCTGCACCAGCCCCAGCGTATCGCGCGCGCTGACTCGCGTGCCGCCGCGCCCCTCGCGGATGACGAAGCCCGGCGCGGTGACGTCCATCGCGAACCGGATCGGCGCGACCTTCGGATCGCAGGTCGCGATACCCGTCCCCTCGGCCAGACGCCGCGCAAGCAGCGGCGCCGCGACGGCATCGCCCGTCACGCACGCCCGCGCGATGTCGCGCGCCGCAGCCGGCGTCGTCGCCAGCAGGGCCAGGGCGATCGCGAGCGATTTCACCTCGGACGGCGGCCGTTCGATGGCGGGCGATCGGCCAGCGCACGACCGAAATCGCGGTTCGGCGTCGCGCTCATCGTGAAGCGCAGATGCCCGCCGCGGATCAGGTCGGCGTGCGCAATCCAGCTTCTGGTCCACGGCCGCCCGTTCCACGTGACTGCAGTGACATAGGGCGTGGTCGGGCCGTTGCCCGGCGCCTCGATCACCAGCCGCTTGCCCGCGCCGACCCGCAGCTCGGCGCGTTCGAACAGCGGCGAGCCAAAGACGTACACTGCCTCGACCGGATCGACCGGGTAGAAGCCGAGCGCCGAGAGCACGAACCACGCACTCATCTGCCCGCAATCGTCGTTGCCGATGATGCCGTCGGGGTCGTTCCTGTACATCTCCACGCACAGGCGCCGGACCATTCCTTGCGTCTTCCAGGGCGCGCCGACGTAGGCATAGAGGTACGGCACATGCTGGTCGGGTTCGTTGCCGTGCGCGTACTGGCCGACCAGCCCCGAGATGTCGGGCGGGGCGTTATCGGGCAGGGTCGAGGGCGCGGCGAACAGGGCGTCGACCTTTGCCTCGAACGCCGCATCGCCGCCGAAATGCGCGATCTGGCCGTAGATGTCGTGCTGGTTCAGGAAGGTCGCCTGCCAGCCGTTCGCCTCGGTGTAGTCGCGCCACCAGGGCTTGGGCATGTGGCCGAGCTGGATCGGGTCGTAGGGCGTCCACCAGCTGCCATCGGCAAACCGGGGCCGCGCGAAGCCGATCGACGCGTCGAGTACGTTCTTCCAGTTGCCCGATCGCTTGAGCAGCCGGTCGGCGTCCGCCCCCTGCCCGATCGCGCGGGCAATGTGCGCCGAAGCCCAGTCGTCGTACGCATATTCCTGCGTCCGGCTGACGCTTTCGAACACCTTGTCGGCGGGCACATAGCCCAACCGGTCGTACAGGTCGCGCCCAAGCGAATTGTCCTTGTCGGGCGCGGTGAAATCGAAACTGCGGCGGCGGATCGCCGGCCAGGCCGCGGCATAGTCGGCAGGGATGCCCTTCGCCTGCGCCTCGGCCAGCGGCACGACGCCGTGCCAGCCGATCATCGTGCCGGTTTCCTTGGCCTGGAGCGGCCAGACCAGCGGGCCATAGGGCGACTGGGCGCTCTGGCGGATCATGTCGTCGACCAGGCTCTTCACCCGATCCGGTGCGACCAATGTCAGCAGCGGGTGGAGCGCGCGATACGTGTCCCACAGCGAATAGGTGCTGTACGCCGCGCCGCTTGGCGAAACGGTGTGGACCTGGCCATCCATCCCGACATAGCGCCCGTCGACATCGGAGAAGAGCGTCGGTGCCAGCTGTGCGTGGTAAAGCGCCGACGACAGGATGACGCGCTGGTCCGCCGTCCCTCCCGACACCTTCAGGTCGCCCAGCGCCGTGCGCCACGTCGTCGCCGCGGTGCGGCGGACGCGGTCGAAATCCCAGTCTCGCGCCTCCTTCGCCAGATTGGCGCGCGCGCCCGCGACATCGACGCCGGAGATGCCGCAGCGGATCAGGATGGGCGCCGCGCCGGCGTCGTCGTAGTGCAGCACCGCCTTTACCCGCTTGCCGGCAACGCGCGTGCTGCCCGCCGCCTGCCCAGTGTCGCCGTCGCCATAGAACGTGATGCGGTCGGGCCGCCGCGACAGCTGCATCGCGAAATGGATGCGCCGCCCCTTTGCCCAGCGGAACACCCGGCGGCTGCCGGTCAGCGTTCCATTCGCGTCGATCGCGATATGTGCCTCGTCGACCAGTGGCTTCGTATCGGACGTGTCGAGGATCAAATGCGACAGGTCGACCAGGATATGCCCCGGCCCGGCGGGAAAGCGGTGGCGGTGCCAGCCGACGCGTTCGGTGACCGTCAATTCGGACTGGACACCGCTTTCCAGCGCCACGCGGTAGTAGCCGGGCTCGGCATGTTCGCCCGAGAAGCGCTGGCGGTACCCGGCGTCCGGGTCCTTCAGCGTGCCGGGCGTCAGCTGGACAGGGCCGCGGGTCGGAACGACCAGCACGTCGAGCATGTCGCCGATGCCGGTGCCCGACAGATGGGTATGGCTGAACCCCATGATCGAGGTGTCGGTGCGGTGGTAGCCCGAGCACGCATCCCAGCGCTCGACATCGGTGTCCGGGGACAGCTGGACCATGCCGAACGGCAGCGTCGCGCCGGGATAGGTGTGGCCGTGCCCGCCGGTACCGATGAACAGGTTCGGCCGCGCCTCCCCTTGCGGCAGCTTCGCCGACACCGGCAGCGTGAAGGCGACGGCGCTGGAGCCGAGCAGGGCACGACGGCTGATCTTCATAATTCGGTCCCCAATATGTGCGGGCGTTCGTCGGCCAGCTTCACGATCAGTTCGCCGAACAGGCCGTTCGCCCAGGCGAACCAGTCGCGCGTGAACTTCGCCGGGTTATCCTGGTCCACCGCTTCGTGGATGAAGCCGGTGCCGCCGTCGGTGTCGCGCAACCACTTCAGGCACTGGCGCACGGTCGTGTCGTCGACCGCGGACAGCGCGCGGATGGTCAGCGACATCGGCCAGACCTGGCCGGGACCGACGTGGGGGCCGCCGATCCCCTCCACCGCCTTGCCGCGGAAGAACCAGGGGTTGGCATCGCTCCAGGCGGCGGCTTCGGTGCGGCGCCACAGCGGATCCTCGGGCTTTACGCAGCCGAGATAGCCCAGCCCCGAGAGCGACGGCACGTTCGCGTCGTCCATGAAGACCGCGTTGCCGAAGCCGTCGACCTCGTAGGCCCATACCTCGCGCCCATCGCGCAACCGCATCTTGCCGTACTGCTGGATCGCGGTTTCGACCTCGTCCGACAGCGCCTTGGCGTCCATCGCGAGCTTCATGTCGCCCGCCGCTTCGGCCGCGACGACCGCGAGTTCGCGTAGCGTGATGACCGCGAACATGTTGGCCGGAATCAGGAAGGGGTAGAGGCAGGCATCGTCCGACGGGCGGAAACCCGAGTGGATCAGCCCGACCGGCCTGGTCGGGTTGCCATGGCCCCACAACAAGGTTTCTGACGGCTGGTTGGCGGTGCGGCGGAAACTGTAGGGGCCGGGGCCGTCCTTGCGCTGCTGCTCGCGAAAGGTCTGGACGATCAGCCGCGCCGACTTCGCCCAGGTCACGTCGAACGGCCGCGGGTCGCGCATCTCGCGCCAGTAGAGGTACGCCAGGCGCAGCGCGTAGCAGAGCGAATCGATCTCCCACTTCCGCTCCGCGACGCCGGGGCGCATCTCGGTTTCGTCCTTCAGCGCCCAGCCGAGATTTGTCTTCGCCGTCGGGTCTTCCATGAAGGCGTTGGCATACGGGTCGATCAGGATCGAGCGCGCGTGGCGGGCAATGAGGCCCCGGAACAGCTCGTCGAGCTTGGGGTCCTTCTTGATGAGGTGCAGGTACGGCTTCACCTGCGCGGCCGAATCCCGCAGCCACAGGCAGGGGATGTCGCCAGTGATGACGAAGCTGTCCGGGCGTCCGGCGACCGTGCTCATCCTGACCGTGGTGTCGAGCGTATTGGGATACGCATTCTCGAACATCCAGGCGAGTTTCGGGTCGGCGATCTTCGCCTTCACCCGCACGATCTCGCGCTCGATCGCCTTGCTGACGAACTTGCGCTCGGTGACGGGCGGGCGTTTGGTCGGGGTCGCCGGGGGTGCGTCGTCCTTCGCGTGCGCGGGCAGCGCGGCGAGCGCGGCTGTGGCTCCGACGAAGGTGCGACGCGTGATGGTCATTTCGGCAAGTCCCGTGCTGCGCCTGCCAGATTGATCTCGGTCCAGGCACCTGCGGACTTATCGGGCTGGCCGCCGCCGATCCAGATGCGATAGGTGCCGGGCAGCACGCGGCGGGTGCCGTCGCGCAGCACGACGCTCAGGAACCGGGGGTCGAGCGTCAGCGACACGTCGCCCGCCTGGCCGGGGCTCAAAGTCGTGCGGGTGAACCCGGCGAGCTGGTGGCGCAGGACCGGGTCGGTGAAGTTGGGCCGCTCGTCGGTCGCGGGCGGAACGACGTAGGCCTGGAGGACTTCCTCGCCAGTACGCGCGCCGGTGTTGGCGAGGCGCGCGGTGATGGCGATACCCTTCGCCAGATCCCCGACCGCCCGGACGTTCTGATAGGCAAAGCGCGTGTAGCTCAGGCCATGGCCGAAGCCCCACAGCGGCTCGCCCGAGAAGTAGCGGTATGTCCGCTCCTTCATGCCGTAGTCGACAAAGGCGGGCAGGTCGGTGGTCGCCTTGTAGAAGGTCACCGGCAGGCGCCCGCTCGGGTTGCTGAGGCCCGCCAGCGTCTCGGCGAGCGCGGTGCCGCCGGCTTCGCCCGGATACCACATCGTCAGGATGGCGTCGGCGAGTGCAGGATCGACCGCCACTGCACTGCCGCTCGCCAGTACCAATACGACCGGCTTGCCGGTGGCGCGGACGGCCTTGAGCAGCCGTACTTGCGCGTCGGGCAGGCCGATGTCGGTGCGGTCGCCGCCGACGAAGCCGGGGACCTGCACCTGCAAAGCTTCGCCCTCCAGATCGGGCGAGAGCCCGGCGAAGACCACCGCGATATCCGACGCTTTCGCCGCCGCGACGGCCTCGGCGATCAGCGGATCGGCAGGCGGGCTCCAGAGCAGGCGAATGCCTTCGTCCTCGGACGCGTGATCGAGCTCCAGCCGGAACGGCACGGGGCGGCCGTCGCTCTGCACGGTGACCTCGACGCGGCCCTTCTTCACTTCGCCATCGGCGAGCGGCTTGCCGTCGATCCACAGTCGCACCGCATCGTGCGACTTGCAGTATTTCCAGCACGCCGGGACGTCGATCGCGAGCGCATAGGTGCCGGGTGCGGGCGGCACGAACTGCCCGGTCCAGCGCACTGCGAACGGCCCCTCCGCGGGCAGGCCCGGCAGCGGGGCGGCGCGGTTGAAGTCGTGATCGATCCGGCGCTCCGGCCGGCGCGCGACCACCTTGCCGCCGGTCGAATATTCCGCCGTCAGGTCGCGGAAGGCAGTTTCGGGCACGACGACCGGCGCGCCGTCGGCGAGCACCGATCCTTGCGCGAAGGTCACCGCGAAGCGCTTGCGCAGCCCCTCCAGCGGCGTCACCGGCGCGACCGCGGTGCCATGGTAATTGCCCTGGAGCACGCCGAGATCGTCGGCATTCGCCCCGATGACCGCGATCCGCGCGCCGGCTTTCAGCGGCAGGCGATCGGCATCGTTCTTCAGCAGCACGATGCTCTTGCGCGCCGCCTCCAGCGCGAGCGCAGCGTGGGCCGGTGTCGCGACCTGATCGCCGCGGATGCGCGACCATGGCGAGCTCGCGCCGAACGCGATACCCAGATCGAGCCGCGCGGTCAGCGCCCGGCGGAGCGCGGTGTCGATCTCGGCCTCGGTAATGAGGCCGCGCTTCACCGCGGCCGGCAACGCGCCGTAGGCCGTGCCGCAATTCAGATCGTTGCCACCCCGCACCGCGGCTGCTGCCGCACCCGCGGCGTCCAGCCGGTAATGCTGGAACAGGTGGATATTGGACACCGCATCGCAATCCGACACGGTGAAGCCCCTGAACCCCCAGTCCTTGCGGAGCCGGTCGACCAGCAGGCCCGACGCCGCGCACGCCGGCACGCCGTGGATCGAGTTGTACGCGCACATCAGCGAGCGCGCGCCGCCTTCGGTCACCGTCATGCGGAAGGCGGGCAGGTACGTCGCCTCCCTGTCGCGGGCGGAGGGCATGACGGCGAAGCCGTCGCGCCCCGCTTCCGGCCCGCTGTGGACCGCAAAATGCTTCGGCGTCGCGATGACTTTGGGATGCGCGGGATCCGGACCCTGTAACCCGCGCACGAAGGCGGTGCCGATGCGGCCCGTCAGATACGGGTCCTCGCCGTACGTCTCCTGCCCCCGCCCCCAGCGCGGGTCGCGGAAGATGTTGATGTTGGGCGACCAGATCGTCAGCCCTTCGTAGATGCGGCGGTCCGCACCGACGGGCTTGCGGTTGAACTTTGCCCGCGCCTCGGTCGCGACGACGTCGCCGATGCGGCCGACCAGCACGGTGTCCCATGTCGCCGCCATGCCGATCGCTTGCGGGAACACGGTCGACGGCCCGCTGCGGGCAAGCCCATGGAGCCCCTCGTTCCACCAGTCATAGGCCGGCAACCCGGCTTCCCGGTCGGCGGGCGCGCTCGACTGGAGCTGAGCGGCCTTTTCCTCCAGCGTCATCGTCGCGATGGCGGCCCCGACCGGGTCGGTGGCTTGCAGCAGGATCGCCAGGATCATCGGTTGAGGCTCCGGAGCGTAAGCGCCTTGGCCAGCGTCGTGGCCGAGGCATCGGACGCAACGTCCAGCGTCACGCTTTCGCCGGGCAGCAGGTCGAAGCCGTTGTCGCCCGGCTGGGCCACGACGTCGCGGAAATCGAGCATCACCGCCCGCGCCAAGGCGCCTGCGCGGACCGTCACGCGCTTGCCCGCCCAGGTCGCAGCCAGCTGCGGGTCAGGATAAGCCATATCCTTGGGCGGTGCGCGCTCCACGATCGTCCGGCTGACCGGCGCACCCGCGACGATCAGTTCGGCGACGGCATAGCTGGCGTTGGCCGGCGCGGTCGTGAACAGCGCCGCGTCGTCGATCCGCGCGATTTCGGTCGCCGACAGCGGGGCGAGCGTCACCGCTTCCTCGCGTGTCGACAGGACGGCGCCCGCCATGTCGCGCACGCTCAGTCGCCACGTCGCGGGCATCGGCGTCGTCGCGTCGGACACGACCGACACATGCGTCGCTCCACCCTTGTGCTCCGCGACGATCGCCTGGGGTGCGAAGAACCGCTTCGCCTCGAAGTTCAGCAGCTTCCACCGGCCATACCAGTCGATGCTCGCCCAGCTGATCGCGGGCCACGTGTCGTTGAGCTGCCAGTAGAGCGACCCCAGCGTCACCGGCCGGCACGCGCGGTGGTGGCGCGCGGCCATGCCGATCGCCTGCGCCTGGTTGACCTGGGTCAGGTACACGAAATCGGCGAAGTCCTTCGCCGGCCGCAACCGTTCGCGCAGGTAGAATTCCAGGCGCGCGTTGCCTTCACCGGCCAGGAACTTCTGGTGCGCCTTCAGCACCGGGCTATCGGGCTTCAACTCGCCTGCCCCCGCGAACTGCCGGATCGTCGCCAGGTTCGGCATCGCCTGAAACCCGTATTCGCTCATGAAGCGCGGGCAGCTGTCCAGATAGCGTTCGACCGGCTTAGATCCCGACCACACGTCCCAGAAATGCCGGTCGCCATCGCGGTCGGTATCGGTCGGCCCTTCGTAGTCGGTCGAGGGCGACCCCGGCCAATAGGGCGTGCCCGGCGACATCCGCGTCACGGCGTCGCGCAATACGCGGTCGAACAGCACGGCCATACCGACGCCGATCCGCTCCTGCTCGTCCGCGCCGACCGCCTTCTTGAACGCCTTGCGATCGGACCAGTTTTCCCAGCCCGACAGCACTTCGTTGTTGCCGGCCCAGATGACGATCGATGGGTGCGCCTGCAGCCGCGCGACCTGTTCTTCGGCTTCGGCCGCGACATTGTGCCGGAACGCCGCATCCGGTGGCGTCACCGCGCCGCCGAACATGAAGTCCTGCCACACCATCAGCCCCATTTCGTCGGCGATGTCGTAGAAGGCGTCGTCGAGATAGTATCCGCCGCCCCACACGCGGATCATGTTCATGTTAGCATCGCGCGCGCCCTGGAGCACGGTGCGTATCTGGGCGGGCGTGACGCGCGAGGGGAAATTGTCGAACGGGATCAGGTTCGCGCCCTTGGCAAACACTTCCGTCCCGTTGATCCTGAATCCGAAGCTGCCCTTGTCCCGGATCAGATCGACCGTGCGCAGCCCGAAGCGGCGTTCTGCCCGGTCGTCACCGCCCAGATCGGCGGCGATGCGGTACATCGGCTGCGCGCCATAGCCGACCGGCTGCCAGCGCTGCGGCTGGACGATCGTCACCGGCAGGGTCACGCGGTTCTCGCCGGGCGCGAGGTCGACATCGCGCTCGACGGGCACCTGGCGGCCATCGGGGGCAGTCACCACCGCTCGGACGGTGCGGCGGACGGCGGCGTCGGCGACGACGGTGAGGATCGCGGTGACCCGCGCTTCGTTCTCGGTCAGCGCGTCCTGGTCGATCCGCATACTGTCGATCCGCGCGTCGTCCCACGCCTCGATCCGGGCAGGACGCCACAACCCCAGGGTCACGATCCGTGGACCCCAGTCCCAACCATATTGGTACTTCGGCTTGCGGATATTGGGTGAGGTCTGCTTGGCCTTGGGCTCGTCGCCGAACGCGCTGTCATACTCGCCGGGCAGCGGGTTCGCCTCGGCCAGAACCATCGGTTGCAGGCGCTTGATCGGCGAGGCGATGCTTACGGTGATCTCGTTGCGCCCCACCTTGAGCAGCGGCTTCGCATCCGCCCGCCAGCGGCGATGCGCGTTGTCGGCAGTGAGCAGTTTTTGCCCGTTGACGCTGACGACCGCAAAGGTGTCGAGCCCGTCGAACACGAGGTCCAGATGATCGCGCGCCAGCATCGCGGGCGTCACGTCGATGACCGTCCGCCACTGCCAGTCGGTCAGCCCCGCCCATTGAATCGCGGCTTCGTTCTGCGCGAGGAAAGGATCGGGCACGCGTTTGGCCGCGATCAGATCCTGCTGCACGCTGCCGGGCACGGTCGCGGGGAGCCATGCGGCTTCCCTGGGATGCGTCTTTGCATTCGCATCGGCCGGATCGATCCGCACCTGCCAGCCGCGGTCGAGCTGGACGACGGACTTCTCGGCCGCGAATGCAGACGTCGAACAGAGCAGCAGGGCGGCGGCGAGGGCGCGCTTCACTTGGCCGCTTCCGTCAGCGTGATCTTGCCGACCGTGTAATAGGGGTCGGCGATCGGCGAGGTGAACTGGAAGCAGACGTCCTGGTCACCCTTCAGACCTTTGGGGAAGGTGCCGGAGAAGCTGAACGTCTGCGGTGCGGTCTTCGGATCGGGCAACGGGAAGGCGCCGGCCGCGATCGGGCGGGCCGTCTTGTCGCCGGCCTTGCGCTTCTCGGCCGCCGCGATGCAGCCGACCTGGACCAGCAATTCGCCGTGCGCGGACACGTTGTAATGCTCGCGCACCATCCGTGCCTCGTGCGCCAGGCCGTAGTGGCGCGCCAGCCGGACGACCTCGACCGTGTACCCCTTCGCCACGTCCATCGGCACGTCCGGGTCGAGGATGCAGGTATCGAACAGGTTGATGTTGTACACCGGCGCGTTCTCGGTCGCTTCCGACCGGAGCGGCGGGCGCAGACCCAGGCTGCCGGCCGGGCACGCCTTCAATTCCGGGTTGATCCGGGTGAGCAGGCTGACCCGCGACGTATCGAAGGCGCGCGGGGCCGAGGTTGCGAAACCGCTCGCGTCGAACGCCACGGCGCGGACGATCATGCCCGGCTTGACCGTGAACGGCGCGCCGTACGCCTTCGACCGCGCGGTCGGGGTGCTGCCATCGGTGGTGTAGCGGATCGTGCCATAGGCGACCTGGGCGGACAACGTCAGCGGAACGGCGTTCTTGCGCAGCGCCGCGCCCCGCCCGCCGGGAATTGTGAAGTCGACGGCGAACGGCGTGTCCGCGACCTGCACGCCGTTCGCCCGCCAGCGATCGGCCTGGCGCATCAGCCGCGGCAGGAAGGCGGCGAAGTTCTTGTCTCCCCTGGGCGACCACGCGATCTCCGCCAAAGCCCCTGCGCGCGGGAAGGCATGGTGCTGCAACTGGTACGGCGTGACGATATACTCGCTCCACAGATTGCCCTGCGCGCCGAGCACATGATGCGCGCGATCGGGCGCGATCGCGGCGGGCATCGGGTCGTATTTGTAGACCGATTCCAACGAGTTGATGTCGTAACGCCCGGGCGGCTCGTCGCTGCGCAGCGTCTGCGTCTGGTTGAGGTAGAGCGGCCCGCCCGGCGACATGACGACGTCGTGACCGGCATTCGCCGCCTCGATCCCACCCTTCTCGCCGCGCCACGACATGACCGCGGCCGATTGCGGCAGGCCGCCCTCCAGGATCTCGTCCCAGCCGATCAGGCGGCGGCCCTTCGACTGAAGATAGAGGCCGAACTGGTCGATCATCCAGCTTTGCAGCGCTTCCTCGTCCTTCAGCCCCAGCGCCTTCATCTGCGCCTGGACCTCCGGGCTGCGCTGCCACTGGTCCTTGATCGCCTCGTCCCCGCCCAGATGGATGTAGGTGCCGGGGAAGATCGCCATCAGCTCGTCCAGCACGTCCTTGACGAACTGGATGCCCTTGGGGCCGGGGTTGAACAGATAGGGCTCGATTCCCCAGTTGTTGCTGACGACCGGCGCGTCGCCGAGGATGCCGAGCTCCGGATAGGCGGCGACCAGCGCGGTCGCGTGGCCGGGCAGGTCGATCTCGGGCACGATGGTGATGCCACGCTCGGCGGCATAGGCAACCAGGTCCTTCAATTCCGCCTGCGTGTAGCTGCCGCCGACCTTATCGATGGGCCTGGGGCCGCCGGTCCACGGCGGCAGGCGCCAGCCGCCAACCTGCGTCAGCTTGGGGTATTTCCGGATCTCGACGCGCCAGCCCTGGTCGTCGGTCAGGTGGAGGTGGAGCGTGTTGAGCTTCACCACCGCCATCTGGTCGACCATCGTCTTGACGACGGCGATCGGCTGGAAATGCCGCGCGACGTCGAGCATCAGCCCGCGCCACTTGAACCGGGGCGCGTCGTCGATCGTCTGCGCAGCGATCAGGACGGGCTTGCCGATGTTGCGGTCCGGGCTGGCGAGCTGCGCGAGCGTCATCGCGCCGTACAGCATCCCGCGGTCGCCCGAGGCGGCGATGGTGACGCCGCTCAGGGTCGCGGTCAGGCGGTACGCCTCGTCCCCGGCGATCGACGCATCCCGGACGAAGCGGATCGCCCCGCCCGTATCGCGCGCCAGCGTCAGGCCGCGCTGGACGCGAACGACATCGCTCAGGATTCGCGCCGCCGCGGCGGCCCCGGAGTCGCCGGCCGGAACGGTGATGCCGGCACCGCTCGCCAGCGTGAAGCCGGGCCCGGCGGCCGGCGCGATCCGTGCCGGCATCGGTAGCAGCGCAGCCCCCGTCTGCGCGATCGCCGCGCCCCCCGGCAGCGCCATCGCCACCGTTGTCGCCACCATCGCCTGCTTCGACCAGCCCGCCATACCCGCTCCCTTTACGCTTGCACGTCACCCATGTGTGTCAGGGCGCACGCGATACCGAAAACAAAAAAGCCGCCTGCGGGCCGGAACCCGCAGGCGGCAGAGAATCGAGACCAGCCGAGGAGAAAAATGCCGGCATCGAGTAACCTTGAAAACTCCGTATTCGCGTCCTGTCGTCCGGCCGGCACGAACCGTCCGGACGACATGGAGATCACATCCGCAGCGTCGCGCCGATCGAGAACACCCGGCCGTTCTTGTAGAGCGAGGTTGGATACCGCTCGTCACTGCTGAACTGGTAGTAGGTCTCGTCCAGCAGGTTCGATGCGTTCGCCGACACCTGCACCTGGTCGGTGATCGCATACGAGATCTGGGCGTCCAGCTGGCGATAGGCGTCGGTGTAGTCCTGGCTCGACTGGCGGCCGAAGCGGTAGAAATACTTCGACCGGCGGTTGTAGCTGACACGCGCCTGGAACGGCCCGCGCTCATAATAGGGCTGGATTGTCACCGTGTTGCGCGACAGGAACGGCAGGCCGGTGGCGAACGGCGTGTCGGCGTCGGCAAAGGTGTAGCTCGCCTGGATGCCGAAGCCCCACATCAGCGCGGTGTTGCCCGACAGCGAGAAGCCGGTGACCGACGCCTTGCCGCCGTTGACCGGCCGCGAGATCGAATAGCTGAGCGTCTGGCCGGTGACCGTATTGGTCAGCGACACGCCATCCTGCACTTCGTTGCCGACATAGTTCGAAATGTCGCGGTAGAACACTTCGCCCGACAGGAAGCTGGCGGGGGCGAAATACCATTCCGCCGACAGGCCGAAGTTGGTCGCCGCATAGGGCTTCAGATCCGGATTGCCGCCGCCGCCGGTGCGGGTCGTATCGTCGAGCGACAGCGAACCGGCAAGGTCGCTGTAGCGCGGACGGGCGATGACCTTGGCGGCCGCGGCGCGCAGGACGACATCCTTGCCGGCCTGGAAGATCACGTTGGCCGACGGCAGGAAGCGGGTTTCGTCGTTCTTGACCGTGGTCAGCGCGGTGCGCCCGTTGCTCGACACGTAGAAGGTCGAGCGATCCTCGGTATTGACCAGGCGACCGCCCACGTTGCCGCGGATGCTGTCGCCGAAGCGGAAGTTCGCCTGGATGTAGCCGGCGGCGATCTTTTCGCGGACGCGCCAGTAATCGCCGGTCGACAGCCCGCGGTCGACGGTGAAGTTGCCGTAGTTCTGCAGTGCCGCCAGGATGCCCGCCTGGCCGAGCGTGGCGTAGGGCGTGCCGTTGCCGGTCGTGCCCAGCCCGTCATACAGGTCGTTCGGGTGAACGAAGTAATCGAGGTCGGCCAGCGTGAAGTTCTGGTTGGTGTAGACCGCGTTGCTGAACGTCGTGTTGCCGTTCCTGTGGCTGACGTAGCGGCCGCCGAACAGGATTTCGGTCACCGGGCCGATGTTGACCGGATGCTTGAAATTGACCTCGCCGTAACGCTCGCTGTCGGTCGTGAAGCCCGACTGGAGCGGGATGCCGCCGATCTGGCGACCGAAAAAGCGACGCCCGTCCGGCGCGGTGATGTTCTCGCCGCCGCTGGCGGTGAAGTTGCTCAGCCACTTGGTCGGATCGCTGGCCGCCGACGTCCAGTTGACGACGGTGTCGCGGCCGTTGGCCCCGGCGGTGAAGCCCATCTGCGTGCGGAAATCGAGCAGATACTCGGGATCCTTGCCGCCCGACGCCTTGGTCCAGCCGAGGTTGCCGGTGATCGCCCAGTCGCCCGGCGTGTAATCGAACAGCAGTGCGATCGAGTCGTTCTTCAGGCGCGTGCGGCGGTAATAGGTGTCGAGTTGGCCGGTCGCACCGGTGCCCGACGTGATGCCGGCGAAGCTTGCCGAATTGACGACGCCGGTCTGGCCGTTGCCGCCCGGGATGTACGTCGCCGAAATCAGGCGCGAGCCTTCGAACCCGTAGGTGTATTCGGAGTTCGAGACGTTGTCGTAGTTGCCGCGGATCATCATGCCCGTGGCGGTCAGCGTCAGGTCGTCGACCGGACGCACCGACACCGCGCCGTTCAGGCCGATGCGCTGGCGCTCCTGACGGAAGAATTCGTGCGCCAGGAACGAGGCGAAGCGCGAATTCGAGAACTGCGTGCGCTCGGTCGCGGTCAGCGCGCTGATCACCTTTCCGTTGACGGTCGCGGTGGTCGGCGCATTGTCGAGCAGTGCCTGGCCGGTGCGGTACCAGTAGACGGCGACGCCGGCACGGCTCAGCTGTTCCTTGTCATAATTGCCCGACAGGGTGACGCCGACCGTCTCGGCCTCGTTCTTCCAGTTGACCAGTGCCGAGCCGCGGAAGCTGCCGCGGTTCGCACGGTCGTTGTACTCGCCACCCGCGTTGATCGCGAGCGCACCCGACTTCAGGTCGCGGTCGAGCGGCTTGCGCGTGACGATGTCGACAGTGCCGCCGATGGCGCCTTCCTGGAGGCGCGCTTCCGGCGTCTTGTAGACGACCGCCTGCTTGATGAGCGTCGGCGACAGCAGCGAATAGTTGAACGTGCGGCTCGAGCGGTCGGACGGATTGCCGCCCCAATCGGCCGACGCGACCGAATGGCCGTCGATGGTCACGCGGTTCAGCGCCGGCTCGGTGCCCGCGATCGACAGCTGCTCGCCCTCGCCGAACTGGCGGTCGACCGTCACGCCGGGCAGGCGGGCGAGCGAATCGGCGATGTTGCTGTCGGGCAGCTTGCCCACGTCTTCGGCCGAGATCACGTCGACGATCGAATTGGCCTCACGCTTCGTCTCGATCGCATCGGCGATCGAACGGCGGATACCGGTGACGACGACTTCGTTCGCATCATCCTGCGGCGCTGGCGCGGTCTGCGCGACGGCGGTACCGCCAAAGCCGATGAGCGCGCCGGTCAGCGCCGTCGTGAACAAAATGGTCTTGCGAAGCGACATGCGCCTACCCCTCCCTCGCGCGCCCAGCGAACGCCGCGTAATCCCCGAATGCCGTCTCTGCTAGCGGCTCCCCGATCGACCTGTCCCCCGCGGCAGGTTCCAACCGGTGGTACCAACTCTATAACCAATATAGCCCAATCCGCGAAACGAAAAATTACAAACAGATTTCAGATATGAAATTCTTGTGAATTCCGTAGGGTTGCGGGGAGACGGCCCCACGCCCAGCCACCCGCATCACGCGAGGAACCGATGCCCGTAACCAACGCAACACTGGAAATCTGCGTCGAGTCGCCTGCCGGAGTTGCGGCGGCGATCGCAGGCGGCGCGGACCGGATCGAGCTCTGCTCGGCCCTTGCGGTCGGCGGTCTGACTCCGTCCGCCGGCTTGGCCGAGGCTGCGCTTGCCGCCGTCAGGCAGACCGGTATTCCCGTGTTCGCGATGGTCCGGCCGCGACCCGGCGACTTCACCTATGATCGCGGCGAGCTGGCGGTCGCCATCGGCGAGGCGCGTGCCCTGCTTTCCACGGGCGTCGATGGCCTGGTCTTCGGCACCTGCGCGGGCGGGCGCGTGGATACGGCGACCGCGCAGGCGTGGATGTCCGCGGTGCGGGACGCCGCCGGACGCACCGTTCCCTGCACCTTCCACCGCGCGATCGACCTGACCGACGACCCGGTGGCGAGCGTGGAGATTGCCGCGCAGCTCGGCTTCGATCGCATTCTGACATCGGGCGGTGCAATCCGCGCGGACGAGGGCGCCGCGACAATCGCCCGGATGGTCGCGAGCGCCGGCTCCGCGATTCGCGTCATGGCCGGGTCCGGTGTGCGGCCCGATACGATACCTGTGCTGGCTGCCGCCGGCGTACGGGAATTCCACGCGTCCGCCAGCCGGCCATCGGGCGCGCTCGACCCGCGCGTCGCGGCGCTCGGCTTCGCGTCGGGCCCGTCGCGGGTCACCGACGCCACGCTGGTCGCTGCGCTTCGCGCCGCGACAAATGCGACCAGTCGATGACATTGGCTTTACATTGGTATTATCGTCAGGCATCAATCGCACCATCACCGCGGGCGGGGGCTTGGCGGGAGAGGGCGGGGCACGATGTTCTCTGACACGATCGGCAGGTTCCGGAACGGCGACAGCGCGCCGCTGTACCTGCAACTGCAACTGCTGATCCGGCACGGCATCGAGAGCGGACTGATCCGCCGTGGCGACGCGATTCCGGCCGAACGCGATCTGGCGCAGGAATATGGTGTGTCGCGCATCACCGTGCGCAAGGCGATCGAGGGGCTGGTCGAGGAAGGCCTGCTGACGCGCCGCCGCGGCATGGGCACCTTCGTCGCCGGCACCGGCCGCGTCGAGAAGAGCTTTTCCAAACTGTCGTCGTTCAGCGAAGACATGATCGCGCGCGGTCGCGTGCCGAGCAGCAGCTGGGTGTCCCGCGCCGCCGGCACGGTCGATCCCGAAGAAGCCATGGCGCTGGGCATGTCGCCGGGCGAGCCTGTGCTGCGCTTCAACCGCATCCGCTATGCCGACGACGTGCCGATGGCGTTCGAGGCGACGACGATCGCGGGCTATTGCCTGCCGTCGGTCGATGCGGTCGGCGATTCGCTCTACGCCGCACTCGATGCCGCGGGCAACCGCCCGGTGCGCGCGCTCCAGCGGCTGCGCGCCGTTCCGTTCAGCACCGAACACGCCCGGATGCTGAATGTGGACACGGGGCATCCCGGTTTGCTGATCGAACGTCGCGGCTTCCTGCGCGACGGTCGCGCGGTCGAGATCACCCGGTCCTATTACCGCGGCGACAGCTACGACTTCGTCGCCGAACTGTCCGACCTCTGAGAGGCTTCATGACCACCGACACGATCGACATGCCGACGCTGATGGCCTGCGAGACGCAGGAAGCGCCGACACGGGTTGCCGAGATGCTGGCCCGCAACGCCGCGGCCTATGCCGCTCTCGGTGCCCGCCTGCGCGCCAGTCCGCCGCCGGTCGTCGTCACCTGCGCACGCGGATCGTCGGACCATGCCGCGACATACGGCAAATATCTGATCGAAACGCTGGTCGGCGTGCCGGTCGCGTCGGCCGCGCCGTCGATCGCGTCGGTGTTCGACGCCGACGTATCGGCCGCCCGCGCGCTGGTGCTGGCGGTGTCGCAATCGGGCCGCAGTCCCGACCTGCTGGCCAGCGTCGATGCCTATGCCGGATCGGGCGCGCTGGTCGCGGCGCTGGTCAACGACGAAGCCTCGCCGCTGGCCGAGCGTGCCGACGTGGCGCTGCCGCTTGCGTCGGGCGCCGAAAAGTCGGTCGCGGCGACCAAGTCCTGCATTGCCGCGATGGTCGGGCTGGCCGCGATCGCCGCCGCGTGGAGCGAGGACCAGGCGCTAAGCGATGCGCTCGCCGCGCTGCCGGACGCGCTGGAGCGCGCGGTGAAAGCCGACTGGAGCGCCGCGGTCGCCCCGCTGACAAACGTCAGCCAGATGTTCGTGATCGGCCGCGGTTACGGCTTCGGCATCGCGCAGGAATGTGCGCTGAAGTTCAAGGAAACCTGCGCGATCCAGGCCGAACCGTTCAGTTCGGCCGAGGTGCGCCACGGCCCGATGGCGATCGTGCGCGACGGCTTCCCGGTGCTGGCACTCGCGACGTCGGACAGCGCAGGGGACGATGTCGTCGCGGTCGCGAGCGAATTCGCCGGGCGCGGCGCGTCGGTGCTGCTCGCGCACGCCGGGTCGGGCAAGGGCCTTCCGGCCGAGGCTGCCCACCCCGCGATCGAGCCGATCCTGATGCTCGCCAGCTTCTACGGCCTGGTCGAACAGCTCGCCCGCGCGCGTGGCCGCAATCCGGACCAGCCGCCGTTCCTGTCGAAAGTGACGCGGACACGATGACGACGTTGCGCTTCACCGGCGGCCATGTCCTCGCCCCGCACACGGTGTGGACGGGCTGCGAGATCGTGGTCGCGAGCGACCGCATCGCATCGGTCACGCCGGTCGAGGGCGATGCCGATGGCGGCATCGACCTGGCGGGTGGCTGGCTGATGCCCGGGTTCATCGATACGCAGGTCAACGGCGGCGGCGGTGTGCTACTGAACAACGACCTGAGCGTCGATGCCTGCGCGACGATCGCGCGGGCGCACGCCGCCTATGGCACGACTGCGCTGCTGCCGACGCTGATCAGCGAAACGCCGGAGCTGGTGGCACGGGCGATGGACGTGACCGATGCCGCGATCCGCGCGGGCGTCGCCGGAATCGTCGGCGTGCATATCGAAGGCCCGGTGCTGAATCCGGAGCGCAAGGGCATCCACGACGCCGGCCGCTTCCGCGCGCTGGACGACGAGATGCTGGCGATCCTGACCCGCCCGCACGCCGGGCGGGTCATGGTGACGCTGGCGCCGGAGCGCACGCATCCCGACACCATCGCGGCACTGGTCGCCGGCGGCGTCATCGTCAGCGCGGGCCATACCGAGGCAACCCACGACGAAGCGGTCGCCGCCTTCGACGCCGGCCTCTCGGGCATAACCCACCTGTTCAACGCGATGCCGGCGATGCAGCAGCGCGCGCCCGGCATCGTCGGCGCAGCACTCGATGATCCGCGGCCGTGGTGTGGCCTCATCGTCGACGGTGTCCATGTCGATCCCGTCGTCCTGCGCATCGCCATTGCTGCGCGCGGGCCCGAGCGCATGATGCTGGTCACCGATGCGATGTCGTCGGTCGGCGCGACGGACAAGGACTTCGTCCTCCAGGATCGCCATATCCAGGTCGCGGACGGCATCTGCCGGTTCGCCGACGGGACGCTAGCGGGCTCCGACCTCGACATGGCGGCGGCCGTGCGCAACGCGATCCGCGACGTCGGCGTCAGCCCGGCGACCGCATCGCGTATGGCATCGGCGAGCCCGGCGGCGTTCCTGGGCCTTGGCCACGAGCGCGGGGCGATCGCCCCGGGCCTGCGCGCCGACCTGGTCCAGCTGGACGCCGATTTCGAACCGCACGCGACCTTCATCGGCGGGAGCGTGGTGGCGTGAGGATCGCGCGGCGCGCGCTGCTGGCCGGGGTCGGGGCCAGCGCCCTGATCCCCGCCGCCCGCGCTGCCGCCCCCCGTCCCTTCAGCCCGGCGCTGCCCGCGCCGGTCCAGGATACGCTGCCGCCGCGTCTGCCGCTCACCGATCCCGGCCGGTCCTCGCTCGACGCCGGCTGGCTGTTCCACGAAGGCGATATCGTCGTCGCCCCGCCGGCGACGCACCACGAGACCTATCTCAGCACGAAGGCGGGCAATGCCGCCGGTGCCGCGGGCGTGGACTATGACGACAGCGACTGGCAGAGTGTGACGCTGCCGCACGACTGGGCATCGCACCAGCCGTTTGTCGCGACCGCCAACCCCAGCCAGGGCTATCGGCCGCGCGGGATCGGCTGGTATCGCCGCACGCTGCGCCTGAACACCGCCGACCGCGGCAAGCGCATCGCGCTGCAATTCGACGGTATCGCGACCAACGCGACCATATGGGTCAACGGCACGATCGCCGCGCACAGCTGGTCGGGCTATTCGAGCATCCTGATCGACCTGACTCCGTTCGCCCGCTTCGGTGCGCAGGACAACGTCATCGCCATCCGCGTCGATGCGACCGCGATGGAGGGGTGGTGGTACGAAGGCGCCGGGCTGTATCGCCACGCATGGCTGTCGCGCCGCGCGGGCGTATCGATCGCCGAGGACGGGGTGCATTGCGATCCTCGCAAGGGCGACGCCGGCTGGAGCGTTCCGGTCGCGGTGACGCTGGCCAGCATCGAGCGCGCCGATGCGGGCGTGATGTGCGAAGCGCTGCTGCTGGACCCTGCCGGCCGTACGGTGGCGCAGGGCCGGGTAGATGCGACGGTCGGCGCGCTGGCGGAGGTCGTCGCCAGCCTGACCCTCCCCGCCCCGGACCCGCAACTCTGGTCGGTCGAGCGGCCGACGCTCTACACCGTCGTCACCCGCGTACTGCGCCGCGGCGCGGTGGTCGACGAGCGTCGCACCACGATCGGTTTCCGTGACATCCGCTTCGACGCCGACCGGGGGTTCTTCCTGAACGACCGTCCGGTGAAGTTGAAGGGCGTGTGCATCCACCAGGACCACGCCGGCGTCGGCGTCGCGGTGCCCGATGCGCTGCTCCGCTGGCGGCTGGAACAGTTGAAGGCGCTGGGCTGCAACGCCATCCGGTGTTCGCACCATGCGCCCGCTGCCGAACTGCTCGATCATGCCGACCGCATGGGCTTCCTGGTGATGGGCGAGAACCGCGTGTTTAACCCCTCGCCCGATTATCTCGCGCAGCTCGAATGGATGGTGCGGCGCGACCGCAATCACCCGAGCGTCATCCTGTGGTCGGTGTTCAACGAGGAGCCGATGCAGGGGACCGAGGCCGGGGTCGAGATGGTCCGCCGCATGGCCGCCGCCGTCCGCCGGCTCGACGCATCGCGGCCGGTGACCGCGGCGATGAACGGCGCATTCTTCGATCCGGTCAACGTGTCGAGCGTGGTCGATGTGACCGGGTTCAACTATTATCAGGGCGACTACGACAAGTTCCACCGTCTGAACCCGGCCAGGCCGATGACGAGTTCGGAGGACACCAGCGCGTTCGAGACGCGCGGCGCATACCGCACCGACCCGGCAACCCATGTCATCACCAGTTATGACGTGGAGGCCGCAGACTGGGGCGCGACGCACCGCAAGGCCTGGGCCGCGATCGTCGCTCGCCCGTTCGTCGCCGGCGGGTTCGTCTGGACCGGGTTCGACTATCACGGCGAACCGACGCCGCACGCCTGGCCGACGATCTCCAGCTTCTTCGGCATCCTCGACCTGTGTGGCTTCCCCAAGACCGCCGCCAGCATCCGTCGCGCGCAGTGGATCGACACGCACGCCGTCGTGGCACTCGCGCCGCACTGGACCTGGGCCGGTCGCGAGGGCGAGGCGATCGCGGTCCATGTGTCGTCGAATGCAGACGCGGTCGAACTGCGGCTGAACGGCCGCTCGCTCGGGCGGCAGCCGGCCGACCGGGTGATGGGGAACGACTGGTCGGTGGCTTACGCACCTGGCCGGATCGAGGCGATTGCATATCGCGGCAATCGCGTGGTCGCGCGCACCGCGCACGAGACGGCGGGAGCGCCGGTCGGCTTGCGCCTCACGCCGGCACGCCGCGTGATGGCGGCGGACGGCATCGACGTGCAACCGGTGACGGTCGAGGCGATCGACGCGCAAGGACGGCACGTACCGACCGCAAACCTGGCCGTCCGCTTCACCGTGCAGGGCGCGCAGATCATCGGTCTGGGCAATGGCGACCCCAACAGCCACGAGCCCGAAAAGGGCGACGCGCGGTCGCTGTTCAACGGGCTGGCGCAGGTCATCGTGCAATCCGGCACGACGCGCGGACCCATCACGCTGACCGCGACGGCGCCCGGGGTGACGCCGGCCAAGGTCCGCATCGACGCCATCGCCGCGCCCGCCCGCGCCGCCGAACCGGCAGTCGCCGCGACCCAGTCGATCGAGGGGTGGCGTCGCTCGCCGGCGTCTGCCACGCGGCCCGATCCTGCCGCGGCGCCGGCCGCCGGCGACAACAACCTGTGGGCCTTCGTCCGCGCCGGCACGCCGACACCGGCCGAGCCCGGCGCGACCTGGCGGGCCTATCGTGCGCGCCTGCAACCGCGCCGCCGCATCGCCGCGCAGGGCGGCACGATCCGGTTCGACAGCATCGCGGGCCGCGCCGAACTGTGGATCGACGGCGTGAAGGTCGCGGACAAGGCGACGGCGCCGCCCGGTCCGCTCGTCGGCCGGATCGCTGCCGGCGCGGGACCACGGACGGTCGTCGTCCTCATCGACGCGACCGGCGGTGCGGCATCGGGTATCATCGGGCGCGTAGGGGTAGAGGCATGACGAAGACGGTCCTGGGCGCGCCGCTGGCGGGCTGGGCGATGCCGCTGGCACAGGTGCCCGACGCGGTCTTTGCCGGAGGGATGATGGGCACCGGCATCGCGATCGACCCGGTCGCGGACGTGCTCCACGCGCCCTGCGACGCGACCGTCGCCAGCGTCCATGCCGCGCGCCACGCCGTCGCGCTGACGACCGACGACGGCGCCGAGCTGTTGCTGCATATCGGCATCGACAGCGTCGCGATGGGTGGCGATGGCTTCGAAGCACTGGTCGAGCCCGGCACGCGTGTCGCCAAGGGCACACCGCTGATCCGCTTCGATCTCGACCTGCTCGCGCGCCGCGCGAGTGCCACCGCCACGCCGATACTGGTGGTCGGCGACGGCTTCGTCGCGACACCGCTGGAAACCGGGCGGATGGTTGCGGTCGGCGACGCCGTATTGACGATTGCACCGATCGCTGCCGGTGCGCCCCCTGCCCCGCCCGCCCCGGCGACGGCGGGCCAGTGGGAAGCGCTGACGGTGGCGTTGCCGCACGGCCTGCACGCGCGCCCTGCGGCGCGGATCGCCGCGGCCGTGCGCGGACGCGATGCCCGCGTGACACTGGTGTGCGGCGATGCCCGCGCGTCGGCGCTCAGCATGACCGGCCTGCTTGGCCTGGGCGCGGTCCACGGCGCGCGCGTCGCGATCGAGGCGGCAGGGCCTGACGCGGATCTAGCTGCCGCCGCAATCGTCGCGATCCTGACCGCCACGACCGAACCCGACAGCGCGCCCCCCGCCCCGCCGGCCCGCCCGCGCGTCGCAGTCGCCGCGCTGGAGCCGGGCGTCGTCGCCGGAGTCGGCGCGGTGCCGGGCGTCGCGATCGGTACGGTACGCTGGCTGCGAGCGACCGAGATGGTCGCCCCGCTGGGCAGCGGCGATGTCGCGACCGAACGTGCCGCGCTCGCCACCGGGCTCGCCCGGTTGCAGCAAGCGCTCGACGGCGGGCACGGCGTGATGGCCGCGCACCGGGCGATGCTCGACGATCCCGACCTGCTGCTCGCGCTGGAAACCGCGGTCGGTGACGGTCATGGCGCCGCGCAGGCCGCGCTCTCGGTTACCCGCGCGCAGGCCGCGACACTGGCGGCGAGCCCCGACGCGCGTCTGGCCGAGCGGGGCGACGACCTGCGCGATATCGGTCAGCGGCTGGCGCACGCCGTTCTTGGCACGACGCCCCCGGCATTCGCGGTCGCTGACGATGCGGTTCTGCTCGCCGACGACCTGCTGCCGTCGCAGCTGGCCGCGCTGGAGGGGACGCCCGCCGGCATCGCCGTGGTCCGCGGCGGGCCGACCTCGCACGTTGCGATCATGGCCGCCGCCCGAGGTATCCCGATGGTCGTCGCGCTGGGCGCGGGCGTCACCGACCTGACCGATGGCGCGACGCTGATCGTCGATGGCGACGCAGGCACCGTCCACCCGAACCCGGATGCCGCTGCGCAGGCCCGCGCGCGCAGCCGCATCGCCATCGCGGCCGAAGCGATCGCCGCCGCGCGTGCCGGTGCGGATGGTCGCCCCGCGACCACACGCGACGGGCGCAAGGTCGCGGTCTGCGTCAATCTGGGCGACGCGACCGAGGCCGCCGCCGCCGTCGCCGATGGGGCGGAAGGCTGCGGGCTGCTGCGCACCGAACTGCTGTTCCTCGACCGCCCGACGCCGCCGACCCGCGACGAACAGGCCGCGACCTATCGCGCCATCGCCACCGCCATGGCCGGCCGCCCGCTGACCATCCGCCTGCTCGACATCGGCGGCGACAAGCCCGCGCCCTACCTCAGCATTCCCGCCGAGGAAAACCCGGCGCTGGGCCTGCGCGGCATCCGCGTATCGCTGGCGCACCCGGACGTGCTGGAGGCGCAGGTCGCTGCGATCCTGGACGCAAGCGACGCCGGTCCGTGCAGGATCATGGTGCCAATGGTCGCGAGCCTGGCCGAGATCACCGCGGTGCGCGATGTCGTCGACCGGCTGTGCGGCGACCGCGCGATATCGGTCGGCGCGATGGTCGAGACGCCCGCCGCCGCGATCGGCGCGGACCTCATAAGCGAGGCCTGCGACTTCCTGTCGATCGGCACCAACGACCTGACCCAATATGCCCTCGCCATGGACCGAGGGAACGCAGCCGTTGCCGGAGGGATCGACGGGCTGCATCCGGCCGTCCTGCGCCTGGTCGCCGCGACCTGCGAAGGCGCCGCCGCTCGCGGGGTGCCGGTCGGGGTGTGCGGCGGGATGGCCGCCGATCCGCTGGCTGCGCCGATCCTGGTCGGGCTGGGCGTCACCTCGCTTTCGGTGCCGCCTTCGCGCGTCGCCGCCACTCGTGCGCTGGTCGCCGGCCTGTCGCACGCGCAGGCAAGGGCCCATGCGCAAGCGGCGCAACGCCTGGCCTCGGCCGCAGAGGTTCGCGCGCTGGCCCGCACTTTCGCATCCGGAGACGCCGCATGACCTCGCCGATGGCCTTTCTCCAGCCGCTCGGCCGCGCGCTGATGCTGCCGATCGCGGTGCTGCCGGTCGCGGGGCTGATGCTGCGCCTCGGCCAGCCCGACCTGCTCGACATCGCCTTCCTGAGCGCGGCGGGCGATGCGATCTTTGCACATCTGGGATTGCTTTTCGCGGTCGGCGTCGCGACCGGCTTCGCACGCGACGGCAACGGCGCCGCAGCACTCGCCGGCGTCACCTGCTACCTCGTGAGTGACAACGGCGCGCAGGTGTTCCTGACCGTCCCTGCCGATGTGCTGGCAGGCGTGCCCGAGGGCGCGCAAGGCCTGGTCACCGCCGCATGGAAGTCCGCCGCCATCGCCAAGCTGCAGGTGCCGATCGGCATCGCCGCGGGGCTGATCGGCGGGCTGTTCTACAACCGCTTTGCGACGTTCAAGCTGCCCGATTACCTCGCCTTCTTCGGCGGGCGGCGGTTCGTGCCGATCATCGCCGGGGTCGCCGGCCTCGTCATCGCGCTGGTGCTGGGCCTCTCCTATGCCAGCGTGAATGCGGGCGTCGATGCGCTCAGCACCGGGGTCGTCGCGGCCGGCGGCTGGGGACTGTTCGCGTTCGGCGTGCTCAACCGACTGCTGCTGGTGACGGGCCTGCACCACATCCTGAACAACGTCGCCTATTTCGTCGTCGGCGAATATGCGGGCAAGACCGGCGATCTCAGCCGCTTCTTTGCGGGGGATCCGACCGCGGGCGGGTTCATGTCGGGGTTCTTCCCGGTCATGATGTTCGGCCTGCCCGCCGCATGTCTGGCGATGTACCACACCGCACTGCCCGACCGGCGGAAAGCGGTCGGTGGCCTGTTGTTCAGCCTGGCGCTGACGTCGTTCCTGACCGGTGTGACCGAGCCGATCGAATTCAGCTTCATGTTCCTGGCGCCCCTGCTCTACGCGATCCACGCGGTGCTGACGGGCGCGGCGGAGGCGATCATGAACGCGCTGGGCGTGCGGCTGGGCTATGGCTTCTCGGCCGGGCTGTTCGACTATGTCCTGAACTACGGCCGCGCGACCAGGCCGCTGCTGCTGCTGCCGGTGGGTGCGGCCTATGCCGCGATCTACTACGGCCTGTTCCGCTGGGCGATCGTGCGCTTCAACCTGCCGACTCCGGGGCGCGAGCCCGGCGAGGCCCCCGCTCCGGCTGCCGCGCCCAGGACCGCCGATGCGCGCGCGGCCGCTTATCTCGCGGCGCTGGGCGGAGGCGCGAACCTGCGCAGCATCGATGCATGCACGACGCGGCTGCGGTTGCAGGTCGCCGATCAGTCGAAGGTCGACGACGCCGCGCTGAAGGCGCTCGGCGCGCGCGGCGTGCTGCGCCCCTCCGCAACCGCGGTGCAGGTGGTCGTGGGCGGTATCGCCGATGGGCTGGCGATGGATATGCGCGCGGCGATCGACGGCGGAACCGTATCGCCGACACCGGCAACTCCCGCGGCGACACCCGTCGGGGGCGACCTGCCCGCGATCATCGTGGCCGCATTGGGTGGCGCCGGCAACATCGCCGAAATCGTCCGCAAGCCCGGCCGAATCCGCGTTGTGCTGCGGCAGGAAGCGCGCGTGGGCGATGTGAATGCCCCCGGCATCCGCGGCGTCGCGCAGATCGCACCCGACATCGTGCACCTGCTGATCGACGACACCCGCTTCGGCTGAAACCCACCGGCACCCGGTGCCGGAAAGCCACACCTGCCCCGCGATCCGAAGCATCGCGCAAGTGAAATATGTTTTCGCTCTTGAAAGCCAACGTTTAACCTGCGTTGCTGCGGCCCAGACGTTGAAAGGTTCGTGATGCCCGTGGAGAGCAAGCCCATCGATCCGCTAGTGTCGCCGCAGCGCCGTCGCGTGCTGGCTGCCGGCGCCGGATTGACGCTGGCCGGCGGCCTCGCCCCGGCCCGCGCTGCGGCTCCTGCCGGCGCGATTATGGTCTCCACCTGGGATTTCGGTGCCGCCGCCAACGCTGCAGCCGTGGCTAAACTCGCCGCGGGCGGCAGCCTGCTCGACGCGATCGAAGCCGGCGCCCGCGTGCCGGAGGCGGATCCGACCAATCATTCGGTCGGCTATTCCGGCTATCCCGATCGCGACGGCATCGTGACGCTGGATGCGGTCATCATGGATGACGCGGGCCAGGTCGGCGCGGTCGCAGCACTTCAGGACGTGATGCACGCCGTGTCGGTCGCGCGCGCGGTGATGGAGCGGACGCCGCACACCTTCCTGGTCGGCGACGGCGCGACCCGCTTTGCGCTCGCCAACGGCTTTCCCAAGCGCAACCTGCTGACGCCCGAGGCGCGCCAAGCATGGCAGGACTGGCTGAAGACCGCCAAGTACACGCCCGAGGCGAATATCGAGAACCGCATCGGCGGCACCGGCATCCGCGGCGACGCGCGCAACCACGACACCATCGGCATCATCGGCCGCGGCGCGGACGGACGCTTCGCGGGCGCCTGCACGACGTCGGGTATGGCGTTCAAGATGCACGGCCGCGTCGGCGATTCACCACAGGTCGGATCGGGCCTGTTCGTGGAGGCCGGCGTCGGCGCCGCGACCGCGACCGGCGTGGGCGAGGAAGTGACCCGCATAGCCGGCACCGCGCGCGTCGTCGCATCGATGCGCGGCGGCCTGTCGGCGGACGCGGCGTGCCGCGAGGCGGTCGAACATATCGTGCGGTTGCGCGGCGACGCGGTGAAGGATGCGCAGGTCGGCTTCCTGGCGCTCGACCGCGCCGGTCGTGTCGGCGCCTTCGCGCTGCAAAAGGGCTTCACGTACGCCGTTACCGATGCCGCCGGCCGCACCGACGTGCGCGCGGCGCCGTCGCTGCGCGGCTGAGAACCGGAATATTCGTGAAACGCGCCGGCTAGAGCGCGTCTGCGAGGAGGACAAAAGGGGACAACATGAAAACGACACTGACGCATCTGCTGATGACGACCGTGCTGGCGACGGGCCTTGCCCTGCCGGCTGCGGCACAGACCACCACCGCCGGCCAGACCGGCGATCCCGTCGCCGACGCGAAGCTGGCCGACGACGACACGCGTACCGACACGTTGAATCGCGCGGGCGACGTCGTCGTCACCGGCACGCGCATCCTTCGCCCGAACAACACATCGGCCGCGCCGATCACGACGGTGACCACCGCCGAGATCGCCGCGCAGGGCGCGACGACGATCGAGGAGGTGCTGAACCGCCTGCCGCAGATCCAGGCGAATGCCGAGCAGAACTACGCCGATTCGAGCGGCGCCCAGCGCATCAAGCTGCGCAGCCTGGGCTTCGAACGCACGCTGGTCCTGGTCGACGGCACGCGCCTGGGCCTGGTCAACCAGCAGGACACCAGCCTGATCCCGAACGCGCTGGTCGAGCGCATCGACGTGCTGTCGGGCGGCGCATCGTCGGTCTACGGGTCGGACGCGGTCTCGGGCGTCGTCAATTTCGTGCTGAAGAAGAATTTCGACGGCATCCGGCTGGACGGCAACTACAGCTTCTACAACCACAACAACCGCGCCGGGCCCGTGACCGACGCGGCGAACCGCGCGTTCTTCCCGGCCAGCACCAGCATGGTCAATGACGGTGGTCGCACCAACGTCACGCTGGCGGCGGGCAAGAACCTGTTCGACAATGCGGTGAACATCAGCGCGTTCGTCAACTATCGCAAGTCGGACCTGATCCCGCTGCGCAACCGGTCCTATTCGGCCTGCGAAGTGACGCAGCCGACCCGCGACGGGCCGCTGGCCTGCTCGGTCGCCAGCTTCACGCCCGCCGGCACGATCATTCCGCTGTCGCCGCTCGCCGGTGCCAACCAGAACCGCCAGCTGGTCAACAACCCGAACGGCTCGCGCACCTTCGTGCCGATCAATTCCGGCCCGAACACCGCGGCCAATCCGTATGACGGCTTCGCCTTCCAGCGCGAATTCGAACGCGTCAATTACGGCGGCTTCCTGACGGCCAAGGTCGCGCAGGGGCTGGAACTCTATGGCACTGCGCTGGTGTACCGCGACGAATCGCGCAACCCGCAGCTCGCGCGCACGCTGAACTTCGGCGCGTATGGCAGCACGCCGTACCAGGTCGGCTGCAACAATCCCTACCTGTCGGCGTCGCAGGCGACCACGTTGTGCGGTGCACAGGCCGGCACGGCGACGATCGTCCCGATCGACGTCCGCTACCGGTTCGACGACAACGGCCCGACCGACAGCCGCTTCATCAACAAGGGCTATCGATTCACCGCAGGTGCGCGCGGTCGCGTGTTCGGCGACGTGTGGAACTATGACGCGGTCGCGGTGCTGTCGCGCAACGAGATCACGTCGCAGGGCCAGACCTTTGCCGACTTCACCAAGGTCAGCCGTGCGGTCGACGTGGTATCGGTCAACGGCGTCCCGACCTGCCGTTCGGTCGTGAACGGCACCGATCCGGCGTGCGTCCCCTTCAACGCGTTCCTGCCCTTCAACGGCAGCCCGGCGCTCCAGTCGTACCTGTTCGGCGGCGGCGCGTTCGACCTGGGCAATTCGGCATCGAACAATGCCGCGCGCATGTTCCAGGGTCTGGTCACGATCGGCGGCGATCTCGGCAAGTACGGCATCACCTCGCCGCTGGCGACGCAGGGCATCGCGATCGCGTTCGGCGGCGAATATCGGGACGAGAAGCAGACCAACAGCGCCGACGCGCAGTACCGGTCGTTCTACGGCGGTTCGAACGGTGTGTTCACGCAGAACGTCATCGAAGGCAACGTCGAAGTCCAGGCCCCGCTGGTCGAGGACAAGAGCTGGACGAAGCTGTTGCAGCTGAACGCCGGCTACCGCGTGTCCAAATACAACCGCCTGCAGGGCACCTTCAACACCTGGAAGGTCGAGGGAATCTGGTCGCCGATCGAGGACATCGGCTTCCGTGGTGCGTACAACAAGGCGCAGCGCGCGCCCAGCGTCACCCAGGCGGCGTCGGCATCGCTGATCGAATACAACAGCATCGGGTCGCGCAACGATCCGTGCGCCTCGACGCCGAGCCCGACCAACCCGAACGTGCTGGTCGCGCCGACCGCGACGATCGCGCAGTGCCGCGCGACCGGCCTGCCCGACAACCTCTACGGCAGCGCGACGCTCAGCTGTCCGGACGGCGCCTGCACGATCCGCAACGGCGGATTCGGGCTGACGCCGGAGACGGCCTATACGAAGACCTTCGGCGTGATCCTGCGCCCGCGCTTCGTCCCCGGCCTGACCGTGTCGATCGATCGCATCCTCGTCGACCTGAAGGACTCGATCAACTACTACGCCGCCGCCGACTTCCTGAACGGCTGCCTGACCATCCAGACCGACTTCTACTGCCGTGGCGTGGTGCGTAATCCGGGCACCTTCACGCTGTTCAGCGCAGCGAACACCAACCCGACCACCGGGTTCTTCGCGCAAGGCCTGACCAACGGCTTCAAGTCGTCGTTCCACAGCTGGGACTTCCAGGGCCAGTACGGCGTCGGCATCGGCAAGCTCGGCCGTCTCGACACGTCGTTCAACGGGTCGCTGGCGACGAAGGTCGGCAACCAGGACGCACCGGAACTCGCCGACCGCAACTGCGTCGGTTACTTCGGTCCGTTCTGCGGCGAAAGCCTGCCACGCTGGTCGCACACGCTGCGCACCACGTGGACGACGGCGGACCGCGTCGCCAACGTGTCGGTCAACTGGCGCCACCGCTCGAACACGACGATCACGTACAACGTGACCGATCCGACCGGCACCGGCATCCCGTTCACGGCCGCGGATCGCCGGGCGACCTACGCCCGGACCGGTGCATACGACTACATCGACCTGTCGGTCGGGTTCGACATCGCCAAGCAGTATTCGCTGCGCCTGGCGGTGAACAACGTGTTCGACACCGATCCGCCGCTGCTGCCGAACGCCCGCAACGTGCTCGGCCTGCTGCGCAACAACACGCTGATGGGCTACGACCTGCTGGGTCGCCAGTTCGTCGCCGGCGTGACCGTCAACTTCTGATGTGGCGCGCCGGGCGACCGGCGCGACCCATATCTTTTCGCGGCCCGTCGCTCTCCCACGAGCGGCGGGCCGTTTCCTTTGCTAGGGATCGGCAATGACTTCGCGCCGCCTCGTCTTCGCCCTCGACCTCGTCGACGATGCCGCGCTGATCGCGGCCTATCGCGATCGACATGCGGCGGGTGCCGTCTGGAGCGCCGTCATCCGCGATATCCGCGACCGCGGGTTCCTGGACATGGAAATCTGGCAGGTCGCGGACCGGCTGGTGATGATCGCCGATGTCGCGCCCGACTTTCCTCTCCCGGCCGACCCTGCGCTGCAACCGACGGTCGCGCGGTGGGAGGCCGAGATGGATGCCTATCAGCGCCCGATCCGCGCAGGGCCCGACAAGTGGCTGCCGATGGAACGGATTTTCACGCTCGCCGAGCAATAGAAACTACTGCTCGGCCTCGCGCCGGAGGTGGAGGTAGCCGGGGTCGAAATCACCGACGCCGACCAGACCGTGCCAGTCCAGGATGCGCAGCACGGTGCCTTCGGTTTCGACCAGCCCGCGGTCGCGCAGCGCACGCATCATCCGGTTCACGTGCACGCCGGTCAGACCCAATGACTCGCCGATATGCGTCTGCGTCAGGTTGAGCGAGAATTCCCGGTTGGGCAGGCCGATCGCGCCGTAGCGGCACGACAGTTCGCACAGCAGGTGCGCGAGCTTCGCCAGCGCACCGCGGCGGCCGACATTCAGCAACCATTCCGACGCGATCTGCGCATCCGCCACGCAGTCGCGCCAGAACGCGCGCGCCAGCGTCGGCGAGCGTTCGGCGGCGCGGCGCAGGATGTCGTGCGACACGGTGTAGATCGTCGCACTGACCGTCGATTGCAGCGGTGCGGAGACGACGGGCAGCACCGCCGAATGGAGATCGGCCATGTCGCCGGGGATGTAGAGCGCGGTCAGCTGGCGATGCCCCTCCGATGTCTGGCCGAACCGCGCGACGATGCCGTCGACCACCAGGCAGCTGCTGTGCGTGCGCTCGCCCAGCCGCACGACGTCGCGCGACGAGGCATAGCGGCGCACCTGCCCGGGCAGCCCCATTACCGTCTCGCGGTCGAAATCGGTCAACGGAGAGCGCATCTCCAGACGGCGCAGCCACAGCGCCAATGCCTCATGCCCCTCGGTCATGGCCTCGCGATAACCGAACGTTACGGGATCGTGATTGATCGACATCATAGGCGATCCGATGGCCCGCGGATCAGCACTTCGATCCCGCCGACCGCCTGTCCGTCCGGGCCGACGATCGTGATGGTGAAACCGTTCAGCCCCGGTCCGGCCTGCGCCTGTTCCTTCAGCATCTCCGCCGCGGTCCGCGCCGCATCGCACATCGCGTCCTCCCCCGACGAATGATCGGATTCTAGCGTTTCGCCGGCGAAACCGCCGACATCACCGAACTGAAAACGGTATCTTTGCATCCATCGGCAACGTGCAAAGCGATGCTATGATCCCGATCAATCGTGCGGGCGTTTTGCGGAACGGCGCTGACGACGCGACGTTCGCCAGAGTCCCGGCAGCTCCGCCGGCATCGGGACACCGCCCTTGCTCCAGCCGCCGCCTGCTCCACCCACGACCCTGGCGCCCCCGGCCCCGGCAGCCGTCGCCATCCAGCTGATCGCGGCCAAGGCGCCGAACGGCGTCGTCTTCGTCGCGCGCGATCATGGCCGGGCGGAGGCCATCGCCGCGATCGTCCGCACACTCGCGCCGGGGCGGCTGGTCGTGCTGTATCCGGCGAGCGACGCACTGCCGGGCGAAGCGACGGGCGCATCGGCCGCCAATATCGGCGCGCGAGTGTCTGCGCTCCATGCTCTGCAAACACGGACGGCAAAGGCCGCACCGATCCTGATCGCCCCCGTCGCCGCGACGCTGGAGCGGATCGCGCCGCCCGACGCCTTCGTCGCCGCTCCGCCGCTCCTGCGCGTCGGCGACCCGATCGACGGCGATGCGTTTCGCACGCTGGCAGAAAACATCGGCTACCACGACGACGACCGGGTCGACGAGCCCGGCGAATATGTCGTCCGCGGTCGGGCGATCGATGTCTATCCGGTCGATGCGGGCGGACCGGTGCGGATCACGATCGACGATAACGGCCGGATCGCCACGCTCGATCTCTACGATCCCTTGACCCAGCGCAGCACCGATACGTGCGTGCGCCTTGCGATCGGCCGCGCCGCGGAGCCCGACGCCCAGCGGACGACGACGATCCTCGACCACCTGCCCGACGCCGCGGTGATGGTCGACGCCGGCGGCGAGGAGCGTCGCGAGCGGCTGGCCGCGCTGGCGTGCGAAACCACGGGCGGACAGGCGACACCCGTCAGCAACGAGGACTGGACCACCGCACTGTCCGATCGACGGTCGCTGCCGCTTGCCGCCGATCCGGCCCCGCCGCCGCCGCGCTTCGTCGAGCGCAAGGACCCGATGGCGGCCTTTGCCCGCTTCGCCCGCGCCACGCTGGCGGAAGGGCCGCTGGTCCTCGCCGGGACGCCACGCGACCTGCGCTTCCTGAAACCGCGGCTGGCGAAGCGACTTAAAATCGACATTGCCGATGCCGCCGACTGGTCGGATATCGCTGCGGCCAAGGCGGGCCAGGTCGTCGCGGTGCCGCTCGCCCTGCCGCGCGGCGTCGTCGCGGGGGCCGTCACCATCGTCGCCGCCGCCGACCTGCTTGGTGGGCGGGCCGGTCGCGACGACCGCCACGCGGGGGCGCTCGACGCGCTGTCGGTCGGCGAAGTGGCGATCGGCGATCTGGTCGTCCACGAACGCTACGGCATCGGCCGCGTGACCGGGCTGGAGCGGCTGGACGGCGACGACGAAGGCATCGTCCTCGAATACGCGCGCGGCGGACGGCGCGTGGTCTCGCTGGCGGAGGCCGACCGGCTGTGGCGCTACGGAGCGGACGGCGATGCGGTGACGCTCGACAGCCTGGACGGATCGAGCTGGGACAAGCGCCGCGCCGACATCGACCGTTCGATCGCCGAAAGCGCACGGGCGCTGGCGGAAATCGCGATGGCGCGCGCCACCCGGACGACCGATCCGATCGTCCCCGACGCGGCGGCTTACGAATCGTTCGCGGCGGCCTTCCCGTTTACCGAGACGCCCGACCAGGCCCGCGCCATCGCCGCGATCCGCGACGACCTGGCATCGGGCACGCCGATGGACCGGCTGGTCGTCGGCGACGTCGGGTACGGCAAGACCGAAGTCGCGCTGCGGGCAGCGGCGATGGTCGCGCTCGCCGGGCGGCAGGTCGTGGTCGCGGCACCGACCACGGTGCTGGTCCGCCAGCATCTCGACACCTTCCGCAAGCGCTTTGCCGGGACCGATATCGAAGTCGCATCGCTGTCCCGCCTGTCCTCCCCGGCCGAGGCGAAGCGGGTGAAGGCGGGCCTGACCGACGGGTCGATCCGCATCGTCGTCGGCACGTCCGCGGTAGCCGGCAAGGGCGTGCGCTTCGTCGACCTGGCGCTGGTCGCGATCGATGAGGAGCAACGGTTCGGCGCGGCGCAGAAGGCGAAGCTCGCCGCGCTCGGCGCCGGGCACAATTTGCTGCTCAGCGCGACACCGATCCCGCGGACGCTGCAAAGCGCGCTGATCGGATTGCAGGCGGTGTCGGTCATCGCCACGCCCCCGGCGCGGCGCCAGCCGATCCGCACCGTCGTCGGCACGTTCGACGACAAGACCGTCCGCGCCGCACTGTTGCGCGAGGAGGCACGCGGCGGACAGAGCTTCGTCGTCGTTCCCCGGATCGAGGACATCGCGCCGCTGGAGAGCAAGCTCCGCGCGCTGGTCCCCGAACTCGGCCTGGTCGTCGCGCACGGCAAGCTGCCCGCCGCCGAGACCGACGAGGCGATGACCGGCTTTGCTGCGGGAGACGGGTCGATCCTGCTGGCGACAAACATCATCGAGGCGGGGCTGGACGTGCCGCGCGCCAATACGATGATCGTCCACCGCGCCGATCGCTTCGGCCTGGCGCAACTCCACCAACTGCGCGGCCGGGTGGGGCGCGGCGGCCGACGCGGACAGATTCTGCTGACGACCGAAGCGGGTAAAGCGATGGCCGCTCGCACGGTGAAGCGGCTGGAGACGTTGCAGGCCTTCGATCGGCTGGGGGCGGGCTTTGCCATCAGCGCGCAGGACCTCGACATGCGCGGGGCGGGCGACCTGCTGGGCGAGGATCAGGCCGGGCACGTCAAGCTGATCGGTATCGACCTGTATCAGCATCTCCTGACCCACGCGCTGCGCACAGCCCGCGGCGAGCCGGCACCGACCCCGCTGCCCGACCTGACGCTCGGCCACGTCGGCCATCTGCCCGAGGACTGGATACCCGAAGCGGGCGTCCGCCTGTCGCTCTACATGCGGCTTGTGCGGATTGCGGACGCCCCCCTGCTCGACGGGTTCGAGGAGGAGCTGGAAGATCGCTTCGGCCCGCTGCCGCCGCCCGCCGCGCGGCTGATCGACTGGTTCCGCATCCGACTGCTGGCGCACGACGCCGGCGTCGCCGCCATCGCCGGTGGGCCGGCGGCGATCGCTTTTACACCGGTCGATCGCGCGGCGGACTGGGCCGCGACGGGCCTGAACGCCAAGAACGGCCGCTGGATCGATGCCACCGCGATTCCCGACGACGACGCGCGGCTCGACCGCGTGCGCTCGGTGCTGGAGGCGTTGGCCGAGGCCGGTTAGGGCTGCTCGTCGCCCTTCAGGTGTTTCTTGAGCGCTGCCCGGCGGTCGCTGCGGGCCAACGCGTGCGGATCGACCGCTTCGGCGCGCGCGACCAGCCCTTCGACTTCGCCGAGCAGCTCGGCCATCAGCGCGTGGCGGCGCAGCGTCGGCGCGGTCGCGGCTTCGTCCAGGTAATTGTCGATCAGCTCGGGCACGCGCCGCTCCAGCTTGATCCGCAGCTCGCCGAAGGTGGAGAAAGGATCGACCGTCGGGTCGCGCGACAGCAGCGCATCGTAACGACGGCGCAGTGCGGCGATCCGCCCGCGCGTCAGGATGCCGGCCTCGCCCGTCAGCCGGTTCCACGCCAGCGTGCCGGCGGGCGGCGCAGACGACGCTTGCCCCGACGCCCCGGTCCCGACCACCGCGATCAGGAAGGCGAGCAGCAACGCGACGACGATCGCGGTGCGCGGTGCCACGCCGCCTTCCTCGATCATCAGCAGCGCGGCGATCAGGCCGGTCGGGGCCGCGACCATGATCCGCGAAGGCGCGGCCGACAGCGCGATGATCGTCGACACCGCAAGCAGGACGACGAAAATCGCCGCGATCATCCGCCCTTGCGCTCCAGCAGATTCTTCAGCCCGGCCAGCGCACCGGTGGGCTTGGCCTCATCCTCGGTCTTCACCCCCGCCTGGCGCAACGCCGCCTCCGCACCGGCCGCGCGGGGGTAGGGATCAAGCGCCAGCGATAGCGTCTCTGCGGTCGCCTCGCCCAGGTCGATCGCCGCGCCGGAATAGAACATCGTGTCCAGGTCGCCGTCGTCCAGCTCGACCTCGTCGGTCAGGTCGCCTTCGGCTTCGGGCAGGAAGCGGATGTCGAACGGCTCGACGATGCGCGCCGGCACGGCGTCGCCGGTCGCGATACAGGACTGGACGACATCGGCCTGCATCGTGCCCTTGGCGAGGATGCCCGCAGCGTCGCGGCGCAGCGTGTAGTCCGCCTCCAGCCGATCGAGGGAACGCAGACCGAACCGACCGGCGAGCTTGCACCGTTCGTTCCCGTCCGCCTCGATCCGGACCGTGACGCTGCCTTCGCCGATCGTGTCGAGCCGGCGCGGGCGCGAGAATTCGGGAGCGCCCGTCACGCGATCCGCCCCGCCTTCAGCGCATCGAGCGGCGTCTTCGCAAGCGACGCGTGCAGCGCCATCAGTCGTCCGCGGACATGCGCCAGCGCCGCCTCGCCGGAATCGCGGTCGCGGTACAGGTTGCGCAGCAGCGCGGCATCGATCGACCCGGCGGCAAGGCCTGCACGATACGCACCCAGCCGACCGCCCAGCATCGACATCATCTTGCCCACATGCTTGCCGACGACGATGTCGCCGATGCCGATCTCGCGCAGCTGCGGGTCCATGTCGTCGACGAACCGCTCGGCCAGCGCCACGCCCAGCGCCTCGGCGCCCGGCTCCGCCTCCACGCGCAGCAGCACGATGCTGAGAACGGCCGCGATCATGTCGAACCGGCCATCGATCGTGTCGGCGACGCCGCCTGTCTGGTACCACTGCGGCTCGCGCGCACGCTCGACCACTGCCCGGTAGAGGGCGGCAGCGTCGTCTTTGCGGCCGAACAGGCGTTCGAGAAATGCCAAGGTTCCACGTCCTTCTTCGAAAATCAGATTGCCGCGCGGCGCTTGTCGCGCGGGCCTGGCGCGCATATTGAGGCGATCGGGCGCGGTTGCAACGCTAGCGCCCCAGTAAGCAACGCGCTCATGCGCCGGAGACCCTAATGTTCCGACCCCTTGCCCTGACGCTCCTGTGCGGCGTCGCTCTGTCGGGCTGCACCCAGCTGCGTGGCCACCAAGGCTATGTGATCGATGCCGACTTGGTCAATTCGATCCAGCCGGGCGTCGACAATCGCGATTCGGTGCGGCAGGTGATGGGCCAGCCGACGATTTCGGCGCAATTCGGCCAGGGCGACTGGTATTATGTCGCGCGCGACACGCGCAATTTCGCCTTCAGCAACCCGCGCCCGGTGCAGCAGTCGACGCTGCGGGTCCGCTTCAACGACGCCGGCGTCGTGACCGCGATCGACCGGATGGGCCTGGAACAGGTCGCCTCGATCAGTCCCGAGGGCAAGAAGACGCCGACGCTGGGCCGCGAGCGCGGTTTCTTCCAGGATCTGTTCGGCAATATCGGCACGGTCGGTGCCGCCGGTGCGCCTAGCGGCGGTGGCAACGGACCATAAACGGACCATGACCGTCCACGCCTGACAACCGCTGCGTGCAAGCGGCCGCGCCGCAGATAAGCGCCGACGCGGCCGAGTGCGCCCGTTACGCACTGGTCCCGAAAGGGGTAAGGACCGGGAAGCGCAACGCACGGCGCGTCGATTGGTTCGATCGTGTCGTCGGGATGGTCGATCCGGTCACTATGAACCCAACGGTCCTTGCCTGGGTCTGATATACATCGGACTATCATCCGGTTAGTGCCGGGGGGCAGGTTTGGACTGGGGTATCGCAGCGGGCCTGCTGGCAACGACCGCCTATGAAGTGACCTTGTTCGCGGCGGTCGGGATGCTGATCGGCGGGATCGACGACCTGATCGTCGATGGCATCTATTTATGGTATCGATTCGGTCGCTGGCGACGCGGCGAACGCGCGCTGTCGCTCGCCGACATGCGGCCGCGCGCGCGCCAGATGGCGATCTTCATCGCGGCGTGGGACGAAGCAGCTGTCATCGGCCGGATGCTCGCCACGCTGTCGCGCACGCTCGCGTCGCCGCGGCTGACCGTCTTCGTCGGCGCCTATCCCAACGACCGCGCGACCATCGATGCGGTGGTGGATGTCGCCGAAACCGATCCCCGGATCCGCCTTGCGCTCAACCGCGATCCCGGCCCGACGACCAAGGCCGATTGCCTGAACGCGATCTGGCGGACGATGCTGGCCGAGGAACGGGCGATCGGCACGTCGTTCGATGCGGTCATCCTGCATGATGCGGAAGATCTCGTGCACCCCGGCGAACTGGCCGTCATCGATCATTATCTGGCCATGGCGGATGCGGTGCAGGTGCCGGTCGTCCCTTTGCCGCACGACGGGTCGCCGTTGGTCGGTGGAACCTACCTGGACGAATTCGCCGAAGCCCATGGCAAGGCGATGCTGGTGCGTGGCGCAGTCGGGGCGGGACTGCCGCTGGCGGGGGTCGGCTGCGCGATCAGCCGGCCGCTGCTCGGGCAGATCGCGGCGATCCGCGGCTACGGCCCGTTCGACGCCGACAGCCTGACCGAGGATTACGAGCTGGGCCTGACCATCGCCGCCATGGGCGGCCGCGTGCAGTTCGCGCGCGTGCTGGACGCCGATGGCCGACCGGTCGCCGTCCGCGCATACTTCCCCAAGGCGTTCGCAGCCGCCGCGCGCCAAAAGGCCCGGTGGATGACCGGCATCGCGCTGGCCGGCTGGGATCGTACCGGCTGGGGCCGCGCGGCGCACATCGGCGAATGGTGGATGCGAATGCGCGACCGGCGTGCCCCGATCGATGTCGTCGTGCTGCTTGCCGCCTATGCAGCCCTGGCGCTGATGGCGATACGGTTCTCCCTGTCCCTGGCCGGAGTCGCCACCCCTGCCCTCCCGCCGTTCCTGCTCGCGCTGCTCGGCATCAACACCGTCCTGCTCGTCATTCGCATCGTGGTACGTGCAGGCTTCGTCTGGCGGCTGTATGGCTGGCGGGAGGGGCTGCGCTCGACGCCGCGGATGCTGATCGGCAACATGGTCGCAATGGCCGCCGCGCGCCATGCCATCGCGCACTACATCGCCATGCTGCGCGGCGCGCCCGTGCGCTGGGACAAGACCGCGCACCAGTTCCCCGACACCCCCGTCGGCCGATGACACCTGGTAGCGGCCGACCGCTGCGCTTCGTTGGGCTCGTTGGCGGCGGCTGGGTTGCGCTGCGGGTGGCGATCGCGATGCAGGGCGCCGCGCCGGCGATCGATGCCGCGCGCAACGTTCGTCCACCCCAGGTCGTGGCACAAGCCTTCCTGCCCACCCCCGCCGCCGCCCCCCAAACGACGTCCGTTCCCCGCGCGGTTCCGGTCCTGGCCCGTCCCCTGAACCTCTCCCGACCCGAACGGTCCCACGCTGCCGGATGGCCGCAGCTTCCATCGCAGCGGCAGCCCGAGCCATCGCGAGAAACAACCGCCCCGAGCCGCCCCGAGCCGGCGCCGATCGGCGGCGATCCACTTGCGGTGGCGCGGCTGCCGGATGTCGATCCACAGGAAAATCGTCGGATCAGCGTCAGCGGCTGGCTGATCGCTCGCCCCGGTCGGGGTACGGGAAGCGGCCCGTTCGCGCCGCAACTCGGTGGCAGTCAGGCCGGCATCCGCATCGACTATGCGCTGTCGAAAGCGGTCGCGGCGACTGTGCGCCTCACGGCACCGACGCGCGGGATCGGGCGTGAAATGGCGCTGGGCGTCGCCTGGCGGCCGGCGGGCGTGCCGCTGCGCGTGGTCGTCGAGCAGCGGATAGCGCTGGACGCCGGACGCGGTGGCCCATCGATCGGTGTCAGCGGCGGGGTGAGCGCCGTGCCGCTCCCCGCAAACTTCCGGTTGGAAGGCTACGCCCAGGCCGGGGTGATCGTCCGCAACGGCGTCGAACGCTTCGCCGACGGCAGCGCACGGGCGACGCGCCCGCTGAGTGAAGGACGCGCGGTCGATCTCGACATCGGGCTCGGCGCCTGGGGCGGCGCACAGCGGGGCGCGTCGCGGCTCGATATCGGGCCGTCGCTCGGCGCGCGCGTGGCTGTCGCGGGCCAGCGGCTGCGCGTCGCACTCGACTGGCGGCAGCGGATCGCGGGCGACGCGCGACCGGGGTCGGGGCCGGCGCTGTCGATGGGACTGGATTTCTGAGCCCAAACAGGGTTCGCGTGGCGGCCCGTTCGCGCTATCCCCGCCTGCGTGGACCTATACCTGCCCATCGCCAACCTGTCGGTGAACGCCCTGGTCATCGTCCTGCTGGGCGGCGGCGTCGGGCTGTTGTCGGGCATGTTCGGGGTCGGCGGCGGGTTCCTGACGACTCCGCTCCTCATCTTCTACGGCATCCCGCCGACCGTCGCCGCGGCATCGGCGGCCAGCCAGGTGACCGGCGCCAGCGTCTCGGGCGCGATGGCCTATTTCCGGCGGGGCGGCGTGGATACGCAGATGGGGACCGTGCTGGTCGCGGGCGGCATCCTGGGGTCGATCGCGGGGGCAGGCGTCTTCCGCGTGCTTCAGGCGAGCGGCCAGATCGATACCGTCATCGCAGTGCTCTACGTCGTCCTGCTCGGCTCGATCGGCGCCCTGATGCTGCGCGAGGCGCTGGGTGCGATCGGCGCGGTGCGCGCCGGACGCCCGCCCAAGCCGCGCAAGCGCCGCCACCATCCGCTCGTCGCCGCGCTCCCGCTGCGGTACCGTTTCTACGCCTCGGGGCTCTACATCTCGCCGCTCGCGCCGCTGCTGCTGGGGTTCGTCGTCGGGATGCTGACCGTCCTGCTGGGCGTCGGCGGCGGGTTCATCCTGGTGCCGGCGATGCTGTTCCTGCTGGGGATGTCGACGCAGGTCGTTGTCGGCACGTCGCTGTTCCAGATCGTGTTCGTGACCGCCGCCGCGACCCTGGTCCATGCGCTGACGACAAAGGCGGTCGACGTGGTACTCGCCGCGCTGCTGCTACTGGGCTCGGTCGCCGGCGCACAGGTCGGCGCGCGCTTTGCGCAGAAGATGAAGCCTGAATATCTCCGCCTGGCGCTGGCCGTCATGGTGCTGCTGGTCGCGGTGCGGATGCTTCTGGGCCTGGCGTGGCGGCCCGACGAAATCTACACGATCGCGATGTCGTGAAGGCGTTCCTCGTCCTGCTTATCGCCCCGCTCCTGCTGGGCGCCACCAAGCCGGTGCTGGTCCCCGACGTGTCACAGCGCGATATCGAGATCGCCTATTCCTTCACCGGCGCCGACCTCCTGCTGTTCGGCGCCATCCTCTATCCGCGCGGCCAGGCACCCGACCCCGCGCGCCCGGCCGACATCGTCGTCGTCGTGAAGGGCCCGGCGCAGTCGATCCTGGTGCGTGAAAAGGAGAAGGTCGCCGGCATCTGGGTCAATGCGGAACGGATGCGGTATCGCTCGGCCCCCGGCTTCTACGCCATCGCATCGTCCAGGCCGATCGCCGCCTTGGTCGACGAACGCACCCGCGCGATCTACGAACTGGGACTTGAAAGCCTGCAACTTTCGCCCGCCAGCGGCGCGGTCGCCGACGATCAGGCTCGCTTCGACGCCGGGCTAGTCGACCTGCTGCGGCGAAGCGGCCTGTATTACGAGGATGCGAAGGCGGTCGAGATCACGGACGGCGTCCTTTATCGCGCGCGTGTCCGCATCCCGGCACGCGTACCGATCGGCCGCTTCACCGCCGAGACGTTCCTGATCCAGGACGGTCGCGTCCTCGCCGCTGCCGTGCGACAGATCGACATCCGCAAGTCGGGGTTCGAGCGGTTCGTCGCACAGGCCGCCGACCGGCACGCGCTGCTCTACGGTCTGGTCGCGGTCATGCTGTCGCTGGGTTTCGGCTGGGGCGCCGCCGTCATCGCGCGGCGGGTCTAGACGCTGATCGACGCTTTTCAGACACTTGGCCGGCGCGACGAACGGCCTGTTAACCCTCTCTGCGGCATGTCCCGATCTCCATCAGGGGATTTCGAATGGCGGACACATGGGAACGGCGCGGGTTTGAAGGCGCCGAACCGGGGCCAAGCACCGGTGTGCGGCAGGGCGACGCCATGCTCGCGTCCGCCGGCATCGGCGCCGTCTTCGAGATTTCTGGATCGTCCAGCCAGGTCATCATCGACCTCGACTGCCTGGACGCGCTCGCCGACGATCCCGATCCGTCGATCGCCAGTGCGGGCCAGGTCGGCAGCCAGATCAAGCTGCGCGTCGGCAACACCTGGCTGATCGCCAACGTCCGCTCGATGCGGCTGTCGGAAACGCACGGCAACCGCGTCGTCGCACAGATCGACTTCCTGGGCGAAGGCGACGAGGAAAAGCTGACCGGCAAGCTCTATCGCTTCCGCCGCGGCGTCACCCGCTATCCGTCGCCCGGCACGCCGGTCTTCCCGGTGTCGACCGCCGACATGAAGCAGATCTACGCCGCGGACGACCGCGCGCATGTCGAATTCGGTACCGTCTATCCGACCAAGGACATCCGCGCCGCGCTGTATGTCGATGCCATGCTCGGCAAGCATTTCGCGTTGCTGGGATCGACCGGCACCGGCAAGTCGACTGCCGCCGCGCTGATCCTGCACCGCATCTGCGAGCTCGCGCCGCAGGGCCACATCGTGATGATCGATCCGCACGGCGAATATGGCGCCGCGTTCAAGACGACGGGCGAGATCTACGACGTCACCAATCTGCAGATGCCGTACTGGCTGATGAACTTCGAGGAGCATTGCGAGGTGTTCATCAGCACCTCCGGCTCCGAACGGCAGTTCGATGGCGACATCCTCGCCAAATGCCTGCTGCTGGCCAAGGCCAAGAGCCGGCTGGCGCAGGATTTCGGCAAGCTGACCGTCGACTCGCCGATCCCCTACCTCCTCAGCGATCTGCTGAACTTCATCCAGCTCGAAATGGGCAAGCTCGACCGCGCCGGCGATACCGCGCCGTACCTGCGCCTCAAGACCAAGATCGAGGAAGTGAAGGGCGACCCGCGTTACGCCTTCATGTTCTCAGGGATGCTGGTCGCCGACACGATGGCGCAGTTCCTCGGCCGCATCTTCCGCCTGCCGGCCGATGGCCGCCCGATCTCGATCATCGACGTGTCGGGCGTGCCGAACGAGATCACCTCCGTCGTCGTCGCGGTGCTGAGCCGCATGACCTTCGATTTCGCGATCTGGTCAAGGAACGAGCCGCAGCGCCCGGTCCTGCTGGTCTGCGAGGAAGCACACCGCTACGTGCCCAACGAGCGCAATGCCGACGGATCGTCGGTCGGTCGCATCCTGAGCCGCATCGCCAAGGAAGGCCGCAAGTACGGCGTCTCGCTCGGCCTCATCACCCAGCGCCCGTCCGACCTGGCCGAAGGCGTGCTGTCGCAGTGCGGCACGATCCTGTCGATGCGCCTGAACAACGACCGCGACCAGGCCTATGTCCGGGCCGCCATGCCCGAAGGCGCGCGCGGTTTCCTCGATTCGATCCCCGCCTTGCGCAACCGCGAATGCATCGTCTGCGGCGAAGGTGTCGCGACCCCGATCCGCGTGCTGTTCGACACGCTGGACGAGGGCAAGCGCCCGGCGTCGGGCGATCCGATGTTCTCGCAACTGTGGCGCGAGACCGGCGGCGAGGACGGTATCATCAACCGCACCGTCCGCCGCTGGCGCGCCCAGGGTCGCTGAACGCGCCGGAACCGCGTCAGGCGGCGCGGCGGCGAATGCCCAGGCCGACGAAATAGGCGACCAGCCCGACGACGTTCCAGCCGAGGAACCACAGTTGCGTGGTGCTCGGCAGGCTGGCGAAGAGATACAGGCAGCCGAGCACGGCGCCCGCGCCCACCACCCATGCCGCCGGCGTGCGGAACGGACGGTGCAGGTCGGGCGCGCGGCGGCGCATGACCAGCATGCAGACGGCGACCGCGATGAACGCGGTCAGCGTGCCCGCATTCGCCAGCGCGGCGATCGCATCGATCGGCAGGAAGCCGGCGAACAGCATCACGACGGCGGCGGTGAACATCGTGATGCGCACCGGCACGCCGCGCCGCGACACCTTCGCCAGCCCCTCCGGCAGCAGCCCGTCGCGCGCCATCACGAAGAAGATGCGGCTCTGCCCGTAGAGGAAGGCAAGGATGACGGTCGGCAGCGCGACGACCGCCGAGGCCGCGAGGAACGCCGCTGCACCGCCCTGCCCCAGATCGCGCAGGATCAGTGCCAGCGGTTCCGGGCTGTCGGCGAACCGCGCATAGCCAATCGCCCCGACCGCCGCGACCGCTACACCCATGTAGATGACGACGCAGGCGACCATCGACCCGACGATGCCGATCGACAGGTCACGCCCGGGATTCTTCGCCTCTTCCGCCGCGGTCGAGATCGCATCGAAGCCGTAGAAGGCAAAGAAGATGATGGCGGCGGCCGCCATGACGCCGCGTTCGACCCCGCCGTCCGACAGATGCTTGGCGAAACCATAAGGGGAAAAGGGCTTGAGGTTGGCGACGTCGAAATAGGGCAACGCGACGGCGACGAAGACCGCCAGCGCGATCAGCTTCACGACGACCAGGATCGCGTTCAACGTCGCGCTTTCCTTGGTGCCGAGCGTCAGCAGCCCTGCGACGACCGCGACGATGAACAGCGCGGGCACGTTGATGCCCCAGTTCGCCACCGCGCCGTTGACGATCGTCGGACCGTGGGTCAGCGCATCGGGCAGCGCGATGCCGAGGCCACTCAGGAAGCCGACCGTATAGCCCGACCAGCCGACTGCGACGGTCGCGACGACCAGCGTATATTCGGCAAGCAGCGACCAGCCGACGACCCACGCGATGACTTCGCCCAGCACCGCGTAGGAATAGGTGTAGGCGCTGCCCGACACCGGCATCATCGTCGACATCTCGGCATAGGCGAGTGCCGCGCACGCACAGATCGCGCCGGCGATGGCGAACGACAGGATGACCGCCGGGCCTGCGCGGTCGGCCCCGACGCCGATCAGCGTCAGGATGCCGGTGCCGACGATCGCGCCGACGCCCAGCGCCACCAGATGTGGCCAGGACAGCGTGCGCGCCAATTGATGCTCGCCCGACATCTGCGACGGCGGCACGATCGCCTTGCGCCTGAAGATTCCGCTGTCGCTCATGCCCGCTCCCCGTATCGTTCGTTACCGGATCGTGTAGCGCGCACGTCCTTCCGCTCCAAGGGCGCGGTCGGGAAAAGGCTTAGCGGGGTGCTAAACCTATTTTTAGCGCCTGCGGGCGTAGCACCCGTCGGATGACGAAGCTGCGCTATCCGCTGATCGCCCCGCGCCCGCCGCGCCCGACCCTGCTTGGCGAAGGCCTTGCCCGGATCGAGGCGGCCGGCATCTACAGCAACAACGGGCCCGAGGTCTGCCGGTTCGAGGCCGCCGCGACCGAACGGCTGTTCGCCGGGCGCGGCGACTGCGTGACGGTGGCCAATGCGACGCTGGGGCTGATGCTGGCGATCCGCGAGGCGGCGGAACGGGTCGGACGCCCGCGCTGCTATGCGCTGATGCCCGCCTTCACCTTTGCCGCGACCGCGCAGGCCGCGATGTGGGCCGGACTGACGCCGCTCGTCTGCGATATCGACCCCGGCGACTGGTCGGCATCGGCCACGCACGAGGCCGAGCTACTGGCACGCCATGGCCAAGAGATCGCGGTCGTCGTGCCGTACGCGACGTTCGGCAACGCGATCGACCTGACCCGCTACGAAGGTTACGCGCGCGACCACGGCGTCGCTATCGTGATCGATGCGGCCGCGTCACTCGGCACGCTGGACGACGACGGCATCGGCTTCGGTGCCGGCGCGCCATTTCCGGTCGTCTATTCGATGCAGGCGACCAAGCCCTTCGCGGTCGCCGAGGGCGGGCTGATCCACACCGGCGACACCGCACTCGCGGCCAAGCTGCGCACGATGGCAAGCTTCGGGTTCGAAGCGCCACGCAGCGCGTCGCTGCCCGGTTTCAACGCCAAGCTGCCCGAAGTGCTTGCGGTGATGGCGCTGGCCAAGCTCGACGAGATCGAGGGCGTCAGCGAGCGCCGTGCGGGCGTCGAGGCGGCGTATCGCGAGGCACTCGCCCCGCTCGGGCTCCAGACGCCCTATGGCAAGCGCCGCGCCATGGGCTTCATGTCGGCGCTGCTGCCGCCGCATCTCGCGCCCCGCCGGGCAGAGGTCATCGCCGCGCTCGCCGAACGCGGGATCGGCGCGGCCACCTATTTCAGTCCGCATCTGGGCGAGCAGCCGCTGTTCCAGCGCGACGCCCGGATCGAGCCGACGCCGGTCGCCGACGATATCGGCGCACGCATCCTTTCGCTGCCCGCGACCGACGGGATGACCGCAGCCGATGCCGTCACCATCGCGCACGCCCTGCTCGAGACGATCGGCCTGTCGCGCGCCACGCCTGCTCAGCGCAGCATGCCCATCGCTCGCCTATTGGTCGTCGGCGGCGGGCCGGCCGGCACTGCGATGCTGACCGCGGCGGCCAAGGCGGGCAAGCTCAGGGACCTGTCGCAAGGCCTGATCCTGGTCGATCGCGGCGACGTACTCGGCAACGGACGGCTCGGCAACTACGCCATCGCGTCGGACAGCACCGCACAGACATTCCTGTCGGCGGTCGAGAACAATCCGGAAAGCGCCCTCGCCGCGCTCGCCGGTCATCCGACCGCGACGGCCGTCGGCGAATGGCGCGACAAGCTAGGTGTGCCGCTGGCGACCGCAGGCCCGTTCCTGGCCGCGACCGGCGAGCGGCTGGCGACACTCGTCTCGGGCTATGGCGGCGAGGTTCTCAAGGGGCACGAAGCCCTGAAGGCCGTGCGTGCCATCGACGGCATCTGGACCGTGCGCCTGCGCCGCCTGTCGGACGGCCATGAATTCGACGCGCGCGCCGAGAATCTGGTCGTTGCGACCGGCGGCCACCAGCCGCTCGACCGTCTGGTCGAACAGCGCGTGGCGGGCGAACGGCTGACCCACCGCGTCGGCGATCGCCTGCTGCAATCGGACGAAGTGCTAGCGCTGGGCGGCCTCGACCGCGTCGCCGACCTGTTGTCCGGCAAGCGGTCCCCGCGCGTCGCCGTCATCGGCGGATCGACCAGCGCACTCACCACGGTCGCGTTGCTGCTGCGCTCGCGGCCCGGCATTCCGTTTGGTGCCGGCGGCGTGACGTTGCTTCACCGCCGCCCCTTGCGCCCGTTCTACCATTCGGTCGAGGCGGCGCACGCAGAAGGCTTCACCGACTTCGGACCCGACGACATCTGCCCGGTGACCGGCTTCGTCTATCGCCTGGCCGGGTTCCGGCTGGAAGCGCGCGAGCTGGTGCTGCGGATGCTCGCGGTCGACGGGCGCGAGCCCGATCCGCGCGTGCGGATGCACCGCATCGGCGACGACGAGGGCCAGGCGCTCGACGTGCTCGACCGTGCCGACCTCGTTATCGCCGCGCTCGGCTACCGCCCGCGCGTGCTGCCGCTGGAGGACGCAGCAGGCCGCCCGCTCGCCCTTGCCGCCGACCGCGACCGGCCGATGGTCGACAGCTATTGCCGCGTGCTGGGCGCCGACGACGCGCCGATCCCCGGGCTGTTCGGCATCGGCCTGGCCGCGGGCTTCATTCCCTCAGGCCGGCTGGGTGGCGAAGCGAGCTTCAGCGGACAGGCCAATGGCCTTTGGCTGTGGCAGAACGACGTCGGCCAGTTGATCGTCGATGCCGTGCTGACGGGAGAGGCCAAGGCGTTGGCGGCATGAGTGCCGCTCCCGCCGTTTCAGTGGTCATGGCCGCCTACAACGGCGCGCACCTGATCGAGGAGACGCTGGCGAGCGTGCGTGACCAGACGCTCGACGATTTCGAAGTGCTGGTGGTCGACGACTGCTCGACCGACGACACGCGCACGGTCGTCCGGCGCTGGTCGGACCCCCGCGTCCGCCTGATCGAGGCGCCGGTCAACGGCGGCCCGGTGCGCGCGCGCAACCTGGCGTTTGCGCAGGCGCGCGGACGCTATATCGCGGGACTCGATCAGGACGACATCTGCCTGCCCGACCGCTTCGCGACCCAGGTCGCCCATCTCGACGCGCACCCGCGGACCGTGCTGGTCGCGGCCACCGCGATCACGTTCGAAGGCGCCAGGGAACGCGCGTCGCAACAGGCGACCAATTCGACGCCCGCGCTGATCCGCTGGCTGCTCCACGTCAAGAACCCGCTGGTCTGGTCGACGACGATGACGCGCGCGAGCGTCGCGCAGCGGCTGGAGCCGTTCACCCGGCCCGACTGCCTGTATGCCGAGGATTTCGACCTCTATCACCGCCTGCTTGGTCACGGCGACGTGGCACGGATCGACCGGCCGCTGCTGCGCTACCGCGACCATCCCGGCGGCGCGTCCAACCGCTACCGCGACACGATGCTGGCCAACAGTGGCGCGGTGCTGGAGCGCGCGTGGGCGCCGCACCTGGGCGACGATGCCGGCGACGCGGCACGGCTGCTCGCCCAATATGTGACCGCGGGCGAGGCGTGCGAGGATCGCGCGACGCTGGTCCGCGTCGGCGCGACGCTCAGCGCGCTGCAATCGACCTACCTCGCGGCCATTGCGCACGACAGCGAGAGCCGCCGCCTGATCAAATGGGAAACCGCGCGACTGTGGTGGCGGATCCTGCGTCATTCCGTGCGATCGGGCGCGGTCCCCGTTACCGATGCGATGACGGTCCGCCCCGATCACCTGGGTCTTGGCTATGCGGGGATCGACGACCTGATGATGTCGGGCCTGGTCGGTGGCGCGCGGTCGGTGCTGGCGCGGCGCAAACGAGCTTAGCGACCTCTTAAGCCCTTGTGGGCTACCCCTGATCGGTCATCGATCCACAGCGAAAGCCGCCGCTTGGCCACCCAGCCTTTTCCTGCCGCCACACCGCAGACCGAACGCGGCTACGACGCCATCCGCACCGTCGCGCGGCGCTGCGGCGAACTGGCGGTCGGGTGCAGCGATGCGGCGGGTTATGTCGCGGGCGTGTCGGACGGTATCGCCCGCCAGCTGACCGCGCTCGGCGATCTCGAAACCGTCACCGCCGCACTCCACGCCGACCAGAGCGGCGTCGCGCGATCGACCGGCGAGGCGCGCCGGCTGGCCGAACAGGCACGCCACACGCTCACCCGCGAAAGCGCGCAGATCGCCTCCGCCGTCGCCGAATGCGGCACGCTGACCGACCTGGTCGCGACCCTCGGCACCCGGATGACCGATTTCGCCGCGGCGATGGAACAGGTCCAGCGCGTATCGAGCGCGATCGACGCGATCGCCGCCAAGACCAACCTGCTGGCGCTGAACGCCACGATCGAGGCGCAGCGTGCGGGCGACGCCGGCCGGACCTTTGCCGTCGTCGCCGCCGAGGTGAAGAAACTGGCGCTCGAAACCCGCCAGGCGACCGACGAGATCAACCGGACGATGGAGACGTTCGTCGCGCAGGCCGGCCATGTCATCCACGACATCGACGAAGGCGTGAAGGCCGGCGAGCGCGCCCAACGCGGCGTCGCACAGATCAGCCAGACCGTCGCCGAGGTATCCGACCTGGTCACCAGCGTCGATTCGATCACCGACACGATCGCGCGATCGACCGAAGTGACGACCCACGGCGTGGGCCGGGTGCGCGAGACGCTCGACCTGTTCGGTGCCCAGGCGCGCGAGAGCGGGCAGACCCTGACCAGCGCGCACGAGCGGATGGAAAAGCTGGAGCTGCTGTCGAACACCATGCTCGACCAGCTGGCGCACTCGGGCATCGCCATCGACGACACCCGCTTTATCGACGCGATGCTGCGCGACGTGACGGTCGTCCAGCGGATGATCGAGGACGGCATCGCCCGCGGCGAAGTCTCCCGCGACGCGGTGTTCGACGTGGCGTACCAGCCGATCCCCGGCACCGACCCGGTGCAGCACAGCACGCGGTTCAACGATTTCGCCGACCGTCACATCCGCCCGCTGCTCGACCGGCTTCGCGACATGGACAGCCAGCGCGTGATCGGCGCGGCGATCGTCGATCGCAACGGATACCTGCCGACCCACCTGTCGGCCAAATCGCTGCCGCAGCGGGCAGGCGATCCGGCGTGGAACGCGGTCAATTGCCGCAACCGCCGCAACTTCATGGACGACATCACCGCGCGCGCCCTGGCGTTCGAAGGCGACTACCTGCTCGCCGCCTACCGCCAGGACCTGGGCCAGGGGCGGTACCGCACGGTCAAGAGCATCTTCGTGCCGCTGTGGATTACCGGGCGACGCTGGGGCAATTTCGAACTCGGCTACATCGACTAAAGCGTGGACTGAGAAAAGCGGTCGGTCCGCAATCGCCCGGTTGCAGGCGTGGGCGCGGTTTTCACAAGCGTGGCGCGGTCGAGTCGATCCTGCTCGATACGAGCGGGCGTGGCTAAGGTCACACGAGGGTCACACTATGACGACCGCAATTCCTCGTCCCAGCGGCCCGCCGGCGGATTGGCGCAGCCGCGGGAAGATCAGCGATGGGAAAGAACCGGTCGTTCGACCCCTACGCGATATTTTCCAACATTACTCCAACAAAGGACTGAACGCGCGTCCGCTATCGCCCAATTGTGGACATTCGCCTGTGTAGTATGATGACACGCGTCATCGCCAACGGAGTGCTGTGCTTTGCCGGACATCGCTACCCCCAATCTGCCGTCACGAAACTTCGAGGAGACGGCTACATTTTTCGGGAAGCTGGGCTTCAACGAGACATGGCGCGACGCGAACTGGATGATCCTGAAACACGGCGAAATAACGCTAGAGTTTTTTCCGTATCCCGACCTCGATCCCGCTAGCAGTTCGTTTAGCTGCTGCTTCCGACTGGATGACGTCAGCGCGTTCTATACCGCTATCTTGGCCGCTGGCGTCTCAGAGAAACGAAGCGGTTGGCCGCGAGCGCATAAGCCAAAACCAGAGCCATGGGGAGGCGTCGTCGGAGCACTGATCGATCCAGACGGAACATTGATTCGTCTCGTTCAAGTCCCGGACTGAACGTCCACCAATATCAGCCATTCACGCTCGCGCCGTAAGCGGTCGTTTGTGGGCTTACGGTCTGGATCACGCTCAATCCATCGTGCGGTGGATGACCTTCAGCGTGGGCCCGTCGATCCGCAGTTCGTTGAAGCCCGGCGGCGTGTCGCGCGTGCGGCACGACAGCGTTCCTGCACCGACCAGGCGGATCGTGCGATCGCCCACGTGGTGCACTTCGTCGAACGGGTCGTGGACATGGCCCGACAGCACGACGTCGGCGCCCGCCGCCGCCAATGCCGCCAGCGCGCCCTGCCCGCCCTGCGTCCGCGCGGTCGCGTGCGTGCCCATGTCGATCAGCGGGTGATGGCAGGCGACGATCGTCAGCGCGTGCGGATCCGCCGCGTGCGCCACGGCCAGCGCGCGGCCGAGCGAACCGTCACTGACACTGCCCTTCGACCAGTTGCGCCATTGGAACCGTGTCGTCGTCTTCAGCGGCACGATCGCGACACCGGGCAGCGTCAGGGGTTTCTCGATCATCGACTCGAGTTTCAGATAGCGGCGATAGGGGCGGAACAGCCGGGCGAAGAGGTTGAACAGCGGCAGGTCATGGTTGCCGACCTCGACCGTCACCGGTCGTTCGAGCCCTTCCAGCCAGGCCGACGCTGCGGCGAATTCCTCGCTGCGCGCGCGCATCGTCAGGTCGCCGGTCATGATGATCGCGTCGGGCCGCTCGGCATGGACGGCGGCGTCGAACCAGGCGATGGCCTCGCGGTCCTCGGCCCCAAAATGGACGTCGCTAACGTGGAACAGGCGGATCATGGGCAGGCCAACGCGCGAGACGCCGGACGGGTTCGCGCCTACTTCACGGTTCCCGCCATCGTCATGAGCGCGAGCAGGCCGACACCCATCCCCTTCACGCTTTCGGGCTTCGACACATCGGTCCATTCGTCGAGCGCATGCGCTCGCCCGCCCGACCCCCCGGCACCGATCGTGACGGCGGGGATGCCGAGACTCATCGCGGTGTTGGCATCGGTCGACGACGCATCCAGCGTCGGGGTGAAGCCCGCTGCACGCACCGCATCCTGCGTGACGCGTACGATCGGCGCATCGGCCGGCGTGCGCCCGGCGGGGCGGTCGCCGATCGGTTGCGGGTCGGCGGTCACCTGTCCGACCCGCGTCGAGCGCGCGGCGTTCTCATCGACGACCGCCTTCGCCACGATCGCCAGCACCTGTTTTTCCAGCGTCGCGAGCGCGCCGGCATCTTCCGAGCGCATATCGATGTCTACGAACACTTCGGACGGGATCGCGTTGACCGACGTGCCGCCGCCGGTGACGCTCGCCGAATAGGTCGTCCTGGGCGACGCCGGCGGCTGGAGGCGATAGATTTCGGCGATTGCCGCACCCATCGCCGCCATCGGGTTGACGATGCCGAACGCGCCGTAGCTGTGCCCGCCCGGCCCCCTGAACACGACGCGGTAGCGCTTCGACCCCACGCCGCCGTTGACGACGTGCGCCGGGTCCGCTCCGTCGAGCGAGAAGAACGCGCCCACCCGGTCCTTGTAGGCACCCTTGGTCAGCAGGTGGCGGACCCCGCGCAGGTCGCCGCGCCCTTCCTCCCCCACCGTGCCGACGAACAGGATCGGCCGCGTCGTCCGGACCTTGCCCGCATCGAGCGCGCGGATATAGGCGAGGAGTGTCGCCAGGCCCCGCGTGTCGTCGCCGACCCCGGGCGCCATCAGCTTCGTGCCGTCGCGCCGCACGGTCACGTCGGTGCCTTCGGGAAACACCGTGTCGAGATGCGCGGAGATGACGACCAGCGTCGCGCGCGGATCGGTGCCGGGGCGCAGGCCGGTAACGTTGCCCTCCGCATCGATGGCGACATCGCTCAGACCCAGCGCGCGGAATTTCTCGGCATAGGCCCGGGCTCGCACTGCTTCCTTGAACGGGGGCGCAGGAATTTGCGTCAGTTCGATCAGTTCGGCGACGAAGCGGTCGTGGTCGCGATCGATCGCAGCCATCGCCGTGCGATAGGGTGTGCCGCCGGCGACCGTGGCGACGGTCGCCTCACGCGCGGCGGCATGGGGCGCGGCGAGCAGGGCGACGACGAGGGGCAATTGGCGGAGGGCGGCGATCGTGCTGGATGTCATCTCCCGACGATGACGACCGCGGCGATGCCGGGCAACCCCCGGCCGCCCGGCTTATCGCCCGACCACGTCGCGGCGCATCGGCGCCAGTTTCGCCAGAAAGCGGTTCTGCGCGGCGAAGCCGACGTCCTCGGCGCGCATCGCCGCCTGCAGGTTTTCGACCAGCCGGTTCATGTCGGCCTGCTGCACGCCCATGTCCTTGTGCGCCGATTTCATGTCACGGCCGGTGTAGGAACAGCCGGCGTTCAGGATGTAGCAGAATTGTTCGAACAGCGTCCGCTTCAGCCGGACCTTGTCCTGGTTGGCGAAGATCTCGCCGATCCGCGGGTCGGCGAAATTGCTCGCGACGAAGCGGTCGACGATGCGGCGGATGCCGTCTTGGCCGTGGAAGGCGCGGGCCATGCCGTCGCCCGAAAACGGCGTCGCCCCGGCATTGGCGGGCGACGGCGTATACGGGTCGACCGATTCCTCGCCGGGCATGTGGTGCGGGGCGGGCAGGTCCTGCGGGGCGGCGGCGAGGGCCAGGGCGATAGCGAGAAACATGGAAAGTCGGCTCCGAAAGCGATGAGTCTAGAACGCGCCCTGTAACTGGAACAGCACACCGCGCTGTTTTTCAAACGTCGCGATCGATCCCAGGTCGGTATAGGCGACCGTCGCGGTGACGTGGCGATTGACGCCGTAAGCGACGAACGCGTCGGCCCAGTCGTCCTCGCGCGCGATGGCCAGGTTGCTCGGCTTGCTGCGATATTCGGCGCCGACGACCAGCCGGCGCGACAGCTGGTACGCCAGCGATCCTTCCATCTGCACGCGGTGCGTGTCGCCCAGCGTGCCGCCATGCCCCAGCAGGCCGTTCTGGTTGGCCTTGGTCGCGCGGACGGTGACGTTGGCGAGCAGCGACCAGTTCAGGAACAGCTTGGTCGCGCTGGCATAATAATCGGTGCCCGCGCCGTGTTTCGCCCCGACTGCGCGGACGACGGCATCGTCCAGGCTGTCCTTGTGCTGCACACCGACCGCGATCGCCGGCATCCATGTCGCACCATAGACGACATCGCCGGCCACCCGGACCTTGGCGCCGAAGATATTCTGGTCGAACTTGAAGTCGTTGCCGAGACCCAGCGCCCCGCCGACGCGGTTGGTGTCGAAGATCTGGCGCGCGAAGCTCAGCTCGATCCGGTTCCAGCCGCCGATCGCACCCGACAGGGCGGCGACGTCGTAATCGGGCAGTGCCACGATCGTCGCGCTCGCCTGGCCGCCGACACCGTCCTTGGTCGCATTGCCGGCGATCACCGCCCAAGGCGTCAGCCCGCCGCCGGCCGCCCCCTCGATCGTGCCGATCCCGTTGGTCAGCAACAGCTTGCCGGGCGCGCCGACATCCTGTGCGGCGGCGGGCGTCGCGACCAGGGTTGCGCAAAATACGTAGAGCGAGGTGGCGGTCGAGAAGCGCATGGCCCGCCTATCCCCCGGTTCTGGTAAATATCGCCCTAAGGCGGAATCGCTGCCATTCCGGCTTTAACCCGTAATTGACGCATCACGCCGTAGAGCGGGCGGCATGAAGCCCCTCCCTTTCCTGATCGCGGCGAGCGCAGTCCTGGCACCGATGTCGGCCGAGGCCGGGACGGTCGCCGTCCGCATCGTCGATGCCGCGGGCCAGCCGGTGCCCGACGCGGTCGTCACCATCCACCCGGGCACAGGCGTGCCCGCCGGCCCGATCCGTTTTCCCTGGGCAAATGCGATGGTGCAGAAGAACATCGCGTTCAATCCGGGCACGCTGATCGTGCCGGTCGGCGCGACCGTCGCCTTCCCCAACCAGGACAAGGTGCGCCACCATGTCTACAGCTTTTCCAAGCCGGCGAAGTTCGAGCTGAAGCTGTTCGGCCAGGACCAGAGCCGCACCTATACCTTCACGACGCCGGGCACGGTGGCGCTCGGCTGCAACATCCATGATTCGATGTCGGGCTTCATCCGCGTCGTCGACACGCCGTTCGCCGGCAAGACGGCGGCGGCCGGCGACACGCGCATCGCCGGCGTGACCGGCGGGCGGGCGGTGCTGACGGTCTGGCACCCGCGGCTCAAGTCGCGGCTGAACGAAGCAACCTTTGCCCTCGACGTGCCTGTGGCCGGCGACATCGCCAAGCGCATCGCCGTGACGCTGCGGTAAGCACCATGGTCCCGCGTCGCCCCTCCCTGCCGCGTGTCGCAGCACTGGTCCGCGGATCGCTGTCGGCCAAGCTGACGCTGTTCTACAGCGCGCTGTTCGCGGTCGCGGTCGGGCTGATCCTGACGGGCGCGAAGGCGGGGATCAGCCGCTACGCCGAACACATGATCCGCAGCGAGATGACCGCCAGCGCCAAGGTCTTCGATCGCGTGGCGGCGATGCGTTACGCGCAACTGGGCGATGCGAGCACCGTGCTGGCGGCCGATTTCGGCTTTCGCAGCGCGGTCGCGACCGATGACGCGCCGACGATCGGATCGGCGCTCGAATCGCTGCGCAGCCGGCTGAACCTCGACCAGGCATTCTTCGTCGGCGTGGACGGTACGATCGTCGGCTATCGCGGCGCGCTGTCGGCGGGGGACGCAAACGACCTGCTGGAGGCGCTGGAGGACGGCCGCACGCGCGGCGTCCTGCGCATCGGCACGCGGCAGTTCAATGCCGCAGCGTCCGCCGTAAAGGCGCCGGTCACGATCGGTTGGGTCGTATTCGGCAACGCGCTGGATGCGGGCGAGATGGCGCGGCTGGCGAAACTGTCGTCGATCGATCTCGCCCCGCGGATCGTGCCCGCAACGACGCTGACCGCCGCCCAGCGCAGCGGCATCGCCACCGAACAGGTCGTCGGCGGCACGCGGATGCTGGTCCAGGCGTCGCCCATCGCGTCCTTCCGCGCGGGCGAACCCCAGATGCTGCTGCTCCAGCACAGCGTGACCAGGGCGCTGGCCGACTATCGCCCGATGCTCTGGCTGCTGCTCGGCTGCGGCATCGTCGGCGTCGGCCTGGCCGGCGCCGGCAGCTTCCTGCTGGCGCGGCGCATCACCCGCCCGATCATCGCGCTGAAGGCGGCGGCCAGATCGGCGGCCAAGGGCGACTATACGCAGGTCGAGGTGACGACCCGCGACGAGATCGGCGCGCTTGCCGCCAGCTTCAACCGGATGGTCGAGGACATCGGCGCGCGCGAGCGGCAGATCACCCACATGGCGCTGCACGACGGCCTGACCGGCCTCGCCAACCGCGTGCTGCTGCGCGAATATCTCGGCACTGCCCTCGCCCGCGACGGCACCGCCCGGCGCCAGGCGCTGTTCTGCCTCGACCTGGACCAGTTCAAGGTCGTCAACGACACGCTGGGCCACCCGACCGGCGATGCCCTGCTCTGCGACACCGCGCGCCGCCTGACCGACTTCGCCGGCGAAGGCTTCGTCGCGCGGCTGGGCGGCGATGAATTCGCGCTCGTCCTGTTCGAGGATCACCGCACGTTCGACCGAATGGCGCACGAGCTGATCCGCGTCGTCGCCGAACCCTGTATCGTCAACGGCCACCGCATCGTGCCGGGCACCAGCGTCGGCATCGCCATCCTGGGCGAAGACGGCAGCGACCCGGTGACGCTGGCCAAGAACGCCGACCTGGCGCTCTACCGCGCCAAGCACGACGGGCGCGGCGGCTATCGCTTCTTCGAAGCCGCGATGGATGCGGAGGCCCGCAAGCGCCGGCAGATGGAGCTCGACCTGCACGACGCCATCGCCGAGGGGCAGCTATCGCTGATGTTCCAGCCGCTGTTCGACCTGGCGGAAACGCGGATTTCGGCGTTCGAGGCACTGCTGCGCTGGAACCACCCGACCCGCGGAATGGTGTCGCCGGTCGATTTCATCCCGCTGGCCGAGGATACCGGCCTGATCGTGCCGATCGGCGAATGGGTGATCCGCGAGGCGTGCCGCACCGCGCGCAACTGGCCCGACGACGTCCGCATCGCGGTGAACGTCTCGCCCGTGCAGTTCCGCAACCCCGGCCTGTCCGCGGTCATCCTCCAGGCCCTGTCCGAAAGCGGCCTGCCGCCGCAGCGGCTGGAGCTGGAAATCACCGAGAGCCTGTTCATCGACAATCCCGAATCGACGCTGGCGTCGCTGCACAGCCTGCGCGCGCTGGGCGTACGCGTGGCGCTCGACGACTTCGGCACCGGCTATTCCTCGCTCAGCTATCTGCGTGCGTTCCCGTTCGACAAGATCAAGATCGACCGCAGCTTCATCATCGACCTGCTGAACGGCGGCGGCGGCGCGACCGCGATCATCAAGTCGATCACGACGCTGGCTGAGGCGCTGGGCATGGAGACGACCGCCGAAGGGGTCGAGAATTCCGACCAGCTCGACATCCTGCGCGAACAGGGCTGCAGCCACATCCAGGGCTATTATTTCAGCAAGCCGATCTCGAACACCGAAGTCCACCGGATGCTGAACACGACGCAGGACGACTTCGCCCGCCTGCGGGCCTGACCCGGACCGCGGCCGCGCCGGTCCGCCGCCATGAGTGTTGACGACGGGACGGCCCCCGTGTCATTGCGCCCCTCGCAGACGCTCGACGCCCGCCGTTCGGCCCGGCGGCCAGCAGATGCCGTTTCGACGCCAAGCCGTTGAAATGCGGGTGTAGCTCAATGGCAGAGCAGAAGCTTCCCAAGCTTACGACGAGGGTTCGATTCCCTTCACCCGCTCCACCTTTGCCGTAAGTGGCGAACCCTCGTTGATTTGATGGCGCTTCGCCCTGCCGGGCTGCGCTCGGGGTTCGATTCCCTTCACACGCTCCAGCGCTTCCAAGAACCTTGCCGGCGGCCCGGAGCACATCACGCGCCGTCCGCCACTCGTCGCAGGCCCCATTGGTCGTAGTGGAAGCGGTGTGACCCGAGTCGGAAGTCGCGGTCGCCGGTCCGTTCGGGCTTTGCGTCGGCGGGGATATCATGCGCCATCCAGCCGGGGATCGCGATGCGGCGAACGGCGTGGCCGAACGGTCCGGCAAGCGGCGGGTCGAGGTCGATCAGCAGGTCGCGCGCGCCGAGGCGGGTCGTCACCGCCGTCATGTCGTCGGCGTAGAGCAGGTCGGTGAAGCGCCGGGACAGGTCGAGCGCGACCTGGCGCGCGGACTGGCCTTCGGCGAACACCGCCCCGGCGTGCCGATTCGCGTGATTCTCCCAGTCCGGACCCAGGTCGCGCACGATCGCGGCCAGGATATCGGGATGCAGCGCGCCTTCCACCAGCCGGCGATTGTCGCGCGGGATGGCGATGTCGGGCGTCGCCTCCAGCAGCCGCAGCGTCGCCTCGATCCGGACGAGGTTCGGATAGACGCGGCCCAGCCCGTGGCGTCCCGCCCGGCCGAGCAGCGCCGACAGGTCCCGCTCCGCCGGGCGCAGCAGAACGACGCGCGCGTCGGCGAACGCCCCGCGATCCGCGCGCGCGTGCCGGTGCAGCCGCCCGATGCGCTGGAGCAGCACGTCGATCGGCGCCACGTCGGTGAGGAGCAGGTCGGCATCGATGTCGAGCGACTGTTCCAGCGTCTGCGTGCCCACCAGCACGCATCCGCCGGCGGTGCGTCCCTTGCCGAACAGCGCCGCGACCCGGCGGTCGAGCCGTTCGCGATCATCCCGCGCGAACCGGCTATGGTGGAGCGTCGGCACGCCGGCGACCTCGAACGCCAGGTCGGGCGCCATCGCCGCCACCGCCTGCGCGACCGGCACCGCGTCGGTCACGGTATTGCGCACGACCAGTACCGCGGCCCCGGCCCGCGCGGCGGCGACCGCGCGGTCGGCGACCGCCTGCGGATCGGCGATCAGCCCGACGCTCTCGACCCGCACGCGCTTGTCACCGCGCGTGCCACCCGTCGCCGGACGCGGAGGCGCTCCGCGTCCCGACAGCGCCGGATAGGGTGTCGCCGACAGCAACAGCGCGTGCCCACCGACCGCGGTATGGTTATCCAGCAACCGATCGAGCAACCCGCCCATATACGCGTCCGAGGCATCCTTTCGCCATCCCCTACGACCGACGCGCCGTCCACTTCAGCGGCCTCTACACCGCGCCGCTGTCATGATCTGGCTCCACCTGACGTCGGTCCAACCTGGAACAGCATATCTTCAGCAGCATCTCCTTCTATTCGCGGACAGCCAAAGCCGCCGATGCGAATTACATATTTTCGCGGATCGGCGGTTTCGGGTCATAGGCGGGCCGATCATCGCGGACAGCTAGAGATGGGTGGCTCACTCGTCTGCAAGGCCGTCCGTCATGTATCTGCCCTACACCCCCGATGCGGCACCGGACTGGTCGGGGCCGGCCAAGGCGCTGGCGATAGCGGTCTTCGTGCAGGGGGTGCTGGCAGTCGCCATCCTGGTCCACGGCGCGGCGGGGACGCCGCTGGCGCTGGGCGCGGGAGTGATCGCGATCGTCACCCTGCCCCTGATCGTGCGCGCGCAGATGCCGATGCCGGCCAAGGCGATGCTGGCGGTGGCGACGCTGACCGCGACGTTGACGGTGGTCGCGGCCACGGACCTGCTGGGCCTGCGGTCGGTCGAACGGTCGGTGGCGCAATCGGCGGGAACCGGTGGACCGGCGCCGGTCGTTACGGCGACATCGGTCGCGCGGCCCGCCAACCTGATGATCCGTGGCGGCGGCGATCCGGTCGCGGCGGCGCTCGCCGACGATCTGGCGATCGAGATGCGCGCATCGATGACCAGCGCCGACCAGCCGCTGATCGACGGCGTCATCCTGAACGACGGTTCCAGCGTCGCCCTGCGCTGGGCGATGAACCGCGGATCGACCCGCCGCCGGTGCGGTGACGTCCGTGTCTTCGGCGACACCCGCATGATCGCCGTTGCCGCCTTTCGCGAGGCGCTGGACCGCGCCATCGACGCATCGCGGGACAAACCCCTCGCCTGCGCCTGACGACCACGATTATAAATTCCGGAAACTTATCGCAAAATACGCATTTCCACGGTCCGCTGCGATCCGCGGATTGCTTACGAAGTTTCGTCATCCTGCCGGTCATGGGTGGGACCAGAACCTTGCTTGGCGGCGGAGCGATCCGGCATGTGTGGCGTGACCAGCGCGGCGTCGCGGTAATCGAGATGGCGCTGGCGCTGCCCATCCTGGTGATGCTGCTGTTCGCGATCGTTTCCTACGGGTCGTGGCTTTCGCTCGCCAACGTCGTCCAGCAGAGCGCCAACGAAGCCGCGCGCGCCGCGGTTGCCGGGCTGACCGCGGGCGAACGCGCGACGCTGGCGCAGCAGACCGCGACGACGACGCTCGGCCGCAGCTATGAAATCCCGGCCAGCCGCGTCGCCGTCGCCGTGGCGGACGACGGCAGCACGCTGGCCGTCACCGTCGCCTATGATGCGACCGGCAACGCGCTGCTCGCGATGCCGTTGATTCCCAAGCCGCCGACGCGGATCGCGAGGACCGCCGCCATCCTGGTGAGCCGGCCGTGAGGCGGCTGCGGGTCTGGCGCGACACGCGCGGCAATATTTCGATCCTGATGGCCGGCGGGCTGACGATGCTGACTGCGGTCGGCGCGCTGGGCATCGACACCGCCAACCTGTTCCTCGAACGCCGCCGCGTCCAGGGCATCGCGGATGCCGCCGCGATGGCCGCCGCCGCCGCGCCGCTGACCGGGCAGGAGGGCGCTCGCGCGGTACTGGCGCTGCCGCCCAATGCCGGAGCGACGCTGGTGTCGGTCACGCCCGGCAAATACCTGGCCGATCCGCGCGTGGCGGTGGAGGCGCGCTTCCAGACCGACTGGATCGCGCCCGACGCCGCGCGCGTCACGATCGAAGGAGGCAGCCAGACGATCTTCGGCCGTGTGCTCGGCATCGGTCCCAATGTCGCGATCACCGCGACCGCCACCGCCGCGCGGATCGACACCGCCGCCATCTCGGTCGGGTCGCGGCTGGCAGGCGTCGACGGCGGGATCGCCAATGCCGTCCTGTCGGCGCTGGGCGGCAGCGACCTGTCGCTCTCGGTGATGGACTATAATGCCCTTGCCGCCGCCGATGTCGATCTGCTCCGCTGGTTCGAAGCGCTGCACAGCCGGGCGGGTGTCGGTATCGGCACCTTCGGCGAACTTGCCGCCGCCGACGTCCAGCTGGCCGATGCGGTCGGGGCGCTGGCCGATACGACGTCCAGCCCGGACGCCGCCCGCATCCTGCGTGGGCTGGTCGGGCGTCTGGCGAACCGCACGGTGCGGCTGCGCGATGTCATCGCTCTAGGCCCCTTGGCCGAAAGCGCCAGCGCCGATCCGACCCGGCCGATCACCGTCGGGACGCTATCGCTGTTGCGCGAGGCGATCCTGATCGGCGGTCAGGCGCGACAGGTCGATATCGCGCTGTCGCCGGGCATCGCCGGACTGGCTGCGGCCACCTATCGCGTGGAGATCGGCGAGCGGCCCGCGTCGTCGCCGTGGATTGCGGTCGGCCGTGCCGGACAGGTGACCGTCCGCACCGCGCAGGCGCGAATCCTGCTCGATACGAAACTGGCGAGCGCGCCGCTGGGCCTCGGCACCATCCGCGTGCCGATCGTCGCCGAACTGGCATCGGCGGAGGCGCGGCTGACGCGGGTGGACTGTTCGCGCGCGATGGGGCCCGCGGCGACGCTGGACGTGCTGCCGTCCCTCGGGCGGGTCGCGATCGCCGATATCGACGGCAGCGACTTTTCCGATTTCACGACACCGCTGGCGCTGCGGCGCGCGACCGTCGCAAGCCTGCCGCTGGTCAACGCGACGGTGCTTGCCGACATCCGGCTGGGCGGGGTCGCCGCGCAATCGGTGCGGTTCAGCGCGGACGACGTGGCGGCCGGGCGCGTCAGGTCGGTGCAGACCAACGACATCGTCGGCGGAATCGCGGCATCGCTGCTGCGAACTGCGGACATCCGCGTGTCGGTGCTGGGCCTCGGGCTGTCCGCGGGCCTGCTGACCGCGACGCTCGGCACGACCCTGTCGCTGGCGGCGCCGGCGCTCGACACCTTGCTGGACGCGACGCTGTCGCTGGCGGGGCTGCGCCTGGGCGAGGCGGATGTGCGCGTGAACGGCGTGCGCTGCGGCGTGCCGGTACTGGTCGGATGAGGGACGGGACTGTGGGTAACGATCGCCGCCGGGATCACCGGCAGACCGCCACGGCAGAATGGGAACCGGTCCGCTGGCCGGTCGAGATCGCCGCCGAGATGTTCGAGGCGGGATCGTGCTGGCTGCCGGTCACGGTGCTCGACCTGTCGGCGGCCGGGTGCCGGATGCACACCGGCTTCCGCGTGCGACCGGGTCGGGCGGCAAAGCTGCGCCTGCCGGGCTTCGCGGCCGTCGCGACGACGATCGAGTGGAGCGAGGACTGGCACGTCGGCCTGCGCTTCACTCACCCGATCCATCCATCGGTGCTCTACCACCTCGCCGCCCGATACCGCGCGAAACGCAGCGACGCGGCTTAGGGTCTGGACTCAGTCAGGACGGGGATCGTGATCGCCCGCGGGAAGGCGCTGGCGAGGAGTGTAGCGCAGCGCGTAGGGCGCTACCTGCAAGCAAGCGATGACGACCAGCGCCTTCCTGCCGCCGCGGGCCGATTTTTCCCCGGGGCGGCGTCGCGAGCCAAGAAAGTCCTGAGGTCACGATGCATCAGCATCGCTCCGCTTCTCACCTCTTGCCCCGAACCGAAATCGGCTCCGTCACGACCCCGTCCTGACTGAGTACAGGTCCTTCAGGCGCCGCTAAGCAATCCGCGCCCTGACCACGCGCTCCAGCACCGCGAGCGGCATCCCCCCCAGCAGCAGGACCGAATGGAACTGCCGCGGGTCCCAGTTGGCGCCGGCCTTCGCCTTCGCCGCGTCGCGCAGCTCGACCCATTTGGTGTGGCCGATCTTGTAGCTGGTCGCCTGCCCCGGCCAGACGACATAGCGATCGATCTCGTTCTGGCTGCGGTTGCGCGCGATGCCGGTCGTCGCCATCAGGTAGTCGGTCGCTTTCTCGCGGCTCCAGCGCTTGGCGTGCAGGCCGGAATCGACGACCAGTCGCGTGGCGCGGAACAGCAGCGATTGCAGATAGCCGACCCGCCCTAGCGGATCCCCGTCGAACATGCCCATCTCGTCGGCCAGCTGCTCCGAATACAGCGCCCACCCCTCGCTATAGCCGCTGAATCCGCTGCGGCGGCGGATGAGCGGAATGTCCTTGCTCTCCAGCGCGGTCATCACCTGCAGATGATGCCCCGGCACCGCTTCGTGATGGCTGAGCGTCGCCAGCCCGAACTTCGGCCGGTCGAACGTGTCCTTCAGGTTGATGAAATAGACGCCCGGGCGCGATCCATCGAGCGTCGCCGCCTGGTAATCCCCCCCCGGCGCGCCCGCCTCGATCGCCGGCGGCACGCGACGCGCGACGACCTCGGCCTTCGGCACATAGCTGAACTGTTCGGGCAGGCGCCTGGCCATCGCCGCGATCTGCGTGTCGAGCAAAGCGACCAGCGCGGTCTTGCCCGCATCGGTATTGGCGAAGAGCTGGTCGGGTCGCTGGTTGAGCGCGACCAGCCGTTCGCCGACGGTCCCGCTCGTCATCCCCTGCGCCTTCAGGATCGTATCGATCCGCGCGCCGATCTCGGCGACCTGCGCCAGCCCCAGGCGGTGTATCTCGTCGCCGGACAGCGGCACCGTGCTGGAGGCCTCGGCCAGATGGGCGTAGAGCGCATCGCCCTGCGGCAACCGCCAGCATCCCGCCTCGTGCGTCGCCTTTGCGCGCAGATCGCCGACCAAAGCGCGCTGGCGGTCGAGCGCGGGGAACACGGCGCTCGTCATGATCGCCTCGGCCTGCACGCCCAGCGCCGGCGGCAGCCCGGCCGCTTTCAGCTTGGCGACGAAGCCCTTGACCGGCGTCGTCTCCGCCGCTGGCTTGTCGCGCAGCTCGGCAAGCAGCAGCACCATGCGGTCGAGCACGAAATCGGGCGGCGCGACGCCCTTCGCCGCATCGGCGCGGGCGCGCTCGACGCTCTGGTCGATCGCCCGCGGAAATGCGGACAAGCGCGCAAGATAGGCGTCGGCATCCGCACGGCTCGCGACGCGGTGCTGGCCATCCAGGAATTCGGGGATCGACCGGTACGGTCCCGACAGCTGCGACAGGACATAGGGCGAATTGCCCGATCCATAGTCGAACGCACCGCGCGCGATCGCCAGCTTCAGTTGGTAATCGACGACGTCGTAATCGATCGCCGCGCTGTCGGAGAGCGTTGCGCGGTCAATCCGCCGCAAGGCCGCCTGTTCGGCGCGGCTACGCGCGAGCGAGCGCTGCACGCCGGCGCGCGTCTCGTCGCCCAACCGCGACCGCAGCCCCGCGCGCTCGCCCGTATCGAGGCCGAGCGCGGTGGCCTGTTCGGGACGCTCGGCCAAGCGGTCGTAGAAGAACCGGTCGAGCAGGGCCCGCAGCGCCGCATCGCCAGACCCGGCCGGCGCCTGCGCGATCACCGCGGCGGGCACCACCGCCGTCGCGGCAACCGCTCCGCCCGCCCTCAGCATCGACCGACGATCGATGCCACCGGCGCCCGCCATCTCCGCCATTGCCGAGCGTCCGTCGCTCACTTGACCGCGTCCAGGCCGGTCTTCAGCTTCGCCATGGTCTCCGCGGTCAGCTGGCCCGGGGCCATCGGCGCAAGCTGGTTGAAGCTCATGCCCTTGAACTGCTCATACATCGGATGCGCCGCGATGCCCGGCACGGCGCCATCGATGACCGCCTTCGCTCGGGCATCGGCCACCAACGTTTCGACCGGTGTGTCGAGCGAAAATCGGGCTGCCGCCGCAGGCGCGGCGGCTGGCGCCCTGGTAACGGTCGGGGCCGCCGGCGTGGCCGTGTCCTGCGTCGGCACCGACATCGACAGGGCGGTCGCAGCGACCAGAGAAAGGCTGAGCGTCATCGCAGGGAATCCTCGCAGTGCCCTCCTCTCGGCCCGATGCCGGGGAGGCTCGGGGTTGAGGGTAACGCCCGATCGACGCGTTGCAACCGGTCAGCATCATCGTCATCGCCGTCTGCTTGTGGATCATCCGGAGCGGGCTGGTCGATGCGGCGTGCTGTTGCCATCCATTGATGCAGCGCCCGGCGTCGGAAACGCAAAGAAGCCCCGAGCGCTGGTGCGTTCGGGGCTTTTGTGATGTTTTGGTTTGGTTGCGGGGACAGGATTTGAACCTGTGACCTTCAGGTTATGAGCCTGACGAGCTACCGGG
>NZ_LMLB01000010.1 GCF_001421785.1 Sphingomonas sp. Leaf33 | reverse complement strand
CCCCCCCCCTACTCCGCCGGGTTCGCCGCGCGGTACAGTTTCCACGCTTCCTCGATCAGCACGCCCTGCGTCACGCCGCGGCGGGCGGCTTCGTCGGCGATGTCGGCGGACACGTCCGGGTACACCTTGGCGTGCACCTGGCCGGTGCGCGGGCTCGGGCGGCGGCCCGGGCGGCGGCCGGGTTCGCGGGCGATGAAGCCGTGGCGTTCGGCGACCGTGTCGGCCTCGGCGATGCGGCTCTGCGGCACGTCCTTCTGGCGCGACTTCAGGCTGGCCAGGTCGATGGCGAAGGCGGGTTTGTCAGTCACGGGCCAGCCCCTTCAGCAAGCGGTTCATCACGGCCTGCGCGAAACGCGCGGCATTGTCCTGCGCATTCGCGATATTCCCTTGCGCGGGCATCGAGGCGAGATCGCCGCCGAATTCGAAGAAGCTGGCGAACGCCGCCCGCTCCATCAACTCGGGCTCGATGATGTCGACGCCCTGTTCGCGGAGCGACGCGTAGATGCCCGAATGCTGCTTCGATCGCACCGCCTTGGTCATCGTGAAGACGATCGAGAACGGAATCTCGCGACCCAGCGCTTCCTCCTCCTCCTGGATCAGCGCGATCGTGCGCGCGCCGACCATCGCGTCGAGCGTCGTCGCGCGCATCGGCGTCACCACCAGGTCGGCCTGCGAGATCGCGCGCGACATCAGCCGCGACGCGACGCCCTCCAGGTCGACGATCACGATCTGGCCGTCGCGGTCGTGCTGCTTGATCGTCTTGATGATGTCGGATTCGGAAATGTCGCCGAACACCTGTATCCGCTCGGGCACCGTCCCGCGCGACGCCCACAATGACAGCGACCGGTTGGGGTCGCAGTCGAGCATCGTCACCGACACGCCGGCGCGCGCGATCTCGGTGCCGAGGATGACGGCGGTGGTACTCTTTCCCGCACCGCCCTTGGGTGATGCGATCGCGATCGTCGGCATTCCTCGCTCTCCATTTTCCGGTATATATCCGGTATACGTATTTACCTGGTTCAACCCGGTATAATTTGCAATTCGGTTAGACCGGATATACACATTTACCCTATCGGATTTTAGTCCTTATCGGGTAGTAACCTGATTACAACATATATCCGGTTTGTTACAAACCGGATACGTCAAATATCCGATAATCTCGGTTACCGGTTTTGACGGAACAGCCGTCAGGCCCGCTCCGGGGAATCTCGCCCGTGGGTCTTGCCGACCGATCCGCGGAGTATCTTCCGAACTTCCCCGTCCACCGATTGCGGTGCCCCTCGGGATCGCGCATCGTGGCGGTGATGCGGACCATCCACGCACTCCTGGCGGCTCTCGTGCTCGGCCTGTCCGGTGTCGCCGGGATCGCCGGGGGGCAGGCGGTGCGAACCCCGCGCGGGTTCGTGACGCTGCGATCCCACCCCGCGATGATCGACACGCTGGGCATCGGACCCGGGACATGTTTCGGGCCGGCGTGTCCGGCCGGCGTGGTTCTTCGCCGGACGGGGTGGGGCGCGCTTGTGCGGAACGGCGAAACGGGGCTGGAGGAATTTTCGGGGTTCCGCTTCGATCCGGTCGCCTTCGAGACGCTGGCGACCCGCGCGGCCGACATCCGCCACCGCGGCCTGCCGTGCACGTTGCAAGTCACCGATGGCGGCGGTGCGTCGATCTTCTGGACCACCGGGCGGCAGCGGGTCGAGATCGCCTTAACGAACGGTTGCCCGAACAAGGACGATGCGCCCGTGCTGGCGTTCTACGATGCCGTCGTCGGTGTGCCCGAGGTCAAGGCTGCACTGGCAGCCTACCACCGCGCGCCATGACAGGCACCACGCGCCCGGCACGGTTCGTCGCACCCGCCGCGATCACCGCGGCCGCCGCGCTCGTCGCGGCGGGCGGGGATGGCGCGGCGGCGCGCGGCGCGGCAAAACTGCCCGCAGGCTACCGCCAAGGCCGCTGCCTCTACGTCGTCGATGGCGTCACGCGGATCGCGGGGCAATGCTTCTACCGGATCGCGCGCGACGGCTCGATCGACATCGACGGACCCCGCCAGGTCTATGGTGGACGCGACACGGTCGATCGGGGTGCGTCGGCGCTGACCTATTCGCGGGCCTGGTGGGCGCAGGTCACGCCCGACGACGGCGGATGGTCGGGCTATGGCAACGAGCGTATCCCGGACGTCCACGGCGGCCGGCCCTGGACCCTGCGTCGGCGAGGTGCCTGCTTCCTGGGCGACGGAGTGACGCTCTGCGTGTGGCGGCGATAGGCGTGGCGGGGGCGCGGTGGCGGGGCCTGTGGGGAGGGGGACGATGAGTTTCCTGCGTCGCCTCCGCCGCGAACTCGGCTCGGTCCGGCAGGCCTTTCGATCGGGCAGGCCGCTGGGCGTCGTGCGCGCGCGCCGCGCCGCGCGGGAGCGCCGGATCGCCGACGATGCCGCGGCGCTCGGTTGCGACCCGGAGGAGATGCGCAGCGCCCATGACGTTCGGCGCGGAGGCGTCGCGGTGCTCGCGACCCGCTTCGGCCCGGTGCATCTTCGCCGGCAGGACACCGACCTGCTGGCGATCCGGCAGGTCCTGGTCGATCGCGAATATGATCTTGCCGGCCTGGCGCAGATGGATCGCCTGCGCGCCATCTATGCCGCGCATCTCGCGCGCGGTCGGCGGCCCGTCATCATCGATGCCGGCGCCAACATCGGCGCGGCCAGCCTGTGGTTCGCGTCGGTCTTTCCCGACGCGGCGATCGTCGCGGTCGAACCCGAGCCCGCGAACGCCGCCATCGCCCGGCTGAACCTGGCGGCCCTCCCGCACGCACGACTGGTGGAGGCGGCGATCGGCGCCGCCCCGGGCACGGTCGGCCTGCGGACGGTGGAGAACCAGGGCTGGGCCGCCCGGACGCACCGCGACACAGGCGGGGAGGGGGGCATCGCGGTCGTCACCGTGCCCGACCTGGTCGCCGCCGTTCCTCAGGGCCGGCCGTTCATCGTCAAGGTCGATATCGAAGGCTTCGAAAGCGACCTGTTCGACCGCAACATCGCCTGGGTGGAGCAGGCGGCGGCGATCATCGTCGAGCCGCATGACTGGATGCTGCCCGGCGCCGGCACCAGCCAGGCATTGCAGGCCGCGCTGTTCGGCAAGGGACGGGAAGTGCTGATCTCCGGCGAGAACCTGATCGTCATCTGATGCGCTGCGGCAGGGCGGGGCAGGGCGCCGCACCGCTTCGGGGCAGGAGCGGGGGGAGCGGGCCGGGAAGCAGGGCGGGCGACCGCCACCGTACATCCGGGCCGAGATACCCACAGAAAAATCCGATGCCCGGTAGATTCTGCGCAGGTGACATGAAACTGTCGCGGACGCACCGTAGCGCGGCGGGTGTTTTGCGGGATCGCCGGCTCGACACAGCGCATCCGCTCGCCTGGGCGTGATGGATGAGCGGCCGGTTCTGGAACTTCGGGGGAAAATCGATATGGCGAACGTGATCAAGGCGACGGGCCTGACCTATGGCACATCCTTCGGCACCAGGATGGCGGACAGCTTCGGTTCGGACGCAAACACCCCGTATGCAGCCGGTGATCTGCAATGGTCGTTCTGGAACGGCGCGGTCTCGAGCGTCGGCGACCGGTACGCCTACGGGTCGGGCGGCGCCGCCGACCGCGCACTCGGCCAGCTGCCCGCTGCGACGGCGATCGCGGCAGACACGACGATCTTGCCCGGCGTGAATGTCCCGGCGTGGGTCGATGTCGATACCGGCGATGTCCCTGCGCTCGTCGCGGTGCCCGCCGCGGCGGTTCCGGCCGGCCGGATCGACCTGGCGAACACGATCACGTCGTCGACGCTGACATACACGCAGAACTTCAACGCGCTCGCCAGTAATTCGGGCGGCAGCATCGTCCAGGATGCGACCGGTCCGAGCGATCTGGCGTTCCTGTTGCCCGGATGGGCCGCGGTCGAGGCCGGAACCGGGCCGAACACGACCTATTCGGCCGGCACGGGCAGCAGCACGACCGGCGACACCTATAATTTCGGGACCACCGGCGCGCCGACCGATCGCGCGCTCGGCAGCCTTGCCTCCAACGCGCAGATCTCGACCTTCGGCGCGGCCTTCGCCAACAGCACCGGCGGCACGATCACGTCGCTCGCCATGTCCTACACCGGCGAGCTCTACCGTGTCGGTGCGACCGGGCGCGAGGATCGCCTGGATTTCCAGATCAGCTTCGATGCGACCAGCCTGACGACGGGCACGTGGCAGGACGTCAACGCGCTCGACTACGCCGTCACCAGTGCCGCCGGCACCGCCATCGGTGCGAAGGACGGCAATCTGGCGGCGAACCAGACCAACCTGTCGACCACGCTGTCCGGCCTGGCGATCGCCAACGGGGCGACCTTCTGGATTCGCTGGGTCGATCTGAACGTGACGGGCAACGACGATGGCCTTGGCATCGACAATTTCTCGCTGACGGCGACCGCTGCGGTCGGCGGGGCAGGCAGTTTCGCGATCGCCGACCTGGCGGCCGCGAACGAGGGGACGGGCGGCGGAACGACCGACTTCAGCTTCACCGTGACACGATCGGGCGGCACGGCCGGTGCGGTGACGATTCCCTTCACGGTCGACTTCGCGGGGCTGACCAACGCCGCCAACGCCGCCGATTTCGCCGCGCTGACCGGGACCGTCAGCTTCGTCGACGGCCAGACGACCGCGCAGGCGATCGTTCGCGTTAACGCCGATGCGACGCCCGAGCTGAACGAGAATTTCCGCGTGACGCTGGGCACGCCGAGCGCAGGCTCGGTCACCACGGCCGCGGCGACCGGCACGATCGCCAACGACGACGGCGCCCCGATCCAGGTCGCGATCAACGACGTCTTCGTGGCGGAGGGCAATGCCGGCACCACGACGATGACCTTCACGGTCACCCGTTCGGGCGGCACCGGCGCCTTCTCGGTCGATTACGCGACCGCCGATGGGACCGCGAGCGTGGCCGGCGGCGATTATGCCGCGACCGGCGGCACGATCAATTTCGCGACCGGCGAGATGACCAGGACCGTGACCGTCCAGATCAACGGCGATACCACGATCGAGCCGAACGAGACGCTGTTCGTCAACCTGACCAATGCGACCAACGATGCGATCATCGCCGATGCGCAGGGCGTGGGCACGATCACCGACGACGATACGCCGCTGACGCTCATCTCGGCGATCCAGGGCACCAGCTATTTCTCGCCGATCGTCGCGGGTGCCGGGATCACCGGCTTCGGCACCGGTGCCAGCCTGACGACGAACGCGACCGCCTTCACCGTCACCGTCCGCGCGGTCGTCACCGCGATCGACGGGGTCGGTGCGCGCCAGGGCTTCTACATTACCGAGGAAAATTCCGACTGGGATGCCAACGACTTCACGTCGGAGGGCATCTTCGTAATGACGCGCAACGATTCGAACCTGGGCAGCGCGGTGTCGTCGATCGCGGGCCTGGCCGTCGGAACGGTCGTGACCGTCACTGCCAACGTCATGGAATATCGCCCGTTCAACACCAACGGGCCGCTGACCGTGCTGGTCAATCCGACCGTCCAGCTCGGCGCCACCGGCCAGCCCCTGCCGATCCTGACGCTGGATGCCGCGCACAAGATCCCGAACGCGCTGCTGACCGGCGTCGCGCCCGTCTTCACCGATTCGGTCGATGACGCCGGCGACAGCTTCGATGCGACCAACTACGCGATGTCGTTCTTCGAGACGATCGAGGGGATGCTGGTCACCGTGCCAGACGTGCGCGTCGCGGACGGCTTCACCGCCGTCCAGGGCGGGGGCACGAATTTCAAGGTCTATTCGGGTGTCTCGGCAAACCCGGAACAGATCAACAGCCGCGGCGGCTACACCATCGCGGGCGACCCTGTGCTGTCGCCGCCCGACACCTCGTCGACGACCGACGACGTCATCGCCGGCGGCCGCGGCGTGACCGATGGCGACATCAATCCCGATATCCTCGAGCTCGACTTCTCCGACTTCGCGGTCGGTGCGCCCGGCTATGTGTCGAACGGGCTGCTGTCGATGGGCGACCGCCTGGGCGACATCACCGGCATCGTCGAGTGGAACTTCACCGACATGAAGCTGATCCCGACCGCGGTCGGGACCTTCACCGACACGACGCTGACCAAGGAAGTGACGACGATCGCGGCCAACGATCGCGCGCTGACCTTTGCGACCTTCAACGTCGAGAACCTGGCCGGCAACGCCGCGCAGACGCGGTTCGATGCGATCGCGACGGTGGTGGCGACCAACCTCAACGCACCTGCGATCCTGTCGATCGAGGAAATCCAAGACAACAACGGGGCAGCGGCCGGCGACGGCATTTCCTCGACCGGGACCGACGCGACGACGACCTGGACGCGCCTGGTCGCCGCGGTCAACGCCGCGACCGGCCGGGTCTATCAATGGGTCGACCAGGCTCCGGTGTACAATGCCGAGGGCGGCGAGCCCAACGGCAACATCCGCGTCGGCTTCCTCTACGACACCGGCCGCGTCCAGCTCGGCAACCTGGCCGCCGATGCGCCGATCGAGGAACGCCGCAAATACGTCGATCGCCTGGGCGACAACGTCCGCGATGCAGGCGACCTGATCGCGTATTCGGACAACATGGTCTCGGGCATCAACACCGCCGACTATACGACGACGCGGCTGTCGCTGCTCGGCCAGTTCAGCTTCAACGGCAACACCGTGTTCGCGCTCGCCAACCACCTGCCGTCGAAGGGCGGGTCGGGCACGTTCTGGGACGCCAGCCAGATCAACCCGCAGAACGGCACGCCGGTCAACGCCGACTGGGTGCAGCGCTCGAACATCGGCGAGGACATCTATTCGCTGCTGAACTACATCCAGACGCGCAACGGGTCGGCCCACGTACTGTCGGGCGGCGACTACAACGATTTCTACTTCTACCGCCCGCTCGAAACCGCGACCGGCTACGTCTTCGCCGACGGCACCGCGCGCAACGACGGGGCGAGGCTGGTCAACCTGGCGCTGTCGCTCAGCGAAGCCGAACGCTACACCTACACCTTCGACGGGCGCAGTCAGGCGATCGACCATATCCTGGCGGACGCGCGCACGGCGGCAGCGGCGACCACCGATGTCGTCCACATCAATTCGGGCTTCGCCGCCGCCAATCGCATTTCGGACCATGATCCGGTGCTGACGTCGATCGACATGCGCAATTTCGCCGAGACGCTGACCGGTACCGCCGGCAACGATGTCATCAACGGCTTCGACGGCGACGACACGATCGACGGGCGCGGCGGCAATGACACGATCGATGCGGGCGGCGGCAACGACTATATCTTCGTGACGGGCTCGACCGGTGCCGCCACGACCAGTTCGATCAATGGCGGGGCCGGAGTCGATACGCTGCGGCTCGGGACCGGCTTCACGGTCGATCTGGCCGTCGGCACCGCGCAGTCCGGCAATGCGACCTTCGCCCTTACCAGCATGGAACGCGTCGCAGGCCATGCCTCGGGCAACGGCGGTGTCGGCAGCATCGTGCTGGGATCGGCCGGCAACGACTATCTGAAGGTCTATTCCGAGTATGACGACGGCACCGCCGGCGTGCAGTACGAAGGCCGCGACGGCGACGACACGCTGCTGGGCGGGCTCGGCAACGATCGCCTCGACGGCGGGATCGGGAACGACCGGCTGCACGGGCGTGGCGGTGCCGATACGCTGATCGGTGGGGCAGGGGACGACATCTTCTTCGTCGACAGCCTCGACGACGTCGTGGTCGAGAACGCCGGCGAAGGCTTCGACGAGATCTTCACGACGATCCTCAACTACGTCGCGCCCGCCAATATCGAGCGCGTGACCTATGTCACGTCGCAGTTCCAGGTGCCGCAGTTCTTCGAGCTCGCCGAACCCACCAGCAACCCGATGGTGGCCTTCAATCCCACGATCGGGGTCGGGACCACGCCGACGCCTGTCGTGCCGGTCTTCGATGTCGGCTTCGCACCCGACCCGGCCGTCTTCCTGATGGGCGGGGCGGATGCCGACGGTCTGCGCTACGTTCCCGTGATCTACGATCCGACGACGCTGGCCACCGTCATCGCGTGATGCTGCTGCACCGGGATCGTCGCAGGGCGATCCCGGTGGACCGGCGTCGCCACTCAGCCGCAGCCGGGGACGTCAGCGGTCGCGGACAGTGCGTGCCGTACCAGACACAGACGGGGCGATGAACGCGGTTGCGTCCATCGCCCTTTTCTTGTGTAAATCCGGTAATTTACTTCACCGGATAATCCTGTTCGAAACGCGCCTTACTCCCGGAACGCATTCTCGCGCAGGCGGGTGAAGGGGGACAGGATGTAGGCCATGACCGAGCGCTTGTCGCCGATCAGGTTGACGTCCGCGGTCATGCCCGGGCCGATCACGAGCCGCTGGCCGCTCGGCCCGCGGAAGTTCTGCGCGTCGGCGCGGACGCGGACGGTGTAGTGGCTGGTGCCGGTGCGCTCGTCGACCGTGGCGTCGGGCGAGATGGTGATGACGTGGCCGTCCATGCCCCCGTAGATCCCGGATTCATAAGCCGAGATGTTGACGCGCGCGTGCTGGCCGATGCGGACCGAGGCGATGTCCTTGGGATCGACCATCGCTTCGATCGTCAGCGCGTCGGCCGAGGGGACGACCTCGACGATCGGCTGACCCGGCGCGGTGCTGGCGCCGACGGTCGAGACGAGCACGCGGTTGACGCGGCCGTTAACCGGGGCGGTGATCGTCGCGCGGCCGAGGCGTGCGGTCAGCGCGGGCATCGCCTGGCGCCGCGCACCGAGTTCGGCCTGTGCCGCGGCCAGTTCGGTGCCGGCCTGCGCGCGCCACGCGCCGCGCACCTGCGACAGGCTGGCACGCGCTTCGGCGACGGCACCCTGCGCGCGTGCGATGGCGGCCGACGCCTGCGCCGCATCGGTCGTCGCGACGGCAGCGGCGTTTTCCAGCTGGATCAGCGTCATCTGCGGTTCGATCCCGCGCTGGACGAGGGGGCGGATGAGTTCGAGCTGGCGCCGCGCGCTGTCGCGGGCCGATACGCGCGACTGGTACGCGGCCTGCGCCTCGGCGACCGCGCGCGATGCCTGCGCTTCGCGTGCGACACCGGCCGAGCTGAGGCTGGCCAGATCGCTCATCCGCGCGGCATGAAGCGAGCGCTCGATACCGATCTGCTCGGCGATCTCGCGCGACGTGGCGGCGGGATAGACGGGCTCGCGGCCCGCTATCTCGGCCTGCAACCGTGCGATCTTGGCCGACAATGCCCCGACCGTCGCCTGCGAGCTGCCGAGTTCGGACCCGGCCTGCGTACGGTCGAGCCGGACCAGCGCCTGGCCGCGACGCACGACGTCGCCCGCGCGCACCAGGATTTCGGACACGATGCCGCCCTCCAGATTGCTCAGCACCTGCAACCGGCTCGACGGCACGACGCGGCCGGGCGCGTGCACCGTCCGGTCAAGCTCGACCAGGCTTGCCCACAGGATGAAGATGGCGACGAAGCCGAGGATCAGCCACAGCAGCAGGTTGCTCACCGCCTTGGGCTTGATGCGGTCGGCGAGGTCCTCGAGATGGGTATCTGACATCACTGGTCTCAGGCGGCTCGAGGGCGTTGGAGGTCTTGCAGCACGGCGTCGCGCGGTCCATCGCGGACGACGCGGCCGTTCTCGATCACGACGATGCGGTCGACCAGGCTGACAAGGGCAGGGCGATGCGTGATGAGCACGAAGGTACGGTCCTTCAGCTCGCCCTGCAGCTTGGCGATCAGCTGCGCTTCGCTGCCCTGATCCATCGAACTGGTCGGTTCGTCGAACACCAGGATCTGCGGCTTGCCGGCCAGTGCGCGCGCGAGGCTGATCGCCTGGCGCTGCCCGCCCGACAGGCCTTCGCCGCGATCGGTCAGCTTCAGGTCGTAGCCGTTGGCGATCCGGCCCATGAAGTCATGCGTGCCCGACACTTCGGCGACGCGCAGCATCTCGTCGTCGTCGACCTGTTCGCGACCCAGCACGATATTCTCGCGCACACTGCCCGACAGCAACACCGGTTCCTGGAGCGCGGTGCCGATCAGCCCGCGCATGACCGCGGGGTCGTACTGGCGGATGTCAGTGCCGTCGATCATCACCAGCCCTTCCTGGGGCGGATAGAGCCCGAGGATCAGGCGCGCGATCGTCGACTTGCCCGATCCGACCTTGCCGAGCAGCGCGACGCGCTGGCCGGCCGGAATGACCAGGTTCAGCCCGTCGAGCGCCTTTTCGGCGGCACCGGGATAGCGGAATTCGACACCGCGAAATTCGATGCGGCCGTCGAAGCGGGCAGGGCGCAACGCACCGGCTCCCGGCTCTTCCGACCCCGTCGACATCATCGCATCGATCTGCCGGTACGCGACGCGGGTCGCCGACAGGCGTGAGAGGAGCGCAGCGATGGTGGCGAGCGGCTGCACCGCACGGCCCGACAGGATCGAACACGCGATCAGCGCGCCGGTCGTCAGCTGGTGGTCGGCGATCAGGAACACGCCGACGACGACCGTGCCGGCGTAGGACAGCGTGTTGGCCGATGCCGCGACGGTCGTCGCGATGGTCGAGACCAGACGCTGGCGGGTCGAGCTGTCGCCATGCGCGATATTGGCCTGGCTCCAGCGCCGGCCGAGCAGGCGGTCGGCGCCGCTGGTCTTGACCATCTCGAGTGCACCGACGGTCTCGACCAGCACGCTCTGCTTGGACAGGCCCTCGCTCATCGATTTCGCCGACAGCCGGTCGAGCGCGGGGCGCGTCAGCCAGCCCGCGCCGACGACGATCGGGATCGCCGCCAGCGGCACCCAGACCAGCGGCCCGCCCAGGATGGCGATGAAGACGAGCGTCACGACGATGAACGGTACATCGACCAGCGCGGTCATCGTGGCGGACGCAAAGAAGTCGCGCAGCGTCTCCAGCTCGCGCATCATTCCGGTCAGCGCGCCGGTCGATCCCTTCTTTTGGTCCAGGCGGATCGCGACCAGGCGGCGGAACACACGCCCGCCGATGTCATGGTCGATGTCGGCGCCGGCCAGGTCGGTGAAATAGGCGCGCAGGATGCGTAGCAGGAAATCGAACACCACGACGACCAGCAGCCCGATCGACAGCGCGATCAGCGAGGTGATGGCGTTGTTCGGAACCACGCGGTCATAGACCGTCATGGTGAACAGCGAGGTGATGAGGCCGAAGATGTTGATCATCGCCGCGGCCAGCGCGACCTTTATGTAGATCGCCTTGTTGCGCAGCATCGGCTCCATCAGCCACGCCGCAAAGCGGGGGCGGGGGTGCTCGACCGTATCGTGGGACGTGTTCATCGCGGATCCAGGGTTGCAGGAGCGATATCGAGGGCCGGCAGCAACCGGCCGGTCCGGGCGAGAAGGGCGTAGCGGGCGCTGTCCAGCTCGATCACGGTCTGGACGTAGCGCGCGGCGATCGCAAAGTAATTGCTCTCGGCATTGACGACGTCGACCAGCGTCCCGCGCGACACGCGGAAGCGTTCGACCAGCACGTCGCGCGACTGGCGACTGGCGATGTAATTCGCCTCGATCGCCTCGCGTGCCGCCTCCAGCGCGGTGACGTCGGCCAGTGCGATCTCGGCATCGCGCGTCGCCTCGACCCGCGCGCGATTGAGCCGCGCATCGGCGCCGTTGGCGCGGGCCTTGGCCTGGCGCACGCGCTCGGCCGCACCACCGCCCAGGCGGACCGACATGGTCAGGTTACCGCGGATGTCATAGTCGCGCGCGGTTTCGAACACGCCGTAGCGGCCGGCATCGACGCCGGCGGTCACCTGCGGCAGGCGATCGGACTTCAGCGCGCGGGCATCGAGGCGCGCAGCCTCCGCCGCCAGGCGCGCCCCGCGCACCGCCGGCAACTGATCGACATCGCCAGCGATCGATCCTGCTCCAATGCCGTCGAGCGGCGGGACGGGCGCGCGACCCAGGCCGGGTGGCGGCGCCGTCCCGACCAGCGCGGTATATTGCGCCTCGGCGCCGGCCAGCAGCCGGCGGAAATCGGCGGTCTGCGCATCGGCCGAGGCGATATAGCCATCGACCTGCGCGACATCGGCCGGCGCGGCCGCACCCTGGCGGACGCGGTCCTGAAGCGCGGTGCGCAGGTCGCGCTGGTTGGCGGTGAAGCTTTCGGCCAGGCGCACCAGCACGCGGTAGCCATAGACCTGGTACCAGGACGAGATCGCGCGGAGCGCCACCTGCGTTCCCGTATCCTCGACATTCGCGCGGGCGGCGTTCAGGCGGGCGCGCGCCGAGCGGACCCGGCTCAGGCCCGATCCCCAGTCGAGCACCGGCTGCTGGAGGCGCAGCAGGCCATCGGTACGCCGGTTCGGGCGCGAGCGTTCGAGGACGTTGCCGGGATCGTTGGAAAACGCGCGGCTGATGACGCGGAAGCTCGACACCGACGCATCGAGCGTCGGCAGGCGGCGGGCCTGCGCCTCGTCGCGCGCGGCATCCGCCTCCTCGACCTGGGCCGCCGCTTCGTCGATCGCGGGATTGCGCCGGACGGCGTCCGCAATCGCGGCATTGAACGGCTCGGGCGCGATCGTCGTGCGCGCCAGGCGCAGCACGGGGTCGTTCGTGGGATCGATGCGCAGCGGGTCGCCGGTCGGGATGGGCAGCGCCCCGTCGCGCTGGCGACGGACGAAGGGCAGGGGCGCGGCGGGCGCCACGCTGCCCGACACGCTGCGGGTGGGGCCGACGGTGATCGGTGCGGGCAGCACCGGCCCTTGCGGTGTCGCGGTCGACGTCACCGGCTCCGGACTGGACGGCGGCAGAGGCGTCGAGACCGGGGGCAGGGGTCGCGGCGTCGCGCCCTGCTGCGGATCGACGACCAGGGAACCGGACGGCAGCGATGCGCCCGGCGACGGCGTGCCGACTTGCCCGGCCGCCACGGGTGCGGCGGCAGCGATCGACAGGCCGACAAGGAAAACGGTGCGACCGGCACGACCCGTACCGCCGCTGGGTATTGATTGGCTCATGCCGATCCTGTTCCGGCTGTATGACGGCAGGCCGATGCCCGCCTTCCTCCCCCGAGGATCTCGACGTTATCGCAAAGACAACCGTCGCGGAAGGCTACGTTTTCAGGAGAATTGCGCAGATGGCGCCGGCCGGTGACAGGGCAGGGCAAGTGCCATAGACATCGTGATCCAGGTTCGCTGGAGGATCGACGTGCCGCGTTTGTCGTTGCCATTGCCACTGATCGCCGTCGTGACGGCGTGTTCGCCTCCATCACAGGACATCGCCATGACCAGCTCCGACGTGCGCATTCCCACTGCTGCGACAACCGAGGCCACGACACCTGCGGCCGGATCGCTCGATGCGCAGGCGGTGGGCCGCCGCATCCTGTCTACCGCGTTCGTCCGGGTCGGGCCCGATGGGTATCTGACCGTCGAGGAGCACGGCGGTCGCACCCTGGTGCTGCGCGACGTGACGATGGGCAAGCACGACTATTGCGGTATCCAGGCATTGCCCGATGGCACCACCGGCAAGATTTGCGCAGCCTATGGCGACGTCGTTGCCGCTCGTGCCGGGGGTGGTCCCACGCACTCCGACTGATCCCGTCGTTGCTCCACCCGTCCGGCTCGCGATAACCGGCTGCAGGACCCGCTTGCTCTCGTCGGAGAGCATCGGACCGGCGAAGCCGGGCCGTCCTGAACGTGCTGTTGTTCGAGGTGGTTGTTGCTTTAGTATTTTTGGCGTCCTGCGGTCACGCGTAACGTCGCCGACCGGTTGGGTCGGCGTCAGCACATGCTTTATCAATATCTTTGGTATGCGGTTGAGGATCGTCCTGAGACTCGCACTCCTTCGCATCGATCGCGGCGCCCAGACGGGCGAGCATCCGGCCGAGCGCGCCGCCGACGGTCACGCCGGCCAGGTCGCGCGCGCTGAGCGTGGCCTTCATCCCGGCAAGCTCGGCGGCCTGGTCGGCATCGCGTTGCGCCTGGTCGCAGGGAACCGGGGCCGGGCGCATCCAGCGCGGCAACAGCGCGAGCAGCCGCTGGGGTAGGGTGGGGCGATAGGCGTTCGAGGTCTGGGCGTAGCGCGGGCCTGCGCCTTGTCCCTCGATCCGGGTGAAGCGGCGCTGGCGCACCAGGAAGCCGGTATCCTCCAGCGCGGTGAGCGCGCGCGCGACGGTCGCACGGCCGAGGCCCGTCACTGCCGCCAACCGGTCGTAGCTCGGATAGACCCGCCCGCGGTTGACCCGCGCGAGCATACAGACTTCCTCGTAGATGCGCACCGCACTCGCGGTCAGGCGGGTCAGCGCGCGCTCGGCGGCACTCAGCGCGCGCTCGCCGCTGCGCTCGATCCGCGCGAAGCGACGGCCGGCATCCAGCGCTGCCCGCGCGACGCGCAGCATATGGTCGCATTCGCCCTTTGCCGGGACCGCGAAGAACATCTCCTCGAACGTCCCCGCCTCGATACTGTCGCGGCGCACGGCCGCACCCGTGCGGTGCAGGCCGCCGCGCCGGGCAGGGCGGAGCGGGCGCACGCCGGCTACCCCCACGCCGGCCAGGGCCCGCGCGGTCGCTTCGCCCAGGGTAAACACCGTCATCTTCCGTCCCCTCGAGGGGGCTGGGACAGGCACGCAGAAAGTCGTGGCGCGAAACACGCGCATCCTTGAACCGGCAAGGGTTCCGGGGTATCTGGAGGGTCTCGTACCAAGACCTTCGGATCGGCGTCGCCAAACGCCGCTCCAACACCCAAGGGATGCCCGGCCATCGTGCCGGGCGTTTCTTTATGTGGTCACAGCCGCTCCACTAGCTTGATGCAGGCACGACGCCCGCGAAGCGGCGAATTTTGCAGCTAATATCCAACAACGGAAGCCGAAGAAGTTCGTGCTTTCGGATATGAAATGCAGAAAAACTTCGTGCTATCGGATATCAATACTGCGAAATCTTCGTGCTATCGGATATCAATTGCCGCGCGACTTCGTGCTTTCGGATATCAAATCCCGCCCGAGTCGCGACTCGGGGGGTCGATCAGGCCGCGGGTGATTCGCCAATCGATTCGTCAGCGGCCAGCAGATGCGGTTTCGGGCGGATGACGACGGTCACCGCACCCGCCTTGCGCCCGCGCTTGGCGACCGACGGTTCGGCATCGGGCGCGCCCTCGATCAGCTCGATCGTATAGTCGGGGATCGAATTGGCGAGCGCGATGGCTTTGAGCGCCGAGCGGAAGTTGGCCAGCGGGTTCTGGTAGCCGATCTGGAGGCGGAAGGTCGCCAGATCGATCTCGAGCCGCTCGCCGTCGCAGGTCGATCTGGCGACCTCGTAGATCCGCCGTTCGATCGGCCCCAGCTGGAAATAGGCCGCGGCATAGTCGAGCACCTGCCGGTCGCGCAGGATCGCGCGGTACAGCCAGTCGCACAGCCGCACCTTCACCGCCTTTAGCCGCCGCTCGCCGGTCCGCGTCTTGGAATAGTGCAGCCGCGCTTCGCTGAGCCACGAGAAGAAGCCTTCCTCGCCCTCGCCGCCGGCTTCGATATTGGTCTTGATCTGCGTGCCCTGCAGCCGCTCCAGCGCCTCGGACAGCCGCGAATAGGACCGCGCCGACTGGTTGCTGCCGGTGACCGAGAACAGGTCGTGCGCGGTGAAGATGAAATCCTGCGCGACATCCTCGCCCGCCTCGACCTTCGCGGCCATCAGGCTGGCGATGTAGAGCACGATTTCCTTGTCGTAGATCGTCGCGACGCCGCTCGCCGACGGGCGCACCTCGATCGAGACGGTCGCATGGTCGTAGGTCAGCGGCTTCATCCACGCGTTCTTGCTGAGCGCGAAGAACGGGAAGGCCATCAGCGAGCGTTCGCCGCGGATCTCGCCGGTCAGCGGGCTGTCGAGCTGGAACAGGTCGCGCTGGGGCACGCTGCGCGAAGACTTCTTGGGCGGGGACGGGGGAGGTGTGGCCATGGCCGACATTTCCTACTCGAAAGCACGAACTTTGTGCATCCCCAAGCCGACGCCACAGTGGGAAAAGCCGTCCGGGGCGGCAATCTTCGTGCTTTCAGGTATAAAATCATCCGGATCGAACCGAAGCCGCTAGTACGCCGCGGCCCCGGATTTGCCGGCCACCATCGTATCGCCGCGTTGCGGTGGCGCGAGGGCCCGGAATGGCGGTTTTCCGGGGTTCCGGACACGATCGCGCGCTCGGCACCGGCATTGGCCACGCCCCGGCGAGCGTGTAGGGCCCCGCGCTGGCGCTTCCGCCGGAAGGACGAAACCCCCGTGTTCAAGCTCGCTCTCGCGTGGGAGTCCTTCAAGGTCTGGCTGACCGATACGCTGCCGTTCAGCCACCACGACTATCACCTGATGCTGGGCGTGCTGCTGACGCTGGGGTTCGGGTGGCTCCTGCGCCGCCCGCTCGGCTCGTGGCTGCCGCTGATCCTCGTCTTCGTGCTCGAGATGATCAACGAGGTCCTCGACTTCACCCGCTACTATCTCGACAGCTACCCCTGGGGGCCGGGCCCGGCGCTGATCGACATCGCCATCACCATGCTGCCGCCGCTGGCGATCGTACTGGCCGCGCGGTGGGAGCGGCGCCGGGTCGCTCGCTGACGCGCCTCAGAACAGTCGCGCGCCGATCCGACCGCGCAGGACATCCGCCTTGTACCGCCATTCGGGCCGCAGCGCGAAGTGGATGCGGTGGAGGGGAAGGGTGCCGAAGCGGGTGTCGGTCACGTCGCGGATCGTGGCGCCGCCGCGCATGACGCCGAGCGATAGGTCGACCATCGCTGGCACCGCACGGTCGCACTCAAGCTCGCGACGCAGGGCATCGTCGATCGCCAGGCCGAACATCCGGTCGGCCAGCAGCAGCGCCAGCGCCGATGCGCGGGCGGCACCGATCGCGCTTGCGTGCGCGTGCAGGCGCCGCAGTGTGGCGGTGTCGGCCGCGCCGAACAGCGCGACGAGATCGGCGATCCACTTCAGCCGCGACCAGCCACTGCTGGCGCCGTGCACCGCCAGATAGGCGTACAGGTCGTCGTCGCAGAGCGTCGCGACGCTGCGCGGGCCGGCGATTTCGACCGGCCGTGACGGCGAGTCGGCGCCTACCCCCATCAGCGAGAGCGGGCTGTCGGTCAGCGCGGTGTGCAGGTCGATCATCCGCCCGCTCGCCGCGTGGCGCCACGAGGATTCCTTGCTGTAGCGGTGCCAGGCGGCGATCCGCGCGCGATCCTTCGCCGGCACGACCATGCGATACCCGCGCGCCTCGATCACCCGCGCCGCCGCCTCCAGATCGACGGGCGAGATCAGGATGTCGATGTCGTGGTTGGTCTTGATCCCGATGTCGCCGTACGCGAGCCTGGCAAGCGTCAGCCCCTTGACGAACAGCCGCGCTACCCCGGCCGCGTCGAGCGCGTCGTCGAGCGCGAGATACTCCGCCGCCATCGCGATGTTCTGCAGGGCGATCGCCCGGGCCTGCCCGGCCAGAGCAGTCTCGACGGAGGCCGGGACAGGGATGGCGGCGGCGCGAAGCGCACGGTGGGCGAGGCCGTGGACCCGGTGCCGCGCGACCATCGCCAGGAACCGCGTCCAGTCGATGCCCGACGCCCGCGCGCGCACTACCGCCAGCGCGGCCTCGTCCTGCGGCCAGCGGCAACAGGCGGCGCACAGGTCGAACTCGGCGTCGCGCGTCGGGAAGGGGACATGGGGCATCGTGCGTGCAGCATCGACGCTGACGGCTACGCGCGCAAGGCGCCGCGCCGTTCATCGACCGGCTGACTCACCGCCGGCGCACTGATTCAGACAAGTCGTGAGACGCGTCCTCGCGGCCGGCTTAAAATCGCGGCCATGGACACGCTCCCGCTCGACCCCATCGACCTGGTCGCGATCGATCGCTCCCGCAACATCCGCCGCCGCTGGAGCCTGGTCGCCTCGACCGACCTGTTCGGCCATGTCCTGGTCGAGCGGCGCTGGGGCCGGATCGGGACAGCAGGCCGCGCGACCGTCCACAGTTTCGCCGATCCCGCCGCGGCGCTGCGCCACGTCCGCGCGCAACTTGCCCGCCGGACCACCGCCCCGCGGCGCCTGGGCGTCGCCTATCGCCCGGTTGTGCTCTAAGGTCACACGACGGTCACACTATGCCGACCGCAAATTCTCGTCCGGACGACCCGCCGACGAAGCGGTGCGAAGCCAACGCGGGCAGCAAAAAAATCAGCGATGAGAAAGAGCCGTCGTCGGACCTATACGCGACGTTTTCCAACATTGCCCTAACAACCGACGAACGAGCGTCTGCTGTCGCCCAATTGTGGACACTCGGTCACGGTGGCACTCTCGGCTTGATGAGCATGGAAAGGCGCGATGCGGATACCCATACGCAACAAGAGCGACAGCCCCCTGACGGTATTCGTGGAGCTGCAATGCGACCAATTCGAAGTTCCGGTTGGGGGTGAGGCGATTGTTCGGCTCGCGGACGGCCGTCCACACTCAATTGACGTCGATCGTGATTGGGTTACCATCTGGGACGAAGAGGGTAACGCATCCGTCGAGGTCATCTCCAACAGTGACAAGCGCGTTGACGACGCACTGATGCTCGCCCGGGTCTGGCTTCATAGAATGGGCGCAGATACCGACGCGTTGCTTCTCGACGACACCGTGGAACGTCTAGAGCCGGACATCGGCTATTTCGCCGCTCGAGACCGAGTATTTCAGACTTTCTATACGGGCTTTGCAGGCCACGAAGTGCCTTCCCAGAACGATGAAACACTCGTGGCGTGTTGGCGTGCTGGAGCAACTGCCGCCCGGCTGAACGAGGCAGCTCGCAAGGCGCGGACCTTTCCCGAGCTAAACGCTGCACCCTTCGACACCGACATGGCCCGCACGGCTTTTAATCGGGCTTTGGGCAACGGCAGCTAACCGCCAAAAGCAGACGCTCCGCCTTGGCCCTGTCGATACCCGCTGACATGGCGCACGTTCGGCGCACGTGCTAGCGGCCCCCGTCGATGCCCCCTGCCCAGACCCGCCTCGTCGACACCGTGATCGCCCGGTTCGGGACGAAGGCCGCGACCACCGTGCGCGAGGATATCGCGCCGTGGCTGACTGACTGGCGGGGGCGGTATCGTGGCGATGCGCCCGCGATCCTGTCGCCCGAGACGACCGATCAGGTCGCCGCGATCGTGTCGCTCGCGCGCGAGCATGGTGTCGCGCTGGTGCCGCAGGGGGGGAACACCAGCATGGTCGGCGGGGCGACGCCGCCGGCGGACGGGTCGGCCCTCATCCTGTCGCTGCGGCGGATGAACCGCATCCGGTCGCATTCGCCCGAGGATGCGCTGATCGTGGCGGAGGCGGGGGTGATCCTGGCCGACCTCCACGATGCGGCCGAGCGCGGCGAGCAGCGCTTTCCGCTGACGCTCGGCGCGCGCGGGTCGGCGACGATCGGCGGGCTCGTCTCGACCAACGCCGGCGGCACCCAGGTGCTGCGCTGGGGAACGATGCGCTCGCTGGTCGCGGGCGTCGAGGCGGTGCTGCCCGACGGATCGATCCACGACGGGCTGACCCCGCTCAAGAAGGACAACCGCGGCTATGACATCGACGGCCTGCTGATCGGGGCGGAGGGCACGTTGGGCGTGGTTACGGCGGCGACTCTGCGCCTGGCACCGGCGATCGCGGCGCGCGGTGTCGCCTGGGTCGCGCTTCCCAGCCCGCACACCGCACTCGCCCTGCTGCGGCGCCTGGAGGCGGCGACGCGCACGATCGAGAGCTTCGAGATCATCCCCGGCGACAGCCTGGCGCTGGTGCTCCAGCATATCCCGGCGACGCGCAGCCCGGTTACGGGCACGCACCCCTGGCACGTGCTGATCGAGGCGGTGACCGCCGATCCGACCGAGGAGAACCCCGCGGCGCTCCTCGAACGGCTGCTCGGCGACGCGCTGGAGGGGGGCCTTGCCGACGATGCCGTGGTCGCGGCGAGCGAAGCGCAGGCCGATGCCTTCTGGCGCATCCGCGACTCCCTGTCGGAAGCCGAGCGCGCCTCGGGCCCGGCGGTGCAGCACGACGTTTCGGTCCCGGTCGCGGGGATGCCCGAGTTCATGATCGCCGCGGCGCGCGCGGCCGAAGCCGCCTTCCCCGGCACCCACGCCACCGCCTTCGGCCATCTGGGCGACGGCAACGTCCATTTCCACGTCCGCGCGCCTGCCGGAACTGGCGCCGGCGCCGAGCGCGACCGCTGGTACGCCGAGCAGGCACCCGGCATCACCCGTTTCGTCCACGACCAGGTCGTCGTCGCCGGCGGATCGATCTCGGCGGAACACGGCATCGGCCAGATGAAACTGGCCGAGTTGCAGCGCCTGGGGCCAGCGTCCCGCCTGGCCGCGCTGGCCGCGATCAAGCGCGCGTTCGATCCGGCGGGGTTGTTCAATCCGGGGAAGCTGGTGCCGTGACCGATGCGCCGGATCGATCCTATCGCTTGCCAAAGGCCTCTCGGCGGACCGGCTTTGGCGTGTTCAATATCCCGCTGCCGTTGCGACCTAGACGATCGGTAGAACCCTAGCGCAGCAGCGGTCCCGTCAGCTGCTTGATAAGACTATCGGCGCCGACGTCGTGATGGGGTCCCAATCCGACGCGCATCGTTTGGCGCTGGACTGGCGAGTGATGCCTGAGGGTTCGGAATAGCCAGTCCCACACGATCAGGACTTCACCATAGTTGGTGTCCGTATCGTGCACGTTCGCACCGTGATGCACGCGGTGCAGACCCGGCGTGGCGATGAAGCGCGACACGAACGCTTCCGTCCGATCATTCAGCGAAGCGTCCGCATGCTGCGGGACCGAGAGCAGCAGCACGACAAGTGCGTAGACAGGGACCGCGGACGCCGAGAGCCCGAACACCAGGCCCAGCATCGACATCCACGCCAGCGCGACCAGCAGCTCGCCCGGATGGTGTCGAAACGTCGTCGTGATATCGAGCGCGGTGTCGCTGTGATGGACGCGGTGCAGCCGCCATAGCCATTGCCATCGATGCGACAGCCGATGAAGGCCATATTGCCCGGCGTCGAGGACCAGGAGCGATCCCAGAAACGCCGGCCATCCCGACAGGCCGATGACGGCGAACAGGCCGATGCCCTGGTCCTTCGCGATCGCGGCCAGTGACGTCACGGTGGTCGGAACCAGTGCCGAAAGGCCGAGCCAGAGTATGCCGAGCGCAACGTTCGTCACCATCCGCCGATCGCCCGCCTCCGCCGAAACCATGCTCGGCCCCTCCGCCAGGAGTTCCCAGGCCGCGGTGCCGACGAGGATCGCGAACAGGCATGACCAGAATGTCATCGGCGCGCCGAGCCAGGAAGCCAGTTGGTCTGCGGTCATCCTGAGGTAGTCCCGTCCCGCACGCTACGCCGTCTCCCGTTGGCGCAAAGCACAAACCGTTGGCAAAAACCAGATGACGCCTTTAGGCATCGCGCCCGTCACGTTGAAAAGGGGTTTTTACATGCGGCTCTCTTCGTCTTTCCTCGCCACGGCGATCATCATCACCGCATCGGCGGCATCGCCCGCGCTGGCAGGCGTCGTTCAGCCTGCGACGCCGGGCCCGCTTCTGGGCGCAGGGATCCCCGCAGCGGCCGGCCTGGCCTATCTGTACCGCCGCATCCGTCGCAGCAAGCGCGGCTGAACGAGACGCGGATACCCGGTTAGTCCGGATGACCGGCCAAGTACGATCCACCGGGTTGCTCCGCACGCGCGAGCAGTTGTTCGCGATCCTGTTTCCGGCGCTTGCGATCAATTCCGCCGCCACGATCGCCCTGCAAGCCGTGCAGGCGGAGGGGCTGGTGGCGGCGACGCTCAACCTGTGGGGGATCAGCGCCGTCCTGTGGCTGGCCGGGATCGCCGGTCTCCATCTTTTGCTGACGGCGTCGGATAGCGACACGGGGAACGTCGGGGACGACGTTCGGCGCGGGGACGACGTTCGACGCGGCGACTGGGTGCTCGCCATCGCGACGATGGTCGCCATGGTGCTGCCGTCGCCTGCGCTGAGCGGGGTCGCGCTCAGCGTCGCGTGCCTGTGGGCGATCGCATCGGCGCCCTCGGACGCGCTTCGTCGCGCGTCGCTCATCTACATGGCCATAACCGGCAGCCTGCTCTGGGGACGATTGCTGCTGTCGATGGGCAGCGGCGTGCTGTTGAGCCTGGATGGCTGGATGGTCGGTCAGGTGGCGGGCACCGGTGGCAGCGACAATCTGGTGACGTTTGCAGAAGGGGCGGGCGCCTTCGTCGTCGCACCCGGCTGCTCGTCGCTCCAGGGCATATCGATCGCCATGGTCCTGTGGGTCACGGCGACGCAGTTCCATTCAATCGCGCTGACGCGCCGGGCGTGGCTGACGCTGCTGGCGATGGTGATCGCCGCGATCGCCAGCAACATATTGAGGCTGACCGCGATCGCGCGCTTCCCGGCCCATTTCGACACCTTGCACGTCGGCCTGGGTGCCACGGCGTTCGGGTGGATCGGCCTTGCCGCAGTCGTCGGCGCGTTGTGGATTGGCCTCGGTCATGCGCTTCGTTCGTGAAGGGGTGTGCATCGTCGCGATCGCCGTGACGACGCTCGGCATCAAGGCATTCGCCCTGAATCGTGCCGAACCGCAGGAAACGACCGCCGCCTATCTCCGCGGCCTCGACGCAGGCCTGCGGTCCGAGGGATTTGCAACACGCCCGTATATGGCGAACTCGATCCTGGCGACACGCGGACCCTGCGTGCTGCGCGCCAGGCCGTTCTCGCCCTATGGGTTCTCGCGCGCCAGCATCGAGAGCAAGGGCGCCCGTATCGGTCCGACGCAATACGCGTATGAAGGTCGCTGGCGAAACGATCCGCCCAAGATCAAGCCGCTGACGATATTCTATGTGCAGCGCGAGCTTGCCCGACTGGGCATAGTCTTCGACGTCCCGGGAATCACCGCCGTATCGGTCTCGCGCGGATGCCGCGAGTTGCCTGTGCGATGGACCGATCTGACGATCCGACTGCAATAGGATGCTATCCGTTGGTTGCCCGGATGCGCGATGCGGTGCGCATTCGTGCCGCTACCATGCGCGGAGGAGACGTCGAGGCCCGGCAACCCGGTGAGCATCAGGCCGTCATCCCCGGGCGGTCCGAAACATTCCCGATCTGGCTCGCACCGAACCGGCACGGGTGGAATTGCGGGGCCGTCCATGGTTATCCACGGGCGCCAACGCACGTCGTCAGCCCGCAGGCTTGGTCATCGTCGCCAGTGCCTGCCAGAAGGGGGCGTGGTGCGTTTCGTCGCTGCCGTCGGTGAAGTCGGGCCGGGTGAAGCCCAGGCGCTCGGCCCACAGGACGATCCAGTCGCGGTGCAGGAACGTGTCCATCAACGGCAGCGACGCCTCGCGCGCGGTGCGATCGACGCGGTTGTCGAACACCACCCAATGCGCCGGATCGGTCAGTTCGAGAAACGAGAAGACGATGCGCCCGCCCGGTTTCAGCGCGCGGAAGCTGTCGCGCAGATAGAGGTAGCATTCCTCCGGCGGCAGGTGCGTGAACACCGACCAGTGGAAGATCAGGTCGAGCGTCTCGTCCCCGGCGAGCAGGCTCGGCCGGCGATGGACGTGCGCTTCGTAGCCCGGGCATTTCGCGCGCAGTTCGTCGATGAAGCCCGGCACGATGTCATGGCCGATGTATTTTCCGGTCCAGCCCGAACGTTGCAGCGCCTGCGCCGTCCGGCCGCAGCCGCAGCCGAGATCGTAGACCGCCATGCCGTCGGTCAGGCCATGGTGACGCAGCACCGCGACATGGCCGTCGCCCTGGGAGTGGAACAGTTCGACGCTGGGCGATCCGACCGCCTGGGCGAACGCCAGATCGCGGTCGTCGCCATGCTTCGCCAGGGTGCCGTCGAGATGCTGCGTATAGGCGGCGACGGAATCATAGTTCGCCGTCGATGCGGCACTGCGGTTGCGCCACAGGCGACCCAATTTCATTCCCAATTCCTCCCCCGAATGCATTGTTATTGCGGGGGATACGTCCTTTGCTCAAGGCAAATCTACCGCCCCTTCGCCACGCCGTCGATTGCCAGCAGCCGTTCGAGGAGCGGTTCCAGCTGGTCGAGCGGCCAGCTGTTGGGGCCGTCGGAAAAGGCGGTGTCGGGGTCGGTATGGGTTTCGATGAACAGGCCCGACAGACCGGCGGCGACCGCGGCGCGGGCGAGGACGGGCACGAACTCGCGCTGGCCGCCCGACCGGTCGCCCTGGCCGCCGGGCAACTGCACCGAATGCGTCGCGTCAAAGACGACCGGGCAGCCGGTGTCGGCCATGATCGCCAGGCTGCGCATGTCGGAGACGAGGTTGTTATAGCCGAAGGTCGCGCCGCGTTCGCACACCATAAAAGTGTCGTCCGGCACCCCGGCGGCAACGGCGGCGGCGCGCGCCTTGGCCACCACGTTCACCATGTCGCCGGGCGCCATGAACTGCGCCTTCTTGATGTTGACCGGCTTGCCGCTGGCGGCGACCGCGGCGATGAAGTCGGTCTGGCGCGCAAGGAAGGCGGGCGTCTGGAGCACATCGACCACCGCGGCGACCTGTGCCACCTGCCCTTCCGTATGCACGTCGGTCAGCACCGGCAGCCCGGTTTCGGCGCGGACCTTTTCCAGGATGCGCAGGCCTTCGTCGATGCCGGGGCCGCGGAACGACGTGCCCGAGCTGCGGTTCGCCTTGTCGAACGAGCTCTTGTAGATCAGCAGCACGCCCAGACGGTCGGCAACCGCGCGCAGCCGCGTCGCCATCAGCAGTGCGTGCGCCTCGCTTTCGATCACGCACGGGCCGGCAATGAAGAACAGCGGCTGATCGGCACCGATATCCGCGCCACATAATTTCATAAAGATGTTCCCGTGCTTTCAATAAGTGCCAATACCGCAACATCGGCCGCGCCGAGGCCCTCATTTGCCGCAAAGCACTGGAAGTCAACGCAAGCCAGGATTAGAAGTCGGCGTTCAGGCTGGACGAAATCGGGGTTGCCATGCGGACGGTAGTGGATGCGCTCGATGAGTCCGGGCTGCTGTCCGCCCTCAGGACGACGCGGATCGAGACCGAGGCGTTGCAGGCCCTGTCGGAAGCGCTGCGCTCACCCCCGCTGCGCCAGGGCTTCATCGATGCGATCGGCGCGATCGCCGGGCAGTCGGGCCGGCTCGTCGTGTGCGGCATGGGCAAGAGCGGCCTCGTCGGGCGCAAGATCGCCGCGACCATGCGATCGACCGGCACGCCGTCGCTGTTCCTGCATCCGGGCGAAGCCAGCCACGGCGACCTCGGCATGGTCGGGCGCGACGACATCGTGCTCGCGCTCAGCTGGTCGGGCGAAACGTCCGAACTGGGCGACATCATCGCCTATTGCCGGCGCTTCGCGATCCGGCTGATCGTCGCCACGTCGCGCAGCGACAGCACCGCAGCACAGGCAGCGGACATCCGCCTGATCCTGCCCGCGGTCCGCGAAGCGTGCCCGAACGAGCTCGCCCCGACGTCGTCGACCACGATGCAGATGGTGCTGGGCGATGCGCTGGCGGTCGCGCTGGCGGAGCGGCGCGGGTTCACCCGGTCCGATTTCCTCGCCTTCCACCCCGGCGGGCGGCTCGGCGCGCAGCTGAGCACGGTCGGACAGCTGATGGCGCGCGGCGATACCGTGCCGAAGGTGCATCAAGGCGCGACGCTGATGGATGCGACGGTCGAGATGAGCCGCAAGCGCTTCGGCTGCACCGCCGTCGTCGATGATACCGGCAGGCTGATCGGCGCGTTCACCGATGGCGACCTGCGTCGCAGCTTCGCCAACCGAAGCGTCGGCGATGCGATCCGCGACCATATGACCGCGCCGGCGCTGTCGGTCGGCCCGGACCTGCTGACGTCGGATGCGCTGCGCATCCTGAACGAGAAATCGGTGTCGGCGCTGTTCGTCTGCCGCGACGACCGACTGATCGGCGTCATCCACATCCACGACATCCTGCGGGCCGGCGTTGCCTGAGCGCGGATCGGTCGCCGCACCCGACCTCATCGTCATCCCCGCGCGCTATGGGTCGCAGCGACTGCCGGGCAAGCCGCTGATCTCGATCGCCGGGCAGACCCTGCTCGGGCGCGTCGTTGCCGTCGCGGAAGACGCGGTGCGCCGGATCGGCCGTGCCGAGATCGTGGTCGCGACCGACGACGACCGCATCGCCGCGCACGCGCAGGACCTGGGGTGCGCCGCGGTCCTGACCGATCCCGCGATCAGTTCGGGATCGGGCCGCGCCTGGGCGGCTGCCGCCGTGCGGACGCCCGCGCCCCCGATCGTCGTCAACCTGCAAGGCGATGCGCCGTTCGTCGCGCCCGATACCATCGCCGCGCTGATCGGCGCGCTGCGTGCCTCGTCGTGCGGCGTCGCGACGCCGGTCGTGCGGCTGTCGTGGGACGCGCTCGATGCCTTGCGCGACCACAAGCGCCTCTCGCCGTTCAGCGGCACCACCTGCACGCGCCGCGCCGACGGACGCGCGCTGTGGTTCTCCAAGACGGTGATCCCGGCGATCCGCGACGAGGCCTGGCTGCGCGGGGACGACGCGCTGTCGCCGGTGTATCGCCATATCGGGCTCTACGCCTATCGCTACGCCGCGCTGGAGCGGTTCGAGGCGACGCCGCCGACGACCTACGAACGGCTCGAGGGGTTGGAGCAGTTGCGCTTCCTGGAGCAGGGCGTGGACATCGCGACGATCGAAGTGCCGCCCCCCCGCCACGCCATGTCGGGAATCGACACGGCCGAGGACGTCGCGATGGCCGAGCGGCTGATCGCGCTGCACGGCGAGCCTGCGCTGTCATGGACGTGAGGGGCGATCTTACCGTCACGATCGTCCGCCACGGCAATACCTTCGGCCCCGACGAGATACCGCGGCGGATCGGTGCACGTACCGACCTGCCGCTGGTCGCGAGCGGGATCGTGCAGGCGCGCGCACTTGGCGACGCCTTTGCCCACCGACGGTTCGACCGCGCGATCGCTGCCCCCCTCCGGCGGACGCGCGCGACGATCGACCATATCCTCGCCCGGCAGAGCACGCCGCCTGCGACCGAAACCGCCGACTGGCTGACCGAGATCGACCATGGCCCGGACGAGGATGCGACCGACGCGGCAGTCATCGATCGCATCGGCGCCGCGGCACTCGCCGCCTGGGACGCGCGGGCCGTGCCGCCGCCCGACTGGATCGTCGAGCCCGACCGCCGGGTCGCCGGGTGGCGCGGGCTGTGGCGGGCGGGCCAAGGCGATGTCCTGATCGTCACCAGCAACGGTGCGGCGCGCTTCGCGCTCTTCTCCGATCCCGACGTGCAGGCGCAGGCGACCGGCCTGTCGACGCTCAAGCTGCGCACCGGCGCGTACGGCGTTATCGAACGGCGCGCGGGGCGCCTGCGCCTGGCCGCCTGGGACCTTCGGCCCTGAGTGCGCGGCTTGCGTCGTCTGCGGATTTGCCCGACAGACCGGCGACCGTGATCCAGCCCGATCTGCCCCTGCTGCGCGAGCCGCCGTTTCCCTGGGCCGATGCGACGATCGCCCGGCCAGCGCAAGACATACCGGATTTATCGACCGACCCGTCACCGGAGCGGATCGACACGCTGTTCGCCACGATCCGCGAGGGTCGCGTGGGTGGGTGTTTCTGGGGCGCCCCCGGCGCTGTCCCTGCCGGCGCGGTGATCGTACGCACGACCGACGCCATCGCCGGGCCGCCGCTGCCGGCGGGGCCGGTCGTCCGGATCGCAGACACGGCGCAGACCGATCCCTGGAGCGCGATTCCACAGGCCGCCGCCGTCGTCGCGCATGGCGACGACCCCTGGACGGCAATCGCGACGATCGCCGGCGTGCCGGTACATCTGCTGTCGGCCGGTCGCTTCGGCACGCCCGGTGACGACGCACCACGCCTGCGCATCGCGGTCGCCACCGACCTGCTGCGTGCAAGTTACCGCGACCCGTTCACCGGAGAGGACAGCGATGTCGACGCGAGCGTCGCCACGCTGGCGCTGTGGCGGCAGGTGCTCGACGCCAATCGCACCATCGTCGCCGCGGTCGGCTTCAGCTGGTGGAAGCGAAGCGAGATCGCACGCTTCCTGTGGAGCCCCGCGCGTCGCCTGCGGTTCCTGCGCTCCGAACGCCGCGCGCTGACCCATGCCGCACGCACGGGCGGCGCCGTCGCGGTCTGGCCGTCGCGCATCTCACCCGCGATGGTCGCCGACGCCGCGAGGCGCGGTGTGCCGCTGGTCCGGGTCGAGGACGGGTTCGTCCGGTCGGTGGGCCTGGGCAGCAATTTCGTGCCGCCGTCGTCGGTCACGGTCGACCGCCGCGGCATCCATTACGACCCGAGCCGGTCGAGCGACCTGGAAGCGATGCTGGCCGAGCGCGACTTTTCATCCGCACTGCTCGCGCGCGCCGACCGGCTCCGCGACACGATCTTGGCGGCCGGCATCAGCAAATACGGCCAGGATGCGCCCGCCGATGCGCCCGCGCGCCGACCGGACGGCGTCCGCCGCGTGCTGGTGCCGGGGCAGGTCGAGGACGATATGTCGGTGCTGCTGGGCGGCGGCGGCCTCGCCAGCAACCTCGAACTGCTGGCCCGCGTCCGTGCGCTGGAGCCCGATGCCGAGATCTGGTTTCGCCCGCACCCCGATGTCGATGCCGGCCACCGCACGGGGACGGTACGCGACGACGATGCGCTGCAACATGTCGATCGCGTCGTGCGCGGCGGCGGGATGGCGACACTCCTCGACCAGGTCGATGCGGTGCATGTGCTGACCTCGCTCACCGGGTTCGAGGCGCTGCTGCGCGGTCGCGAGGTCGTGTGCCACGGCCTGCCGTTCTACGCAGGCTGGGGGCTGACGCGCGACCTGGCGCCGGTCCCGCCGCGGCGCGGCCGCACCCGCACGCTGGAGGCGCTGATCGCGGCGGTGCTGATCGCCTATCCGCGCTATCTCGACCCCGTGACCGGCCTGCCGTGCCCGCCCGAGATGCTGATCCGTCGGATGAGCGACGGCAGTACCTTTGCCCGCGACGGGTGGATCACGCGGGCACGCCGGGTGCAGGGCTGGCTGCTGAAGGGATGGCGATGACGGGTCCGGTGATCCTCGATCTCTCGCGGCTCGTCTCGCGCGTGCGGCACCACACGCCCTCGGGCGTCGACCGGGTCGAGATGGCTTATGCGCGCGGCCTGTGCGACCGTTTCGGCCGCCGGCTGCTCTTTGCCGCGCTGCATCCAACCGGCGTCCATGGTCGGTTGCCCCATGACAGCGCTTTGCGCTTCCTCGACATGCTCGAACGCCGCTGGGAAAGCGAGGACGGCACGGTCCGCCAGCGCCCAGTATCCGCCGTCCTGCCGACGCTGGCCGGCCTGATGCCGCGACGGGTGTCCGCGGTTCCGGACAGCGTCTATGTCCAGGCGTCGCCGCACCACCTGACGAACCCCAACCAGATGCGCGCCATCCTGGCACGCGAACGCGCGCGCTTCCTGTGCCTGGTCCACGACCTGATCCCGATCGAATATCCCGAATATGCGCGGATCGGCGGCGCGCGGCTGCACGAGCGGCGGATCGAGACGATCACGGCGCTGGCCGACGCGGTCATCGTCAATTCGAGCGCGACGGGGGAGTCGCTGAAACCGTGGATCGCGCGCAGCGGGCGATCGATCGCCATGCATGTCGCGCTGCTCGGCACCCATGCCGTGCCTGCATCGACGACGCCCGTCGTCGTGCCCGACGAACCCTATTTCCTGTGCGTCGGCACGATCGAGCCGCGCAAGAACCATCTGCTGCTGCTCAACCTGTGGCGCGCGATGGCGACTACGCTGCCGGCGTCCGAGGTGCCAAAACTCATCATCGTCGGGCGCCGCGGGTGGGAGAACGAACAGGTCATCGACATGCTGGAGCGCTGCCCCGCGCTGATCGGCCACGTCGAGGAACGCAACGGCTGTTCGGACCGCCAGCTCGATGCGCTGCTGCGCGGCGCGCGCGCGGTGCTGCTGCCGTCGTTCGCCGAAGGCTTCGGGATGCCGGTGACCGAGGCGCTGTCGGCGGGCACGCCGGTGATCTGCAGCGACCTGCCCGCGCTGCGTGAGGCGGGCGGGCCGGTGCCCGACTATCTCGATCCGCTCGACGGGCCGGGCTGGCAGCGGCTGATCCTGGACCACCACCGCGCCGGACCGCATCACGCCGCACAGCTGTCGCGTCTGGCCGGGTGGCAGGCACCGACCTGGGAAGCGCATATCGACATCGTCTGCGACGCGATCGCCGCGCTACAGCGGTGAAAGCTCAGCGCTTGGCGGCGACATTCGTGCCGAACACGCGGTCGAGGAAGATCGCGGTGATCGCGTAATTGCCGTCCTCCTCGCTGCAATGATGGCGGATGTGGTGGCGGCGCAGCCGCCCCATCAGCTTGCCGCGCACCGGCAGCTGGTGGCAGGCGTAATGGACCGTGTCATAGGCGACATAGCCGAGCGCGAAACCGAGGAAAAGCAACGACCCGCGCGCGCCGAACGCCGCCGACAGCGCCAGCCAGATCGGGATCGCGAGTCCCACGCTGATCAACGGCGGCATGATGTTGCGATAGGGGTCGCCCGGCACGGCATGATGATTGCCGTGCGCAAGGAAGATCAGGCGGCGTCCGATGGCCGAGCGCAGCTTCAGGTGGAAGAAGAAACGGTGCATCGCATATTCGAAGAACACCCAGGCCGCGATCCCGACCGCGATCAGCCCGGCGGCCGTCAGCGGCGCCGCCGCCCCCCAGCTGGCCCGGATCGCAAGCGCCAGAATGACCGTCCAAATAATCGCAAATGTCCGGAAGGACACCAGCGTCATCCGTTCGAGCCGTTCGTTGCGGAACAACCGGGCGCGCGGCGATGAAGAACCGTATTTTATCATCAACAGGCCTCGGTTACGCTCCGCCGACAAGGATGTCGATCCTGTCATATGGACTAGGCGGTATAAGCAATATCAAGCTGCGGTGCAGCAAAAATCATCCTTTCTTCCCAGTAACTCCAGGAATTGTCTTCGATCGTGCCCGATGCGCATCATCTTTCGCCCGGAGGCGCGGTTCCCGACCGCATCCTGATTACCGGGGCCTCGGGTGGCCTGGGACGTGCGCTGGCCATGCATTATGCGGGACCCGGGCGCCGGCTGATCCTGTGGGGCCGCGATCCCGACCGGCTCGCGGCGACCGCACGGATGTGCCGGGCGGCGGGAGCGGACGCGACGATCCGGTCGGTCGATCAGGCGGATATCCCGGCCGCGCTGGCGCACCTCGCTGACGAGCAAGCCGCCGGGCCGATCGGTCTCGCGCTGCTCGTCGCCGGGCTGGGCAATATCCGCGCCGCCGACGACTTGGTCGAGGATGCCACGCAGGTCGCCCGCACCGGGCTGGTCAATTTCGTCGCGACAGCCGCGCTGGCGGCCGCCCTTGCCCGCACGATGGCGACGCGCGGCGCGGGGCGGATCGTGCTGGTCGGGTCGGCCGCCGCCTTCCACGCGCTGCCGTTCGCGCCGGCCTATGCCGGGTCCAAGGCCGGACTTGCGCGATTTGCCGAGGCGCTGCGGATCGAGGTCCGGCGCCACGGGGTCGGCGTGACCCTGGTGTCGCCGGGCTTCATCGATACCGCGCTCGATCGCACCGTGCCGGACAAACGCCCGTTCGTCATCTCCGCCGCCCAGGCCGCGGCGCGGATCGCGGCCGCCGTCGATCGGGGCAGCGCCCACGCGATCTTCCCCTGGCCGTTCGTGGTGCTGCGCTGGGTCGACCGGTTGCTGCCGCGTCCCTTGCGCGACCGCCTGCTGGGGTCGCTCACGCCGCCGGGCTGACACCGCCCCCGGCGACCGCCCGCAGGATGGCGTGGTGGAGTTCGGCCGGCGTCAGGTCGACGCGTCCCGGGCGCGCGCCATCGTCCGCGCCCCTCCCGAACCGCAGCATGACATAGGGCGTGTGCCGGTCGCCGCCGGGCAGCGATGCCCCGGGAATGCTCGGCCGGTGATCGCCGAAGAAGACCAGCAGCGCCGACCGGCCGTCCCGGTGCAGCCGGTCGATCAGATCCCCCAGCATCGCGTCGCTGCTGCGCACATGCCGCAGATAGGCCGCCAGCGCCGAACCGTCGCCCCGGCCCGTGCCGCCGTCCCACGGCCCGTGGTTCTCCATCGTGACCGCGTAGATCAGCGTGGGTCCCTGCGCCGCCGTCACCATGCCCCCCAGCATCGCCGCCAGGCTGCGGTCGTCGACGTAGCGCTGGCCCACCGGCGGCGATGCGAACGCCGCCTCGCCGGTCAGCTCGTCGAACCCGATCGCGGGCATCAGCCGGTGGCGGTTGTAGAAGCGCAGGTCGTGCGGATGGACGAAACGCCCGTGATAGCCCGCGCCCCGCAGGCGCATCGGCAGGGCGTGCGACGCCTCGCGCGCCGCGGTCAGGAACGGATCGTAGCGCCGAAAGCCGAGGGCGTCCTCGCTCCGCCCGAACAGCACGCCGTATTCGGTGCGCATCGTATAGGCGCCAAAGCCGCTGACGTTCAGGTCGCCACATTGCCACGCCGCCGCGCGCGCCGCCGCGAGGGCCGGTAGCGCCAGCGCCGCGTCGCCGGTCAGGTCGACCGGGTCGGCAAAGGATTCGCATTGCACCACGACGACGATCTCGGGGGCTGGCGGCACGCGTGTATCGAGCGGGGGCAGGGGCGCCGGATCGCCTTCGCGCCGCCAGCGCCACCAGTAGAGCAGCAGCACGGCGAACAGCCCGTGTTGCGCGACATCGCGGTCGAGGTCGGGCGTGGCGGCGGTGGCGGCGAGCCAGCGGCTGTCGACGACCCCGCGCAGGGCGGCGAGCGCGCCCAGCGCAATGCCCGCCCCCGCCAGATGCGCGGGCAGCCGCGGCGTGAACAGCGCAGCCAGGCCAGCCACGACCGCCAGCGCGCCGATCGCGCAGACCCAGCGCTTGTCGCGCGGGATCGCGGTGAAATAGAAGCGCGGATGGCTGACCAGCGCGCCGATCAGCGCCAGGTCGGAAAAGATCAGCGGCTCGCCCAGCACAGCATGTTTGGCGTTGGAGGCGACGACCAGCAGCGCGACGAGCGCGGCCGCCAGCCCCGCTGCCACCGGCACGCCGCCCAGCAGCATCAGGCAGGTGCCGAACGCCGCGGTCACGACCAGCAGGTGCACCGCCACGCCGCGCGCGCTGCGCAGGGTCCCCGCGTGCGGTCGCGCCAGAGCCTCGACAGCCACCGTCGCGACCAGCATCGCCAGGAAGAAAAGCAGGTCGGTCACGGCAGTGCTATCGTATCGCCCGTTGCGGTCGCACTCTCGATCGCGCCGGTCACTGGGCTGCAAGAGCGGAAGGTGCGCCGATAGCGGCGATTGTCCGGACTGTCACGACTGCGGCCGATCGGACGAACGCCGGACGCACGCCTCGCCTATTGCCCCTATCCGGCGCGATAGGCGCGGTATGCTTCCGATGCGCGACGAATATAGGCTCGCCCCTCGACCACGAACCCGTCGAGTTCGTGCTTTAGCGTATAGGCGGCCAGGTCGGCGATGGTGTTGATGAAGCCGGTGCCGTTGAAATTGAGCGATGTGTTGCACAGCACGCCGTAGCCCGTCTGCGCGCGGAAGGCGGTGAGCAGCGCGAACATCGCCGCGTTCGATGCGGGACTGACGGTCTGGATGCGCGCGGTGCCGTTGACATGAGTGACCGCGGCCAGCGCATCGGTCGTCGCGACATAGGTATAGAGCATGTAGGGGCTCGGATGGTCGCAGCCGAACCAGCGCGCGGCATCCTCCTCCAGGCAGATCGGGGCGATCGGGCGGAACTGCTCGCGCTGCTTGATCCGGTTCAGCCGGATACGGGTCGCGTCCGTGAACGGCGCCGCCAGGATCGACCGGTTGCCGAGCGCCCGCGGGCCGATCTCCCACCGCCCGCTGACCCACCCGAGGATCAGGTCGTTCGCCAGCAGGTCGGCGACGCGGCCCGCGTCGGCGTCGAGGATCTCGAACGGGGCCGGGTCGAACGGAGTGTCGGTCCGAAACGCCTCGCCCGCATACACGTCCCAGCGGATCGTCGGGTCGCCCGTGAAGTGCCGCTGCGCGTCGATCGCGGTGCCGATGGCGGACCCGGAATCGTTCGCGACCGGCGGCACGAACACCTGGGGGAACAGCCCGCTGGTCCGCCAGCGGCTGTTCCAGTCGCAGTTGAGCCCGCAGCCACCGGCGATGACCAGCGGCAACCGCTTGGGCATGTTCTCTCGGACAAAGCCATGGAAAGCATCGAAGATGCGATCGCTGAGGATACCGGCGAAGTCGCGGAAATCGGGATCCTCGACGCCGACGTTGTAATGCGGCGCGGTCTCGATACCGTCGTACAGGTCGAGCCGCGGTTTCGGGCCGGACAGCAGGAACGTCAGCAGCCGCTCCTCCTCGGCCGTAGCGTCGCGGGCCCGCGCAAACGACGCCAGCGCCATCAGCTTGCCCGCATCGGTGAAGCGCGCCTCGACCGCGGTCTTGTCGAACGTCGGGTCGGCCAGGCCATAGGCAAAGGCATAGCGGACGCCCGGGTGAGTCATCGGCTCGCCGAGCTTGGTGATGGTGAAGTCGGCGTCGATCTCGTAGAACGCGCCGATCACGCCTTCCCAGATCAGCGCATAGCAGGGCGTGCCTTTCGGCAGCCCGGACATGCCGAACGCGCAGAGCAGGTGCGAGCGTTCGTGCGACGACGAGAAATAATCGACCGTATGGCCCGATATGGTCCGCTGCCGAACGGCCACGCTGTCTTCTCCAATGCCCAGATAGAAGACATGGGGAAAATTCTGCACCAGCGTAGACTCGGCCGGCCAGAATCCGCCTGTGCAGACGACATCGGGCAGCACATTCAGGTCGGCGATCGCGGCCAGCACATCCTCGGGCGTCAGGGGGGAATAGCGTGGCCGAGAGTTCTTCTCGGCTTCGCGCGAGAAGACCAGCTGGCCATCGACGATATAGGCGACGGCCCCGTCATGTCCGGGATTGCAGGCAAGTATTCTCACCTGCACATCCTGTCGCAAAACGCGCGCGCATTGCAAGAAACCCCGCCGCACGGTGACTTCCCGTGTCCCGAAAAATTCATTTCACCGTGACGAACCGCCATGGTGAAGCCCGGCCGGGCACACTCCGGAGCTGGCAAATGGGTCAAGTTCACTAGAATACAGGGTAAAAATTTACACAAGACAGGATGGCGCGGCTATGCGACCCGTCGTCATTGACCCGGCCGAACTGATCGTTTCGCGTAGCCAAGGATTGAACCGCATGCCGGACGGGCTTGCTCATACCCCCGTCGCGATGGCGCAGGTTCCGGCACCGGGGGGCTCCACACCGCTTCCCCAGCGCAACGTGCTGCTGCTGCAGGGCCTGATGGGCCCGCTGTTCCGCCGCGTCGGCCAGGCGCTGCTGCGGGACGGCTACGGGGTGTACAAGGTCAATTTCAACGGCGGCGACCGGGTGTTCTGGCGCCTGCCCGGCGGGATCGACTATCGCGGGACGCCGGCGGACTGGCCGGACACGCTCCGGCGGCTGATCGACGAATTGAAGATCACCGACGTCGTCCTGTTCGGCGATTGCCGACCGATGCACATGGCGGCGATGGCGGTGTGCCGCGAGCTGCACATTCCAGTCCATGTGTTCGAGGAAGGCTATATCCGGCCCGACTGGGTGACGCTGGAGCTGGGCGGCGTGAACGGCCATTCGACGCTGCCGCGCGATCCCGACTGGTACCGTGCGCAGGCCGCCGCGCTGCCGCCCGCGCCCGAGCATCACCCGGTCCCGTCGTCCTTCCGCCGCCGCGCGCTGGAGGGGCTGCTGTACAACGCCGCCGATGTGCTGACGCGCTGGCGTTATCCGCATTGGGAGAACCATCGTCCCTGGCCCCCGCTGGTCGAGGGGATGGGCTGGCTGCGCAAGCTGATGCGGCGCAAGGCGATGGCGACGCGCGCGCATGTCGTGCTGACCGATCTCGCGACCCATCCCGGCCCCTACATGCTGTTTCCGCTGCAGCTCGATTCCGACGCGCAGATCCGGCTGCATTCGACCTTCGCCGGCATCGCCGACGCGATGCGCCTGGTCATCACGTCGTTCGCCGCCCATGCGCCCGCCGACCTGCGCCTTGTCATCAAGGAACATCCGCTCGACAACGGGGTGCGCAACTGGCGGGTCGAGGCGATGGACCTGGCCGCGCAGTTCGGCGTCGCCGACCGCGTCCTCTATCTCGACAGCGGCGACATCGTACCGGTGGCGAAGCGCGCGCGCGGCGTGGTGACGATCAATAGCACCAGCGGGACGCTGGCGCTGGCGCTGGGCGTGCCCGTGATCGTGCTCGGCCATGCCGTCTACGACATCGACGGGATCACCGACCAGGGGACGCTCGACGGGTTCTGGAGCGATCCGCAGGCGCCCGATGCCGAGACCTTTGCCGCGTTCCGCCGCGTCCTGATCGACCGCTGCCTGGTCGCCGGCGGCTTCTTCTCCGACGAAGCGCTGGACAAGGTCACGCGCGGCGTCGTCGCGCGGCTCGAGGCGGCAAGCCCGATCGCCCCCCCGCCGGTCGTCCGGCACGACACCCAAATCCCGCTTCTCGCCGAGATACGATAGCGGTTTCGCTCTCCGTCCTTGCCCGGACACGGCGGTCCGGACTGCCGCACAGAAAGTCTTACCATGTTCGCTTCGCCGGCCCGCCGCACTTCACGCCCCCGCATCGCACGCCTCGCGGCCGATTTCGCCGGACTGTCGGCGACCTGCCTTGCCGCACCCGCCTGGGCCGGGGAACTGCCCCATGCGATCGCGGTATCCGCAGCGGAGCTCGCCGCGCTCGATACCGCGTTTGCCGACGGGACGCCCGACCTGCCGGCGCCCGCGCCCACCGTGATCGACCTTCCGGTGGCCGCGCCCGTTCCAAGCACGGAAGTCACGCCGATCCGTCTCGACCTGTCGGCCGGGCAGGAGGATGCGGCCGCGACAGGCCCTGACCAGCGGGTGATGCGCGCGCGCCGGCCCAATGCCTCGTTCGGCGCGGATGTCGCATCGATCAAATGGGAACTGGGCGCAGTCGCGGCCTATTACACCGCGATCAACGCGCCCAAGCTGTTCATGAACCCCCGCGCACCGCGGTTCAAGCGCGAGGGCTGGTTCGGCCTCGACACGACGACGGTCGGCGTCGACAAACTGGCCCACGCCTATTCGGCCTATGTCATCAGCGAAGTGCTGTACTACCGGCTGAAGCGCAACACCGGCGGCGCGCCCGGCATCCAGTATACCGCCGCCGCGCTGGCGGCGGGCATCATGCTCTATACCGAGGCCTATGACGCGATCGAACCCGATGGCGGATGGTCGTGGGAAGACGTGACCATGAACACCGCAGGCGCGGCGTTTTCGGTGCTGCGCAATTCGGTGCCGGGGCTCGACCAGAAGCTCGACTACCGGCTGATGATCGTCCCCAACGACAAATTCTTCGTGTCGAAGGGCAAGGCGCATTTCCAGCAGCAGCGTTATTTCTTCGCACTGAAGCTGTCGGGGTTCGAGGCGTTCAAGCGCAGTCCCTTGCGCCTGCTCGAGCTGCATCTCGGCTACCACGGCGACGATTTCCTGAATTCGGATCGCGACGCCGGCATCCGGCCGAAACGCCACATCTTCGTCGGCGCCGGGATCAACCTGCGCGAGCTGCTCTTCAAGAATTCGCGCAGCCGCATCGGCCGCGCGGTCGGCGAGGGCCTGGATTACTTCCAGCCCCCCTATACCGCGGTGCATACGCACCTGACCGACTGAGCGGCGGACGGGCGATGACGTGTGGGCATTGCGCGCATCTCGACGAACACGTCCGCTTCAGGACGCGCGGCGAACTATTCCGGGCCATCGCCACGATCCGGCAGGCGGTGGCCGATGGCGATGTCGAGGAGATCGATGCCGGGCCGATGAAGGGCACGCTCCCCTTCGCGGCGCTGACCGAGACCGGTCCGCTCGACGACATCCTGCTCTATCGGTTCCGCTGCCCGACATGCGGGCAGAATTACGTCCTGGGGGCCGAGACGTATCACGGCGGCGGCGGCGGCGCGTGGCACCGGGCCGCCCCGCTCGCATCCGGTCAGTAGCGCCGCCCGGCAGGGTCGCGCAGGCGGCGCCAGACCGCGCGGGCCAGGCGCCAGTCGCCGCGCAGCAGGGCCGCGCGCAGCAGTTCGCGGTGTTCGCGGCGGTTGAGCAGGCCCGGCTCGATCGTCGCGAGCAGCTCGGCCAGCGCGCCGTCGCGGTCGACCATGTTGAACGCGCCGTGGAAGCCGAACTCGCCGCCGCTCGGGGCACCGCGTTCCCAGGCGAAGCGCGCCGCGACCGCTTCGGGCGCGAAACGGATAGCGAACCGATCCTCCAGCATCGCGCGGTGGGTGCGACAGATCGCGATATCCTCCGCCTCGTCGGTCACCGGCAGGACGCGGCAGGCCGCGATCAACCGTTTCGAGCGCAGAGAGAACCCGCCGTTGCCCACCCGCATCCGGTCGGCGAAATGCGGCCAAGGCGCGCCGATATAGTCGTATTCGAGGAACGCGGGGTCCCAGGCGGTGGGGTTCAGGACATAGCCGTCCCACTGCACGCACAGCGCATGGTCGGTGGCGATGTGCGCGGCCAGATCGTGGAGCAGGAACCGCGAATAGCCCTGGCGTGACCCCAGCGGCGCGATTTCGCGCCAGGTCGCGGGCGTTCCCGGCGGGGGCGGGGTGGGGGACAGGAACAGCACCTCGCCGAACCGCAGCCCGGCCTGCGACAGGGCGACCGCGCGCGCGGTCGCAGGGATCGCGACATCGGTCACCGCGACCAGCGTCACCTGCGACAGGTCGCGGATACCCACGGCCGGGGTCAGAACGCCAGCAGGCATCGTTCGGCCTCGCGACGAAACAACGGGCTGTGGTGCGGGTCGATCGCGCTTTGCGTCCCCCAGCGCGCGCGCAGAGCCGCCAGTTCCAGGTCGAACCGCGTGCGGGCCGCCCCGACATGGCCGATGCCGCGCGACTTGGATTCATGATGCACCAGCACGGCCTCGGCGCAGTAGACCGTTCGCCAGCCCCGCTCCCCCAGGCGCAGGCACAGGTCGACATCGTTGAAATCGACCGCGAACGTGTCCGCATCCATGCCGCCGACCGCGGCGAACCGGTCGGCGCGGACCAGCAGACAGGCCGCGGTCACCGCCGACACCGTCCGCGTCTCGGCGTGCCACGGCGCAAAGGCGCCGGGGACGGGCGTCATGCCCTTGTCGACATGGCCCGCCGCGCCACCGATGCCCAGCGCGACGCCGGCATGCTGGATCGTCCCGTCGGGGTAGAGCATCTGCGCGCCCACCGCGCCGGTCCGCGCATCGAGTGCCAGCGGCACCATGTGCAGCAGCCAGTCGGGATCGCGCACTTCGATATCGTTGTTGATCAGGCACAGCAGCTCGCCCGTTGCCACCGCCGCGGCGGCGTTGTTCATCGCGGCGAAGTTGAACGCGCCCGGATAACGCAGCACGCGCGCGCTGCCGGAGGCCGTGACGCGATCGAACAGCGCCAGCGTTTCGGGCTCGCGACTGTCGTTGTCGACGATGATGATCTCGTGAGGCCCGGGAAAGCGCGTGGCGGCCAAGCCGGCGAGACAGGTTTCGAGCAAGCCCGCCCGGTCGCGGGTGGGCACGATGACGCTGATGCTTGCCGGCGGGACAGGAAGGGCTACGCGAGCAGAGGCGCGTCGCTCCTGCGCTCGATGCGTCAGGATCAGCGGGATATGGCATGGGGGGGCACCGCTGCCGGCCAGGCGCGCAAGCGCATCGCCGGTCGTCAGGTCGGCCAGATCCAGGCCATCGCCGCGCACGACGCACGCACTCGTCAGGCCATCCACCGCGCCGAACAGTACGGGATCCCAGTCGGGCTTGATCCACGGTGCGGTGCGCGCGGCACTGTCCCACCGGTCCTCGTCCCAATAGACCATCGCCGCTGCACGGTCGGCCAGGCGATCCGCCAGCACAGCGCCCAGCGCCGGTGCCACCCGGTCGCCGCTGCGGATCGGCAACAGCCACGCCGGGCGCTCCGCCGGCAGTGTGTCGACGAAGACCGGCACGTCCGCGCCGAAAGCGTCGATCAGGCTCTGCCGGGTCGCGGCATCGTCCCCGCCGATCAGCAATACCCCGACCGGCACCGACGCACCGGATCGCGACGCCGGCAGCAAGGCAGGCTCGGCGTGCGCGATCCAGGCGGCGTACCAGCCCGGATGCGCGGCGGCTGCGGCGGCCAGGATGTTCCATCCCCGCACGCGCTTGCCCCGCAGCAGCGCCAGCAGGCCGCGCACGCCCGCCGCCGGACGCGCGGCCAGCGCCAGACGCACCACGGTCGGCCACGCCTGTGGGATCTGGCGTGGGACCGGGCGTGGCGTCATCGGCGGCGCGGCGTCAGTTGCGCAGGATCTGGACCGCACTGGTGGCCGTCACGATCGGCGCGAACAGCTGGCTGATGATCTGAACGAGCTTGCTCGGCTGATTGGCGCGCGCATTGCCGACGTAGACGATGTCCTTGTCCCGCATGGGAAAGCGCTGCGCCAGGAAATAGCTGCCGGCCTTCATCATGTTCACGTGATAGACGACCGGGCGCAGGACGTTCTGCGGATCGGGGACATAGCGGAACACGAAGATCGCGGCCGGGTCGCCGAACTGCGGGTTCGACCCGCCCGCCTGCGCGATGGCTTCGGCCAGCGACACGGTGGGCGTGCCGAACGGGAACAGCTGCACGACGCCTGGCGCACCCATCACCGAAAAGGTACGCGGCGACCGCACGATCGACAGGCGGTCACCGGGGTAGACCCGCAGCTCCGCCGCCGGCCCGGTCAGGACATCGGTCAGCCGGATCTCGTCAGTCACGTCGCGGCGCTGGATCCGGACGGCCAGGTCCTTGGCATCGCCGCGATAGCCGCCCGCCAGCGCGATGGCATCGGCGACCGTCTCGCGGTTCGTCGGCAGCACCAGGCGGCCGGGCCGCGTGACTTCGCCGCCGACGATCACGCTGTTGGTGATCATCTCGCGGATGGTGACGACGATCTGCGGGTTCTGCGAAAAGCCGCGCAGCGCGGTGCGGATCATGGCGGCGACCTCGCTGACGCTCCGGCCGGCCACCTGCAGGCGTCCGGCATAGGGCAGCTGGATCGCACCGCTGTCATCGACCCGCGTGCCACCCATGCGCTCGACCTTGGCCGAGGAATCGAACGCCGGCGTGTCGGCCGACAGTCGTGCGGCGCTGCCGCCGCCGCCGAACAGCGTCACGCCGGATTCGTAGATCGCGATGTCGAGGATGTCGCCCGGTCCGACCAGATCGGTCGGGGGCGGGGGCAGGTTGGCGAGCTGCAACGGCGCCGCCACCTGCGCCGCGGGCAACGCCTGGGCATCGAGCACTTCGACCAGCTGGATGTCCGATGCCTGCGCCGCGACCGTCTTGCGGATCTGGTTGCCGGTCGGGCCGCTCGACGGCAGCGTCGCGCACGCCGACAGGCCAAGCGTCGCGAGCAGCGTCACGATCGCCACATGCGCGCGGCGACCGGTTCGAAAATGAAGGAAACTCATGGGATACAGCTAAGTCCGGCTAGGGCGCATGTCGCAGGCCTGCGTCCTTAGCATCGCGCGCCTTGCCGACGCAATCGTGCGCGGCGGCGCGGCACCGGGCCGAGGTCCGCGGACTTTGCAGGCGCGCATCCGGACGGCTATGACGGGCAACCGCCGCTCCGCCGGTGCCCCGAACGCGCGGGTACGGCCCCCACCCAATTTCTTCGCCATCTGGTCCGCTCATGCGTCGCAGCCCTAGCCGAACCGATCCTGCGCCGCCCTGGCTGACGCTGTTCCTGATGGTGCTGCGCCACCGGCCGCGGCAGGCGCTCGACGTCGCCTATTGCTGGCTGCGCGGCCGTCGGGTGCGGGCCAGGAACCGCCTGTACGCGGCCGGCGCGACATTGCCCGACAGCTACCGCTTCTGGATCAAGGCGATCGAGCGACCGGAAGTCGCCGCGCTAGCGCGTACCGCGGCGGAGCGGATGGGGGCGCCCACGATCAGCGTCGTCGTCGATGCCGCGGCGTGGACCGATCACACGACGCTGGCCGCCACGCTGCGATCGATCCGCACGCAGAGCGACCCCGGCCTGCAACTGATCGTCGTCGGCGGGGCAGGGGCGGCGCGCGAGGGCGACGTTCACTTGGCCGGCGACGTGCAGCACGCGCTGGCGGCGGCGGACGGCGGCTTCACCATCATCATGCCCCCCGATGCGCTGCTGCCGCCCTGGGCGATCGCGCGCTATCGCCACGCCGCTCTCGCCCACCCCGATGCGACGATCCTGTTCGGTGACGAGGATGCGATCGATGCGACGGGCAGGCGGCAGCGCCCCTGGTGGAAGCCGCAGTGGAATGCCGAGCTGATCCTGGCCAGCGACTATCTGTCGCACGCCTGCGCGATCGCGACGCCGGCGCTGCGCCGTGCCGCGGGTCGGGTACCGGCCGGGACGCCCGACCTCCGCTATGCGCTGGTCCTCGCCGCCGCCGCCGAAGCCGGCGCGGTGATCCGTCATATCCCGCACATCCTCTGCCACCTGCCGCTGTCCGCACCGACGACCGGGCCCGAGGACCGCGCCCGCGTCGTCGCCGATCATCTGGCGGGCGCGCAGGCGACGGCGGCGGTGGGACCGTTCGGCACGGTGCGCGTGCGCTGGCCCTTGCCCGTCACCGTACCGTCGGTGACGATCATCGTACCCACCCGCGACCGGGTCGAGCTGATGGAGGCCTGCGTCGGCAGCCTGCTGCGCGAAACCGACTATGCCGATTACGACGTCCTGATCGTCGACAACGGCAGCGTCGAGCCCGAGACCCATGCCTGGTTCGCCGCCGTCACGACGGCCGACGCCCGCGTCTCGGTCCTGCCGTACGACCGGCCCTACAATTATTCCGCGATCAACAATTTCGCCGCGGGCCAGGCGCGCGGGCAGTATCTGTGCCTGCTCAACAACGATACCGAGGTCATCGACGGCGCGTGGCTGAGCGAACTGATGCGCTACGCCGTCCGCCCCGGGGTGGGCGCAGTGGGGGCAAAGCTGCTGTACCCCGATCGCAGCATCCAGCACGCCGGCGTCGTGATGGGGATGGGCAATGCCGCGGGCCACCCGCACCGGATGCTGCCCGACGATCAGCCCGGCTATTTCGCGCTGGCCCATGCCCCGCATGAAGCAAGCGCGGTCACGGCCGCCTGCCTGGTCGTCGAGCGCACGAAGTTCGCCGCGGTCGGCGGGCTCGACGCCGACCATCTGCAGATCGCCTACAACGATGTGGATTTCTGCCTGAAGCTGGTCCAGGCTGGCTGGCGCAACATCTATGCACCGCAGGCGGTGCTGATCCATCATGAAAGCAAGTCCCGCGGACAGGATCTGTCGCCGCAGCATATCGAACGCTACACCCGCGAACTGGCGACGCTGCAGGAACGGTGGGATACCACCCGCGTGATCGATCGCATGCACCACCCACGGCTCGACCGCGCGAGCGAAACCTATCTCATGCACTTTCGAGGACTGTCCTGATGTCGACGACTGCGTCCCTGCTGCCCGGCGTGCCGCTGGTGGAATCGCCGCTGTTTCCGACCCTCGTCGACACGCTTGACTGGAGCGACCGGGAAAAGGAGATCGCGCGCAGTCTCAACGAGCGCGGCTATGCGGTCATCGACTTTCCCGATCCCGACATTCTCGCCCGGATCGACCGGATCAAGGCGCGGCTGACAGCGGGGTTCGGCGTCGACCTGGATACCGCGGACAGCAACAAGACGCCGGGTGCGCTGCGCGTGCAGGACGCGTGGCGGACCGATCCCGACGTGAAGGCGATCGCCGCCAATCCGGGCGTCGCCACGCTGCTCGGCCGGCTGTACGGGCGAGAGGCCTTTGCCTTCCAGACGCTCAATTTCCCGGTCGGGACCGAACAGCACCCGCATACCGATTCCGTCCATTTCTCCAGCCAGCCCGAACGCTTCATGTGCGGCGTATGGCTGGCGTTCGAGGATACGCATCCCGATGCCGGGCCGCTGGTCTATTACCCCGGCTCGCACAAATGGCCGATCCTGACCAACGCGATGATCGGGCGGCGGGGCTGGCACAGCACGGCGCCGTCGGCACAGACCCCGTTCGAGCCGGTGTGGCGCGCGATGGTCGATGCCTCCGGGCTCCAGAGCGAGACGTTCATCGCGCGCAAGGGCCAGGCGCTGATCTGGGCGGCCAATCTGCTCCACGGCGGCAGCGTCCAGAACGACCCCACCCGCACCCGCTGGTCGCAGGTCACGCATTATTATTTCAAGGACTGCATCTACTACACGCCGGCGTTCTCGGACGAGCCGCTGGGCCGTCTCGACCTGCGATCGATCACCAACATCGCCACCGGCAGGACCGAGCCGAACACGCTGCTGGGCGAACCCGCGGTGCCGGTCGCATCGGGCAAGCCGAAGGCCGGGCCGCTGAATGGCCTCAAGCGGATGTTCCGGCAGGACGAGCGTCGGGCGCTGCCCCCGCTGCCCCAGGATTTCGACGCCGCCGAATATTACCGCCTCAACCCCGATGTCGCGGCAGCGGGTGCGGACGCGGCGGAGCATTACCGGAAGCACGGCGCGGCGGAGGGACGCCCCTACCGCGGCTAGCGCTTCCGTCTGTCGAATTGCACACATGCTTGGAAATTCCGCCGGGCGCGCAAGGACAATATGGCGCGCGCCCGGACACTGGGGGATGACGTGACGAGGGACGAAGTACTGGCCACCTGGCACGCCTTTCTGGGGCGCGTGCCCGATGAAGCGATGATCGCCGGGTGCGAGCCGATGACGCCGATCGAGCTCGCCGAGATGCTGAGCCGGTCCGACGAGTTCAGGGAGCGGATCTCGCTTGGCCATACCACCGCGGTTTCGGCGACGATGGAGTTCGCGCGGTTCGTCGGCGGCGCGATGCCCGCAGACGCGTTCATCTGCCCGACGGCGCTGTCGCGGACGGGCAACACGCTCGAACGGGTGCTGCTGATCGGCCAGTGCCTGCTGGCCGACTGGGCGGATGCCGTTCCCGAGACGGCCGTCGACTATGTCCTCTACAACCGCGGTGTCGATGTTCGCGGCGACATCCCCCGTCCGATCCACGAGTACAGCGTCGCGGTCTGCCAGGTTCCCTTGCGCGGCGTCGTGATCGAGGAGGACTATCTTCGCGCCGCGCCCGACGATCTTGCCGCCTTCCAGCGCATCTTCGAGGAATCCTGCGGCCGGATCACGATGTGGGCGACCGATCTTGCCGATACGGTGGCTGGAGTGCCGGCGTTCTTCCCCAACTTCGCGGTGCCGCAGAAGCCGATGCTCGGCGACCTGCTGCCCACCGACGATCTGCGCGACTTCACCTGGTTCGTGTCCCGCCTCAACGACCATCTGGCGCAGGTGGTTCGCGGCCTGCCCAATTGCCATGTGCTGGATCTCGACCGCCTGGCCGCGATCTACGGTCGCCGCTTCGTCCAGGACGATACGCTGTGGATCGCAGCGCACGGCGGCTTCCTGACCGATCATGACCATGCCCTCGATCAGGGCCGGCTCGAATACAGCCCGGCGGCCTCGACGCACTTCGGGCTGGAGGTATTGCCGTTCATCCGCGTGCTCTGGGCGCAGGTCCGCCTGATGCTGCGCGTCATCCGCGGGACCGATGCGGTGAAGATGGTGTGCGTCGACCTGGACGACACGATGTGGCGCGGCGTCCTCGCCGAACGGCAGGACTGGGACGACGACGTCACCGCGGGCTGGCCGCTGGGCCTGATGGAGGCGCTGGTCACGCTGCGTCGGCGCGGCATCATCCTGGCGATCGTGAGCAAGAACGATCCGGAGACGATCGCCAGGATCTGGCCCGAGGTTCTCGGCAACTGGATGCCGATGGACAGTTTCGCGATCCACAAGATTGGCTGGGGTCAGAAGGCGGAGAGCATCCGCCAGGCGATCGAGGAAGCGAACGTCCTGCCCGAATCCGTGGTCTTCATCGACGACAATCCCGTCGAGCGCGCCGCGGTCAGTGCCGCCTTGCCCGGCATCCGCGTGCTGGGCGGACCGCATCTCGACTGGCGGCGCATCCTGCTGTGGAGCGCGGAGACGCAGGTGCCGCGGATCACCGACGAGTCCGCCCGGCGCAACGCCATGATCCAGGCGCAGGTCAAGCGCGAGGCGGTGCGCACCACGCTGACGCGCGAGGACTTCCTGGCCGATCTCCAGGTGCGGGTTACCGTCCAGCAGACCGGCGCCGACGATCCGCGCTTCGGCCGGGCACTGGAGCTTCTCAACAAGACGAACCAGTTCAACACGACCGGCAGGCGCTGGACCGAGGAGGAGGCACGCGCCTACCTCGCCGGCGGCGGCACGTGGTGGACGTTCGAGGTGCAGGACCGCTTCACCCGCTACGGGCTGGTCGGACTGCTGGCCGAGCGCGACGGCGTGATCGAGCAGTTCGTCATGAGCTGCCGCGTCTTCGGCATGGATGTGGAGATCGCTGCGCTGCGCCATATCGCGGACGTGCGCGGCCAGGCGCTCTCGGGAATCATCGTCGAGACGGAACGCAACGGCCCGGGCCGGACAGTGTTCGAGCGCGCAGGCTGGACGTGGGACGGCACACGCTGGACGGCCACGGCTTCGGTCGGCCACCCGCCCCACATCGAGCTGGTCAGCGAAGGATAGTGTCGTTGGGCCCTGCGCCTGTGCGCGGGGCCTTTCGCGCGGGGCCGCGCGTCACAGGTCGTTGTACAGCGCCAGCCCCTCTTCGACGTCCTCGTAGATCTCGCCGACGCCGTTGCGCAGCAGGATCGTGCTGGTGCACACTTCGCTCAACAACTCGGTGCTGTGCGAGGCGAGGATCAGCGCGCGGTCGGCGCGCTTCTCGAACAGCTCGTAATGGCATTTGCGCTGGAAATTCTGGTCGCCGACCAGGATGACCTCGTCGATCAGATAGCAATCGAACTCGATCGCCAGCGACAGTGCGAAGGCAAGCCGCGCGCGCATACCCGACGAATAGGTCTTGATCGGCATCTTGAGCTGGCGGCCCAGCTCGGTGAATTCCTCGACGTAATCGCGGATCTCGTCATAGTCGCGGTCGTAGATGCGCGCAATGAAGCGCGCATTGTCATAGCCGGTCAGGCTGCCCTGGAAGCCGCCCGAGAAACCGAGCGGCCACGACACCTTCATCTCGCGCGTGATGCGCCCCGACGTCGGCAGCTCGACCCCGCCGATCAGCTTGATGAGCGTCGTCTTGCCGGCACCATTGCGGCCCAGCACGCCGATCCGCTCGCCCGGCTTCACGTCGAACGTCAGGTCGTTGAACACGGTCTTGCGCCCGTGGCCCATCGGATAGGACTTGCACAGGTTCTCGCAGCGGATCACTCGACCACCAGGGTCTTGCGGATCCGGCGGCACATCGCCAGGCCGATCGGCAGCAGGGCAAGCGATACGACGATCGGCACCATCGGATCGTAATAGGGCGTCACCTGGTCGCCGAAGATGCCGTAGCGCATCATCTCCATCGCATTGACCGGCGGCGACCAGTAGAGGATGTCGCGCAGCTGCGGCGACAGCCACGACATCATGTTGAACGTGCCCGAGAACGGAATCATGATGTAGGTCGTGACGGGAATGAATTTCTCCAACACTTCCGACACTTCGGACAGCGGCGCCAGGATCAGGCAGAGCGAGAAGGTGAACAGGCAGTAGAGCAGCCAGCCCAGGATCACGTACAGGATGTTCGCCGGGACCGGGAACAGGTCGAGCGCGATCAGCACGACGGCGATGAAGACATACGCCATCATGCCGCCGATCATCTCGATCAGGAAGCGGACGACGATGAAGTCGAGCATCTTGATCTGGCGGTGATACATCAGGCTGCCGTTGACCGAGAACGCCTTGACCGAGCGCCCGACGGCATGGCGGAACAGCGTCAGCGGCAGATAGCCGGTGATGACGAAGGCGATGACGTTCAGCCCGTGCTCGCTGTTGCCCAGGATCGTCCACATGATGCCGACCAGCAGTGCGAACAGCAGCGGTTCGACCATCATCCACAGGAAGCCGATGTTCTCGCGGCCGAAGCGGGTGATCAGCTCGCGCGTCATCAGCGCCCGGATCACCCGGGTCTGGATGCGCCAGCCTGCCTGGAGTGACGGCATGGCCCTAGCTGTCCGGCGAGTGTTCGATGATGCCGACCACCAGCATCCATCCGATGAAGTAGAGGCACAGCGCCGCCCCCGCGACCGTCAGGATCTGCCACAGCCGATCGGGATAGCGCGACATGTCGGGCACGTTGGGTTCGACCACGCGCTCCAGATAATATTGCTGGCGCTGCGCGTCGGCCCGCGCTTGTTCGAGCGCCGCACTCGCCGCGGTCAGCGTCTGCGTGGCGAATTCCTGTTCGACGACCAGATTGTCGTAGCCGCCCATCTTGGACGACAGGGCCCCGGTGCCGCCGACCGCGCGCCCGTTCTGCGCCGCGATCGCGCTGTCGGTCGCGGCGATACGGCCGCGCAGCGCAGGGATCGAGGGATTGCGCGGCGTGACGCGCGTCATCAGGTCGAGCTGCGCCTGAAGTGCGGCGCGCTCCGCGATCAGCCGGTCGGAAATGGCGAGCACGCCGGTCGCCTGCTTCAGCGGATCGACCAGCTGCTGGTCGTTGCGGTACGCGCTGAGCGCGATCCGTGCGGTGCGCACCCGGCTCTGCGCCTCGGCCACGCGCTTTTCGGCCTCGTCGATCGCCTTGGTCCGCGACTTGGAATTCAGCTGGTTGACCAGCGCTTCGCTGAGCGTCAGCAGCCGCGCGTTGATGTCGCGCGCATCGGTCGGGGAAAAGGCCTTGACCGTAAGGACCGCGAGCCCCGTCTCTGAATCGAGCTTGGTCGCGACCTTCTTCTCGTAATAGCGGTACAGGTTCTCGAACCGATCCTCGCGCCAGAAGGCGGGATAGCGCGACAGGAAGTCGATCGACGGCAGCGTGAACTTGCCGCGAATATTCTCGGTCCGCTGCAACGCCTGCAGGGCGTTACGCGACTTGATATAGTCGATGACCTCGTTGGTCTGTTCCTGTCCACCGGACAGGCCGGTCACCTGCATGATCCCGGCAAGACCCGACATCGGATTCGGACGATCCGAACGTCCTTTCACGACGAAGCGTGATTCCGATATGTATTGGTCCGAGGCGATGAAGCCGTAATAGATGATCGACAGCGCGATCGGGACCAACACTACAAGCGTAAACCAAGACCGCAGCCGCGGTACTTTCAGAGTTTTCATCGAAATGCCTGGCTGGGTCGTGATTTTATCATGACGCCACGCCCCGCGCGCGGCTGTGATAGTTGTGTTAACATATGCTGCGGACGGGCAGAATTGTCAATGAAACACCCGTCACGCCGCCCCGACCGCACCGCGTCCGACACCGGACGGATGATCCGGCCGGGCCGGTCGCACAGGACGGAAACCGGCGGTCAGACCCGCTCCAGCACGGCATAGAATTCGGCATCGTCGCGCCGCGTCGGATAGATTTCGGTCAGCCGCAGCCGCGACAGTCCGATGTCGTACAGCGCCGTCATCAGCCCGGCGAAACTGTGCGGCGTGAAATACCACGCATGGACGTCGAGATACCCGTCCGCGGTGTCGTGCATCTCGATCGCGAGCTTCACCCGATCGGCGAAGGCGGCACCGTGCCCGGTGTCATGCCGTCCCGCCCAGTGGGTCGCGGGATCGTTGTGCGTGTTCAGCGCGTGATGCTCGATCACGCTACGCAGGGTGTGGACGGTACGCCGTTCGCGGTGCGCCTGGATCACGTCCGCAATCGTCGATTCCGCCATGAAATGGTCGAAGCAGTAGCGCTTGTCGGGGACGTACAGGAAATAGCGCCCGCCCGGCGACAGCACGCGTGCGACGCCGTCCAGATGGTGGATCAGGTCGGGCTGATGTTCGATGCAGTGGCTGCTGACGACCGCGGCGAAGGCGTCGTCGATGTCATGAATGTCGCCCAGATAATCGATCTTCGCAGGACACGCGTCGGCATCGGCGCCCAGCGCGCTCGCCCGTTCCCTGAGCTCGGTTTCGTCGAGGACATCGAGGTAACGAACATTGGGACCGCGCGCCGTCGGTTTGCAGAACGGGCCGATCTCCAGCACCGAGGCGTAGGACGCCAGACGCTCGGTAAACGCCTGGCGCGATCCGAAGGGATGTCCCTGCCGCCCCTCGGCGATACCGAAGTTTGCGAAATGCTCTGCGGCCTCCTCGGGCGTGAACCCGGCCAGGTCGGTGTTGGTGCGCGTGTAGAACGCGGCGTCGAACGCAAACGGAGGGATGTCCTCGCTCACCGGATCGCTCGCAGGTCACGCCCGTGCGGACAGGGATAGTGCCGATCGGCCATCGTCTGTGTCCTAACCCGCCAGATACCACGCGTCGCGCGGCGGGGCGGGCGACGGGTCCATACGGTGGCGGGCGAAGTCGGGATGCGACGCCGGGTCGCGCTCCAGCCACTCGGCCCAGCGTGACAGGAACAGCGCGACTTCGGCGCCCGGCGGAATGGTGTCGCCGCGCGACGCCTTTTCGGCATGGGTGAACTGCGCGTCGGGATTGTACACGATGCGGTAGCCGAGGTTGCGGATGCGCAGGCACAGGTCGACGTCGTTGAACTCCAGGCTGAATCGCTCGTCGAAGCCCCCGACCTGGTCGAGGATCGAGCGCCGGGTGGAGAACACCGCCCCCGTGACGACCGACCATTCACGCTGCGCGACCGCCCAGTCCTGATAGGTCCTGGCATCCGCCGGCCAGTTGAGCCAGGCGTGGACGATCGTGCGCAGCGCCGGGAACATGCCGGCATGCTGGATCGACCCGTCCTCGTAATACAGCCGCGCGCCGACACCGCCGACGCTGCCGTCGATCGCGAAGCCGACGAGTGCGGCCAGCCAGCGCGGATCGCTGGGGACGGCGTCGTCGTTCATGAAGATGACCTGTTCGTCGGACGCGGCGCGCCACAGGCGGTTCATCTTGGCGGCATAGTTGAACGCCTCGCCCTCTGCCCGCTGGGTGTCGATCCGCACCAGATTGAACGGCCAGGGGCGCATCGCCCACAGCGGTTGTCCGGGCACGTCGTCGCCGACGATCACGGTCAGCCGGTCCATCGGCCATTCGGCCAGCGCGATGCTGGCCAGCAGCCGCTCGATATAGGTTTCGCTCGATCCCGGATGGCGGGTCTGGCGGGTCGGGATCGCGATCGTGACGCGGGGCTGGTCGCCCGCTGGGAAGCTCCAGCACTGGCCGAGCAGGCCCGATGCCGCGCCCTCGACCAAGTCGACGCCCGGCGGCACGACCCGCGCCAATGCGCGGCGACGATCGGCCTCGCGCGCCACGACGCGCGCGCCCGGGAAACCCAGCAGGACATGCGGGATGCGGCCGATCGTCCCGCCGGCCTGCGACACGCGCAGCACGACGTCGTAGAGCGCGGCCGTCCCCATCGACGCATCGAGCCCGCCGATATCGGTCAGCGTCTTGCGGCGGATGATGATCGGCGCGCCGACATAGTCCTGTGCGACCAGCAACGTCCGGTCGATGTCGGGCTTCAGCCGGATGCGGTCGAGCGGATCGCCCTCCCGCGCGACGTCGTCGGCGTAGAACAGCACGACGTCGGGGCGGTGGTTCGATGCGGTGACGGGGAAGTTCAGCACGCCGGTGCAGACGATGGCGTCGCGGGGCGCGATGAACAGCCAGTCGGCGGGGTCGCCGTCGGGGATCTCGATGCCGTCGCACGAGAAATCGGGCGCGACCGCGACCGGGACGATGCCCGGTACCGCGCCCAGCGTCCCGAACACCGGCGCATCGCCATAGTCGATCGGGAAGGCGATCGGGGCGGGGGGATCGACGATACGGCGCGTCGGCGCCGCCGCCGTCGCCTCGCGGCTTTCGGCGATCAGCGCGGCCAGGCTGGTGCGGATTTCGGCGGCTACCGCGTCATAGGACAGGCGCCGCGTGATGTTGGCGGTCGCGGCCTCGGCGATCCGGTGGTCGCCCTTCGCCACCGCGTCGGCCGCGCGGACCAGCTGGCGCGCCAGGTCGGCCTCGTCGATCTTCGCCCAGGAATGGCCGGTCAGGTAGTGACCATGGTCCTCCTCCAGCGTCCAGGGATGCGCGCGCACCGGATAGCCGCAGCTGGCATCCAGGAAGTCGCGCGTGCCCGAGAAGTCGGTCGCGACGACCGGCTTGCCGACCGCCATCGCCTCGGCGACCGTCAGGCCGAAGCCTTCCGAACAATGCGGCGAGGCATAGATGTCGGCCGCCGCGATCAGGCTGGTCACCTCGTCGGCGTGGAGCGACACCTCCAGGATGCGCGCGCCCGGCGTTTCCGCGACCAGCGCAGTCAGCGCCTTGCCGGCCTCCGGACGGTCGTAGAGGTGCTTGGTCTTCAGCACCAGTGTCCAGCCCTGCCGCGCGAGGCCCGATGCGGCAAAGGCGCGGATCAGCGCTTCGGGGTTCTTGCGGACGAGATAGCTGGCACCGTCGAAGATGTAGAGGATCACGCGCTCGGCCGGATCGATGCCGAAACGGCGCAGCACGGTGTCGCGGTCGGTCGTGATCCGTGCCGGCACGCGCACGGGATGCGCGACGACGTCGACGGGGACGTGTGCTTCCGCCTCGATCACTTCGGCGACATAGGCGCTCGGCGCCCAGATGCGATCGACCGAATGCAGGTCGTGCTGCCAGGCGGGCGGCAGGGTGTCGGTTTCCCACACCCAGTAGCCGATCCGGCGCTTGGCTGCGCGGATGATTGCGCGCTGTTCGTCGCTCAACAGATGCCAGGAATCGGGATTGAGGTGGACGATCGCGACATCGGCCTGGCCGGCGAAATCGAGCGTCGGCACCGCCGGGCAGATCAGCCGGTGGATATGGAACGACTTGACGATCGGATGGGCGTTCAGCTCGACGCCCGACTGGCGCAGCGCGCACAACAGCTCGCGACTGGCAGAGCCCAGGCCGTTGTCATAGTTCCACGGCCCGAAATAGGCGACGCGCAGGCGGTGGTCGTCGGTGACTAAATCCAGCGGCGTCGGATCGACGAGCAGCCCGTCGTCGGTGCCCATCGGTACGCTGTCCATCTCGCCGATGCGCGCCGACGCACGCAGCAGATTGAGATCGAACCCTGCACGGGCGAACTCGCCTTCGAATTCCGGCGTCCAGGCATCGACGCTCGGGAATTCCCGCTTCAGCATCAGCACCTTGACGAAGGGGAAACGCTGAGCGAGCAGGTCGCGCCAGCTGAAATAGGTCGGGTTGGCCGAGAACAGGCCGGTGTACAGCGCCGCGATCTTCAACCCGGCGCCGCGCATCCTTGCGGTGAACGGCACCTCGTAGGTGCGGATGACCTCGTCCTTGTCGTCGATCCGGCGGATGTCCCGGATGAAGTGCTGGAACCCCCACGAACTCAGCGCCCTGGGCTTCAGGCCCAGGAAATAGCTTTGCACGTGCCAGCCATATTCGTGGCTCGACGTCAGCCCGACGATGTCGGCGCTGTGGCCACGCAGGCGATCGATCATCGCGCGGTAGATGCCGGCATCGCCGACCGGAATGATGCTGTCGTTGGTGATGACCAGCAAGCTGGCGCCGTAGAGTGCGGGCACCAGGCGGAAGGCATGGGCCCAGGCGCCGAAGTCGTAGCCCGCGTTGTCGCGCACGATGATCCCGCTCGCCACGTCGCGTTCCGCATCCAGCAGTTCGAGCGGGCGGTCGACGACCGCGACCAGCAGCACGGCGATCCCGCAGTCGCGCAGCAATTGCATGTGCGGCAGGACGTGCGGCTTCAGGCGGCCCGAGGGCGCATGGGTGACGAAGACGCACGCCTCGTGCCCGGGCACGAACCCCATTTCCTTGACGATGACGTGGCGCAGGTCGGCATCCGACCGGCCGTGCCGCACGGGCGCGGTGGGCAGCTGGTGCGGGTTCGCGGCACGCCCTTCTGCCCGGCCGCTATCCAGATAGTGGATCAGCGGGTTGAGACCCGCGGCCACCACGTCGGGATAGGTGCGCAGATAAAAGTTCGTGTCGAAGTTCGGCCCCGGATCGCGGCTCTCGCGATGCCCGTGGGTGATATAGTGGTGATAGGGGTCGAACCCCTCGGCCAGGATGTCGGGATAGCGCGTGCCGTACCAATCGCCGTCGAATATCCCTTCGCGGCGGTTTTCTTCGGTGACGACGAAGGCGCGCATCGCGTCATAGGCGCGCTTGCGCTCGGCTCTCGCCCGGCGCTTCCTGGGGTTCAGCGGCCCGACAACACGTTTGATCGACCGTAGGATGTTGGCCATCTTGTCCTTCGTCTTCAACTTGGCTGGCAGGAGAGTGTCAGCGGCGAGGACCGCCGCCGCGCGCGGCCGTCGTCCGCGCATGGATCAGCGATGTGTTAGCGATGCCCGCCGCGCCAAGCCATAGCGGATTGGCGCCACGACCGTACGGGCAGAAATCAGCCGGTGCACTGGTAGGTGAACGACGGCATCGACGCGGCATGGATCGTCAGCGCGCTCATCGAATCCGCGACGATCGCGAGCGCGCCGGGCGTCGTCGTGCCGCGCGGCGTCAGCACGCAGTACGGGGTGTCCTGCCAGGCGCGGCCGAAGCGGATCGTGCACGCAGTCGTACCGCGCCCGAGCGTGACGGTGCCGGCATTGTCCGACCCGCGGATTGCCGCCCCGCTACCGCAGCCACCCAGCGTCGGCGCGACATAGCCGGGAACGCCTTTGCCCGACTGGGTCAGGTGCCCCGCACCATCGACGACCAGCCCGGGCACGCGGATCGCCGCGCCGGCGAAGCGGACGCCCGACCAGTCGATGCCGTAACCCGCCCGCGCCGCGCCGGCGCCCGATTGCCCGGCCTGCCCGCCGATCAGCGTGCCGTCCGGCGCGATCGGCCAATAGGCGCCCGAATTGCCGAACGCGATACCCTGGCGCCAGCCCACCGCACCGCGCGTGTTGATGATGTTGAGCGCGACGTCGTCCTGCGCGCCCGACACCGTGCTGTCGCCGGCCTGGATGATCGACAGCCCCAGCTTCTGCGCCATCGACGATCCAGCCTGCGCGGTCACGTCGATCTCCGCCCCGACGATGCCGTACAGGTTGGTCGCGCCGGGTGCGGCGAGGACGTTGGGATTGATGCCGAACAGCGACCCGCTCGATGCCGCATAGGTCGTGCCGCGCCCGCCCAGCGGATAGGCCGACCGGGTCGTGAAGAACCCGCTGACATAGGCAGGAAAGGACGTGCCCGGCGTAACGCCGGTCGGGGCCGCCTCGATCGCCATGTGGCCGTGCAGCGCGTTGCGGCTGCCGCTGGCGCCCTTCAGGACGGTCGACTGCACGTTCAGCGCATCGAGCATGGTGGAGGGGTGTGCGGTGCGCAGCGTGTCGCTGACCCCGATATGGTTGGCCCAGAGCGCCGTATCCGCCGGCGCGCTCGACGCGCCGTCCAGCGTTTCCTGCACCCACAGCCCGGCCATGCCGGCATCGCCCGCCGCGCGGCCCAACCAGGTGACTTGCGGCGTAGTGCGGACCGGTGCGGAGGCGGAGCCCGTCACTGCGGTCGGCGTGCGGCGCTCGACTGCGGTCTGCGCCGACACGATCGACGCCGCCGCGCACACGATGCACAGCGCCAGATAGATGTAATCCCGCCGGATCATGCCGCCGCGCCCCCTTCGACAAAGGCCGCGACCGTGCGCCGGATGCCCTCGTCGAACGGCGTGGCGGCGCTCCAGCCCAGCAGCCGCGCCGCCCTGGTGCAATCGAGCACGTTGCTGCGCGCATCGGTCGGGCGGCCGGGTTCGAAGACGATGTCGAAGCGGCGACCGACCGCCGCCTCGACCGCGCGCACCACCTCGATCGTCGTGCGGCCCTGTCCGGTGCCGATGTTGACCGTCTCGCGCATCGGCGGCGCATCCAGCGCCGCCGTCACCGCACCACACAGGTCGTCGATATAGAGATAGTCGCGTTCGGCCTGTCCGTCGCCGAAGAGGATGATCGGCAGGTCCATCGCCTGCCGCTCCAGGATCGAGGCGATCAGGCCCTGGCCCTTGCGCAATGTCTGTCCGGGGCCGAACGGGTTGGCCGCGCGCAGGATGACGTGGTCGGTCGCGGTGTCGCGCGTCAGCATCCGCAGATAGTGTTCGACCGTCAGCTTGGTCGCGCCATAGGATACCAGCGGATCGGTCGGATGATCCTCGGCGATCGGTACGCTGACCGGCGTGCCGTAGACGGTCCCGCCCGACGACAGGAACAGGATGCGCGCGACACCGCTCAGCACGCAGGACTGGGCAAAGCTGATGTGCGGCAGCACATTGGTCGCGACATCCTCGACCACGCGGGCGTTGCCGAGCGCCGGACTCGACGAATTGACCAGGTCGATCGCCTGCTCGATGCCCTGCAACGTCGCATGGACCGACAGCGCATCGCGGAAATCGACGATCCGCATCTCCACCGCACCACCGACGATCCGGTCGTAATCGGCCGGGAAGGCGCGACCGAGCGCGACGACGCGGCGCCCCTGCTCCAGCAGATGGCGGACGACCGCGCGGCCGATGAAACCGTTCGCCCCAAAGACGCCGATCACGCTCTAGCGGCCCAGATCGGGGATATAGCTGGTGGCATAACCATATCCCGCCTCCTCGCACACCACCGGCACTATCCGTTCGAAGGCGTGGAGGATCGTACCGTCGCCCGACAGCGGCTCGGGCGGCATCTCGGCTTCCTGAAAATCGGCGCGGACCAGCGCGTCGAGCGCGGCGGTGCGGGCCCAGAACATCGTGCCGGCGGGAAATTCGATGTGCCGGGGCACGGGGCGTCGCAGACCCATGCGTCGCGCGAGCACGGCGGCGCTCTCCACGTTCTTTTCCCAGCCCACCAGCCAAGCGTTCTCGGGGAACACCAGGCCGAGCCCGGGGTCGTCGCGCATCGCCTGCACGATGACATCGGCCGCGGCGTGGGTCGGGCCGAGCAGATGCTCCCACAGGAACCGCCGCCACCGCTCGCCGAAGCCGGGATCGGCCGCCTCGGCATGGACGGTGCGCTTGCCGTGCACGTGCCCGACGATGTCGTAGCGGCCGTGCAGATGCGTGGCGAGCACGCGGAGGAAGGCGTAGATGTCGCGCCCGACATTGGGACCGTTGTCGATGACGACATCGCCGTCCGCATAGCCGGCGGTCGCGTCGCGCAGCACGTCCGCTGCCGCCTCGCTGGTCGTCGTCAGGAACAGGTCCGCGCGCAACCGGTTCGCCGACAGCGCGGTCAGGAAATCGGCGATATTGTCGGGATAGTGGAAGTGGCCATGCACCGCGACCCGGTCCGCCGCAGCGTCGCCGTCCGGCGGATAGCGGTCGTCATCCTCTTCCGCCACGGCCAGATCGGGACGCAGCACGCGGTGGGCCCAGCGACCCACCGGAGCCTCGCGCTCGAGATAATGCGCCAGCGGGTCGCGGCTGCCGTCGCGCGGGAAATCGGGCGCTTCCATGCCGTAGATGAAGGGGTGAAAGCCCGCCATCGGCCGCCGCAGGATCGCACCGAACACCGGCGGCGAGGCGAAGTTCAGATGCTTCGTCGCAGCGATATAGGCCGCCGCCGACGTGTCCGCCGCTGCCGCATGGTCGGGACCGAAGTAGAGCGTCGGGTCGAACGCGTCCGTCGCGGCGATGATCTCGGCATCCCGCCGCGCGGCCTCGTGCCGGCGCGCCGCGCCGCGCCCGATCTCGTCGAGAGCGCCGGCATAGGCCTCCAGATTGAACGATCGCTGTGCAAGTTTCTGTATCGCGGCACCCGTGCGGTCGCGCATCGCCGCATCGCGGGCGAGCGCGGCGATGCGATCGGCCGCCGCGCCACTGTCGAGATGCGGTGCGACCAGCGCCGCGGTATCGGGGTCGCCCGCCAGCATCTCGGCAATGCCCGATGCCTGGTCGAAACAGACGACGGGAATGCCGCGCACCGCCGCGTCGATCGTGATGTTGGGCAGCGGGTCGAGCCGCGAGCTCAGAAGCAGCGCATCGGCGCGATCGTAGACGGGGGCAAGGTCGTCGACCGCGGGAAAGAACCGCAACCGGTCGCCGAGCCCCGACCGCCGGACCTGTTCGCCGACCAGCGCGGCATATTGGGTGCCGATCGCGTGTTCCCAGGTCCCGATCCAGACGAAGCGGAACGCGACGTCGGGATGCCGCGCGGCCAGCGCCGTGGCGGTCGCGACGAAGACGTCGATCCCCTTGCGCATCTCGACCGCACCTAGGCCGATGACGGTGAAGCGGGTGGTGTCGGCCAGCACGTCTGTCAGCGTGGGGCCTGCGTCGTCGTCGGGCACGAAGGGCGCACCGAAGGCGCGCGGCACCTGTCCGTCCGCGAACGGTGGGATGGTGCACGGCCCCTGCGGCAGGATGTAGCGGGTCTGCAGGCGCACTTCGCGAAAGGCGTCGAACGACGATTGCTCGACGATCCGCGCCGGGAAGACGAGCGCCGCGCAGGCCGCGTAGAAGTCGTTGCGCAGGGTCGGAACGGCACCGGGCCAGAATTCATGGACGAGCGCGACGACCGGCACGTCCTGGCGCCCCAGCGGGATCGCGACCGGCCAGGTCTCCACGCTGTTGGCGATCGCATAGGCCGGCGCATAGACCGCCTTCAGCCGCTCGGCGAACCGCGCCATTTCCGCTGTGTCCGCAACCATCGCCGGCGGCGGTGCGGCGACGACCGCGGCGGCGACATCGCGCAGTGCCGCCTCCAGCGCGCCGCCCCGGTGCAGCACCACGACGACATCGCAAGCGGAGGACAACGCGCGCACCAGGTTCCAGCCCAGGATCGGCGCGCCGGTATAGGTCGCCTCGTGCAGCAGCAGCAGGACGACCGGGCGCGTGCCGTCGGTGTCCAGCGGTGGCATTGGCTGGTCGATCAGCCAGTCGCGGTGCAACCGACCTTCGCGGCGGCCATGCGCCTCGTAATGCGCCAGGCGGTTGACCGGGGTGGACGCGACATCGGGGTTGCGCGCGGCATAGTCGGCAGCCGCGAACCCGGCCGAGGGGCTGAGCCCGGTACGCTCGCCCGTCACTACATAATGCAGTGCCGGTCGGGCGATTACGGCATCGGCGGACAGCTGTTCGCGATACCGGTCGGCATCGAACAGCGGGGACGCCTGCACGATGCCGGCAGCCTCGTCGGCGCGAACGATCGCGGCGCGCAACGCATCGATGTCGCGCGGATATTCGGCCCTGACCGCGTTCGACACGCGGTCGTCGTCCAGCAGGCCGCCGATCGCGCTCCAGCGGTCCTGCGGCACGCGGTCCTCGCCGGTACGGACGCGGGCGATCGTTCCCATCCAGGCCGCCAGATCGTCGTCGAGCGGGGCCAGCATCACGTCATCGACGACGACGGCCCCGCCATCGCCCAAGGCGATCAGCCGCGCGAATTCCTCCGACACCAACAGGGACGTGATGATCGACAGCAGGGGCAGGCCGGACTTCTCCGACACATCGGCCGGCGTGTTCGGCCCCCGCGCCAGGAACAGCCGGTAGCCGTTCTCGACATCGCCGTCGCTGGCCGGGCGGTCGGGGTCGATCAGATGCAGTGACTGTAGAATTTCCGACACCCGTTCCCGTCCGACCCGGCGGCGACCGTGCAATCTGCCCGCTGGCCTGTCAACGATGGCGGGATCGATGGCCTTGCCCGTTTGACATCGGCTTCGTCGCCATGTGACCAAGGCCGAAACGTCATAGTCCCGGGGTTCTTCGATCGTGCAGTCCACAGAGACGGAACAGGTGCCGTCCGCAGATTGGGCGGCGCTGTCGCCGCGCCGACAGGCCATCCTTGCACGGCTGATCGATGCAGCTTTCTATGCCGCGCAGGCCGGGCTCGACCCGACCGACAGCGCCGCGCTTGCCACGCATTACGTCGATACGGGCTGGCGGGACGGGCTCGATCCGTCGTCGACGTTCCAGGCCGCGCGCTATTCCCGGGCGACTCCCGGTATGCCGACCGACCGTAATCCGTTCGCCTATTATCTGTTCGACGTGGTCGGCGAGGATCTGGTGGCCGATGCGCTGGGCGACATATCGGTTGCCGACATCGCCCGGCTGCGCGCGCATTTCGATGCCGCCTGGTATCTGGAAACCTATCCCGACGTCGCCGCGTCGGGCAACGACCCGTTCGTCCATTACATGACGCTGGGCTGGCGCGAGCGGCGCGACCCGTCGGCGGCCTTTTCGACCGGTGCCTATAGCGACCTGCACGCCGATGTGCGGACGTCGGACACAAACCCCCTGCGCCACTGGGTGCTGCATGGCATCGCCGAGGGACGATCGGACGGCCGGGCGATGCGGTCGGCGCTGACCGGGTGGGACGATCTGGGCACGATGCAGCAGACCGTGCTGACGCGGATGGTCGCACTCGATTACTACCGTGTCCACATCGACGGCGCGGAGCCGGGCGACCCGCAGGCGCCGGCGCGGCAGGTCGCCGGCGGGCGGGCGCGGGGCGGCTATGTCACGCCGTCCTTCCACGCCGCCCGCTATGCCGCGACCCGCCCCGACCTGCGCGACACGGGCGAAGTCCCGTTCCTGCATTACCTGTTTCGCACGGTCGGCGAGGATATGCTGCGCGACCTGTTCGTCGGGCAATCGCCGGCCGTGCTGCACGCGCTGACCGACCATTTCGACACCGACTGGTACCTCTACAGCTATCCCGACATCGAAGCATCGGGCCAGGATGCCTTTATCCACTTCATGACCGTCGGATGGCGCGAGGGGCGCGATCCGTCGCAGGATTTCTCGACCAAGATCTACCTGCTGCGCTACGCCGATATCGCAGAGGCCGGGATCAACCCGTTCCTCCACTGGGTCGGGTTCGGCAAGGCGGAGGGGCGGTCGGGCATGTCCTCGGCCAACAATTTCCGCAGCCGGCCCTATGCCCCGGTCATCACCGCGCTGCTGGTCAACGATGCCGCCGACCCGCTGACGGCGGATGCGATCACCGCGGTGCTGGCGCAGAGCTATGCCAGGATGGCAGTCATGGTCGCAGGCGACCCGCTGGCCGACGACGCGCGTGCCGCGCTCGACGCCGGGCTCGGACGCCGCGGCGACATCGATCTGCTGACAGTGCCTGCCGACGAACCGAATGTCCTGGAGCGCGCTACGGCAGCAGCGACCGGCGAGTTGCTCTGGTACGTGCGCGGTCGTGCGGTCCACGACACCGCCTTCCTCGCCCGCCTGGCATCGAGCTTCGCCGACGGCAGCGTGCAACTCGGCTTCGGCCGATGCCTGACACCCGAGGACGCCGACTATGCCGTCTCGGCCGAGGAACTGGCGCGGCGGATGGAGGGGTGGTCGCGGCATCCGACCACGCCCGCCGCGCTGTGGTTCGCCGAGCAGTTGCGCGCAGAGACGCTGACCGCGGACCAGCCCGGCTTCCTGTGGCGCCGCCGGACGCTGCCGGCAGAGGCATGGCACGAGGCCGCGGCATCGCGGCACTTGGGACTGTGGCACCTGTTCCTGCACATGGCATCGGGCGGGCAGATCGCGACCGTCCGCGACGCCGTGCTGCGCCTGCCGCCGACTGCGACACCGCGCGCCGACATCGATGTCGCACAGGACATCGACCGACTGGCGGGCGCGGTGCGGCTGTTCTGGGGTACGCCCGATGCCGACGGTGTCGCGGGGGGGGCGGGGCGAACCAGGCGACACGTCCTGATCGTGACGCACGGCATCTTTGCCGGTGGGGCTGAAAATCTGCCGATCCAGCTGGCTAACGCGCTCGCCGCGCGCGGGCTCATCGTGTCGATGCTGATCTTCAAGACCGAGCTGAATCCGGAAATGCGCGCGACGCTCGATCCCGGTTGCTCGATCTACGAGGCCGACTGGGTCATGGAATATGGCGCCGACGCGTTCCTGCGCGATATCGGGTGCAGCCTGATCCATTCGCACGGCGTCATCGGCGAGATGTTCTTCTATCGCCTTTGCGAAGACCCGCTGCCCGCGCCCTATGTCGCGACGCTGCACGGGTCGTACGAAGCCGCATCGGACAAGGAACTGCCCGAGACATTCATCGCCAGGATCGTCCGCAACGTCGACCTGTTCGTCTATACCGCCGACAAGAACCTGGGGCCGCTGCTGCGCCACGACGTCGCGCCCGACCGGATCGTCAAAATGATCAACGCGATGCCGGTCGATCCCGCGCCGTTCCCGCGGACGCGCGCCGAAATGGGAATCGCCGAGGATGCGGTGGTCTTCACGCTCGTCGCGCGCGGCATCCGCGAGAAGGGCTGGGCGACCGCGGTGACGGCGTTCAAGGCGGTCCAGGCGCGCCATCCCGACCGCGCCATGCACCTGTGCCTGGTGGGCGAGGGCGACGAGCCCGACCGGCTGATGGTCCGCCACGGCGACGATCCGTCGATCAGCTTCCTCGGCTTCCAGCTGCGCATCCACGGCCTCTACCGGATGACCGACGTCGCGATCGTGCCGACGCGCTTTGCCGGCGAATCCTTTCCGCTGTGCATCATCCAGGCGCTGCAGGTATCGACCCCGGTCATCGCCACCGATGTCGGTGAGATCGCCTCGATGCTGGAGGTGGACGGCGTGTCCGGCGGCATCACTGTTCCCTACAGCCTGGACGACCGCCGGTTCGATGCCGGCTTTACGGAAGCGATGGACCGGCTGATCGACGACGGGGCGCGGCACGCGCTGGCGCAAGGGGCGACCGTCCTGGCGCGCACCTATGACATGGATGTCTTCACCGACCAGTATGTCCGCCTGTACGAGGACGTGATCCACCGTTTCGCCGACGATCGAAAGGACGCCGTGTCGTGACCCTCTATCTCGTCAGCTTTGCCGACCGCCTTGCACAACACGCCGACGCCACCCGCGCCGAGCTGGTGAAATGGGGCGCGATCCGCCTGTGGGGCGAGGTGTGGGTGGTCGACATGGACCCGACGCCCGAGGCGCGCCTGCCGGGCTTCCTCCAGACCGAGGCAGCGCTCGCCATCCCCTTGCAGGACAGCGGGATCGTCTTTGCGATCGGACGCGCGGCGGGCATCGACGTGCAGCTGGCGTATAGCGAGAAGATCGCGCCGTTCCTGTCCTCGACCCCGCCTGCTGCGAGCGATCTGGCCGAGGTGCGGTATCGCAATGGCGGGGAGGCGGTCTTCGCACCCGCGGTGGATCGCTACCTGACCGAACGCCAGACGATCGTGCGCGCGAACGACCTGTGCCGGATGATGGCGGGGCATGGCAGCGACAAGGGGATTGGCTGGCACACCTACACGCCGTTCTACGACGCGCTCTTCCATACACTGAAGAACAGCGCCACAGCGGTGTTCGAGATCGGCCTGGGCAGCAATGACGAGGACATCGCCTCGAACATGGGGACGCACGGGCGCCCCGGTGCATCGCTCAGGGGCTGGCGCGACTATTTCCCGCACGCGCAGATCTACGGTGCGGACGTCGACCGCAAGACGTTGTTCACCGATGCGCGCATCGCAACCTTCTTCGTCGATCAGTGCGACCCGGCAAGCTTCGACGCGCTGTGGGCCGACACCGGCGATGTCCGGTTCGACGTCTTCGTCGACGATGGGCTTCACACGCCCGAAGCGGCGCGGATCACCTGGGACAAGGCGGCGGAGCGCGTCGCCCCCGGCGGCTATTATGTTGTCGAGGACGTGCTGCGCGAAAACCTGGCCCCCTACCTCGACATGGTCTCGGCCACGGGCTGGGCGGCGATGTCGATCGACATCGCGCACGCCGCGAACATCTACGACAATTGTCTGGTCGTCGCCAAAGCGCCTTGAAGACACTTTCGACACGAACGGCAAACCGCCCGGCGACGACATATTTTTTCACGTACCATAGCCAGGTAAGCGTATTTCGAACCTGCCGGATGGGAGCGGTACCATCGTGCCGACCCTGTGGGTCACACCCATGGCTTGGCCCAACCCGCTGTAAATATACAACAATACGGCATCCTTCCGCTGCGATCGGAATTTTCGAGACATTGTCGGATTGGACGGGTTCGCCGCTTGACCGCAGCGGTTCCGCGATGAATACCTAGTACATCGGGGGCAATCCAAACGGATTCGACCCTCAAGATTTGCGCCGCGTAAAAGTGACGACGCGGCCAGGGGATACAGGGGATCATCATGGGCAACTCCAAAATCGCAGGCACGCAACCGTCGGACGACGTGGTCATCGGCATCCACGAGCCCGACACCTGGGTCCGCCCCGCGACGACCGATGATGCTCCCGCAGCCGCTCCCAGCGGGGTCGGCGGTGCCTTCTCCGGCACGCCGGGCGCCGTCATGGGTGTCGGCACGCTCGACAACCTGTCCGGCCTGGAACCGGCGCACACGACCATCGTCCAGGGCTGCAGCTGCGCGATCTGCCAGGGCCTGGCAGAGCAGGCCAACACCAGCGGCGTCAAGGACCTGAACCCGCTGGGCGCCAATCCCGATGGCACCTTCATCGGCACGCTGCTGCCGCTGGTCACCAATCCGGACGGCAGCCGCTCGATCACCGGCAACCGCAACGTCGATGCGACGCTGATCGGGTCGAAGTGGGGCACGCTCAACCTCACTTACAGCTTCCCGACCGCCGGCACGAACTACACCGGCAGCACCGCGCTGACCGCCGGCGTCGACAAGTATCACATCGACCTCGGGCCGCAGCAGCAGGCCGCCGCCCGCGCGGGTCTCGCCCAGATCGCCGCCGCGACCGGCCTGCGCTTCACCGAGATCACCGAAACCGACACGCTGCACGCCAACATCCGCATCTCGCAGACCGGCAGCAACGGCGTCGGCTCGGCCTATGGCGGCTTCCCGTCGGACAAGCTGAGCGCCGCCGGCGACATCTGGTTCGGCCGGTCGAACCAGCCCTATTACGACCTCGCATTCAAGGGCACGTGGGGCTATTCCACGATGCTGCACGAAATCGGCCACACGATGGGGCTGAAGCACGGGCACCAGGATTACACCAACAGCGACCTGTCGTTCTATTTCGGCGGCTTCCCGCGCTACGGCACGCAGGCGCTGACGCCGGACCGCGACGGCCAGGCCTGGTCGCTGATGACCTACACCCCGGCGCCGGGCACCACCGGCTTTGCAGGCGAAAAAATCAATCAGCCGCAGACCTACATGCAGTATGACCTGGCGGCGCTGCAGTACATGTACGGCGCGAACTATGCGACCAACGCGACCGACAGCGTCTACACCTTCAGCCAGACGACCGGCGAGATGTTCATCAACGGCGTCGGCCAGGGTACGCCCGCCGGCAACAAGATCTTCCTGACGATCTGGGACGGTGGCGGCAACGACACCATCGACCTCAGCAACTACACGACCGGCGTGACCGTCGACCTGCGTCCTGGCGAATTCTCGACCTTCGACGCCAATCAGCTGGCCAACAACACTGCGTACCAGAATTTCGAGACGCTGGCGCCCGGCAACATCGCGATGTCGCTGCTATACAACAACGACGTCCGCTCGCTGATCGAAAACGTCAAGGGTGGCGCTGGCAACGACGTCTTCGTCGGCAACATCGCGAACAACATCTTCGATGGCGGCGCCGGCAGCGACACGGTCATCTTCAACAGCCAGTTCGGCATCGTCGCCACGCTGAACGACACCGGCGCCGACGTCGTCGTCAACCACGGCACCGAAACCGACACGCTGCGCAACATCGAGAACATCCAGGGCTCGTCGAACGACGACATCCTGCGCGGTAACAGCCAGAACAACACGCTGAGCGGCGGCAGCGGCGGGCGCGACAACCTGGCCGGCGGAGGCGGCGACGATCGCCTGATCGGCGGCGGCTTCACCGTTTCGAACACCGCCACCATCGCGAAGGCCCAGTCGGAGTCGAACCTTTCGATCGCCACGGCGATCAACCCGCAGGCGCGCAACGCATATACCCTGCTCTCCGATGCCAACATCACCAACTCCACGACGACGCCGCACGCCACGATCAACGCGACGGCGACCGGTGACGGGCTGGAATATTATCGTGTCGATGCCACCGCCGGTGCGTCGGCGATCTTCGATATCGATTTCAGCAGCATCGACACCTGGATCGAGCTGGTCGACAGCAACGGCGTGCTTCTGGCCCAGAACGACGACAATGCCGCCGATCTTGGCAGCTCGACCGGCAACAGCTACCTTACCTACACGTTTGCGACCGCGGGAACCTATTATATCCGTGTCGGTCGCTGGACGGCGAACGACGGAACGAAGGCCGAGGCTCTGGTGGCGGGCACCACCTATACGCTGCATATGTCACTCAGCTCGGCAACGGTGAACACGTCGCCGCTGACGGCGACCAACACCAGCAGTCTGGTGGCCGATGGTGGTGACGGCAACGATTTCATCATGGGCACGCTCGGCAACGACGTGCTGATCGGCGCCGGTGGCAACGATACCGTGTCGTATGCGACCGCGTTCAGCAACAACGGCGTCGGTGTTACGGTCGACCTCAACCTGCAGGTCGGTCAGGTCCAGAACACCGGTGCCGCGGGCAACGACACGATCAACGGGTTCGAGAACCTGATCGGTTCGCAGTACAACGACACGCTGACCGGCGATGCCAACAACAATGTGATCGAAGGTGGCCTCGGCAACGACACCATGTTCGGTGGTTTCGGCAACGACACCGCATCCTATGCAGGGGCGACGTCGGGCGTGACCGTCAGCCTCGGCCTCCAGGGCAGCGCGCAGAACACGATCGCGGCCGGCATCGACACGCTGGCCGGGTTCGAGAACCTGCTGGGTTCGGCGTTCAATGACACGCTGACCGGCAGCGCCGGCGAGAACATCCTGACGGGTGGCGCGGGCGACGATACGCTCAACCCCGGCACCACGGTCGCGGGCACCGTCGATATCCTTGACGGCGGCACCGGTTCGGACACGGCGTCGTTCGCCGGGCTTACCGGCGGCGTCACCGCGACGCTGAACGGCTCGTCGGACGGTAACGCCAGCATCGCCGGTGCGGCGATCGCGATCCTGCGGGGCATCGAGAACCTGCGTGGCAGCGACAACAACGACGTCCTGACCGGCGATGCCAACGCCAACGTCATCGAAGGCGGTCTGGGCGACGATACGCTCAACGGTGGTGCAGGGGTCGATACGCTCGCCTTCACCGGTACCGGTGCGATCACCGTCAACCTGGCGACGACGACCGCGCAGAACACCGGCTACGGCAACGACACCATCTCAAACTTTGAGAACGTCCGCACCAACGCCGGCAACGACACCATCATCGGCAACGATAGCGACAACACCTTCTTCGATGGCGGCGGTAGCGACAGCTACAACGGTGCCGGCGGATCGGACACGGTCGATTATTCGAATTCGACCACGTCGGTCACCGTTAACCTGAACACCACGACCGCCCAGACGGTCGGCACGTTCGGCGGTTCCGACACCTTCGCCAACATCGAGAACATCACCGGTTCGGCGACCGCCACCAACACGCTGCGCGGCGGCGACACCACGGCGAACCGTCTGGTCGGCGGCGCGCTGGCCGACTTCATCATCGGCAATGGCCTCAGCGACACGCTGATCGGCGGCGCGGGCAACGACGTGATCTTCGGCGACTATGTCAACACGTTCAGCACCACCGACGGCATCGCCGACGGCAACGACACGCTGGAAGGCGGCGCCGGCAACGACACGCTGGTCGGCGGCATGGGCAACGACACGCTGCGCGGCGGCGACGGCGACGACGTCATGGTCGGCGGCATCGCCAACGGTTCGATTTCCGGCCTGACCGCGGTCTATACCAACGATGGCGGCAACGACACGTTCGACGGCGGTGACGGTACCGACCTTGCCTATGCCTACTACACCGACCGTGCCGGCGGAGTCAGCTTCGACCTCGGCAATCTGGCCGGCAACAGCGCGATCACGATCGATGGTGTCGCCAGCGGTTCGTTCATCAGCGTCGAGCGCGTTATCTTCCGCGGCGGCACCGGCGGTGACAACGTGCGCGGCGGCGGCACCCTCGATACGCTGATCGGCAATGCCGGCGACGACGTGCTCGATGGCTGGTACGGCAACGACACGCTGTCGGGCGGCCTCGGCAACGACCGGCTGATCGGCGGCGAAGGTCTCGACACCGTGACCTATGCCAATGCGACCGCGGGCGTGACCGTCGACCTGCGCCTCGAAGGCGTCGCGCAGGACACCGGCGGCGAAGGCATCGATACCCTGTCGGGCATCGAATATGTCACCGGCTCGGGTTACGGCGACACGCTGCGCGGCACCGATGACTTCAACCTCATCATCGACAATGCGGTTGCGGTGAACACCGCCGCGCTCGCCCAGACCGACGCGCTCTACGGCTATGGCGGCAACGACAGCATCTTCGTCACCCGCGCCAACCTGACGACCGCCGGCACGGCAACGGCGGCGACCAACATCCTGATGGATGGCGGCGACGGCGACGACTTCCTCGAACTGCGCGGCGGCACGTTCACCCTGGGTCTGGCGGCCAACAACGACGGCCTGATCGGGCAAACCTATCTGGCGCTCGGCGCGACCTCGAGCGATCGTAACCTCGACGTCGTCACGGTCGATGCCGGGGCCGGTAACGACCGTATCATCCTGACCGGTGTGGCTAGCGCCACGATCAACGCAGGCGCCGGCAACGACACACTCAGCATCAGCATGCGCGGGGCTGCGGGCGTCAACAACCACCTGATCACGCTGGGTTCGGGTTCGGACGTCATCCAGCTGGGCGTCGGCACCAATGCGGCGACCTCGACCGAAGTCGCGGCCACTGCACGCACCAACCGCGTGACCGACTTCACCGGCGGCACCACCGGCGACCGGTTCGAGATGACCAACTTCCTGAACTTCGGTCTGAGCGGCTACACTGCGAACAGCAACGCGTTCGCCAGCGGGCACCTACGCCTTGTTCAGTCGGGCACGGCGCTGCTGCTGCAGGTTGACCGTGACGGTGCCGGCATCCTCAACGACTTCGTGACCATCTTCACGATCGACAACGGCTATACCGGTGGCTTCACCGCCTTCAACTTCGATGGCTTCATCGGCAACCTGACCCTGACGGGTACGGCGGCTGACGAGACCATCACCGGCGCAACCGGCAACGACGTGCTGAGCGGCGGCGACGGCAACGACGTGCTGATCGGCCTGGGCGGCAACGACACGCTCGACGGCGGCAACGGCGACGATCTGCTGCGCGGCGGTAGCGAGGACGACATCCTGATCGGCGGCGCCGGCAACGACACGGCATCGTACACTGATGCGACCGGTGGCGTGACGGTTCGCCTGGGCTTCACCGGTGCCCAGACGACCGGCGGCTCGGGAATCGATACCCTCAGCGGGATCGAAAATCTGATCGGCTCGGCGTTCAACGACGTCCTGACCGGCGACGACAACGACAACGTCATCGAAGGTGGTGCCGGCAACGACACGCTGGTCGGCGGCCTCGGCAACGATACGCTCTCGTATCGCTCGGCTACGGCGGGCGTGACCGTGAACCTCGCGATCGTCGCCGCACAGTCGACCGGCGGTGCCGGCATCGACACCGTCAGCGGGTTCGAGAACATCATCGGTTCGGCGTTCAACGATGTCCTGACCGGTGACTCGAACGTCAACCGGATCGACGGCGGTGCCGGCAACGACACGATCGCCGGCGGTCTCGGCAACGACATCCTGATCGGTGGCGACGGCATCGACACGCTGTTCTACGGCAACCTGACCAACGGCGTGCAGATCGACCTGACCGCGGGCACGGCGATCGCCGGTGTCGAGGGTGGCCTCGACACGATCTCGGGCTTCGAGAACGCGATCCTGGGTTCGGGCGACGACCGCTTCATCGGCAATGCGCTCGACAACTTCGTCAACGGCGGTGCCGGTGCCGATTACATGAACGGCGGCCTCGGCAACGACACCTATGTCGTCGACAATGCCGGCGATGTGGTCGACGAAGCAGGCGGCGGCGGCAACGACACGGTGCAGTCGAGCATCAGCTACGTGCTCGGCGCCGGACTGGAAAACCTCGTGCTGACCGGCACGGCCGCGATCAACGCGACCGGCAACGACGCCAACAACTACATCCTGGGCAACGCCGGCCGTAACACCCTGTCGGGCGGTGCGGGCGATGACGTCATCGCGCTGCAGGCGGGTCCGACCGCGATCAAGCCCGACGCCGGCTTCGACCGTGTCGACGGCGGCACCGGCAACGACCTGCTGTCGCTGGGCGGTTTCCGCTCGGACTACAGCGTGCTCACCAGCGGTGGTCGGACCTACATGGTCACCGCACGTGGCGCGACCGAGGTCACGGGCGTCGAACAGGGCAGCTTCGCCACCACGGCCGCGCAGTCCTGGTCGAGCATCGTCTCGAGCACGACGGCGTTCAACGGGCTGAGCTACATCGCAGGCAACGCCGACCTGCGCGCCGCCTTCGGGACCAATGCCGCAGCCGGTGAGCAGCACTTCGCCCAGTTCGGCTTTGCCGAGGGTCGCGCGCTGTCGTTCAATGCGCTCGACTACATCGCCTCGTACAGCGATCTGCGGGCGGCCTTCTCGGCCAACGTCAATGCCGGTGCCCAGCACTTCATCCTGAACGGTGCCCGTGAAGGTCGTACGGTCACCTTCGACGGGTGGAGCTACCTGGCATCGCACGGCGACCTCATCCGGGCGTTCGGTGCGAACGAGACGGCGGCGGCGACGCACTACATCCAGAACGGTGCACGCGAAGGTCGCCTGACGACCTTCGACGCGACGGCCTATGCGGCCGCCAACGCCGACCTGGCGGCGGTGTTCGGCAACGACAAGGAAGCGCTGGCCCGTCACTACGTCCAGTTCGGTTTCGCTGAGGGTCGCTTCACCGGCACCACGACGACCACCGCCACGACCACGACGACCACCACGGCGGCGCCGGATGCACCGTCGAGCGACAGCCATGTGAGCCCGGATGCGTTCGCCGATACCACGCTGGATCACGATCCCAGCCTGCTGGCGGGCAAGAGCTGGTTCGGCGCGATGCCGGACCACTTCCTGGCCGGGCACGAACTGTCCATCATCGCCTGAGGCGATGGGCAAAGCCCTATCGATAGACTACGGGCCGGCGCTTTCCCAAGCGCCGGCCCTTTTCTTTTGTCTCTGCAAATGGCCGGTCCAGGCCTGGTCCGACGATGCGGGAAGCGAGCGGCACCGGGCACAGACCGTTGCTGACAGGTTGGGTTGGGTTGGCAATCGGCTATCGTGCCGCGCTGACGGTCACAGATCCGGTACGGCATCGCAGGTCATGGTGTCGCCGGCGCAAGCCCGACCGCCGCGTCAGACCTCGCGCTGGCCGTCCGACAGGCCGATCACGCGGTCGCAGGCGGCCAGCGTTTCGTCGCGGTGGGCGATGACCAGGATCGTCGCGCGCGGCAGGGCCTGGCGGATGCTGGCGATCACCGCCTGTTCGGTCGCGACATCGATCGCGTTGGTCGCCTCGTCCAGGATCAGCAGCGCGGGGTCGCGCAGGATCGCACGGGCCAACGCGATCCGCTGGCGCTCGCCCCCCGACAGGCGTGCGCCGCGTTCGTCGACCGGCGTATCCAGCCCGGCGGGCATCGCCGTGACCAGCGCGGCCGCACCGGCCCGCTCCAGCGCGCGCCACAGGTCGGCGTCGCCCCGCGTCTCGCTGCCCCAGGTCAGGTTGCGGCGGATGCTGTCGTTGATCAGGTAGGAATCCTGCGCGACATAGGCGAGGCGCCGGCGCCAGTGCGCCAGCGTCGCCGGCCCGAGCGGCACGCCGCCGATCGTGATCCGGCCCGCATCGGGTTCGAGCAGCCCGGTCAACAGGTCGACGAAGCTGGTCTTGCCCGTCCCCGACGGCCCGCTCAGCCCGACCATCTCGCCCGGCGCGATCGCCAGGTCGAGCGCGGTGAAGACAGGCTGCGGCGCGCCGGGATAGCGAAAGGCGACGCTCTCGAACCGGATCGCGCCTGCCGGCGCTTCCTGTGCGGCGGACCCGGTCAGCAGCGGCGCGGCGCCGCCCAGGTCGTCGTGCAGCGTGCGCAGCGCGGTAAAGGCCGGAAGCACCCCGAACAATTGCTGCACGTTCAGCTGCAGCATCCGCACCGGCCCGCTCATCCGCACCAGCACGACGAGCGCGGCGAGCAGGGTGACGGTCGAGACACCGAACCCCACCGCGGCAAAGATCACGCCCGCCCCCAGCAGCGAGGCGATGCTGGTCGAGGCGATCGCGACGTGCGACTGGAACCGCTGCTGCGCGTCCTGTTCGGCCCGCAAGGCGGCGCTTTCCGCCTCGATCTGGCGCACGAACGGGTCCGCCATGTCATGGGCGACCGCCAGCTTCAGCCCGCCCATGAACTGCGCGGCCTCGCCGACGATGCGAAAGGCGAAGCGCGCGGTCGACTTGCCGGTGATCGCCGCGCGCCGCGACAGCGGGATCAAGAGCAGGAGCCCCAGGAGCGCGAGCACGACCATCAGCCCCGTCACCAGCGGCGACAGCACGAGCAGCAGGATCGCCTGCGTCACCAGCATGATCGTCGCGGCCATCATGTGCATCAGGATCGAACACGCGATCGACAGGCGGCCGATCTCGCTCGACAGGATATGTGCGATCCGGGCGTGGCGCAGCCGGGCCAGCGCCGACCAGCGCGCGCGCGCCAGGTCGCGGACGACCATCAGCCGGCGATGATCGACGAAGCCGAGCGACAGGTCGGACATCATCCGGTCGCGCCGTGCGAGCACGACCGCACGCACCACGACGAGCAGGCAGAACGCCGCCAGCATCGCCGCCAGCTGCTCCATCCGCGTGTCGAGCCCGAGTGCCGCCAGCTGCTCGACGATCAACCGCTGCCATCGCCCGCCGCTGTCGGGGGCGAGCAGCGAGAAGACGGGTATGAGCAGCGCCAGGCCGACCCCTTCCAGGAACCCGCCGAGGATCATCAGCAGCACCGTCGCGCCGAGCCGGCGGCCGCCGAACCGCAGGAAGTCGGCGACCAGCGACCAGCCCTCGACCAGCAACGGGCGCATCGCGCGGATCATGCAGCGGGCGGGCGGGGGAGGCGGGAACGCGCGATCATCACGCAGACCATGAAAGCCGCGACGCGCGCGCGCAAGGCGGGAGCGGCGGTATCGTCCGGCTCAGGGCAGCGGCCGCATCGCGCCCAGGAACCAGCCCGTATAGACGCGACGCGGACCGCCGCGGGTCACCGGCTGCACGCGGTGTTCGATATCGTCGGCGACATCGAAGATCAGTGCGCTGCCCGGCCGGTCGTGGCGATGCGTCGTCAGCAGGCGCTGCGATGCGACCTCGCGCAGCTCGAACAGGCCGCCGTCATATCCGGTGTCGGACAGGTCGATGGTGATCGCCAGACGACGATCGACATTGCCGCGATCGTCATGCCAGTCGAGCGCGTCGATCCCGTTGGCTCGCGCCTGGATCACCCGCCCATCGACACGGGTCAGCGGTCCGCATCCGGTCACCGCCTCCAGCCAGCGCAGCATGGGCGGCCGCGCGAGCGCGATCGTCAAGATAGCCCCGACCCGGGACGGGGACTCGATCTCGCGCGAACCGAGCCGGTCGACATGATCGGGAACGAAACCGCCAACCCGGCAAAGACCGATCAGCCTGTCCAGAAAGTCCGGATCGATTAGGTCGGCGCACAACACTGCACGATGGCGCGCAAAGGTGGCTGCACAGGTTTCGGGCGGCGCGAACACATCGGTTCCGAGCGCACCGACCGAGACCGGTCGCACATCGGACGCGGACAAAAGGGCGTCCACGCTCATCGGCACGGACACCCTTTTGTCATCGCGACGAAACGACGCGGCACCTTATGCCAGCGTCGCAGCGACGGTCCTTACGACTTCGTACAATCGACGAAACGGCCGCCGTCGCCACCACGGTTCGGGAAACCGGCGGTTTCGTTAACGTCGAGCGTCCGGATTTCCGGCTCGATCCAGACTTCCTTCTGCGTGGTCATTGCTTCGGTCATGCTAAAAGGCCCCTGTTGCCCCATCGGATCATGTGGGCGAAACCTTAGTGTTTTTTTCATCATTGTACAGACGCGATAGTTCCCGCATCTGCACAACTCGGACCACATCGACCGCATCGCCCTTGCCCCGATGCCGCCGGGCGACGATCATCCACAGAAGCGGCAAGGAAAAAGGCCATGATGCCAGGGGATGTCCGCACCGTACGCGGGTTTAAGGATCTGTGGGCGAGCATGACCGGCGGGGCGCCGCCGGCGCGTGCCGTACCGCTGCGGCCCTTGCTCGATACCCTGGGACTCGGCCTCGAACAGGTGATGACGCAGCTGGCCGGCCGGCCGACGTTCGATGCCTTTGCCGACTGGGCGCAGGCGACCGCGAGCAACGGCGACGATGCGGCGATCGCGCGCTACACCGCCTGGTACGACGGCGCCGACCCGCCGCGTGCGGAACGCGCCCGCCAGGCCGCGGTGATGGCGCAGGATCCCGTCTTCTCCGCCGACGATCTCGCCGCCTGGGACCGCGACGGCGTCGTCGTCCTGCGCCAGGCGATCACCGCGGACGAGGCGGCGGCGATCGCCGATCACCTGTGGGCCGTGCAGGACGCCGTGCCCGACGATCCCGCGACCTGGTACCGGCGGCGCGAGAACGGCATCATGATCCAGCGCTTCCAGCATCCGGCGATGGACGTGCCGCGCCGGGCCCCCCGCATCCACCGCGCCTTTGCCGAGCTCTACGGCCATGCCGACCTGATCGCCTCGACCGACCGGATGAGCTTCAATCCGCCGGTCAGCGCGACCTATCACTTCCCCGGTCCGCACCCGCACTGGGATGCCAATCTGGCGCCGCCGATGGCGTTCGAGACGCAGGGCATCCTCTACCTGACCGATACCGCCGCCGACCAGGGCGCGCTGCGCGTCGTGCCGGGTTTCCACCACCGCCTGGCGGCAGGCTGGCTCGATACGCTGGAGGGCCGCGATCCGCGCGGAATCGACCTGTCGGACCAGGCCGTGCCGATCGCCGCCGGTGCGGGCGACCTGGTGATCTGGCGCCAGGAACTGCCGCACGGCGCCAGCCCGAACACCGCCGCCGTTCCCCGGCTCGCGCAATATCTCACCTTGTACCCGATGCGCTGGCCCGACGAGCGGCCCTGGCTATAGCGTATCAGGCGGCGCTGATGATCAGCGTGTCGCCCAGCACCCGGACATCGGCCAGCACCTCTTCCCCGGCCACCGTCTCGCGCGGCGCGGCGAGCGCGTGGACCGGGATCAGCCAGTGCGCGTCCGCGTGCGCGAAGGGCGGGCTTTCGTAGACGACGCCGTCCCCGAAATCGATCCGCAGCCAGTGCGCGATGCCATCGACACGCCCGCCGGTGGAGGTCAGCGCGATACGTTCGGCCGGCACATCCATCGCGCCTTCGAAATCGATCGCGAGCGCCGACACCGGGTCCGACCGCAGCGCGACATGCGGCTGCGCGCGGGGCGACAGGTGGCGGTCGGGCCGGGTGAGCACCGCAAAGGCCGACAGGTCGAAGCCGAGCACGTCGTCCAGGCCCGGACGATCGAGCCGGTCGAGCCGCTCGTGCATCACGAGCGCACAGCGCAGCCCCGCGCGCGGCGGCACGACCGGCGCACCGGGCACGAGCAGCCGCGCGCGCGCGTCGCGCAGCGAGGGCAGGACACCTTCCTCGACCAGGTCGTCACCGAAGATCTCGGACACCAGCAGATCGCAACGCGCGGGCAGGTCGACGCCGATCTGCAGCTCGGTCGATCGCTTGGCGACGACGGTGATGCGGTCGGCGAGGCCGTTGGCCGCGACGATCTCGCGCGCCGCCGCGGCGATGACCGGATTGGCCTCGCACGTCACCACTTCGGCACCTGCACGCGCGGCAAGCAGCGCCAGCAGCCCGGCGCCGGTGCCGATGTCGAGCACGCGCATCCCCGGCGTGACGAGACGTGCGATCGCGGCGGCGTAACAGGCGTTGCGCGCGCCGTCGCGCAGCATCCGCAGGTGAAACTGCGGCACATCCTTGGTCAGGCAGCCGCGCACCAGATCGCGCACCGCAGTGTCGGCGGGTGCGGCGGCCAGCGCGGCGCGGCCCAGCGCATAGGCGTCGGCGTGCTGTCCGCGCGCGACCAGCACCCGGCACAGCAGCGCCATCGCCTGCGGGCGCCCGGCGAGCCCGGGATAGCGCGTCAGGATATCGTCGCTCACCCGTACCTCCCCCAGCCAACCGGACGGGTCCTAGCGTGCGTGCGGACAGGGCGATAGGCTGTCGCGGATGATGCGACGACAGGCCCTGCTGACCGCGGCGATGATCGCGCTGCTGCCCGAAGCGCCGGCCGCTGCGACCGGACAGGATTCAGGCGACGTCGTCGTACGCGCGAGCCGGCTGCGCGACTGGCGTTCGGTGCTGGAGGTGGGGCAGGGGGACGTCGTCACCTGCCGGACACTCCGATCGACCGGCGACGCCGCGCTCGATGCGGACGCCTGCGCCGCCAGGACCCGCTGCTACGACGCCGCCCGCCCGCGCATCGTCGCGGCCCGCACCCGCCGCGCGCTGACCGCGGTCAACCGCGACATCGATCGCTGTTTCGCCGATCTGTCCACGCGCATCACCGGTGATCCACCGCGGAAGTGACGCGGCGAACGTCGTCGTACGGGACACAGGCGGCGTTTGCTATCGGGGGCGGATGTGCGATCCTGTCAGGCGCATGACCCAGAGCAACACCACCGCGATGCCGTCGATCGTCGATACGCCCGCCGACGCCCCTCCGGCATCCGAACCGCGCGTGTCGTTCGCCGACCCGGACGGCTTCGATGCCGCAGTCGCCGCAGCGGTGGCGGCGATCCGGCGCGACGGGATGGTGGTGCTCGACGACGTGGCCGATCCGGCCGTCGTCGCGCGCTGCCACGACCATATCCGCGCGACCTATCCCGAGCTGGCGACACCCGACCGCGAACGCAACTACGGCCCCTATGCCGGCCGCCACTGTATGCCGATGGTGCTCGACACCACGCTGGCCGATCGCGCGCTGATGCTGCCGCGCGCCTATCGCGCGATCGCCAGGGCCCTGCTGGGCGACGGCTATATGGTCGATTCGATCGGCCTGCTGGTCGCGGTGCCGGGCGCGCCCGACCAGATCGCCCATGCCGACGGCCATCTGTTTCCCGAGGCGAACCTGGAACCCCTGCTGCCGACCTTTGCGCTGGCCTGTTCGATGCCGCTGGTGCGGATGGACGGCGTCAGCGGGCGTACCGCCTTCTGGCGCGGCAGCCACCGGAAAGGGAAGGCACACGGCGCACACGATGTCGCGCCGGTCGTCGACCCCGGATCGGCGCTGATCTGGGATTTCCGCACCTATCACTGCGGTCTCGCCAACACCGGAACCGCGCCACGCCCGACGATCTTCACCGTCCTGTCGCGCGAATGGTGGGTCGAGATGCACCCGCCCGAGGCGACCCGTTATGAAAAGCTGCTGATGCAGCGCGACGTCCATGCCGCGCTGTCGAAGCGCGACCAGCACCGCTTCCACCGCGCGACTTTGGTCGACTAGCCCCTGCCGCGCGTCACCGTCCCGGTGCGGCGAAGGTGATCGCGAAGCTGGTGCCCGCCGGGACCGTGCCGCCCGGCGGCAGGCTGAGCGTGAAGCCGCCGGCGGTCGCGGTCAGATAGCCGCCGCGGACCAGGGTGACCGCCGCTGGGTTGGCCGCCGACACCACCGGATAGCTCGCGGTCGGATAGGGCTGCGGATAGGTCACGGTGAACAGCCCGCCGCTCGCCGTACCCGCACCGGTCGTCAGCGTGACGACGCCCGATGTCCCGACGCCGTCGATCTGCGCGGTCGCGCCCGTGCCCGCGGATTCCAGCGCCTGTACGGTCGGCGCGGTGGTGTCGGCCAACACGATGCGCCGGCGCACCCCGTCGCCGCTGGTGAAATAGGGGCGGGCGGCGGCATCGACCTCGAACGCGCCGGGTTCGGGCCTGGTGAGCAGGGCGGCCCCCGCACTCAGGAACTTGAGCGGGCCGAAGCCCGGTGACGCCGCGCCGGCACCGATCACCACCCATCCGCCGAAATTACCCCCGGCCTGCGGCGTCGCATCGACCACGCCGCCGGGAAACATCACCTGCTGGTAGCTGTTGGCGACGATCGCTTCCATCGAGCCCCAGCGATTGGGATATTGCGGGCCGGCCTGCGTATTGTGCACGCCCGTGCCGGTCGACAGCGACCAGCGTCCGGCGACTTCGCCGGCGGTGAACGCGGCATTGTCGACCGTCACCTGGATCGCACCGACGTGGCCGGACTGCGCGCCGGTGCCCGCCTGCCAGTAATCGGCGACGATGCGGTCGCCGAGCTGGACCGCGGCAAAGCCGTTGGGCGTCGGGCTGCGCGACTTGACCCAGTAATTGGTCACGCCCTTGCCATCGGCGCCGTATTTGAACGCGGTGTAGCCGGTGTTGCCGGGCTGGTTGCCGTTGACCTGGAACGGGGTGTTGCCGATCGTGCCCGACGTATCGACGATGAAGGGCGCGCCCAGCGGACCGCCGACGACGGTCACCTTCGCGATGGTCGGATCGGCGGCCAGCGTCAGCGCCTGTTGCGCCATCGCCCGGGCGACCGGATCGTCGGCGCCGGGTGCGGGCACGACCGGCCCGGGCACGACCGGCCCAGGCACACTCGGCGTGGAATTGGGTGCGGCGGTCTGGCCGTGCGCGGCGCCCGGCAGGCAGAACAGCAGCGTCCAGGCCATGGTCTTCATGATATCGTCCCCCTCGTCCCAGGCCGCTTGGACCGCGACACCTGCCCCGGACGCGATGTTTTCCCACTCCCCGGGGTTTGGCAAGGGGGCCCGGCTTGCCCGGCGCCATCCGGCGGCTAAGGTCAGGCGCGATGACCGCTGCTCCACACCCGCTCGGCGATGCGCCCGAACTGCCCGCCGTCCTCGATTTCCTGCGCGGCATCGGCCTGACCGTGGCGGCGCGGACGGTGCCGGCCGACACCATCCTGCCGGCGATGACGGTCGCGGACGGGGCATTGCTGTACGACCCTGTGCAACCCGGTTGGGTCGGCGACCTGCTGCACGAGGCGGGGCATCTCGCTGTCACCGACCCCGCGATCCGCGACACCTTGCCCGCGGTCGGTGACGATCCGGCCGAGGAGATGGCGTCGATCGCCTGGTCCTATGCCGCCGCGGTCGCGCTCGACCTGCCGCTGACCACGCTGTTCCACGCGGACTACAAGGGTGGGCCCGAGTATCTGGTCGAGGCGTTCGGGACCGGTGCCTATATCGGGCTGCCGATGCTGCAATATTGGGGCATGACCGCGCGCGCCGACCAGGACGGGCCGCAGTTCCCGGCGATGCGCAGCTGGCTGCGGCCGCGGTGATCCTTCGCGATCGGCTGAAGCGGGTGCACGCGCTGGCCGCGGCGGTGCGGTTCGTGCGCGCGCTGGCGACGCCGATCGGTCGCGGGCAGCTGCGCGCCGGGTCCGGGCTGCTCCAGCCCGCGATCCTGACCGGGATGGACCGCCACCCCCAGCTGTTCGCGCTGCTCCAGGCGCTGCTCGCGGGCCGCACGCACCCGCGACTGCTGTCGTTCGGCTGCTCGACCGGCGAGGAGGCGTTCACGCTCGCGCACTATTTTCCCCACGCGGCGATCGATGCGATCGATGCCAATCCGGCGTGCATCGCCGAGGCCCGGCGCGCCGCACGATCGCGCGAGCACCGCGAGGTGGCCGACCGCATCCGCTTCCTGTGCGCCACGTCGCCCGATGCCGGGACGGACAACTATGACGCGGTGCTGTGCCTGTCGGTGCTGCGCCACGGCGCGCTCGATGTCGAACGGCCCGAACGCTGCACCGCGCTGATGCCGTTCGCGCGCTTCGCCGAGACGGTCGCCGCGCTCGACCGCTGCCTGCGCCCCGGCGGCGTACTGCTGCTGTGGGGGTGCAATTTCCGGTTCTGCGACACGACCATTGCTGTCGGCTATCACGCGGTGCCGTCGCCGGCGAAGCGTCCGCAGACCGGCCCGTTCTACGGCGCCGACGACCGGCTGCTGCCGGTGGACAGCTACGCCGATTTCGTCTTCGTCAAATCCGCCAGATAGGGCGACAGCGAACGGTCCTGACCGTCGATGCGCCGCACTTCGGTCACCGGACCGGGCACCGCGATCCGGCCGAGCGGGCGATAGGCACGGTCGAGGAAGACCAGCGCACCACCGGCGGTATCGCGTACCGCCCGGTCGGCAAAGGCCGATCCCCCGACGACGATGCCGCCCGCATCGACCGACAGCCCGCGGGTCATCATGTCGCACACCGGCACCTTCAGCCCGTCGGTCGCGACCAGGTCGCCCGCAAACGATCCGCAGGTCAGCACCGCCCCGTTTTCGAGCAGGGCGAGGTTGTGGCAGCCGAGGCCATCGAGCGGGGTTCGATCGACCAGGCGCCAGTCGCGCGTCAGCCGGGCGATCTCGCTTGCCCGGCCGGTGCGATCGGCACCGTTGTGCAGCAACAGCAGGATCGCATCGTCGTATGCGATCAGCGAATTGACATGGACATAGCCGCCCGCCCAGTCGCCATCGCGCGCGGGCCCGATCGGACACAGCGTCTCGGGCACGCCGCCGTCCACCGCAAAGCGCAGGACGCGCTGGTGATAGGTGTCGAGGACGCACAACCGGTCGTCGATCAGGTCGATCTGGTGGCATCCGTTGTCGAGGCCGGTCGCGAGAACGTCCACTGCGGCGATGCGCTCGCCCACCCGCCGGAAGCGCACGATCCGCCCGCGCCGCGTCGGGCTGCGCGGCCAGTCGCCCGCCTCGAACACGTAGATCGCGTCGTCACGGACCGTGATGCCGTAGAAGAACCCGTGCGCGACGCGCCGCAGGTCGCAGCCGTCGGTCGCGAACAGGCCGTGGCGGGTCGCGACCAGATGGGTGCAGCCCGACAGGTCCGGATCGACCAGGCGCACGACGCCGGACCGGTACGCCTGCGTCGCCAGCGCGGCGCGGATCGTCGCTTCGCTCAAAAAGGTCATCCACGGCAGCGGCGTCGCGAACGAGACCGCGGGTTCAATATCTCTCGGCTCCATGATGATCGACAATCGCGACGATGGAAAGCCGTTGACCCGCGCGGCGTTTTTCCCGAGTCCCGCAGGGCACGGGGCCGGGGGCGACGCCCGGCACGGCACGGGTGGGGACTTGCGATGACGCATGAAGTCGGGCCGGAGGCGACCGTCGCGACGGCGATACGGACCGCGCGCGCGCTGGCCGACGCCTTCGACTTCGACGGCGCCATCGCGGTGCTGAACGCGGTGGAGGACGGGACGGTGGAGGACGGGGCCGCACTGCCGGTGGACGGCCTGATCCTGCTCGGCACCTGCCACATCAACCTGCGCGACCATGACGGCGCGGTCGCCGCGTTCACGCGCGCGATCGCGCAGGCCCCGCGCGACGCCCGCGGTTTCATCGGGCGTTCGGACGCCAGATTAAGCCTCGGGCATCTCGACAGGGCGATGGCCGACGCTGTCCGCGCCACCGTCGTACAGCCGGAACGATGGACCGGGTGGGTGGCACTTGGCCGGGTCTTCAGCCGGTGTGCGCTGCCCGAGATGGCCGCCAAGGCGTTCCGCACCGCGCAGCGACTGGCCCCCGATCGGCCGGTGCTGAAGGGGCTGGTGCTGCGCGAACAGCTGGCGGCGTGCGACTGGACCGGCCTCGACGCGCTGCTCGCCGCCATCGACGCCGACATCGCGGCCGGCCACGCGCCGGTCGATCCCTTCTACTGGCAGGTGGTTTCCACCTCGTCCGCCAGCCTGCTCGCGGTCGCCCGCCGGAAAAGTGCTGCCGCGCCGCTCGATCCGCTACCGGCGCGCGCCCGCAGCGCCGCGTCGGATACCCGCATCCGCATCGGCTATGTGTCGGGCGAACTCGCCCTCCAGGCGAACGGCCTGTGCATGGCCGGCGTGTTCGACGCCCACGACCGGCAGGCGTTCGAGGTGATCGCGTTCGACAACGGTCGCGACGACGGCACCGCGCTGCGCCGGCGGATCATGGCGTCCTTTGCCGAAGTCGTGCCGGTCGGCGACCTCGACGACCGGCGCCTGGCCGGGGCGATCGCCGATCGCGGGATCGACGTGCTGGTCAACCTCAACGGCTTCTTCGGCAACGAACGCAGCGCCGCCTTCCGCCATCGCGCAGCGCCGGTCCAGGTCAACTACCTGGGCTGCCCGGGAACGATGGGCGCGTCCTACATGGACTATATCGTCGCCGACCGGATCGTGATCCCGCCGGACGAGACGCGGTTCTATGACGAAGCGGTGGCCTGGCTGCCCGACACCTATTACCCGACCGATCGCGCGCGGCCGATCGGATCGGACACGGTCACCCGAGCCGACTGCGGCCTGCCCGAGACGGGGGTCGTCTTCTGCTGCTTCAACACCAGCCACAAGATCCTGCCGGACAGCTTTGCGGCTTGGATGCGGATCCTGTCGCGCACGCCCGGCAGCGTGCTGTGGCTGATCGCCGCCAACCCGGTAGCGACGCGCAACCTGCAGGCGGCGGCCGCCGCGCACGGCGTCGATCCGGCGCGGCTCGTCTTCGCTCCCCACCAGTCGCCCGAGCGGCATCTCGGCCGCCACGCCCTGGCCGACCTCGTGCTCGACACGCTGCCCTACAATGCACACACCACCGCCTGCGACGCGCTGTGGAGCGGGGTGCCGCTGCTGACGCGACCCGGCACGACATTCCCGAGCCGGGTCGCGGCCAGCCTGCTGACCGCGCTCGACCTGCCCGAGCTGATCGCGGCGACGCCCGAGGAATACGAATGCCGCGCGGTCGATCTGGCGCACGATCCAGCACGCCTGGCGCAGGTCCGCGCGCGGTTGCAGGCGCATCGCCTGACGACGCCGCTGTTCGACACCGCCCGCTACACGCGCCATCTGGAAACCGCCTATCGAACGATGGTCGAGCGGCACCGCGCCGGCCTGGCGCCGGTCGATTTCGCGGTCCCGGCACGCTAAAAACGAGGTTCTGATGCCCCACACCCCGATGCCTGCGATCGCGACCCGCTATCCGCACCTGGCAGGGTCGCCGCGCGCGATGGCGATGACGGCGGCGGCGCTGCACCTGAGCGGCCGGACCGAGGATGCGGTCGAGCTGGCGCTGGCCGCGGTCGCCGCCGCCCCGGCGGACATGATCGTCCACCAGACCGTCCGCCGCGCGCTCAACCGCGGCGTCGCGCGCTTCCATGACTCGATGATGCGCGACGAGGTCCGCAACCGCGCCTATGCCCGGGCGATCGAGGCGGCGGTCCGGCCGGGCATGACCGTGCTGGAGATCGGCGCGGGATCGGGGCTGCTGGCGATGATCGCGGCGCGCGCGGGCGCCCGGGTCGTGACCTGCGAAGCCGTGCCCGCGGTCGCCGCGACGGCACGCACGATCGTCGCGCGCAACGGCTATGCCGACCGCGTCCGGGTCGTGGCGAAACGCTCGACCGATCTGGAGATCGGCGTCGACCTGGACGAACCGGCCGACCTGCTGGTGCACGAGATCTTCGGCCACATGCTGGTCAACGAAGGTGTGACCGCGGCGGTCGCGGATGCGCGCGCACGGCTACTGAAGCCGGGTGCGCCGTCCGTCCCGCCGCGCGCCGAAATCCGCGTCGCGCTGGCCGCGTTCATCGGGCAGCGCTCGCCGCAGATCGGCGAGATCGAAGGCTTCGACCTTTCGCCGTTCGGCATCCTGCTCCCGCCCCGGGGGGCAAGCATCCTGGATGCCACCGGCAGGATCGCGCCACGCTCCGAACCGGCGTCCCTGCTGCGGATGGAGTACGACAGTCCGGCCCCGTTCGGTCCCGACCGCGAAACGGTGCGCCTGGTGTCGACGGGCGGCAGCGTCGATCTGGTCGCGCAGTGGATGCGGATCGATTTCGGCGGCGGCAACATGCTCGGGACCGATCCCTTCGCCGACGGCCAGGCGGTGTCCTGGGGCGCGCCGCTGTTCCTGTTGCCGATGCCCATCAAGACGACGGCGGGCGATGGAATCGACGTCACCGTTCGCCACGACGGCCATGCCCTGACCATCGACGCGGCCGCCGCCGGCTGACCGGCGACCTTATCCGCGCAGCCGGGCGATCACGGCCTGCGCCCGGGCGCGACGGCTGTCGGGGTCGGTCGCGGCCTGCGCGGGAAAGCCCATTACCGGCACGCGCATCGACAGCCGCAACAGGTCGCGCATCAGGTCGGCGCGCATCGGCAGCGCATCCAGCCACGTCGGGCGAAACAGGTGCGGGAACAGCCGCAACATCGCGCCCTGTGCCGGGGCGGGGCCGTCGCCGTGCCCGTCGCCCAGGATCAGGATCGCCGCCGGCGCGACCGCATCCGCCGTGCTGCGCGCCCGCGGCCGCGCCAGCCATTTGCCCCGCGGATCCTCCGGCACCGGCCACGCGTCGATCGTGTCGAGCACGGCGGCGGTAGCGGGGTGGAGGCGAATCGTCGGGCGCCCGCGCAGCACCCGGTCACGGGCACCGACTCGCGCGGGATCGACGCGCACGACGACCAGGTCGTCGGCGATCAACGGCGCCCCTGCCGCGAGCAGGTCGGCGGCCAGCGTCGATTTGCCAGCACCGCCGGCGCCCGCGATCAGCACCGCGCGCCCGTCGAGCTCGACCGCGCAGGCGTGCAGCGGCAACAGCCCGCGCCACGCCGCGGTCAGCGCGGCGACCGTGCTGTAGAAGGTCGCCGGGATCGCGCCGGTCCAGTCGGGTCCGGGCCGATAGTCGATCCGGTCGCCGCCGGTCATGACGAAATCGACTTCGCCGCCCCACCCGATCGCGATTCCCGTGTCGAACACGGTGCCGCGATTGACCGCGCGCGCGCCGGGGCGTGCGGATGGCGGCGGGTCGAAATCGGCAACGCGACGCACGACGACGGGCCTGTCCGACGCCACGTCGGTCGCGTCATCGAACCCGGGCAGGGGAATGTCCGACCGCCAGTCGATGCCAAAGGCGCGCGCGCGATACGGCAGGTCCATCAAGGACGCCGGCGACGACAGGATCAGGGCCGCGTCACTGCGCGGTCGCGAGCTTCAGGTCCTGCATCTGCCGCAGCAGCGCGGACACCGCCGCGTGACACGCCTCGGCCGACACGTCGAACCGCTCGCGCAGCCGCTGCTCGACCGCGTCTTGCGTCTGCGGCGTCTCCAGCGCGTCCCACACCACGCTCGCGGTGCGGTTGAGCGTCAGATAGGTGCCGGTGTCCATGTTGATCATGACGAAGCTGTCCTCGACCTCGGTCCCGACCCATTCCTCGGTCCGCTGCCACATGGTCTCGCTCATCGTGCCCCCTCATCCGACATCAACTGTGCCAGGATCGCGTCGTCGCGCAACGCATCCGCCTCGTCCGCAGACCATCTATAGACCCGTACCGCGCTTGCAAGCCGCGCCATGTCGGCAAGGACGCGCGGCTCGATCCCGCACAGCCGCGGCACGCTGGCGCGGTGGCGGTTCGCGAGCAGCGCCGCGACCGCGGCGACTCCGGTAAGGCGCGCGTATCCCGCCACGTCGTCGAGGATCACCAACGTGCCGAGCGCCGCGGCGCGACGGGTGCGGTCCACGCCGATCGGGTGGAACGGGCGGGCGTCCGCATCCGCTGCGCCCAGGTGATAGCCGCCCGCCAGTCCCGCGCAGACCGCCGCGTCCCCCCGCAGCCGCACCGCGATGCTGTCGTCGGCGACGAACGCGCCCCCGCGTGCGACCAGCGCCGCGGCGAGGTGCGACTTGCCCCGCCCGGACGGCCCCGCGATCGCCAGTGCCCGCGCCGCGCCCGACGGCACGACCGCCGCGGCATGCAGCACGACCGCGCCGTCCAGCCACAGTACCGCCGGCAGCGCGGTCGCGACCAGCAGCGCATCGACCATGTCGGATGCACCGCCGGCGACCGGCGTCACGTCGATCGTGTCGGCGGTGCAGCGATAGCGCGCGACACCCGGTGGATCGAACCACAGCGCATCCGCCGCACGGGTCCAGACCGGGCGTTCGACCGGCGGCGCGGCGACCGGCGCATGCCAGCGAATACGGATCGCGGCGGCATCGGCTGTCTCGCATGGCACGGCCCCGATAACCGGGCGATCGGCATCGATGATCCGGTCATAGGCGACGCCGCGGGACCGCATGGCGGCGTGTCAGCCCGGCCAGATATCGAACGCCACGCAGATCCGTCGCTGGTCGGCCCCGTGGGGAAAGGTGCGATGATAGGTGTGCGACGGGAACAGCATCAGCATGCCTTCCTCGGGCCGGACGACGGTGACTCCATACGCACTCGCCGCGGCATCACCGACCACATCCTCGGGCAGCCCGAACGCGATGCAGCCCGCGGCGTCGTCGCCGTGGGTGACCGCATCGGGGATCTGGACGTAATAGACGCCGCTCAGCCACCCGAACTGGTGGACGTGCCACGTCTCGTAGCCCGTGCCGTCGGTCATCACGCACCAGCAGTGCAGCATGCCGATGTCGGGCCGTTGCCGCGCCCAGGGGTGGTCGCTGTCCGCGATCCTGTCGGCGTGGTGTTCGACCGCGCGGGCGATTTCGGCGAGCAGCAGCCGCACCATCGGCGCATCGCCCAGCGCCGGCGTGTCGATCCGCCACGTCTGTTCGGATGCGCTGCCATAGCGTTCGTAGCGCAGGTTGGGATGCTGCAGCAGCTCGGCGGCGAGGCGTGCGTTGAACGCCGCCAGGCTGGGCATCCCCGGCGGCGTCGCGAGCTGCCCGGCGAAATGCAGCCCGTCGAACGCGACCATATCGCGGGCGGCATCGATCCGCCCGGCGCGCGCCTCGGCCAGCGCACGCGCGGCATATAAGCGGGCATGGTTTGCGCCGCCGGTGGCAAGCCGGTCGAGCGTCGCGATGCCGTCGTCGAGGGCGCCTTCCTGCAGGTCGAGCGTGGCGATCCGCTTGCACGCATCCTTGTTCGCCGGATCGAGCGTCAGCGCGCGCTGCCACACGGCGCGCGCGCGCTCCGGGTGCCCCAGGCGGCGCAGGGCCTTGCCCTGGTCGGCCAGGAACTGCGCGCGCATGGCGTCGTCATCGACCAGCGGCAGCATCTGGTCGACCAGGTCGACAACGCGCAGGTTGTCCGCCTCGCTCTCGCGCGCCAGATGCGCCTGGACCAGCATCGCCGCATCGCGCGCGTCGAGGCCATCGGCATCCGACAGCACGGCGATCACGTCGTCGAACGCGTCCTGGACCAGCAGCGCGGTGGCGAGCCGTCCGCGCAGCAGCCGCGAGTCTGGCTGGCGCTTGTACGCCGCACGCAGCACGGCCAGCTCCTGCCCGGTGCTGATCAGCGTGCCGGGTTCGATGACGATGCGCATCGTGCGCGCCGCCGGACTGATCGCCGTGCCTTCCATGTCCCCCGTCATCCCAGCCCAAGCCCCGCGCCGCGGAGGAGGGCGTTCGCTGCCATAACGCAAGGATAGGTCGCGATGAAGGCCCAGGGATAGGTATTGAGACCCATCACCAGCGCGGTCGCGACGTGGAACGCGGCGAGCGTTCCCAGGATCGCGATACCGACCACCGGCGGCGCGACGAGCGCGACAGGGAACAGCGTCTCGACCAGCATCACGCCCCACGCCAGCACCAGCGCCGTCGCGCGGTTCCGGACGACGGCTGCGGCCAGGGCATGGCCCGATCGATAGCTGGTCATCGCCGCGGCCAGCGCGCGGCCGTCGCGCCAGAACGGGCGCGCCAGCTTGGCGGCGCCCGAGGTGACGTAGGCTGTCGTTGCCTGCCCCGCGCCCCAGGCGACACCGGCCAGGCACAGGTGCGCATCGCCGCTGACGAGGCCGATCGCGATCAGCAGCGCGGCGACCGCGGCGACCAGCGCGATCTTGTCGGCGCCGTCGCTGCCCCCCGTCAGCAGCACCACCAGCGCGGTCGCGACCAGCAACACCGCCAGCGCGACCGCCGCCGGCCCCGCCGCGAGGAACGGCAGCATCAGCCCCGCGATCAGCCGCACCAGCAACAGGCCGAGCAGCCCGCCCGGGGCGGCGAGCGGCGAGGCGAGCAGGCGCGGGTTTATCCGCCCGCGGACCAGCGCCGTCAGATCGGGACCGAGCGGCGCACCGGGGTAAAAGCCACGCCGCACCGCGATCAGCTGCAATGCCGCGATCGTCGACCAGATCGCCAGCGGCACGCTGATCCACCACAAGACCGCAGCATAGTCGGGGACGCGGGCGATCACCGGTGCCACGCCGACACGAACTCGACCGACCAGCGTCGCTCACCGCGACCGATCGCGTGCGCGACGGCGAACTGGCGAGCGACGTCGGGCCCGGGTGTCGCCTCGGCCATCACGCGGCGCAGCACGACCAGATAGGGGATCGATTGCTGCACGTCCGCGCCCGGCGCGCCGCGATGCTGCTGCGCCATGTCTTCGGCCAGCGACAGGATCATCGCGTCGATACGCCCCCGCGCGTTCCAGACGGCGTCGGTCAAACGGCGCTCGGGCGGCCACAGCACCGGCGTCCAGCCACCGACGCGGTCCCCGGCATCGCGCGTCCGCATCAGGACATGGACATCGCGCGCGAAATCCTCCGCCGTGCCAAGCGACGCCTGCGCGTAGAAGCGCCATTCGGGCAGGATCGCGAGCGTATCGAGCAGCATACGGTGGCGGCGCAGCGGCCGCACCTGCACCCAGGCGGTCATCGCCAGCCCCAGCGCGACGATGACGAGCGCGACACTGCCGACCACGCTCACGCTTTCGCCAGACGCGCCCGGCGGTACCGCAGCAGGTCCGCGAGGCTGGGCACGGCTTCGACGCCGGGCAGGGCGGGGGGTGGCGCCGGGCCGGTCGGACACGCGGTCGCGGCATCAAGGCGCGCACACTCCTCGGGCGTCGGCTTCATGCGTCGGGGCGCGTCGCGCCGTCGCAGACCGCACAGGCCTGCGCCCGGCCGAACCAGCGATAGCGGCGCCTGGCAAAGCCGGTGTAGAGCCGATCGCGAACCGCGCGCGGCAGCAGCCGGCCGATCCGCACCGCGCGCCAGACGCCGCCGAGCGAGGCGACCGCGGCGATCACCGCATCGGACCGCAGGTGACGGGTGTCGCCATCGACCACGATCATCGTCGCCGGATCGTCGACCGATTGCCCGCACGCCGTCAGCCAGTCGCGGCCCGCCGCCGACATCGCCGGCACGAAGGCGATGCGGTGGCGCGGGTCACGCGCGGCCAGGAAGCGAACGAAGCCGTTGCAGACGTTGCAGTGGCCATCGAACACGACGATCATCCGTCCATTCCTGCATCCATCGTGGCGGCGCGCTCGCGAACCCGCCGGGCCGGGGCATCCGACGACCCCCGCCGACCGGGAAACTGCCGTCGAGCGCTGGACTTGCGGTCTCGCATGCGGCAGCCGAACGGTCAATTATTCGCTGGGGCGGCGGGTACGGGGGAGGGGGTGCCATGACGACGGATTTCGACGGCATCCACGCACTGGCGTCGCTGGACGGCGCGCCGCTGCGCGCGTCCGACCTGGCGGTGCTGGGCCTCGTGACCCGCGACACACCGCCGGGGGATTTCACCGCGATGCTGCGCGATGCGGGACACGCGTCGCCGGTCACGGGCTGCCAGGCCCTGCTCGGCCATATCGACGAACCGGCCGCGCTGGCCGCGACGCTGGGACTGGCGCCGACGACGCCCCCGGCGGACCTGATCCTGGCGGCGCTGGCGCGCTACGGCGACGACACGCCCATGCGGGTCGGCGGCGAATGGTCGTTCCTGCACTGGGATGCGCCCGCGCGCGCGATGACGCTGATGGTCGCCGATACCGCGCGCGACGCGTTGTGCTTCACCGCCGACACCCGCCGGGTCGCGGTCGCACCGCATGTCCGCACGCTGCGCGCGATCGATGGCGTAGACGCGATGCCCGACCCGGCGCGGCTGCTGCTGCATCTCGGCCGCGGACCGGCGCGCGCGATCATCGGCGACCGCACGATCCTGCGCGACGTCCAGCGTGTCGCGGCCGGCACGCGCGTGCGGATCACCCGCGACGGCGTCCGGGTGGGGAAGCGCGCCGAGTTGCCCGAGCCGACGCCGTGGCGCGGCAGCTTCGCCGAGGCGATCGAGGCGATCGAAGCGGTGCTGCACACGATCCTGCGCCAGCAGATGGCGCGCCACCCGGCGGCGGCGACGATGCTGAGCGGCGGGCTCGATTCCTCGCTGGTCGCCGCCTTCGCCGCGGCGACGCGCGGGGAGGGCGGATCGCTCGTCGCGCTTACCTCGGCCGCGCCGGCGGGCAGCGGCCTGCGCGACGAAACGGCACAGGCGCGTGCCGTCGCCGCGCAGCTCGGGATCCCCGCGGTCGCGGTCGTCCCCGAACCGGACGCCGACGCCTATCGGCTCTCGCGCGCGATGCTCGACAGCGTCGACCACCCGCTCGCGTCGCAGCGGCACTATGTCTACGACGCGCTGTACCGGGCCGCGGCGGATCGCGGAGCCAGCGCGATCCTGGACGGCAGCGACGGCGAACTGACCGTCACCGGTTACCGCGACATCGACGGATGGCGGGGTTGGGCGCGGTGGCTGCGTGACCGGGCACGCCATGCACGGACGCCGGACGGCGACCTGCTGCGCGATGCCTTTCATGTGCGGCTGAGCGTCCCTGCGCTGGCGATCGCCGATACGGCGCTGGCCGACGAGCTGGCCGCGGCGCACCACGCGGCGCAGTGGCGGCGGGGCCGGGTGCTGGGCTATCCCATGAGCGTCATCGCCAAGAACCGGTCGGTGACGACTGCGACGCCGCTGCCGGGCCTGCGCCACCTGGCCCCGTTCCGCGACCGCCGGCTGCTGACGCTGTGCGCGGGGCTGCCGGTACGGTTCCTGACGCATGGCGGACTGACCCGTGCGCCGGGCCGGGCGCTGCTGGCCGGCAAGGTGCCCGAGAGCATCCGCCTGCGACGCGACCTGCTGCCATTCTCGCCGGACTATCCCGATCGCCTGGTGCGCGACGCGCCGCGGGCCCGCGCGCGCATCGCCGGCTATGCCGCAGCGGGGGTCGGCGACTGGATCGACCTGGCCTGGCTCGACACCGCGCTGGCGGCGGTCGCGCGAGGGGACGATCGCACGTTCGATCCGACGCAGGTCCAGGCAACCGCGATGGCGGCGGCGTTCCTGGCCGACTGGATGGCGGGGCCGTCGCCGCGGGAGTAACCCTGCCGATGCTTGGATCGGGGCCACAGCGCTGCTAGCCTGCCGCCATCATGACCGCTGACACACCCGCACCCCGCCCGATCTTCCTCGAGGAACTGACCCCGCTGGTCGGCAAGACGCTGACCGCCGACTGCGACCCCCGCACGGTGCCGCTGGAACTGGTCGAGGCATCGCCCCTGCGCAACCATGCGAAGCTCGACCGGGAGCCGTTCATCCTGATCTTCCGCTCCGCCCCCGATGCGCTGCTGATGTCGGGCAGCTATGTGATCCGCGGCGAGGGGTTCGGCCCCGACGTGATCGACATCGCGCAGATCGCGACGCCCAACACCGGCACCCCGGGCCATTATTACCAGGCCGTGTTCAACTGATGTGAAAAGGGCCACCCCGGCCTGCGCCGGGATGGCCCTGTGTCATGATTATCCGTCCGCGGACGGAGGCATCAGTTGCGCGAGGGGAAGATACCCTGAAGCGCGATGCAGAAGTTGAGCACCAGATAGGGCTGCATGTTCGGGTGAGGCTGGCTGCCACCGGCGACACCGATGGTCCCCGCGACATTCAGCCCGCCGAGCGCGACGGCATCACCGACGGTGCCCGCCGGCACATAGATCTGCGGGATCGCGTTGGCGGGATTGTTGATCGGCCGCGCGAGCAGAGATCCGGTCGCCGGGATCTGATCGGTCCCCTTCGCCTGGGTCGCGTTCAGCGTCGACGTGTTGGTGAACGTGTGGTTGTGCGCCGGCATCTGGGTCGACAGCAGCGTCACCGACTCCGTCCCGCCGACCTCACCGATCTGACGCGGCGAAAGCCCGGGTCCCTGACCGAAATGCATCGGCACGCGCGAGCGCAGGTCGGGCAGCGCAAAAGTCGTCGTGCCGTTACCGCCATATTGCGTTCCCAGCAGCGAGAACAGTGCGGTATTCTGCGCGATCGACAGCAACTGGCCATTGCAGTAGGCATAGTTGCGCGGTGCGAAGTTGAACCCAAAAATCTGGATCGAGCCGATAAACGGTTGCGTGCCCATGCGGAAATCCCCCCTTAGTTAATGCATTCGCCGCGAGTATGACAGAAACATAGCCCGTTGGAAATCGGGCACGCCAAATGTTGTCGGCAGATGATCGCGCGCCGATTTCCGCGTGTTCTTGGCGATTTAGGCGGGTCCGTGCCGGTCGCCGAGCCGCAGGCTTTCGAGCCGGGCATGGACCGGATCGACGAGGTCTCGGGCGGCATCGATAATGTCGCGCGTCGCCGCCCGATGCTTTGCCGCCGAGTCGGGCACGAAAGGCTGGTCGGGCGACTTGGCGCTGCGCCCGGCGACCGCCGCCATGGCGGCACGCCCGGCGGCATCGGGCACGAAGCCGAAATGCGGCGCGATGCGGTCGGCGATCGCACCCGGCAATTCGCTGTAATCGACCAGCAGGCCACCGCCGCGCGGCCAGTGGTCGAGCACCGCCTCGCTCGCCCGCGCCAGCACCATCGCGGCATAGCGATCCCCCTGCATCCCTTCGGCATCCGGGATGTCGAAGATCGTGGTCGGCAACAGCCCGGCGACGGTGTGGATGCCGCGCTGTCGCTGCTGCGAGACCAGCACTTCGACCGGGTTGCGATAGAGGAACACCCACGGCGTCCGGGGAAAGGCCGCCGCGAACAGCGGCAGCGCCATCGTGTGCCAGCTGTCCAGCTTGAAGAACACGCGCTGCGTCTCGCCCGACCGGTCGCGCCCCAGCGCCGCGACGATGGCGCGCAGTGCCGCGACCTGCACCTCCAACGGCGCGCCGGACTCCATCGCCCAGCGCACGACCGCATCCAGCGGTTCGGGTTCCGACAGCACGACGTGGCGCGGGTCGGCGGCCAGCATCTGCGCGACCAGTGTCGAACCGCAGCGCGACATATGGTGGATGAACCCGGCGGGCTCGGGCGCATCGGGATCGGTGCCTGCGATCAGCGCGTCGAGCGTAATGCGCGTGCGCAGCATCCGGCTGAGCGGGCGCGTGGCGTAGCGCGAAATCGATTCATCGAAGAACGGCGTGCGCAGCGGCTCGGGCCCGAACCAGGCCCAGTCGAACGCCGGCGCGCCGCCGGTCGGGACCGACCGCGCCGGCAACCACCCGCGCGCCGGCCATGTATCGAGCGTGACGGGCGCGGGCCCGAACCGACCCAGTCCCAGCGGATCGGGCCTGAGCGTCGCGTGGATCGCCTCCGGATCGATGGCGATGCCGTGTTCGCCCGCGATGCGCACCGCTTGCGTGACGAAATCGTCCGGAATCTCGATGTCGCCCAGGCGCGCCTGCACCGCGTCGTCGCCCAGCACCAGCGCCGCGAACGCCGCCAGCGGATTGCCTGCGGTCGGGTCGATACGATCGGGCGGGGTATCGGTCACGGTGTGTCCTTTGTCGGATCGTATCGACAACGGGCGACTTGGCATCCCGGCCGACGCGACCTAGAATCGCGAAAGAGGTGGCAGGACTATCGTGACGACGGGGTGCGAACAACCGTGGGCCGACACCGATCGCGCCGCCTGGCCGGATCGGTTGTGCCTGCCGATGGCGTTCGATGCCGGCCGACTTGCCGCCGACGTCGCGGGGCTGGCCGATGCCGGTACGCCGGCTGCGTGGATCCCGCATTTCGTGCCGCAGCACTACGACGGCGACTGGAGCGTGCTGCCGCTGCGCGCACCGCCCGGTGACCTGCACCCGATATTGCAGATCGCCCCCAATCCGGCGTGTCGCGACTGGGTCGATACGCCGCTGCTCGCGCGCTGTCCCTACATCGCGCAGGTGCTGGCGAGCTTCGCCTGTCCGCTGGAGGCGGTGCGCCTGATGCGGCTCGCGCCCGGGTCGGTCATCAAGGAACATCGCGACGACGATCTGGCGGCGGAGGACGGCATGGCGCGGCTGCACATCCCGGTCGTCACCAATCCGCATGTCGATTTCCGCCTGAACGGCACGCGCGTGGTGATGGATGCGGGATCGGTCTGGTACCTGCGGCTCGCCGACCGGCACAGCGTGACCAATGCGGGCGACACCGCGCGCATCCACCTGGTCGTCGATGCGATCGTCGATCCCTGGCTGCGCGACCGACTGGACGCCGCCGTCACCCTGTCGAACCGGGACGACCGGGCGGTCATGGTGTAAAACGCGTTATTGTGTTCGCGCCGTTATCGCCGTACCTTTCGCCGCAATCAATCAGGACAGGGGCGCGGCATGTCGGGCGGACAGGATATCTCGATTTCGGACACGCTGCGGGGGGCGACGGCGCTTAACCGCCGGCAGATGATCGGCTGCACCGCGGCGGTCGCCGCCAGCGGCGTCGCGATGCCCGCCTGGGCGACCAGCGCGACCGACGCGCGCCTGCGCATCTATGAGGGCAAGTACGCGATCGACGGCCACAAGATCGTCGACGGCTATTTCGCTGCACCGCGCAACCGCGCAACCGCGCTGGACGTGCTGGTCGTGATCCCCGGCGCGAACGGCATCGACGATGCGGTGCGCGATACGGTCCGCCGCCATGCGCTGGCCGGCAAGATCGTCATCGCGCCCGACCTCGCCAAGACGTCGGGCAAGGCGCTGCTGGGCCGCGATGCGATGATCGCCGACATCGTCGCCCACGCGCCCCGGCTGAAGCGCCACACGCGCGGCAACGGCACCGTCACGCTCGTCGCGGCCTGATCCTCCCGAGCCTGTTCGGTCAAGAAATGTGGTGTGAGTAGATGCGTATGCGCGGCAGGTTCGACATGACACGCACGGCCGCGCGCGCCGCCGCTGCCTGGACGCTGCTGGCGGCGACCGCCGCGCAGGCGCAGGACACGCTGGGCGATCCCGAGGGCTCTGGCGTCATCGTCGCTGCCGTCCGCTGGTTGCAGGGCACGTTGCTCGGCACCGTCGCGACCGTCGTCGCGGTGATCGCGGTGGCGACGGTCGGCCTGCTGATGCTGACCGGCCGCATCAACTGGCGCTACGGCGCGACCGTGATCCTGGGCTGCTTCATCCTGTTCGGCGCCGCCAGCATCGTCGCCGGGATCCAGTCCGCCGCCGGCGCGGGCTGACCGGACATGGCCGATGGGCTGGAACGCGACACGGTCTTCGTCGCCCTGACCCGCCCGCAGATGTTCGCCGGCGTCACCTACAGCTTCTTCGTCGTCAACGCGATGATCGCGACCGAGCTGTTCCTGATCTTCCGTTCGGCCTGGGTGTTCCTGGCGGCGATCGTCATCCACCTGGCGGGCGTGCTGATGTGCCTGCGCGAACCGCGCTTCGTCGACCTGTGGATCACGCGCGTCAGCCGCTGCCCCCGCGTGCGCAATCACAAGATCTGGCGATGCAATTCCTATCGGCCGTGATGCCGCCCGCTCTCACGCGTGACCGACGGACGATCGACAGGGAAAAGCCGGTGGGCGACCATTTGCCCTATGCTGCCCATGTCGACGACCACACGATCGCGACGCGCGACGGCCTGCTGATGCAGGTCGTCCAGCTGCGCGGCCTGTTGTTCGAGACCGCCGACACCGAAGAGCTGAACTACCGCAAGCGGCTGCGCGACGCGACGCTGCAGGCGATCGGCAGCGCGCGCTTCGCGGTCTATCACCACATCGTCCGCCGCCGCGTCGATCCGGCACTCGCGATGGACCAGCCCGACGCCTTTTCGCAGCGGCTCGACACCGCCTGGACCGACCGGCTCGGCGGCAAGCGGCTGTACGTCAACGAACTGTTCCTGACGCTGGTCCGCCGCCCGCTGCCCGGGCGTCTGGGCGTGCTCGACCGGTTGCGCGACCTGTTCGGGAAGGGCGGGAGCGGTGACACGCCCGGCACGACGTACGAAGCACGCCAGCTGTCCGCCGCCCGCGACACGCTGATGGCCGCGCTCGGCAGCTACGGGCCCCGCCTGCTGGGTGTGTACGACAGCCCTCAGGGGCCGTGTTCTGAACCCCTCGAATTCCTGTCCACCCTGCTCAACGGCGAGCGGCGCCCGGTACTGCTGCCGCACGAGGATCTGGGGCACTACCTCCCCTATCGCCGGATCAGCTTCGGGCAGGACGCGGTCGAGCTGGGCGCGACCGGCACCGCACCGCGCAGCTTCGCGGCCATGGTGTCGATCAAGGATTATGCCGGGCAGACCGCGCCCGGCATGTTCGACGACGTGCTGCGCCTGCCCTTCGAGCTGGCGGTGTCGCAATCCTTCGCCTTCGTCGAGCGGCAGCAGGCAGTGTCGCGGATGAACCTGGCGATGCGGCGGATGCGATCGGCGGAGGACGAGGCGGTCAGCTTGCGCGCCGAACTCGGCACCGCGAAGGACGAGGTGTCGGCGGGCCGCGCGGGCTTTGGCGAACATCACATGACGATCGCGATCCGCGCCGACACGCTGGCGGAAGTTGACGAAGGCGTGGCGGAAGTGCAGGCAGCACTCGCCGATCTCGGCATCGTCGCGGTGCGCGAGGAGATCGCGCTGGAACCCGCCTTCTGGGCGCAGTTTCCGGCGAACTTCAAATATATCGGCCGCCGCGGGCTCGTCTCGACCGCCAATTTCGCGGGCCTTGCCAGCATCCACAACTTCCCCGTCGGGCGCGCCGCGGGCAATCCGTGGGGCGAAGCCGTCTCGCTGCTCGAGACGACGGCGGCGGGGCCCTATTATTTCAATTTCCACCACGGCGACTTGGGCAATTTCACCGTCATCGGCCCGTCGGGATCGGGCAAGACGGTGGTGCTCAACTTCCTGCTGGCGCAGGCGCGGAAATTCCGCCCGCGCACCATCTTCTTCGACAAGGATCGCGGCGCCGAGCTGTTCATCCGCGCGATCGGCGGGCGCTACGACCTGCTGCGCCCAGGCGTGCCCTCAGGGCTCAATCCGCTCCAGATCGACGACACGCCGGTCAACCGCCAGTTCCTGATCGACTGGCTGGCGACGCTCGCCGGCGGCGCGGATATCGAGGAAACGGCGGCGATCCGCGATGCGGTCGATGCCAATTTCGAGCAACCGCGCGAGGACCGCCGGCTCGGGCATCTGGCCGAGCTGTTCCGCGGCGGGCATCGGCCGCACGGCACCGACCTGTGGGCGCGGCTGCGCAGCTGGTGGGGGACCGGCGAGCGCGCCTGGCTGTTCGACAACCCTGACGACCTGACCGACCTGACCGCGGAATCGGTCGGTTTCGACATGACCCAGATCCTCGACGATCCGGCGCTACGCACACCCGCGATGATGTACCTGTTCCACCGCGTCGAGGAGCGGCTCGACGGGACGCCCGCGATCATCGTGGTCGACGAAGGGTGGAAGGCGCTGGACGACGACGTGTTCGTCGGGCGGATCAAGGACTGGGAAAAGACGATCCGCAAACGCAACGGCATCGTCGGCTTCGCGACGCAGAGCGCGCAGGATGCGCTCGAAAGCCGGATCGCGAGCGCGATCATCGAACAGGCCGCGACGCAGATCTTCATGGCGAACCCGAAGGCGCGCAGCAGCGATTACATCGACGGCTTCGGCCTGTCGGCGCACGAGTTCGACCTGGTGCGCACGCTTCCCGACGATGCCCACTGCTTCCTGATCAAGCACGGCACCGAAAGCGTCGTCGCGCGGCTCGACCTGACCGGCGAGCGCGACCTGCTGACGATCCTGTCGGGGCGCGAGCGCACCGTGCGGCTGCTCGACACGATCCGCGCCGAACACGGCGATGCGCCCGAGGCGTGGCTGCCGCGCCTGCTGGACGTCGCATGAGCGTCTGCGCGCCCCTGACCCTGGACGGCGCCTTCGTGAGCGCGACGCTGGGCTTCATCGACTGCCAGGCGCGCACGCTGGGCGCGGGCGGGTTCGCCGCGCTGGCCGCGCCGGGATCGATCGTGTCGCTGGCGCTGACCGGCCTGCTGACATTGTTCGTCGCAGGGTTCGGGTTCCGGATGCTGTTGGGCGAGACGCCGGCCTTGCGCGACGGTGTCGGCGCGGTCGCGCGGATCGCGTTCGTCCTTGCGCTCGCCACCGCCTGGGCGCCGTATCGCACATTGGTCTACGACGTCGCGATCGCGGGACCGGGCGAGCTGGCCGCATCGATCGGCGGCGCGGCGGGGCTGCCCGGCACCGGCGGTGACCTCGCCGAGCGGCTCGACCTGGTCGACCAGGCGCTGGTCCAGCTGAACGACCTGGGCGTCGGGCGTCCGCGCGGCGCCCAGCAGCAGATGCAGAACCGCCAGGTCGTCGGCAGCAACCAGATCGTGGTCGAACCCGCGCAAGGCACCGCCAACCCGCTCGAACCCTTCGCCTTTGGCCTGGCGCGTATCCTGTTCCTGGTCGGTGCGGTCGGCGCGTTCGGTGCGGTGCGGCTGATCGCCGGCCTGCTGCTGGCGCTGGGGCCGCTGTTCGTCGTCTTTGCCCTGTTCGATACCACGCGTGGGCTGTTCGAGGGGTGGGTCCGCGGCCTGGTCGGCACCTTCGTCGGCGGGATCGCGGTCGCGATCCTGCTGGCGAGCGAACTCGCGCTGATCGAGGGCTGGGTCGCCGACATCCTGACGCAGCGCCTGGCCGAGACGCCGGTGCCCGGCGCGGCGATCGCGCTGCTGACGGTCACGATCGTGTTCGGCGTGATCCTGATCGCGGGACTTGCCGCCGCGACCCGTGTCGCGACCGCCTTCCGCCTGCCGGCGTGGTCGGGCACGGGCACGCGGACCGCAGAGCCGCGCGCGCCGCAGCGCTTGCCCGTTCCGCCACGCGCATCGGGCACGTCCGACGCACCCGCCGATCCCCGCTCGCGCGCATGGGCGGTCGCCGACAGCGTGGCCGCGACGCAGCGACGCGAGGCGACAGCGACCGCACCCGACCGTACCGCCTCGGGCGGGGTGAGCCGCGCCGCGATCGTCACTGCCGCAGCCGGCGGCAACGGCGGCCGCGGGGCGGGCGGGGGGGCTCCCGCCACGGCCACGGTCGTCCCGCTCGGCCGCAGCTTCCAACGTCGTTCGCGCGCGCGGACATCGACCAGCGCCGGACGGCGGGACACCAGATCATGACATCCATTCCCCCCGAAACCGGCCCCGAAGAACGCGAGGCCTATTACCGCGCGGCGGCAAGCTGGAGCCACGACCGCGAGGATGCGCTGCGAAAATCGCGCCGTGTCGCCTGGATCTTCGCGGGCGTCGCCGCGGGCGTCGCGCTGGCCGAGGCATTCGCGCTGGTCGCGCTGACCCCGCTGAAGACGGTCCAGCCCTATACATTACTGGTCGATCGACAAACCGGATTTGTCCAGGCGCTCGATCCGCTGCAGCCCTCGCGGGTCAGTGCCGACACCGCGCTGACCCAGTCGTTCGTCGTCCAGTATGTCATCGCGCGCGAAAGCTTCGACATCGCCGCGGCGCAAGCGAACTACAAGAAGGTCGCGGCCTGGTCGGACGGGCGGGTGCGGTCGAACTACATCGCCGCGGTGCAGAGTTCGAACCCGCAGAGCCCGATCGCGACGCTGCCGCGCACGACGATCATCGAGACGCGGGTGAAGAGCATCTCGACCACGGCGCGCAACACATTGCTCGTCCGCTTCGACACGCAGCGTCGCGACGACGGCGGGCGCGTCTATCCCGCGCAACCCTGGGTCGCGGTGGTCCGCTATCGCTATACCGGCGAACCGATGGCGCTGGAGGATCGGTTGTTCGATCCGCTCGGGTTCCGCGTGACGCATTACCAGCGCAGTGCCGAGGCGCTGGTGCCCGCCGCCGCGCCCGTCGCCGCGGTCGCGGTACCGGCAACCGTCGTGCCCGCCACCGGCGTGGTGCCGGTCGTCCCCGTCGTTCCGGTGACGAGCGTGCCCGGCGCGACCGTGCGGACGCCGTCGCCGCTGCGACAGGTGCGGCAACCGACCTATGCGGTCCCTGCGCGCCTACCGGCGCCGCCGGTCTATACGGGCCCCCCGCGCGAGCCGGTGGGCGGACAGCCATGATCCGCCGGGCCCTCACGCTCGCCGCGCTGCTTCTGGCGCTACCCGCGACCGCGCAGACCGAACCGCTGCCCCCGCCGCCGGGCAGCGTGCGCGTGCAGACGATCGACTATGTCGAGGATCGCGTGATCTATGTGCAGGGCACCCCTGGCTACCAGACGACGATCGAATTCGGCGGCGACGAACGCATCGAGACCGTCTCGGTCGGCGACAGTACCGCGTGGCAGGTCACCGCCAACAAACGCGGCGATCACCTGTTCGTAAAGGCGCTGTCGAGCGGCGTTGCGAGCAACATGGTCGTCGTCACCGACCGCCGGCTCTACACCTTCGACCTGACGCCGCTGTCCGGCCCGGTCAGCGAAATGGCCTATGCCATCCGCTTCCGCTACGCGCCCGCGGCCGAAAGTGCGACAGAGGCGGGCGCGGCCCAGGCCACCGTCGGGCGCTACCGCGTCCACGGCGACCGCGCGCTGCGCCCCGACGCCATCTCCGACGACGGCACCCACACCTATATCGAATGGCCCGCGAGCGCGACGCTGCCGGCGATCTACGCGATCGACGGCGACGGCAAGGAAATCGTCGCGACCGGCGCGATGCGCGACGGCGTCTATGTCGTCGACAGCGTCGCCTCGCGGCTGATCTTCCGGCGCGATCGGAACACCGCCTATGCCGACCGGCTGCGGCCGAAGGATCGATGATGGCACGCGCGTCGCAGCCCGCCGGCGACCCGCGCCAGGCCGTTCCCGTCGCCGATCCGCGCGATGTCCGCCCGCTGGTTGCGGGACGCCCGCGCGGCGGATCGACGCTGCTGATCGCCGGCGGCATGGGCATAGCGGGCGTCGCGCTGTTCCTGCTGCTCGATAGCAACCGCCGCGCGACCGAAGTCCCCGCGGTCCGCGCGACCGCCGCCGATCGCGCCGCGGCGCGTAGCGAACCGCCGCCGCTCTACCTGCCGCCCGCGCCCGCCGCCGCCCCGGTGGTGCTGGCACCGGTGGCCGCAGAGCCCGTACAGACGGTCCCGGCACCCGCCGGGCCGCCGCGCATCGTCTATGTCCCGCAGCCGCAGCCCCTGCCGCAGATGATGCCCGCACCGGTCCAGCAGAGCTACACGCCGCCCGCTCCGGCACGCGGCAACAGTGATGCCGCGCTCGTGATCGACACCACCGTCGCCGACGGATCGGGCGACGCGACCGGCACCGCGACAGGGCCCGGCGCCGCCCCCGGTACCAACGGCAACGGCCCGGCCAATGCCTTTGCCACGCTGAATTCGGCGACCACCGCCGCACCCGGCGCCCGCGCGCGCGCGGCGATGCTGGGCGGTCGCGCGACGAGCGTGCTGCAAGGCACGCTGCTGCCCGCCGTGCTGGAGACCGCGCTCGATTCCAACCGTCCGGGCCTCGCGCGTGCGCTCATTTCGCGCGACGTTCGCAGCTTCGACGGGTCGCGCGTGCTGATCCCGCGCGGCAGCCGGCTGACCGGCGAGTATCGCAGCGACGTCGCCCAGGGGCAGAACCGCGCGCTGATCGTCTGGACCCGGCTCGTCCGCCCCGACGGTGCCGCCATCGCGCTCGGCTCGCCGGTCGCCGACACGCTGGGGCGCACGGGGGTCCGGGCGCGGGTCGACAGCCATTTCTTCACGCGGTTCGCCGGCGCGATCCTGCAAAGCGTGCTCGCGGTCGGCGTCAATCTTGCGTCGCGACCGAACAACGACACCCTGGTCGTCGGTCTGCCGGGCGCGACCCTGGGCGGGATCGGCGGCGGCGGG
>NZ_LMLB01000009.1 GCF_001421785.1 Sphingomonas sp. Leaf33 | reverse complement strand
CCCGGTAGCTCGTCAGGCTCATAACCTGAAGGTCACAGGTTCAAATCCTGTCCCCGCAACCAATGCCATAGAACGACCAACGCCGCTCTTCGGGGCGGCGTCGTAGTTTATGGCCCACACCGCCAGATCCGCAACCTGCGCAACCACTTCCGCCTCCGCGGAGCCGTCCTTAGCCGGATAGATCGTCACGCTCTCGATCAACCGAGACAGAAGTTCAGCGGCTTTGCAAGGATAGTCTCCGCGTCCAACGCCTTTGCCAGACGAGATGCCAGTAGCGACAACAGCTGGATCAGCTCCATCGGGCTGGGCAGGGTGATCCGCTCGACGCATGGCTGAAGCGTAATTTGCGCCTCGAGGTGCGCCTTGTCCCACTTCACGGTCCGCAAGCATCATCGCCAGCGCGTCGCTGATGACGCCGGCTAAGAGGTCTGCGCCGAGGTTGACGATCTCGGACGACACGACCGATAATCGGTCCGTCAAGCTGCGGTCATATCGGACAGCCTCTCGCGACAGGCGGCTCATTTCAAGGCGAACTCTTCCGCAAAGGCACGCGCGTGCTCGGGCGAGAAAAGGCTGTGCCGGAATACAGCAACCGTCGCGTGCTCCAGTGGCTCCCTGCGAACGGATACGGTGTTGCCGCAGGTACCGCGCTCCTTCTGATCCGCGCAGCGATAATAGTCCGTGCCGCTGATGGTGTAGTTCGAGCCACATACGCTGCAGTGGATCAGTTCAGAAAGAGGGTGCTTCTTTCGGTTCGGTCGGCCACGCGAGGCTTTGGCCTGGGGACGCTGGCGCTGCTCAATTTCCATATGCACCGCATCCCAAAGCTGATCGTCGACGATGCGCAGATCCGAACGGCTACTTCGACTCACTCAGACTTGTTCCGAACACGGTAGCGACGCTCCGGTGTCTCACTGTCCGGGTTGCGGCGCTATTGCCGCCGACTCCAGACGAGCCTGCCGACATACAGCGGGTGTTAAGGATGCCGACGGCCTTCTTCGGGACGCCGCGGATAGTCGAGGCAATCCACTGACCCCTCGGGCTGGGGATGCCGTCCTCGTTAAGACTCTTGGCAATTTGCGACAGCGTCGGACCTGCTGTTCTCAGCCGCCGTCGTCGGTCAGTGCGAGTCCATCGGCATGTAGTCGAAGCACGGGCCCGCGCGCGCCGGACCATCCGGGCTTGCCGGATTGTTCAGCAACGCCACCGCCGCCGCCTTCAGCGTAAACATCTGGACGACTGCCGGGATCAGCTGATCGCGCTCGCCGTTCACTGCCCGGTCGATCAACGCCAGCAAGCGGGTGTAGGACTGCGCGCACGCGGTCGCCTGATCGCGCACCGGGCCCGCGGGAAACGCGCCGACCGATGGATTGTCGATCATGTCGAACACGGCAGCCGCGGAATGATCGACCGGGAAGTCCGCGCCGGTCGGCGGCTGATCGGGATCGTCGTCGCTCTGGTAGTAGCGGCCATACGCGATCTGCTTGAAGCGGTAGTAATGCGCCGCTTCGCTCGGCTGGCGGAACATGCCGCGGTCGTCGTCGTCCACGCCGTGTTCGAACCCCTCACCCTGTTCGACGATGATCTTCAACGCCTCGAGCGCGCTCGCCAGATCGGTGACAGTCACGACCGCGCCGCCGCTGTTATAGTAATATTCCGACGTCACTTGCCGGTCGTGATCGCCGGTGAAGATCGTGCCGTCCGAGCGGCCCTGCGCGAGCAATTCCAGCGCGACCAGACCCTGCTCGATCGCTTGGTAGAAGTCACCGATCGAGGGATAGACTTCGCCACGGCGGAGCATCTCTCGCAATTGCCCGGGGGGGATGCGGGGCGGCTCGGCCATCGCTTCCAGCCCCGGCGCTGCTTTCAGCTGCAAGGCCGGTGCCGGCGCCTCGATCGCCAGGAAGGTCTCGATCGCTGCAGGCGAAAATTTTTGCAGTGCGACCGTGATCGGCCCATGCGCACCGACGGGCAACTCGGCGGGATAGGCGTAGACGAAATCGGGCCGGTCGATCGACGGCGCGCCGCCGACCGCGTTCAGGACGTTGGCGGCCAGCACCATGTGCAGCATTTCCTGCACCGCGACCGTGCGAATGATCTCGGCCGCGGCGCGGTTGTGGCCGTCGCGGATCGTGTACAGGCCGCACAGATACGGGGGGATCGTCGCGTGTTCCAGTTCGACCGCGGCCTGGAGATGTTCCCGTAGTGCATCGATGTCCGGGATATGGCGCGGCAGTTGCGGCGCGGTGCCGCCGTCGATCGGCATTGCGGTCATCGTGTCCTCCCTATCGGCCGAGCGCACGCTCGATGGCGTCCGCCGCCATGATCGTCAGCGCCGCCATGGTCAGCGTCGGGTTCGACGTGCCCTCGCTCGGCATATTGCCGCAGCCGACCAGCCACAGATTGTCGTGATCCCACACGCGCTGTTCGGCATTCACCACCGAATCGGTGCGCGATCGCCCCATCACATGGCCGCCGACATAATGCCCCGCGCCCTGATAGACGTATCCCTGGCCCTCCCACTCGACGTAGCCGGTGTCGGTCGGCTGGTAGAGCGTATGATCGGTGATGTTGAGCCGGCCGTAGATCAGGTCCGACGTCCGCTTGGCCTCGGCCAGGCCAGCCCGGGTGTAATCGGGGACTTCGTAGCTGACGATCGGACGGAAATTGTCGATCCGGTCGCGGAATGCGGGATCGATGGTGATGCGGTTCTTCGCCAGCGCAGGCACTTCCATGAGGAACCCAAGCCTGACCTGGCGCTGCACCTGACCATAGACGTCGTGGCGCAGGCCCGCGCCCCAGCGGCCGGCGCCGACCAGCGACGATACCGTCGTTGCCGGTGCACCGGTCGCCCAGTTCCATCCCCAATTATCGATTTCGATCCGAAACGGCGCTCGCCGCGTCCGGAACGCGCCGCCGCGCACCGATTCGAAACCGGACGACGAACCGGGACCGCGGAAGGTGCCGAGCGGATTTTCGGCAAGGCCCCACGTCAGCATCGTCGGGTGGTCCATCAGATACCGCCCCGTGGCATCACCTCCGATGCCGGCGGCCAGCAGCAGCTTGACGTTTTCCAGCACATGCCCGGCCAGTACGAAGACGGTTCCGGTGGCGGTGAAGACGTCATAGGCCGGCGAACCCGGCGCGGCATACGCCTTGTACTCGATCCCGGTGACCCGCCCGTCCGGCCCGAGCGTGACCGCCGACGCGACCGCCTGGGTGACAAGGTGGACGTTGCCGGTGGCGACCGCGGCATTCATCGTCTTTAGCGCATTGTACTTGGCCTGCACCGGACAGATCGGCACGCACGACGAATTGCCTTGGCACCGCTGGCCGATGTCCGGTGCGCCGACCGCGCCCACCGGGACGTAGCCGCCGGGATAGGCGGCGTTGGGCATGCCGTTGCGGCCCTGCGGCGTGATGGTCACCGCCAGCGGATAATCGGCGCCGTCGTAAGCGATCGTCAGCCCGTCGGTGCCGTCGGCCATGAATCGGTCGACGAAGCTCTGCGGGATGCGATGCATCGGATAGACGTAATCCGCCCCGATCCAGTTCTCCCCGGTGCCGAGCAGCCGGCCAAGCTCGGCCTGGTCGGCGGCGTCCGCCGACACGCCGATCTCGCGTTCGGCGCGTTCGTAGAACGGTTTCAGCGCGGCATAGTCGATCGGCCAGTCGAGCCCGACACCGAACCGCGAAGAGGTCGCGAAATCCTCCGGCAACATGCGCAGGCAGGTGCCGAGCCAGTGCAGCGTGGTGCCGCCCGCGGCGCGCACATAGTCGCTGCGGTACGGGTTCGGCCCCGTCTGCACCATATACCCGCGGCTGTTGGCGACGGGATCGTTACATTCGACATCCAGGACATCGGTCTGGGGCGAATTTGGATTCAGCGGGTAGGGCGCGTTGGGCACCTTGGCGCCGGCGGTGTAAAAGCTGTCGAGATAGCCGAGATAGCCCTCGTAGCTGAGCGCCTGTCCGGTGCCCCCCTCCAGCACCAGCACGCGGCGGCCTTTTTCGGCAAGTTGCCGCGCGACGATCGAACCCGAGATTCCTGCGCCGACGATGACCACGTCATAGTGGTTGGCACCCACATCGATCGCGACGTCGTGCGGGATGGCTGCACCCTGCATCATGCGCGTGGCTCCACCGGCGGTGGCAAGGCCCAGGCGCCATAGCCTTGGGGCGTCGCGCCCATCGGATGCGTGGCGGCGGCCTGCCACATGAGACCGCCGACATAGCTTTGCGGGGAAACGACATCGGCGCCGAACGGTGCGACCTGATACCAGCTGCCCACATACCACAGCAGAACCACTCGCCCCGCCGCGTCCCGCAGCGCCGGCACCGTCATCAGGTCGCGTGCGATGCGATCGTCGATGCCGTCGCCCGCATCGACCACGCCCAGCAGCCTCGCCTGTATCTCGGGACCGATATTCCTGAGGAACTGCGCATGATAATCGGTGCCGAGACCGGTCGCATCCAGGTCGTAGCGGGAGAAGCCGGTCAGAGCGCAGGATAGCGCCATGAACCGTTCATAGTCGGGATACTCGTCCACGTGTCCCCCTGTTGCCGCGCCTGTCTGCGCTGCCCGTGTCGCCGCCCTGGCGGGTCGCCAACCCGTCAATCTCCCGCCAGATTGCCCCGTCAGTCAAGGACGCGACACTGCCGGACGGGGGAGATGCGTTTGATTTGGACCAGTCTCTGCTTGCAGCCGTGACACGCCGGGCGTGATCCTGCGGCCTTGCACACCCTTGGTCGGACGGGCGGGGGCCTGGTCGGGGCGGGGGTACAGGGGAGCACCGAACTCATGATCCGATCCGCACGCGCCGCCATGCTCGTTCTTGCCGCCGTTCCGCCGCTGTCGGGATGCGGCGTGGCGGCGAGCGATACGCCGGCTCCAGCGCCGGGCGCAAAGGCGTCCGCGGTAGCGTCGGTCAGCCCGTGCAGCGGAACCTGGCCGTCCTATTGGCAGGACCCGGCCTTCCAGAACGTCGGCATGTGGCGCGGACAGACGATCAGCGACACGCCCGCGGCGCAGAACTGGACGCCGGCCAACCCTGCCTACACCAATCCCGCCTTCCGTATCGCGGATCGCTTCTCCGCCGGGCGCCCCGACGATCCCCGCGCGATGACGTGGCGCGACCGCCGTTTCAACGCGCTGTTCGACGGCAGCGTCGCGCCCACCGGCAAGGCTGCGCTCGCCAACGATTATGCCTGGGCGCTGATGCGCTACATCCAGGAAGGCAATATCGATTCCGGGGATGTCGACACCGACTGGAATGCGTGCGCCAACACGAAGCGGCAATGGTTCAACATGCCGTTCCAGACCTACAGCCCGATCCAGGGCCGCGAATTCATCCACGGGTTGACCCGCGAGGCGCCGGTGACGCTCAGCGTATCGTTGCAATCTGCACCGCTCGGCACGACGGTCTGGGCGGTGGCGTTCTACAACGGCAATGCCGCCCCGACGCTCGCGTCGGTGTGGCGTGATGACGGCACCGTCAAGATGCCGACCGACAACCTGGCCTTTGCGGAGGGGACGGTCGTCGGCAAACTGCTGTTCACGACGGCCAGCGCCGACAACATGCCGATGTTGCGCAATCTGCCGCAGTGGACCGCCAACATCAGCATGGGTGGATCGACCGCGTCCAACCCGACCTTTTGTACCCCGGCAGCCGGTGCGTCCATGCCGGCGCAAAGTGCGGCCTGCCAGCGATCCCCGCGCAAGGTGACTTTGCTCCAGTTCGACGTCGCGGTGCGCGATGCGCGTGCGCCGAACGGGTGGGTGCTGGGCACCTTCGTCGCCGATGGCGAAGCGCGCGCCGGGGAGCGTAACCCGTGGAACCGCATCTCGCCGCTCGGGCTGATCTGGGGCAACGATACGCCGCCGACGGGGCAACTCGCGTCCGTCTTCCCCGCCGCGCCGCGGACGAACGGGTTCCGGGGCGGCGTGATCCAGTGGGATGTGGTCGACCGCATCAACAAGTCCGGGGGCGCGATCGTGTCGAAGCAGCCGGGCCACCTCGGCTGCAACTCGCGGCTCAACGGCCCGGCAGACAATGTGGCGAGTTCGTGCACGTCCTGCCACATGACCGCGTCGGTGCCGGACAAGAACAACAACACGCCGCCGTTGCTGGCCAACTTCTATTCGCCGACGATCACGCCGCAGTGCGCGATCCTGAACGCGACGCCGGCTCCGAAGGAGGTCAACGGCGTATCGTTCGCCGACATGGACAGTATCTTCTTCGCCGAAACCAAATGCGCGTCGCCGTTCGAGACGAAGGTCGGCGGGAAATGCGTGCTGGGTCCGAACATGCCATCCTATGCCAGCGGTCGCGGGGACTGGATCTCCACCGACTTCTCGCTGCAGATGACGGGCGCGCTGGTGCAGTGGAACGAATGGCAGGCCGACGTCGCTGCCGACCGTCGCGTCCTGGCGGCGAACAAGGGCAGGAAGATGCTGGGTGCGGCCGCTCTGCCGCCGCGCGTCTTCACCTCCAAGCTGCCGATCCGCAACGAGAATTGATGCGCTGACACGGAAAGAGGGACCGGAGGTTGATCCTCCGGCCCCTCACGCATCCGGTCTTACGACCGATCGCGTGGCTCAGCTGCCGGCGGATACCTGGCGCAGCGTCGCGACCGAAACGTGCGGCCAGCTGAGCCCGCCGAAATCGAGCAGCACGGTCTGGGTATATTGCAGCTGGAGCACGGTCGATCCGTCGCTTTCGCGGACCTCCTCGATCCAGAAGATCGCCTCCATGGCGACCGCATCGGCGTTGGGGCCGGCGGCGTCGCCCTGCAGGAATGCGGTGTTCGCGGTGCCGCCGCCGATGATCGGGACGGGGCCGGTGGTGATGACCAAGTTGGTGGTCGAGACGACGTCCTGATCCGTCAGCGCACCGCTCAGCACCGTGTTGGGATCATCCACCATCGCTTGCGTGATCCCGGCGATCAGCGTCGGATCGGACCGGAACGGCGTCGGGATCGACAGGTCGGTTTCGGGGAACGGTATCTTCTGCGACGGGTCGCCGATGACGAACGGCGTGATGTCCGCCACCGCAAAGGTAGGCCCGCCTGCTTCGCCCGACGCGACTCCCTGCGCCAGGATCGTCGTCCCGTGCGGGATCGACCCCATGCGGACGACCGATGCCGGCACGCTCGGGTCGGTCGTCGCCGGTACCGTCAGCCAGACGCCCGGTTCGAGATGCAGGCCGTTGTTATGGTTGTCACTGACCAACTGCATGTAATGCAGGCCGGCCATGAACAGATCGCCTTGCAGCAACCCGCGATTGGGGATCTGGCCCTGAATTTCCGTAAAGTCGATCTGCTCTACGGTCAGGTTGAGCTCGAGGAAATGCTTCTGGCCCGGATTGCTCGGATCGAACAGCGGGCGCCAGATCGTGTTGAGCCCGGTCCCCTTCCAGATACCGCGCAGTTGCGCCAGCGGGCCGAGCGGATCGTCGGCCAGCGCCAGCGTTTCTTGCACGCCAGCGGTAGCGAATTCCACTGTCGGCGTGACCGGTGCGACGTTGGATAGCGGGCGAAAGACAAAATCGTCGTCGATGCTCATGAATAACTCCTCCCTCTTGGTGAAAGCAGGCTATGACGTTCGAGCATCGGAGCAAGGGGCGTTGCGTTCAATGCTGATGCAATGTCGGAAAGGATCGCTGGATCTGGAGCGCTGCGTCTGCTTTGATTGATCGATTTCAGGCAATTCATCCTTTATGGCGGTTCGATATAAATGACGGTCGCAAGGATGCTTTGCGACCGTGAAGGGGGGCGGGATGGACGACGTGCAGGCGGTGGGGACGGGACGGATCATCGAGTTTCAGCTAAACTGGCCGATGACCAGCGCGGCGATGCCCGGAATGGCGATGACCGACGCGGTAATGCCGGGGATGGCGACGGATGCGTTTTCCTGCTGTGCGCCCGGCGGTGGATCAACGCATGAACTAGTGCTCGATCCTGGCGGTACCGCGTTCTGGGTCTCGGGGCAGAAATACGATCATCTCGCCCGCATCGCGCTCGACGGCAGCGCACTTTATTATCCGATGCCGACGGGTAGCGGGCCGCATGGGTCCGTCTTCGATGCGGAAGGGCGGCTGTGGGTGACGTTCGAATCCGCAGGCGCCCTCGCGCGAATCGACACCGATGACGGCCGGATCGTGGAGACGATCGACGTCACCATTGCGTCCGACCGGCTGCGCGGGCCGATGAACCCGCATCCCCACGGACTGACGCTCGGCGCGGACGGGGCGCTGTGGTTTACCGGCAAGCTGAGCAACACCATCGGACGGGTCGATCGGGGAGGGCGGGTCGAACATTTCGTGCTGCCGTCGATCGGGGCGGTGCCGATCTATGTCGCACCCGGCCCGGATGGCGCGATCTGGTGCACCGAACTCGGCGCGTCGCGCATCGCCCGGGTCGCGTCAGATGGGACCGTAACCGAAATCGAGATCCCCACCGCCAACAGCCGCCCGATCACTATCAAGCCCGACCCGCTCGGCCGGGCGATGTGGTTCACCCAGGAAGCCGGCGGCCGGCTTGGTCGTATCGACTTGGCCGATCCGACGCAGCTGACCGAATATCCGGTGCCGCTGCCCCACCGCGACGCCATCCTGGCCGGACACACCTTCGATGCCGACGGCAATCTGTGGGTACAGCAATATGTCAGCCCACCTGCTGCCGGCCCGACCGTCGACGACTATGTCGTGCGGTTCGACAAGGCGATCCTCGAAGCGCCTGCCGGCGACCTGACCGGTGTCGGCATTACCTGGTTCAAGGCGCCATCCCAACGTACGGTGATGCACCGGATCACGATGGGGCCGGCCGGCAGTGTCTGGTTCAGCGAGCTGGGGCTCGACAAGGTCGGGCGGATCGACCGCAGCGGTTCGCCTCCGCTTAAATGACCGACGGTGGGCAAAGACTGTGACGACCCGCGAGGTTTCGCCAAGACGACCGCTATCGTCTGGCCGGCGGGAGGCCCCCTGCTGCTTCGTCGATCGGCCTGCCAATGATCCTGCTGTTCGCCTGCGAGACGAGCTCGTCGCGCCAGAATGGGTCGGGCGGCCGTATCGGCGAATGCTCTCGCGGCTGGAGGAGCACGATGCGGCGGGAAAGGCGGCGATCGCAGCAGCGCGCGGCGTGCGCATCTGGCGAGATCAATCGCATCAGGGCATCGCCGTTGGGTTGGAGCCTGCCGGGCGGCTGCTACATCACCGCAGATGTTGAAACGATATGCTGCTGCGACGCACGCCGCTGACGGTGTGCGGCACGTATCCGTGCTGCTCTGTCAATGGTCGATGCTCGGCGCCCGCAGGTACGGACCGCATCTGCCCTTGGCGCGGTCCTGACGGCGGCATGTGGCTCGTGCCCGACCACCGCAGGCGATGGACATGGTGTTCGACGATCCGGCGCGGATCGGGCCAGATGCTGACTGCGGCTTCGCGCTGCTTTGGTCGGGCTACGGCAAGGGCGGCACTCACCGAGCCGTCGACCTTGCTTGCGCGAAGCTGCAGCCGCGGAAGCCCTCGGCAGCAGAGATCAAAGCTGTGGGATCGGAGTGGGCGGTCACCGCGGCCTATCATCGAGTGCTTCTGGCCGATGGGGTTGCGGATGTCAGCGGCGCCAGGGCGTTCTTCGAGAGCCATGATGCTGCGATCCTGCCAAGGCAAGATCTGCTCGCTGTGGTGCAGACGCTGCGCTTCCCGCCATCGCTGCCCCGTCATGCGATGATGGACGCCGCCTAATGTACGTCGCGCTATGCTTGCAGCCCAAGGTGCTCAGCAGCTTGATCGTGCAGCACATGCCATCGGACATTCGATCGAACCGTGGACCGCACGTGCACGTCATAACGCCCATTCTGACCCACCACATCTGCGGCTACGCCGCCGTGCACCCGGTGTTCAATGATGCGCCGGCAGATAGGCACCTTGCCTTCGCAGCGGACTGGCGACGGGTACGGACTGCGCCGGCAACGTTGCCGAGCCGGCCTCCTGATTAGGTGTTTGATCTCACGGTTTGATCGTGCGGTCGTTTCGTTCGAATGGAAGCGAGCCGCATGGGACAAATTCGCCATGGGTGCGCCAAGGTCGTGTCCGTCAACGTGGTGTAATTTGGGGTGTGGCCCCGGGCTGCATCGTTCAGGCGGCCTTGGGTGTAATCTGTAGCGGCGTCACCTCCTCGATCTGTGGTGTGGCGAGAGCGACCATGCCCTCGATCTGCATGTAGCGGTTCTGGAGCTGGTACTCGTCGTTCTGCTCGAGGAGCACGGCGCCAATGAGCCGGGTGATGGTGTCCTCGTTGGGGAAGATGCCCATCACGTCAGCCCGGCGCTTCACCTCCTTGTTGAGCCGTTCGAGCGGGTTGGTGCTGTGCAGCTTCACCCGGTGCTGCTCGGGAAAGGTCATGTAGGCGAGCACGTCGTGCTCGGCGTTGTCCATGCAGGCGCCGAGTTTCGGCCATCTGGCGCGGAGCTGGTCGGCGACATGGCGCCAGGTTCGGGTGGCGGCGGCATGGTCCGGCTGGAGGAAGACCTGCCGGATCGCGGCGGCGACCATGGTGTTGTGGCCCTTGGGGACGTGCGCCAGCGCGTTGCGCATGAAGTGGACGCGGCAGCGCTGCCAAGTGGCGACGACGACGCGGGTGACGGCGGCCTTCAGCCCCTCGTGCGCGTCGGAAATGACCAGCTTCAAGCCCTTGAGCCCGCGCCGGACGAGATCGCGCAGGAAGGTCGACCAGAACGGCTCGGCCTCGCTCGGGCCGATGTGCAGGCCGACGATCTTGCGCTTGCCCTCAGTGGTGACGGCGACAGCGATTATGGCGGCGACGCTGACGATGCGGCCGCCCTCGCGGACCTTGAGGTAGGTGGCGTCGAGCCAGAGGTACGGCCACTCGCCGGCGAGCGGGCGCTTCAGGAAGGCGTTCACCCGTTCGTCGATGTCCTTGCACAGTTTCGACACGCTCGACTTCGAGATGCCGCTCATCCCCATCGCCTGGACCAGATCGTCGACGCGCCGCGTACTGACGCCGGCGATCCAGGCCTCCTGGATGACGCTGACCAGCACCTTCTCGACCGTCTTCCTCGGCTCCAGGAAGCCGGGAAAGTAGGCGCCGGTGCGCAGCTTGGGGATCTTCAGGTTGAGCGTGCCCAGCCGGGTATCCAGGCTGCGGTCACGGTAGCCGTTGCGCCACGTGCTACGCTCGCCGGACCGCTCGTGGCGGCCGGCGCCGATGAGGCCGTCGACGTCGGCCTCCATGATGATCTGCAGCACGCTCTCGGCAACGCTGCGCAGGAAATCGCCGTCTCCGGTCTTCGCCATCAACTCGGCAAGCGGTAGTCTGTCGTCGGTCATCGGGAAAAACTCCTCGGATGTTGGTGAAGCTCGACACTTCCACCTTAACCGATGAGCCCGGTGGCCACCGAGACGCCGAAGCCGGGGTGGGGCCTCGGCCCCACCCCGGCATACACCGTCATCTACACCAAGAAATTACACCACGAGCGCGGACGCTACCTGCGCCAAGGTCACGAATGCCTTTCGTGCGGCAATACAGCAATCACGAGCTTCGATCACGACGCGATTCGGGCGACGGCCAAAGTGCTTTCACGACAAGAGCTTCAAGCAGGTCCACACGTGTCTCGCCGGCTTCACGGCTGACTCTAGCTTTTCATTGGGACCAAGACGCTAACCTGGCATAAATCCTACGAATGCAAGGCAAAAATCGAATATAAGAGCCAGAATGGTTCTTGTCGAACCCATCGCCTGATGCCTTGCCTGAATAATCCAAATATGGGCGTTACCTATTAGTGGACGTAGTAGAAAATATTTGATTCTTTGATTGTCCGAGGCTTGACCCGACCCCTAACGATAGTCTCATATCGGGACAGATTCGGGGGGATCATGACTGGACTTGTGGAATCGGCGACGGCGATCATGCGCATGGCGGAACGGCGACTGGACGTCAGTGCGCACAACGTCGCGAATATATCGACGCCTGGTTATAAGCGCAGGATCGGCTTTGCCGAAGCCGTGGCGGCGGGTTCGTCAGGGCGGTTCGCAGGTGCCGGCGACGTCGCACTTTCGGTGCGCCACGATCGCGCCCAGGCACGGCTGGCGGAAACCGGAAACCCATTCGACCTGGCGATCAGTGGCGATGGCTATTTCCGCGTCCGCTCGGGTGATGCTGTCCTCTACACGCGTCAGGGGCAGTTCCGTCGCGACGCCGATGGCCTGCTGGTGACCCCGCAGGGCTATGTACTCCAGCAGGCAGGTGGCGGCGATCTCGTGATCGACGGTGCGACGATGACGGTGCGTCAAGACGGTATGGTGTTGGAGGGCGGGAGACCGGTCGCGCGGCTTGCGATCGAGGCCGGCGCGGATCCGGCGGCGATGACCGCGGTCGGTGAGAGCTTTTATTCGGTGCCCGAGGGCGCGATGGGAGAGGCCGAAGGCGCGCTGGTGCGGCAGGGTATGCTCGAGGGTTCTAACGTGACCCTTGGCGACGAGATGACGCAGAGCATGATTGCTGTCCGTCAAGCCGAAAGCGGTGCGCGACTGATCCAGCTTTACGACGAATTGATGGGCCGGGCGGTCAGCGCGTTCGGGGGGAATGGTCGATGAGCGGTGCCTATTATGTCGGGGCGGTCGGCCTCAACACCCAGCAGCGCGCGCTGGATGCGATCGCGAACAACATTGCCAACATCAACACTTCGGGCTTCAAGCGGTCCGAGGTACGGTTCGCCGATGTCGTCGCCAGCGGTCCCGATGTGACGCTGCTTCCCGCCGACCTGCAATCGGCTGCACCGACCCTCGCGGGAGTCGCGCTCGACGTCCAGTTCATGCTCAACGATCAGGGCGACCTCCAGAAGACCGGGGCGTCGATGGACATCGCGATCGAGGGCACCGGCTTCATCGAGCTGATGGGCGCGGACGGGCGCACGCTGCTGTGGCGCGGCGGGCGGTTGAAGGTCGGCGAGGACGGGCAGCTCGCGGGAGCGGGCGGCTTCGCGCTGAAGGCGGGGATCACGGTTCCCGACGATGCGACCACGCTGACGATCGCGGGCGATGGCACCGTTCGGGTCCAGGGGGCGGACGGCACCGATCCGGTCGAGATCGGTCAGATCCGGCTGGTGCGGGTGGCTGACCTCACCGGCGTCGAGCGGCTCGATGGCGGACTCTATCGTCTCGCCGAGGATGCGCGGCTCGATGAGGCGCAGCCGGGCGAGGATGGGGCCGGGCAGCTGGTGCAGGGTTCCGTCGAGCGGTCGAACGTCCAGCTGACCGACGAGATGGTCAAGATGATGCTGGTCCAGCGCGCCTATGCGGCCAATGCGCAGGTCGTCCAGGCCGCAGACCAGATGATGGGGATTGCGAACACGCTGCGGCGTTAGCCGCGAAGACGGGAGCGCGCCGAGAGGCGTGGGGGGATCGGGAAAATGCTAGTGGTTTTGGCGGCCGGGCTGACGCTCGTGCCGATGGTGACGGTCGACACTCGCGACGTGCGGGTAGCCGACCTGGTGCGCGACGCCGATCGCGAACGGCTGGACGCTGCGACCGCAGCACGCGTCGTATTGCGGCTACCGGCGGGGCAGCGACAGGTGACGTTGCCGGGGCCGGTGGCGGCGGCACTGATCCGCCGCGCCGGTGTCGTCGCCACAGGCACCGCCCCGGTAAGGATCACGATCCGCGCGGTCGTCCGCGGGGCCGCGAATTGCTGGACGAGCACGCGCTCGCTGGCCGTGGGCGAGACGATCACTATCGATGACGTCGCGCCCGCCGCCTGCAATGGTGAATCCGTGGCGATCGGATTCGTCGGGGGCGTGCCGACCGTGCGCGACACCGTGGTGGCGGGTGCGGCGTTAGGGCGGCTCGTACCGGCAACTGCGGGGCGGGTGGCGCCAGGGACCGCGCTGACCCTGCGTTCAATCGCGGGGCCGGTCACGATCGAGCGTAGTGTGACGACGATGCAGGCGGGCCGCTCGGGCCGTCGCGTTTTCGTCCGCGACGGAGAAGGGCAGGTCGTCGCCGCACCGCTGGCTTTGGTGGAGGACGCACGATGATCGCGCTCGCTCTGGCGCTTCTGACGCCTGTCGCCCCCGACGATCTGTTCCGCCGCGGCGGCTGGGGCGCGCTCGTGACCGACCAGCGCGCGCAGGCGCTGGGGGATGCGATCACCATCGTCGTGTTCCAGTCGACCGATGCGAGCAACTCCGCTCAGAACAGCACCCGCAAGGCAACCGATGTCGCCGCCTCGGTCGATGCGGGTGGGTTCGACGAGGGCGGTCGCGCGACGATCGGCGGGGGGTTTGCAGGGCGGGGAGAGGCGCGGCGCAGCGAGCGGCTGGTGACGCGGCTGAGCGCGGTGGTCACGCAGGTGCTGCCAAATGGCGACCTTGTCATCTCCGGACGCCAGCGGATGGCGATCAATGGCGAGCGCACCGAGGTCGGGGTGCGCGGACGCGTGCGAGTCGCGGATATCGGACCCGACAACAGCATCCTGTCGTCGCGCATCGCCGATGCCGAAATCGATTATGGCGGCCGGGGGTTCGTGACGCGCGGATCGAAGCCCGGGCTGATCAACCGTGTCTTTAGCTTTCTGGGGCTCGGTTGATGCGCGTGCTCCTGGTCCTCGCAGCGCTGATAGCGGCGGTCCCGGCCGCCGCGCAGGACGTACCGATAAAGGCGCTCGGCCGGTTCGACGGCTGGCGCGAGAACGCGCTGGTCGGATACGGCCTCGTCGTCGGTCTGTCCGGGTCGGGTGATACGCGGCGTAGCGTCGTAACGCGGCAGGCGCTGCGCAACGTCCTCAACCGGCTCGGCACCAGCGTCGCCGAGGCGGAGATCAGCAGCCGCAACGTGGCGGTGGTGATGGTGACCGGCACGCTGCCCGCCTCCGCCAACGTCGGCGACAAGATTGATGCGACGATCGCGTCGATCGGCGATGCCCGCAGCCTCGCCGGCGGAACGCTGGTGATGACTCCGCTGTTGGGCCCGGACGGCAAACCGTATGCGCTGGCGCAAGGACCGCTGCTGGTCGGCGGCCACCGGTTCGACAGCCAGCTGAATCGCGAGCAGCGCAATTATCCGACCTCGGCGATCCTCGAAGGCGGGGCGACGATCGAGGCGGCGGTCGACAGCGCGATCCTGAAGGCGAACGGCGAGCTGTCGTTCCTTCTCTCCGATCCCAGTTTCGCCACGGCCGAGCGGATTGCGGCGGGGATCACGCGCCGTTTCGGCCCGGGCATCGCCTGGGCCCGTAACGCCGACGAGGTACGCGTCCGCTATGTGGGCCCGCCCACCGGCCTGACCGGGTTCCTCGATGCGCTGGAAGGCGTGACGGTCGAGCCGGCGTCGCAACGCCGGGTAGTCATCAACGAGCGGACCGGCACGGTCGTCGCGGGCGGCGACGTGACGATATCGCCCGTGGTCATAGCGCAGGGCGACATCAAGGTGTCGGTGGTACAGGACGTCGCCGCTTCGCAGCCGGATTTCTATTCGGGGTTCGCAAGTGACGTCGTTCAGTCGGGCGGCGGCGTCCGCAGCCTGGTCGTGACCAACACCCGGCTCGACGTCGCGCAAGGTGTCGGCGACCGCGCCTTCCGCTTTCCGAGCACCACCATCGCCGATCTCGTCCAGGGTCTGTCGCGTGCGCGCGTCGATACCCAGCGGATGATCGGCATCCTGCAAGCCATCAAGACCGCTGGCGCGCTCCACGCCGATCTGGTCGTAAAGTGAGGATGATCCCATGAACGCGCTGACCCCGCTCATCATCGCCAAGGCGCTCGACGGGCTGACCGCCCGGGCCGAGGCGAGTGCCGCCAACATCGCCAACGCCAGCTCCCGGAATTATCGCCCCATCCGTGTCGACTTCGAAGCAAAGCTGCGCGCTGCGGCGGAACAGGGGGCTACGGCGGTTACGGCCGTGCGACACGACACGACGGCAGCGGCGATCCCCGCCTATGGGACCGAGACGCGCGTCGACCTCGAACTCGCGACCGCGTCGGCGACATCGATGCGCTATGCGGCGCTGGTCGACGTGTTGGGACGCGAGATGGGGCTGATGCGCGCCGCACTCGCTGGGGGGCGTTGAGATGCAGGCTGCACAGATCAGTCGCACCGGCCTGGATGTCGAGTGGCAGCGGCTTCAGGTCATCGCCCAGAACATCGCCAACATGAACACCAGCCGCGCGCCGAACGGGGAACCGTACCGCGCGATGCGGCTCTTGTCCGGCCCGGCCGGGCCTTCGCGCGATTTCCGCACCATGGTTCGCAGCGACGCGCGCGCGCAGGCGGCCGCGGGGGTGTCGGTACTCGGGCTGGAGCCGGTCGCGAACGGGGTACGCCGCGTGCACGAACCCGGTCATCCGCATGCCGACGCGCAGGGGTTCGTGACCTATCCCGACATCGATCAAGCCGGCGAGATGGCGCTGATGATCCGCACCGCCCGCGCCTACGAGGCCAACCTGACCGCGATGGGCATCGCCCAGCAGATGTATGCCCGCGCGCTCGACCTGGGGAAGCAGCAGTGACGATCGAAGCCATCCCGCCCCTGGCGAATGTCGGCGCCGCGCCGCTTGCGATGCAGATCGGCCCGGTCACCTCGCCGCCAGCCGTCGAGCAGGCCGCAGGCGGCTTCGGTGCGATGCTGATGAACGGACTCGGCGCGGTGAACGCGAAGCTCGAAAATGCCGATGCACTCGTCCGCCGTTTCGCGGTCGATGAGAATGTCCCCGTCCACCATGTGACCATGGCGCTGGAGGAGGCACGGCTGTCGCTCGAGCTGGCGATGCAGGTCCGCGGCCGTCTGGTCGAGGGGTATCGCGAACTCATGAATATGCAGCTCTGAGGCTACGTCGGTGATCGCACTCGATTCCTCACGCCGTCGTCAGTGGCTGCTCATCGGCGGCGTGTTTGCTGCCGTCGTCGCTCTCCTCGCGGGTGCCTATTACCTGTTCCTCTCAGGCGGCTTCACCGTGCTCGCCGACCATGTCCGCCCGGGCGAGGCAGCGGCGATCGTTGCCGAGCTCGACAAGCGTGGCACCGCGTATGAGCTCAAGGACGGCGGCACGACAGTGCTCGTCCCCTCCGCGGAGGCCGACGCAACGCGGCTGGCGCTGGTCCGCTCGGACGCGGCGACCGCCGGGCAGATCGGGTTTGAGCTGTTCAACAAATCGGACATGGGGCTCACCAACTTCGCGCAGAAGATCAACTACCAGCGTGCGCTTCAGGGTGAACTGGTCCGGACGATCACGCTCATGGACGGGGTCGAGACCGCCCGCGTCCACCTAGCGTTGCCCGAGCGCACGCTGTTCCGCGACGACCGTACCGAGCCGAGCGCGGCTGTCACCGTACAGATGCGGGGCGCGACTGTGCCAGATGGCGCGATGGTGGCTGGAATCCACCGCCTCGTCGCCGCGGCGGTACCCGATTTGCCCGCGGAGCGGGTGGTCGTCCTCGACGCAGAGGGCCGGGTGGTAAGCCAGGCCGGCGTGCCCGATCCGTCGTCGACCGCCGCTGCTGACCGATCGGTGGAGGACGAGGCCCGCGCGGCGGTCGAGCAATATTACCGGGCCCGTGCGCGTGCTGCGGTGGAGACGGCCCGGCCGGGCTTGCGTCACCAGCTCCGCGTCCTGGCCTTGCCGCAGGCCGATGGCGTGGTCGACCCCGCGCGCTGGACACCCGGCGAGACGGGGGACGCCCGCAATTTCCGCCTGCGGATGATATTGGTGACGCCGAGCCCACTCGACGCGTCGACGCAGGACGCGCTCGCCGCCGTGATCCGCCCGGCGGTGGGTCTTGATGACGCCGCGGGCGATCTGCTCCTTTTCGAAGCCGGTCCTCTCGTTGCCAGGACATCGCCGTCGACCGTAGCAGTGACGGCTCCCGCGCGCCGTTTTGTCGCGCCCGAGGCTCCGATCGCGGTCGAGAGCGATGCCTGGGGGCCGTGGTGGCTTTGGGGCGTCGCCGCGACGATCGTCGCGCTGGTGCTGATCGCGCGGTTTCGCCCGCGGGCTGCCGACCGTCTTTCGCATGACGAGCGCGAGGCGTTCGCGCAGACGCTGCGTCGACAGCTCGCGGTGACCGATGGAACCGGTCATGCTGCTCGCTGAGGATCCATTCGACCTCCTCATCGAGCGGCTGCGTGAGCTGCCGCCCGGTGATCGCCGTGGCGTGCTCGCGCGGCTGTCGTCGACCGAGCGGCGGCGGGTCGAGGCGGCGTTGCTGCGTCCGCCGTTGGTGGTGCAACCCAGCTTCGCGGCCGACATCGCCGAACGCATCGGTGCCGCCGCGACCCATCCGGGCATGACCGCCGCGACGCGGGAGGTTCTGTCGCGTCTAGTCGGGAACGAGGCGATGGTGGCCACGCCCGTCGCCGGTACGGGCCCGTCATTGTTCGGTCGCCTCGGCGACCTGTTGCGGCGGCGCTGAGCCATGGCTGTGATCAAGCAGGCAGGGGAAACCGGCCCGGTGCGCAGCCTCGCGTGTCCGCCGCCCTTGATGGCGGTGCGCATCGATCCGCGCGACGAGGCGATCGCGGCGCTCGTGGCGGAACGTGACACGCTTGCCGCCGATCTCAACGCAGCTCGCGCCGCGCTTGCGCTCGCCGAGACGCAGACGGGCGAAGCTCTGGCGGCTGCCGTGGTCGCCGCGCGGGATGCGGCTTATGCCGAGGGGCGGCGCGAGGGGCTGGCGGTGGTGAAGACGCGGGAAGCCGACCGCGTCGCGGCGATCGCCCGTGGGGTCGCTGAGGAAGCCGCGCGATTTGAAGAGCGCTTCGCCTTGATCGACAGCTTGGCCGCAGCTCTCGCCCGCGCCTGTCTCGACCGTATCTTCGCCCGCCCCGACGCGATGGCGGCGATGGTCACCGACGCGCTCGCCAGGCACGTCGCGACGCTCAGGGACGATACGGTACTGTCGGTCCGGGTCAGTGGTACCGATTTCGCGGACACGGTCGCGCTCGACGAAGCGGTGCGTACCGCAGGCGCACGTGCGACCGTGGCGATTGACCGCGACCTGCCTGCCGGGGCCTGCCGCGTCGCTGCCCGGCTGGGGCAGGTGGACCTCGATGTGCCGGCGCAATGGGATGTTCTCGCCCGTCTGCTTGACGACATGGCCACCGCATGACCGCGCACTCGTTCCTGACGATGGTCGCCGAGGTCGATCTCGCGATCCCGTATGGCGAGGTGCGTCGAGTGATGCCCGGGCGGCTTGAGGCGAGCGGTCCCGCTGCCACGGTCGGCGACCTCTGCCGCATCGGTGCCGCCGGACGGCTGGCGGAAGTGGCGGCGGTCGATGAACAGGGTCTGGTGCTGGTGCCGGTCGAGGATGGTGCGCCGGTGGCGATCGGTGCGCGGGTCGAGCCGGCCCCGGGCGGCGGCGCCGTCGGTGTCGGAGACGGTTTCGGCGGTCGTGCGATTGACGCGCTTGGCCGGCCGCTCGACGGCGGGCCCTCGATCCGGGCCGATGCGCACGTGCCGTCGCGCGGGATCACGCCGGGAATGCTCGACAGGGTCGCGCCCGACACGATCCTGGAGACGGGGGTGCGCGCGATCGATGCGCTGATGACACTCGGCAAGGGGCAGCGGATTGGCGTGTTCGCGGCGAGCGGGGTCGGCAAGACGAGCTTGGTCGAACAGCTCGTGGCACAGGTCGGCGCCACCCGCCGCGTTCTGTGCCTCGTCGGCGAGCGCGGACGCGAGGTCGAGGGGTTCTGGCGCGCGCTGTCGCAGCGCGCCGATGCCGATCGCTGCACGCTGGTGGCCGCCACGTCCGACGAGAGTGCAGCGATGCGCGCCCGCTGCGTTTCGACCGCATTGTGCCTTGCCGAATATTGGCGGGATCGCGGCGAGCATGTGCTGCTCATCATCGATTCGGTAACGCGCCTGGCGATGGCGCTACGCGAGATCGGGCTGGCCGCGGGCGAACCGCCGACGGTGCGCGCCTACACCCCGAACGTCTTCGCCGCACTGCCTAGAATCGTCGAACGCTGCGGCGCCGTGCGATCCGGCGGCGCGATCACCGCGGTGATGACGGTGCTGAGCGAGACCGACGAGGTCGACGATCCGATCGTCGAGACGATGAAGTCGCTGCTGGACGGTCACATCGTCCTGTCGCGTAGCCTCGCCGACCGTGGCCATTTTCCGGCGATCGATGCGACCCGCAGCATCAGTCGCCAGGCGTCGCGCCTGATCGCGCGCGACCATGCCGACGCTGCGCGTGCCGCGGCGGCGCAGCTCGCGACCTATGACGAGGCGCGGGTGATGATCCAGAGCGGCATCTATCAGGCAGGGACCAGCGTGGAGATCGACGCGGCCGTGGCGGGGCGTGAAGCGCTGATCGCGTTCCTGCGCCAGGGTCAGGACGAGCGCACGCCGCTCGCCGAGACGGTCCGGCGGCTCGGGGCCCTGGGGCGGAGCACGCGGCATGGCTGACGTCACGCAACAGATGCTGGCGGATTGCCGCGCGGCACAAGCCGCGAGGGTCAGGCGGGCGGAGGCGCTTCACGCCGCCGCACTACGAGCGGCCGCAACGGCAACCGAGGCGACCCGTGCCGCGACCGATGCACTGTTGGCAGCGGAAGCCGAGTGGCATCGTCAGATGGCGGAGAGCTTCGACCCGGTGCTCAGCAATCTGCTCGCTCAGGACGTGCTTGGGTGTGCGGCGGCGGTAGAGCATGCGATTGCGGGGCAGACGACCGCCGAGGCGGGGCGCGATCGATCCGCCGATGGCTGGCGACGGGAGGATGCGCGCAACGCTGCGCTGGAGGCCGAAGCGGCGATCGCGCTGCGGCGGATGCGGCGGCATGCCGACGAGCGGCTGCTTGCAAGCTTCGCTGATCGCGAGACGTTCCGGCGGGCCGTTCGATGACGCCGCCACTGATCGATCAGGGCGTCGCCCGCGACGACCCCGCGCGTTCGCTCGGCGCGCGTGACGTCGGGGTTGATGTGCCGATCCGCTTTGCCGACGTTATGGTGAGCAAGGATACGACGTCGGATAGGGCGGCATCCGCCCGTTTGGAGGTGCCTTCTCGCGTACTGACCGTTACGTTGACGGACGTGAGCAAGCGGGATCGCGTGATGGGCGTGCCCACTACGCCGGTTCGAGTGCTCGATCAGGTCAGCGTGTTCGATCGACCGGCGGCCGACGTTCCGCCAACGGACTCCGACTGGCCTTGGATTTCGGAAGTCGCGATCATCCTTTCTGACACCGACACGATCCCGCTCGCACCCGGGCCGGTGGCACGGATGTTTCCATCCGCGCCCGCCGGCCAATCGCTTTCAACCACGTCGGTTGTCATCGCTAGCGAACCGAAGAGCGACGAAGCGACGGCGGCCATTCCTGACCCTCGCGGTGCTGCTTCACTTGATGAGGTGCGGCCCATTTCCGTCCAAACGACAACCAGCGAGCCTGACGGGGAATCATCCGCGGCGCAGCGGCTACTGCATCGGTCAACGACGCCGCCGCCGGCGGCTGCAGTCGTTGTGGAGGTCCATGCCTCCGCACGGGGCATTGAGGTCGTGGCGCAGCGCGGGCCGACCGCTCCGTCGATGGACGTTAGCAAGCGGGATGGTGTAGCGGGCGTGCCCACCACGCAGGCGCGGATCTTTAATCAGGATGGCTTTTTCGGTCGACCGGAGGCCGACGCTCCGTCACTGCGCCCCTCTTCGCCCGCGGTTTCGGAAGCGGCGATGATAAACACGGGCGCCGCCACGATCCCGATCCCGATCTCGATCGGAGCCGGTCCGGTAGGGGGAGTGTTTCCACCCGCTGCCACAGGCCAATCGTTTTCTGCTGCATCGGTAGTCATTGCGAGCGCGCCGAAGAGCAGCGAAGCGATGGCGACTGTTCCAAACCCCCGTGGTGCTGCGCCGCCTGGCGAGGTGCGGCCCATTTCCATTCGGACGACGACCGGCGAGCCATACGGGAAATCATCTGTTGAGCGGCTTTTACTGCATCGGCCAACGCCGCCGGCGGCATCGGTCACCGTCGCGGTCCATGCCGCCGCGCGGAGCATGGAAGTCGTGGCTCAGGTTGCCGGTCTCGACGAGCGTGAGCGCGCCACGCTCGCCGACGAGATCGCCGCCCTTCTCTCCGCGCACGGCTATCCGCCCGCGCATATTTCAGTCATCGCGGCCGCCCGCGCCGCTCGCCAGGAGCATCGCTGATGCAGGCCACCCCCGCTTCGCCGATCACGTCGACGCAGGTGCAACCGCCTGCCGCCGATGCCTCTACGGGCCAGGCGGCGGCGAGTGCCTTCGGTCTTGGTTTCGATGCGCTGCTCAAGATCATCTTGACCCAGCTGACCTATCAGGATCCGCTGAAGCCGATGGACAATTTCGAGTTCGTCTCGCAGCTCGCCCAGTTCAGTCAGGTCCAGCAAGGGCAGGCCAGCAACGACCGCCTTCAGGCGCTGGTCAGTGTGCAGGCGACAAATCAGGCGACGGGGCTGCTCGGCAAACGCGTCGACATCCCCGCAGGGGCGGCGACACTTTCGGGCACGGTCACGGCGATCGCGTTGTCGAACGGCACGCCGACGCTGACGATCGAGACGGACTACAAGCGAACGGTAAGCGGTATTGCGATCGGCAGCATCGCGCAGGTCAGGGAGAAGAAATGATGTTCGGTGCGATCTATATCGGCCTGTCGGGCCTCAACGCCTACTCCAAGGGGCTCCAGCAAGTCAGCAACAACGTCTCCAACCTCAATACCACCGGGTTCAAGGGCTCCAACGTTACCTTCCAGAACCTTTATGGAGCGTCCAATCGCGGCGGGCTCGCGATGACGGGCCAGGGGGGAAGCGGTGGCCATGGCGTCGAGGTTTCCGACGGCAAGCTCAACCTCAGGCAGGGCGAGCTGCGGACGACCGACCGCGACCTCGACCTGTCGGTCGACGGCAACGGCTTTCTCGTCCTCCTCGACGGCGATCGGACGTTCTACGCGCGCACCGGCAGCTTCGAGGTCGATCAGGCCGGCTTCATCGTCATGTCGGGAACGAATTACCGCCTCGCGACGCTCGACGCCGACGGCCGCGCGGTCAGTCTGTCGATCGATACGCGCCGGACCAGCGCCCCAAAGGCAACGACCGCGGTCACCTTCACCGACAACCTTTCGTCGAGTGCGACCGCGTTTACGGTCGGCGACATCAGGGTCTTCGATGCGAGCGGAGCCGGGCAGACCTGGACCGCCAAGTTCACCAAGGACACTGCGGCCGGCACAAACGCGTGGTCGATCGCAGTCACCGACGCCAAGGGGGTGGCGATTGGCACGCAGACGCTGAAGTTCATCGGTGGCACGGTCGATCCTGCAACCGCCAAACTCGACTTCACGGACACGGCGACGGGCCTGACGGTGGCGTTAGATTTCTCGGCGGGTGTCACCTCCTTTTCAGGCGGTGAGGTGTCGACGCTACGCGCGGCCAAGGTCGATGGATACGCCGCAGGTACCGCGACCGGGATCGCGGCCGATGCGGCCGGGCGGCTGCAGTTATCCTATTCGAACGGTGAAAAGGTGGACATGGGCGCGATTGCGCTCGCCGACTTTCGCGATCCCACCGCGCTCGAGCAGCGCGACGGGGTGTTCGCCGAGGTCCGGCCCGGTCAGCATCTGCTGCTGGCGAGCGCGGATTCGCGCGTCGGGCAGGTCCGCTCGAAGCGGCTCGAGGCGTCCAACGTCGACTTGTCGCAGCAGTTCGGCGACCTGATCCTGATCCAACGCGGCTTCCAGGCCTCGTCGCAGATCGTCAGCGTGTCCAACGACATGATCCAGCAGCTGTTCGGCATCCGGGGCCAGGGGTGACCGTCGACAGCCGTTCCTGGTTGCCTGCCGACACCGTCCCGCCGGCCGCGCTCGACGCGCTGGTCGCCGAGACGGTCGCGGACTGGTCGGCGCGCTGGTTCGTAGGCGAGGCGGTGCGATTCGCGCCGCTCTGCCGCGAGGCGCGCACGAATCTCGCCTGGCGCGCGCTGGATGTCGGGCTGATGCTCGGCACGACGGGCGACACGGCGCTCAAGACCGGTGCGCGAATGCTCGGCGTCGCCGCCGAGGATCGGGCGACCGTCGACCGTGCGCTGCTCGAGGAGGTAGCGGAAAACTGCCTCGTCGACCTGCGCGCACGGCTCGCCCGCCTTGCCGGTGTCAGCCCCGATGCCGAGTGGCGACCGGTCGTGCGTGCGCCCGGCTGGTGTGCGGCCATCGGTGGGCCGGCGGCGCAGATCGCGATCGCGCTGACCGACGCGTTTTTCGCGACGCTCGTCGCCCGCGTGCTTCCCTCGACTCCAGCGATTCCGCTCGGATTGGGCGGTGCCGCACTTGCCGCCGTGGAGGTCGAGGTCAGCGCGGCGGTCGGGCACGCGGATATCAGCGTCGCTGAACTGCGCGGGCTGGAGATCGGCGACGTCGTCGTTCTCGGCCGTCCGCTGGCGGAGCCGGTCCCGATCGCGGTCGACGGTCATCCGCTTGTCCGCGGAACGGCGCGAATCATCGCGGCCGAGCCTCCCTTCCTCGAAATCGTAGAAGCCGCAACCCGAGCATGAGCATCCTGTGACAGACGCAACCTCCACCATCGTTCCACGGGTCAGCGCCAAGCTGATTGATACCGTCGAAGTCTCGCTCGAGGCCTATCTCGGGGGTACCCGCATGAGCGTCGGAGCCCTCACCGCGCTCGAGCCGGGTGCGGTGATCGCGCTCGATGCGGCGCTCAACCGCGAGGTCGAACTGCGATTGAACGGCGTCGCGGTCGCGCGCGGAGAACTCGTCGCGGTCGGCGAGAGCTTCGGCGTGCGGCTCGCGGAGATCGTCGAATGGCCGCAGTGACCGCGGCGACGTCGATCGTTGCGATGCTCGCGGCCGCACCGGCGCGGCTGGGCGGTGGCGGTGCGATCGACGTCTCGCTCGGCCGGATCGTGTCGGCCCTGCTCGTCTGCCTGCTTCTCGCGGGGGCGGCGGCGCTGCTGTTGCGCCGGGGCGGCGGCCGGATCGACTGGCGCGCGCTTGCCGACTGGAAAAAGGCGGCCCCGGCCCGGCGGATCGTAGTGATCGAAACTCGCCGCATCAGCGCCCATGCCGATATCTGCCTGTTCCGCTGTGACGATCGCGACTATCTCGTCCTTTGCTCCGCCAGCCAGCAGCAGGTGTTGCGCGACCCACCAGCGGAGCCGGCGGCATGAACGCGCTTGTTACGGCAGTTTCCTTGGCGAGCGCCACGCTCGCGGGGGACGGGATCGGCAATGACGTTGTTCGGACTGCGCTGATCCTGACCCTGCTGGCCGTCGTGCCTGCCGTCGTTATCAGCATGACCAGTTTCGTGCGCACGGTGATCGTGCTGTCGATGGTCCGCCACGCGTTCGGGATGCCGGAAACGCCCCCGAACCCAGTGCTTATCGCGCTGGCGCTGTTCCTGACGGCGTTCACCATGTCGCCGACGCTGACCCGGATCAACGCCGACGCGCTGCAGCCGCTTGTGTCGGGCCGGATCGGGGTCGAGCGGGCGATGGAGGCGGGCGCGGCGCCGCTGAGGCGCTTCATGCTCGCACAGACCCGCGACGCCGATCTCGAATCGATCTATGCGATCGCCAAGACGCCGTTGCCGCGCCGCGTCGAGGATGTCGAGACGCTGAAGCTCGCACCCGCCTTCATCCTAAACGAACTCAGGGTGTCGTTCACGATCGGCTTCGTGATCCTCTTGCCCTTCCTGCTCATCGACCTGGTCGTCGCGTCGATCTTGCTCGCACTCGGGATGATGATGGTGCCGCCCGCGACGATATCGCTGCCAATCAAGATCCTGATGTTCATCCTGATCGACGGATGGGGTCTCGTCCTGCAGGGAGTGCTCGGCAGCTTCCGATGACGACAAAAGCGGGCCTCGACATCGTGGTGGTGCCGCCGCGCGTTGAGGCATCGCTTTGGCGTCGGCTGCGGTTCGAGAACGAGATCGGATGCCGACAACTTATCTTCGGCCGCTATCGCGCGCTCGCTCTCATCATCGCACGGCGCCAGCACGGTCGGCGGCCGCGGCACGGTGCCGATCTCGGCGACATGGAGCATTTCGCCTATGAAGGGCTGCTCCAGGCGATCGACCGTTTCGACCCGTTGCGCGGAATCCCGTTCGGTGCGTTCGCCCGGCGGCGGATCGTCGGCAGCGTCGCTGATGGCGTCGCGCGAATGAGCGAGGTCGACGATGCCTGGTCTCAGCGCCGCCGACAGGAGGTCGATCGAGCCCGGTCGCTGGTCGAAACGGACGCGAACGCCGCGGATCCGGTGGCCGCGCTCGCCGCGCTCGCCGCGGGGCTGGCGATCGGCCTCATGATCGAGGGCGGCACGATGCGGATCGGCGAGGACGCTCCCGATCCCCGCCCGGACGCCTACCAGAGCCTCGCCTGGCGCGAGCTTCAGGCACTCGTCGCGCGCGGTATCGACGAGCTTCCCGAGCGGGAAAGGTGGGTCGTCCGGCAGCATTACGAGGCGGGGGTCAGCTTCACCCAGATCGCGGACCTGCTCGGTCTTTCCAAGGGTCGCGTATCGCAGATACACGCCGCGGCGATCGGTCGGTTGCGCCAGCGGCTCAATGGTTACAGGAGATGACGGCATGATATGCGGCGATGAAGAGATGGGGCAGCTGATCGCGACGGCTGAGGCGGGGACGGGTGACGAGCTCGCGTTCGCCGAGCGGCTGATCGCTGCCTATCCCGATGACGCCCGCCTCCATTTTCTGCGCGGCTCGTTCCTGGCAGGCAGCGGACGGCCGATCGAGGCGCATGCGTCGCTGTCGCTCGCCGTCCAGCTCGCCCCGGACTTCCATCTCGCGCGGTTCCAGCTCGGCTTCTTCGAACTGACCTCGGCGGAGCCCGCGCGCGCGCTCGCGACCTGGGAACCGCTCGGCGCGCTTCCGGAGGATCACTATCTCTCGCACTTCGTCGCCGGTTTGACCCACCTTATCCATGACCGCTTCCCCGAGACGATCCGAGAGCTCGAGGTCGGGATTTCGGCCAATGGCGAGAACCCGCCGCTCAACCGCGACATGGCGCTCATCATCGAGCAATGCGGCGGTCTTGCGCCGCCCCCCGCAGCCGCGGAGCCGGTCGAGGAAGCGTCGGCGACGTCCTTCCTTCTTGGTCAGCTCGGGGGGCGGGGTACAACTCATTGACTAGGATCGCCGGCACTGACCACGTCCTGATGCTACTACGCGAGAAGCTCGCCAAGGCGGGCAGGAGCGGCGGAAGGGGACGGTCCGACCGCGCAGGTTCGGCGCGCGCCGACGCAGCACGCCCGGTCGAGCGGTTGCGAGCGATGGCTGGCTTCGATGCCCTTGGTGAGGAAGACCGTCGTCGCGCGGTGGTCCACGGCTTGCTCGCCGAAGAGCTGGGTGACGCCGTCGCCAACGATGCCGCGTTCGCAGCCGTCCTCGACGACGTCATGCGCGTGATCGTCGCGATGCCGGGCGGGGCGGCGATGATCGATCGCGCCGCCGCGGCCCTTCGCGCCGACTAGCTGCCCCGCGCGCCGATCCGCGCGAGCGCCTGTCCGATCGTCCGTCCTTTCTCGTCGACCGTGGTCGAGAGCGCCAGCGCGACGATCTTCTCCGCCCGCGCCCGATCGCCGCCACCCGCCGCGAGCATCGCCGCGGCGAGCGCGGCGGAGAAGGAGTCGCGGTCGAGCCGCTGAGCCACCTCGGTGCGGCGGCGGCCGTCCTCGACGTTGCCGGCGAGGATGTCGAGCACCGCGAGCGAGCCGTGAGCTTCGGCAAAGATGTCGTCGACCGAGAGCGCGCGCTCGAACCGCGCACGTGCTGCGGCAACGTCGCCCGCGAGCACATGAGCCCATCCGGCGGCGATCCAGGAACCGAGATGCGTGCCGAACAGCCCGGCACCGCGGTCGAGGTCAGCGGTCGCGGCTGTGCGATCGTCGTGGGCCAGCGCGACGAGTCCGCGCCCGACCAGCGCACGGGGATTGTCCGGATGCCGGACGAGGGCCGCATCGAACAGCGCGCCAGCCGCCGCCATATCCTCTTCGTCGAGCGCAAGGGTCGCCTGCGTCACGAGCGCCTCGGGATGGTCGCCCGCCCGCGCGGCGGTCGCCCGGGCCAGCTCCAGATCCTCGAGGTCGATCGCCAGCGTCGAAACCGCCGCGTTGAGACCGCGATGATCGGGGAAACGCGCGACCGCCTCGCGCGCGACCGCCTCCGCGCGATCCATCTCGCCGCACTCGTGCAGCAGCCCGACCAAGAGCTCGGCCGCCTGCGGAACCGCGGCGGCGGTGGCATCGTCGAGGACTGACAGTGCACCGTTCTTGTCGCCGGTCATCGCCAAGGACCAGGCGAGGTTGTAGCGCACCGCGGGTTCGTCGACGCCCGTATCCAGCATCCTGCGGAATGCGGCTGCGGCGGCGGTCCAGTCCTGCGCCGCCATCGCCGCAAGGCCCAGGACATGATCCATCGCCGGCGTAGGGCCGGCGATCGCGCGGTGGCGCGCGGCGAGGGCGGCGGCATCGTCGCTGCGGCCGGCATCGAGCGCGGCGTGGGCGGCATCGGCGATGAGCGCCTCGTTGTCCGGGTCCAGTTCGAGATAGGCTGCGACCTGATCGTAATCGGGCATGGGCATCAACCCTGTTGTTCGAGACGGACGATGTCGAAGGACTTCAGCGTGATCCGCATCGGAATCTCGGCGACCGACAGGATCGAGAGCGTCGGGAGGCTACGACGGGTCAGCGCCTTGAGGTGACGGCGGAGTTCCGCACCGCAGAGCAGCACCGGCGCCCGCCCCTCGCGGAACATCGCCTCGGTCAAGGGGGCAAGACGGCGGATGAGCTGTTCGGCAAGGCGCGGCTCGACCGCCATCGATGCGCCACCTGCCGCCGCGCCGAGGCTCGCGGTGAGCTGGTTCTCGACCCGCGGATCGAGGCTGAGCACCGCGAGGTCGGGGTGGCGGCCGCGCAATTGATGACAGATCGCGTAGCTCATGCGCTGACGGATCAGCTCGGTCAGCTCCGCCGGATCCTTCTGCGCGCGAGCCAGATCGACGAGATGCTCGACGATGAGGTCAAGATTGGCGATCGAAACGCCTTCCGCGAGCAGCGTCTGGAGAACGCGCTGGACGTCGGACACCGACAGAGTCTGCGGCACCAGCTCCTCGACGAGGCCCGGTTGCCGGCGGCGGACGCCATCGAGAAGACCGACGACGGTCGCGCGGGTCAGCAGCGTGCCCACCTCGCCGCGGACGATCTCACCGAAATGGGTCGCCAGAACGGTCAGCGGATCGATGATCGTGCATCCGGCCGCCTTGGCCGTATCCGCCTGGCCGGGGTCGATCCACCAGGCGGGCAGGCCGAAGGCAGGGTCGACCGTCTCGATCCCCTTCAAGCCAGGCTTCTGCCCCTGGCCCGCCACCGCGAGGACGCGGTCGGCGTGGATCGTCCCCGCGCCGTACCGCGCGCCGAACAGCCGGATTTCATACTCGTGACTGCCAAGGCCGGCACCGTCCTCCAGGCGAACAGCAGGGAAGGGCAGGCCGAACTGCTCCTCATGGGCGCGACGCAGCCCAGCGATCCGTTCCATCACCAACGCCCCTTCGCCCGCCCACGCAGCGGCGAGTTGGACGCCCAGGCGGACCTCGAGTCCGGGTGAAGCGGTCGATTCCGCGGCGATGTCCTCATCGACGGGCTGAGCGGCATCGGCCGCCGCGCGTTTGCGGATGCGCCACCAGGCGACGAACGCCAGCGCGCCGATCACCGCGATCGGCCATTTCGGCATTCCGGGTAGAAGCAGCAGCGCACCCAGCACCGCCGCGACAATCAGCGGAATCCGCGGCACGGAACCAAGCTGGCGGAATACTTCGGTCGACAACTCGCGATCGGACGCGGAGCGGGTGACGATGATGCCCGTCGCGATCGAGATGATCAGCGCGGGGAGCTGGGTGGCGATGCCGTCGCCGATGGTCAGCAGGGTGAAGTGGCTGAGCGCCTGGCTCCATTCCATCCCCATCTGGCTGACGCCAACGATCCAGCCGGCGATGATGTTGATGAGGAGGATGATGATCCCGGCGATCGCATCGCCCTTCACGAACTTCGACGCGCCGTCCATCGCGCCATAGAAGCTGGCTTCCTTCTCCAGCGCCTTGCGCCGCGCCACCGCCTCGTCGCGATCGATCAGGCCCATGTTGAGGTCGGCGTCGATGCTCATCTGCTGGCCGGGCATCGAATCGAGCGTGAAGCGTGCTGCGACCTCCGATACGCGCTGCGCGCCCGCGGTGACGACGACATATTGGACCACCACGAGGATCGCGAAGACGACCAGCCCGACGACGAAATTGCCGCGTACCGCAAACGCGCCGATCGACCCGATCACGGCCCCGGCGTCGCCACCGGTCAGGATCAGCCGCGTGGCGGCGACGTTCAGCGACAGGCGATACAATGTCGCGACGAGGAGGAGCGAGGGGAAGGTCGAGAACTCGACCGGCTTGCCGACATAGAAGGTCAGCAGCATGATCGTCAGGCCTAGCCCGAAGTTGGCGATGATCGCCAGGTCGAGGAAGGCGGGCGGGATCGGCGCGAACAGGATGACGAGGATACCGATCGTCGCGATCACCAGCGCGAGGTCGCGGTTGCCGCCGGGCGTCGAGGGGAGGCGGGGGAGCGTGGTGGTCGACATGCGGGTTCAGCCCTGTGCGCTTGCCGCGCTCGCGCGGCGAAGGTCGATGTAGAGAGTGGCGACCGCCTCATAGCGGTCGGGCGGTACGGTGCTGCCGATCTGGCACGCCCGGAACAGCGCCCGCGCGAGCGGCGGGTTCGCGATCACCGGCAGGCCACGGCGGACGGCGTCTTCCTTGAGTGCAAGGGCGTGCGCGTTGCGGCCTTTGGCAGCGACTTCGGGTGCGAGCATCGCCGCCTCGTCGTAGCGGAGCGCGACCGCGAAATGCTCCGGGTTGACGATGAGCATGTCGGCACCTGCCAGGCTTCCCTGACCCTGCTGGATCATCTCGCGGTGCAGCTGCTTCCTGCGCTGTTTCATCCGTGGCTCGCCCTCGCGCTCACGGCTCTCGCGCGTCACCTCGCGCCGGCTCATCCGCATCTGTTTGGTGAATTCGCCGCGGACCAGAACCTGGTCGAGGATCCCAACGGCGATCGCGATCATGAGGAAGGCGAGCACGAGCCGCATTCCCGCCGCCTCCAGCGTCTGCGGCAACCGCTCGCCATAGCCTGCCGTTTCCGAGAACTGCGCCACCGCCCAGCGGACGACCAGCCAGGTGGCGGCGGCATAGAGCGCGAATTTGACGATACTCTTCAGCGTTTCCTTGAGCATCCGCATCGAGAAAAGCCGCTTCAGTCCCTTGGCGGGGTTGAGCCGGCTCCAGTCGGGCTTGAGCGGATGGAAGGTGAGGAGGAAGCCGCGCAGCTGGATCAGTTCCAGCGTGATGACGATCGCCGCCATCGTTCCCCCCAGAAGCGCGACGGGAGCGATGACCTGCCAGCCCAGTTCGCCGAGCATCGCCCCGGCACCCGCCGGTTCGGCCGCGCGTGCGAACCCGCCCGACAGCGAGGCGCGCATCGCCTGCGCGAGTGTCGCCATCAGCGCTTCGCCCGCCATCAGTACGAAGGCGGCGAGCGCGAGGAGGCCGGCCAGGAAGCCGAGCTCGATGCTGCGCGCTACGGTGCCCTTCTCGCGCGCCTTCTTCAGCTTGAACTCGGTCGGTGCCTCGCTGCGATTCTGTTCGGTCTGATCGGCCATCAGCTGCCCCCGCCGCTCAGCGCACCCATGGTGTCGAACGCATATTCGAGGATGGTCGCAAACAGCGATCCCGACAGCGCGAGCGCGATCGGCAGCATGATCATCGTCGCCAGCGTCTTCACCTGGAATCCCAGGAGCAGCACATTCATCTGGGGTAGGGTGCGCGACATGAATGCGATCGCGAGGTCGAGGATGAGCAGCACGACCAGCACCAGCCCGGCAAGTCCGATGGCGAGCAGGAAGACGCCCGAGACGTAGCCGATCAGGACCTGCGGGTCCGCGGTTCCCAGCGCGCTGCCCATCGGCGTCCGGCGGACCGAAGCGGACCAGATGGCGAGCAGTCGCGCAGGGCCTTGGGTCGCAAAGAAGATCGCACCCGCGGCATACGCGAGGACGGTGCCGACCAGCGGCAATTGCGCCCTGGTCGAGGGATCGACGAGCACGGCCAGGCCGTATCCCGCCTGGATGTCGATCGTCCGCCCGGCGACGAGGAGGGCGGCAAAGGCGAGTTGGAGGGCGAGGGCAAGCGCGATGCCGAGAAGCAGCTCGCCACCGGCGATCGCCAAGATGCCGCCAGCGGGCAGCGGCGCGCGCCAGGTCGATGCGGCGTTTGCCGCGACCAGCCAGCCGGCAAGCGCGATCGCCAGCGCGATCCTGATCAGGACGGGAATACGGATCAGGGTGAAAGGCTGGGCGAAGGCGAGCGTCGGCGCGATGCGAAGCGTCAGCAGGAGCGTCGCCACCGCCTGGGCCACCAGCGCGTCCATTCCCCCGTCCTGTCGTCAGTTCACAAGGGTCGGGATCGCAAGGTAGAGCCCTCGCGCGAAGTCGGTGAGCCGGGTCATCATCCATGGCCCGAGCACGATCAACAGGCCCGCCGCGACCAGGATCTTGGGCACGTAGCTGAGTGTCGCCTCCTGGATCTGCGTCGCGACCTGGAAGACGCTGATGACGACGCCGATGACCAGCGTCGCGATCAGGATCGGCCCGGCGACCATCAACGACTGCCACAGCATGTCGTCGAGCAGGTTCAGCGCCCTATCGGCTTCCATTGATCCCCCACTTCGCGATTGGATTCGAGCCCCCCGGATCGCCGCCAGCATTAACCATAGCCTGACGCCGACGCGGCGCAATCGACTTTGCGGCGGACGGTTCCAGCACGCGCAAAATAATCATCTAAATAGATGCGTTTTCGCCCCGACTAGTTTTTGCGGGTAGTGGCGGAACGCCGCCCCCGCTGGGATGTGGGGACGCGTTATATGGTATCGATATTTACCGGTGCGGGCACGGGCTTCGAACGCGGCTCAGGCAACGTCCTGGGCGGGGCGGGGCTGCTGGGTTCGGGCGTTATGGGGCAGACGGGCGAGCAGGTGACGCTCAATGCCGCCAACGGTAATCTGGTGATCAGCCGCCAAGACGAGTATCTGGTCGGTCGTGGCCCCGACGCTGCTGTATCGCGCACCTATAACAGCCTCGGCGATCTCTGCGACGACAATGGCGACAATTGGCGTCAAAGCACGCAGCGTCGGATCTTCGATCTGATCGGTCAGGCCAACACTTGGGGTAGTTCGGTCAAGCGCATCGCGGGCGACGGCTCGCGCTCCACCTACACCTTCGACGGGGTGAGCTACGTCGGCACCGACGGTGCGGGCAGCTATGATCGGATCACCTACGACGGCAGCTGGCGCTGGACCGACGGCGATTCTCGGGTCGTCGAAATCTATAACGGGCCCAATAACCATATCAGCCAGTTGACCGACACGAACGGCAATACGCTGATGTACGCCTATGCCGGCGACAAGCTGATCGATGTCACCACTGCGAACGGGGAGCGAATCCATTACACCTGGTCGGGCAACAACCTCGCCGAGATCACTACGATCTACAACGACGGCGGTACCTGGCGGCAACTGACCCGCGTCCGCTACGAATATGACGGCTATAATCGCCTCGCCAATGTCGCGGTCGATCTTACCCCGGAGGACAACGGCACCTGGGACGGGAACCGCTACCTCACCAGCTATACCTACCACGGCGCCTCGAAGCTGGTGGCGTCGATTACCCAGACCGACGGCAGCCGGCTCGACATCGGCTACGACGCAAACAACCGCGTTACCGGCCTGTCCCAGACCGCCGTCGACGGCGTCGTGCGCACTACATCGATCGGCTACGGCGCCGGCTACACCAACGTCACCGATCCGCAAGGGCAGACGACCGCGCTATCGTTCGATGGCGCCGGGCAACTGGTCCAGATCACCACGCCGCCGCCGGCCAACGGCGAGCCCGCGCAGACGCTGGCGTTCAGCTACAACGGTCGCGGGGATGTGGTCGAGACGCGCGATGGTGCCGGCGCGATCACCCACTTTGCCTATGACGAGCGCGGTAACCTGATCGCGAAGTCCGACCCGGACGGCACGGTGACGGTCCGGACCTACGACGCGGGAAATCGCGTGCTCACCGAAACGATCGACGCCAACCGGGTCCACTTCGCGGCGATGCAGGCCGGATCGACGGGCTGGAACTATGGCTACGACCCGAACAATATTCGCGCGACCGGCGTGCCTGATGCGGGATATCGGGCAGGCGGTGCCTTTGTCAAAGGCTATTTCAATGCGACTGCGCCGGGTCAGGTCATCTCGATATCGACCGGTGGGGCAGACTGGTTCGATGTCGCCGGCGGCGAGCGCCTGGCGGTACAGACCGGCGTCGAGGCGAACGGCTCAATCGAGCACATGGACGTATCGGTCCATTTCCTCGACGCCGCCGGCAACTATGTCGGCGGGGCACACATCGGCACCGTATACGGCCCGCAGAGCTATAACACTAAGGTCGGCAATTTCGTGGGAGTGCCCGCTAGCGCGGTGCGGGCGCGACTTGAAGTCTATTGCTACAGCTCGGAGGCGGGCAGCGGCAATTTCCTGATGGTGCAGCCGAGTGTGACCACCGCCGCGCCGGGGCAGACGACCTTCCCAAGCTTCGGCAGCGTGCGTGAAGGTACGCGGCCCGCCACGACGCGTTTCGCCTACGACGGCAACGGCAACCTCCGCTACGTCGTCGACGCCGAGGGCGGGGTGACGGAGTTTGTCAACGACGGGGCCGGCCAGCACTATGCGACCGGCCGTTTCGCGAGCGTCCGCTACGACAAGACCGGCTGGCCTGCCACTCAGGCGCTCGATCTTGGCAGCATTGACCAATGGAAGGCGCAGGTCGACAAGAGTTCGGTACACGTCACCTCCACTTCGCTCGACGGTCGCGGCAACGTGATCCAGGAGGTCGTTTACGGCGCGACGGGCGCGGACGGATCGTGGCACACCCACAACGGCTACACGCACCGTTACTTCACACGCGACCAGTCGGGGCAGATACTCAGCCGGGTCGATGCGGGCAAGAACACGGAGACCTTTGTCTATGATGGGCTCGGTCGCGTCGTCGCGTCGACCGACGCAGCGGGTGCGACCACGCGGATCGCCTTTCAGGACGCCGCGCAGCGCACGGTGGTGACGCTGGCGAGCGGGATAGTCACGACCTCGACCTACAACCGCGCGGGCGAGCTGGTCGCCGAGGCGACCGGCGGTCATTATCATGCCGGCGGCACCGCCTCGTATGCCTATGACAGCCTCGGCCGGCTGCGCGTGAAAACGGACGCGACCGGGCTGTCGACGGCTCATGTCTACGATCGGCTGAACCGCAAGGTCGCCGAGCTTAACCGTAACGGCTGGATGACCGAGTATCGTTACGACGCCGCCGACCGGCTGGTGGGAACGGTCCGCTACACCCACCTCGTGGGGGGTTGGCAGAGTGACGCTGCGTTCGACGCCAGCCAAAGCCCGGAGGTCGCAAATCTGCGCCCGCCCGCGCACAGCCAGGACATCTGGCTGTGGAACGTCTACGACGCGGGCGGGCGGCTCGTCGAGACCATCGGTGGCGACGGGTCGGCGACGATCTTCGAATATGATGCGTCCGACTGGCTGGTACGCACCACCGCCTATGCCAACAAGCTCGAAGGCTGGCGGATCGACGCATTCAAGGCGACCGCACCATCGACGGTCCAGGGCCCGCCGCCGAGCGGTGCGGACAGCGTCGAGCGCCGCTTCTACGACCGGGCCGGGCGGCTGGTCGGCACGCTCGACGGCGAGGGGCGGCTGTCGCGGACCGGCTGGGACGCGATCGGCGAGAAGGTCGAGGCGGTGCACTACGGCAATCTCGTCCCCGAGCATCTGCGCAGCGCGGGCAGCTTCGCACAACTCGTCGGCAGTGTCGGCAGCAATCCCGCCGACGCGGTGACGCGCTGGGTCTACGACAATCAGGGGCACCTGCGCTACGAGATCGACGCGTCGGGTCGCGTTATCGAGTACGGCTACGAATATGAAGGCTGGAAGTGGAGCGCGTTCGGGCCGGTCCGCCAGACCATCCGATACGCCGGCAGCATCGCGACGCTGGGCAGCTACACGGTCGACAGCATGCGCCAAGCGATCGCCAACGCCGGGTTGTCGGGGCATGGCGGCAACCGCACCAGTCAAGGCGTTTACGATGGCGCCGACCGGCTGATCTACGCGATCGACGCGGAGGGCGCGGTCACCGGTTATCGTTACGACGTCATGGGCAACGTCGTCCGCAAGGTCGACTATGTCCAGCGCCGCGCGGTTGGTGCGCTGCCTGACGAGGGCGGGATGCACGCATGGCAGAGCGCGGCCATCGGCGACCCGACCAACCGCATCACCCGCAATTATTACAGCGCCTCGGGTCAGTTGCGCTTCGTCGTCGATGGCGAGGGGTTCGTCACCCGCAACGACTACGATGCCGAAGGGCGGCTGATCTTCGCCGTCCGTTGGAACGAACCAGTCGGCGCGACCGACGCGTGGACCATCGACACCGTCGCCGGCAATGTCCGTGGCGACTGGGCGGGGACCACCTATGGCTACAACGCCGACGGGGGGCTGTATCGGGTGACCGACAGCAACGGCGTTACCAAGGAATTTGTGCACTGGGCGAACGGCACGCTCGCCTGGGAGATCACAGCCGCGGGCTTGGCCGAGGAGTCGCGGGTCCACCACCTCTACGACGCGGCGGGGCGCGAGGTCACCCGCTACGACGCGATGTGGTCGGGTGACCAGATGGCGACCCATTACGCTTATGACGGGCGCGGCAACCTCGTCACGACCACCGATGCGGGTGGCCGCACGACGACCAACGGCTATGATCGCGCCGGTCAGCTCGTCACCGTCACCGATGCCAATGGCGGGGTGACGAGCTACGGCTACGACGCGCTCGGCAATCGGGTGCGCGAAACCGACGCGCGCGGGTCGGTGACGTGGAGCTATTATGACAAGGGCGGCCGAGTCGTCGCGGTACGAGATGCCGAGAACTACGTCACAGAGACAAGCTATACCGTGTTCGGCGAGGTCGCCAGCGTAACCCGGCGCGTGAACCAGAGCTACACGGTGGGTAGTGATTTCCCCAACGTCCAGGGCCACGACGCCGACGCCATCACCCGCTTCCAGTACGACAAGCTCGGCCGCGCGACGATCAGCTGGGACGCCGAGGGCTATGCCGAGCAGCGCTGGTATGACGCGTTCGGCAGCGCCGTGCAGGACCAGAACAAGGCCGGTGGCATTACCCGCCGCGTCTTCGATCGACGCGGCATGATGATCGCGGAGATCACCCCTGCAAGCAGCATCGATGCGTCGGGCGGCACCGTCGCGCGCGAGGCATCGATCACTCGCTTGGATCCGGCCTATTATCGTGCGGCATATAGCGACCTCGCCGGGATGAGCGATGCAGAGGCGCTGTCGCACTGGCAGCAATCGGGCTGGCGTGAGCGGCGCAATCCCAACGCTTTTTTCAACACGGCCTATTATCTCGACGCCAATGGCGACATTGCAGCGGCGGGGATCAACCCGCTCGACCATTATCGTAACGACGGCATCCGCGAGGGGCGTCGCCCGGCAGGCGAGGCGGCGAGCACGACCATGGTCCTGGTCGGCAGCCCGGCGGGCAGGTTCGATGCCGCCTATTACCGTGCGGCCAACACCGACTTGGCAGGCCTCGACGACAACGGACTGCTCAATCACTGGCAAAATCATGGCTGGCGCGAGCGGCGCAATCCCAACGCCTCCTTCAACACCCGCTATTACCTCGACACCAATGGCGACATAGCAGCAGCGGGGATCAACCCGCTCGATCATTATCGTGACTCGGGTATCGCCGAGGGGCGCCGTCCTGCACCAACCGTGGCCGAGCCGACGCTGACCGGCGGCACCGTCGCCCGCTTCGAATATGATGCGCGCGGCAACATGATCCGGCGGGTCGAGGCGTCGGGGCTGCCGGAGCAGCGCATCACGAGCTACGCCTATGACAAGGCGAACCGGTTGGTGGAGACGCGTGGTGACGCGGTGCGCTGGGTCGATCAGGGCGGTTACAACGTCCAGGGTCCGACCCAGCCGATCGAGCGGCGGCGGTACGACGGGCGCGGCAACCTCGTCGAGATCACCGATGCGCGCGGCGCGCGGACCCTGTTCTTCTACGACAGGCTTGGCCGCAAGACCGAGCAGGCCGATGCGCTCGGCGGCCTCGTGTCATGGCGCTACGACGTGGTCGGCAACCTCACGCATGAGCGCCGCTGGGCGCTGAAGAGCCCGAACCCGGATGGCATCCCGCTCCATCCCGGCACTACCGCCGAGGATCGGGTCACCGACTACACATACGACCGTCTCAACCGGATGACGTCGAGCATCGTGCGCGGCGTACGCACCGGCTTCTGGAATGGAAGTACGTATCAGACCGGCGTCAACGACGTCGTGACCAGCTATGACTATGACGCTGCGGGCAACGTGCTGCGCGTCGTCGATGGCATGGGCAATGCGGTCTACACCACCTATGACCGGATCGGCCGCCGGAGCCGGCAGGTCGATGCCGAGGGGTTCATCACCGCTTGGCTCTACGACGCGGAAGGCAATGTTCGGCACGAGCGGCGCTGGGCGGCCCGGTCACTTGGCTACGGGGTCGGCTGGATCACCGATCCGAGCCTGTCGGGGGAGGACCGCGTCACCGACTTCACTCACGACAAGATGGGCCGCCGCACGTCGGAGATTCGGCGCGGGGTCGCCGCATATGCGACGGACGGCAACGGCAATCTGTACGGCGTGTCGAGCGACGCCACCGTCAGCTACCAATACAACGGTCTCGGCCAGGTCACTCGCCGCACCGAGGCTACCGGCGAGGCGACGATCTACGAGTATGACGCCGCAGGGCGCCTCGCGCACGAGACCCGCGCGGGCTATCACGACCAGGACGGCGTCTGGACTCAACCGCTGCTCGGCTACCGCTACAATGGGTTGGGCGACCTCACCCGTACCGAGCAGACCCGCCAAGGCGGCGGCGACGTGCGGATCGTCCGCTACGGGTATGGCGCGGGCGGGCGCCTCCACACCATGACCGATACGACCGGCGCGGTGTTCACCTATTGGCAGGACATCGCCGGGGCCGAGGTGCTCCAGACCTGGAACCGCAATCGATCGGACGGGTCGATCAGTCATGAAGGCGTGATGTACACCCGCGACGCGCTCGGCCGCGTCCAGAGCCAGGCGACCGGCTGGCACAACGGCGGATGGAACAAGGGCGACGTCCAGGAAACCCGATACACCGTCTTCGGCGAGGTGGCGCAGCGCGGCATCAACGGACTGCAGGAGGATTTCACCTACGACAAGCTCGGCAATCTCGCGCGCACCAACTCGGGCGATGGCGTGTGGCGCTATTTCGTAAGCGATGCGAACGGACGACGGACGCTTACGCTCGAGAACCAGAAACGCGACGATCTCGCGGGCACCGGCATCGACCAAGCGCTGCACATCGCGTCGAACTGGGGACAGACGTCGATCGATCAGGCCTATGTCGACGGAGTCGCGGCGACGATGGCGATCTACGACCGGCGGGGACAGCAGGTCGCGACGAAGCTGCCGACCCGGGAGCTGGCTGCGGGCCAGGTGCAGACGCTGGAGCTCGCTGCGGGCTACACGCCGTTCGGCGAGCTGGCGTGGGAGCGTGACGCGACGGGCGCGACGACGCACTATGGCTACAACACGATGGGCCGCCGCACGATGGTGCAGCGCGCCGCGGTCGCCATCACCGACGAGACGGGGCGCACCTACACCGACACCCCGATCGAGCGCTTCTACTATGACGCGGGCGGGCGGCTGGTCGGGCAGGACGACGCCAACGGCCGCCGCACGACGCGCCAGCTGCTGGCGGGCACCGGCTACGGTGGCGCGGAGGCGCTGGTCACCGCGGAGTTCCACCCCGACACCGGGGTCAGGCGCTTCGGCTACGACCGGTTCGGCGACCAGCGCCACGCGATCGACGAGAACGACCGCAAGACGGTGATGCAGTATGACGCGGCGGGCCGGCTGGTCCTGCAGATCCGTCCGAGCCAGCAGTCGGACTCCTACGGCTACGACGTGCTCGGCCAGCGGCTGTGGCACGCCAACTCGCATCTCGGCTGGGACGAGCGCGAGACGAGCGACTACGACCATCAGGGCCGCGTCACCTCGACGCGCGCGTTCGGGGGCGAGGTCACCACCACCAGCTACGAATGGCTCGGCTATCTCCATACCGGCGGCATGGGCACATTCGGCGGCTGGCACCAGAGCACGCACTACGCCAACGGGTTCGAGCGGGTCGAGCAATCGGACGT
>NZ_LMLB01000008.1 GCF_001421785.1 Sphingomonas sp. Leaf33 | reverse complement strand
TCGGCTTCAACCAGAACAGCCAGGTCACCCCGACGCTGAAGGTGCGCGCGGGCACCAGCATCAGCGTGTTCGTCGCGCGCGACCTCGATTTCTCGGCGGTCGAGAGCCGCCGGTGACCGCACCCCGCCGCTACCTCCAAAGCTATCTCGCGCCGCTGAAAACCTTCCTCGAGCGCAGCGACGTGACCGACATCTACGTCAACCGCCCCGGCGAGGTCTGGACCGAGAGTATCCGCGGCCAGGTCGAGCGCCACGACGTGCCCACGCTCGACGAAACGGTGCTCGCCCGCCTGTCGCGGCAGATCGCGTCGCTCAGCGATCAGGGGATCAGCCGCGAACATCCCCTCCTCTCGGCGACATTGCCCGACGGCGCGCGCGTCCAGATCATCGCGCCGCCCGCGACGCGCGGCCCCATGGCGCTGGCGATCCGCAAGCATCTGTCGTCGGACCTGCGGCTGTCCGACTATGTCGCGGCCGGCGCGTTCGCCGACACGCGGCGCGGCACCGGTTTTAGCCATGCGAGTGTGGATGCCGAGCTGGCCGACCTGCTTGCGTCGGGCGACATCGCCGGCATGTTGTCGGCGGCGGTCCGCGCGCGCAAGAACATCCTGGTGTCAGGCGGCACCTCGACCGGCAAGACGACGTTCCTGAACGCGCTGCTCCAGGAAGTGCCGGCGGACGAGCGGCTGATCCTGATCGAGGATACGCCCGAGCTCAAACTTACCCACGCCAACGCGGTCGGACTGGTCGCGGCACGCGGCGAGCTGGGCGAGGCGAGGGTCGATGCCGACATGCTGCTCGCCGCATCGCTCCGGATGCGACCCGACCGCATCATCCTGGGCGAATTGCGCGGGACCGAGGCCTATACCTTCCTGCGCGCGGTCAACACCGGCCATCCCGGATCGATGAGTTCGGTCCACGCCGACAGTGCGGCGGGCGCGATCGAACAGATCGTGCTGCTGGTGCTGCAGGGCGGCGGGCGGCTCGATCGCGCCGACGTGCACCATTATGTCCGCAGCACGATCGGCGTATTCGTCCAGCTCGCCCGCAGCGGCGGACGGCGGCACGTCGCCGAAGTCGTGCTGGCCGACCCCGCGTCATGACCGCGCCGATCCTGCACAAGCTCGGCACCGCGCTCCGGCTCGGCGGCCACGACCGCCGCTTGGTCGCAGAAGCGCTGGCCGCCCTCGTCGTCGCCCGCGCGCGCACCTTGCTGCCGTTCCGCGTGCTTGCGCGGCAGCTGGGCGGGCTGACCCCGCCGCCGCCCGTGCCCGCCGTCGCATCGCCACCGCCACCCGACGTGCGCGCGGTGGTCCACGACATCCGCTGGGCAGTGGTCGCGTTGGCGCCGTGGCTGCCGTTCCGGTCGCTCTGCCTGCAACAGGCGATCGCCGCGCGCACGATGCTCAGCCGGCGCGGGATCGACAGCGTGCTGCACCTGGGTGTCGACCGCTCGAAGCCCGAGAAGCTTGGCGCGCACGCCTGGCTCGATACCGGCGGGATGCCGGTGACCGGCTATCCGGTCGATCCCGCGCTGGTCGAGGTCGGGCGATTCACCACGCCCGCACGGTAACGCTCACAGGAAGCGTTCCCCCGCATGGTCGCGGAACAGGTCGTGGTTGCGGACGTAGTCGGCCAGGATCTCGACCGACTTGTGGCGGCTGACCTCGCGCATCTTGAAGATGTTGGCGCCGGGCTGTCGCGCGGCCTCGGTCAGGAAGCCCGATCGCAGCGAATGGCCGGCGAAGTCGGCGGGATCGAGCCCGACCGCTTGCGCGCGGGCCTTCACCACCAGCGCGACGCCCTGCGCACTCATCGCGCGCGGCTGCACGCGGTCCTCCGCCCAGACACGCCGCGCGCGCCCGTCGGTATCGGTCAGCGCGGCACCCGTATCAGGGTCGCGCGCGGCGACGCGGATTTCGGCGAGCTTGCGGAACACGGGGCCATCGCCGATCCGCGCCGCGCGCAGCCAGGCGAGCAGCAGCGCCTTCGGGCGGATGCGGCGACCTTCAGGGATGGCGATCCACACGCCGTGCCCCGCCTGATCTGTCTTCGACCGCGCGACGAAGATGCGCAGGCCCTCGGGCACCACCGCAATATCGGTAAAGGTCAGCGCGACCAGCTCGGACCGGCGCAGCGCCGCCGCCATGCCGATCGCCAGCAGCGCGCGGTCTCGTACCGCGCGGATGTCGTCGCCCTCGATTGCCCCCAGCATCCGCTCCAGGATGTCGCCGTCGGCCGCCGCCTTGCGCGCGGGCCGCACGCCGTGGGTGTTGCGGATGCCCGCGAACGTCCGACGCAGCGCATGGCCGCCGTCCTGCTCCGATGGCGCGAGATAGCCGCCCTCGCGGTGACGGTCGTTGATCGCCGCCAGGTAGCGCGACAGGGTCGACACCTTCTTAGGGATACGCGGCGGGTCGGTGGCCGCATCGCCGTCCTTCATCGCAGTCAGGAACACCGCGACCGTACCCGGCGTCGCCGGCAGCGCGGTGAGGCCGCGCGCATCGCACCACGCGGTGAACACCCGCCAGTCGGCCGCGTACGCCCGCCGCGTCGCCGACGCGCGCGAGGCTTCTATATACGCGCGCGCGCGCGAGACTTCGTCGGCGAACAATTCAGGGAGCGCGGTCGCGTCCGTGCGGTACGGCACGATCAATGCCTGGCCCGATCCATCGTCCACGTCGTCCATCGCCGTTTCCCCGTTCGCGGACCCCAATTCCGCCCTTCCCGGACCCTGTCATGACGGATCGCGATAAGAAAGGATTATCGCTATTTGCAGGGACGTCCGAACGGTTGTCGCGCGCGATTTGCGACCGTACACCGGGCCCATGAAACCGGCCGTTCGGATCGTCCTGCTGACCCTGCTCGCCGCGCCGTCGATTGGCGGCTGCGATCGCCGGTCGTCGCCCGCCGAAGCGCTGGCCGAGGCTAATGCCCAAGACGCCGCACGCGCCGCGGCCGATCTGCGCCGCGAAATGGCCGAGGTCGCCGCCGCGCGCGCCGAAGCGCGCGCCGCCGCGCTCGAGAACATGCTGGCCGAGGAAGCGATGGCCAATGCGCAGGACGCCGCCGCCGCCAACACCATACTGCCCGAAGCGGTCGCGCCCGACCCGGTGATGGACGAACTCGCCGTCACGCCGCCCGCCGCCGCCGCGCGGCCGGTCGCTCCGGTCACGCCCATCGATCAGGCCAAGGCCAATGCCGCGGTCCAGGCGGCGATGGAACGCCGCCGCGCAGCACGGTGATCGCCCCCATGTTGTCACTCGTACTGCTGTTCCAGGTCGCCGCGCCGACACCGGCGCCCACTGACGAGATCGTCGTTCAGGCCAAGCGCGCACGCTGTTCGGTACAGTTGCGCGGTCGCGAGATGTCGAGCCGCGAATTCGACGCGCACGTCCGCGACTGGGCCCGCGGCGTACCCGTCCGCGTCATCGCCCCCGATCGCGCCAGCAACCGCTGCCTCGCCAGGATCCTGTTCAAGCTGAGCGACAAGGGCGTGACCGCCATCGAATTCGTCGATCCGGCGCAGGACCACGCGCAGTAATCTCACCCGGATCCGGTGTCAGCGCCCCAGTGTCGCCCCTGATCCGGACGGTCATGGCTTGCCGTTCCGCCCGTTGTCGATAAAGGAGCCGACGTTCACGGGGTTCTAGGGAAAGTATCGACGATGGCGGATGACAAGCGCGTTGTGGTGGTCGGGCTCGGCTATGTCGGGTTGCCGCTTGCCGTGGCGCTGGCGAAGTCGGTCGAGACCTGGGGCCTGGACGTCGACACCGGCCGCATCGCCGAACTGGAGCGCGGCCACGACCGCACCGGCGAGATCGAACCCGACCGCCTCGCCGCATCGTCGCTCAAGCTGACGACCGATGCTTCCGCGTGTCCGCCGTCCGATTTCTACATCGTCACCGTGCCGACGCCGGTCGATGACACCAACACGCCCGACCTGTCGATCGTGATGGCCGCGACGCGCACCGTCGCGGGGATGCTCAAGGCCGGACGCAAGTCGATCGTCGTCTATGAAAGCACCGTTTACCCCGGCGTCACCGAGGATATGTGCGGTCCCGAGCTGGAACGGCTGAGCGGGCTCACCTGCGGCGAGGACTTCTTCCTGGGCTACAGCCCCGAGCGGATCAATCCCGGCGACCGGGAACATACCGTCGACCGCATCATCAAGGTCGTGTCGGGCCAGACGCCGGAAGTGCTCGACCGCGTCGCCGCCCTCTATGAACAGGTGACGACCGGCGGCGTGTTCCGTGCGGCCTCGATCAAGGCCGCCGAAGCCGCCAAGGTCATCGAGAACGCCCAGCGCGACATCAACATCGCCTTCGTCAACGAGATCACGCAGATCTTTGCACGCATGAACCTGTCGGTGTGGGACGTGCTGGCGGCGGCGGGCACCAAGTGGAACTTCCTGAAGTTCGAACCCGGCCTGGTCGGCGGCCACTGCATCGGCGTCGATCCCTATTACCTTGCGCACCGCGCGACCGAGCTCGGCTGCGATCCGCGCATCATCCTGGCCGGGCGCGACACCAACGACGGCATGGCCGCCTGGGTCGCAGGCCAGGTGCACGACTGGCACGGCGGCGGCGCGGGCCGCGTCCTGATCCTCGGCCTCGCGTTCAAGCCCGACGTGCCCGACCTGCGCAATTCGAAGGTCGCCGACTTGGTCGCCGCCTTCCGGAGTCATGGCCACGACGTCGATGTGCACGATCCGCTGGTCTCGGCCGAGGAAGCAAGCCACGAATACGGCCTCGACCTCGTCGCCGAGCCGGCGGGTCCCTACGATCTCGTCGTTCTGGCGGTCCCGCACCGCGAACTGATCGACGGCTTCGCGACGTTCGCCGCCTTGCTCGGCCCGGACGGCGGCATCGCCGACCTCAAGGGCGTCCTCGACCGCGGCCAACACGGTGCGGGCGGCGCAAAGATTTGGACGCTGTAACAATCACGCCTATCTATGGCCGGGCGGCCGGTGGGTTGCCCGTGTGTCTTGCGTTGCCGAGGTTGGCGTGATCTTCAATCTGTTTCGCCGCTTGTCTGCCGAGCGCAGCTATGCGGGCCCTGCGGGCAAGCGCCTGTACGCGGTCGGCGACATCCATGGCCGCCTGGACCTGCTCGACGACCTGCTGGGCCGGATCGAGGACGATATCCTCGCCCGCCCCATCGGCACCGCCGCCGTCGTGTTCCTGGGCGACCTGATCGATCGTGGCCCGGATTCGGCCGGCGTCGTCGAACGCCTGCGTACGCTCGTCCGGTTTCCCGCCAAGTCCTTGTTCCTGCTCGGCAATCACGAGGAAGTCCTGCTGCGCGTGCTCGATGCCGAGGCGGGCTTGGCCTATGACTGGCTGGGCTTCGGCGGCGATGCCTGCGTCGAAAGCTACGGCGTCTCGGCCGCGACCCTCCAGGCGATGGACGAACAGCGCATCGCCGACGTCCTGCGCGAGGCGATCCCGACCGCACACGTCGACTTCCTGAAGACCTTCGGCGACACCTTCACCTTCGGCGACTATCTGTTCGTCCACGCCGGCATTCGCCCCGGCCTGCCGATCGCGGAGCAGCAGCCAAAGGACCTGCGCTGGATCCGCGCGCCGTTCCTGAACGACACCCACGACCATGGCTGCATGGTCGTCCACGGCCACACGATCAGCGACGGCATCGACCGCCGTCCCAACCGCATCGGTATCGATACCGGCGCCTATCGCACCGGCGTGCTGACCGCCGCGGTGATCGAGGAAAGCGACCTGCACTTCCTGGCGACCGGCGGCTGAGCGGCCCCAAACTTGCGGCAAAGCGGCTTTGAAGCTAAGCGGGAGCGTCTGCATCGCCACGATGCAACGGGTATCTGCAGGACAGGGCGTATGACGTTGAACGGATCGATCGGCCGGTTGATGATGATCGGGCTCGCCCTGCTGATGGCGGGCTGTGCGCCCAAGCGCGGTGGCAGCATCGCCTATGATCCCGCCAATTTCGGCACGCCCGACGCACCCAAGGTCGCTGCGGTCGACGATGCGTACAAGCTGGCTCCCCTCGATACGGTCACCGTCGCGGTCTATCAGGTGCCCGACCTAAGCCGCGATTTCACGATCGACCAGGCCGGGCGCATCACCATGCCGCTGGTCGGGCGGGTCGATGCCGTCGGCGTCAGCACCACCGAGCTTGCCACGACGATCGCACGGAAACTATCCGAGAAGTACCTGCGCGACCCCAACGTCACCGTGTCGCTGAAGGATTCGGCGAGCCGTGTCGTCACCGTCGATGGCTCGGTCCGCCAGCCTGGCATCTATCCCGCGGTCACCTCGCTCACGCTCATCCAGGCAATCGCACTGGCGCGCGGCACCGACGACCTCGCCAACCCACGCCGAGTCGCCGTCTTCCGCATGATCGGCGGCAAGCGCATGGCGGCCGCTTTCGACCTCACCAGCATCCGTCGCGGCGAGATGGCCGATCCGCAGGTCTATCCCGGCGATACTATCGTCGTCGATGGATCGGCCGTGAAGAAGGCGCAGCGCGACATCCTCCAGGCGCTGCCGGCCGCCTCCATCTTCATGGCGCTCTGACGCCAGCATTCGCCGTATCGGCTTAGGATTTCTCAACTCATGGCAAGCATCGGGGCCCCGGGCCCGACCAACCTGGCGGTCAGCCCGGACACTCGTCGCGACCTGGCGCCGCTCCCGCCCGAGGGTGGTTACGGCAACTACGGCAACACCACCGGCGCACGCGAACTGTCGCTGTCGCTATTGTGGCGAGTCTTGGTCGAATGGCGCTGGCTGATCCTGGCTTCGGTCGGTGCCGGCATCGCTGCGGCGGTGCTCATCACGCTGCTGACGCCGCTCAAATATCGCTCGACCGCATCGATCGAGCTCAATCCGCCCACGGTCGAAGTGCTTGGCGACGAAGGTGGCAAGACCGGGCGCCAGAGTGCCGCGGCAAACGACGCGGCATTCATGGGCACCCAGCTCGGCCTGCTTCAGAGCCGTGCGCTTGCCGAACGCGTCGCGCAGGACCTGAACCTCGCCAACGATCCGGCGGTCGTCGGCGAGAGCAAGAACCGCGCCGCCAATGCCGAGATCGCCGCCAGCATCGTTCAGGGCGGCACCAACGTGCAGGTACAGCCGCAAAGCCGGTTGGTCACCGTCTCGTTCTCCGCGCGCGATCCGCAGCTGGCCGCGCGCGTGGTCAACGGCATTGCCGACGCTTATATCGCGACCAATCTCGAACGCCGCTATCAGTCGTCGTCCTATGCGCGCGACTTCCTGCAAAAGCAGATCGCAACGACACGCCGTGACCTCGAGAAGTCGGAACGCCAGCTGGTCGCCTATGCCCAGCAGCAGCGGCTGATCACGACCGGGAGTGCCGACGACGCCGGTGACACCAATTCGCTGACCGGCAGTTCGCTGGTGGCGCTGAATTCTGCGCTGGCAGCGACCCAGGCGAAGCGCATCGCCGCCGAACAGCGGTATCGCGAAGCGGTGCTGGGCGGCGCCACGACCGAAGGCAGCGCCAATGCCGCCGCTCTGCGCACGCAGATCGCCGCGCTGAACGCCGAATATCAGCAGAAGCTCCAGACCTTCAAACCCGACTATCCCGAAATGGTCGCGCTGAAGGCGCGGATCGATGCGTTGCGCGCGTCGGTCATCAGCGAGACGCGGACCGCCAATGCCGATCGTGCGGGCTCGCTGCGCCAAGAATACCAGGCCGCACGCGCCGAGGAGGACCGCCTGCGCGCGCAGGTCGCCAGCCTCAGCTCGTCGGTACTCGACCAGCGCGGGCGCCGCATCCAGTACACCATCCTCCAGCGCGAGGTGGATACCAATCGCACGCTGTATGACGCCCTGCTCCAGCGCTATAAGGAAATCGGCGTCGCCGGCGGCATCGGAACCGCCGTCGCATCGGTCGTCGATCGCGGCGTCGTGCCGGGCGGCGCCTATTCGCCGAACCTCTATCTCAACCTGATGATCGGCGCCTTCCTGGGCATGATCGTCGGTATGCTGTCGGCCATCGCGCTCGAATTCATCAACGATACGATCAAGACGCCGGACGACGTCCGCAACAAGCTGCAGCTGCCGTTCCTGGGCGGTATCCCCAACGCGCAGGAGGCCAAGCCGATCGACGAGTTGAAGAACGCCCTGTCGCCGGTGACCGAGGCGTATCTTTCGACGACGACCGCGCTCCAGTTCGTGACCGAAGGCGGGGCGCCCAAGACGCTACTGGTTACCAGCACGCGGCCGGCCGAAGGCAAGTCGACCTCGGCCTGGGCGCTGGCGTTCAGCCTGACGCGTCTGGGCAAGCAGGTACTGCTGATCGACGCCGACATGCGCCGTCCGGCGTTCGTCACCGGGCGCGACGACATCGGCCTGTCGCACATCCTGACAAATACCAGCTCGCTTAGCGAACATGTCCTTCAGACCGAGATCGAGAATCTGTGGATTATGCCGTCGGGCCCGATCCCGCCGAGCCCGCCCGAACTGATCGCCTCGGCGCGTTTCGCCGCGCTGATCGCCGATGCCACGAGCACGTTTGATCACGTCGTGATCGACGGTCCGCCGATCCTGGGTCTGGCCGACTCTCCGCTGCTCTCGTCCGTCGCGCAATCAACACTGATGGTGGTCGAGGCCGGCCGCACGCGCACCCGCGCCGCGGTCGAGGCGCAGAACCGCCTGCGCACCGCCGGCGCGCGCCTCGCCGGCTGTATCCTGACCCGCTACCAGCCCCAGGCCTCGTACGGCTACGGCTATGGCTACGGCTACGGCTATGGCCAGTCGAAGAACCAGTACAGCTATGTCGCCGACAAGAACGACAAGCGCCGCCGGATCCTGCTGACCACGCGTGACGATGCCGAGAGTTAAGGGGCGACACAGCGCGAAGGGGATCGCCTCGGCCGCAGTACTGGCGATCGCCGGCGTCGCGCTGGCCAGCCTCTGCTTCCGCGAAGCTGCGGTGCGCGCGCTGTCGCCCACCACGCCCGTCGTCCAGCGCATCGCCGCATCTTATCCGGACGTCGTCCTGCGCACGACCAAGCAGGCGCTGGTCGACCAGAACGGTATCTTGGATACCGCCGCGCTCGATGCGACGCGGACGGCGGCGACCCGCGCGCCGCTCGATGCGCGCGCGTTCCTGATCCTCGGCCACCAGCAACTGCTCGACCGGCAACCGGCGCGTGCGGTCCGCACTCTGGAGATGTCGCAGCGGCTCGACCCGCGCGAGCGGCTGACCCACCTGCTGCTGCTCGACCGCTATCTGCGCACCGGGCGCTATAGCGATGCCGCCGGGCAATTCTCGGTCCTGTCGCGCCTCATGGGGGACGTGCAGGGGCCGATCGCGACCGCGGTCGCCGAGATGACGCGCATCCCCGAGACGAAGGCGGCCGTCCGCCAGACGCTAGCGACCGATCGCGCGCTGGAACGCGCCGTGCTGCGCGTGCTGGCAAAGTCCCAGACCGCCCCGGCCGAGATCTTCGCGCTCGCCAGCCCCGCGGCCCGGCGCGACGCCGGCCAGACCGAAAGCTGGGGCCCGGTCCTCGTCAAGCGCCTGGTCGACCAAGGCCGCTACGCCGAGGCGCGCCGCGTCTGGCAGCGTGTCTATGGTCTGTCCGACGCCCAGGCCTCGACGCCGCTGTTCAACCCCGGTTTCGCGCAGATCGCGGCCTCCCCGCCGTTCGACTGGACCTTTGCCGCCGATAGCCTGGGTGCGGCCGACCCGCAGAACGGCGCGCTGTCGATCGAATATTACGGCCGCGACAGCGGGACGCTGGCCGGCCAGCTGCTGACGCTCGCCCCCGGCGCCTATCGCCTCGGCTTCACGATCGAAGGCGGCAAGGCCGCCGACGGCCCTGCACTCTTCTGGTCGCTGCGCTGCAAGACCGCCGACAAGAGCGAGGGCGCCGAGCTTCTGCGAATGCCGGTCGCCGGTACGGGGCAGGTGCAGAAGCGCGCCGGCGCCTTCACCGTCCCCGCCGGCTGCGCGGCGCAGCAGCTCGCGCTCATCGGCCAGGCCGGGGAATTCCCCGCCGTCATCAACGTCACGCTGCGCGACCTGAATGTGCGCGCCGGCGGAGCACCGCGTCCATGATCCGCCATTATGTCGTCCCGGTCTTTCTCGCCGCCTGCCTGGTGCTGGGCGGGGCGAGTGCCGCCGGGTTCATCGCCAACCTGCTGCTCCAGATCGCTGCCATCCCGCTGATCGGATGGGCGTTGTGGCAGGCGCTGCAGGCAAGCCCCGCGCCGTCCTCCCGCATCCCGCTGGTCATGCTTGGCCTGCTGGTCGTGCTGATGCTGCTCCAGCTCGTTCCGCTGCCGCCGTCGCTCTGGACGCTGCTGCCCGGCCGCGGGTCGGTGGTCGAGGGCTATCGCCTGCTCGGCATCCCCCTCCCCTGGCTGCCGCTGTCGCTCAGCCCCCACGAGACGCTCGCCAGCCTGCTCTGGCTGCTGCCCGCCTTTGCCGTCTTCCTGGCGATCACGCTGCTCGGCGCCTTTCGCGGGCGCGGGATCGCCTGGGCCATCGTTGCGGTGACCCTCGCCTCGATCGCGCTCGGCGCGCTCCAGGTCATCGGCGGGCAGAGCGGTGGCGCGTATCTCTACCGCATCACCAACTATGGCCAGGCGGTCGGCTTCTTCGCCAACAGCAACCACAATGCGACCTTGCTGCTGGTCTGCATCCCGTTCCTGGCAGCCCTCCAGGCGACATTGCTCGCGCGCGCGAAGTCGCCACGCAGCGCATCCGCCATCCGGCTGATGGTCGGCGCCATCTATGCGGTGCTGCTGGTCGGGTTGCTGATCAATTCGTCGCTGGCGGGCATCGGCCTCGCGCTGCCCGTCGCGCTGACCAGCTGGGTGCTCTTCGGCCGGCAGCGTCCCCTGCTGCGCCGCGCGATGATCGGTGCGACGCTGGTCGTCTCGCTCGCCGCGATCGTGACGATCGCGGTCGGCCCGTTCGGCAACAACCTGTTCGGCCAGCAGACCGAGAATGTCGAACTGTCGCGCCAGACCTCGTTCGCGCTGACGCTCAAGGCCGCGCACGACTATTTCCCGATCGGGTCGGGCGTCGGCAGCTTCCAGCCCGTCTATCGCACCTACGAGCCGCTCGGCACGGTCACCGCGACCTACATGAACCACGCGCACAGCGACTGGCTGGAGATTCTGCTGGAGACCGGCCTGCCCGGCATGGCGCTGGCCGGCCTGTTCCTGGTCTGGTGGGGCCTGCGCGTCCGTGCGATCTGGAGTGCCGACGAACCCGATCGCTTCGCGCAGGCCGCGGTGATCGCGTCGGCCGCGATCCTCCTCCACAGCGTCGTCGATTACCCCTTACGCACCGCGGCGATCTCGGCCGTGTTCGCCGCCTGCGTCGCGCTGATGTCGGGCGTGCGCCCGTTCGTAAAGGCGCGGCGGACAACCGAAAGCTCGGCGCGGCACCTCAGCCTGTAGGCGAGGCTCCGACCGCGCGCGCGATCGCGTCGAGGTAGCGCGCCTCGACCACCGCGGTATCGAACTCCGCCTCGGCGATGGCGCGGCTTCTCGCCCCCATCGCCGCGCGCTCGCCCGGCGACAGCGCCAGCATCGCCCGCATGGCACCCGCCAGGCTGTCGGCGTCGCGCACGGTGCACAGGAAGGCGTTCTCGCCAGCGCGCGCGATCTCGGTACAGCCCGGCACGTCGGTCGCGACCAGCGGCTTGGCCATGGCAGCGGCCTCGAGCAGCGAGCGCGGCATGCCCTCGCGATAGGACGGCAGCACGACCGCCGAGGCAGCAGCCAGATGCGGGCGCACGTCGGTGGTTTCGCCGAGATAGTCGATCACGCCGTCCGCCACCCAGCCCTCGACCGTCGCGCGATCAATCGCGGTGCGGTTGGCGACGTCGAGGAAGCCGAGCAGCCGGAAGCATACGTCCGGCCGCTCCGCCCGGATCATGCGCGCGGCGTCGGCATATTCGACCACACCCTTGTCGCGCAGCAACCGTGCGACCATCAGGAAGGCGAAGGGCTCGCTCTCCGCCTGCACCCCAGCGGGGGCAAAGTTGGCGAGGTCGATACCCGATCCGGGCAGCAGCGCGGTGCGGTCGGTGCGCACCATGCCCTGCTCGACGAACAGGTCGCGGTCGTGGCGGTTCTGGAAGAACACCGTCGCTGACCGTGCGAGGGCCGCGCGGTACAGCGCCCGCACGATCCGCGTCAGCAACCCGACCTTGATGAACGCAGTGCCGAGCCCCGAGATATTATTGATGACCGGGATGCGCAGCGAATGCGCGGCAATCGAGCCCCAGACGTTCGGCTTGATCGTCCAGCCCAGGAACGCCGCCGGCCGCAACTGCTTCAGGATCCGGCGATAGTCGCGCAGCAGCGTCAGGTCACGCAGCGGCGACACGCCCTTGTTGTCGATTCCGATGTCGATATGCTCGACGCCCATCGCGACCAAGCGATCGACATGCGCATCCGCCGGCGCCACCGCGACGACGCGGTACCCGTCCGCCAGCAACCGCCGGACGAGCCCCGAGCGGAAGTTGACGATGTTCCACGTCATGTTGATCGACAGGACGATGGTTTCCCCACGCCCCGCCGTCATGCCCCGCGATGCCCCCTTGCCTCCCATGCGGCTTGCTCTATCGGGTAGGGTCGCGACGTGCGAGCGCTTTAAGCGGCAAGCGGCGCATAATATCGCCCTCGTGACGCTGGAACGCTCTTGATTCCCTATTGGATCTTGTTCGTGATATGGATGCTTGGCGCAATCCATTTTTCACGTCGGCAATCCAGGCCGTATGATTCCCTGTTCTATTCGCTCGCCGTCCTGGCGACGACGCTGATGATCGGCCTTCGTTACGAGGTGGGCGGTGACTGGGTAAACTACCTCGAATTCTATGACGCGGTGTTATTTCAACCGTTGAGCTATGCGCTCACGCAGACCGATCCTGCGTACGGACTGCTCAACTGGGCCTCCGCCCGTCTCAATTTCGGCTTGTGGTTCGTCGATCTCGGATGCGCCATCTTCTTCATGATCGGCGTCGCCAGACTGTCGTCGCGACAACCGAACCCCTGGCTGAGCAACCTTATCGCCGTTCCCTATCTGGTGATCGTGGTAGGCATGGGATTTACCCGTCAGGCCGCCGCCATCGGCATATTGTGCTGGGCACTGGCCGACATCAGGCGTGACCGCATTCTCTTCCCCATCCTCCTGGTCGGGCTGGCGGCGCTGTTTCACAAGACCGCAATTCTTTTCCTGCCAATCCTGCTGGTTCCGGTCTTCTCGAGCAATTTCGTGCTGACGATACCTGGAATCATCGGGTTCGTATTTCTTTTCAACCTGTTCCTCGGCTCGTCGTCCGATCACCTCATCACGACATATGCGACCGGAAACTACGACTCCCAGGGCGCAGGCATTCGCGTCGCGATGAACGTCCTCGCGGCCATCGCCTTCGTCGCGTTTCGTGACAAGATGGGTTTCGACAAATTCTCGCGATCCCTGTGGATGACGCTAACGGTCCTGGCGTTCTTTTCGGTTGTCGCACTTTTCGTGCTGCCGAGTTCATCGGGTATCGACAGAATATCGATGTTCATCATCCCGCTGCAAATCGTTGTTCTGTCGCGACTGCCTTACGCCTTGTCCGTGAATTCCCGCCCCGTACCATCCGTTCTATTGGGCGTGATCCTGTATTCCGCGTCCGTACAGTTTGTCTGGCTCAATTTTGCCGACAATGGCTGGGCATGGAAACCGTATCAAAGCATCATAACATCCGATCAGACGATAGGATAAGGTTACGCGCCGGCACCCACCGAAATTTTACAATGCGCCGTCTGATCGTGTCTTTACACGGTTCGAAGCGTCAGAGGTCTTCCTTGCAACACACACTTGACGTCCTGTACCTGACGCACAACGGTATAACCGATCACATAGGTCAGTCGCAGATTGCGCCCTATTGCCTGGCGCTCGCCGCGCTTGGCTACAGGATCCATATCGTCAGCGCCGAAAAGCCTGGCAGGGACGACATGATCCGCCGGTATCGCGACGCCTTCGATGCTTGCGGCATCGAATGGTCGTTCGTCACCTATCACAACTCGCCACCGGTCCTGTCGCAACTGTACGATGTCATCCAGATGCGGCGCCTGGCGATGGCGATCGCAGAACGACAGCGTCCGACGCTGGTCCATTGCCGCAGCTATCTGCCGATCGAGATCGGACAGGCGATCAAGCGGCGGACCGGGGCCAAGCTCCTGATCGACTTCCGGCATTTCTGGGTCGAGGCGGGGCTGGAGGATTCACGCTACAAATTCGTCTATCGCGCCTTCAAGCGTCGCGAGCCGAGCTATTTCGCCGCCGCCGACCATGTCGTCACCCTCACGAAACGCGCCGCCGACGTGCTGCAGAACTGGTATCCGAGCGCCGAGGGCGACGACCATTACACCGTCATTCCGTGCTGCGCGGATTTCGATCATTTCGATCTCGACAAGGTGGATGGCCGCGCCATCGCCGCCCTGCGACAGCGCCTGGGATTCACCGACGCTAATACCGTCCTGATCTACCTTGGCAGCATCGGTCCGGTCTATCTCGTCGACAAGATGATGCTGCTGTTCAAGCAGATGCACGACGCCGATCCGAATGCGCGGTTCCTGTTCGTATCGAACAACGGGGAGGACGAAGTCCATGCGATCCGCGCCCGGTTCGGCATTCCCGAAGATGCGATCCGGTTCGTGACCGCGTGGCGCGACGAAGTCCCGGCGTATCTGGCGCTCAGCGATCTCTCGGTCATCTTCATCCGCGCCAACCTGACGCTTGCCGGCTGTTCCCCGACCAAGCTCGCCGAACTGATGGCCGCCAATATCCCGGTGATTGCCAACAGCGGCGTCGGCGATCTCGACACCATCCTGTCGCCCGACCGCAACGGGTCCGTCGTCATCGACGATTTCGAGCCCGCGACGATGCGCGCCGCGCTGGATATCGTGCTCGGCCTGAGCGAAGACCGGCGCCACGCCATCCGCGAGGCCAGTCGCGACTACAGCCTGGAAGCCGGCGTCGCGCGCTACGAAAGCGTGTATCGCCGCCTGGTCGGCCCACCGGGCCCGATCGCACCGTCCGTTTCTCCTGCCCCCCGTCACTGAAGAGAGCCAGTCATGCTGAATATCGTTGTCCTCAATGGCGGACGCGGTGCCGCGTCGATCATTCCGGCGCTGCTCCGCCGCGATGGCCTGAACGTGACGTCGATCGTCAATGCCTATGACGACGGCAAGTCGACCGGCGAAATCCGCCGCTTCTTCGACATGCTGGGCCCGTCGGACATCCGCAAGGTCCAGGAACTGATGCTGCCGGAGGGTGACGACCTGCCATCGAGCAAGGCGCTGTTCGAATACCGCTATCCGGTCGGCACGAGCCGCGACGACGTCCTGGCCGACATGCGGCAGTTCTCGGACGGCGGTGCGACCATCGCCGGGATCGCGATCCCGTCGCCGAGCATCCTGGCCGCGATCCGGCGCTTCGTGGGTGAATTCCTCCATGGACTGACCGTCATCGAAAAGGTCATGGGCCGGCAGTTCTCGTTCGACGACTGCGCGCTGATGAACTGCCTGTATGCCGGTGCGTATCTCGCGCTCGGCCGCGATATCGAACGGACGACCCGGACGTTCGACCGCCTGTTCCGGCTGAAGGGCACGGTGATCCCGAACAGCATGGAGAACAAGTGGCTCACCGCCATGCGCCGCAACGGCGAACTGCTGAGCTGCGAGGCCGAGATCGTCGAGCTTCGCTCCAACGTGCTGATCGACGCGCTCTACCTGCTCGATCGTCCGCTCGACCGTGCGCCGCTCGAGCAGCTGGATAGCGACGAGCAACGCTACTATCTGCAGCGCCACCATGCCGCAGCGGCCGCGTCGCCAGGTGTCCGCTTGGCACTCGAACAGGCGGACATCATCATCTACTCCGCCGGCACGCAGCACAGCTCGCTGTATCCGACCTATATGTCGCAGGGCGTGGCGGAGATGATTTCGGGCAATCGCGGCGCGCTGAAGGTGTTCGTGACGAACATCGGCGCCGATTACGAGACACCGACCTATTGCGCGTCGGATTATCTCGAAGGCGCGCTGCGCTATCTGCGGATGGGCGACGGGCGAGTGTACGATCCCGCCGACCTGTTCTCGACCGTGCTGGTCAACGACGGTCGCCGCAAGGCCGACGAGACCTATGTCCATCACGACAGCGAGCGCGACGGCGACATCGCGATCCCGCGAATCGTCGCCGATTTCGAGTCCGCACAGGCCCCCGGCAAGCATGACGGCGACAAGGTCGTGTCGTGCATCCTGAAACTCTACGGCGAGACGATGGAGGGATGACACCCGCTGCGCTGTCCGATCTGCTGGCCGCCAAGCGCCTGCTGATCTTCGACCTCGACGGCACGCTCGTCGACAGTTCGCCGCTGCACGCCCGCGCGTTCGAGGACGCGTGCGCGCCGTTCGGGATTGCGGTCGATTATAGCGACATCGCCGGCATGACGACGGAAACGGCGATCGACCGACTGACGGATCGGTCCGGCGTGACCCTGACCGACGATCAGCGCCGGACGCTGATCGCGGACAAGCGTCTCCGCGCCAGGACGCTGATTGAAACCGAACTGGCCGCGATTCCCGGCGCGCCCGCGTTCCTGCGCGCGGCGGGCGGGCGCTGGCGGCGATCGCTCTGCACATCGGCCTCGCGCGGTAATGCAACGGCGGCGCTGGCAAAGGCCGGGATCGCCGATTGCTTCGAATGGACGCTGACGGCGGACGACGTCACGCGCGGCAAGCCGGATCCGGAGATGTTCCTGGCCGCACTCGACCTCGCCGGGGTCCCGGCTGCCGAGGCACTAGTCTTCGAAGACGCACCCAACGGCTTGGCGGCGGCGTCGGCAGCCGGGATCGACGCCATCGAGATCGTGCTGGACGCCCCCGAACCCGGGACGAACCAGGCGACCTGGGCCATGCTGAACGACGCACTGGCCGCGACGGGGGTGCGGACATGAAGATCCTGGCGGCGGTCGTCACCCACAACCGCAAGACGCTGCTGACGCGGTGCCTGGCCGGCATCGCCGCGCAGTCGCGCCCGGCCGACGGCGTCTTCGTCGTTAACAACGCCAGTACCGACGGTACTGCGGAGATGCTGGCGGAAGCGGGCATCGCCCATGTGACCCAGCCCAATCTCGGTTCCGCCGGGGGCTGGAAGCGCTGCATCGACGAAGCGCTGGCCGGCGACTGGGACGCCATCTGGCTGATGGACGACGACGGCTATCCACACCCCGATGCGCTGGGGTTCCTGGAATCCAGCCTGACGCGCGGGGTGTCCTGCGTGTCCTCGACCGTGGTGTGCGAGGACGATCCCGACCGCTTCGTCTTCCCCTTCCCGATCCTCACGACCGACGGGCTGCCGGTGCTATTCTCGCGCCGGCGCAAGGTCACGCACCTGTCGGCGCTGCGGTCGCTGGCCGACGGCGACACCTACCCCTTCGCGCATCTCTTCAACGGCGCCCTGGTCGATGTCGCCACGATCCGCCGGATCGGTAACGTGAATACCGATTTCTTCCTGATGGGGGACGAGGTCGATTTCTTCATGCGGATGCGCACGGTCGGGCCGGTCCTGTCCGACCTGCGCGCGCTGCATCTGCATCCCGACGTGTCGGGACGGCCGCTGAACGACGTGAAAGTCTATTATTACGTCAAGAACACGCTGATTCTGAACCAGCGCTATTTCGACCATCGCTGGATCCGCAACGCCGCCGCCGTCGTGGCGGCGCTGGTCCGGACCGGGCGACGCAACGGCGCCGGCGAGGCGCTGAGCTACATCACGGGGTCGCAGCGCCACCTGCTGGCAAAGGCCGTGCGCCGCGGTCTGGACGGCCGGATCGGAAAGGACATGCATGACTGACCTCCGCGTCCTGATCCCCGCGGCGGGGGCCGGAAGCCGCGCCGGCCTGCCCTACCCCAAGACGCTGCATCCTGTCGGCGGCGTGCCGATCCTGCTGCGCCAGTTCGCGCTGCTGCGCCCCTTCGACACCCGTCCGGTCGTGGTGACCAGTCCCGCCGGCAAGGCACCGATCGCCGAGACGCTGGCGGCGGCCGGCGTGGCGGCGGACCTGGTCGTGCAAGCCTCGCCGACCGGCATGGGCGATGCGATCCTGTGCCTCGACGATGCGCCCGGGTCGACACCCGAGCATGTCGTCGCCGTCTGGGGCGATATTCCCCTGCTCGATCCGCGCACGATCGCGGCGACCGTCGAGCGGCATCTGCAGGCGGGCAACGACTTCACCTTTCCGACCCGCCATGTCGATGCGGCCTATACGGTCGTGACCCGCGACGCCGCAGGGACCGTCACTGCGCTCGCCGAAACGCGCGAAGCGGGGGCCGAGCCCGGTCCCGGCGAGCGCGACATCGGCGTCTTCGCGTTCCGCCGGGCGGTCGTGTTCGACCTGTTGCGGCGCCGGCTGCCCGGCGCGCTCGGCACCACCACCGGGGAGCATGGCTTCCTCTACATCGTCCGCCATCTGGTCGAGCACGGATGCAAGGTCGAAGCCCTGCCGATCGCGACGACACGCGACCTGGTGTCGCTCAACCGCCTGTCCGATCTCGACGGGCACGACGCCGCCGGAAACCCGGCATGAGTACGTCGCCGGAACGCCTGGCGTTCCTGCTGCCGCATCTGTGGGGCGGCGGCGCCGAGCGCGTCGCGCTGCGCCTGATCGAGGATTTCGTCGCGCTGGGCTATGACGTCGACCTGCTGCTGATGGAAGCCAAGGGGCAGCTGATGCCGCTGGTGCCGCCCAGCGTGCGGGTGATCGACCTGAAGACGCCGCGCATCCGCGACGTGCTGATGCCCCTCGTCCGCTATCTGCGGACCGAACGCCCGGACGGCATCCAGATCTACATGTGGCCGCTGACGGTCATCGGCGTGGTGGCACACCGCATCGCGCGGTCGAAATCGCGACTGGTGCTGAGCGAGCATACGACCCTGTCCAGGCACTATGGACATTACGGCACGTTGCGCCGCCATATCCTCGGCCTCAGCATCCGCCTGACGCACCCCCTGGCCGATGCGTGCGTGACCGTTTCGTCGCAGGCCGCCGACGACATGGCGGCGGTGTCGGGTATCGATCGATCGCGCATGGAAGTCATCTACAATCCCATCGAGCGACCGCCGGCGATCGTCGCGGACACCGCGACGGCGTCGGGATTATGGAGCGATGCTCCGGCACGGATCATTTCGGTCGGCACGTTGAAGCCGCCCAAGAACCAGACCCTGCTGATCGATGCCTTCGCCCTGCTCCGCAAGCAGCGTCCGGCCCGCCTGGTCATCCTGGGTGAAGGCGAGATGCGTGAGACGCTGGAAGCGCGGATCGCACAGCATGGCCTGCAGGACGAGGTCCTGCTTCCCGGCTTCTTCGTCGATCCCTGGCCCTTCTACACGACGGCCGATGTCTTCGTCCTGTCGTCGGATTACGAGGGATACGGTAACGTCCTGGTCGAGGCGATGTACGCCGGCCTGCAGATCGTCAGCACCGACTGCCCGAGCGGCCCGCGCGAGATCCTCGACGGCGGCGTCTACGGTCGCCTCGTGCCCTGCGACGACCCGACCGCCCTCGCCCGCGCCATGGGCGAGGCGATCGACGCGCCGATCGACCCGGCCACGATCAAGGCCCAGGCAGAAGCGCTGTCGGGCGATCACACGTCCGCCCGCTATCTCGCCCTGATGACCGGCCGCTGACGCCCGCACTCTCTCCCGCACTCCGACCATGAGTTTCGATTCGATGACGGATCCGAAGGTATCGATCATGATCCCGGCCTATAACCAGGCCGGCTTCATCACGCGCGCGATCGAAAGCGCGCTGCGGCAGGACTATGCCAATATCGAGATCGTCATCTCCGACGACGGATCGAGCGACGATACCGAACAGGTCGTCCGCGCGTTTCTGGCCCGCCGCGACGACCCGCGCATCCGGTACTATCGGAACGATCCGAACATCGGCATCCTGCGCAATTATCATCGCAACCTGTTCGAAAACGCGACCGGCGACTGGGCGGTGAACCTCGATGCCGACGACTTCTTCGTCGACGACGCCTTCCTGTCGACCGCCATCGCCATAGTCCGGCAGGACCCGGCAATCGCCTTGGTCTTTGCCGATTACTGCGAATATGACGAAGCCGGCGGGACGCGGATCGCGATCCGCAACCAGCCCCACCCCGCGGTGATGGGCGACGTCGAGTTCCTCGATCGCTACGCCGCCGACCGTATCGTGTGGAACCACAATTCGATCCTGTACGACCGGCATCTCGCCATGCAGGTCGGCTGCTACTGGGACGAGACGGTCCTGCGCAACGACTGGGAATCCTTCCTGCGGATGATCGTCGGCCGCAAGGTCGCCTGGCTCGATAGCGTCGTCGCCGCCTGGGTCCAGCACGGCGCGAACGAAACGCGCCGGCTCGACATGACGAAATATCTCAACAACTTCACGCTGATCGACGGGGTGGCCGATCATGCGGAGCGCCACGGGGTCGATCCGACGTTCGTCCGGACGTGGCGCACGCGGATGATCGCACGATCGGCGCGGTCGTCGTCGATCGCCTATATCCGGGCAAAGGACTATCGCGGTCTCGCCCGTTTCCTGCGGCACGTCGGCCAGCGCGACCCGAAATTGCCGTTCAGGATACTGACCGACGCCGGCCTGATCGCCCGCGCCGTGCTGGCGAGCAACGCCGGGCTCTATGCCGCGGCGAAGAAGCTGGTCCGGCGATAGGCCGATCCGGCTACCTGCCTACCTTTTATGATTTCAAGCTTCCTGCTAGACGCCGCGCATGAGTTTCATAGATGATGCCGCGGTCACGCTTGTACGCCGTTTGCCGGTCGGATATTTTCGTGTCGCACGGCTGCTTGCGAATATAAGGCCGTCGCTAAGGTCGTATCCCACTCAAACAGCCTATGGAACGCTTGCGTGCGACATAAGTGAGCGGGTGTGCGTCCCCCTCGTGCGCGAGGGTGAGTACAAGCATTGGGCCAAGGACGCCGCCTATCTGAAATCGCTACCCTTGCGTAGCGATAGCGTGGTGATCGATGTCGGCGCCAACGTAGGATGCACCGTAGCAATTTTTTCTGCAAAAGCCGGCCACGTGCATGCCTTCGAGCCCGCACATCGTGCCTTACGGCTACTTGAATCCAACAAATGGCCTAACGTTTCTATCTATCCGTTTGCCGTATCGAATTATAATGGCACTACGACTTTTGCGGAATCAAATGACTTAGATATCTCTAGGATTAGTGAGACGGGTATAACTGTCCCCGTACGAACATTAGATTCCTTCGCCATAGCGGCGGACGTGATCAAGGTAGATGTTGAGGGGTTTGAACCACAGGTTTTCGAGGGTGCCGCCGAAACACTAAAGCGTTCGCCACTGATCATTTTTGAGGCACTAGACAGTGAGAGTCGTATAGCCTGCGAGAACGCAATCCTTTCGGCTAATGATTCCTATAAGTTCGAACAGATCAGTGACTTGAATTACGTTGCGCGCACGTAAGGTTCGGCCGGCATATCGAATATATGTGCACCTCGATTGCTGGAATGAAGCATTATGGAACAATCTGCCGATATATCTTTTGTTGTTCCTTGCTATAATCGCGCGGACTCTATCGAGCAGACTATTTCTAGCATAAGGTCCGATGCTCCAGATGCCGAATTCATTATCGTTGATGATGGGTCAACAGATAAAAGCTGGCAGATAATTCAGCGGTACCGTAATATAATCGCTGTAAGAACCGATAACAGAGGAGTTAGCAGCGCTAGAAATACAGGTATAGGCCTAGCTACCCGTAAGTATGTTCGTTTTATAGATAGCGACGACGCGGTTCCTGCCGGATCATCGCACGCCTTACTCTCCGCCGCAAAAGAAGGCGAAGTGCCGGTCGGACGAGCGAATGATCGTAGTTATGGATTTCCCATCTTAGCGGCCGATACCATCATACCGCCCTACCTGCTGTTTCGTCACACACTTCCGCTAGGGTTGAGTCTAATTCCCCGAGCGAGCCTGATCGAAGTAAACGGTTTAAACGAGTCACTTCGTATAGGCGAAGATCAGGAGCTTTCGGTTCGGCTTGCTCAAACCGGAATAGTTTTCAGACAAATCGAAAGCGAAGTTTACCTGGTCGGTCATGCATCATCCAATCGGTTGACGCGTGACAACCAAGCAAGGGTTTTCGATAGTATAATAGATACGATCAGCGCGCTAAATAAACTCACAAGAAGCCAAGACGATATGCTAATGCTTGGACAAGCTTGCTGGGCATTAGGCCGGGAGGCAAGTCGTAACCTTCTACCCGATCAGGCCAGTTATCTATTTTCTACCGCCAAAAAATTGGCTGAAAAAAAGGCAATGTGTGGGCCCATGCCCCTACTGTTCTTATATAGGATCTTTGATCCGTACAAAGCAGAGCTATTTTTGGAAAAGATCAAGAAGGCCATTTGGTCGTGACAATTAGTATCGCGCGTAGGGCCTTCTCGCGGTTACCTGAGTTGCATGGCGTCCTTATCGGCAGCGGGTTCGTACAGCTCGGCGGTATGGCCTTTACGATGCTACTCGGCATCCAACTAGCCCGGGTATTGGGCCCGGTGAATTACGGCATCTATGGTACTGCAATGGCCTTTGTCTCATTGCTTGGCGCACCAGCGCAGGCCGGATTACCGGTATTCGCAACTCGAGAAGCATCCCGAGCCGTAGCGAATGGCTCACGGACAAGTCTCAAATCACTGTTCTTCTGGTTTTTACCAAGAACGATTCTCATCGCTTCACTGACTGCCTTTATAGGACTGTTGATAGCAGCAGTATTGAATAAAGATACGCTTCTGTCCCGTATCGCTGAGGGTTCAGCTTCAGCTGCCTTAATCATTGCTTTAGCGCTGTCCGCAGTTCTCGGAGCACTTTTGCGTGGAATAGGTCTGAACATAATTGGTCAGGCGGTTGATATGGTTGCTAAGCCTGCAATCACATCAGCACTGATATTGTTCTTTGTTCTCTTGAGCGGAAAATTGACGGTCGCTGACGCGCTTTTTCTACAGCTCGCGGCGACCGGCGCCTGTGTGTTGATAGCTGTCAGATTCTATTTTTCTCGATCCAAAGGCTATCCCGAAAAACATAGCGTCTATAGGCCGGGGCGTTGGTGGGGCGTTGTCACAGCGTATACCGCGCACTCTCTGCTTGCCGTATTCAATGGCAACTACCCTATTTTGATGGCAGGCTTGATCTGCTCTGCGGCAGATACCGGCATTCTCCGAGTTGCCCTGTCCGCGACTGCGCTGCTCGCCCTCCCAAGCAGTATTGCAAATATTGCTACCCTACCCATTGTCGCCAGACAGAGCGCTGAGCATGATCATACTGCTGTTTACAAAACACTTGGACATACGACTATAGCAGCGACTTTTTGCACGGCTATGATATTATTGATCGTTATTATTTTCGGTAGATCTATAATATCTTTTTTATTCGGTCCAGCGTATTCGAGTGCTTATAGCTCCGTAGTAGTGCTTGGAATAGCAAATTTATTTGTTTCGTTTTTTGGTATAACGGGTAGCTACCTTAACATGACGGGTCGCGAGCAAATCGTTGTCAAGGCGTTTATCGTATCGGTCGTGGTCGGCTCCATATCGGCGTTTCTGCTAGGACGTGTCTACGGTATTATCGGCATTTCCGCCGGGGCCGTCATTACCAATGCTGCCTGGCATTTCTACGTCTTCGTCGTGCATCGGCATGAAGTGCAGGTACCCCTCTTCGTCGGTACTGCGATCAAGCACGTATTGCAGAGAAGGATTTAGCAGCAACAGTGGCCGATATCGGGGGCGCGTGGACGGCCCCCCGCCCCGCCTGCGCAGAGTTTCCGTCGCGGGAAATGGATGCTAACGGCGCCCCGTCTTAGAAAGCAGGTTTTCCCATGTGCGGCATAGCCGGCGCGATCCTGAGTGGTGCGCGCGATCCTTCCCTGGTCGATCGGATGACCGCACCGCTCCATCACCGCGGTCCCGACGACGGCGGGCGGTGGGACGATCCCGATGCCGGCGACGGTCCGCGCGCGGTGCTCGGCCATCGGCGGCTCGCGATCGTCGATCTCTCGCCGCTGGGCCATCAGCCGATGGCGTCGGTCGACGGCCGCTGGGTCATCGCGTTCAACGGCGAAATCTACAACCACCTCGCCATCCGCAAGGACCTGGACACCGCCGGCGTGGCCCCGGCCTGGCGCGGCCACAGCGATACCGAGACGCTGGTCGCCGCCATCGCCGCCTGGGGACTGGACACGACGATCCGTCGCTGCGTCGGCATGTTCGCGATCGCACTGTGGGACCGCCGCGACCGTGTCCTGCAGCTGGTGCGCGACCGGTTCGGCGAAAAGCCGCTCTATTATGGCTGGGTCGGGGGGGACTTCCTGTTCGCCTCCGAACTCAAGGCGCTGCGCGTGCACCCCGGCTTCGCCAACGCGATCGATCGCAACGCGCTCGCCGCGTTCGCCGCGCGGACCTATGTGCCGGCGCCCTATTCGATCTACCGCGACATCTACAAGCTGGAGCCCGGCTGCATCCTGACGGTGACGCCGGGTGCCGCCCGGACGGCGCCCGGCGCGGCGCCGGTCGAGGGCCGCCGAGACGGCCTGACGCTGTCGCGCTACTGGTCGTATCGCGATGTGCTGACGCAGGGTGCGGCGGCGCCGATCGCCAGCGAGGACGACGCCATCGCTGCGCTGGACGACGCGCTCGGCCAGGCGATCGCAGGCCAGGCGATCGCCGATGTCCCGGTCGGCGCCTTCCTGTCGGGCGGGATCGATTCATCGACCGTCGTCGCGCTCTACCAGCGCCATTCCTCGACGCCGGTGCGCACCTTCTCGATCGGGTTCGAGGAGGCCGGCTTCAACGAAGCCGTATATGCCAAGGAGGTCGCCCGGCATTTTGGGACCGTCCACAACGAACGCTACGTCACCGTCGCCGAGACCCGCGACGTCATCCCCAGCCTGCCGGCGATGTATGACGAACCGTTCGCCGATTCCTCGCAGATCCCGACCCATCTCGTCAGCCGCTTCGCCCGCGAACAGGTAACCGTCGCCCTGTCGGGAGACGGCGGCGATGAACTCTTCGCCGGCTACAACCGGCATTTCGCCGCGCCGAAGATGTGGGATCGCCTCAGCGTGCTGCCCCGCCCTGTCCGTGCCGCCGCCGGACTGCCGCTCAGCCGGCTGCCGGCGGGCCTGTGGAATGCGATCCCCGGCAACCGTCCGCCGCATTTCGGCGCGAAGATCCAGAAGGCGTTGCGGGTCGCGGGCGGCGCGCGGCGGTTCGACGACGTCTATACGAGCTTCCTCGACGAATGGAGCTTCGAGCCGTCCCCGGTGCTCGGCGCGACGGCCGTACCGGGCTTCGACCTCGATCCCTTCCCGCACGCACCCGATGCGGTGCGGATGATGTATTGCGATGCGACCACCTACCTGCCCGACGACATCCTGGTGAAGGTAGATCGCGCGGCGATGGCGGTCAGCCTGGAAACGCGCGTTCCCTTCCTCGACCACCGCGTGGCCGCCGTCGCCGCCCGCATCCCGCTGTCGCTCAAGATCAAGAACGGTCGCGGCAAGCATGTGCTGCGCGAGCTGCTGTACCGACAGGCTCCGCGCGCGATGTTCGAGCGTCCCAAGGCCGGGTTCGCCATTCCGGTCGGCCAGTGGCTGCGCGGGCCGCTGCGACCGTGGGCCGAGGAACTGCTTGCCCCGTCACGGCTTGCCGCCGAGGGCTATTTCGATGCCGCCGCGGTCACCGCGCGCTGGCGCGACCATGTGTCCGGCCGGCGCGATGCGACCGCAGCGCTCTGGGCGGTCCTGATGTTCCAGGCCTGGCTTGCCGAACAGGCAAATCCGGCCGCTCATGATTGGAAGGAAGCGTCTTGAGGGTTCTCGTCACCGGTGCCGCCGGGTTCATCGGCTTCAACGTCAGCCGGCATCTGCTCGGCCGCGGCGATACGGTGCTCGGCATCGACAGCATCAACGATTACTACGACCCGCGGATCAAGCGCGACCGCCTGGCGCTGCTGGCCGAGCATGGCGATGCGTTCGCGTTCAAGCAGGTCGACTTCTCCGACCATGTCGCCTTGGACGAAGCGCTCAAGGGCGAGGAGTTCGACCGGATCGTGCACCTGGGGGCGCAGGCCGGCGTGCGCTATTCGATCGAGAACCCGCGCGCGTACCTGCAATCGAACCTGGCCGGGCACCTGAACCTGCTCGAGGTCGCGCGTCACCGGCAGGTCGAGCAGATGGTCTATGCCTCGTCCTCGTCGGTCTACGGCAGCAACAAGACGCTGCCGTTCCGCGTTGAGGACCGCGTCGACCAGCCCATGTCGCTCTATGCCGCGACGAAAAAGGCCGACGAGCTGATGAGCGAGACCTACGCGCATCTCTATCGCCTGCCCCAGACCGGCCTGCGCTTCTTCACCGTCTACGGGCCGTGGGGCCGCCCCGACATGGCGATGTGGCTGTTCACCAGGGCGATCATGGCGGGCGAGCCGATCAACGTGTTCGGCGAAGGCAACATGCGCCGCGACTTCACCTATATCGACGACATCGTCGCGGGCATTGTCGCGTGCAACGACAATCCGCCCGCCGACGACGGGTCGGTCAAGGCCGGCGGCAGCGTCAGCCCGCACCGCCTGTACAATATCGGCAACAGCCGGTCTGAGGATCTGGGCGAGATGATCGACCTGATCGAGCAGGCGTGCGGCCGCAAGGCGGTGCGCAACCTGATGCCGATGCAGCCCGGCGACGTGCGCGACACCTTTGCCGACATCAGCGCGATCCAAGGCGATCTGGGCTTCACGCCGCGCACGACGATTGCCGAGGGCGTGCCGCGCTTCGTCGACTGGTACCGCGAGTATCACGGGCTTTGACATCGCACACGATTTTTGGCATCTTACGCGGAACAAGAAGCCCTGATGGGTGTTAGGGCTTCGGCAACATCTCAAAGTTACTGCGATGCAGCATCGCAGCGATTTCGGGTGGACATTACGGGTCGCCGCGTTAGAGAGACGAAGAAATTCGGTTCTTGGCGAATCTGAAGGGGAAGTACGAGATGAAGATGAAGTCTTTCTACACGGCTATGGCGGCCGTTTCGATGATGGTCGCTTCGACCGCATCGGCAGCCGTTTCGACGCCGCTGACGCAGAAGGCCGTTGCTCCGGCCTCGGAAACCGTTTCGGGTGACAACGCCGGCATCGGCAAGGGCACCGGCTTCATCGTTCTGATCCTCGCGATCGGCGCGATCGGCCTGGGCATCTGGGCTGCTGTCGACGCCGACTCGAGCCCGAACAGCCCGTAAGCTTTTTAAAAGCTTCGACCAGGAATTTCGGGGCCGGGCAGCATCGCTGTTCGGCCCTTTCCTGTTTGGGCTTCGCGATTACTGGCAAAGTGAAGTATTCACCGCCCCCCCGTCTCGAACGTGGCTTCGAACGGGTCGCCATCGACCGCAGGCGCCCTCCGAGTGATGGGTCGATTCCGGTACGGGGCATAAAGCCACCGTCATGCTCTGGCGAAGACCGTGGTGGCGATCCTGCGATCCATCCTACGGCAAGCGATGACGGATCACGCGCGCGCGCCCACCCCCTCTCCGATGACCCACATCCCGCGTTGAGCCGACCCGGGGTGCCGGTGTAAGCGACGCAGCAGATGTTTCGGATGCTTGCCCTCTGGATCGGCCTGTCGGCCTGCATCGCGAGCCCGATCGCGCCTGCGGATGCAGCGCAGCACGCCCCTGTCGCCACGGTCTTCGCTCCGAGCCCCCCACCCTATCTGCCCGGTCGCGAGGAGGATGCGCGCGTCGCCGATCTGGCGTTTCGCCTCGCCACCCGCGCCGCCCTGCGCTGCCCGGTCACGGTCCCGGCGCTCGGCTTCGCGTTGCAACACCTGACCCAGTTCGAACTGCCCGATCGCGCCGGCCTCGCTGCGACCCTGGCGCTCGATCGCGGCCCCGGTGTCACGCTCGTCGTCCCCGACAGCCCGGCCGCGGTTGCAGGCATGCGCGCAGGCGATGTGCTGCTGGCCGTCGGCGGCACCCCCCTGCCCCCCGAAGAGGCGCGCGACCTGCCGTTCGTCGCGGCGCGGGCCCATGCCCGCGCGGACGCGATACTCGACCGGATCGATGCAGGCGCCCGTGCGGCTGCAGGTGGCGCGCTGTCGATCTCGGTGCTGCGCGAGGGCACGACCCTGTCCCTGTCGCTTGCCCCCCGCCCCGCCTGCCCCTCGCGCGTCCACCTCGCGCGGTCTGTGCAGCGCAACGCCTTTGCCGATGGCACCCATGTCTTCGTCACCACCGGATTGCTCGCGCGCTTGCGCGGGGACGACGAAGTTGCTTTCTTTCTCGCGCACGAAATGGCGCACAATATCCTCGGCCACGCCGCGGTGATGCGTGGGGGCGATGTGCGGCGGGGACTGGGACGGACGTTGGGGAAAAGCGGCGCGATCATTCGCGGGGTCGAACGCGATGCCGATCGCCTGGGCGCGCTGATGATGCACGATGCCGGGCTCGATCCCGTTTCCGGCGCGCAAGCGCTGCTCCGCCTCGACGGCGGGATGCTGGACGGTCCGTTCGGCGAACATGACAGCCCGGCCGCCCGGATCGCCGCGGTCCGCGCGGCGGTGGCGGCGCCATGATGCAGCGCGATTACTACCAGACGCTGGGCGTCGGGCGGCATGCGTCGCAGGCGGACATCCGCGCGGCCTATATCCGGCTCGCGCGGCGGCATCATCCCGACGGCGGCAGCGAGGGCGCAGCACTGCTGCTGCCAGGGCGTCTGCGCGATATCCAGCAGGCCTATCGCAGCCTGTCGAACGCGGAGGAACGCCGCCGCCACGATACGCTGCTCGACGAGGCCGAGCGGCATCACCGCGTGCGCCAGCAGGCGGTCCAGCGCCGGCTCAGCCGCTACGACCGCCGCCACCCCCGCCCGCGCCTCTACCGCTCGGTTACGCGGCCGAGCTGGCGATCGCTGGTGATGATGGGTGTCGGCCTGGCGATCGTCGCCCGCGTCTCGCTCACGCTGATCGGTTAAGGGATCAGCGCGAGCCGAAGCCGTTGAGCATCGTACTGATGGTCCTGAGCGTGATCAGCACGTCGATCCAGGCCGAGAAGTTCTGGATATAGTAGAAGTCGTAGCCGAGCTTGGTCGACACCGCCTCGATGTCGCTGACATGGCCCTGGTTGACCTGCGCCCATCCAGTGATGCCGGGCCGCACGATGTGGCGGTAGAAGTAGAACGGGATTTCCTGTTCGTACCAAACCGACAGCGGCACCGCTTCGGGGCGCGGGCCGATCCAGCTCATCTCGCCTGCAATGATGTTCAGGATCTGCGGCAGCTCGTCGATCCGGCTGCGGCGCAGGAACCGCCCGAGCCGCGTGATGCGCGGGTCGTTGTCGCCGGTCATCGCCGCGTTGCGCGCATCGTCCGCCTGGTCGGGGGTCGCCACGCGCATCGTGCGGAACTTGAAGATGCGGAACGGATGGCCGCGATACCCCATGCGTTCCTGGCGGAAGAGCACGGGGCCGGGGGAATCGAGCCGGATCGCGATCGCGACGAGCAGCAGCGGCAGGAACAGGATCGGCGCCAGCACCAGCGCCGACCCCAGGTCGATCGCGCGCTTCACCTTGCGATAGGCGAGGTTGGGCAGCATCGATCCGAAGCTGTTCTCCGAGATATGCTCGATCGAGACTCGCCCGGTCAGCGATTCCCGCAGCTGCTTGATATGATAGACGGGCTTCCCGCCGACCGCGGCGTGCGCCAGCATCTGTTCCCACGCCTGTTCATGGTCGAACCGCAGGTCGGCGACGATGACCGCTTCGGGATCGTCGGGGATCACCGGCTCGCTCATCACGATCCATTCGGTGTTGGGCGACTTGAACGCCACTTCCCACCGCCCGAACGGCACGAGGTAGAACCGCCGCGTCGCGCGGCGCAGGACGTAGAACGCAGATCCGAATGCCGCCGCGAGCGAAAAGACGAACGACAGCGTCAGCAACGTGCGGTTGTAGTCGAGCCGTGAAACCAGGATGACCGCCAGCACGCCGCCGAACACGCCGGCATAGGTCGGCAACACGAAGCGGAATGCGCGGATGCCGGGGAACGACGTCACGCGGCGATACATCAGCACCGACAGCACGACCGCGATCATCGCCGCGATCGTCGTATTGCGGATGCCCAGGCCGGTGATCGCATCGCCCTGGGCATAGGTCTGCGCCATTAGCAGCAACGGCAGCAGGATGCCGACCCCCAGCCCCAGCAGCAACTGCGCACGCAGCCGTTCGAAAAGCAGGGCGTTACCGTTCACTGCCGTCTTTACGCGGGTCTGAAGCACGAATACTAACCTTGGGCTGGGACGGACATGCCGACGACCATCCTATCGACTGCAGGACGCAGGCGATATCGCGCGCGCTCTAGCGCGATTGCCTCGAAAAATCGAGCGACCATTCGCTTGTCGCAGTTTTGCCGTGCCGCTACCGGGATGATCCATGACCGATAGCCCCGTCCAGATCGTCCGCACCCGTCGCCACGGCGATTCCCGGGGCTGGTTCGTCGAAACCTACAACCGCGACACGGCGTCCGCGCTCGGCATCATCGCGACGTTCGTGCAGGACAATCATTCGCTGTCGGCCGCGCCGTTCACGCTGCGCGGCCTGCATTTCCAGGTGCCGCCGCGCGCGCAGGACAAGCTGGTGCGCTGCCTGCGCGGGCGTATCTTCGACGTCGCGGTCGACATCCGCCGGGGATCGCCGACCTATGGCCACTGGGTCGGCGCCGAACTGTCGGCCGAGAACGGCGACCAGCTGTTCGTCCCCATCGGCTTCGCGCACGGTTTCCTGACGCTCGAGCCTGACTGCGAAGTCGCATACAAATGTTCCGACACCTATGCGCCCGCGCAGGACGGTGGCATCCGCTGGGACGATCCCGCGATCGGCATCGACTGGCCCCTGCCCGCCGGCGCTATCCCTGAGCTCAGCGCCAAGGACGTGGTCCAGCCCCTGCTCGCCGATTTTGACAGCCCGTTCGCCTATGACGGGCGTCCGCTGCGCCCGCTTGCCTGAAGGACCCTCTCCCATGCGTATCCTCGTCACCGGCGGCGCCGGCTTCATCGGCTCGGCGCTCGTCCGGCATCTGATCGAGAACACCACCCACGAAGTCCTGAACTTCGACAAGCTGACCTATGCCGGCACGCTGTCAACGGTCGAGCGCGTGGCGCAGAGCAACCGCTACCGCTTCGTCCAGGGCGACATCTGCGATGCCGACGCCGTGCGTGCCGCCATCGCCGAGTTCAAGCCGGAGATCATCACGCATCTGGCGGCCGAGAGCCACGTCGATCGCTCGATCGACGGCCCGGGCGCGTTCATCCAGACCAATGTGGTCGGCACCTACACGATGCTGGCCGAGGCACGCGCCTATTGGCTGACACTCGATGCGGACGCGCGCCAGGCGTTCCGCTTCCACCACATCTCGACCGACGAAGTGTACGGCAGCCTCGGCGATACCGGCCTCTTCACCGAGGAAACGCCCTACGACCCGCGATCGCCCTATTCGGCGTCGAAGGCGGGCAGCGACCATCTGGTTTCGGCGTGGGGCCACACCTTCGGCCTGCCGGTGCTCATCACCAACTGCTCGAACAATTACGGGCCCTATCACTTCCCGGAGAAGCTGATTCCGCTGATGATCGCCAAGGCCTTGGACGGGGAGCCGCTCCCCATCTACGGCAAGGGCGACCAGGTCCGCGATTGGCTGTATGTCGAGGATCACGTCCGTGCGCTGCAGGCGGTGTTCGAGCGTGGACAACCGGGCCGCACCTACAATGTCGGCGGGCATAACGAGCGCCAGAACATCGAGGTCGTGAAGACGCTCTGCGCGATCCTCGACGAACTGCGCCCGCGGGCCGATGGCCGCCCGTACGCCGAGCAGATGACGGAAGTCGCCGACCGTCCCGGCCACGACAAGCGCTATGCGATCGACGCCGGCCGGATCGAGGCGGAGCTGGGCTGGACCCCGGCCGAGACGTTCGAAAGCGGCATCCGCAAGACGGTCGAATGGTATCTGGCCAACGAAGCCTGGTGGCGTCCGCTGGTCGCCGCCAAGGCATCCGAGCGCCGCGGCGTCGCGGCCTGACCATGCACCGCATCCTCGTCACCGGGGCGAACGGCCAGCTCGGCCGCGCGCTCGCTGCCCATGACTGGCCAAAGGGGTGGCAGGTCGAGGCCGTCGGTCGCGACCGGCTCGACCTGACCGATCCGGCTGCGATCGCCAAACTCGTCGCGGCCGAGCCGTGGCGCGCGGTCATCAACGCGGCGGCCTATACCGCGGTTGACAAGGCCGAGAGCGACGTCGTCACCGCGTGGGCGGTCAACGCGCTCGCGCCTGCCGCCTTCGCCGCAGCGTGCGCGGCGGCGGATATCCCGCTCGTGCAGGTGTCGACCGACTATGTCTTCCCCGGCGACCGTGACGGCGCGTGGGAAGTCGACGACGCGGTCGCGCCGCTGGGCGTCTACGGCGCTTCGAAGCTGGGTGGCGAGCTCGCCGTCCGGACCTCGGGCGCACGCCATGCGATCGTGCGCACCGCCTGGGTCGTCTCCCCGCAAGGCCAGAATTTCGTGAAGACGATGCTGCGCGTCGCCGCCGACCGCGATACCTTGCGCGTCGTCGACGACCAGGTCGGCAGCCCGACCGCCGCCACCGATCTGGCCGACGCCTGTGCCCGGATCGCGGTACGCCTGGCCGAGGACGCGTCCGCCCCGACCGGCACCTATCATTTCAGCAATTCAGGCGCGGTCAGCTGGGCCGGCTTCGCGAGCGAAATCTTCCGCCAGTCCGCACTGCGTGGCGGGCCGACCGCGAGCGTCGAGCCGATCGCGACCGCCGACTACCCCACCCCTGCCCGCCGCCCGGCGAATTCGCTGCTGTCGCACAGAGCGATCGGCGACGCCTACGGCATCGTGCCGCGCCCCTGGCAGGCGGCACTCAGCGACATCCTCGACGATCTGATCGGAGCACCGAAATGAAGGGTATCATTCTCGCCGGCGGCACCGGTTCGCGCCTGCATCCCGCGACGCTCGCGGTGAACAAGCAGCTGCTGCCGGTCTATGACAAGCCGATGATCTATTACCCGCTGTCGGTGCTGATGCTGGCCGGCATCCGCGACGTGCTGATCATCTCCAGCCCCGAATATATCGACAACTACCGTCGTCTGTTCGAGGACGGATCGGCCTGGGGCCTGACCATCAGCTATGCCGAACAGCCGAGCCCCGATGGCCTGGCGCAGGCGTTTACGATCGGCGCGGACTTCATCGGCAACGACAATGTCGCGCTGGTGCTGGGCGACAACATCTTCTTCGGCGCGCACCTGCCCGACCTGCTGGCGAGCGCGACCGCGCGGACGCACGGCGCGACGGTGTTCGCCTATCAGGTCGAGGATCCCGAGCGCTATGGCGTGGTCGAGCTGACGAAGGACGGCAAGGCGATCAGCCTGGAGGAAAAGCCGACCGAGCCAAAGTCCGACTATGCGGTCACCGGCCTCTATTTCTACGACAACCGCGTCATCGAATTCGCGCGCGACCTGAAGCCCTCGGCGCGCGGCGAGCTCGAGATCACCGACCTCAACCGCCTCTACATGGAAGCGGGCGAGCTGTACGTCGAACAGATGGGCCGCGGCTACGCCTGGCTCGATACCGGTACCCACGACAGCCTGCTGGAGGCCTCCGAATTCGTCCGCACGCTCCAGCACCGCCAGGGCGTCCAGATCGCGTGTCTCGAGGAGATCGCGTTCGAACAGGGCTTCATCGCCGCCGATCAGGCGCGCGCGCGTGGCGAGCTGTTCAAGAAGACCGCCTATGGCCGCGCGATCCTGCGCGCGGTGGACGCCGCCTAGAGGTTACCGCTGCGCGCGCAGCTCGTGCCGGGCCGCCGGCAGCCGCCACCACGGCGTGCCGGGGCTCAGGTGATGTTCGTGGTGATAGGCGCCGAAGTGGAAGCAGGTCATCAGCGAGAGGATCGGCCGTAGCGTGCTGCTGCGCGCGTTGTGCGCGTCGGCGAACGGGCAGTCGTCGTGGCGATGCGGCAGGTACGTGCCGAACACGAACAGCTGCCCGAGCGCCAGCAGCGCCGGGATCGCCCAGAAGACGACGATATTGGTGAGCGTCGCGCCCAGCCACAGATAGACGATCGCGGCGACAGTGATCCGCACGATCTGGCCGTGCGTGTAGTAATTGCGGAAGAAGGACGCGAACCACGGCAGCGCGCGGCGCGGGGCGGCGGCGTGGAAGTCGGGGTCGTCCGGCGTGCCCGGTGCCGCGTGATGCGCATGATGCTTGGGCAGCAGCGCGCCGTAGGACAGGCCGGCATAGGCCCCCAGGCACAGCGTGCCGACGACCCGGTTCAGGCCCGGCCGGCCCGGCGCCAGCGACCCGTGCATGCAGTCGTGCGCGATGATGAAGAGACCCGTGCTGAGCCACGCCTGCACGACGATGACGATCGGTGCCAGCAGCACGGTCGCCGGGCTCCAGCGCCAGAAGAAGATGGCGCCGACATGGATCGCCGCCCACGCCGCGATGATCGCCGCCGCCAGCATCAGGCCGTGCCGCGCGATGGCCGTGTTCGGCCCCAAGCTCATCGCCCGGCGCGTTCGGCCAGGCGGCGCTTCAGCCGGACGGGATCGGGCGCGAACAGGAAGCCGAAGCTGACGCCGTCCTCCTTGGTCTTGACCGCATGGTGCAGCCGGTGCGCCTGGTGCAGCCGCTTGAAATAACCCCGCCGCGGCACCCAGCGCATCCCGAAGCGCTGGTGCACAAGCATGTCGTGCACAAAGGCATAGATCGCGCCGTAGACGGTGATGCCCAGCGCCGCCCACCACACCGGCTCCCACACCATGCCCAGCGTGAACAGGCCGACCACGATGACGGCGAAGGTTACGGCATACAGGTCGTTCCGCTCGAACGCGCCGTCGTGCGGTTCATGATGCGAGCGGTGCCAGCCCCAGCCCCAGCCATGCATGACATATTTGTGCGTCGCCCAGGCAAAGACCTCCATGAACAACACCATGGCCAGGACCAGCAGCAGTTTTTCGTACCAGTTCAACGGATCACCTCGGCACCCTCATGCGGGCCGATATGGCCCGTCGTGCGCGCTGTGCCAGTAGCACGAAGACCGGCTAAGGTCACACGAAGGTCACACCATGCCGATCGCACATCCCCTTTCCGTGCGGTCCGCCGTCGGCGCGACGCCGACGCGGGCGAACGGGCATATCAGCGATGAGAAAGAGCCTGTCGTCGGACCTGTACGTGAAGTTCTCCAACATTGCTTCGACAATCGACCGGGCGCGTGTCTGCTATCGCCCCTAATCAGACGGTGGCGATGGCAATTCGTGCCCGGATGATTCCCCGAGCCTCTCCCGCCAAGGGTTCCCGATCGGGCAGCGGTCAGTTCTTGGGAACGGGCACCACGACGCTCGTTTCCTTGATCGGGCGGCCAGTGAAGAAAGCGGCGATCATGCCGGAAATGGCCGGGTGCGCCTCGAACAGGTCGTGTCCGCCGCCGTGTACGGTCACGCGGGTCAAGCGCGAAAGGCCGGCGGTCGCTGTCGTCTGTTCCTCGATCGGCGTCCGCAGGTCGAGGTCCCCGCTGACCACAAGCGTCGGGATTGCCGAGCGTATGTCGGTCCGAAAGTCTTTGCCAAGGTCCATCCCCGGCACCGTCCCGGCAACCTGCGGCATGGGGAAATTCGTCGCCGTGCCGACGATCGCCGCAGGTGCTTCCCGCCCGATTATGGCGAGGCGCGACGGACTGACACCGGAGGAGAGATCCATCAGTTCGGGCATCCCGCTCATGGTCAGGGGATCCTTGAGGAAGGCGGCGTATAGCAGCGGGGCGACCGCCTCACCCTGCCCGGCATCGAACGCTGCATAGAGCTGGGCCAGCTGCGTCATGCCGGCCGGGTTCTTGGCGATGTTCCCGATCAGCATCCGCAACGGAAACGCGTTCATCGCGAAGCGGATCGTGCCCGTGGCGTCGCCCAGCGTCATCACCTGCGGCCTGGCATCCAACCTGGCGTGGACGCGCCGCATCGTGGCAAGCAGGGCGGCCCCCTCCGCGGCGCCGGCCGAGTTGGCGAGCCGCCCGAGTGCTGCATCGACCCGCGCCGGCAGCTTGACGGTCTGGTCCATGCCTTCGACCGAGGCCATGACAACGCGGTCGACGCTGCCCGGATGGCGGCGCATCATCTCGAAGGCCAGATGAGTGCCATAGGATATTGCCCAGAGCCGCAGCTTGGGAGCGCCGATCGCACGGCGCAGGTCTTCCACGTCGTCGGCGTTCTCCGGCGTCGTATATCCCTCAACCGCGACGCCTGCCGCGCGCCATTTGCCCACGCATGTCGTGAGCGTGTCGCGATAATAGCGGGTGAACGCCTGTTCGCTCAGCCCACCGGCGGGGTCGAGGCTGGTGGCGGCCTTGCAGGGCGGAATGGAATTCGAGATGCCGACGCCACGCTGGTCGAGCGCAATCACGTCGCCCAGCGCGCGCAGGGCGAGGAAGATCGGCTGCCTAGCTCCTCGCGCGGCATCGATCCCCGACCCGCCGGGACCGCCAGCCAGGTAGACGATCGGCGCGCCGGGATGGGCGGCGGTGGACCGGAACCGGACGAAGCCGATGCGGATGCGGCGCGACTTGGCGTTACCGCGCCGCTCGGGCACCTCGAACGACCCGCGTTCGGCCTGGATGACGGTGCCGTCCCGCAGCTTGAAGGGATAGGGCTCAACCGTCAGCGCGGGGGCTGCCGCGCGGATCGGTTGCCGGACGGGCGCCAGGCCGGACGTGGCCGCGGACACGGGCACAGACGCTATTGCCAACACCATGCCGGCAAGCACATGCGAATGCCGGATATGGCGTCCCCACGACCGCCTCGCATCTGGACCCGCGACCTGCATGAACCTACCCTTCGACCGTTATATAGTTAGTCTATGGTAATTAGATGGAAGAAACTAGCAAGAGCCATTCGATCGCGAATGATCTCTCGATCATGGCGGTGCGACTGATCCGCTGGCTGCGCGCGGCCGACGAAACGGCGGCCCTGTCAGGCCCGCTCACATCGGCGATGGCGGTCGTCGTCCATTCCGGCGGGATCGCGCCATCGGCCCTTGCCGAGCTGGAGCAGGTGCGTCGTCCGACGATCACGCGGCTAGTGGACGAGCTCGTATCGCGGGGACTGGTTCGCCGGGAACCCCATCCCACGGACAAGCGGGGATCGATCGTCGTGGCCACCGCCGACGGGCTGGCCCTATGGCGAACGGGTCAACTGCGCGCCACGGCACCGCTGGCGGCGCGGATCGACGCGCTCCATCCTGACGAGCGGCAACGACTGGAGGGGATTTTACCTTTGCTTGCGCGGGTGATGGAGCCACCCGGCGAATGACCCTCATCATTTGAGAGCAGTGGTTCGAACGATCCTGCCTTGCCGTTGCTCGATCGTTTTCGGGTGAGTGGTGCAGCGCCGTGGTGGCCTTCCCTGAGACGTTTGCGCAAGCAGACAGCGCACTGTCCGCCATAATGCGGCACAACATCGTCCTGCCGCTTCACCGGTACCCGGACCTGCCCCCTCCCCGGCCGGTCGAGCCATGCTTACAGGCACGGCGGCGGCGCCCCCCCCC
>NZ_LMLB01000007.1 GCF_001421785.1 Sphingomonas sp. Leaf33 | reverse complement strand
CACCACCGGCCAGACCCTGACGCTGCCCGCCGGCGTGATCCGCTCGACCTACAACGCGAGCCAACTGCGCCCGTACGACCCCGCCGACGCGATCGGCGACGTGACGCCGGTCTCGGCCACGCCCCAGGCGCGCGGCAAGAAAAGCAACAAGTGCGGCGCGTTCGGCCAGATCCTGCTGATCGCGGTCGCCGTCGCGGTGACGGTAGCGCTGCCTGGTACGGGATCGGCGATCGGCGCCGCGGTCAACGGCATGATCAGTTCCGCGGTCAGCCAGGGGGTCGGCCTCGCCACCGGCATTCAGGACAAATTCTCGTGGAAGGGGGTCGCGCTGACCGGCATCGCCGCCGGGGTCGGCGGCGGGATCGGCGGCGGAACGCTCATCGGCGGGATCGGGAACAAGCTGGTGAGCGCAGCGGTGAACGGCGCGGTACAAGGCGTCATCGGCAACATCGCGATCCAGGGCATCGCGATGGCGACCGGGCTCCAGTCGAAGTTCGACTTCGCAGGCGTCGCCGCCGCCGGCCTGTCCGGCGGTGTCGGCGGGGCGATCGGTCACGGGCTCGAGCTCACGTCGTTCGGGCAGAGCCGTTCGCTCGGCACTATCGCCGGTCATGCGCTCAACGGGACGGCCCGTACCATCGCTGGGGCGGCCGCCCGCAGCCTGATCGACGGGACCAGCTTCGGCGACAACGTCCTTGCCGCACTGCCCGATGCCATCGGGCAGACCATCGGGGAGCTGCTGACGGCTGAGGTTGCCGATGCCGGCAAATCGAAAGCTACCGGCAAACCGACCGATCTGCTTCCCGAGGGCATATATGATAGAACGTCTGACCCGGTCGTGGCACCTAGCAGTCAGACGGTTGCTGGCGGTGGCCAGGTCGGCAGCGGTGCCGGCGCGGTCGATGCGCAAGCCGGTGATATTATCGTGGTGGGCGACCGCTATACGACCTCGTTGTTCCAGGCCATGAACGACTATCAGTTCGACCGTTACAAGCAGGAATATGGCAACATATCGTACTGGCGGGGCGCGCAATGGGCGTTGGGCCTGCACCAACCGAAGACGGATTACAGTGCGTATTGGCGCAGCATGTCCGGCGGACAGTCGATCAGCAGCTACACGCCGAGCATATGGCAGGATATCCGAAACGCGGTTCTCGGTCGTCAGCACGAGGCCTATGGGCAATGGAACGCGGGTGGCCTCGGCTATGTGGCCGCACCGATCGGCTTCGTCCTGTCACCGGTCACCGGTCTGGCCGATCTTGGCAGTTCTTATTATCGCGGCCGCAACGGACATATCGCACCATTCGACCGGCAGACAACCGACATCGCAATGTTCGCCATCGGTGGTGCTACCGGAATGTCCCGGAAGGCCGGCGCACTCTCGAAGGGGGGCGCCGCAGAGAGTGCACCACTGAGCATCGAAGCGCAGTTCGGAGCGAACAGCCTGCGCCTTGCTGATGAAGGCCACGGCATTTTCATGCGTGGTATTGAGACTGGCGACATCATTCTGAACCCAAAGCTTTCGATGGAAATACAGCGTGGTAGCTTCGTGGACGGCTTCATTCGTCGAGGCAATCTCACACTGCGCGATGAGTTTGGGCTGGACGCCGGCGCGGTCCGCATCAATCAGCGGCTGTATACGCCGAACGGGAAATACACCGTGCCCGACATCCATTTCCCCGGCTCAGGGAACAGCCTCGACTATTCTTATCAGCTCAAGAACGCTACTACGCCGCAGATCATGCGTATTCAGCAGGCTGCGCCGACCGGGACAATCACTATTGTGCCGCCAGCTGCTGTTCGCCCCGTCTATACGATAAGGCCGTAGTATGAAGTATCGTGAAGGCACTATACCGAAGACGAAGCGCGACCTTCGGGACGCGATCATAGACACGCTAATGCGTGCGCCTAGCAGGCATTTTCCGGAAAGCTATGACTTCGACGGGGCGTATTACAGCTTGAGGCGAGGGGTAGAAAATTTGCGCAAGAACTTTGGTGATGCGAAGGCCGATCAGTTGCTGGACATGATCCGGCAGGCCAAGGCGCATCATGAAGCGAGCGACAAGCTGGGTTCTAGGCTGTTGCAGGATGTCGAGATGGTGATCGCTGATCGGCAGCCCTACGCCTATCCAAGGGAACTTTATCGCTGGCCTGTTGATGCTGATCTACCGGAACTTTCCGAGGGGGACTTGCTCGATCGAAGTGGCGACGAAGAGGATTAACTCACGCCTGTCGTGTAAGCCCTCGGCCGTCCGATCTTCCAATTACGGTGACAGTTTACTAAAAGCATAAAAACCGTATCGTCGCGGCAAAGGCTCGCTCTCGCCGCCTGATTGTGCCCGGCTACCCCTATCATGCGACGCAGCGTGGCAATCGCCGTCAGCAGACGTTCTTCGAGGACGACGACCACGCGCTGTACCGCGATCTGCTGGGTGAGGCCGCGTGACGGGCGGGCGCTCAGGTGTCGGCCTGTTGTCTGATGCCCAACCATGTCCACGTGATCGAAGTGCCCGCTGACGAGGACGGGTTGCGCCGTACCTTCTGACGCGCACCGCCGCTACACTGGGTTCATCAACGCGCGGCATCGCTGAACCGGTCACCAGCACCAGCTATCAATGGCTCGGCGGCATCACGACCGGGGGCATGGGCACCTACGGCGGCTGGCACCAGAGCACGCACTACGCCAACGGGTTCGAGCGGGTCGAGCAATCGGACGT
>NZ_LMLB01000006.1 GCF_001421785.1 Sphingomonas sp. Leaf33 | reverse complement strand
GCATGGCTGTCGTCAGCTCGTGTCGTGAGATGTTGGGTTAAGTCCCGCAACGAGCGCAACCCTCGCCTTTAGTTACCATCATTCAGTTGGGGACTCTAAAGGAACCGCCGGTGATAAGCCGGAGGAAGGTGGGGATGACGTCAAGTCCTCATGGCCCTTACGCGCTGGGCTACACACGTGCTACAATGGCAGATACAGTGGGCAGCAATCCCGCGAGGGTGAGCTAATCTCCAAAATCTGTCTCAGTTCGGATTGCACTCTGCAACTCGAGTGCATGAAGGCGGAATCGCTAGTAATCGCGGATCAGCATGCCGCGGTGAATACGTTCCCAGGCCTTGTACACACCGCCCGTCACACCATGGGAGTTGGATTCACCCGAAGGCGTTGCGCTAACTCAGCAATGAGAGGCAGGCGACCACGGTGGGTTTAGCGACTGGGGTGAAGTCGTAACAAGGTAGCCGTAGGGGAACCTGCGGCTGGATCACCTCCTTTCTAAGGATTTCGGCGGAAAGCGCCTCGGACTTCGGTTCGTGGAAGAGCTTCCTCCATTCCAAAGAACATAGCCGCCGTCCTCATGTCCCTTCATCAACTGGATACTGACCCTCGGGTCAGGTGCCTGAGCTGGCTCACGCCGCCCGCGGCCTTCATGGCCTGCTTGGGTTGTGCGATGGGCCGGTAGCTCAGGTGGTTAGAGCGCACGCCTGATAAGCGTGAGGTCGTAGGTTCAACTCCTACTCGGCCCACCATCGCGCAGTCAGCGAGGCGCCCTAGCGAAGCTAGAGCGCACGCTGACAAGTGCGGCCAGCGCAAGCACAGCGCGCCATAAGGCGCAGCTTTGCTGCGACTGACGGCGCGCGGAGTTGGTAGGGGGCTTTAGCTCAGCTGGGAGAGCGGTTGCTTTGCAAGCATCAGGTCATCGGTTCGATCCCGATAAGCTCCACCATCTCATCAAAGCTGCGTAGCAGCGAGATACATCCAGTTAGATGAAGATACGAAATCCGCTCGTTATAGAGCGGTTAGCGTCTGGCCTGAGGGCCAGTCAGCGTCTTTGACATTGTGAATGGGTTTTTCAAATCGATGCCGCGACGGCGTTGGTTTCAGCAGGCGGGCTTCGGCGCGTTCTGAGGGAGCGAATGTCGGTCGTAAGTAAAAAGGCTGAGATTTTTAACCACACCGGACCAGGCAGCGTTTGCCGAGTGGTTTCGCGTGCGACGGCTGAGGGCAACCTCAGGCGTTCTTCGCGATGCTCAGCGCTGTTGTTGGTGGTGTGGACTCTCAAGCGTGAGGTAAGGGCAATTCGTGGATGCCTAGGCATGTAGAGGCGATGAAGGACGTGGCACGCTGCGATAAGCGTGGGGGAGCTGTGAGCAAGCATTGATCCCACGATTTCCGAATGGGGAAACCCACCTATCCGATCAATCTCGAACGTTGTCGCAAGACGGCTGTCGGGGTTGGTTGGGCAAGGTATCTTGAGACTGAATTCATAGGTTTCGAGAAGCGAACCCGGCGAACTGAAACATCTCAGTAGCTGGAGGAAAAGACATCAACCGAGATTCCGTTAGTAGTGGCGAGCGAACGCGGACCAGGCCAGTGCCTGATATTCAACTAGCAGAACACTCTGGAAAGTGTGGCCATAGCGGGTGACAGCCCCGTATGCGAAAGTGATGTATCAGGACTCGAGTAGGGCGGGACACGTGTAATCCTGTCTGAACATAGGGGGACCACCCTCTAAGCCTAAATACTCCTACATGACCGATAGTGAACTAGTACCGTGAGGGAAAGGTGAAAAGCACCCCGATGAGGGGAGTGAAACAGTACCTGAAACGGATTGCCTACAAGCAGTGGGAGGGGTTTTATGCCCTGACCGCGTACCTCTTGCATAATGGGTCTGTGACTTAATGTACCAAGCAAGCTTAAGCCGATAGGTGTAGGCGCAGCGAAAGCGAGTCTGAATAGGGCGAATGAGTTTGGTGTATTAGACCCGAAACCCGGCGATCTAGGCATGACCAGGATGAAGGTGCGGTAACACGCACTGGAGGTCCGAACCGATTAACGTTGAAAAGTTACCGGATGAGTTGTGTTTAGGGGTGAAAGGCCAATCAAGCCGGGAAATAGCTGGTTCTCCGCGAAAACTATTGAGGTAGTGCCTCGAGCGAATACCCTAGGGGGTAGAGCACTGGATGGGCTAGGGCGGCGCGAGCTGTACCAAACCTAACCAAACTCCGAATACCTAGGAGTACTACTCGGGAGACAGACGGCGGGTGCTAAGGTCCGTCGTCAAAAGGGAAACAGCCCTGACCTACAGCTAAGGTCCCCAAGTCACGTCTAAGTGGGAAAGCATGTGGGAATCCCAAAACAACCAGGAGGTTGGCTTAGAAGCAGCCATCCTTTAAAGAAAGCGT
>NZ_LMLB01000005.1 GCF_001421785.1 Sphingomonas sp. Leaf33 | reverse complement strand
TTGGTTGCGGGGACAGGATTTGAACCTGTGACCTTCAGGTTATGAGCCTGACGAGCTACCGGGCTGCTCCACCCCGCGCCACCAAGGGATACGTTGAAAGACAAAGCGCGCCGCGCCTGTGTGGCGGGCGCGCAGAGTGTTTTGGCGTATCTGACAATGTGAATGGGTTTTTGTGTGCGAATTAGCGCGCTGGCTTCAATGCCTGGCGACGACCTACTCTTCCAGAGCTTGAGCCCTAGTACCATTGGCGCAGTCTGGTTTCACGGCCGAGTTCGGGATGGGATCGGGTGGGTCACAGACGCTATGGTCACCAAGCAATGGAGCCAGCGCGTTAGTTCGCGGTGTTTCAAATCGATGCCCGTGCAAATTATAGGCTGAGTTTGTAACCACAACATCGGCTGACGGTTGTCAGGGCTGATGTTGGAGGTGTGAACTCATCAAGCGCGAATAGGACAATTAGTATCGGTTAGCTCCATGCGTTACCGCACTTCCACATCCGATCTATCAAGGTCGTGGTCTCCGACCGTCCTAAGAAATCTTATCTCGAGGGAGGCTTCCCGCTTAGATGCTTTCAGCGGTTATCCCGTCCATACATAGCTACCCTGCTGCGCCGTTGGCACGACGACAGGTACACCAGAGGTATGTTCAACCCGGTCCTCTCGTACTAGGGTCAACTCCTCTCAAATTTCGACGCCCACGGCAGATAGGGACCAAACTGTCTCGCGACGTTCTGAACCCAGCTCACGTACCACTTTAATTGGCGAACAGCCAAACCCTTGGGACCTGCTCCAGCCCCAGGATGTGATGAGCCGACATCGAGGTGCCAAACAACCCCGTCGATATGAGCTCTTGGGGGTTATCAGCCTGTTATCCCCGGCGTACCTTTTATCCGTTGAGCGATGGCCCTTCCACGAGGGACCACCGGATCACTATGACCGACTTTCGTCTCTGCTCGACTTGTCAGTCTCGCAGTCAGGCTGGCTTATGCCATTGCACTCTAACGGTCGGTTTCCAACCGACCTGAGCCAACCTTCGCACGCCTCCGTTACTCTTTAGGAGGCGACCGCCCCAGTCAAACTACCCGCCACAGAGGGTCCCTGAACCAGTTTCATGGTTCGAGGTTAGACATCAGAAAACAACAGGGTGGTATTTCACCTATGGCTCCACATCATCTGGCGACAATGCTTCAAAGCCTCCCACCTATGCTACACAGTTCTTTCCTAATGCCACTCTGAAGCTGCAGTAAAGGTGCACGGGGTCTTTCCGTCTAACCGCGGGTACTCCGCATCTTCACGGAGAATTCAATTTCGCTGAGCATGTCCTGGAGACAGTGGGGAAGTCGTTACGCCATTCGTGCAGGTCGGAACTTACCCGACAAGGAATTTCGCTACCTTAGGACCGTTATAGTTACGGCCGCCGTTTACCTGGGCTTCATTTCGGAGCTTGCACCCCTCCACTTAACCTTCAGGCACCGGGCAGGCGTCAGACCCTATACGTCGTCTTGAAGCCGACTTAGCAGAGCCCTGTGTTTTTGCTAAACAGTCGCTACCCCCTGGCCTGTGCCCCCCACAAGAGCTTGCGCCTATGTGGGGCCTCCTTCTTCCGAAGGTACGGAGGCAATTTGCCGAGTTCCTTCAGGACACTTCTCTCAAGCGCCTTGGTATACTCTACCTGACCACCTGTGTCGGTTTCGGGTACGGTCTATACGGTGGGGCTATTTCCCGGGACAGTTTCGAAGCCTGACCAATCCGATAAGGTCAGACAACACACACCATCCGTCACACACCACCAGGCCCACGAATATTAACGTGGTTCCCATCGACTACCCCCTTCGGGCTCGTCTTAGGGGCCGGCTCACCCTGCGCGGATTAGCCTTGCGCAGGAACCCTTGGTCTTTCGGCGAAAGGGCATCTCACCCTTTTTATCGCTACTCATGTCTGCATTCGCACTTCCGATACCTCCACCGTCGGTTACCCTTCGGCTTCGCAGGCTTACGGAACGCTCCGCTACCGCGTGGATTAAATCCACACCCTAAGCTTCGGTGCACGTCTTGAGCCCCGTTACATCTTCGCCGCAGGAACCCTTGTTTAGACCAGTGAGCTGTTACGCTTTCTTTAAAGGATGGCTGCTTCTAAGCCAACCTCCTGGTTGTTTTGGGATTCCCACAT
>NZ_LMLB01000004.1 GCF_001421785.1 Sphingomonas sp. Leaf33 | reverse complement strand
CGGCGGCTGGCACCAGAGCACGCACTACGCCAACGGGTTCGAGCGGGTCGAGCAATCGGACGTGTTCGGACGCACGACCTACAGCCACGACCGGATGCCGGACGTGACGATGTACACGACCCACCTGACCTACGACCGCGGCGGGCGGATGGTCGCCCGGTCGGGTAACGAGGGCGAGACGGTCACCTACAACTGGTACAACACCGGCCTGCTGTCGGCGCAGTCGAGCGATCTGGGCTTGGGGTACGAGCGGGCGGTGTCGCGCTACGGCTACGACGCGGCCGGGCGCAAGACGGCCGAGAGCTTCTGGCGCGACGGCGCGCAGTACACCCAGTCCAATGCCGCGTACGACGCGCTCGGGCGGATGACCTGGTGGCACCAGGCGGAGACGGCGCTGCCCTGGGCGACGATGACGTGGGCCTACGACGCGGTCGGCAACATCCGGCGGACGACAGCCGACAAGGCGACGCTCGACCAGTGGGGCAACGCAGTGGGGCGCGCGGGCGAGGACCGCTGGTTCCTGTATGACGCGATGAACCGGGTGACGCTGGACGGCGGGCAGCTGTCGAACGGCCAGATCGTGCGCGGGTGGAACGGCGCGAGCCTGGTCTACGACCGCGCCGGGCAGCGGGTCAGCTCGACGCGCGACGCCTCGCTGATGGGGCAGGTCTGGATCTTCGAGCCCTATCAGAAGCCCGGTGATCCCTATTATCTCCACGATCCCGACCGCGGGGAGTGGGTGCAGCACCAAGCCTATTACACGGGCCTGCGGCAGGAGAGCTTCGGCTATGCCGCCGACGGGCAGCTGACCAACGTCGCCATCGTCGAGACGGGTTACACCGACGACGGCCAGGGCAATGCGGTTTCGACCAACGTGCTCGACCGCCAGGGCGGCGGCGCCAGCTTCCAGTTCGACGGCATGGGGCGCCAGACCCGCCAGCTCGACTACGACGCCGCCGGGCAGATCGCCTACGACCATGAGCAGGTCTACTCGGCCGCGGGCCGGGTGACCCGCGACATCACCCGCCGGCTGGAGGGGGGCGTGACGCTCGTCACGGACACGTCCAACGACTATGGCGGCCATGCCGCGCTGGGGCAGGTCGTGTCGTCGACGACCCACAGCCACCGCGACGGCCAGCCCCAGGGCACGACATACACGTCGAACGGCTACAACTGGCGCAGCGGCGGGCCGCAGATCGCCTCCACCAGCACCTCGGGCCAGACCTCGAGCAGCACCGTCTACACCTACGGTGCGGGCGGGCGGCTCGAGACGATCTCGATCTCGGACGGGCGGTCGCGCACGATCTCGATCGTCAGCGACCTCACCGGCCAGGCGCTGACCCGCGACGAGAGCGACACCAACCCCAATGTCGGCGACCCGCACGAGCGCTGGTACCGCTTCAACGGCAACGAGCTCGGCCATGTCGGCAACGACGGCACCGGGATGAACGATTATGCCGGCTCGGTGCAGACCCGGGGCTGGGTGCAGCAGAACGGCGCGTTCGGCAACAACCGCCGCTACGGCCATGCCTTCTCCGAGAGCATCGACCAGATCACCAGCTACGAGCAGGGGTCCTCGGGCGGCGGCTACACCGTGCGCGCCGGCGATACGCTCGCCGGCATCGCCGCGCAGGTGTGGGGCGATGCGAGTCTCTGGTACAAGCTCGCCCAGGCCAACGGCCTCGGCGCGAACGCAGCGCTCACCACCGGCCAGACCCTGACGCTGCCCGCCGGCGTGATCCGCTCGACCTACAACGCGAGCCA
>NZ_LMLB01000002.1 GCF_001421785.1 Sphingomonas sp. Leaf33 | reverse complement strand
GAGGACTCTCCTTGGTCAGCCCCCATTGAAGTGGTCCGCTCTTTGGTATGGCTTTTGAGCCTGGAGGACGGACAAGATGGCAAAGCACCCGAAGCCCGAGGAGATCGTTGCCAAGCTACGGCAGGCGGATGTGCTGATCTCACAGGGCCAGAGCGTGGCCGATGCGATCCGCGCGCTCGGCGTGAGTTCAGTGACATACTACCGGTGGCGGCGTGAGTTTGGCGGGCTGAAGTCAGATCAGGTTCGACGGATGAAGAGCCTTGAGACTGAGAATGCTCGGCTTCGAAAGGCAATCGCCGATTTGACGCTGGACAAGCTGATCCTGCAGGAGGCGTCCCGGGGAAACTTCTGAGCCCCGCGCGCCGACGCGCTTGTGTCGAGCACATCCTGCTGACGATGAATATCTCCGAGCGCCGCGCCTGCCGGGCGCTCGGTCAGCATCGCTCGACACAGCGCAAGGTGCCGCGGGGCCGCGACGACGAGGAGGCGCTGACAGCCGATCTCGTGGCATTGGCCGAGAAGTACGGACGCTATGGCTACCGCAAGATCAGCGCGTTGCTGAAGGCGGCCGGATGGTTCGTCAACGACAAGCGCGTCGAGCGGATCTGGCGGCGTGAAGGTCTGAAGGTCCCAGCCAAGCAGCCCAAGCGAGGGCGGATCTGGGACAACGACGGCTCCTGCGTCCGTCTTCGCCCGGAACACCGCAATCACGTGTGGTCGTATGACTTCGTCGAGGCACGCACGCATGACGGGCGCAAGATCCGGATGCTCAACGTCGTTGACGAGTTCACCCATGAATGCCTGGCGATCCGGGTCGCTCGTAAGCTCAAGGCGATCGACGTCATCGACGTACTCTCGGATCTGTTCATCCTACGTGGCGTACCTGGCCATATTCGTTCGGACAACGGGCCGGAGTTCGTTGCGAAGGCCGTCCAAGCTTGGATTACCGGCGTCGGAGCAAAGACGGCCTACATCACGCCAGGCTCACCATGGGAAAATGGCTACGTCGAAAGCTTTAATGCACGGCTTCGCGACGAACTGCTCAACGGCGAGATCTTCTACACACTCAGGGAAGCGCAGGTCGTCATCGAAAGCTGGCGACGTCACTACAACACCGTGCGCCCGCATGCCTCTCTGGGATACCTGCCGCCGGCACCGGAGGTGTTCATGCCAGCCTTCTCCGCTTGGCCGGCTGCGCTCGCCCGACCAGCTCCGCCGGCCAAGCTACCCGTGGCGGAG
>NZ_LMLB01000001.1:2390443-2394297 GCF_001421785.1 Sphingomonas sp. Leaf33 | reverse complement strand
CAACCTGCTGGCGCTGAACGCCACGATCGAGGCGGCACGGGCGGGCGACGCCGGGCGCGGCTTTGCCGTCGTCGCGCAGGAAGTGAAAAGCCTCGCCAACCAGACCGCGCGCGCGACCGACGACATTGCCGCCAAGATCGCCGCGATCCAGGCCGCGACCCGCGGGACCGTCGCGACCAATGCCAGCATCAAGGCGACGGTATCGGAAGTGCAGGATTCGGCCGACCGCATCCGCCACGCGATGCACGCGCAGGCGACGACGGTCACCGCGATTACCGCCAGCGTGGACGAAACGGCGCTGGCGGCCGACAGCATGTCGGCCACGATCGCCACGATCCGCCAGGACACCGAAACGGTGGCGGCCGACATCGACCGGCTGGGCAGCGACGTGAACCGCATCGATACGACGCTGGCCGGACTGCGGACGGCGGCGGAAGGGTTCGCGACGCCGGAAGCGGCATGACACCGTGCCAAAGCCTTCGTTCACGCAAGCTTAACCAATATCTGCTATACCGTTGGTCATGCCCGATTTCGGCATGCAGCTCCCTAGCTGACAGACTGACTGGGCCGCCCTCGGGCGGCCCTTTCGTCATCCGCCGTTGCGATTTGGCCGCGAAGCGCGTAGCGCGACCGGCATCATGACATCTTCCGATACCGTTGCGGTCGCCCTCATCTCGGGCGGGCTGGACTCGATGGTTTCCGCCGCGCGCGCACGCGAGGACGGTCACCGGCTGGTCGCCCTGTCGATCGATTACAACCAGCGCCACCAGGTAGAGCTCGCCGCCGCGCGCCGCATCGCCGCCACGCTGGGCGCCGAGCGCCACGTCGTCCTGCCGCTCGACCTGTCGGCATTCGGCGGATCGGCGCTGACCGCCGACATCGCCGTTCCTAAGGACGGCGTGGGCGAGGGGATTCCGGTAACCTACGTGCCGGCCCGCAACACCATCTTCCTCAGCCTGGCGCTCGGCTGGGCGGAAGCGATCGGCGCGCGCGACCTGTACATCGGTGTCAACGCGCTCGATTATTCAGGCTATCCCGACTGTCGCCCCGAATTCATCGCCGCGTTCGAGCAGCTTGCCGAACTCGGGACCAAAGCGGGTGTCGAAGGCGCGCCGTTCCGCATTCGCGCCCCGCTCCAGAACATGACCAAAGCGGAAATCGTGCTGGAGGCCGCGCGCCTCGGGCTCGACGCCGGCATGAGCTGGTCCTGCTACGATCCGGCGCCCGGCGGCGTGCATTGCGGACTGTGCGACAGCTGCCGCCTGCGCTCGAAGGGCTTCGAGGACGCGCGCCTGCCCGATCCGACGGTCTACGCGACGCATCCTTGAGGACACGGGCGTGAGCTACGCGGTCAAAGAAATGTTCCTCACGCTCCAGGGGGAGGGTGTGAACGCCGGTCGACGCGCGGTGTTCGTGCGCTTTGCCGGGTGCAACCTGTGGTCCGGCCGCGAACAGGACCGCGCGAACGCCGTCTGCCGCTTCTGCGACACCGATTTCGTCGGGACGGACGGACTGGGCGGAGGCAAGTTCGCCGATGCGGCCGCGCTGGCGGATGCCGTCGCCGGGCATTGGGGCGACGGCGCCGACCGCCGCTTCGTCGTGCTGACCGGTGGCGAGCCGATGCTCCAGATCGACGACGCCATCGTCGATGCGCTCCACGCCCGCGGGTTCGAGATCGCTGTCGAAAGCAACGGCACGCTCCCCGCGCATCCCGGCATCGACTGGGTGTGTATAAGCCCAAAGGCGGGTAGCGACATCGTCCAGCGGTCTGGCGACGAACTGAAGCTGGTCTGGCCGCAGCCGGGCAGCGACGCCGACGCGATGGAGGGGTGGGACTTCGCCCATTTCCTCGTCCAGCCGATGGACGACGCCCGCGGGGCGGCGAACGTTCGGGCCGCGGTCGATTTCGCGATGGCGCGGCCGAAATGGCGGCTGTCGCTCCAGACGCACAAGGCGCTGGGGCTGCGGTAGACGAACCGGTACTCCCGCACGGGCGGGAGCACCGTCGGACTCAGGCGAACGGCGAGTAATAGGCGCCGCAGGCCTTCACGTTCCACTGTTCCTTGCGCCAGCACACATCCTCGAACCGCGGCAGGCGGACGGGGGTCATCGGGCTGAAGCCCCACGGAAAGCGCTGCTCGCCGGCCAGCACCAGGCTGTTGCGCAGCTGGCGGAGCCGCTCCTGCGCCAGCGTGGTGAAGCTGCCGCGCGGCGTGAACACCGCCATGTGCGCGACTTCACCCGCGGTCTGGCAGAAGGTCAGCTGCGCACCGACCGTCGAGAAGCTGGAATAGACGCGGGTGCCGTATTTATCGAGTTCGGTCTGGCCGGCCTTCCGCGTCTTGTTGACCCGCACGAAGTAGTTGCCGAGCTTGGCATACTGGCTCGCCAGCTCTGCCTCGTGGTCCTTGATCAGCTTGTTGTAGTTGTTGAGGGTCAGCAGTTGCGGCGCGAACTGGCACTGGAGCGCGGCGACGTTCAGCGCGGCGCGCAGGTTCCACGCCAGCGCCGCCTTCAGCTCGTCGGGCGTCGCGCCGGGCAATGCCTGGCCGACCATGCCGGGTTCCGACCCGTCAACCGGCTGGCCACGCAGGTCGGGCGACTGGAAGAAGAACTGCGCCCGCGCCGGGGCTGCCGCCACGACCGCCAAACCCGCGGCCGCGACCATCGTCAGGATACGCAACGTCATCACCACCCTCTTGCCTACGATCCGGCACGTCACCGTCGAAGTCGAGGGATTCATTAAGCATAATCGCGGCCGTCCCCAAGCGGTTTCTGAGCACGTTCCCGCTGGCTGGGCAGGGGATTGCGACGAACCGAATCCGGTGGCGACGCCCCCCCGGCCGGCAAGGTCGAGCGCGGGCAAAGAAAAAGGGCCGCGCGGCGATGCCGTGCGACCCCTTTGTCCTGTGTCACGATGTTCGCGGGAAGGGGGACTGGCCCCGACCCCGCGTCCAAGCCGCGACGCGATGATTACATCGCGTTCGTGGTCGTCGTGGTGTTCGACATCATCATGGCGTCGTTCGACATCATCGTGGTGTCGTTCGACATCATCATGTCGTTGCCCATGGCGCCGTCGACCGGGGTCATGTTGTCCGACATCGTGCCGTCCATGGTCGTGTCGGTGGCGTTCAGATCGGTGATCACCGTGTTCTCGGTGGTGTTGGTGGTCGAACCACCGCACGCCGAGACGAGCAGCGCCGCGCCGGCGATCATCGAGCCGGTGAGGGCCTTGGTGAGAAGTGCACGCATTGTGGAAGCTCCCTAGATAAGGCGATCCGGGCCGGCTGGATGCCCTGTATTACCCAAATCGAAGTGGACATTAGTCAAACAGCCCCGGCCCCTCAAGCCTCGATTTGCGCGGGGCACGACGAAGGGTGGGACAATGCGTCCAGAAACGCCTGCGCAGATAACGCCAGCGCCGCGTCGAAGGTTGCGAAGGTGGCGTCGCGACTCAGCGCCTCAGCGCTCGTCACGCCGTAATCGGCGATGCCGCACGGCACGATGCCGCCGAAGTGCGACAGGTCGGGCGACAGGTTCACCGAGAAGCCGTGCATCGTCACCCACCGCTTCACCCGCACCCCGATCGCGCCGATCTTCGCCTCGCCACGCAGGGGATCGTGCGTCCAGATGCCGATCCGCCCCTCGGCACGAAAGGCGGCAATCCCGATCCGGGCCAGCGCGTCGATCACCCAGCCCTCCAGCGCATGGACGAAGCAGCGCACGTCCTTGCCGCGCCTTGCAAGGTCGAGCACGACATAGCCGATCCGCTGTCCCGGCCCGTGGTAGGTATAGCGCCCACCGCGTCCGGTAGCGTGCACAGGGAAGCGCGGGTCGATCAGTTCGGCGACGTC
>NZ_LMLB01000001.1:2172280-2390407 GCF_001421785.1 Sphingomonas sp. Leaf33 | reverse complement strand
CCCGCCTGCACCGCCCGGTTGCGCGCATCCATGTCGGCGAGCGCGATGTCGTAGGGGACGGGGGCGTCGCTGACGCGCCATTCGATGTCGTCGGGAAGGTCGGCCATGGTCCCGCCCAGATGCGGACGCGCGGCGTCATTGGCAAGCGGGCGCCCGATACGCTAAGCGCCGCCGCAGTCCGGTGCGACGAAGGGGACGCGAACGTGATGGTAAAGATGGGCTATGTCTGGGACCGCACGGTCGAGACGCTGGGCGAGCGGCTGGCCGTCATCCTGCCGTTCGCGCTTCTCGGGATCTTCCTGCCGTCGTTCGTCACCACGGTACTGGCGGGCTTGCGCGAGACCGCGGGGCCGGGGCTCAAGATCTCGCTGAGCCTGGTCTCGTTCGTCGCGTCGTTGCTGTCGCTGTGGGTGCAACTGGCGATCATCGTTGCCACCGTCGACGTGCGGCGCGGAGCGGGCGAGATGAGCCGCATCGCCAGCCGTCGCCTGCTGCCGCTGATCGGCGTGTTCTTGCTGGTCGGTATCGCCGCCGGGCTGCTGCTGTCGCCGTCGCTGATCCTGCTGGCGCTGGGCGGGCTGGACCCGATGGCGATCGAGGCCGGGCAGGTGACGCTCGACCGCCTGACGCCGGCCTATGTCGGGTTGGCCGGGCTGTACGGCCTGGTCGCCTTCATCGTCATCCTGTTCGTCAGTGCGCGGCTGGCGCCGCTCAGCGCAGTCGTCGCCGAGGAGCGGCGCGGCGCCGGTGCGATTACCCGAGCCCTTCGCCTGACCCGCGGGCTTACGTGGCGGCTGGTCGGCGTGATCCTGCTCTACGGCATCGTCTCGGTCATTTCGACGCTGGCGGTGCAGACGGTGTTCGGGACGGTGCTGCGCCTGTTCGACAGCGGTACCGGCGTCGTCACGATGACCGGCATCGTCACCGCAGGCGCCACGGCGGCGGTATCGACCGTCTTCACCGTGCTGGCGACGGTGTTCTGCGCGCGCCTGTACGTCGCCGTGGTGCGTGCGGACGAGCCGCCCGCCGCCGTCGGGACGCCATCGCCGTTCGCGATGCCGCAGGACGCAGCCCGGTCGTGAATCGCAGCTTCTCCGCCCCGTTCCGTGATGCGCAGGCGGCCTGGGCGCGCGACGGCAGCGTGCTGCTGCCGCTCGCCGGGCTAGCGTTCTTCCTGGGGCCGTTCGCCGCGCAACTGCTGCTCCCCAACCTGCCGGCGATCCCCGAGGCGCGCGACGAAGCCGCGATGCGCGCCTGGGGCGACGCGATCCAGGCGTGGGCGGGCAGCTATGGCGGCTGGTACCTGGCGTCGCCGCTGCTGGCGCTGTTCGGGTCGCTGAGCGTGTTCGCGCTGTACCTCGCCCGCCCCCGCGTGCCGCTGGGCGGCGCGATGATGCGCGCGCTGGCGCTGTTTCCGCGCTACCTGCTCGCCTCCGTCCTGGTGTCGCTGCCGATGGCCGGGCTGCTGTCGATGGTGCTTGCGGTGCCGATGCTGCTGGTCGTGGCGGCGGGGCCGATCTTCTACATCTTCGGCCGCACGATGCTGACGGGCCCGGTCATCGTCGCCGACGCCCCCATCGGCGCGGTCGCCGCCATCGCGCGGAGCTGGACGCTGACCCGGGGGCACGGGTGGATGCTCGCGGCGACCTACGCGACCATCTTCATGGTGCCCGGCCTGCTCGGCAGCGTCGCATTGTCCTTCGCCTCGGCCGGCGGCGGCAACCCGGTGATCGTCGCGATCGCGGCGGGGTTGGCGTGCCTGATCGCGGCGGGCGGGGCGCTGCTGCTGTCGCTGGTCCAGGTCGCGCTGCACCGGCGGTTGGCGCGACCGTAAGCCTCAGTTCACCAGATACGGCACATGCGGCGCCGCGTCGGCGGGCAGGATGCCGCGCCCACGCGGATCATCGAACGTCTCGACCGTGCGCTTGCAAGGTGTAAAGCCGCTCGCCCGGTAGAAGCCGAGCGCGCGCGGGTGGTCGAGCGTGCAGGTATGCACCCATACCCGCGTCACGCCCGGCGCCCAGGCGCGTTGCAGCGCGTGCGCCATCAGCCAGCGGCCGTGGCCGTGCCCTGCGAGTTCGGGGATCAGCCCGACGTACGACAGTTCGCACGCGCCGCTCTCGCGGAAATCGAGCTCGAGCATTCCGACTTCGATTCCGGCGGCATCCTGCACCGCATAGACCTCAACGTTCGGATCATGGACGATCGCCGTCAGCCGTTCGTCATCCATCACCAGCCGCGAGAACCACAGCCACGGGCCGCCGATCCGGCGGAACAGCGCGCGATAAGTGGCAAGCGCCGGCGCCTTCCACCGCACCAGCCGCAGCCGCGAATCGGGCAGCGGGCGGGGGCGGGGCCTTGTCCGCATTTCCAGCGTTGTGACGATCGTCGCCACCTGGCCATTGGCGACCGGGATCAGGGCCATATCGCGCGCGGGGGCAGGCTCATCAGGATCGCGTCGATGTTGCCGCCGGTCTTCAGGCCGAACAACGTGCCGCGGTCGTAGACCAGATTGAATTCGGCATAGCGCCCGCGCCACGCGAGCATCGCCGCTTCGTCCTCCGGCCCCCACGCATCGTTCATCCGCCGCCGCACGATCCGCGGGTAAGCCGTTAGAAACGCTCGACCGACATCCTGTGTGAAGGCAAAATTCGCCGCAAAATCGCCTTCCAGATGATCGTAGAAAATCCCGCCGACGCCGCGATTGACGCCCCGATGCGGGATGCGGAAATACTCCTCGGCCCAGGCCGAAAAGCGATCGTAATAGTCAGGCCCATGCGCGTCGCACGCTGCCTTCAGCTCGGCATGGAAATCCTGCGTGTCGTAGGGCTGGGGCAGCGGCGGGTTCAGGTCGGCGCCACCACCGAACCAGCGCTTCGTCGTCGCGAGAAACCGGCAGTTCATATGCACCGCGGGCACATGCGGGTTCGCCATGTGCGCGACCAGACTGATGCCGGTGGCGAAGAACTGCGGGTTGTCGGCCGCGCCATGGATCGACTTGGCGAATTCGCCTTCGAAGGTGCCGCCGACGGTCGAGACGTTGACCCCGACCTTTTCGAAGACCTTGCCCTTCATCACGCCCCGCACGCCCCCGCCGCCATGCGCGCCCGAAGGATCGGCACGGTCCCACGGCGTGTAGGTGAATTCCGCGTCCGACCCCGCCTCGCGCTCGATGCTCTCGAACTCGGCACAGATCAGGTCGCGAAGGTGCTCGAACCACTGGCGAGCTTGGGTCTGTTCGGCGTCTAACGGCTGCATGGGCGGGCGTTTAGCGCCAGGGGTGGGGGCAGGTCCATGGGGCGGAATGTCTCAGGGGGCGGGCCAGATCCTCACCTTGATTGTGTCCGCGCATCTGACGGGTCATCATAGCCATATGAATATCAAGATTGTCCGACGACCAATAGGAGAAGCCCCAGATTGGGTAAGGGATGCCTGGATCGGGCTGACACTCCCAACGCTGTCGCGACGGCGAATGACCTTCAGTACCGTGGGAGTCCTAAGTGGTCCGCACAATTGGTTGCAACAGATCGGCGCGATCTTGCGCGGCAAAGCGGCGCGACAATCGGGGTATCTGGTCTCTGCTGCGATAGCTATCGAACGTCTTGCAGAAGTCGAACCCAACGCCGCCGAATGGTGGCGAGAAAATACTCCGAAGCTATTGCGGAAGGGGCGATATTTTTTGTTCGACGCGCAAGCTTGCGAGCTGATGCTCTCGAGACCGGAGTAAGTGCCGCGATGTGCGCCAGATTTTACGGCAGCTTCACCACCGCCGTCGCCACATCCGATCCGTCCAGCCGCTCTGCCAGCGATCGGTCGATCGCCGCCGCCGTCCGCGCGACCTTGCCGCCATACGCGACCCGCCCGTTGACCGTCACCCGCACCGGCCGGTCGAGGTCCACCAGCCGGTCGGACAGCCAGACCATCGTTCCCGCTGGCACCTTGCCCGTCAGCGCGATCGTCTGGCCGTCGACCACCGCTTCCGTCGTGTCGCCCTGTCTGGCGGCGGCGGCGTCGGGGATTTCCAGCCAGTAGAAGCGCTTGTGCGTCACATCGTCCTGAGCCCAAACGATCCGCTTAGGCCAGGGATTGCGAGTGAAGCCGGCCATCCACGGCACGCTTTCCGCGTCCTTGCGGTCCATCCAGTGCGGCAGCCCCGGATAGATGCGCGACATGTGGACGTAGCCGCCCGGATCGGCGGCGTGGAGGCGGTCGAGCTCGGCGGTCTTTTCCGCGGCGAGTGTATTGCGATTGTAGGCCGCATCCGCTCCGCCCATCAAAATCGCGAACGGCAGGTTGCGCAGGCCCAGCAGCGAGGCGTCGTTCGGATGCCCGGCCATCATCGCCGCGGCGGCGAAGCGGTCGGCCATGCGTGGGGCGACCTGCCACACGCCGTCGCCGCCCGCTGAATAGCCCATCAGGTAGACCCGGTTGGGATCGACGCCGTTCACCGCGACCTGTGCGTCGATGAGCGCTTCGAACAGCGGGTCGATATGCCCCTCATGCCACAAATTCCACGTATCGGTCGGCGCGCGTGGGGCCAGGTAGATGCCTTCTGCGGGCGTGTAGAGGCGGATCTGGTTCTGCCACTGGCGATCGTTGACCGCCGCCGGCGCATTGCCGCCGCCGTGCATCGAAATCCACAGTGATCGCCGGCCGAACGGCGCGGTACCGAACGTCCGGCTCTCCCACTTCAGCGTCTTGTCGCCGATCGTGATCTGTCTGGCCGCGAGCATCGGTGCCCACCCGGCCGCGACGACCGCGCGTCGGGCGGCACCCCGCTGCGCCGCCACGCGCTCGGCGGCGATGCGCGTCAGCGGTTGCGCCGCGTGCGTATCCGGCATCGCAGGGCGGGCAGGCGCGGTGGAGGTGGAGAGGGCCGCAACGGCAAGCAGGCCGATCATGGTTTCACGCATGAAACTAACTTTGCAGATGTGGCCTGCCCTGTCGACTGCTCACGATTAGGGGTAGTGGGTCAGTTTGAAAGTCTGGCATTCCGCTCGTGCATGGCGAATTGGGCGATCTTGCCAACGTCATGAGCCTCGGCGGGCATATGCGATTTCCCCAACTCGTCTTCCATCTGGAAGAGGCTCTGCGCGATCGCATCGGGGATCGCTATGTCAGGCGCTGCGTGCACGAGGCCACGAACGATTGCCTTGAGCGCCATCTCAGTTGCTTTGTCCACGATTAGTCCTGCCTTGTCTTCTTATAGGGGCCGCGCTTGGCCGGGGCCGCTTCTGCATCCTCCACCAAGCTCGCGATATCTGCAATCTCCCAAAGCCGATCGGCCACACCGGCGGCCATCGCAGGGGTAACGCGCAGCGTCTTATGGATGCGGACAAAATTATAGTACATCATGTGCAGTGCGACCGCGTGAGCGTGGTTCTCGACCTTCTTTGAGAACGCGTTGGTCAAGCGGGTGAAGCGGCGCATGTGCATGCGGATCGTAAGGTTCTGGCGTTCGACGTAGCTGGTCGAGACGTGCGCGATATCAGGGCTGCCTTCGCGCCGGATTTTCTTGCTGCCCGTACATTCAGCGGGGCTGTAGCGGCCCGGTGCGCCGATCGTGTTCCCGTACAGCTTCACAAGCTGCGCATAATCCACGTCGGCCCCGAAAGCGCCTTCTACGGCCTCCAGATAGGCGCGATGGCCGTCGCTGGTAAGCTGGACACGGTTGGCTAGCCGCGCGGCGAGATCGTCCATGAACCACATGGCGTATTCAGCATCGCGACCGCCTACGAGATAGGAGACGATCAGTTTGCTATCCGCGTCGAGCGCGGTCCAAGTCCACGTATCGCCAGCGCCTTCAGGTGCCTCCTTCGCAGACGCGACGTTCTTCTGCTTGGCGTAGGTGAACGACCAGATTTCATCGACCTGCACGCGAGCAGCTTTCACGTCGCGCACGTTGGCGTCGTGATAAGCGGCGCATGCCTTGCCGGCGTCGATCAGAAGCTTCGAGACGGTGTTTTTGCTCGCGCCGGTCAGACGCGTGATCGCGCGGATGCTCATACCCTCGCAGAGAAGGTGGAGGATTTTGGCGCGGTCGTCGTTCGAGAGCCTGTTCATGCATTCTCTATCTGACCTTTTGACGCATTCGTCAAGCATAAGGGTCAGTTTGACTTTAGTAGTCAATTTACACTTGCGCAGTAGAATCCCGCCGTGGTAAGGCGCTGCCAATGAGGATCGTGTTTGCTGATGACGACTTGGCGTTGATCGAGACGGATGAAGCGGGAACCACCCGCCTTCCAGTCGGCGTGATCAAATCAGCGCGTCGAAAGCTCACACTCTTGAGGGCGGCGATTGACGATCGTTCATTGAGGAATTGGAAAAGCCTGCACTACGAAAAGCTGAGGGGGGATCGTGAGAGTCAGCGGTCAATCCGATTGAACGATCAATATCGAATGGTTTTCGAGTTGGACGAGGAAACCGAGCCACAGACTGTCACGATATTGAAGATTGAGGATTATCACTGATGGCCAAGGCCTCACCATTGCCGGTTGATCATCCCGGCACATTCATTGCGGAGGAGCTTGAGGCCCGAGGGTGGCTTCAGGCTGATCTGGCATACATTCTTGGCATTGATGTCAGCCAGCTCAACAGGCTGATCAAGGGAACGACTGACATAACCACGGACTCTGCCGTGGCGCTGGGCGATGCGTTCGATATGCCAGCCGAGTTTTTCGTGAACCTCCAGAACCAGTATGACCTAGCTAAGGCTCGTAAAGCGGACCCGGGTGTCCGAACGCGCGCCTCGTGGCTTTCGAAATTTCCCATTCGGGAAATGATCAAACGAGGTTGGATTGAGGACGCCGAGCCAGCGTTGCTCGATCTCCAGATGATGCGGTTTTTCGGAAAAAACAGGATCGAGGATATTCCATTTGTAGGTGATGCTCCGCTGTTGGCGCACGCCGCGAAGAAAACCGAATCCGGCGATTATTCCGGCACCACAGAAGTTCAGTATGTGTGGCTCAACCGAGTGCGCAAGATTGCCGAGCAGATGGAGTACCCGCCTTATTCGGAGCAGGCGCTTCGTGACAGCTTGCCCTCAATTCGGGAGCATATGTTGATCAGGGAGGATTTGATCCACATCCCGTCAATTCTAAAACGGTGTGGGGTGCGGTTCATTCTCGTAGATTTCCTCGCCGGCTCTAAAATTGACGGCGTTTGCCTCTGGATTGATGGGCAGCCGGTAATCGGGATGACGCTGCGTTTGGATCGTCTCGACAACTTCTGCTTCGTGTTGAGGCACGAAATCGAACACATTCTGAATGGCGACGGTAAAGAGGCTTCGTTCGCGCCGGTCGATAGCGACACGGGCACAGATACCGAAATCGACTGCGAAAAGTTGGCGAATGAGGCGGCGGCGGGGTTTTGCATTCCTCGCGATCTCATGGACTCGTTCATTGCACGGAAGAGCCCGTTCATATCTCGCGAAGATGTCTTGAAGTTCGCGGCTCGCCTCGAAGTGCATCCAGCAATCGTTGTTGGGCAGATTCAACATCGGACGAAGAAGTGGGGCTGGCTTAAGGAATATCAGGTCGGTGTGCGCGAGCATTTGTTGGACTGGGAGTTCAAGGACGGTTGGGGATATAACGCCCCTACTGGCCTCTAGGAGGTTACGATGGCGGACTACAACGAACAGGTTGATCGGCTCTGGGATGAGTGGTCGGAATCCACCGGGCAGGATTCCGGTGATCCGAGCGAATTTATCGATTGGGCATTGAGCGGCCGCAAGCTCGCTTTGCGCCCCCAGGATGTGCGTAAGCTTCTTCGTGAACAGGTGACCCGCGCGCTAAGGCAGTCGAGGCGTTGGGACGAAAATGGCGGCTTTACCTACCGCGCTAAGCAGTCAGTGACGCTCCTGGTGGATGGCGTGGCCACAAAGCACTACTTCGACACCGACAAAGGCGGGACACCTGCAAAGCGGCAAAAATCCGTGAGGCAACGTCGCGAAGCTATCGCCGATGACGTCTATCGCGCCCATTGCGATGTTGAGCGAATGAACAACAATTTCCCGAGTGACCCGCAACTGAACTTTTTCCCGAATTTCGCGGAGGATATTCTGGAGCATCGCGCAGCCGAACAGACGGAGCCGAAGGAAGGGAAAGGCGGGCGCTAGTCGCTCTTTTTCCACCGGGCGGAAGCCGCGATACTGGCGATCTCGGCTCGCTGCGCCGGTGTAAGAGCCTTAGCGCGCGCCGGGCCGCCGACGCTTCCGGCCTGCGACGCACGTTTGACTGTGGCGCTTGCCTCGCCCTCTTCGACTTCGCCCGTCGCAATGTCGGTGATCAGCTTCGCCAGATGGTTCGGATCGCGCGGGCGCTTCGGTGGCTTAGTCATCCCAGCCGCCAGCATCGATGAACCTCTTACCTCTGGGTGTTAGAGCACACGAAGAAATTTCGTCCGGAACGCCGCGGGGATAAGAAGCGCGGTCAATTAAGCCTCGACTCGCAAGGTCGGCCTGCGCCTGATTGCGCTCGTCAACGTCCGGGATCAGCCGCGCAAGCTCCGCCGGGTACTCGTAGAAGTTCGGTTCGGCATTGGTGTCGCGGAGGTGCCGAAGGATGATCTTCTCCCCGTCGGACAAGGCATTGGGATCGCGCATGGGTGGTTCGGTTGCTCTCATGCCACCTTATCGCACGGCGGGCGGTTCATTTGCAGCCCCAATTTCAAACTGACCCACTACCCGATTAGGCCGCGCCTGGCCATCCGTCCGTCCGCCGCAATCCCTCTGCCAGCACGATCGCGGCCGACACGCTGAGGTTCAGCGAGCGCAGCGGCGGCGCCATGGGAATGACGACGCGGGCATCGGCGCGGGCGTGGACCGCGTCCGGTACGCCCGCGCTTTCGCGACCGAACAGCAGGATGTCGTCGGGCTCGAAGGCGAAATCGTGGAGCGGCGTCGCACCGCGTGTCGTCAGCAACACGATACGCCCGCTCGCCTGGCGCTGGAACGCGTCCCAGTCGGCGTGGCGGAACACCGACACATGGTCGATATAGTCCATCGCCGCGCGCGCCACGCGCCTGTCGTCCCACTGGAAGCCCATCGGCTCGATCAGGTCGAGCGCGACGCCCAGGCACGCACAGGTGCGCATGACGGCACCGACGTTTCCGGCGATATCGGGCTGATACAGGGCAATACGCATGGCGAACCGGTTAGCTGCGCACAGGCGCCGGCGCAAATTGCTGTTGGCAAAGCGGGCGGGGGCTGTTTATCAGGCGAGCCAACCACCGGGGGCAACCGGGGGTGCGTTGCGGCTGTGTCCGCGATGATTCCCGCGTATCGGCGCGCGTCCCGCGATGCCGTTAGAGATTCGAAGTGCAAGGGCTAGTGCATGGCAACTGACCACGAGGCGATCGTAGAGGGTCCGCAGGATCCCCGCCGCCGCGACTATCTGCAGATCGGTGCGGTCGCCTTCGCCGGCGTCGGCGCCGCGGTGATCGCGCTGCCGCTCATCAACCAGATGAACCCGTCGGCCGACGTGCTGGCCGCGTCGAGCACCGAAGTCGACGTGTCGGCGATCCAGCCGGGGCAGGCGATCAAGACGACGTTCCGCAAGCAGCCGCTGTTCGTGCGCAACCTGACGCCGAAGGAAATCGCCGAGGCCGATGCGGTCGCGGTGTCGAGCTTGCGCGATCCGCAGACGCTGGAGCAGCGCACCAAGACCGGCAAGAAGAACTGGCTGATCACGCTCGGCGTCTGTACCCATCTCGGCTGCGTGCCGCTGGGCGCGGGCGAGGGTGAGAACAAGGGCCCGTTCGGCGGCTACTTCTGCCCGTGCCACGGGTCGGCCTACGACACGGCGGGTCGCATCCGCCAGGGTCCGGCGCCGACCAACCTGCACGTGCCCGATTATGAATTCACCTCCGACACCGTCGTGACGGTCGGCTGATAGGGACGAGGACGACCATGAGCTTTCCCTGGGCCAAGCATTACGAGCCGAAGGCGCCGCTGATGAAGTGGCTGGACGACCGGCTGCCGTTGCCGCGCTTCGTCTACAATGCGGTCGGCGCCGGTTACCCGGTGCCGCGCAACCTCAACTATTTCTGGAACTTCGGCGTGCTCGCCGGTGCCGCGCTGATGATGCAGATCGTCACCGGCATCGTGCTCGCCATGCACTTCTCGACCGATGCGAACAGCGCGTTCAATTCGGTCGAATCGATCATGCGCGACGTCAACGCCGGCTGGTTCCTGCGCTATGCGCACGCCAACGGCGCGTCGATGTTCCTGGCGGTGGTCTACATCCACATCGGCCGCGGCCTCTATTACGGATCGTACAAGCCGCCGCGCGAAATGGTGTGGCTGCTGGGCGTCGTGATCTTCCTGCTGATGATGGCGACCGCCTTCATGGGTTACGTGCTGCCGTGGGGCCAGATGAGCTTCTGGGGCGCGCAGGTCATCACCGGCTTCTTCTCCGCCATCCCGCTGGTGGGCGAGACGATCCGCATCTGGCTGCTGGGCGGCTACGCTCCGGACGCCGCGGCGCTCAACCGCTTCTTCTCGCTCCACTATCTGATGCCGTTCGTCATCCTGGGCGTGGTCGTGCTCCACATCTGGGCGCTGCACATCCCGGGGTCGAACAACCCGACCGGCGTGGAAGTGAAGGACGAGCAGGATACGGTGCCGTTCCACCCGTACTACACGGCAAAGGACGGCTTCGGCCTGGGCGTGTTCCTGCTGATCTTCGCGTCGCTCATCTTCTTCGCGCCGAACCTGCTGGGCCACCCGGACAACTATATCCAGGCGAACCCGCTCTCGACGCCTGCGCACATCGTTCCGGAATGGTACTTCCTGCCGTTCTACGCGATCCTGAAGTCGTTCACGATCGACTTCCTGTTCCCGGCGAAGCTGTGGGGCGTGCTGGCGATGTTCGGCTCGATCCTGCTGCTGTTCTTCCTGCCGTGGCTCGACACCTCGCCGGTGCGCTCGGCCAACTACCGGCCGGTGTACCGCTGGTTCCTGGTCGCGCTGCTCGTCGACGTGCTGATCCTCGGCTATGTCGGCGGCGCTGAACCGATCGCGCGCAACATCATCATGGGCCAGATCGCCTCGGCCTATTACTTCCTCCATTTCCTGGTGATCCTGCCGATCGTGTCGGCGATGGAACGTCCGCGTCCGCTGCCCAACTCGATCACCGAGGCGGTGCTGGCCAAGCATGGCGGCACCAGCCCCACCAAGACCGCGCTGAGCGGCGGCGCGCTGGCGCCGGCCGAATAAGGGACGAGAGACATCATGGTTCGCATTATCGGCGGTCTCGTCGGTCTCGCCTTCGCGGTCATGGCGTTCGTCGGGTTCATCTCGACGACCGTCGGCGCCATCCAGGAGCCGGCCGCCCCCACCGCGGAACACGAGTTCCACAAGGCTCCCAAGGAACTGGAGCTCGCCTCCAACGGTCCGTTCGGCACCTTCGACAACCGGCAGCTGCAGCGCGGCTTCCAGGTGTACAAGGAAGTCTGCTCGGCCTGCCACTCGCTGAAGCTGGTGTCGTTCCGCGACCTGGAGCAGATCGGCTACAGCGAAGCCGAGGTTAAGGCGATCGCGGCGCAGTGGGCGATCGAAACGCCCGCCCCGAACCCGGAGACGGGTGAGATGGCGACGCGCAAGAACCTGGCGTCGGATCGCTTCCCGGCGCCGTTCGCCAACGACATCGCCGCGCGCGCCGCAAACAACAATGCGGTGCCGCCCGACCTGTCGCTGATGACGAAGGCGCGGCATGACGGCCCGGCCTATGTTTATTCGCTGATTACCGGCTACCAGAACCAGCCGGCCGAGCTGCTGCGCAAGTTCCCGGACGCCAAGACGCCGAAGGGCCTGCACTACAACCCGTATTTCGCCAACCTGAACCTGGCGATGGCGCCGCCGCTGACCAGCAACGGCCAAGTCCAGTACGTCGACGGCACGCAGCCGACCGTCAACCAGATGGCGACCGACGTCGCCGCGTTCCTGACCTGGACCGCGGAGCCTAAGCTAGGCGCGCGTCACGCCGCCGGTTGGGCAGCGGTGCTGTTCCTGGTGATCTTCTGCTTCCTGACCTGGGGCGCATACAAAAGCGTCTGGCGCGACAAGAAGCATTGAGCGGGCACACCTCCGATTTGCGTGAGCAAATCGGGGCGCTGCCACGGCGGGCAGCGGTGCCGCGAAGCGGCTCCGTCTGACGGCGTGGTCGAGAAGATCGAAATCGAAGGCGGGCGGTGCACCACGGGTGTGCCGCCCGTTCCGTTTATGCCCGCTGCGATCTCACCGACCGTACCCTCGCGGAACCGCGCCGCTACCCGCCACGTTCCCGCCGCACGACCTCATGTGTTGACCGGGAGTTCATCATGGCAAAGCTGCCCTTCGTCCTGCTCGCCGCCGCCGGCGGGCTCGCTCTCACCGCCTGTACCGATGGCTATGGCTATTCGGGCGTCTCGCTCGGCTACGGCGCCGGCTATGGCGGGGGCTATTACGACGGCGGCTATTATGACGGCGGCTACGGCGCCTACGGCAATCCCTATTGGGGCTGGTACGGCGACTATTATTATCCGGGCACCGGCTATTACGTCTACGACCAGTATCGCCGCCCGTATCGCTGGGACGGGCGCCAGCAATCCTATTGGGAAGGCCGCCGTCGCGACTGGCGCGGTGACCGGCGCGAACTGCGCGACAACTGGAACGACTATGCCCGCGACCGGCGGCAGGACGACCGCGCATACCGGCAGGATCGCCGCGACGACTGGCAGGACTATCGCCGCGGCAACGCATCGCCGCAGGAATATCAGCGCGAGCGGCGCGATGACCGGCAGGAGTACCGCCGCGAATATCGCCAGGATCGCCGCGAGCTGCGTCGCGAGAACCGCCGCGACCGGCGCGACTGACGGAGAGCGGGCGGGATATCCCCGCCCGCACCGGACCGGATCTACCGCAGCGCGCCCGCGACCGGCTCCAGCGTCGCGTCCTTGCCCCCGACCTGCGGCAGGCCGATGACCCGCCGAATCAGCGCATAGACATCGACATTGTCGAACACCGGTAGCGCTTTCTGTCGGGCAAAGGCCGGACCGCTGGCAATGAAGATCGCGCGCATGTCGGGCACGTCGTTGTCATAGCCATGCTCGCCGCCGTTCGGCCGGCTCGCCGGCTTGGCAAGGATGCGCCAGCCCGGATCGGCCAGGCAGAACCACGCCGGTACACGCGGATTGCGACCGTAATGGAGGCGCGCCGGGATCTGCGCTTTCGGCCAGCAGCGAACATGATCGCGCGGTCGCGACAGGCTTGCGGCCAGCGCCGCCTCTCGCCCTGGCAGCGGCTGGAAGCTGGCGAACACGCCGGTCTCGACCGCCCGGCTATCCGTGTCCGACGCCAGATCGGCGAGCGCGATGACCTGATCCTTGGTGACGGGCGCCATCCCGTGATCGGATACGACGATGATGTTGGCCGGCTGGTTGAGTGTGGCCAATTGCGTGGTCAGATAGCCGATCGCGCGGTCGACCTTGGCGATCGCCGCGTTCGTTCGCGCGTCATCGGGGCCGTAGCGGTGGCCGGCGGTATCGACCTCCTCGAAATACAGCGTCAGGAACGCCGGGCGGGTTGCCAGCGGGCGGCGCAGCCAGTCGATGATAGTGTCGACGCGCTGCGTCTCGTCGACGGCCTCGCCGTAGGGAATCCAGTCGTTCGGCCGCACGCCGCCGACGATGTCGTTGGGCCAATCGTCCTCGCGCGTACCGCCATAGGCGACCGAGGCGCCTGGCCAGAACATCGCGGCGCTTCGGATGCCGGCGGCCTCGGCGTCGACCCACAGCGGCGGCGCGGCATTCCACCACCACGGGTCGTCGGTCGCCATGGTGAACTTGTCGCGCTTGCCGCTCGGGTCCTCGATAGTGTTCGAGACGATGCCGTTGCGGTCGGGACGCAGCCCGGTGACGATCGCCCAGTGGTTGGGGAAGGTCTTCGACGGAAACGACGGCCGCATCGCCGCGCGCACGCCGTCGCTCGCCAGTTGCGACAGATGCGGGGTGATGCTGCGGTCGAGATAGTCGGGGCGGAAGCCGTCGATCGAGATCAGGATGGTGACCGGCGCGCGGGCCTCGACCGGCGCGGCGAGTGGCGACAGGTCAGGCGGCGCAACCGTTGCGCCGGGCGGGGGAGTGACGGCGCATGCACCGAGCGACGCGGCGGACAGGCAGGCGAGCAGGACCGGAATACGCATCCCATCCCTTTGCCCCAGCCGTGTGACAATCTCCAGACGGGATGCCCGTCGGTACGGATCAGCGGTGGAAGCCGGACGGCATCTCGGGGTCCCATGCGGCCGGGATCATCATCAGCGCGACGCCCGGTGCGTCCATGATGCGCGACCGCGACGGCACGCCCGGCTGCTTGCGGTCGGCCTTGCGCGGCATCGCGCCCCGGGTCGGGCCATCGCTGCGGGCGGCACCGTCGGCGGTCTGCGTGGCGGGCGACGACGGATCGGCCGCCAACGCTGCGGGTGCGGCAAGCAGGGCGACAGCGGCGAGCAGGGGGCGAAGCGTCATAGCAGAATCATACACCGTTGCTCTCCCGGTCGCAAGACGAACGGTTCGTCGCACTGCCGTGCCGCGTCGTCAAGGCGAACCGATAGCCGGCTACTGTATACAGCCGGTGCCCTGACGCCTGGTCAGACGTTGAAGCGGAACAGCATCACGTCGCCGTCCTTGACGACATACTCCTTGCCTTCCGACCGCAGCTTGCCCGCATCGCGTGCGCCGGTCTCGCCCTTGAACTGGACATAGTCGTCATAGGCGATCGTCTCGGCGCGGATGAAGCCGCGTTCGAAATCGGTGTGGATCTCGCCCGCCGCCTGCGGGGCCTTGGCGCCGACATGCGTCGTCCACGCGCGGGCTTCCTTGGGGCCGACGGTGAAGAACGTCAGCAGGTGGAGCAGGTCGTATCCGGCACGGATGACGCGGGTCAGGCCGGTTTCCTCCAGCCCCAGCTCGGCCAGGAATTCAGCCCGGTCCTCGACCGGCATCGTCGCGATGTCCGCCTCGATCGCCGCCGACACGACGACTGCCTGCGCGCCCTCGGCCTTTGCCTTTTCGAAGACCTTGGCCGACAGCGCGTTGCCGTTCGCGGCATCCTCCTCGTTCACGTTGCAGACGTACAGCACCGGCTTGGCGGTGATGAGCTGCGACTGCGCGAAAACGCGTTCTTCCTCGACATCCTTGGGGACGGTCAGCCGCGCGGGCTTGCCGTCGCGCAGCAGGTCGAGCGCCTGGCCGAGCACGGCGGCGGCGACCTTGGCTTCCTTGTCGCCCTGCGTCGCCTTCTTGGCGAGATTGGGCACGCGCTTCTCCAGGCTTTCCAGGTCGGCGAGCATCAGCTCGGTTTCGACCGTCTCGGCATCCGCGATCGGATCGACCTTGTTGTCGACGTGCTGGATATCGTCGTTCTCGAAACAGCGCAGGACGTGGACGATCGCGTCGACTTCGCGGATGTTGCCCAGGAACTGATTGCCCAGGCCTTCACCCTTCGATGCGCCGCGCACCAGCCCGGCGATATCGACGAAGCCCAGCTGCGTCTCGATGATCTTGGCAGAGCCCGCGATCTCGGCCAGCTTCTGAAGCCGCGGGTCGGGCACGGCGACGTTGCCGACGTTCGGCTCGATCGTGCAGAAGGGATAGTTCGCGGCCTGCGCGGCGGCCGTCTCGGTGAGCGCGTTGAAAAGCGTCGACTTGCCGACGTTCGGCAGGCCGACGATGCCGCAGCGGAAACCCATGATCTGATCCTAAACGGGAATGCGAGAAATGTGCCGCGTCCCTAGGGGATGGGTCGCCGGAACGCCAGCCCGGCGGCGCCGGTCGGATCAGACGTAGCCGAGCGCTGCGCCCGCGACAAATCCCGTCAGCAGCATCGCGGTCGCGCTCAGCAGGCCGACCAGCGCGTAACCGGCGTGGATCAGGACCGGGGGGTGGGGGCGGCGCTGACGGTGGTTGCGCTCGACGCCCGTCATGACGAAGCTGAGCAGCAGGCTGCACGAAAAGGCGAACACTTCCAACATGATATCCCTCAGTGGCGAACATGTGTCGACACCAGGCCCCCCGCCCGGTCTGCTCCCGCTGACGCAAGGCGTGACGGCGTTCAAGCGGCTTGCTTCGCACATGTGGAAAAATGCGACGAGCCGAGCGGAACTTTTTCGTGAGACGCTTTTGCGCGGTTTCTACCGTCGTCGCGAAATGCGTTCAGCGTGCCGACAGACGGCGCGCGGTCTTACTGATACGCAGGCGAAATGAACGCGGGTGTGAGAGGATGAACATGCGAAGGATCGCTGCGGTCTTTACCGTGATGGCGCTGCTCCCGACCGCGGCCACGGCGGGTGGCCCGGCGATGACCGGCTTTCAGGCCTTTGCCGCGCGCGGCGATGTGATCGAGGTACGTAAGCCGTTGTTCCGGGACGGCACGCTGCGGGTCGGCGCCGCTGTCGGGTGGGTGAAGCGCCGGGCGGAGGGGCGAACGCGCAGCAGCGGGGACACCGTGTTCGACTATAGCCAGACGGCACGACTTGGACGCACCATGTTCGAGGTGACCGGAGCGGACGTCGGCGGACAGCTGGGCGGCACCTGCGCCTATTTTCGATCCGAAGAGCGACTGGACGTCGGGTCGGCGAGCATCGCCCGGCCGCGCGCGCCGCTCAGGATGCGGTGCGATTTCCAGCGGGACGGGCGTCCGATCGGCTACCTGCTGCTCGGTGCGATGGTCCAACCGTCGCAGCCGATCCAGCCGACGGCCCGCGCCGGGGAGGTCGTGATCGGCAGCGCGCGGCTGAGCCTCAGGACGTCGCACGATCTGGGGCCGCGCGGCGTGCGAACCGACACGGCGGTTGGCTATTGGGTGGACGATGCCCAGGGGCTGCCGGTGGCGGCGATCGACACGAACGGGCTGACTCGCGTGCGCGTCGCGGTGCTGCGCGACCCGGCACAGCGCGACGCGGCGCTCATCGCCGGCATTGCCATCGCAACCTTCTGGGACCCCGGCGACACCGACGACTGATCGGCGGCGAGGGAGCGGCGGCGCCGTCAGTAGACGGCGTCGTCGACCATATCGAACTCGCGCACCCCGCGCCGCCGCCGCGCCGCTTCGACCCGCGTGCGCAGCGCTTCGCGCCGCGCACGGGCGCGATGGATATTCCGCAGAACCAGCGGTTGCTGCCGCGTCGTCTCGTCCGACGTGGTCAGCGTCAGCGTGCCGATGTCGGCCAGCTGGTTGATGATGCTGAAATCGATCCGCACGTCCTTCACGCGGTACAGCTCAACCTCGTCGATCGACTTGTTGATGAGGCCGCGGTGCAAAATCAGCCGGTCGGCGGTCAGCTCGTATTTGGTCGATCGGTCCTCGACCCAGCGCACGGCGACGATGACCAGCGCGACGGCCGAAAGGAGCAGCGGCCACCCCGGATTGACCGTCTCGGTCGTCCCGCTGGCGACGACCGCGCCGATCGGCCCGGCCAGGAACAGCAATGCCGTACCCCACCCGGCCAACGTCCCGCGCAGCCACCCGCTGGTGGACGAACGGAAGATATCGATCGTCTGTGCCATTCGGTCCTCCTGCGCGCAGGATTAGGTGGACGCGAGCGCGGCCGCAACGACTGTGTGTCTTTGAAGGCGGGTCGTCCACTTGTGGGTGGAAAGCGGATATTCGGTACGCTCGCGTAAGCGTGCTATCGCTGCGCCGCCAGCGTGACGGAATTTGGTAGACGTATCGCTACAGCGATCCCCGGAGACGGGGTGCGGGTTCGATCCCCTGCCGCTGGCAATGACTGGAGGGGGGCAATAACAGACGCTTTTTCAGTCGACTGTTGGAGTAATGTTGGAAAACATCGCGTACCGATCCGAGCACCAGTTCTTTCTCATCGCTGATTCTTCGTCGCCCGCTCCGCCGACGGGTTTCGCGGAAGAGAAGTCTCGATCGGCATAGTGTGACCTTCGTGTGACCTTAGCCACGCCGGATCATACGATCGCGTCACGCTCGGAACGCGCTGGAATGTCTGCAACCGGGCGGAAGCGCCGTCTCAGCGGACCGGCGACAGCGATCGTCAAAGCGTCCAGCTTTCCGAACACGCCGCCCGCGCAACATCCTACTTACCGCACGGCATCCCCCGCGCCGCGCACGTCCGCCTTCGCCTCCAGCGTCGTTCCATCCCCCAACACCAGCGTCAGCCGCGTTGCGTCGCCCGCCTTCAGCGTCGGGTCCATGTCGAACAGCATCACGTGCCGCCCGCCCGGCGCGAAGGTGACCGCGCCGCCGCTCGGCACCGCGACCGATTTGAGCGGCGCCATCGACATCGTGCCGTGGGCGCCGGCCATGCTTTCGTGGAGCTCGGCGCGCCTGGCCGCCGGGGTCGTCACCGACGTCAGCGTGATCGGCTGTCCACCGGCGGCCAGCGTGAAATAGGCAGCACCCGGTCGGCCCGGCACGGCGGGCAGGCGGACCCAGGCGTAGTTCGCGTTCGGTGCTGCCGGCTGGCACGCCGCCAGCGCCAGCCCCAGGACGGCCGCGATCGGTAGCCGCATCCAACCCACTCCCAATTCGAGAAATTCGGACGCCATCCTACGGCCGGGGCGGCTCTTGCGGCAAGCCTGACCCCACCTATATCGCGCCGGTAACGATGAGTTCCCTCGTCGCCTAAAAAGGGATGCGGGGGCTCTTTTTCTAATGTGAAACCTGGGGGTACAGGCAGAAGACTATGGCAAAAGTAATCGGTATCGATCTGGGCACGACCAACAGCTGCGTCGCCGTCATGGAAGGCGGCAAGCCGAAGGTCATCGAGAATGCGGAAGGCGCGCGCACCACGCCGTCGATCGTCGCCTTCGCCAAGGACGGCGAGCGGCTGATCGGCCAGCCGGCCAAGCGCCAGGCGGTGACCAACCCCGACAATACCGTGTTTGCGGTGAAGCGCCTGATCGGCCGCCGCTTCGATGACCCCGTCACCAAGAAGGACACCGAGCTGGTCCCGTACACGATCGTGCGCGGTTCGAACGGTGACGCGTGGGTGAAGGCGGGCGGCGAGGATTACAGCCCCTCGCAGATCAGCGCCTTCACGCTCCAGAAGATGAAGGAAACCGCCGAGAGCTATCTCGGCGAGACGGTGACCCAGGCGGTCATCACGGTTCCCGCCTACTTCAACGACGCGCAGCGCCAGGCGACCAAGGACGCCGGCCGCATCGCCGGCCTGGAAGTGCTGCGCATCATCAACGAGCCGACGGCTGCCGCGCTTGCCTACGGCCTCGACAAGAACGAGAACAAGACGATCGCGGTCTATGACCTGGGCGGCGGTACGTTCGACATCTCGATCCTGGAAGTCGGCGACGGCGTGTTTGAGGTGAAGGCGACCAACGGCGACACCTTCCTGGGCGGCGAGGACTTCGACGCGAAGCTGGTCCAGTATCTGGCCGACGGCTTCAAGAAGGATGAGGGCATCGACCTCACCAAGGACAAGCTGGCACTCCAGCGTCTGAAGGAAGCGGCCGAAAAGGCGAAGATCGAGCTGTCGTCGGCGGCCTCGACCGAAGTCAACCTGCCCTTCATCACCGCCGACCAGAACGGCCCGAAGCATCTGGTCAAGGCGATCAGCCGCGCCGATCTCGAGCGTCTGGTCGACGACCTGATCCAGCGCACGCTCGAGCCGCTGAAGAAGGCGATGGCCGACGCCGGCGTCAAGAACGACAGCATCGACGAAGTCGTGATGGTCGGCGGCATGACCCGGATGCCGAAGGTCCGTCAGGTCGTGAAGGACTTCTTCGGCAAGGAACCGCACGTCGGCGTCAACCCGGACGAAGTCGTCGCGATCGGCGCCGCCATTCAGGCGGGCGTGCTGCAGGGCGACGTCAAGGACGTGCTGCTGCTCGACGTGACGCCGCTGTCGCTGGGCATCGAGACGCTGGGTGGCGTGTTCACCCGCATGATCGATCGCAACACGACGATCCCGACCAAGAAGTCGCAGACCTATTCGACCGCGGACGACAACCAGCAGGCCGTCACGATCCGCGTGTTCCAGGGCGAGCGCGAAATGGCGGCGGACAACAAGCTGCTCGGCCAGTTCGACCTGGTCGGCATCCCGCCGGCGCCGCGCGGCGTGCCGCAGATCGAGGTCACCTTCGACATCGACGCCAACGGCCTGGTCAACGTCAGCGCCAAGGACAAGGGCACCGGCAAGGAACAGCAGATCCGAATCCAGGCCTCGGGTGGCTTGTCGGATGCAGACATCGACCAGATGGTCCGCGATGCCGAGAAGTTCGCCGACGAGGACAAGAAGCGTCGCGAGGGCGCCGAGGCGAAGAACAACGCCGAGAGCCTGATCCACACGACCGAGCGCCAACTGGCCGAGCATGGCGACAAGGTCGACGGCGGTCTGAAGTCGGAGATCGAGACGGCGATCGCGGACGCCAAGTCGGCGGTTGAATCGAATGATCCAGATGCGATGAAGACCAAGGCCGAAGCGTTGGCTCAGGTCGCGATGAAGCTGGGTCAGGCGATCTACGAGAAGCAGCAACAGGCGGAAGCCGCGCCTGCCGCCGACGCCACCGCCGATGCGCCGAAGGACGACGTCGTCGACGCCGAATTCTCGGAAGTGGACGACAACCAGAAGGCGTAAACGCTATGACTCTCTATCGTCGCCCCCGCGCAGGCGGGGGCCCATCTCCCGCACTGGATGCTTGTCACGTCCGGGAGATGGATCCCCGCCTCCGCGGGGATGTCGGTGGTGAGCAACAGCGTCTTGACGTCGACTCCGTGAACTTCGCGCGCGTATTTTGGGGCGGGGGCCCGGCATGACCACCGAAATCGACTATTACGAACTGCTCGAATGCGGCCGCGACGCCGACGATGCGACGATCAAGTCGGCGTATCGCAAGCTCGCGATCAAGTACCATCCCGACAAGAACGGCGGGTGCAAGGAGCATGAGGCCAAGTTCAAGGCGATCAGCGAAGCCTATGACTGCCTGAAGGACCCGCAGAAGCGCGCGGCCTACGACCGCTTCGGCCATGCCGCGTTCCAGAACGGCGGGGGCGGCCACGGCGGCAACCCGTTCGGCGGCGGCGATTTCGGTGGCTTCTCCGACATCTTCGAAAGCGTGTTCGGCGAATTCATGGGCGGTGGTCGCGGTGGCGGGCGCCCGCAGCAGCGCCGCGGTGCGGACCTGCGCTACGACCTCGAGATCACGCTGGAGGAAGCGTTCCACGGCAAGGACACCGAGATCACGGTCGACGTGTCGAGCGCGTGCGAGACGTGCCACGGCTCGGGCGCATCGCCGGGCACGGGCACGCGCGACTGCACGGTCTGCCACGGCCACGGCAAGGTGCGCTCGCAGCAGGGACCGTTCGTGTTCGAACGCGCCTGCCCGGGTTGCAACGGTGCCGGCCAGGTCATCTCCGACCCGTGCGCGCGGTGCCGCGGCGAGGGGCGCATCGACAAGACCAAGACGCTGGCTGTCAACATTCCGGCCGGCGTTGATGAGGGCACGCGCATCCGCCTGAACGGCGAAGGCGAGGCTGGCCAGCGCGGTGCGCCGGCGGGCGACCTCTACATCTTCCTGCACGTGAAGAAGCACGCGCTGTTCGAACGCGAAGGCACAACGCTCTACGCTCGTGCGCCGATCAGCTTCACGACGGCAGCGCTTGGCGGCGAGATCGAAATCCCCGGTCCCGACGGCACGCCGAACACGATCCGGATCGCGGCGGGCACGCAGTCGGGCCGAGAGGTTCGTCAGCGCGGCGCGGGCATGCCGGTCCTCCAGGGCCGCGGCCGCGGCGACATGGTCGTCCGCATCGAGGTCGAGACGCCGACCCGCCTGTCCGCCCGCCAGCGCGAACTGCTCGAAGCGTTCCGCGAGACCGAGACGGGCGACGAATGCCCCGAAAGCCAGGGCTTCTTCGCGAAGATCAAGGCGGTGCTGGGCTGAGAAACCGCCCAGCCGGTCGGCTGGATCAGCGAAGCAGCTGTTCCAGCCCCCGCCGCAGGTTCGCCGCGGTATAGGGCTTTTGCAGCACCGGTGTGCCTTCCAGTTCGGGGGGCAGGCGCAGCTGTTCGCCATATCCGGTCGCGAACACGAACGGAATGCCGCGGGCGCGCAGCATCTCGGCGACCGGCAGGCTGGTTTCGTTGCCGAGGTTCACGTCCAGCACCGCCAGCGTGATCTCGTTCTCGACGATCTCGTCGAACGCGGTGGGCGTCGATGCGGCGGTGACGACGCGGGTGGCGCCGAGCGAGGTCAGGATGTCCTCGGCATCCATCGCGATGATCAGGCTGTCCTCGACCAGCAGCACGGTCCCTTCGACCAGCGGGCGAACCGGCACGGCCGAAGCCGCCGCTTCGTCGCCGGTAATCGTCGGGGCCGTCGCCGGGGCGGTGTCCTCGTCGATCACGATATGGCGCGCGGGCACGCAGAAATCGGCCTCCAGCCCGGTCATCACATAGCGGACCTCGGCCTTGCCGTGCAGGTCGTAGGGGATCGAGCGCTGGATGATCGTGGTGCCGAAGCCCTGCCGGGTCGGGGCCTGCACCGCCGGGCCGCCGCTTTCGCGCCACAGGATACGCAGGTCGCCGTCGTCGTCGAGCGACCAGTCGACTCGCACTTCGCCGCTGTCGGAAAGCGCGCCATATTTGGCGGAATTGGTCATCAGTTCATGAAAGACGAGCGCCAGCGTCGAGAACGCGGCCGGGCGCAGCAGGATCGGCGGACCGCTGGTCGCGACGCGTCCGGCCTTGCCGGCGAGATAGGCCGACGCCTCGGTCTCGATCAGGCGGCTTAAGGGTGCGGGGGACCAATTGTCCTGCGTGATCTGGTCGTGCGCGCGGGCCAGCGCCTCGATCCGGCCTTCCAGCATCTCGACATAGTCGCGGACGTTGCCACCCGACCGATTGGACTGGCGGACGAGCCCGCGGATCAGTGACAGGATGTTGCGAACGCGGTGGTTGAGTTCGGCGATCAGCAGTTCCTGCCGCTCCGACGCGCGCTGCCGCTCCGCCTGGGCGTCGTCGCTCAGCCGCAGCACGACTTCGATCAGCGAGGCGCGCAGCATCTCCGCCACGCGCACTTCGGCCTCGGTGAACGGCTCGGAGCGATGGCGGACTTCCTGCGTCCACGCCTCGAAGCTCTTGCGTGGGCTCAGGCGTGCGCCATTCGGACCCCAGCTCGCGGGCTTCTGCGGATCGCCGCCCCATTTGACCGTGCGCACGCGTTCCTGGCGGAACAGCAGGACGTAGTCGCGCGGGGAGCGGGAGATGGGGATCGCCAGCACGCCGGCCCCCGTCTCGGCATAATCCTCTGCCGCGGGTAGTACGCCGGCGATGTGGTCGGTCGCATAGACGCGGCCCGACGCCATCGCGTTCAGCCGCCGGACGAGCGCCGGGAAGGCCGACGTCGGCGGCGTGATCCCGCTGGAGGCGACCTTGCCGTCGACCCAGATGCCGATCCCGTCGCACGGCACCGTCTGGCTGAGCATCTCGCCCAGCCACTCGGGCCTATCGAGCAGCGACGCATCGCCGGCGATCGCCGCCAGCAGCCGGTCGGACGTCGCGCGCGCGGACTGCTCATAGACCGCCAGTGCCTTGCGCTCGCGCGATTCCAGCTTGAACGCGAACATCGCACCGAACAACTCGGCGATCGAACGGCGCTCGAAATCGGGCGCGCGCGGGCCGGAATAATGGTGGCAGGCGAACAGGCCCCACAATCGCCCCTCGACGATGATCGAGATAGACAGCGATGCGGCGACGCCCATGTTGCGCAGATATTCGATGTGGATCGGCGACACCGCACGCAGGATCGACAGCGACAGGTCGAGTGGGGCGCCGGTCTCGTCGCGCGCCGGCACGATGGGCGCGGGGGCCGCGGACACATCGGCGATGATGCGGAACGGCGTGCGCAGGTACAGGGTGCGGGCCTGCGCGGGGATGTCGCTCGCCGGATAGCGCAGGTCGAGGAAGCTGCCGATGCCCGATTTGGCCGATTCCGCAACGACGATGCCCGACTGGTCGGCGTCGAACTTGTACACCATCACGCGGTCGAACCCGGTGATCGCGCGGACCTGGCGTGCACCTTCGCGGAAGAAGGCGGTCATCTCCTTCGTTTCGTCCAGCCGCGCCATCATCGCGCGGATGGTGCCGGCAGGATCGGAGGTCGGGGTGGCCGAACTCGGCTCGCCTTCGATGACGATTGTGCCGTCGACCATGTGCACGGCGAAATCGTAACGCGCGTCCTCGCCGTCGCGCAGAGGCAGGCCGAACACACGCTCCACCGCATCCTCGCCGCGCAGCATCGTCAGGCGGTTGCGCAGGACGTGGATCGTTTCGGCCGCCAAGTATTCGACCAGGGGCGCGCCGAGCAGGTCGTTGGCGGCGATGCCGAACACGTCCGCGACGTTCGCCGATGCCCGCTTCACCAGCCAGTCGGGGGATAGCGCGATCAGGAAGCCGAACGGCTGCACGCCGCCCAGCGCGTGGATCGGCTCCCGGTCGCAATTCGTCAGATCGACATCGTAATCCGCTTCGGACACGCTACTCAACTCTCGCCAACCACCTTCGCCCTGATGCTTCGAACGACGCGAACACGGCGCGCGCGGAGTCGACTGCCTCGGCCAATCGATCCGGATGGTATAATACCGTGTCGATCCGCGCTAGTAGCCGCGACCAGCCGCCGGTGGGCTGATCTGCATCAAGATAGGCGCGCGGTAGCGTCGGGGCGACCTGACGCGCGAGCATTCGCCCGCCCAGCCGCGATCCTTCCAGCACATAGGCCGCACCCAGCACCGCCCCGTCGCCGATCAGCGGCGCGACCGTCGCCGGAGCCGGCAGGGGGTGGGACAGGGCGGCCAGATCCGCGGCGATCGCTGCCGACCGCCGGCGTTCGGGCCAGTCCGGGACGAGTCCGCCGATGCCGTCCGCTTCCAGCGCCGCTTCATACGGCAGCAGTACCGCGGCATGGGCGGCGAGGAAGGCTGCGTAGGAGGCGTGATCGCTCAGGTCAAACCCACCGAACACCGCATCCACCGCATCGTGCGAACCACGCGTGCCGTCCCGCAGGGCGCGGTGGCTGTCCTTCAAGCGAACACGCGGTCGAAGATCGTATCGACGTGGCGCAGATGATAATCGAGGTCGAACTTCTCGGCGATCGTTTCGGCAGGCAGGGCGGCAGTGACTTCGGGATCGTTCTGCAGCAGCTCGAGCAGAGACAACTCGCCGTCGCTCTCCCACACCTTCATCGCGTTGCGCTGAACGAGGCGATAGCTGTCCTCTCGGCTGACTCCGGCCTGGGTCAGCGCCAGCAACACACGCTGCGAATGAACCAGCCCGCCCATGCGGTCGAGGTTCTTCTGCATCCGCTTGGGGTACACGACCAGCTTGTCGACGACCCCGGTCAGGCGGGCAAGGGCGAAGTCGAGCGTGATCGTCGCATCGGGCCCGATATAGCGTTCGACCGACGAATGGCTGATGTCCCGCTCATGCCACAGCGCGACATTCTCGAGAGCGGGCGTGACATAGCCGCGGACCATGCGGGCGAGGCCGGTCAGGTTCTCGGTCAGCACCGGGTTGCGCTTGTGCGGCATCGCCGACGACCCCTTCTGGCCGGGCGAGAAATACTCCTCGGCTTCCAGGACTTCGGTGCGCTGCAGGTGGCGAACCTCGGTCGCCAGCCGCTCGATCGACCCGGCGATGACGCCCAGCGTCGCAAAGAACATCGCGTGACGGTCGCGCGGAATGACCTGGGTCGAGACGGGCTCGACAGTGAGGCCGAGCTTGTCGGCGACATAAGCCTCCACCCGCGGGTCGATGTTGGCGAAGGTGCCGACCGCCCCCGAAATCGCGCAGGTCGCGACATCGGCGCGCGCGGCGAGCAGGCGGGTCTTTGCGCGGGCGAACTCGGCATAGGCCTGGGCGAGCTTCAGGCCGAACGTCACCGGTTCGGCGTGGATGCCGTGGCTACGGCCGATCGTCGGGGTCAGCTTGTGTTCGTGGGCGCGGGCGCGGATCGCGTCGAGCAGCGCATCGAGGTCGGCCAGCAGCAGGTCGCTGGCGCGCGCCAACTGGACCGCCAGGCAGGTGTCGAGCACGTCGGACGAGGTCATCCCCTGGTGCATGAAGCGCGCCTCGTCGCCGACCTGCTCGGCAACCCAGGTCAGGAAGGCGATGACATCATGCTTGGTCACCGACTCGATCGCGTCGATCGCGGCGACGTCGATTTGCGGCTTGGTCGCCCACCAGTCCCACAGTGCTTTTGCCGCCGATTGCGGCACTGTACCGAGGTCGGCCAGCGCCTGCGTCGCATGGGCCTCGATCTCGAACCAGATCGCGAAACGGGCTTCCGGCGACCAGATCGCGGTCATCTCAGGGCGCGAATAGCGGGGAATCATGCGGGCCTCGTTCTGATGTAGTCCCTGAGGGAAAGGCGGGACGAGCCGGCCGTTAGCAGGGACGAGCCGTGGGCGGCAAACCTAAAATCCTGGGAACTGTATCCTAAATACATCGGTTGAAGCGAGGTAATCCAGGGAAGCTTCAGGGGCTCGCGGTGCCGGATATGGCCAACCGCGGGACTGAACAGAACAGGAGATATTTCGATGCTCAAGACCATTCTTCTTGCCAGTGCCATGATCGTGACCGTTCCGGCGGTTGCGCAGGACATGCCGCAGCAGACCGCCCCTGCATCCACCACTGCGACGGCACAGGACAATACTGCGACATCGCCGCAGCAGACGCCCACCACCCAGGGTGCGCCGATCAGCGGAGCTCCGGTGACCGAGCAGGCGACCGCTCCCGCAGCGGACCCGGCAGCGACGCCCGCAGATCCGGCAACGACGACGGCACCGGCGGAAACCGCGGCCACGGCACCTGCGACCGATGCCGCGACGCCGGCGACTGGATCGACTCAGATCGCGCAGGTCGTGAGCACCGAGTTCCCGACCTATGACAAGAACGCCGACAAGGCGCTCGACAAGTTGGAGTTTGGCCAGTGGATGGTCGCGTTGAAGTCGGCCAGCGATCCGTCGACCAAGCCGACCGATCCGGCGACCAAGAAGTGGGTCGAAGGCGCGTTCGCCTCGGCGGACAAGGATAAGTCGAAGTCGGTGACGCAGGCCGAACTGACGACCTATCTGTCGCAGGGCGCAGGCTAAGTCCGTCGTAGACGCCTGAACCGGCTCCTCCCTGGAGCGGGCCGCCCGGTCTTCGGACCGGGCGGCTTTTTTGTTTGCCCGGTCGGCCTAGTCGGTGACAGCCTTTGGGAAAAAGCGGTCGATCACATCGCGGGCGAGGCGGGCGGGGCGCAACGTCGCGGCGTCGACGCAACACCAGCTTGAGCGGACCTCGGCCAGCACATCCTCGCCGCGGCGGATGACGGTTTCGTACATCGCGCGCGCACCCTGGACCTTTTCCAGCAGCACGGTCGCGATCACGTCGTCGCCCAGGAATGTCGGGCGGCGATAGGTGATCTCATGCTTAAGCGCGACCCACAGATGCTGCGCGATCGCATCGGCCGGGGCGAACGACCGCCAGTGGTCGATGACCGCGTCCTGCACCCATTTCAGGTAGCTGGCATTGTTGACATGGCCCATGAAGTCGATGTCGTCGGGCGACACGTCGATCGGAAAGCAGTGGGGCGCCGGATTGTTCACACCAATGTCAATAGCACGAAGCGCAGGCTTCAGGCCAGAGGCGCGTGGCCGGATGCGACGAAGCGAGACGGCGCCCGCGATGGAGGAATTTTCTGTTCGAAGTTGGCCGGTAAAATCGTCCGAAATCCGGCGCTTCGGGTAGGAATGATGGTCCGGGCGGGTCGAAAATCGCTACATGAATGCAACGTTGTTTGAGGTTCATGCAACCGGAATTAGTTCCCCGTCGTTCCACTCCCAGACGATTTTTCAGGGACTGAGAGGAGTTGTACAATGCGTAACATGATTCTGGCGGCTGGTGCCGCAGCACTGCTCGTTCCGGCATCGCTGACCGTGCCGGTCGCGGTCGAGACGGGGTATTCGAAGGCCGAGGCGCAGCGCAATGCGCGTTATCGCGAATGGCGTGGCCGCGACGGCCGCTATTATTGCCGCAAGCCGAATGGCACGACCGGCCTGATCGTCGGCGGCGTCGGTGGCGCCCTGCTGGGTCGGACGATCGACACCCGTGGCGACCGTACGGTCGGCACCCTGCTTGGTGCGGCGGCCGGTGCCGTCGCCGGTCGAGAGATCGACCGCGGCAGCAGCAACCGTCGCTGCCGCTAAGGCTAGGCTTGGGCCGCTCTCATCTGCGAGGGCGGCCTTAACCTTTTTGAGGTTAGGCAGGCGAGGCAATGCTTCGCGTGCTTACCCTCTCAACGCTATTCCCGAGCGCGTCCGCGCCTAATCTGGGCGTTTTCGTCGAGCGTCAGACGCTCGGCCTGACTGCGCATCCCGACGTCGATTTGCGGCTCGTCGCGCCAGTCGGCCTGCCGCCATGGCCGCTCAGCCGCCATCCCCACTATAGCGATCGAGTAAATCTGCCGCGCGCCGAGATGTGGAAGGGCGTGCCGACGCTGCGTCCCCGTTTTACGAACGTGCCGCTGACCGCCGGCCGCTTTCATGCCGCCGCACTCGTCGCGACACTGCGCCCGGTCCTCGCGAATCTGCGGCGCGATTTCCCGTTCGATGTGATCGATGCGGAGTTCTTCTTCCCCGACGGCCCGGCCGCGGTCCGGCTGGGGCGACACTTCGGGGTGCCGGTGTCGATCAAGGCGCGTGGCGCGGATATCCACCACTGGGGCCGGACCGAGCCTACCGCACGCCAGGTCGTGGCGGCGGGGCAGGCGGCGGACGGGATGCTGGCGGTGTCCGCGGCGATCCGACAGGATATGATCGCGCTCGGGATGCCCGGGGAGCGCATCTCGGTCCACCGTACCGGCGTGGACGGCGACCGCTTCGCGCCGCGTGACCGGGCGGTGGAAAAGGCGGTGCTGGGTGTCGCCGGGCCACTGGTGCTGTCGGTCGGAGCGCTCATTCCGCGCAAAGGGCACGACATCGTCATCGATGCGGTATCGCACCTGCCCGGCACGACGTTGTGGATCGCGGGTGAGGGGCCTGAGCGCGCGGCGCTGGAGGCGCAGATCGCGCAGCTAGGGCTGGCGGATCGCGTTCGCCTGCTCGGCAGCGTTGCGCATGACCGACTGCCCGCCTTGTTCGCCGCCGCCGACGTCATGGCACTCGCCAGTGCATCCGAGGGGTTGGCCAACGCCTGGGTCGAGGCGATGTCGAGCGGGACGCCGATCGTCATCACGTCGGCCGGCGGCGCGCGCGAGACGGTGGATCGGCCGGAGGCAGGCCGCGTCGTCGATCGAACGGCAACCGCCTTTGCCAATGCCATCTCGGATCTGCTGTTGCTGCCCCCGGAACCGGCGGCCGTGTGCGCCGCGGCGGCGCAGTTCAGCTGGCAGGCGAATACCGATCAGCTTTACGCCCATCTGAAGGCATTGGCCGAGCGCGCGCCAGGTTAGTCGTGCCGCGGCGCCGGCGGACGCCCGGGTTCCTTAATCGAGCGGGTAAAGCGCGCCGACGATCTGCCGTCCCTCGCCGCGCAGCACGCCCCAGGCTCGAGCCGCAGCGCGGCTGTCCATGACCTCGACCCCGATCCCGCGCGCCTCTAGCGCTTCGACGAAAGCACGTGGCGGGTGCTGGAGCGTCGTTCCGGTGCCGAGCAGCAGGAACTCGGGCGCCGGTTGCGCTGGCAGGACGGGCGCGACATCGGCATCGGTCAGCGCGGGCAGGGCCGGCGGCTTCCAGCCATCGGCGCGCTCTGGGCTGATAAGCAGGCCGCGGTACACATTGTCGTCGACACGAAAGCCGCCGCCCGAGAAGCCGGAAATCACCGGTCCCGGAACGGCGGAATTGCGGTCCATCTTCACGGCAGGTCTTTGGCCAGCTTGGGGCTAGGTGCCGTTCCGTCGGCCTTGGCCTCGGCCGGCAGGAAGCTGTCGGGCTTCAGTCGCAGCCACAGCAGGATCGCGGCAGAGACATAGACTGACGAGAAAGTGCCGATGACGATGCCGAGCAGCATCGCCGCGGTGAAGCCGAAGATGACGTCCGGACCCAGCACCAGCAGCACCGTCAGCACCAGGCCGATCGACAGCGACGTTGCGACCGTGCGGCTCAATGTCTCGTTGATCGACAGGTTCAGCAGCTCTTCCATGCTCATCTTGCGATATTTGCGCATGTTCTCGCGGATGCGGTCGTACACGACGATGGTGTCGTTCAACGAATAGCCGATGATGGTCAGGATCGCGGCGACGACGTTCAGGTCGAATTCGAGCTGGGTCAGCGCGAAGAAGCCCAGGGTCAGCGCGACGTCGTGGAACAGCGCGAACAGCGCGCCCACGCCGAACTGCCATTCAAAGCGGAACCAGATGTAGAGCGCGATGGCTATCATCGCGAGCGCCAGGCTGGTCGCGCCGGTGCGGAACAGTTCCTGACTGACCTTGCCGGACACGCTCTGCACCGCGCCGACGCTGGCGCCGGGATAGTTCTTCTCGACCGTCGTCTTGATCGCGGTCGCCGCGCGATCGGCGGCACTGGCGTCGGTATCATCCGGCAGCGGGGTGCGGATCGCGACTTCGCGATCGTTGCCGAAGCGCTGAATGGTCGCCTCTCCGACGCCCAGCGCCTGGATGCGGTCGCGCAGTTGCGGCACATCGACCGGCTGCTGGAAGGTGACGCGCACCGACTGGCCGCCGACGAAGTCGACGCCCAGGTTGAAGCCGTTGATGAAGCACAGCGCGATCGATCCGACGATCAGGCCGATCGACAACACCATCGCGACCGTCCGATATTTCAGGAACGCGATATTGGTGTTGTCGGGGACGAGTTTGAGCGGGCGCATGATCCGGCGACCTTAAATGTTGATCGACTTCGGCCGGTTGCGCTTCAACCAGCCAGCGACGAGCAGGCGAGTGAAGGTAACACCGGTGAAGACCGAAGTGACGATACCGATCGCGAGCACGACCGCGAAGCCGCGGATCGGGCCCGAACCGAACACGAACATGATGACCGCCGAGATGACGTTGGTCAGGTTCGCGTCGAAGATCGCGCGGCTGGCTTCCTTGTAGCCCACCTCGACGGCGGGCAATGCCGCGCGTCCGCGGATGCGCTGTTCCTCGCGGATGCGTTCGTTGATCAGCACGTTGGCGTCGACCGCGGCGCCGATCGTCAGGACGAAGCCTGCGATGCCCGGCAACGTCAGCGTCGCGTTGAACAGCGCCATCAGCCCCAGGATCATGACCGCATTCACCAGCAGCGCGGCGGTCGTGTAGACGCCGAAGCGCAGATAGGTCGCGATCATGAACAGGATCAGCGCGACCGATCCGACGATGCCGGCGAGAACACCCTTATCGATCGAATCCTGGCCCAGTTCGGCCGAGATCGAGCTTTCCTGCACGACCTTCAGGTCGACCGGCAGCTTGCCCGATCGCAGCGCGATGGCGAGTTCGTTCGCCGTCTGCGTGGTGAAGCCGCCACCGGAAATGGTAGCGACGCCGCCGAGAATCGCGGTGTTGATGTTCGGGGCTGAAATCACCTGGTTGTCGACGATGATCGCAAACGGCTTGCCGACATTTTCCTGCGTCACGCGCGCGAAGCGGCGGCCGCCCTCGCCATTGAAGGTCAGCGTCACGTCGGGCTGGCCGTTCTCGTCGTAGGTCTGCTTGGCATCGGCGATCTGGTCGCCCGAAATGACGGTCGAGCGCTTCACCGCGATCGTCCCGCCGCCATTGGCGTAGGGCAGGATCTGGCTGCCGATCGGGGCCTGGCCGCGCTGGATCGCCTGCGAGTCGGCGGCAAGATCGACCAGCTTGAATTCCAGCTTCGCGGTCTTGCCAATGAGCGCCTTGAGCTCTTCCGGATTCGACAGACCTGGTACTTCGACAACGATGCGGTTCGCGCCTTCGCGGACGATGTTCGGTTCGCGCGTGCCGAGCGCATTGATGCGCTTGCCGACGATCTCGCGCGCGTCGTTCATCGCTGTGTCGATCGCCTGGTTGATGCCGGCCGCAGTCGGCTTCATCACGAAGCGGTTGGTATCGACGACCGAGATGTCCCAGTCGCGCTGGCCGGTCATGCCGGCGCCCGTGGTCATCGGCAGCAGCCGTTCGCGGACGGCATCGACCTGCGAACTGTCGCGCACTACGAACGACAGCTGACCATCGCGGGTCGAGATGTCGCCGATGTTGATGCGGGGGGTCGCGCGGCGCATGTCGGTCTGAATCTGCTCGCGCATCGCCTCGATGCGCGCGGCCGCGACGTCCTTCGTGTCCGCTTCGAGCAGGATGTAGCTGCCGCCGGCAAGGTCCAAGCCCAGGTTGATGACCGGCTGCGGGATCCAGCCCGGCCACTTCGCGCGGGCGTCTTCCGGCACCAGGCTGGGGATCGCAAGCAATGTGCAGAAGGCGATCGTGGCCCAGACCAGCCAGACCTTCCACTTGGGAAAGTCGAGCATTTAGGGTCGATCCTGATGATTTTGACGCGTCATGACGTAGCCAATCTTTGCGCAGGGGTAGGAGCGAGGAGGGAGTGATGCGGTGCCATCATGACCGACGAGCGACGCCGCCCTGCGCAAAGATTGGCCCGCCGCTCCGCGGTTGCTCTGTCGCGCCCGCCGGACTGCGTCGCGGGTCTTGCGCGTAGACCCGCTACGCGCTGCGAACCGCTTCTTGCCGACGAACGCGACAGAGCAATCATGATGCATCAAAATCATCAGGATCGACCCTTAATCGTTCGCCGGCTTGCCGCCGCCCAGCGGCGTCACTTCGGCAATCGTCGCCTTGACGATCTTCACGCGCACGTTTGCCGCGACCTCGACCTCGACCGTCGTATCCTCGACGCGTGTCACTTTCCCGACCATGCCGCCGGCAGTGACGACGCTGTCACCCTTCTTCACCGCCTGGATCGACGCCTGCAGCGTCTTAATCCGCTTCTGCTGCGGGCGAATCATCAGGAAGTAGAAGACGACGAAGATCAGGACGAGCGGCGCGATCGACACGATCGAGGCGAGTCCGCTGTCGGCGGCGGCGCCACCGGCGGCTTGGGCATGGGCTGCGGGAATGAACATGGGTCTCGATTATCTTGAGAGGGGAGGCGTCGGAACCGGCGCCCCCGTGCCGGCACATGGGGCGCTCCGCTAACAAAGTGAAGCGGCGTACGCAACTTTTGCCATGCCCGGCCACGCCGCGCTTGCATCGCCGCGCCAGCGGGCTTAGAGGCCGCGCCTTCGGACGCAGGCTACAGCAGCCCGCGTCCCCGGTCGGGGCGTAGCGCAGCCTGGTAGCGCATCACACTGGGGGTGTGGGGGTCGCAGGTTCGAATCCTGTCGCCCCGACCAATTCATCACAAACTGATCGGGCCCAGGCGCCCGTCACCAATCGCCGGTTCCTAAGGGAGCCAGAGTGGGCTAATCTGCGTTGTGCAAGGATCGCGGAGAGAGCGCCGGGGTTTCGGCGCGTTGCGATGCCACCGCAGGATGCCCTTTCCGCCGATGTCGACCGCTCCTGTCACCATGCTCGTCCTGGGCGAGCCAACGCCCACCTTTCTCGATGGCGGCGGCGTCTGTGGGCGGTTGATCGCCGAACGGGACTGGAGCACGACGCCGCTGGGCCCGATCCATGCCTGGCCGCAGAGCCTGCGCACGTCGATCGCGATCCTGCTGCGCTCACCGGTGCCGATCGTCCTGCTGTGGGGCACGGACGGGGTGATGCTCTACAACGACGCCTATTCCGCCTTTGCCGGCGATAGACACCCGGGACTGCTGGGATCGAACGTGCGCGAGGGCTGGGCCGAGATCGCCGATTTCAACGACGCCGTGATGCGCGTCGTCCTGGGCGGCGAGACGCTCAGATACCGCGATCAGGAACTGACGCTCGACCGTCATGGCCGGCCAGAACAGGTCTGGATGGACCTGGATTATTCGCCGGTCCTCGATGAGAATGGCCGGCCGGGCGGGGTGATCTGTATCCTCGCCGACACGACCGAGCGGGCGGCGGCCGAGCGGCGCAGCGCGTTCCTGCTGTCGCTGGCCGACGATTTGCGCGGACTGGGCACGCGCGAGGCGATCATCGACCTCGCCTCCGCACGGCTCGGCGTATGGCTGGATGCCAACCGCGTGTTCTTCGCCACGATCACCAACAGCGGCTGGATGACGCTCGACCGCGATTACACCTGCGGCGTGCGATCGATCGCCGGCACGCATTCGCTCGAATCGTTCGGGCCGGGACTGTTGGAGGCGTATCGATCCGGCCAGCCGCTGGTCGGTGGCGACATTCCCCGCGACGAGACGCTGCCCGCCGACGTGCGCGCGGGGCTCGCCGAGCGTCAGGTCGCCGCCTTCATCGACGTTCTGCTGTTCGACGAGAGCGAATGGGTCGATGTCTTTTCGGTGCAATCGGCGACGCCGCGCGCCTGGACGCCGGCCGAGGTCACGCTGGTCAAGGAAGTCGCGGAGCGCGTGAAGGTCGCGGTCGAGCGGGCGCGGGCCGAGCAGGGGCTGCGCGCGCTGAACGAGACGCTGGAGGCGCAGGTCGCGATACGCTCGGCTGAGCGCGACCGCTTGTGGAACCTGTCGCAGGACATGCTGGCGCGCGCCGATTACCAAGGCATGATGTCGGCGGTCAGCCCGGCGTGGACGCAGGTGCTCGGCTGGCCCGAAAGCGAACTTCTGCGCCGCGGCTACGCCAGTTTCATGCACGTCGACGACGCGCCGCATACGCTGGCGGCGATCGCCGGCATGGCGAAGACGCTCCAGCCGACACGCTTCCAGAACCGCATCGCGACGCTCGACGGCGGCTGGAAGCATATCGAATGGACCGTGGCGCCCGAAGCGGACGGCGTGAACTTCGTCGCGGTCGGTCGCGACCTGACGGAGGCCAAGGTTAAGGAGGCCGACCTGCTGGCCGCGCAGGACGCGCTGCGCCAGAGCCAGAAAATGGAGGCGATGGGCAGCCTGACCGGCGGCGTCGCGCATGATTTCAACAACCTGCTGACGCCGATCATCGGCTCGCTCGACATGCTGATCCGCAAGCAGGTCGGCAGTGCGCGGGAACAGCGGTTGATCGAAGGCGCGTTGCAATCGGCGGAACGGGCCAAGACGCTTGTCCAGCGCCTGCTCGCCTTCGCCAGGCGCCAGCCGCTCCAGCCGACCGCGGTGGATGTCGCGCGGGTCATCGACAGCATGGTCGAACTGGTCGGCGCGACCGTCGGGCCGACGATCGCGATCCGGATCGATGTCGCCGCCGACCTGCCGCCGGCCAAGGCCGATCTCAACCAGCTGGAAATGGCGCTGCTCAACCTGGCGGTGAACGCGCGCGATGCGATGCCGCAGGGCGGCGAACTGACGATCGCGGCGCGGCGTGAGAGCGTCGTCGCCGGTAACGATGCGGGGCTTGCACGCGGGCATTATGTGCGCCTCCGCGTCCGCGACACGGGGCTCGGCATGGATGCCGAGACGGTGCAGCGTGCGATCGAGCCGTTCTTCTCGACCAAGGGCATCGGCAAGGGCACGGGCCTCGGCCTGTCGATGGTGCACGGTCTTGCCGCGCAGCTCGGCGGCGGGCTGACGATCGACAGCGCGCCGGGGCAGGGGACGACGATCTCGCTGTGGCTGCCGATGGGTGGGATGGCCCCGACCGACGACGCGCGCGTGGCCGATCGGGCGACGCCGGGCCGCGGGATCGGCATCGCGCTGCTGGTCGATGACGAGGAACTGGTGCGCATGAGCACTGCGGATATGCTGACCGATCTGGACTATCATGTCGTCGAGGCGGCATCGGCGGAGGAGGCGCTGGATCTGATCCGCAAGGGACTCAACCCTGACCTGCTGGTCACCGACCATCTGATGACGGGCATGAGCGGGGCACAGCTCGCCCGGACGCTGAAGGCGCGGTTGCCGGACCTGCCCGTGCTGATCGTGTCCGGCTATGCCGAGGAGGGTGGGATCGACGGCGACCTGCCGCGGTTGACCAAGCCGTTCCGCAATGCCGAGCTGGCGTCCAGCCTGGCGACGGTGCGCGGTTCCGCACCAAGCTGACACGCACGCGGGATTACCGTCTGGCGGAGAACGATTTTTACACGACTGACCGCCAGAGTGCGTCGTGTGGAAGCGTTGATTGAACCGAGCTACGCCGTAGCGATCGAGCCAGACCATCGACTGTTGCACGTGGCGGTACGGGGCTTCTGGTCCGCCGCGATGCTGCCCGGGTATATCGCCGAGCTGCTGCGGCAGATTGCCGTGCTGGATACCGGACAGGGCTGTGACCGGGTGCTGGTCGACATGACCGACTATCCCATTCAATCACGCGAGATCGCCGAGGCGCATTGCCGCTTTATCGTGCATGGAAGGACGCACGTCGGCGCCGCGACGGCGATCGTCATGCGCAGCGTATTGTCACGGCTTCAGGCGAAGCGGATGGCCAATATCGCAGGCCACGAACTGTTCGACGACGAACCGGCTGCGCGTGCCTGGCTGATGACGCAACCCGTCAGGCGCTAGGCGACGTTGTTTCCCGGCCGGAACATTCGCCGGCCGCGGCTGCCACCGCCGGCGGCTTCTTGCGGCCCATCGTCCAGTTGGCCTGCATCCGGACGCGCGGGTTGGGCGCGCACCAGATTTCGCCGGTGTCGTTGATCGCGGTCACCCAGATAAGGTTGTGTTCCTGCCCGTAATCGATGACGGCAAAGGCATAGCCTGCGCCCTTGTCGATGACGTGGACGGGCAGCGGGGGGTCAAGCTGTTGAAAAGCCATGGTGACATAGCGTGTCAACGATCCGGTTGTTCCGCCGGCGCCCCTCCCGTCCGGCCGATCGTCAGAAGCGGAAGCTGACCCAGCCAGCGAGGAAGTCCGAACTGCGATAGTTCGCGCGCGTCAGCACCTTGCCCGCGGCAAGATGTTCGTACCGTCCCGTCACAGACAGCCGCGGCGTGACCGTCCAGACGGCCTGCAGGCGATAGACATCGGCGATATGCGCGCCGCGGACGTTCTGCGTGCCGGCAAACGGCTGGCCGTTGGCGCGATAAACCGCGTCGCGCTGGTCGTCGCGCCACGCCCGCTGGACCTCGCCCGTCACGCGTAGGCTCCTGGCCGGCGAGATGGTTACGTTGGGCGCCAGCGCGATTAGGTTCGACGGCGTCAGGAACAGGCCGTAGCTGTAGTAGATGTTGTTACCGTACGGCGCGTAGGCGTTGCGTAGCGACCCGTCGCCATAACCGCCGCCGCCGCTGGCATAGTCGGCGTGGAAGCCGACACGCGCGCTGCCGGGTGACGTGCCGACGCGGTAGGTCTGGGCGAAGAAGCCGTGCCAGGCGTCGATGTCCTGGTTGATATAATGGCCCCACTGGCGATTGACGCTCCAGTCGATCGTCCACCGCCCGGCATCGCCCCACAACCGCGTGCCCAGATAATAGCGCGTCGCCGGGCCGATCCGTCCGCCCCATGCGCCGACCAAGTTGCGCCGCCGCCACAAGAAAGGATCGAAATAGAGCTTCGACCCGCCGAACCATGTCCGCGGCACGACAAGGCCCAGCGTCGCGCCGGAAAAGCGCCGGGCGGGATCGATGACATCGTCGTCGGTGCCCAGATCGCCGTACTGCGTGGGTTTCAGGTCGAACAAGTCGATGCGGACCGTCGATGTGCGCGCCCAGGCCCGCCAGCCGTTCAACGTGTACCGGATGGTGTTGTTGTCGCGGCTCGACACCAGCAGGTTCGATCCGTCGAAGAATTCCTGCCGCCCGTAGCGCGCCCCGATCGCGATGCCCGATATGTCCGCGTTGGCTTCGACGAACGCTTGCTGGATGACCACGTCGTTGCGCAGCGTCGCGGGCGGGGCGCCGAGCTCGACGCCCGAGATGCCGCCGTGCGCGATCTCACCGAACGCGCGCAAATGGGGACCCAGGTGAACGTCGGCGGCGGCAAAGATGCGGCGGATGTCCTGTCGCTGCGCCCGCGATTCACGCAAGTTCGGGTTGGTCGTGTGGTTGACGCGCAGCCGCACCTCGCCAGACAGCGTCGCGTAGATGTCGCCGTCGGAATCGAACTTGATGCATTTCAGCGCATCGATCGGGTCGTCGCGCTTTGCCGGGTTGCACAGCGCACGCCAGTCTTCCGCCCAGCGCGACTGGTTGTAGCCGCCGGTGGTCGCGCCGTCGCCGATCGCAGCGGCGGGGTAACCGGTGACGGACGGCGTGGCCGGAGTCGCGGTGGGCGCGGCTTCAGTCGGCGGCGGCTTGCGCGTCGTCTGCGCAGCCGCCGGGACGGCCAGCACCAGCGGAAGCAGCGTGAGCATCGGTCGTGCCACGATCAATCCTCCACGATCGCGCTGGTGTGGCGGGTGTCGCGCATCCGGACGTAGACGATCAGCGAGATCGCGATCATCGCGGTGACGTACCAGTAGAAGCCGCGCTCCCACCCCGCCGCCTTGAATCTCAGCGCGACATATTCCGCCGTGCCGCCGAACAGCGTGTTGGCCAGCGCGTAGGGGAGGGCGACGCCCAGTGCGCGGATGTGCGCGGGGAACAGTTCGGCCTTCACCACCGCGTTGATCGAGGTGTAGCCGGTGACGATGACGAGGCCGCCCAGCACCAGGAAGAAGGCGGTGGTGGGATCGCGCGTCGTCTCCAGCGTGGCGAACAGCGGATAGGTGCACAGCACGCCCAGGACGCCGAAGCCGATCAGCAGCGGTTTGCGCCCGATCCGGTCACTGAGCGCGCCGGCCACCGGCTGCATCAGCATAAACAGGAACAATGTGCCGCCGTTGATCCGCGAGGCGATTTCGCGGCTGAGCCCGGTCGTGTTGACCAGGAATTTCTGCATGTAGATCGAGTAGGCGTAGAACGCGAGCGTGCCGCCCGCGGTCAGCAGCATCACCGTGATCGCCTGGCGCGGGTGATGCTTGAACAGCGCGAACATGCCCGATTTCGGCGCGTCGCTGCCCTTCGCATTTTCGAAGCTCTGCGTTTCGGCGAGGCCGCGGCGGATCCAGAACACGACGATCGCCAGCACCGCACCGATCGCGAACGGGATGCGCCAGCCCCACGCCTCCAGGTCCGCTTCCGACAGCGTGGCCTGCAGCAGCAGCAGTACGCCGATCGCGGTCAACTGGCCGCCGATCAGCGTGACATATTGGAACGACGAGAAGAACCCGCGCCGGTCCTTGCCCGCCATTTCGGAGAGATAGGTGGCGCTCGCACCATATTCGCCGCCGACCGACAGGCCCTGCAGCAACCGCGCGAGGACCAGGATCGCCGGTGCGACCAGACCCGCCGTCTGGTACGTCGGCGCAACGGCGATCATCAGCGAGCCCAGGCACATCAGCGTGACCGACAGGGCCAGACCGCTCTTGCGCCCCTTGCGATCGGCGTAGACGCCCATGATCCACGCGCCGATCGGCCTCATGAAGAAGCCGACCGCGAAGACCGCCGCCGCGCCCAGCAACTGCGCGGTCGGGTCGCCGGAGGGAAAGAAATGCGGCGCGAAATAGAGAGTGAAGGCCGCGTAGGCGTACCAGTCATACCATTCGACCAGATTGCCGGTCGATCCGCCGACGATCGCCTTCAGCCGCTCGCGCTGGGTGGGTCGACCCGCAGCGGCAGGATGGATGTCTGGCGGCATGATGCTCTCCCAAGCGTTTCTTTTGCCGCAGCGTAGCAGAGCCGCGCAAAGGCGTCGCGGGGCCGGGCTCCCTCGGGAACAGCCGCGACGATCCTGTTTTTGACCGTCGACGATCGACGCCGTGTGCGGTTTTCCGCTCAGTCCGGGGCGTGCGTCGGCGCTTCGGTGACGACGGCCGTGTCGCGCCGTTCGGGCCGGATGTAGATCGAGGTGAGTTGCGGCAGTGCGGCTTTCAGATCGGCCTCGATCGCATCGACCAGCGTCTCACCGTCGCCCATCGTCAGCGTGTCGTCGAAATCGGCGCTGACCGCGACGAAGACGACGTCGGGCGACGTGTGGATGGTGCGGACGTGATTGACCGCCAGGATGCCGGCGCGCGCCGCGACATGGGTGCGGATCGTGTCGACCAGATCGGGGTCGGCGGCCTCGCCGATCAGGAGCCCCTTGGCTTCGCGCGCGAGTAGGATCGCGACGGCGGCGAGCACCAGCCCAATGGCGATCGATGCGACGCCGTCGATCCGCGGGTCGCCCAACGCGTGGCTCGCCCAGATGCCGATGCCGGCGAACACCAGGCCGATCAGCGCGGCGCTATCCTCGAACAGCACCATGAAGCCGGCCGGGTCCTTCGACCGCCGCACCGCCTGCCACCAGCCCAGGTCGCCGCGGCCGGCATTGAATTCGCGCACCGCGATCATCCAGGACGTGCCCTCCAGCGCGACGGCGATGCCCAGCACGATGTAATTGACCATCGGGTCGCGCAACGGCTCGGGCTCCAGGATATGGAGATAGCCTTCGTAGATCGACACGCCCGCGCCGATCGCGAAGATCAGCATCGCGACGACGAAAGCCCAGAAGTAGAGTTCGCGCCCATAGCCGAACGGGTAGGCCACATCGGGCGGCCGGGCCGCGCGCTTCTGGCCGTAGAGCAGCAGGATCTGGTTGCCGCTGTCGACCAGGGAGTGGACGCCCTCCGTCAGCATCGACGACGATCCGGTGATACCGGCGGCAACGAACTTGGCGACCGCGATGCCGACATTGGCGGCAAGCGCGCCGTAAAGGACGATGTTGGCGCGGATGGCGGCGACGATGCTGGAAGTGCTCACGCGGCGGTAAGCGTCGGAGCGGGGCGGGTGTTCCATCCAGCCGTGCTCCCGCGCAGGCAGGAGCACGGATCGGTTCAGGTCACGGTTTGCGGGTCCACCGCCACATCCTCCGGCCCCTTCGGCTCATGGATCGGGCAACCGTTGAACCTGCCACGATAGTCGGCCGAGAACGTATACGTGTCCTTGCGCGCACGGTTGATCGCGCCGAGCGGCTGATGCGCCGCCAGGCCGTGCCACACGCTGAACGACAATCTGTCCTCCTGCCGCTCGCTGGTTCCGTAGGTCCAGGCCGCCTGCGGCACGACGGTGAGCGTCGCGACGGTGCGGAACGGGCTTGCCTCCTCGTCCCAGACCGCGGTGCCGTCCTCGATCGGCATCGCGTCGAGATCGGTGTTGAGCTGGACGCGCATTTCCCATGTCGCGCCCTGTTCGGACAACAGTTCGTTCATCGCCTCGCGGTTGGCGTCGGGGCGACCGCTGGCGTCGATCGTCTCGTCGGCGAAATCCTTGATACCGCTGACCGGCACGAACTGGAACTTGGCGACGTGTTCGCCGTAGCGGAACGGTGTCTGGCTGAAATAGGTCGCGCCCAGCGGATGCACCGGCTTCGCGCCGCCCAGCGTATTCAGGAGGACGGACTTCTGGCCGATCGCCTCCAGTCCCGCCTCGAACGCGCGGGTGATCGACGACAGGACCTTCTTTGCGCCTTCCGCCTTGTCGGTGGTGGCGGCGAGCATCTTCAGATTGCCCAGGAACTTGTCCGGCGTCGGCGCGGCAAAGGCGGGCGCGTTGGCAGTGATGAAGTCCTGCGTCGTGTCGCCTTGGCTGCCGGGCAGGCGATCGCCCTCGACGCCCAGCACCTTCACCGCCAGCCCGCGCGGCAAGCGGACGGCGTCGTCCAGGATGTCGCCGGCGTTGGTCGAAAAGCGCAGAATCGCGTCATACTCGCCCGCTCCCGAGAAGAGCCCTTGCGCCAGCTCGGGCGGCAGGTCGCCGTGGACGGTCAGTTTGCCGGGTACCAGCCCATGCGCCTTGGCATGGACCGCCCGGACGGCATGGCCGTAATCCTCCGACGTGGTATCGAGGATCGTCTTGAACTGCGCCTTCAGCCCCTCGATCGTCTCGGCCTCGCCGGCCTCGGGGCGTTCGATGTCCGCGCTGTAGCGTACCGGCTGGGCCATATCCTGTTCTCCGTCAGTGCCTTCGCTGAACCATTCCCCAAGCGGCCCGTTCCGTCCTAACGTGGCTGGGTACTCGACAGGACGGAAGAGGGCGCACATGGCGGGCAGGAAATCGACATCGCGCCCGGGTGGCTATTGGGGGCCTGCCGGCGGATGGGGATCGATGCGTTCGGTCGCCGAAATCCTGAAGCGCGAGAAGGTGGGACCCGAGGGCATCCGCGAGCTGACGCGGCTCAACAAGCCCAAGGGCGTCGCCTGCGCGAGCTGCGCGTGGCCGAAGCCCGCCGAGCACCACGTCGCCGAGTTCTGCGAGGAGGGCGCAAAGGCGACCGCGTGGGAGCTGACGTCGCTGCGCACCACGCCCGAATTCTTCGCCAAGCACACGCTGACCCAGCTGCGGACATGGCCCGACTACGACCTGGAGCAGCAGGGGCGGCTGACGCACCCTCTGCGCTATGACGCGGCCACCGACAAATATGTCGCCTGCGACTGGGGCGATGCGTTCGACGCGATCGGGGCTGCGTTGAAGGCGCTCGATCCCAAGTCGGTCGTCTTCTACGCTTCGGGTCGCGCGAGCCTGGAGACGTCGTACATGTGGGCGCTGATGGCGCGCCTGTACGGCAACCAGAACCTGCCCGACAGCTCGAACATGTGCCACGAATCGACGTCGGTCGGGTTGAAGGCGGCGATCGGCGTGCCGGTGGGGACGACGCGGCTCGAGGATTTCGAGACGTGCGACGCGATCTTCTTCTTCGGACAGAATGTCGGGTCGAACTCCCCCCGGATGCTTCACGACCTGCGTGCCGCGCGGCATCGCGGCTGCGAGATCGTCGTGTTCAATCCGCTCAAGGAACGCGGGCTGGAGCGCTTCACGGATCCGCAGAACCCGGTCGAGATGGCGACGCTGACCGAAACGCGGATCGCCACGCAATATCACCAGGTCCGCGCGGGCGGCGACATCGCGGCGATGACGGGGCTCGCCAAGTTCCTGGTCGAATGGGATGACGCGGCGCGGGCGGCCGGCGATCCAGCTGTTCTCGATCATGCGTTCATCGACCAGCATACGCATGATTTCGCCGCCTTTGCCGACCATGTCCGTGCGGCCGACTGGGACGCGATCCAGGCGGAGAGTGGGCTGACCCGCGACGCGATCGAGCAGGCGGCGGGCGTTTATGCCCGGTCGAAGGCCGTGCTCGGCATCTACGGCATGGGCCTGACGCAGCATGTGAAGGGCGTCGACAACGTCCGGATGCTCGTAAACCTGCTGCTGATGCGCGGGAACATCGGACGCCCCGGGGCCGGCCCGACGCCGGTGCGTGGCCATTCAAACGTGCAGGGGCAACGCACCGTCGGGATCACCGAGAAGACCGAGCTGGCGCCGGTCGAGAAGTTGAGGGAACTCTATGGCTTCTCGCCCCCGACCGAGAAGGGGCTGGACACAGTCGAGGCGTGCCGCGGGATCATCGACGGCAGCGTAAAGGCGCTGATCGGTCTCGGCGGCAATTTCCTGCGCGCCGTGCCCGAGACCGGGCTGATGGAGGATGCCTGGCCGAAGCTAGACGTGTCGGTCCAGATCGCGACGAAGCTCAACCGCAACCACCTGTTCGCCGGGCGCGTCACTTATCTGCTGCCGTGCCTGGGGCGGATCGAGGAGGATGTGCAGGCGTCGGGCCCGCAGGTCGTCACGGTCGAGGATTCGACCAGCTGCATTCATGGATCGCGCGGCAAGGCGAAGCCGGCCAGCCCGCATCTCCTGTCGGAACCGGCGATCGTCGGGGCCATAGCCAAGCGAATCTGCCCGCCGAACGACCGCGTGAACTGGGACGCCTGGGTCGCCGATTATGCGCGGGTTCGCGACGCGATCGAGGCGACGTATCCGGACAAGTTCGCCAACTTCAACGACCGGCTGTTCGAACCCGGCGGCTTCTGGAAGGGCAATCCGGCGTCGGAGCGCATCTGGGAGACGAAGACCGGCAAGGCCGAATTCCTGGTGCCGGGCGAGCTGTCGGCGACGGGCTTCGCCGATAAAGCCGGGCGGTTCCGGCTGATGACGCTGCGGTCAAACGATCAGTTCAACACGACGATCTATGGCTATTACGACCGTTTCCGCGGCGTGAACGGCACCCGCGACGTGCTTTTCATGAACAGCGCGGACATCGCCGCGGAGGGTCTGCACGAAGGGCAGGTCGTGACGCTTGTCAGCGACGCCGACGACAACCACGACCGCCGCCGCGCGGGGCTGGTTGTGACACCCTACAGCATCCCACGGGGGTGCCTGGGCGCCTATTACCCGGAGTGCAACGTGCTGATGCCGGTCGAGCACCACGCCGAGGAAAGCCATGTGCCCGCGGCGAAATCGGTGCCGGTGCGGTTCGCGAAATAGCCCCGCCCCCTTCCGTTCGCACTGAGCTTGTCGTAGTGCTACCCTTCTTCGTGCGGCAGGCAAGGTGCACGAAGAAGAAAGACGGTGCTTCGACAAGCTCAGCACGAACGGAGCGGGGGAGGTACTTGCCCTCAGGATAAGCGGGACTTGGGGATGGCCGCAATCACCGTCGCCACCAGCGTCCCGACGCATAGCTGGTACGGGAAGGCGAGGGTGGTTAGCTCCAATCCCATCCACGGCTGCAACAGCAACACCGTCACGAACCCGCCGACGAGCGCGGCGATGACCGAGCCCGTCGTCCCGCGCGTGGTGAACACCGCGACCGCGTAGACACCCAGCAATCCCGCATAGGCGAAGCTCATCACGCTCAGCGCGAATTCCAGCAGCGGCGTGTCGGTATAGCGCTGCCAGTAGAAGCTCAGCACGGCCGCCCCGAACATCGCGAGCCCGACGATCCCCATTCCCCAGCGCCCGGCGTGGACATAGTGACGCTCCGGCTTCCCCGCCGTCCGCTCGCGCCAAGGGCGATAAAAGTCGGTGATCAGCACCGACGACATAGCGTTCAGCGCCGAGTTGGTGGTCGCCACCGCCGCCGCCGTCACGCCGATCGTTACAAGCCCGCGCAGGCCCGGCGGGATCTGTGTCAGGATGTAATGGACAAACACCGTGACCTTTTCGCCCGAGAACCGCGTGGCCGCGACGTTCGCGCTGCCCATCAGGTCGGGGCGGTTGTAGAAGATGTGGAGCAGCAGGCCGATGGTGATGAACATTGCGATGATCGGGATCGACGCGATCGCCGACATCATGAGCCCCCGCGCCCCGGTCTTCGCATCGGGCGACGCGAGCAGGCGCTGCGTCGTATCCTGGTCGAGCCCGGCATTGGCGACGTTGAGCAGGAACAGGCCGGTAAAGATCGACAGGATCGTGAACGGCTTGGCGAGGTCGGTGGAGGGATCGAACAGCAGCAATTTATGCTCGGCCGCCAGCGCATCGACGATCTGCGGCGTGCTGGCGGGAATCGACGTCCACAGGAACACGAACACCGCGATCGCCGAGCCGACGTAGATCACGAACTGGATCAGGTCGTTCCACAGCACCGAGCGCAAGCCCCCGACGAAGGTGAACAGGAACGCCGCGACCATCACAGCAGCGGCGGCCAACATGATGCTGGCAGCAGATACGCTGGACAACATCACCATCGCGATGGCGATCGCCGCCAGATACACGCGCGCGCCGCCCGCCAGCACGCGCCCGACCAGGAACATGCCGCCCGCCGCCCGCTTTGCCCGGGCGTCGAACCGCTGGCCGAGCAACTCGTATACCGTCGTCACGCGCGCCGCGTAGAAGCGCGGGATCAGCACTTTCGCGACGAACAGCGCGGCAAACACCGAACTCAGCACGCCGCCGAGGTAGGTGTAGTCGCTCCGGTATCCATAATCCGGCCCGCCGAGGAAGGTCGCGGCCGACTGCGTCGCCGACAGCACTGACACCGCTGCCAGCCATGCGGGCACGGTATGGCCGGCGAGGAAATACTCCTCCGCATCCGCCGTCCGCCGTCGCGAGAAAGCATAGCCGCCGACGACCAGCGCGGCGACATATGCAGCGACGACGATCCAGTCGAGCGGGGCAAATTGGCCTGTCATCGGCGGATGGTAGCGGAGCGTGAACGGGGTGCAACTCCCTCACAACCGTTATCCCCGCGAAGGCGGGGAGCAATAATCGCTGAACGTCGTGAGTCTTACTGCATTCAGCCGGAATTTATTCCCGCCTTCGCGGGAATGACGACACAAGCGCCTCAGTCCCGCACCGCGCGCATCGCTGCCGGCCACAGCATCGCCAGTGCCGCCACCGAGGCCGCCAGTGTCGCCAGCGCCGCCCCCAGCGCCTCGAACCGCGGGACCAGCACCATCGCCGCCAGCACGAGCACGCCGACCGCCGAGAGCCGGATGCGGAAGGCGGTGCCTGCGCGCCCCGTCCCGATCAGCATCGGTTCGAACCCGATCCCCATCACGTCGATCGCGACCGACAGGCTCAGCACCAGCACCAGCGGCCAGGCGGCGGTATAGGCCTTGCCGCCGACCAGATGCAGCGCCGGTTCCCCAAGGATCGGTACGGCGAGGCAAATGACCGCCCCAACCGCCAACGTCAGCCGGGTCGACTGGCGGAACAGGCGTCGCAGATCGTCGCGCGATGTGGCGCGGTCGGCGCGGCTGAATTCGGGAAAGATTCCGCGCGAAAACATCTCGGCGATCTGCGCCAGCGCCTGGCTCAACTGGAACGCCAGGCGATAGGCACCCGCCGCCGCCGGCCCGGTGACCAGCCCAACGACGACGACCACGCCCTGCCGCCCCACCGCATTCAGCGTTGCCGATACGTTGGTCAGTGCCGCAAACCGCATCAGCCCGGGATGTTCGCGCCAGACGCCGCCGCTGCCGCGCCACCCGCGCATCAACCCCGGCGCAACACGCCAGACCGCACGCCAGTGGACGAGCGCCGTCAGGATTTCGGCCGCTCCCCACGCGATCAGGAAGCCGCGTACGCTGGGTCCCGACGCGACGACGATCGCCGCGCCGACGAAGCGCATCACCGGCGTCGTCGATTCAGCGGCGGCGCCGATCCCGTAGCGATCGAACAGGCGCAGCACGCCGATGGCGCTGGAACGGATCGACAGCATCAGCACTGCGCAGAAGATCATCGCGTCGCGCGTCATCCGGTCGTCCCAGCCCAGCCGGGCATCGAGCGCGAGCAGGATGAGCGTTACGACCACGCACCCCGCGATCGCCGCACTGGCATCGAGCAGCGCGCAGAAGCGCACGAGTCGCCCGAGCGCTGCGCTGTCGCCGGTCGCCTGCAGCGGCACGCCGTAGCGGACGACCACCTGCCACGACTGGAACAGCATCATCGCCGCCACCGCCTGGCCGATCGACAGGATCAGCATGAACTGGCCAAACCCCTCCGGTCCCAGCGTGCGCGTGGCGAGGCCGAGGTAGACGAGGCTCAACACCGCGCCGAGCCCCTTGCCCGTCAGCAGCCAGCCGACGTTGCGCAATGCCCGCCGGAACGGGCTCGCGACCTTTTCTTCCGCGGCCAAGGTCCTAGATGTCGCACACGATGCGCATGACAAGCCCCATATCGCCGACCCCGCGGACGCGCCACCGGTGAAGATCGGCTTCCTGTACAATCACGATGCACTGCATCAGGTCAGCCATACCGCGCCGGTAATCGTCGCGCTGGCCAGCGAATCCCGCGCCGAGGTCACCGTCCTGACATCCAGCGCGGCGCAGGCCGCACGCGTCCGCGACCTGATCGGCCCGGCGGCGACGGCGCGAGTGCGCTTTGTCGCGCTCGACATCGGCCCGGTCGCGCGCGTGCTCGACGCCGGGCTGCGCTGGATCGCGCCGTTTCGCCGCGTCGCGGTGCTGCGCGAGAACGTGGCCGAGTTTGCCAAGCTCGACGCGCTGGTCGTGCCTGAGACGACCAGCCTGCTGTTGCGGGACCGGTTCGGTCTGACCGACCTGAAATATGTCTGGATTCCGCACGGGGCAGGTGATCGCTCGGTTGGATTTCGCAGCGTGATGAGGGGGTTCGATCTGGTTCTTCTGTCCGGAGCAAAGGTTCGCGACCGGATGCTGGCGATGGAACTCATCACGCCCGATAATCACGCGATCGTCGGATACCCGAAGTTCGACACGGTCGATCTGACCCTCCGCCCCGGCCTGTTCGATGATGACCGCCCGGTCATTCTTTACAATCCGCATTTCGATCCGCTGTTAAGCAGCTGGTATTGCTGGGGGGAAGCGGTGGTCGATACGATCGTCGCGCGGCGCGACGTCGACCTAGCGGTGGCGCCGCACGTCATGCTGTTCCAGCGCCGCATCCATGCCTCCCTCGAGCACCGGCGTGTCCACTGGCGACGCGACATCCCGGCGCGGTGGGCGGGAAGGGACGGGCTGATCGTCGATCCGGGCAGTGCGCGGTCGGTCGACATGACCTACACGCTGGGCGCCGACATCTACATCGGCGACGGGTCCAGCCAGATCTACGAATGGATCGCCCGCCCGCGCCCGGCGATCTTCCTGAACCCGGAAGGGATCGTTTGGCGGAACGACCCCAATTTCGCCCATTGGCATCTGGGCGAGGTCATCGACGACATGGCCGACCTGAACGCCGCGATCGACCGGGCGCTGGCCGATCCGCACCGATTCGACGCGGCCCAGCAGGACGCCTTCGCGCGGACGTTCGCGCCGTCCGACCGCCCGGCAGCGGCGCGCGCGGCTGCGGCGATCCTGGCGCTCCCCTGATCCAGAGTGAATTATTTGCAACACAGCCGTAATAAATTTGTCATGCCAGGGGTCGAAAAGGGTTGCGTAGCGTTAGTCGGCTAACCAACTGCCGGCTTACTGTGAAACCATCGATCTACGACAGCCTTGCCTTGCCGCGCCTGGCGTTTGCGGCCCCCGACGCGGCTAGTCCGCGTGGGCTGGTCGGGCGTACCCATCGTTCCGGGACGACGCCGCGCCTGGTCGGCCTGATCCGCAATCCGCGCAGCCGCCGCAATGTCGGATCGAACCACGGTCTGCAATTTCGTCCCAACGTCATCGCCGAATCGCCGACCACCCGCGAGGCGTTGCGCGACGCGCTGGCGATGTTCGCCCGCCGCGGGATCGATCTGCTTGTCATCGACGGCGGGGACGGGACGATCCGCGATGTCCTGACCTGCGCCGGCGACAGCTTCGGGGCGCAGTGGCCTGACGTCGCCATCCTGCCCAGCGGCAAGACCAACGCGCTCGGGATCGACCTGGGACTGCCGGCGGATTGGACGCTGGACGATGCGATGGCGGCGGCAGTCGGGGGCCGTACGGTCCTGCGCAGCCCGGTGGAAATCGTCGATCGGGAGGCGGCGCGACCGCGCGTTCGCGGGTTCCTGTTCGGCGCGGGTGGGTTCGTCGATGCGACCGAACTCGCGCAGCACACCCACCGCGCAGGGGCGTTCAACGGCCTGGCGGTCGGGCTGGCGCTGGCGGGGGCGATCGGATCGACGCTGTTCGGCCGTGCCGATAATCGTTGGCGCCGCGGCAGCCGGATTGCGCTCCGCTATTCGAACGACGCCCGCGCGCTCCACGGCGCGACGACCGCCAGCGATACGGCGCGCTACATGATGCTCGCCTCCACGCTGGAGCGGCTGCCGGTCGGCCTGAAACCGTTCGGGCGCAAGCGGCCGGGCTTGAAGAGCCTGGTGGTCGATGCGCCGCCGCGTGGCCTGGCGACCAGCGTGCCGTTCCTGCTGGCAGGCCACGAGGGTGCGTGGCTGGAAACGCGCGGATACCACCGCATCGATGCCAGTGCGTTCGACGTCGATGTCAGTGCCGGCTTCATTCTCGACGGCGAGATATTCCCCGGCGGCGCCTATCGCGTGTCGCAAGGCGTGCCGCTGCGCTTCGTCGTTTCGTGACCGACGATCTTGCCGCGCTGGTCGCGGCGTCGCTCGACCGGCCGATGGTGGATCGGGTGCGGGCGTTCGCGGCCGAACTCGCACGATCGGCGGATGCGGTCGCCGTCCTGTTCTACGGCTCGAACCTGCGGACGGGGTCGCTCGAGGGCGTGCTCGATTTCTACGTGCTGACCGATGGTCCGCGCGAACGTGGACTGTGGCCGCGGGTCGGGTATCGCGAATGGAACGGGCTGCGTGCCAAGATCGCGACGATGACGCTCGCGACCTTTGCCGCGGCGGCGGCCGATCGCACGATCGACACAACGATCTGGACGCGGTTCGTACAGCCGGCCGCTCTGGCGTGGGCGACGGACGATGCCAGGCCGCGGGTCGAGCGAGCGATTGCGGCGGCGGCAGTGACCGCGGGCCGCTATGCCGCCGCGCTTGGCCCGGCGACGGCACCCGCCGGCGGCTATTGGCGAGCCCTGTTCCGCGCGACCTATGCCGCCGAACTGCGCGTCGAGGCCAAGGGGCGTGAGGAACAGATCATGAGCGTCCACGGCGCGCATCTGACCGCGCTGCTGCCCGCGGCGTGGGCAGCTGGCGGGCTCCGGTTCGATGCCGGTGCGGATGGCACGCTGGCGGTGAGACTGGGCGATGGCGATCGTGCCGCGATCCTGCGCCGGTGGCGTCGCCGCCAGCGGCTGGGCCGTCCGCTCAACATCGTCCGACTGGTGCGGGCCGCGTTCACTTTCGACGGGGCCGCACGCTACGCGGCGTGGAAGATCGAGCGGCACACCGGCGTCGTCGTGCCGATCACGCCGTTTCGCGAGCGTCATCCGGTGCTCGCCGCACCCGGCGTGCTGTGGCGTGTGTGGCGGGCGCGGTCGTGACATTCACCGCGGTCATTCTCGCGGGATCGCGCGACGGCATGGTCGATGCCGTCGCCTTGGCAGAGGGCGTCGCGCACAAGGCGCTGATCGTGGTCGATGGCCGGACGATGCTAGAACGCGTCGCCGATGCGGTGGGACACGCAGGCGCTGACACCGTCGCGGTGTCGGCCAACGACCCGGCGGTGATCGCGCTTGCCACGCGGCTTGGCCTGCGCGTCCTGCCGCCCGCGGCCGGGCCGAGCGACAGCGTGGCGACTGCGCTGGCGGCGCTCGGCACGCCTCTGCTGGTGACGACCGCCGATCATGCGCTGCTGGAGCCGGAGTGGATTTCGGACTTCCTGCGCGACGTCCCCGCGGACGCCGACATCGCCGTGCTACTGGCGGAGCGGGGACGGATCGAGGCGGCGATGCGCGACACGCGACGGACCTATCTGCGCTTCGCCGATGGAGCGTGGTCGGGGTGCAACCTGTTTTACCTCGCCACGCCGGATGCAGCCCGCGCGATCGGGGTGTGGCGCGCAGTGGAGGCGGATCGCAAGCGGCCGTGGCGGATCGTGCGGCGGTTCGGGGTGGGAACGCTGCTGCGCTATCTGGTCGGGCGGCTGACGCTGGCCGATGCGGTCGGGCGGCTGGGACAGACGGCGAACGTGCGCGCAGCAGCCGTGGCGGCGCGCGACGGCCTGGCCGCGGTCGATGTCGACAAGGCGTCCGACCTGGCCGATGTCCGCGCGATCATCGCCAGTCGACGATAGGCCAACCGCGCGCCTCCGCCAGCGTGCGCAGCTTCGCGTGCGGGTTGACCGCAATGGCCTCATCCGCCCAGGCGAAGGTCGGTTCGTCGGTCACGTGGTCGGAATAGAAGCGGACATGCGCGTCGGCGCGCGCCAATCCCTCGCGGGCCATCCATGCCTCGATCATCGCCAGCTTGGCCGGGCCGTAGCAATTCCGTCCGGCAATGCGGGGGGTGATGCGGCCACGTGCGTCGATTTCCGCCTCGGTCGCGATCACGTCGTCGATGCCCAGCGCAGCGGCGATCCGCGCGGCGTAGAAGCGATGCGCGGCGGAGGCGACGACGATGCGATACCCCGCCGCGCGATCGGCGGCGATCTGCGCGCGCGCACCGCTACGGATGTGGCGCGCGAAGCTGTCGGCAAAGGATTGCGCGAGCGTCGCGGACTGGTCGGGCGTCAGCGTGCCGACCAGCAGCCGGTGCATCAGCTGCTTCAGCGTCCGTCGCTCGATCAGCCCCGCGCGATAGACGAGCATCGCCCCGATGACGACCGGCACGAATGCCAGCCGCCACGGCGCACGCGTCCAGGCGGCGTGGAGCAGGAACGGCGTCCATGTCGGCACCGCGGTGATCGTGCGGTCGAGGTCGTAGATGGCGAGGCGGTGCATAGCCGGGGGGTGCGAACCCTGGACCCCCGTTCGCACTGAGCTTGGCGAAATGCTTCCCTTCGTCTGCGCCGCCGGTGCGGGTAGAAGAAGAGCAGGGCTTCGACAGGCTCAGCCCGAACGGTGGTCGGGATTACCGATCATACGCCTTGGGCAACGCGCCTTCGACGACGTTCATGTACCGGTCGCGCAGCTGGCGCTGACGCGACGTCATCGGCTGCGGGCGACCGTCGATCCAGATGTCGAGCGGTTGCGAGGCGAGTTCCAGCGGATCGCCGTCCCACACCACCACGTCCGCGCGCCGTCCGGGACGCAACGATCCGATCTCGCCCGCCAGGCCCATCACTTCGGCAGGCTTCGACGTGATCGCGGCGAACGCCCGGCCCCAGTCGAGGCCGGTCGATCCCGGCACCTTCGTGATCGCGACCAGATTGCCCGCGAACTGGCGCACGACATGCTCGCCGCCCGACCCGTCGAAATAGATGCCGACGGTGACGCCCGCGGCCGTCATGCGCCCGACGTTGCTTTCGGTCGCCGCGACCTGTTCGAACGAACTCGGCAGGTCGGCGAGCGCGTAGGCGAGGACGGGGACCTTCGCCGCTGCGATCTCGCGCGCGACCATCCAGCCTTCGGTCGCGCCGGCCAGGATCAGCTTGATCCCCGGATAGCGCGTCGGCAGCGTCAGGACCTGGCGAATGTCGCTCGCGCGCTCGACCCGGACGACCAGCGGCACCTTGCCGTCGAGGACATTCAGCAGCGCCTGCGCATCGGCACGGGTCAGCAGCGCGTCCTTGCTGCGTCCGTCGAAGCCCGCCGGGTTGCGGCGGTAATCCTGCGCCATGGCGAACGCATCGGTCAGCGCCGCCCAGGCCGCAGGACGGCTCCCCCCGGCGGAGCGGGCGCCGTCCTCGCCCAACTGGACGACCTGGAACGCCCGGGCGCGGGTCACCGGATCGGGATCGGCGCCCAGGTCAATCACCGCTCCCTGGCCACCGAAGATCGACTGGCCGCCACCGCCGGTGATGAAGGCGCGGGTGACGCCGCCCAGCCGCTCGTTGGCGATCATCACCGTTTCCGGATTGACCGAGGTCGAGACGTCGATCGCCGCCGAATAGGGGGACGTGCGCGCGGACGTGTCGTTGCTTTCGCTGACGCCGCCGGCATCGACCAGCCCGAGGTCGCCGATCCCGGTCACGATGCCCGCCGACACCCATTTGCCGGTCGCATCGACCGTCTGCGCGCCCGCCGGCACCGCGACGCCCGATCCGGCCGCGACGACGCGCCCGTCACGGATGACGACGGTGCCGTTCGGGATCGGTGCGGAGCCGTCGCCGATCGCGACCGTGCCGCCGGTGATCGCGATCGTCTGCGCATCGGCAGGAGCCGCGATCAGCGCGGCGGCGGCGAGGAGCAGGGCCTTCACTTGACGTCTCCCATGCCGGGCTGGCCGATCTCGAAATCGCTCACCGGGCGCAGTTTCGGATTGTTCATGTCGTACAGCATCGCGCCGTCGACCCAGACCTTTTCGGGGCGGGTGTAGACGCTCATCGGATTACCGTTCCACAGGACGACGTCGGCCATCTTGCCGGGTTTCAGCGAGCCGGTGACGTTGTCGATGCCCAGCGCCTTGGCCGGGTTGAGCGACAGCCATGTCCACGCGAATTCGTCGCTGACCTGGATGCCGGCGCGACGACCGGCGTTCAGCGCCTTGGCGACTTCCTGGTTCAGCCGCTGGATGCCGTTGGCGTCGTCCGAATGGATCATCACGCACGCGCCCGCCTTGTGCAGCAGTGGCAGGTTTTCGTGGATGCCGTCGTAGCTTTCCATCTTGAAGCCGTACCAGTCGGCCCAGACGGCCGCGCAGGTGCCGTTGGCCTTCAGCAGATCGCCGATCTTGTACGCCTCGACCGCATGGTGGAACGCGCTGACCTTATAGCCGAATTCCTGCGCCATATCCATGACGATGGCCATTTCGTCGGCGCGGTAGCAGTGGTTCTGGACCAGGATATCGCCCGACAGCACGCCGCGCAGCGTGTCCATCGCGATGTTGCGCGTCGGCGGCTCGCCACCGTCCTTTTCGTACTTGTCCCAGCGGCGCTTGTACTCGGACGCCTGCGCCCAGGTCGCGCGGTCGACCGCGACGTTGCCCATTCGGGTGGAAGGCTGGCGGCCCTTCGAGCCATAGACGCGCTTAGGGTTCTCGCCACACGCCATCTTGAGACCATAGGGCGCGCCGGGGAACTTCATGCCCTGCATCGTGCGGGCGTAGACGTTCTTGAGCACCACCGATCGACCGCCCATCAGGTTGGCCGAGCCGGGCAGGATCTGCAGCGTCGTCACGCCGCCGTTGGCCAGCGCGCGGCTGAAGCCGGGGTCCTGCGGCCAGACGCTGTGTTCGGCCCAGACGTCGGCGGTGACCGGCCCCGTCGCCTCGTTACCGTCCGAATGCGCCTGGACGCCGGGCGAGGGGTAGTCGCCCAGATGGCTGTGGATATCGATGATGCCGGGGGTCACCCACTTGCCGGTGCCGTCGATGACGGTCGCGCCGGCCGGTGCCTCGACCGACTGGCCGACCGCGACGATCTTGCCGTCGGCGAACAGCACCTGGCCGTTTTCGATGCGCCCGCCTTCGCCGTCATAGACGGTGACGTTGCGGACCACAGTCGGCACGCCGGGATAGGGGCGGTAGGTCGAAGGAAAGGGATTGCGGTCATACGGCTTGCCCGGCTGCCTTGCGGACGTCGAGGAGGCCGACTTCGCCTCCTCCTTCTGCCCGCAGGCGACGAGCGCGGACGCGGCGAGCAGCGCCAGCGCCACGCGCGAGGATCGACGGTTCATGGACATGCCCCTTTTGTTATCGGGCCCTTGGTAGGGCGGGCACGCGCATCGATACAAGCGCGAAACGGTCGGGTGGGCCGTACATACGCGCATCGGCGGATCGTCCGGTGACGTGCCGCGTTCGGGCGATCAGGGACTTACGGGGGAACGACCATCATTTCGCGTTATGGGGCGGTCGCCCTGCTTCTGCTTGCCGGCACCGTGCCGGCCCGTGCACAGACGACGGACGTCGTCGTCACTGGTCGCGGCCTTGCACCGCGGCCGGGCGACGCCGCTTTCGACGTGGTCACGATCGCGCCGGAGCGCATCGCGGAGTCGGCCAGCGCGCGGCTGGAGTCCGTACTGGCGGACGCAGCCGGGCTTCAGCAATTCCGCCGATCCGATTCGCGCAGCGCCAATCCCACCAGCCAGGGTATTTCGTTGCGCGGCATCGGCGGCAACGCGTCGAGCCGTGCGCTGCTGATCCTGGATGGCGTGCCGCAGGCCGATCCGTTCGGCGGCTGGGTCGCCTTGCCGGCCTATGCCACTGACCGCATCGGCCTGATCCGCGTGACGCGCGGCGGCGGCAGCGGCTATTTTGGGGCCGGCGCGCTGGCGGGGACGGTCGAGCTGGAAAGTGCGGGCCGGTCAGGTGCGCCGATCGCCGGATCGATCGCCTATGGCAGTCGCGATTCGGTCGATGCCGATGCGTCGGCGCTGGTCACCAGCGGCAGCGGGTTCGCGACGATCTCCGCTGCCTATGCGCGCGGCGACGGCTTCGTGCCCGTGGTCGCCGAAAGCCGGGGGCGGGTCGATCGCGCCGCGCCGTATGAGCAAGCCTCGGGTGCGGTTCGCGGGGTGTTGCCGCTGGGCGGCTCGACGGAACTCCAGGCGAACGTCGCCGCCTTTGCCGATGTCCGCGACCGGGGCACGGCCTTCACCCGCAACCGCAGCGAAGGGGCCGACGCAAGCCTGCGCCTGGTGGGGCGTGGGAGATGGGGGTTTGCCGCGCTTGCCTACCTCCAGACCCGTGGCTTCGCGTCGCAGTTCGCCGCGATCGATGTCGCGCGCACGACCGTCACGCCGACGCTCGACCAGTACAACACGCCGGCGACCGGGCTCGGCGCGCGGGTGGAGTTGGTGCCGCCGATGGGACCGGGCATCGACCTGCGGCTGGGCGGCGACTGGCGCGACGTGACCGGGCGGACGCAGGAACTCTATAGCTACGCGGCCGGCATCCCTACGCGGCGCCGCGAGGCGGGTGGGTCGGCGCAGACCACGGGGCTGTTCGCCGACGCCAGCGTCGAACGCGGTGCGGTGACGCTGACGCTGGGCGGGCGGGTCGATCGCTGGCGGATCAGCGACGGGCGAACGCGCGAGACGCTGCTGGCCGGTGGTGCGCCGCTGACCGATGCGGTCTATGCCGACCGCACGGGCACCGAATGGACCGGCCGCGCGGGCGCGGCGTTTGCGCCGGTCGAGGCCGTGAGGCTGCGCGTTGCGGCCTATCGCGGCTGGCGGCTGCCGACGCTCAACGAACTCTACCGCCCGTTCCGCGTCGGGGCGGACGCGACCGCTGCCAACGCTGCGCTGTCGCCCGAACGGCTGACCGGATTCGACGCGGGCGTTACCCTGACGCCGGTGCGGGGCGCATCGATCGGGGTCAGCGTGTTTCGTGACCGATTGCGCGGTGCCATCGCCAATGTCGGAGAGGGGCGGGGGCCGGGGACATTCGCCAGCGTCGGTTTCGTCGCGGCCAACGGCATTTACCGCGTGCGGCGCAACCTGGATGCGATCAGGTCGACAGGGCTCGAACTCGATGCCCGCTACGACACCGGCCCGGCGTTCGCGTTACTGTCGTGGAGCCATGTCGACCCACGCGTGTCGGCGAGCGGAACGTCCGCTCCGCTCGACGATCTGCGGCCCGCGCAGACGCCGCGCGATGCCGTTTCGGGCACGGTCGGCTGGCGCCGCGACGGAATGGCGCTATCGACGACGCTGCGCCACGTCGCCCGCCAGTTCGAGGACGATGCCAACAGCCGCACGCTGGCGCCGGCAACGACGCTGGACGCCTATGCCGCCATTCCGCTGGGCGCAAAGCTGGCGGTCGAGCTTCGCGGCGAGAATCTGTTCGACGAACGGGTGGAGGCGGGGGTGGCCGGTACCGGCATCGTCGAACGGGCGACGCCGCGGACGGTGTGGATCGGCGTGCGGCTGGGCCGCTGACGCGGCGCGCTTTCTGCCTTGCCAGCGCCACGCGACTGTCGTCAGATAGCGCTAACAAAGCTGGAGAGGGGCGGGGCCGTGCAGGTACAACGCGCAAACACGGGATTCATCGCGGCGATCGTCGCGGTCGCGACCATCGGCGGTCTGCTGTTCGGATATGACAGCGGCGCGGTGAACGGAACGCAGCCGGGGCTGAAGGCGACGTTCGGCCTGACCGAGGCGGGCCTCGGCTTCACCGTCGGATCGCTGCTAATCGGCTGTTTCGTCGGCGCGTTCCTGGCTGGGCGGCTGGCCGACGTGATGGGCCGGCGCAAGGTGATGATGCTTGCCGCGCTGCTGTTCCTGGTCGGCGCGCTGGTCCAGGGCGTCGCGCACGAACAATGGCTGTTCGTCCTGGCGCGCTTCGGCGGCGGCATGGCGGTCGGCGCGGCGAGCGTCCTTTCGCCGGCCTATATCGCCGAAGTCGCGCCGGCGAACATCCGCGGGCGGATGACGACCGTGCAGCAGATCATGATCATCACCGGGCTGACCGCGGCGTTCGTCGTGAACTATTTCCTCGCGCGGGCCGCCGGCACCTCGACCGCGCCGTTCTGGGCGGGGATCGACGCGTGGCGCTGGATGTACCTGATGCAGGCCCTTCCTGCGGCGGTGTTCCTGGTCGCGCTGACGATGATCCCGGAAAGTCCGCGCTACCTGGTCGCCAAGGGCCGCACCGACGACGCTCGTGCGGTGCTTGTGCGCTTGTTCGGCCCGGCAGAGGCCGACGCCAAGCTGACCGACATCCGCGCGAGCTTTTCCCAGGATCATCGACCGCGCCTGTCGGACCTGAAGAACCCCGCCACGGGGCGCGTCCGCCCGATCCTGTGGGCGGGGCTGCTGCTGGCGGTGTTCCAGCAGCTGGTCGGCATCAACGTCATCTTCTATTACGGCGCGACGCTGTGGCAGCTGGCCGGGTTCAGCGAGGACCAGTCGCTCCAGATCAACATCGTTTCGGGGCTGGTGTCGATCGCGGCGTGCTTCATCACGATCGCGCTGGTCGACCGGATCGGCCGCAAGCCGCTGCTGTTGATCGGATCGGCGGGGATGGCGGCGACGCTGATCGCGCTGGTCTATGCCTTTGCCAGCGGAACGGTCGATGCGACGGGCAAGCTCAGCCTGTCGAGCGACCTCGGCACGAGCGCGCTGGTCGCGGCCAACCTGTACGTCATCTTCTTCAACGTCAGCTGGGGCCCGATCATGTGGGTGATGCTGGGCGAGATGTTCCCGAACCAGATCCGCGGCTCGGCGCTGGCCGTCTGCGGCTTCGCGCAGTGGTTCTCGAATTACCTCGTCGCGCAGAGCTTCCCGTTGATGGCGGCGGGGCTGGGGCTGGCGGTGAGCTACAGCCTGTATGCGGCAGCGGCGGTCGTCAGCTTCTTCCTGGTCCAGAGGTTCATCCACGAGACCAAGGGCAAGGAACTGGAGGCGATGGAAGGTTAAACCCGTTCGCCCTCAGCCTGTCGAAGGGCCGTTCTATAATACGTCCGCGATAACCTCGCGGCGCAAAGAACGGGGCTTCGACAAGCTCAGCACGAACGGTACGTGCTAGTGAACGGTCGTCGGTGCCCCACCCGCGTTGCGCACCTTTGCGCTCGCCGCGACCAGCGCGAACACCACCAGCGCGGCGTAGCAGACGGCCGGCACGATGAACGCCGTCGCATAGCTGCCGGTCGCGCCTGACACGAGCCCTGTCAGCGGCGGGATCGCCGCGCCACCGACGATCGAGAAGCACAGGAACCCCGACGTCGCTTCCTGGCTGGCGGTCGAACGTTCCAGCGTCAGCGTGAAGATGACGGGGAACATGATTGAATTGAACAGGCCCATCGACAGCGCGGCGAAACCGGCGCCGACGCCGCCGACGAACAGGACGTAGCTTGCGATGCCGACATTGATCGCCGCAAACACCGCCAGCAGGCGTGCGGCGGGGAAGCGGGTCAGCAACACCGATCCGACGATCCGCCCGACCATCGCGCCGCCCCAGTAGAAGGACACGGCCTTGCCGGCTTGCAGCAGCGACACGCCGGGAACGCCGTCGCTGCCCATGGCCAGACCCAGCAGCGGGATGCCGAATGCCGCGTCCGACTGGCCCCAGATCGCGTCGGAATTCAGGAACAAGGCCATCTGCGTCCCGATCGCGACTTCCGCACCGACGTAGAGGAAGATGCCTAGGCCCCCGAGCACTGCCCAGCGCGACGCGAGCGCCTCGCCGATCGCGGCACCGAAGCCCTTGGGGGCGGCGCTGTCGGGTGCCGCGGCGGCGACCAGCTTGCGCATCGTGAAGAAGAACAGCACCAAAAGGACCAGCAGCCCGGCGATCCAGAAGAACGCGCGGTCGATGCCGCCCAGCGCGGTCTGGCGCACGGCTTCGGTAATGACGGTGCCTTCCTTCACCTCGACGCCCTTCAGGAACAGCGTCGCGCCGATCCAGGGACCGAGGAAGGTGCCGAGGCTGTTGAACGCCTGGCTGAAGGTCAGGCGGAAATGGCTGCGCGAGGGATCGCCCAGCACCGCTGCCAGCGGGTTCGCGGCGACCTGCAGGATCGTGATGCCGCTCGCCAGCGTGAAGAGACCGAGCAGGACCAGCGTGTAGATCGCCGCATTGGCCGCCCCCAGCATGATGAGGCAGCCGGCGATCATCAGCGTCAGTGCGATGAGGACAGTCGGCACCGACTTGTGTCGGCTGAGCAGCGCGGCGGCCGGGAAGCTCATCACGCCGTACGCGATGAAGAACGCCGAGGCGCTGAGCTGTGCCTGGAGATCGGTCAGCGAAAAGATGCCCTTCACCGCCGCGACCAGCGGGTCGATCAGCGAGGTGATGAACCCCCAGGCGAAGAACAGGGTCGTAACGGTGGCGAATGCCGCCGTCGTGTTGGCCCCCGTCTGGGGTGCCGGCCGTGTCGTCATGTCGCCCTCTCCGCTGTAACCGTTTCCACGCGCTGCGTCGGTTCGTGTGTAGAGGCTGGCGTGTGGGCCGCAAGAGGGCGATGCCGTCCCGCCGGGGCTGTCGTCGCCGAAAGGACGGTCGAGCGTTGACCTCCACCGTTCTCAACCCCATCACCGCCGCCATGACCGATTTCACCGCAACCCGCGCGATGTTCCACCTGCCGGCGGGGGTCACCTATCTCGACGGCAATTCGCTGGGTCCGCTGCCGATCGCCGCGCAGGAGCGGGCACGCCGGGTGGTCGCCGACGAATGGGGCGAGATGCTGATCCGCGGCTGGAACACCGCCGGCTGGATGGCCGCGCCGGGGCGGGTGGGGGACCGGATCGCCCGGCTGATCGGCGCGCCGGCGGGCAGTGTCGTGATGGGCGATACGCTGAGCATCAAGGTCTACCAGGCGCTCGCTTCCGCGCTTTCGATGCGTCCCGACCGGCGGGTCGTGCTGTCCGACAGCGGCAATTTCCCGACCGACCTGTATATCGCGCAGGGACTGCTCGCCTCGCTCGGTTCGGATTATCGCTTAAAGGTCGTGGCTCCCGACGAGGTCGCCGATGCAATCGACGACAACATCGCAGTTACGCTGCTGACCGAAGTCGATTACCGCACCGGCCGCCGTCACGACATGCCCGCGCTGACCGCCAGGGCGCATGACGTGGGCGCGCTCGCCATCTGGGACCTCGCGCATTCGGCGGGCGCAGTGCCGGTCGATGTGACGGCGGGTGCAGCCGATTTCGCGGTGGGCTGCACGTACAAGTATCTGAACGGCGGCCCCGGCGCGCCCGCGTTCATCTATGTCGCACCGGCGCATCACGATGCGGCGCTGCCGGCGCTATCGGGCTGGATGGGTCATGCCGCGCCGTTCGCCTTCGATCTCGACTATCGGCCGGGCAAGGGGATCGAGCGGATGCGGGTGGGGACGCCGCCCGTGATCGCGCTGGCGGTGCTCGATGCCGCGCTCGATGCCTGGGACGGTGTCGCCATGGCCGACCTGCGTGCACGATCGATCGAGCTGAGCGAAGCGTTCATCGCCGGGGTCGAGGCACGGTGTGCGGGCGTCACGCTGGCCTCGCCGCGCGACCCGCATGCGCGCGGCAGCCAGGTCGGCGTCCGCCATCCCCAGGCCTATGCGGTGATGCAGGCGTTGATCGCAGAGGGCGTAATCGGCGATTTCCGCGCGCCCGACATCCTGCGCTTCGGCTTCGCGCCGCTGTACAACGATCTGGCAGATGTCGATCGCGCAGTGACGGTGCTGGCCGACATCCTTGCCACCGGCCGCTGGGATCGTCCGGAATTCCACGCGCGCAACGCGGTGACATGAAGGGGATCGCGCTCGCCTTGGCCTTGGTCGCTGCGGCGCCGGCAATCCGGCCGCCGCCGGCCGCACTGCGCGCGGACCCGTTCTACGCAAAATATCTCGACGCCGCCGGCATCCCGATCCTGTCGTCGGAGAAGGCCCCGGACGGCGCCCTCTATGCCGCACGCGACATCGTGACAGGGATGCTCGCCCACCGCAGCGATCTCGCCCGCGAGCTTGCCGCGATGGGCACCCGCGTCGCGATCATGGCGGAGGACGAATATACCACCGACCTGCCCGAACAGCGTCACTGGGTGAAGCCGGCGCGCGACGATCCGCGGCTGACCCGGTGCGAGCGCAAGCATTACGACACCCGCATCAGGAAGGTGACCGACCGCGCCTATTGGAATGCCCGCGCCCGCGGAATGGGCGGCGTGCTGACCAGCGGCGCGGCCGAGGACCTGCTGGGGCTGACGACGTCACGCTATTATGGCGAGACGATCTTCGTCCACGAGTTTGCGCACGGCATCCTGCACGCGATCCAGCGTCGCGCCCGCCCGCTCTACGCCGCGGTCGAGCGGGCCTATGCCGCGGCCAGGGCGAGCGGCCGGTGGACGAACGAATATGCGCTGACCTCGGTCGGCGAATATTGGGCGGAGGGTACGCAGACGTGGTTTGAATCGAACCGCCTGACGGTCGTCGACGGTACGCGGATCCTCAGCCCCGCCGACCTGAAGCGCTACGACCCGGCGCTCTACGCGGTGCTCGGCAAAGCCTATGGCCGGCGGCATCGGCTGGATAGTGACCCGTTCTGGCGCCATTCTGCGCGCGTCCCGCCCGGGCCGATACCGTTGAATACGGCCGAGGTTTGCTGAAGCGCGCGACGGAACCTCCACCGCGCTGGCCGGTTGCGGGCGACATGGACCAGACCCGCGCCAACGCCCGCCAGTATCCGCTGCTCGCCAACCCCAATGTCCATCTGCACGGCACGGTGGACGATGCGATGTACGACAGCTTCCGCCAGCAGATCCTGGACGCACCGGCGGAGGGGAGCATCGTCTTTTCGATCACCACGCTGGGCGGCGATCCGGAGGTGGCGCGTGCAATGGGCGACGACGTCCGCCTGATCGGCGAATATACCGGCCGCGAGACGCTGTTCCTGGGCAAGGTCGCGGTCTATTCGGCCGGCGCCACCTTCATGTCGGCGTTTCCCAACGACAAGCGCTTCCTGACCCGCGGCACGCGATTGATGGTGCACGAGCGGCAGATGCAGGCGACGGTCCAACTCTCGGGCCCGCTGAAGATGCAGATCGCCAATCTGAAGGCCAAGCTGCACGAGATCGAACAGTCGATCGCGATCGAGGAAGAGGGGTTCCGCGCGCTGATTGCGGGGTCGACGGTCGACTATGACGATCTGCTGAAGAAGGCGCCGAACAACTGGTATATCGATTGCCAGGAAGCGCTGGAGATGGGGCTGGTCCTCGACGTGATCTGAGGGCGGCGCGGGATCGGCGCGCTTTTCAGCAAAGCCTCACGCCCCGCTCATGCCGCTCATGGCTTTTTCCGCAACGACGGGGCTCCACTTCAGGAGCCCTACCCATGGACCATCTGCCTCGCGTCGAGCGCACGCCGACGATGAAGCTCGCCTTTGCGATCCTAGTCGCCGCGGCGCTCACCATCCCGCTCTTTGCCGTCTATCTGCTCGTCTATGACCGCCAGTCGCAGTCGGAGTCCGCGCGCGCATCGATCGCGGAAGGGTGGGGTGGCCCGCAGACGATCGGCGGGCCGGTGCTGGTCATCCCCTATCTGTCCGATGCGACGGACCCGGTGCCGCAGGGCGGGCAGCCGAGCGCCCGCACGTCGCGCGTATGGCGCGAATTGCAGATCGCGCCGGACCTGACCGACATCCGCTCGACGATAGCCCCGGAACGGCGCAAGCGATCGATCTACGAAGCCGTGGTCTATTCCGCGGCCACCACCGGGCAGGCACGCTTCACGCTGCCCGCCGACCTTACGCGCTACGGTGTCGCGGCTGACGCGCTTGCGCTCGACCGGGCCGAACTGCGCTTCGGCCTGAGTGACGCGCGCGGCCTGTACGGTGCGCCGCCGTCCGTCGAGATCGACGGCGCCCGTCGTCCGCTTCGGCCGGACAAGGGCGTGGAGGCGACCGGCGGGGCCGGGTTCGTCGCCCCGTTCGATGCGGGCGTGCTGCGCGGGCGGGCGATCGTTGCAAAATTCTCCTATGATTTCCGCGGCAACACCAGCCTGATGCTTGCCCCCTTCGCCGGCGACACGCGCTGGACGGTGACGTCGCCGTGGCAGCACCCGAGCTTTGGCGGCGGCTTCCTGCCCGCGCAGCACAGCCTGGACGTCGACGGCTTCACCGCGCGCTGGCGTGTCGGCAATCTGGCGCTGGGCCGGGCGCTGGTGTCGGCAGGTGTGCCGTCCGTCGATACCAACCGCACCGACGCGGGCAGCGATCACCTCGCAGGCGTGACTCTTGTTTCACCGGTCGATCTCTACGCCCAGGTCAACCGCAGCGTGAAATACGGCTTCCTGTTCATCGGTTTCACCTTTGCCGCCTTCCTGATGTTCGACGTGGTCGGCGGGGTGCGTGTTTCGGCCATCGAATATCTGTTGGTCGGCGCGGGGCTGGTGCTGTTCTTCGTCATGCTGCTGGCCTTTGCCGAAGTGATCGGCTTTGCCGCTGCCTATCTGGTCGCAGGCGGCGCGATCGTCGGGTTGCTCACCGCCTATTCGGGCGCGGTCCTGGGCAGTCGGCGCCGGGCGGGCTTCGTCGCTGCCCTGCTGGGGGCGTTGTACGGCGTGCTCTACGTATTGCTCAGCCTGGAGGAATTTTCGTTGCTGATCGGCTCCGTCCTGTTGTTCGCGGCGCTGGCCAGCATCATGTACCTGACGCGCAACATCGAATGGGGCGGGCGCGAGACCGCTGAGATAGCGGGCTGAATTCGCGGGTGATGCGTACCGACGGTTGAGCCGGCGCGCATCACCCGCTATCGCGCGCTCCAGAGAAGGACGGATACAAGCGATGGCCGAGTTCACCCTGCCGAAAAACAGCAAGATCACGGGCAAGGGCCGCGTGCACAAGGCGCCGGCCGGGGCAACCCGCGTGAAATCGTTCAAGATCTATCGCTACGACCCGGATTCGGGCGAAAATCCGCGCTACGACACGTTCGAGGTTGATCTGGACGACTGCGGCCCGATGGTCCTCGACGCGCTCATTAAGATCAAGGCGGAGCAGGACCCCTCGCTGACCTTCCGCCGGTCGTGCCGCGAGGGCATCTGCGGATCGTGCTCGATGAACCTCGGCGGCAAGAACGGTCTGGCCTGCACCACCGCGATCGAGGACATGAAGGGCGAGGTTCGCATCACGCCGTTGCCGGCGATGGACGTCATCAAGGACCTGGTCCCCGACTTCACGCACTTCTACGCGCAATACGCCTCGATCAAGCCGTGGCTGCAGACCGTCACTCCGGCGCCGGCCGGCAAGGAGCGGCTCCAGAGCCCCGAGCAGCGCGAGAAGCTGGATGGCCTGTATGAGTGCATCCTGTGCGCCTGCTGCTCGACCAGCTGCCCGAGCTACTGGTGGAACAGCGACAAGTTCCTGGGGCCGGCGATCCTGCTTCAAGCGTACCGCTGGCTGGCCGATAGCCGCGACGAAATGACCGGCGAGCGGCTGGACGCGCTGGAGGATCCCTTCCGCCTGTACCGCTGCCACACGATCATGAACTGCGCGAACGCGTGCCCGAAGGGGTTGAGCCCGGCGAAGGCGATCGCGGAAATCAAGAAGATGGAAGCCGAGCGGATTATTTGATCCGCTGGCGCTTTTTCCGTTCGTGCTGAGCCTGTCGAAGCACCGTTCTTTGAGCCGCGAGCGTGGTGCTGAAGAAGTACGGTGCTTCGACAAGCTCAGCACGAACGGGGGGTGGCTCGCTTTCCATCTTGATTGGCCCTTCGCCAGCGATGGCGTTCGTCCCTAACACCAAATCCGTTCGCACTGAGCTTGTCGAAGTGCTGCCCTTCTTCATGCCGCGAGCGATGACCTAGCCAATGCCCAACGTCCTCGCCCGCTACGAAGCGCTCGTCGCCAGCGGAGAGCTCCGCTCCGATTCCGCGCAGGAAGACGCCGCCCGCTGTCTCGCCGCGCTCGCGACCGCGCTCGAGAACCAGCAGAAGCCCGGCCTGATCGGGCGCCTGTTCGGCCGAACGCCCGAGTCCCCCCGCGGCCTGTACCTGTGGGGCGGTGTGGGGCGTGGCAAGTCGATGCTGATGGACCTGTTCCACAGCTGCCTGAAGATCGAGCAGAAACGCCGCGTCCACTTCCACGAATTCATGGCCGAGGTCCACGATCGCCTGCGCATCGAGCGCGAGAAGGAGGCCGGCGATCCGATCCCGCCCGTCGCCGCCGCGCTGGCGACCGACGTGCGCGTGCTGGCGTTCGACGAACTGGTCGTCACCAACATGGCCGATGCCGCGATCCTCTCGCGCCTCTTCACCGGCCTGTTCGACCACGGCGTGACAATTGTCGCGACCTCGAACCGCGTGCCCGGCGATCTCTACAAGGACGGGCTCAATCGTCACCTGTTCCTGCCGTTCATCGCGCTGATCGAGCAGAAGATGGACGTGATCGCGCTAAACGGCCCCACCGACTACCGCCTCGATCGACTGGGCAGCGGCGAGACGTGGCATGTCCCGACCGGCGATGCTGCGACAGAGGCGGTGACGGACGCCTTCTTCCGCTTGACCGACTTCGACCCCGCCGACCGCGAGCATGTTCCGAGCGAGGATCTGGCGATCCCAGGCGGCCGGGTGCTGCATGTCCCCAAGAGCCTGAAGGGCGTCGGCGTGTTCAGCTTCAAACGGCTGTGCGGCGAACCGCGCGGCGTACCCGATTACCTGGCGATCGCGCGTCATTTTCACACCGTTATCATCGTCGGCATCCCCAGGATGGGTCCCGACAACCGCAACGAGGCCGCGCGCTTCGTGACGCTGATCGACGCGCTGTACGAGCACAAGGTCAAGCTGCTCGCGACCGCCGATGCCGAGCCTGACGATCTGTACGTCGCGGGCGACGGAGCATTCGAGTTCGAGCGGACCGCCAGCAGGCTTATGGAAATGCGGTCCGCGGACTATCTGGCGCTGGGGCACGGCACGGACTAGACTTATCGCTACTGCGAACGATATGCAATTAAAGGCCTTAGCCCATCTGTTTTACGGGTTGCCGCAAGCGCGGGATGGGCCTATGGCCCCGTCCGACTTTCGCGCGTCTGTCGTTGATGTTCGGGCGCGCCCGATGCTCATATACGCGAAGGGAGAGACGGTTTTGGCTCGCAAGAAGATCGCGCTGATCGGCGCCGGTAATATCGGCGGCACGCTCGCGCACCTGGCCGCCCTGAAGGGCCTGGGCGATATCGTCCTGTTCGACGTCGTCGAAGGCGTGCCGCAGGGCAAGGCGCTCGACCTGTCGCAGTGCGGCCCGGTCGAAGGCTTCGATGCGACCATCACCGGTTCGAACGATTACAAGGACATCGCCGGCGCCGACGTCATCATCGTGACCGCGGGCGTCGCGCGCAAGCCGGGCATGAGCCGCGACGATCTGCTCGGCATCAATCTGAAGGTGATGAAGGCGGTCGGCGAGGGCATTGCCGAACACGCCCCCGATGCGTTCGTGATCTGCATCACCAACCCGCTCGACGCGATGGTCTGGGCACTGCGTGAATTCTCGGGCCTGCCGCACCAGAAGGTCGTCGGCATGGCCGGCGTGCTGGACTCGGCGCGGTTCAGCCATTTCCTGGCCGAAGAGTTCAAGGTGTCGGTTAAGGACATCAACACCTTCGTGCTGGGCGGCCACGGCGACACGATGGTCCCGGTGCTCGAATATTCGACCGTCAGCGGCATCCCGGTCAGCGACCTGATCGCGATGGGCATGTCGACGCAGGAGCGCGTCGATGAAATCATCAAGCGCACCCGCGGCGGCGGCGGCGAGATCGTCGCACTGCTCAAGACCGGTTCGGCCTATTACGCGCCCGCCACCAGCGGTATCGCGATGGCCGAAGCGTATCTGTACGACCAGAAGCGCATCCTGCCCGCCGCGGCGCACCTGACCGGCCAGTACGGCATCGACGACCTGTACGTCGGCGTGCCGGTGGTGATCGGCAAGGACGGCGTCGAGAAGGTTGTCGAAGTGAAGCTGAGCGATGAGGCGAAGGGCAATCTTCAGGTTAGCGTCGACGCGGTGAAGGAACTGCTGGTCGCCTGCAGGGGGATCGATGGCAGCCTGAACTGAGCCATGCCGTGCACCCGCGTAGGCGGGTGCCCAGGGTTGTTGAGGGATGACCTCTGTGACCCTAGGCTCCCGCCTTCGCGGGAGCACGGAGGGGCTGATGAAGGCCGGTTACGTTTACATCGTGGCGAGCCAGCGAAACGGAACGATTTATACCGGATCGACAAGCAATCTAATCCAGCGGATCTGGCAGCATCGCAACGGGTAGGCAGCGAATTCACCAGCGACACGAGGTGCATCCTCCTGGTCTGGTACGAAGTGCATGATGATCTGCAGGAAGCGCGGCAGCGCGAACGGCGGATCAAGAAATGGAACAGGCCGTGGAAGCTGCGGCTGATCGAGGAGATGAACCCACGGTGGGATGATCTGTTCGATTCGATAACTGGGACTGCGGAGACAGTATGAGCATCCTCGTCAACAAGAACACCAAGGTCATCACCCAGGGCATGACCGGGGAGACCGGCAGCTTCCATACCAAGGCGGCGCTGGATTACGGCACGCAGATGGTGGGCGGCGTCACGCCGGGTAAGGGCGGCACCGAGCATCTGGGGCTTCCGGTGTTCAACACCGTCGCCGAAGCCAAGTCGAAGACCGGCGCCGATGCGAGCGTCATCTACGTGCCGCCGCCCTTCGCCGCGGACTCGATCCTGGAAGCGATCGACGCCGAAATCCCGCTGATCGTCTGCATCACGGAGGGCATTCCGGTGCTCGACATGGTGAAGGTCAAGCGCGCCCTGTCGGGTTCGAAGTCGCGGCTGATCGGTCCGAACTGCCCGGGCGTCTTGACGCCGGGCGAGTGCAAGATCGGCATCATGCCGGGCAGCATCTTTTCCAAGGGCTCGGTCGGCGTCGTCTCGCGCTCGGGCACGCTGACCTATGAAGCGGTGTTCCAGACGACCAACGCGGGCCTCGGCCAGACCACCGCGGTCGGCATCGGCGGCGATCCGGTGAACGGCACCAACTTCATCGACGTGCTGGAGCTGTTTCTCGCCGACGACGCGACCGAATCCATCATCATGATCGGCGAGATCGGCGGCGACGCGGAAGAGCAGGCTGCGCAGTTCCTGATCGACGAGGCCAAGCGCGGTCGAAGCAAGCCGATGGCCGGCTTCATCGCCGGTCGCACCGCGCCTCCGGGCCGTCGCATGGGTCACGCCGGCGCGATCGTGTCGGGCGGCAAGGGCGACGCCGAAAGCAAGATCGCGGCGATGGAAGCCGCCGGCATCAAGGTCGCGGATTCGCCCAGCCTGCTGGGCGAGACGCTGGTGTCGGTGCTGAGCAAGTAAAAGCGTAAACCTGTCCCCGCGCAAGCGGGGACCCAGAGCCCACAGCAATCCGCTCTCGGCTCTGGGCTCCCGCCTGTGCGGGAGCACCACGGAGTGGTTGTGATGGGCTACGAAGGCCAGGATTTTTCAGATATCGCCGGCGGCGTCTCGCAGGCGTTCGTCGACACGCTTTATGCGAGGTACAAGAGCGACCCGTCGGGCCTGGAACCCGGCTGGCGGGCGTTCTTCGACGGGCTGGAGGGCGCCGCAACCGGTCCGTCCTGGGCGAAGAAGAACTGGCCGCCGACCGAAACCGATGCGCTGACCGCCGGGCTCGACCCGACGCAGATGGAGCCGACACCCAAGCCGGCAAAGCCTGGCGCCAAGCCCGCTGCTGCCGCGGCGCCCGCTGCGTCCCCCGATGCGATCCGTGCCGCGGCCGATGCGTCGATCCGCGCGATGACGCTGATCCGCACCTACCGCGTCCGTGGCCACCTGGCGGCGAACCTCGATCCGCTGGGCCTGTCGAAGCGCGAGCTGCCCGAGGATCTGCGGACCGAATATCACGGCTTCACCGACGACCAGATCGACACGCCGGTCTTCCTGGGCGGCGTGCTGGGCTTGCAGACCGCGACCATCCGCGAGCTCGTTACGATCCTGCGCGCCAACTACTGCGGTAACGTCGGCCTTGAATATATGCACATCGCCGACGTGGAGGAGCGCAAGTTCCTGCAGGACCGGATGGAGGGCCGCGACAAGGCGATCCAGTTCACGCCCGACGGCAAGAAGGCGATCCTGAGCAAGGTGATCCATGCCGAGGGTTACGAGAAGTTCCTGGGCAAGAAGTACGTCGGCACCAAGCGCTTCGGCCTGGACGGTGGCGAAAGCATGATCCCGGCGCTGGAAAGCGTCATCAAATACGGCGGCCAGCAGGGCGTGCGCGAGATCGTGTACGGCATGGCGCACCGCGGCCGCCTGAACGTGCTCGCCAACGTGCTCGCCAAGCCGTATCGCGCGATCTTCCACGAATTTTCGGGCGGGTCGTCCAACCCCGAGGACGTCGGCGGCTCGGGCGACGTGAAGTATCATCTGGGCACCTCGACCGACCGTGAGTTCGACGGGATCAAGGTCCACATGTCGCTGGTCGCCAACCCCAGCCACCTGGAAGCCGCCGATCCGGTCGTGCTGGGCAAGACCCGCGCGATCCAGACGCTGGCGGGCGACCTGACCGAACACAAGGCGTCGCTGCCCGTGCTGATCCATGGCGACGCGGCGATGGCGGGGCAGGGGATCGTCTGGGAATGCCTCGGCTTTTCCGGCATTCGCGGCTACAACACCGGCGGCTGCGTCCATTTCATCATCAACAACCAGGTCGGCTTCACCACCAGCCCGCAGTTCGCGCGGAGCTCGCCGTATCCGTCGGATGTGGCCAAGGGCGTCCAGGCGCCGATCTTCCACGTCAACGGCGATGACCCGGAAGCGGTGACCTTTGCCACCAAGATGGCGATCGAGTTCCGCCAGACCTTCCACCGCGACGTCGTGATCGACATGTGGTGCTACCGCCGTTTCGGCCACAACGAGGGCGACGAGCCGTCGTTCACCCAGCCGCTGATGTATGCCAAGATCAAGCAACACCCGGGTGTCAGCAAGATCTACGGCGACCGGCTGATGGCGGAAGGCGTGATCGACCAGGCCTGGATCAACGAACAGTGGAAAGCTTTCGATACGCTGATGGAAGGCGAGTTCGAGGCGGGTGCCTCGTACAAGCCGAACAAGGCGGACTGGTTCGCCGGTCGCTGGTCGGGGCTTCATGCGCCTTCGGACGGCGAGAGCAGCCGCCGCAACGTCGAAACGGGCATCGACAAGAAGCTGTTCGACAGCCTGGGCCGCACGCTGACGACGGTCCCGGACAGCATCCAGATCCACAAGACGCTGTCGCGCGTGATCGATGCCAAGCGCAACATGTTCGCCAGCGGTGAGAATTTCGACTGGGCGACCGGCGAAGCGCTCGCGTTCGGCTCGCTGATGTCGGAAGGCTATGGCGTCCGCCTGTCGGGACAGGATTCCGGCCGCGGTACGTTCAGCCAGCGTCACGCGGTGTGGGTCGACCAGACCGACGAGCACAAGTACGTGCCGCTAACGACCGTGCCGCACGGCCGGTTCGAAGTGCTCGACTCGCCGCTCAGCGAATATGGCGTGCTTGGCTTCGAATACGGCTTCGCGCTGGCGGACCCGAAGACGCTGGTGCTGTGGGAAGCGCAGTTCGGCGACTTCGTGAACGGTGCGCAGATCATGATCGACCAGTTCATCACGTCAGGCGAATCGAAGTGGCTCCGCGCCAACGGCCTCGTGATGCTGCTGCCGCACGGCTATGAGGGGCAAGGCCCGGAACACAGCTCGGCGCGGCCCGAGCGGTTTCTCCAGGCGTGTGCGCAGGACAATATCCAGGTCGCCAACTGCACCACCCCGGCAAACTACTTCCACCTGCTGCGCCGCCAGATGCATCGGTCGTTCCGCAAGCCGCTGATCATCATGACGCCGAAGTCGCTGCTGCGGCACAAGCTGGCGGTCAGCAAGGCAGAGGATTTCCAGGGCGACAGCCACTTCCGCCGCCTCCTGTCCGACCCGAAGGCGCCGGCCGACGCGGATACGCGTCGTCTGGTGCTGTGCACCGGCAAGGTCGCCTACGACCTGATGGAGGCGCGCGACGCGGCGGGCGATACCGCTACGCAGATCGTCCGTGTCGAGCAGCTTTACCCGTTCCCCGGCGAGCCGCTGGCCGAGCGGGTGCGCGCCATGCCGAACCTTGAGGAAATCGTCTGGGCGCAGGAAGAGCCGAAGAACAATGGTTCGTGGTTCTTTGTCGAGCCCCTGATCGAGGAAGCGCTGGCCGACGCCGGCTGCCGGATCGGCCGCGCCCGCTATGCGGGACGGGCGGCCTCCGCCTCGCCCGCGACCGGCCTGATGAAGCGGCACCAACTCGAGCAGGCGGCACTGGTCGCCGACGCGCTGGGCCACAGCGTGCGCGAGGAAATCCGCCGCGCACAGAAGACCGAAGACCCCAAGACGGCAGGTGCCGCCGGCGGGTAAGATTGCGATACCGAACTATCCCGTTCGCCCTGAGCTTGTCGAAGGGCCGTACTTCTTAAAAGAAAGGGCAGGGCTTCGACAAGCTCAGCCCGAACGGTTGTGAGGACCGAAAGCGATGTCGACCGAAATCAAAGTCCCCGTCTTGGGCGAATCGATCACCGAAGCGACGCTGGGAGAGTGGCTGAAGCAGCCGGGCGATCCGGTCGTGGCTGACGAGCCCATCGCCAGCCTTGAGACCGACAAGGTCTCGGTCGAGGTTCCCGCACCGGTTGCAGGCGTGATGGGCGAACATGGCGTGCAGGTCGGCGAGACGGTTGCCGTCGGCGCGACGATCGGCGTGATCGAGGCGGGTGACGGCAAGGCGGCGGCTCCCGCGCCCGCACCGTCCGCTACGGCACCCGCGCCGGTACCGGCCGACACCGCGGGCCAGCAGGCGCCGGCGACCGGCAACGGCGATGCGCCTGCCGCGCTCAGCCCGTCGGTGCGCCGTGCGGTGCTCGAAACCGGTGTCGATCCCGCGACGATCAAGGGGACCGGCAAGGACGGTCGCCTGACCAAGGACGACGTGCTGGCCGCGAAGACCACGCCCGCCACGCAGTCTCCCGCCGCGTCGCCTGCCGCAAACGCGTCGGACGGCGGCGACGCCAGCGCCGGCCGTGCGCCTTCGCGGCGCGAGGAGCGCGTCAAGATGACGCGCCTCCGCCAGACGATCGCCAAGCGGCTCAAGGAGGCGCAGAACACGGCCGCGATGCTCACGACTTTTAACGACGTGGACATGACCGCGGTGATCGAGGCGCGGACCAAGTACAAGGATCTGTTCGAGAAGAAGCACGGCGTCCGCCTGGGCTTCATGGGCTTCTTCGTGAAGGCCGCGACGATGGCGCTGAAGGACATCCCGGCCGTCAACGCGAGCATCGATGGCGACGAGATCGTCTATCACGACTATGCCGACATCTCGGTCGCGGTGTCATCGCCGGGCGGCCTGGTCGTCCCCGTGATCCGCGACGCGCAGGACCTGTCGGTCGCGGGCATCGAAAAGATGATCGGCGACTTCGGCAAGCGCGCCAAGGAAGGCACGCTGAAGATGGACGAGATGAAGGGCGGCACCTTCACCATCTCGAACGGCGGCGTGTTCGGTTCGCTGATGTCGACCCCGATCATCAACCCGCCGCAGTCGGCGGTGCTCGGCCTCCACCGCATCGAGGACAGACCCGTAGTCGTCGATGGCCAGGTCGTCGTGCGGCCCATGATGTACCTCGCGCTTAGCTACGACCATCGCCTGATCGACGGCCGCGAGGCGGTGACGTTCCTGGTCGCGCTGAAGAATGCGATCGAGGACCCGACGCGGATTCTGATCGACCTTTAATAGAGCGATCGCACCACCACATCCGTTCGTGCTGAGCTTGTCGAAGCACCGTTCTTCTTCGAACGGACAGAAAAGAAGTGCAGCCCTTCGACAGGTTCAGGGCGAACGGAGTGAGTTTCATGGCTGAATACGACTACGACGTCCTCGTGATCGGCGCTGGCCCCGGTGGCTATGTCGCCGCAATCCGTGCGGCGCAGCTTGGCCTCAACACCGCATGCGCGGAGAGCCGTGAGACGCTGGGCGGCACCTGCCTCAACGTCGGGTGCATTCCGTCGAAGGCGATGCTGCACGCGTCGGAACTGTTCGACCATGCCGCCAACGGCACGATGGCGAAGCTCGGTATCAAGGTGACGCCCGAACTCGACCTCGACACCATGCACGGCCAGCGCCGCGATGCGGTCAAGCAGCTGACCGGCGGCATCGAATTCCTGTTCAAGAAGAACAAGGTCACCTGGCTGAAGGGCAAGGCGGCGTTCAAGGACGCACACAGCGTCGACGTCGCCGGCCAGACCGTCACCGCCAAAAACATCGTTATCGCAACGGGCTCCTCGGTCACCCCGCTGCCGGGCGTCGAGATCGACCAGAAGGTCATTGTCGATTCGACGGGCGCGCTGGAGCTGGCGAAGGTGCCGAACCACATGGTCGTCATCGGCGGCGGCGTGATCGGGCTGGAACTGGGCTCGGTCTGGCGGCGTCTGGGCGCCAAGGTCACCTGCGTCGAGTTTCTCGACCAGATTTTGCCCGGCTTCGATGGTGAAATCCGCAAGGAATCGAACAAGATTTTCAAGAAGCAGGGGATTGAGTTCAAGCTGTCGACCAAGGTGACGGGCATCCAAAACAATGGCGAGAGCGCGACGCTGACGCTGGAGCCGGCGCAGGGTGGCGAAGCGACGACACTCGATGCCGATGTCGTGCTGGTATCGATCGGCCGTCGTCCGAACACCGATGGGCTTAACCTTGAGGCGATCGGGCTGGCGCCGAACCAGCGCGGACAGATCGAGATCGACCATGATTTTCGAACCAGGGCCGACGGCGTCTGGGCGATCGGCGATGTCGTCCCCGGCCCGATGCTCGCGCACAAGGCCGAGGACGAAGGCATCGCGGTCGCCGAGAACATCGCCGGCCAGACCGGCATCGTGAACCACGACATCATCCCGAGCGTCGTCTACACCTGGCCCGAGATCGCTGGCGTCGGCCTGACCGAAGAGCAGGCGCGCGAAAAGGGCGAGGTCAAGGTCGGCAAGTTCCCGATGATGGCCAACAGCCGCGCCAAGACCAACCACGAGGGCGACGGCTTCGTGAAGGTCATCTCGGACGCCAAGACCGACCGCGTGCTCGGCGCGTGGGTCATCGCGGTGCCGGGCGGCACGATGATCGCGCAGATCGCGCAGGCGATGGAATTCGGCGCGACCAGCGAGGACATCGCCTACACCTGCCACGCCCACCCGACGCATTCGGAAGCGATCAAGGAAGCCGCGATGGCGGTGCAGGGCAAGCCAATCCATATCTAGCCTCCGGCTAGATATGATGACCAAGGCTTGCCCAGGCCGGCGGCGCCGCAAGCGCCGACCGACGTCGCGGCTTCGCCGCGGCGCGTTCCGCTACCACCGTTCGCCCTAAGCTTGTCGAAGGGGTGCCTTTCTTCGCGCCGCACGCTCGCGGGTGGAAAGAAGGGCCGGGCTTCGACAGGCCCAGCCCGAACGGGGATGGGAGAGCACTCCGTGCTCGCGCGCAGACGGGAACCCAGGGTTTCGAAGTCGATCGGTTGTGGCCCAGGGCTCCTGCCTGCGCGGGAGCACGGCTGTATCAACTAAACCCGCCGCACGCGGCCCACACGCTCGGTCACCACCGCCAGTACCACCGTCAGGATTCCCGCGACTACCGCTGCCACTGTCACGGCACTGGCTAGAGATGCACGGCTCGCCAGCGCGCCGAGCACGCCGCCGCACACGAACCCGAGCCACAGCGTCAGATACGGCATCCAGGCGTGCTCGCCGGGCACGCGCATCAGCGATGCGGCGAACTGCTGGCCCAGGCGGACCAGCGTGCCGGTCATGTAGGTCAGGCCGATTGTGACTTCGCGGTCGCGGTTGAACACGCCGTTTTCCGCACCCATCGCAAAGGCGAGCAGCAGGAGCGGCGCGACGACGTGGCCCCACCAGGCGGCACACGCGGCCGCGGTCAGCGCGACGGTGACGACCAGCATCACCGGGGCCTTGTGGCGCCCGGCGAAGCGGTGGCCGACGACGCTGGCGGCCATGACGCCCGACAGGAACATCAGCAGCAATCCGCCGCCGATCCGCACGGCCCCCCAATCGCCGGTCGCGACGCCGATCGCTACGCGGGTCGAATTGCCGCTCATGAACAAGGCGAAAAAGCCGGCAAGTTCGATCCAGGCGACCGCATCGACGAAGCCGGCCAGGGCGGCCAGCGCAACGGCAGCCGCGGCGAGCGGGGCAGGATAGCGCGTCATCGTTCTGCGCTATGGCGAACCGCGCGCGGCTTGTCAGCGGGGATTTGTCTGACGGCTGTCCGTATGGCTAGACGGGAGCGATGTTACCTGAACGCGCTCGTCTGGAAGCCCGCTGGCTCGACCTTACCCGCCGTGACCTGCCGGCGCTGGCGGCCGCGCGGGGCTGGCCGGTCGGCGCCGATCATTGCTTCCAGCGCATCCTGCTCGACGCGGCGTGCGGCGGGGTCTGGTACGACAGCATCGCAGGGCGGCCCGCCTATGTTCACGCGCCCGACGCGATTCTGCGCAAGGCGGTCGCACTCGGGGAGGGAGCGGTTGCCGGCACCGTCGATCTGCCCGCACTCAACACCCGCTCGCTCGAATGGCGGCGAGCGCGTAAGGGGCGCGCATGAATCCGATCGCGGCCCCGCTGGGGGCGACTCTCCCCTACCTCGACCTGTTCGGCATTGCTGTCTTTGCGACGTCGGGTGCGCTGGCTGCGACGCGCGCCAGCCAGACCTTCGTCACCGCGGGCTTCTTCGCGCTGGTGACGGGGGTCGGCGGCGGATCGGTTCGTGACCTGTTGATCGGCGCGCCGGTGTTCTGGACGCATGACCCGTGGGTCGCGGCGGTGTGCCTGGCCGCGGCGGCGATCATCTGGCTGACGCCGGAGGCATGGTGGCGTGGACCCGCGCTCGACTGGTTCGATGCGCTGGGCCTCGCGGTCTATGCGGTGTTCGGCGCGGCCAAGTCGATCGCCTTCGGTATCCCACCCGTGCCCGCCGCGCTGATGGGCGTGGTGACGGCCTGCGTCGGCGGCGTCATTCGCGATGTGCTGGCGGGGGAACCGTCGATCATCATGCGACCCGAGCTGTATGTGACGGCGGCGGCGCTGGCGGCGGGGCTCTATGTCGCGGTCCATGCGCTGGGTGCGCCGATGTGGGTGGCGGCGATCATCGCGGCGCTGGCGGGGTTCGGGCTGCGAGCGGCCGCGATCGCCTGGAAGCTCCGCCTGCCGTCGTATCGCGGGCAGCGGTAGAGCATGTCATCATGCTCTGATTACAGGCTGACGAACAGCGTCGCGTTCAGCACATGGTTGGTGCGGTCCTCGCCCCTGCGGAACACGCGCTGGTTGAGGTAGCCGGGCTCGATCCGCGCCGTCTTGCCGACCGGCAGGCCGATGCCGACGAAGGTGCGCCATTGGTCGACACCCGATCGCGCACCGAAATCGGTGGTGTTGAGGTTGAAGAAGCCTTCGCTGAAGGCGACGGCCTGCACGCCGCCGCGCGTGATGGGAACGCCCGCGCGAACGAACTGGCGCAGTCGCCAGCCGGTCTTCGTGCGGCCTTCGACCATGCGCTGCTCCAGGCGCGTCCGGCTGGTCACCACCGGCTTTCCCGCACGGTTGCGCAGTAACGCGAACTGTACCTGCTGCCACGGGCGATGCTCGCGCGTGATGAGGCCGGCCGGCGACCGTGTCTGGACATAGGCATAGCCGGCGATTGCGCTGGCATCGGGCGCGAAGCGGATGCCGGCGGCGGGGCGCAGGATGAACTGGCCGAGCTGGCCGATCTCGTCGGTGAAGCGCGCCTGCCCCTCCAGCCAGATGTACAGGTCGCCCTTCACCGCGCCTTGGGCGACGACGCCGGTCCAGCCCTGCACGTCCTCGTTGGCATGCGCCGGCGCCGCGATCAGCAGGGCGGGGAGGGCGATGGCCGATAGGAGCGTCCGCATCGTCATTCTTCCGTACGCACCAGCACCGCTTCCCCGACCATCAAAAACAGCAGGAACGGCGCCCAGGCCGCGAGGAACGGCGGGTAGGCACCCAGGTTGCCCATCGCGAGCGCGAAATTGTCGGCGACGAAATAGGCGAAACCCAGCGCCATTCCGATGACGGCGCGCACGAACAGCTTCCCCGACCGTGCGACGCCGAAGGCGGCGACGGCGGCGAGCAGCGGCATCAGGACCGACGACAGCGGCCCCGACAGCTTGTGCCACAGCGACCCCTCCAGCGCCTTGGTCGGGCGGCCGGCGGCGTCGAGATCGTCGATCGCGCTGCTGAGTTCACGGAATGACAGGCCATCGGGATCGACGCTCGACAGGGTGAACTGATCCGGCCGCACGCCGCGTCCGACGACGGTGGTGCCGAGTGCGGTAACCTTCCCCGACGCGACGTCGAAACGCTGTGCGCCGTCGATCCGCCAGCCATCGCCATCGCGGCGTCCGGTGGTGCCGGTGGTGACCGAGATCAGCCGCCCGCCGTCGCGTTCGAAGACGCTGACGCCGCCCAGCGTCGCCGCATCGCCGCGCCCGCGGATCTGGCGCGCCTGGATCAGGTCGTCGCCTTCACGCACCCAGACGTTCGCACGATCGCCGCGGTCGATCGGCAGCGTCCCGTAATCGACCTTCTGCCATTGATCGAGCGTCGCGGTGGCGCGCGCGACGATACGGTCGTTGAACCCGAAGGACAGGGCGGCGACGCCCAGGCTGGCGACGATCAGCGGCGCCAGCACCTGATGCGCCGACAGCCCGGCCGCCTTCATCGAGATGACTTCGCTGTTTTGGTTGAGCGTGGTCAGCGTGATGATCGTGCCAAGCAGGACCGAGAATGGCAGGAAGCGGGAGATGATCTGCGGCGCGCGCAGGCCCACATAGCGCCAGATCTCGGGCTCTCCGTTGCCGGCATGGGCCAGGATGCGCCCGCTCTCGCTCAGCAGGTCGAGCGCCTGAAGGACGACGACCAGCGCCAGCAGGATGGCAAAGGTCCGCGTCAGTAACAGCCGCGCCATGTAGAGCGTGATCGTCCGCGACGGGAAGAACGACGTCGCACCGCTCATGCCGCAACCTCCCGCCGGCGGTTCAGACCGGGAATCCAGCGCTTGATCGCGCTCATCGCCTTGCCGGCCACGCGTTCCAGCGCGCCGATCGGCTGGCCGCCGGGAACGTAGGCGATCTGATAGAACATCCAGCCGACCAGCGCGGTCAGCAGCAGGAACGGTCCCCACAGCGCGATGATCGGATCGATCTGGCCGCGGCCGCCCACGCCTTCGCCGTATTGATTGATCTTGTGGTAGGTCACGATGATGACGATCGACAGGAACACGCCCAGTGCCGATGTCGATCGCTTCGGCGGCACGCCCAGCGCGACCGCCAGGAACGGCAGCAGGAACATCGTCGCGACTTCCGCCAGACGGAAGTGGAACGCGGACCGGCTGGTGTCGCGGGTCTGTTCGCTCGCGCCCCGGTCATGGCCCAGGCGGGCGAGTTCGATCAGGTTGCGCTCGATGTTGCGCTCGCCACGCGGACGGAACTGTTCAAAGCGCGGCAGATCGATCGGCAGATCGTAATTGGTGAAGGTCAGGACGCGAGGCGCGCGATAGCCGGGACCGTTGTGGACCAGCGTGCCGTTGGTCAGGCGGAAGATGATGACATCCGGGTCGTCGGTGCGCAGGAACTGGCCGCTCTCCGCTGTCACCGACGCTTCCTGGCCCGGTCGCGGCGTCGCGTGGACGAAGATGCCGTTCAGCCGGCGTCCGTCGTCCAGGCTCTGCTCGATGCGCAGCGTCATCTTGTCGCCCAGGTTGGTGAATTCGCCGACCTTGATCGATGCGCCGAGCGCGCCGGAGCGCAGTTCGAACCGCAGGCCTTCATAGGCGTAGCGCGCATAGGGCTGGACGAAGCCGACGATCGCGAGGTTCGCCGCGGCAAGGACGATGGTGTAGTAGAAGGGTACGCGCAGCAGCCGCGCATAGCTCATGCCCACGCCGCGAAGGACATCCAGCTCGGACGTCGTCGCCAGGCGCCGGAAGGCCAGCAGGATGCCGAGCATCAGGCCGATGGGAATGCCGAGGCCGAGATATTCGGGGAGCAGATTCGCCAGCATCTTCCACACGACGCTGACCGGTCCGCCTTCGGTCGCGACGAAGTCGAACAGGCGCAACATGCGGTCGAGCACCAGCAGCATCGCCGCGATGACCAGCGTCGAGATCAGCGGTACGGCGATCAGGCGCGCGAGGTAGCGATCGATCGACTTCATGGCCGCCGGCTATATCGGCGCGAACGGCGCGCGCCAGCGATAATTGCGGACGTCCGCGGTCACGCTGCGCTGCGGATCGGTTCCGATGCGGGGGGCACCGCGACGGCGGCGTCGATCGCGGCGGCGAGCGCCGCCATGGTGAACGGCTTGCGCAGGACGTGACGCCCGGCGAGCCCGCCCTGTTCGCCGGCATCGCCCGAAAAGCCGGTGACGAACAGCACCGCGGCATCGGGCAGGCGGGGCGCGATGTCGGCGACCAGTTCGGGGCCGGTACGCTCCGGCATCAGCACGTCGGACAGGATCAGGTCGAACCGCGCGCCATGGTCGTCGACGACCGCTTCGGCGCGCAGCGGATCGGCACAGGCGACCGGGCGGTGGCCCAGCGCCTCCAGCGCGCCCATCGTGGCGGCGAGCACGCGCGGATCGTCCTCGACCACCAGGATGTCGAGCGCGCGGGCCGACGGTGCGTCGGGGGCAGCGGCGCTATCGACCGTTTCTCCGCCAAGCGCAGCGGCGGCGATGTGGCGTGGCAGGTACAGCGTAACAGTGCATCCGTCGCCCGGCGCCGAGCGGATTGCGATCGCGCCGCCCGATTGCTGGACGAAGCCAAAGATCTGGCTGAGCCCCAGGCCGGTGCCCTTGCCGATCGGCTTGGTCGTGAAGAAGGGCTCGAACACGCGCGCGACCACGGCCTCGCTCATCCCGCAGCCGGTGTCGCCGACCGCGATCGTCGCATAGTCGCCCGCCGCGCAGCGATCGACCTGATGCTCGCTCAGCGTCGCATGGCCGGCGGTGATGGTCAGTGTGCCGCGCCCGTCCATCGCGTCTCGCGCGTTGACCGCCAGGTTGAGGACAGCGTTCTCGAGGCCGTGCCGGTCGACGAACACCTGCCAGCCCGCGCTCTCGTCCCGAACCTCGACGGTGACCAGGTCGCCGAGCGTGCGGTCGATCAGGTCGGACATGCCGGCGATCACCGACGCCGCCTCGATCGCCACGGGTTGCAGGGCCTCGGCCCGCGCGAAGCTCAGCAGGCGGCGCGTCAGCGCAGCGGCACGGTCGGCACCTTCGGTCGCGCTGTCGAGGTGGCGCGCGACTTCGCCCGGATCGTCGCGATGGCGCTTGGCGAGTTCGATCCCGCCGAGAACGACGGCCAGCATATTGTTGAAATCATGCGCGATGCCACCGGTCAGCTGGCCGATCGCGTCCAGCGTCTGCATCTGCCGCAGCTTCGCTTCCGCCGATGCGCGTTCGCGGGCTTCCGCCTCCAGATCCTCGGTCGTGGTGCGGACAGCTTCCTCCAGCAATTCGGCGCGCTCGCGTTCGTCCTCGGCTTCCGCCGCGGCGATCGAACGGGCGGTCTGCGCACGGATGGTCAGCCAGCCGAGCACGATCGCACCCAGCACGATAGCGGCGCCGAAGATCGCGAGAACGGCGGCGGCGCGGTTTGAACTGGTGACGGTTGCCTGCGCGGCGGCAGTGCGCCGTTCCAGCAGCATCCGCTCGCTATCCAGGAAGCGTTGCAGCAGGTCGCTGGTCCGCCGCAACGCGACGGCATCGCGTGCGGCATAATAGGCCGACAGGGCCTGCTGGTTCTTCTTGTACTGCGTGCTGAGCGCGATCAGCGACAGCTCCTCGCCGCGGCTTTCATACGCGGCGCGCAGGGCATCGACGCGGCGGTTCTGCTGCGGCGTATCGCGGGTCAGCGCGGCCAGCCGGTCAATCTGCTGACCTGCCTGCTGCCATTCCTGCGAATATTGCTGGCCGATCCGCTTGTCGGCGCTGATGACGTAGCGGCCGAGCGTCGCCTCGGCGCGCGCCATGGTCTCCGCCAGCGCGCGTGTGCGCAGCATGACGTCGAAACTGTGCGATTGCAGGTCCAGCGCGCGGTCGCGCTGGCGATTTGCCTCGCCCAACGTGGCGATGACCGCGGCGAAGACACCCGCCGCCAGCGTCGCCACGACCGCAAGCAGGATCGCACGCCAATGCGCGGAAAGATACGCCGCGATGTCGGACCCGCCCCGGTCGCTCATACGGCGCGAAGTCTATCGCAAGCTCAGGACGCTGGAAAGCGGCGCTCAGCCGATCACGCCAACGGCCTGCCCCGCGGCGCGGAACATGGCGATGACGCGGGCGATCTGTTCCGGCGTATGCTCGGCGCACAGCGAACAGCGCAGCAGGAAGGTGCCGGCAGGGGTCGCCGGCGGCCGCGCCATGTTCACATACAGCCCGCCGTCGAGCAGCGCCTGCCACATCGCCACGGCCTGTGTCTGATCCTCCAGGATCACCGCGATGATGGCGCTGTCGCAATTTTCGGTGCCCAGCTTGAAGCCCTGCGCCTTCAGGCCGGCGTGGAGCGTGCGGGCGTTGTCCCACAGCTGCGCGCGCTTCTCATGCGCGGTCGCCAGCTTGCGGATCGACGCGGCAGCGGTCGCAACGACCGACGGCGGCAGGCTGGCGGTGAAGATGTACGGGCGGCAGGCGAGGCGGATCGCCTCGAACTTCGGGTGATCGGAAATGCAGAAGCCGCCGACCGTGCCGACCGATTTGGAGAAGGTGCCGACGACGAAATCGACCTGCCCCTCCAGCCCCTGATCCTCGTACACGCCGCGACCGTTGGGGCCGAAGAAACCCATCGAATGCGCTTCGTCGCTCAGCACCATCGCGCCATGCTTCTTCGCGACGGCGACCATCTCCTTCAACGGAGCGATGTCGCCGAGCATCGAATAGACGCCCTCCAGCACGACCAGCTTGCCGGCGTCCTTGGGCAAGCGGCCGAGCCGCTTGTCGAGATCGGTCACGTCGTTGTGACGGAAGCGGACGATTTCAGCCACGCCCTGCTTGCAGCCGTCGTAGATCGACGCGTGGCTGTCGGCGTCAAGGATGACGTAATCGCCCTTGCCGGCCAGCGTCGAGATCATGCCGAGATTGGCCATGTAGCCGGTCGAGAACACGATGGCGCCCGAGACGCCGTAGAAGTCGCGCAGGGCCTGTTCGACTTCCATATGGTCACGGAAGGTGCCGTTGAGCATCCGGCTGCCGTTGGTGCCCGACCCGAACTGATCGAGCGCGGCGTGGCCGGCGGCGATAACATCGGGATCGAAGGTCATGCCCATGTAATTGTAGGTGCCGAGCAGGATCGTCTCGCGGCCTGCTATGACGGCTTGCGTCGGTGAGCGCACCTCGTCCATCACGATCGCGAACGGATCGGTCACGCCGGTGTCGATCAGCGCCTGCCGCTCCGCGATCAGTGCGTCGAATTTCGACATCAGGTCGCGGGTGCCGCCGGTCACTTCGGGGTTGGCGGGCAGCGCTTCGGGCTGGAGGCCGGTTTCGGTCATGGTCTGCTCGGGCAAAAGGGAAGGGTCAGGCGGTCTTCAGCTTCGCGACGGCATCGACCAGCTGGCCGACCGTCTCGATCTCGGCCTGCATGTTCATCGTGATGATGATGTCGAATTCGTCCTCGATCGCCGCGACGAAGTCCATGACGGTCAGCGAATCCCATTCCAGGTCGCCCTGGAAGGTGGTGGCTTCGCTCAAGGCGACGCCCTTCTTGTTGAAGGGGTCGATCTGGGCAGCGACGGTGTCGAAGATCTGGGCGCGGTCGGTCATGGCGGTCCTTCTGGTCGGCAAATGCGGCCGGGATTGGGCGCCGCTATAGCAGGCGCTCGGCACGATACCATGCCGCGGTTTGGCTAAGGCCCTCGGGCGTCGGCACCTGCGGGCGCCACAGGTCCTGCGGCGGGCGGCGCAGCGGATCGGACACCCAGTCGGGGTGGCACATGTAGGACACGCGGTCGGGCGTCAGTCGCGCATTGCCCTTGCGGACCAGGCGATCGACGCGGGCGCCCAGATCCATCACGCGGCGGGGCAGGGCGATCGGACGGACACGCTTGCCGACCGCCTCGCCGACCGCGCGCGCAAAGCCCTGGTGGCTCCATCCGCCGGGGCGGCCGTCGTCCGGCTCCAGGATGGTGCGCGTCGCCGGTGCCTCGGCGAGTGCCAGGAGCAGGCGCGCGAGGTCATCGACGTGGATCGCCGACATCCGCCCACCCGGCGGAAGGAACGCAAGCCCGTGCTTCGCCATGCGAAAGATCTCGAGCATGTCCATGTCGCCGGGACCATAGACAGCGGGCGGGCGCACGATGTCCCAGTCGGTGCCGGAGCCGACGACCAGACCTTCGGCGGCCGATTTCGACCAGCCATAATTGGATAGGCCGGGCTCGCGCGCGGCGAGCGACGAGACATGGACGAAGCGGCGCACCTCCATCTGCTCGGCCGCCACCAGCACGCCGCGCGTCCCGTCGATGTTGCCGAGCACGAAGCCCGGCCGATCGGGCGCGTTGACCACGCCGGCGACATGGATCGCGGCATCGGCGCCGCGCATCAGGCTGACGAGCGCGTTGGGCGTCTCCAGCGAGCCGAATACCCAGTTCACGCCATCGCCGCCCGTCCGCGGCCGGCGCGTCAGCGCGGTGACCGCATGGCCCTGCCGCAGCGCGAGCGCGACCAGCCGCTTGCCGACGAACCCCGTCGCGCCGGTGATCGCCAGCCTCATGTCAGCGCCATGTGGTTGCGATGGACCAGCGCGGAGCGGGGGGCATAGCCGAGGATCGCGGCGTGGTCGTCGCGCTTGTGGCCGATCAGGCGGCGGGCGTCGTCGGCGTCATATTCGCTGAGGCCCCGCGCGATGCCGCCATCGGGCGCGACAATGGTCACCAGGTCGCCGCGGGCGAAGTCGCCGTCGATCGCGGTGGTGCCGGCGGCGAGCAGGCTGGCGCCGCCCACCAGTGCTTTGGCGGCCCCCGCATCGACGTGCAGCGTCCCCCGCGCGGTCAGCCCGCCGGCCAGCCAAGCCTTGCGCGCAGGGGCCGTCTTCTCGGCGACGAAGATCGTGTGTCGCGCTACGGTCGACAGCGGCCGGTCGATGCGGCCCGAGGCGATGGCGAGGTGCGCGCCCGCCGCGGCGGCGATGCGCGCGGCGGCGATCTTCGACACCATTCCGCCCGATCCCATGCCGGATGCGGAGCCGCCATCGGCCATGCCGGTGATCGCCGCGTCGATCCGCTCGACGCGGGGAATATGGACCGCGCCGGGCAGCGCGGGGTTGCGATCGTACAGCCCGTCGATATCGCTCAGCAGCACGACAGCCTGCGCGCCCGCCGCTTGCGCCACGCGTGCGGCAAGCCGGTCGTTGTCGCCGAAGCGGATTTCGGCGGTCGCGACGCTGTCGTTTTCGTTCAGGACGGGCACGACGTTCAGGCTCAACAGCCGGTCGAGCGTCGCCGCGGCGTTCAGATAGCGGCGGCGGTCCTCCAGGTCGTCGAGCGTCACCAGCATCTGCGCGGCGGTCAGCCCCTCGGCACCCAGCACGTCCGCCCACGTCTGGCTGAGCGCGATCTGACCCGTCGCGGCGGCGGCCTGTGCGTCCTCCAGACTCGCGCGCCCGCCCTTGGCCAACCCAAGCCGCCGGGCGCCGAGCGCAATCGCACCGGATGACACGACCGCCACCTGCTGGCCCGCCCGCACCCGCTCGGCGATGTCGGCGGCGATACCCGCCAGCCAGTCACGCCGGACGCTCCCGTCGGGATCGACGATCAGCGCCGACCCGATCTTCACGATCAGGCGTGGGCAGGAGGCGGGTGGAAACAGGCTCATTCTGCGCGCGTCGTTAGCGCGCGCACCGCCATCCGCCAATCCGCTCAATCGCGCGTGAAGATTTCGTCGTGCGGGATGACGAGGTCGAGTGAGGGGAGGGGAAGGTCGATCGGCGTGGCGTGCTGGCTCTCGTTCCAGGATTGTGCGCCGGTGCGTTGGACGATGCGCAGGCGTTCGGTCGCGATATCGACGAACACGATCGTATCGACGCTGCCGAGCGCCTTGTATTCGACCAGCTTGACCAGCAGGTCGGTTCGGGCGGTGCCGGCGGACAGCACCTCGATCAGGATGCGCGGATCGTCGAACGCCTTCGCGTCATCGTCTTCGGGGCCGTCATGACCGCAGAACACGCTGACATCAGGATATCGGATCGACAGATCATGCGTCCGTGTCGCCATATCGGCATTGTAAGGGGCGCAGCCGCTCCCGCGCAGCCGCGCGCCCAACGCCATGAAGATGTTGCCGGCGACCTTCGCATGTCGCGCCGTGCCCCCGGCCATCATCCGGATGACGCCGTTGTCGAGTTCGGCCTTGTGATCCCCGAAGTCGATTTCGAGAAATTCGTCGGCCGTCAGGAGCGGATAGACCTGCTGCGTTGCCATGCTCGCGATATAGCAGGTCGCCGGGCGCGGTTAAACCGGCGACCACTCCACCGCGTCTTCGCCTTCGTCGTCCGCGGCCACGACTTCGGCGGTGCCGCTCATCTTGGCGAGCAGCTCGTCGAGCACCCAGTCGACGCCGATCTGCGCCGCGCCCGAGATCGGGATGACCGGCGCGCCGCTGGCGTCTTCCAGTTCCTCGGACAGCGCCTTGATGAGTTCCTCATCGAGCGTGTCGATCTTGTTGAGCGCGATGACGACGGGCTTTTCGGTAAGCCCGGCGCCGTAATTCTCCAACTCGTCGCGCACGATGCGGTAGCTGGTCGCGACGTCCTCGTCATTGGCGTCGACCAGGTGCAGCAGCACCTGGCAGCGTTCGATATGCCCCAGGAAGCGGTCGCCGATGCCGGCGCCTTCGGCGGCACCCTCGATCAGGCCGGGGATGTCGGCGATCACGAATTCGCGGTCGTGGTGACGCACGACGCCGAGTTGCGGGCGGGTGGTGGTGAAGGCATAGGCGCCGACCTTTGCCTGCGCATTGGTCACCGCGTTGATGAAGGTCGATTTGCCCGCGTTGGGCAGGCCGACCAGTCCCGCATCGGCGAGCAGTTTCAGGCGGAGCCAGACCCAGGCCTCGGAACTCGGCCAGCCGGTGCCGTGCTGGCGCGGCGCGCGGTTGGTGGAGGTCTTGTAGCTCAGATTGCCGCGCCCGCCGTCGCCGCCGCGCAGGAACACATGGCGCTGGCCGACGCGGGTGAAGTCCAGCAGGACCTCGTCCTTGTCCTCGCTGAGCACCTGCGTGCCGACGGGCACCTTGATGACGAGGTCCTGGCCGCCGGCGCCGGTCATGTTCGATCCGGCGCCGCCCTTGCCGCGGGGAGCGCGGAAATGCTGGGTGTAGCGGAAGTCGATCAGGGTGTTCAGGCCGGCGACCGCTTCGAACACGATGTCGCCGCCCTTGCCGCCGTTACCGCCGTCCGGGCCGCCGTATTCCATGAATTTTTCACGGCGAAACGACACGGCGCCGCCGCCGCCGGAACCGGAGCGAACGAAGATCTTTGCTTGGTCGAGAAAGTGCATGGCCCGCGCTGTAGCGATTTAGCGAAGCTAAATCGACACAAAGCGCGAGCGCCCGGCCGGCGCGAGGATCGCGGCCGACGACATGGACTTTGCCCATGTCCGACAGAAGGGCAGGGCTTCGACAAGCTCAGCCCGAACGGGGATTGGTCAGTCGCCCCTATCGACCCGCCAGCAATCCCCGTGCCGCCAGTTCGCGCGCCCGCCCGCGCGGCAGGCCCAGCGCCTTGGCCATCGGCCCGCCGAGCAACGCATCGCCCAGCGCCATCAGCACCAGTTGCAGCGTCTGGTCGTGGATCGGTTCGCCATCCGTGTCCGCTGCGGTCAGTTGATCGACCAGATCGTGGATCGCGCTGAGGATCGGGTCGAGCGCATCCTCGTTACCCGACAGGATCATCCAGCTCGCCAGCGCGCCTGCACCGCCCTCATCGAAAGCGTCGAAGGTCAGGTCGACGACCTCCTGCGGGTTGCGATCGCCAGCGCGCGCGCGCAGCACCGCTTCGCCGATGCGGCCGGTGATGCGGCTCGCCATCGTCTCGATCAGCGCCTTTTGCAGCCCGGCGGCCGACCCGAAATGGTGGAGCAGATTGGCGTGCGTTCGCCCGATCCGCGTCGCGACCGCCTTGAGCGTCACCGCCTGCGGACCGAATTCGACGAGCAGGTCGCGCGCCGCCTCCAGCGCCGCGTCGCGGGACTCGGCGGGGCTCAACCGCCTGCGGATCGGTATTATTGACATTCGTGTAAGTAACCGCCAGATGAAGCGTCCTGATTGGAGGAATTCGATCGTGAACGCAAAGACTCCCGCCGACCTGACCATCACGCCGCGCGATATGCGGTTCGGGCGCGGTACAACCTATCGTCGCTGGTGGTTGAACAACGACCCTGTCGCGACGGCCTTTTACAACGCGCTGTCGGTGACGTTTCCGAAGGGCGAGGGCTTCTTCATCGATTCGGTGCGCAAGTTCCGCGACGATGCGCCGCCACGCCTGGCGGCCGAGATCGCGGCGTTCACCAAGCAGGAAGTGATCCACACCCGCGAGCATGTCGCGTTCAACCGCCATGTGACCGACCAGGGCTACGACATTCGCCCGCTCGACGCCGAAGTCGATCGCGTGCTGGCGCTGACCAAGGGGCGACCGCCGATCGCGAGTCTGGCCGCGACGATGTGCCTGGAGCACTTCACCGCGATCCTCGCGCACCAGTTGATCGCCGATCCGTCGCATCTCGAAGGCGGCGATCCGGACGCGGCCGCCTTGTGGAAGTGGCACGCGGTCGAGGAGATCGAGCACAAGGGCGTCGCCTATGACACCTGGCTTCATGCGACGAAGGACTGGCCGCGGTTCAAGCGCTGGCGGATCAAGGCGCTGGTGATGATGATCGTCACCGGGCGTTTTTTCGCCGGACGGACCAAGGGGATGCTGGAACTGCTGCGGCAGGACGGCTTCACCGGTGCGGGCGTGAAGTGGCGGCTGTTCACATACGCGTTCGGGCGGCCCGGCATGGCGCGCAAGGTGCTGGGGCAGTATGTCGCGTTCTTCCTGCCCGGCTTCCATCCGTGGAATCACGACGATCGCAAGCTGATCGGCCTGGTGGACAGCGAATTCGCCGCCGCTCGGCTGGCGGCTGCGTAGCATTTCCGGCCTTCCACCGTCACCTCGCCTGCGCAGAGGTGACGGTGTCAGCATCACGCCGCCATGCGTGGCGGCTCGACCTCCGCGTCGTCGAGCGTGATCGCATAGCCGACGCTCGGCACCAGTCCGCCGCGGGCGCGGCTGAAGCGGGCGTCGTGCCGACCGGTGGCGATAAACCCCAGCTTTCGCAGGACGCGCGCCGAGGCCGGATTGTCGTCGTGCGGGTGCGCCGTCAGTCTGCGGTGACCCAGCCCCCAGCGGGCGATCCCCAGCATCGCGCGGCCCGCTTCGGTCGCATAGCCGCGACCCCAGGCGGCGGGTGTCAGCCAATAACCGAATTCGGGGCCGTCGTCGCCGCGGTGGATGCCGCACCCGCCGATCAAGATCGGCGCGTCGCTCAGGTCGTGCGCGAAGATCAGGCATGACGCTTCGTCCCGCGCGACCGGCATCGCCAGGAACGTCTCCGCATCGACCAGATCGTACGGCCAGGGCAAGCGGGCGAGTTTCATCGCCACGCACTCGTGCGCGACCGCCCGGGCGAGAGCGGGGGCGTCCTCGATCCAGCCGGGCCGGAGCGTCAGACGGGGTGTGCGTGCGAACATGTCCACTCTCCTCGTGTCGCGCGTGTCGCCCAACCACGACAGTGTGACGTGGTTGCGACAGTCGCGGGTGTGCGGGGAGCAGTAAAAAAGGGAGTCCGGGGCGACCCGTCCTCCCTTGTTTGGCTGGTTCCAGTTACGGAACGCCGGGTCGCCCTGGTGGGCAACCCGTCATCGGTCGCCCGTTATTCGGCCGCTTCGGCCATCATCACTACGGTCGCGAACTTTCGACCGAGCTTGCCGTCCTTGAACGCGACGCGACCATCGGTCAGCGCGAACAGGGTATGGTCCTTGCCCATGCCGACGCCAGCGCCCGGGTACACGCGCGTGCCGCGCTGACGGATGATAATGTTGCCGGCGATGACCAGTTCACCACCGAACTTCTTCACGCCAAGGCGACGGCCGGCCGAATCACGACCGTTACGCGACGAACCGCCTGCTTTCTTATGTGCCATGAGCTAGACTCTCTTCTTCGTATCGTTCGTACAGGCGCGCTTACGCTTCGGCAGCGGCGTTGGTTTCGGCGGGAGCGGCATCGGCCTTCTTGGCCTTCGCCTTCTTCTCGCTCGAACCGCCGATCGACACGATCTTCAGGATCGTGTGGTTCTGGCGGTGGCCGTTCTTGCGGCGATAGTTGTGGCGGCGGCGCTTCTTGAAGACGATGACCTTCTCGCCCTTCGCCTGCGCGATGATCTCGGCAGCGACCGTCAGGCCGGCGACCGACTTGAGGTCCGAACCCTCGCCCGCGAGCAGCACGTCACCCAGGGTGACCGACGAACCGGCCTCACCGTCGATCTTCTCGACGACGATCTTGTCTCCGGCGGCAACGCGATACTGCTTGCCGCCCGTGCGCACGACTGCGAACATGGCGTTTCAAACTCTCAATCAAAAATCCGGGCCCGCGCCGGCGTGCCGGGCGGGATGAAGGCGCGCTGCTACCCAAAGCGCCGGGGAGTGTCAACTGCGGGAATCCTTGTGGCCGCATTGTTGCGCCGCGGCAACAGCGGGGTAGCTAAGTGGTTGGCGGGGCGGTCGCCGTGCTTGTGGCCCGCGCCGACGTGCATAAGATGTTGCGCATAACCGACCCGAACCGGGCGGAACATTACTTTCGGGGGGAAGATCATGCGTCGTAAATTGCTTGGTGTGCTCGCGTTGTCGGTATCGTCGGTCGCGTTGTCGATGCCGGCCGTCGCGCAGGAGGTGCCGGCACCGCAGGCCGAGGATGCGCCGATCACCGAGGATACCGTCGTCGTCACCGGCAGCCGCATCGGCGGCCGCACGATCGCGGAAAGCCCGGTGCCTATCGACGTGATCGGCGGCGACCAGCTGGCCAACAGCGGCCAGACCGAGACGAACAAGGTGCTGAACCAGCTCGTCCCGTCGTTCAACTTCCCGCAGCCCTCGCTGACCGACGGTACCGATTCGCTCCGGCCCGCGACGCTGCGCGGCCTGGCGCCCGACCAGACCCTTGTCCTGCTGAACGGCAAGCGGCGGCACCAGGCGGCGCTGCTCAACCTCAACGGCTCTGTCGGCCGTGGGTCAGGCGCGGTCGACCTGAACGAGATTCCGCCGATCGCGATCGACCGGATCGAAGTGCTGCGCGACGGCGCTTCGTCGCAATACGGCTCGGACGCGATCGCGGGTGTCATCAACATCCAGCTGTCGAAGCGCGTGGGCGTGTCCGGATCGGTTACCTTTGGCCAGTATCGCACGACGCAGAGCGGCGTGAACGAAGTGCTGGGCGTCTCGAACACGAACGGCGTGCCGAACGTGCTGACCAACAACGGCGGCGCCAACGACGTGCTGCAATTGAACTATGGCGACGAAGTGGAGCGTCATGACGGCGACACGCTGACGCTCGCGACCCGCCTGGGCCTGCCGATCGGCGAGGGCGGCTATTTCACCTTCTCCGCGCAGTTCCGCGACCGCGACCCGACCCAGCGCTCGGGCGCCGATCCGCGCCGCCAGTATCAGAACACGACGGCCGACTTCGCCAAGGAGCTGGCCATCGACCGGTTCAATCACGGATATGGCGACGGCAAGGCGATCGACTACAACGTCATCGTCAACGCAGGCTACGACGTCGGCGCCAATGCCGAGCTCTATGCGTTCGGCACCTACGGCATCCGCGACGGCATCGGTGCCGGCTTCTTCCGCCGACCCAACGATGCGCGCAACCGCAACTGGGCGGCATCGACCACCACGTTCGTGCCCTATTACGCCGACGGCTTCCTGCCCAAGATCCAGAGCCAGATCGAGGACGTGTCGGGTGCGGTCGGCGTGCGCACCGACGTTGCCGGATTCAAGGCCGACCTGTCGGTCGTCTATGGCTCCAACCAGCTCGATTACCAGACGATCGACAGCTTCAACGTGTCGCTGGGCGGCGTGGATTCGCCGCGGCGGTTCGATGCCGGCGGCATCGCGTTCGGCCAGACGGTCGTGAACCTCGATCTCAGCCGCAAGGTCGATGTCGGCTTCCTGTCGAGCCTGGGCTTCGCGGTCGGCGGCGAATACCGCAACGAGAACTTCAAGATCCGCCCGGGCAACACCGCCAGCTACATCGGTGGCCAGTACACCCGCAACGGCGCCGCGCCTGGCGCGCAGGTGTTCCCGGGCTTCCAGCCGGCGAACGCGACCGACGTGTCGCGCAACAGCTATGCCGGCTATGTCGAGCTGGATGCCGAAGTGAACGACATGCTGACCGTGCAGGGCGCCGGCCGATACGAGCATTATTCGGACTTCGGCGACACCTGGAACGGCAAGGTCGCCGCACGGTTCGAGCCGGTCGACGGCATCGCCATCCGCGGGTCGGTGTCGACCGGCTTCCGCGCGCCGAGCCTGGCGCAGCAGTTCTTCACGACGACCTCGACCAACAACACCGTCATCAACAGCGTGCCGACGCTGATCGACATCGTGACGGTGCCGGCGACCAGCCGCGTCGCGCTGGCGCTGGGCGGCAAGCAGCTGGAACCGGAGAAGGCGCTGAACTTCGCCGGCGGCGTGACGCTCAACCCGTTCACCGGCTTCAGCCTGACCGCGGACTATTACAACATCCGGATCAAGGACCGGGTGACGCTTACCGAGAACCTGACCGGCACCGCCGTCGTCAACCTGCTGACCGGGGCGGGGATCAACGGCGTCACCTCGGCGCGCTTCTTCGTCAACGGCGTCGACACCCGCACGCAGGGCGTCGACGTGATCGGCACCTATCGCCTGCCCGAATTCGGCGTGGGCCGCTTCGTGCTGACCGCGGGGTACAACTACAACACGACGAAGATCATCAACCGGGCCGTGCTGCCCAACCCGCTGCTCCAGGGATCTCCGCTGTTCGGGCGCCAGGAAAGCTTCCGCCTGACCGATTCGCAGCCGCGCACGAAGCTGAACCTGTCGGCCGACTGGGATCTGGGCCCGATCGGCGCGACCGTGCGCGCCAACCGCTTCGGGACAGTCTGGACCGCGGTGAACGGCGCGCTGACCGCCCCGCTCGGTACGGTCGCCGGCGACTTCAAGCTGACGCCGAAATGGGTGACCGACGTCGAGGTGCGCGTGCACCCGATCAAGGAGGTGACGCTGGCGGTCGGTGCGGACAACGTGTTCGACACCTATCCCGATCGCCTGCCCACCGGCGGCGCGACCGGCGCCCCGGGCTTTACCCCGAACAGCTATTTCCTGCCGTACAGCCAGCTGTCGCCGTTCGGTTTCAACGGCCGGTTCCTGTACGGAAGGGTTGCGTTCCAGTTCTAAACGCGGGCGCCCTCAGCTCGCGCAAGCAAGCTGAGGAGACGCCACGGCGGGCAGCGGGGTCGGCGACAGCCGGCCCCGTCTGACGGCGTGGCAGTTCACGAGCAATTTACGAGCTCGCACCCGATCTCGATATCATAAGGTAAGTGGCGGAGAGGGAGGGATTCGAACCCTCGGTACCGTTGCCGGCACGCCGCATTTCGAGTGCGGTGCATTCGACCACTCTGCCACCTCTCCGCGAGGGGTTTGCGCCGGGCGTCACCTTCGTGAAAAGGCCCCGGGGCGGGTCGTGAGGGGCGCGCTTAGCGAAGCTTTCAGATGCGTGCAAGCGTCATGCTTGTGCATTGCGAAAACGTGCCTAACTTGGGTGCATGAATCGTAGCATCTCCTCCACCGATATCCTCGAGACGGGCGTCCCCATGCCCAGCGTCGCCACGGCGCGGTTCGGGATCGGGGAGGTCGTGCGCCACCGGATGCTCGACTTCCGCGGCGTCATCTTCGACGTCGACCCGGTCTTCGCCAACAGCGAGGAATGGTATCAGGCGATCCCTGAGGGCAGCCGCCCGCGCAAGGACCAGCCCTTCTATCATCTGCTCGCCGAGAACGACGAGTCGACCTACACCGCCTATGTCAGCCAGCAGAACCTGGTGCGCGACGACAGCGAGGAACCGGTCGATCACCCTGCGGTCAGCGACCTGTTCGGCGACATGACCGACGGGCGGTATGAGCTGAAGGCCGGGCTGAAACACTGATCGGTCCACTGCGTCGGGCGACTTGGGTCACAGGTCGAGCAAATCGTCTTGCAGGTCGATGTCGCACCGGTTCCAGATCGGCGTTTCCTTCAACACGCTGACGAGCTCGCCTCCCGATGAGATCGCTCCATGAACATTATGGCTCGCGTTTTCAAATACGGAGCTGAACGTAATAGTGTTCGTAGTTTCTTCCGCTTCGATCGATGCCGGCATCCAGTTCCATAGCTCGACCGTTTTATATGCGTCGTTTATGTTTTTCAGACTGAGATCGAATACCTCGGCCAATCTGCCATAGTGATGAAGTTTGGTCCGCGGTGTATCGACCTTCACCTTCACAGTGAAGGTATTATTGTTCTTCCAATGCTGAGTTATCTTCCCTTCGGCATTTTTCCATGTGTTTTCGGCAGTACCGACATTCAAGTTTCGGGACATCGGAACGAGATTGACGTAGTCGTCGGCCAAGTGGGCTTGTGGGTCCGATGATGTCCAGATCTCGTGTGGTATCAAATGGCCGCCCTCGTACACATCGTAATTTTTAGACTCGAGATACAGGCTGTCAATTCCAATCTTGCCAACGACGCCACTCTTGTGTGTTTTGCGCTTTAATGCGGTTTGCCCGAAGACGTTGGGTGCGATCGTCGCTTCGATAGATTTCGGCATCGGCGTCTTGTTTTTCTTTGGATTAGATGTTCTTTCCGTTATCCGCTTCTGTATCTGCGGTTTGGTTTCTTTGAACTTTGCGTAATCAAGGGAATTGAGCAAGTCCGGGATCGGTGGCTCACGCATGATACTTTCCGATTTGAACTTTTTGACCTGACGCTGGATCGCTTCGCTAGGGCTCGCCATCGCTATGGTCGATATCGTGGCGGACGACGCTGTCGCGGGTGTCGCCGCCCGCGTGATCGCGGCGCCCATCCGATCGGCATCGGCCTCCAGCCGCGCATCGGCATTGACCGGCGCGCCGCCGATGATGGTCGTCGGGCGTACTGCGCCCATCGCCTGCTGCGCCAGATGCCAGATCTCGTGCCCGCGGTCGGCGGGGTCGCCGATCAGCGCCTGGCGACCCTGTGTCAATGAACGGGCGCCGACCGCGGTCAGACGCGGGTGAGTTTCCGCGACATGGTGGACGCTGGCGCCGATTGCGTGGAGGTCGACGCGGCCGTGCGACAGGTCGCGCACGGCGGCGTTCTCCGCAGCGGTAATCCCGCTTGCGCTCGGGCGTTCCGACCTGCGCAGCCCGAGCGGGCTCGCCGCGTAGCGCAGCGGCCGGAGCGGGGCGAGCATCGATGGGCGGTCGTACCCGGCATCGGTGACCGATGTGCGGTTTCGTACGGCGGCTTCGCTCTTCTCGCGGTCTGCAAACATGGCTTCACTCCGCCTCCGTCAAAAGGAAATCGCGCGCCGAGAAGACCTTTCCCAGCTTGTCATATTCCCGCGCGATCGCGTCGAAGACGCGCGCCATCGTGACCGGCTCGCCGGCTGCCGATGCTTCGACCGCGGCCGTGATCGCGGCCTCGCGGATATGCCCGCCGGTCAGCGCGGCGCGTTCGGCGAGCAGATGATAGTCGATGTCGTCCGCCATCGGCGTCGGCGGCGGAAAGGCCGCGCGCCAGAGCGTCGTCCGTTCGTCCAGCCCCGGAAACGGAAAGTCGATGATAAAGCGGAACCGGCGGATGAACGCCGGGTCGATCGAGGCGAGCAGGTTGGTCGAGAGGACGACGACGCCGGGGTAGGTTTCGATCCGCTGGAGTAGATAGCCGGTCTGGAGATTGGCGTGGCGATCGTTCGCCCCCTGGACGTCGGTGCGGCGGCCGAGAACAGCGACGTGGGCACGATCCCCTGGGGGACGACAAGGCGGACGATCCCCGATCGCGACAGTGCGTGCGTGCCGTCATCGACCACCAGGGGTTCCCAGCCATCGCCGTCCAAGGCGTGCCAGCACGGCGCCGTCGTCGTATCCGCTGCCGGATCGTCGATCAGATGGACCAGCAGGGTCAGCGCCTTGCCCGCAGCGTGGGCGACGAATCCCTTCGGCTCGAAACCGAGATACAGCGCGGTCGCCTGGTTCTCGACCGGCCGGTACGGACGGAACAGGAAGCGGGTCAGCGACAGCGCGTTGTAGGTCCAGTATCGCTGCGGCGTCGCCGTCCGGCGATAGCCGATGCGCACGCCCCGGACGAACGGCGGCGTTTGGCTGCCGGCATCGAACCGGACGCCGAAGCCGATTCGGGCGGTCTGCGTCAGATAGGTCGTCAGCTTGCGTTTTTCGTCATCGGTCAGGATGTCTGACGGCACCCGGGCGATCGTCGCATCGACCGGGTCGGTCGTGTAGCCGCCGGGCGTGCCATAGCCGCCTGCGGTCAATACCGCGCGAATCCAGCGGCCGGTGATGCCGGCGACCGCGGTGAGTGGGATTGTCGGGCAGACGAACGCGATCTCGGCTGGCACCACACGCGTATCGCCTTGCAGGGCATCCGTCGTGTCGGCGAACTGATGCAGGCTGACATCGACCGATGTCGCGTTGAACGCCGCCCAGCCTTTCCCGTCCCAATACTGCCACTCGATGCTTGCGTCGCGACGCGCGCTCGGCGGTTGCAGATCGAACGACAGCACAATCTGCGCGCCCGCCTTGGCCAGGACATCGTCGGCGCGTAGGTAGAAGGCATCGTTGACCGCCGGCGTCCGGCCGAATGGATAGCCGCCGTTGCCGATGGTCCAGGGCGCGGTTCCGGTCACCGCCTGCTGAACCGGTGCGGCATCGCCGCTTGCGACGCAAGTCAGCCCGGTGATGACCGGCACCTGCCGCTTCAGCGCGCCGACGATGCGGATGGCGGGCGCGGGCTTCACGACCAGCCAGCCGAGCTTCGCATCGTCGGCGAGCGCGTCTGGCGCGACCGAAGGGCCATTATCGGCCCTGTCCAGGGCCTGCTGGAGATCGCCAACCGTCATCGGCTTGGCGGCCGGCATGTCGATCAGCTCGATCGAAAGCGACAGACCGTCCGCCGAGACGCTGGTCCGCGCCCGCAGCGGCGTCAGGTCGCCGTCGAACCATTGGTCGAAATAGGCCGGATGCAGGTTACGTCCGGTCAGCGTCAGGGTCAGCCGGCGCGTCGCGCTGTCGGGCGTGAACAGCGCAGGATCGCCGATCAGGAACCAGTGGCCGATCTGGCGGACGGCGGGATCGCTTAGGGTTCCGCCGAATGCGCAGACGGGATCGTCGCTGCCCAGCCGAGGAAGCACGTCGATCATCTGGTCCTGCGCCGGGATCAGCGTCACCGCAGCGGCGAGCGTGGCGGGGAGGACGAGCAGGTCGTCGGTGGTCTCGAACCGCACGGCTTGCGTCGGCGCGTCGAGCACGGCGGTGCGCGCAGGCACAGCCCGTGGCGGTCGGTCGTCGCGCAGACGGAACACGAGAGGTGCCCGCGCGGCGACCGGCGGCCGCAGCATGAGCCCCAGGAAGCTGTAAAAGGCCAGACGCCGCTGGTCGGGAATCCGGTTCTCGACGTCGCCCAGATATCTGCCGAGCAGCGCGAACAGGTTGAGCATCGCCAGTCCGGGATCGGCATCGACCGCGAGTTGGTCGATCGGCGTCGGCCAGCCCGCGCTCCAGTCGGGACAATAGACGCGGGCCAGCGCCAGCGCCTGGCCGAGGAAATCCTCAGTGGTGCGCGCATCCAGAACGGGAGCGGCGGCGGCCATCGGGTCAGTCCGCGCCGGCCTTGGCGATCAGTTCCTCTAGCACCTGGATCGCACCGGCGATGCGGAGGAGCGTTTGCGACAGCTGCTCGCGCCGCTCGTCCAATTGGCGCAACTGGTCTTCACCGGCCGCTTTCTCGCGGCGCAGGTCGTCGGCTCGGTCGCGCAGTTTCTGGATCATCGGATCGGTCATTGTTCGAGTGGTCCTGTCAGGTGAGGTAGAAGGGGTAGACGACGTTGTCGGGCTGGTTACGCGCCAGCACGGTAAAGCCGACCGTGAGCCGCAGGCAGGCGGGGATGACGGGGTCCATCACCGCCGAGACGCTGGTGGTCTGGATGCGTGGCTCCCGCCGGTCGAGCGCCTGTCGGGCATGGAGTTCGGCCAGGCTGCACGTCGCGGCATTGCCCGCGCCGAACACCAGTTCGTTGATGCGGCAGCCGAAGTCCGGGAGCATCACGCGCTCGCCGGGATGTGTCCGAAGGATGATCTCGATCGCCTGGCGGATGTCGGCGGCGTCGGATGCCAGCAGCACTCTGCCGCCGCGCGCCTTTACCGGAAACGCCCAGCCCCGGCCTAGGAAGTCGCTGCTGCCTGGCGCGGCGATCAGGCGGACCGGCATCATCCGATCAGCACGCTGGTGGGGGTCTGCACGACGACCATCGGCAGCGGCGCCTGCGGCCCGCCCGGCGGCACGTCGTGGCACGTCTCGCACGGGTCGCCCGCACGCGCGGCGGCGCGGCCGGCGAAGCGGACGGTCGCGCTGCCCATGACGATGCTGCCCTGGTTGGTCGGCGGCACCGAAAAGCTGCCGTCGATCGGGATATGCGGCGGCACGTTCGTCGCGCCGGAGCCTACCACTGCGGCGAATTGCCCGTCGATGCGGACGCTGGGGCAGACACCTTGGACGATCGGTCCCTGGAACGGCAGCGGCTCAGTAACCGGCGCGCCGCTTTCGGCATTGATGACGATGTGCAGGTCGCCCGGATTGACGATCAGGTCGTTCATCTTGGCGGCGGGCTGTCCCATTCCGGCCGCGCTCAGTTCAGGTCGATCATGGCGGCGGACAGTTTCAGGCTGCTCCCGCCGGCGAGCGTTCCACCCTCGGCCGACAGCGTCAGCTTGGCGGTTTCGGCGGTCTGCTTGACGGCCACGGTCCCGCCGGACAGCGTCAGGGTGCCGGTCGCGCGGATCGTCAGGTCGCCGGCGCTCTCGAGCGTCACCAGATCCTTGCTGCTGTCGATCGTGACCCGATTGCCGCGTTCGTCGGACAGGGTGACGACGGCGCTGTCGGAATCGTCCAGCCTCAGCAGCTTGCCCTGCCTGGTGCGGATCACGCGCACCGCCGCCTGCTTGTCCTTCGCGACCGGGGGCGCGATCCCGCCGTTCCACAGGAACCCCAGCACGCAGGGCTGGTCGGCGTTGGCCGAGATAAACCCGACGACCGCCAGGTCGCCCGTCATCGGCAGGAAGAAGCTGCCGTAGCCATTGCCGGCATAGCTGCTCGCAAGGGGGATCCAGTCTGATTCGATGCCGCCTTCGCCGAAGAAGCTGACCTTGACCCAGCCGCGGCCATCGGGATCGACCGCGTCGACCACGGTCGCCAGCGCCAGTCCGGCCGCGCGGCCATGATCGGTCATATGCCGCTCCGCCGCACGGTCAGGTCCGCCTGGTAGCCGGTGTCGACGTCATAGCTGTGGGTCGCGGCGGTGATGTAGTAGATGCCGTCGAACCGCCCGCTCAGCCCGGCCAGCGACACGTTCGCGCCGGCGATCAGCAGCGGGTCGCCCGCCAGGCTGATCGTGCCGGAAATGAAATCCTCCAGTGCGGTCTGGTAGCGCGCGTCGGCGATCGCCTGCAGCGCCTCGACGTTCGTTACGTCCTGGCGGACCATCTCGACGCCGGAATCGGGAAACTGGTCGGCGACGTCGAACCCGACCATCGTGCCGCCCATGCGATCGCGCGGGGTGGCGCCGGTGGAACGCGCCTCGATCGGTTCGTTGGTTTCGGGATCGAACCCGCGCACCACCACGCTGTCGCCCGCGATCGGTACGCGCAGGTCCAAGTCGACGCGCGTCATCTCGCGCGGATAGCGCAGCGCCCTGACCGGCGCGGCACCTTCGCCCGACGCCCGGAATACCAAGGTGGTGCCGTCGACCAGCAGCTCGAAATCGATCGCCTCGGCGCGGCGGCGCAGGAAGTCGTAGTCGGATTCGTGCTGCTGCTTCACATAGGCGTTGATCGTCGGCGCCTCGCCCTCGACGCGGATCGCGACACCGGCGCCGCGCGCGACATCCTCCGCGATGGCGTCGTCGGCCAGATTCTCGAACACGCGGACCTTTTCGCCGAAGCGCAGGCGGTACATCTGGTCGAAGCCGCGAATTGTCGCTTCCGACAGGTCGCCCAGCCGCGGCTCGATCGCGGTCACGCGGCCGACGACGATCCTCGTCAGCCGTTGCCGCCCGATGAAGATCGCGACCTCGTCCCCGGGCGCGAAGGCGTCGAGCGCCGCCCCTTGCGCGGCCTCCGTCATGCCGGCCAGTGCGATCGTCAGGCTGAAGGCGGCGGGGACGTTGATCTCTTGTTCGATCCGTACTGCCCGGATCGACCCCAGCAGCGCCTCGTCAAGCCTGGTGCCGTTGCGCAGGACACCGATCGCCTCGGTCATCGGCTCAGCCACCGATCGTCCTCCGGTCGCGCGCGGCGGGGCCGTGCGGATCGACGATGACCAGGGTCCGCCCGATGTCGGATGGGGTCGGAAAGGCTATGGGATCGTAGATGTCGTTGGCGGCGGCGATCTGGCGCCAGTCGCCGGGATCGCCCAGCACCGCCGCCGCGATCAGATCAAGCCGGTCGCCCTGCGTGACGGTCCAGAGCGTGCGGCAGTTGTAATACCCCCGCGCTTCCATCTCCTGCTGTTCGGTCAGTACCGCCCTGAACGTCACCGTGACTTCGGCGCGGATGGGGACGCCCGACGGCAGGAACAGCGTCATCCTCCGTTCCAGCTTGGTGATGATGCCGGTGAACAGCGCGCCCGCCCAGGTGAAGACGAGGACCGGCGGCTCGCGACGCACACCGGTGCCGGTCGATGGCGTCGTCAGCCCAAGCAGCCGGTCGGTCACGTGGCGGATGTCGGTGCCCGCGTCCGAACTGTCGAAGAACAGCGCGACGGTCAGGTCGTCGTCGCTGATCCGCTGGAACTGAATATGCGCGCCATCGCCCTGGACGTGCACCGTCCGCCCGAACGACAGCTCGGTCGGATTGTACATGACCGGGATGACCTCCTGCGTCTCCAGCACGACGATCTTCGCCTTCTCCAGCATCACCGCCCCCGCCGATAGCGGTCGAGATCGGCCTGGCGCGCGACCGCACGGCAGACGTGGTCGGTGACGCTGCGCAGCAGCGGCGGCGCGAGTGCGGTCGCCTCAATATGCGTGCTTGCCAGCGTCTCGCGGATGACGCGTTCCATGACATGCGCGCTGGGCGCCGGGGGGATCGGCGGCGGGGGCGGCGAGGCTGGGACGGGCGGCGTTGCTGCTTGCCTGCGCACGATCATCGTTGCGGTAAGGGAAGGCGACTGGCGCAGCGAGCCCGAGCCCGGGGGCGCCATGGCAGGCGCAGCCGCGGGCAAAGGCTGGGCGATGCCAGGCATGGCTGGCTGGTAACGGCGGGCAGGTTTCGCCGGTCGGACACCCGCTTCGACAGACTGGCCGGCCCGTTCGGCTGACCGAGGGGAAGCGGGCAAGCCCGGCTGCGGTCTTGCTGCGTGCACGACGCGCGCGGCCGGCACGGGCGCCCTCGACGCCTGCGCTTCGGTCCTTTCGCCGATGGTCGTCCGCCGGCGCAGTGACGGGCGGGACGCGCCGCCGGTCAGCGCAGAGCGACGGACGGGCGTGGCGATGCCCTTGACCGTCTGCCTGTGCGACGCTGCCGACACCGGATTACGCGACGACGGCCGATGCAGTTCGACTGCTGTGGCGACCAGCGTATCTCGAGTGCGGGGTGGGGGAGGTGTCGCGACGTTCCGCGCGATGCGGTGCGTTGGCGTGGGTTTGTGAAACGGCGGCTCGCGGCCCTTCACGCGCGTCGCCGTAGCGTTGCTGGCGATGCCTGGGTTGTTCCGATCGATCCGAACGACGGTCATCCGGTCGACACGACCACGGTCCGCCCCCGCCAGAGCGATCGATCGCGTGATACGATCGATGGTGCGCCTGTCGATCGTTCGGAAACCGGGCGGGCGCCGGTCATCGAGCGGACGTGCCGTGCGGCCCTTCGCACGACGCGCATCTGCGCGGACGGTCGTCGCGTCGGCCGCGATCGTGACGAGCGACAGCCGGATCGACACAGCGATCGTCTCGTGTCGCACGATCGGTGCGGGTGACGGCGGCCGCGAGCGCCGACGCAGAACCAGACGGTTGCCGAAGCGCTGTGCAGGGCCGGCAAGGCCGTGGTCGCGCGATCGCCGGGCCAGTGCCGCCTGCGCCGCGCGCAACCGTATGGACTGCCGCGCAAACCTCACGGCAGCAGCGTCGCGGCAGCGACCGCCAGCGCCATCGGCGGGCGCGCGATGCCTTCGTGGGTCAGGGTGAAGCGCTGGCTGGCGAACAGGGTCTGGCTGGCATCGAAGCTGGGGCCCTGCCATTCGACCGGCCAGGCGTTCTGGATGTTCCACCACGTCACCGGCACACCGCGCGCGTCAAGCAGGTAGACCGAGGCGTTGCGCCGCTGCACCTTGCCGTCCAGCGTCGCCTGGAACCACAGCCACATCGGATCGACCGCAGTCAGCCCGGCCTCGAACACCAGGTCGCCGTGGGTGACCGGCCCGGTCAGCTTGTACTCGCGGTCGTTGACGCCGCCTTCGCGCACCGTGTGCACCTCGACCTTCGATGTCAGGCCGCTGATCGTCGTGAAGCCGCCGACGACCATGCCGGCGGTCTCGAACAGGAAATTGTAGCCGGCGAACGGGTCGCGCCGCAGACCGGTCGCGCGCTGTGCCGTGGCGAGGGCGAGGTTTACCGGCAGCGCCATGTCAGCCGCCCAGGACCGTCGTCTGGTCGTCGGTGTTCATCCGTGCGTTGATCCGGCTGATCTCGTCGCACCACCGCCGCCGCTCGCCATGCTCCAGCGCCAGCAGAGTCTCGTACGACCAGTGGAAATGATACGCGATGAACGCGATCTCCTCATAGAGGTGGTCCGGGGCGGCGCGCGGCGTCACTTTCCAAGCGCTGCCCCGAGATCGCCGCCGGCCTGCTCGATCCCGTTGACGCGGTTGTAGAGGTCCTGAAGGTACGCGAAGTCGCGCGCGAACAGATCCTCGATCACCTTGGTGTTGACCATCTCGAGCGTACCCAGCCGGGTGACGACCCGCGACAGCACGATGATCGTCAGATAGGCGGGGTTGGCCTGGACGCGGTGATCGCGCAGCGGCAGGATTTCGTCACCGGCCGTCGCCAGCCGCATGACGCCGTCGCGGTGCAGCGTCCCGTCGCCATCGTGATAGCCGATCGGCAGCGTGAATTCGACTTCGGTTGAAAGGATTGTCATGGCAGCCTTACCGGACACGTTTCATATAATCGAGCGACAGCGTCAGCGTTTCGACCAGAACGGCTTCCGACGTCGCATCGAACGAACCCAGCTGGTACGTGATCGGCCACGCGTTGATAACGTCCCAGCGTGCCTTGTCGGCGCCCAGCTGGTCGATCACGATCAGCGAGATGTTCTTCTTGGCACCCGGCGCCGTCGCCCCGCGATCGACGACCAGCTGGAACCAGTCGGCCAGTTCGGTGCCGTCGGTCACGCCCTTGATCAGTGACAGGTTCTGATAGCTGGTCAGGCCGGAGACCTGCCGGACATACGGCGGATCGGTGCCTTCGCGGTAGCCGACCGTGCCGACGGTTGGTGCGGGCAACGTCACCTGCTGGAACGCGGCGATCTGAATGCCGGAAATCTCCACCCGGAAGTACAGGTTGAGATAGGGATGGGTTAGGTTCGTCGCCATTGCGAAGGGACTCCCGGACGGCCGTTACGAGCCGGTGACGGGCGCGGCCGTCTTCTGCGTGATGCGGATGACGACGAACTCGGCCGGATAAACCGGCGCCAGGCCGATATCGATGTAGAGGATCCCTTGCGCGCGCGTCTCCGGCGGGTTGTTGCTGGCGTCGCAGGTGACGAAATAGGCCTCTGCCGTCGTCGCGCCGAACAGGCCGCCTTGCAGCCACAGGCCGTAGAGGAACGCCGAAACATCGCGTGAGATTGCGGCCCACAGTCGCTGGTCGTTGGGTTCGAACACGACCCATTGCAGGCTGTTGCGCAGGCTCTGCTCGACGAAGATGAACAGCCGCCGCACGCTGATGTAGGTCCATGACGTATCCTGCGACAGCGTGCGCGCGCCCCAGATCGCATTGCCGTAGTTGATGAAGGTGCGCACCGCGTTGATGCCGTGCGGGTTCAGCTGATCCTGGTCGCTGTCGGTCACCGCCGTGTCGAGCGCGGTGACGGTCTGGAGCAGGCCGTCGTTGACGCCGGCGGGCGACTTGAAGACGCCGACGCGGGTGTCGGTTTCGGCGTAGCGCCCGAGAGCGGGGCCGGACGGCGGGATGGGGATGTTGAGGCCGTTCAGCGACCAGAAGATGTACACCCACGGATAGTAGATCGCGGCAAAGCTGGAATTGATCGCGGTCGTGCCGGGCAACGTGCCCGAAGTGAAACCCTGGATCTGCTGGACCGACAGGCCGAGCGGCGGATCGACGACGTAGAACAGGTTCGCCATCGCTTCGCAGCGCAGCATGATCTGGTTGATCACTGCGGTCTGCTTTCCAAGATCGACCTTGCCGGCCTGATCGGTGATCATGACCGTGTCGGGGACGGCAAGCAGGCTGATGCCCTGCACGGACGACAGCGACGACACGGCATCGGGCAGGTCGTAGGCCGCGGTGGCGCCGCCGGTGAACGGCGCCGGCACGACCGCATTGGGCGGCCGAGCGACCTTGGCCTTGCCGCCGCCGAGCGGAGTGGTGACGCGGACGAAGACCGATCCGGCGTTGACGCGCGTAGCGAATTCGCCGCTGTTCAGCGTCGCCTCGGTCACGCCGCCGAACGCCTCCAGCACATAATAGGTCTTTGCGCCCATTACGATCGTGGGCAGGCTGTTGTGCCGGACGAAGGCGGTCAGCAGCTGGCTGGCGAGGTCGGGGCGGGCGGGGCCGTCGATCACCGCGGCATCGGCGACGATGCGCACGGTGAAGACCGGGGTGACCGGCGCCGGCGGGACAGCGCCGGGATCGCCCACCGAATTGGATACGACGACCATCAGCGCCGCGCCCCAGATGCCGGGGCTGCTCGCAGTGAGCTTCAGCCCGCCGACGGTCGCGGTTGCGGCGGTGGCCGACGCGTCCTGCGTTCGGATGACGTAGCAGGCGGCCCCGCCCTCGGCGAAGAATTCATAGACCGCCCAGGCGGTCATCGCGCCCCATGTCGGGTTGCCGAACTGGCGAGTGAACGCGCTCCAGCTGGTCACCAGCGTCGGTTGGCCCACCGGTCCCATCTCGGTGAAGCCGATGAAGGCCGCGACCGAGGTCGAGGCGCCCTGGATGCTGCGTGCCGCCGGGATTTCCTGCACATAGATGCCGGGGTGCTGATATTGTGGCACGTCGATGTTCCCCCCTCAGGCCATGTCGAGATCGACGAAGACGCAGTCCCCCGCGGACAGCGTCACGTCGCGGCGGCCAGTGTGACCGTCCGGGGCCGTGAAGGCGAGCGCGACCGTCACCGCCGCCGGGATGCGGCTGCCGAGCGACAGGGCGTAGCGGCCGTCATACGTGCCCCCGGTCCAAGTCCGGGTCTGCCGCGAAACGCGGGTATTGCGGCGGCCGAGCCAGCTCGCCGCGACTGCGACACCCGCGAGGCCGGCGGCGCCGTCGCTAACCCGCCCGCGAATGATCCCGTCCGCCGGCGGGAAGGGATAGAGCGGGCCCGGATCGAGTGGGCAGGGGACGATCGCGTCGGCCAGCGGTCCGGTCACCGGCGCGGTCACGGCGACGTCCAGCGGAAAGAAGCCGGCGGCCTCCACGCGCAGGCGATGCTTGCCCGGCGCGATGCCGGTGAAGGCGTAGAAGCCATCGGGCTTGACCAGCGGGCGCACCGGCGCGCCGTCCAAGCGGAACCGCGCATCGGCGCCCACAGCGGGCGCGCCGCGATAGGTGTCGATCAGCTGGACGACCGCGCTAAGCTGCATCGCGCATCTGCCGCTGTTGCAGGATCGCCTGGACGACCATGTCGATCGATCGATCGTGATCGGCCGGAATGACGACCGGAGAGACGGTGTAGGCCAGCGTCAGCTTGTACGGCCGGCCGGGAAAGATCGCCCACAGGTTGCGCTGCGCATCGATCGACAGCGGCGTCGGGCGGATGCCGATCTCGTCATTGCCGGCGTCGATCAGGTCTGCGGGCAGAATCGGGGCGGCGAGCGCGCGGACGACGTGGAACAGGCGCACCAGCCGGTCGGCGATCACCAGTTCCAGCTCGGTCGATCGCGCGAAGGGCACGAGCATGTAGCCAAGGCTGACGCTTGCCGGGGCCATGACCGTCCGCAGGCCGGCGGGATGGCCATCGGCACCGGGCGCGAGTGTCAGCGTCGCCGGCTGGTTCCGCTGCGGGCCGTCGATGCCGATGTGGTAGAGGAACAGCGACAGCCGCGACCGCCCCTGCCCGTCCAGATCGGCAGGCGAGTCGAACGACACCGCATCGTCGGCCGCCAGTTCGGGAACGGCGGCGCGGATCAGCGCGGCGATCGTCTCGCTCACCCGGCGCAGGACATGGCCGCTGTCGGACCCGGCGATGGGAGGGGCCGTCGCCATCGGCTACAGCGCGAACAGCGTGAAGGTCTGGCTGACGAACTGTGGCTGGCGGTTGCCGACCTGCGCGTAGATATCGACGCCCGCGCTGCTGTCCGCGCGCAGATGGATGAGCTCCAGCGACGCGGGGATCCACGAAACATAGGCGAGGACGGTGACGTCGCGCCGCTCGGTGTCGTTGCTTCCTTGTGTGACCAGCTTCAGGCGATGCGGGGTGCACGAAAAGAGCGACAGCGGCAGGCCCGCGCCGGTGCTGGTCACCTCCATGCCCTGGGTGTCGGCGAAGGTCGGCCCGAGCGTCCAGGCGACTTCGCCATTGCGCGCGGCCAGGTCGATGTCGATGACGGCGCCGGGTCGAACGCCGCGCATCGTCAGCATGACGCGCGACGACCGCTCGGCGATCGGCTCCAGCGCGGCGCTGATCCGACCGTCGCGCCATTCGACCGGGCTCTGGTCGCCGAAACGGACGCGGACGCTGGCGCCGTCGTTCAGCGTGCAATAGCCCATGAAGGCATCGGTCAGGTCGTGCCGGCGCAGGAACAGGCCGATCGTGAAGCTGGTCCGCGGGGCCGCATCGATCGCGGTGCGGATCATCAGCGAGCGGTCGGTGAACGCCCATTCCTGAATGCAGGACTCGTTGGTCGCCAGCCCGTCGGGAACGACGTTGTAGGATGCGCCGAGCCCAGCGCCGGACCGGCGCCCGAGCGACCACGCGAGGCCGGGCGACGTGATGTCGATACTCAGACTGGCATCGGGCGCCACGCCGATGAAGTCGAGCACGACCGGGATCAGGTCATCGTCCATCGCCCGCCCCCATCTGCGGCAACGCGACCGCGAACGAACTCACGCCCACGACAGAGGTACGATCGATCCCGGTCTGGATGGTCAGGACGGTGCCGGGCGGCAGATCGACCCGGCCGCGGACCAGGGTGTCGCTGGTGCGCACGAACAACTGGCACCGCAGCTCCTGGCAGGCGCGATAGCTTTGCAGGTAGATGTCGCGGGCGTTGACCAGGAACGTGCGCATGTAGATCGCCGGATCGCGCAGCGAGGACAGGCTGAAGCCGATCAGGCCCCGGCTGTGTCCCTCGCTCCAGATCGCCGGCGGATCGTCGCGCAGCGAAATGACGACCTTGGCATCCGCACGCAGAGACTGGATGGTCAGCGTGACCGGAAACTCGACCGGATGCGGATCGTCGGCCTGTACCGTCGGTATGCTGGCCGGCGCAGGGCGGAGAGTCTCGCCGAACGGATCGGCGGGCGGGCGCTCGCCGTCGCGCGGATCGGTCGCCAGGGCGCCGCCCGGCGGCAGATGCGATTCGACGAGCAGGCTGGCAAACGGGTCCGCGATCGGCGGCGATGACGGCGTCGCGTGCTCGTCCGCAGCGCCCTGCGGGGTCGCCGGCGAGATGGTCTGCGTCGTGCGCGGGCGCATCCCGCGGGCACGCGGCGGCGCCGCATTGCCTACCGGATCGGCTGCCGCCGACCCGCTCCGTCGATTCGTCATCGATATCGTCCCTGTCGCCGGAGCCGGCCGCAATGGGGCGCGGCGGACTCGATAAGATGCCATCCCGCGGCCGCCGATGAGCCGCGGGATGGGCGTAGTGCGACAGGATCAGTCGTTCGTGCCGGGCCAGTCGAAGACTGTCGGGTTGGGCCCAAGCGTCGCAGGCTCCTGCATGGACAGCGCGGCCTGAACCTGGCTGTTCTCATCCGACGTCAGCGAAAGCGAGAATTCGGTGATCGACGGGTCCGCGGCCAGGAAAGCCGACACGCGGAACTGCGTCGACGAACCCGAGTCACTCGGCGCGAGCATGAAGGTGATCTTTTCGGCGGTGATCGCGAATGACGAGACCGGCACCGATCCGCCGCCCGTCGACGACAGTTGGATGCCCGACGATGTGGCGAAGTCCTGTCCCGTGCTCCAGGCGACGTTCTTTCCGCCGCGCTCGCCGAGATTGATGGTGATCCGGTCGCCGGACTGGGCGTTGTTCGAAACCACCAGCAAGGTGATCCCTTGATAGATCGCGGCGGGTGCGGGTGCCGTAGCCATAGTCACAGATCCTTTCTCGTCATGCGCCAAAGAAGCCAGTCTTCCGCGGCGTCGCCCCCGCCGATGGGCGCGGATGTGTCTGCGAAAGCTGGTGCGAGCGTACAGCGCGACCGCCGGGAGGGAATGGACGAATGGACCAATCCCGATCGATCCGACACCGACGACAACGTCTAGATCGGGTCCGGGGTAGTCGGGGTGGCGGCGGCCGACGGGGCGCGTCCAGCATAAGGGCTGACCATGGGTCGGATGACCGCAGAAAAGCCGCGGTCGGCAGGGGAATAGCACGGTGCCATTTGGCCCGCCGCCGATATCACCATTATCGATCAACTATCGATCACCTCGCCCGTGAGGGGCGGAGCCGCCCGGTCGCGGTCATGGGGCGTGACCGGAACCGGGCGGCAGTCGGGATTACTTCTTGCCTTCGCCCGATGCGCCGGAGACGGCTTCACCGGCGGACTTCAGGTCCTTGCCGGCACCGTTCACGGTGTTGCAGGCGCTCAGGCCGAACAGGATGGCGAGGCTGGTCGCTGCGATGATCTTGCGGTTCATGTCATGCTCCTAAGAGGTGATGGGGGACAGGTGCGGCGGGCCCGATACGCCGGCCCGCCGCGGACACTCAGCGGTGGCGACGGCGCGCGGCGGTCGTTGCACCGAAGGCGGCAGCCGCGGCACCGGCGAGCAGCGCCAGCACCAGGATGAACGACGTGCTGGCAGCGGCACCGGCAACGGCGTCAGTCGCCTTCTTGGCACCTTCGACCGTGTCGTTCTTGGTCTGGACGAACGCGGTCTTGGCCCGGGCGACCTGCGCCTGTGCTTCGGGTCGGCTGATCTTGCGCTGCGCGGCGACGATATCGACGATGCGGCTCTCGGCGCGCTGGCCGTCCGCACCGCCGCGAGCGAGCGCGGGCAACTGACGGGCGATTTCGGCCTGGGCCTGCTCCGCCGTCATCTGCGCCGGATCGGTCGGGGCATCCGACAGATATTTGGCGGCTTCCTGGCGCACGTCACTGGCATCGACGCCGGCCACCTGCGCGACCTGCGGAGCAGCGGCACCGACCGTCGAGCCGGCGGCGGTCGCAACAGTCCCGACCGTGCGGAACGCGCCGCCGATGATGCCGCCGACCGCCGACGTCAGCAGGTACAGCGTCAGTATCAGCGTGACGCCCCAGACGACCAGGCCGTGGAGCAGCGCGTCGAACTTCTCCGTCGCGCCCGATGCGCGCGCCGCGGTATATCCGCCCGCACCCAGCGCGACGACCGTGGTCACCAGCCAGTAGAGACCGGCGCCGATACCGAAGCCGGTCGCGCCCGGCGTCGTGCCTTCGGTCGGATCGACCATCGACAGGCCGATACCGGTGCCGAGGATGCCCAGGATCAGCTGAACCGCGACGGCGATCACCACGCCGGCGAAGATGCCGCCCCAGGACACGCTTCGCACCGTGCCGGTCACGACGGCCTCATGCAGCGCAGGGCCGCTTCCCGAATGTGTAGCCACTTGAATACTCCAGAAAATTTAAGATTTGTCGGTGTCGCCGGCCACAGGCTTCGCGCGGGCCGAGCTTTGTTTGGCACGACTCTCGGCGACCGCGGCGTCGTCGCCGATCAGCTTGCCGATGGTCTGCTGGGCCGCCGCCTTCGCTTGCCGTGCCTTGACCGGGTCCGGTGGCGAGGATGGCTTCGTTTTTTTGCTATCGGTCATTTCGAACGCTCCCGTTGGGCGATCGTCACGGCATCGCTGTCGAAACCGCGCGCGCGCGCCCAGGCGGCGGCGGCGGTGCGGCGATGCACGCCGATCTTGCCGTAAATACGCGCGACGTGGTTGCGGACGGTGTTGCCCGATACCCCCAGCGTGCGCGCGATGCTCTTGTCGTCCAGGCCGCGGCAGATGAGCGCCAGGACTTCACGCTCCCGCGCGGTCAGGTCGTTCAGCCCGACGCCGGTCTCGTCCGGCTGCGGTGCGCGCAGTCGCGCCAGCTTGTCCATGATCGACCGGCTGAACCAGCTCGTGTCCTTCATCACCGCCTCGATCGCCTCGACCAGCTCGAGTTCGGTCGCCTTGCGGCGCGTGATGTCCTGGAACGCCCACAGGACGCAGGTATCGTCGCCCAGATGAATCATTTCCGTCGATACCAGGCTGTCGATATGGCCGCCGTCCTTGGCCAGGATGCCGGATTCGTGCCCGCGCAGATCGCGCCCGGATTCGATTGCGGCCTCGATGTCCTTGCGGCCATCGTCATCCGACCACAGCCCGACATCGGCCAGCGACCGACCGATGATCTCGGACGATTTATAGCCCGTCAGCTCGGTGAAGCTGGCGTTGACCTCGCACAGCAGATGTCCGTCGCGCGCGCCGATCGCCATCGGGACGGGCGCCATCTGGAACGTGCGCGTGAAGCGTTCCTCGCTATGCCGTAGCGCCGATTCCGCTTTCCGGCGCGGTTCCAGGTCGGCGAAGGTAAAGAGCATGCAGGGCTCGTCGCCCATGTCGATCGGCTGGCCGGCGACGATCACCAGCTTCGTGCCGCCGCCGGGCAGTTCCAGCTCGGCCTCCATCTGCGGTATGGTCCGGCCTTCGGCCATGCGCTCGCGCGCCAGGTCGCGGCGTTCCGCTGCGCGCAACACGTCGATGTCGTAGACGGTCTTGCACAGCACCTGATCCTTCGCGTGGCCGGTCATCTCCAGGAAGCCCTGGTTGACCTTTACGAAGCGCAGGTCCGACAGGCGACAGATAACCGCTGGCGCCGGGTTGGCGTTGAACGACTGCTCGAAGCGGTCCTCGGCTTCATATTGCGCGGTCACGTCCTGGATGACCATGACGACGCAGGCCGGCTCGCCCTCGTCCTGGTCGTTCAGGACCAGGCTGCGAACCTTGTGGACCCAGCGCGGGTCCTTCTCGCCGGCAACCGCCACTTCGACGACGACTTCCGAGAAAGCCTCGCCCGCAACGACGCGGCCGATCGGATAGTCGTCGTCGTCCAGCCGGTGGTTGTTGCGATAGGTCAGCTGGAAGCGCGCGCGATATTCATCGACCGTGCGTCCGAGCTCGTCCAACCGCGCGACGCCGTGCATGGCGAGCGCGGCCGGATTGGCCCAGAGCAGGCTTTCGTCCGGATCGATCAGGATCACGCCTTCATCGAGGCCGGCGACGATCTGCTGCAGATGCCGCAGATCGGTCGTCTCGCGCAGGCTTTTCATCATCGTCGACATGGCGCGCGGCGCGTCAGTCGCGGCGCCCGTGGATCAGCCAGCCGAGCGCATAGCCGCCGATCAGAGCACCCGCCGCCCACAGAAGATGATCCTCGCCACGCACCGCCTTCAGCGCCTGATCGGTGCCGCGGCGGGCGGCGTCGACCGTGCGGTCCGCGGCGTCGCCCAGCTTTTCGCGCGCGTGCTCGATCAGGCCGGGGGTCGCGTCGGCGACATCTTCGGCAACCGACTGCGCGCGGCCGAACATGTTCTCAGCGGCGCCGGCGACCTGGTTGACGACACCGTCGACCTGCCAGTTGCGGCTGTCGACCGCGTCGCCGACGGCCTTCTCGATCTTGCCGCCGACGTAACGGGCGCCGCCGTGAATTTCATGCTTGTTCATGGGAGGGGTCTCCGGAAATGGTGGGAAGGGGGCGGGGTGCGCCGGACGGCGGATCGTCTCAGCGCGCGACGGCGCGGCGAACGACAGCGACGTGTGGGCGCGCCGTTCGGGACGTGCGGGGACCCGGGCGTGTCGCGGGGTAAGCGACATCCCGTTCCGCGATGCAGGCTATGGCGAGTGCTCTCACGCCGACGACTCCGCAGACCGGTTGCGACATGCGACCCGTCGAGCGGCATTAACTTATGATAGGCGATAGTGTTCCTGGTAGCTTTGCAGCAGCTACTAGTCTTCTTGTACCAACACCTGATCCGCGCGCCGGGCATAGGCATCGGCGAACTGAAGATGCGCGATCCTCGATGATGCGACCGTGGAACGATCGGCCATTCCCCGGTGATCCTCGCTGCGCTTCAGATAATATGCGTGATCGTCGGACATCGACGCAGCCATGACAGTCTTCCGGATTTCGCCTCGTGAGAAGTCGGATGCTAAGCGATTGTTCGGATGGGTGATATGGTACGAAACAACCCCCGTGGTGGCACGTTCGCTAGTGTACGTTGCCTACGCTCGGGTTCGCTTCGTCGATGGCCAGGCGGATCTGTTCCTCCTCCAGGTCAAGCTGCTGCGTCAGCGTCGCCAGCGTTTCCGCATCGATATCGTCGCGCATCTCGTGCAGTTCGCCACGCGCCGCTTCGATCGTCGCCAGCTTCTGGCGCAGGAGAGCGTCCAGCCGGTCATGGCCGACGACCGCGCAACCGCTGAGGGCGGCGTCACGGCGGGCCTGAAATTCGGACACCAGCTCGCGCGCGGTTCGTCCGCCCTCCGGGACGACGCCGGCGACTGCCGCGGCCACCGTCTCGCGCGCGCGGACGGTCGCGTGATTGACGACGCCGATGTCGGGATCCTTCGGGTCGAACCAGCGGATCAGCAGCTTCAGCGTGGTGCCCTGCACGACCAGGGTGGAGAAGATCGCGCAGAACGCCAAGAAGACGATCAGGTCGCGCTGCGGGAAGCCGCTTGGCAGCGCGAGTGCCGCCGCCAGGCTGACGACCCCGCGCATCCCTGCCCACGAGATGATGGTGGGGTAACTGAGCGGCGGGTTGAACTTGCCGCCCTGCAGAACCGACGCGACGGCGGCGGCGGGGTAGAAGGTGACGAAGACCCAGACGAACCGCGACACGATCAGTACCAGCGACATCGCGACACCCAGCACGATCAGATGCCCGTGGTCGTAATCGACCAGCCGCGTCATGATTTCGCGCAACTGCAATCCGACCAGCAGGAACACCAGGCTGGCGAGGATGAATTCGACCAGCTCCCACGCGCTGTGCGATTGCAGACGGGTGCGCGCGGCAAGCTTCAACTGCGCGCGTCCGATCAGGCCACCGCAGGCGACCGCAGCCAGCACGCCCGATCCGTCGACCCATTCGGCGGCCAGATAGCTGATGAACCCTGCCAGGAACGACGCTAGGATTTCGAGGAAGTGATCCTTCATCCGCTGCATCAGCCAATTGGCGGCAAAGCCCGCCGCCAGGCCGACGACGACACCGATCAGCGCGGTGACCGAGAAGGACGACAGGACTTGGCCAACGCCGACGCTGCCGATCAGCGCGGCGCTGATGGCGAGTTTGTAGAGCACCAGCGCGGATGCGTCGTTGATCAGGCTTTCGCCCTCCAGCACCGCGACGATCCGCTTGGGTAGGCGAAAGCGCTTCAGGACCGATGTCGCCGCCACGGCGTCCGGCGGCGCGACGATGGCGCCCAGCGCGATCGCCGCCGGCCAGCCCATGCCGGGGATCAGCCCGCGCGCGGTGACCGCGACGATCCCGGCGGTGAACAGCACGGCGCCGAACGCGAGCAGGGCGATGAACACGATGTTGGAGCGGAACAGGCCCCAGTCGGTCCTCAGCGCGCTTGCCTGGAGGAGCGGCGGGAGGAAGAGCGCCAGCGCCAGTTCCGGCTGAAGGTTGATGTGCGGCAGGGTGGGGACGAACGCCAGCACCATGCCGCCCAGCACCAGCATCACGGCCGAGGGAATCTCGATACGGCGCGCCAGCACCGTCAGGCCCATCGCCGCGGCGATCAGGAGCAGGAGCATCTCGAAAATATGCATCGAACAGGAATCCCGGCCGGGTGGACACGCCGCGCAATGCACCTGCCCCGATGGCGGCAGGCCCCGATACCGACTGTTCACGCCCCGACCGAACGCGAAAGCCGTCGTTTCGCTCCCGATGCGATCGACTTGCCGGTGGCGGATACATGGTCGACGTACCGCGATCGCCTCCCTACACCCCGGATGAAAACGGGGGAGGGCAGCATGTTCGACAGGCGTACGGTGATCGCGGGCGGGGTAGCGCTTGGCGCGACCGCGGGGTGGGCGGCGCAACCGTCGGACGCAAAGCGCCGGGCGATCGCTGCGGTCGCGCTGCCGGCGAACTTCAACGGGCTGATCGCCTATGGCCGGGCCGGGCGGGTCGAGGCCATGCGCTGCGTCGGCATGGCCGATGTGGAGAGCCGCCGGCCGGTGACGCCGGACACGCGCTTCATGTTCGGATCGGCATCGAAATGGCTGGTCAGTTGTGCTGTACTGCGGCTGGTCGAGCAGGGGCGGCTGTCGCTCGACGCGCCGATCATCACCTATCTGCCCGACTTCCGGCGCGACACGGGCGAGCGCGTGCTGCTGCGGCATCTGCTGTCGAACACCAGCGGCATCCCCGATCTGATGATCCGGCAGGTGAAGGTCGAGCCCGCGCTACGCCAGTCGACCGCGACCGCGGCGGAAATGGTCGCGCGCTTTGCCGGCGGCGATCTGGCGTTCGCGCCCGGTGCGGGCTGGGATTACACGCCGATCAACTGGACGATCGTCGACGCCATCCTGGAACGGGTGACGGGCGAACCGTTGCCCGCATCGGTCGGGCGGCTGGTATTCCAGCCGCTGAAGATGCGCGAGACGGGGTTTGCGATCGCTGGCGAGCCGCCGCTGCCGATGATCGCCGCGGCTTACACCAATACCACGCCGCCGGTGCGCAAGATGGCGCCGGTTCCGCGCTTCGTCGCGGCGAGCGGCAATGTGGCGGGGACGGCGGCCGATGCGATGCGCGCCGCGCACGGCATTTTCCACGGCCAGCTGCTACGCCCGGCGTCGCGCACCGCGTTGACGACGCTGCGATGGCCTGCGCAGGAATATGCGCTGGGCGGTCGCGTCCACCCGATCGACGGCGCGTCCTGGGCGTGGGAGACGGGCAAGGTCGAGGGATATCGGTCGCATATCGCGCATCGCCTGTCGCACAGCGAAACGATCGTGGTGTTCAACAACACCGACCTCGATCAGTCGATGATCGATCAGTGGGTGGAGGCGATCGCACGGGCGTAAGCTACGGCTCGACCGGTTCCGTCGCCCGGTCGAGCTCGCCGTCCAGCGGATCGTCGGCGATCCCCTCCAGCCGGGTGCCCGAGACATAGGTCGCGCGCGCCAGCATCTGGGCGCCGACGGGCAGGGTCAGCAGCAGGAACAGGATGTTCATCCATCCGATCCGATCCGCGCCGCTGTCGTCGTGGATCATCACGCCGATCAGCAGCAGCGCGCAGCCGAGCGTTCCCGCCTTCGTCGCGCTGTGCATCCGCTGCAACGGGTCGGGCAGGCGGATGACGCCGATGGCGGCGACCAGTAGGAAGGCGGTGCCGGCGATCATCAAGCCGGCAGCAAGGATCGTCATTTCCGCCCCTTCCGCAGTTCGAGAAACACCGCAAACGCCGCCGTCGCCACGAAATTGATGAGCGCCAGGCTCAGGCCGATGTCGAGGAATTCGGATCGTCCGGTCAGCACGGTCGTCACGGCCGCGAAGCCGACCGCGACCGCAGTCAGCATGTCGAGTGCGATGAAGCGGTCGGCGAAGCTCGGGCCACGCACCATGCGCCAAGCGGCCAGCACCAGCGCGATCGCCAGAATGACCGACAGGCCGGCGGACAGGGTCTGCATCCCGGTCATTCCAGCAGCTCCGCGATCCAGCGTTCGAAATGGCTCTTGAAGCGCGCGATCGTGGCGGCGTCGTCGTCGGTATCGAGGATATGGACGAACAGTCGCGTCCGGTCGCGCGAAACGTGCAGGCAGGTCGACCCCGGCGTCAGCGACACGAAATAGGCGAACAGCGCGATCGCTGCCGGGCGGGTCAGCGCAATCGGCACGACGACGATCCTGGGAGACGTGCGCATCCGAGGACTGAGGACGATCCGCGCGACATCGCAGGACGCAGCGACCAGATCCCACAGGAAGATGCCGGTCAGGACGATGCCGGCGCGGATGCGGCGCAGCGGTGCGGTCATGACAGGCCGGCCAGCGTCTGCGCGGACCGCTCGGCCAGCGCCCAGAGCCAGCCCGGCGCCAGCCCGATTGCCACTGTCGTGCCCGAAAGCAGGGCCATCGCGACCAGCCCGCTTGTCGGCAGGCGACGCTGCGTCGCCGACCGCGACTGTTTCCAGCAGGCATCCGACCAGAAGGTCGTCATCGACACGATCGTCAGCAGCCCGGTGAACAACGCAACCGCGCCAAGCCACGCCATGCCGCCGTCCAGGCTCGCGCGGATGACGATCATCTTTGCCCAGAAGCCGGAGAAAGGCGGTATCCCGGCAAGCGACAGCACGGGCACCGCGAACAGCAACGCGAACAATGGCTCGCGGCGCATCAGCCCGCCGGTGCGGGTCAGGTCCCAGCTGCCGCTCGACCGGCGGATCAGTCCGGCGCCGAGGAACAGGTTGGCCTGCACGATGATCGAATGGACCATGTAGAACACGGCCGCTGCAACGCCTTCGCGGGTCGCCAGCGCCAGGCCCGCCATCATGTACCCGACCTGTGCGATCACGTGATAGGCAAGAAGGCGGCGCATATCGGTCTGCGCCAGCGCTCCGGCGATGCAGACCAGCATCGTCGCCGCGGCGATGACGCCGAACAACGGGACAAGCTGGCCGGCCCCGCCGCCGGTCACCCCGAACACGCCGACGAAGATCAGCAGCAGCGCAAAGAAGCCCATCTTGGTCAGCAGCCCCGCGAACACCGCGGCGACCGTCGTCGGGGCGGTGTGGTACGATGCCGGCAGCCAGAGATGAAACGGGACCAACCCCGACTTCAACACGAACCCGCCCAGCAGCAGCGCGGCGGCGATGGCGGTCGCGGCGTCGGTCGGCCGGTCGGCAAACGCCTGCGCCGCGCTCCGCACCTCGAGCGTGCCGGTGATGCCATAGACCATCGCGACGCCGATCAGGATGAATGTCGCGGCAAGCATGGCGAAGGCGGCGTAGCGGATCGCGCCGTCGATCTGGGCCGAGCGCCGGTCGATCGTCAGCAGCCCGAGCGCGGCGAGCAGGGCCAGTTCGAACCAGACGTACAGGTTGAACAGGTCGTCGGTCAGGAACGCGCCGTTGACCGCGCCGACCATTGCCAGAGTCAACGCGTCATATCCTGCGCGCCGCCGCCGCGGGCCGATGTCGGCGAGTGCGTAGATCGCCGTCGCGAGCGTGACGACCGCGACGACCGGCACCAGCAGCACGCCGGGCAGGCTTGCGGAAAAGCCGATGCCGAACCCCTGCGGCCAGCCACCGAACACCGTAGCCGGCAGCGGATCGCCGTCGGTCGCGCGGAGGAACAATGCCAGTGAAGCGAGCGTGAGCAACGCAGTCGTTGCGATTCCGGTCGCGGTCGCCAGCCCGGCGTGGCGGCGCAGTACGAGCGCCAGCGTAGCGCCGGCGAACGGCAGCAGGACGGGCAGGATCAGCAGCACCGCGTCAGACATCGGCCGGGTCCCGCTGGCGCGGCGGGCCGAGGTCTTCGGCGGTGCCGACGTCGCGCGCGTCGATCGACGCTTCGCTGCGCCACGCGCGCAGGACCAGCACCGCGAGCATGACGGTCAGCGCGAAGCCGATGACGATCGCGGTCAGGATCAGCGCCTGGATCATGGGATCGGGGCCGTTCGTCAGCGCACGTGCGCCATCGGCGATGATCGGCGGCTGCTGGCTGCGCGTATGCCCGGCCAGGAACAGCAGGATGTTCGCCCCCGTCGCCAGCAGCGACAGGCCGAGCAGCATCCGCACCAGATTGCGCGACAGGATCATGTAGAGCGCGCAGGCGACGATGCCCGATCCGATCGCAGCGTAGAGGATGGTCATCGCGCCGCCTCCCGCTGCAATCCGAACAGGAGGGCGAGTACCGCGCCGAGCACGACCATATAGACGCCGAGGTCGAAGATCATCGTCGTCCCGAGCTTGGGCAGCCACCCGCCCGGCTCCCACCACAGATGCGTGAGATACGGGGAGCCGGTGGCAAGCGCCGGCAGCCCGCTGGCGAGTGCCAGTGCCATGCCGATCGCGACCAAAGTCAGCGGATCGACCCGGAGCGCGCGTTCGGCGCGGGCGACGCCGTACGCCAGCGCGACGATCGCCAGCGCCAGGGACGCGACCAGCCCGCCGACGAACCCGCCGCCGGGCTGGTCATGCCCGCGCCACAGGATGACCAGCGACGCGGCGAACAGCAGCCAGGCGAACCCGCGCGCCGTCGTGGCAAAGGCGAAATGAACTTCGGGCGGGGGGCTGGTCGCCGTGTCGCTGTCGCGGGACTTGAGCAGCGACCGCGCGAGGACCGCGGCGACGGCGATGACCAGCGTCTCGCCCAGCGTGTCGAAGCCGCGGAAGTCGACCAGGATGACGTTGACGACGTTGTGGCCGTAGGCTGCGACATAGCTCATCCGCGCGTAATAGTCGCTCGCGGCCGACGACCCGCCGCCGGCGGTCATGTCGACGATACCGGCGAACAGCAGCACCCCGACACCGACCGCGACGGCCGCGTCCCGGCGTCGCATCGCCACGTTGCGGGTCGGCGGGGAGGCGAGGGGGACGGCGAGCAGCAGCGCGGTCAGCAGGACGACGACCAGCGCCTCGACGCTGAACTGGGTCAGCGCCAGGTCGGGGGCGCCGTTCATCAGGAAGGTGATGGCGATGGCGAATCCGGTCAGCCCCGCCGTGATCATCGCGCCGAGCAGCGATGTCGCACGCGCCGCGGCGATCGCCCCGGCAAGCCCGACGAGGGCGACGACCGCGGGGGCGATCCGCACGGGTTCGATATCCGGCAGGCGGGGCAGGACGCCCGCACCGGCGAGCGACCACAGCATCAGCGCCGCCATCCCGGCGACGACGACCAGCAGGTAGCGGCGCAGGTCGCCGTGCTGGACCAAGCCGGTCAGCGCCCGCGCGGTGCCGATCATCGCTCGCAGGCTGGCTTCCCACAGCCGCTCGACCGCCAGCGTGTCGAACCGATCGACCGCGCGCAGCCGCAGGTGGATCGGCTTCCAGAACCCGACGATCAGCGCGCCGGTGCCGACCACGACGCCGCTCAGCAACAGCATCGGCGTGATGCCGTGCCAGACCTCCAGCTTCACCTCGACCGCCTGACCGAACACGGCCGCGACCGCCGGGCGCAGCGCGACGCGGGTGATCCATTCGGGATCGAGGCTGATGAACAGCCCGGCCAGCGCCAGGACGAGCGGCGGCGCGACCAGCGATAGGGTCTCGCCATGCTTCACCGCATCGACCTTGCCGTGGCCCAGGAAGAAGGGGCGCAGCGTGATGACGCCGGCGACACCGACCATCACCGCATTGACGATGACCGCGATGGCCAGCGGCACTATTTCCCAGCTGCTTTCGAGCTGTGCCTGGAACAGGAATTCCTTCGAAATGAAGCCGATGAATGGTGGAATCCCGGCCATCGACAGGCTGGCACCGACGCAGGCGAGCGCGGTGAACGGCAGGAAACGGACCAGCCCGCCCATGGCGCGCAGGCTGTACAAACCGGTCGCGTGGAGGACCGAGCCGGCGCAGAAGAACAGCGCGGCCTTGTACATGGCATGGGCCAGCAGGAAGCCGACCATGGCGACCGTCGCAGTCGGTCCGTCGAGCCCGACCAGCAGCGTCAGGATGCCGAGCGAGGCGACCGTCGAATAGGCGAGGGCGGATTTGAACCCTTCCGCCCGCAACGCCTGCACCGCGGCCAGCAGCATCGTCAGGCAGGCGATGGTGATGACGGAGGTGCGGCCCCACGGCACGCTCGCGAACACCGGCTCGAACCGGGCGAGCAGGTAGATGCCGAGCTTTACCATCGTCGCCGAATGCAGGAACGCGGACGCGGGCGTCGGGGCCTGCATCGCGTTGGGCAGCCAGAAATGGAAGGGGAACTGCGCGGACTTGGTGAAGGCCGCGATCAGGATGCACGCGACGATGGCGTTGCCGTATGGGCTCGCCGCGATCTCGCTTGCGCGATCGACGGCCGTGGCCATCGAATAGGTGCCCAGTACGTGGCCGATCATCAATACGGCCGCCAGCAGCATCAGCCCGCCGAACGCTGTGACCTGCAACGCCATCAGCGCCGCGCGCCGGGACCGTGCGCTCTTGCTGTCGAACCCGACGAGCAGGAACGACAGGATGCTGGTCGCTTCCCAGAAGACGAGCAGCAGCAGCAGGTTTTCCGCGAGCACCGTCCCGAGCATCGCGGTCAGGAACAGCAGGATCAGCGTGAAGAAGCGGGTGCGTTCGGTACGCGATTTATCGGTCAGATAGCCGCCGGCATAGACGATGACGAGTGCGCCGATGCCGGTCACCAGCAGGCAGAACAGGAAGGAGAATCCGTCGAGCCGGAGCGTCGCATCGGCGCCGAGGCCGGTCGCCCACAGTCGCCCCTCGCCGGTCACCCAGCCGCGCTCGACCACCGGCGCCATCGATACGAATGCGGCGAAGAGTCCTGCGGGAAACAGCGCGATCAGCAGGCCTGCGCCGCGGCCCACGACCCGCGCGATCAGCGGGACCAGGCACGCGCCGACCAGGGACAGGAGGAGGATCGCGAACATTCCATTTCCCAATGCCTGAAACGCCCGAGGGATGCGTCCGCGCGGGCAAAATCGTTACGCAGGCGATCATTTCACGCCGTTCGCGGCGGCAAAGCCCGGTTGGGCGGATCGAAGAAATGCTTCGTTGTTGCAGGCGCCGCTCGACCCGAGATGTTCGCACATGCAGCAACTCTCCAGATATCTGCCGTCGTTCGGCGTCCAGGTCGCGATCGGCATGGCCGCCGGCGTCCTTCTCGGCCTGCTCGCCGGGCAGACGGGCGGGGCGGACGGTGCAGTCGGCGCCGGGCTTTACACGACGGGGCAGATTTTCGTCCAGTTGCTGAAAGTTCTGGTCCCCGCGCTGGTCTTCACCGCGATCGTCAGCTCGATCGCGGCGCTGCGCGACTTGCCCAACGCCGCGCGGCTGGTCGGCCAGACGTTGCTCTGGTTCGCGATCACAGCGCTGATCGCGGTCTCGATCGGTATCGTGCTGGGGCTGGTCATGCAGCCGGGTCTGCACAGCAGCGCGTCGATCGCCGCCGCGGCGGCACCCGCGACGGTCGGGTCGTGGCTCGATTTCCTCAAGGGGCTGGTGCCGGCCAACCTGCTCGGGCTGACCGCGACGACGTCCACGGCCGGTAGTGCGACCACGACCGCGCTCGGTTTCAACGTCCTCCAGATCATCGTCGTGGCGATTGCGATCGGCGCGGCGGCGGTGCGTGTCGGTGCGCCGGGCGAGCCGTTCCTGGCGTTCAACGCCTCGCTGCTCGCGATCCTGCGGCGGTTGCTGGGGTGGGTGATCGCGCTGACCCCGATCGGATCGGCGGCGCTGATCGGCGATGCGATCGTCCGCTACGGCTGGAGCACGCTGTCGTCGCTCGGCGCGTTCGCGGCGACCGTATACGTCGGGCTCGGCATCGTCCTGATCGTCGTTTACCCGCTGCTGCTCGCGGCGCATCGGATCGATCCGCTATGGTTCTTCCGTCGCGCGTGGCCGGCGATCCAGCTCGGCTTCGTCACGCGGTCGTCGGTCGGCACGCTGCCGGTGACGCAGGACCTGACCGAGCGCGCGCTGGGTGTGCCGCGGGCCTATTCGGCCTTTGCCGTGCCGCTCGGCGCCACGACGAAGATGGACGGATGCGCCGCCATATATCCGGCGGTGTCGGCGATCTTCGTCGCGCAATTCTTCGGGATGGCGCTCCACGCCGGCGACTATGCGCTGATCGTGATGGTGTCGGTCCTGGGATCGGCGGCGACCGCGGGGCTGACCGGCGCGACCGTGATGCTGACGCTGACGCTCACCACGCTCGGGCTGCCGCTGGAAGGCGCGGGGTTGCTGCTGGCGATCGACCCGATCCTCGACATGGGCCGGACCGCGGTGAACGTCGCCGGGCAGATGCTGGTGCCGACGATCGTCGCCAAGCGCGAAGGCCTGCTGGCTGCGCCGGCCGACGAGGTTCTGATCGAAGCACAGCCAGCGTAAGCCCGGCGGCCCGACCAATGGATGGTCGGGCCGAGAGGGCGGTCAGGCCGCGTTTGTCTCCACCACGTCGTCCGCCGTCACGCTCAGTACCGGGCGGATCAGCCCGTCGGCCAGGCCGTAGATCCAGCCGTGGATGGTCAGGGGCTGGCCGCGCTCGAACGCGGCACGGACCAGCGGCAGGCGGGTCAGGCGATCGACCTGTTCGCGGACATTCAGCTCGACCATGCGATTGATCCGCTCGCGTGCGTCGAGGCCATGAACTTCGGTGCGGTGCCGGTCGTACAGATCGCCGACGTCGCGCACCCAGTGCGCAACCGCGCCGGTCGCGTCCTGGTGCATCCCGTGCGCCACGCCGCCGCAGCCGTCGTGGCCGCAGATGATGATGTGGCTGACCTTGGTCTTCTCCAGCGCGACCTGGAGTACCGCCATCAGGTTGTCGTCGTCCTCGTGAACCTGGTTCGCGACGTTGCGGTGGATCGACATCACGCCCGGCGGCGAGTTGGTGATCTGGTCCGGCGCGACCCGGCTGTCGGAACAGCCGATCCACAGGAAATTCGGGTTCTGCTCGGCGGCGTGCCGTTCGAAATAGTCCGGCCGCTCGTCCTTCAGCTGAGTCGCCCAGGCCTTGTTGGCCAGCAGCAGCAGCGATTCGTCGTTCATATATGTACGAGCTCCCGGCGCGGCGCGTTGATGAGCGGCGCGCTTCGTTCAGCGATGTCGCCGCGCACCATGACGCGGATGTTCTTGAATTCGGCACCGCGGACGAACGCGTTGATGACGTCGATATTGTCGAGATCGACATAGGACGTCGCCGACAGGTCGATCAGCAGGCTGGAGCCCTCGGGCACCGCGTTCAGGCACTTTTGCAGCTCGTACTTGTGCATGAAGTACAGGTTGCGCCGCGCCGCGATCATCACGTTGCCCTGTCCATCGTCGACCGTGACGAGGGCGGTGCGGAAATTGCGGGCGACGACGAACACGAAGCCGATCGCCAGACCAATCGCGATACCGATCAGCAGGTCGGTGAACAGGATCGCGGCGACGGTCGCGACGAACGGCACGAACTGCGTCACGCCCTGCTTCCAGCGCTTGGTGTAGAGCGACGGCTTGGTCAGCTTGTACCCGGTCTGGATCAGCACGGCGGCCAGCGCGGCGAGCGGGATCAGGTTCAGCAGGAACGGGATCAGCAGCACCGACAGCAGCAGCCAGGTGCCGTGCAGGATCGTCGACAGCTTGCTGTTGGCGCCCGCATCGACGTTCGCCGACGATCGCACGATGACCGAGGTGACCGGCAGGCCGCCGATCAGGCCTGACACCATGTTGCCGCCGCCCTGCGCGAACAGCTCGCGGTTCTTGTCGGTGGTGCGGCGCTTGCTGTCGAGTTCGTCGACCGCCTTCACGCTCAGCAGCGATTCCAGGCTGGCGACGATGGCGAGGGTCAGGGCGACGGTCCACACCGTGCCGTTGCCGATCTGGCCGAAGTCCGGGAGGGTGAACAGCTTTACGAAGCCGCCCAGGCCATCGGCGATCGGTACCTGGACCAAGTGGCTCTCTTGCAATTGCAGGCCGGGCGACAGCGCGCCGAACAGCGCGTTCAGCGCGACGGCGCCGACGACCACGACCAGCGGTCCGGGAACAAGCTTGAACGGGCCGTCCTTGGGCTTGTTGGCTTCCCACCAGAACAGGAACGCGATCGCGACGGCAGAGATGATGACCGCGCCGGCGGTTAGCTGGTTGGCGACGCTGTAGAACACGGTCGAGATCGTGTTCATGCCGTCGCCCTGGTTGAACTTGAAGTCGCCTTCGGGGGCGCCGTCATAGCCGATCGCGTGCGGGATCTGCTTCAGGATCAGGATCAGGCCGATCGCCGCGAGCATTCCCGTGATGACCGACGAGGGCACGAATTCGGCGAGCACACCGCCGCGCGACAGCGAAAATATCATCTGCATGGCGCCGGCCAGCACCACCGCGAGCAGGAACGCCTCGAACGTCGGCAGGCTTTCGATCGCGGCGAAGACGATCGTGGTCAGGCCCGCAGCCGGGCCGCTGACCGACAGGGGAGACTTCGATAGGACGCCGACGACGATCCCGCCGACGATGCCCGCGATCAGCCCGGAAAACAGCGGCGCGCCCGAAGCGAGCGCGACACCGAGACACAAGGGAAGGGCGACCAGCGCGACGACGATCGACGCGGGCACATCCTGTTTCCAGCCGGCGAACGGCAGGATTTTGTTCATGAACTATCCCTGAAGAAAAAAAGAAGCGGCCGCGCCCGGGGTATGGGGGAAGGCGTGGGAACGGCCGCTTCAGGCGAGGGAAGGGTTAGGCAGCGACGGGTTCGTCGGTCTCGACGAAGTCGGCTGCGAGCCGGCGGGCGGGCGACAGTGCGACGGGCAGGTCGTCGCCGTCGCGGACCGGCTTGAAGCGGCCCTCGGTCCCGTCGAGCGCCAGGATGCTGCCGCTGTGGATGTCGACGAACCAGCCGTGCAGCGTCAGTTCGCCCTTGGCGATGCGGCTGGCGACGGCGGGATGCGTGCGCAGGTGCTGCAACTGGACCACGACGTTCTCCAGGCTGGCGGCGCGGATCGCGGCCTGCCCGTCGAGATCGGGATAGCTGTGGTCGACGACCGATTTGGCGGCATGGCTGTGCTTCAGCCAGGCCTTGACGCTCGGCAGCGCATCGAGACCCTCGGGATTGGTCAGCGCGCCCATCGCGCCGCAGCCCGAATGGCCGCAGATGACGACATCGGTGACGCCGAGCGCTGCGACGGCGTATTCGATCGTCGCGGTCACGCCGCCGTTCTGCTGTGCGAACGGGGGCACGATGTTGCCGGCGTTGCGGATGACGAAGAGCTCGCCGGGCTTCGCCTGCATGATCTGCTCGGGCACGATGCGTGAATCCGAGCACGAGATCATCAGGACCTTGGGCGCCTGACCCTCGTGCGCGAGCTTGCCGTACAGGCCGGCTTCGTTTGCGAACACGTCGTTCTCGAACCCGAAAACACGGCCAATCACGTCATTGGTCTGCGGCATGGTGTCATCCTCGAAACTGAAGCGCACAAAGCGCCGGGGTTGACCGAGGATGTAGCGGCAGCGATCTTTCCGTACCTGCTCGTCACTGTAACGAAGTGTTGCTCGTGAAAGTTTGTCGGGCTGGGTGTTCGCTCGAGCCGATCCCTAATCAGCCGCCCGCATCGGCAGGCGGATCATGGCCGCCAGGCCGCCGCTGTCCCGGTTGGTCAGCGTGAACACGCCGCCTTCATCGGCGACCGCGCGCTCGACGATCGACAGGCCGAGGCCGAAGCCGTTGGTGTCGCGCTGGCGGGCGTGGTCCAGCCGGACGAACGGTTCGCGGACCAGCATCATCGATTCCTCGGGGATGCCGGGGCCGTTGTCGGTGACGCAGACGGTGACGCTGTCGCCGTCCACCGTCAGTTCCAGTCCCGCCTCGCTGCCGTAGCGCACCGCATTCTCGACCAGGTTGACCACCGCGCGGCGGATACCGAGCGGTCGGACCCAGAGTTCCAGGTGCGCGGGGCCATCGTAATCGATGTCGTGGCCGTGGTCGTTGGCGTCGTCGACGATGCTGGCGCACAGCACGGCAAGATCGATCAGGCGGCGTTTTTCCGGCTCACCGTCGCCGCCCAGGAAGGCGAGCAGCGACGTGACCATCGCCTCCATCCCTTCCAGGTCCGATTCCACCTCGCGGCGCAGATCGGCATCGTCGACCGCCTCGACCCGCAGGCGGAGGCGGGCGAGCGGGGTGCGCAGGTCGTGGCTGACGGCGGCGAGCGCGCGCGTGCGTTCGTCGATCAGCCGGCGGATACGGGCCTGCATCGCATCGAACGCATCGACCAGCCGCTGCACGTCGCCGCTGCCGCCCTTGGGCAGTTCGGGCACCGTGCCTTGCTGGTCGAGACCGGGACCAAAGCGTTCGACGGCGTCGGTCAGGACGCGCACGGGCTTCAGCGTCTGGCGGATGAACAGCCCGCCCAGCACCATCAGCACGATCAGCGTAACCATGCTCGACACGATCCGGCTGTAGGTCGCGCCCGTCGTCTGGAGCGGTTCGATGGTTCGGAAGAACAGCCAGTCGCCGTCGGGCAGACGCAGCGAGCCGACCGCGATCGTCGACCCGGCGCGTGGCAGCGTCTGCGCGCGCAGTCCGGTGCGCGCGAGCGTCGGTTCCCACGTCACGATCTGTTCGCGCATCCGCTCCGGATTGTCGCCGGCACCGGGCAGGACGGGGGCGACGGCGCTCCAGCGGACGAAGTAGCGCTCGGTCGTCAGTTCGTCGGCCATCTCGTGCCGACGCTCGCGCGGTTGTTCGGCGACCAGTCGCCGGGCAATGACCAGATGCTCGGCCAGTCGCCGCGCCTCGTCCTCGCGCACCGCGAACTCGCTGGCCTGTTCGTAGATCGCGGTGCTGACGGCGAATTCGACGACCAGCGTGACGAGCAGGATCGCGACCAGCCGGGCGATGATGCCCTGCGGGATCAGGCGCAGCCGCCGGCTCACTCGCGCTCCACGGGCACGCTCAGCATATAGCCGACCCCGCGCACCGTGACGATCGGCGCGGGCTTGTCCGCGGTCGACAGCTTGCGGCGCAGGCGGCTGATGAGCACGTCGATGCTGCGGTCGGTGGCATCGGCCTGGCGCGTGCGGCTGAGTTCCAGCAGCCGTTCGCGCGCGATGACGCGGCCGGCGTGGTCGAGCAGGGTCGTCAGCAGGTCGAACTCGGCGCCGGTCAGCTCGACCACCGCGCCGCTGGGGCTGCGCAGTTCGTGGCGCGGCGTGTCGGCGACCCAGCCGTCGAAGCGGTACAGCCCGCGCGACGCGCTGCCGCCGCTGTCGGATTCGAAGCGGCGGAGGACCGCGCGCACGCGGGCGACCAGCTCGCGCGTGCCGAAAGGTTTGGAGATGTAGTCGTCGGCGCCGAGTTCCAGCCCGACCACGCGGTCCATCTCGCTGCCCTTGGCGCTGATGAAGATGATCGGCACGTCGCTGTCGCGGCGGATGCGGCGGCAGAGATCGAGCCCGCTGGTGCCCGGCAGCATGATATCGAGGATGACGAGTTCGACATCGCCCTCCTCCATCGCCAGCAACATCTCGGGCGCGGCCGAGCAGGGACGGACGTCGAACCCGTTCTCCTTCAGCGCCCGCGCGGTCAGGACACGCAGCGCGGGATCGTCTTCGACCAGCAGGATCATGCGGCCAGCGTTACCGGCGCGGGGGGGCGACAGGCAAGGGTGAACGACGTGAGGGTAAGCGGGTAGCTTACCCGCGAACCGCCCGCCCGTCGCGCGCCACGCCGATGCTGGCGGTCAGCGCTTCATATTGCGCGGGCGAGAAGCCGGCGTTCAGGAACGCTGTCACTTCGAACCCGGGGATCGCGAAGCCACGGTGCCAGGTCAGCACTGAGAGACGACGCAGCGCCTCCAGCTTCGGGTCGGCCAGGTGCGGGTTGTGGCGACGGGTGCCGAACACCTTGCCGAGCGCGATCGACACCGGTCCCGGCGCGGCCAGCGACGACAGCCGGTCGCGGCGGGCGAGCGCCACCACCGACCATTCGAGCGCGGTCAGCCGCTCGGTCGCCGGCGTCGGGTCGGCGCGCGGGGCGACGGCGGCGGTGGCGGGCATCAGTTCGCTGGAAAAATCGACATAGGCCATGGGTTGTCTCCTCGATCCTTGCGCGCCGTCCACGATCCATCGGTCACGGACGCTTGGGGCTGGCGCGTGTTTGTTACGGCAGGGCACGGCGCTTTTCCGAATCGCGGGCGACCGGGCGGGCAGTGCGAAAATTCTACGCTGACGAATGTGTGCCGGTTACGGGGCGCGCATCCTGGGGGCGGGGCGGTCGGGCATTGCGGCTACCTCTCGAAAGCCGGGTCACCGTTGATCGGCGGCGTCTTCTATACTGATCGGTATATAAAGACGATTTCGGGTCGTCAACGACTTTTGTACCGCCCGGTAGAGATTTTTTCAGCGTGTCGGCCAGACCATCAGGCTGGTGTCGACGATCCGTTGCAGATCCTCGCGCGATGCGCCCGATCCGGCCTGCACGGCCATGCCCTGGAGCAGGGCGAAGAGGTAGTTGGTCAGCCCGGCGACATCGATGTGGTCGGGCAGGTCGCCATCGCGCCGGGCCTGCTCGAATCGCGCGACGATCGCAGCCTGCGACGAGCAGCGGCGCTTGATGACCTCTGCGCGGATCGATTCGGCCTCGGCACCGCAGGCGGTCGCGCTGATGACCCCCATGCAGCCCTTCGGCCCATCGCAGTTCGTCTGCGCGTCGACCGCGCCGCGCAGGATATGTTCGGCGACGCCGCGCGCGCTCGGCTGGTCGAGCGCCGCGCGGACATAGGCCATCTTCTCGGCCTCGTAGAGGTCGAGCGCCTTGGTAAAGAGCGCTTCCTTGTTGCCGAACGCGGCATACAGGCTGGGCTTGGTGATACCCATTGCCTCGGTCAGGTCGGCCATCGACGCGGCTTCATAGCCCTTCGACCAGAAGACGCCGAGCGCGGCCGCCAGCGCACGATCGGTGCAGAATTCGCGCGGGCGACCTTTCACCGGGGCAGGGGCAAGTGTTTCCATAACGCCCGGTATATAATTGAGGGGGAACGGAACGGCAAGCGGTGGCAGGGCGCGGCGTCCTGCGGTAGAGGCCTCCGCGAGATGATCCGCATCACAGACCTGAAACTGCCGCTCCATCATGCCGAGGAGGCGCTGGCCGCCGCGATCTGCAAGCGGCTGCGCATCACCCCGCGCGAACTGATCCGTTTTTCGGTCGCCCGCCGCGGCAACGATGCGCGCGACAAGGCGAACATCGCGCTGGTCTACGCCGTCGACGTCGCGGTGAAGAACGAAGGCGCAGTGCTGGCCCGGTTCAAGCGCGACCGCGACATCGGACTGACCCCGAACACGAATTACAAGCCCGTGGTCGTCGCCCCGCCGGGCGTTCGCCGACCGGTCGTGATCGGCGCAGGTCCCTGCGGACTGTTCGCGGCACTGATCCTGGCGCAGGCCGGCTTCCGCCCGATCATCCTGGAACGCGGCAAGGTGGTGCGCGAACGCACCAAGGACACTTGGGGGCTCTGGCGCAAAAGCATCCTGAACCCCGAATCGAACGTCCAGTACGGCGAAGGGGGGGCGGGCACCTTTTCCGACGGCAAGCTCTACAGCCGGATCAAGGACCCGCGACACCTGAACCGCAAGGTCCTGACCGAATTCGTGAAGGCGGGCGCACCGCCCGAGATCCTGACCGAGGCGCATCCGCACATCGGAACCTTCCGACTGGTCACGATGGTCGAGAGTATGCGCGCGCAGATCGAGGACCTGGGCGGCGAGTATCGCTTCGGCACGCGGGTCGACGGCGTCGATATCCAGACCGATGGCGCGGGCGAGCGGCACGTCTGCGGGCTGCACCTGCACGACGGATCGTATCTGGAGGCGGACCACGTCGTCCTCGCCATCGGCCACAGCGCGCGCGACACGTTCGAGATATTGCAGGCAGCCGGCGTCTTCGCCGAGGCCAAGCCGTTTTCGATCGGCGTCCGCATCGAACACCCGCAGTCGTGGATCGACCGTGCGCGCTTCGGGCAGGATGCCGGCAACCCGATCCTGGGGGCGGCCGAATACCACATCTCGCACCACTGCAAGAGCGGGCGCACGGTCTACAGCTTCTGCATGTGCCCGGGCGGCACGGTGGTCGCTGCGACGTCGGAGGAAGGCCGCGTCGCGACCAACGGCATGAGCCAATATTCGCGCAACGAGCGCAACGCGAACTCGGGCTTCGTGGTCGCGATCGATCCGGCCCGCGACTATCCCGGCGACGCACTGGCCGGCATCAAGTTGCAACGCGCGCTGGAGGAGCGGGCGTTCGTCGCCGGCGGTTCCAACTATCACGCACCGGCGCAGCGGGTGGGTGATTTCCTGGCCGGCCGCGCGTCGACGTCGCTGGGGTCGGTCGTCCCGTCCTATCGCCCGGGCGTGACCCCGACCGATCTGGCCGACGTGCTCCCCGACTTCGCGGTCCAGGCGATGCGCGAGGCGATCCCGGTCTTCGGTCGCCAGATCGCCGGCTACGACCACCCCGACGTCGTGATGACCGGTGTCGAGACACGCACGTCGTCTCCGGTGCGCTTCACCCGCGGCGAGGACGGCCACAGCCTGAACACTCGCGGATTGTTCCCGGCGGGCGAGGGCGCGGGCTATGCCGGCGGCATCCTGTCGGCGGCAGTCGACGGCATCAAGACGGCCGAGGCGGTGGCACGCAGCATCGTGGCGGCGTGACCAAGATCTTCTTCGACGGCGGCCTGCGTCCGGCGGGGATGGAACTGGCGGTCGTCGTCGGCGGGCGGATGCATGTTGACCAGGGGCTGGGGCCCGGAACGAGCATGGAGGCCGAATGGCAAGCGCTAATGTGCGCGGTTCGCTTGGCGGTCGACCTTGGCGTCGAGAATGCGGTGCTGCTGGGCGACGCCGCGGCGGTGATCGCGCAGGCGACCGGGGCGGTGCGGGTGCCGTTGGCCTATCGGCCGCTGGCGGAGGCGTTTCGGATCATGGATAAGCCGGGGCGCGTCCGGCTGCGCTACACCCGCCGCGCGCAAAACCTTGCCGGCATCGCGCTGGAGCGGATGCATAGCGGGCCGGTCATATTTCCGCCGCTGTCATAACCTCCACTGGGCTACCGCCTTCGCGGGAGCACAGCCGCTTGTGTGTCGGAGCGGGGGCCTTAAACCCCTTGGGATGACCCGCTTCTTCTCGCTCGCCGCCGCGCTGCTCGCCTCCACCGCCCCCGCTGCTGCGCAGGACGATACCGCCGCGCGCATCACCCAGACGGTGCGCACGCTTGCCTCGGACACCTTCGAGGGCCGCGCGCCCGGCACCGCGGGCGAGGAACGGACGATCGGCTACCTGATCGCGCGGTTCGAGCAATTGGGCCTCCAGCCCGCCGGCCCCGACGGCCAGTGGGTCCAGCGCGTGCCGCTGCTCCACACGAAGCTCGGGACGCCCGCCAGACTTGCTGTTACCGGCAAGGGCGACGTCCCGCTCCAACTCGGCACCGACGTCTATCTCTCGACGATCCGCCCCGACGACCGCGCGGTCGTCGACGCGCCGGTCGTGTTCGTCGGTTACGGCGTGAAGGCGCCTGAGCGGCAGTGGGACGATTTCAAGGGTGTGGACCTGAAGGGCAAGGTGGTCGTCTTCCTGGTCAACGACCCCGATTTCGAGGCCAGGCCCGGTGAACCTGCGGCGGGCAAGTTCGGCGACCGCACGATGACCTATTACGGCCGCTGGACCTACAAGTTCGAGGAGGCGGCGCGGCAGGGCGCGGTCGGCGCGCTGATCGTCCACGACACCACGGGCGCGGGCTATGGCTGGAACGTCGTCGTCAGCCCCGGCGGTGAGAATTACGACATCGAGCGCAAGCCCGACGCGCTGACCAGCGTGCGGTTGCAGGGCTGGATCGCCGACGCCGCAGCGCGCCGGCTGTTCGCGTCGGCCGGACAGGATCTCGATACGCTGAAGGCTGCCGCAAGGCGGCCGGACTTCCGGCCGGTGGACTTGGCCGGCGTGCGCCTGACGGCGGACGTGCCGGTCAGTCACGAGGTGCTGACCAGCCGCAACGTCCTCGCCCGCATCCCCGGCACGACGAAAGCCGACGAAATCGTGATGTTCGGCGCACATTGGGATGCGTACGGCAAGGGCAAGCCCGACGGGCAGGGCCGCATCTATCGCGCCGGGGCCAACGACGACGCGCTGGGCATCGCCGGCATGTTCGAGATCGCGCGCGGGATGGTGGCCGGACCGAAGCCGCAGCGCAGCGTCGTCTTCGCCGCCTGGACCGCGGAGGAGCGCGGGCTGCTCGGCTCCGAATATTACGCGACCAACCCGGTCTATCCGATGGCGAAGACCGTCGCCAACCTGACGCTCGACATCCTCCAGACCGCGGGAGCCGCCAACGACGTGGTGCTGGTCGGCAAGGGGCAGAACACGCTGGAGGACAACATGGCGCGCGTCGCCGCCACGCAGGGCCGGCGGGTGACGCCCGAAAGCCTGCCCGAGCGCGGTCTGTTCTATCGCGCCGACCATTTCAGCTTCGCGAAACGCGGCGTGCCGGTGCTGCTGCTGATGGGCATCGCCGGCGCGTCCGACCTGAAACAGGGCGGCACGAAGGCCGGGCAGGCGTGGATCGATGCGTATACCGGGCAATGCTACCATCAGGCGTGCGATGACTGGAGCCCGGACTGGAACCTGGACGGGGCGATGCAGGACATCGCGCTGGTCGGGCGGATCGGCAGTGATCTTGCCCGGGGTGGTGCGTGGCCGCAGTGGAAGCCGGGATCGGAGTTCCGCGCCATCCGCGACCGCAGCCGTGGCGACGCTCGCAACCCTTGAGTACACCCACCCGTCACATTCCCGCCGCGGCCCGCCCTTTTTTGGTCGGCTTCGCTGCCCACATCATCGGATGATGAATATCGGAAATCAGCTCATGCGCGGTTGCCTGCGCGCTGTGTCGGCCGTCGTGCTGGCGACGGCGGCCCTGGCGGCTGCCGCGACGCCGCCCGCACAGGGACAGACGATCAACGGCGAATGGCGCAACATGAAGAACACCGTCCACATCCGCGCCTATCCGTGCGGCGATGCCGTGTGCGGGACGATCATCTGGGCCAGCCCGAAGGCGCAGGCGTCGGCGCGCGACAAGGGCACCAACCGGCTGGAGGGGACGCAGATCTTTCGCGAATTCCGCCCGACCGGCGACGGCGGCTATACCGGCCGCGTCTATGTGCCGACGATGGGCCGGACGTTCTCGGGCAGGCTGCGCGTGATGCCCGACGACACGCTGATCGGCAAAGGCTGCGTGCTCGGCGGACTGTTCTGCAAATCCACGACCTGGGTTCGGCTGAACTGAAGCGAACCGTCGCCGGAGGATTGGACGGACGCGCCCGCCGTGTCATAGCCCGCGCCCCTTTGATGGAGGCGTCGTGTGAGCGCATTGACGGGCGAGCCGGCGCTCGGGCTGGATTTCGGGACGACCAACACCGTCGTCGCGCTGGGCGACGGGCAGGGCGGGTCCGACCTGATCGCATTCGACGGGGCGGAGGCTACCGGCGAAATCTTCCGCTCGGCATTGTGCTTCTGGGAAGAGGAGCGCGGCTGGAACGGCGTGGCGCATGATGCCGGGCCGTGGGCGATCGCCGAATATCTGTCGTCGCCGCTCGACAGTCGCTTCATCCAGTCGTTCAAGACGGTCGCCGCCAGCCCGTCGTTCGACCGCGCGCTGATCTTCAACACGCCGTTCCGGTTCGAGGATCTCGGCCGGCTGTTCCTGCAATCCGTGGTCCGCCACGCCGGTGGCCGGCTGGACGACCGGCCACGCCGCGTCGTCGTCGGGCGGCCGGTCGAATATGCCGGTGCGCGGGCCGATCCGAGGCTGGCCCGGCAACGCTACGACCTGATGCTGCGCGAGTTCGGGGTCGACCTTCACTATGTCTACGAACCGCTGGGTGCCGCCTACAGCTATGCCGAGCGGCTGAGCGATCCCGCGACGATCCTGATCGCAGATTTCGGCGGCGGGACGACCGACTTCTCGATCGTCCGAGTAGCCGAACCGGGCACGACACGCCGCTGCACGCCGCTGGCGGCGGCCGGGGTCGGTATCGCCGGCGACCGGTTCGACCAGCGCATCGTCAGCCAGCTGGTGCTGCCGTTACTCGGCAAGGGCGGCAGTTATCGCTCGTTCGGCAAGCTGCTCGAGATCCCCGGCGGCTATTTCAATGACTTCGCCGACTGGTCGCGCCTGGCGCTGATGCGAAACCGCCGCACGCTGGAGGGCTTGCGCAAGCTGCAGCGCGACGCGGTCGATCCCGCCGCCATCGGCCGGCTGATCTCGCTGGTCGAGCATGAGCAGGGCTTTCCGCTGTACGACGCGGTCGGGCGGGTGAAGCGCGCGCTGTCGAGCGAGACCCATGCCGAATTCCGGTTCGAAGGGGGCGGCGTGGAGATCGCCGCCGATATTCGTCGCAGCGATTTCGAAAGCTGGATCGCGCCCGAACTGGTGCGGATCGAGGCGACGCTGGATGTGGCGCTCACCAAGGCGGGGCTGGGTACGGACGCGATTGACCGCGTGTTCCTGACCGGGGGATCGTCACTGATCCCGGCGATTCGCGCGCTGTTCGAACGGCGCTTCGGTGACGATCGGATCGAGGCGGGGAACGAGCTGACCTCGATCTCCCACGGGTTGGCGCTGATCGGTGCGACGCCCGACCTGGCGCAGTGGGCCGACTGATCCGTCAGTCCCGACCTTCGCCGCGCGCGAGCAGCTGACGCGCGACCGAGAGCGTCTGGACGATGAACAGCACGATCAGGATCGCGCCGATCGCGCCGACGATCAGGTCGAAGCCGGAGATATTGCCGATCACGTCGCGATCCGGCCCGACGATCATCATCGCTCCGGTCAGGCCCATCAGGAACAGGCGCAGTTCGGTCGGCCCGGCGGCGAGATAGGAAAGCCGCAATTCGCCGATGACGCGCGCCGACAGGAACGCGTGCATCGACATCAGGAAATAGCCGGCCAGCGCGACCATCGCGACGTCCATCGTCACGAACGGCGACAGTCCGATGCCGCCGACGATCAGCAAATTGGCGAGACCATCGCAGCTGTGATCGATGAAGTAGCCGTAGGACGGCCGTTCGATCCGGCGGAAGCGCGCCAGGCTGCCGTCCATCGAATCCCCAAACCACTGGATGACGTAGCCGGCAAGCGACAGCAGCAGCCAGTTCGATCCCAGATTGCTGGCGACGTAACCCGCGAAGACCATCGCTGCGCCGACCATGCCGAGCGCCGTCAGCCGATCGGGCGTCACCGACGCGGGCATCCGCGCGCAAAGCCACGTCAGGATTCGCCGCTCCCGCGCCGCCAACCAATTCTGCTGGATGCGGTTCAACTTCGAGGAGTCGGTGGGAAGGGTTACCATGGCGCTTAATGCAGCAAGCGTCCGGAACGCGCAAATCCTGTGACACTGTCATGACAACGCCTCGGCGCATCGACACGCCACGTTCGCGGTGCCGCAGCCGGAACGATCGCATCTACAAGCGCGTATCGTGTCGCGATGTCCGATCCCGTGATCCTCTGGCTGCGCCAGGACCTTCGCCTCCACGATCAACCCGCGCTGGTTGCCGCCGCGCACGAAGGCCCGGTCATCCCGGTCTACATCCTGGACGACGCCGCGCCCGGCGACTGGGCTATCGGCGGCGCGCAGCGCTGGTGGCTGCATCATACGCTCGATGCGTTCGGTGCGGCGCTGAAGGAAAAGGGGTCGCGGCTGATCCTGCGGCGCGGCGATGCGATCAGGGAACTTCACAAATTATGCGAGGAAACCGGTGCAAGTCGTATCCACGCCTTGCGCCATTACGAGCCGTGGTGGCGCAAGGCCGAGGACGCGCTGGGCGACCGGCTGTGTTTGCATGACGGCAATCACTTGACGCCGGTCGAGGAAGTGACGACCGGATCGGGCGGGTTGTTCAAAATATATTCGTCGTTCTGGAAGGCGCTGGCGACGCGGATGCCGCCCGACACGCCGCTGCCGATACCGCGATCAATTCCGGTGCCGGCGAAATGGCCGAAATCGGATACGCTCGCCCGCTGGTCGTTGCTGCCGACCAAGCCCGACTGGTCGGGTGGGTTCGACGTCTGGACGCCGGGCGAAGATGCCGCGCGCAAGACCGCCAAGGCCTTTGCCGACCGCGTCGCGGCCTACGACACCGACCGCAACCTGCCGTCGATCGACGGCAGCTCGCGCCTGTCGCCGCATCTGCACATGGGCGAGATCTCGCCGCGTGATGCCTGGGCATTGGTCGGTGGCGGCAAGGCGGCGCTGACCTTCCACAAGGAACTGGCGTGGCGCGACTTCACGCACGGCGTCATCATCGACCGGCCGGACTATGCCGATGCCAATGGTCGCGAAAAGTTCGACAAGCTGAAATGGCGCCGCTCGCCCAAGGACCTGGAGGCGTGGCAGCAGGGGCGGACGGGGTATCCGATCGTCGACGCCGGGATGCGCCAGCTCTGGACCACCGGGTGGATGCACAACCGCGTCCGGATGATCGCTGCTAGTTTCCTCATCAAGCACCTGTTGATCGACTGGCGCGAGGGCGAGCGGTGGTTCTGGGATTGCCTGGTCGATGCCGATTTCGGCAACAATGCGGTCAACTGGCAATGGGTCGCGGGTACCGGCGTCGATTCGAATATGTGGGGCCGGATCATGGCGCCGCTGGTGCAGTCGGAGAAGTTCGATGCCGCCGGCTACATCCGCGAATGGGTGCCCGAACTCGCCAAGCTGCCAGACACGGTGATTCACGATCCCGAAACCGCGGGGTGCCGGCTGGATGCCTATCCCAAGCCGTTGATCGGTCATCGTGAAGCGCGCGAGCGTGCGCTGGAGGCGGGGCGCGCGGCGCGCTGATCTTGCCCGGCGCGTAAGGGGCGTTATGGCCGCGCGGATGCACGGGACACGGCACGACAATCGCGGGCGCAAGGCGGCCGGGGGGCGGGGGACCACCGCCGGCTATATCTTTGCCGCGGTCGCGCGTCGTGTGCTCGACCGCGTCGATCGCGGGCTGGCCGCAGGGGCGATCGAGGCAACGCTGCCCGATGGCACCCGGCGCCGGCTAGGTGGCCGCGCGCCGGGGCCCGAGCCGATCGTCCATGTGCGTAGTTGGCGCGCGTTGTGGCGTCTGGCGACCGGCGGCTCGGCCGGCTGGTACGAGGCGTGGGCGGCGGGTGACTGGGCGAGCCCCGATCCCGTTCCGCTGTTCGACCTGTTCATGCGCAATCGCGCCGCGCTCGGCACCACCGCCCGCGCCGCGGCGTGGTCGCGCGGGCTTCGGCGGCTGCGGCACTGGCTGCGGCGCAACGACCCCGCTCAGGCGCGGCGGAATATCGCCTATCACTACGACTTGGGGAATGATTTCTACGCGCCGTGGCTCGATGCGAGCATGACCTATTCCAGCGCGCTGTTCCCGCAGAACGGGATGACGCTGGAGGCGGCGCAAACGGCCAAGCTCGCCGCCGTTCTGGCACGGACGGGGGCGACGGCGGGTGATACGATCCTGGAAATCGGATGCGGATGGGGGTCGTTTGCGGAAATCGCAGTCGCCGGCGGGCGGCAGGTCCACGGCATCACGCTGTCGACCGAGCAGCGCGACTATGCTGCGGCGCGCGTGCCCGATGGCGCGCGCTTCACGCTGACCGATTACCGCGCGGTCACCGGCACCTATGACGCGGTCGCTAGCATCGAGATGGTCGAGGCGGTGGGCCGCGAATACTGGCGCGAGTACCTGCGCGTCATCGCCCGCGTGCTGAAGCCCGGCGGTCGTGCGGCGATCCAGCTCATCACGATCGACGACGCGATCTTCGAGGCTTACGCCGGCAACGTCGACTTCATCCAGCAATACGTCTTTCCCGGCGGACTGCTGATCTGCGAAAGCGAATTCCGCGCGATCGCCGAACGCGAAGGGCTCCGCTGGCACGACCGTCACGCCTTTGGGATCGACTATGCCGACACGCTGAAGATGTGGCGCGACCGGTTCGACGCGGCGTATGCTGCGGGCAAGCTACCGCCGGAATTCGGGCGGGATTTCGTGGACTTGTGGCGTTATTATCTGATGTACTGCGAAGGTGGGTTCCGCGGTAACGGGATCGACGTGCTGCAGGTGACACTGGTGAAGGAGGGGGCATGAAGACCTGGGTGATGGCGGGCGCGCTGGCGCTGGCGGCTTGTGCGCATCAGCCCGCGCCGAAGGTTGCTGCAACCCCGTCAGCGGGCGAGGTCGCCAAGCTGCAACAGGTCGGCGCCGCGGTGCTGTTCTGGTCGCAGGCGCAGCGCGACGCGAACTTCCCGCACATGGAGCGCGTGTTCCCCGTCCACACTGTCAGGACCGGCCGCCGCATCCGCCCGTTGCCCGAGGGGACGCCGCTGCCGATCGCCGCGGCGGACGTCGATGCCTTCATCGCCGCGAACAACGTCGCCGGGCTGATCGTCGTACAGGACGGCAAGGTCCGGCTGGAACGCTACGCCCGCGGGCTGACGCGCGAGGGGCGCTGGACCAGCTTCTCGGTCGCCAAGTCGTTCACATCGACCCTGGTCGGCGCCGCGATCCGCGACGGCTACATCAAATCGGTCGATGAACCGGTGACGCGCTACATCCCGGACCTCGCCGGCAGCGGCTATGATGGCGTGACGATCGCGCAGTTGCTGACGATGACGTCGGGCGTGCGCTGGAACGAGGATTACACCGACCCCAATTCCGACGTCGCGCGGATGTTCACGCGTGACGTGCCGGCGGGTCAGGACCCGACCGTCGCCTACATGCGCACCCTGCCGCGCGAAACCGCGCCGGGGACGAAGTGGGTGTACAAGACCGGCGAAACCAACCTGATCGGCGTCCTCGTCCGCAACGCGACGAAGAAGCCGCTCGCCGACTATCTGAGCGAAAAGGTCTGGAAACCGTACGGCATGGAGGCCGAAGCCGTCTGGATGATCGACCAGACCGGCAAGGAGGTCAGCGGATGCTGCTTGTCGGTCAGCTTACGCGACTATGCGCGGATGGGGCAACTGGCGCTGGAGGGCGGTCGCGGGATCGTGCCGGCGAGCTGGTTCGCGCAAGCCACCGCCGCCAAGGCGCAGACCGGGCGGCCGGGCTATGGATACGGATACCAATGGTGGACGTACCCCGAGGGGCGCGTTGGCGCGCAGGGGATTTTCGGTCAGTCGATCCTGGTCGATCCGGCGCGACGGATCGTGATCGCCATGGTCGGCGCGTGGCCCAGGGCGACGGGCGCGGACCTGTCGGCGGCACGGGCGGGGTTTCAGGCGAAGCTGATCGAGGCGGCGGCCAAGTAGCCCGGAGCCGTCATTCCTGCGAAGCGGGGATGACGGATTTAGCGGCTTTCAGACCCGAATGAACGTCCCCGTCTCATAGTCCTCGCCCAGCAGGGCGAGGATGCGTTCGGCCACCACGTCCGGCGCCTTGACGCTGGCGGGGTCTTCGCCGGGATAGGCCCGTGCGCGCATCTTGGTGCGCGTGGCACCGGGATCGACGATCGCGACGCGGGTCTTGCTCAGCGCCTTCACTTCCTCGGCATAGCTTAGCAGCAGGTTCTCGAACGCCGCCTTGGACGCGCCGTACATGCCCCAGTATGCGCGCGCGGTGCGGGCGACGCTGGAGGTCAGGCCGATCACCCGGCCATGGGGCGAGCGCCGCAGCATCGGATCGAAGGATCCGATCAGCGCGGCCTGCGCACTGATGTTGAGCGTCAGCGTCTTGGCGAGTTCCTTCGGGTCGAATGCCGACACCGGCGACAGCGAGCCCAGCTGCGCGGCATTCAGCACCAGGATGTCGAGCGCGTCCCAGCGCTCGCCGATCGCTGCCGCCAGCCGCGGGATGCCGTCGCTTTCGCTGAGGTCGAGCGGCGCGATCGTCGCATGGCCACCGGCCTGGTGGATCGCGTCCTCAACCGCCTCCAGCCCGCCCGGCGTCCGCGCGGTCAGGATGACGTGCGCGCCCGCGTTGCCCAGCGCGAGCGCGGTCGCGGCGCCGATCCCGCGGCTGGCCCCGGTGACGAGTGCCAGCCGGCCGGCGAGATTGGTGTCGGTCATAAGTTCTCGGTCCGTATGAAGTGGCTCAGCCAACCCGCTCTTCGAGCAGGGCAAACTGGTCGACGGGCGTGCCGCTTTCGTCCTGGTCGGTCAGCGTCGTCGGATAGTCGCCGGTGAAGCAGGCATCGCAGAAGCCCGGCTTGACGCGCGGCCGACCATCGCTGCCGAGAGCCTTGTACAGGCCATCGATGGTCACGAAGGCGAGGCTGTCGGCCTGGATGTACGTCCGCATCGCCTCCAGGTCGTGGGTTGCGGCCAGCAGCTTCGAGCGTTCGGGCGTATCGACGCCGTAGAAGCAGGAATGCCGTGTCGGCGGCGACGCGATGCGCATATGAACTTCGGCGGCGCCCGCCTCGCGCATCATCTGCACGATCTTGAGGCTGGTCGTGCCGCGGACGATCGAGTCGTCGATCAGCACGACCTTCTTGCCCTTGATGAGCGCGCGGTTGGCGTTGTGCTTCAGCTTGACGCCCAGGTGCCGGACCTTGTCGCCCGGCTGGATGAATGTGCGGCCGACATAGTGCGAGCGGATGATGCCGAGTTCGAACGGCACGCCCGATTCCTGCGCGTAGCCGATCGCGGCCGGCGTACCCGAATCGGGGACCGGGATGACCAGATCGGCATCCGCCGGCGCTTCGATCGCCAGCTGAGCACCGATCGCCTTGCGCACCGAATAGACCGAATGGTCGTCGGCGATCGAATCGGGGCGCGAGAAATAGACCCATTCGAAGATGCAGGGCCGCGCGGCCAGGGGAGCGAATGGGCGGTGCGAGCTGATCTCGGTACCCTTCACGATCACCAGCTCGCCCGGCTCGACCGACCGCAGGAATTCAGCGCCGACGACGTCGAGTGCGACTGTCTCCGAGGCGAAGATCACGCTGTCGCCAAGCATGCCCATGACGAGCGGGCGGATGCCGAGCGGGTCGCGGCACGCGATCATGCCTTCGGGCGTCATGCAGATCAGCGAATAGGCGCCTTCCAGCTGCTTCAGCGCATCGATGAACTTGTCGATCAGCGTGCGGTAGCTCGACGTCGCGACCAGGTGGATGATCGTCTCGGTGTCGCTGGTCGACTGGAAGATCGACCCTGACCGGATCAGGTCGCGGCGCAGGCGCATCGCGTTCGAGATGTTGCCGTTGTGCGCGACCGCGAAGCCGCCGCTCGCCAGCTCGGCGTACAGCGGCTGGACGTTGCGGAGCGATGTCTCGCCGGTCGTCGAATAGCGCACGTGGCCGCAGGCGGTGTTGCCGGCCAGTGCGCGGATCACGTCGTCGCGGTCGAAATTGCCCGCGACATGACCCATCGCACGGTGGGTGTGGAACTGGTGGCCGTCCCAGCTGGTGATGCCGGCGGCTTCCTGGCCACGATGTTGCAGCGCGTGGAGGCCCAGCGCGACAAGGGCAGCGGCCCCTTCCGCACCGGATACGCCAAAGACGCCGCACTCTTCGCGCAGCTTGTCGTCATCGAACGGATGGGTCGTGAGCATGGGAGCCTTCGCTGTGAACGGCTGATCGGTCCGGGGGCGCTATAGGGGCGCGTCCCGCGTTTGTCGCCCCATTGTCACGCATCCCGAACGCTCGCCTGCGCGTTCGCGTGGGCAAAGGAGATCACACCATGGCCAAGGACCACGGACCGCAGATCAAGGACGGCAAGCTTTACGAGGACTTGCTGGACGACGGCATGTCGAAGGAAAAGGCTGCGCGGATCGCCAATGCCAAGGCGGCCGGCACGTTGAAGCATGACAGCACGCACCTGGAAGATCGCACGAAGGCCGATCTGTACGAGGAAGCAAAGCGGATCGGGATCGAGGGGCGGTCCGGCATGTCGAAGCAGGCACTGGCCGAAGCGATTCGCGGGCACGAATGATGCAAGCGTGGTTAACGCGGCGGTGATACCTGCTGTGGCAGACAGGCTGCATGACCCGCCCGAGCCTGGCCGCTGCCCTGATCGTCCGCAACGAAGCCCGATGCCTGAAACGCTGCCTGGACAGCGTCGCGCCATGGGTCGATCGCATGGTCGCCGTCGATACCGGATCGACCGATGCCACTCCCGGGATCGGACGGGCGTGCGGCGCCACGGTTGCGACGTTCGACTGGATCGACGACTTCGCCGCCGCCCGTAACCACGCGCTGTCCATCGCCGATGCCGACTGGACGCTGGTGATCGATGCCGATGAGTGGATCGCCGATGGCGGCGCGGGGCTGCGCGACTGGTGCTCCGGCGACCCGCGCATCGGCGTCGTGGCAATCGACAACCTGCTGACCGGCAAGACTCTTCACCGCAATTGGATCAGCCGCCTGCTCCCGCGCGGCACCTGGTTCGAGGGCCGCATCCACGAGCAGGTCGCCTCAGGCCTGGCCCGCGAGCGCTGCCCGCTCGTACTGGGCCATGACGGCTATGTGCCGGACCGGATCGCGACGAAGAGCGCGCGCAACCGGCCGCTGCTGCTGCGCGCCCTCGCCGAGCGGCCGGACGACGGTTATCTGCTGAAACAGCTCGGCCGCGATGCAGAGGTTGCGGGCGAATATGACGCCGCAAACGACTGGTATGCCCGTGCGCTCGACCGGACGCCGGCGGACGCCAACTGGCGGCACGAACTGGTGCTGGGCGCGATCTCCAGCCTGGCCGCCGCTCGCCGCTTCGACGAAGCGACCGCCCTGGCGGATCGCGAATTCGCGCACTGGCAGCATTCGCCCGATTTCTTTTTCGTTCTCGGCAATCTGATGCTCGATCGTGCGGTCGCCGATACGGCGCAGGCGATCGGCGAATGGCTGCCGCTGGCGCAGGGCGCGTGGGAGCGGTGTCTGGCGATCGGCGAGCAGCCGTTGCTGGAGGGCAGCGTGGCGGGGCGGGGCAGCCACCTTGCCCGGCACAATCTGTCGCTGATCGCTCCGATGTTGCGCGCGCACGCCGCCTGATTGCGCACTGCGGGGGGATCGCCGTAAAAGGCGCGGATGACCGACCTGCGCGAAACCGGCACCGAGCTTGACCCGAAATATGATGCCGCCGGCCTGATCACCGCAGTGGCGACCGATAGCGCGACCGGCGAGGTGCTGATGGTCGCCCACATGAATGCCGAGGCACTGGCGACGACGCTCGACAGCGGAGAAGCGACGTTCTGGTCGCGGTCGCGGGGGCGTTTGTGGAAGAAGGGCGAGACGTCCGGCCACGTCCTGCGCGTCGTCGAGGTGCGGATCGACTGCGACCAGGATGCCGTCTGGCTGCGCGTCGAACCTGCCGGCCCCGCGTGTCACACCGGCGCCCGCAGCTGCTTCTACCGTCGGATCGAGGGCGGTCGGCTGGTCGCGGACGGATGATCGCCCGGCTGATCGTTCCGGTTGTGCTGATCGCGGCATTGGCGAGTTGTCCGCGCCAGGCCCCCCTGATCCGCGCGACCGACGCGCCCGATCTGGAGACGGCGGCGATCCTGCGCGGGCTGGTCCGCGATCCCGCCGACCGCGACATCGTCGGGCTGTACGCACGCGATACCGACCGGGTGTGCATCGTGCGTCGCGATGGCGGTTACCGCATCGGTGCGACAGTGGACTACGGCGAAGGGCAGGGGTGCAGCGCTGCGGGCGATGCTTCGCGATTGGGCGATGCGCTTCGGGTCCGGCTGGGGAACGACTGCCACTTCGATGCAGCGTTCGATGGGGATCGCATCACCTTTCCCGCCGTGCTGCCCGAAGCCTGCGCGACGGCGTGCGTTCGCAGCGGGACGCTGGCCGCGCTCGACGCCGAGCGGTTGAGCGAGTCGGTCGCCGAGGCCGCGACGATGCGAAATGCCGATGGGCGCGCGCCATGTGCGGGCAGTTGACGTTCACGTAAAGGGAAGCTAATCCAGGCGTCATGTCGAGCGTCGCCCCAGCCATTGCGCTTGCGGCCATCCCGGAACGACGGGATCGCCAGCATTTCACCATTTCCGACCTGTCGGGCGAGTTCGATGTGACCGCCCGCGCGCTGCGTTTCTACGAGGATGAAGGGCTGATCGCGCCCGAGCGCCGCGGGTTGCAGCGCATCTATTCGCAGCGCGATCGCGCGCGGCTGGCCTGGATCCTGCGCGGCAAGCGCGTCGGCTTCTCGCTCGCCGAAATTCGCGAGATGATCGACCTGTACGACATCGGCGACGGACGGCAGGTGCAGCGGCAGGTGACGCTGGAGCGCTGCCGCGACCGCATTGCAGTGCTCGCGCGCCAAAAGCAGGACATCGACGCGGCCATCGCCGAGCTGCAGGATTTTATCGATGTCGTCGAAACCACCGTTTCCAAGCCTAACCAAGTCTAAAAGCTAGAGAGAGGACGCCCATGCCCCAGTATACGCCCCCCGTCCGTGACACGCGCTTCGTGCTCGATGCCGTCGTTGGGCTCGATCGCTACACCAACTCCGCCGGTTTCTCCGCAGCGACGCCCGATACGGTCGATGCGGTGCTGGAAGAGGGCGGGCGGTTCGTCGCCGAAGTGCTGTTCCCGCTGAACCTGTCGGGCGACCAGCAGGGCTGCACGCGCCACGCTGACGGATCGGTGACGACGCCCGACGGCTTCAAGCAGGCGTACGCGCAGTTCGTCGAGAGCGGCTGGGGTACGCTCGCCGCACCGGAGGCGTTCGGTGGGCAGGGGATGCCGCACGTCGTGTCGACCGCGTTCCAGGAATATCTGATCTCGGCCAACATGGCGTTCGCGATGTATCCGGGCCTCGCCCATGGTGCGATCGCTGCGCTGGTGGCGAAGGGCTCGCCGGAGCAGCAGGAAAAATACCTGCCGAAGATGGTGTCCGGCGAATGGGGCGGCACCATGAACCTGACCGAGCCGCAGTGCGGCACCGATCTCGGCCTCATCAAGACCAAGGCCGAGCCGCAGGCAGACGGCAGCTACAGCATCACTGGCACCAAGATCTTCATCTCGGCTGGCGAGCATGACCTGACCGACAACATCATCCACCTGGTGCTGGCGAAGACGCCGGGCGCTCCGGACAGCTCGAAGGGGATTTCGCTGTTCGTCGTGCCGAAGGTCATGGTGAACGACGACGGGTCGCTGGGGACACGTAACGCGGTGTCGTGCGGCTCGATCGAGCACAAGATGGGCATCCACGGCAACGCGACCTGCGTCATGAACTATGACGGCGCGAAGGGCTGGCTGGTCGGCGAGGAGATGAAGGGCCTCGCCGCCATGTTCATCATGATGAACGCCGCGCGCCTGGGCGTCGGCCTACAGGGCCTCGGTTTGGCCGAAGTAGCGTTTCAGAACGCGGTGCAATACGCCAAGGACCGCCGCCAGGGCCGTGCGCTGACCGGTCCGAACGAGCCGGGCGAAAAGGCCGACACGCTGTTCGTCCATCCCGACGTCCGCCGCAACCTGATGGATGCCAAGGCCAAGGTCGAAGGCCTGCGCGCGCTGTGCCTGTGGGGCGGCCTGCAGGTCGATCTCGAGCACAAGGCCGAGGACGATGCCGAGCGTCAGATGGCGGCCGACCTGATCGGGCTGCTGACCCCGGTCATCAAGGGCGTCGGCACCGACTGGGGTTACGAAATCGCGACCAACGCGCAGCAGGTCTATGGCGGCCACGGCTACATCGTCGAATGGGGCATGGAGCAGTTTGTCCGCGACGCCCGCATCGCGCAGATCTACGAAGGCACCAACGGCGTGCAGGCGATGGACCTGGTCGGCCGCAAGCTCGCCCAGAACGGCGGGCGCGCAGTACAGGCGTTCTTCAAGCTGGTGGCGCAGGAATGCGCCGCGGCCAAGGGCAACGAGAAGACCGCCGAGCTTGCCGGGCGTCTGGAAAAGGCGCTGGGCGAGCTTCAGGCCGCAACGATGTGGTTCATGTCGAACGGGATGCAGAACCCGAATGCGGTCGGTGCCGGTGCGTACAGCTACATGACGCTGATGGGCCTGGTGTCGGTCGGCCTGATGTGGCTGCGCATGGCCGAAGCCGCATCGCGGATGCTGGCGGCGGGCGAGGGCGACGCGAAGTTCCTGGAAGCGAAGCTGGTGACCGCGCGCTTCTACGCCGAGCGCGTCCTGCCCGACGCTGGCGCGCTGCGTCGCAAGATCGAGGGCGGAGCGGACGCGGTGATGGCACTGGAGCCGGAAATGTTCGCCGCTTGAGGACATAGGGGGTGGCGCACCACGCCACCCCGCCTGTCCCGCCGGCGGTCTGTCAGCGGCCGGTGACCTTTTTCACCAGCGCCGACAGCACGCCGCCGGTCAGGTTCTCGAACAGGTCATCGGGATCGACCGGGTCCAGCACTTCGGTCTTGGCGATCCATTCCTCGGCATCGTTCAGGTCGGGGATGACATAGTCGCGCAGGGTCCGACCCGGGCCCCGCAGGCCTTCGATGGCGGCGATCAGCGATCCACTGTCCGCGATCCGTTCGGCCACCGTCTCGGGCGTCGTGTCCAGATGTTCGGCGATCAGGCCGTCGCGGATGCGGGCGATGCACGTCGCCGTCCGCTCGCTGGCGGCGGCGATGGCGACATCGCATTCGGTGTCAAGGCGCATCGACCGGTTGTTGAAGTTCGACGATCCGACGCGAAGCAGTTCTCCGTCGACGATCAGAACCTTGGCATGGACGTAGATCGGCGTGCCGCCTGCGGTGAACGGGTGATACAGGCGGAAGCGGCCGTGCCGGTCGCGGTGGCGGATGGCCTCGACCAGCCGCGCGCGTGCGGTGTCCATCGCCAGCGGCTCCAGCCACCCTTCCGCGCTTTCCGGATTGACGATGACGACTTCGGGGCCGTCCGCCTCGTCCAGCCGCTTCGCGATCGCCGCGGCGACCTTGCGCGAGGCGAAATACTGGCTTTCCGCATAGATATGACGCTTCGCCGACGCGATGGCGGCGAGGTAGAGCGATTCGATCTCGTGGACCAGCGGCTCGTCCTCGCCCATCTCGGGCTCGGTGCGCGCGATGGCGACGGGAATGTCGGTGAAATCGACCGGCAGGCCATCGGGCCAGCAGCCGTCCTGCGGCGGTGGCGGCGTGATCGGATCGCCGCCGGCGCGCTGCCAGCGTTCGCGGGCGAGCTCGCCGAGCGCGCGGGCGACCGGCCCCTGGAGGGCGGTCGTCGCGTCGTGCCACGGGTCGTAGGGTTCGCCACCGGGCAACACGCGCAGCGCATCGTCATCGGCGTGGGCGCGCGTGTCCCAGCGACCCGCAGTCATGTCGATCCCGCCGCAGAACGCCAGGCAGTCGTCGATGACCACGATCTTCTGGTGATGCGACGCACCGGTCGGGTGATGGCCGTCGAGTTTGGTATGGATCTGCGGGTGCCGCATCCAGTCGACGATGGTCAGGAACGTCGATCCACGCGTCAGCGTCTTCAGCGCGCCGACATCCCAGCGCAGCACATGGACGTTCAGCTCGGGCGTACGCTCGACCAGCCAGCTGATGAAGTCGCCGACTGTTTCCGGCCCGCCGTCCTCGGGCGGGTCCTGTCCGCCCAGCCGGATGCGCGCATCGAAATCCCAGCCGATCAGCAGGATCTGGTGCCGGGCCGCCGTCATCGCCTTGCGCGCGGTGCGGAAATACGCGTCGGCATCGACGATGACGGTGGCGCGGGTCGCCTGCTCGATCCGCCAGCAGGTTTCACCGGGGACGAGCAGATCGGTCACAGGATTTCCTTTACGCGTTCGGGCGGACGGCCGAGCCGCACGCCCCTGTCGGTTTCGACGAGCGGCCGTTCGATGGTGGCAGGATCGCTAGCCATCAAATCGAGCGCGGCGGCATCGTCGGGCTGTGTCGGTGCGTCCTTGCGCAACGCCTCGCGCGGAGCGATGCCGGCGCGGTCGAGCAGCCGCGCGAGTTCGGCGCGCGACGGCGGCGCTTTCAGATACTCGACGATCGTGACGTCGGCACCCGCTGCGGTCAGGATCGCCAGCGTCTCGCGCGATTTCGAACAGCGCGGGTTGTGCCAGATCGTCGCCTTCACCGCGCTTTCCCCGTGCGCCATTCGGTCAGCGCCGCGCGATACGTGTCCGAGCTTTTCAGGCGGGCCATGTAGCGGATCGGCCGCCTGCTCGACCACGGCAGTTCACCACCGGCAAACCCGCCACGCGCGCCGCAATAGGACTGGCAGCCGCCGTTATTGTCGGTGAACGACAGTTTCGCGCCCCTGCGCCGCAGCGTCATGACGCAAGCGCCGCCCGTGACGCCCGACGCAGGCTCGCGATAGATAATCGAAGCACGCTCGGCCGCCGCAACGCCGCTCAACGAACAGCTATGCCCGTTGAAGAAATTCGTCTCGATGCGAACATAGGCATGGCGCGCGTCGACCGGCACGATCTCGACCACGTCGTCACTCCAGTAGGTATCGCCATCGACGGTCCCGTTCTGGAAATGCTGCGAATAGCGCCCGGCGAGCGCGCGCACGGGATCGGGCGCCGCCGGCCCCGCCGCCAGCAACAGCGGCGACAGCGCGGCGGCGAGGATCAGGCGTCCTGCTTGGCCAGCCACTCTTCGAGCCATTTGATCGTATACGCCCCCTCCTGGAACTCGGGGTCGTCGAGCAGTGCCTGGTGCAGCGGGATCGTGGTGGTGACACCGTCGATCACGAACTCCTCCAGCGCGCGGCGCAGGCGACGCAGCGCGCCCTGGCGGGTGGTGCCGTAGACGATCAGCTTGGCGATCATCGAGTCGTAATAGGGCGGGATCCTGTAGCCTGCATACAGCCCGCTATCGACACGCACGTGCATCCCGCCCGGCGCGTGATAACCCTTCACGAGGCCCGGCGAAGGCGCGAAGGTGCGCGGGTTTTCGGCATTGATGCGGCATTCGATCGCGTGGCCGCGGAACACGACGTCTTCCTGGCGCAGGGTCAGCGGCTCGCCCTCGGCGATGCGGATCTGTTCGCGCACCAGGTCGAGGCCGGTGATCGCCTCGGTCACCGGATGCTCGACCTGAAGCCGGGTGTTCATCTCGATGAAGTAGAACTCGCCGTCTTCCCACAGAAATTCGATCGTGCCCGCGCCGCGATAGCCCATGTCTGCCATTGCTTTCGCGCACACGCCGCCGATGCGGGCGCGGTCCTCGGCGCCCAGCACGGGCGACGGGGCCTCCTCCAGCACCTTCTGGTGTCGGCGCTGGAGCGAGCAGTCGCGCTCACCCAAGTGGATGGCGTTGCCGTTGCCGTCGCCGAACACCTGGATCTCGATATGGCGCGGGTTGCCGAGATACTTCTCGATATAGACGGTCGCATCGCCGAACGCGGCCTTCGCCTCGCTGCCGGCCTGCTGCATCAGCGTCTCGAGCTGGTCGGGCGAGGTGCAGACCTTCATTCCGCGCCCGCCGCCGCCCGAGGCTGCCTTAATGATGACCGGATAGCCGACGCGTTCCGCGATCTGCGCCGCTTCCGCCGGATCGCTGATCGCGCCGTCGGAGCCGGGGACGAGCGGCAGGCCGAGCGCACCGGCAGTGCGCTTTGCCTCCACTTTGTCGCCCATCGTGCGGATATGCTCGGGCTTGGGGCCGACGAAGATCAGCCCGTGGCTCTCGACGATCTCGGCGAAGCGCGCGTTTTCGGAGAGGAAGCCGTACCCGGGATGAATCGCGTCCGCGCCCGAGATTTCCGCCGCGGAAATGATGTTCGGGATGTTGAGATAGCTGTCGGCCGCCGACGGCGGGCCGATGCAGATCGCCTCGTCCGCTAGGCGCACGTGCATCGCGTCTGCGTCGGCGGTGGAATGCACCGCGACCGTCTTGATGCCCATTTCATGGCACGCGCGATGGATGCGGAGCGCAATCTCACCACGGTTGGCGATCAGGAGTTTCTGGATTTTTGGCATCAGCGAATGATCCGATCAACCAACCCCGTTCGCCCTGAGCTTGTCGAAGGGCTGCCCTTTTCTTCGTGCCACGTTCTGTGGATCGACGAAGAAGGACAGGGCTTCGACACGCTCAGCCCGAACGGAGTGGGGGAGGGCGTCATGCGCGCCCCGAAAGACATGGTGTGGCGTCGCTCACTCGACGACGACGAGCGGCTGGTCGAATTCGACAGGCTGGCCGCTTTCGACCAGTACCGCCTTGACGGTGCCGGCGCTGGGGGCGGTGATCGGGTTCATGACCTTCATCGCCTCGACGATCAGCAGCGTGTCGCCGGCGGCGACCGACTGGCCGACCGAGACGAAATTCTTCGCCTCCGGATTGGGGGCGAGATAGGCGGTGCCGACCATCGGCGACTTGACCGCATTGGCGCTGGTCGCCGGCGCCGACGCGCCGACTTCGGCGGCAGCGGGTGCGCTCGCAGCGACCGGTGCAGGCGCTGCCATCGGCTGCGGCGCATAGGCCATCTGCGCGGGCGCGGCGGTGACGGTGCGCGCGACGCGCACCTTGCGATCGCCGTCCTCGACCTCGATTTCGGTCAGCTGCGTGTCGTCGAGCACCTGCGCGAGCTGGCGGACGAGTTCGATATCGACGCTCATGCCGCCGGTCCTGTTGGGTGTTTCGCTCATCGGTCCCCTGAACTTTCCTGGCGAATTACAAAGCGCGGGCCTTTGTCAGAACCGCGCGGCGGCGTCCAGCGCCAGCCTATAGGACATCGCGCCGAAACCCGCGACCGTTCCTTTTGCGGCACGCCCGACGAAGCTGACGTGGCGGAATTCCTCGCGCGTGTGCGGGTTCGACAGATGCACCTCGATCACCGGCGTCCTGATCGCCTTAATCGCATCGTGGATGGCGACCGAGGTATGGGTAAACGCGCCCGCATTCAGCAGCACTGCCTTTGCCTCACGCGCCTGCGCCTCGTGCAGCCAGTCGACCAGATGGCCTTCGTGGTTCGACTGGCGCAGGTCGATCTCCATATCGAGAGTGCGGGCGTGATCCTCCAGCATCCCGGCGATGTTGTCGAGCGTGTCCGAGCCGTAGATTTCCGGTTCGCGGGTGCCCAGCAGGTTCAGGTTGGGGCCGTTCAGGACGTAGATCAGGTCGGCCATGGCTCGCTTTCGATTGAACGTAGGCGTTCCGGACCTTAGGTGGTGCGCGACCAACCAAGTCCGTTCGCCCTGAGCTTGTCCAGGCCCCATCGAAGTCATACTTCGATGGAAACCTGGCCGAAGGGCTGTCCTTCTTCTTCCCACCGGGCGGTAGAAGAAGGACAGGGCTTCGACAAGCTCAGCCCGAACGGACTTGGGAATGGCACACAGCGACGGCACCGTCTCGATCACCCTGAATGGCGAACACAAGCGCGTGGCAGCCGGCCTGACCATTGCCGCGCTGGCGGAAAGCCTAGGCTTGGTTCCCGCCAAGCTGGCCGTGGAGCGGAACCTGGAGGTCGTGCCGCGCTCCACGCTCCACGAGGTGATGGTCGAGGATGGGGACGAACTGGAGATCGTGCACTTCGTCGGTGGCGGCGATCATGTCGCCGACGACAGCTGGTCTGTCGCCAGCCGCACATTCCGCTCGCGGCTGATCGTCGGCACCGGCAAGTACAAGGATTTCGAACAGAACGCCGCCGCGGTGGCCGCGTCCGGCGCGGAGATCGTCACCGTCGCCGTGCGCCGCGTCAACGTCAGCGACCCGGGCGCGCCGATGCTGACCGACTATATCGACCCGAAGACGATCACCTACCTGCCCAACACCGCGGGCTGCTTCGATGCCGACAGCGCGATCCGCACCCTGCGCCTCGCGCGCGAGGCCGGCGGCTGGGACCTGGTGAAGCTGGAAGTGCTGGGCGAGGCGCGGACGCTGTACCCGGACATGGTCGAGACGCTCCGCGCCACCGAAGTCCTGGCGAAGGAAGGCTTCAAGCCGATGGTCTATTGCGTCGACGACCCCATCGCCGCCAAGCGGCTGGAGGATGTCGGCGCGGTCGCGATCATGCCGCTGGGCGCGCCGATCGGGTCGGGTCTGGGCATCCAGAACCAGGTGACGATCCGCCTGATCGTCGAAGGCGCGAAGGTTCCGGTGCTGGTCGATGCGGGCGTCGGCACCGCGTCGGATGCAGCCGCGGCGATGGAACTCGGATGCGACGGCGTCCTGATGAACACCGCGATCGCCGAAGCCAGGGATCCGATCCTCATGGCGGCGGCGATGAAGTCGGCGGTCGAGAGCGGGCGGCTTGCCTATCGCGCCGGGCGGATGGCGAAGCGCCGCTACGCCGACCCGTCCAGTCCGCTCGCCGGATTGATTTAGATCGATTCCGCCGGAACGCCCCGGATATCCGCGCGTTGGAACAACAACTTCAACACGATACAGGAGCGACCGACATGGGCGAGATGATCGACAAGGTTAAGGGCACCGTCAACGAAGCGATCGGCAACGCCAAGCAGGCGATGGCCGGCGACGGTCCGGATCGTAACGAGAAGCTGCACGCCGAAGGCGAAGCGCAGGAAGCCAAGGGCGAGGCCCAGAAGGGCGTGGGCTCGGTTAAGGGCGCGCTCGGCGACAAGATCTAAGCCCTCCGGCTTATAGAAAGTTGGGGTCGTCCGGGAAACCGGGCGGCCCTTTTTCTTGTCGGTAAACCGCCTATAGCTCGGATCCGGTCAGGCGAGGGACTTCCATGAAACCGCATCGCGAACGGCATCTCGTGTCTCGTATCGGCTGGCTGCGCGCGTCGGTGCTCGGCGCGAACGACGGCATCGTGTCGACCGCCAGCCTGATCGCCGGCGTCGCAGCGGCGCAGCCCGATCGGTCGGCGATCCTGCTGACGGGAATCGCGGGGATGGTCGCAGGCGCGATGTCGATGGCGGCGGGCGAGTATGTTTCGGTCCGATCGCAGGCGGATACCGAGCGTGCGGACGAGGCGCGCGAGCGGGCGGAACTGGCCGCCGCGCCGGATGCGGAGCGGGCCGAACTCGCCGCGATCTATGTCGCGCGCGGGGTCGAGCCGGACACGGCGGCGGCGGTGGCGACGCGATTGATGGCGCACGACGCGTTGGGCGCGCATCTGCGCGACGAACTGGGCATCCACGAGGCGTTGGTGGCGCGCCCGGTCCAAGCGGCCGCGGCTTCGGCGGCGAGCTTTGCCGCGGGTGCCGCCGTGCCGCTGCTGACGGCCGCGATCCTTCCGCGCGCGACGCTGCTGTGGGGGCTGCCCGGCGTCACTGTCGCGCTGCTGGCGGTCCTGGGTGCGGTCGGCGCGCGTGTCGGTGGAGCGCCCACCGTCCCGGCCGCCGTCCGCGTTGCTTTCTGGGGTGCTGCGGCGATCGCCGTGACGGCTGCGATCGGGCATCTGGCGGGCACCGCGATCTGATCGCCGACCGGCAAGTTGAATGCTGGTTCAACTTGCCTTGACCGACTCCCCTGCAACCCCCTAACGATTGGGAAAATGTCAGGAGGATGCCGATGAAGAAGCTCTACCCGGATGCGGCCGCCGCGCTCGACGGGCTGCTCCACGACGGCATCACGATCTGCGCCGGCGGTTTCGGCCTCTGCGGCATCCCCGAGCGGCTGATCGATGCGATCCAGGCATCGGGGGTCAAGGGCCTGACGATCGCCAGCAACAACGCCGGTATCGACAACGAAGGCCTGGGCAAGCTGCTGCGGAGCCGACAGGTCGCCAAGATGATCTCGTCCTACGTGGGCGAGAACAAGGAATTCGAGCGCCAGTATCTGAGCGGCGAGCTGGAGGTCGAATTCTGCCCGCAGGGGACGCTCGCCGAACGCTGCCGCGCGGGCGGCGCGGGCATTCCGGGCTTCTATACCAAAACCGGCGTCGGCACGCTGGTGGCCGAGGGCAAGGAAGTGAAGACCTTCGACGGAGAGGACTATATCCTGGAGCGCGGCATCCGCGCCGACCTGTCGATCATCAAGGGCTGGAAGGCGGACGAAGCGGGCAACCTGATCTTCCGCAAGACCGCGCGCAACTTCAACCAGCCGATGGCGACCGCCGGCAAGGTCTGCGTGGCGGAGGTCGAGGAGATCGTGCCGGTCGGCAGTATCGACCCCGATCACATCCATCTGCCCGGCATCTATGTGAAGCGGATGATCGTCGGCGCGCCCTACGACAAGAAGATCGAGTTTGTGACGACCCGCCCGCGGGAAGCGGCATGATCCGTCGGGTGCTGGCGGCGATCCTCGCCGTCGCGGGCATATCGGCCGTCGGCGCGCAGGATCGGACGAGGCCTGCGCCGGTACGGATCGCGAACCCCTCTGCCGCACCCGACGATGCTGCGATCGATGTGCTGGTGGGCCGGGTCTACGCCGCGATTTCCGGTCCCGCCGGTCCGCGCGACTGGGACGCGTTCAAGGGGCTGTTCGTCCCCGAGGCGCGGCTGATTCCGGTCAGTGGCACGGCGCCGACGGTGCTCGACATCCAGGGCTATATCGATCGCGCCGGTGCGGCGATGGCCAAGCAGGGCTTCTACGAAAGCGAAGTCGCGCGGCGGGTCGAGCGCTACGGCAACATCGCACACGTCTTCTCGACCTACGAGAGCCGCCATGCGCCGATCGAGGCGCCGTTCGCACGCGGCATCAATTCGTTCCAGCTCGTCAGGACACCCGCCGGCTGGCGCGTCCTGCACATCGTCTGGCAAGGTGAGACACCGACGGCGCCGATTCCCGGCGCCTATCTGGCGAAGACGGACAAGCGATGACTGGACGGATGATGCTGCGTGCCGGAACGATCCTTTCGCTACCCGCGGTGCTGAGCGGCTGCATCGCCGCCGCGGTTATCCCTATCGCGGCATCGTCGTCGGCGATCGTGAAGTCGCGGATGGACGACAAGCGTGCGGCACGCCGCGCCGTCAGGACGGCGGAAGCGGCGCCTGCCGAGGTCAGGCTGGCACAACCTGTGCCCGGCGTGACGTCGCCCGCGTCGTCGCCAGATGGTTCGCAGCCGTCGCCGGCCGCAGCCGCAGCGGTCGCGCAGCGCAGCGGCGTGCCGGAGACGATGCAGTATCTCTACGGATCGGGCGAGGCGGCGGCGAGTTCGGTCCAGGCGTACCGTGCGCTGCAACGCTACCTGAACGACTGGAAGGCCTATGTGAAACCCGGCCAGGCGCGGCAGGTGGTCATTTCGGACAGCGCCTCGCTCGACGCGCCGCAGTTCGAACCGTGCGGGCCAAAGCCGCCCGCGGTTGTCCTGGACATCGACGAGACCGCACTGCTCAATCTCGGCTACGAAGGCGATGCCGCCCGCCGCGGCGACGGCTATGACGAGGGCCGCTGGCGCCGGTGGGAAGAAAGCGGCACGCGCAACGTAGCGGCGGTCCCCGGTGCCAAGATGGCGCTGGATGCCGCCCGTGCGGCGGGCATTGCGGTCATCTTCAATTCGAACCGTACGCGCGAAACCGCGGCGCAGACCGAAGCGGCGCTCACCTACGCCGGGCTGGGGCCGGCCAAGCATGGCTCGACGCTGTGGCTGAAAGGCGATGACGGCGGCGGATCGGGCAAGGACGATCGCCGCTGGGCGATCGCGAGTGGATACTGCGTGATCGCGCTGGTCGGCGACCAGCTGGGCGACTTCAGCGACCTGTTCAACGACCCGAAGCTGTCGCCCGCGACGCGCCGGGCGCTGGCGAACGTGCCCGCGATCGCCAACCTGTGGGGCAACGGCTGGTTCGTCCTGCCCAACCCGGTCTACGGCACCGCGCTGAAGGGCGGGTTCGACGATGTGTTCCCGGCCGATACGCGCTGGAGCGATCCCGGGACCGTCGCGGGACCCGTGACGACGTCGGTCAAATGATCGGCCCGCAACCAGGCAGTCCGGGACGACGGCGGCCCGCCCGCAGACGCTTCGGCACGGGGCGCGCCCACGTCGCGCCCGTCATCACGATACAGGAAGGAAGTTTGAACTGATGCCCTGGGACCGGAACCAGATGGCTGCACGCGCGGCAAAGGAACTGCGCGACGGCTTCTACGTCAACCTCGGCATCGGCATCCCGACGCTCGTGGCGAACAACATTCCCGATGGCATGACCGTCACGCTGCAGAGCGAGAACGGAATGCTCGGGATCGGGCCGTTCCCGTACGCGGGGGAGGAGGACCCCGACCTGATCAATGCCGGCAAGCAGACGATCAGCGAACTGCCCTCCAGCGTTTATTTCAGCTCGGCCGACAGCTTCGCGATGATCCGCGGCGGGCACATCGACCTGACCGTGCTGGGCGCGATGGAAGTCGCGGAAAACGGCGACATCGCCAACTGGATGATCCCGGGCAAGATGATCAAGGGCATGGGCGGCGCCATGGACCTGGTCGCCGGCGTGAAGAAGATCATCGTCGTGATGGAACACACTTCCAAGAACGGCGACCCGAAGTTCATTCCGACCTGTACGCTGCCGCTGACGGGCAAGAATGTCGTCGACATGATCGTGACCGACCTGGCCGTGTTCCAGCGCCCCGATCATGACAGCCCGTTCCGGCTGATCGAACTGGCACCGGGCGTGACCGCGGACGAGGTCGCGGCGAAGACGACGGCGACGTACGCGGCGTGATGCTGGCCCTGACGCTCGCGCTCCAGGCAGCGGCTCCGGTGACGGCGGTGGTGCCGCGCGACTGGGCGGCGACCACGCGGGCCGATGGTGCAGCGTTCCACGCGCATATCCTGGCCGACCATCCCGGGCCGGTGAATGCGGCCGATCCGGGCTTCGCGGCGCGCGAACGCACGGCCTATGCGGCCTTGCTTGCGCGAGCCGCGCGGGTTCGCGATTTTGCAGGCTATCTGTGGGCGATGCGCGGATACACCGCCAGCTTCGACGACGGGCACGTCCAGTTCAGCACCCAGCGAGGCTCGCCGCTGCTGACCGCGCAGTGGCCGGGGTTCCTGACCGGGCTGGATGCGCGCGGACGGCAAGTGGTGATGACGCGCGCCGACGATGCCCCGGTTCCGCTGGGGGCCGCGCTTGCAGGATGCGACGGTGTCGCCGCCGATCCGCTGCTCGCGCGCCATGTCGGGGCCTTCACCGGGCGCTGGTCGATGCTGGCGACGCGTCGTTCGCGCGCTGGGCGCCTGTTCCTGGACACCGGCAATCCCTTCATCACGCGTCCGGCCACGTGCCGCTTTAGCGTTGCAGGTAAAGTGCGGACGATCGCGCTCACGTGGCGGCCGCTGGTCGATCCGGAATGGTCGCAGCGCCTGGCCGACACCACTCGCGCCGCACCGATCACGACCGGTGCGCGGACGCTGGCCGATGGCACGCGCTGGTTTGCTATCGCGTCGTTCGACAGCAATCCCGAAGGGCCGGTCGCCAAGGCGTTGAACCCGATGATCGCGACGATGCGTGCCGACCGCGCCGCGCTGCTGGCGGCCCCACGCATCGTCTTCGATCTGCGCAGCAACGGTGGCGGATCGTCGCAGTGGTCGAACGACATGGCCAAGATATTGTGGGGTGAGGCGGCAGTCACAAAGGCGGACAGCGTGCCGACCTATGTCGAATGGCGCGTCTCGCCGGACAATCTGGCGACGATTCGCGGCTACCGCGATGCGTGGGCGCAGTCGAAGGACGCGTCGCCCGATGCGCTGGCCTGGGCGCGACGTAACGCCTATGGTCTGGCCGCCGCGCAGGCGAAGGGCTTGTCGCTGTGGCGTGGAGACGATGGCGCGACGGATGCACCGCAGGCGACGCCCGCCGCGATCACCGGGCCCACGCACCCGGTTTATGTCCTGACCGATGCCGCGTGCGCGTCGGCCTGTCTCGATGCGGTCGATCTGTGGACGGCGCTCGGCGCGATCCCGATCGGGCAAGAGACGAGCGGCGATACCTTGTACATGGAGGTCGGCGACCGCACGCTGCCCAGTGGCCTCGCCAACGTGGGCATTCCGATGAAGGTCTATCGCGGCCGCGTGCGCGGCAGCAACCAGCCGGTGCGCCCGCGCTATCCCTACACCGGCGATATGCGCGATACCGCCGCGTTGGAGCGATGGGTGGCGACGCTGCCGGGCGGGGCGGCGCGTCGATGAGCTATCAGCTGATCACCGCCAACCGCAACTATTCCAGCTGGTCGCTGCGACCGTGGGTGCTGATGACGGCGCTCGGCATTCCCTTCGACGATCGGATCGAGCCGTTCGCGACACTCGACAATCACGACGCGTTCCGCGCGTTCTCGCCGACGGGCCAGGTCCCGGTGCTGATCGATGGCGACCAGACGGTGTGGGACTCGCTCGGCATCGTGATGTATCTCGCCGACCGGCACGAAGGCGTCTGGCCCGACGAGGGCGCGGCGCGCACCTGGGCGATGTGTGCGGTCGCCGAGATGCACGGCGGTTTCGGCGCGCTGCGGGGCGAGCGGACGATGACCGTGGGGCAGCGGATCGCCCCGACCGCGGAATCGCCCGCACTCGCACGGAATATCGCGCGGCTGCGGGTGCTCTGGAACGAGGGTCTTGAGCGGTTCGGCGGGCCCTGGCTGGCCGGCGCCGCCTTCACCGCGGTGGACGCGTTCTACTCACCCGTAGCCTACCGCGTGCGCACCTATGGCATCGATGTCGGCGCGGCCGGCGCACGCTGGGTCGACACGATCCTGGCGCATCCGGCGATGCAGGCGTGGGAACGGGCGGCGCTTGCCGAAACCTTCCGCGAGGATGGCCATGAGGCCGAGGCGAACGCGGTCGGCACGGTGACCGCGGACTACCGCGCGGTTTCGGGCACCCGCCAGGCATAGAGCGCAAGGCCCAGCGCCGCGATCCCGGCAAGCACGAGGAACGCGGTGTCGTAGCCGCCCCAGACGATCAGGGCGCCGGCGATCGTCGGGCTCAGCGCGCCGCCCAGCCCCTGCACCGTCGCGACCGCGCCCTGCGCGACGTTGAACCGGCCGCTGCCGCGCGTGACCGCGGCGATGACGACCGGGAAGAGCGCGCCGAAGATGCCGGCACCGACGCCGTCGATCAGCTGGACGGTCAGCAGCCAGGCGGGGGCGTCAGACAGGGTGTAGAGCACGCCGCGCAGCGCCAGCACCGCGAAGCCGACCAGGAAGATCGGCTTGTGCCCCCAGGCATCCGCCTTGCGCCCGACGACGATCGCGACGGGCACCATGACCAGTTGCGCGCCGGCGATGCACGCCGCCATCAGCGAAGTGGCCTGGCCGGCGCCGACTTCGCGCCCCAGCAATTGCCCGACCGACGGCAGCATCGCCGCATTCGACAGATGGAAGATGAAGGCGCAGGCAGCGAAGATGCCGAGCGCGGGCGTATGCGTCAGCGTCTGCAGGATCGACGGCGGTGGGCCGTCCGCCTCTTCCTCCTCGTCCCCGCATCCGCGCGCGACGGCGTGGTCGATCGCCTTTGGATCGATCCGCAGGATGGCGCCGATGCTCAACACCGCAAGCGCAGCCATTAGGTAGAAGACGGCAACCGGCCCGAAATACCAGGCCGTCGCGCCCGCGATCACCGCGGCGACCGCGTTGCCGGCATGGTTGAACGCTTCGTTGCGACCGACCCGCCGGGTGAAGCCGCGCGGGCCGACGATGCCGAGCGAGATGGCGGTCAGGCCGGGGGCGAACACCGTGCCGGCGACCGCGGCAAGCGATTGGCTGGCGATCACCGGTCCGAACCCGCTGACGAAGGGCAGGGCGAGAGAGCCGACCGTGACGGCCACCGCGGCAATGACCAGGATCGTGCGCTTGGCGCGGATCTTGTCGATCAGCGCGCCGGCCGGCGTCGTCATCAGCAATCCGGCGATGCCGGCGATGGTCAGCACCAGCCCGACCGTCGCCTCGTTCCAGCCGCGCTCGGGGCCGCGTACTGCGATCAGGTAGATGGCGAGGTAGGGGCCCAGTCCGTCGCGGACATCCGCCAGGAACAGATTGGCGGCATCCAGCGCGCGCTCGCTGCGGCGGCGCGCATCGTGGCGGTCGGGGGAAAGCGAATGGGCGTGCACGCTGGGCTTCCCCGGATGCGAGGTATCGAGCGCTGCAACGTCCGCACGAGGCGGTTGTTGCGCGCAGCTCATAATTTCGATCAACGCCAACCCGACACAAAATTACGCGCAGGGTTGCATCTGCATATCATTTGTCTAACGCCGCCACCCATCATGGCCAGCAGACCCCTCACGCTCTACGAAAAGATCTGGGCTGACCACGTCGTCGAACGCCGCGACGACGGGACGTGCCTGATCTACATCGACCGGCACCTCGTTCATGAGGTCACCAGCCCGCAGGCGTTTGCCGGCCTAAAGGCCGCTGGGCGCCGCGTGCGCCGGCCGGACCTGACGCTGGCAGTGCCGGACCACAATCTGCCGACCAGCCCGCGCGTCGATGCCGCAGGTCGTGCTTCGCCGATCGCGGACCCGGAAAGCGCCAAGCAATTGGCCGCGCTGCGCCAGAACGTCGCCGACTTCGGTGTGCCCTACATCGACGCGCTCGCGGCCGAACAGGGCATCGTCCATGTCGTCGGGCCGGAACAGGGCTTCACGCTGCCGGGCACGACGCTGGTGTGCGGTGACAGCCACACGTCCGCGCACGGGGCGCTCGGCGCGTTGGCGTTCGGGATCGGTACGTCGGAGGTCGAGCATGTGCTGGCGACGCAGACGTTGCTGCTGAAACAGTCGAAGACGATGGAAATCCGCGTCGACGGATCGCTCGGCTTCGGGGTCAGTCCGAAGGATGTGGTACTGGCGATCATCGGCCGCATCGGTGCGGCGGGCGGGACGGGCTATGTCGTCGAATATACCGGCGAGGTGATCCGCGCGATGTCGGTCGAGGGGCGGCTAACCGTCAGCAACATGTCGATCGAGGGCGGCGCGCGCGCCGGGCTGGTCGCGCCCGACGAGACGACCTTTGCGTATCTCAAGGGCCGGCCGATGGCGCCGGATGGCGATAGCTGGGGCAAGGCCGTCGCCTATTGGCGGACGCTGCCGAGCGATCCTGCGGCGGCCTATGACGCCGTCGTAAAGCTGGACGCGACCGACATCGCACCGTCGCTGACGTGGGGGACGAGCCCCGAGGACGTCGTGCCGATCACCGGCAGCGTCCCCGATCCCGACAGCTTCGCCGACCCATCAAAGCGCGTCGCCGCGCGCAAGTCGCTCGACTATATGGGGTTGGAGCCCGGCACGCGGATGCAGGACGTTGCCGTACAAAATGTCTTCATCGGCAGTTGCACCAACAGCCGGATCGAGGACCTTCGCGCTGCTGCCGCGGTCGCCAGTGGGCGGCACGTCGCGGATGGCGTGCGCGCGCTGGTCGTGCCTGGATCGGGGCTGGTCAAACGCCAGGCCGAGCGCGAGGGGCTCGATCGCGTCTTTACCGAGGCCGGTTTCGAGTGGCGTGAGCCGGGCTGTTCGATGTGCCTGGCGATGAACCCCGACAAGGTGCCGCCGGGCGAGCGCTGCGCGTCGACGAGCAACCGCAACTTCGTCGGGCGGCAGGGGCCGGGCGCGCGCACCCACCTGCTCAGTCCCGCGATGGCGGCGGCGGCGGCGGTGACCGGGCGTCTGGCCGATGTCCGCGATCTGATGGGCCGTGACTTGGTGGGAGCGTCCGATGGCTGATCCGATCACGCAGGTTTCGGGCCGCGCCTACCCGTGGGGTGCGAAGAACATCGACACCGACATCATCATCCCGGCGCACTGGCTGAAGACCACGACGCGCGACGGGCTGGGCAAGGGGGCGTTCGAGACGGTCCGCGCGGTCGAGGGCAATGTCTTCGACGACCCGCGCTACGCCGGCGGCCCGGTGCTGATCGCCGGCGACAATTTCGGCTGCGGGTCGAGTCGTGAGCACGCCGCCTGGGCGCTCGCCGATCTGGGTATCCGGGCGGTGATCGCGCCGAGCTTCTCCGACATCTTCTCGGGCAACGCGTTCAAGAACGGCATCGTGCCCGTCGTACTGTCGCAGGCGGCGGTCGATCGGCTGGTCGAGGCCGCGCAGGATGGCGAGGTGACCGTCGACCTGGAGACGATGACCGTCACGACGAGCTATCAGGACCGCTTCGACTTCGCGCTGGACCCGTTCCGCCGCGATTGTCTGATGCAGGGGCTGGACGAAATCGGCCTGACGCTGGCACAAGATACCGCGATTTCGAAATTCGAATCCGCGGACGCCGAGCATCGCCCGTGGATCAGCGGGAGAGCTAGACATGAAGGCGTTGCTGTCTGAGGCCATCGGCGGACCCGAAACACTGAAATTGTCGGACCTGCCCGATCCTGTCGCGGGCGCAGGCCAGGTCGTCGTTGCCGTTCATGCCTGCGCGATCAACTATCCCGACGTCCTGATCATCGAGGACAAATACCAGTTCAAGCCGCAACGTCCCTTCGCACCGGGCGGCGAGATCGCCGGGGTGATCGAGAGCGTCGGCGATGGCGTGACGGGCTGGTCGCCGGGCGACCGTGTCGTCGCGGTGATCGGCCACGGCGGCCTGAGCGAAAAGGTCGCGGTCCCGGCAGGTGCGCTGTATCGGCTACCGGAGGGGCGGGACTTCGCGGACGGGGCAGGGCTACTGCTGACCTATGCGACCACGATCCATGCGTTGCTCGATCGCGGGCGGTTGCAGGCAGGCCAGTCGCTGCTTGTACTGGGCGCGGCGGGCGGTGTCGGGCTGGCGGCGATCGAGCTGGGCAAGGCCTATGGTGCTCGCGTCGTCGCGGCGGTGTCGTCGGACGAAAAGGCAGCGGCCGCGCGGAGTGCGGGCGCGGACGAGACGATCGTCTATGGCCGCGCGCCGTTCGACAAGGACCAGTCGAAGGCGCTGGCCGAGCAGTTCAAGGCCGCAGGCAGCAAGGGCGGCTTCGACGTGATCTACGATCCTGTCGGCGGCGACTATGCCGAACCGGCACTGCGATCGATAGCGTGGGAAGGCCGCTATCTGGTCGTCGGCTTCCCCGCGGGTATCCCGAAGCTGCCGCTCAACCTCACCCTGCTCAAGAGCTGCGACGTGTGCGGCGTGTTCTGGGGCGCGTTTGCCGCGCGCGATCCGCAAGCGAACGCGGCGCATGTCGCGACGCTGTTCGAGCTTTGGGCCGCGGGGAGGATCGCCCCGCGCGTGACCGAGCGGTTTGCCTTTGCCGATGGCGGCCAGGCGATCGCCAAGATGGCGGCGCGCGGCGCGATCGGGAAGCTGGTGGTCGAGGTCGGGGGCTGACCCCGCGGATGCTCGGGTGCTCCGGAGCACAATGACAGGCTTGGTCAGTTGCTTCCCTCACCCCGTTCGCCGTGAGCTTGTCGAAGGGCTGCTCTTCTGCGTACTTGATGAATTGCGGCACGAAGAGAAAGGCAGTGCTTCGACAGGCTCAGCACGAACGGGGTTAGGTTAGTCCTTACTTCGCCGGAGTCGCGGGCGCTGCCGGAGTCGCCGGTGCCGCACGCTTCTGGCGGATCGCTTCGGCGATCTGCGTGCGGGCCTGGGCCATGCCGTCCTCGAGCTGCTTGCGGCCCATTGCCTGGTACTCGGCCGGGACCGTGACGAGCATCGCTTCGACCGCGCCGCGCAGCGCGGTTTCCTGGGGCTTGCAGGCGGCCAGCGCGCTGTCGGCGCCCTGCTCGGGCGTCATTGTTGCGGGCACCGCCGCGGCCTTAGGGCCGATACAGGCGGAAAAGGCCTGCGATGCCGTCTGGATCGCCTGCGCTCCGGCGGGTGCGGCCGAAGGGGCGGGCGGCGCCGTCGGGGCGGCTGGCATGGTCGCCTGGGCAAGAGCGAACACGAGAATCGAAACAACGGCCATGATGGTCTCTCCAATGGAAGCCCACGCCTACCAGCGGGCGCGGGTGCTGTCATCGGGCGAACCGTTGCGCTCCCCCCGCCGCCGCCCTATCTCGGCCACCAAGACAGCAAGGGGCGATGCATGACGACGTTCGACGACCGGGAACGCGCTTTCGAAGCGAAATTCGCGCGGGACGAGGAAATGACGTTTCGCGTCATCGCTCGCCGCAACCGGCTGGTCGGTCAGTGGGCCGCCGAAAAGATGGGCCTGACTCCGGAAGAAACCGACGCCTATGCCAAGGCCGTCGTCCAAGCCGATTTCGAGGAAGCCGGTGACGAGGACGTCATCCGCAAGGTCGTCGGCGACCTGACGGCTGCTGCCGTCGATGACGTCGACGAAGCGCGCGTCCGCAAGGCGCTGGAAGACGCGCTGGTCGAGGCGCGCCGCCAGTTGCTGGAGTCGATGTAACCGTCATGCCGATGGCCGCCGAAGACATCGAGACGCTGATCCGTGCCGGCATCCCCGACGCGACCGTCGAGATCACCGATCTGGCCGGCGACGGCGATCATTATGCCGCGCGCGTGACGGCCGAGAGTTTCAGGGGCAAGTCCCGGCTTCAGCAACAGCGCGCCGTGTATGCCGCGCTCGGCGAGCGGATGGGGGGCGTGCTCCACGCGCTGCAACTCACCACTGCCGTTCCATAGGGTCTTTACTCAGTCAGGACGGGGTCGTGACGGAGCCGGTTCTGGTTCAGGGCAAGAAGCGAGGAGCGGAGCGATGCCATTGGATCATGACTGACGAGCGACGCAGCCCTGCGCCGAAATCGGCCCGCCGCTTCGCGGGCGCCCGCACGAAGGCGCTGGACGGCGTCCCTTGCTTGCAGGTAGCGCCGCTACCTGCTGCGCTGCGCTCCTTGCCAGCGCCTTCGTGCGGGCGATCACGATCCCCGTCCTGACTGAGTACAGACCCTTAGGAGTAGAGCAATGACCGACCAGACCCAGGCCCGCATCGGCGATCTCGTGAACGGATCGGACGTGCTGCTGTTCATGAAGGGCACGCCGATGTTCCCGCAGTGCGGCTTCTCCAGCCGCGCCATCGCGATCCTCCAGCACCTGGGCGTCGAATTCGATTCGGTCGACGTTCTGCAGGACCAGGAGGTCCGGCAGGGCATAAAGCAGTTCAGCGACTGGCCGACGATCCCGCAGCTTTACGTGAAGGGCGAATTCGTCGGCGGTTCGGACATCATGATGGAGATGTACGAGAGCGGCGAGCTGAAGGGGCTGCTCGAAGACAAGGGCGTCGCGCACGCCGCGTAAGTCGGCGCGAATCGTAGCGTTTCGGGCGGGCTCGGCATCTTTCCGGATGTCGGGCCCGCTGTCGTTTCCGGGGGCCTTCACCTGTTTGCCCTTAAGCTGGTCGAACGGCTGCCATTCTTCGTACGGAACGGTTCGCGGTTCGAAGAAAGACAGTGCTTCGACAAGCTCGGCACGTATGGGTGGCGCGGGGGGATTTGAAGAGCCGGGTGCGGGCGGGTCGTCGCGGTGGAGACCGTGGGGGAAGATGACGAACCCGCCCTGCTGAAGCGTCGAACGCTCGGCTGTCTTCCATGATGCAGAGCGTGTGCCAGAACGCCGCAACCCGGCTTTTCAGCGCCGCGCGATGGTTGGCAGCTCTTAACCACCTGTGCGGGCTGTAAGAAAAACCGACGCATTCAGAACTGATCGAGCTCTTTTCGCCTCGCCGACCATTCATCCGCCGTTCAGCCCCTTGACTACAGACGTAATCAAATCGATTACAGGCGTAGTCGGTTGAGGGAGCGACAGGTCGTGACAGAACGTATCAGCGATGCCGAACATGCCGTGATGGAAGTCCTGTGGGACGAATCGCCGCTCAGCGCTCAGGATGTCGCCGAACGCGTCGCGCCCGATCGCGGGTGGAGCGCGAATACGGTCAAGACCTTGCTCGGCCGCCTGCTCGCGAAGAACGTCGTCAGCCACCAGGAAGACGGCCGCCGCTACCTCTACCGCCCTGAAGTCGCGCGCGACGTCTACGTCACCGGCGAGTCGCGCCGGCTGATGGACCGGCTGTTCGGCGGCAAGCTGACCCCGCTGGTCGCGCATCTCGCCGACCAGGACGAACTGACCGCGCAGGACATCGCCGAGATCGAGGCTCTGCTGAAGGAGCTGAAGGCGTGATCGTCTGGGCCGTGGAGACGCTGGTCGCGACAACGCTCCTGATGGTGCTGGTTCTCGCAATCCGCACACCTGTGCGCCGCAGCGTCGGTCCGCAAGTGGCTTATGCGCTGTGGGCGATCCCCGTTTTGCGCATGATCCTGCCGCCACTGCCCGAAGCCTGGCGCGGCAGTGCGTTGCCGACGATGCCGGTGCCGGAGGATATCATCCTCTATCTCGGTACGCCCGTGGCGACGTTGCCGGCGGAACCGGCGAGCGGGATCGGCTGGCCGACAGTGATGCTCGGTCTGTGGATCGCCGGTGCGATCGGCTTCGCACTCTACCACCTGATCGCGCACAGCCGGTTTTGTGCCCGCGTGCAGCGAACCGCGCGCCGCAGCGCAATCGTCGCGGCAGGCAACGTCCGTGTGATCGAAACCGACGCTGCTGCGGGCCCGCTCGCGTTCGGGGTGTTGCGCAAGTTCGTCGCCTTCCCGCGTGATTTCGCCGAACGCTACGACCCGCTGGAGCGCGACCTCGCCCTGGCGCACGAGCTGGGCCATCACGCCCGCGGCGACCTGATCGCCAACTGGGTCGCGCTCGCCATGCTGGCGCTCCACTGGTTCAATCCGGTCGCCTGGCGGGCGTTCCGCGCCTTTCGCGCCGACCAGGAAATGGCGTGCGACGCGCTCGTCCTCGCCGGTCGCGCCCGCGAACTGCGCGCCGCCTATGGCCGCGCCATCGTCAAGTCCGCGCATGGCGGAGCGGTATCGGCCGCCTGCCACCTGCACACGATCAACGAACTCAAAGGGAGGTTGAAGATGTTGACCAGGCACGAGAAGATCACTGCCCGCAAGCGGCTGGCCGGGGGCAGCGCGATCGGCGCGATCCTGCTGACGGGGATGGCGATGACCGCATCGGGTACGCACGCGACCGAGACGGTGCGCACGAAGGTGGAGGATGCGACCGGCGTCGACCTCGCCAGCATCGAACTGCCGCCGCTGCCGGCACTGCCGACCCAGGCCGCTTCCCAGACGTCACCCGCACCGCAGGCTCTGCCGACGCCGCCGCTGCCGCCGGAAAAGCTCGACGGGACGAGCAGGAAGCGTGTCCACATCGTGACCCGCGACAAGGACGGCGCCGTGCGCGAATATAGCGGCGAGGGTGACGACGCGTCGCTGCTCGCCGATCGTGGCGAACCGCGGGGCGTTTTCACGATCCGCACCAAGGACGGCAAGCCGTTCGTGTGGACCGGCAAGGACGGCGACATGCCGCCCGAGATGCGCGCGCAGATGGAACGGATGCGCGCCGAGCTGAAGAATATGCCTCAGGTCACCTCGCGCAATTGTAGCGACGGCGAAGGGCCGGGCTCGACCGTCATCAACCGCAAGGACGGCGACAAGCAGGTCACGATCATCTGCACCAATCGGATCGAGCGCATGGCCAGCGTCGCCCAGAGCGGCGCGATGAAGGCGCAGCGCGAGGCGATGGCGGCCAACCGTGCCGCGATGCGCGCCAATGGCGAGGCGATGCGCATCCACGGCAATACGCTCTTCATCCAGCGCTCGGCCGAGGCGTCGGCACTCGCCAGTCTGCAGATGGCGAAGCGCACTATCGAAGGTAACGCGTCGATGTCCCCCGATGCGAAGGCCAAGGCGCTCGACGGAATCAACGACGCGATCCGCGAACTCGACGCCAAGAAGGACTGACCGCGAGCACACGCTGCCGTCGGGCTGGATCAGGCCCCTGATCGGGACACGCAGCTTGGGAGGGTTGCTCCCGGCGGTAGCTACGCGGACAGGGCGGGGCCGGCGTATCGCGTACGTCGGCCCCGTTTTCGCATCCATTACGCATCGCGCCGATTGCCAGAGCTTGCCCCGACCGCCGGCAACCGCCATCTGCACCGGCATGACCGCAGCGCCCGACGAGCTCGAATCCGGCATCGTGCGCCTGACCGCGAACAATCCATCGGCGTTCACCAAGGACGGCACGCAGAGCTACATCGTCGGCACGACCGACGTCGCTGTGATCGACCCCGGCTCGGCGGGCGACGGCGAGCACCTGGCGTCGCTGCTGGCCGCGATCGGTGCGCGACCGCTCCGGGCGATCCTGGTCACCCACACCCACCGCGACCACAGCCCGCTTGCGCGCGACCTGAAGGCGGCGACCGGTGCGCCGATCGTCGGCTGCGCGCCGCTGGCGCTTGCCGACGACGGCGCCCCGCGCGCGGATGCGTCGTTCGACCACGACTATGTCCCCGACCGCGTGCTGGCGGACGGAGAGGATGTGTCGGGCGACGGCTGGACGCTTCGCGCGGTTGCGACGCCGGGCCACACTTCCAACCACCTCTGCTTCGCGCTGGCTGAAACGAAGGCGCTGTTCAGCGGCGATCATGTGATGGGCTGGTCGACCAGCATCGTCTCGCCGCCCGATGGCGACATGGGCGATTACATGGCGAGCCTCGACAAACTGCTCGGTCGCGACGATCGGATCTACTACCCCGGCCACGGCGATCCGGTGACGAACCCGCAGCGGCTGGTCCGCGGGATGATGGGCCACCGCAAGAGCCGCGAGGGCGCGATCCTGCGGCTGCTGGGGCGTGCGCCGAGCGACACGGTCGCGATGGTTCAGGCGATGTATTCGGGCATCGATCCGCGCTTGCATCCGGCCGCCGAGCGATCGGTGCTCGCGCATCTGTTCGACCTGCGCCGCCGCGGGCTCGTGACCGGCAAGGAGGGCGGCCGATGGGCGATCGCCTGAGCCCGAAGCAATTGATCGGGGCCGTGCTTGCGCTGGCCTTGATGATCGTTGCGGCGTTCGTCGGCAAGGCACTCTACGACCGGGTGTCCGACAGCTATGTCGTCGAGCGCAAGGACGACGGCAGTGCCGTGACGAAGGTCGTTCGCGCGACCTTTACCCCTGCGTCGAGCCTGAAGGTCGGGGCGCTGAGCGGCAACGTCCAGGCGACTGCATCCGATACGCGGCTGGCCGGGGTCCTGACCAGCGACCGGGTGGTGAAAGCGCCGTTCTCGGTCGATTATTTTGTCGACGTGTCGCGCCTGCGCGAGCGCGATTATCGCTACGATCCCGACACGCGCACGCTGGTGATCGACGCGCCCGACATCACGCTGGGTGCGGTGAACGTCGATGAGGCGCGCCGGACGCTCAGCGAGACGCGCGGCCTGTTCGTGACGCGCGGGGCGATGGACAAGCTCGACCAGCGCGTGTCCGCCGCCGCCCAGGCATCGGCCGAGGCGGAGGCGAAGAAGCCCGAACGCATCGCCCAGGCCCGCGACAACGCCCGCCGCGCACTGGCGCAATTGCTGACCGGCCCCCTGGAGGCAGCCGGCGTCGCCGATCCGCGGATCGTGGTGACGTTTCCCCATGAGCGTGTCGGTGCCCAGGACTGGGACCGCACGCGGACGGTCGAGCAGGTATTGGGCAACGCGCGCTGATCGTGATACCTTCCCCTCGTCAGTCATTCGGGGGGATGATCCATGGCCACGGTAGCTGAACGACCTGCGCGGAGGATGTCCGCGGACGATCGTTTTTTCCTCATCAGCGCGATCTTGATGTGCGCCGTCGTGTACGGCGGCTTTTCCTTCCAATTGGCGATGGGGCGATCCAGCTTCGCGGTGCCGCCGCTGGTCCATGCGCACGCGATCGTGTTCATGGGCTGGGTTACGATCTATCTGCTTCAGGCGGCGCTGGCGACCGTCGGGCCGATGCGGTGGCATCGCCTGCTGGGCTGGTTCGCGGCCGCCTGGATGGTGCCGATGATCGTGCTCGGCCCCTGGCTGACCGCCGAGCGCGTGCAGGCGGGGCGGACGCCGTTCTTCTTCGAGCCACAGTATTTCCTGATCGCCAATCCGGTGGGCGTCCTGACCTTTGCCGGCCTGACGATCGCGGCGATCGTGCTGCGCCGTCGATCCGACTGGCATCGCCGGCTGCATATGTGTGGCATGGCGGCACTGCTGGGGCCGGGATTCGGCCGGTTGCTGCCGATGCCGTTCATGATCCCGGTCGCGTTCCAGGCGGCGGTGATCGCCGGGCTGATCTTCCCTGCGGCCGGGATCGTCTATGATCTTCGCAAGCGCGGACGAGTACATCCGGCATGGTGGTGGGGTGTCGGCGCGATCGTGGCGACGTTGTTCCTGGCCGAAGTCATCGCGCGGTCGCCTGTGGGCGACGCCATCTACCGCGCGGTGACGGCGGGCACGCCGGGTGCCGATGTCGCCCCGATGGCGTTCGGAAAGCCGCCCTGGGCTTGATCCGCGTGCCCCATGCGTCCATCTGGCGGCCATGGACGCACGTAACGGCATCGGCGGCTCGCTCACGGGCCTGGACCTCCGCGCAGAGATCGATCGGCTGCGCAAGGAGCGCAACGCGGTCATCCTGGCGCATTATTACCAGAAGCCCGAGATTCAGGACATTGCGGACTTCGTCGGCGACAGTCTGGATCTGAGCCGCAAGGCCGCGGCAACGGATGCCGACGTCATCGCGTTTTGCGGCGTCAAGTTCATGGCCGAAACCGCCAAGATCCTGTCGCCGGACAAGATCGTCGTGCTGCCCGATCTGGCCGCCGGGTGCAGCCTGGAGGACAGCTGCCCGCCCGACCGCTTCGCCGCGTTTCGCGCCGAACACCCCGATCACATCGCGCTGACATACATAAACTGCTCGACCGAGGTGAAGGCGCTGAGCGACGTCATCGTCACGTCGTCGTCGGCGGAAAAAATTCTCGCGCAAATCCCGGCCGACCAGAAGATCATCTTCGGTCCCGACAAGCATCTGGGCGGCTACCTCAGCCGCAAGACCGGACGCGAAATGCTGCTATGGCCGGGCGTCTGCATCGTGCACGAGGCATTCAGCGAGACCGAGTTGCTGAAGCTGAAGGCCCAGCATCCGGACGCCCCCGTCGCCGCGCACCCGGAATGCCCGCCGCACGTTCTGGATCACGCCGACTACGTCGGTTCGACCAGCGGCATCCTGGAATTTGCCAAGACCTTTCCGGGCAACACGCTGATCGTGGCGACCGAACCGCACATCATCCACCAGATGGAAAAGGCGGTGCCGGAGAAAACCTTCATCGGCGCGCCGGGCGCGGACGGCAACTGCAACTGCAATATCTGTCCGTACATGGCACTGAACACGATGGAGAAGCTCTACATCGCGCTACGCGACTTGGAACCGAGGATCGAGATCGAGGAAGGGCTGCGGCTGCGTGCCAAAAAGAGCCTGGACGCGATGCTGTCGATGGCCGGCGCGACGGTCGGGCAGGGCGACCTGGGTCCGGCGGTGAAGGGGGACTGAGCGCTCAAATCGTCATCCCCGCAAAGGCGGGAATCAATTCTGGCTGACCTATCGGTTCCAGCCACACATTCAGCGACTATTGATCCCCGCCTGCGCGGGGATGACGGAGGATAGCATTGTGACGATCCCCGACTTCGACCTCGACGCCTTCGTCGCCGCCACCCTCGCCGAGGACCTCAGTGATGCCGGCGATATCACGTCCACCGCGGTCATCCCCGAAGGCGCCCGCTTCGAAGGCGTCATGGACAGCCGCGACGCGATCACCGTCGCGGGGCTGGAGATCGCCGAGGCGTTCTTCCGTCGCCTCGATGCCGATGTGCAGATCGAGCGCCTGGTCGAGGACGGCGCGCAGGTGTCCGCCGGCACCGACCTGATGCGGCTGTCGGGGAACGCCCGCGGGATGCTGACCGCCGAGCGGTCGGCACTCAACACCGCCCAGCATCTGTCGGGCATCGCTACCCTCACGCGCCAGTATGTCGACAAGATTGCCGGAACCAGCGCGACGTTGCTCGACACGCGCAAAACCATCCCGGGCCTGCGGGTGCTGGAGAAGTACGCGACCCGCATGGGCGGCGCGACCAACCACCGGATGGGGTTGTGGGACGCGGCGATGATCAAGGATAACCACGTCGCGGTCGCCGGGTCGATCGGGGCGGCGGTCGGTCGCGCGGTCGCAGCCGGCATCGCGCGGATCATCGTCGAGGTCGATCGCGTCGATCAGATCGAACCCGCCATCGCCGCGGGTGCGACGCACCTCTTGCTCGACAACATGGACGTGCCGACCCTGCGTGGTGCAGTGACGCTGGTCGGTGGACGCGTGCCGACCGAAGCCTCCGGGGGCGTCCGGCTCGACACCATCCGCGCGATCGCGGAAACCGGCGTGACCTATGTCAGCGTCGGGCGGCTGACCCAGTCGGCACCGGCGGCCGACATCGGCCTGGACTTCACGCCCCTCGACTGAAGCGGGATTGCGGCGCCGGAACGATCCGCTACGCTGACCGGCGAAATTGGGGAAGGGGACGGGGATGATCCGGCCGAAGTCGATTCAGCAGTTCGAGATTCTGTATCTGGTGGCGTTCCTGCTCGGCCTGGTGTCGACGTGGCAGAGTTGGTCGGCGCAGTCGACGATGCTGGCCAACAGCGTCGGTCGCGACAGTGGTCCGATGCTGTCCTACGCCGCGATCGCGTTGCGTGCGGCGGTCGCGCTCGCGCTGTGGTATTTCGTTGCGCGCAAACGCAGCGTGATCGCCAAGTGGATCGTCGCGGCCTGCGCGCTGTGGGGGGCGATCCTGCTCGTGATGGTCGTGCTGGGCCTGCTGAGCGGCGCCACCGCTCCGGCGATCGGCGTCGTCGCCATCCTCCAGAACCTGCTCTACATCGCTGCCGCCGGGATGCTGTTCCGCCCGGACGCCAGGGGCTGGTTCGGCGAGACCACGCGTGTGGAAATCGGCGAATGATCGGGCGCATCCTGCTGACGCTGGCCGCCGTCGCCGCACCCAGCGTCGCTGCCGCCCAGGCCTATGTCTGTCGGGTACCCGAACGGATCGAGGCGCCGCGCGCCGACCTGCCGACTTTGCAGCAGCCGCGCCGCGTGCTGCCGATCGGCGGCTATACGCTCGCCGTCACCTGGGCACCGCAATATTGCCGCGACAGTGGCGACCGGGCATCCTCGCAATTCCAGTGCGGCAGCGGCAACCGCTTCGGCTTCACGCTCCACGGCCTGTGGCCCGACGGCAAGGGCAAGGATTGGCCGCAATATTGCACGTCGGCGCCGATCCTCGATGCAGGCGAGATCCGCCGCAACCTGTGCGCGACGCCATCGGCGCAGCTGCTCCAGCACGAATACGCCAAGCACGGCACCTGCATGGGCGTGGCACCGCGCGAGTATTTCGGTCGGGCGACCGCGCTCTATGGACGCGTGCGCTATCCCGACATGATGGCGCTGTCGCGTCGACCGGGGCTGACCGCGGGGCAGCTCGCCACCGCGATCGCACGCGCGAACCGCGGCATGACCGCAAACATGATGCGGATCACCGCGACGCGGCAGGGCTGGCTGGACGAAGTGTGGATCTGCCTCAACACGCGCTTCGCCTATGCGCCATGCCCCGCGCACCAGGGCGGCCTAAAACCGTCGCAGCGGGTCAGGATCTGGCGCGGCGGGCGCGGATAGCGGAACGCGCGCCTATCCCTGCAGGGTCGCGCCGGCGGGGTGGTGCTTGTCGAGGTGCTTGCGGATTATCCGCAAGTTGCGGGTGTTCGAGCGGAAGAAGAAATCGGCCGCGTCGCCGACCAGCGGCACCGCGCCCAGCACAGTGTCGAAGCCGACGTTCGCGGCCATCCGCGCGAGTTGCCACTTGGACATACCGAGATTGCGGGCTTCCCACACGATCCACGCGCCCATCGCGGTCGCGACCAGATCGCCGGCGACCGGGATCAGCCCCAGGATGGCGTCGAGCCCGACGTGGCGGTTGATGCCCGGCACGACGAAACTGCGCTCCAGCAGCCGCTCCATTGCTTCGATCCGGGTACGCACGGCGGCGATGTCGGTGCCGAGCGACAGGCGGGGTGTGGCGGTCATCGGGGTGGGGCGGGTCATGCCCTTCACTTGGGATCGGTGCGCAGCCGGTTCAACGGGTGGAACGCGCGGGCGTTCGGTGTCCACTGGCGCAGTCGGGGCGCGACCAGCGACCAGCGCAGCGGCCGGGCGAGCGGGATGAAGGCGACATCGGCGGTCAGCGCCGAGTCGGCCTGCGCCAGCATCCGCGCCCGTGTCGCCACGTCCGGCGCCAGCCGGATTTCGGCGATCAGCCGCGCGATCGGCAACGCGCAGGGTTGGCACGCCGCGCGGAGATACCAGCGCGCGCTGTCGTAGGGCGCGACGCGGTCGATCAGGCGCAAGTGTGCGGTGGCATCGTCGATAGCCACACGTTCGGTGGTGATTCCCAGCCGTGCGATGGCGGCGGCGATCTGGCCATACAACAGCGTCGCGCCGGGTCCTTCGGGCAGGGCGATGCGCAGGACCAGCGGATCGGGACTGGTCCGGCGATAGGTGACGACCCGCGCCTGCGCCATCGCCAGCCGCTCGCTGTCGGGCACGCTCGACCAGTCCGGTTGCGCCGGTGGCGATGTGGAATCGAGCGCTTCGGGAAGGATGGTGTCGGTCGGTGCCCATCCGTCCGAGAACGCCGCGGTCAGCGCCGCGCGGTCGATCGCCAAGGCGATCGCGGAGCGATTGTCGCGCGTCGAGAGGAACCCGTCGCGGCGTGCAACCAGCAGGCCGAACAGGCCGGCCGCGGGATCGAGCCGGACGTTGGCGGGCGCGACATCGCTCAGGTCGATCATCGGCCAGTCGAGGAAGGTCCCGCCTTCGACCAAGTCCGATCGGCGCTGGGCGAAGCGCAGGATGGCAGTGGAGGCACGTTCGGCACGCAGCCGGACCAGATCCTGCGGCTTGGGTGCATCCGGGCGATCGTCCGCGACCTCGGTCGGGTCATCGATCGGGCGCAGCAGGACGCTTGCCGCGGATGCCTCGGCGATGCGGAACGGCCCGCTGCCCTCGCCGCCATCGGGCGCGGTGATGCCGAGTTCGGGCTGCGCGAACAGCTTCAGCAGGTCGGGGCGGGGGCGCGACAGGCGGACTTCGATGACCTGCGGCGTCATCGCGACGATCTCGTCGATCGCGGTGAGGTAGGGGAGCAGCGTGTTGCGCGACCCGCTGCCAAGCGCGCGCTTGAGCTGACGGACGACGTCGTCGGCGACGACCGGGCGGCCGTCGCTCCACGTCGCCTCCTTCAGGCGGAAGATGATGCTGCGGCCGTCGTCAATGACGATCCAGCGTTCGGCCAGCCCCGGTTCGATCCCGCCGGCCGCATCGAAGCGGACCAGCCCTTGCGCCACTGAATCGCGCAGGACACGGGCGCCGGTGGGCATCGGGCCGCGGCGCGGATCGGCGGCCAGCCGGTTAGCGCCGATGACGCTGACATCGACCGGAATGTCGTCGGGTCGCTTTTCGCACGCCGTCAGGGCAAGCGTGGCGGCCAGCCCCAGGATAATGGTGCGGACGGCGGGACTCGAACCCGCACACCCGTACGGGCGAGGGATTTTAAGTCCCGTGCGTCTACCAATTTCGCCACGTCCGCGCGCTGATCGAGCGAGGGACAAGCGCAGCTTGTTCCAGACTCGATCGAGCCGGCCGGCAGGCGACAGCCTGTCCGACGTCATGCGATTTAGCGCTGACGGAGCCAGACACAAGCGAAGCTTGTTCAGGACTTCGTCGAGCCGGCCGGCGGGCAACAGCCCGTCCGACGTCATGCGATTTACTCGCATGACGGCTCTGCGCGCTTTGATGTTCATTCAGGAACTCTTGGCTGAAATTCGCGCCGCGGCAAAGCCGCGTCGTTACGTCGGACGTCGCTAGGCGCGACGCCGGCCGGTGCTCGACGAGTCGGCAAGTAACTCCGTTACATGCCGCCGCCTCTCACACATTCAGCCTTCCCCGCATGTCCTTGCCGGGCTTGAAATACGGCACCCGCTTGGCGCCGACATCGACCGACTCGCCGGTGCGCGGGTTGCGGCCGGTGCGGGCGTCGCGGGCGCGGGTGGAGAAGGCGCCGAAGCCACGCAATTCCACGCGGCCGTCGGCGATCAGCCGCGACACGATCTGTTCGAAGAAGACCTCGACGATCTTTTCGATATCGCGCGTCGTCAGATCGGAATGATCGCGCGCTAGTAACTGGACCAATTCTGACCGGATCATTCCGCCCCCCCAAGAGCGTCCCCGTACGACGACAGCCACGATCGGCCCGCCTTGCGTGCACTCTCTTACGCCTTCGTTATGATCCTCATCAATCCTCAGGCACAAAAAAAGGCGGTGGATCGCTCCACCGCCCCGTTTTGATCCAATGACTTGGATTACTTCGTCTCGGAGTTCCGCGCCTTCAGCGCCTCGCCGAGGATGTCGCCCAGCGACGCACCCGAATCGGACGAGCCATACTGCTGCACGGCCTGCTTCTCTTCGGCGATCTGCATCGCCTTGATCGAGAAGGTCGGCTTCTTCGAACGATCGAAGCCGGTGACCATCGCGTCGAACTTCTGGCCGACCTGGAACCGCTCCGGACGCTGCTCGTCGCGGTCGCGGCCGAGGTCGGTGCGCTTGATGAAGCCGGTCGCGCCATCGTCGCCCTGCTGCACTTCGAGGCCCGCATCGCGGACTTCGAGCACGGTCACGGTCACGATCGCATTCTTGTTCAGCTTGTCGCCGGCGCCGGCCTGGACCGGACCACCACGCTCGAGCTGCTTCATGCCGAGCGAGATACGCTCCTTGTCCGGCTCGATCGCGAGCACGACGGCCTGAACCGTCTCGCCCTTGCGGTGCAGGTTGAGCGCGTCTTCACCCGAGATGCCCCAGGCGATGTCCGACATGTGGACCATGCCGTCGACATCGTTGTCCAGGCCGATGAACAGACCGAATTCGGTCGCGTTCTTGACTTCGCCCTCGACGGTCGAACCGACCGGGTGCGCTGCCTCGAAGGCTTCCCACGGGTTGTTCTGCGCCTGCTTGAGGCCGAGCGAGATGCGACGCTTCTCGGCATCGACTTCCAGGACGACGACTTCGACTTCCTGGCTGGTCGACACGATCTTGCCCGGATGGACGTTCTTCTTGGTCCAGGACATTTCGCTGACGTGGACCAGGCCCTCGATGCCGGCTTCCAGCTCGACGAACGCACCATATTCGGTGATGTTCGTGACGCGGCCCGACAGCTTGGCGCCGACCGGATACTTGGCGCTCGCGCCATCCCACGGATCGCTCTCGAGCTGCTTCATACCGAGCGAGATGCGCTGCGTGTCCTTGTTGATGCGGATGATCTGCACCTTCACGGTGTCGCCGATGTTCAGCACCTCGTTCGGGTGGCCGACACGCTTGTACGACAGGTCGGTGACGTGCAGCAGGCCATCGATGCCGCCCAGGTCGACGAACGCACCGTAATCGGTGATGTTCTTGACGACGCCGTCGATGATCTGACCTTCATGCAGCGACTGGATCAGGCCCGAACGCTGCTCGGCGCGGGTCTCTTCCAGCACCGCGCGGCGGCTGACGACGATGTTGCCACGCTTGCGGTCCATCTTCAGGATCTGGAACGGCTGCGGGATGTCCATCAGCGGGGTCACGTCGCGGACCGGGCGGATATCGACCTGCGAGCCCGGCAGGAACGCAACAGCGCCCGACAGGTCGACGGTGAAGCCACCCTTCACCCGGCCGAAGATCACGCCCTCGACGCGGTTGTTCTGGGCAAATTCGCCTTCCAGCTTGTCCCAGGCGGCTTCGCGGCGTGCGCGGTCGCGCGACAGCATCGCTTCGCCGTTCGCGTTCTCGACGCGGTCGACATAGACATGGACTTCGTCACCGACCTTCAGCTCGGCCTTCTGGCCCGGTGCGGCGAATTCGCGCAGCGGCACGCGGCCTTCGCTCTTCAGGCCGACGTCGATCACGGCCAGGTCGTTCTCGATCGCAGTGACGGTACCGACGACGACACGGCCTTCGAAGCTGTCGGCGGCGCCGAACGTCTCGTCGAGCAGCGCGGCGAAATCGTCGCGGGTGGGGTTGGCGGCAGTTGCCATATAAGGGTCAGTCCTCAGTCGTTTTTCCGGCCGGCCGGTTGTCTCCGGCGGTCTTCTAGCCGATCCGCCGCGGCGACCGAACGTCGAACGCGGCATCCGCGCAGGCGGCGCACTCGCGGGGGACAACTCAACGCGGGTAGCGAAAAGGGCGCGTCGGCCGGGACCGGCGCCGTCCTCCGCGAGCGCGGGACGCTCGTCGGACCGTGGCGCCCTTAGCGGGCAGGGAGCAAATTGGCAAGATGCGCAGGGGGCGGCCCGTCGCACAGGCACCGGGCGATCGGCCGATGTGATCCGGTGGTCGCGCCGTGCGTGGAAGATGTCGCACGACTGAGTGAGGTGCCGCGACCGAATTCGTTAGCGTAGCATGATATTGCTGGCGAAACAGCGCAAGACATAGTGCAAAGATACCAGGAAACTCGCAACCCCTCGCGAGTTTCGACGTACCTGATGATGGGAAGGTACGTAATCATGGCATTTCATGCGAAAACCGCAGGTCTGACGATCGTCTTCGGTGCAGCCGCATTGCTTGGCGGCTGCGTCAATCCGTCTGCCAAGATCGCAAGTTCGCTGGAGGGCTATGGTTTTCAGCCCGACCAGTCGCAGTGCGTCGGCGATCGGCTGGAGGCCAATCTGTCGATCGGTCAGTTGCAGCAGCTGGGCCGTGCGGCGCGCGCGTCGCGCGAGGGCGACACGACGCCGGGCCGCCTGACCATCGATGACTTCATCCGCGTGTCGACACAGGTCAAGGATCCGAAGGTTCCCCTGGAGGTCGCAAAGGCTGCCGCCGGCTGCGGCATCATCACCAATCCATCGGCTGCGATGTAGTCGGCGGCGTGACCGCGGGGCCGGCCACGCATCACCTGACATTTACAAGAAAACGACAGGGTTCGAACACTCATGAATGACGTCAATCTTGCGGGGGGCACGGTCGTGTCCAGTACCCGCGAATTCGGGGCGCAGCTGCTGCTGTATGTCGAGGAATGGGCGCCGCGGATCATCGCGGCGCTCGTCATCCTGCTAATCGGCTGGGGTATCGCGCGCGCGGCGAAATGGGGCGTTGCGCGGCTGGTCAACCGGACACCGCTCGGGCGCCACGCGAACGAACCCGGCATCGATGCGCGTCACCCCTCGAGCATCGGCGCACAAGTCGGCGATGCCGTCTATTGGGTCGTGCTGCTGATCGCGCTGTTTCTGGCGACCCAGCCGCTGGGGCTGACCGGGGCGACCGGGCCACTGGGCGATATGCTCCGCGGGTTCGGCCAGGCCGTGCCGCACATCATCGGCGCCGGCCTGATCTTCTTCCTGGGCTATGTCCTGGCGAAGGTCGCGCGCAAGGCCGTCGAAGCGGTGGTGACCGCCAGCAACCTCGAGCGGCTGTCGTCGCGGCTGGGTGGCGATACGCCGACCGACCCGACGATGCTGTCGCGCACGCTGGGCGCGATCGTCTTTGCGCTGATCATCATTCCCGTGGCGATCGCGGCGCTGGACACGCTGAACATCGCGGCCATCTCGCAGCCGGCGACCGCCATGCTGCGGATCATCCTCGACGCCATCCCGCACGTCATCGCTGCCGGCCTGATCCTGGCCGTTGCCTATGCCATCGGCCGCTTCGCATCGCGCCTGCTGACGCAGTTCCTGGCCACGACCGCCTTCGACCGGTCGGTCGGCGCGATCGGCATCCTGCGTCAGGACTCGCCGGTATCCGCTGCCAGCGACGGCAGTGTCACCGACAGCGACGGGTTCCGCCCATCGCGTCTGGCCGGGCAGGGCGTGTTCATCGCCGTGCTGATCTTCGGCCTGATGGAAGCGTTCCGCCAGCTGAACTTCACCTATGGCTCACGGATCATGGCCGAAATGCTGACGCTGTTCGGGCAGGTCGTATTCGGCGCGGTCATCATCTTTGCCGCGGTCGTCATCGCCCGTTTGATCGCGCAGGCGATCGAGCGTCATGGTGACGGCGGGACGCAGGTTGCGGCACCGGTCGTACGCGTCGCGATCATCATCCTGGGCACCGCGATCGGCCTGCGTTTCATGGGCCTGGCCGACGACATCATCAACATGGCGTTCGGCCTGCTGCTGGGTGCGGTCGCCGTCGCGTTCGCTCTCGCCTTTGGTCTCGGCGGTCGCGAGCCTGCCCGCCGTGCGGTCACCCGGATGCTGAACCGGGGCGAGGACCAGCCAGTCGCCCAGATGATGCAGCCATCTGACGCCTCGGCACGTTCCGACACCCCAACACACACCAACGACGGAGACTTCCGATGAATAGCGATACCCTGACCGGCACGGCAAACACCCTGGGGGGCAAGATCAAGGAAGGCGTCGGCGCGGCGCTTGGCGACAAGCAGATCGAGGCGGAAGGTCGCGCCGACCAGGCGACCGGAACGGTCCAGCAGACGATCGGCGACGCCCGCGATGCGGTCGAGGACACCATCCGTCCGGTGGTCGACTATGCCCGCCAGTTCATGCGCGAGCGTCCGTTCACGGCAGCGGCCCTTGGCGGAGTGCTCGGCATCGCCATAATCAACACCCTGCGCGGCAAGTAATCCGCGCGACGACGTGGGGCCGTCGCACGTGTGACGGGCCCACGTCGCTCTCCTCATCCGGAGCGAGCGACACCATGGCAATCCAACCAGTATCACGGCCGCGGCCGATTGCAGCGGCGCGGCGTCTGGCGGCAGAGGCGTTCGGCACCTTCTGGCTCGTGCTGGGCGGCTGCGGTGCCGCTGTCCTGGCCGCGGGTACGGCAGTCCCGGGATCGATCGGCCTGCTCGGCGTGTCGCTCGCCTTCGGCCTGACCGTCTTCACGATGGCATTTGCCGTCGGCTTCATTTCCGGCGGGCATTTCAACCCTGCGGTAAGCATCGGGCTGACCGTCGCCGGCCGCTTCTCGGCCCGCGACCTGCCCGGCTACATCGTTGCCCAACTCGTCGGCGCGATCCTTGCTGCCGCGATCCTTGCCACGCTCACTGGCGGCGTTCCCGGGTTTGATCTCGTCGCGAGCGGTTTCGCCGCGAACGGCTACGGCGCGCATTCGCCGGGCGGCTATTCGATGGCTGCCGCTTTCACTGCCGAGGCGGTGCTGACCGCCGGCTTCCTGATCGTCATCATCGGCGCAACCGACGAACGCTCGCCCGCGCCGTTTGCGCCGCTGGCGATCGGCCTTGCGCTGACGCTCATCCACCTCGTCTCGATCCCGATCGACAATACTTCGGTCAATCCCGCGCGCAGCACGGGCCAGGCGCTGTTCGTCGGCGGATGGGCGTTGTCGCAGTTGTGGCTGTTCTGGCTCGCCCCGATCGCGGGTGCCGCCGCGGCTGGTCTGATCGGCCGCTGGTTGTTCGCGCATAACGAGACTGACCAGTCGCCCGGACCGATCGGCGACACGCCCGTCGAGCTGATGGTCGAGAGCGGTCAGCCGCAGGACAATTCACGCTGACCTTCAAGTCGCCCGGCACCTGGTGCCGGGCGACCTACAGCCGGTGCCGCGCCACTGCCGTATCCACGATCGCCACCGCGCGCTGGATCGATGCCTCGATCGACAGAAAGCTGGTGTCGAGGACCACGGCATCCACAGCAGCCTTCAGCGGCGCCTGGCTGCGCGAGCTGTCGCGTTCGTCGCGGGCGCGGATATCTGCGAGCACGCGGTCGAGGCTGGCGTTGGACCCACGACTGCGCAGTTCGGCATGGCGACGCTGGGCACGGATCATCGGGGTCGCCTTCACGAACAGCTTGGCGACGGCATTCGGCGCAATGACGGTTCCGATGTCGCGGCCATCCAGCACGGCACCGCCGGGTTGCGCGGCAAAGCGCTTCTGCCGCTGGAGCAGTGCGGCACGGACCAGCGGATGCGCGGACACGACCGAGGCGGTCTTGCCGATCGCATCGTCCTTCAGCCGAACGTCGCCCAGCAACGCCTCGTCGAAGTCGCAACTGGCGACGGCGTCCGCCTCGATTTCCGGATCGAGCGCGTGGTCGAGCACCGTCGCGGCGACCGCGCGGTACAGCAGGCCGGTGTCAAGGTGCGGCAGCTTGTAATGCCGGGCCAGCGCCTTCGAAATCGTACCCTTGCCCGAGGCGGCGGGGCCATCAACCGCGATGATCATGCCGCCTGCTCGACCGGCGCCAGCGCGTCGAGCGTGGCGAAGAAGGTGGGATAGCTGGTCGCGACCGGGCCGGCATCGTCCAGCGTGATCGGCGCCCGCGCGTTCAGCGCTGCGACCGCCATGCTCATCGCGATGCGGTGGTCCAGATGCGTTTCGACGCGCCCGCCGCCCGGAACCGGATCACCACCGGTGCCGGTGACGGCCAGGCCGTCTTCATATTCGCGGCACGCGACCCCGCATGCCGTCAACGCGGTCGCCATCGCGGTGATGCGATCGGATTCCTTGACGCGCAGCTCCTCGGCTCCGCGCGCGATCGTCGTGCCCTGTGCATAGGCCGCCGCGGCGAACAGCGCGGGATATTCGTCGATCATGCTGGGCGCGAGGTCTGCGGGCACCTCGATAGCGGTCAGCGCGGCGTGGCGGACGCGCAGGTCGGCGACCGGCTCACCACCGACGATGCGGGCGTCCTGCTCGACGATGTCTGCCCCCATCATCCTCAACGCGGAGACAAGCCCTGCGCGGGTCGGGTTCAGCCCGACATTCTCGATGACGATGTCGGACCCCGGCACGATCGATGCGGCGACCATCCAGAAGGCGGCGGACGACGGGTCGCCAGGAACGGTGATCGCCTGCGGCTTCAGCTCCGCTTCGCCGTGGATCGAGATGACGCGGCCTTCGCCGCTGTCCTCGACCGTCAATTGCGCGCCGAACCCGGCCAGCATCCGCTCGCTATGGTCTCGGGTCGGGACGGGCTCGATCACGCGCGTGATGCCCGGCGTGTTGAGGCCGGCGAGCAGGATCGCCGACTTCACCTGCGCCGAGGCGACGGGCAGCGTGTAGGTGATCGGCACCGCCGGCACGATCCCGCGCACCATCAGCGGCAGGCGGCCGCCGGGACTCGCGGTAACGTCCGCGCCCATCGTCGACAGCGGGTCTATGACGCGTCCCATCGGCCGCTTGCTGAGCGAGGCGTCGCCGATGAAGGTCGCGGTGATCGCGTGGGAGGCGACCAGGCCCATCAGCAGCCGCGTCGACGTCCCCGAATTGCCCATGTCGAGCGCCGTGGCCGGCTGCAGCAGCCCGCCGACACCGACGCCGTCGATATGCCACACACCGTCCGCATCGCGCTCGATCGTCGCGCCCATCGCGCGCATCGCCGCGGCGGTGGCGAGCACGTCCTCACCCTCCAGCAGGCCTTCGACCCGGCTTGTCCCCACCGCCAGGGCCGAGAGCATCAGCGAACGGTGACTGATCGACTTGTCGCCGGGTACGCGGACGCGGCCGGTCAGGGCACCGCGCGGCGCCATCGTGCGCGGGGAGGGAGTGGCATGGCTCATTGCGGCGGGTCTTTGACAGTGCGCTTGCGCTATGGCAAGGCGCGCCCCACTTTGCGGCTCTTCGGTCGCCAAGACCCCTTTTCCCTATCCGCAAGAGTGCGAGAGCAGCCATGATCAAGCCCGAATGGGGCACGAAGCGTACGTGCCCGAAGTGCGGTACGCGTTTCTACGACCTCGGTAACGACGAGCCCGTCACCTGCATCGCGTGCGGCGTGAACTGGGAGCCGGAGCCGATCCTGAAGTCGAAGCAGCCGCTGCCGTTCGAACAGGTCAAGACCGAGAAGAAGGAAGAGGCCGACAGCGATCTGGGCGGCGACGATCTGGAACTGGACGTCGACGAGGAGGAAGAGCCCTCGGCCGACGACGACGTCGATCTGGGTGGTGACGACGATCTGGGCGTCAAGACCGCGGACGAAGACGACGAGAATTGATGCTTTCAGCGACCGGGTTTCGGGCTTTCGACAAAAACGCCAAGAACCCGGTTGCAATCGGCGCGCCACCCCTTTAGAGGCGCGCTTCCCACAGGGTTCGGGGCCGTAGCTCAGCTGGGAGAGCGCTGCAATGGCATTGCAGAGGTCAGGGGTTCGATCCCCCTCGGCTCCACCACCCCTGACAAAAAGCCCGCAGCGATGCGGGCTTTTTTGTTTTCGATCTTCACGTTTTTGGACCGCACCATCGGCTTGACGCGCTCCGGTGCCGCTTCTAGCGCCGCGCCGGTTTTCGGTGGCGTCGGTACGCCCGGGTAACGAGGGGCGGAACATGCGGGGCAAGATAATGGCGGGCGTCGCCGCGGCGGTGATGCCGCTGTTGGCGCAGGCGCAGGAAACGGTCGACGACGTCGTCGTGACCGCACAGCGTCGCGAGGAACGCGTGCAGACGGTACCGATCGCGATCACGGCGGTGTCCGGCGAGCGGATCGTCGAGGAGTCGATCGCGAACCTCGATCGCATCGGCGTGGACGTCCCCAATCTGTATCTCGCACGCAATTTCGGCACGAGTTCAGGCGCGCTCGTGTTCCTGCGCGGAGTGGGCGAAGGTGATTCGATCTTCACCAACGACCCGCCGGTCGGCATCTACATCGACGATGTCATCCTGCCGCGCTCGACCGGCGCTCTCGTTGACCTGATCGACATCGAACGGATCGAGGTGCTTCGCGGGCCGCAGGGGACGCTGTACGGCCGCAACACCAGCGGCGGAGCGATCAAGCTGGTAACGCAGCGCCCGACGTTCGACCGGGTGAGCGGGGCGGCGGATCTCGCGGTCGGCAGTTATCGTCGGATCGACACGCGGGGTACGATCAACCTGCCGTTGTCCCGGACGCTCGCGCTCAGGGTGTCTGGCCTGTCGCGCAACCAGCGCGGGTGGGGGCGCAACCTGACCGATGGCGCGTACGTCAACGGTCAGGGCGTTCAGGCTGGGCGGGTGGCGCTGCTGTGGGAGCCGGACGCACGCCTGAGCGTCTTTGCGACCGCCGACCTGACCCTCGACCGTTCGGGCCCACGGTTTCCGCAGCGGTTCCGCGCCGACCCGGATCGCGCCGGACGGTACCTCAACCGCTTCGTGCCACCGCAGGGGAGCATCGACCGGTTCGATTCCGCGGACACGATGCCGCTCGGGACGACCGATACGGGGGGCGCGTCGCTGCGCATCGATTATCGGCTGGGCGGCGGCACGACCCTGTCGTCGATCACCGGGTATCGCGCGTTGCGGTCGCGCATCGGCTTCGACCAGACCGCCAACCCGCCGGGCGTGGGCGCGAACATCATCCTGTTGCAGGATCAGCGCCAGCACAGCGTCAGCCAGGAACTGCAGCTTGCCGGGTCGGCGCTCAGCGGGCGACTCGACTGGCTGGCCGGCGGCTACGCCTTTTTCGAACATAACGACCAGTTGACCGCGGTCAGCTTCGCCACGCCGACCGGTACGAATGCGGCGCGGTTCCACACTGCGGATTTCTTCAACGCGCCCTCGCGCGCCGCGAGCATCGGCGGAAACTGGTCGCCGTACGAACCGGGGCTCGATACGCAAAGCTACTCGGCGTTCGGATCGGCGACCGCGGTGCTGGGGGCGCGGACCCGGCTGACCGCGGGGCTGCGCTACACCGACGAACGCAAGCGTTACGACGTCCGCTTCCTGACCGCGCCCGACACCGTCCTGGTCCTGCCCGATGGTCGCGTGGCACAGCGTCGCATCCGTGGGCGCTGGACCGATGTGTCGCCGCGGATCGCGCTCGATTACCGGGTGAGCGACGACGTGATGCTCTACGCCTCGCGCGCCAAGGGCTTCCGCAGCGGCAGCTTCGACGGGCGCGCACGAAACATCGGCTTCGCGCTCGACCGCCAGGGGGCGATCGCGCCGGAGACGGTGTGGAGCAGCGAGGCGGGGATCAAGTCCGAATGGCTCAGCCGACGGTTGCAGGTGAATGCCGACTACTTCGTCAATCGCTACACCGACATCGCGTTCTCCGCCGCGCGCGCCAATTCGACACCGCCCGAAATCTTCCGCCAGAACGTGGGCGACGCACGCATCCAAGGGCTGGAGGTCGAATGGACCGCACGGCCGGTGGCGGGCGTCGAAGTCGGCGGCTGGCTGGCGACGCTGGCCGATCGCTTCACGCGCCTGGCCTCCAGCCCCGGCTGCACGATCGTGCCGGAAGCCCAGCTCGACCTGCGCTTCACGCCTGCGCTGCGCTACCAGCTGCGCGGCAGCTATTCCCGGACCGTGCGCGGTGGCCGCGTGCGCATCGGCGGCGATTACAGCGCGGCGTCGCCCTACAACATCGCGCTGTGCAACGAACCCCAGCACCGCGTGACGAACAACGCCGCGATCAATGCGCAGTTAGGGTGGGAGCGCGGCGACTGGGCGGTGACGCTGGCTGCCACCAATCTCGCCGATCGGCGATACAACAGCGGCAGCGTGGGCACGATCGGCTACCCGGTCGCCCCGCGTGAGGTGACGCTGCGGCTGCGGCGGACGTTCTGACAGGGGATGGTGCCGGCTGCAGGAATCGAACCCGCGACATCCAGTTTACAAAACTGGCGCTCTACCAACTGAGCTAAGCCGGCATCCGTTGCCCCCATGCGTCAGACGACGCCGAAGGTCCAGCCTTCGGTGCGGGCAATTTGCTCCGTCAAGCCAAGCGGATGCCAGAAATTCGGCCGGTCCGCGACGATTCGCATCCAGGCGGCGGTCAGGATCGCGTCGCTGGCGTGGTCGCTGATCGGGCCGTCACCACCACCGGCCCGGCTGCCGAGCGCGACCAGCGCGGCGTCGAGCTCGGCGTGGCTGCGCATCTTGCTGCGCGACGGCGTGCGGCCGGCGGCGATGGCGGCGAGGGTGGTGTAGAGTTCGACCAGCACCGCACCGGTCTCCGGTACCGGATCGAACGGCCAGACCGCGACCTGCCCGTCCAGTCTGTGCAGCAGGCGCATCCCCGTCAGGCTGGACTTGCCGACCTGCGCCGCGCCAACGAGGTTGAGGTTGCTATAGGGGCTGAGCCCCATGCGCTGCTGCGCGCGCTCGGTTTCGCGCAGCCGCCCGCGGCCAGGCTCGAACAGGTCGCCGGTGCGCCCGCCATGACGGCGAAAGTGTCGCGCCGCTTCGGGGTGGTCGATAAAGCTCGATGCCGCAAAATGCGCGTCGTCGGTGCAGAGCTGTTCGACCAGTGCCCACAGGCCGCGGGCATCGGTGGGGCTTTCGCTCCATTCCGGAAAATATGCGCCGCGATCGACGAAGGGCAGCGCGGGCCCGAGATCGACGCCGATCAGCGTATCCCGTCCGGCGGCCCGGATCTGATCGAGGACTTCGGCGCGCGACCAGATGTGGCCGGGACGGACGAGTGCAGGTGCAGCGTCGCCGGCGGTACATTCGGCGACCGCGATGCCCTTCTGCCGCGGGCCGACCGCCCCGGACCAGTCGATCGCGACGAACTGCGCGAACCGCCGCCCGGGACTACTCACGCCCCTTGCGCCGTTCGTCCCACCACGCCAGCCGTTCCGACAGCCGCTTCTCGAACCCGCGGTCGGTCGGCTGGTAGAACGCCTGCGGCTCCATCTCGTCGGGCCAGTAATTCGCGCCCGAGAAGCCGTCCGCGGCGTCGTGGTCATAGGCATAGTCGGCGCCGTAGCCGATCTGCTTCATCAGCTTGGTTGGCGCGTTCAGGATGTTGGCAGGAGGCATCAGGCTGCCGGTTTCCTTGGCCGCCCGCCACGCCGCCTTCTGCGCCTTGTACGCCGCGTTCGATTTGGGTGCGGTCGCGAGGTAGAGGCACGCCTGGACAATCGCCAGCTCGCCCTCCGGCGACCCGAGGAAGTCGTAGGTGTCTTTCGCCGCGACACACTGCACGACCGCGTTCGGGTCGGCCAGGCCGATGTCCTCCACCGCCGCACGGATCAGGCGGCGCAGCACGAACAGCGGGTCCTCGCCCGCGGTCAGCATCCGCGCGAGATAATAGAGCGCGGCCTGCGGGTCGCTGCCGCGGATCGATTTATGAAGCGCGCTGATGAGATTGTAATGCCCCTCGCGGTCCTTGTCGTAGACCGCCACGCGGCGCTGGAGGAACGCGCCGAGCCCTGCTGGATCGAGTGGCTCGGCGATATCGACCGACCAGAGCGTTTCCGCCTGGTTGAGCAGGAAGCGGCCGTCGCCGTCGGCGCTGGCGACCAATGCATCGCGCGCCGCCGGGGTGACGGGCAAGGCACGCTCCATCAGCGCCTCCGCGCGGTCGAGCAGCTTGTTCAGCGCCGTTGCACCGAGCCGGTGGAGGATCAGCACCTGGGCGCGGCTGAGCAAAGCCGCGTTGAGTTCGAACGACGGGTTCTCGGTCGTCGCACCCACCAGCGTGACGGTGCCGTCCTCCACGTAAGGCAGGAAGCCGTCCTGCTGCGCGCGGTTGAAGCGGTGGATCTCGTCCACGAACAGCAACGTGCGCTGGCCGGTGCGCGCGGCGAGCTTGGCCTCCGCAAACACCTTCTTCAGGTCGGCGACGCCGGAAAACACCGCGCTGATCGGCGCGAAGCGCAACCCCACCGCATCGGCGAGCAGCCGCGCGATCGTCGTCTTGCCGGTACCCGGCGGCCCCCAGAGGATCAGCGAGGACAGCCGCCCGGCCGCGACCATCCGCCCAATCGCGCCCTCGGCGCCCGTCACATGCTCCTGCCCGACCACTTCGTCCAATGCTTGCGGTCGCAGGCGGTCAGCGAGCGGAGCGGAGTCCGGGAGGGGGTCGGCGGGCGGTTCGAGCCCGGCGAGGAGGTCAGCCATCGCGTCTATATAGGGGCGGGCGAACTTCACGAAAGTCACGCTAATGGCGATATTGACAATCATCGATCAAGATATATCTTAGAGCTATCGAAGAGAGGTAAGAGTTTTTATGTTTGGACCTCATCACGCGCACCGCCACGGCGGTCCGGGTCGCGGCCATCGCGGCGGCTGGGAGCAGTTTGCCGCCGACTGGGCGGAGCGGGCGGACCGCCCCGGTCGCGGCGGGGGCGGGCGGATGCGCATGTTTTCGGGGGACGAGTTGCGCCTCGTGCTGCTGAAGCTGATCGCCGAAGCCCCGCGCCACGGCTACGACCTGATCCGCGAGATCGAGGCACGCACCGGCGGTGGCTATGCGCCGAGCCCCGGCGTTGTCTATCCGACGCTGACCATGCTCGCCGACATGGACCTGATCGCCGAACAACCCGGTGAGGGTGCCAAGAAGGTCTTCGCGGTCACCGCCGCGGGCGAGGCGCATCTGGAGGAGCGTGCGGGCGAGGTCGCGGCGCTGTTCGAGCGGCTGGCCGCGGTCGGTGCCGAGCGCAGCCGATCGGACCGCGCCCCCATCCGCCGCGCGATGCGCAACCTGCGCGCGGTGCTGCAGGAGCGGCTGGGCGCGGGCGATCTGTCGGACGAGGACGCGCACCGGGTCGCGGCGATCCTGGACGAGGCCGTTCAGCGGATCGAGCGGCTGTGAGCGTGTCGGCGACGGCGCGCACGCCGACGACCCACGCCAGCAAATATCTTCAGCAACTGTGCAAGCACTGGCAGCATAATCTGGCGGTCGACTTCGACGCACAGCAGGGGCGGGTCACGTTCCCGAAGGATGCGCGCGGGGCGGACTGGCCGGGCGATGCGGTGGTGACCTTTACCGCCGAGCCCGACACGCTCGTGACGCGGATCGATGCGAGCGTCGAAGGGCAACTCGACGGGCTGAAGGGCGCGGTCGCGCGACACCTCGACCGATTTGCCTTCCGGGAAGCGCCGCTGGCGTTCGACTGGGAATAGCGGTCCAGTGTTCCCGCGCGGGCGGGAGCCCAGGGTTGCGGACGACGTCGCTGGTTGGCCTCAGGCTCCGGCCTTCGCGGGAGCGCAGGGCCCCAGCAGCCCCAGATACGTATCCAGCACGGCCTGGTTCGCCGTTTCCCAGCGGTAGCCGAGCGCCGCGGCGTGCCCCGCATCGCCCATCGTTCGCCTGAGCGCAGGGTCGGTGACGATCCGCGCGATCGCGTCGGCATAGGCGCCGACATCGCGCGGCGGCACCAGATATCCGGTGCGGCCTTCCTCGACGAGATCGACCGCGCCCGTCGCGCGCGCGGCGACGACGGGAACGGCACTCGCCATCGCCTCGGTCGTGACGTTGCCGAACGTCTCGGTGACGCTCGGGTTGAAGAACACGTCCATCGACGCGACCGCGCGACCAAGCGCCTCGCCCGACTGGAAACCGGTGAAGATCGCGCCGGGCACACGTTCGGCGAACCAGTCGCGGGCCGGGCCGTCCCCGACGACCAGGATCTTGTGCGGCACGCCGCGCCGCGTCAGTTCGCGCGCGACGTCGGCAAAGACGTCGAGTCCCTTTTCCTTCACCAGTCGACCGAGGAAGCCGATCGCCATGTCGTCGTCGGCGATCCCCAGCCCGCGCCGCCACGCCGGATCGCGGCGGTCGGGGCGGAAGCGGTCGTGGTCGATCCCGCGCGACCAGATGCCGATCGGCGTCGCGACACCCCAGTCCTTCAGGATCGCGGCGATGCTCGGGCTCGGCACGACGACACGGTCGGCGCGGTCGTAGAAGCGCTTCAGCATCCAGACCAGCGCAGGCTCGATGAAACCCAGGCCGTAATAGCGCGGGTAGGTCTCGAACCGGGTGTGGAGCGATGCCACGGTGCGGATGTCGTGTTTGCGCGCCCAAGTCAGCGCCGCATGGCCGAGCAGGTCGGGTGCGGAGACATGGACGATGTTGGGCGCGAACGCTTCCAGATCGGCGCGCGGGGCGGCGGGCAGGCTGCGCGCGATCTTGTACTCGCTGCGGCCGCCGAACGGGACGGGGATCGCGGGCACGCTGACCAGGTCCCCGGTCGGCGGAAACGCGGGATTGGCCACGGTCGGCGAATAGACGCGCACGGCGACACCGGCGGCGAGCAGATGCCCGACCAGCCGGTTGAGCGCCTGGTTCGCCCCGTCGCGAACGTAATTATAGTTGCCGCTGAACAAGGCGACGCGAAGGTCGCGCGGAGATCTGGGCGGCTGCATGGGCGTGAGCCCATAGCGGGGGTGGGGCGCTTTGCCTATCTCACTTCGCCCCATAGCAACGGGTAGTTTTGCCATTGCTGCCGGGCGTTACGACCTGCTTCGACACGGTCTTCACAAATCATGTTCCCCAATCGTTCCGTATCGACTAGAGGTCGTTCCCATGGCGAAACCCCAGAAACGCTATGTCTGCCAATCCTGCGGTTCGGTGTCGCATCGTTGGGCAGGGCAATGCGCCGACTGCCAGGAATGGAACACGCTGGTCGAGGATGCGCCGACCAACGTCACGCCGTTTTCGGCCAAGCATAACCTGCAATCGGGCGGGCGGGCGATCCTGCTGTCCGGGCTCGATACCGACATCGCGCTGCCCGACCGGATGGAAACGGGCATCGCCGAGCTCGACCGCGCGCTGGGCGGCGGGTTCGTCGAGGGATCGGCGACGCTGATCGGCGGCGATCCCGGGATCGGCAAGTCGACATTGCTGCTCCAGGCCGCGGCGAAGCTGGCGCTGGCGGGGAAGTCGGTCGCCTATGTCTCGGGCGAGGAAGCGGCGGATCAGGTGCGGCTACGGGCGCGGCGGCTGGGTCTCGGCAACGCGCCGGTGCAACTCGCGGCGGCCACCAGCGTGCGCGACATCCTAACGACGGTGGGGCAGGGCGGCGTACCAGACCTGCTCATCATAGATTCGATCCAGACGATGCACTCCGACCTGATCGAGGGCGCGCCCGGCACGGTCAGCCAGGTCCGCGCGTCGTCGGGCGAGCTGATCCGCTTCGCCAAGGAACGCGGGACCGCGGTGGTGCTCGTCGGGCACGTGACGAAGGACGGCGCGATCGCCGGCCCGCGCGTGCTGGAGCATATGGTCGACACTGTGCTCGCGTTCGAGGGCGAGCGTAGCCACCTGTATCGCATCCTGCGCGCGACAAAGAACCGGTTCGGCGGCACCGATGAAATCGGTGTGTTCGCGATGGACACCGCGGGCCTAAGCGAAGTCAGCAATCCGTCGTCGCTGTTCCTGACCAGTCGCGACGAGAATGTGACGGGCACCGTCGTTTTCCCCGCGCTGGAGGGGACGCGGCCCGTGCTGGTCGAGGTGCAGGCGCTGACCGTGCGGCTGGCGTCGGGCGCCACGCCCCGGCGGGCGGTGGTCGGCTGGGACAGCGGGCGGCTGGCGATGATCCTGGCGGTGCTGGAGGCGCGGTGTGGGCTCAGCTTTTCGTCGGCCGAGGTCTATCTCAACATCGCCGGCGGGTACCGCGTGCAGGACCCGGCCGCCGACCTGGCGGTGGCGGCGGCGCTGGTGTCGGCGTTGAGCGAACGGCCGGTGCCTGCGGATGCGGTCGCGTTCGGAGAGATCGCATTGTCGGGTGAGGTTCGCCCGGTGGCGCACGGTCCGCTCAGGCTGAAGGAAGCGGCAAAGCTCGGCTTCGGTCGCGCGCTGGTGCCGGCCAAGCAGGGCGGCGAGGGGGCCGCGATGACGCTTGCAAGCTTTGCCAACCTGACGCGGTTCGTTGACCATATGCTGGGGCGCGGCTAGCCAACACGAAACTTGTGGCGTGAGTAAACAATGGGCCTGACGGCGCTCGACATATTGGTGCTCATCACGGTCGGCGGGGCGGCGATCCTGGGGCTGATGCGCGGTTTCGTGACCGAAGTGCTGAGCCTGATGGCGTGGATCTTCGTCGTGTTCGCGCTGAAGCTGTTTCACACGCCGCTGACCGCGCTGCTGACGGATACCGTGGGTACCGCCGCCGGCGCGGCGACGCTGGCGTTCGCGGTGATCGGCGGCATAACGTGGTTTGGCGGGCGGCTGGTCGCCAATGCGATCGGCGCGCGGACGCGGACGTCGATCCTGGGGCCGGTCGATCGCGCGCTGGGCTTCGGCTTCGGTGCGCTGAAAGGGCTGATCCTGGCGAGCCTCGCCTTTCTGCTGATCGTGCTGGTCATCGATACGCTGGGCGGTGGACCCCGCCAGCGGCCACTGTGGATCAAGTCGTCACGCACCTATCCGTTGCTCAATTCGACCAGTGCCTCGATCGCCGATTTCGTCGACCGGCGGCGCCGCGGACAGCCGGTATTCGGCGAGGACAACGCGGTGACACCGGCATCGCGCGCCGCGGCGGAGAAGTGAGATCTCCGTCGCGATCTTCCTGATGCGCCGCGCGGGCAAGTCGCCTAAAGGAGCCCGGTGACCGCGCCCCTCTACAATGCCACGATCCTGCGCCTCGCCGCGTCGATCCCCCATCACGACCGCCTGCCCGCGCCGATGGCGACGGTCGAGAAACGCTCGCCGATCTGCGGCAGTCGCGTGACCGTCGACGTCTCGGTCGATGCGGATGGCCGGATCGAGACGTTGGGGATGCTGGTCCGCGCGTGCGCGCTGGGACAGGCGTCCGCGTCGCTGTTCGGGGCGGAAGCGATCGGCAAGTCGCCGGCCGACCTTGCCGCGGCGCGCGATGCGCTGACGGCGTGGCTGGCGGGTGCGCGGGATACGCCGCCCGACTGGCCGGGGCTCGATATCTTTACCCCGGCACTGCCGTACAGCGCGCGGCATCCGTCGATCCGCCTGGCCTTCGAAGCCGCGGCGGAAGCGGCCGAGCAGGCGGCAAAGGCGAACGCGCAGTGACCGAAGCAGCCCCCGCCACCGGCAGCCTGCTGCACGATGCCGTTCCGCTGCTCGGCTTCGCACTCATCTTCGTCCTGCTCTTTCGTCGCCTCGGCCTGGGTGCCACGCTCGGCTACCTCGTCGCCGGTGCGGTCGTCGGACCGCAGCTGCTCGGCCTGGTCGGCGGTGCCGAATCGAAGATGCACATCGCCGAACTGGGCATCGTGCTGCTGCTGTTCCTGGTCGGGCTGGAGCTCAACCCGTCGCGACTGTGGCGGATGCGGCAGGACATCTTCGCGGTCGGTGGGTTGCAGGTCGTGTTGTGTGGCGCGGCGATCGGCGCGATCCTACTGGTAATTGCGCGCTTCAGCCCGGAGGCGGCGCTCGCGCTCGGCCTGCCGCTGGCGTTGTCGTCGACCGCGCAGGTGCTGCCGATGCTGCAATCGGCCGGACGGCTGCGCACGCCGTTCGGCGAACGCGCCTTTGCCATCCTGCTGTTCCAGGACCTGTCGATCGTTCCGATGATCACGATCATCGCCGCGATGAGCCGCAATCCGGCCGATGCCGCAGGTCCGCCGGGGTGGATGCTGGCGGTCTATACCGTCGTCGCGATCGTCGGGCTGATCGCTGCGGGGCGCTATCTGCTGCGTCCGCTGTTCCGCCTGATCGGCAATCTGGGCGAGCGCGAGATGTTCGTCTTCGCCGGCCTGTTCACCGTCATCGCCAGTGCCGCGGTGATGGAGGCGCTGGGGCTGTCGGCGGCGCTGGGCGCGTTCATCGCCGGCATGATGCTGGCCGATTCACCATATCGGCATGAACTGGAAGCCGATGTCGAGCCGTTCCGCTCGATCCTGCTCGGGCTCTTCTTCCTTGCGGTCGGCATGATGCTCGACCTGAGCGCGATCCTGCAGCGGCCGGTCTTCGTGCTGGCGATGGCGGCGACGCTGGTGGTGGTGAAGGCGGCGCTGATCATGGGCATCGGCCTGCTTTTCAAGATGAGATGGCGCCAGGCGCTCGCGCTCGGTCTGTTGCTCAGCCAGGGCGGCGAATTCGGCTTCGTGCTGCTCGCGCAGGCGCAGAACGCCTTCCTGATCGCGCCCGAAGCAGCGAGCCTGTTCGGCGCGATCGTGACGATCAGCATGGCGACGACGCCGTTCCTGATGATGGCGACGCGCCGCTTCCGCACCGAGCCGATCGACCAGCAGGAGCGCGACGGGCCGAGCGCCGATGGGTCCAACGCGATCATCGTCGGCTATGGCCGGTTTGGCCAGACCGTCGGCCAGATGCTGACCGCGCAAGGCATCGCGGTGACGCTGATCGACACCGACATCGAGATGATCGACATTGCCGGCCAGCTTGGCGCGAAGGTCTATTACGGCGACGGCCTGCGGCTCGACATGCTGCGTCAGGCGGGCGCGGCGGATGCGGAGCTGATCCTGTTCTGCAACGACGGCGACGGGGTGGAGGCGGAATTCGTCGAATCGGTGCATCAGGCCTTTCCCGCCGGGGCGATCTTCGTGCGTGCCTACGACCGCCGCGCGTTGGTGAAGCTGAAGGGCGCGCCCGTTGCCGGCGTGGTCCGCGAGGTGCTCGATTCGGCCGTCCACATGGCGCGCGACGCGATGGCGGCGGTCGGCGTCGATGCGGGGGAAATCGACCGTACCGAGGACTTCTACCGTGGCCGCGACCGCGAACGGCTGAAGATCCAGTTCGAAGCCGGCGACCTGCGCGCTGCCCGCGAGGCGGTGATCGCCGATGGCGGCTGGGCGCCCGAAAGCCGCCGGGATCGCGAACGCCCCGAGCCGCTGCCGGGACCACAGGCTACCTGAGGAGAGTGCGGATGAACTGGCTGGCTGTCCTTGCCGCGCTGTCGGGCGCGATGGCCGTCGCGGCCGGGGCGTTCGGCGCGCACGGCGCCGCGGACATGAAGGCCGCCGAGTGGTTGCGGACGGGCGGACAGTATCAGCTGATCCACGCCGTCGCCGCGCTGGTGGCGCTGCGGATGGAGGCGAAGGGGCCGGCCGCATTGTTCGTCGCGGGCGGGGCGGTGTTTGCGCTGACGCTCTACGCGATGGCGTTCGGTGCCCCACGGTGGCTTGGCGCAGTGACGCCGATCGGCGGCACGGTGCTGATCGTCGGGTGGCTGTGGCTGGCGTGGCAGGTGCGCCACTGACGACCGAGAGGCGCTGAGCTACCGTTTCTTCCGGCAGGCATCCGAGCAATAGACGACGTTTTCCCAGTCCCGCGCCCATTTCTTGCGCCAGGTGAACGGCCGGTCGCACGCCGGGCAGACCTTTGTCGGCAGGTCGGCCTTCTTAACCCCGTTGGGCATCGAGGAACTCGCGGACGGTGGAAAGATCGACGGTCTTGTCGAGATACGTCCGGCCGATCCCGCGGGCGAGCAGGAAGGGCAGGGTGCCCGCATTCATCTTCTTGTCGTGCAGCATATGCCCGACCAACGTCTCGCCGTCCGCAGTGATCCCGGCGCTGGCGAGGTCGTGGGGCAGGCCGAGGGCCCGAAGGTGCGCAATGACGCGTTCGGCGTCGGCCTTTGGAGCGAGCCCGCGCGCGGCTGAATAGCCATAGGCCAGCGCCATGCCGGCGGCGACGCCTTCGCCGTGGAGCAGCCTGTCGGAAAACCCCGCTTCCGCCTCCAGCGCGTGGCCGAAGGTGTGGCCGAGGTTGAGTAAAGCGCGGCGGCCGGTGGTTTCGCGTTCGTCCTCGCCGACGATCCGCGCCTTGGCGGCGACGGAGGTGGCGATCGCGTGTTCGCGGGCAGAGGCGTCGCCGGCGAGCAGGTTCGCCGCATTCGCCTCGCACCATTCGAAAAAGTCGGGGTCGTCGATCAGGCCGTACTTCACGACCTCGGCATAGCCGGCACGCAGGTCGCGCTGGGGGAGCGTATCGAGCACTTGCGGATCGATCAGCACGAGTGCGGGCTGGTGGAACGCGCCGACCAGGTTCTTGCCGGCGGGCGTGTTGATCGCGGTCTTGCCGCCGACCGACGAATCGACCTGCGCAAGCAACGTCGTCGGCACCTGCACGAAGCCGCACCCACGCTTCACGATCGAGCAGGCGAAGCCGACGAGATCGCCGATCACGCCGCCGCCCAGCGCGATGACATGGTCGCCCCGTTCGACGCCCAGTTCGATCAGGCGATCGGTGAGCGACGCCAGCTGCGCCCAGCCTTTTGTGCTTTCGCCCGACGGCAGCACGATCGCTTCGCTGGCGACTCGTTCGGCGGCCAAAGCGGCCTGCAGCGTCGCGAGGTGTGGCGCGACGTTCTCGTCCGCGACGATCACCATCGTCCGCCCACGCGACAGCGGCTTCAGCAAGGTGCCCGCCCGCGCAAGCAGGCCGTGTTCGATCACCACGTCGTAACTGCGGTCGCCAAGCGCCACGCGGACGGTCGTCATTTCCTCAATTCCTTCAGGATCGCCGAGACCGTGACGTCGTGGGGCGCATTGGCGCTGGGCACGCGGATGTGGGCGAGCGCGTAGAGCGGGTTGCGGACGGCGGCGAGGTCGCGAAGCACCGGCAGCGGATCGCGCCCCTTCAGCAGGGGGCGGGTGTCGCGGCGCTTCACCCGCTCCGCCAGCACCCGCGGATCGGCATCGAGCCAGATCGCGGTCGCCTGGGTCAGGATCAGCGCGCGGGTGTCGTCGTTGACGAAGGCGCCGCCGCCGGTCGCGATGACCTTTGGTCGCCCGTCGATCAGCCGCGCGATCACGCGCCGCTCGCCATCGCGGAAATAGGGTTCGCCGAATTTGGCAAAGATTTCCGACACGGTCATGCCGGCCGCCGTCTCGATTTCCGAATCGGCATCGACGAAGGGCAGCGCAAGCCGTCCGGCCAGCCGCCGCCCGACCGTGGATTTGCCTGCGCCCATCAATCCGACCAGCACGATGGGGCGTCGCGATCGGTTGGGTGGAGGCGGATCGGCGGCGGGCATGGCGCGGGGGCTATACATGGCCCTATGCCCTCGGGCAAAAGGCCGCGAACCCAAGTTTTGTTTCGGTGTTTGAAAGGCGCGTGATGTCCCGTCCGCTCGTGATTCTGGTCGTTCTGCTGGTCGTCGTGGTCGGGGGGCTGTTCTTCCTGTCCGGACGCGACACGGCAAAGGCCCCGACCCGCGTCGAGAAGGCGGTCGCCCTTGAAAATCTTTCGTGACGGCGCCGCGGTCGGTGCGCTTGCGCTCCTGATCGCCGCCGCAGCGACCGCGCAGGACCGGCCCGAATCGATCCTTCCCCCGGGTTTCGGCGATCCGGCGCCGACGCCTGCGCCCAGCCCCGCGCCGTCGTCCGCGCCGCGTGACTCCACGCCCGGCGCGCCCGCGACGGTCCAGCCGCTGCCGCCGGGCTATACGGCCGCACCGCTGCCGACACCCAGCCCGACGCCGACTGCCACGCCGACGCCGGTTGACCTGACCGCCTATGAACTGCCCGATTTCGCCCGGCGGTCGCTGGCGCAGGTCGGCACGGTCGGTCCCGAAGCAGGCGGACTGACGGCGCGCGCCTTTGCCGGCAGCGACGGACAGATGGTCGAGAAACTGATGCGTCGTCTCGATGCGCCGATCCCGTCGCGCTGGCTGTCGATCGCGCTGCGCCGTGCGCTGGTGTCGCGGGTCGATACGCCCGCCGGCGTGAACGGCGCCGATTTCGCTGCGGAACGCGCCTGGCTGTTGCTGCGGATGGGGGAGGCGGATGCCGCGCGGGCAGTCGTCCAGGCGGTGGATGTCGCGGACTATACGCCCAAGCTGTTCCAGGTCGCGATGCAGGCGATGCTCGCGACGGGCGACCCGGCGGGGCTGTGCCCGCTGGTCGAGCCCGCATTGACCGTCGCCAACGATACCGGCTGGCTGTTCGCGCGCGCGATGTGCGCGGCGTTCGCCGGCAAGGGGCCGCAGGCGAACACGCTGCTGCGCACCGCCAGCCGCCGCACCGGGCGAAGCATCGACGCGCTGCTGGCCGAAAAGGTTGTCGGCGCGGCGGCACAGGGGCGCGCGGTCACGATCGAATGGGATGGCGTCGACCGGCTGAGCGCCTGGCGCCTGGGCCTTGCCACCGCGACCGGGGTCGCCGTGCCCGACGAACTGCTGGCGCAGGGAAGGCCGCAGGTCGCGCTGTGGCGCGCGACCGCACCGATGATCGCGCCCGAGGTGCGCGCGGGTCTCGCCGATCGCGCGGCGGCGCAGGGCGTGCTGTCGAACCTGGCGCTGGTCGATCTCTATTCGGAGGTCGAGGCAGCCGACAGCGGCAGTGGCCCCGTGGTGACTGCCGCTCGCGACCTGCGCGGGGCCTTCACCGAGCGGACGACGGCGGCGCGGCTGAAATTGCTGGGCCAATTGTGGGGCGGGGACGCCGATCGCCGGTTTCGCTACGGCCGTCTGGTGTTGACCGCGCGGGCGGCGGCGCAGATTCCGGTGTCGCGCGATCATGCCGATGCCGCACCGATGCTGATCGCCTCGATGCTGAGCGCGGGCCTCGACCGCCGGGCGACCCGGTGGGAATCGGTCGCGACGACGGGCGACGGCTGGGCGATGCTGGCGCTGGCCGATCCGCGCGGGCGTGATGTCGATAGCGACATGATCGACAGCTACCGCGGCAGCGACGGTAGCAAGGGGCAGGCGAAGGCGCGAATGCTGCTGGCGGGGCTGACCGGGCTGGGGCGCGTATCGGCGGCGAACGCCGAAGAGCTGGCCAAGCCGTTCGACGTGAAGTTCGGGGCCGAGAACGCCTGGACCCGCGCGATCGACGCCGCGGCCGCGCGCGGCGATGCGGGGACCGTCATCCTGCTCTATGCGGTGGGGATGCAGACCAGCGACTGGCGCGGCGTGCCCCCGGAAGTGCTCTACCACGGCACCGCGGCGCTGCGGCGCGTCGGCCTGGGTGGTGAAGCGCGGATGATCGCCGCCGAGGCGATCGCGCGGTCGTGACCGGCGTGAGCGAGGATGCGATCCTGATCGATCGCTTCCTCGAAATGATGATGGCGGAGGCAGGGGCGGCGAAGAACACGATCGCTGCCTATCGCACCGATCTGACGCTGGCGTCCGAGGCGCTGGGTGGGCGGCTGTCGGTGGCGCAGGGCGACGATCTGATCGCGCTGGCGGAAACCTGGGCCGATCTTGCCGGCACGACGGTCGCGCGAAAGGCCGCGGCGTTGCGGCGATTCTACGGCTTCCTGGTCGATGATGGACTGCGCGCCGACGACCCTTCCCCTGCGCTGCCGCGGCCCGGGCGGGGTCGGCCACTGCCCAAGACGCTGTCGGTGGCGGAGGTCGATGCGATCTTTGCCGTCATCGCCGACCGGCGGGGGCGGGTGCCTGCGGACCCCCTCGACCTACGGCTCTCGGCGCTGATCGAACTGCTGTATGGCTCGGGCCTGCGGGCAAGCGAACTCGTGTCGCTGCCCCGCGCGGCGGTGGCTTCGGACCGGCCGTACCTGATCCTGAAGGGCAAGGGCGGGCGCGAGCGGCTGGTGCCGATTTCCGATCGTGCGCGCGCCGCAGTCGCCGCGTGGCGGCTGCATGTTCCCAAGGACTCGGCCTGGCTGTTCCCGTCGGGCACGTCGCACCTGTCGCGCATCCGGCTGTATCAACTGGTGAAGGCGCTTGCCGCGATGGCGGGAATCGCGCCCGAACGCGTCAGCCCGCACGTCCTGCGCCATGCCTTTGCGACGCATCTGCTGGCCGGCGGCGCCGACCTGCGCGCGCTGCAGTCGATGCTGGGCCATGCCGACATCGCGACGACTGAAATCTACACCCATGTCGATGCCAGCCGGCTGGTCGAACTGGTGAATACCCGCCACCCGCTCGTTGACGCGGGCAAACGCCGCGCTTAGCGCGTGCGGCATGGCAAGCTTCCTCGACTTCGAGAAACCGATCGCCGAGCTGCAAGGGCGGATCGACGAACTGCGCGAGACCGCGTCCTCTCCCGAACTGGACATCGATGCGGAGGTGTCGCGCCTCCAGGCCAAGTCCGACAAGATGCTGCGCGATACCTATGCCCGGCTGACGCCGTGGCAGAAGACGCAGGTCGCCCGGCACCCCGAACGCCCGCATCTGAAGGATTACATCGCGGCGCTGATCGACGATTTCATGCCGCTGGGCGGCGACCGCGCGTTCGCCGACGACCAGGCGATCATTGGCGGGCTCGGCACCTTCCGCGGGCGCAAGGTCATGGTCATCGGCCATGAAAAGGGCGACGACACCGCCAGCCGGCTGCGTCACAATTTCGGCATGGGCAAGCCCGAGGGCTATCGCAAGGCGATCCGGCTGATGAAGCTGGCCGACCGCTTCGGCCTGCCGGTGCTGACGCTGGTCGACACTTCGGGAGCGTTCCCGGGCGTGCAGGCCGAGGAGCGCGGGCAGGCCGAGGCCATCGCGCGCTCGACCGAGGCGTGTCTGGAAATCGGCGTGCCGTTGATCGCCGCGATCGTCGGTGAAGGCGGCTCCGGCGGGGCCGTGGCGCTCGCGACCGGTAACGTCGTGCTGATGTTCGAGCATGCGGTCTATTCGGTGATCTCGCCGGAGGGCTGTGCCTCGATCCTGTGGCGTACCGCCGACAAGGCGCCCGAAGCGGCCGAGGCGATGAAGGTGACCGCGCAGCATCTGAAGGACCTGCGGGTCATCGACGGCATCGTGCCCGAACCGCTGGGGGGCGCGCACCGTGATCCGGCGGCAGCGATCGCGTCGCTGGGCACTGCGCTGGAGTCGGCACTGAAGGATTTCGACGGGCGCGAGCCGACCGCGATTCGCACCGCCCGCCGGCAGAAATTCCTGGCGATCGGTCGCGCCTGACGTCCGTCCAAAACGCTGGCTGACGCAACGGCAAACGAAAAGGGCGGCGAACCGTGGTGGTTCGCCGCCCTTTTGCGTCAACTCGATACCGAAGTCTTATGCAGACTTCATGTTCGACGCGACGTTGTTGAACGTCGCTTTCAGGTTGTTGCCCAGGCCCTGCATCGCGGCGATCGCGGCAACCGCGATCAGAGCGGCGATCAGGCCGTACTCGATGGCGGTCGCGCCCTTCGAGTTCTTCAGGAACGTGCGAATCTTCTGCATGTCGGTCTCCACTGTTCGAAACTTCAATCACCCGGCTGGCCGGGTCTTCCCCCCGAACAGCGAAATCAGGTGTAGAGCCGCGCAGGTTTAGAAATGTTTAAAGCCACAGACGTCTAACGACCGGTCGCAACGGAAATGCGATTGTACAGGCCGTTCCACGTTTCGGACGTCTGCGTGCCCAGGCTGCCGACACCGGCGATGAGCACGATGACCATCAGCGCCAGGATCAGGCCATATTCGACCGCGGTCGCGGCCTTGCAGTCGCGGGCCAGTCCGGCGAGGACGCGCGTGACGATGCTGATCGAAAAAGACGCCATGGCCGCCATCATAGATCGAAAAGGGTTAATCAAATGCGTTCGTCCGATGGCTGCCACCGCCCCCTTTTGCACGTGGTTGCCGCAGCGCTGATCGACGGCGATGGCCGCGTGCTGGTCCAGCAGCGCCCGGCGGGCACGCACATGGCCGGGCTCTGGGAATTTCCGGGCGGCAAGATCGACGCCGGCGAAACACCGGAAGCCGCGCTGATCCGCGAACTGGACGAGGAACTGGGCATCGCCGTCGCGCAGGCCTGCCTGGCACCGGCGGCCTTCGCCAGCGAGCCGCTGGACGACCGCCACTTGCTGCTGCTGCTCTACGTCTGCCGCAAGTGGGACGGCATCGTCGAAGCGCGCCACGCCGCGGCGCTGCGCTGGGTCTACCCGGCGCAATTGCACGGGCTGGACATGCCGCCGGCCGACCGGCCGCTAATCGGGCTGCTCGAGGCCCTTCTGTAGCGCCGCGGTCAGGCTGGCGGTCGCGCTGCCGCGCCTGGCCGGTTGCGGCTGGCCGGGGGCGGGGGCCCAGCCGGTCAGGAAGACGATGTCGAACCGCTCGGCGACGCGCCCGTCGGCGTCGGCACGCGCGGCAAAGGCGTCGGAGATGCGTGCCAGCGTGTCGCGGCGCAGCGGCCGGCGATCGACCAGCAGGTTGCTCGCCCCCATGCCGCGCAGGTCGCCGATCAGGCCGAAGACGCTGGCGTAGCGCACGGTCACCGTCTCGACATCGGCCACCGGCAGGGCGAATCCCGCGCGGACCAGCAGGTCGCCGGCCGAGCGCACGTCGATCATCGGATGCGCCCGAGCGACGCCGGGGTCGGCCTCGCGCAGCGCGGCGCGCAACGTCGACAGGCTGTTGCCACCAAGGAACGCACCCAGGAACACGCCGTCGGGCTTCAGCGCGCGTCGGGCGAGGGTGAGTGCGCCGGGGACGTCGTTGACGGTGTCGAGCACGCCGGCGGAGATGACCAGATCGTAGCTGGCCGGCGGCACGTCGAAGCGATCCTCGTCCGCCAGGACAGCGCCTGCGGCAAAGCGGGCGCCTGCGTCGATCCGCGTGATGACGGCACCCGGCAGCCCAAAGGCGCCATCCGCCGATCCCAGATCGAGCACCGCGCGAAACTCCCGTTTCACGCTCGCCAACCGCTCGGCGATGCCATCCAGCATCATGTCGCGCAGGAACGCGTGGCTGGCCCAGTCGCGGGCGGCGCGGTCGCGGCGCAGGCGACGGGCGGCGCGATCAAAGATTTCGGGTGTCGTGGTCACGGCCGCGGCTTGTGCGCTGCGCCCGCGCTCGCGACAAGAGGGGGTGCGCGCCATCCTGTCCTCGCTCGTCTCGCTCGCGCTGCCGCCGCGCTGTCCGGGATGCGCGGCGGTGGTGGCGGCGGATCACCGCTTCTGCGCCGACTGCTGGTCGGACCTCACCTTTCTCGGGCCGCCATGGTGCGCGGGCTGTGCGCGGCCGTTCGAGCATGACCGCGGGGCCGCTGCGCTGTGCGGGACGTGCCTCGCCGATCCGCCGCGGCACGACGGCGCGCGAGCGGCGGTGGCCTATGGTCCGGTCGCCAAGGCGCTGGCGCTACGACTGAAGTACGGCCGGCGCACCGCCTTTGCCGAGACGGCGGCGCGGCTGATGCAGCGCGTGCTGCCGGACGGGGTCGACCTGCTCGTGTCCGTACCGCTCCACCCCTGGCGCTTGTGGGGGCGCGGCTACAACCAGGCGGCGCTGATCGCCGATGCGCTGGGCCGGCGGGCAGGGGTGGCGGTGCGGCACGACCTGCTGCGGCGGGCAAAGGCGACGCCGTCGCTGCGCGGGCTCGGCCGGCGGGCGCGGGCGAAGGCGGTTCGCGGCGCCTTTGCCGTCGATGCGTCCGGCCGTGCCGCGCTTGCCGGCGCGACGGTGGTGCTGGTCGACGACGTGTTCACCAGCGGCGCGACCGCCAGCGCCTGCGCTGCCGCGCTCAAGCGGGCCGGGGCGGCGCGGGTCGTCATCCTGTGCTGGGCGCGCGTCGTCGAGGATACCGACGCCGACGATTGACATTGCCAGCGCGCGACCACACTTCGAGCGGCATGGCACGGGTCGAAATCTACACGAAGGCGTTCTGCCCCTATTGCAGTCGCGCGATGCGATTGCTCGACGGCAAGGGCGTCACTCCCGAGGAATACGACATCACGCTGGGCGGGCCGAAGCGCGCCGAGATGATCGAGCGCGCCAGCGGCCGCACGACCGTGCCGCAGGTGTTCATCGACGGACGCCACATCGGCGGGTCGGACGATCTGGCGGCGCTCGACCGGGCGGGGAAGCTCGACCCGCTGCTGGAGGCATGAGGGCCGCCCTTCTTCAGATGACGAGCGGGATCGACCCGCGAGAGAATGCCGCGACGCTGACCGACGCTATCGTCCGGTCGGCCGGCGAGGGCGCGGCGATGCTGTTCACGCCGGAAATGTCGAACATCCTGGATCGCGATCGCGCGCGAGCGGCCCGGTCGATCGTGCCGGAGGATGACGACCGCGTGCTCGCTGCCGTTCGCGAGGCGGCGGCGAAGGCGGGCCTGTGGGTCCATCTCGGCTCGCTGGCGGTGCGCGGGCGTGACGGGCGATATGCCAACCGCGGCTTCGTCATCGACGACACCGGGGCGATCCGCGCGCGCTACGACAAGCTGCACCTGTTCGATGTCGACCTGCCGACCGGCGAAAGCTGGCGCGAATCGGCCGCCTATGCGCCCGGGACCCGTGCGGTGGTGGTCGATACGCCGCTCGGGCGACTGGGCCTGTCGATCTGCTACGACCTGCGCTTCCCCGACCTGTTCCGCGCGCTGAGCGACGCGGGCGCGACGATCTTCGCCATTCCCGCCGCCTTCACCGTGCCGACCGGCACGGCGCACTGGCACGTCCTGATGCGCGCCCGCGCGATCGAGGCGGGCGCCCATGTCGTCGCGGCGGCGCAGGCGGGGACGCATGCCGACGGGCGCGTCACCTACGGCCACTCGCTCGCGGTCGATCCATGGGGCGAGGTGCTGTGCGATCTGGGGCCGGAGCCTGCGCTGGGCTTTGCCGAGATCGACCCGGCCCGCGTCGCCGACGTCCGCGCCCGCATCCCGGTGCTCGCCCATCGCCGCGCAATCCCGCCGGTCGAGGTGGCGTCGTGATCCTCTTCGACCTGAAATGCGGCGGCGGCCATGTGTTCGAGGCGTGGTTCAAGTCGAGCAGCGCCTATGACGAGCAACGCGCGGGCGGCCTCATCGCGTGCCCGGTATGCGGCGACAGCGATGTCGGCAAGGCGCTGATGGCCCCCAACGTCGCGCCCAAGGGCAACCGCGCCAGCCCGCCCGCGCCCGCCGCGATGAAGGCCGCGCTTGCCGCGATCGCCAGCGCTCAGGCCGAGGCGATCAAGCAATCGACCTGGGTCGGCACCGCCTTTGCCGACACCGCGCGCGCGATGCACAGCGGCGAGAAGACGGTGACCGCGATCCACGGCCAGGCGACCCGCGAGGAAGCGAAGGCGCTGGTGGAGGAGGGCGTGCCGGTGGCGCCGCTGCTGGTCCCGGTCGTGCCGCCTGAGGCATTGAACTAGGTCGTCGATCCGTAAAAGCGGCCTGTCCGCGATTGCTCGGTTGCGGGCATTGGCACGTCTCACCGGCGTAACGTGGCTGGATCGATCATGCTCGATATGAGTGGGCGTGGCTAAGGTCACACTAAGGTCACGCTATGCCGATCGCACATCCCTTTGGTGCAGCCCGCCGGTGAAGTGGCCTGAGAGCGGCAAAGAATGAAAAGCCAGCGATGGGAAAGAGCTTGTCGTCGGACTCGTATCGGATGTTTTCCAACATTGCTTGCACAAACGACTGAACGAGTGTCTGCCATCGCACATTAACAGACATCCGGGACGGTCGCTCCGCTTTCTGATTGCGGACGTTCGACGGCGGGATTAGCTGGTGCTTATGCGAACCGCTCTAGACGCACCGATTGAGGCTCTCGACGATACCGAAAGAGCATTTGTGGCTAAGGTCAGAGAACACGGGTGGGTCGACACGGCGGTCTTTGGCGATGACGAAGGGCCGGGCTTTTCATTCACCACCGGCTTGTGGGTGAACACGGGTCAGCCCGAGTTGATCATGTTTGGCATGAAGCGCGAGATAACCCATGATGTATTCTGGGACCTTTTCCGTGAAGCCAAGGCAGGAGCGCCGTTGCCGATAGGCGAGCCGACCAACAGAGCGTTTGAAAACCTTTTCGCTTACGCCTTTCCCGTGGCGAAGCGGTTCTACCCGGATCACATCGGCTGGAGCCGGTGGTTCTATGGTAGCGATGAGTTTCCATGTCTTCAGATTGTTTGGCCGGATCGAAGCGGCATCTTTCCATGGGAGCCGGGGTTCGACACCTCCTTCGTCAATGATCAGATCGATCTGACTGAACATGGGTGGAAGTCAGCCGTCACGGGGTAAGTCTGCTTTCCTTCCAAACCATCCCCATAGCTGTCATTCCACTTTCCTCCCAGAAGACGACGGTCAGCCCCCGCCCATCACCGGCCATTCAAAGCTTGTGGCTAAGCGGTCGTGCAATAGGCGCAGGCGATCGAGCTGCCTCCAAGCGCGGTGAGGCTTGGTGCGTTGGCGGGCGTGAGAGCTCCGGATGTTGAGGCTCGGCCCTTGCCGGAGCACGATAGGGTGTGCTGCGTGTGGCGCCGCGGGCGGAGCCCGCGTCGTCGGACGGCGCTTTTGGCGCCGCCGGCCGCACCGCCGCGGTATCCGCGCGGCTTCGCCGCGTTGGGCGGCGGTGGTGGTGCCCCCGGCGGGATTCGAACCCACGGCCTGCGGTTTAGGAAACCGTCGCTCTATCCTGCTGAGCTACGGAGGCACACGCGCACCTGTTAGGCAGCGGGGGCGCAAATGAAAAGGGGCGCCGACACCTGTGTGCCGACGCCCCTTTTCGTAATCGGGTCGAGCCGATCAGCCGTTGGCCGGCATCTCGATCGCGCTTGGCTGCTGCGGGGCGCGGCCCGAGGCCATCTGCTTGGCGAACACGTCGCGCATCAGGCTGAGCGAGAACAGGTGCGCGTAGACGAGCGGGAGCATGCCCGACTGCGCCATCTTGCGCAGCTGGTCGCCGCGCAGTTCGCTGAGCTTCTTTTCGTCAACCATCTGGAAACCCCGATAGACGAACGGCTGTGCGGCACCTTCCGGCTGGATCGAGACTTCACCGTCGATCAGCAGGTCGTATTCCTTCAGTTCCTTGACGAACTGCGCGGTCTTCTGGCCGGCCTGCTCGAACTGTTCGTTGAACGCCAGGATCGCCTTGGTCAGCTCGGTCGGCTGGCCGCCCTCGAACAGCTTCTCGCCGTCCTCGAACGCGCCGATCGTCTCCGACGACGGGTCGAAGCACAGGCTCAGCTCGTTGGCGTCGGGCGTCAGGCGGGCGAGCATGTAGGGATAGCGGCGGATGTAGGCCGGGACATAGACGTCGTCGTCGGTCAGCTTGCCTTCGGCGTCGACGAACACGTTCACGCCCTCGTTCAGGCCCATCAGCGCCAGCGGCACGGGATCGTCACCGATCGCGAACACGACCGGCATCCGGCGGGCGACCAGCGGGAATTCCTCGACCGTCACCGGCACGGCGTGCTGGTTGGCGAGGAACGGGGCGGCCTGCGCGGGCTTGATGCGCCAGTCGGCGTGCGTTTCGCTCGAAAGCGGCACCAGGTCGTTGTAGAACAGCGGCAGCGAAGCGTCGGGCGCAGAGGCCATCGGTAGTCTCCGAAAGACGGTAAGGGAACAAAATCGACAGTCAGGCGTGCGCCGGACGATGGTCGCGGTGTGTAGGCGACGGGCGCGCGCCGTGCAACATAGGACAGGGCGGTCACGGCACTGATTTTGCGCCGGTTTGCCGCATAAAAAAGCCGGCCGCAGGCGCCATGCCCGCGGCCGGTCTTTTCTGTCGGCAATCCGCCGCCTGCGTGCGGGCGATCAGCCCTTCACGTGGCCGCTGATGTGCTTGTTCATCTCGAACATCGTGACCTTGTCCTTGCCGAAGACCTTCTTCAGCTTGTCGTCGGCCAGGATTTCGCGCTTGTTCTCCGGGTTCTGGAGATTGTTCTTCTTGATGTGTTCCCACATCTTGCTGACGATCTCGCTGCGCGGCAGCGGGCCCTTGCCGACGACGGCGGCGAGTTCTTCCGAGGGGGTCACCGGCTTGGAGATGCCGCCACGGGCCGCGCCCGGCTTCTTCGCTTCTGCCACTTGTCTTCTCCTGTCGTTGCAGTCCCCGTCACCGGGGCTGGCTGGTTATTCCTTGGTGAGCGCCGACGGCTTGTGCGCCGCCTTGCCCCCATTGTCGCTCTTGACGATGTATTGCGGGTCGTCCGGCGTGGCGCTGACCTTGTGGCCCTTGATCGAGGTGCTCGACGTCACCTTCTTCTCGACAGTGCCGTGCGCCGTTCCGCCGGGCGAGTTCCACTTGACCTCGTCGCCCTTCTTCAACTGCTTTGTCACCAGAACGTCTCCTCATCGGGAATCGATACAGGAGACAATCTCGCGACGCGCTGATGGTTGCATGGCCGAAAGGACCGCCCCTGTCGAGAGGGGCGGCCCCGGGGGCCCCGGCGCCTAGAATCCGAACCGGGCGGTCACGCCGTAGAAGCGCGGCTGGCTGGGATAGCCGGCGTAGGTCCCGGTCTGCTCGGGCACGGCGAAGCCCGTCACGTTGTAATACTGGTTCGTCAGGTTCTCGACCCAGAATTCCAGCCGCTTGGTGCGGTCCTGGCTCTGGATGCCGATGCGCGCGTTGATGATCGGATAGCCGGGGTTGTAGACCGGCGTGCGCCCGGTGATCGGGTTGGGCGCGGCCGACGGGATGTTCACTTCCGAATTGTAGCGCATGTCGGCGTGGATCAGGCCGCGCCAGTCGTCGCTCAGGCGCGGCGTCCACGTCGTCGCGACGGTCACGACATTGGCGGGCTGGTTGTTGATCCGCTGCCCCTCCGACCCGGCGAACGGCGAATTGGCGAAGTTGTTCGATGCGTCGTAGCGCGCGTCGAGATAGGTGTAGCCCAGGCGGACGTTGAAGTCGCGGATCGGCTGGATGACCGCTTCGGCCTCGATCCCCTTGCTGGTCGTGCGGGGGATGTTGAACACGACGAAGCTGTTGCCGCTGAACAGCAGGTTCTGGAGGTTCTGGAACTTCTGGTAGAAGCCCGCCAGGTTCAGCGTGAAGGCGCGCGACGGGTTGAGCTTCACGCCGACTTCATACGCATCGACCGTTTCCGCGCCGAAACGCAGGTCGCTCGCCTGCGGACCGTTGCCGCCCAGGACGACCGAGTCGAAGCTCGCCTGGTCCATGTTGTACCCGCCCGACTTGTAGCCGCGATCGTAGCTGAGGTAGCCGAGCGCGCGCTCGTTCAGCTTGTAGGCGAGCTTGGCGGTGCCGGTCAGCTTGTTCTCGGTCCGCTTGTCGGCATAGCTGCCGTTGAATTCGGTCGAGACCGCCGGATTGCACGACAAAAGGAACAGGTTGTTGAACAGCGTCTGGTTGGCGGCGCGGATCGCGGTGCGATAGGTCACTGCGCGCGGATCGGTGCTGGAGAAGAAGCCGCACGCCGCGGTGTCGTTGCGGATCGTCGAGGTGAAGTCCTTCGTTTCGCGATTGTAGCGCAGGCCCAGCGTCAGCGACAGCTGGTCGGTCAGCCGGACGATGTTGTGGGTGAAGGCGGCAAAGGCGTTGGTCTTCGTGCGGTAGTTGTTGCTGTTGCCCTGACCCGGTGCATTGCCGGTCAGCGGGGTATTCAGATAGGCGGCTAGCGCCGGGCTGGCCGCCGCGGCCGCGCGCAGCTGTGCGCTCTGGGCCAGCAGGACCTGGCTGAACAGCGGCACGCCGCCCGCCTGGCCGGCCGCGGGAAACGATCCGTAGAATTGCGCACCGGTCGGCAGCGCCGCGCTGGCGGTCGCGCCGCGCAGCAGGAAGTCGACATAGCGGTTGGCGTCGTTGCCCAGCCGCACCGTGTCGAACAGGCGGTTGTCCTCGTTCAGGTAGAAGCCGCCGACCAGGAAATCGAGCTTTCCGTCGAGCAGCGAGCCCTGGAGGCGGATTTCCTGCGTGAAGTCCTTGATCCCGACCGTGTAGTTGTCGCGGTAGGCCCGGTCGATGCCGCTGAAATCGATGTCCTGGTCGCGCAGCACGCTCCAGTCGCGATACGCGGTGATCGAGGTGAGTTTCAGGTCGCCGATGTCGGCGTTCAGCTCGCCCGAGACGCCCCAGTCGCGGACCTTCTCGGCATAGTTGCGGTTGGGCGAGATCGCCATCGTGCGGTCCTGCGGCGGGCCGTCGTAGATGCCGTCGCGGCCCGACAGGGCAGCGATGGCGTCGATCGCCGCGGCCGTCTGTCCGCGCACGACGGTGACCGCGCCGCAGCACTGCTCGTCAGTGCGGTAATAGTCGCCGATCAGGCGGAAGCTGAACGTCGAGGTGTCGTACAGCGCCTGGCCCCGGACGTACCAGCGGTCGAGATCGTTGATCGCCGGGCCGCCGTTCGAATCCTTGATATACCCGTCGCGCTGGCGCCAGCCGCCGTCGACGCGCAGCGCCAGTTTCTCGCTGACCGGGCCGGTCACGCCGCCCTTGACCGAATAGGCGTCGTAGTTGCCGTAGGTGCCCTCGACATAGCCGCCGAAGTCGAACTTGGGCTGCGCGGTGAAGATGCTGAGCGCGCCGGCCGAGGTGTTGCGGCCGAACAGCGTGCCCTGTGGCCCGCGCAGGATCTCGACGCGGTCAACCTCGGGCAGTTCGGCGACGGCGATGCCGGCGCGGCTGCGGAACACGCCGTCGATGAAGATGCCGACCGCCGGTTCGAACCCGGGATTGTCGCCCGACGTGCCGATGCCGCGGATCGAGATGTTGGTGTTGTTGGCGTTCGACTGGCCGGTGACGGTCTGGAGCGACGGCGCCAGCTGCTCCAGCCCGCGCACGTCGGTGACGTTGGCGTTCTGCAACAGGTCGCCGGCGACCGCGGTGATGGCGATCGGCACGTCCTGCACCGTTTCGTCGCGGCGGGTTGCGGTGACGACGATGTCGTTGGCCGACTGGTAATCCTGTTCGCTGGCGGGCGCGCCGCCTGTGGTGCCGCCGGTGGGCGCGGTCTGCGCGAACGCAGGCGTCGCGGCGATCATCGCCAGCACCGACGCGGTGAACAGACTGGTCTTCATGGCAGGCATCCCCTCTTCGAAACCGACCGCCCTTGGCGTGCCGGCTGAAACTCTTGTCGGGCAAGCGTACCGAATACGCTTTCACCGCGTCAACAAAACAGGACTTGGAATCCGCGGATTTGCGCCGATGTTGCCCGAAGGAAACGATCTACCGTAAGCGCCGGGCCGAAAACGCGCCTGACGCACGCGGCAGGCGGATCGCACGCGCGAAGGAACAGAATGACCGATCACCTTGCAGCCGATGCCCCCGATGGCGATCTCGTCGCGCCGACGCCGAAGATTCCGGTGCCCGACGAGGTGGCCGACGCCATCGCCACGTTGATTCGCTGGGCCGGTGACGATCCCTCGCGCGAAGGGCTGCTCGACACGCCGAAGCGCGTCGCGCGGGCCTGGCGGGAATATTGCCAGGGCTATGCCGAGGACCCGAAGGTCCATCTGTCGCGGGTGTTCGAGGAAGTCGGCGGCTACGACGACATCGTGCTGCTGAAGGACATTCCGTTCCAGTCGCACTGCGAACACCACATGGCGCCGATCATCGGCCATGCCCACATCGCGTACCTGCCGCAGGACCGCGTCGTCGGCATTTCCAAGCTGGCGCGCGTGCTCCATGGCTATGCCCGGCGGTTGCAGGTGCAGGAGCGGCTGACCGCGGAAGTCGCCGACTGCATCTGGGACGGTCTGAAGCCGCGCGGCGTCGCGGTCGTGATCGAAGCGACCCACGCCTGCATGACAGCGCGCGGCGTCCGCACGCCGGGCGTCGGCATGGTCACCAGCCGGATGATGGGCGTGTTCCGCGACGACGAGCGCAGCCGCAAGGAAGTGCTGGCGCTAATGGGGATGCGGTGACGGTATCCGGCACGCCTTGTGTAGAACCGAAAAAGGACTAAATTCAGTCCGGCCAGGAGGGCGTGATGCGATATTCGACACAGATCAAGCCGATCAGCTACGTCAAGGCGAACGCGGCAGAAGTGCTCGAACGGCTGGCCGAAACCGGCGACCCGCTGATCATCACGCAGAACGGCGAGGCGAAAGCGGTGCTGCAGGATGTGCGGAGCTACGAACAGACGCAGGAAACGCTGGCGTTGCTTACGATGATCGCACTGGCGGAGGAGGATATCGCCGCGGGACGCGTCGTTCCCGCCGACGAGGTTTATGCGCGTGTCCGCGCACGTCGCACCGATGATCGATGAATCGGCGATATCGGATTTTCTTCACGCCGGCCGCCCGCCGGGATCTTGAGGCGCTCGACGACTATCTGGTCGTCACGGAATCTGTCGAGGTCGCCGAACGCATTCTGAGCGAGATCGCCCGACGGATCGCGGCGCTCGAAGAATTTCCGGAGCGCGGCTCGATCCCGGACGACCTGCGCACCATCGGCCGCCAATCGACCCGTCAGATCGTCGCCGGGCGCAACCGCATCCTCTACCGCGTGATCGACGACACCGTGATCGTAACGTTGATCGCCGACGGCCGCCGGGACATGCAGACGCTTCTCCGACAGCGCCTGCTCACCCCGCCCGGTTCGCTGCGCTGAGGACTGCGCGGACGCTGGCGGTGGCGACGTCGGCGTCGATGCCCACGCCCCACACCGTCCCGCCGTCCGCCGTCCGGCATTCGACATAGGCCGCGGCCTGCGCATCGGCGCCGTGGCCGATCGCGTGTTCCGAATAATCGACCACGTCGAGCACCGGGCCGGTCGTGTCGGCGAGCGCGGCGACGACGCCGGAGATCAGGCCGTTGCCGCGACCGGAGATCGAGCGTTCCTCGCCGTCCACCGCGACGCGGCCGACGAAGATGCGATCGCCCACGGCACCGCTTTCCTCGTAATCGACCAGCGCGAAGCGGTCGGCGGCCTGCGCCAGATAGGTCCGTTCGAACCGCGACCAGATGTCGGCAGCGCCCAGTTCGCGGCTGGTTTCGTCCGCCATCGCCTGGACATGGCGGCTGAAATCGGCCTGGAGGCGCTTGGGCAGTTTCAGTCCCTTGTCCTGTTCCAGCACCCAGGCGACGCCGCCCTTGCCCGACTGCGAATTGACGCGGATGACCGCTTCGTAGTCGCGGCCGACATCCTTCGGGTCGATCGGCAGATACGGGACTTCCCAATAGTCGTCGTTGCGTGCGTCGTGCGCGGCGAAGCCCTTCTTGATCGCGTCCTGGTGGCTGCCCGAAAACGCAGTGAAGACCAGGTCCCCGCCATAGGGGTGACGCGGGTGGACGGGCAGCTGCGTGCAATATTCGACCGTCTTGATGACGCGGTCGATGTCCGAGAAATCCAGGCCCGGATCAATGCCTTGCGTGTACATGTTGAGCGCGACCGTCACCAGGCAGACGTTGCCGGTCCGCTCGCCGTTCCCGAACAGGCAGCCCTCGACGCGGTCGGCGCCGGCCATCAGCCCGAGTTCGGTCGCGGCGACGCCGGTGCCGCGGTCGTTGTGGGTGTGGAGCGAGATCACTACGCTGTCGCGGTTGCGGATATTGCGGCCGAACCATTCGACCTGATCGGCATAGACGTTGGGCGTCGCGCATTCGACGGTGGCCGGCAGGTTGAAGATGATCGGCCGTTCCGGTGTCGGCTGGATTACGTCCATCACCGCCTCGCACACGTCCAGGCTGACCTCCAGCTCGGCGGTCGAGAAGGTTTCGGGCGAATATTCGAAGCGCCAGTCTGTGGCAGGGTATTTCGCCGCCTGGTCGCGCATGACCTTTGCGCCTTCGATCGCGACGTCGCGCACCTGTGCGGGCGTCATGCCGAACACGATACGGCGCCACGCCGGGCTGACCGCGTTGTAGAGGTGGACGATCGCGGTCTTCGCACCCTTAAGGCTCGCGAAGCTCGCCTCGATCAGGTCGCGGCGCGACTGGGTCAGCACCTGCACCGTCACGTCGTCGGGGATGCGACCGTTGCGGACAAGGCCCGAAATAAAGTCGAACTCGGTCGCGCCGGCGCTCGGGAAGCCGACTTCGATCTCCTTCAGCCCCACCGCGACGAGCAGATCGAACAACCGGCCCTTCTTCTCGGCATCCATCGGGTCGATCAGTGCCTGATTCCCGTCGCGCATGTCGGTCGACAGCCAGCGCGGGGCACGGGTGATCGTCCGCGATGGCCACTGGCGGTCGGGCAGGGCGATCGTCGGGAAGGGGCGGTATTTTGTGGCGGGATTGCGCAACATGGGGACGGCTCTCGAAGGCTGGCGTTTCGTCGTTCGGGTCGGTCGTGGCCCTTAGGCGGATCGCCGCGCGGCATTCGCGCGCAGCCGTCGTCGCGCCTAAGGGCGCGTAAGTCGAAGCAGCGAGAGGCGAACCGTCGTCGTCATTGCGGTCCCCGCCTATCGCGCATCGGGCCATGAAGTCCAGCGTAACAAATGCAACCAGTTTGCCACTATAAAAATTGGGTCCTGCTGATGTCGATCAAGCGCCTGTTTTCAGGGATTTAAGATTTTGCGTCCACAAGCCGTCGCACGGGCGGGGGCCCTTAACGGATCGACTGCCATATGCGCCAGATACTCTACATCAGCACTGCGGCCGGCAAGGTCGCCGGCGACCACGCCGACGACATCCTGGCCACGTCGCGCCGCAACAACGGCGCCGACAAGGTGACCGGGCTGTTGTATTTCGACGGCAAGCGCTTCCTGCAAGCACTTGAGGGCGACGAGATCGCGGTTTCGCGGGCGCTGGCGCGAATCGAAAAGGACGCGCGTCACCGCGCGATCGTCATCCTGTCCGACCGGACGGTGGAGGCGCGCGAATTCGGCGACTGGTCGATGGCGTATCGTGTGGCGGGCCAGGAAACCGACCAGTTCATCGCGCGCGTGTCCGACCTGGTCGCAGGCGCATCGCCCAACGTCCGGGCGACCTTCACCAGCTTTGCCGAGGCGCGCCGCGCCGCCTGAGCGGGCGCGCCCCGGGCGTCGCCGTTACTTCTCGAACGCCGCCGTGATGTCCAGGCGCACGGCATCCGACACCATCGGGATGGCGAACGCGACGCCGAAATCGCTACGCTTGATCGTGGTCGTCGCGTGGAAGCCGACGGTTTCCTTGCCGCCCATCTGCGCCGGCATCTTGCCCGCGCCGGAGAAGTTGGCATCGAGCGTCACCGGCTTCGTAACGCCGTTCAGCGTCAGGTTGCCGGTGATCTTCGCGCGCTGACCGGTCGCAACGACGCTGGTCGACACGAACCGCGCGTCCGCCGGGCTGGCGCCGAAGAAGTCGGGCTTGCCGCCGTCCTTGGGCGCGCGCAGCAGGTGCGCGGTAAGGCCGGCGCTGGCAGTCGTCACCTTCGACACCGGGATAGTCACATCGACCTTCGCCGCATTCGGCCGCTTCGGATCGAGCGTCAGCGTGCCCGTCACGCTGCCGAAGATCCCGAAATAGTCGTTGAAGCCCAGATGATCGACCCGCCAGCCGACCAGCGTGTGGTTGGGATCGACGGTGTAGGTCCCGCCGGTGACGGCGGCCGGATTCTTGGACCCCGGTGCCTGCATCGCCTGCTGGGCGACGATGGGCGTGGCGATCGCGGCGGTGGCGGCGATCAGGATAAGCGGCAGGCGCATGGAAACTCTCTCCCTGTTGGACGGGCGCGAGAGTGAGCGCGCAGGGGCAGGTCCGTCAAACGCCGATTGCGAAACGCACCGTTCCGAAACAGCGAAGCGGCCTATCGTTCAGTCCACGATGCCGCGGGTCAGGTCGAAGCGGATGCGGACCCAGGCGCCCATCTGCGGCTTGCCGTCGATAGACGGGGGGACGACCATGAACTGCCACGCCGCCCGCCGCAGCCCGCGCGCGATGCCCGAACCCGGTGTCTCGCCCAGCTCGCGGCAGTTTTCGACACGGTAGCGGTCGGTCGTCTGGCACGCGATCATGCCCCAGCCCTCGGTCGCGCTGGCGGGCATGAACGGCGCCATTTCCGCGCGCGTCGGTTCGCGATACCAGTCCGCGGCGTAGATCGTACGGCCGCCCGGTGTATCGGTGGGGCCATAGACCGGGCGACCGCCGCCGGCGCTGGCCGACGCCTGGCCTTCGGCGGCGGGCGCGGCCTTGGATTTCACGCGCCCGATGTCGGACGCGGCGAAATCGTCGCGGCTCATGACGATCATACCGGGGTCGCGCGGTACGGGGACCGGGACGGGTGGGGGCGGCGGCGCGCGCTCCGCGGGCGGAGGTGGCACAACCTCGCGCTCGGGCTGCTGCTCGGTCGGACGGGGTGCGGAGCGCGTCTGGCTCTTTTGCGGGGTCGGCGAGCTGACATCGAACGTCGACAGCGCATCGCCGCGGTCGCCCATGTCGACGAACTGGATCGCGGTCGCCCACAGCAGCGCCAGCACGATCCCGCCGATGATCGCCAGCGACAGGCCCGATGCGGCGAGGCGTTCGCTGAGCGGCGGACGGGCGTCGTAGGCGGAGATACGGTACGACGCGGCCATTGCCGAGCGCGGTTAGCGTACCGGGCGGGGGACGGCAATTGGTCCCTTGGACTCACCAAAATATCCCGTTCGTGCCGAGCTTGTCGAAGCACCGGACGTCATGCCGCGAGCGATCCGCGGGCTAATAGGAGTACGGCCCTTCGGCCAAGGTCCCATCGAAGTACTACTTCGATGGGTGCCCGACAGGCTCAGGGTGAACGGGGAAAGAGCTTAGTTCCTCTCCTTGTCCACGAGCTGGTTGGCAGAAATCCACGGCATCATCGCGCGCAACTCACTGCCCACCTTCTCGATCGGATGCGCTTGCGCTTGCTTGCGCGCGGCCTTCAGCTCGGGCTGACCGGCGCGGTTGTCGAGCACGAAGTTCTTCACGAAGCGGCCCGACTGGATGTCGGCCAGCACGCGCTTCATTTCCTTCTTGGTCTCGTCGGTGATGATCCGCGGGCCGGTCGTGATGTCGCCATATTCGGCGGTGTTGCTGATCGAATAGCGCATGTTGGCGATGCCGCCTTCGTACAGCAGGTCGACGATCAGCTTGGTTTCGTGGAGGCATTCGAAATAGGCCATTTCGGGGGCGTAGCCCGCCTCGACCAGCGTCTCGAACCCGGCCTGGATCAGGTGGGTGATGCCGCCGCACAGCACGGCCTGCTCGCCGAACAGGTCGGTTTCGCATTCCTCGCGGAAGTTCGTCTCGATGATGCCCGACCGGCCGCCGCCGACGCCGCTGGCATAGGCGAGCGCGATGTCGTGGGCGTTGCCCGACGTGTCCTGATGGATCGCGACCAGGCAGGGCACGCCGCCGCCGCGGACGTACTCGCTGCGCACGGTGTGGCCGGGGCCCTTCGGCGCGATCATGATGACGTCGATGTCGTCGCGCGGCTCGATCAGGCCGAAGTGGACGTTCAGGCCGTGGGCAAACGCGATCGTGCTGCCGGGCTTCAGGTTGGCGTGCAGGTCGTCGGCATAGATCGCCGCCTGATGTTCGTCGGGCGCCAGGATCATCAGGATGTCGGCCCAGGCGGCGGCATCCTTGTTGTTCATGACCTTGAAGCCGGCGCCTTCGGCCTTCTTCGCGGTGGCCGAGCCGTCGCGCAGCGCGATCGCGACCTCCTTCACGCCCGAATCGCGCAGGTTCTGCGCGTGTGCATGGCCCTGCGAGCCATAGCCCAGGATGACGATCTTCTTGTCCGAGATCAGGTTCAGATCGGCGTCGCGATCGTAATAGACACGCATTGGATAACTCCCTTTCTAGTCCTTCGCGTGCTCCCGCGGAGGCGGGAGCCCAGGGCCGCAGGCCGGTACGCTCGTGGCTCTAGGCTCCCGCCTTCGGGGTCCCCACAAAGTATTACTTTGTAAGGTGCCCCTGTGCGGGAGCACGATCTGTTGAAACCTACGCTCCTTCGCGACCGCGCGCGATGGCGACGATGCCGGTGCGGGCGACTTCGACCAAGCCGACTTCGCTCATCAGCTCGACGAACTTGTCGATTTTCTCGCGCCCGCCTGTGACTTCGAACACGAAGCTCGACGTCGTCGCATCAACCACGCGGGCCCGGTACACGTCGGCCAGGCGCAGCGCCTCGATCCGGTGATCGCCCGAGCCCGCGACCTTTACCAGCGCCAGCTCGCGCTCGACGTGCTGCCCCTCGGCGGTCAGGTCGCGGACCTTGTGGACGGGGACCAGGCGGTCGAGCTGCGCCACGATCTGTTCGAGGACGTGGGCGCTGGCCGAGGTCACGATGGTGATGCGGCTGACTGACTTGTCCTCGGTCACTTCGGACACCGTCAGGCTCTCGATATTATAGCCGCGCGCGGTAAACAGCCCCGCGATCCGCGCGAGGATGCCGGGTTCGTTGTCGACGATCACCGCCAAAGTGTGGCGTTCGGTGGCTTCGGATTTGATGTGCACTTCTAAAATTCCTCCCCGGCACGGGG
>NZ_LMLB01000001.1:2161662-2172251 GCF_001421785.1 Sphingomonas sp. Leaf33 | reverse complement strand
CCCTCCACCGATGCTTCGCCTGCTGCACGCCCCCTCCACCAAGCCGCGTTCCGCGTCTCGGTCCCCCTCCCCGTGAGCGGGGAGGATCTGAAGGTCAAACCAACGCCTTCGCCTCGTCGTCCATTTCGCCCGAGACTTCGGCCGCCTGCAGCAGCATCTCGGTATGTGCCGCCCCGGATGGGATCATCGGGAAGCAGTTCGCGAGCTTGGCCACGCGGCAGTCGACCATCACTGGGCCGTCATGGTCGAGCATCGCGGCGATGCCGTCGTCGAGTTCGTCCATCCGCTCGATCCGGATGCCCTTCCAGCCATAGGCCTCGGCCAGCTTCACGAAATCGGGCAGCGCGTCCGAATAGCTCTCGGCATAGCGCGACTGGTAGGTCAGTTCCTGCCACTGGCGGACCATGCCCATGTACTCGTTGTTCAGGATGAAGATCTTGACCGGCAGGCGATACTGGGTCGCGGTCGCCAGTTCCTGGATGTTCATCTGGATCGACGCTTCGCCGGCGATGTCGATGCACAGCGCATCCGGGTGGCCGAGCTGGGCGCCGATCGCGGCAGGCAGGCCATAGCCCATCGTGCCGAGACCGCCGCTGGTCAGCCACTTGTTCGGCCCCTCGAAGCCGAAGTGCTGTGCCGCCCACATCTGGTGCTGGCCGACTTCGGTCGACACGATCGGGGCGCGGTGCTTCGTCGCGTCGTACAGCGCCCGGATCGCGCGCTGCGGCATGATCTCGGTACCGTCGCCTTCGGGGAAGTCGAGGCAGCGGGCTTGGCGCCAGCCCTCGATCCGGCTCCACCATTCGGTCAGGTCGGGCGTCGGGTGATCGCGCTTGCCCCACACGTCCACCATCGCCGCCAGCGCGGCGCGGGCGTCGGCGATGATGGGCAGGTCGATGCGGACCGTCTTGTTCACGCTCGACCGGTCGATGTCGATATGGACCTTGCGGCTGTTCGGGCTGAACGCGTCGAGCCGGCCGGTCACGCGATCGTCGAACCGCGCGCCGACCGCGATGACCAGATCGGCCTTGTTCATCGCGAAATTGGCTTCGTAGGTGCCATGCATCCCGAGCATCCCGAGCCACTTCGGGTCCGACGCAGGGAAGGCGCCCAGGCCCATCAGCGTCGACGTGACCGGCGCGCCGGTGATCGCGACCAGTTCGCGCAGCAGCCGCGACGCTTCGGGGCCGGCGTTGATGACGCCCCCGCCGGTGTAGAACACCGGGCGCTCGGCCGCGGCGAGCATGTCGACCGCCTGTTCGATCGCCGCCATGTCGGGGTCGACCTGCGGGCGATACGTCTTGTGCCGGATCGGGCCGGGCGCGGTGTAGCGCGCGGTCGCGACCTGGACGTCCTTCGGGATGTCGACGACGACCGGGCCCGGACGACCCGAGGTCGCGATATGGAACGCCTCGTGCACCGTCGCGCCGAGTGTCGCGGGGTCCTTCACCAGATAATTATGCTTCGTGCAGTGGCGCGTGATCCCGACCGTATCCGCTTCCTGGAACGCATCGGTGCCGATCAGCGCGGTCGGGACCTGCCCGGTGATGACGACCATCGGGATCGAATCCATCAGCGCGTCGGTGATGCCGGTGACGGCATTGGTCGCCCCGGGCCCCGAGGTGACAAGCACGACGCCCGGCTTGCCGGTCGCGCGGGCGTAACCCTCAGCCGCATGGGTCGCAGCCTGTTCGTGGCGGACTAGGATGTGGCGGATCGCCGACTGCTGGAACAGCGCGTCGTAGATCGGCAGCACCGCGCCGCCGGGATAGCCGAACACGACCTCGACGCCGAGATCGGTCAGCGCCTGGACGAGGATGTTCGCTCCACTCATTTCGGTCACGGCAACGGCCCCTGATCGTGTTCGCACATGCAATAGGAAAGCGGCTGCTAGCGACACAAAAAATATGCGTCAAGCTTTATAGGCGTAATCTTGTTTCAAAATCAACAGTCATATCGTCTGTTTGTGTCTCAGGTCTGCGCGGCCATTCCGGAGGGGGCTGGTTGCGGAACCAGGTGTACTGACGCTTTGCGTATTGCCGGGTGGCGAGGGCGGCGCGGGCGAAGGCGCCCTGGCGGGTGAAGTCGCCGTTCAGCCAGCCGGCGATTTCGGGCACGCCGATCGCACGGCGGACGGGGGCGTCGGCGGGCACATCGTGACGCGCGAGCAGCGCCGCGACTTCGGCGCCGCCGCCGGTGTCGAACATCGCCTCCAGCCGGGCGTCGCAGCGCGCCATCAGCCAGTCGCGCGGTGGTAGCAGAATCGTCGCGGTCAGCGCTACCCGGTCGCCGATCCCGCCGCTGCGCTCGGCCTGCCAGTCGGCAAGCGGTCGGCCGGTCGACAGCACGACCTCCAGCGCGCGGGCGACGCGCGTGGTGTCGGCCGCGTTCAGCCGCGCGGCGGCAGCGGGATCGTGCGTGGCGAGCCGCTGGTGGTTGTCGGCGACGGATGCGGCACGGACCTCCGCGCGAATCGCGGGATCGATCTCGGGGACGGGCGCGATGCCGTCGATCAGCGTGCGCAGGTAGAGCCCGGTGCCCCCGACCAGGATCGGCAGCCCGCCCGCGGCGTGCACCGTATCGATCGTCGTCGTGGCCTCGGCGGCCCAGCGCGCGGCGGAATATGCGGTGTCGGCGCCATCGACATGGCCGAACAGCCGGTGCGGGGCGCGGGCCTCTTCCTCTAGGCTCGGGCGGGCGGAGAGGATGCGCAGGTCGGCATAGACCTGGCTGGCGTCGGCATTGATGACGGTGCCGCGGTGGCGTTCCGCCAGCGCCAACGCGAGTGCGGACTTGCCGCTGGCGGTCGGCCCTGCGATGAGCGCGAGCCTGGGTTTCACTGTACAAAACCCCGTTCGGGCTGAGCCTGTCGAAGCCCTGTCCTTTCTTTCGCGCGGAAAAAGGGCAGCCCTTCGACAAGCTCAGGGCGAACGGGGAGGGTTTGGGGGAAAGACGTGTTCACGGCGACCTTGATAGCACCGGGCAAGCTTTCGTCAGGCGACATTTCCGCCGCGCGGGACCGCCTGGCCGACGCCGGCTGCGCACCCGCCGCCTGGGGCTGGGTGGACGCGGGCGACGCGGGCGACATCGCCTTCGCGCTCTCGCCGGATGCTGCCCGCCAGGCGCTGGAAGGTGCGTTCCCCGGCGCCGACGTCGCGATCCAGCCGTCCGAAGGCCGGCGCAAGGCGCTGATCGTCGCCGACATGGATTCGACCATGATCACCGTCGAATGCATCGACGAACTCGCCGACTACGCCGGGATCAAGGCCCAGATCGCCGAGATCACCGAACGCGCGATGCGGGGCGAACTCGATTTCGCCGGCGCGCTGGATGCGCGCGTCGCGCTGCTCAAGGGCCTCGACGAAGGCGCGATCGACCTCTGCCTGGCGGAGCGGGTGACGTTAATGCCCGGCGCGTTGACTCTGGTCCGCACGATGAAGGCGCTCGGCGCGTACAGCGTACTCGTGTCGGGTGGCTTCACCCGCTTTGCCGAGCCGGTCGGGGCACAGATCGGCTTCGACCGTGTCGTCGCCAACCGGCTGGTGGTCGCGGCCGGTGCGCTGGACGGGACGGTGGCCAAGCCGATCGTCGATTCGGGCACTAAGCAGGCCGAGCTCGAACGCGCCATCGCCGAGCGCGGCCTGACCCCGGCGCAGGCGCTGGCGGTGGGCGACGGCGCCAACGACCTGGCGATGATCCGCGCGGCCGGCCTGGGCGTCGCCTATCACGCAAAGCCGATCGTGGCGGCGGCGGCGGGCGTGCGGATCGATCACAACGATCTCACCGCGCTCCTGTGGGCGCAGGGGATTTCGCGATCGGAGTGGGCGACGGACTGAGGCGGCGCGCCCGGCCTTACCGGCTGGGCACGCAGGGCTTGACCGACCCGCAGCCGCGCGCGGCTTCGGCCTGGCTGGCGTAGGGGCCGACCAGCAGGCGGGTCAGCGCGCCGGCCTTGACATAATAGGGCTGGCGGCCCGGGAAGCGACCCGAGAGCTGGCTCCACAGGCGGCGCGCGCCATCGGGGTCGCGGAACGCGCCGAGCTGGACGCGCCACGCGCCGCCGGCCGCCGGCTTGGGCTCGGGTATCGGACGCTCGGCGACCGGGCGTGGGGCGGGGCGGGCAGGGCGTGTGTCGATCACCTCGGGCGTCACCGATAGGGGCACGTCGGTCGTCTCGATCGGCCGGCGCGGGGGCGGCGTTCGGGTCGGTCGCGTCGCGGTGGCGACGGGCGGCGTGCCGGTCGACGGCAGCGGGCGTGACGCCTCCGTTTCGTAGCGGCGGGCAAGTTCGGTGCCCTTCTGCCGATCGCCGCCGGTGATGTAGCGGTCCATCTGCGCCAGCGTCTCGGCCGCCTGCGGCAGGCCGGCGGCGTTAGCGCGGGTCATCAGGGCATAGGCCTTGACCCAGTCGCGCTGCACGACGTCGGCGTTGAAGTACATCGTGCCCAGCACGTACTGCGCGCGCGGCTCGCCGCGGGCGGCGGACTTCTCAAGCCACGGCAGCGCTTCCTCGCGGCGGTTGTTCTGGAACAGCGCTAGGCCGTAATTGTCGGATGCCTGCGGGTGCCCCTGCACCGCGGCCTTGCGATACCATTCCTGCGCCATGGCAAGGTCGATGGGCACGCCGCGGCCGAGCTTGTAGGCCTGGCCCAGGTTGAACTGCGCATCGGCGTCACCAGCGACCGCCAGCGGGCGCCATTCGTCGATCGCCTTCCGGTAGTCGCCGCGGGCCCAGGCATCGACGCCCGCCTTCACATCGGCGGCGGCGGGTGCCGTCATCAGGGCAGCGGTCGCGACGGCCGCCGCGGTCCCGAACATCATCGCCATGCCAAACCGCTTCTTCGCCATCGCTACGCTCCACATCTGCGTCATTTAACGCGCATTAGACGGCGAAAGGCAAAGAAAAGGTAACCGCGGCGTAAACCTTGTTCGATACTATAGCCAAGCCGTCGGACGGAGCCGCTGCGCGGCGCCGCCGCCCGCCGTGGCGACTCCCTGGCCTGCGTGCGCAAGCCAGGGGCGCCCGCGCCCCGCCCGCCGTGACGTCTCCTGCCAGCGCTACCTCATGATGCACGGTCGCCGCGTTAACCTGTTCTTGACGGGGGGTGTGTCATTTCCGGCACCGTAACAACCGCAAAGGGTGGCAATGCGCGTATTGGCGATGGCATCGCAGAAGGGCGGATCGGGCAAAACGACGCTGTCCGGTCACCTGGCCGTGCAGGCGCAGTTGGCCGGGGCCGGGCCGGTCGTGCTGATCGACATCGATCCGCAGGGGTCGCTGAGTGACTGGTGGAACGAGCGGCAGACCGAATTTCCCGCCTTTGCCCAGACCACCGTCGCGCGGCTGGCCGCCGACCTGGAGGTACTGCGCCAGCAGGGGTTCAAGCTGGCGGTCATCGATACGCCGCCCGCCATCACCATGGCGATCCAGAGCGTGATCGCGGTGGCCGAGCTGATCGTCATCCCGACCCGGCCCAGTCCGCACGACCTGCGCGCGGTCGGCGCCACCGTCGACCTGTGCGACCGCGCCGGCAAGCCGCTGATCTTCGTCGTCAACGCCGCCACGCCCAAGGCGCGCATCACCAGCGAAGCCGCGGTCGCGCTGTCACAGCACGGGACGGTCGCGCCGGTGACCATCCACCACCGCACCGACTTCGCCGGATCGATGATCGACGGGCGCACGGTGATGGAGGTCGATCCCCGCGGCAAGTCGGCGGCGGAAGTCACCGCGCTGTGGACCTACATCTCCGACCGGCTGGAAAAGAATTTCCGCCGCACCGTCTTCGCCGCGCCGAGCACCGCCGGCTTCACCACCGCACGCCCCGCTGCCGGGTTCGGCCGCCGGGTGGTCAGTTGATGGGGGCCGCGATGTTCGGATCGATCAAACCCACCGCGTCGCTCTCGTCCGGCCTGCTCGCCCGCAAGGGACAGGCACGCCCGGCAATGCGGCCGCAGGGCTTTCACGGGCCTGCCGGCACGCTCGACGATCTCGGCTGGAACGACATGGGGGCGGAAGCACCCGAGCCCGCGCCGGTCGTGCCGCTGACACCCGCCGTGGCGCCGCCCGTCGCGGTCGTGCCGCCGGTACTGGTCGCCCGCGAGACACTGCGTGAGGAAATCGAGGCGGCGGCGGTCACCGTGCCGGCGCCCAAGGCCGTTGCGCTACCCGCCAAGGGCAAGGCCGCCTTCACGCTGCGGCTCGATCCCGACCGCCATCTTCGCCTGCGCCTGGCATCGGCCAGCCGCAATCGTTCGGCCCAGGCGATCGTCGTCGCCGCGCTGGACGCCTTTCTCGCTACCCTGCCCGAGGTCGACGGCCTTGCGCAGCACCTGACCGTCGAGACGGCTTCAAGGGGGAAGTCATGACCAAGCGTAACCTGATCGCCGCGGCCCTGCTGACGAGCGTCACGCTCGCCGGGGGCATCGCCGCCACCGCGTCCATCGATACCGGCAACCCGACGCGCGCCGCGTCGGAAGCGAAGACCGCGCGCAAGGCGCTCGACCGGCACGACGCCGACCGGGCGATCGCGAAGGCGGAGGCCGCGGTCGCGCTCGACCCGCGCAATTCCGGCTATCGCACCTTGCTCGGCCAGGCCTATCTGGCGGCGGGACGGTTTCCATCGGCGGTGTCGGCGCTGGGTGATGCCCTCTCGCTCGATCCGGCCGATGCGACCGCGGCGCTGCACCTGGCGCTGGCGCAGATCGCCACGGGTCAGTGGGACGCGGCCCGCGAGACACTGACGACGCATGATGCGATCCCGGCAAAGGACCGTGGCCTCGCCTATGCGCTGGCCGGCGATCCGGGCACCGCGATCACCGTGCTGACCCAGGCCGCACGCAGTCCCGATGCCGACGCCAAGACGCGCCAGAACCTGGCGCTCAGCCTGGCGCTCGCGGGTCGTTGGAACGAGGCGAAGGCGGTCGCATCCTTCGACATGTCGCCGGCCGACGTCGACCAGCGCATGGCGCAGTGGGCGGCGTTCGCGACGCCGAGCGGTGCGGCCGATCAGGTCGCGGCGCTGCTGGGCGTCGTTCCGGTCGAGGACGGCGGCCAGCCGACGCGCCTGGCGCTTGCCACCACCACCCCGAACATGGTCGCCGTCGCGCAGGCCGTGCCGACTGCCGACAGCCTGCCGCAGGCCGAGCCCGCCGCGCAGGTCGCCGAGGTCGCAACCGCCGCGCCGGCCGCGGGCAAGGTCGACGTCGCCAACATCGGCACGACCGCCGTCACCTTCGCGCCGCGCCAGGAAATCGTCCAGGCCCTGCCGATCACGGCGCCGCTGAAGGTCCCCGCCACGCGGACGGCCGTCATGCGTGCCCCCCTTGTGGTCGCCGATGCCGGGAAGGCGAAACCGATGGTCGCGTGGACCCCGGCCAGCGGCAATTTCTACGTCCAGCTCGGCGCGTTCGACAGCGCGGGCGTGGCGAAGGACGCCTGGGGCCGCCTGACGCACCGCATCGCGGCGCTGGGGGCGCATACTCCCACCGGCGCAAAGATCGCGAGCGGCGGGCAGACCTACTATCGACTCGCGGTCGGCGGCTTCGCCCGCGGCGATGCCGATGCGCTGTGCCGCAAGGTGCGCACAGGCGGCGGGCGCTGCTTCGTACGGGCCGGGGCGGGCGATGCGGTCGCGGCGTGGGTCAAGCCGGCGAAGGCGGGTGTCCAGCTGGCGATGCGCTGACCGGATTCTCCTATCGTCATCCCCGCGCAGGCGGGGATAAATAATCGCTGAACGCCGTGGGACTCACGACATTCAGCCAGAATTGATCCCCGCCTGCGCGGGGATGACGAGTTTTTGAGGCTAGGCGAGGATCTCCTTGCCGCCCTTGAACAGGCGCAGCACCTTGCCCTGCACCGGCAGGCCGTCGAACGGCGTGTTGCCGTCATTCGCTTCCGTGATCTGCCACGGCGCGCCCGCGTCGATCAGGATCAGGTCGGCGGGTTTGCCGACCTCCAGTGTCCCGCCATCCAGTCCCAGCACCTTGGCCGGGTTCGCGGCGAGCAGCGCGAACAGTCGGTCGTGCGGCAGCTCCATGCTGAGCGCGAGCGCCAGCAATGTCGTCGCGCCCGCCGCGCCCGAGGCCGAGTCGGCAAACGGCAGGCGTTTCTCCTCAGGCCCCCGCGGGTCGTGGCCCGACCCGATCACGTCGATCGTCCCGTCGCGCACCGCCGCTACGCACGCTTGACGGTCGGCTTCGCAGCGCAGCGGCGGCGAGAGGTGCGCATAAGTGCGAAAGTCGTTGGCGGCGATGTCGCTCAGCATCAGATGCGCGGGCGTGATGCCGCAGGTGACCGCGACGCCGCGCCGCTTGGCCGCGCGGATCAGGTCAAGTGCGGCGGCCGTCGTCACCTGGCGGATGTGCAGCCGCGCGCCGGTGTACTCCGCCAGCATCACGTCGCGCGCGACCGCAAGCGCCTCGGCGACCGCAGGGGCGGAGGGCAGCCCGAGCAGGGTTGCGGTCAACCCGTCGGTCGCCACCGCATCGCCGGTCAGGCCGGCGTCCTCGGCATGGGCGATGACCGTCAGCCCGCAATCGCGTGCGTAGGCCAGCAGCTTGCGCATCAGCCCGGAGTCGGCGATCCACCGCCGCCCGGTCGCGACCGCGCGCGCGCCGGCGCCGGCCATGATCGCCATTTCGGCGAGGTCTTGGCCCGCCAGCCCCTTGGTCGCGGCGGCGAGCGGGTGGATCCACAGCTCGGGCTTGCCCATCGTTGCGGCGCGGCGGACGATGCCGGGATCGTCGAGCACCGGCGACTGATCGGGCATCAGCGCGACCCTCGCGATCCCGCCGCGGCGGCAGGCGGCCTTGTCGGCGGCGAAGGCGGCGACGTCGATGATCGCGGGCGCCAGCGTCTTGCCACGGCAGTCGATCGTCTCGGCGTCACCCGCCAGCGTCTCGACGATGCGGTCGCCCTCGACCAGCAACTCGCCCTGACGGATGCCGCCGACCGGGCAGACGATCCGCGCGTTGACGAAGCGCAGCGCGCTCATGCCCAGCCCTCCACGCCGCGCGCATGGCGGGTCAGTACGTCCAGGCACGCCATGCGGACGGCGACCCCCATTTCGACCTGTTCGGTGATGGCGGAGCGGGTGGGGTGGTCGGCGACCTCCGACGTGATCTCGACCCCGCGGTTCATCGGGCCCGGATGCATGACCAGCGCGTGCGGCGCGGCGCGCGCCAGCCGTTCGGCGGTCAGGCCGTAGCGCAGGTGATATTCGCGCGTGGACGGGATGAAGCCGCCGGTCATCCGCTCGTTCTGGACGCGCAGCATCATCACCACGTCGGCTCCGTCCAGCGCGGCGTCGAAATCGGTGAACGGTGTGACGCCGAACGCCTCGATCGCAGGGGGCATCAGCGTCGATGGCGCACAGACGCGGACTTCGGCGGCAAGCGCGGTCAGCGCCAGGATGTTCGATCGCGCGACCCGGCTGTGGAGCACGTCGCCGCAGATCACCACACGTTGCCCCTCGACCGATCCGCGGCGGCGGCGGATGGTCAGCGCGTCGAGCAGGGCCTGCGTCGGATGCTCATGCCGCCCGTCGCCGGCGTTAAGCACCGGGCAGTCGACCTTTTCGGCGATCAGCCGCACCGCGCCGCTCGACATATGCCGGATGACGATCACATCGGCGCGCATCGCGTTCAGCGTGACCGCGGTATCGATCAGCGTCTCGCCCTTCTTCACGCTCGACTGCGCGGCGTGCATGTTGACGACATCGGCACCCAGCCGCTTGCCCGCGATCTCGAAGCTCAGCAGCGTGCGGGTTGAATTTTCGAAGAACGCGTTGATCTGGGTGACGCCAGCCAGCCGCCCGTCGCCCTTCGCGCGCGTCCGGTTCGCCTCGATCCAGCCCTCCGCCTCGTCCAGCAGGAACAGGATCTCGTGCGGCTGCAATCCGGCGATGCCGGTCAGGTCGCGATGCGGAAACGCGGCCCGGCCTTGCGGGTAAGCGTGGCGGTGGTGCAGGCGGCTGGGCATTAAAATCGCTGCCTAACGGGCGCGGGTTCGGGGGGCAATCGCCAAAGCAGACCGACTCGTCGCACGGCGGTTGTCGCTGCCGTGTCCGTCATGGAATCGCCACAGGACAGGGGATGGGCGAGTCGCACGAGTTTTTTGGCGAGGGCGGGGAATGGCAACAGCATATCGGCCGATCATGACGGACCGGGCCGTCACACGGCGGCGGACGGCACGACTGACGGCGGCCAGCGCGACGTCGGTCGCGGGCGAACTTACGGAAATCTCCGCCTACGGGTGCCGCGTGGTGATGCCGGTCGATCCGACGTTGGCTGGCGCGATCGAACTCAGCCTGGACGGCGCGTCGCCGGTCGGGGCGCAGGTCATCTGGAACCGCGCCGGCGTGCTCGCCTGTCGCTTCGACGCGCCGATGTCGCGCGCCCAGCTTCGCGCGCTGACCATCCAGGACAACTAAACTAGAGCGGTTATCAACCAATCTGCACCAGCGTGATTGTGTCAGGAAGGTTGCTGGCGAAGAGCGGCGCGAAGCAGGGGCTGGTCTGCCCCTGCAAGCGTCGCGACGGCGTCCAGCGGCCTTCCCGACACAACCCCTTCGGGGCGGGCCGATTTTGCT
>NZ_LMLB01000001.1:2091540-2161630 GCF_001421785.1 Sphingomonas sp. Leaf33 | reverse complement strand
CACGGGGGCAAAGCCCCGTTCCTTCCTTGCTCCTAGCCACGAAGCAAAATCGGCTCCGTCACGATGGTGCAGATTGGTCGGTAACCGCTCTAAACGTTCACCAGCGCGTCGATCGCCGCCTGCAGGATGTGCGCGGCGGCGAGCGAATCGACGCGTTCGGCGCGCTTGGCGCGGCTCAGGTCCTGTTCGATCATCACGCGTTCGACCGCGACGGTCGACCAGCGTTCGTCCCACAACAGGATCGGCAGGGCCCAGTCGGCGAGATTGCGGGCGAAGGCGCGGGTCGATTGCGTGCGCGGCGAGTCGGTACCGTCCAGGTTGAGCGGCAGGCCGACGACGATGCCCTTCACCGACTGCGGCGTGAGCATCGCGGCGAGGATGGCCTTGTCCGCGGTGAACTTCGTCCGGCGCACCAGCGGGGCGGGGGAGGCGAAACTCCATCCCGCGTCGCACAGCGCCGTGCCGATGGTCTTTGTCCCGACGTCCAGCCCGAGCAGACGGCCGGCGGTCGGGAGGGCGGCGCGAAAGTCGGCGGTGACGGTAGTGATCACCTGGCCTGTCCCCGGAACGCCGCCAGCCGGCGCGCGGCATCCGCCCGGACGTTCGCCCAGAACAGGCTGTAATCGTACACGTGGTAATTGTTGCCGGGCAGCACATAGGGTCCGACGTCCGGCCCCTCGCCGATCATCAGCAGCCCGCGACCTTCGCAGGCCGCCGGCACGCGCCCGGCCTCCAGCGTCGCATTCGACAGGTCCGCGCTCGGGAACAGCGTGCCGAGATTCGCGCTTGCCGGCGCGATCCCGCCGGCGGCGCCGGTCAGGGGATTGGTGCAGACCATCGGCGTGCCGCGGCGCGACCGGCCGTCGAAGCCGGTCGTCGCGTCGAACGTGTTGAGGATCAGCGACGCATCTGCGGGCGCCGCAAAGGTCTGCCAGGACAGCAGGCAGCCCGCCTGATCGAGGCCTGCGCACTCCGGCAGGCCCAACGCGGCGAGGTCGGTCGTGCGCGACACCGGCCAGCCGACGACATAGGCCGCGACGATCCGCCGGGCGAGCGGCGTTCCCGCAACCCGCTCGCGCAGCAGCCGCGTCAGGTGCAGCCCGCCCTGGCTGTGTCCGGCCAGGATGATCGGCCGGTCGGGATTGGCGGCCAGAAAAGCGTCGAAGGCCTGGCGCACGTCGCGATAGGCCAGGTCGAGCGCCCGTTCGGCATCGACCCGCGTCGTCAGGAAAGCCCCGAACGCCGCCTGGCGATACCGCGGCGCCCAGACCTGGCCGGCCGCATTGAACGCGCTTGCCTGACCGCGCAGAAACAGCCCGGCGCGGTCGTTCGCCTCGACATTGTCGAGCGGCGCGTTCCAGTGATCGGTGGCCAGATAGGACGTCGGGTGGATGAAGAACACCGCCGCCCCGCCGTCCGCCGCGCGCTGCCCTGCCGGGACCCACAACGCGGGATTGCCGGCGATGTCGGGCCGCGCCAGCCACATGTCTGTCAATGCATAGGCATCCCTCGACAGGCCCGCCTGCGCTTCGAACGTGACACGCGGCGTCATGTACCGACGCATCAGTTCGATACCCCACAACCGGTACAGGAAGGCGGCGGCTATCGCGAGCACGACGAACGCGGCAACGACGTACAGAAATTTTCGGACGAGCCGGCCGGACCGCTCCGCGGCATGGCCAGTTCCGGGCCCTTCCTGCGGCGTATCATGATATTTCTCCGGAGGAATCTGGTCCACGTCGAATGACCTTCTTGTGCAGTGCAGCAATGTCGCGCGTACGGCAATTGCCAAGTCCGTGCCCGAGGAATGCGCCGCACGCAATCGCGTGCGCGAAGAGGTTGCGCTGCAACAACGCGCGGTGCTAGCCGCAGGTCATGTCCGTAGACGCCGCAACCGTGAAGAAGGTCGCCAGCCTGGCGCGCATCGCTATCAGCGATGACGACGCGAACCGCATGGTGCCCGAACTCAACAACATCCTCGGCTGGATCGAGCAACTGGGGGAGGTCGATACCTCCACCGCCGCGCCGATGACCGCCGTCATCCCCAACGATCTGCGTCTGCGCGACGACGTTGTCACCGACGGTGGCGTCCGCGACAAGGTGCTGGCGAATGCACCGGTTGCCGAACATGGCTTCTTCGGCGTGCCCAAGGTGATCGAGTGATGTCGGCACGACATGCTTCGATCATCCCGGCGAAGGCCGGGATCCAGAATCCTAAGACTCATTGCGCGGAACCCTGGGATCCCGCCTTCGCGGGAGCACGTGCATGACCACCCTTACCGAACTTGGCGTGCGTGACATCCGCGACGGCGTGCGCGATGGCAGCTTTTCGGCCGTCGAAGTCGCCGAAGCCTTCACTGCGCGTGTCGCCGCCGCCGGCCAGCTCAACGCCTTCATCGTCGAGACGCCCGACCACGCCTTGACCGCTGCGCGTGAGGCCGACCGCGCGAAGGCCGCGGGCGAAGACCTCAAGCCGCTGGCCGGTGTGCCGGTCGGGATGAAGGACCTGTTCTGCACCAAGGGCGTGCAGACGACCGCGGCGAGCCACATGCTCGAAGGCTTCGTGCCAGAGTATGAATCGACCGTTTCGCAGAAGCTGTGGGACGCGGGCGCAGGCATGCTCGGGAAGCTGAACCTCGACCAGTTCGCGATGGGGTCGTCGAACGAGACGTCCTTTTTCGGCAACGTCCTTTCCCCATGGCGGCGTAACGATGGCGGCAATGCGCCACTCGCCCCCGGTGGATCCTCGGGTGGGTCCTCGTCGGCGATCGCCGCGCGGCTGTGCCCTGCGGCGACCGGCACCGACACCGGCGGCTCGATCCGCCAGCCGGCCGCCTTCACCGGCATTTCGGGCATCAAGCCGACCTATGGCCGCTGCTCGCGCTGGGGGGTCGTCGCCTTCGCGTCCTCGCTCGATCAGGCAGGGCCGATGGCGCGCGACGTCACCGATTGCGCGATCATGCTGGAGGCGATGGCCGGGTTCGACGCGAAGGACGCGACCTCGCTCAAGCTCGACGTGCCGCAGTGGGAGAAGGGGTTGAACCCGTCCCTTGCCGGCAAGCGTATCGGCATTCCGAAGGAATACCGCGTCGACGGCATGCCCGAGGAGATCGAGGCGTTGTGGGCGCAGGGCATCGCTTGGGCGAAGGACGCGGGCGCCGAGATCGTCGAGGTGTCGCTGCCGCACACGAAATATGCGCTGCCCGCCTATTACATCATCGCGCCGGCGGAGGCGTCGTCGAACCTCGCGCGCTATGACGGCGTGCGCTACGGCCTGCGCGACCTGCCGGAGGGCGCGAACCTCCAGGCGATGTACGCGGCGACCCGCGCGGCGGGCTTCGGCGACGAAGTGAAGCGCCGTATCCTGATCGGGACGTATGTGCTGTCCGCCGGCTTCTACGACGCGTATTTCACGCAAGCCTCCAAGGTTCGCACGCTCATCGCGCGCGATTTCGAGAATGCGTGGGAGACGTGCGACCTGCTGCTGACCCCGACCGCGCCGTCGTCGGCGTTCGCGCTGGGCGAGAAGTCGGCCGATCCGCTGGCGATGTATCTCAACGACGTGTTCACCGTGCCGTCCTCGCTCGCGGGCCTGCCGGCGATGAGCGTGCCGGGCGGACTGGACAAGGCCGGACTGCCGCTGGGCCTCCAGATCATCGGTAAGCCGCTCGACGAACAGGGCGTGCTGAATGCCGGCCTGGCACTCGAACAGCGCGCGGGCTTCGTCGCCCGGGCGGAACAGTGGTGGTGATTGTCGGATCGGTCTCTCGGTGTTACCTTAGGTAACACTGGAGATCGACGATGAACGCGCCCGCTGACATTCGCGCACGGACCAACATGACGAGCAAGGGTCAGGTCTTGATCCCGAAGGATGTGCGCGATGCGATCGGGCTGGTACCCGGGGCGCCTGTCGATGTCGGGATCAACGATCGTGGCGAGGCTGTGGTGCTACCTGTCGTCAAGCCGACGGTCGAGACGCCCGACGAGCGCAGCGCGCGGATTATGGCGGCATTCGATCGCGCCCGCCTGAAACATCGTACCGGGCGATCGACCGCTGACATCATGCGTGACCTTCGCGGGGACGAACCGCTTCCGTGATCCTGCTGGACACGAACATTCTGGTCGACGTTCTCGAGGACCCAGACGACACATGGTCGCGGGAAACCTTACGGGCAGTGTCACGCGAGCGCGAACTCGTGACGAATCTCGTTGTAGTGGCGGAACTCTGCGGCAATGTCGCGCTGCCTGAGGATATAGAAGACAGTTTGCGTGACGCCGACATCATCGTGCTTGACCTATCATTCGATGTGGCGAGGCGGGCGGGTGTTGCCTTTCGTGAGTACCGCCGCCGTGGTGGTCCACGCACGACCATCCTGCCGGACTTCCTCATCGCCGCTCATGCCACGATACTCGGCGCAAACCTGATGACCCGCGACCGCCGCCTCGCTTCGTATTTTCCCGAACTCACCCTCATCACACCGGACACCGACAATGGCTGACGCATCCACCTATCGCATCCAGGGCCAGACCGGCGAGTGGGAGGTCGTGGTCGGCCTGGAGGTCCACGCCCAGGTCACGTCCAACGCCAAGCTGTTCTCCGGCGCGCCGACCGCGTTCGGGGCGGAGCCGAACACGCAGGTCAGCCTGGTCGATGCCGCGATGCCGGGGATGCTGCCGGTGCCGAACCGCGAATGCATCCGCCAGGCAGTACGGACCGGCATGGCGATCGACGCGCAGATCAACACATGGTCGCGGTTCGACCGGAAGAACTACTTCTACGCCGATCTGCCGCAGGGCTATCAGATCAGCCAGCTCTACCACCCGCTGGTCGGCGAGGGGCAGCTGGAGGTCGAGGTCGACGGTGCGACCAAGACGATCGGCGTCGAGCGTATCCACGTCGAGCAGGACGCCGGCAAGCTGATGCACGACCAGCATCCGACCATGTCCTATGTCGACCTGAATCGCTCGGGCGTCGCGCTGATGGAGATCGTCAGCCGCCCGGACATGCGCTCGCCTGCGGAAGCGGGGGCGTACCTCACCAAGCTGCGCTCGATCCTGCGCTATGTCGGGTCGTGCGACGGCAACATGGACCAGGGATCGATGCGCGCCGACGTCAACGTCTCGGTCCGCACGCCCGGCGACGAATTCGGTACGCGGACGGAGACGAAGAACGTCAACTCGGTCCGCTTCGTCATGGCCGTCGTCGAGCAGGAGGCGCTTCGTCAGGTCGAAGTGATCGAGAGCGGCGGCACGATCGTCCAGGAAACCCGCCTGTATGATCCCGACAAGAACACCACGCGGTCGATGCGGTCGAAGGAAGATGCGCACGACTACCGCTATTTCCCTGATCCCGACCTGTTGCCGCTCGAGCTCGACGACGCGTTCCTGGAGGAATGTCGCGCGAGCCTGCCCGAGCTGCCCGACGCCAAGCGTGCGCGCTACGAAGCGCAGGGTGTTACGCCGTACAACGCCGCCGTGCTGACCGCCGAGGTCGAGACCGCGCGCTGGTTCGATGCGCTGCTGGAGGCCGGGGTCGACGGCAAGCAGGCGTCGAACTGGGTCGCGTCCGAACTGTTCGGCGCGCTCAACCGCTTGGGCAAGGACATCACCCAGTCGCCCGTGTCGCCCAAGCAGGCCGCCGAACTGCTGGCGCTGGTCGCCGACGGCACGCTGTCGGGCAGTCTCGCCAAGCAGGTGTTCGAGGTGATGCTGGAAACCGGCGACGACCCGGCCAAGATCGTCGAGGACCGCGGCCTGAAGCAGACCAGCGATACGGCTGCGATCGAGGCGGTCATCGCCGAGGTACTGGCGAAGAACCCCAACCAGCTCGAACAATATCGCGGTGGCAAGGACGCGCTGTACGGCTTCTTCGTCGGCCAGACGATGAAGGCGATGGGCGGCAAGGCCAATCCGGGCGTCGTCAACGACCTGCTGAAGAAGGCGCTGGCGGGCTGATCGTCGGTCCGATCCACCCCCCTTGCCCGGCGATGATCGCGTGATAGGCTGTCCTCCGGAATAGGGGAGGAATCAGGGGGTTATGCAGTCTTTCATGAGGCGTGCGACGCTGGCGGTCATGCTGGCGTCGGTCGTCGCCGCGCCGGTGTCGGCGCAGCAGGCGGCAAGCGGAACGAACGCGAGCGCGCTGTCGGCATCGCCGTTCGGACCGGTCGAGGCGGGGGATCCCGCGACCGTCAAGATGCCGCAACTGACGTTCACGTCGGACGGGACCGAGGCCGGCGACTTCGACAAATATTACGCGTTCCACCGCGCGGACACCGACTATGCGACGGCCTATGTCGACATCGCCGAATGCGACGGCTACGCGCGCGGGTTGCAGAGCGGGATCGGCTATATGCAGACGCCATACCCCTATGCCGGGACGATGGCGGGTGCCCTGGGCGGCGCGATCGGCGGGATGATGGCCGCGGCGATCTTCGGATCAGGTGAGAAGCGTCGCCTGCGCCGCGTCAACATGCGCACCTGCATGAACTTCAAGGGCTATGACCGCTACGGCCTGCCCAAGGGGCTGTGGGAGGAATTCAACTTCGAGGAAGGATTGTCGGGCGTGACCGAAGCGAGACGCCGTGGCTATCTGCAGGTCCAGGCGCTGGTCGCCTCGTCGGGCACCCTCCAGGGCAAGGCGCTGGGCCTGTGAGGGCGCTCCTGCTCTCCGCTGCGGTCGTCGCCGCTGCCGCCGCCAGCCCCGTGGGTGCCAAGGACAAGGACCCGGTCTTCGTCGAAAGCGCCGCGGTAAAGGACAAGCCCGCGGTCACTTTCGACCCGGCGAAGGCCTATGTCCTGATGCGCAGCGAGGCGCAGACGCCGCTCTACCTGATGAAGGTGCCGACCGCCGAGGATCAGGCAGCCTATGACAGGATGCGCAGCGAGGCGCTCGCCAAGGCGCAGGAAAAATACCGCAAGAAGCTCGCCAATTACGAGCGCGACCTGGCCGCGGCGAAGGCGGCGAAGACATCGACTGCGGCACTCGGCGATCGCCCCGTCGAGCCGACCGATGCGAATTTCCAGTTCACGCCGTTCAACCAGCTGGCGGCGGTCGGCATCGGCCCGATCAACCGGTTCGCGAAGGCCGGCGTATCGACCTACCTCCACGAAGTGACGCCGGGGACCTACCGCGTCTACGGCTTCCTGGGGTTGATGGGCAATGCGATGATGGGGTCGTGCTTCTGCATGGGCAGTGTGCAGTTCGACGCGAAGCCCGGCGTCATCACCGACATGGGCGTGGTCGGAAAAACGGAGCCGGTGAAGGCACCCAGTGGCGACAGCTCCTACCCGACGCCGTTGAGTGGAGAGGGCCTGTTCGTGGCGGCGGGGCCGGACATGCCGATCGACCCGCGCCTCGCGTCGCAGACCGTTGTTCGCGCGAATTTTCGTCCGGCCGGCAAGCTGCCGAACTATTTCGGGCTGACGATCACGCGTATCCCGGAAATTCCGGGCGTGTTGCGCTATGACCGCGACCGGATCGTCGATCTGACGCGGGGCAACTGACGAAACGAGCGGGCGGACCTGACGGCCGCCCGCCCGCCTCCATTTCTACTGGCCGATATCACGGTCCTGGTTCTTCACGACGCCATCGGCGCCGCCTTCGCCCATCTCCGCGTCCGCCTCCGGCCCGCCTTCACCGCGTTCCAGCGCATCGCGCCGCGCGTCGACCGCCTGCTCAATATCGCTGCGCTCGTCTTGCGCGTGGGTATCGACTGTCGTCCGATCCTTGTCACTCATGTTCGCTCTCCTTCGCAGACGTCAACGCGTGCGCGCCGCCATGGATGCGCGCACACCTATTCCTGTTTATTACGGCGCTATTGAGAATCCGTTGCATTAGCATCCGTCGCCCGCTATCCGGCACGCGACACGGACAAGATCGAGAGTCGAATGACCCCTGCGTTGCTACTGCTGCTTGCTGCCACCGCGACCAACGACCCGGTCCCCGCCGCCGACACCGATCCGCAGTCGCGTGGCGATGTGATCGTCATCGGCACGCGGGACGAAGCGAGCGAGGGGAGCGGAAGCTATGCGACCGGCGTCAGCCGTACCGCGACCCGGCTGGGGCTGAGCCAGAAGGACACGCCGCAGTCGGTCAGCGTCGTCACGCGGACCCAGATCGACGACTTCCGCCTGACCGACGTCAACACGCTGCTCCAGACGACGACCGGGGTGAACGTGCAGTCGGTCGAGACCGATCGTACCTATTACTCGGCGCGCGGGTTCGAGATCACCAATTTCCAGCTGGACGGCATCGGCCAGCCGTTCGCGTTCAACATCCAGAGCGGCCCGCTCGATACCGCGACCTACGACCGGGTCGAGGTGCTGCGCGGCGCGAACGGGCTGCTGTCCTCGACCGGCAACCCGTCGGCGACGATCAATTTCGTCCGCAAGCGCCCCGGCCGCGAGTTCGCCGGCAGCGTGGCCGCTCTGTATGGCTCGTTCGACCAGAAGCGGATCGACGGCGACGTGACCGTGCCGCTGACCGCGAACGGTGCGGTGCGCGCGCGTGTCGTCGGCGCCTATCTCGATACCGACAGCTATCTCGACCGCTATCAGGTCAAGCGGTCGATCCTGTACGGCATCACCGAGGCCGATCTGGGGCCGGATACGGTGCTGGCTGTCGGGTACCAGCGGCAGGACAATCGTGCCGAAGGCGGACTGTGGGGGGCGTTGCCGCTGTTCTACACCGATGGCTCGCCGACCGACTATCCGCGGTCGACCAGCACGTCGGCCGACTGGATGCAGTGGGACGTGCTCGACCAGCAGATCTTCGGCGACCTGACCCACGACTTCGGCGGGGGCTGGTCGGCCAAGCTCAGCGTGCTGCGCCGCGCGGTCGATGAGGATTCGGAACTGTTCTACGTCTATGGCACGCCCGACCGGGCGACGGGCCTCGGCCTGTTCTCCTATGTCGGCGCGTTCAACGGCCCGACGCGCGAGCTGACGATCGACGCCTATTCCTCGGGCCCGGTGACGCTGTTCGGCCGCAAGCATGACGTCGTCTTCGGCGTGAACCGCGGTGTGTCGGTGCTGAAGCAATATTCGAGCTATCCGGCGGGGACCGGCATTTCGCTGCCCGGCAACACCGCGTTCGAGGGGCGCTTCCCCAAGCCGTCGTTCGGCCCGTTCGACCTGAGCGCGGACACCAACAACAAGCGCGAGAGCGTGTACGGCCTGATCCGCCTGAACCCGGCCGATCCGCTGAAGATCATGGTCGGCGGCAATGTGACGCGCGCGACGGCCGAGGGCATCAGCTACGGCGTCGCCAACCGGTTCGAGCGGACGCGCGTGCTGCCGTTCGCGGGCGTCACCTATGCGCTGACGCCCAACATCAATGCCTATGCGAGCTATGCGACGATCTTCAATCCGCAACGCGAGATCGGCGTCGACTTCCGTCCGCTGGAGCCGATCGAGGGCGACAATATCGAGGCGGGGGTGAAGGGCGAGTGGTTCGGCGGGCGGCTGAACGCCAGCGCCGCGGTGTTCCGCGCGCGGCAGAATAATACCGCCGAGAGCCTGCGCTTCGACACGGTCAGCGGACAGCAGCTCTACACGACGATCGATGCCAAGTCCGAAGGGGTCGAGGTGGACGTCGGCGGCCAGCTTGCGCCGGGCCTGCAGCTGACCGGCGGCCTTACGGCGCTGCGCGTCCGTAATCCGGACGGAATGGCGGTGCGGACCTATGTTCCGCGCCGGACCGCGCGACTGAATGCGGTGTACAGCCCGGTCGCGCTACCTGCGCTGAAGCTGGGCGCCGCGGTCCAGTATCAGAGCCGGATCAGCCGCGATCAGCTGACGACGACGCCCGCCGGAGCCGCGATCTTCACGACGCAGGGCGCCTATGCGCTGGTCGATGCGATGGCGCGCTATGACCTGAGCGACGCGGTGTCGCTGACCGCCAACGTGCGCAACATCACCAACGCAAAGTATCTGACCAGCCTGTTCTGGGCGCAGGGCTTCTACGGAGCGCCGCGGACGGGCACGGTCACGCTGGGCTTCAAATTCTGATGCTGCTCGCCGCCGCCGTCGCGCTGGCGATCGCCGGCATCGTTCTGGTCCGCGTCGGTTGGGGCGGGCTGCGGCACGTCGCGGTGGGCGGCTGGGCCGCGGTGGTCGTTGCGATCCTGGCCCTGGCGGTCGGGGAGGGGGCGTGGGGTATCGCGGTCGGGGTGACCGTCGCGATGCTTGTCGCGCTCGGCCTCCTCGCGCGTGACGGCGTGCGGACCGCGCCCACCCGCAACCCGCCGGCACGCACGCCGGCCAGCGTGACGTTGCCCCACCGCGCGCTCGGTGTCGGGCGACGGCTGGCCGTCTTCCTGCTGGTCGTGCCGGTCGGTGTCGCGGCATCCTATGTCTTTGCGATGGGGGCGGAAGCTGCGGCGATGCGGCTGGGCTGGCACCCGGCGGATCGCACCGCGCTTGCCTTCATCGCCGCGCCCGTCGCCTGGACGCTGCTCGCCAGCATCCAGCTGATGCAGGCGGGGCCGCTCCGCATGATCCTGCCGCCCGCGGTATGCGCTGCGGCCGGGGGGCTGCTATGGTGGCCGCTATGAAGCATGATCCGATCGTCGCGGCCGAACCCGGCCTGGTGCAGCGCGCGCTGGGCGGGCACGCCGCGCTGGGGTTGCTGGCCGGCGCGCTGCTCTATCTGATCGCGCTCTCGGGAATGCTGGTCGTCATCCACGAACGGTGGCAGCGCTGGGAACAGCCCGCTGTCGCCGAGACGCCGGCGATGACCCCGACCGCGGTGCAGGCGGCGGTCGCGACCAAGGCGGCGATCGATGCCGCCGCGGGCAAGGCGGCCAGCACGCACCTTTATGTCCACATGCCGACCGCCGGGCTGCCGCGGACCGTCGTGACGAGCGATCACGGCGCGATCTACGTCGATGCCGCCGGGCGCGACGCGGGGCCGGAGGCGCACGCCTGGACCGAATTCCTGGTCAATCTGCACACCTACCTTCACTTGCCGACCACGATCGGGATCATCCTGGTCGGGGCGCTGGGCGTGATGCTGGCGGCGCTGGCGATCACCGGCGTCGTCGCGCATCCGCGCATCCTGCGCGATGCGTTCCGCCTGCGCGCGCGGGGCAATCGCCAACTGGCGCAGGCCGACTGGCACAACCGCCTGGGCGTGTGGACCCTGCCGTTCGTCGTCGCACTCGGCATGACCGGCGCGATCATCGGGCTGTCGTCGGTCGGCGCCGACCTGCTCGGCAAGCGCTATCACGGGGGCGATACGCTGGCCGCCTATGCGCCGATCTTCGGCGCGGAGCATCCGGTCGACAAGCGCCCCGCGGCGCTGCCCGATGTCGCAGCACCGCTGCGGTACATGGCGAAGACCTTTCCGGACGTGACGCCGACCTATGTCACGATCCACGATCCCGGTACGCGCGGGCAGAACATCCAGCTGCTCGCCGCGCACGATCGGCGACTGATCTACGGCGAGGCATATCATTTCGACGCCGCCGGCCGGTACGAGGGGCGGCTGGGCCTGTCCGACGGGCCGCTCGGGCGGCAGGCGGCGGCGTCGCTCTACAACTTGCACTTCGGCAGCTTCGGCGGGTTGGCGGTCGAATTGGCCTACATCGCCCTCGGCCTCGCGCTGTGCGTCGTGACCGCGACCGGCATGTCGCTGTGGTTGCAGAAGCGGCGCCGCCGCGGGCTGCCGAGCCCGCGACTGGAAGGCTTCTGGACGATGGTCGTCTGGGGCACGCCGGTGGTGATCGTCGGGGCGCTGTGGCTGCGCGCGCTGGGCGGGGCGGCGATGCCGCTGGTGCCGGTGTTCTGGTCGAGCCTTGCCGCGGTCGTGGCGGTGGGGATGATCGTGCCGCGGCTGGCCGATCCGCGCGCTCTGCGGCTGATCCTTGCGGCGATGGTCGCGATGACCGCACTCGTCCACTTCACGCTGACGCCGCTCGGCCTGCCGGCGATCTGGGCGATCGACCTGGCGCTGCTGAGCGTGGCCGCGGTGCTGGTCGCGGTGGAGCTGGGGCGGAAGCGGGCCGCATCATAAGTCGTGCTCCCGCGCAGGCGGGAGCGCAGAACCGGAGGCGACGTCTTTTGTAACCCTGGGCTCCCGCCTGCGCGGGAGCACAAAAGGGCAAAACGAAACGGGCGCCGGTTACCCGACGCCCGCTTGCAATAGTCCCGGAAGGGACAGGATCAGGCGGCGTCGCCGGCCTTTTCCTTTTCCTTCTTGGCATAGACCCGCACCGGTTCCTTGGTGCCGCCGACGACGTCCTTGTCGATCATGACTTCGTCGACGCCGTCCATGCCGGGCAGGTCGAACATCGTGTCGAGCAGGATGCCCTCCAGGATCGACCGCAGGCCGCGCGCGCCGGTCTTGCGATCGATCGCCTTCTTCGCGATCGTCGTCAGCGCCTCGTCGTTGAAGCCGAGTTTCACGTCCTCCATCTCGAACAGCTTCTGATACTGCTTGACCAGGGCGTTCTTCGGCTCGGTCAGGATCTTGATCAGCGCCGGCGTGTCGAGGTCCTCCAGCGTCGCGATGACGGGCAGGCGGCCGACGAATTCCGGGATCAGACCGAACTTCAGCAGATCCTCGGGCTCGACCGACTTCAACGCCTCACCGGTCTTGCGTTCGTCCGGGCCGGCGACATGCGCGCCGAAGCCGATCGACTTGCCCTGCAATCGGTCGCCGATGATCTTTTCGAGGCCGGCAAACGCGCCGCCGCAGATGAACAGGATGTTGGTCGTGTCGACCTGCAGGAATTCCTGCTGCGGATGCTTGCGCCCGCCCTGTGGCGGCACACTGGCGACCGTGCCTTCCATCATCTTGAGCAGGGCCTGCTGCACGCCTTCGCCCGACACGTCGCGCGTGATCGACGGATTTTCGGCCTTGCGGCTGATCTTGTCGATCTCGTCGATGTAGACGATGCCGCGCTGCGCCCGTTCGACGTTATAGTCGGACGCCTGGAGCAGCTTCAGGATGATGTTCTCGACGTCCTCGCCGACGTAACCGGCTTCGGTCAGCGTCGTCGCGTCGGCCATCGTGAACGGCACGTCGAGGATGCGCGCCAGCGTCTGCGCGAGCAAAGTCTTGCCGCAGCCGGTCGGGCCGACGAGGAGGATGTTCGACTTGGCGAGCTCGACCTCGGCACCCTTGGCACCGTGGTTCAACCGCTTGTAGTGGTTGTGCACCGCGACCGACAGGACGCGCTTGGCGCGGCGCTGGCCGATGACATAGTCGTCGAGCACGTCGCAGATTTCCTGCGGCGTGGGGACGCCGCCGTCCTTCTTGCTGACGAGTGCGCTCTTCGTCTCTTCGCGGATGATGTCGTTGCACAGCTCGACGCATTCATCACAGATGAACACGGTCGGGCCTGCGATCAGCTTGCGCACCTCGTGCTGCGACTTGCCGCAGAACGAGCAGTAGAGGGTGCTCTTGGAGTCGCCACCGCTCAGTTTCGTCATTCAATCACCTCGTCGCGCGGACCGATGCGCCGCGCTTGGTTTAGCCTGCCATCCTACACGGCAGGCGGGGTCCGGCAAAGCCTTTACCGGACCCGGGGCACGCAAATCCGGCTTACGCCGCGCTCGATCCGTCCGCATCCGGCACACCCGGACGCTTGTCGAACACTTCGTCGACCAGGCCGAACGCCTTGGCCTCGTCCGCCTCCAGGAAGGTGTCGCGGTCCATCGCGCGCTCGATCTCTTCCAGGCTCTTGCCGGTGTACTTGACGTACAGGTCGTTCATCCGGCGCTTGATGCGCAGGATTTCCTTGGCCTGGATCTCGATGTCAGACGCCATGCCCTGCGCTCCGCCCGAGGGCTGGTGGACCATGATACGGGCGTTGGTCAGCGCGACGCGCATCCCCGGCTCACCGGCCGCCAGCAGGAAGCTGCCCATCGATGCCGCCTGGCCGATACAGACCGTCCCGACCTTCGGCCGGATATACTGCATCGTGTCGTGGATCGCCATGCCGGCGGTCACCACGCCGCCGGGCGAGTTGATGTACATCCAGATATCCTTCTTCGGGTTCTCGGACTCGAGGAAGAGCAGCTGCGCGGTGATGAGCGAGGCCATGTGATCCTCGACCGGCCCAACGACGAAGATGATGCGTTCGCGCAGCAGGCGGGAATAGATGTCGAAGCTGCGCTCGCCGCGGCTCGACTGTTCGATGACGATGGGGACGAGGGCGTTCTGGATGACGCTCATAGGGTCGTGCATGATGTTCCCGCTCTAGGATTGACCGCGCTTACATCGGCGTTCGGGCGGTAGGGCGCAAGAGGGTCAGACTTGCGGCCCCGGAACCGCGAGGTAGGCGAGCCGCTTGATCTCGCGCCGCCCGCGCACGACGGTGTCGAGGATCAGCCCGGTGAACAGGTTCAGCACCGCGACGATCATCAAGCCCGTAGCCAGGATCGCGGTGGGGAAGCGCGGGACCAGTCCGGTCTGGACGTAGGTGATGGCGAGCGGAACGCTGAGCAGGATCGCCGCCAGCGCCAGCACGGCGCCGATCGCGCCGAAGAACCACAAGGGCCGCTCGATCCGGTAGAGCGTGGCGATGGTCCGGGCGATGCGCGCGCCGTCGCGGTAGGTATTGAGCTTCGACGCCGACCCTTCGATCCGCGCCAGATAGCGTGTCTCGACCTCGCCGACCGGCATCTTGAGTTCGAGGGCGTGGACGCTGATTTCGGTCTCGATCTCGAAGCCGCCCGACAGTGCGGGGAAGCTTTTGACGAACCGGCGCGAAAAGACGCGGTAACCCGAAAAGATGTCGGTGAAGCTGCGCCCGAACAGCGACGCGAGCAGCCCGGTCATCGCGCGGTTGCCGAGCACGTGCCCGCGGCGATAGGCCTCGGCGGCCTCATGCACGCGGGTGCCGACGATCATGTCGAGGCCCTCGTCGACAAGCCGATCGACCATCGCGGGCGCGGAGGACGGGTCATAGGTCAGGTCGCCATCGGCCATGACGTAGATGTCGGCATCGACATCGGCGAACATTCGGCGGACGACATGGCCCTTGCCCTGCATCCGTTCGGTGCGGACGACGGCGCCGGCAGCGCGCGCGACCTCGACCGTCCGGTCGCGGCTGTTGTTGTCGTACACGTAGATGGTCGCGTGCGGGAACACGTCGCGGAAGCCCACGACCGTCTGCGCGATCGCGGCCTCCTCGTTGTAACAGGGCAGCAGGATGGCGATGCGTGGTGCGGTCACTTCAGCCCCCATCCGTTACCCCGGCGTCGCCCCGGCCTGTGCCGGGGTGACGCTGGATGCTTAGCTTATGCCTCGGTCTTCTTCTTGGCCGGGGCCTTCTTCGGCTTTGCGGCGGCGGCGACATCTTCGCCCTCCGCGGTCGGCTCGACGGCCTTCTTGGTCGGCGCCTTCTTGGTCGCGGCCTTCTTCACCGGCTCCGCTTCGACCAGCTCGTCGCCGTCAGCGGCGGGCGCTGCGTCCTCGGTCGCCTCGGCGGCCTTCTTTTTGGCCGGAGCCTTCTTCGGTGCGGCGGGCTTGTCGTCGCCCGCGTCGGCCTTTTTCGACTTGCGCGGAGTCGGCTTGTCGTGGTCGTGGGTGTGCGTGCCGGTGTCGAAGCCGTCCTCGCTCTCGATCGCGGCTTCCAGCTCCTCGCGGGTCACTTCGCGGTCGGTCACTTCGGACTTGCCGAACAGGAAGTCGACGACCTTGTCCTCGTACAGGGGCGCGCGCAGCTGGGCGGCGGCCATCGGCTCCTGCTGGACGTACTGGATGAAGCGCTCGCGCTGATCCTGCGGATACTGCTGCGCGGCCGCCATCACGAGCTGGTTCATCTCGTTGTTGCTGACCTCGACGCCGTTCGCCTGGCCGATCTCGGACAGCAGCAGGCCCAGGCGCACGCGGCGCTCGGCGATCTTGCGGTAATCGTCCTTCTCGGCTTCCAGCTCGGCCTTGGCGGCGTCGACATCGGCCTCATGCTCGGCTTCGTGCTGGAGCTGGTGCCAGATCTGGTCGAACTCGGCCTCGACCATCGACGGCGGCACGGGGAAGTCGTGGCCGGCGGCGAGCTGGTCGAGCAGCTTGCGCTTCATGTGGGTGCGGGTCAGGCCGTTCAGCTCCTGCTCCGCCTGGCCCTTCAGGATGCCGCGCAGCTGCTCCAGGCTCTCGAGGCCCAGGTTCTTGGCCAGCTCGTCGTCGATCTTGGTCTCGCCGGCGACGCGGACATCGGTGATCGTCAGGTCGAAGGTGGCGGGCTGGCCGGCCAGGTTCTTGGCGCCATAGTCTTCCGGGAAGGTGACCGAGATCTGCTTCTCGTCGCCCTTCTTCACGCCGACCAGCTGGTCCTCGAAGCCCGGGATCAGGCGGCCCGAGCCGATCTCGACCGACATGTCGGTGCCGGTGCCGCCGTCGAAGGCGACGCCGTCGGCGGTCTTGCCGACGAAGTCCATGACGACCAGGTCGCCGGTCTGCGCGGCGTGGCCCGCGTCCGCGTCGTCATACGACTTGGCGCCGCTGGCCAGTTCGGCGATGCGCGCGTCGAGCTGCGCCTCGTCCGGCTGGACGGTCAGACGCTCCAGCTTGAGGCCATCGATCGCGGGCGCGGGGACGTCGGGGAGCACTTCCAGCTCGACCGTGACAACCGCATCCTTGCCCGGTGCATATTCGTCCTCCAGGCGGACCGACGGCTGCATCGCGGGGCGCAGGCTCTTGTCCGCCATCAGCTGCTGGACGCCCTGCTGGATCGCCGAGTTCAGCGCGTCACCGGCAATCGCCTCGCCATGCATCTTGCGGATCAGGTTCGCGGGAACCTTGCCGGGGCGGAAGCCGGGCATACGGATCTGCGGCGCCATGCGCTTCACTTCGGCGTCGACCTTGGCGTCGATGTCCTTGGCGGTGATGGTCAGCGTGTAGGCGCGCTTGAGGCCTTCGTTCAGCGTCTCGACGGTCTGCATGGTTGCGGCTTGGCTTTCTGAACTAAAAAGAGGAATCCGTTAGCGGCCACCCACCTCCCGCGCGTGTCGCGTGAGAATGGGTAGCTGGTGCGGGCGAAGGGACTCGAACCCCCACATCTTGCGATACTGGTACCTAAAACCAGCGCGTCTACCAATTCCGCCACGCCCGCGCGGCGGATGGAGCCGCCGGTTGCGGCGGGCTCTATAGCAAAGCGCGTGGGCGGCGCAACCGTGTGCGATGGGCAGGCGTTGATGGCGGGTTCAAAGGAGATATCCCTATGCCCGTCGAACCGCCGATCCCCCAGCCCGATGCCCCGCCGCCCGAGGCGCCCGTTCCCGCGACGACGCCGGCCCAGCCGACGCCGGGCACGCCTGCCGAGACGCCGCCGGTAACGCCGCAACCGGCCCAGCCGACGACGCCCCCCCCGGAGGTGTCGCCGCCGACGCCCGACATCGACGTTCCGTCACCGGGTACGATCGTCGGTTGATCGATTTGGAAAACGCCCCGGCTAACCGTCGGGGCGTTTTTTCGTGCGGGTCAGCGTCGCGTCGGGCGCTGGCTGGCAGCGATCGCCAGCCCCGCGGCGATCTGAAGTGCGCCGTACACACGCCGCCGACCAGGCTTTCCGCGAAACGGCGCGACCAGCACGTCGCTGCCCGCCGCATCGCTCGCCCACAGGTCGACATGCCGCTGCGGCTGCAACAGGCCGAGCAGACCGTCGCCGATCATGAAGATCGCCGCCATCTCCGCCGCGCGACCGGTCCAGTTGGCATCCCCGCTCATTTCTTGCGCGCCGCTGCGGCCTGTGCCTGGACCGCCTCAATCGCTGAAGAGCGCCGCAGCACGCGTGCCATCGGGTCGATCACGACATGCGCGCCCTCCGGCACGGCCAGCGTGTCGCGACCGCCGGTCATGGCAATGCGCGTGACCTTGCCGTCGACCTCGACCTCGATCGGCATCGGGAACGGCTTGTTCCCAGGCGTCTTCCACTGAAGCGTCAGGCGCCCGTCATCGCGCGTCTCGACCAGGTCGGGCAGGGCGGCTTCATCCAGATACACGTCGAAGAACCAGCCATAATCCGCGCCGGTCACCTGGTTGACGATTTGGCGATACTCCTTGCTCGACGAGAAGCGGGGCGCGAAATTGCCCGGGCGCGGGTCGGGCCGGCCATAGATCGCGCGGCGCGTGATCTCGAAGAACGCCGGGTCGCCGACCAGCCCGCGCAGGGTGTGGAGCATCCACGATCCCTTGACGTAGATGTCGCCGCCGGGGCCGTTCTTGTCGGCGTCATAGACGTCCTCTTCGGCGCGGGGCTGGCCGGACACCAGCGGCGCCTTGTTCAGGATGGTCTCGCGCGATTTCAGCAGCATCGCGATGTAGCGGGCATCGCCCTCGCGCCACTTGCCGTACAGCGGCTGCATGTAGGCGCCATAGCCCTCGTGCAGCCAGAAATCGTCCCAGTCTGCCGCGGTCAGCTGGTTGGCGAACCACTCGTGGCTGAATTCATGCTGGAACAGCCAGTCGAAGCCCTCCGGCGCCTTCTTGTAGCCGTTGCCATAGGCGTTGATCGACTGGTGCTCCATGCCGAGATGCGGCGTCTCCACCACGCCCAGCTTCTCGTCGCCGAACGGGTAGGGGCCGATCACGCTTTCGAAGAAGTCGAGCGTCGGCGCGAATTCGGCGAACAGGCCCTTCGCCTGGGTCTCCTCGCCTGGCAGATACCAGTAGTACATCGGAATCGTGTTGCCGAAGCGGCTCTTGTAGCTGCCCTTCATCTCCTCATACGGCGCGATGTTGAGCGCGATCGCATAGGTGTTGGGGTTGCGCGCCGACCAGTTCCATGTCGTGCGCCCGTCGGGCAGCGTGTCGACCGACTTCAGCACGCCATTCGACGGCGCCTTCAGCCCCTTCGGCACGGTGATGTGCAGGTCCATGCGCTTCGGTTCGAACGTCGGCGAATCGACGCACGGCCAGAACAGGTCGCAGCCCTCGCCCTGCACCGCGGTCGCGATCCATGGCTGACCGTCCTTCGTCTTCGACCAGACGAAGCCGCCGTCCCAGGGTGCCCGCACCGCGACGCGCGGCGTGCCGGCATAGGTGATGCGGACGGAAAAGGCGGTGCCGGCGGGGATGCGGCGGGGCGGCGTGACGATCAGCCGGCCGTCGGGGTTGGTCCAGGCTCTTGGCGCGAGCGCGCGCCCGTCGATGCTGATCGCGCTGGCGGGCAGGTTCCTGTCCAGGTCGATCGGGATGCGGTCGACAGGCCCCTTGGCGACAAAGTTCAGCGTCGCCACGCCGGAAATCTGTTCGCGCGCCGGGAACACCTCGATCGCGAGATCGACCGTGTCGAGCATCAGCTTAGCCTGGTCGGGCGTCACGGCGCCGCCAGAGCGGGCGGTCTGGGGCGTGATTTCGGGCTTGCCGGCTTCTGGTGCGGCGGCAAGCGTGAGCAGCATGGGGAGGATCAGGGTCATGGTGACGGGTTGTCGCGACAGCGGCGCACGCGTGCAAGGGCGTTCGCGACACCGGCGCTGCACTCCGTCGTTTCGGCGGCGTTGATCGCGGGCCGGCAGCGTCCCATATATCCCCTCGACGGGCGACCTGACGTGGTCGCCTTGTGGAGATTTCATGAAGACCAGCTACCCCGTCCTTCCGCTGCGCGACATCGTCGTGTTCCCGCACATGATCGTGCCGCTGTTCGTCGGCCGCGACAAATCGGTGGCGGCGCTCGAAGCCGCGATGGCGGACGACAAGGAAATCCTGCTGATCGCGCAGCTCGACCCGAGCGAGGACGATCCCGGCCGCGACGACCTGTACGACATCGGCGTCACCGCAGAAGTGATGCAGATGCTGAAACTCCCCGACGGCACCGTGCGCGTGCTGGTGTCGGGCAAGGTGCGCGCGAAGCTCGGCGAGCTCGACGAGAGCGGCGCCTTCCTGACCGCGAGCGTCCTGGCCGTAGAGGACGACGGATCGCTCGACGCCGCCGCGGCCGAGGTGCAGGACGCTGTTGCGGCGGTGACGCCCGAGGAGCTGAGCCCGGAATTCAAGGCGCTGATGCGTTCCGTCGTTGACCAGTTCGAGAATTACGCGAAGCTCAATCGCAAGCTGCCGGCCGAGACCGCGGTGCAGCTGGGCGAACTGGAGGACCCGTCGCGCCTGGCCGACGCGGTCGCCGGCAACCTGAGCCTCAAGGTCTCGGACAAGCAGTCGCTGCTGGTCGAGACCGACCCGCACAAGCGGCTGGAGATGGTCTTCGCCTTCATGGAGGGCGAGCTGGGCGTGCTGCAGGTCGAGAAGAAGATCCGCAGTCGCGTGAAGCGCCAGATGGAGAAGACGCAGCGCGAATATTACCTCAACGAACAGTTGAAGGCGATCCAGCGCGAGCTGGGCAACGAGGGCGAGGACGGTGAGGGTTCGGACGAGATCGCCGAACTGACGCAAAAGATCGCGACGCTGAAGCTCAGCAAGGAAGCACGGACCAAGGCGACCGCCGAGCTGAAGAAGCTCAAGACCATGGCGCCGATGAGCGCCGAGGCGACCGTCGTGCGCAACTATCTCGACGTGCTGCTGGGCCTGCCTTGGGGCAAGAAGAGCAAGGTCAAGAAGGACATCGCCGCCGCGCAGGGCATCCTCGACGAGGATCATTATGCGCTGGAAAAGGTGAAGGACCGGATCGTCGAATATCTCGCGGTCCAGGCGCGCACCAACAAACTGAAGGGCCCGATCCTGTGCCTCGTCGGTCCGCCGGGCGTCGGCAAGACCAGCCTCGGCAAGTCGATCGCCAAGGCGACGGGCCGCGAATTCATTCGCCAGTCGCTCGGCGGTGTGCGTGACGAGGCCGAGATTCGCGGGCATCGGCGCACCTATATCGGCAGTCTTCCCGGCAAGGTCGTGACCAACCTCAAGAAGGCGGGCACGTCGAACCCGCTGTTCCTGCTCGACGAGATCGACAAGCTCGGCCAGGACTTCCGGGGCGACCCCGCGTCGGCACTGCTCGAAGTGCTGGACCCGGAGCAGAACGGCAAATTCAACGACCATTATCTCGAGATCGACATCGACCTGTCGGACGTGATGTTCGTGACGACGGCGAACTCGCTGAACCTGCCGCAGCCGCTGCTCGACCGCATGGAGATCATCCGGCTGGAGGGGTATACCGAAGACGAGAAGGTCGAGATCGCGACGCGCCACCTGGTCGCCAAGCAGATCGAGGCGCACGGCCTGAAGGACGGCGAGTTCACGCTGACGACCGAAGGCCTGCGCGCGCTGATCCAGAAGTACACTCGCGAAGCGGGCGTCCGCACGCTGGAGCGCGAGATCGCCAAGCTCGCGCGTAAGGCACTGCGCCGCATCCTGGAGGGCAAGGCGACGAGCGTGACGGTCACGCCCGAGAACCTCCACGAGTTCGCCGGCGTCCAGAAATATCGCCATGGTCTCGGCGAGGAGGAGCATCAGATCGGTGCCGTCACCGGGCTCGCCTGGACCGAGGTCGGCGGCGAATTGCTGACGATCGAAAGCGTGACCGTGCCCGGCAAGGGCGCGATCAAGCTGACCGGCAAGCTGGGCGACGTGATGAAGGAATCGGCGGAGACGGCGATGAGCTTCGTCAAGGCGCGTGCGCCCTCCTACGGCATCAAGCCCAGCCTGTTCCTGCGCAAGGACATCCATGTCCACCTGCCCGAAGGTGCCGTGCCCAAGGATGGGCCGTCGGCGGGTATCGGTCTCGTCACCTCGATCGTCTCGACGCTGACCGGCGTCGCGGTGCGGCGCGAAGTGGCGATGACCGGCGAGGTTACGTTGCGCGGTCGCGTGCTGCCGATCGGGGGCTTGAAGGAAAAGCTGCTCGCGGCGCTGCGCGGCGGGATTACCACCGTGCTCATCCCGCACGAGAACGAAAAGGACCTGGTCGAAATTCCGCAGAATATCCGCGACGGGCTGGAGATCATTCCCGTGAAGCATGTCGATGAAGTGCTGCGCCTGGCACTGACCGATGAGCTGCACGCGATCGACTGGACCGATGCCGATGAACTCGCCGCCATGCCGCCGCCCGGCGTGCCGCCGATCAGCGACGCCGTTCATCATTAGTCAGGCATGATTCCGGCTCCGGTGGGCCGGGATCAGGCTGAATCCCTTTGACTCTGCCTGGGGAGCGCGGCTTACTGCCGCTCTTTCCGCAGCGGCAGGCTGCGATTGCGCGACAATGCGTCATTCAAACGGGGGTTTTCTACGCATGAACAAGCAGGAGCTGATCGGTCAGGTCGCCGAGGTATCGGGGCTTGGCAAGGGTGACGCGAGCAAGGCGGTCGAGGCCGTGTTCGACAGCATCTCGGCCGCGCTGAAGAAGGGCGACGAAGTGCGCCTGGTCGGGTTCGGCACCTTTTCGGTCAGCAAGCGCAAGGCCTCGACCGGCCGCAACCCGCGCACCGGTGAGCCGATGACGATCAAGGCGTCGTCGCAGCCCAAGTTCAAGGCCGGCAAGGTCCTGAAGGACTCGGTGAACTGAGCCGGAATTTGCGGGCTGGACAGGGGCGCAACAGCCCCGTAAAGGCCCGCTTCCGCCACGGAATGGGCGCGTAGCTCAGCGGTAGAGCACACCCTTCACACGGGTGGGGTCACAGGTTCAATCCCTGTCGCGCCCACCATTCCAGGCACGAAAAGCCCGCCGGTCACGTGATCGGCGGGCTTTTTCGTTCGGCGGCTCAGAAGGGAAAGAACACCCGGATTGCGGCGATCGCCGCCGCACCGCTGATGATGTTGAGCGGCAGGCCGACGCGGACGAAGTCCATGTAGCGATATCCCGCCATCTGATAGACGATGACGTTGGTCTGGTACCCGAACGGTGTCGCAAACGCCGCGCTCGCCGCCATCATCACCGCGACTAGAAACGGGCGGGGGCTGACCGACAGGCTTTCGGCGAGCGCGATGGCGACCGGCGTCACCATGACCGCCACGGTCGCGTTCGACAGCAGTTCGGTCAGCACCATCGTCGCGACGTAGAGCACGATCAGCGCCACCAGCGGGCTCAGACCGTCGACGCCGTCGATCAGCATTCGCGAGGCGACCGCGGCAAGCCCGCTTTCCTCCATCGCGATGCCGATGACGACCATCCCCGCGATCAGGATCAGTATTTCGGGGCGCAGGCCGCTGTAGGCCTCATCGGCGCTGATGACCTTCAGCAGGATCAGCAGGACTGCACCGGCAAAGGCGGTTGCCGCGATCGGCGCGACGCCCATCGTCGCCAGCAGGATCGCTCCGACGAATGTCGCCAGCGCAATGATCGCGCGCGCCGGCTGCAATGGCCGCTTCTCGGCGAACAGGTCCGCATCGCCCACCTGTGCGGTATTCATCCGGACATGGTCCACATCACGCGGTTCGCCGACGCGTTCGTCGTCGAGATGCCGGCCGAGCAGCCGCCCGCCGATCAGGAACAGGTATAGTCCTCCAACGATCGCCATCGGCAGGCCGACCGGCGTGATCTCGAAGATGCCGAAGCGCGCCTGCCCGCCGACGCTGGCCATGTCGTCGACCAGCAGGTTGGTCGACGTGCCAATCAGCGTGCAGCAGCCGGTCAGGATGGTGATGTAGGACAGCGGCATCAGATAGCGTTTGGGCGACTTGCCGATCGCGGTTGCGACATCGCGGACGACCGGCGCACCGAGCACGACGATGGGTGTCGAATTGAGGAAGCACGATACGCTGCCGATCATCGTGAGCAGCAGCCAGACACCCGTTGAGCCGAGGCGCTGGCACATCCGGACGGCCAGAGCGATGGCGCGGTCGAGCAGTCCCGACAGTTCGAGCGCGTAGGCGATGACGAACAGCGACGCGAGCGCGAGGATCGCGGGGCTGGCAAAGGCGCTCTGCACCTCGACCGGGCGGACGACACCGGCCATCAGCAGGACCGCGGCCCCCGACAGCGCGACGACGTCGGCGCGCACCTTGTCCCAGATAAGGGCCGTGACGACGGCGACGAGGACGACGAGCGTCAGGATCTGGTCGATCGTCATGCGGCCCCTTGCGTCCCCCTTCGTCGTGCGCCTGTCAACGCCCGCATTCGGGCAAATCGTCCGGCCGGGCATTTCGGGATGGAGGATGAGCGACGATTTGCTATCCTGCCGTCCATGCAGGAACCGAGCGTCAGGAAAAGCCGATTGGCGATCGCGGGCGGGTTCGCCCTGGTTGTCGCCGTGGGCGGTGCGGGCTTCGTCGTCGGCCGGTCGACGCAGTCGGCACGACAGGCGGCGCCGGCGCCCGTTGTCACGACGCCCGCGCCGAGCCTGAAGGCCGCTCCCGAGACGGTTGTGGAAACCAGCCGGCCATTGTCGCGTGCCGATCTGCTGGGGTTGGCGGCGGCGGCGGCCGACGCGCAGGCATCGGGCGGCACTGTGCCGAAAGCGGTGCGCGACGCCGCGGGACGGCCGTTCGACTTGGTCCTGCCGTTCGGCTGTGCGGGCCCTGGCGATTCGCTTAGCGGCTTGCCGATGGGCTGGCGCTACGACGACGGCAGCCAGGCGCTGAAGGTCACCGCGTCGCCGATCGCGTGGCGCGCGGAGGAATGGCAGGCGTCCTCTACTATGGGCGACGCGCTGGAAGGATTCTGGATCGCGCGCCCCTGGTCGACGGCGGAATCGTGTCCGCCCCAGGGACGACAGGCGATGCCCACCGGAGTCGATCCGATCACTCTCCCCGGGCAGACGGTCGCGATCGCGCGGCCGGTGACGAAAGATGAAAGCGGACGGGAAATGCGCGCGCCGCGATCCTATGACATCGTGCGTCGCGTACCGCGGGATCGGCTGGACACGTCGCAGGGCTTTCGTCTGCGCATCATCGGTCGCGTCGAAGCGTCTCCGGGGGGCGTGGCCCCGATAACCTGCGTCCAACCGGCCGGGATCGAACAGCGTCCGATCTGTCGCATCAACACCCGTATCGACGAGGTGCGAATCGAGAATGCTGCGACCAGCGACGTGCTGGGCGCTTGGCCAACCGCGGCGGCGGACTGATCCCGAAGGCGGACTCGCACCCGGTCCCATGTTCCAATCTTGCTGATACAGATTTAGACCGGGCACGCAGCTCGTCGATTCAGGTGCCGTCCGCACCGGTCGTCACACATCCGTAACATCATCGTCACTCCCGCGTCGCCAAACCACAACGCCCGCGTCACATCCGCACCCTAGCGCGCCTCTCGACGGCCGCAGGGGGGACCTGAGTCGGCCGCGGGGGGCATCCGCTTCCCCGGATTGTCGCACTTCACGCGAACCACGACACGGGAGACGTCATGCGCAAGTTCAACCGCCTCGGGCTCATGTTCCTTGGCTCCACCGCCGCCCTCGCGCTCGCCGGCTGCGATGGCGCCTCCAGCGTCGCGTCGCCGGGCGAAGGCACGATCGTGATCCCGGCGCCGACGCCTTCGCCGTCGCCCAGTTCGTCGACGCCCACCCCGACCGCCGGCACGCCGGCTGCATCGTGCCCGTCGGGCTTCAATGACGGCGGCGTCGTCGGTACCTATCGCGCCTGCCGCCTGCCGAGCCTGATCACCGGCACGCTGAGCCTGGCAAAGGTCGCGGGCGTCGCCTACGAGATCAACGGCCGTGTCGACGTGGGCGTGGACGCAGGCGGCGCCGGCACCGGCACGCAGATTGGCCTGCTGAACATCGCCGCTGGCGTGCTGATCTTTGCCAACACGACGAATTCGGACAACGACTTCCTGATCGTCAACCGCGGCAGCCGCATCAACGCGGAAGGCACCGAGACCCAGCCGATCGTCTTCACCGCGCAGCAGAACCTGACCGGCGGCGTGACCGATGAATCGCAAGGGCTGTGGGGCGGCGTCATCCTGGCCGGCCGTGCGCCCATCTCGAACTGCAACGCGACCGTCGCGGGCGGCAGCGTGAATTGCGAAAACGTCGTGGAGGGCACCGGCAACGCTCTGTACGGCGGCGCGACGGCCAACGACACCAGCGGCACGTTCCGCTATGTCCAGATCCGCTATTCGGGCACGATCATCAGCCCGAACAACGAGCTGCAGGGCCTGACGCTGGGCGGCGTCGGTTCGGGCACGACGATCGATCACGTCCAGGTCCACAATTCGTCGGACGACGGCATCGAAGTGTTCGGCGGCCGCGTGAACATGCGCTATCTGGTGCTGACCGGCGCCGACGACGACGGCCTGGATACCGATGTGGGCTGGCAGGGCCTGGTCCAGTTCGTGATCGCCGCGCAGAAGCCGAACAACACCCAGACCGATAACTATTCGACCGAGATCGATTCGAACGGCAACGAAGACGCGCTGCCGCGTCAGGATTACCGCTTGGCGAATTTCACCTTCATCGACACCTCGACCGCGACCAACGCGGCGATGCGCATCCGTGGCGGTGCCGATGTCACGATGGTGAACGGCATCGTCGTGTCGAACACGCCGTGTCTGAACATCGTCGCCGGTGAAACCTCGTCGACCGACAAGTCGACGGTCCGCGCCGCCAGCACGACGCTGCAGGACCGCGGGCCCCCGGTGTTCAACTCGATCTTCTTCGCCTGCACCGGCAGCCTGTCGACGACGACGACGGTCAACGGCATCACGGTCACGACCGCGGAGCAGGATGCGCTGGTCGCGGCCGGCAGCAGCAATTTCACGACCGGCACCGCGGCGACGGCACTGGAGAACGGCATCTACCCGACCGCCACGACGCTCGCGCGCCCGGCGTTCAACGCCGCGACGCTCAATCCGTCGGGCGGCTCGTTCCTGGTCCAGACCAGCTACATCGGCGCTGTTTCGGGTGCGAACGACACGTGGTTCCGCGGCTGGACCTGCAATTCCAATCGCGCGAACTTCGGCACCAGCAGCAGCGCCTGCACCGGCCTGCCGAGCTGATGACGCTTCCGGGGGCGTCCGTGCGGCGCCCCCGGGCCGCATCCTCCGCGACCTTTGCCGAAAGCTGACATCCATGAAGATCATCGCCCTCTGCCTCGCGAGCTCCGCGCTGGTGGCGCCCGCCGCTCTGGCGCAGACGACGACTCCGGCCGCACCGCCGGCCGCGACTCCGCCTGCCGCGCAGGACGACCAGCCCGCGCAGGAGACCGTCGAGACCTCGACGCCCGGTGCGGAGGCGATGGAGGACATCGTCGTCGTCGGCCGGCACATTCCCGACACCGTGCGCGCGACGCCGCAGGTCGTGTCCGTGCTGTCGGCCGAGGATATCGCGCGGACGGGTGAAGGCGACATCGCCGGCGCGCTCCAGCGCGTGACCGGCCTGTCGGTGGTCGGCAACGGCTTCGTCTATGTCCGGGGTCTGGGCGATCGCTATTCGAGCTCGCTGCTCAACGGATCGCCGCTGCCGAGCCCCGAGCCGTTGCGCCGCGTGGTGCCGCTCGACATCTTTCCGACCAACGTCATCGCCTCCAGCCTGGTCCAGAAGAGCTATTCGGCGAACTACCCCGGCGAATTCGGCGGCGGGGTCATCAACCTGACGACGCGGGCGGTGCCGGAGAAGCGCTTCCTCCAGATCGGGGGATCGGTCAGCGCCGATACGGTCACGACCAGCGAACTGGGCGTCGTGTACGACGGTGGTCGCTACGACTGGACCGGCTATGATTCGGGCGAGCGCACCGTGCCCGGCTTCATCAAGCGGGCGGGGGCCACCGGCGCATCGGTGACGAGTGCCGCGGACCTGATAACCCTGTCGAACGCACCGACCACGTTGCTGCTCCAGAACGCGCAACTGCCCGCAAACCTGTCAGGCGAGACGAGCTTCGGCGGTTCGGTCGACGTCGGCGGCGTGCGCCTCGGCCTGATCGGTGCGGCCGGCATCAACAACGGCTGGCGCACGCGCGATGCGGTGCAGCAGGTGACCGATGCGGCATCGGGCGCGCTGGTCCGCGATTTCCGCACGATCCTGACCGACAACCGCACGATCGTGAACGGCCTGCTGGGCTTCGGCGCCGAATTCGGCGACCAGAAGATCCGCTGGACCAACCTCTACATCCACGACACGTTGAAGCAGGGGCGGCTGGCGAAGGGCAGCACCAGCAACATCGGCGTGCTGGCGAACGGCATCCAGCCGTTCATCGAACAGAACACCAACTGGTTCGAACGCCAGTTGATCGACACCCAGCTGGTCGGCGAATTCAAGGTCAGCGACGTGAGCCTCGATCTGCGCGGCAGCTATGCCGAGACGCAGCGCAATTCGCCGTACGAGCGCGCCTTCACCTACCAGTACAACTCTGCCGCACGCGACTATGTGAACAATCTGTCGGGCCTGCAGAACGCCAGCGTCAACTTCTCGGAATTGAACGAAACGCTGTGGTCGGGGCAGGCCGATCTGTCGTACCGCCTGCCGGTCGGGCGGCCGGTGACGGTGTCGGGCGGCTATTACTATGCCGACACCGACCGCGACTCGACGCGCTACACGTTCCGCTACCAGCTGCCGGGCGGGGTTGCGCTCAATCCGGTCGCGGCGCAGCAGCGCCCCGATTTCCTACTGAGCGATTCGTCGATCCAGCGGTTCGGCATCGTGCTCCAGAACACCTCGACTGCGCTGGGGGCGGCCGCCTATGACGCCGAACTGACCGTCCACGCCGGCTATGGCCAGGTGGAGGCCGAGGTGATCGACGGCCTGCGCGCGAACGTGGGTGTCCGCTACGAAAAGGCGGACGAGCGGGTGACGACAGTCAACGGCACGCGCAACACGCTGCTGGTCAACGACTACTGGCTGCCCGCCGCGACGCTCACCTGGAATTTCGCCAGCGACATGCAGGTGCGCGCGCACGGATCGAAGACGATCGCGCGGCCTCAGTTCCGCGAGCTGGCGCCGCAGATCTATCAGGATTTCGAAAGCGATCGCCAGTTCTTCGGCAACCCGCTGCTGGTCGATTCGCAGCTGTGGAATGCCGAAGCACGCTACGAATGGTTCTTCGGCCGCGACCAGCGCTTCACGCTCGCGGGCTTCTTCAAGAAGATCGACAATCCGATCGAGGCGGTCGCGTTCTTCCCGGCCGGCACCGACAACCTCCAGACCGGCTTTGCCAACGCGCCGTCGGCCAAGCTGTACGGTGCGGAGGTCGAGGTCGCGAAGAAGTTCGACCTGATGCCGATCTTCGACACCGACTTCTTCTCAACGCGCCGCCTGCTGGTGATCGCGAACTACACCTACACGCATTCCCGCGTGTCGGCGGGGAACGAGCAGGTCGCAAGTCCGCTCCAGCCGACCAACGGCGCGGCGGTGTTCGTACCGTCGAACCTGATCTTCCGCGACGGCGCGCCGATGGTCGGCCAGTCGGATCATCTGGTGAATGTCCAGCTCGGCATCGAGGATTCGGCGTCGCTGTCGCAGTTCACCGTGCTGCTGAACTACGCCAGCGACCGCGTCACGAACCGTGGTCCGGTGGCAGCGGGCGGCGGTACGCGCCTGCCCGACCTGATCGAACGCCCCGGCTTCCGCCTCGATCTGGTCGCGCGCCAGGGCTTCACCATCCGCGGCGTCGAATTCGAGGCCAAGGCAGAGGCGCGCAACCTGACCGGCACCGGCTACCGTGAGTTCCAGGACTTCGGCAACGACCTGAAGGTGGACGTCAATCGCTACCGCCTGGGCCGCGTCTTCTCGCTGGGACTGAGCGCGAAGCTGTAAAAAATCCTCCCCGGCACGGGGAGGGGGACTGCCGGCGAAGCCGGCGGTGGAGGGGGCTCTCCGCACGGCCATCGCGTGCGGAGAGCCCCTCCGTCAGTGCTCCAACTGCCACCTCCCCGTACCGGGGAGGATGATGCGGTCACCGCGGCCAGGGCCGTTCGCGGAACCACTTGGTGATGACGTACTTCACCCCCGTTCGCACCTTCATCCCGTGGTGGAGCGTGGACGGGTTTACGCGGCCGTCCGCGCGCAGGTTGTTCCACGCCAGCAGCTTGCCGGCCTCGGGATGGACGATCTTGTCGATCGCCTTGAACCGCGTCGCGCCGCCGGCCTCGACATCGTTCAGATAGATCATGACGGTCCACGTCCGCTGCCCCGACACGGTGCAATATTTGGCGAAATCGACACCTGACGGCTCGAAATAATCGGTGTGCGCCTTGAATTCTTGGCCCACCGCATAGCGCTGGCCCTGCATCGGCTCACCATAGTGCGGATCAAGCCCGGTCAGCGCGGTGATGCGACGGTCGATCTCGACCACGTCCGCGTCGTCATAGGGCAGGTCGCAGGTTTCGCTGGTGCGGAAGGCGTCGTCGCCGTTGTAGTCCGAGACGGTAGACGGGCGGCGGTTGGCGTCGATCTGCGCGACGATGCGCTCGCACAGAGCGGGCTCCAGGAAATCCTTACGGATGAACATCGCGAGCTTCGGGCTCGGCACGCGCTGGACCCGTGGGTCGGCCAGCAGGTGCGCGACGACGGGTTCGGACGGAAAGCCGGAGCCATCCGCTGGCTGGGCGACGGAGGCGGCGGGGGCGGTCGACATGCGCGGCCTTGTGCCAAAGCGTGGCCTACGATGCCAGAGGCGCTTGATCGATCGCGAAAGGGCGGCTAAGCGCCACCCCACACGGCGGTTGTAGCTCAGTTGGTTAGAGCATCGGTTTGTGGTACCGAGGGTCGCGGGTTCAAGTCCCGTCATCCGCCCCAATTTCCCGTCAGAATCTCCGCCGGGCCCGAAAAGGCTGGCGTCGAGCGGCCGGAAACATTATTGCGCGCGCCAGATATTTCCTAACCTGCCGCGGAGCCGCCACACATGAGCGCTGTCTGGGACCTGCCCGATTTCGACGAGCACGAAGGCGTGCATCTGATTCGCGAACCGAAGAGCGGGCTGACCGCCGTCATCGCTGTCCATTCGACCGCGCTCGGGCCGGCAGCCGGCGGCGTACGCTTCTGGCACTATGCCGATAACGAGAAGGCGATCACCGACGCGCTGCGCCTGTCGCGGGGCATGAGCTACAAGAACGCGATGGCGGATTTGCCGCTGGGCGGTGGCAAGGGCGTCGTGCTGGCGCCGGAACGCGGCGCGACGATAACCGAGGACCAGCTGCTGGCGTTCGGCGACGCGGTCGAATCGCTTGGCGGCAAGTACGTCACTGCCGAGGACGTCGGCATGTCGGAGGAGCGGATGAAGGTCATCGCGACCCGCACCCGTCACGTCTCGGGCTTGCCGGTCGCCGAAGGCGGCGCGGGCGGCGATCCCGGGCCGTTCACCGCGATGGGCGTGTATCTGGGCGTCAAGGCAGCGGCGAAGCGCGCGCTGGGCGTCGATTCGATGCAGGGCGTACGCGTCGCGATCCAAGGCATCGGCAGCGTCGGCGGCGGGCTCGCCAAGCTGCTGGCAAAGGACGGCGCGGTCCTGACCATCGCCGACGTCAATGCCGATCGCGCGCAGGCGCTGGGCGCGGAACTGGGCGCCGAGGTCGTATCGACCGACACGGTGCTGGCGACCGAATGCGACATCGTCAGCCCGAACGCACTGGGTGCGATCCTCGACGAAACGTCGATCGCCGCGCTGGATTGCAAGGCGGTCGCGGGCGGCGCCAACAACCAGCTGAAGCAGGCGTCGCACGGCAAGCTGCTGGCCGACCGCGGCATCCTGTATGCGCCTGACTATGTCATCAACGCCGGCGGCATCATCAACGTCGGGCTGGAGTATCTGGGGCAGGGCGACCGTGCCGAGGTCGAGGCCCGCATCGCCCGCATCCCCGACCGGTTGGCCCAGGTGTGGGACGAGGCGGACCGCACCGGCCAGCCGTCGAGCGACGTCGCCGATGCGATCGCGCGTCGCCTGATCGGGCGCGGATAAACCCTGATCGCGTGCGTCACGTCGGATCGGTCCTCGGTGCCAGCAGCGCCGTCAGCCCCGACGTGATGCAGGCCTTCAAATCCGCCACGCTCGCCGCCTTTTCGTGACACGCGATCGAGACGGAGCAGGCGGCGGTGTCGAGCGCGGCGTCGCCGCTCGAGCGTTTGTATCGACAAACTAGCCGGCCACGTCGCCGCTTGAGCACGATATCCAAGTTCGCGAGCTTGCGTGCAGTCACGACGACGTCGTCGACCGGCGGATCGGCGGTCTGAATTAGCGCGAGCGCGGCCAGGACAAGGATCATCGACGTCCGATGGTCCGGATCACCCGGACACCGAGATGGTCGATCCCCGGGTTCACCTCGTTGAAGATCTGGCGGTGGCTGTGGTGTTCCCACACGGCCTCGACCGCCCAGCGCGGGGTCAGCCGCACGCCGATCGAGGCGTTGGGGTTGAACAGCAGCCGCGATCCGAAGCCGACTCGCGTCGTCTCGATGTCGTAGCGGCGCAAGGCTTCGGCATTGGAAATTCCGGGTTGGAACGGGTCGGGCGTAAAGCGATAGCCGTCGTGGATCGTCACGCCGATGCCGACCTGACCGTAGAGCCGGTCGTTCAGCGCATGCTGTCGCCACTCCGCACCGACGCTGGCGAAGCTGGTCCGCCCGGCGGTGCTGATCTGTGCCTTCGCCACCAGCCGCGGCTTCAGCAGAAAACGCAGCGGCGCGGTGCGATAGAGCAGCTGGACGTCGACAGTCCCATTTTCCCCACTGTCGGCGTAGAAGGTGCCCGGCGGTGGGGCATCGAACGTCAGTTGTTCGCCCAGCGGGTGGAAGTTGGCGCCGTGGACGAACGCCCCGACCCCGATCTCCGGCCCCGACACGCCGCGAACTTGCGCGACCGCCGGCATCGAGACGAGCGCCATCGCGGCGCAGACCACGCTTTTCACACCGATCACTGGAATTCTCCCACCCCGGTGCCTGTCGCAACCGAAGGGTTTGATGTAAGTTGGCAATGAATTTCTGTCAAACAGAAAGAATATCATGTCGAACGGGTATCACTTGCCATTACGCAAAGCGCGGCTGTGTCGGGTCGCAGGCGGCTTATTCCTGCTGTTCGCGGTCGCGAACGTCCTCTCGCTCGCTCTGTGGCTACGCGGGCCGGCGCCGCACACATACTGTGTGCCGATGACGTGCTGGATAAAGGCTGAGCCTTTGACGTTGCTCGACGAAAGCGACCGGACGATCCTCGCCGATGCACCGGACAAGGCGCGGGCCTTTTCCACCTACATCGGGCAGCCCGAGGTTCGCGTCGGCTTGGCTGCTATCCGCGCGATCAAGACCCTGCCATTCTCGTTCATGGTAACGGGGATCGGGATCGCGCTGCTGTGTCTGGGCGGACGGTCGGGCGATCCGTTGGCGCGCGCGCTGCCGTGGATGCGGCGGGCGTCGATCGCAGCGATCCTATGGGGGGGCGCCAAGCTGGTGGTCGACAGCCTGACCGCGACCGTCCTTTCCGCAGGCTTGCCCGAAGGCTTCACTTATTATTTCGCGACCGAATGGAACGAGGTCGGGACCGCGCTGATGCTTGCGCTCGCGGCGTACACGATGGCCTGGGCGCTGGAGGCTGGCGTCAAGGCGCAGCGGGACTTGGCCGAGATCGTCTGATGCCGGTCGTCGTCAACCTCGATGTCGTGCTGGCGCAGCGCAAGGTCCGCTCGAAGGAACTGGCCGAAGCTATCGGCATCACCGAATCGAACCTGTCCTTGCTCAAATCGGGCAAGGTGAAGGGCGTGCGGTTCGGGACGCTGGCCGCGATCTGTCGCTATCTCGACTGCAAGCCCGGCGATATCCTGGACTATGTAACGTCCGACGACGATCTGACGGGCGACGGATAGGCGTCGTTCCTAGGTGACGGGCGACGGATTCTCGCCTAGAGGCGGCAACGATCGTGCCCAGCCTCCACGCCCTCGCCAATCCCGCCCGCTTCCTGAAGATCGCGCGTCCGCTGACGCCCGCGTTGTTCTGGCTGGGCGCTGTGTTGATCGCCGTCGGCGCCTGGGCGGGCCTCACGCAGACGCCGCCCGATTATCTGCAGGGCGAGAGCGTCCGCATCCTCTACATTCACGTGCCCACCGCATGGCTCGGTACCGGCGGCTGGACGGGCATCGCGCTGTCGAGCATCGTCTATCTCGTCTGGCGGCATCCGCTCGCCAACATCGCCGCGCGGGCGATCGCGGTGCCGGGTGCTCTGTTCGCGGCGCTATGCTTGGCGACCGGATCGATCTGGGGGCGGCCGACCTGGGGGACGTGGTGGCAGTGGGACGGGCGGCTGACGTCGATGCTTCTGCTGTTCTTCGTCTATCTCGCCTATCTGGCGCTGGCACGGGCCGACAGCGATCGCGGTGGGGACGGACGTATCCCGGCGCTGTTCGGGATCGCTGGTACCGTGCTGCTGCCCGTCATCCGCTATTCGGTGATCTGGTGGAATACGCTGCACCAGGGACCGAGCATTACCGTGTCCGGGTCGACGATCTCGAACGACCTGCTTTGGCCGCTGGCACTGACGGTGCCGGGCTTCACCCTGCTTTTCGGTGGGATCGTGCTCATGCGGATGCGCGCGATGCTGGCGAAGGGGCGCGTCGAGGCGCGGATGCGCCGGATGGCTGCGGCGTGAACGCCTGGCCCTTCATCATCGCGGCCTATGGCCTGACCGGCGTTGCAACTGCCGCGGTCGCGGCGTGGTCCTATGTCGCCATGCGTCGCGCCGAGCGTGCTGCAGATGAGCTGACGCGGCGATGAAGGCGAAACATCAGCGGCTGAGCCTCGTCCTGCTGGCGGTCGCGGCGGTGATCGGGGCGGCGCTCCTCGCCATGTCGGCGTTGAAGGACCAGGCGGCGTTCTTCTACGCGCCGGCCGACCTGCGTGCCGCGAACGTTGCAGCTGGCACGCCGATCCGCCTTGGCGGGATGGTGCAGGCCGGAAGCGTCCGCAAGTTGCCCGATGGCGTCACCACCGCCTTCGTCGTGACCGACAATCGCGACACCGTTCCGGTCACGTATCGCGGGATCGTCCCCGACCTGTTCCGCGAAGGATCGGGCGTGGTCGCCGAGGGAAAGGTCGCAGCGGGCGGCGGCTTCGTCGCCGACACGATCCTCGCGAAGCATGACGAACGTTATATGCCGCCGCAGGTGGCAGGCGCCATGCACAAGACCGAGACGTTGGAAAAGTGATGGGCGGGGCAACTTCGACCCCGCGATCGTCATTCCCGCAAAGGCGGGAATCCATAGTCGCTGAACGTCGCGAGTCTCGCGAAGGCCAGCCACAATTGATCCCCGCCTTCGCGGGGATGACGACGGTGAGCCGGTGATCGCCGAGGCCGGCCTTGCCGCGCTGTGGCTAGCCGCTGCGCTTTCGCTGTTGCAACTCGTGATGGCCGCGATCGGCCTGCGCACGCGGCGCGAGGATGTCGCCGGCGCGGTCCGTCCGGTCGCGATCGTCGGCGGCGCGCTCAGTGCTGTCGCCTTCGTGCTGCTCATCACACTGTTCGTGCAGTCGGACATGAGCGTGAAGCTGGTCGCCGAAAACAGTCATTCGGCCAAGCCTTTGCTGTACAAGATCGCCGGCGCGTGGGGAAACCACGAAGGATCGATGCTGCTGTGGGTGACCGTGCTCGGCATCGCCGGCGCGGCGATTGCGGTGTTCGAACGGCGGCTGTCCGCAACCACGCTGACCGCGACGCTGGGCGGGCAGGCGGCGATCGCGCTCGGCTTCTTCGCGTTCCTGCTGTTCGCGTCGAATCCCTTCGCGCGGCTCCACATCGCGCCGCCCGACGGGATGGGGCTCAACCCGCTGCTCCAGGACCCCGGCCTCGCCTTTCATCCGCCGACACTCTACTTCGGCTACGTGGGGCTTTCGGTCGCGTTCAGCTTCGCGATCGGGGCGCTCGTCACGCGCGATGTCGGCCCCGGCTTTGCGCGCGCGATGCGGCCGTGGGTGCTGGGCGCCTGGGTGTTCCTGACGATCGGCATCACCGCCGGATCATACTGGGCCTATTACGAGCTCGGCTGGGGCGGCTGGTGGTTCTGGGACCCGGTCGAGAACGCCTCGCTGATGCCCTGGCTGGCGGCGACCGCGTTGCTTCATTCGGTCACGGTGCTGGCGACGCGCGACGGTTTGCGCGCGTGGACGATCATGCTGGCGGTCGTCGCATTCAGCATGTCGATGATCGGCACGTTCCTGGTCCGATCGGGCATCCTGACCAGCGTCCACGCCTTTGCTGTCGATCCGACACGCGGCAGCTTCATCCTGGCGTTGCTGGCGATCTACATCGGCGGTGCGCTTGCGCTGTTCGCGATCCGGATAGGCACCGTCCGTGCGGGCACCACCTTCGAGCCGCTGAGCCGCGAAGGCGCGCTGGTGGCCAACAACCTGCTGCTGACCGTCATCCTGGGCATCGTGCTGATCGGGACGCTGTACCCGATCGTCGCTGCATCCTTCGGTACGCAATTGTCGGTCGGGCCGCCCTTCTTCAACGCCGCCGCCGGGCCGATCGCGCTGCTTCTGGTCGTCGTGCTGGCCGCCGGGCCGTTGCTGCGGTGGCGCAAGGACGCGCTTGGCGCGCTGGTCGAGCGGCTGACCTGGCCGATCGGCGCCGCCGCCCTGGCGCTGTCGATATTCGCCGTTTTCGCGCCGTGGAAGGGCGTGTTGACGTTGTTCGGGCTCGGCCTCGCGGTCGGGCTGGCGGTCGCCAGCGTCGCGCCGCTCTGGAAGCGCAATCTGCGACGCACGCCGCTGTTCACCTGGGGTATGGTCGTGTCCCACCTGGGCGTCGCGATTGCCTTGTTCGGAATGGCGGCGGACAGTGCGTTTACCCGCGAGGCGCTGGTGGCGGCGCGCGCGGACCAGGTGACGCGGGTCGGGCCGTTCGAGGTGCGCTTCGTGGGCGTTAGGCCTACGGTCGGCCCCAACTGGTCGGCGATCGAAGGACGGCTGGAAGTCACTCGTGGTGCCGGCGCGATGCAGGTCCTGCGGCCGCAGCAGCGGTTCTTCGCCAACCCGGCGACCACGACCAACGAGGCGGCGATCTCGACGCGGTGGGACGGCCAGCTCTACACCGTGCTCGGCCAGCCGGATGGGGCAGGGCGGTGGCAGTTGCGCCTCTGGTGGAAACCGTTCGTGACGCTCATCTGGGCGGGCGGAATGCTGATCGCGCTGGGTGGAGCGCTGTCGCTGATCGGTCGCGTCCGCCGCGAGCGCCGGGCGGATGCGCGGGAGGCATGGGCATGAAGCGCTGGCTGATCTGGCTGCCGTTCGTCGTCTTCGCGGCCCTGCTGTGGCTGGTCGCGAGCGAGATGCTGTCCCCGGCAGAGCGCGTCGTGCGCTCGAACCTCGTCGACAAGCCGGTCCCCGCCTTTGCGCTCGACGGCATCGTTCCGGGCAAGCCGGGCGTGTCGTCCGCCGATTTCGGCAAGGGCGAACCACGGCTGCTGAACGTGTTCGCCAGCTGGTGCGTGCCCTGCATCGCCGAAGCGCCGCACCTGATGGCGCTGAAACGCGCGGGCGTGCGGATCGACGCCATCGCCATCCGCGACCGGCCGGACGCGGTGCAGCGCTTCCTTCGACGCAACGGCGATCCCTATGCGACCATCGGCGACGATCGGACCAGCCGCGTCCAGCTCTCGCTCGGGTCGTCGGGCGTGCCGGAAACCTTCCTGATCGACGGCCGCGGGCGGATCGTGCGCCAGCACATCGGCGATATTCGCGCGGACGAGGTGGCCGACCTGGTCGCCGCGGTGAAGGCGGCGCGATGAAGCCGCTGCTGCTCCTCACGCTCCCGCTGGCGATCGCGAGCGCGCCGGTACCGGTGGCGCACTGGGCGAACACGCAATTGCCCGATGTGCTTCAGGAGGCGCAGGCAAAGGCGCTGATGGAGACGCTGCGCTGCCTGGTCTGCCAGGGCCAGTCGATCGCCGACAGCGACGCCGACATGGCCGCCGACATGCGCGCGCTGGTCCGGGAGCGCATCGCCCGCGGTGAGCAGCCCGGCGCGATCCGCGCGTGGCTGGTCGAGCGCTATGGGGACTATGTGACGTACGATCCGCCGTTTTCGGCGGTAACCGCGCCGCTGTGGCTGACGCCGGTCCTGTTGTTGGTGCTGGGCGTCGTGGTCGCGCGGCTGTCGTTCCGCGGCAAGCAGCGCTGATGGGCTGGATCGCGCTGTTTGCGCTGATGGCGCTGGCGTTTGCCGCAATGCTGCGGCTCGGCGTGTCGCGGACGCTGGCGTCGTTCCTCGGCGCCGCGCTGATGCTGGGCGCGCTGGGCTATGCCGTCCAGGGGCGCCCCGGCCTTGGCGGTGCGCCGGTCGCCGCGCGCAAGCAGGGCGTGACGATCGACCCGACGCTGACCGAACTGCGGCTCGACATGTTCGGTCGCTATTCGCAGGTGACGCCCTATTTCGCCGCCGGCACCGCCTTACAGCGGATGGGGGACCAGCGCACGGCGGTGAACCTGTTCCTCGGGGGCGCCAACGCGCTGCCCGACAATGCCGCGCTGTGGACGGGGCTGGGCGACGCATATGCGCTGCACGACGGCGGCACGGTGTCGCCGCCTGCGCGCCTTGCCTTCGATCGCGCGCTGAAGCTGGCGCCGGCGCATCCGGGGCCGCCGTTCTTCCTGGGGCTAGCCTATATCCGCGCCGGCCAGTTTCGCGAGGGCGCGCGCTGGTGGCGGCGCGCCTATGCCCTGTCCCCGCGCGAGGCGTCGTACCGGGCGGAGATCGGCAAGCGGCTGGCGCTGCTCCAGATGTTTCTCGCGAGTCCTGCGGGGCAGGACGCGCCGTAGCCGCCGCCAGCGACGCAAAGGTCCTATTGCCCGAACGCGGCCTCGCCCGCTCGGGCGACCGCTTCGCGCGCGGCGGCGATCAGCGCGCCGGCCTTTGCCTCGCATTCGCGCTGTTCGTATTCCGGCACGCTGTCGGCGACGATGCCGGCGCCCGCCTGCACGTGCATCACGCCGTCCTTCACCACCGCGGTACGCAGCACGATGCAGCTGTCCATCGATCCGTCGGGCGAGAAATAGCCGACGCCGCCGGCATAGGCCCCGCGCGCCTCCGGCTCCAGTTCGGCGATGATCTGGCAGGCGCGGACCTTGGGCGCACCGCTGACGGTGCCGGCGGGAAAGCCCGCGAACAGTGCCTCCAGCGCGTCGGCATCGTCGCGCACGCGGCCGACGACGTTCGACACGATGTGCATGACGTGGCTGTAGAATTCGATGCCGTAGCTGTCGGTCACCTTGACCGTCCCCGCCTGCGCGACGCGACCGACGTCGTTGCGGCCGAGGTCGAGCAGCATCAGATGCTCGGCGCGTTCCTTGGGATCGGCGAGCAGCGACGCGCGGTTCGCTTCGTCCTCGGCGGCGGTCTTGCCGCGCGGGCGGGTACCGGCGATCGGACGGATCGTCACCTCGCCATCGCGCACGCGGACCAGGATCTCCGGGCTCGACCCCGTCAGCGCGAAGCCGGGCAGGTCGAGGTGGTAGAGGAACGGCGACGGATTCACCCGGCGCAGCGAGCGATAGAGCTCGATCGGCGGCAGTGTGAAGGGCGTCGAAAAGCGCTGCGCCAGCACGACCTGAAAGATGTCGCCAGCAACGATATAGTCCTTCGCCGCCGCGACCATCTCGGCATAGCGGCCGTCGGGCAGGGCAGGCGTCGGCTCGATCGCGACATGGTCGGCGCGGACCGGTGGGGGCAGAGGCGCACTGGCGAGCCGCGCGGCGGTCGCGTCCAGCCGATCCTCCGCTGCCGCGATCGACTGCCCCGGCCACACCGGCGCGACCAGGAACAGCGTGTCGGCCAGCCGATCGAACACGAGCAGCACGGTCGGCCGCACGAAGATCATGTCCGGCAGGTCGAGCGGGCTGGGCGCCGCACGCGGCAGCCGCTCGACCAGGCCGATCGTCTCGTACCCGAAGTATCCGACCAGGCACGGCATCGCGCGCGGCAAGGCGTCGGGCACGTCCATGCGACAGGACGCGACGAGATCGCGCAGGGCGTCGAGCGTCGACGCGTCGATGGAAGCGAAGGCGTCGCGGTCGGTCAGCCAGCGGTCGTTGACCTCCGCTGCGTTTCCCCGCGCACGGAAGATCAGGTCGGGGGCCAGGCCGATCAGGCTGTGTCGCCCGCGCACGGACCCGCCCTCGACCGATTCGAGCAGGAAGTCGCCGCGTCCGGGCTCGATCAGCTTCAGGGCCGCAGCGACCGGCGTTTCGGTGTCCGCCACCTGACGCCGCCACAGCAGCGCCGGGCGACCCGCCGCCAGCGCGGCGCGCGCCGCCTCCAGCCCCTCGGTCGCCATCAGTTGGTGGCAGGCGCGCCGGTGCCCGACAGGTCGGCGCGCAGGCGCGACAGCACGGCTTCGTTGCGCTTCACGTCGACGACCTTGCGCACGGCGGCAGCGAACTGTTCGCTCAGCTCGCGCCCGCTGACGCCGCCCAGGCCCTGCTGTGTCGACGTGACCAGCACCGGGTTGCCGGTCGCATTGCCCGACTGGATCGCGTTCAGATAGACGATGAAATAGCCGCCGCGATTCGGCGCCTCGAGCATCTTGGCGCGCTTGGCCGCCATCGAGAACATCAGCGCGACCGGCGGCGGCAACTGGCCGCTCTGGCGCGCGAGTTCGGCGCGGGTAGCGTTCAGCGTCTGGACCGGCGGGAGCTTGACGCCGGTGCCCTGCAGCGCGGTGCCGAGCGGCGTGCCGCCATTGATCTTGGTAACCGCAGCCGAAGCCAGCGCCCGCGCAGCGCGCAGGTTACGGTCGATCACGAAGTCACGCAGCACCTGATCGCGGATCTGTGCGAGGGGCGGAGGAGCGGCCGGCACGACGTTGCCGATCCCGACGACGGCAAAGCTGCCATCGGCGTCCATCTGCACCAGTTGCGGGGAATCACCCGGCTCCGCGGCGAACGCGGCCTGCGCCAGGCGCTGGATGGCCGGGTCGGGCTGCGCGGTCGGCGCGGCAGGATTGACGCCGGCCGCGGTGATCGGGGCGGTTGCCTGGGCGGAGAGCTTGCCGTCAGTCACGACCTCGTCGAAGGTCGCGTTGCCGCCGATCGCGTCGTCGAGCTTGTCGTGGATGGCGGCCAGGGCTTCCTGCGCCTTCACCTTGCCCAGTTCGGCGGACAGCTCGGGCGTCGCTTCGGCGAGCGACTTGCCCGCGACCGGCTGGACCGCATCGACGCGTACGACATGCCAGCCGAGCGGCGAGCGCAGCGGGCCGAGGATCGCACCCTGCGCCGCAGCGAAGACCGCATCGGCGATTCCCGCGCTGGTGGCGGTGGTGATCGCTGCCTTGTCACCGGCGGGGATGGTGCTTGCCTCCAGCCCGGCCGCGCGCGCGGCGTCGGCGATCGACGCCCCGCCCTTGACCTTGGCGGCGAGCGCGGTGGCGGCGGCCTGGTCGGCGAGCACGACCTGGCTCAACGCGCGCTTTTCGCTCGCGGCAAAGCGGACTCGGTTCTGGTTATAGGCCTGCGCGATCTCGGCCGGGGATGGCTTGGCGGTTGCGGCAATGTCGGCCGCCTTGACCAGCGCGTACCGCACGACGCGGCGCTCGGGGATGGTGTAGCGTGCGCGCTGACGGGCGTAATAGGTCTGCAGTTCGGCATCGGTCGGCGCGGCACCCGCACCGATCGCGGACACCGGGATATAGGCGACCGTCCCCTGGCGCCGCTCGAGCAGCAGCGAGGCATAGGGCAGGGCCAGCTGCGTCGGGACCTGGGTCGCCCCGGCGGTCGGCGCGATCAGCTGGCGCGACAGCATGCCGCGTTCGATGTCCTCGCGAATGCCCTTGTCGGTCAGCCCCTGCTGGCGCAGCAGATTGTCGTACGCCGCCTGGCTGAACTTCCCGTCGAAGCCCTGGAACGCAGGGATGCTGGCGATCTCGCCGTCCACCGCGCGCTTGCCGGCGGCCATGCCGACCTTCTGCGCGAACTGCTGAAGCGCGAGGTCGTTGACCGTGCGCTCGACGATCGCGTCGAATCCGCCCTGCGCGACGAACGCTTCCATCGTCAGTCCCGGGCTCTGCTGGCGGGCGTTGTCGTACGCGGTGCGGACACGCTGGCGCAGGTCGGCTTCGCTGACGGCGGTATTGCCGACGGTCACCGCCGCACTGGCACTGCCGCCGCTCGTACGGGCGCTGTTGATGTCCCCGGCCGCAAACGCCAGCGCGATCACCGCGAGGATGCCCAGCGTGATCGGAATCCCAAGCTTGGACTTGATGATGCGGCGGAAAAAGCTGAGCATGACGGGCCGTTCGATTAGGTGTGACGCGCCGCTTTAGGGACGTGGTGCCCGCCCATCAAGCTTGTGCCGCGCGTCATCGGCGCTATCGCAGGCGCCAACGATAATCGAGGGGACCAAGGATGACGCGGCGCAAGCTGGTGGCAGGCAACTGGAAGATGAACGGCGACCGGTCGGCGCTGGCCGAACTGGACGCGATCGCCGCCGCGGCCGTGGCGAACCCGCACGTCGATGTCGCGGTCGCGGTGCCCTTCACTCTGATCGAGCGCGCGGCGGAGCGCACACCCGGCCTCTCGATCGGTGCGCAGGACGTGCACGAAAACGACAAGGGCGCGCACACCGGCTGCGTGTCGGCCGCGCAGGTCAAGGAAGCCGGCGCCAGCTTCGTGATCGTCGGCCACAGCGAACGCCGCGGCGATCAGGGAGAAACCAGCCATGACGCTTGGGCAAAGGCGGCGGCGGCGCATCGCCAGGGCTTGAACGTGATCCTGTGCTGCGGAGAGACTGAGGCCGAGCGCGACGCCGGCCGTGCCGAACGCGTCGTGCAGGCGCAGGTCGAGAAGTCGCTGCCCGACAATGCCGACGGGTCGTGGCTGACGCTCGCCTACGAACCGCGCTGGGCGATCGGGACCGGGCGCACGCCGACTCTGGACGAGATCGCAGCGATCCATGCGATCGCGCGGGCAAAAATGCGGCATATGATCGGCGACAAGGCCGACGGCGTGCGAATCTTGTACGGCGGATCGGTCACGGGCGAGAATGCCGCCGCGATCATGGCTGTCGAGAATGTCGACGGCGCGCTGGTCGGGGGTGCTAGCCTGACGGCGGCCAAGTTCGTCCCCATCATCGAGGGAGCGGCGGGGTAGGGAAACCTGCGAAGCTGTCACGTCGATACCGCAAAGGCGGCAATCAATTGCGGCTGAATGACATGAGTGCCACGTCCATCAACGACTGTTGATGCCCGGCTCCGCGGAATGACCGAGTTGGATGGAGGGCTTATGCCCCCCGCCCGGTCTTATCCTGCAACGCATCGATCTTCTTCGACGCTTCGGCCTTTGTCAGCGTATCGTCGAATTCGGCGTGCGCCTCCTCCGACAACGTTTTGAGGTAGCTTGCCTGTGCACCGGTCATCGGCTCGTCGCCGGTGGTCCAGTCATCGGGGCTCTTTTCGGCGTTGCCGGTCGGATGGTCCTTGGGATTGTCGGTCATGGCGAGAAAATCCTTTCGCCATGACCAACTCGCTCGTTCCTTATCCGTTCCACGCTTCGTAGGCGAGATCCAGGTCGTCGGCGACCGCCTTGTAGGCGATCTTGCCCTTATAGACGTTCAGGCCGGCGGCCAGATGCGGATCGGCCTTCATCGCGGCTTCGGCGCCCATGTTGGCGAGCTTCAGCGCGAACGGCAGCGTCGCGTTGTTGAGCGCGAAAGCCGAGGTGCGCGCGACCGCGCCGGGCATGTTGGCGACGCAATAGTGGATGACGCCGTCGACTTCGTACACCGGGTCCTGGTGCGTCGTCGCGTGGCTGGTTTCGAAGCAGCCGCCCTGGTCGATCGCGATGTCGACGAGGACCGCCCCGCGCTTCATCGTCTTGACCATGTCGGCCGTCACCAGCTTCGGCGCCGCGGCACCGGGCACCAATACCGCGCCGATGACCAGATGCGCGTTCTTCACAGCAGCGGCGATCGCCGCCGTCGACGCGTAGGCGGTCTTGATCTGCGAGCTGAAGAACATGTCCAGCTCGGCCAGGCGGTCGTTGTTGATGTCGTAGATCGTCACGTCGGCGCGCATGCCGACCGCCATCTGCGCGGCGTTGACGCCCGAGACACCGCCGCCGAGAATTGCGACCTTCGCCGGTGCCACGCCGGGCACGCCGCCCAGCAGCACGCCGCGGCCGCCCTGTTCCTTTTCCAGGTAATGCGCGCCGACCTGGACCGACATGCGGCCGGCAACTTCGGACATCGGCTTCAGCAGCGGGAGGCCGCCGCGCGGGGACGTCACCGTCTCATAGGCGATGCAGGTCGCGCCCGACTTCATCAGGCCCTCCGCCTGCGGCTTGTCTGCGGCGAGGTGAAGGTAGGTGAACAGCAGGTGGCGCGGCTCGAGCATCGCGATCTCGCTCGCCTGCGGCTCCTTCACCTTCACGATCATGTCGCTCTGCGCGAACACGTCCGCCGGCGTTCCGACGATGCGCGCGCCGACGTCGACATAGTCCTGGTCGGAGAAATCGATGCCGCCACCGGCGTTCGTCTCGACGATCACCTCGTGACCCGCGGCGACCAGTTCGGCGACCGACGGCGGCGTCAGGCCGACACGATATTCGTGGTTCTTGATTTCCTTCGGGACACCGACGCGCATATTCTCTCTCCATCGACTGCGTATGAGCGCATCCTACCGCGGATCGAGTGGAAAATCCGTGCAAACTTGGGCGTCGCGCTGGTAATCGATGCATGGAATCGCCGTCGACGTCGTGTTATTGCACGAGACCATGCATATCGACCGGATCGACTCGGCTATCCTGCGCATCGTCGCCGAAGATGCGCGCCTGTCGGTCAGCCAGATCGCGACGCGGGTCGGCCTGTCGCAATCGGCCTGCACGCGGCGGATGCAGGCGCTGGAGGGCTCCGGCCGCATCCTGGGCTATGGGGCGCGACTCGGCCGGCGCGAACTCGGCTTCAAGGTCCGCGCGCTGGTCGACATCACCCTGTCGACACAGGTCGAGGAGGATCTGGCGCGGTTCGAGGCGGAAGTGGGGACGATACCCGGCGTCGTCGCCTGCGCGCTGGTATCGGGCAACCAGGACTATCGCCTGACGATCGTCTGTCGCGATCTGGACGATTACGAGCGCCTCCACCGCGAACACCTCGGCCGGCTGCCGGGCGTCCTCACGATCAGCAGCAGTTTCGTCCTGCGCGAAGTTCCGACCCGTGGTGAGGCGGATGCGATTTTCGCGAGTTGAGCGCCAGATGAACATATGTTCAGAACCGTTGCGGGTGTACCGGCACAGTGCTAGGCGCCGCCGCGCTATGCCAATGGAAGGCACCCAGGTCGTGATGATGACCGTTCTCGCCGGCGACCGCGCCGCTAGGTTCCCCCGGTGAGCGACGCGCTCCCGGCTGATTCGATTCCCACCGACAGCGATGCCGATGGCCACCCCCACGCCAAGCAGGGACTGGCCAAGCTCGCGTTGGGGGCGGTCGGCGTCGTCTATGGCGACATCGGCACCAGCCCGCTGTACGCGATGAAGGAAGTGTTCGTCGGTCACCACCCGCTGACCGTCGACCAGCTCCACATCTTCGGCGTCGTCAGCCTGATGTTCTGGTCGCTGATGCTGATCGTGACGCTGAAGTACGTCCTGCTGATCCTGCGCGCCGACAACAACGGCGAGGGTGGGAGCCTGGCGCTGCTGGCGCTCATCCAGCGGCAGAGCGGGCATGGCAAGCGCTGGGGGCCGAGCCTGGTCATTCTGGGTGTGCTGGCGACCGCGCTGTTCTTCGGCGATTGCATGATTACGCCTGCGATTTCGGTGCTGTCGGCGGTGGAGGGGCTGTCGACGGTGCAAGCCGGGTTCGACAGCTGGGTGCTGCCGATCTCGATCGGGATCATCGTCGCGTTGTTCTACCTGCAATCGATCGGCACCGCGCGGGTGGGCAAGGTCTTCGGGCCGATCATGCTCGTCTATTTCATCACGCTGGCGACGCTCGGCCTCATCAACATCTTCAACCGTCCCGACGTACTGATGGCGCTGAACCCGATCTGGGCGGTGCGGTTCGCGATGCAGGACGGTACGCTCGCGTTTCTGGCGCTCGGGTCGGTTGTCCTCTGCGTGACCGGGGCGGAGGCGCTGTATGCCGACATGGGGCATTTCGGCCGCCGTCCGATCCAGGTCGCCTGGGCGATGCCGGTGCTGCCGGCGCTGATGCTCAATTACCTGGGGCAGGGCGCGCTGCTGCTCGATAATCCGGGTGCGGCAGAGAACCCGTTCTTCTTCATGGCGAGCGAGGAGTTTCGCCTGCCGCTCGTCATCCTGGCGACGATGGCGACGGTCATCGCCAGCCAGGCGGTCATCACCGGCGCCTATTCGGTTGTGCAGCAGGCGGTGCAGCTCGGCCTGATGCCGCGCATCCGCATCGACCACACCAGCGCTTCGGAAGCCGGGCAGATCTACATCCCCGTCATCAACTGGGCGTTGCTGGCGATGGTGCTGCTGCTGATCCTGGGCTTCAAGGAATCGTCGAACCTGGCCGCTGCCTACGGTATCGCGGTGACGGGCACGATGTTCATCACCACCTGCATGATGGGCGTGCTGTTCCGTCGTGTGTGGAACTGGCCGGTCGCGCTGGTCGCCGTCTTCATCGGCGTGTTCGTGCTGATCGACGGGCTGTATTTCGCATCAAACCTGACGAAGGTGCCCGACGGCGGCTGGTTCCCGCTGCTGGTCGGCATCATCATCTTCGTCCTGTTGACCACCTGGGCGCGCGGCCGATCGCTGATGATCGAGCGGCTGGCGGAAGCGGCTATGCCGGTGAAGATCTTCATCCAGTCCGCCGCCAGTTCGGCGACGCGCGTGCCGGGCACCGCTGTCTTCATGACCTCGGCGGCGAACGGCGTGCCGCACGCGCTGCTGCATAACCTGAAGCACAACAAGGTCATCCATGAGCGGGTGATCCTCCTGACGGTAAAGATCGCCGACGTGCCGTTCGTGCCCGAGCACAAGCGCGTGATGCAGGACGACCTGGGCCAGGGCTTTCACCGCATGGTGCTGAAATTCGGCTTCATGCAGGAACCCGACGTACCCAGTGCGCTGAAGCTGGTCCGCAAGGGCTGCGGCGGCGAATTCCGGATGATGGACACCAGCTTCTTCCTGGCGCGCCAGACGCTTTTGCCCTCGGAAAAGCCGGCGATGGCGCTGTGGCGCGAGCATCTGTTCGCCTGGATGCTGCGCAACGCGGAAAGCGCGATGGAATTCTTCCGCCTGCCGACCAACCGGGTCGTGGAATTGGGCAGCCAGGTCGAAATCTAGCTCGTCCGTTTGCACTGAGCCGGTCGAAGTGCTGCCCTTCTCAGTGTGACGGGGCCGGCGAAAAGAAGGGCAGGGCTTCGACAAGCTCAGCCCGAACGGGCTAGGGAGAGCCGATGCCGCAGCCCCTGAACATCCTCCACCTGCATTCCACCTTCTCGCTGGGCGGCAAGGAGTCACGCGCGGTGCGGTTGATGAACGCGTTCGGCGACCGCGCGAGGCACACGATCGTGTCGGGAATGCCCGACCAGCTCGGCGCGCGCGATGCCATCGTCAAGGGGATCGCGTACGACATCGCGCAGAACCCGCCACCGCTGACCGGCAGCCCCTCGGTCGCCCGGTTCGAGACGATCGCGCGGTACATGGCCCGGTTCGACCTGGTGCTGACCTACAATTGGGGCGCGATCGACGGCGTCATGGCGCGGCGTGTCTTCGCAAAAGGCGCGCCGCCGCTGATTCATCACGAGGACGGCTTCAACGCGGACGAGGCGCAGCGGCTGAATCGCAAGCGCAACTACTACCGCCGCTTCGCGCTGCCGGCGGCGAGTGCGCTGGTCGTGCCCAGCCACCAGCTCGAACACATCGCGCTCGACATCTGGAAGCAGCCGCGCGCCCGCGTCCATCGCATATCGAACGGTATCTCGACCGCGCTTTATGCCGGCAAGCCCGATGCGAAGGCGATCCCCGGGCTGGCGAAGCGCAGCGGCGATTTCGTGGTCGGCACGGTCGCCGGCTTGCGCGAGGTCAAGGACCTGCCGGCGCTGGTCCGCGCCTTCGGTGGCCTTCCCGGCAAGGCGAGACTGGTGATTGTCGGCGAAGGGCCGGAGGAGGCGGCGATCCGTGCCCAGGCCAAGGCGATGTTCCTGGGCGACCAGTTGATCCTGCCGGGCTTCCTGCCCGAACCGCACCGCTACATCGGCCTGTTCGATGTCTTCGCCCTGTCGTCGCGGTCCGAGCAGCAACCGATCGCGGTGATGGAGGCGATGGCCGCCGGTCTGCCGGTCGTCGCGCCCCCCGTCGGCGATGTGGCCGAGATGGTCGCGCCCGAGAATCACCATTACCTCGCACCCGACCGGCGCGAAGTCGTGCTGCGCGATCGCATCCAGATGCTGCAGGCGCGGCCGGACGAACGGATGCGGGTCGGGCAGGCGAACCAGGCCCGCGCGCGCGCCCTGTTCGACGAGGCGACGATGATCGCCGCATACGCCCGTCTGTACGCCGAAACCGCCGGCCGACCGGGGGCGCTGGGCTGATTATTCTCGCCATTTTGGTGCGGTGCGCGTATTCGCGGGCGGAATTTTGACGTGGAGGCAGTGTGTTCAAGGGCTTGACGCCGATTAACTATGGCGGTCGCGAGGTCTGGCCGCTGGTCGAAGGCGGAAAAGGCGTTGCGGCGACGAACCATATGTCGGCCGGCGCCTGGGCAGCGGCGGGCGGCATCGGTACGGTGTCGGCGGTCAATGCCGACAGCTACGACCCCGATGGCAAGATCATCCCGCAGATCTACCGCGCGCTGACGCGGCGCGAACGGCACGAGGAACTGGTCGAATACGCCATCGAGGGTGCCGTGCAGCAGGTGCAGCGCGCATCCGACATCGCGGGCGGCAAGGGCGCCATCAACATCAACGTGCTGTGGGAAATGGGCGGGGCCGAACGCATCCTGCACGGGGTCCTCGAACGCACCCGCGGGCTGGTCGCCGGCGTCACCTGCGGCGCGGGTATGCCCTACAAGCTGTCGGCGATCACCGCGTCCTACGGCGTCAGCTACCTGCCGATCGTCAGCTCCGGCCGTGCGTTCAGCGCGCTGTGGAAGCGTGCGTATTCGAAGGCGGCGGAATGGCTGTCGGCGGTCGTGTACGAGGACCCGTGGCTGGCGGGCGGCCACAACGGCCTGTCGAACGCCGAAGACCCGCTGAAGCCGCAGGACCCCTATCCGCGCGTGAAGGCCTTGCGCGACACGATGCGTGCCGGCGGCATATCCGACGACGTGCCGATCGTGATGGCGGGCGGCGTCTGGTATCTGCGCGACTGGAACGACTGGATCGACAATCCCGAGCTCGGCGCGATCGCCTTCCAGTTCGGCACACGTCCGCTGCTCACGCAGGAAAGCCCGATCCCCGAGGGATGGAAGGCCAAGCTGACCGAGATCGAGCCGGGCGAAGTGTTGCTTCACCGCTTCTCGCCGACCGGCTTCTATTCGTCCGCGGTGCGCAATCCGTTCCTGCGTGCGCTCGAAGCGCGATCCGAACGCCAGATCGCCTTTTCCGCGCAGGAGGCGGGGGATCACACGCATCAGCTCGACGTGGGCGTGAAGGGCAAGAATTTCTGGGTGACGCTGGGCGACCTGATGCGCGCGCGCGAATGGTACGGCCAAGGCTTTACCGATGCGCTGAAGACCCCGGACAATACGCTGGTCTTCGTGACGCCGGAGGAGAAGTCGACGATCCGCAAGGATCAGGCGGACTGCATGGGTTGCCTCAGCCAGTGTTCGTTCTCGTCGTGGGCGGATACCGAAACCAACTCGACCGGACGCCTCGCCGACCCGCGCAGCTTCTGCATCCAGAAGACGTTGCAGGATATCGCGCACGGCGGCCCGACCGACCAGAACCTGATGTTCGCCGGCCACGCGGCCTATAATTTCAAGAAGGACCCGTTCTATTCCAACGGGTTCGTGCCGACCGTGAAGCAGCTGGTCGATCGCATCCTGACCGGGGACTGATCGGCGACGGGCGGCGCGCGTGGGGTGGGCGTCAGTTCGCCGTTCCCGCCAGCGCGTCGCGGACCGCGTGCATCGGGGCGCTCAGGACGTTCGTCACCGTCATCGCGGCACAGATCGCCGCGGCCATGACGACCGCGCCGAACGCGACGTAGCGCAGCCGTTGCACCATGCCGCTGGCGCGCTGTGCCCCGTCCTCTGGCCGCGGCAGGCGGCGGCGGTCGCTGTGATACGCCTCCAACACCGCTTCCGCCCTGGTCGCGCTGGGGTTGAGCAGGGTGGGGATGTCGACGACATCCTGCGTGCGCAGGCCGCAGTCGGTGCCCTGCACCCACATCGCGCGCGCGATGATGATCTGGGTCGCACGGCGCAGCTCGATATAGGCGCCGCGGCTGGGCGGCAGCGTGACAGAGATGCGAAGCCCGTGCGCGGACACGTTGCGGATCGCTACGTCCTGCCACCCGTCAGCGGATTTCATCCGCGCGGTCACGGCGATTGTCTGGCGTGGTTCGCGTGGCTTCACCTGGTCCGACCCCGAAGTGGCGCGCGGCCACGTGTCTGGTTTCCAAGGACTTAGCGCAGGATCGATTACCAGATCGTTGATCGGCCGGCCCCGCCAGCCGGTGCTACACCCAGCCGTCGAGCACCTGGTCCGGCGGCCGATGCCCGTCCGACCAGGCGCGGATATTGGCGATGACGCGCTCGCCCATCGCGAGGCGCCCTTCATAGGTCGCCGAGCCCATGTGCGGCAGCATCACGACACCTGGCAGCGCCAGCAGCCGCGGATCGATCGCCGGTTCGTGCTTCCAGACATCGAGCCCGGCACCGGCCAGCCGCCCGCCTTCCAGCGCCTCGATCAGCGCATCCTCGTCCAGGATGCCGCCGCGGCTGGTGTTGATGACATAGGCGGTCGGCCGCATCAGCGCGATCCGGCGCGCGTCGATCAGGTTCTCGCTGTCGGCATTGCGCGGCGTGTGCAGCGTGACGATGTCGGCGCGCGCCAGCATCTCGTCGAGATTGGGATGCCACTGCGCCTGAAGCTCGGCCTCGACCACCTTCGGCAGGCGGTGTCGGTTGTGATAGTGGATCGTCAGGCCGAAGGCGCGCGCGCGGCGGGCGACGGCCTGGCCAATGCGCCCCATGCCGACGATCGCCAGCGCCTTGCCGCCGATGCGGTGGCCGAGCATCCCGCCGGGCGACCAGCCGCTCCATGCGCCCGAACGGACCAGCTTCTCGCCCTCCGCCAGACGCCGCGGTACCGACAGGATCAGCGCCATCGTCATGTCGGCGGTATCCTCGGTCAGCACGCCGGGCGTGTTGGTGACGAGGATGCGACGCGCGCGCGCGGCCTTCAGGTCGATGTGGTTCACGCCCGCGCCGTAATTGGCGATCAGTTTCAGACGCGGGCCGGCGCCTTCGATCAGCGCGGCGTCGATCGTGTCGGTGACGGTCGGGACCAGCACGTCGCAGTCGGCCATCGCGGCGGTCAGCGCGGCGCGGTCCATCGGGGTGTCGCCGACATTCAGCTCGGCGTCGAACAGCGCGGACAGCCGCGCCAGCACCGCATCGGGCAGGTCGCGGGTGACGATCACCCGGGGGCGGGCGGGGCGCGGGTCGGCCATGTGTCCCGCTTGGCGTGGTGCCGGCACGCAGTCAACGGTTGAAGCTTGCCGACGCTGCGCGGTACACGCGACGGATCGGAGAACGATGATGCGCAAGCTCATGACCTTGGCCGCAGTGGCGGCCGTAACGCTGGCGGTGCCGCACGCCGCCGTCGACGCCCAGAAACGCAAGACGCCTTATTATGCCGCGATCTCGGCCGGGCAGGCGCGGATGCGCACCGGACCCGGACGCAACTACCCCGTCAGCTGGCTGTACCAGCGCGCCGGCCTGCCGGTGCGGGTTGTCGATATCTACAAGGAATGGCGCAAGGTCGAGGATCCGGGCGGAACCCAGGGGTGGATGCTCGGCAACCTGCTGACCGACAGCCGCCACGCGATCGTCGCCGACACCATCGTCGTCCTGCGCGACCAGCCGAACGGCGGCGGACGGATGCAATATCGCGCGCAGCCCGGCGTCGTCGGCAAGATCAGCAAGTGCGGCAGCGGCTGGTGCTATTTCGACGTGAAAGGCCGCGGCGGCTTCGTCGAGGCGATCCACCTGTGGGGCGTCGATCCGGGCGAAGAGGTGGAGTGAGGGGCGTGCGCGTCGGTCCGGGCGAGTCCTGGGTCGCCCGCGGTGCCGGAACATCGCTGGCAAGGAGCGCGACATCGTTTTTCCCTGTAATCCTCCCCGCGGGTCGGGAGGATTTGCGAGCGTGATGCGGTCGGATCGACGCTGATCGGGCACGTATCGGCGTGGCTAAGGTCACACTCGGGTCACACTATGTCGATCGCCAATTTGGCTCCGCGCCGTCCAGCGCAGCGACGCGGCGATTGACAAAACAGCGATGAGAAAGATCGAGTCTCCGCACCTTTACGCAATGTTTTCCAACATTGATCCAAGAAAATACTGAATCGGCATCTACAGTTTTGGCATCGCTACACTGTGTGTCGAGCCCTTCAGTTGGGATGACTTGCCGCCACGCCGGCCTGTTCGGAAATCCGTTTCAGGTCCGCCAACCACTTCGGATTCGTCGATTGCAGATCGGCGGACGCGTAGAACAGCGATGACGGAAAACCCGTCATCGTTTCCACGGTGCGCACGGAAGTCCTGTTCGGGCCGAGCGGCTCGATCGTCCAGCTGTGAATCGCCGTCAGACCCATGGCTCGCCCGGTCCACGCAATCCGTCTGTGCCGGTCGATCGCGGCAATTCGCGACGTTAGGACGGTGTCGCCGACAGTCCAGGTGAAGGACGTGCCGGCAGCAAGTGGACCGGCCAGCCGGCTCTCGCTCACCTCCGGTTGCCAGGACGACCAGCGATCGATGTCGTTAAGGATCGCCCAGACCGTGCGAGCCGGGGCCGATATCACGATCGATCCGTCCGCTGCGATGGGTGCGGCCTCGGCAACTCTGTAGGCGGCAGCCCTTGCCGCGGCGTCGTGCTCGAACATGCCACACCCACTCATCAGGAGGGGGAGGAGAGGAAGCGCACACAATCGCGCGGCAAGCCTCATGGTCGATCCGCCAACGATCAAATCAGTGCCAACTTTGCAAAGGTACAGGTGACGGACGAGGCCAGGCGTTGGCCCGTATCGCCCTGATCCGTTCGTGCTGCGCTGTCGATGCACCGTTCTTCGATAGGCGCACTCATCCGGCGCGGCCCAAAGAACGGTGCTTCGACAAGCTCGGCACGAACGGGGTAGGGCGCGGTGGCCGCGGCCCTAGTTCATCAACTCCACCGCCATCGCCGTCGCCTCGCCGCCGCCGATGCAGAGCGACGCGAGCCCACGCTTCTGGCCGGTCGTCTCCAGCGCCGACAACAGCGTCGCCAGCACGCGGGCGCCGCTGGCGCCGATCGGGTGGCCGAGTGCGCAGGCGCCGCCGTGGATGTTGAGGACGTCGTGCGCGATGCCCAGATCGTGCATCGCGATCATCGAGACGACGGCAAAGGCTTCGTTGACTTCGAACAGGTCGACGTCGCCGATCTGCCAGCCGGCACGCTCCAACGCCTTGTTCATGGCGAAGACCGGGGCGGTGGTGAACAGTGCGGGCCGGTGGGCGTGGGCGGCGTGCGCGGCGACGCGGGCGACGGGGGTCAGGCCGAGCTTCTCGGCGATGCTCAGGCGGGTCATCACGAGAGCGGCGGCACCGTCCGAGATCGAGGAGGCGTTAGCGGCGGTGATCGTGCCGTCCTTCGAGAAGGCAGGCTTCAGCGTCGGGATCTTGGCGATGTCGCCCTTGGCCGGCTGTTCGTCCTGGCTGATCGTCGTCGGGCCCTTGCGACCCGAAATCTCGACGGGGACGATCTCACGGTCGAAGGCGCCCGAGCCTTGCGCCTTCTGCGCGCGCTGGAGCGACGCAATCGCGAAGTTATCCATCGCCTCGCGCGTGAATTGATAGTCGTGCGCGGTGTCCTCGGCGAAATTGCCCATCAGTTTGCCGGGCTCGTACGCGTCCTCGAGGCCGTCGAGGTACATGTGGTCCTTCAGCACGTCGTGGCCGATGCGCGCGCCGCCGCGGTGGCGCATCGACAGGTAGGGCGCGTTCGTCATGCTCTCCATGCCGCCCGCGACGATCACGTCGGCCGAGCCCGCCGCCAGCGCCTCGGCCGCCATGATCGCGGCCTGCATACCCGAACCGCACATCTTGTTGACGGTCGTCGCCTCGATATGGTCGGGCAGGCCCGCCTTTAGCGCCGCCTGGCGGGCAGGCGCCTGGCCGAGACCGGCGGGCAGCACGCAGCCCATGTAGATGCGCTCGATCGCATCGCCCTTAAGCCCTGCGCGCTCCACCGCTGCGCCGACTGCGGTCGCGCCGAGCTCGGTCGCGGTCGCGCCGGTCAGGCTGCCCTGAAAACTGCCCATCGGGGTGCGGGCATAGCTGGCGATGACGACGGGATCGGTGGTCATGAGGGTCCTCTCGTAAAACTTTGTCGGGTCCGTAGCGGCTGGATCAATGGAGGTCGACAGGGGCGGCCTTTTCGCCCGGGACCGGCTTCGGCGGCTTCTTCAGGAACAGGACGAGCGGCACCGACAGCGCGGTGACGATCGCCATCGCCCAGAAATCGTCGATGTAGGCGATCATCGCCGCCTGGCGGTTCACTTCGGCATCGATCATCGTCAGCGCCGCATCCGCCGCGATGCCGAAGCGCTGCAGCATCGACAGATCGACGCTGTTCAGCGCGTCGCCGGTCACGTGCGCCGCCAGATCGGCATGGCTGGTCTGGATGTTGCGCGCGAGCAGCGCGGTCACGACCGAAATGCCGACCGACGCGCCGATGTTGCGCATCAGGTTCATCAGCGACGATGCCTCCGTCCGGTAATGCGGCGGCAGCGTCGCGAACGCCATCTGGTTGAGCGGCATGAAGACCAGGCCGAGGCCCAGGCCCTGGATCAATCCCGAGACGACGAACGCCTGAGCGCCCATCACCAGCGTCCACGTCGTCATTTCGTAGAGCGACGCCGCCGCCACCGCGAAGCCGACGCCGACCAGGATGCGCGGATCGAACCCGCGCTGGGTCAACTGCGCGGCGACGAACATGCTGAACACGACGCCGATACCGCGCGGCATCAGCAGCAGGCCGGTATCGACGACCGGATAGCCGTAGATACGCTGGAGCATCGGCGGCAGCAGCGCCATGGTCGCCATCATCACCACCCCGACGACCAGCATGAAGGCCAAGCCGGTGACAAGGTTGCGGTTCCGGAACAGGTCGCGGTCGAACATCGGGCGCTTGCCGGTCGCGAGATGGACGATGAACATCCACAGCGCGATAAAGGCCAGTACCGCCTCGACCACGACTTCGCCGGACGAGAACCAGTCCTCGGTCTGGCCGCGGTCGAGCATCAGTTGCAACGCGCCGATGCCGATCGCCAGCAGGCTGAAGCCCAGCACGTCGAACGGGCGGACGCGGACGGGCCGCGACGGCAGCAGCCACCACAGCACGGCAAAGCAGAACACGCCCAGCGGCAGGTTGACGTAGAACACCCAGCGCCAGTCGTAATTCTCGGTCAGCCAGCCGCCGATGACCGGACCCAGGATCGGCCCGACCATGATGCCCATGCCCCAGATCGCCATCGCCTTGCCCTGGCGTTCGGGCGGATTGATGTCGAGCATCACCGTCTGGCTGAGCGGGTTCATGAACGCCGCGCTGATCCCCTGGAGGACGCGGAAGGCGACCATCTGTTCCAGGTTCTGCGCCATGCCGCACAGCGCCGACGACGCGACGAAGCCGACGACCGACCACAGGAACAGGTTACGGCTGCCGATCCGGTCGGACAGCCAGCCGGTGATCGGGATCGCGATGGCCGAGGCGACGATATAGCTGGTCAGCACCCAGGTGACGGTATCCGCCGTCGCGCCGAGTGCCGGCTGCATGTGCGGCAGCGCTACGTTGGCGATCGTCGAATCGAGGATCTGCATGATCGTGGCGAGCATGACGCCGATGGTCAGCAGGCCGCGGTTGGTGGTGGGAAGCGCGGCAACGCCCGGCGGCGGCGGGGCGGGGGCGGGGGTGGCCATCGCTATCGCCAAATCCGTTCGTGCTGAGCCTGTCGAAGCACTGCCCTTTCTTCGAACCACAGGCTCTGAGGCACGAAGAAGGTCAGCACCTCGGCCAGGGTCCCATCGAAGTCATACTTCGATGGGTGCCCGACACGCTCAGTGCGAACGGGTATTAAAGTCACTTCCGCACGTCCACGCGCACATCGGCGCTGAGCCCCGCGATCAACTGGCGCGGGCTCTTTTCGTCGATCGCGATGCGAACCGGCACGCGCTGCGTCACCTTCACCCAGTTGCCGTTGGCGTTCTGCGCCGGCAGCACCGAGAATTCGCTGCCGGTACCCGCGCCGATCGAGGCGACGTGACCGCGCAGCTTGACGCCAGGATAGGCATCGAACGTCACTTCGGCGGCCTGCCCGACGCGCATGTCGGCAAGGTCCGTTTCCTTGAAATTGGCGTCGACCCAGGATTTCGCGTCGGCGACGATCGTGACTGCGGGCAGGCCGGTGACCATCATCTGGCCGACCTGCAACCGGTCGGCCTGGCTGACCTGTCCGCCGACGGGCGCGCGAACCGACGTGCGCGACAGGTCGAGCAGCGCCTTTTCGCGCGCGACGCGGGCGGCGGCGACCTGCGGGTTCTGGCCCGGCACCGCAGCGCCCGAGGCGAGCTTCGCGCGCGCCTCGTTCGCGTCGGCCACCGCCGACTGGTAGGACGCGCGCGCCTGCTCCAGCGAATGCTGCGCCTGTTCGAACCGCGCCCGCGTCGTGAAACCGCGCTGCATCAGCGAATCCTGCCGGGCGTAATCCTCCTGCGCGGCGGCGATGCGATCGCGGGCGGCCTGAATGTCGGCACCGGTGCCGACGTAGCTTGCCTGCAGCGTCTGGACGTTGACCTGTGCGCCGGCGATCTGCGCATCGGCCTGCTCGACCGCGATTGCGTACGGCTGCGGATCGATGCGGAACAGCAGGTCGCCCGCCTTCACCTGCTGGTTCTCGCGCACGTCGACGGACACGATGCGACCCGCGACGTCGGACGCGACCGACACCTTGTCCTGCCCGACATAGGCATTGTCGGTCGACACGTATCGGCCCGACGTCGCGTAGAAATAGCCGGCGACCGCGACGACGATCAGCGGCACGCCGAACATCAGGATCGCGCGCAGCCAGCGGCGTTTCGGCTTGGCGGGGGCATCGACGGCGATCGTGGCGTCGGTCGGAATCTTGGGGTCGGCGTCAGCCATGCGCGGCGTCCTTCGGCATATCGGTCAGGTTGGTACGCACGCGCTCCAGCGCGGCGGTCAATTGGGTGCGGCCTGCGGTGTCCAGGCCGTCGAATGCGGTTTCGAACATCGTGTCGGCGTGCGCGCGCAACTGTTCGAGGACGGGTGTCGACGCATCGGTCAGGAAAATCTGCCAGGCGCGCCGGTCGGCGGGGTCGCGGCGGCGCTCGACCAGTCCCGATTCCTCCAGCCGGTCGATCATCCGGCACAGCGTGATCGGTTCGACCTCCAGCAGGTCGGCCAGCCCGCCCTGATTGATCCCTTCGTTGCGCGACAGGGCGACGAGCGTCTTCCACTGCGCGCGGGTCGCCCCGATCAACCGCGCCCGCTCGTCGAAACGGCGGCGCATCAGGCGCGAGACGTCGCTGATGAGGAAGCCCAAAGCATCGGTCATGTCGCGCATATAATAAGCATACACATCAAAAGCCAGCGTAGTGTGATGGGGGTGGTCCATGGCGAGAGGGTGGACGGGCCCGGTCGGGACGCTATGCGAGCGCGCAGGACTTTCCCCGCTGTCGATAGATGGATGCAGGCCCGTGGCACTTTCCCCGACCGAAACGCGCTTTTTCGACAGCTTCGATGGCGAACGGCTCGCCTACCGCGAGATGGGGGAGGGGCGCGCGGTCGTCCTGATCCACGGCTATTTCAGCGATGCGCAGACCAACTGGATCAAGTTCGGTCATGCCGAGAAGATCGCCGCTCGCGGCTTCCGCGTCATCATGCCGGACCTGCGCGGGCACGGCGAGAGCGCGACGCCGCACGACCTGTCGGCCTATCCGCACGATGCGCTGACGAAGGACGGTCATGCACTCGTCGCGCATCTGGGGCTGACGGAATATGATCTCGGCGGCTATTCGCTCGGCGCGCGCACGACCGCGCGGATGCTGGCAACGGGCGCGACGCCGCGGCGCGTGATGTTCACCGGCATGGGACTGGAAGGCGTGACCGATGCGAGCGGCCGGTCGGACCATTTCCGCAACGTGCTGACCAACCTTGGCCGGCATCCGCGCGGGTCGCCGGCGTTCATGGCGGAGGCGTTCCTGAAGACGACCGGCGGCGATCCGCAGGCGCTGCTCGGTGTGCTGAGCACATTCGCCGACACGCCGGTCGAGGCACTGCGTGAAATCTCCCAGCCCGCGCTGGTGGTGATGGGGCGCGAGGATGACGAGGTCGGGTCGGGCGCCGCGCTCGCCGACGAATTGCCCGACGCACGCTATGTCGAAGTCGGCGGCGGGCACATGAGTGCAGTCACCAAGCCCGAACTCGGCCAGGCGATGGCGGATTTCCTGGCGGGTTGATCCCGACCCACCGGCAGGTGGGTATCGGGATCAGGCGTCCGGCGTGTCCTTTGTGCCGATCGGCTTACCCTCACGCACAGCGTAGAGGATGCCCCCGACCGTCGCCGCGACGGCGGCCACGCCGCCGATGAGTGCCGCGAAGAAATTGCGATCGCCCATCTTTTCGCGGGTTGCGGATACCTTCTTCGCTGGCGTCGACCGCGCGACCGACCGGCGCGCGCCGCTGGCGGCGTCGGACACGCTGTCGGCGGCCCTGCTCGCCTGACGTGATACCTTGGTCACGGCCGATTTTGCCGCCGCCGTGGCGCTCTGAACCGGTTTCGCAGCCACGGTCGTCCGACGCGACGAACCGGTCGACGCGCGCTTGGCCGGGGGCTTGCGCGCAGGCTTGGGCGCCGCTGCCGCCGGGCTTTCGTCGTTGGCCTTTGCTGCCGTCGCCTTGGTCGCGCGCGGGGTCGAGGTGCGGGTCGTCTTGCGCGGTGCCGTCGCGGCCTTGCGGCGCGGCGGCGGGGCGGGAGTCTTGGGCGTGTCGGCCATGGGGTCGCTCCGATCAGGAAATCGTTTCGCCCCCAACGCCTAACTCAGCCGGGGTATCCCGGCAATGTCGTTACCTTACCGGAACGGCGGCTCGCTGAACGCCCGCAGCTTGCGGCTGTGGAGCTTCGGCCCCTCGCGACGCAGTTCCTCGCACGTCTCGATGCCGATCCGCATATGTTCGTTGATCGCGCGTTCGTAGAAGCGGTTGGCCTGACCCGGCAGCTTCAGTTCGCCGTGCAGCGGCTTGTCCGACACGCACAACAGTGTGCCGTAGGGGACGCGGAAGCGATAGCCCTGCGCGGCGATCGTCGCCGATTCCATGTCGATGCCGACCGCGCGGCTGAGCGAGAAGCGCAGCGCCGACTGCGAATAGCGCAGTTCCCAGTTGCGGTCGTCGGTGGTGACGATGGTGCCGGTGCGGAGACGCCGCTTCAGCTCCTCGCCCGACTGGCCCGACACGGTCGCCGCGGCGCGCGCGAGCGCCTGCTGGACTTCGGCGATGGCCGGAACCGGGATTTCCGGCGGCAGCACGTCGTCCAGGACATGGTCATCGCGCAGATACGCGTGGGCCAGCACATAATCGCCGATCCGCTGCGAGGGGCGCAGACCACCGCAGTGGCCGATCATCAGCCAGGCTTCCGGGCGCATGACCGCCAGATGGTCGCAGATCGTTTTCGCGTTCGACGGGCCGACGCCGATGTTGACCAGCGTGATGCCCGTGCCGTCCGCGGCCATCAAGTGATAGGCGGGCATCTGGTGACGCCGCCACGCGCTGCTGTCGCCGGCGATTCTGTCGACCTCGTCCGGCGAGGTGATGACGATTCCGCCCGCACCCGACAGACCGATGAAGCGCGATGCGCTGCCATCCGCGTTCGGTGCCAGCTGCGACGCGCCCCAACGGACGAATTCGTCGACGTAGCGATGGTAGTTGGTGAACAGCACGTACCGCTGGACATGCTCGGGCGGCGTACCGGTGTAATGGCGCAGGCGGGCCAGGCTGAAATCGGTACGCAGCCCGTCGAACAGCGCGAGCGGACGGACGCCGTCGACCGATTCCCACATGCCGTCGGCGATCTCGTCACCGATGTGGGCAAGTTCGGTCGCCGGGAAATGCCGCGCGAGTTCGAGCGCCGACACTTCGTCCAGCGCGAGCGCATGGCCGGGATCGAGGACGTAGGGGAAGGGGATTTCCTGACGCCCCTCGGCCGCCGAAACCTCGACGTCGTAATCCTCGATCAGCAGCGTCAGCTGTTCGATCAGATAGTCGGCGAAGATCGCCGGCTTGGTGACGCTGATCGCATAGTCGCCGGGGGTGACCAGCCGTCCGAACGAGCGGAAGGGGGCGGGGCGATCCGCGCCGGGGCGGAAGGTCAGGCGAATCTCGGGGTAGGCGAACGATCCGTCGAGCCGCGCTTCGGGCGGGGGCGGGGTGCCGTCGGTGAGATAGCGGGTAAGGGCCGATTTCAAACGATCGACCGAGGCGGAATAGAGACGGTCGAGTTCGGCGATAATGGTGGCTGCTTCAGTCATCGAGAAGCGTTACGCCGCACGCGTTACGCTGGCAAGACTGCCGCCGGGGTCCAGCGACCCGCATCTTCCGACGCGGGTCGCGTGGCCGGTTACTTCTTCGCGGGCGTCGACTTTGCGGCGGTCGTCGTCCGCTTGGCGGGCGCGCGGCGCTTCGGTGCGGTCGTGGTCGACTTGGCCGGGGTGGCCTTTGCGGCCGACAGCTTGGTCGCGCCGTAAGCCGCGCCGGCGACGGCGGCGGTGGCACCCGCTGCGATCGCGGCGGCGGTCTTCGGGTTCGCCTTGACGGCCTCGACCGCGGACTGGACGGCTTCGGTCACCGCTTCCTTCGCATTCGCGAACAGCGCCTGGCGGCCTTCGGTCGTAGTGATGTCGTCGTTTTCGGTGATAGCCATGGGATACTCCATTTCGTTACGCGGAGGCATCAACCTTCATGGCTCGGCGTCGGTTCCCCCGACCGGCGGCGCCCGTGAATTCCGCGCCGCCGGCGTCCGACAGGGAAACCGCAAGGCTCACATCTGGTCGAGCATATGTTCGGCAGAGCTTACCTTGAATTCGCCCGGTGCCTCGACATTCAGCTGTTCGACGACGCCGTCGTTGACGACCATCGAGAAGCGCTGCCCGCGCGTACCCATCCCGAACTTCGAACCGTCCATTTCCAGCCCCGTCGCCTTCACGAAATCGGCGTTGCCGTCGGCCAGCATGGTGACCGTGTCGCCCGCATTGCTCGACCCGCTCCACGCGCCGAGCACGAACGCGTCGTTGACCGCGGTGCACGCGATCTCGTCCACGCCCTTCGACTTCAGCGCGTCGGCCTTTTCGACGAAGCCCGGCAGGTGCCTGGCCGAGCAGGTCGGGGTGAACGCGCCGGGGACGGAGAACAGCGCAACCTTGCGCCCGGCGAAGAAGTCGTCGGAGGTGACGCCTTCGGGGCCGTTCTCGGTGGCCTTGGCAAAGGTTACGCTGGGGATGCGGTCGCCAACCTTGATCGTCATGTGCTGTGCTCCTGTCGCGCCGGTGATCGTCCCGATGGGGGACCGGCTTCGCGCCTCATCTGGACGGCGCGCGAAAATTTTCAACCCGCGGCGGTACCCGGGGGCGGCGGTCGATGTTGTTCCCGCCATGCAGAGCGCGTCCTTTCTTACCGGCCGGTTCCTCCTGGCGATGCCCGGCATCGGTGATCCGCGGTTCGAACGCGCGGTCATCGCGATGTGCAGCCATGACGACGACGGCGCGCTGGGCATCGGCATCGGCGCAATCGTCGAGGAACTGAGTTTCCACGACATGCTGGGCCAGCTGGACATCGATCCCGGCGCGACGCCCGACGTGCCGGTGCACTACGGCGGCCCGTGTGAGCGTCGTCGCGGTTTCGTGCTGCATTCGCGCGACTGGACCGGCGCGGACACGGTCGATGTCGCGGGGCGATGGGCGATGTCGGGCACCGTCGATGTGCTGCGCGCGATCACCGGCGGCACCGGGCCGCGCCGCTGGTTGCCCGCACTCGGCTATGCCGGCTGGGGCGAGGGGCAGCTGGAGGACGAGATGCGCCGGACCGGCTGGTTGGACGTGACGGGCGACGACGCGTTGCTGTTCGACACGCCCGCCGACCGCCGCTGGACCGCAGCGTTCGAAGGCGCCGGCATCGATCCGCGGATGCTGGCCGCGACCGGCGGCACTGCCTGACCGCAAGACTTTGGCAACGACCACTGCATAGAGTGGGTGGTCATGACCCTGCTGGCATCCGTCATCGAGTCCGCGACCGCGACCGCCATCGTCTGGACGTTCGGCTTCGCGGTTGTCACCGCGGTCGAAATCGCGCTGCCACGCGAACGGCACTCGCTGGGCGGGCGTGGCGCGGGACTGGTGTTCTGGGCGATCTGGCTCGCGTTCAGCGCAGTCGTCTATGCCGCGTTCCGGGCGATGTGGAGCAGACTCGGCATCCCGCCGCTGGTGACACTGCCGACCGGCCTGCACTGGGCGGGCGTCGCGTCGATCATCGCTGCGCCGATCCTGGGGGCGGTCGTCTACGACTTCTTCTTCTACTGGTGCCACCGCATCCAGCATCGCTGGCTGTGGAAATATCACGCGGTGCATCATTCGATCCGCGAGCTGTCGAGCGTCAACGCCTATCATCACATCAGTGAGCCGGTCGTGCAGATGCTGCTGATCACCGTGCCGATGAGCCTGATCGCGCAGGACGCCGGGCCGGCGGTGCCGGCGATGATGGCGCTGCTCCATCTGCATCTGATGTTCATCCACGCGCCGACGCGGGCGCACCTGGGGCCGCTTGGCCGCTGGGTGGTCGATAACCGGTTCCACCGTATCCACCACTCGCTCGACACGCGGCATTTCGACCGCAATTTCGGCGCGTTCACGACCGTTTGGGACCGGGTGTTCGGCACGGCCTGGATGCCGGAGCGGGGCGAATGGCCCGCGACCGGGATCGCCGAGGTCGACCAGCCGCGCACCCTGCGCGACTGGGTGATGCTGCCGGCGGACTATGATGCGGCGGTCGCGCAAGGGCGGGGGACGCCTGTCGCCGAGACGAACGTGCCGGCGCGCGCCTGACCCACCAACCCCGTTGCCCTCCGCCCGGTGCCTCGTCATGCTGGCGCGGATCGAGCGAGGGAGAGTGTGATGGCAAGGGCGATTCTGACCGGGTGCCTGTTGATCCTGGCCCATCCGGCGCTGGCGCAGGAGGCGGTGCCAGCCGCGGCATCGCCGGTGACCGCGCAGGGCGACCTGTCGGTCACCATCTACAACAACGATGTCGCGCTGGTGCAGGACATCCGCCGCATCGACCTGCCCGCCGGGCGCACCCCCCAGGCTTTCCCCGATGTCAGCGCGCAGATCCGGCCCGAGACGGTGTCGCTGAGTGCGGCCGACGCCGCGATCGTCGAACAGAATTTCGATTATGACCTGCTCAGCCCGACCAGCCTGATGGAAAGCGCGGTGGGCGAGACGCTGACGCTGGTGCGCACCAACCCGTCGACGGGAGCGGAAACGCGCGAGCGGGCCAAGATCCTGGCGGTCAACGGCGGCGTCGTGCTCCAGATCGGCGAGCGGATCGAGGTGCTGCGCGACGACGGCCTGCCGGTGCGCGTCGTGTTCGACCGGATACCCGCCAACCTGCGCGCCCGCCCGACGCTGTCGGTCACGCTGGCGAGCGAGCGGGGCGGCGCGCGCCCGGCGACCTTGTCCTACCTGACGCGGGGGCTTGGCTGGCAGGCCGACTATGTCGCGCTGTTCGACGACAAGACGGGGACGATCGACGTCCAGGGCTGGGTGACGTTGCGCAACACGACCGGTACGACCTTCAACGCCGCGCGCACGCTGCTGGTCGCGGGCGATGTCGCTTCGGCCGATGGCGAACAGGGTTACGGCATGGTCCGTCCGCGGCCGGTGCGGCGCGCGCCGCTGCGCCAGGCCGGCACCGAGACGGGGACCCGCGAACAGCTCGGCGATTTCTACCTCTATCCGCTCGCCGAGCGCACGACGATCGCCGACAAGCAGACCAAGCAGGTCAGCTTCCTCGACGTGAAGGGGGCGGCGGCGACGTCGGGCTATGAATTCGTCAACAGCTGGCTGAATTCGGCGCGCGAGCCGGTGAGTGCGGGATCGATGCTGCGCTTTGCCAATTCGCGCGGCGGGGGCTTGGGCGATGCGCTGCCGGCCGGGACGGTCCGCGTCTACGTCCGCGACCAGCGGGGCCAGGCACAGTTCACCGGCGAGAATACCATCGGCCACACGCCGCAAGGCTCGCGCATCGCGCTGCGCACCGGGGATGCCTTCGACGTGAAGGTGCAGCCGGTGGTCGAGGAGCGGACGCAGCTCGGCACCAGCCGCTGGCGCACGCGGATGCGCTACACGATCACCAACGCGCGCCCGCGTGCCGTTACGGTCGACGTGGTGCAGGGCGGGCTGGACTGGGGCTTCGCCGACACGCGCATCGTGCAGGAAAGCCAGAAGAGCCAGCGGAACGATGCGGACGCGACCGTCTGGCAGGTCGCGGTCCCGGCCAACGGCCAGGCGGTCGTCACTGCGACGTTCGAAACGCGGTACTGATGGTCTGGCTTGCCGCCCTGCTGTTCGGTGCGGCGCAGGTCGCGGCCGAGCCGCCGGTCGTCCGCGCGTCGGCGCCCAGCGACATCGCGGTGACGATGTACCGCGATCCCTACCGCGGGCGCGACGGCGCCATCGACGCGCGCAATCCGAACGGCTTTGCGCTGATTACCGAAACCCGCACGGTGCGCCTGGCTGCGGGGGAGTCGACCGTCCGCTTCGAAGGGGTCGCCGACGGGATGATCCCGGTCAGTGCGGTCATCGACGGGCTGCCCGGCGGCACGGTGGAGAAGAACCGCGACGCGCGGCTGCTGTCGCCGGCGTCGCTGGTCGACGGGACGCTCGGGCGGCGGGTGACGCTACGGCGAACCGACCGCGCGACGGGCGCCGTGCGCGAGGAACAGGCGACGATCCTCGCCGGCCCGACCCCCGGTATCGTCCTGCGCACCACCGCGGGGATCGAGACGCTGCGATGCAGCGGCCTGCCCGAGAAGCTGGTCCATGCCGGCGTGCCGCCCACGGTATCCGCCGATCCGGTGCTGAGCGTCACCACGCGCAGCCCGCGCGCCGCGAAGGCCCGAGTGACGCTGTCCTATCTGGCGACCGATTTCGACTGGGGCGCGAGCTATGTCGCGACGCTACGCCCCGACGGCAGCGGGATCGACCTGTTCGCCTGGATGACGCTGGCCAACGCCAATCGCCAGGGGTTTCCCGCCGCACGCGTCAACGCCGTCGCGGGCCGGCTGGAGCGGCGCTTCCTGCGCCAGTATCGCGCGGCTGTTCCCGCCCTGTCTCTGCGTTGCTATCCGCTGGGGACGACGACGTCCGACCTGCCCGAATATGAAGCGGAGGATGCGGACGAGATCATGGTCACGGGCAGCCGGATGATGATGGCGGAGGCAGTGTCGGCGCCACCCCCGCCGCCACCGCCCGCTCCTCCACCGCCCCCGCCGCCGCCGGAGGATCTGGGCGACCTGAAGCTGTATCGCGTGCCCGAACGGGTGTCGGTCGCGGCGAACCAGCAGAAGCAGGTCGCGTTGCTGCGCCGCGACGCCGTGCGGGTCGAGCGCGTTTATGCCGCCCGGCTGTTCCCCGGCGCCGCCGCCGCTCGGCCGACCGCGATCGAACTGCGGATGGCGAATGACGCGGCCGCCGGGCTCGGCGTACCGCTGCCCGCGGGCACCACTGCACTGTACGGGACACGCGATGGCGCGCGGGTGCTGCTCGGGCTCGGGCGGCTCGACGATATCGCGGTCGGGGGCAAGGTGTGGATCGGTGCGGGTGCCAGTACGCAGGTGATGGTCGAGCAACGCTTCGCCGCTGGTGCCGGAGCGGTGACGGTGACCAACGCGAACGCGCAGCCCGCCACGGTCGAGGTGCGGCTGGGGGCGGCGGGTGACACGTCGCTGCGGGATTTCTCCGCGGATGTCGCGCGGGTCGATGGGGTGTGGACATGGCGGGCGACGGTGCCGGGGCAGGGGACGGCGGTGTTGTCGTATCGGGTGGAGCAAGCTGGAGCGGCGGCACGGAAGTGAATTTCGTGCCTTTGCGTCGGACGGCGCTGTGGCGCCGCCGGCCGGCCGCCGGGGCGGCACGTCGCTGCGCTCGGGCCGTCCGGGCGGCATATAAAGAATCCTTTATATTTGCCTTTTCTGCGCGTTCCGGCTAACGGCGCGGCCATCCTATCAGTTTCGGAGACTACCCAAGTGGCAACCGCCCCCGCGACCCGCGCGAACGATTACGTCATCGCCGACATCAGCCTCGCCGAATTCGGCCGTCGCGAGATCGACATCGCCGAAACCGAAATGCCCGGCCTGATGGCGCTGCGCGAGGAATTCGGTGCATCGCAGCCGCTGAAGGGCGCGCGCATCACCGGTTCGCTCCACATGACGATCCAGACCGCGGTGCTGATCGAGACGCTGACCGCGCTCGGCGCCGACGTCCGCTGGGCGACCTGCAACATCTATTCGACCCAGGACCACGCCGCCGCCGCGATCGCCGCGACCGGCGTGCCGGTGTTCGCGATCAAGGGCGAGAGCCTGGCCGATTACTGGGACTATGTCGGCGACATCTTCAACTGGGGTGCCGATGGTGACGGCACCACCGCCAACATCATCTTGGACGACGGCGGCGACGCGACGATGTTCGCGCTGTGGGGCGCCAAGCTGGAAGCCGGCCAGACGATGGGCGAGCCGGAGAACGACGAGGAAGTCGAGTTCCAGCGCGCGCTGAAGGCGTTCATCGCCAAGTACCCGGGCTATCTGACCGAGACCGTCAAGAACCTGAAGGGCGTGTCGGAAGAGACGACGACCGGCGTGCACCGCCTGTACGAGATCGCGAAGAAGGGCGAGCTGCCGTTCCCGGCGATCAACGTCAACGACAGCGTCACCAAGTCGAAGTTCGACAACCTGTACGGCTGCAAGGAATCGCTGGTCGATGCGATCCGTCGCGCGACCGACGTGATGCTGGCCGGCAAGGTCGCCTGCGTCGCCGGCTTCGGTGACGTCGGCAAGGGCTCGGCCCAGTCGCTGCGCAACGGCGGCGCCCGCGTGCTGGTGACCGAGGTCGATCCGATCTGCGCGCTGCAGGCCGCGATGGAAGGCTTCGAGGTCGTGACGATGGAGGAAGCGGTGACCCGCGCCGACATCTTCTGCACCGCGACAGGCAACGCCGACGTCATCACCGCCGAGCACATGGCGGCGATGAAGCCGATGAGCATCGTCTGCAACATCGGCCACTTCGACAGCGAGATCCAGATCGCCGCGCTGTCAAACTACGACTGGACCGAAGTGAAGCCGGGCACCGACCTGGTGAAGTTCCCGGACGGCAAGCAGATCATCATCCTGGCCAAGGGCCGCCTGGTGAACCTGGGCTGCGCGACCGGCCACCCGTCGTTCGTGATGTCGTCGTCCTTCACCAACCAGACGCTCGCCCAGATCGAACTGTGGACGGCCGGGAGCAAGTACGAGAACAAGGTTTACGTCCTGCCCAAGCACCTCGACGAAAAGGTCGCGGCGCTGCACCTGGAAAAGCTGGGCGTGAAGCTCAGCAAGCTGACCCCGAAGCAGGCCGGCTACATCGGCGTGCCGGTGGAAGGCCCGTTCAAGCCGGATCACTATCGCTACTGATCGGGTTCCCGATCGAATGACAGGCGGGGCGGGGAGGCACAGGCTTCCCCGCCCCGTTTTCGTTGCCGCGCTCACCGGTTGGCGACGCGCGACGACGGCCATTGGCGGGGCGATCTTTCGTCCTTAAGAGCCGTGCGATGATCGCGATCACGACCACCACAGCGGTACTGGCAGGGGCTGTCCTGGCGCTGTTGATCGCCGGCGCGGTCTGGGCGCTCTATACCGGCTTGGCGGCGCGCGGCGAGGCCCGGTTGCTGACCGAAGAGAGCAGCCGCAGCGGGGCCCTGCTCGGTACCGGGCCGGCGCAGGCGGCGATCGTGCGCGGTGACGGGCGGGTCGAGCTGCCCCAGCGGATCGCCGATTGGTTGGGGCTGTCGGGCGCGCCGCGATACCTGACCGACCTGGGCAATGCCAGCGAAGGCCTGCCGCAGGGCGAACTGGATGCCCTGTCCGCCGCGGTGCTGGCGGCGCAGCGGGCGGGCAAGCCGTTCCGCATGAGCGTCGTCGCGCGTGGGGCCTCGTGCCGGCTGTCGATCGTCGGCGTGCGCGCGCCGGAGGCAGCCCTGGCGCCGGGCGGCGTCGTGCTGTGGTTTTCCGACCAGACCGACAGCGAGGACGAGATCGTCCGGCTGACCGGCGAAACGCAGGAGCTGCACGACGCGTTCGAGGCGCTGGCCGGGCTGATCGAAGCCGCGCCGATGCCGATGTGGTACCGCGACCGCGACCTGGCGCTGGCAATGGTCAACACCGCCTATGTCGAGGCGGTCGAGGCGCCCGATGCGCGCACCGCGATCGACCGTGGGCTGGAACTGGTCGAGGGATCGGGCATGGGCGGGCCGCTCGCCAACGCGGCCATCGCGCGCGACACCGCCCGGCCGCAGATGGCGGCGGTGCCCGCGACGATCGCCGGCGCGCGGCGGATGCTGCGCGTCCATGACGTCCCGCTGCCGACGGGCGGCGTGGCGGGCTTTGCGGTCGATATCGACGAGTTGGAGCAGGCGCGCGGCGGCATCAAGCGGTTCGGCGAGGCGCAGCGCGCGATGCTCGACCGGCTGTCGGCCGGCGTCGCGCAGTTCGCGCCCGACCGCAGCCTGATCTTCTGCAACCAGCCGTTCCGCCGCATCTTCGGGTTGCGCGAGGAATGGCTGCGCGATCGCCCCGAATTCGACCGCGTGCTGGAGCGGATGCGCGAGGCCAAGCGCCTGCCCGAGGTCCGCGACTTCCCGGCGTGGAAGAACGAGCGTCGCGGCTGGTTCCTGTCGCCCGAGGCGGGCCAAGAGGAAAACTGGCATCTGCCGAGCGGGATGCACCTGCGCGTCGTGCCGCAGCCGCTGCCCGATGGCGGGCTGGTCGTGGTGTTCGAGGATCGTACCGAACAGGTCCAGCTGGCGAGCGCGCGCGACACGCTGCTGCGCGTGCGGACCGCGACGTTCGACAACCTCTACGAAGCGCTGGGCGTGTTCGCCGCGGACGGACGGTTACAGATCTGGAACCAGAAATTCCGCTCGCTGTGGGGGTTCGAGGAGGAATTCCTGGCTGGCCACCCGCGCGTCGATGCGCTGGCCAAGGCCGCCGCGCCCAAGCTGGAGAACCCGCGCAGCGCGGAGGTCATCGGCGACCTGGTGCGCTCGGCGACGGTCGACCGGCTGAACCGTGCCGGGCGCTTCGCCTTTGCCGACGGGCGGCAGTTCGAATTCGCCGCGGTGCCGCTGCCCGACGGCAACGCGCTGTTCACGATGCTGGACGTGACCGCCAGCCGCCGCGTCGAGCGCGCGCTGACCGACCGCAACGAGGCGCTGGAAGCGGCGGACCGGGTGAAGACCCAGTTCGTCGCCAACATGAGCTACGAACTGCGCACCCCGCTCACGTCGATCAAGGGCTTCGCCGAGATGTTGCACGGCGGCTATGCCGGCGCGATGACCGAGGCGGGGACGGGTTACGCCGAGGCGATCCTGCAATCGGTCGATCGCCTGTCGGCGCTGGTCGACGACGTGCTCGACCTGACGCAGGAGGATGCCGGGGCCAAGCGCGGCCAGGTCGATCTGGAATTGCTGGCGCGCGAGGCGGTCGAAAGCATCGCAGGCGAGGCCAAGGCGAAGCGGATCGCGCTGGCGGTCGATGTCCTGGGCTCTGCCGGCCGCGTGACCGGCGACCCGGTGCGGTTGCGCGAGTCGGTCGAGCATCTGCTGCGCCACGCCATCGCCGGCACCCGGCCCGAGGGGCGCGTGCTGCTGCATATCGACGGGACGGACGGCCGGGCGCGGATCGTCGTGTCCGACGACGGGCCGGGCATGAGCAAGGACCAGGCGGCAAAGGCGTTCGACCGCTTTGCCCATCACGGCATCGCGCGCGACGGCGAACGCGCGCTGGGGCTGGGCCTGCCGCTCGCCAAGCGGTTCGTCGAAGCGCACGGCGGCACGATCGCGCTGGTCAGCGAGCCCGGGCAGGGGACGCTGGTGACGATCGAGTTG
>NZ_LMLB01000001.1:2052944-2091448 GCF_001421785.1 Sphingomonas sp. Leaf33 | reverse complement strand
CCCCTCCACCACCGCTTCGCGGCGGTCCCCCTCCCCGTGCCGGGGAGGATTTTAGGTGCTGCTCCCTACCGCCCAATCCACCGACGCCTTCGGACGCCGTCTCGCCTCGCTAGTCCAGGTCGGCGACGTCATCACGCTCTCCGGGGCCCTCGGTGCCGGCAAGACCAGCATCGCCCGCGGGCTGCTCTCGGCGCTCGGCCTGCCCGGCGAAGCGCCGTCGCCGAGCTACGCGATCGTCCAGCCCTATGACCCGCCCGAGGTCCGGCTGCCCGTACTGCACGTCGACCTGTACCGGATCGACGACCCGGCCGACCTGGACGAGCTCGGCCTCGACGACTCGCGCTGGACCTCGTTGCTGCTCGTCGAATGGGCCGAGCACGCCGGACCGGATGCGTGGCCGGACGCCCTGCGCCTGACGCTGTCGGTCGCGGACGGCGGCGGTCGTGTCTTGACAGCGCAGGTGCCGCCGGGCTGGGAGGATCGATGGTCCCGGATATGAACCCGCCCGCGATGGCGGCAGATTTCTTGAAGAAACTTGGATGGGAAGACGCCGAAGTCGTGCCGCTGGCCGGCGATGCGTCGTTCCGCCGATATTTCCGCGCGGTCGGGCATGATCGTTCCGCCATCCTGATGGACGCGCCGCCGCCGCACGAGGATCCGCGCCCCTTCATCACAGTCGCGCAGTGGTTGACCGCGAACGGCTTCGGCGCGCCGCAGATTCTGGGCAGCGACCTGACGCATGGGCTGGTGTTGCTGGAAGACTTCGGCGACGCCCGCTTTCGCGAAACGGCTGATGCCGCGCCGGAAAGTGAGCTGCGGCTCTACGAAGAGGCGGTCGATGTCCTGATCCGTCTGCGCGACTTTCCTGCCGCCGATGTCGATCCCTACGACGCCGAACAGCTCCATCGCGAAGCCACTTTGCTGACAGAATGGTATTGCCCGGCGATCGGTGCCGAGGTCGACGCCGATGGCTATCGCGCCGCTTGGGATGCCGTGTTCGCGCAAGCGATCGCCGCAATCCCGGTCACCGTGCTGCGCGATTATCATGCCGAGAACCTGATGCTGATCGACCGTGGCCTCGGCCTGCTCGATTTCCAGGATGCGCTGGCCGGGCACCCGGCCTATGACCTGGTGTCGCTGTTGCAGGACGCGCGGCGGGACGTGCATCCGGACCTCGAGGCGGCGATGCTCGACCGGTATCTGCGCATCACCGGCGCGGGCGAAGCGTTCGCGACCGCGTACCATATCCTCGGCGCGCAGCGGAACGCGAAGATCGTCGGCATCTTCACCCGCCTGTGGCAGCGCGACGGCAAGCCGCGCTATCCCGGGCTGTGCCCGCGGGTGTGGACGTATCTCAATCGCGACCTGGCGCATCCCGCGGTGGCGCCGGTGAAGGCGTGGTTCGATGCCAATCTGCCGATGGAGCTACGCGGCGACCCGATGGTGATCGCCGGGGCATGACCCGCACCCTGGCGATCCGCCCCGATCCCGGCGCGCAGGTGCCGCAGACCGCGATGGTAATGGCGGCGGGCCTCGGCAAGCGGATGCGCCCGCTGACCGCGACGCGGCCCAAGCCGCTGGTCGAGGTCGCCGGCAAGCCGCTGATCGACCATGTCTTCGACCGGCTGCGCTCGGCCGGCGTGCCGCGCGCGGTCGTCAACGTCCATTACATGGCCGACGCGCTGGAGGCGCATCTGCGCGCGCGGGTGAAGGATATCGAGATCGTCGTGTCCGACGAACGCGCGCAGTTGATGGAAACCGGCGGCGGCCTGATCCAGGCGCGCGACCTGCTGGGCGACGCGCCGTTTCTCTGCATCAACAGCGACAACCTCTGGATCGATGGCCCGACCGATGCACTCCGCGCGCTGGCGGCGGCATGGGACGACGCGCGGATGGACGCGCTACTGCTGATGGTGCCGCTCGCCCGCGCGCACAGCCACCGCGGCAAGGGCGACTTCCACCTCGACCCGTTCGGCCGCATCGTCGGCCGGCGCGAGGAGGGCAGGCTGGCGCCGTTCGTCTATACCGGCATCCAGGTGCTGCACCCGCGCGTGCTGGTCGACGCGCCCGAGGGACCGTTCTCCACGATGCTGTTCTGGGAACGCGCGATCGAAGCGGGCCGCGCCTGGGGGCTGGTGCACCAGGGCCTGTGGTTCGATGTCGGCTCGCCACCGGCTATTCCCGCAGCGGAGGCGATCCTGGCCGATGGCTGATCGGCGCCGACCGGGGCTGTACGCGATTCCCCGGCACCGGGCGTTCGCCGACGCGCTCGCCGCCGGCCTGATCGCGCGATATTCGGACGGCGACATGGGGCTGGCGCGCGGCATCGTCATCGTGCCGACCAACCGCGCGCGCCGGGCGATCAACGACGCGTTCGTCCGCGCGAGCGGCGGCGCGTTGCTGCTGCCGCGGATCGTCGCGGTGGGCGATGTCGATCTGGAGGAAGCGGTCGGCGCGATGTTCGACCTCGATTCCGCCGATCCCGTGCCCGCCGCGGTCGAGCCGCTGCGGCGCCGGCTGATCCTGGCGCGGCTGGTGCAGCAGGCCGATCCCGCGCTCGATGCGGCAGAGGCGGTGCGACTGGCCGGCGACCTCGGCCGCACGCTCGACCAGTTGCTGGTCGAGGAAATCCCGCCGGCACGGCTGCGCGACATCGTGCTGACGGACGGCCTGTCCGAACATTGGGCGCGGGCGTTGTCCAGCTTCACCCTGGTCCTCGATCGCTGGCCCGCCGAACTGGCGAAGCTCGGCCGGATCGAGCTTGCCGAGCGGCGCAGCCGGCTGCTCGATCGCACCGCCGCCGCTTGGGCGGCTCGGCCGCCGGCCGGCTTCGTCTGCGCGGCGGGCGTTACCTCGGTCGCGCCGGCCGTCGCGCGGCTGCTGCGCACCGTGTCCGAACTGCCGCACGGCATGGTCGTGTTGCCCGGCGTCGACCTGGCGATGGACGATGCGGAATGGGATGCGCTGGGGCCGTTCGAGCGCGACCCCGTCACCGGTCGACAGCCGCGCGGCGAGGAGACGCATCCGCAATATCACCTGAAGACGCTGTTGTGGCGGATGGGCGTCGCGCGCGGCGAGATGCGGACGTGGCGCGCGGAATCAGAGGTCGATGCTCCGCCTGCGCGGGGACGGATGATCGCGACGGCGCTGTCGCCGGCCGAATTCACGCACGAATGGTCGGCGCTGAAGCCGGGCCAGCGCAACCTGAGCGGCGTGTCGGCGATCGAGGCGGCGACGCCCGCCGAAGAAGCGCAGGCGATCGCGCTGGCGCTCCGCGAGGTTCTCGAAACGCCGGGGCGCACCGGCGCGCTGGTGACGCCCGACCGCGCACTGGCGGGTCGCGTCGTCGCGCATCTGGCGCGCTGGGGCGTGGCGATCGATGATTCGGCAGGCCGCCCTCTGTCGCAGACCCCGCCGGGTGCGCTGCTGCTGGCGCTGGCGGAAGCCGCGACGGGCGACTTCGCGCCGCTGCCGTTGCTGACGTTGCTGAAGCATCCGCTGGTCAGCGCCGGCGAGGATCGCCCGGTTTGGCTGGAGGGGGTTCGCGCGCTCGATCTTGCGCTGAGGGGCCCGCGCCCGCCGGCCGGGCTGGAGGGGCTGACCCGGCATTTTGCGAATGCCGGCGGACTGGCCGCCGAGCGCTGGCCGGCGATCTGCGAACGGCTGGCGCCGGTCGGGCGGATGCTGGCCGAGGGACCGACGCTGGGCGACGCGCTCGCCTGTCTGCGCGAAGCGGCGACGCGGCTGTGCGGTGACGCGCTCTGGTCGCGGATCGACGGGCGCGCAGCGGCGGAGTTGCTGGCCGAGCTGGAGGAGCGCGCGCCCGACGGACCGGCGACGGTCGCACCGGGCACGCTGCCCGCATTGTTGCGAACGCTGATGGACGAGGTCGCGGTCCGCCCGGCGCGCGGCAGCCATCCGCGCCTCGCCATCTACGGGCTGGTCGAGGCGCAATTGCAGGCCGCCGACGTCATGGTGCTGGCCGGGCTGAACGAGGGCGTGTGGCCCGGCCTGCCGTCGCCCGACCCGTGGCTCGCGCCGCGCATCCGCGCCGAGTTGGGGCTGCCGGGGCTGGAGTGGCGCATCGGGTTGGCCGCGCACGATCTGGCCGGCGGGCTCGGCGCGCCGGAGGTGCTGCTGACCCGCGCGCGTCGTGACGCCCGGTCGCCGACCATCGCGTCGCGTTTCTGGCTGCGGTTGCAGGCGTTGGCGGGTGAGGGCTGGGCACGCGCCGACCATCTGCTCGATTGGGCGCGGGGGGTCGACCACCCGCCGGCGCACCGCCCCGCCGACCGCCCGCAGCCGGTGCCGCCGATCGATCGCCGCCCGAGCCGAATCGCGGTCACCGATGTCGATCGGTTAAAGGCGGACCCCTATGCCTTCTACGCCAAGCAGATCCTGAAGCTGCGGCCGCTCGATCCGGTCGATGCCGATCCCGGCGCGGCGTGGCGCGGGACCGAGGTCCATGCGATCCTGCGCCAGGCGTGGGAGGAGGATGGCCTGGACGCCGCTCGCCTGCGCGCGCGGGCAGAAGGGTGGCTCGCCGACGCTCACCCGATGCTGCGCGCGCTGTGGCAGCCGCGGCTGATGGAGGCGATCGACTGGATCGGCGCGCAGATGACCGCGATGCGGGGCGAGGGCCGCGCGGTGCTGGCGGTGGAGAAGAAGGGCGAGATCCCGATCGCCGGCGTCACGCTCTACGGCATCTTCGACCGCGTCGACCGACTGTCCGGCGGCGGCATCGGCATCGTCGACTACAAGACCGGCAAGCCACCTTCGACTGCGGCGGTGAAGGCGGGCTTCAGCCTGCAACTGGGCCTGCTCGGGCTGATCGCCGAGCGCGGCGGGTTCGAGGGCGTGCGCGGCAATGCCCAAGCGTTCGAATATTGGTCGCTGGGCAAGGGCAAGGACGGCTTCGGCTATGTCGCAACCCCGGTCGATGCGAACGGCAAATACGGGCGGATCGTGACCGGGGAGTTCGTGCCGCTGGCCGAACGCAGTTTTCAGGATGCCGCGGCGAAGTGGCTGACCGGAACCGAAGCCTTCACAGCCAAGCTGGTCCCCGAATTCGCGCCCTATGCCGAATATGACCAGCTGATGCGCCGGGACGAGTGGTATGGCCGGGACTAGGCCGAACTTCCTCCCGCCGCTGAAGGACCAGCAGGGCGCGGCGAGCGATCCGGCGCGCAGCGTCTGGCTGTCGGCGTCGGCGGGCACGGGCAAGACGCAGGTGCTGGCGGCGCGCGTCTATCGCCTGCTGCTGCGCGGCGTCGAGCCCGGCTGCATCCTCTGCCTGACCTTTACCAAGGCGGGCGCCGCCGAGATGGCCGGGCGCGTCAATACGACGCTGGCGCGCTGGGTGCGCGCGAGCGACGAGGCGCTGTCGGCAGACCTGCGCGCGCTGGGCGAGGCGTACGGCCCCGAACAGCGCCGCCGCGCGCGGACCCTGTTCGCCAAGGTGCTCGATGCGCCGGGCGGCGGCCTGCGCATCCAGACGATCCACAGTTTCTGCCAGAGCCTGCTCGCCGGTTTTCCGGTCGAGGCGGGGCTGGTGCCCGGCTTCCGTCCGCTGGACGCGCGCGAGGAAGCGGGGCTTGCGCGGGAGGCGCTGGCGGACCTGCTGGTCGAGGAGGAAGCGGCCGGGCGCCGCACGCTGGTCGATGCGATCGGCGCGCTGAGCCTGCGGTTGGGCGAGGGCGGGGCGGAGGCGTTCCTGCTTGCCTGCGCGCGCGCGCCGGATGCGATGGAGGCACTGCCGAGCGGGATCGCACCGTGGCTCCGCCGGGCACTGGACCTGCCCGCGGAGGATATCGCCGCGCATGTCGCCGAGCGGTGTTCGGATGGGCTGTTCGACTGCGCCGGCTTGCGCACGCTGATCGATGCCAACCGCCAGTGGGGCACGGCGACGGGCAACGACCACGCCGCGATTGGCGAGGCATGGCTGGCCGCATCGCCCGAAACCCGCGTGCACCGACTGGCGGCGGTGTCGGGCATCTTCCTGACCGGCAAGGGCGAACCACGCAAGGCATCCGCGAAGCTCGTCGCGCTGCTGCCGGATTACGCGGAGCGCGCCGCCGAGGTCGCGGCCGAATGCACCGAGTTGCTCGCCCTGATCGCGCGCGCGGGCTATGCTGATCTGCTGGCCGGCGCGTTCGACGCCGGTCGGGCCTACGCCCGCAGCTACCGCGCCGCCAAGCGTCGGCTGGGCGCGGTCGATTTCGACGACCTGATCCGCGCGACGGTGGACCTGCTGGCGCAACCGGGCATGGGTGACTGGGTGCGCTACAAGCTCGACCAGGCGACCGACCATATCCTGATCGACGAGGCGCAGGACACCAATCCGCAGCAATGGGCGATCGTCCGGGCCATCGCCGACGAGTTCTTTGCCGGCGAAGGCGCCCATGCCGACCGCGCGCGCACGCTGTTCACGGTCGGCGATTACAAACAGGCGATCTTCGGCTTCCAGGGCACCAGCCCGCTGTATTTCGAAGCCGCCCACCGGCATTTCACGAGCGCAAGCGTCGCCGAGGATGCGTTCGGCGACGTGGCCCCGCGGCTCGGCACGCTGGCCTTGACCGCCAGCTTCCGCTCGACCCGCCCGGTGCTGGAATTCGTCGATGCCGCGATCGACGCGCTGCCGCCGCCCGCGCTCGGCACGCCGACCGACACCCACGACAGCGAAGTGCCCGGCCCCGGCACCGTCACGCTGTGGCCGCTCGTCACCGCCGGCGCGTCCGAGGGCGACGAGGCGGGCGAGGAAGGCTGGATCGACGACGCCACCCGTGCGCTTGCCGGGCGGATCGCAAAGGCGATCAAGGGCTGGATCGGCACGCTGCGGCTCGACAGCAAGGGGCGCACGCTGCGGCCGGAGGACATCATGGTGCTGGTCAAGCGCCGCGGTGAACTCGCCTCCCTAATCGTCGCACGGCTGTATGCCGAGGGCGTGCCGGTGGCCGGCGTCGACCGGCTGCGGCTGAACGCGCCGCTGGCCGTGCAGGATCTGCTCGCCGCAGTCCGCTTCGTGCTCCAGCCCGACGACGACCTGACGCTCGCCTCGCTGCTGGTGTCGCCGCTGATCGGCTGGAGCCAGGACGAGCTGATGGCCGCGGCGATGCGCGAGGGGCGGCGGAGCCTGTGGCGGCACCTGCGCGATACGCAGGACGAGGCGCGGCTGGCCCCGCTCCGCGGCCTGCTCGCCCGCGCCGATTTCACAACGCCCTATCGCTTCCTTGAGGACATGCTGTCCGGCGCGATGGACGGGCGCCGCAAGCTGATCGAGCGGCTGGGCGAGGAGGCGCGCGACCCGATCGAGGAACTGTTGGGCGCCGCGCTCAATTTCGAAGCGACATCGACGCCGTCGCTGCAACGCTTCCTCGATTGGTTCGATCGTGGCGATGTCGAGATCGTCCGCGACCCGTCCGCGCCCCTCGACGCCGTCCGGGTGATGACCGCGCATGGGGCCAAGGGCCTGCAGGCACCGCTGGTCATCCTGGCCGATGCGACCGCCGATCCCGCGAATGCGCGGCGCGATATCGTGAAGTGGCCGGTCGACGGCGTCGAACTGCCCGTGTTTCGCCCGCGTGCAGCGGAGCGGGTCGGCTCGCCGCTCGATCCCGTCCTTGCTGCCGTCGATGCGCGCGAACTGGAGGAACATTGGCGGCTGTTCTACGTCGCGGCGACGCGGGCGGAGGAGCGGTTGGTCGTCGCCGGCGCGCTCGGCAGCCGACCGCTGTCGCCGAATAGCTGGTATGCGGCCTCCGTCGTGGCGCTCGACGCGCTCGGCGTGCCGGCCGCGGAGGCGGGTGCGGAGCGGGCCTTCATCGGGCTGACGCCGGCGAGTCCCGTCGCGGCGAAGGTCGAGACGGCGGTTCGCGTCGAGCCGGTGGTCCTGCCCGACTGGGCGCGCCGACCCGCCCCGGAGGAAGCCCGACCCCCGCGGCCGCTGGCCCCGTCCGCGATCGGCGAGGACGAGGTGGCCGATCCGCCCCCGACCGCCGCGATGCGCGCCGCGGCCGAGCGCGGGCGTTTGCTCCACGCGCTGTTCGAACGGCTGCCTGCGATCGATCCGGCGCGTCGCCACCCGGCGGCGCTGCGCTGGCTGGAAGTGTCCGGCGGGGTCGCCGACCCAGGCCTGCGCGCGGAGATCGCGGCGGCGGCCTGCGCCATCCTCGACGACCCGGCGCACGCCGAGATGTTCGGACCCGCCGCGCTGGCGGAGGCGCCGATCGCCGCGACCGTCGGCGGTGCGGTGATCGCCGGTACGGTCGACCGGCTGGTGGTGACGGCGGATCGGGTGCGCGTCATCGACTTCAAGACGGGTCGCCGTGTGCCCGCCGCGATCGACGACATCCCGACCTATCACCTGCGCCAGATGGCCGCCTATGTCGCGGCGCTCAGGGTGGTCTTTCCGGGCCGATCGGTAGAGGCGGCGCTGCTCTACACCGCCGGGCCGCGGTTGTTCGACCTGCCGGATGCGCTGCTCGATCCGCACAAGCCGCGCTTGGCCGCGACGGAGCAAAGCTAGCGCCCATGCGCTTGAGCCGCTGACGACCGCATCCTAGATAGCAGCCAACTCAAGGAGACAGGCGCATGGCCACCAAGCAGATCACCGACGCGAGCTTTCACGACGACGTCATCAATGCAGACAAGCCGGTGCTGGTCGATTTCTGGGCGGAATGGTGCGGACCCTGCAAGATGATCGGGCCGTCGCTGGAAGAGATCAGCGACGAACTGGGCGAGCAGGTGACCATCGCCAAGCTGAACATCGACGACAATCCCGATGCCCCCGGCCGATACGGCGTGCGCGGCATCCCGACGATGATCCTGTTTAAGGGCGGGGCCCCCGCCGCGACGAAGGTCGGCGCCGAACCGAAGGGCAGGATCAAGGCATGGCTAGAAGGCGAGTTGGCCTGAAACGTCGTTAACGCAGGATTAGGCCAAGCGCGATAAGGCGGTTCCCGGAGGGATCGTCTTGCGCGCGAAATGGCAGTCTTTGGTTCGGATCGTGGGGCTCGGGTCAGGCGACGACGCCCTGCCCGCGGCCCTTGTCGATGCACAGGTGCGGGCCGCGCGGTCGGGATATCCGGGCACGTTCGCCGCGACGATCGTGGCGACCGCGACCGTCATCTGGACCGCGCCGCGCGCCTTCAGCGTGCTCGCGGCCGCCGCGCTGCTCACCATCGTCTCCCTTCTGTCCCTGGCGCAGTGGTGGAAGGACCATCGCCTGGGCTGGACGTTCGATCGGCCTAGAGCCGCGATCCTGTCCGTTGCCCGGATTTCGTTCATCAGCGCGATCGCCTGGGGCGTCCTATTGGCCATGCTGATGGCCGTGGCCGGTCCGGCCGAGCGGTTGCTCGTCGCCTGCGTGCTGGTCGGCGTGATGTCGGTCGGCGCCTTGGGCGTTGCCGCGGTGCCGCTTGCCAGCCTGGCATTTCTCGCCGGATCGCTGATCGGTGCCACGATCACGATCCTGATCGTGGGTATCCCGCTTTCGGTCTTCGTGGTGCTGGGCGTGTTCGTCCTGTTGCTCGCCCGCTCGATCCTGACGCAGGCAAGCTTGTTCGTCGACAATTACCAGGCGTCCGCGGAATTGACCGCCGCGGCCGCGGCGCAGGCGCAAGCAGAGGCGTTTGCGCGGACCGAGCGTGAGCGCGCGGCGCTTGCCGAGTCGCGTGCCGAGACCCGCGAGCGGGAACGCGTGATCGCCGGCCGCCATGCCGAGATGACCGTGCTGGCCGAACGGTTCGAACACAGTGTCGGTCGCGCGCTCGCGGCACTGGCGTCGACCGCACAGGAAGCGCGCGGCGCGGCCGATACGCTCGTCGACATCGGCGATCGCCAGACGCGCGAGGCCGGGCTGATCGCGGCAGCGACGCGCAGCACCGACGAGGCCGCCGACACGATGCGCTCCACGGCGGAAGCCCTGGCCGAGGCGCATGCTGCGATCGCCCGCCGGGTGACCGACCAGGCATCGCTGACCGGCGTCGCGGCGGCCAATTCGCGCGAGGGCGAACGGGTGATCGGCGAACTCGTCGATTCCGCGCAGGAAATCGGCGCCATCGTCGCCACGATCGCGCAGATCGCGGGGCAGACGAACCTGCTGGCGCTCAATGCGACGATCGAAGCGGCGCGAGCCGGGGAGGCGGGGCGCGGCTTTGCCGTCGTTGCGACCGAAGTGAAGTCGCTTGCGACCCAGACCCAGCGGGCGACCGCGGACATCGCCGGTCAGATCAACGGTATGCAGATGCAGGTCGCCCGGGTCGCGCAGGTGATCGATGCGATCCTCGCCAAGCTCGCGACCATCTCGACGCTGGCGGACGAAATCGCCGAAGTGACGCTCGACCAGGGCCGGGTGACCGGTGCGTTCGTCGGCGACGCCCGGCGCGCGGCGACGATCGCGGCGGATTTGCGCGGCGGCGTGGAACGCTCGATCGAGGCGTCGGAGGAAACCCGAACGCTGACCGGCGGCGTCGCCTCCTCCAGCACGGCCGTCGCCCGGCAGGTGGAGGCGCTGGCGGCGGCCGCGCAGTCGTTCGTCGCCGACCTTCGCGCGGCCTGACGGCGACGGTCAGCTTCGATAATCGGCGTTGATGCTGATGTAGCCGTGCGTCAGGTCGCAGGTCCACACGGTCGCGCGGCCCTCGCCCAGGCTCAGGTCCACGCCGATCTCGATCTCGCGGCCCTTCAGATGCTCGGCGACCGGCGCCTCGTCATAGCCGGTGACGGCCAGACCGCCCTCGGCGACCTGCGTCGCGCCGAAGCGGATCGCGAGCCTGTCGCGCTCGGCCGGCTCGCCTGCCTTGCCGACCGCCATCACGACGCGGCCCCAGTTGGCATCCTGGCCGGCGATCGCTGTTTTCACCAGCGGCGAGTTGGCGATGCTCATGGCGATACGGTGGGCGGACCGGTCGCTTTCGGCTCCCTCGACCGTGATTTCGATCAGCTTCTGCGCGCCTTCGCCGTCGCGGACGACCAGATGGGCGAGCTGCATGCACAGATCCGCGAGCGCCGCGACGAAGGCGTCGGCCCCGTCGCTGTCCTCGCCGTCGATCGGCGAATTGCCGGCTTGGCCGGTCGCGAACGCGAGCACCGTGTCGCTGGTCGACGTGTCGCTGTCGACCGTGATGCAGGAAAAGGTCTTGCTGTTTGCCGCCGACAGCGCGGATTGCAGGAATTCGGGCGTGACCGCGGCATCGGTGAAGACGAAGCCGAGCATCGTCGCCATGTCCGGCGCGATCATCCCCGATCCCTTGACGATGCCGACCAGTTCGACCCGACGCCCGTCGACGATCGCGGAGGTCGTCGCGACCTTCGCGAAGGTGTCGGTGGTCATGATCGTCTCGGCCGCGGCGACCCAGCTGCACGGCTCGGCGACATAGGCGGCGTCGAGCCCGGCCACGGCCTTGTCGATCGGCAACGGCACACCGATCACGCCGGTGGAGGCGACGAACACGTCGGACGGGTCGCACTCGAGGTGTGCAGCGGTCCGTGCCGCGATGGCCTCGACGGCTTCGCGCCCGCGGTTGCCGGTGAAGGCGTTGGAATTGCCCGCGTTGACTATCAGCGCCCGTGCGCGCCCCAGCACCAGCGCGCGGCGGCACCACTCCACTTCGGGCGAGGGGCATTTGCTCTGCGTCGTGACGCCGGCCACCGCCGTGCCGGGGGCGAGCTCGACATAGGTCAGGTCGCAGCGATCCCACGCCTTGTACCGCGCCCGCGCCACGCGGCGGACGACGCCAGCGATTTCGGGCAGGTCGGGCAGGGTCGCGGGGGCGAGGGGGGAGCGGGTGTCGGACATGGTCGGTCACTTAGCTTGACCAAGCTGCTTGGCCAACCTAATTTCGGGATATGGGCATCCATGTGAACATCGGCGAAGCCATCCATGTGAACATTGGCGAAGCAAAGTCGAAGCTTTCTTCGCTGGTTGCGGCAGCCATGCGCGGTGAGACGGTTATCCTGTCGAAGGCGGGCGAACCGCAGGTGCGCTTGGTCCCCGTGGTCGATGCGGTCGCCGATCTCGAGCAGATCGCCGAAAAGCGTCGATCGGCGATGGGCATGTGGCGCGATGCCTTCGTTGGCTTCGACACCAGCATCGCAGCTTTGAAAGCGGATCATGGTGATCCCGATGAGCGGTTCCGGAGGAAATTTGGACCTGCTGATTGATACCCACGCGCTTATCTGGGCGGTCGAGGGAAGTCGCCGGCTCAGCTCGCGGGCGCATGGCGCCATCGTCGATCCCGCGAACCGGCTGCTTGTCAGTGGCGTGACCGCGTGGGAATTCGCCGACCTCAAGGCGCGAGGCCGGCTGCCGGTCCTCGCGCGTTTTGCGGTGGTGGCCGAATTATTATCGCTGACGATCCTGGACGTGCCGGGCGACCTCTGGATGCTCGCCGACAGCTTGCCGAACCTGCACGGCGATCCTACCGACCGCATGTTGATCGCGCATACTTTGCACGCCGATCTGACACTCCTGACGGCCGATGCCACCGTTCAGGGTTATCCAATTCGGACGCTCTGGTGACGAAGGAGTGGACGCGCCCGCGCCACGAACCTATGTCGCGTGCGCAAGGATACGCCGCTTGAACCTGTTCCTCCTCCTGACTGCCATGTTGTCGGCGCTGACCGGTGTCGGTCGGGCGGTCGATGCGCGTGCGCATACGGGGGTCGAGGCGAGCCGAGTCATTGCCGCGGCACAGGTGGTTTCGCCGGCGATCGCGCGGTCGGTAGCGCCGCGGCCCGATGGGTATGTCGCGCCTGCGCCGCTGATCCTCGATCTCACACGTGCCCTCGACGCGCTGCGTCCGGTCGCGCCGGAGCGTCGGCGCGAATAACGCGCGCCGTTGGCGGCACGCCTCGGCAGCCGCCGCGACTTCTCACCTATCGTCAGTTTCAGCGGCCCCGACGCGTGGCCGCGCATCTTATTTCCAAGGATAACTCTATGCTCGGCGGACTTGCCAAGTCGCTTTTCGGGTCGTCGAACGACCGTTACGTCAAATCGCTGAAGTCGATCACCGACAAGATCGCCGCACTCGAACCGCAGATGCAGGCGATGTCGGATGACGACCTGTCGCAGCAGACCGCGCGCTTCCGCGAGCGGCTGGCGGCCGGCGAGAAGCTTGACGCGCTGATTCCCGAAGCGTTCGCGACCGTTCGCGAGGCATCGGTCCGGACGCTCGGGATGCGGCATTTCGACGTGCAGATGGTCGGCGGCATCGTGCTTCACCGCGGCGAGATCGCCGAGATGAAGACGGGCGAGGGCAAGACGCTGGTCGCGACGCTGGCGGTCTATCTGAACGCTCTGCCGGGTGAGGGCGTGCACGTCGTCACGGTCAACGACTATCTTGCGCGTCGCGATGCCGAACAGATGGGCAAGCTGTACGGCTTCCTGGGGCTGACGACCGGCGTCATCGTGCCGAACCTGGCCGATCACGAGCGGCGCGCGGCCTATCATGCCGACATCACCTACGGCACGAACAACGAATTCGGCTTCGATTACCTGCGCGACAACATGAAGTACGATCGCGCGTCGATGGTCCAGCGTCCGTTCGCCTACGCCATCGTCGACGAGGTCGATTCGATCCTTATCGACGAGGCGCGCACGCCGCTGATCATCTCGGGCCCGACCGACGACAAGTCGGAACTCTACATCCAGGTCGATGCGGTCGTGAAGCAGCTCGGCGAGGACGATTACGAGAAGGACGAGAAGCAGAAGTCGATCATCCTGACCGAGGACGGCACCGAGCGTGTCGAGCGGATGCTGGAGACGGCGGGGCTGCTCCAGGGCGCCAACCTCTACGATTTCGAGAACACCCAGGTCGTCCACCACACGAACCAGGCGTTGCGCGCGAACAAGATGTTCAAACGCGACACCGACTACATCGTGAAGGACGGCAAGGTCATCATCATCGATGAATTCACCGGGCGAATGATGGATGGGCGTCGCTGGTCGGACGGCCTGCACCAGGCGGTGGAGGCGAAGGAAAACGTCCAGATCGAGCCCGAGAACCAGACACTCGCGTCGATTACCTTCCAGAATTATTTCCGGATGTACCCGAAGCTGTCGGGCATGACCGGCACCGCGGCGACCGAGGCGCCCGAGTTCTTCGACATCTACAAGATGAACGTCGTGTCGATCCCGACCAACGTGCCCGTGCTGCGCGTCGACGAGGAAGACGAATTCTACAAGGACACGCAGGACAAGTTCCGCGCGATCGCCAAGCGGATCGGCGAACATGCCTCGAAGGGCCAGCCCGTGCTGGTCGGCACCGTGTCGATCGAGAAGTCGGAGCTGCTGAGCGAATTCCTGAACCAGGAAGGCGTCAAGCATGAAGTGCTGAATGCCCGCTTCCACGAGAGCGAAGCGCACATCGTCGCGCAGGCGGGCCGTCTGGGCGCCGTCACCGTGTCGACCAACATGGCCGGCCGCGGCACCGACATCAAGCTGGGCGGCAATGCCGAATTCCGCATCGAGGACGAGCTGCGCGATGTACCCGAGGGGCCGGAGCGCGACGCCGGCATCGCCAGGATCGAGGCGGAGGTCGAGGCGGAGCGGCAGAAGGTGATCGCCGCGGGCGGCCTGTTCGTGCTGGGTACCGAACGCCACGAAAGCCGCCGCATCGACAACCAGCTGCGCGGCCGTTCGGGGCGTCAGGGCGATCCGGGCCTCAGCCGCTTCTACCTGAGCCTCGATGACGATCTGTTGCGTATCTTCGGCCCGGACACGCTGTTCGCCAAGATGATGCGCAACAATATCGGCGACGGCGAGGCGATCGGCAGCAAGTGGCTGACCAAGGCGATCGAGACCGCGCAGAAGAAGGTGGAGGCGCGCAACTACGACATCCGCAAGCAGGTCGTCGAATATGACGACGTGATGAACGACCAGCGCAAGGTCATCTACGAACAGCGCGCGGATATCATGGACGCCGATACGGTCGGCGACGTCGTGATCGACATGCGCGTCGCGACGGTCAACGGCATCGTCGGTGGCGCGATTCCGCCCGATACCTATCCCGAACAGTGGAATATCGAGGGGCTGAAGGCCCAGGCTGCCGAACAGCTGAACGTCAATGTGCCGGTCGAGGAATGGGCGAAGGAAGAGGGCATCGAGCCCGAGACGATCGAGGCGCGCCTGCTGGCCGCGGCCGATGCGGTGGTCGAGGAAAAGGCCAAGGAGCTCGACACCGAGACCTGGACGGGCATCGAGAAATCGATTCTGCTCCAGAACCTGGACCATCACTGGAAGGAGCATCTCGCGATGCTCGACGCGCTGCGGCAGGTCGTCCATCTGCGCGCCTACGCCCAGAAGACGCCGATCAACGAATACAAGCAGGAAGCGTTCGCGATGTTCGAGCGGATGCTCGGCAACATCCGCGAGGATGTGACGCGGACGCTCGCCTATGCGCAGTTCCGCATGGCGCCGCAGATGGACGATTTCGGCGACTTCTCGCAGCTGCCCGACCTGCCCGATTTCATCACCAGCCATATCGACCCGTTTACCGGCGAGGACAATTCGGCGGACTGGGACGCGGGCACGCGCGGGCTGATCGACGCCGGCCTGCCGCCGCTGTCGATCCCGCAGCCGACCGGCGCCGAGGTCGGCGAAGACCCGGAAAGCTGGCAGGGCGTGGTCAACCGCAACGCACCGTGCCCGTGCGGGTCGGGGATGAAGTACAAGCATTGCCACGGCGCGCTGGTCTGAGGTTCGCGGGAGGCGTGAAGCCGCCTCCCCGCCGCTCGGGACAGACAGGATGGTCGGACAGATGATCTGACCAGCCTCCGTTCGCCCTGAGCCTGTCGCAAGGGCCATACGACGATAAGCCGGCGGTGCCCTCGCGGCTCGAAGATTGGTGCTTCGACAAGCTCAGTAAAAACGGGGGGAAGGAGTCCGTACCGGGACAAAAAAAGGCCGCGCCCTACAGGGACGCGGCCTTTTCGTTTCAGCGATGCGCCGGCTCAGCGGCGCTGATCGTCCGGCACGCGGATCGACGGGCCCAGCCGGTCGACGACGTCGCGTGCGTCGAAGGCGCGCACGTTGTTGGCGGGCTTCGGACCACGGCCGACGATGATCTCCGCGACCGCTTCGTAGCGCTCCACGGTCCGGACATCGACGCCGCGATCCCAGAACGGATCGCCCCAGAACGGATCCCAGCTACGCCAGCCGAAGCCGCGGCCGTAATAGCGCCACGACGGGCCCCAGTAACCGAAGCCCGAGAAGCCGCCATACGGACCGAAGCCGCCGAAGCCCGGGGTGGTGTAGGTGCGCGTCTGCTTGTCGGTATCGCGATCGGCCAGGATGAAATGGTCGTTGCCCGACTGCAATGTCAGTTCGGCCGCGCGGAACAACAGGTACCGCTCGACCGTGTCGCGCGAGGTATAGCTGTTGCCGGCGAACGACACGCGGAAGCGGTCGCGCTCGATTTGCTGGTCGTAATAGCCGGTACGATTGAAGCCGTAACCGGTCGCCGGGCGATAGGGAGTCGGCCCGGCGCAGGCCGCGAGCGTCGTCACACCAGCTAGCACCGCCGCCATCATCGCCCGTCGTCGAGAGAAAAACGTCTTGGTACGCATCGGAACCTCCACCGGATGCTTCCCGTACGGAAGACCCGCTTTTGACATCAACGTCCCGCCCTGCCTTTGGCTCCGCGCGGTACGCCTCTGTGCAAAGGCTACGCCAGCTTCTCTGTCTAGCGGCTGAACGTGTGGGATTTGCGGTCAGGCGATCCGTTCGGGGACCTCGGCTGCGTCGTCAAGGATGGCGGCGTGCGGCCCGACGGCTTCCCACGGGAAGACGAACCAGTCCTTGGTCACGGTGCGGTCGATCCGGCGCCAGCTATAGTCGATCCGCTGGCCCGACACGGTATTGTCGACCATCACCGCGAAGCGCACGTTGGCGGCGTCTGCGCCCTCGGTGCCAAGCTGTTCGCGGATCGCAGCGATGGTGCGGCCCGAATCGTTGATGTCCTCGACGAACACCATCCGTTCGCCGTCGCGGGTGCGCTTGGCGAGCGTGGCGATCAGTGCGGCGTTGAATTCCGGAATCGGTGTCGAGAAATCGATCGATACCATCGGCAGCCCGGTGGCGTGGCTGAGGAACACTGCCGGGACCAGCCCGCCGCGTCCGACGCCGACCAGCAACTGCGCCTGCCAGTCGTCGGCGCGCAGCGTGTCCACCAATGCGGCGACCGACTGGAGGAAGTCGTCATGGGTGATCGGCGTCAGCGTCGGCGCGGTCACGCGTGCGCCTCCACATACGCGTCGATCTGCGCGAGGTGACGCGCGACCGCTGCGTCGTCGAGAAACGAACCGAGGAAGCTGTTGCGCGCGAGCGTCGCGATCTGGCGCTTGTCCAGCTTGCGGCCTTGCGCCGCCGCGCGGAAATTCTCGCCGATGTAGCCGCCGAAATAGGCCGGATCGTCAGAATTGACCGTGGCGCGAAGACCCAATTCGAGCATCCGGTCGATCGGATGCGCGTCGATCGAGGCGACGTTGCACAGCTTGACGTTCGACAGGGGGCAGACGGTCAGCGTCATGCCCTGACGCGCCAACCGCGCGGTCAGCGCCGGGTCTTCCAGGCTGCGGTTGCCGTGGTCGAGCCGGTCGATGTGAAGCAGGTCGAGTGCTTGCGCGACATACTCCGGCGGACCTTCCTCGCCGGCGTGGGCGACGAGCTTCAGTCCCTTGGCCCTGGCGGCGGCGAAGACGCGTTCGAACTTGGCGGGCGGGTGGCCGACTTCCGACGAATCGAGCCCGACGCCGGCGATCCGGTCGAGCCACGGTTCGGCGGCGGCCAGCGTCTCGAACGCGGCGTCCTCGCTCAGGTGACGCAGGAAGCACAGGATCAGCTTCGACGTGATGCCGTGGCGTGCCTCCGCATCGGCCATGCCGTCGAACAGCCCGTCGACGACATCGGCCATCGGGATGCCGCGGTCGATGTGGGTCTGCGGATCGAAGAAGATCTCGGCATGGACGACGCCGTCCGCCGCGACCCGGTCGAAATAGGCCACCGCCAGGTCGCGGAAGTCCGCGCGCGTCCGCAGCACGTCGGCGCCGGCGTAATAGATGTCGAGAAAGTCCTGGAGGTTGGAGAAGTCGTACGCCGCGCGCACGTCTTCGACAGACGCGTAAGGGATCGCGACGTCGTTGCGCCTGGCCAGCGCGAACATCAGTTCAGGCTCGAGGCTGCCTTCGATATGCAGGTGAAGTTCGGCCTTCGGCAGGCCGGCGATGAAGTCGTCGATGTCGCTCATGGGCGGGACCATCGCAGCGTGCGTGCGAGGGTGCAACCGGCGATTTGGGGACGAATTCGCGCTGGCTCCCTGAGTTGGATTCGAACCAACGACCAAGTGATTAACAGTCACCTACTCTACCGCTGAGCTATCAGGGAACGAGCGCGAGGGCAGGCTAATAGCAGGCGGAAACGGCTTTGCAAGCCTTGAATGACGGTCTTTCTGGCGACTTCGGCAAAGCCGAAGTCGTCGGTCGTCGCGGCCGCGACGCCGGCCGCGCTTGAGCGCGTCCTGGGACGACGTCGCAGGCCGAGCTACGCGACAAACTGCTCCATCGTTATCCGATCGTCGAGCGCATGTTCGGGATCGAACAGCAGGGTCAGATCGCGGTTGTGATCGATTTCGATCGAGACGCTGGCGACGTCGCGGACTTCGCGCTGGTCGGCGACCGCGCTGACCGGACGCTTGTCAGCCTCCAGCACGGTGATACCGATCCGCGCCTTTTCGGGGAGGATCGCGCCGCGCCAGCGCCGCGGGCGAAACGCGCTGATCGGGGTCAGCGCGATCAGCGCGGAGCCCAGCGGCAGGATCGGCCCGTTGGCCGACAGATTATAGGCGGTCGATCCCGCGGGCGTCGCGGCGAGGATGCCGTCGCAGACCAGCTCAGGCAGGACGATGCGGTCGTTGACCGTCACTTCCAGCTTAGCGGTCTGGCGGGTTTCGCGCAGCAGCGAGACTTCGTTGATCGCGGGCAGCACCTTCGTCCGCCCGTCGATCGTCGTCGCGGTCATCGTCAGCGGCGACACCTTGAACGGCTTGGCCCGCGCGAGGCGGCGGTCGAGGCCATCCAGGCGCCATTCGTTCATGAGGAAGCCGACGGTGCCGAGGTTCATGCCGAACACCGGCACGCTGCGCCGCCCCTCCAGCATCATGTGCAGCGTCTGGAGCATGAAGCCGTCGCCACCCAGCGCGATGACCTGATCCGCCTGCTCCACGGGCACGAAGTCGTAGGCGTCCGCCAGATCGGCGGCAGCGGCCTGTGCGGGGGCGGTCGGCGACGCGACCAGCGCGCGCCGGACGGGGTCGCTCATCCGCCGGTCACGCTCATGTGGCGCGTGACGGCGGGCGCGGCGGCGTCGATGCGGAAGTCGTGGCGTTCGGGCTTCAGCGCGAGGGCTTCGTCGATCGCGGCGTCGAGCGCGACCACTCCGCCGCCGCGCAATGCCGCCTTCAGGTCGACCTGATCCTCATGCCCCAGGCACATGTACAGCTTGCCCTCGGTCGTCAGCCGCACGCGGTTGCAGCCTTCGCAGAAATTGGCGGTGAGCGGCGAGATGAGGCCCAGCCGCGTGCCCCAGGGCGTCCGCCAGTAGCGTGCCGGGCCGCCGGTGCGGTGATCGTCACGGGCCAGCGGGTAGCGCGCGCCGAGGGTATCGAACACGCGGGTCAGCGGCACGAAGCGGTCGGTGCGATCCTCGTCGATCACGCCCAGCGGCATTGTCTCGATCAGGCTCAGGTCGAAACCCTGTTCGCCGCACCATTCGAGCATCGACGGGATTTCCGCCTCGTTCAGCCCGGCGAGCGCGACCATGTTGATCTTGACCGCGATCCCCGCCGCCTTCGCCGCCGCGATGCCGCCAAGTACCTGGTCCACGTCGCCGTGACGTGTGACGAAGCGGAACGTGTCGCGGTCGCGGCTGTCGAGGCTGACGTTGATGCGCCGGATGCCCGCATCGAACAACTGCGGCGCGAGACCGGCAAGCCGCGTCGCATTTGTCGTCATCGTCAGTTCGTCGAGGCCGTTGCCGACGTGGCGGCCGAGCCGGTCGACCAGTTCGACAACGTCACGCCGCACCAGCGGCTCGCCGCCCGACAGCCGGATCTTGGTCACGCCGCGCGCGATGAAGCGTTCGGAAATGATCGCGATCTCCTCCAGCGCCAGCAGCGCGCGGCGCGGGAGGAAGGTCATCTGCTCGGCCATGCAATAGCGGCAGCGCAGGTCGCAGCGATCGGTGACCGACACGCGCAGATAGGTGATGGCACGACCGAAACGGTCGATCAGGGGGGCGGGGGTGGCCATCGTGAGGGGAAGCTAGGCCTTTGCGGGAGGAGCAACAAGGGGGCGGGGGCAGGACGCCACGCGAGAAACCGCCGACGGCGGGTGTCTTTCTTCATCAATTTCGCAGAAGGATACGAGCGACGTGCCCGATAGTTTCGCCAAGCCGCTTTTCATCCTGTCGTTTCGCCAGCGCGACGAGCTGGCGGCGATGGCGGCGCGTGGCGGGTGGCGGGCGATCGCCGCGCGGCGGGACGAAGGGCTTGCCGGACGCATCGCCGCCAGCGGCGCGCAGGTGATCGTCGTCGATGCGCGCGGCGCGGCCGACGACGGCCTCGCCGCGATCCAGGCGATCGGCGATGCGGCAGAACGCGCAGGGCAAGCGGTGCTGGTCATGGTGTCGCGCAACGATGTTGGCGTGCTCGATGCCGCGCGTGACGCGGGCGCGACACATTTTCTGGTCAGCCCGGTGACGGAAACCGAATTCGGCCACGCCGTCCGTTTCGCCGAACGCCATGCGGTGCGGGTGTCGGGCGGGATGCCGGTGCGCGAGGCGCGCTGGGTCGCGCCGCTTGGCTGGCGCTACGATCCTGCCCGCCGATCGTTGCAGGTCACCGCCGAACTGGCGCGCCTGGCCGGCATTGCGGAGGACGGAACGCTGCGGACCGCGTGGCTTCGGCAGCCGGCGGAGGTGCGCAGCCGGTTGCGCGAGGCCGTGCGGCGGCTGGGTTCGAACGAGACGACGGCCTTTGCGCACGACCTGCCGGGGCTGGGCCGGGTCGTCGCGCATCTCCAGCGCGATCCCCACACCGGTCGGTTGCACGGCCTGATCGAACCGATCGGTCCGCCGCCCGATGCCGGCGCGGTGACGCGCGACCTGTTCGGACGGCGTTCGCGATCGGTGGCGGCACTGGCGCGCGAGTTGCCCGCGGCGCTCACCGCCGGCGACATCGACGTCGTGTTCCAGCCGCAGGTCGATTGCACCAGCGGACGGATCACCGGAGTCGAGGCGCTCGCCCGCTGGCACCACCCGCGGCTGGGCGAAGTCGGCGCGGAAACGCTGCTGGCGGCGGCAGCACGGGGCGGGCGGTCGGGCGAAGTCTCGGCCTATCTCCAGGCGCGCGCGCTCGCGGTCGCGGCGGCATGGCCCGCGGCACTGGCCGAGCTTCGCATCGCGGTGAACGTCGCGGCAGAGGACATCGCCGCGGACGGCTTTGTCGCGCGCGTGCTGGAGCGGATCGATGCGAGCGGCCTGTCGCGCGACCGGGTGACGGTCGAGGTCACCGAAAGCGGGCTGATCGAACGGCTGGATGTGGCAGCCGCGCTGCTGGCGGACCTGCGCACCGCCGGATGCCGGATCGCGATCGACGATTTCGGCACCGGCTATTCCAGCCTCGCCTATCTCAACGCGCTGCCGGTCGACTACCTGAAGCTCGACAAGTCGCTGACCGCGGGCATCGCCGGCAACGCGCGCGACCGGGTGGTGGTGCGCGGCGTCATCGACATGGCGGCGTCGCTGGGGCTCGACGTGATCGCCGAAGGGGTCGAGACGACCGAGCAGCGCGACCTGCTCGCCGCTGCGGGATGCCGGCTGTACCAAGGGTATCTCTGCGCACCCGGCATCGACAGTCGGGCGCTCGCGACACTGGTCGAGGCGGTCTAACCGCCCGCCGCCTTCGCCAGCCCCCGCGACAGCTGCAACGCGCCTTGCAGCCGCGCCTTCGGGTCGGCCCAGACGCGGTTGATAACCAGCTTGTGGTCGGGGCGCAGCTTGGCGACTTCGCCCAGCTTGCCGACATAGGCGAGCAGACCGTCGATGTTCGGGAAATTGTTCTCGTGGAACGCGACCAGCGCGCCCTTCGGCCCGACATCGAGCTTCGCCACGCACGCGCGCTTGGCGTTCAGCTTGATCTCCATGAGCCGCAGCAAATTCTCGGTCTCGTCGGGCAGTTTGCCGAAGCGGTCGATCATCTCGGCGGCGAACGCCTCGAGTCCCGCAGAGACGTCGATTTCGTTCAGGCGGCGGTAGAGGCCCATGCGCAGGTCGAGATCGGGGACATAGGTTTCCGGGATCAGGATTGGTGCGTCGATCGTGATCTGTGGCGAGAAATCGGTCGGGCGATTGAGCTTGCCGCCGGCCTTTGCCTCCAGGATCGCTTCCTCCAGCATCGACTGGTAGAGTTCGAAGCCGACTTCCTTGATATGGCCCGACTGTTCGTCGCCGAGCAGGTTGCCAGCACCACGCTGGTCGAGATCGTGGCTGGCGAGCTGGAAACCGGCGCCCAAGGATTCGAGGTCGCTCAGCACCTTCAGCCGCTTCTCCGCCGCTTCGGTCATCAGCCGCTCGGGTGGCGACACCATATAGGCGTAGGCGCGCGTCTTCGACCGGCCGACGCGGCCGCGCAGCTGGTAGAGTTGGGCGAGACCGAAGCGGTCGGCGCGGTTGACGATCATCGTGTTGGCACTCGGGATATCAATGCCGCTTTCAATGATGCTGGTCGAGATGAGCACTTCGAATTTCTTGTCGTAGAACGCCGACATCCGCTCCTCGACCTCGCTCGGCGCCATCTGGCCGTGGGCGATGACGTAACGGACCTCCGGCACATGCTCGCGAAAGAAGTCCTCGATATCGGGCAGGTCGGCGATGCGCGGCGTGACGAAGAAGCTTTGCCCGCCGCGATAATGTTCGCGCAGCAGCGCCTCGCGCAGCACGACCGGGTCCCACGGCATGACATAGGTGCGCACCGCCAGGCGGTCGACCGGCGGGGTCTGGATGACGGAGAGTTCGCGCAGGCCCGACATCGCCATCTGGAGCGTGCGCGGGATCGGCGTGGCGGTCAGCGTCAGGACGTGGACGTCGCTCTTCAGCGCCTTCAGCCGTTCCTTGTGCGTGACGCCGAACCGCTGTTCCTCATCGACGATGACGAGGCCCAGGCGCTTGAAGTCGATGCCCTTGGCCAGGATCGCGTGGGTGCCGACCACGACGTCGAGCGTGCCGTCGGCGATGCCCTCCTTAGTCGCCTTCGCCTCGGCGGTGGGGACCAGGCGCGACAGGCGGCCGACCCGAATCGGGAAGCCATCGAAGCGCGCGGCGAAGTTGTTGTAGTGCTGGCGGGCGAGCAAGGTCGTCGGACAGACGATCGCGACCTGCATCCCCGCCATCGCCGCGACGAACGCGGCGCGCAGCGCGACTTCGGTCTTACCGAAGCCGACGTCGCCGACGACCAGCCGGTCCATCGGCGACCCCTTGCCAAGGTCGCCCAGCACGTCGTTGATCGCACGGTCCTGGTCGTCGGTTTCCTCGTACGGGAAGCGGTCGACGAAGGTCGCGAAGCCCGATCCGTCGGGTTCGGCGACGTCGGCCGGGCGCAATGCGCGTTCGGCCGCGGTGGCGATCAGTTCACCCGCGATCTCGCGGATGCGCTCCTTCATGCGGCTCTTGCGCCGCTGCCAGGCCTCGCCGCCCAGCCTGTCGAGCGTCGCGCCCTCTTCGCCCGAGCCGTAGCGGCTGAGGACTTCGAGGTTCTCGACCGGCACGTACAGCTTGTCGCCGCCGGCATAGGTCAGTGCGACGCAGTCGTGCGGGCTCTTGCCGACCGGGATCGACGTCAGCCCCTCGTAGCGTCCGATGCCGTGATCGACGTGGACGACCAGGTCGCCCGGCGACAGCGTGGCGAGTTCGGCGAGGAAGGCGTCGGCGGACTTGCGGCGCTTGGCGCGACGGACCAGGCGGTCGCCGAGCATGTCCTGCTCGGTCAGCAGCGTCACGTCCGGCGCGGTGAAGCCGTGGTCGAGCGGCAGGACGATCAGCGCGGTCGCGCTGTCGACCACGCCCAGCGCCTCCTGCCAGGTGTCGACCAGCCGCGCGCCGGACAGGCCGTGATCCTCCAGCAGCCCCTTCAAGCGCTCGCGCGAGCCGGTCGAATAGCTGGCGAGGATGCGCTTAGCGCTGACCTTCTTCAGGTGCGCGACGACGGCTTCATAGACGTTGGCGCCGGCCGAGCGTTCGGGGGCGAAGTCGCGCGGGCCGTCGATGTTGAATTCGAGGACGGACGCGCTTTCGGGCTCGTGGAACGGCGTCGTGACGTGCGCCGGCGCATCGTGGAGCGCCTGCGCCCATTCGTCCGGCAGCAGGTACAGCGACCTGGTCGGGAGCGGGCGATAGCTGCCGGGCTCCGCGCCCGAGGCCTTCAGGCGGTTGGCGTGATAGTCGGCAATCGCCTCGAACCGTCCCTCCGCCGCACCCGCGACGCCGCCGTCGCGGACGACGACCATGTCGCCGGGCAGGTGGTCGAACAGCGTTTCCAGCCGTTCCTCGAACAGCGGCAGCCAATGCTCCATGCCCGCCAGCCGCCGGCCTTCGCTCACCGCCTGGTACAGCGGGTCGCCGGTCGCGGTGGCACCGAACGTCTCGCGGTAACGGGTGCGGAAGCGCTTGACGCTGTCCTCGTCAAGCAACGCTTCGGAGGCGGGGAGCAGGGTAAAGCCCGGGACGCTGCCGGTCGTGCGCTGGTCGTGCGGATCGAAAGTGCGGACGGTTTCGATCTCGTCGCCGAAGAAGTCGAGGCGCAGCGCCGATTCGGAGCCGGAGGGGAACAGATCGACAAGCGAGCCGCGCACCGCGAACTCGCCGGCATCGGCAACCGATTCGGTGCGGACATAGCCGTTGGCCTGGAGCAGCGTGGAAAGCTTGTCGCGGCTGATCCGCTCGCCCGGTGCCAGCGTCGCGACCAGCTGGCGGATGCGGAACGGCGTCAGCGTGCGCTGGGTCGCGGCATTGGCGGTGGTGACCAGCAGGCGCGGGCGTGCGGCCTTGGCTTGCAGCGCGTGGAGCGTCGCGAGGCGTTCGGACATGACGCGCAGTGTCGGAGACGCGCGGTCGTAGGGCAGGCAGTCCCAGGCCGGAAAGGCGAGGATTTCGAGCTCGGGGGCGAAGAAGGTCGCGGTGGACTGGACCGCGCGCATGGCCGCTTCGTCGGGCGCGATGAAGCACGCGCCGCCTGCGCCCGCGCGCGACAGGTCGGCGAGCAGGGCCGGGAGGAAGCCCGTCGCGACGCCGGCAAGCGTCAGCGGGCGGGGGGCGGAGAGGATCTTGGAGAGGTCGGGCATGTATCTCACTTTAATCCCTCTCCCCGTTGGGGAGAGGGTCTGGGAGAGGGGGAGGTGTCTCACCGAGACCGAGGCCCGCGGCACGGCCCCTCGCCCAACCCTCTCCCCGAGGGGGAGAGGGCTATTGCTGGATCGGCACGTAGGTCAGCGTCTTCAGGTCATCCATCATCTGGCCCTGCCAACGCGCCGGGACGGCGGCGGCGCCCATGGCCCAGGCCATGATGTCGACGTCCTGTTCCTCCAGAAACGCTTCGAACCAGTCGATCTCCGCGTCGGACCAGCGTGTCGCATAGGCATCGAAGAAGCCGCCGACCATCAGGTCCGCTTCCTTGGTCCCGCGGTGCCAGCTGCGGAAACCCAGGCGTTTCAGTCGGATTTCGCGCTCCACCGGCCAAGCTCCATGCAAAATAGGCCGGCGGCGCTTCAATGCGCGGTCGGCTTGGGGTAGCGGGGACATAGTCATGCGTCCCGACATCCTCAACCCGCTGTTCGCCGAGGTCACCGCGCTGAAAGGCGTGGGGCCGGGGCTCGCCAAGCCGATGGAGAAGCTGGCGCTGCGCCGCGTGGTCGATGTCGCCTTCCACCTGCCGACCGGATACATCGACCGCCTGCCGCGCGAGGAACTGGATGCCGCCGACGCGGGCCGCACGATCGCGATCACGCTGACCCCGGTCGAGCACCGCACCGGCAGCAGCCCGCGCAGCCCGACGCGAGTCGGTGCGGTGGATGCCACGGGCAATCACGTCTCCCTCGTCTATTTCGGCGGGTCGTCGGGCTGGGTGAAGAAGCTGCTGCCGCTCCACGAACCCCGCCGGGTGTCGGGCAAGCTGGAGACGTATGGGCAGGATTTGCAGATGGTCCACCCGGACTATGCCGTTCCGCTGGACGAAGCGCCGACGGGTACCGGGCGCGAGGCGATCTATCCGCTGTCCGAAGGGTTGACCTCGCGCCGGCTGGCGGCACTGGCGGCGCAGGCGGTCGAGCGCGCGCCCGAGCTGCCCGAATGGGTCGAGCCGAGCGTGCTCGCAAAGCACGAGTGGCCGGCGTGGCGCGACGCGCTGGCGCGGCTCCACGCCGATCCGTCGGATGCGAAGGCGCGGACGCGGCTCGCCTATGACGAGGTGTTCGCCAACCAGCTTGCGCTGCTGCTGGTCCGCGGCGACGCGCGGGCGAAGCGGGGCCGGGCGCTGACCGGCGACGGGCGGCTGCGGGCGAAACTCGACCTGCCCTATGCGCCCACGGGTGCGCAGTCGCGGACGATTGCCGAGATCGAGGGCGACATGGCGCAGGTGCGGCCGATGCTGCGCCTGCTGCAAGGCGATGTCGGGTCGGGCAAGACGCTCGTTGCCCTCAATGCGCTGCTGATCGCGGTCGAGGGCGGGGCGCAGGGCGCGCTGCTGGCGCCGACCGAAATTCTCGCGCGCCAGCATTACGAGACGCTGTCGCGCCAGCTGGCCGGGATCGCGACGGTCGCGATTCTCACCGGACGCGACAAGGGGCGCGCGCGGGAATCGACGCTGATGGGGCTGGCGGCGGGGGAGATCGATATCCTGATCGGCACCCACGCCATTTTCCAGCAAGGTGTCATCTATCGCGACCTGGGGCTTGTCGTGGTCGACGAGCAGCACCGCTTCGGCGTCGCCCAGCGGATGATGTTGCAGGCCAAGGCCGAACGCCCGCCGCACCTGCTGGTGATGACCGCGACACCGATCCCGCGCACGCTGACGCTGGCCAACTACGGCGAGATGGACGTCAGTCGCCTCGACGAAATGCCGCCGGGGCGGGAGCCGATCGAGACGCGGGTGATTTCGGAGGACCGGTTCGACGATGTCGTCGACGGCCTCGCGCGGCACCTGTCCGGCGGGGGGCAGGCCTATTGGGTGTGCCCGCTGGTCGAGGAGAGCGAGAAATCCGACCTCGCCGCTGCCGAGGCTCGCGCCGAGTCGTTGCGCCAGCGCTTCGGCGAACGCGTCGCGCTGGTGCACGGGCGGATGAAGGGGCCGGAGAAGGACGCCGAGATGGCGCGCTTTTCCTCGGGCCAGGCCGGCGTGCTGGTCGCGACGACGGTGATCGAGGTCGGCGTCGATGTGCCCAACGCCACGCTGATCGTGATCGAACATGCCGATCGCTTCGGGCTCGCGCAGTTGCACCAGTTGCGCGGGCGGGTCGGGCGTGGCGGGGGGCGGTCGGTATGCCTGTTGCTGCGCGGGAGCCATCTGAGCGAAACGGCGCGCGCGCGCCTGGCGCTGATGCGCGAAACCAACGACGGCTTCCGGATCGCCGAGGAAGATTTGCGACTGCGCGGCGCGGGTGAATTGCTCGGCACGCGGCAGTCGGGGGAGCAGGGGTTTCGCATGGCGACGCCGGAGATGCTCGGCGAACTGCTGCCGATCGCCAATGGCGACGCCCGCCTGCTGATCGATCGCGACGGTGGGTTGCACGGCCCGCGCGGGCAGGCGGCGCGGACGGCCCTCTATCTGTTCGAGCGCGACGCCGCGGTCGGGCTGCTGCGGTCTGGGTAACGGGAATGCCGATGCACTTGCTCTTGCCGATCGTCCTGACTTTCCTCGCCGGGATCGGAGTCGCCGCGCAGGCGCCGACGAACGGCATGTTGGCGAAGGTCTCCGGATCGACGCTGCTGGCGGCGCTCATCTCGTTCGGCGTCGGTACGGCGGCGATCGCGATCGCGTGGGCGGCGAACGACAGGACGTCCCCCGCCGTCCTGCGCGACGCACCGGCCTGGGCCTGGCTCGGTGGCATCTATGGCGCGATCTATGTGGCGACCGCCGCTTATGCCGCGCCGCGGCTGGGCGTCGCGACGATGCTGATGATCGCGATCGCCGGGCAGATGGCAGCGGCCGTGGTGATCGACCATTTCGGTCTGTTCGGCATCCGTGCCGAACCGGTGTCGCTCAGCCGCATCGCCGGACTGGTGCTGGTGATCGCCGGCGTCGTGCTGGTGCGCCGTTAGCGCAGGATCGCGGCGAGCAGTTCGTAATAGTCGCCCAGACCGATCGGCTTGCCCAGTTCGCAGCCGACCCGCCCGCCGAGCGCCCAGCGGACGTCGGCCGGAACCGCGCCCAGGCCGGGAAGCGTGACGCGCAACTGATCGTCCTCCGCCACGCTCGCATCGCACCGCGCCATGAAGCCGTGCGGCGAAATGTTCACGATCAGCAGCTGCAACGTGCGGCCATCGGCATGGGTCGCGCGGGCGCGGTAATGCACCTCGTCACGGTCTTCCCGCCGTCCGTCCGATTTTGCCAGATTGCCGAGGGGCATAGCCGAATTCCCGCCTTCCCGACACGGGTAGCAGGGCAATCGTAAACAAGGTCTGTAGGATTGCGGCGAACGGAGGGATCAGCCGGGCCGCACGATCCCGTGATGCTTCTTGCCCGCCGACAGCCGCCGGTCGGCCGTCACCGTCAGCACGGCGGCTTCGTCCACGATCTTCTCGCCGTCGATCCGCGCGCCGCCGCCGGCGATCAGCCGTCGCGCTTCGCCCTTCGACTTGGCGAAGCCGAGGCCGATCAGCGCATCGACGACCGCGATGCTGCCGCCCGGCGCATCGACCGTGGGGAGCGCGGCGCCGGAAGCGCCTTCCTCGAACGTCCTGCGCGCCGTCTCCGCGGCGTCGTCGGCGGCGGCGCGGCCGCGGCACATCGCGGTGGCTTCGGTCGCGAGGATCTTCTTGGCCTCGTTGATCTCGGCGCCCGCGAGCGTCTCCAGCCGCGCGATCTCGTCCAGCGGCAGGTCGGTGAACAGGCGCAGGAAGCGGCCGACGTCGCGGTCGTCGGTGTTGCGCCAGAACTGCCAGTAATCGAAATGCGACAGCTGGTCCTCGTGCAGCCACACCGCGCCGGACACGGTCTTGCCCATCTTCACGCCGTCCGCCGTCGTCAGCAGCGGGGTGGTGACGCCATAGACCTCTGCCCCGTCCATTCGGCGCGCGAGTTCGACGCCGTTGACGATGTTCCCCCACTGATCGCTGCCGCCCATCTGAAGGCGGACGCCCTGGCGCCTGGCGAGTTCGCGGAAGTCGTAGCCCTGGAGGATCATGTAGTTGAATTCGAGGAAGCTCAGCGACTGCTCGCGGTCGAGCCGGAGCTTCACCGAATCGAAGCTGAGCATCCGGTTGACGCTGAAATGCTGCCCGACCTCGCGCAGGAAGGGGATGTACTCCAGCCTGTCGAGCCAGTCGGCGTTGTTGACCATCACCGCGTCGCTGGGACCGTCGCCGAACGTCAGGAAGCGTTCGAAGATGCGCTGGATGCCGGCAATGTTGGCCAGGATCGTGTCGTCCGACGCAAGCTTGCGCGCTTCGTCCTTGAACGACGGATCGCCGATCTTGCCGGTCCCGCCGCCCATCAGCACGATCGGCTTGTGCCCGGCCTGTTGCAGGCGGCGCAGCAGCATGATCTGGACCAGGCTGCCGACGTGCAGCGACGGCGCGGTCGGATCGAAGCCGATATAGCCCGGCACGACCTGCTTCGTGGCCAGCGCGTCGAGCGCGGCGGCGTCGGTCACCTGGTGGATGTACCCACGCTCCGATAAAAGGCGGAGCAGGTCGGAGGTGTAGGTCGTTTCGGTCATGACGGTGCTCCCCCTAACCGTTCGGGCTGAGCTTGTCGAAGCCCTGTCCGTCTTGCGTATGCGTTGGCAGAAGAAGGGCAGCACTTCGACAAGCTCAGTGCGAGCGGGAGAGAGGGATGATCTACGAGCTGAAATGTCATCCCGATACGCCGGCCGGAAAGGTTCGGGCGGTCAGGGTCGAGTGGACGATGACCGATGGGAGCGACGTCCTGCTGACCTTCGCGGTCGAGGGGCTCGACACGCTGGTTTTGCCCGAAGTGACGACACCGGCGCGCGCCGACGGGCTCTGGCGCACCACCTGTTTCGAGATGTTCTGGAAGCCGAGCGCAGGCGACGGGTATTTCGAGTTCAACCTCTCGCCTTCGTTGCGGTGGGCGGCATACGCGTTCGATCGGTATCGGGACGGAATGCGCAACCTGCCGCTCGCGGTCGATCCCGTGATCGAGCGGACGACGAATGGGATCGATGCTGACATCGATCTCTCGACGGTGCCGTCCGGCGCCGCGGATATCGCCCTGACCGCAGTCATCGAGGAAGCCGACGGCACCAAATCCTATTGGAGCCTCGCGCATCCGCCCGGCGCGCCGGATTTTCATCATCCCGATTGCTTTGCGCTGCGTATCCCGGCAGTCGGAACCCCATGAAATTCGGCATCGATCGCCTGCTCTCCGACCCCGAGCTGTTGAAAAGCCTGCACGGTCGCCGCGTCGCGTTGCTCGCGCACCCCGCGTCGGTGACCGCGGACCTGATGCATTCGCTCGACGCGCTGGTCGCGGCGGGGGTGAACGTCACCGCTGCCTTCGGACCGCAGCATGGGCTGCGCGGCGACAAGCAGGACAATATGATGGAGTCGCCGGATTTCGACGATCCTGTCCACGGTATTCCCGTTTTCAGCCTGTATGGCGAAGTGCGCCGGCCGACGGGCCAGTCGATGCACACGTTCGATGTCGTGCTGATCGATCTGCAGGACCTGGGCTGTCGCATCTACACCTTCATCACGACGTTGCTCTATGTCATCGAAGCCGCTGCCCAGCATGGCAAATCGGTGTGGGTGCTTGATCGGCCCAATCCCGCCGGGCGGCCGGTCGAGGGGCTGACGTTGCTGCCGGGATGGGAGAGCTTCGTCGGCGCCGGCCCCATGCCGATGCGGCACGGACTGACGCTCGGCGAACTCGGGCAGTGGTTCATCGACCATTACAAGCTCGACGTCGATTACCGCGTGATCGCGATGGAGGGCTATGCGCCCGACGCGTCGCCCGGGTTCGGCTGGCCGGCGGAGCGCATCTGGATCAACCCCAGTCCGAACGCGCCGAACCTCAACATGGCGCGCGCCTATGCCGGGACCGTGATGCTGGAGGGCACGACGCTCAGCGAAGGGCGGGGGACGACCCGGCCGCTGGAACTGTTCGGCGCGCCCGACATCGACGCACGCGCGGTGCTGGCGGAGATGCGGCGCACGGGGCCGCAGTGGCTGGAAGGCTGCCTGTTGCGCGAGGTGAGTTTCGAGCCGACGTTCCACAAGCACGTACACCAGCTCTGTGCCGGGCTGCACATCCACGCCGAGGGTGCGGCGTACGACCACACCGCGTTCACGCCGTGGCGATTGCAGGCGCTGGCGTTCAAGGCGATCCGGACGCTGTATCCGGACTATCCGCTGTGGCGCGACTTTCCCTACGAGTACGTCTTCGACAAGCTGGCGATCGACGTCATCAACGGTGGCCCGGCCTTGCGCGAATGGGTGGATTATGCCGGCGCTCAGCCTGGCGATCTCGATTCGATGACGCGCGCGGACGAAGCCGCGTGGGAGGACGTGCGACGCGCGTACCTGCTGTACTGATGGCGACGCGCTGTACCGTGCTCCCGCGCAGGCGGGCGCCCAGGGTAATTCATACCCGACGTACCATGCCTGTGGCCCTGGGCACCCGCGTTCGCGGGAGCACGGGAGGATCTGCATTATGCTAGCCGGCCTCATCTTCGCGACCGAAGACGCCGAGGATCGCCCTGACGCGCTTGCCGCGACGTTGCCGTTCGGCGGCGCGACGCTGATCGAATATCAGGCGCGGCTGCTGGCCGCGGTCGGCGTCGGTCACCTGCTCGTCGCCGTTTCACGGGTGACGCCGGCGTTGCTCGGCGCGACCAGCCGGATCGCCGCGCGCGGCGTCACGGTCGATGTCGTGCGATCGGCGGAGGAGGCCGCGGCCCGGATGCACCCGCTGGCGCAGGTCATCGTCGTCGCCGATGGGCTGGTGACCACCGACGCGGTCATCGAATGGCTTGCGTCCGAAGGCCATGAAGCCCTGCTCGTCACGCGTGACGGCGACGGCAGCGGCGGGATCGAGCGGGTCGATAATTTGCACAGCTGGGCAGGTCTTGCCCGAGTCCCCGCCGCGCGGCTGGCCGACGTCGCGTCGCTGCCCGCCGATTATGATTTCCAGTCGACGCTGTTGCGCCAGGCGGTCGCCGCGCGCGCCGTGCAGTTGTTGCTGCCGCCCGCGACCGGCCGGACCCGGCACGGCGTCGAGCGAAATTCGGCGGCGCTGTTGCGGCGGTCGAAATCGGTGCTCGCTGCTCTGGGCGACCGGCGGACGGCCTGGACCGACCGGTTCATCTTCACGCCCGTGACCGGCTGGACGCTGCCCCACCTCGTTTCGCGCGGCGTGCCCGCGTGGGCGGTGACCGCGGCGGGGGGCGTCGCGGGCGCGGCGGCGGTGGCGCTGCTGTCGGCGATGCTGCCGGCGGCGGGAATCGCGGTCAGCCTGGCCGGGATGGCGGCGCTGTCGACGGGATCGATGCTGAGCTGGCTGCGCGGGGAGGATCGGCTGGCGCGCACGCAGGAGCGTGCGATTCAGGCGCTGGCGGCCGCAGTCGTGCTGCTGACCGGCGTCGACGCGACGCGGGCGACCGGGGCGGGCACCGGGCTGGTCCTGGCCCTGGCGACGATCGCCTGCGCGGTGCTGCTGGAGCGGGTGCCCGTCCCGCGGCGGCGTTGGTGGGCGACGCCGGCGGCGCATCCGCTGATCCTGTTGCCCGCCGCGATCGTCGGCTACCCGCTCGTCGGGCTGGCACTGTCTGCGCTTTACGCGCTTGCCTCGACCGGCATGGCGATTGAGGCGATTCGCGAAAAGCCTTAGGGCCGCCTTAACGACGGCGCGGTAGACCGGGACCTTATGACGGACGCTTCCGCCATCACGCATCGGGCGCATGGCGCCGGGGTACGGGCCTTGCTGGCCCGGGCCGCGGTCGCCGATTCGCGCGCCCGCGCCGCGCTCGATGCCTCGATCACCGACGCCTTCCTGCCCGCCGAAGGGCGGCTGGACGATCGCACGCGCGCCGCGCTGGCGACTCTGGTCGAAGCGATGGTCGGCGTGGTCGAGGGCGAGCTGACCGAATATTCGATGCGGCTTCTCGGCACCCGCGGGGCGCGGGCGGCGGCGGAGCGGCTGATCGCGAATCCGACCCCGGTTGCCGAGCGGCTGGCCGCGGCGGGACTGCTGCGCGACCCCGACTTTGCCGCCGAGTGCCTCTCGCGCGTCCAGCTGGAACTGCTGACCGCGAGCCTTCCCGCCGATGCAGGGGCCGACGCCGACACACCCAGCCTGCTGGCTCGGCTCGCGCAAAGTTCCGACCGGGTCGTCGCGACGGCCGCCGCCGCGACGATGATCGGCGAGAGCCAGCGACGCCAGTTGAGCGAAGGGCGCGGCCTGACCAGCACGGGCATGCCGTCCACGCTTCACGCCCGGCTGGTCTGGTGGGTGGCGGCGGCATTGCGGGACCGGGCGGCCGACGGGCTCGACGATCCCGCTCCACTCGATCGCGCGATCGCCGAGGCTGCGCTGCGCAACATCGCCGCGCATGACGCCGATGACCGCGTGGAGGCCGCGACGATGCGCCTGGCCGAAGCGGTCGATGCGCAGCCGGTCGAACTGCCCGCGCTGCTCGACGAAATCCTGCGCGACCGGCGACTGACCGTCCTAGCCGCGTTCATCGCCCATGCGCTGGGTGCGCGCTACGAACTGGGGCGCGAGTTGCTGGTCGATCCGGCTGGCGATCGCCTGTGGCTGGTGCTCCGCGCGCTGAACGTACCGCGCGAGACGATCGCCCGGCTGGGCTTTCATCTGAGCGAGGCGGACCCGCGCCGCGATGTCGATGCCTTTGCCGACGCGCTCGATCTGGCGGCGAGCATCGACCCGGCGACCGCGCGGCTGGCGGTCGCGCCGCTCAGCCTGCATCCCGATTTCCGCGCCGCGCTGCTGGCGCTCGACACGCTCAAGGACGTGCGATGAACGCGCTCGATCCGCTGCTCCACCCGATCGTCGCGCGCTGTGACGGTACGGACCGGCTGGTCCAGGCCGATCCCCGGTTCCTCGACCTGATCGCGCAGGCCGGGGGCGCGATCGGCGGCGATGTGGCGTTGCCCGAGATCGCCGCACTCGTCCGGCTTGCCCGCCGGCTCGGCATCGCGATCGCGCGTGCCGTAGTGGTGGCGGACGGGGACGACGACCTGGAACTGTCGGTCCGGGCCGAACCCGATGCCGACGGCGTGACATTGGTCGTCGGCGGGTGGCAGGCGCGCCCGTCCTGGCGTCCGTCCGCCGAACGCGCCTCGTTCCGCGCGGTCGAGGCCGACTGGATGTGGGAAAGTGACGCGGCGTTGCGGCTGACCCATGTTACCCCTGACGCGGGCGCCCGCTATGGCTTCGATGCGGCGGCGATTCTGGGGCAGCCGCTGGTCAAGCTGTTCGCGCTGGCCGAGGACGATGACGGCGCGTTCCCGATCCTGGGTGCGGTCGCCGCGCAGATGCGGTTCGACGCGCAGGAAGCCGAGCTTCGCGGCACCGGACGACGGGTCTTGCTCGCGGCCGAACCGCGGATCGACGCACGCGGGCGTTTCGCCGGCTTTGCCGGGGGCGTGATGATGCTCGACCCGCTGCCTGCCGCGGCGCCGGCCCCAGCGGAAGACGGCGAGCCGACCGAGCCCTTCGCCGCCGGCTTTGGCGAACAGCTCGACCGCTCGCTGCGCCGGCCGCTGGAACGCATCATCGCCAACGCCAGCAGCATGAGCGCGGGCGTCGATGGGCCGATCGCCGAGCGCTATTCGGGCTATGCCGACGATATCGCCAGCGCCGGACGGCATCTGTTGGGACTAGTCGACGACCTGGTCGATCTGGAGGCGGTCGAGCGCGCCGACTTCGTGGTCGATGCCGATCCGCTCGATCTGGCCGATGTCGCGCGCCGCGCGTCGGGCCTGCTGGCGGTGCGCGCGTCGGAGGGGGATGTCCGCATCGATCGTCCGGCCGCCGACGAGACGCTGCCGGCGACGGGCGACTTCCGCCGGTCGCTCCAGATCCTGGTCAACCTGATCGGCAACGCCGTGCGCTATTCGCCGCGCGGCGGCAGCGTGTGGGTGCGGATCATGCAGGACGATACCCACGCGTGCGTGATCGTCGCGGACCAGGGCAAGGGTATCGCCGAGGCTGACCAGGCGATGATCTTCGAAAAATTCGGCCGCGTCGATCCGGGCGAGCCGGGCGGCAGCGGCCTGGGCCTCTACATCTCGCGGCGCCTGGCCCGCGCGATGGGCGGCGACATCACCGTCGACAGCGCACCTGGGGCGGGTGCCCGTTTCGTGTTCACGTTGCCGCTGGAATAAGGGCGACCACCGCGCCCTACCGCCGCAATCGCCGCGCGTAGAGCACGACCACCAACCCGACGACCGCCAGCACCGACCCGCGCAGCACCCACGGCCGCTGGTCGATCATGAAGCTCGACTGCGGCCAGCGGACGTAACCGAGGCCTTGGCCCATCCACAGCAGCCCCATCGCCGTAGCCAGCAGTCCGATGACGAGGAGGATCCCGTGGCGGGTCACGCGCTCAACGCTCGGCGATCGGAACGTAATGACGCTCGGTCGGGCCGGTATATAGCTGGCGCGGGCGGCCGATCTTCTGCTCGGGATCGGAGATCATCTCGTTCCACTGCGCGACCCAGCCGACGGTGCGGGCGAGCGCGAAGAGCACGGTAAACATCGTCGTCGGGAAGCCGATCGCCGACAGGATGACGCCCGAATAGAAATCGACGTTGGGGAACAGCTTCTTCTCGATGAAGTAATCGTCGCTGAGCGCGATTTCCTCCAGGCGCAGCGCGGTTTCGAACAGCGGGTCGGACACGTTCAGCGCGTCGAACACTTCGCGCACCGTCTTCTGCATGACGGTCGCGCGCGGGTCGTAGTTCTTGTACACGCGGTGGCCGAAGCCCATCAGGCGGAACGGGTCGTTCTTGTCCTTGGCACGCGCGATATATTCCGGGATGCGATCCGGCGTGCCGATCTCGCGCAGCATGTTGAGCGCGGCTTCGTTCGCGCCGCCATGCGCCGGACCCCACAGGCAGGCGATGCCCGCCGCGATGCAGGCGAACGGGTTCGCGCCCGACGAACCGGCCAGACGCACGGTCGAGGTCGATGCGTTCTGCTCATGATCGGCGTGCAGGATGAAGATGCGGTCCATCGCACGCTCGACCGCCGGATTGACTTCATATTCCTCGGCCGGAACGCCGAAGGTCATGCGCAGGAAATTGCCGGCGTAGCTGAGGTCGTTCTTCGGATACACGAACGGCTGACCGACGCTGTACTTGTACGCCATCGCCGCGATCGTCGGCATCTTTGCGATCAGCCGGTGCGACGCGATCATGCGTTGCTGCGGGTCGGAAATGTCGGTCGAGTCGTGGTAAAAGGCGCTGAGCGCACCGACCACGCCGCACATCACCGCCATCGGGTGCGCGTCGCGGCGGAACCCGCGGTAGAATTGCGCGAGCTGCTCGTGCAGCATCGTGTGACGGCTGATCGTGTAGCTGAACTTGTCGAGCTCGTCCCCGCTCGGCAACTCGCCGTTCAGCAGCAGATAGCTGACTTCCATGAACGACGAATGCTCGGCCAGCTCGCCGATCGGATAGCCGCGGTGGAGCAGCACGCCCTGGTCGCCGTCGATATACGTCAGCGCCGATTCGCACGACGCCGTGCTGGTGAAGCCGGGGTCGTATGTGAACATCCCCGATTTCGCGTAGAGCTTGCGAATGTCGATCACGTCGGGACCGACGGTCCCCGACAGCACCGGATAGTCGCTGTCGCCGATCTTGATGCTGGTATCGGTCACTCGCAAAGCTCCTCGTTGTTCTCGTGCGGCCCTTTGTCAGGCCATCTGGTCGGCGATCCGTCCCAAACTCTCGTCACGCCCGAGGAGTTCGAGCACGTCGAAAATTCCAGGCGAGGTCTTGCGACCGACGAGTGCGGCGCGCAGCGGCTGCGCGACGGCACCGAGCTTGACGCCCGCGGCCTCGGCGACCTCGCGGACCGCCGGTTCGAGCGCTTCCGTATCCCAGCTGTCGAGCGCGTCAAGCGCGGCGTGCAGCCGGGTCAGCAGCGAACGTGCCTCACCTTCTAGCAGACCCTTCGCCGCATCGTCCAATTCCAGTGGGCGGCTGCGAAACAGAAAGCCCGCGGCGTCGGAGAGGTCGAGGATATTGGCCGCGCGCGGCTTCAGCGATACCATGCTGCGACGCAACAGGTCCAGCTGCTCGACCGTGGGTTCGAAACCGAGTCGCGGCGCGACCAGATCGGCCAGCCGCATATCGTCCGCTGCGCGGATATAATGACCGTTAAGGTTCTCGAGCTTCTTCGTATCGAACCGCGCCGGTGATTTCCCGACCGCGTCGAGGTCGAACCATTCAATCGCCTGTTCGCGGCTGATGATCTCGTCGTCGCCATGACCCCAGCCCAGACGCAGCAGGTAGTTGAACAGCGCCTCCGGCAGGATGCCGAGGTCGTCGCGATACGCATCGACGCCCAGCGCACCGTGCCGCTTCGACAGCTTTGCGCCGTCCGACCCGTGGATCAGCGGTATATGGGCGTAGACTGGCTCGGGCCAGCCCATCGCGCGAATGATGCTCAACTGGCGGAACGCGTTGTTGAGGTGGTCGTCGCCGCGGATGACGTGCGTCACACCCATGTCGTGATCGTCGACGACGACCGCGAGCATGTACGTCGGCGTGCCGTCCGACCGCAGCAGGACCATGTCGTCCAGTTCCGCATTGGCGACGGTCACGCGGCCCTGGACCAGATCCTCGATCACCGTCTCGCCCTCGCGCGCCGCCTTGACGCGGACGACGAAAGGCTGGTCGGCGGGGGCGGTCGCCGGATCGGCGTCGCGCCACGGCGAGTTGAGGCGGAACGGGCGTCGCTCGGCCTCCGCCGCGGCGCGGGCCGCGGCGAGTTCGGCCTGCGTCATGTAGCAGCGGTACGCGCCACCACGCGCGATCAGGTCGTCGACGACCTCTGCATGGCGTCCCGCGCGGGTCGACTGGAACACGGGTTCCTCGTCCCAATCCAGCCCCAGCCAGTTCAGCCCGTCGAAGATGACGTCGATCGCGTCCGTTGTCGACCGGGCCTTGTCGGTATCCTCGATCCGCAGCAGCGCCTTACCGCCATAGTGGCGTGCGTACAGCCAGGCGAACATGCCGGTGCGGGCGTTGCCGA
>NZ_LMLB01000001.1:2036157-2052900 GCF_001421785.1 Sphingomonas sp. Leaf33 | reverse complement strand
GGAGGCGCGATTAGAGCGTGATGACATGGTTTTCACCCATCGTGACGGAGCCGATTCTGGTTTGTGGCTAGGAGCGAGGAAGGAGCGGGGCTATGCGCCCGCGACTGACGAAGGACGACACCACAGGCCAAAATCGGCCCGCCGCGGAGCGGTTGCCCTGAGCCGTCCGCCGGACGTCGTCGCAACGCTTGCACGGGCCGCCAGGCCGCGTTGCGCGTCGCTCCTCGCCGACGAACGGCTCAGAGCAATCACGACGGATGAAAACCATGTCATCACGCTCTAGCCGCGCCGGTTTCGGTGGTTGCGCTCACGCGCCGCTGCTCCCAGGATCGAGGACGAATGGCCAGTCCAGCCGAGCGGCGCCCTAGCATGGCCCTTACCGGGCTTCAAATCCGCGCGCCACAGTGGCGGGCGGGTGCGGTGGAGCGCTGGCTGGAGGCGGAGCGCGACGCGCTGGTGCTGTGGCTGCCGGTCGCGCTGGGGGCGGGGATCGCGGCGTGGTTCGTGCTTCCGGATCGTGCCGCGTGGATCGGCTGGCTGCTGGCAAGCGGCGGTGTCGCGGCGGCCGGGCTGGTGCTGGCGGGCGGCACGCGAGCCGGGCGCGTGCTGCTGATCGGCGGACTGGTCGCGATGCTTGGCTGCGCGCTGGTGTGGTGGCGGGCGGAGCGGGTCGCGGCGCCCGTATTGGCGCGGCCGGCGGTTGCCGTCGTGACCGGGCGGGTCGAGCGGATCGAACCGCTGCCCGCAAGACAGCTGACCCGTCTGACTATCGCGACCGATCCGGGCGTCGGGCTACCGCCGCGTGTCCGCGTCAACCTGGCCGACGCCGATCGGCCCGCAGGCCTCACGCGTGGGGCGCGCGTGTCGGTACGCGCGCGATTGATGCCGCCCGCCGGCGCCGCGGTGCCGGGCGCGCATGATTTCGCGCGGGTCGCCTGGTTCGCCGGGATCGGTGCGACCGGCCGCGGTTTTGCCCCGGTCACAATCGTTGCGCCGGGGGAGCCCGCGGGCAGCGACCTGCGTCAACGGCTGTCCGCGCATATCCGTAATCGGCTTCCTGAATCCGAAGGCGCGGTCGCAGCGTCGCTCGCGACCGGCGACCAGGGCGCGATTCCGGAGAGCGATGCGGAGGCGATGCGGCGGTCGGGCCTGGCGCATCTGCTGTCGGTCAGCGGGCTGCACATCACCGCGGTCGTCGCCGCGACGATGGCGGTCGTCCTGCGGCTGCTCGCGCTCAGCCCGTGGCTGGCGCTCAACGTCCGCCTGCCGCTGGTTGCAGGGGCGGCGGGAGCGGTTGCGGCGATCGGCTATACATGGCTGACCGGCGCCGAGGTGCCGACGTTGCGATCCTGCATCGCGGCATTGCTGGTGCTGGCGGCGTTGGCGCTGGGGCGCGAGGCGATCACGCTTCGCCTGGTTGCGGTCGGCGCGTTCGTCGTGCTCCTGCTCTGGCCCGAGGCGCTGGTCGGCGCGAGCTTCCAACTGTCGTTCGCCGCGGTCACCGCGATCGTCGCGCTCCATGAGCATGACCGGGTGCGGGGGATGTTTGCGCCGCGGGACGAAGGCTGGGCGCGCCGGCTGCTGCGGGGCTTCGCGTCGCTGTTGCTGACGGGGCTGGCGGTCGAACTGGTGCTGATGCCGATCGCGCTGTTCCATTTCCACAAGGCCGGGCTGTACGGTGCGCTTGCCAACATCGTCGCGATCCCGCTGACGACCTTCGTCGTGATGCCGCTGGAGGCCGCAGCGCTGCTGCTGGACAGCATAGGCCTGGGTGCGCCGCTCTGGTGGCTGTGCGGCAAATCGCTGGCGGTGCTGTTGTGGATCGCCCGGACGACGGCCGACGCACCGGGCACGGTCGCCGCTTTGCCGATGATGCCGCGTGGCGCGTTCGGACTGATGATCGGGGGCGGGCTGTGGATGCTGCTGTGGCGGACACGGTGGCGATGGGCGGGGATTGTGCCGGCACTCCTGGGCGCGGGCTGGGCGCTGACGACGCCGGCGCCCGACCTGATCGTGACCGGCGATGGGCGGCACCTGGCGATCCGCATGGATGACGGGCGGCTGGCCGTGCTGCGCGAGCGTGCAGGAGACTATGTCCGCGATCTGCTGGCGGAAGGCGGCGGGGCCGATGGCGAGCTCCCCGTTTTAGACGACATGCCGTCGGCGTGGTGCAACGCCGACCTGTGCCTGGCCAAGGTCGAGCGGGAAGGGCGACCGTGGCGGGTGCTGGCGACGCGCAGTTCCTACCACATCGATGCCGGAGAACTGGCCGCGATATGTCGTTCGGTCGATGTCGTCGTCAGCGAACGGCGCTTGCCACGGACGTGCCGGCCGCGCTGGCTGAAGCTCGACGGGGCGGTACTACGCCGGTCGGGTGGCGTCGCGATCGGCTTTGCCCGCCCCTGGATGCGGCGCGTCGCGGACGACGTCGGTGCACATCCCTGGATCCGCCCGGTCACGGTCATGCCCGAACGAGACGCGGGAGCGACGGTTACCCATCGCCCCGCTCAGTAGCGCCGCAACAGGCCCGCCAGCTTGCCCTGCACCCGCACCTTACGCGAATCGTAGCGCTGCGGATCATAAGAGCGATTGGCGGGATCGAGCCGGACCATGCTGCCTTCGCGGTAGAAGGTCTTCAGCGTCGCCTCGTGTTCGTCGATCAGCGCGACGACGATGTCGCCGTCACGCGCGGTTTCCGTCCGGCGGATAAGCGCATAGTCGCCGTCGAGGATACCCTTCTCGACCATGGAGTCGCCCGAGACTTCCAGCGCATAATGCTCGCCCGAGCCGAGCAGCGCGGCGGGGACGGGGAGCATCGTCGCGCCTTCCATCGCCTCGATCGGGACGCCGGCGGCGATGCGGCCGTGGAGCGGGATTTCGATCACGTCGTTGGCCGGGGCGGGCAGCGCGCGATCCGCCGAAGTTGAGGAAGTTGACGCGTGTGGCGCACTCTTCGCTGGCGTCGGCGCGTCCTTGCGCTCGGGCATCTTCAGAACTTCGAGCGCGCGTGCGCGGTTGGGCAGGCGACGCAGGAACCCGCGTTCCTCGAGCGCCGAGATCAGGCGATGCACGCCCGACTTCGACTTGAGGTCGAGCGCCTCCTTCATCTCCTCGAACGACGGCGACACGCCGCTGTCGTTCAGGGAATCGTTGATGAAGCAGATGAGTTCGTGCTGCTTCTTGGTAAGCATCGCTGGGCCTCCGTCCCGGAACAGACGACGAACGTATGTGGTTTGTTCCCGGCCCTGTCAAGCGATCATCAGGATTTCCGCCGAGTCGCCCTCGCACGCCACCGGTGCGTGCGGCGGACGGACAATCAGGCACGTCGATCGCGCCAGCGTGCGCAGCATCGAGCTGTCCTGGATGGTCGAGGCGAACGCCGCGCCGCCGCGCAGTTCGGCACGCAGATAATCGGTCCGCTCAGTGTTGGCGGGCAGGTCTTCGCCCAGCGGGATCGTAACGACACCGGGGAACGGGTCGGCGGCGCCGGCAAGATGCCGGACCAGCGGCTTCACGAAAAGCTCGGCGGTGACAAAGGCGGAGACGGGGTTGCCGGGGAGGCCGAGCACGACGGTGCTGCCCAGGCGCCCAGCCATCATCGGCTTGCCCGGCCGCAGTGCGATGCGCCAGAAGTCGATCGCCGCGCCCGCCGCCTCCAGCGCGGGGCGGACGAGGTCGTGATCGCCGACCGACGCGCCGCCGGTCGTCACGAGAACATCGGCGTCGACCGCGCGAAAGGCCGCCTCCAACGCATCGGCGCGGTCGGGCAGGATGCCGAGATCGACGATGTCCGCGCCGAGAGGGCTCAGCATCGCTGCCAGCATGACGCCATTCGATTCGGGCAATTGCCCCGCACCGATCCGCTGGCCGGCGGAAACGAGTTCGTCCCCGGTCGCCGCGATCGCGACGCGGACGCGTGCCCGCAACGGCAGCGTCGCGTGACCACCGATCGCGGCGACGGCGAGCCGGGCCGGGGTGATCGCAGCGCCGGCGGGGATCAGGACGTCGCCGTCCGTGAAATCGAGCCCACGGCGGCGAACGTTGCGCCCGGGCGCAGCCGGGCCTTCGCCGGCGAGATGGATGACCCCGCCCTCGGCGCGCGCCTCTTCCTGCACCAGCACGCAATCCGCGCCCGCTGGCATCGTGGCCCCGGTAAAGATGCGCACGGTTTCGCCGACGCGGACAGCGCCTGTGAACGGTCGCCCCGCCGCGCTCTCGCCGATCAGCCGCAACGGCCGGCCGAGATCGGCGTGGCGGATCGCATAGCCGTCCATCGCCGACAGGTCGCTCGCGGGCTGCGTTCGCAGCGCCGGCACATCGGCGGCGGCATAACGGTGCGCCGCGTCGGCGAGCGGCACCTGCTCGACAGGCAGGGGGGCGGCAAGGGCAAGGACCCGAGCCTGGGCATCGGCGACGGGAAGCAGCGGCATGGCGTCAGGCGTCCGCGGCGAACCAGTCGCCCGACTTGCCGCCGGTTTTCTCCATCAGGCGGACGTGTTCGATGACCATGGCCTTATCGATCGCCTTGGCCATGTCGTAGAGCGTCAGCAGCGCGACGGTGGCGGCGGTCAGGGCTTCCATCTCGACGCCGGTCTGGCCGGTGGTGGCGCAGGTCGCGCTGACGGTGATGCCGGTGTCGTCGAGGTCGAGGTCGATCGACGCGTTCGTCAGCGGCAGCGGATGGCAGAGCGGGATCAGGTCTGACGTACGCTTGGCCGCCATGATGCCCGCGATCCGCGCGGTGGCGAGCACGTCGCCCTTCTTCGCGCTGCCGTCGCGGATGGCGGTGAGGGCAAGCGGTGACATCGCGATACGGCCGCTGGCGATAGCGCGGCGTTGCGTGACGGGCTTGGCGCCGACATTTACCATGTGCGCAGCGCCGGTGGCGTCGAGGTGGGTGAGGGTGGTCATCGCCGTCCCCTCTATCCCGTTCGCCCTGAGCTTGTCGAAGGGCTAACCTCCTTTTGCGACGATTTGCCGAAGAAGGGCAGGGCTTCGAAGAGCTCAGCCCGAACGGGAATAGCCAGTGCTTCGACGCAGGCTCAGCCGACCAGCGTCCGCGTCGCGGCTTCGACATCGGTCTGGCGCATCAGTGATTCGCCGATCAGAAAGCAGCGGATGTCGTGCTCGGCCATCGCGTCCAGTTCGGCGCGGGTGTTCAGGCCGCTTTCCGCGACGAAGGTACACCCCTCGGGCGCGCGTCCGACAAGTTCGTAAGTTCGCGCAAAATCGACTGTGAAGTCCTTGAGGTTGCGGTTGTTCACGCCGATCAGCCGGGACTTGAGTGCCAGCGCGCGGTCGAGTTCGTCCGCGTCGTGGACTTCGACCAGCACGTCCATCCCCAGGCGGAGCGCGGTATCCTCGATCTCGGCCATCGCCCCGTCGTCTAGTGCGGCGACGATGATGAGGATCGCGTCCGCACCGATCGCGCGCGCCTCGATCACCTGCCAAGGATCGACCATGAAGTCCTTGCGGATCACCGGCAGCCGGCAGGCGGCGCGCGCGGCGACCAGATAGTCTTCGTGGCCCTGGAAATAGTGCGCGTCGGTCAGGACGGAGAGGCAGGCGGCGCCGCCGGCTTCGTAGGCGCGGGCGTGTGCCGGCGGGTCAAAGTCCCTGCGAATCAGACCCTTGGACGGCGATGCTTTCTTGATTTCTGCGATCAAGGCGTAGCCGTTCGCCGCCTTGGCATCGAGTGCGCGGCGGAAGCCCCGCGGTGGCGTCTGCGCCATCGCGAGTGCCTGCAGGTCGGCGAGCGACGTCGCGCGGCGGCGGTCGGCCACTTCGTCGCGCTTCGTCTCCAGGATGGTGTCGAGCATCGTGGTCATGCGTAGGCGATCCAGGCGTTTAGCAGCGCGTCGGCGCGGCCGGCGTCGAGGGCTTCGGCGGCGAGCGCGGCGCCTTCGGTCAGGTCGGGAGCGGCGCGGGCGATGACCAGCGCAGCGGCGGCGTTCAGCAAGACGGCGTCACGATATGGCCCGCGCTCGCCAGTCAACAGGCGGCGGAGTGCCACCGCATTGTAGGCGGGGTCGCCGCCGCGGATGTCGGACAGCGGGCTGCGGGTCAGCCCGGCGTCTTCGGGCACGATGCGGCCGGGCAGGTCGCAGTCGCCGACACGGACGACGATCGTCGGTCCGGCGCTGGAGATTTCGTCGAGGCCCTCCTCGCCGGAGACCACCGCAGCGCCCTCCGCACCCAGGCTGTCCATCGCCTCGGCATAGACGGGGGCATAGTCGGGGCGCGCGATGCCGATCAGCTGGCGGGTGACGTGCGCCGGGTTGGCGAGCGGGCCCATCAGGTTGAAGATCGTGCGCCGGCCCAGACGCTGGCGGATCGGCTGGATACGCTTCATCGCCGGGTGATGATTGCCCGCGAACAGGAAGCAGATGCCGAGGTCGGCGAGCGTCGCCTCGGCCATCGCGCCGGCGCGCGCCATGTCGAGGCCAAGCGCCTCCAGCGTGTCGGCGGCACCGGCCTTGGATGACGCGGCGCGGTTGCCGTGCTTGGCGACGGGGACGCCGCACGCGGCGACGACCAGGCTGACCGCGGTCGAGACGTTCAGCGTATGGTGCCCGTCGCCGCCGGTGCCGCACACGTCGATCGTGCCCGCGGGCGCGTCGATCGGGATCAGTCGTTCGCGCAACGCTCGCGCGGCTTCGGCGATCTCGATCGAGGTCTCGCCGCGTTCGGTCAGACCGATCAGGAAGGCGGCAATCGCGTCTTCCGAGGTGCGGCCATCGAGGATGTCGGCAAATGCCTGGCGCGCGCTTTCGTGGCTGAGCGGCGAGGCGGGATCGGGGAGGAGGGCAAATGTGGTCATGCCAACATTTCCTCTCCGCGATCGGGAAGGATCTGCGCGATCCCCAGGAAGTTCGCCAGCATCGCGTGGCCGTTTTCGGTCGCGATGCTCTCGGGGTGGAACTGGACGCTGTGGATCGGCAGCTCCGTGTGGCGGAACGCCATGACGCTGCCGTCCGGCGCCGTGGCGTTGACGGCCAGGCACGCCGGCACGTCCTCGACGATCAGGCTGTGATAGCGCGTCGCGGTGAACGGCGACGGGAGCCCCGCGAACAGCCCCGTGCCGTCGTGCGTCAACGGGCTGGTCTTGCCGTGCATCAGTCCGCCGCGCACCACGCGCCCGCCGAAATGCTGGCCGATTGACTGATGACCGAGGCATACGCCCAGCAACGGGGTGGCGGTGTCGGCGCAGGCGGCGACCATGTCCAGGCTGATGCCGGCGTCATTGGGCGTGCAGGGGCCGGGGGACAGCAGGATCGCCCCTGCGCCGGTGGCCAGCGCGTCGCGCGCGGTCATGGCGTCGTTGCGCTCCACGCGCACCTCGGCGCCCAGCTCCATCAGATAATGGACCAGGTTCCAGGTGAAGCTGTCGTAATTGTCGATGACGAGGATCATGGCGGGGCCTGCCATAGCGCAGCCTTGAGCGCGCGCAACATTCGCCGCATTCAGCGCGTTGAACGAGGAAATTGCCGATAGCCCCGTCGGCAACCGGAGTATGATGATGTCGATGCGCTTGATCCTCGCCGTGGCAATCGCCGCCAGCCCCGCCTCTGCCTTCGCCCAGCAGGAGGCCGGCCAGCCGCCGCAGCGCATCCGCAGCGTGACCGTCCAGCCGGGCGAGAAATGCCCGGACTCGACTGCTCAGGAAGTCGTCGTTTGCGCCGCCCCCGAGCAGGAGCAATACCGTATTCCCAAGGCGTTGCGCGCCGAACCGAAGACCGATGTGAAAAGTATCTCGCAATCGGTCCGGATGGAGCGCGTCATGGAGGACAATCGCCGAGTCCTGCCGGGCAGCTGCTCGCCGATCGGGATGAACGGGCAGAGCGGCTGCGCGCAGAAGGCAGCGGAGGCGTGGTCGGCCGAAAAGCGGGCGGTCGCGAACGGCCAGCCGGTGACGCCGAACGACTGAGGCTGGCGATGGATGACGTGACGCGCGACGGCCACGCGCTGGTCGCCGCCGTCCGCGCGGCGGCACGGGTGCACGCGGCGAGCTGGGAGGCGCTGGTGCCCGACAGCTTCACCGTGAACTTCGCGGCGGAGGCGGCCGAGGAAGCCGCGTTTGCCCAGATGGCGGAGGCGAAGCGGCGGCTGCGCGATCACATCTGCGCCACCTACGGCGTGTCGATCCGGGAACTGGGGGATCTGGCGGTCGTCTAGCCGAACCGGTCCTTCAGCACCCGCCACGCGGCTCTGAGCGCATAGGCCTCGCCGCCCTTCGGTCGCCCCGCCTTTGCCGCCGGGCGCCATGCGAATACATCCAGGTGCGCCCATGGCACGCCTTTCGGCACGAACTGTCGCAGGAACAGCGCTGCCGTCACCGCGCCGGCAAACCCGCCGTCCGGCGCGTTGACCATGTCGGCGATGTCCGATTTCAGCATCTCGTCATAGGCGTCCCACAGCGGCATCCGCCAGACGGGATCGTGCTCCGCGATGCCGGCGGCCAGCAGATCGGCGGCCAGCGTGTCGTCGTCGGTGAACAGCGGCGGCAGGTCGGGGCCGAGCGCCACGCGCGCCGCGCCGGTCAGCGTCGCAAAATCGAGGATCAGCGCCGGATCGGCCTCGCCGGCCTTGGTCAGGGCGTCGCCCAGGATCAGGCGGCCCTCGGCATCGGTATTGGTGTTCTCGACGGTCAGCCCCTTGCGGCTGTTCAGCACGTCGCCGGGACGGAAGGCATTGCCGGCGATCGCGTTCTCGACCGCGGGGATCAGCAGGTGGAGGCGAACCGGCAACCGTTCGGCCATCGCCAGCCCGGCGAGCGCCAGCGCGTGCGCCGCCCCGCCCATGTCCTTTTTCATCAGCCGCATCCCCGATGACGGCTTGATGTCGAGCCCACCCGAATCGAACACCACGCCCTTGCCGACGATGGCGACGCGCGGGTGGTCGGGGTTGCCCCATTCGAGCTCGATCAGCCGCGGCTCGCGTCCGCGCGCAGCGGCCTGGCCGACGGCGTGGATCATCGGGTAGCCCGCTTCCAGCTCGCGGCCCCTGGTGACGGTCAGGGTCGCGCCGTGGGCTGCCCCCAGTGCGGCGACCTCATCCTCCAACTCCTGCGGCCCCAGGTCCGACGCGCCGGTGTTCACCAGGTCACGAACGCGGGCGATGGCGGCGGCCATCCGGACGGTCGGTTCGATCCGGCCGGGTTCGCCGGTCAACAGGACGCGCGCGCCTTCGGCCTCGGCCTTGCGGTAGCGATCGAAGCGATGCTGGGCGAGGCACCAGCCGAGCATCGCGGCACCGGGCTCGCCCGCGGCGAGGCGATAGGTGCCCGGCGGCAGCGCCGCGCCGCGGCTGGCGATGCGCCAGGGCGACGTTTCCGACTCGTTGCAGACGAGCAGCGCGGACCAGTCCTCCGCCGCCTCGCCGGGCAGGGCGGCGGCGTTGCCGGGCTTGCCGGTCAGTCCGGCCGCGGCGATTGCGGTGCGGACGCGCGGAGGCTGGTTGCCCAGCCAGTCGGTCCAGTGGTCGGGATGGACGACGTGGAGCGTCGTCGCCGGCTGGCCACGGTCGGGCTCGAGCAAAGCGGAAAAATCGGTCATTGCGTCGGGGCCACCAGGAATTGTTCGAACCGGCCGTTGGCCTGCGCCTCGCTGAACGTGCTGATCATCAGCGCGCGGTCGCCATATTCGACGCGGTAGCGGCGCGCGACGAACCCGCCGCGCGGCTGCGCGGTGCCGGTCTGGATGATCCGCACCGGCTTGCCGAGCGGAGCGAGGCTGGCTTTGTAGTCGGCCTGCGCCGTCGCATCGAAGTAGTAATTGGCGTTTTCGGTCAGGAGCGCGCGGTCCAGCGTACCATTCGCCAGTTGGTCGAACACGGTCTGCGCTTTCGACAGATACGCCGCGTCGGCCGAGTCTCCGGCAGGTGCGGGCAGGACGGTGCGGGCGATGCTTTGCGCCATCTGGACGAAGGCGTCGCTGAACCAGCTGTTGGTCAGCACCGTCACCGACGTCTTCTGGTCGGGAAAGACCATGTTTTCGGACAGGAAGCCGACCGATTCGCCCGAATGTTCGATCATCGGCCGGCCGGCGAACTGGCGAACTGACACGCCCAGGCCGTATCCCGTATCCTTGCCGTCGACGAGCTTCACCGGCGTTTCCTGCACCGCCCAGTCGTCGGCGGGCAGCAGGCTGCGGTTCATCCGGGCGATGTTCCATTTGGCGAGATCGGTCGCCGACATCGACAGCTCGCCCGCGGCATAGAGCCAGCCCGGTGCCGCGGGGGTGTCGGGGCGGACGGGGCCGAGGGCGAAGCGCTTGTAGCCTTGGGGATAGGCCGCGCCGATCGCCTTGTCCTGGTCGACCACGCTGGTCATGCCGAGCGGGGTAAAAATGCGGGCCTTGAGGAAGTCGAACAGCGGCTGCCTTGCGACTTTCTCGACGATCTGGCCGGCGACGACATAGCCCGTGTTTGAATATTGCCACTGCGTACCCGGCGCGAAGTCCAGCGGCTTCTTCGCCCAGCGATCGATGATGCCCTGCGGTTTCACCGGCTTCGACATCGCGACGAAGCTGTAGTCGTGCGGCCAGTAATCCTGGAGCCCGGAGGTATGGCTGAGCAACTGGCGGATGGTGATCGAGTCGCCGCCCGAGATGCCGGGGAGATACTTCGACACATGGTCATCGAGGCTGAGCTTGCCCTCGTCCTCCAGCAGCAGGATCGCGGCGGCGGTGAACTGCTTGGAGTTCGACGCGACCTGATAGGGGAGCGTGGGGCTTGCCACCGGGATCGTCTCCGACGCCTTGCCATAGGCTTTCGCCAGCACGATCCGCCCACCGCGCACGACCGCGATCGAGGCGGACGGGACGCCGGACTTGGCGAGCGCTTCAGTGACGATCGCGTCGATCCGCTGGCTTTCGGCCGGCGTCAGATCCTGGGCAATGACGGCGGTGGGTGCGGCGCAGAGCAGCGCCGCGAGGAACAGGCTTTTCATCTGCGATGTGAAGCACTCTCCGCCCCCGCGCGCAACCGTCAGCGGAAACGGATCGTCACGCGGCGCGGTCGCTGGTCGGGGCGGGCGCACAGCGACATCGCACGGTCGATCATCCACGTCAGGCGATCACGCGCCCGAGCGAGCGCCGCTGGCTCGGTGCCCGTCTCCAGCGTCTCGAAATTGAGATAGTCGAGGTCGTGGAGCACGGAATAGTTGCTGAGCGATCCGTCCGAATTGACGACGCGTTCCTGTACGACGTTCCAGTCGTCGCCGACCATCGCGTCGCGGCAGAAGGCGGCGGCGGGTGTCTCGGTCGCGCGATAGGTGGCGAAGGCGACGACGTCGTCGCTGTCGAAGGGCCAGCGACGCGCTGTCGATGCAGAGGGCGTGAGTACCGCGTTGCAGAAGCGGATCGAAATCACACCTTCGCCGCTCGAATCGCCCTCCAGCGGGCAACCCGACTTCGCGCCTTCATAGCCCGGGGAGTTGGTGTGGAGCGCGATGATCGGCCACGCGCCCTCGGTAATCGCGGCGAGAACCTGGCTCGGATAGCGCGGCAGGCCGTCATGGAAGTTGCGGTTGGGGTCGATCGATCGGCCGAAGGTGACGTTGCGATTACGCCGCCCGCCCCCGCCATCGACCGCGATCATCGTGCCGCCGTATTTCCTGAGCGCGGCGAGCGCGGCTTCGAAGCCGGCGTTCTCGTCGTCGTGGGGCACGAACCACAGCGGCCCGGTCGGCCGTTTGGGATCGGCGATGCGGTAGAGCCGCCAGCGCGCGCGTTCCTCGGCGAAGTCGATTTGCTCTACGGTCAGGCCGCGCCATTCCGTCGGGTCAGGGTGGCGGGCGAAGTCATCGGTGGCGATCGTAAGCGGGTCGAGGCGGGTGCGGGTTATGGGACCGGGGTCGTAGGCGCCGAGCAAGGCCGGAGCGAGGAGCGCCGATACCCAACCCCGTTCGTGCCGAGCTTGTCGAAGCACCGCTCTCTAACCCCAATCGTCATTCCCGCGGAGGCGGGAATCAATTCTGGCTGAATGTGGTGAGTCTCACGACGTCCAGCGACTATTGATCCCCGCCTCCGCGGGGATGACGGACCATAAGTGTGTCTAAAGTTCCGCGACCGGCACCCCGTACAGGTCATGATCGTCGGCGTCCTCGATCAGCACCTTTGCGATGTCCCCCACCGCCAGCACTCCGGCATCGCGAAGGAACACCTCGCCGTCGATTTCCGGCGCATCCGCCTGGCTCCGCGCGGTCGCGCCGCCGTCCTCGTCGACCGCATCGACGATGACCTCCAGCGTCCGCCCGACCTTGGCCGCGAGCTTCGCCGCCGAAATCGCCGCGGTCTTTTCCATTACGCGCGCGTAGCGTTCTTCCTTCACCGCCTCGGGCACCGGGTTCGGCAGGTCGTTGGCGCTCGCACCGGCGACGGGTTCGAAGCGGAACGCGCCGACGCGGTCGAGCTGTGCTTCGTCGAGCCAGTCGAGCAGATACTGGAAATCCTCCTCCGTTTCGCCGGGGAAGCCGACGACGAAGGTCGAGCGGATCGCGATGTCCGGGCAGATCTCGCGCCAGCCCTTGATCCGCGACAGCACCTTGGCGTCGTTCGCCGGCCGCTTCATCGCGCGCAGGACGTTGGGCGCCGCATGCTGGAACGGTATGTCGAGATAGGGGACGACCAGCCCCTCGGCCATCAGCGGGATGACCTGGTCGACATGCGGGTAGGGGTAGACGTAATGGAGCCGCACCCACGGCGCGATCTGGCCCAGTTCGCGCGCCAAGTCGGTCATGTGCGGGCGGACCTCGCGGCCCTTCCACGTCCGGTTCTCGGACCGGATGTCGATGCCGTAGGCACTCGTGTCCTGGCTGATGACCAGCAGTTCGCGGGTGCCCGCGGCGACCAGCTTCTCCGCCTCGCGCAGGATCGCGTCGGGGCGGCGGCTGACCAGATCGCCGCGCAGTTGCGGGATGATGCAAAAGGCGCAGCGGTGGTTGCAGCCTTCCGAGATCTTCAGATAGCTGTAGTGGCGCGGGGTGAGCTTCAGGCCGGCGTCGGGGATCAGGTCGACGTAGGGGCTGATGCCGGCGGGAGCGGCTTCGTGGACCGCCTCGACGACCTGCTCATATTCATGCGCACCGGTGATCGCCAGCACGTTCGGGAAGCGCGCGCGGATGACATCGGCTTCCTTGCCCATGCATCCGGTGACGATGACGCGGCCGTTTTCCTTGATCGCCTCGCCGATTGCATCGAGCGATTCTTCCTTGGCGGAATCGAGGAAGCCGCAGGTGTTGACCAGCACGACATCGGCGCCGGCATAGTCAGCCGACATCTGATAGCCGTCGGCGCGCAGCTGGGTCAGGATGCGTTCGCTGTCGACCAGATTCTTGGGACAGCCAAGCGACACCATGCCGACACGCGGCGGGGAGGGGAGAACGGTAGCCATGGGATACGGCGAGGCCATAAGCGAAAACCGCGGGGTTTTCTAGGCCGCGGTCGTCACGCCTTGAAGACGAAGAACGCACCGACCGCGATGAAGGCGAAGCCGATCAGGTGGTTCACCGTGATCTTCTGCCCCAGATACAGCACCGAGAAGCCGGCGAAGACCGCCAGCGTGATGACTTCCTGCATCCCTTTCAGCTGGGCGGCGGAATAGACGTTGCTGCCCATCCGGTTGGCCGGAACCGCCAGGCAGTATTCGAAGAACGCGATGCCCCAGCTGACGATGATCGCTGCCCACAATGGCGCCGACTTGTGCTTCAGGTGGCCATACCAGGCAAAGGTCATGAAGACGTTCGACAGGAGCAGCATCAGCGGCGGGGCGATGCGGTCGATCATGCAGGCGGGCCCTTCCTGGTCAGGTCGCGACGATTTCGACGATGGTGTCGCCTGCGCGTAACGTGCTTGATTCAGATTGGTGCCGTCCGAACGACGTGCCGTCGCGATAGACGCGCAGACCGGTGCCGGTGGAAAGGCTGGACAGCGCCAGCCCGACCTCGTCTGCGGCGATCGGCCGCTCGCGCAGCCGCACCTGGCCGTGCATCGACGCGAGATCGGTCAGATATTCGGTCACGCGCCCGCCGCGGTGCGATGTCGCCAGCAGCAGGCCGGCGAAGCTGACCGGGTTGATGACCGTCGTCGCACCCGCCGCACGCGCGGGCAGTTCGTTATCCTCGTTGCGCACGACCGTGCTGATCGGCACGTCGGGGGCGAGGTGTCGCGCGCTCAGGGTGATGAGGATCGAGGTATCGTCGCGGCCCGCGGTGACGATGACCAGCCGCGCGGCGGGCAGGTGGATGTCGGACAGCGTCTGGTCGCGCGTGGCGTCGCCCTCCAGCACCAGGCAGCCGACGTCCTTGGCCTCCGCGATGCGGTCGGCATCGGGATCGACGACGACGATCCGGTCGGGCGCCTCGCCGCGAGCGATCAGTTCGGCCACGGCTTCCGCACCGGTGTGGCCATAGCCGGCCACGACGATGTGGCCTTTCAGCGTTCGTTGCAGCAAGCTCATGCGCCACTTGTCCCAGGTCCGCTTCAGAACGAAGTCGTAGGCGGTTCCGATGAACAGCAGAACCACGAAAACACGGATCGGCGTGACGATCAGCGCGTCGAACAACCGTGCGCGCTCGCTGACCGGCGCGATGTCGCCATAGCCCGTCGTCGTGATCGAGATCATCGTGAAATACACGACGTCGAGGAAGCTGACCGCCCCGTCGTAATTGTCGCGCAGGCCCGCCCGATCGAACCAGTGCACCGCGATGGCTAGGCCGACCAGCCCGACGACGGCGGTGACGCGCCACCCGATCGACAGCCAAACAGGCAGCTGTGACTTGCGTTGGAGCGTACCGGGCAGGGTGGGGCGGGTCATGTGCCGGACCGGGAGAGGCAAACGCTCACGACGACGGCAGGTAGCTCGACGGATTGACCGGCGTCCGGCCGTTGCGGACCTCGAAATGCAGCTCCGGACGGTCGGCGAAGCCGGTGTTGCCGCTGAGCGCGATCCGCTGGCCCTTCTTTACCGCCTGGCCGCGGGTGACGAGCAACTGGCTGGCGTGACCGTAGACGGTCGTCAGGCCGCTGCCGTGCTTCAGGATGACGAGCCCGCCAAAGGCCGCGACGTCGCTGCCGGCATAGGCGACGACGCCGTCCGCCGCGGCGACGACGGGCGTGCCGATGGGCGTCGCGATCTTGATGCCGTTGTTCCGCTCGCCCGACTGGCCGGGGCCGAAGCGGCTGACGATTGCCCCGCGCACCGGCCAGACGAAGCGGCCGGGGGCGGTGGTGGGCGCGATCACCTGCGCGACGGTCGGGACCGGGCGACTGGGTGTCGTCGTCGGGCGCACCGGGCGCTGGTTGCTGGCGATGGCGGGCTCGCTGCCGGTCACGAGGTCGTCGATGTCCAGGCGGAAGGCGGCGGCGCGCTCGGCCGCGGTCACCGGGCGCTCTGCCGGGCTGCCGCCGGGAATCAGCACGCGCTGGCCGACGCGCAGGATATAGGGTTCAGCGAGCTGGTTGTCGGTGACGATCCGGCTCCAGTCGACCCCGTAGGCGCGCGCGATCGCGATTCCCGTCTCGCCCGCCCGGACCAGGTGATAGCGGCCACCAGGGATGGTTAGGCGCTGGCCAGCCTGGATCACGAAGGGCGGGGCGAGGCCGTTGGCGCGCGCGATGGCTTCCGATCCCGCACCGGTCCGCTCGGCGATAGCGCGAAGCGAGTCGCCCGGACGCACCTCGTAATTCGACGCGGCGACGGTGCGCGCGTCGGGGGTGACGGGACGCGCCTTCCACGCCGGCGGCGGCGCGGCGGGGGCGACGACACCATCCGTCAGCGTCTGGCGCGGATAATCCTCGGCCGGTGGGGGCGGCGGGCGGGTCGTCGGGCGTTCGGGCGGCAGCGGTCGGTCGTAGCCCGGCCCCTCGATGCTGGGGATGCATCCTGCGAGCATCGACGCCCCGGCCATCGCCCAAACCAGCCGTGCACGCATGTCGATCCCCCTTCAGTCCCCGTAAGCCGCCGCCACCCTAGCAAGCGAATCGCGGTGCGTCATGTCGAGGTGCAGCGGCGTGACGGTGACATATCCCGCCTCGATCGCCTCCAGATCGGTGTCGATGGCCGGGGAGAAGGGGACGCTGCCCAAGCCGAACCAGTAATAGGGAAAGCCGCGCGGATCGGTGCGCTTGTCGAGCTTCAGCCGGCCGTAGTCGCGCAGCCCTTGCGCCACGGTCTTGATCCCTGCGACCGCATCGGCCGCGACCGGCGGGAAGTTGACGTTGACCAGGGTCCGCGGTGCCCAGTCCATCGCGACGAGCGGGCGGACGGTGCGGTCGAACCAGCCCTCCGCCGCGTCGAAGCTGACACGCTCGCCGGGCGCCGGGGTTGCATAGCGCTGGCTGAGCGCGATCGACGGGATGCCCGCCAGCGCGCCCTCCATCGCAGCGGACACGGTGCCCGAATAGCTGACATCCTCGCCCAGGTTGGCGCCACGGTTAATCCCCGACAGGATCAGGTCGGGCTTTTCATCCTTCATGATCTCGGCCAGCGCCATCATGACGGCGTCGGTCGGCGTACCGGTGACCGCCCAGCGCTTCTCGCCGAAGCTGCGCAGGCGGACCGGTTCGGTCAGCGTCAGTGAGCGGCCCTTGCCCGATTGTTCCTCCGCCGGCGCCACCACGGTAACGTCGTCGGACAGCGTGCGTGCCAGGCGTTCGAGGATGGCGAGGCCGCGGGCGTGGATGCCGTCGTCGTTGGTGAGCAGGATGCGCATCAGATCCTCCCCGGCACGGGGAGGGGGACCAG
>NZ_LMLB01000001.1:1938348-2036128 GCF_001421785.1 Sphingomonas sp. Leaf33 | reverse complement strand
GGGGCCGCACGGACGTCGCCCGCGGAGAGCCCCCTCCACCACGCCGCTGTGCGTCGCGGTCCCCCTCCCCGCGGGCGGGGAGGATCATTTGCCCGGTTCCAGCATCGTCAACCCACCCATATACGGATGCAGCACGTCCGGTACCGCGACCGCGCCGTTCTCCTGCTGGTAATTCTCCATCACCGCGACCAGCGTTCGACCGACCGCCAGGCCCGACCCGTTGAGCGTATGGACGAACCGCGTGCCCTTCTCGCCGGCCGGGCGATAGCGCGCGTTCATGCGGCGGGCCTGGAAGTCGCCCGTCGTGGAACAGCTCGAAATTTCGCGATAGGCGTTCTGCCCGGGCAGCCAGACCTCGAGGTCGAAGGTCCGCCGCGCGCCGAAGCCCATGTCGCCGGTGCAAAGCAGCAGGCGGCGATAGGGCAGGTCGAGCGCCTCCAGGATGCCCTCGGCGCACGCGGTCATGCGTTCGTGTTCGGCGTCGCTGTCCTCGGGGCGGCAGATAGTGACCAACTCGACCTTTTCGAACTGGTGCTGGCGGATGAAGCCGCGCGTGTCGCGGCCGGCGGCACCCGCTTCGCTGCGGAAGCACAGCGTGTGCGCGGTCATCCGGATCGGCTGTTCGAGGTCGCCCAGGATGCGATCGGCGGCCGACGCGGTCAGGCTGACTTCGGACGTCGGGATCAGCCAGCGGCCATCGGTCGTCTTGAACGAGTCTTCCGCGAACTTTGGCAGCTTGTCGGTGCCGTACATCGCGCCGTCGCCCACCAGCACGGGCGGGTTGCATTCGGTGTAGCCGTTCTGCGCGGTGTGCCGGTCGAGCATGAACTGCGCGAGTGCGCGGTGGAGGCGCGCGATATCGCCGCGCAGGAAGGTGAAGCGTGCACCCGACAGCCGCGCGCCGGTCTCGAAATCCAAGCCGAGTGCCGGACCAAGGTCGGCGTGTTCCTTCGTCGCGAACGCGAAATCGCGCGGCGTGCCCCAGCGCTTCTGCTCGAGATTGCCGCTCTCGTCCTCGCCCGTCGGCACATCGCGCGCCGGCAGGTTGGGGATCGTCGCCAGCCGTCTGGTCAGGTCTTCGGCGACCGCCTTCTGCTCCGCCTCGATCTGCGGCAGACGTTCCTTCAGCGCGGCGACCTCGGCCATCAGGTCGGTCGGATCGTCGCGCCGCGCCTTGGCCGCGCCGACTGCCTTCGATGCCTCGTTGCGGCGCGCGAGCACCGCCTGGACTTCGGTTGTCAGCGCACGGGCGCGCTCGTCGATCGCCAGCAGTTCGGCGCTGAGCGGCGCCAGGCCGCGGCGGGCGAGGGCGGCGTCGAAGCGATCGGGATTTTCACGGATGAAGCGGATGTCGTGCATGGCGCCGCGCTATGACGGGCAGCGGGAAGGCGCGCAACCCGCGGGGCGCCGGCACGTTGTGCCCGGCATAACCAGAGGAGAAGGTAATGCGGGTTCCGCACAACGCCATGGTCGTCGTCGCCGACGGCCGCAAGATGCTGTTCCTGAGGAACGAGGGCGACGGGCTTGCCCCCAATCTCCAGGTCGAACATGCCGAGGAACAGTCGAACCCGGCCGATCGCGATCAGAAGACCGACCAGGCCGGCCGCGCCGCCTCGACCCGCGGCGGCAGTTTCGCTGCCGGCGGCGGGACGATGGGCGAAGTCGATTTCCATCAGCAGGAGGAGGACCGCTTCGCCGCGACCGCCGCCGACCTGTTGAAGAAACGTGCGCTGGCCAACGACTTCGAGAAGCTGATCATCATTGCCCCGCCAAAGACGCTGGGCGAGATGCGCAAGCATTATCACAAGGAAGTCAGCGACCGGCTGGCCGGCGAGCTTGCCAAGGACCTGACCGGTCACCCGATCCCCGATATCGAGAAAGCGCTGCTCGCGGCGGACTGACGTGGTTTCAGACCCGTCCGAATAAAGAAAGGCCCGGCTCCAATCTCTTGGGGCCGGGCCTTTCTCCATATCCGCGGGCGGATGGACCGATGACTTATTCGGCCGACCCGTCCTTCTTCTTGGCGAAGCGTCTGCGGACGACCAGGGCGGCGGCAGCGCCACCGAAGAGCAGCAACATCGGCGGCGCGGGGACCGGGGCGGGGCCATCCGGGTTCGGCGGCGTGTCGCCACCACCGTTGGAGCCGCCGTTCGACGACCAGCCCCCGTTCGACGACCAGCCATCGCACTTGTACTTGCAGTTCCAGCCACCGGACGAACCGGGCTTGCCGCCACCGTTCTGGCCCTGGCCCTGACCCTGGCCTTGCTGCTGACCCTGCTGCTGGCCTTGGTTCTGGCCCTGATTCTGGCTCTGCTCGTTCTTGTTGTCGTTCTTGTTTTCGTTGTAGTTGCTGTTGGTGTTCTTGTTGTCGATGTCGATGTTCACGTCGCCGCCGCTCGACGACGAGCTGGAGCTCGACGAACTGGAACTGGAACTGGACGAGCTCGAAGTCGACGAGATGATGACGCCGGCGCCACCGCCGCCGCCACCACCGCCGAAGAAGCCGCCGGCGAAGAAACCGCCGCCGCCACCGCCGCCACCACCGCCGATCACGACCGGAGCGACACCGCCGCCGCCCGAAACGACCGGCATCGGTGCTGGTGCAGCGGCCGTCGCGACCACGACACCGCCGCCGGTCGTCCGCGTAACGCGGCGGATCGTGCAGCGCATCGTGCGGCGCGTCGATCCGCTGCCGACGACCATGCGGCCGTAGCTGACCGTGCTGCTCGACGACGCGCTGGCGCCGCCGCCGCCATCTTCACGGGATTCGCTCGAATAGCTGGAGCCCGATGCGCCACCCGATCCGTAGCTTGCGCCACGACCGTCGTAACCGGCGCCGCGGCCGTCGTGGCCAGCACCATAGCCGGCACCGCGGCCGTCGGGCCCGGCGCCATAGCCTGCGCCGCGACCGTCATGCCCGGCACCATAGCCGCCGGTCCCGACGCCGCGCGTCGCGACCGTGCGTTCGATGCCGCCGTCGCCGAACGGAACGCAGTCGCCGCTGCCCTGGTAGGACACCTGGCGACGCACGACCTGGCGCTGCGCCACCTGTCGCTTGGCGACCGGCTTCGGCGCGGGCGGGCGCTTTACATTGGGCTTGGCGGCGAAGTCGCGCTTTGCCTGGACCTGGTCGGCGACATGCACCGCACCGCCGCCGATAAGGGCACCACCGGCCGCAAAGGCGCTGAGTTTTGCGAGAGCCATCCGAACGGACATGACGACACACTTTCCAAAATGCCTGATCGGTCACCACATACGGCGATCGACCTTTCGGCGATGTCTCAAGAAAGTGCAGAACAAACCATTAAGTGCAACGGCGTTAACCACGATTATCGTCATCATCAGAGCAATTATTCACTGCGCGACGATCATGACTTGGTTAACGTATTATTCCGGGACGGAATCCGATGCTTGTCGACCAATGCTCAGGTCTGGATAGGTTCGATCCGGTTGCATTCGATACGATCGTTCAGGGTCGCGACAGCCGGACTGTGCCAAACAGGTCACAACGAAAAACGGTTTCGAATCGGTCGCTTGTGATGCTTCCGGCGCTTCCCTATAGGCGGCGCGGGCACAATAAGGCGGTCTTTCGAGAGACGCGATCTCCCGACGGAACCGAAGTGGAGAGTGGGGATGGCTACGGTTCTCGAAACGTCGGGCGGCATTCCGTTTCCGGCGAATGACACGGGCAGCGGATATCGGCCGAGTGCCGATGAACCTTTCATGAATCCGCGGCAGCAGGAGTATTTTCGCGCCAAGCTGAACGCGTGGAAGGACGCGATCTATCGCGAGGCCGCCGGCACCCTGTCGCAGCTTCAGGCCGACTCCCTGCGTGAGGCCGATATTGCCGACCGCGCGACCAGCGAAACCGACTGGGGCATCGAACTGCGCACGCGCGACCGCCAGCGCAAGCTGGTCGCCAAGATCGACGCCGCGCTGCGCCGGATCGACGACGGCGAATATGGCTATTGCGAAGTCACCGGCGAGCCGATCCCGCTCGGTCGGCTGGAAGCGCGCCCGACCGCGACGATGACGGTCGACGCGCAGGAACGCCACGAACGCAACGAACGCGTCTCGCGCGAGGACTAACGCCACCGGAACGCCATTCCGCGCCCGCGTTTACGATTTGGCAAGATTCGAGATGGTCTAACCGCATCGCACTGACGATCTTCCAGTCGACCGGGACGGTGATGGACCAGGGTTTTTCTTCGCAGGGATCAGCGACCGCAGATACAGGCGGCGCCGGCCGGGATGGCGGGCGCGACAGCCTGTTGCTCGTCGCTACGCTAAAGGTGGCCGCGATGGCGCTGCCGGTCACGGTGCGCATCCGCAACCTGTCGAGCGGCGGGCTGATGGCGGAATATGCCGGGCGGGCCGACATCGGCGATGTGGCCGAGATCGACGTCCGTGGGATCGGCCCGGTCCGCGGCCGCGTAGCCTGGATCGCCGAGGGGCGGATGGGCATCGCGTTCGACCACGAGATCGATCCGAAACGCGCGCGCAAGCCGGTGGCCGTGCCGCCGCCCAAGGTCGCCGCGATTAAGCGGGCGATGTTTTAGGGCAACGCCGTTTTCCGAGGACGGCCAAATAAAAAGCCCGGCGATGCTACCGCCGGGCTTTGCCGTGTTCAGCGTATCCGCCGCGCGGATCAGCCGCTCTCCATCTCTTCCTTCAGGCGCAATTTCCGCTTCTTCAGATCGGCGATGGCTGCCTGGTCGGGCGCCGGTCGTCCCTGCTCGTCTGCGATCCGGGCGTCGAGCGAAGCGTGCTTGGCCTCTAACGCCGTGTAATGCGCGGTCTGCATGGATTGAGCTCTCCTTGCTGTCAGTTGCGGGAGGATGAGTAGAACACGGATCGCGGCGCTTGTCGCGGCGCTAATAGGGTGCAATCGGTGACGCGTGCGGTTTTGCGTGACGAAGCGAGCGTGGAAAACATGGTGTCGATGGACGAGGCCGAAGTCCGGCAGAAGCTGGCCGCGTTGAAGGTCGAGCACCGCGACTTGGACGCAGCGGCTGAGGCGCTGCTGTGCCAGACCGCGCCCGACCAGCTGCTCATCGCGCGCCTCAAGAAGCGCAAGCTGCTGCTGAAGGACGAGATGGCGCAGCTCGAGGATATGCTGATCCCCGACATTATCGCCTGATCCCCGCCGCTTGCCCGGCTAACGCCGCGTGCACGCGACGGGCAGGCGGACCGGATCGGGACACTGGGCAGCGGCGTTAACGCTAAAACGGGCTTGGCGGGGTGACTCGCGCCGTGGCACGTGTGTCCGACAGGGGACAGGGAGTTACTGATGCGCGACGCGCCGCATTCGAGGATGCACCGCCGGCTGATCGATTCGTTGTACGTCGAATCGATGCTGCTGGCGGACGAGGCGCGCGGCTATTTCGACGAGGCCGGGCGGATCGACCGCGAGTCGCTGGACGCGCTGTCACGCGTGCTGTTCTCGTGCGAATCGATGAAGGTCACGTCGCGGCTGATGCATGTCATCGCCTGGTTGCTGACCCAGCGCGCCGTGGCCAACGGCGAACTCCGCGCGGTCGATGCGCTGGACCCGTCACGCCGGCTGGGCGACGCGCCGGTGACCGACGAAGGCGCGATCACCATGCTGCCGGACACTGCGCGCATCCTGATCGGCGCGAGCATCGACCTGCACCGTCGCGTCGGGCGGTTCGATGTCGCGCAGGCGCGGCCGAAACTGATCGAGAGCCCGGTGCATTCGATCCACGACCGGCTGGCGCTGGCGCTGGCGCTGGCGAGCTAGAACGCCTCAAAACGTTTGTTTCGCCACCGTCATCCCCGCGGAGGCGGGGACAAATAGTCGCTGAATTCAGTGAGTCTCACCACGTCCGGCCGGAATCTATCCCCGCCGTCGCGGGGATGACGCTAGAGTCTCAAAGCCCCAACCGCGCCCGCGCCGCCGCATATTCGCGCGCCAGCTTCGCGACATAGTCTCCCGCCGGCACCACCGCATCGACCGCGCCGATCCCCTGGCCCGATCCCCAGATGTCCTTCCATGCCTTGGCCTTGCTGCCGTCGTTTCCGCCGAAGTTCATCGTCTTCAGATCGCCCTCGGGCAAATTGTCGGGGTCCATGCCCGCCGCCTCGATCGACCCGCGCAGGTAGTTGCCGTGGACGCCGGTGAACAGGTTCGAATAGACGATGTCGCTCGCGCGACCGCTGACGATGCCCTGCTTGTATCCGTCGACCGCATTTGCTTCCGTCGTGGCGATGAATGGCGAACCAATGTAGGCCAGGTCCGCCCCCATCGCCTGCGCCGCCAGCACCGCGTCGCCGGTCGCGATTGCGCCAGACAGCGCCAGCGGCCCGTCGAACCACTGGCGGATTTCCTGGATGATCGCGAAGGGCGACAGCCGCCCGGCGTGACCGCCTGCGCCGGTGGCGACCGCGATCAGGCCGTCCGCGCCCTTTTCCACCGCCTTGCGCGCGAATCGGTCGTCGATGATGTCGTGCAGCGTGATCCCGCCCCAGCCATGGACCGCGGTGTTTAGATCCTCGCGCGCGCCCAGCGACGTGATGACGATCGGCACCTGCCACTTGGCGCAGGTCGCAAGGTCGGCTTCCAGCCGGTCGTTCGACTTGTGGACGATCTGGTTGACCGCGAACGGTGCCGCCGGCGTGTCGGGGTTGTCGCGGTTCCACGCCGCCAGTTCCTCGGTGATCCGGTGCAGCCATTCGTCGAGCATCGCCTGCGGTCGCGCATTCAGCGCCGGGAAGCTGCCCACGATGCCCGCCTTGCACTGGGCGATGACCAGGTCCGGGTTCGAGATGATGAACAGCGGCGAGCCGATGACGGGGAGCCGGAGGCGATCGAACAGAGCGGGAAGAGCCATTTGGGTTTTGTGCCGCAACCGAAATGGGCTGTCCAGCGGGCGGGTCATGCACTTCGTGAGATCGCGGGCGGACGGCGGTTGCGCGCGGCCGTGGACAGGCGCAGGAACGCCGCAACCAGATCTTGCCCCGGAGTGTCGGAATGAAGCGCCTTGCCACTGCCCTGTTGCTGATGACCGTGTCGACGCCAGCCCTCGCGCAGGGGCAACTGCCCAAGACCGTCGTCCCGGTCAGCTACGACATCAAGATCGAGCCCGACGCGCAGGCGATGACCTTTACCGGCAGCGAGACGGTCAACGTCCGCGTGACCGCGCCGACACAGACGATCGTGCTGAACGCCGCCGATCTGAACGTTACGCTGGCCAGCGTGGACGGCGTGCAGGTGAAGCCGGTGCTGGACACGGCGGCGCAGACGCTGACGCTCACGCTCGCCAAGCCGTTGACCGCCGGATCGCACCGCGTCGCCTTCGTCTGGTCGGGCAAGATCAACACATCGGCCGCCGGGCTGTTCGCGATCGACTATACCAATCCGGACGGCAGCAAGGCGAAGATGCTGGCGACGCAGTTCGAGGCGCCTGATGCCCGCCGCTTCGCGCCGATGTGGGACGAACCGGCGTTCAAGGCGAAGTTCACGCTGTCGGCCGTCGCGCCCAAGGGCCAGACCGCGTTCTCGAACATGCCGGCGAAGGTCACGAAGCTGAGCGGTGACAAACAGCTGTACAGCTTTGCCGAGAGCCCGATCATGTCGAGCTACCTGCTGTACCTCGGCATGGGCGATGTCGAGCGCAAGACGGTGATGGCGGGCAAGACCGAGATCGGCGTCATCACGCGCCGCGGCGTCATCGATCAGGCCGACTATGCGCTGGCCGCCGCCAAGCGCCTGCTACCCTATTACGAGAGCTATTTCGGCCAGCCCTATCCGCTGCCCAAGATGGACATGATCGCCGGGCCGGGATCGTCGCAGTTCTTTGGCGCGATGGAGAATTGGGGCGCGATCTTCTATTTCGAACCCGAGCTGCTGTTCGACGCCAAGCGCGCGACGGTCAGCAACCAGCAGCGCATCTACACCGTCATCGCGCATGAAATGGCGCACCAGTGGTTCGGCGACCTCGTCACCATGCGCTGGTGGGACGACCTGTGGCTGAACGAGGGCTTCGCCAGCTGGATGGAGGGCAAGGCGACCGCCGCGCTGAACCCGCAATGGAATTACCGCGCGCTGACCGTCGCGACCGAGCGCGAGGCGGCGATGCGGCTCGACGCGACCGCGGCGACGCACCCCGTCATCCGCAAGGTGACGACGGTCGACCAGATCGGCGAGGCGTTCGACACGATCACCTACCAGAAGGGGCAGGCGGTCATCGACATGCTGGAAAGCACGGTCGGCGAGGCGAAGTTCCGCGAGGGCGTGCGCCGCTACATGGCGAAGTACAAGTACAACAACACGGTCACCGATCAGCTTTGGGCCGAAGTCAGCGCCGCGGCGGGGCGTGATGTCGCGCCGTTCATGCACGACTTCACGCTGCAGGGTGGCGTTCCGCTGATCAGCGTCGCGACCGGCGGCTGTACCGGCAACCGCAACAATCTGACGTTCCGCCAGAGCCGCTTCGGCCTGGATGCCGCGTCGAAGGCGCCGCAGACTTGGCGCGTGCCGGTGACGTGGGCAACGCTGGGCAGCGGTCAGGCCGGCATGGGCGCAAAGGAAATCCGCGGGAGCACGCCGCAGACCGCAGCGGCGGTATGCGGTCCCGTCTTCGTCAACCCCGGCATGGGCGGCTATTACCGCACCCGCTACGATGCGGCCGGCCATGATGCGGTCGTGAAGGCGTTCGGCAACCTGCCGGTGTCGGACCAGGTCGGCTTCATGGGCGACGACATGGCGCTGGGCTTCAGCGGCGACCAGGATCTGGCGCTGTACTTCCAGACGCTGGGTGCAGTCACCGCCAACGCCGATCCGCTGGTGTGGACGATGGCCGCGGGCCAGTTGTCCCGTCTGTCGGGGATGTACGAAGGGACGCCGCTTGGCGAGCGTGTGCAGGCCAAGACGCTGCAGGTGCTTGCCCCCGCGCTCGACCGCTACGGCCTGGAGCCGAAGCGCGACGACAGTGCTGCGGTGACCAACCTGCGCGAGCAGCTGGTGTCGCTGCTGGGCAGTGCAGGCGACACCCGTGTCGTCGATCGCGCGCGCCGCTACTTCGCCGATGTGCGCCGCGATTCATCGGCCATTCCTCCGGCGATCCGTCGCCCGATGCTCGGCACTTTCGCGCGCAACGCGACGGCCGCCGATTGGGAGGCGCTGCTGGCCACGACGCGGGCGGAAACCAACCCGGTGGTGAAGAACGGCTACATCAGCCTGCTGGGCATCGCCAAGGACGAGGCGCTGGCGAAGCGCGCGCTCGATCTGGTCAGGTCGTCGGACTTCACCGACCAGCAGAAGATCAGCCTGCTCGCCGCGGTGGCGCAGGCGCATCCGGACCTCGCCTTCGACTTCGCGACGGCCAACGCCGCGATGATCAACCCGATGCTCGAGACGAGTTCGCGGTCAAGCTTCATCGTCCAGCTGGGCGGCGGGTCGAACGATCCGAAGATGCTGGCGAAGATCACCGACTGGGCGGCGAAGAACCTGCCCGAGGCGTCGCGCGGTTCGGCGGCGCGGACGGTCAATTCGATAAAGAACCGCGCCGTGTTTGCCGACCGCCTGCGGCCGGCGGTGACGAGCTGGGCGGGGAAGTGAAGAGGGAAACCCTCATCATCGTCATTCCCGCGAAGGCGGGAATCAATTCTGGCTGGACGATGTGAGTCTCACGACATTCAGCGACTATTGATCCCCGCCTTCGCGGGGATGACGCTCAGGGGCGTTTGAAAGCTTCTGCGATCAGCCGCTTGGTCTCCGCCCAGGCGGCCGTCTCCGGCGCGACCAACTCGACGTGCCCGGTCGCGGGCACCGTGTGCAGTTCCGCCCGGTCGCCTTTGGCCTGTGCCGCGGCGACATAGTCGGTCGCCATCCGGTACGGGATGATCCTGTCCTCGCGTCCGTTGACCAGCTGCTGTCGGACGCCGAGCGGCAGCAGGCGGGGGACCGACGTGTCGGCATAGGGATCGGCGCGGCCGGTCCCGACGAGCTTCGCGACGACCGCCGTCCCGCATCCGTTGTCGGGGCTCGCCGCGGTCGCCTCCAGATCGGGCAGGCCGCCCAGACTGATGACGGTGCTGAGCTTCTGCGGGCGCGTCGTGCGAAGCACGCTGCCCTTTGGCAGCTTGCGGCGCCCCGCCAGCCAGAGCGCGAGATGCCCGCCCGCCGAATGGCCGACCGCCACGATCCGCCGCGTGTCGAGGTGGAAGCGCTTCGCCTCCTTGGCCAGTCGGTCCGCCGCTGCGCCTGCGTCGGTGAACGTGCCGGGGTAGCCGCCGCCCGCGCGATCGACCCCGCGGTAATCGATGTTCCACACCGCATAGCCTTCGCGGCGCAGGTCGTCGGCCACCCAGTTCATCAGGCTGCGATCGGCGATCGAGGTCTGCCAGCAGCCGCCGTGGACCATCAGCACCGTCTTGTACGGGGGTTTGGCACCCTGCGGCAGCCACACGTCGACCTTCTGCATCGAATCACTGCCATAGGCGACGGTCGCATCGGGTTGGGGTTTCGGTCGCTTGGCCAGGTCGGGCCAGGTGAGCAGATCGCCGGTCATGACGGCGAGGCTAGCGGCAAGTGCTATGCGAAGGAACATGGCGAAAGCTTACGCCGTGAACATCGCCTGCGGGAAGAGGCAGAAGCGGCGTGTCAGAACGACGCCCCGGCGGCCCGGGCGCGGAAGCGGCTGGCGTTGCGGCGGGCTTCCAGCAGTTCGACCACGTGCGCGGCGAAGCTCGACAGGTGTCGCTTCTCGCGTTCGCTCATTCCCTCGGCTCGGGGATGCGGATCGAAGATGCAGACGGTGCCGAGCCGCGCGCGGTTGAGCGCCTTGATCGGAGCCGCGGCGTAAAAGCGGATGCCGGCCGTGCCGGTCACGAAGGGGCTGCTGCGGAACATCGGATGGGACCGTGCATCGGGGACCACGGTCACGTCGTCGCTGTCCAGGCTGTGCGTGCAGAACGATAGCGAGCGGTGGACCGACGGATCGTCGACGCCATGACGGGCCTTGTACCACTGCCGGTCCTCGTCGATGAACGACACGACCGCGCTACGGACGGCAAAGGTCGTCGCGATGCGATGCGCGAGCGCGTCGAATGCCGGCTCGGCGGTCGTGTCGAGCACATCATACCCCTTGAGCGTCGCGATGCGAACGGCTTCCGTGACCATCCCGTCTTCTCCCTGGGACGGGGGAGGTACGATATCAGGCTTACGAAATCATGAGCATGGTAACGAAATTGCATCCGAATCGGCAGCTTTGCGTCGTTCCGCGCGCCCTGCTAACGCTGCACCTTCAATGGCCACCCAACCTGTCGAACCGATCATCGATGCGCCCTTCGATAGCGCGCTCAGCGAACGCTACCTCGTCTACGCGCTGTCGACGATCACCGCGCGCTCGCTGCCCGATGTCCGCGACGGACTGAAGCCGGTCCATCGCCGCCTGCTGTGGGCGATGCGGCTGCTGCGGCTGGACCCGGCGAGCGGGTACAAGAAATGCGCGCGCGTCGTCGGCGACGTCATCGGCAAATACCATCCGCACGGCGACCAGTCGGTCTATGACGCGATGGTCCGCCTCGCCCAGACCTTTGCGCTGCGCTATCCGCTGGTCGACGGGCAGGGCAATTTCGGCAACATCGACGGCGATAACGCCGCGGCCTACCGCTACACCGAGGCACGCCTGACGCAGGTCGCGATCGACCTGATGGCGGGGCTGGACGAAGACGCGACCGATTTTCGCCCGACCTACAACGGCGAGGAGCAGGAGCCGGAACTGTTCCCCGGCATGTTCCCCAACCTGCTGGCGAACGGGGCGGCCGGGATCGCTGTCGGCATGGCGACCAGCATTCCGCCGCACAATGCCGCCGAACTGCTCGACGCCGCGGTCGCTCTGATCGACAACCCGCAGGCGAATGTCCTCGACCACGTGAAGGGCCCCGATTTCCCGACCGGCGGCCTGGTCGTCGATCCTCCGGCCGCGATCGTCGAATCCTATGCGACCGGCCGCGGCGGTTTCCGTGTCCGCGCCCGAATCGCGGTCGAGCGCGAGAAGGGGGGCGGATGGCACCTGATTGTTACCGAAATCCCCTACGGCGTGCAGAAGGGCAAGCTGATCGAGGGGATCGCCGCCCTCATCACCGACAAGAAGCTGCCGATCCTGGGCGACGTCCGCGACGAAAGCGACGAGCTGATCCGCATAGTCATCGAACCGCGCGCGCGCACCGTCGATCCGGACACGCTGACCGACAGCCTGTACCGCCTGACCGACCTGGAAACGCGCGTGTCGCTGAACCTGAACGTGCTGGACAAGACCCGCACGCCGCGCGTGATGTCGCTGGGCGAGGCGCTGGCGGCCTGGGTCGAGCATCAGTTCGTGGTGCTGCGGCGCCGGTCCGAACATCGCCTGCAGAAGATCGCCGACCGGCTGGAACTGCTGGGCGGCTACATCATCGCCTATCTCAACCTCGACCGTGTGATCGAGATCATCCGGACCGAAGACGAACCCAAGCCGGTCATGATGGCCGAATTCGGGCTGACCGACCGCCAGGCCGAGGCGATCCTGAACATGCGCCTGCGGTCCTTGCGCAAGCTCGAGGAGATGGAGCTGGTCCGGGAGCGCGATGCGCTGACCAAGGAACAGGCCGGCCTGGTCGATCTGCTGGCGAACGACGGCAAACAGCGCCGCAGGTTGAAGGGCGACCTGCGCAAGATACGCGATCGCTATGGCCCGGAGACGCCACTGGGCGCCCGCCGCACGACGATCGCGGAAGCGGCACCGGCGCGAGTCATCCCGCTGGAGGCGATGATCGAACGCGAGCCGATCACCGTGATCCTGTCGCAGCGCGGCTGGATCCGGGCGATGAAGGGGCATGTCGATCTGACGTCGGCGGAAACCATGAAGTTCAAGGAGGGCGACGGCCGAGCCTTTGCCTTCCACGCGCAGACGACCGACAAGCTGCTGCTCGCGGCGGCGACCGGACGTTTCTACACGCTGTGGGCCGACAAGCTGCCGGGCGGGCGGGGTTTCGGCGAACCGGTGCGGCTGATGATCGACCTGGACGGCAGCGTGGAGATCATCGCGTTCCTGCGCGCATCGTCGGCGCAGCGGCTGCTGGTCGCGGCGAGCGACGGGCGCGGCTTCCTGGTCAAGACCGCCGACACGATCGCCGAGACGCGCAAGGGCAAGACGGTGATGACGCCGCGGACGGGCGCGCTGCTGTCGCTGGTGAAGCCGGTGCATCCCGACGACGATTACGTCGCGGCGATCGGCGACAACCGCAAGATGCTCGTCTTCCCGATCAGCGAGGTGGCCGAGCTGTCGCGCGGGCAGGGCGTGCAGTTGCAGCGCTATCGCGACGGCGGCCTCGCCGACGCGATTACCTTCCGCTTCGACAAGGGGCTGACGTGGCCGATGGGCGGCGATGCCGGGCGGATGCGGACCGAGAGCGACCTGACGCCGTGGCGCGCGGCGCGGGGCGCGGCGGGGCGGATGCCGCCGACCGGTTTTCCTCGCGACAACCGGTTTCACGAGTAAACGAAACGGCCTGCTTTAGAGGGATTTAACTAGTCGCCTCTAGTCGTTTGCCGTGATGCTGTTCCGCAAGGCGCGCGCGCCAAGCCTGTCTGACACTAGACCCGCGCCTGTCGTGGGTGAGGATCCGTGCGTCTTCGGGCCCAGGATGAGCGCGCGAACGATCGACCTGCTGCCGATCGCTGCCGCGATCGTGACGACGCGGGACGGCAAGCTGGAATATGAAGCGGTCAATCGCCCGTTCCGGCGCGCTGGGCTCGGGAACACGGCGGGCGACAGTTCGGTCACGCGACTGCTCGGAGGCCGCATCAGTGCGTTTCTGCAATCGCCCGAAACGCACGAGGAATTCACTTGGCAGGTCGGCGAGGCGATCGACGCGCAACATTTCCGCGTGATGCTGGCGCGGCGGGTGGAATCGGTCGACCGCTGCCTGGTCAGCCTGGTCGACCAGACGCCCGAGCAACGCACCGAAACCAGCCTGCGCCGCGAGATGCTGTCCGACAGCCTGACCGGGCTGCCAAACCGCGCCGGCTTCGACGATTTGGTCGACAGCCATGTCACGCCGGCGAACGCGACGTCCTATGCGATCCTGATCGTCAACCTGGCCCGGTTCAGCCAGGTCAACGCGTGCATGGGGTCGCTGGCCGGCGACGAATTGCTGATTTCGGTCGCGCGACGGATCAAGGGGGCGCTCCGCGGGCGCGACATGCTGGGGCGCATCGGCGGCGACGAATTCGCGGTCCTGATCGAAACCGACGACGGGCTGGCCGATGCGATGCACGTCGCGCGCCGGTTCCAGGCGGCGCTCGCCACGCCGTTCCGCCTGTCCGACTTCGAGATCCGCGTCGACTGCTCGATCGGCATCGCGCTGGGCGCCGACCAGATCGACCAGCCCGAGGACCTGATCCGTCACGCGCAGTTCGCGGTGAAGCGCGGCAAGCGGACCGGTGAGGTCGAGGTGTACAGCCGCACCTCCTACGACGTCGTGCGGACGCAGTTCGGGATCGAGACCCGCCTGCGCCGCGCGATCGAAAACGGCGAGATGACGCTCGCCTTCCAGCCGATCTGCGACTTGTCGACCGGACGCATCACCTCGTTCGAATCGCTGGCCCGCTGGGCGCCGGACGGAGTGAGTGTTCCGCCGACTGATTTCATCCCGGTTGCCGAGGAGTGCGGGCTGATCCTGCCGCTCGGTCGTTGGGCGATGGACGCCGCCGCGCAGACGTTGGCGCGGTGGGATCGGACAGCCGGTGGCGACTGCGGCGTCGCAGTCGCGGTCAACCTGTCGGCGATCCAGCTGCAGCGCGACGACGTGCCGACCATGGTCCGCCGCGCGCTCGACATCCACGGCGTCGATGGCGCACGGGTGACGCTGGAGCTGACCGAAAGCGCGATCATCGGCGATCACGACCGGATCGCGGAGACGCTGAAGGCGCTGAAGGACCTCGGCACCCGCCTGGCGATGGACGATTTCGGCACGGGCTACTCGAACCTCGCCTACCTCCAGCGGCTGCCGATCAACATATTGAAGATCGACCGCAGCTTCATCTCAGGCATGCTCGCCGATCGCGACAAGGTCGCCATCGTCCGCGCGGTGCTGAGTCTCGCGCAGGCGCTGGGGATGAGGACGACCGCGGAAGGCGTAGAGAGCAACGAACTGGCGCAGACGCTGGCCGCGCTCGGGTGCAGCTACGGCCAGGGGTATCTCTATTCGCGCCCTGTCGAGGCCGACGACGCTTACGCGCTGCTGGCGGCCGACAGGGCCTGAGCCACCGCTTCGTCGACGATGGCGTCGATTCGCTCGGGGAAGCCGGCGGCGATCCACCGGTCCTCGATCGCGCGCAGCGTGCGCGCCACGTCGGGCCCCTTGCGAAGCCCGCGCGCGACCAGAGCGCCGCCCGATACCGGCAGGCGCGGCGGCACCCATCCATCGAGGCTGTGCGTGTCGGCGCCCGCCAGCAACAAGCGATCGCGCGCGCCGTCCGGGCCGACGCGGTAGGCAAGCGCGCGGGGACCTTCGTCACCGACACCCGATCCCGCCGCCTCCAGCCGCTTGCGATCCGCATTCGACAGCTTCAGTCGCGCGCCGACCTCGACCACCGCATCATGCCCGACGAGCGCGGCGAGACGTCGGATCGCGTCGGGCGCGATACCCTGCGCATCTTCGGTGCTTGCCAGAGCAGCCAGCCGGGCGACGCCTGCGGGATCGATTTCGGGCAGCACCGGGGCGACGATGCCGTGGTCAAGCATCAGCCGGATAACCGCCACCGCGTCCCTGGCGACCAGCAGCTTGAGCAGTTCGTCGCGGATCCGCTCGCGCGACAGGGCCATCAGGTCGTTGGTGCGATCGGTGCAGGCGGCCAGGCCCGCGGCGTCGGGTGTGTCGCCGAAGCGGGCGAGGAAACGGAAGAAGCGCAGGATGCGCAGGTGATCCTCGGCGATCCGCTGGCGCGCGTCGCCGATGAAGCGGATGCGGCGCGCATCCAGATCGGCGAGGCCGCCGAAATAGTCGAAGACTTCACCCGTGTCGGGATCGGCATAGAGCGCGTTCATCGTGAAATCGCGCCGCGCGGCATCCTCGCGCCAGTCGTCGGTGAAGGCGACGACGGCGTGGCGCCCGTCGGTCGACACGTCGCGGCGCAGCGTCGTCACTTCGACCGGGCCGCTGGCGATGACCGCCGTGATCGTGCCGTGGGCGATGCCGGTCGGCACCGCCTTGATGCCCGCACGACGCAGGCGGTGCATCACGTCTTCAGGATCGTGCCGGGTCGCGATGTCGATATCGGCGACGGGCAGGCCGAGCAGCGCGTCGCGCACCGCGCCGCCGACAAAACGGGCGTGCGTACCGCCGCCCAGCGCCTCGATCAGCTCGTCGAGCCCGGCGCGCGTCCGCCAGTCGGTCTGCGGCAGCGCTACCATGCGAGCTGCCGCGACAGATTGACGATCATTGCGGCGGTCGCACCCCAGATGGTCTCGCCCTGCCAGTCGATGCGGGTGTAGTGGCGTTCGCTCCCTTTCCACACCGCGGTTTCCCGGGCGTGGTTGGCGGGATCGAGCACATAGGCGAGCGGCGCTTCGAACACGGCGGCGACTTCGGCTTCCGCCGGCGTCAGCGGCAGGTCGGGGGGCACGACGCCGATGACCGGCGTGACCCGGTAGCCGGTGCCGGTGCGATAAGGTGAAACCGCGCCGACGATCGTGACGGCGTCGGACGGCAGGCCGATCTCCTCGCGCGCCTCCCGCAAGGCGGCGGCGACCGCGTCGGCGTCTTCGGGATCGATCCGGCCGCCGGGAAAGGCGACCTGGCCGGCGTGAGCGCGTAGCGTTTCGGTCCGGCGGGTCAGGATGACGCCCGGCTCTGCGCGGTCGGTGATCGCGACCAATACGGCGGCCTCGGTCGCGGGGGGCGCACCCTCCAGCTCTAGCGCGCTCAGGTCGCCGGTCAGCAGGTCCGGCGCGGCGCGACGGCCCGCGGCAAGCGCGGCCGCCAGACGATCGGCGAGCGTCATGCCGGTTCCAGCGGGAAGAAGGCGCCGCCGCTCCACACGCCCGGCGGAGTTTCGCCGCCGTCGAGCGCAAGATTGGCGAGGTCGTAGTAGAGCGACCGGGCGATCAGCGCGTCGAGCCCGCCGCGGACGCGGATATAGGGGTGCGGGCCATCCGGCTTCGTCTCGAACCGCAGCGGGTTATCGGGACCGGCGATGACCAAGTCGCCGACATTGGTCTGGAACGCGATGCGGCCACCCTCCGCCTTCATCGTCACCGCAACAAAGGGGGCGTCATCGACCGCGATGTCGAGCTTCTCGCCCGGGTTGACCAGCACATAACCGCCGTCGCCCTCACGCCGCAGGATCGTCGCGAACTTGCGGACCATGTCGCGGCGTCCGATCGGCGAGCCCTGGTGATACCACTGTCCGTCGCTGGCGATCCGCATCTCGCTGTCGCCGCAATGGCTCGGGTGCCAATTCTCGACGGGGGCGGTGGACTGCGCAGCGATATGTGCGGCGACCTCGTCCATCGACAGCGCGTCGAGATCGGGAAGCGGCGGCATCGGCATGGCCACCCTTTGGCAAGCTAAAGCGCGGGAGGAAAGGGGGAACGCGATCCGTGTCCGGTCCCCCGCCTGTGCGTTACATCAGATTTCGTATTCCGGCCGCCACTGCGGCTCTTCGTACGCCGGCCGGCGCGCTCCTGGCTGGCGAGATACCATCTTCGAATACAGCGCCTTCACCGTATTGCTGCCGGTGCGCTCGAAGAAATTGGGCAGGACCGCGTGGACCATGCAGGCGAGCCCGCCGGCGATCAGCTTCGTGCCGAAGCGCGAGGCGACGCCGAAATGCTCGAGATAGGTCTCGCCGACGCTTTCGGGATGCGCGCGGAACCAGCGGTGCAGGGGACCGTCGTTTGCCATGGCCGCAGCATAGCCCGAAACGGCCCGGGACGGAACCTCAGTCGTGTTCGAGCGAGTCGAGAATGCGACCGCCGGCCATGAACACCGCGATCGGGCAAACCGCGAACAACATCCAGCCGCCGACGCCGGGATAGGCATCGAGATAGCGCACGCCCCGCTCGACCGCGCCGACGCCCAGGCTGTAGATGACGAGGAACGCCTCGAACTTGGTCTTGATGGTGAACAGGCGGAGGACGCGGGACCACATGGCCGACTGATAAGCAAGGCCCGGGCCAGCGGCGGAAATCCGTTAATCCGGCATGAAGCCACGTGGTTAACTGTCAAGTAACCCGACAGTATCCAGCGTCTCGAACAGCGCACGGCGGGCGTCCTCGATCTGGCGGACGAGTATCGGGTCGCCGATCGCGTCGTGCGGAATCGCGTCCGGCCAGGTCGTGCGGACGACCCCGGCGATGCGGTCGAGCTTGGCCGCGTCGACCAGGAACCGCGGATCGATGGTGGCGGGATCGGCAACGACGCGCAGGCGCAGGCACGCAGGACCGCCGCCGTTCGCCATCGATTCGCGGACATCGACTACCTCGACCCGGCGGATCGGACCGTTGCCGGCAAGGTGCGCCTGGAGCCAGGCCCAGACCGATGGCGTATCGCGCGCTTCGCCTGGTACGATCAGCGCGGTGGTGCCGTCGGGCAGAGTCACCAGCTGCGCGTTGAACAGATAGGAGGAAATCGCATCCGCCAGGCTGACCGCGGACGCCGGAACCTCGACGATCTCGACTTCGGGCAGTCGGGCGCGCAGGTCGGCGTACAGCCCATCGCGATCTGCGAACGCCTGTTCGTGTGCGAAGAGCACGCGTTCGTTGGCGACCGCGACGACGTCGTTGTGAAAGGCGCCGGCCGCGATGGCGGCGTCGGATTGGCGGGTGAAGATCGCGTCGGTGACGCCATGACGGCGGGCGATGGCTTCGCTCGCATCGCGGTGCTGGCGCGCGGGGAAGGGGCCGCCGGCGATGCCGTAGACGAACACCTCGACCCCAGGGCTGCCATGGTCCGCACACAGCCGCATGTGATTGGCCGCGCCTTCGTCGCCGAAAGGTGCTGGCACCGGCGCGTGGACCGCGAACGCCGGGTCGGCGAACGCCCTGCGCAGTTGCTTCAGCGTCGCAGGCCATTCGTGGCTGCGGTGCGCCATTGTGGCGAGGTTGGCGACGCTCAGGTGGCAGCGGCCATCGGCGGTATCGGGCGCGGGCGAGACGGTCGCGGCATTGGCCGCCCACATCGCCGACGCCGACAACGCCTGCGACTGGAGGTGCGTGGGCGCGCGGGCGTAATCGGCGGCGAGACTTTCCAACCAGCGATGATCCGGCCGCGGATGGGGCAGCAGGATGCCTTGCGTCAGTCCGAGCGCCAGGTTGGCGCGCATCTTTTCGATGCCCTGCAACGCCGCCGCCCGCGGATGCGAGGTCGCGCCGGCGTTTTTGGTCGCGGCGAGGTTGCCGTGACTGAGGCCCGCATAATTGTGGCTCGGCCCGACGATGCCGTCGAAGTTGATTTCAACCAGGGCCATCAGCGTTCGACCTCCGTCAGAACATCGCCAACTGACACGCTCAGCGCGGCGGCGCTCACCGGGTCGATCGTGCCGTCGCCGACTTCGCCCAGCGTCACGCGGAAGTCGCGGAGACGCCCGGTCGCGATCAGCGCGGGCACGCCGCCGTCGGCGATCCCGCTCAGCTCGAAATCGCGCGCCTCGCGCACCGTCTTCACCTGGTCGATCCGGGCGGTCATCGTCGGCCCGCCGTCGAAGATATCGACGTACTTCTCGTACGCGAAGCCTTCGTTCTCCAGCATTCGCATCGCGGCGCGGCCCGACGGGTGCGGCAGGCCGATGACGCTGCGCGCGCTTTCGGACAGCATCGCGACGTAAACCGGGTGCTTGGGCATCAGATCGGCGATGAACTGGTTGCCATGGACCGCATTAAACTGGTCGGCCTCCTGAAAATTCATGCCGAAGAACCGTCCGGCGACGCCGTCCCAGAAGGGTGACCCGCCGGCTTCGTCGATGATCCCGCGCAACTCCGCCAGCACCCGCTCGCCGAAGCGGCTGCGGTGGTTGCGGATGAACAGATAGCGCGCACGGGCAAGCAGCAGGCCCAGGCCGCCGGCCCGCTCGCCCGGGTGCAGGAACAATCCGCCGACTTCGCTCGCGCCGCCCAGGTCGTTGACCAGGTTCAGGATCTCGGCGCTGAAGGTGCGGCCCAGTTCCTCGCTGCGCTTGGTAATGGTGCCGATGCGGTAGCTGTAGAACGGCCAGCGCTGGCCGACGTGCGGAAAGATCTGGCACGTGCCGCGGACCTCGCCCGTTTCCAGGTTCTCGAGAACCAGGACGAACAGTTCGTCCTCGATCGTATCGGCATCGCGGTCGAAGGCGGCGTGGCTGCGTTCCAGCTTGGCGCGCAGCGCCGGCTTTTCCGGGGGCAGGTTGGTGAAGCCGCCGCCGGTCAGCTTGGCCATTTCGTACAGCGGTTGCAGGTCGGAATCGCGCGCGGCGCGGATGACGAAGCTCAAGCGAGGCCCCCTTCGAGGATGCGGAGAATGGTGACCGCCGACAGTCCGGCGCGTTCGGCAAGGCTGTCGGGGATCAGGAACTCGTCCGACGAATGGATCGCGCCGCCGCGCGGTCCCATCGTGTCGACGACCGGTACGCCGCACGCGGCGATGTTATTGCCGTCGCAGACCCCGCCGGTGGCGGCCCAGGTCACGGGCACGCCGAGATCGGCGCCGGTCGCGCGGACCAGATCGAACAGTTTTCCGGCGCCGGGGTCGATCGGCTTTGGCGGGCGGTTGAAGCTGCCGTGGACGTCGATCGCCACGTCATGCTCGGCGGCGATCGCGCCGACCGCCGCGTCGAGTGCGGCACGCGCGCGGATGACGTCGTCGGGCAGGGCCGGGCGGAAGTTGACGCGCAGGATCGCCAGATCGGGAACGACGTTGTTCGGCCCGCCGCCATCGATCCGCGCCGGGTTGACCGACAGGCCGGCACCGTGGAGCGCCTTTAGCCGGACCGCCAGCGCCGCCGCCGCGACGACCGCGTTGCGGCCGTCGTCCGGATTGCGCCCGGCGTGCGCGCTGCGGCCGCGGACGACCAGCGAGAAATTGCCCGTGCCCGCCCGCGCGCCGGCCAGGCCGCCATCGGCAAGCGCGGGTTCGTAGGTGAGCGCCGCAACCTTTCCACGCGCGAGATCGGCGATCAGCGCGGCGGACGAGAAGCTGCCGGTTTCCTCGTCCGAGGTGATGAGCACGTCGTAGCCGAGATGGGTCGAGACGGGGCTTGCCTCGACTGCCTCAAGCGCTGCGAGCAGGACGGCGATTCCGCCCTTCATATCGGCGACTCCGGGCCCGTTGATGCGTCCGTCGGGCAGTTCGCGGATCGTCTGGAAGGGGTGGTCGGCGGCGTACACGGTGTCCATGTGGCCGGTGAACAGCATCCGCCGCGGGGCGTCGGGGCGGACGCGCAGGACCAGGTGGCGGCCGTTGGCGATCGGCTCGACCCGGCCGTCTGTGGTGACACGCTCGGCCGGTGCCGGATCGACGAGGCTGATCGCGCCGGGGAGAGAGGAGAACGCCTCGACCAGCTTGTCCGCGACCTCCGCCAGCCCGGTCAGGTTGCCGGTCCCGCTGTTCACCGCGCTCCAGGCAAGCGTCCGCTCCAGCATCGGCGAGGCGCCGGCACGCCCGACGGCGGCGGCTTCGGTGGCGGTCAGTGGCATCGCCGCAGTCTAGCCCAGATCGGGGCGGTGGGGGCAACCCCCGGTAACAATTGTTACCAAACGCGGATCGACGTCAGAAGGCGTAGACGAGTGACGCGCGGCTGGTGGTGTCGGTGCCGACGCGTCCGACCGGCGGCCGGCTTTCGTAGCTGACGGCGTAGGACATCGACGCCGACAGCGGCCCGAACAGCTTTGCGCCGAGCGCCGTGCGCGTTGTCAGCGTCGAATTGAGGTTCTGGAGATAGGCCGACGCATCCTGGCTGAGCGTCAGGCCGTTCGCCAGCCGCCAGTCGAAATCGAGAGTGCCGCGCGCGCCCAGTTCGTTCTCGGTCTTGAAGTCGGTGAACGCGGTGCGCCGGAACGACGGGCCAAGTTCGACGTCGAGCGTCATCCGCGGCGACCGGATCGCGGTGTAGCCCGCCCCGGCCGATGCCGAATAGCGCGAGAAGTAACCGAGAAAGCGATCCGCCTCATATTGCGCGGCGCCATACGCATAGAGCCGGTCGTCGATCTTGTAGTTGGGTTCGTAGGCCGCGAGATAGTGTTCGCGCGTGGTGATCCCCAGGCTCTCCTGATACTCCGCAAGCACGCGCAGCTTGTGCCGCCACTGGAAGCCCTCGCGCGTCACGTCGGCCGCGGCCGTCAGGCCGACGTTGCGCGTGTTCCCGGTCGTGTAGAAGCCGCCGACTTCGACCCGACCGCGCACCAAGTCGAAAAAGCCCGAATCCTGCAGCGTCCGCGTGGCCGCCGCGCTGCGCGCATCCTTCCACGCATTGGCGATGCGGCGGATCGCCTCGGCACTTTCGGGGGACGCCGACGCGGCGTATTTGGCGATCGTCTGCACCTCCGCCTCGCTACCCGATGTCATCGCCGCGTCGAGCATCGCCTTTATCGGATCGGGTATCGTGACCGGATCGACCTGCGCCGGCGTCACGATCGGCGCCGGTGGCGTGTCGGTATTGGCGAGCAGCAGCGGCGAGAGGAGAAGCAGGGCGGCGCTCATGACCCGGTCCTTTTACCAGCAAAGCGGCATTTTAGGGCCTCGACTGGGCGTGGTGGCGGAGCGGTTCGTCGAACGCGGCGATCACGTCCTCGTACAGCGCGCGCTTGAACGGCACGATCATGTCCGGCAGTTCGGCCGGGTCCGCCCATTTCCACGCGCGGAACTCGGGATGCGCGGTCTGGATGTCCACGTCCGCATCGGTGCCGGTGAAGGCGAACAGGAACCACCGCTGGCGCTGGCCGCGCCACTTGCCCTGCCACAGCTTGCCGACCAGGTCCTCGGGCAGGTCGTAGCGCAATTCCTCGGACGCCTCGGCGATCAGCGTCAGATGTTCGGGCGCGATGCCGGTTTCCTCGCCGACTTCGCGGATCGCTGCCGCCAGTGCGTCTTCGCCCGGATCGATCCCGCCCTGCGGCATCTGCCACGCCTCCAGCGTCGAATCGAGCCGCTGACCGACGAACACGCGACCAGCACGGTTGAGGATCATCACGCCGGCGCAGGGGCGATAGGGCAGGTCGGTCATATCGTCGGAGCTCCGGCTGGCGAGGGGGCGTGCGCGCGCCTACCTAGGTCGCGTGATCGCCGTCGTCCATCATCCCGATTATGTCGCCCCGACCGTGCGGGGTGTGGGGCCGACCAAGAATGCCGCGGTGCGCGACCTGTTGCTGGCGAGCGGTGCCGCGCTCGACTGGCACACGCCCGACCCTGCGCCGCGGGGCTGGGTGGAGGCCGTGCACGACGCCGATTACGTCGCGGAAGTCGCCGAGGCGCGTGTACCGGCGGTCAAGGAACGGCGCATCGGCTTTGCGATCACGCCGCAGGTCGCGCGCCGTGCATTCGTCGTGCCGGGCGGCACCTATCTCGCAGCCAGGCTGGCGCAGGACCGCGGATTTGCGGCCAACACCGCAGGCGGCAGCCATCATGCCCTGGCGGATACGGGTGCAGGCTATTGCGTGTTCAATGACCTCGCCATCGCCGCCGTCCGGCTGGCGGAAGAAGGGCGTCGCGTGCTGATCGTCGATTGCGACGTCCATCAGGGCGACGGCACCGCCAGCCTGACCGCCGGCCGCCCCGATATCGCGACCTATTCGATCCATGCCGAGAAGAATTTTCCGGCACGCAAGGCGCGCTCGACGATCGACGTCGGCCTGCCGGACGGTGTCGACGACGACGGCTATATGGCGGCGCTTGAGACGACGCTGCTTCCGCTGATCGCCGATGTCTTACCGGATTTGATCTTGTACCAGGCCGGTGTCGATCCGTGGAGCGGAGACCGACTGGGCAGGCTGGCGCTGACGCGCGAAGGGCTGGTGCGGCGCGACCGCTGGATCGCGACGCTGGCGCGCGACCGGGCCATCCCGCTCGCGAGTGCGCTGGGCGGCGGATACGGCACCGACATGATGGAAGTCGCGGGGCGCCACGTCGCGTCGATCCTGGCGCTGGGCGGCGTCTTCGAAGAGTAGTGACCGTCTAGAGCTGTTCGCCGGCACGCGCGGCCAGTGCCGTTTCGATCCACCTCTTGGCATCGGTCAGGATCCGGTCGGCCAGAGCGCCGTCGCTGGCGCGGGCGAGGATGATCGCGCCGACCATCGTCGCCCACAACCCGGCGGCATCGGCCCGGTCGTCGTCGGTGGGGCAGGGGGAAAGCCCGGCGGCGATGCGGTCTATCTGCGCGGCGATACCGGCCGAGGCGGCAGCCTTCGTCTCGCTTCCGTGCCGTGCCGCGTCGATCGACAGCGCGGCGGTCGGACAGCCGTCAGACGGCGCGTCGCGGTGCCCCGGCGCCAGATAGGCATCGACGAATGCCGCCAGTCCACCGGTGCCGGGACGGTCGGGCGCGTCGCCGGCGAACAGATGCGCCAGCGTCTGTACAGCAAGGTCGTCCTTGGACCGGAAATGGCCGTAGAATCCACCATGCGTCATCCCCGCGGCACGCATGATCTCGGCCACGCCGACAGTGTCGAAACCCTGTTCGCGAAACAGACGCCCCGCTTCGGTCAGGATGCGGGCGCGGTTGGCCTGCATCTGTTCGCGCGTCACCTTCATTCGAAACTCCACAGCATCCAAAAAAGCCAGATCGCCAGATTGACATATATGATCGCCATCATATTTAGTAACGATCATGATGACCGTCATAATTAAAGCGTCGAGGACCCAGCGATGAACGACCTGCCTGCCGCTCTCGTTACCGGCGCCTCTTCGGGAATCGGCGGGACCTACGCCGACCGGCTGGCACGGCGGGGTCATGATCTGGTCCTGGTCGCGCGCGACGTCGCGAAGATGGACGCGCTGGCACAGACGCTGCGCGCGGAAACAGACGTCACGATCGACATCCTGCGCGCCGATCTGGCTGACGAAACGGACATCGCTGCGGTCGAGGCGCGGTTGCGCGACGACGCGCGGATCGGTGTGCTGGTGAACAACGCCGGGCTGTCGTTTGCGAGCGCGTTCGAGCAGCAATCGGCGAACGATCTCGCGCAACTGGTGGCGGTCAACACGACCGCGGTGCTGCGGCTAGCGCACGCGGTGGCCCCGCGTTTCGTGGCCGAGGGGCGCGGTGCGATCGTCAACATCGGCTCGGTGGTCGGGCTGGTCCCCGAATTCGGCCAGAGCGTGTATGGCGCGACCAAGGCGTTCGTGCTGTTCCTGTCACAGGGACTGGCGCACGAACTCGGGCCCAAGGGCATCTACGTCCAGGCGGTGCTGCCGGCGGCGACCGCGACCGACATCTGGGCGCGCGCCGGGGCCGACCCGGCAGCGTTGCCGCCGATGATGGCGGTCGGCGATCTGGTTGATGCCGCGCTGGCCGGGTTCGACCGGCGCGAGGCGGTGACCATCCCGCCGCTTCATGATGGCGAACTGTGGGACGCCTATCAGGCCGCGCGGGTGGCGATGATTCCGGGGTTCGGCCAGAGCTTGCCTGCCCCCCGCTATACCGGCGACGCGGAGTGAGGGGCTGGGTCGTCGAGCGCTATGGCAAGGGCCGGTCGCTGGCGCTGGTGGACCTGCCGGAGCCGGTGGTGGGGGACGAGGACCTGTTGGTCGAGGTTCATGCCGCCGGCCTCAATCCGCTCGACAGCAAGATTCGCGACGGCGAATTCCAGCCGTTGCTGCCCTACAAGCCGCCCTTCGTGCTGGGGCATGACCTGGCGGGGCGGGTCGTCGCGGTCGGCAGGGCGGTGCGCGAGTTCGCGGTCGGCGACGCGGTCTTCGCCCGCCCGCGCGACGGCCGCATCGGCACGCTGGCGCAGCGGATCGCGGTGCCTGCGGCCGATGTCGCGCTGATGCCGGCGAACCTGTCGATGGTGGAGGCCGCCGCCCTGCCGCTGACCGCGCTGACCGCGTGGCAGGCGTTGGTCGATCTCGGCCGCGTCGGTCCGGGCACCAAGGTGCTGATCCATGCGGGCTCGGGCGGTGTCGGGGTGCTCGCGATCCAGCTTGCCAAGCATCTCGGCGCGACGGTCGCGACAACGGCGGGCAGCGGTGCCGACCTGGTCCGCAGTTTGGGCGCCGACACCGTCATCGACTATCGCACGCAGGATTTCGCAGCCCTGCTGACGGATCAGGATTTCGTGCTCGCCAGCCAGGATGCTGAAACGCTGACGCGCTCGGTCAGCGTGGTGAAGCCCGGCGGAATGATCGTGTCGCTGTCCGGCCCGCCCGATCCGGCCTTTGCCCGCGCGCAGGGGCTGAACCTTGCCCTGCGGGCGATCCTGGGCCTGATGAGCTGGCGCATCCGCCGCAGGGCGCGGGCCCACGGCGTCGCCTATCGCTTTCTGTTCATGAAGGCGGACGGCGCACAGCTGGCCCGGATCGCCCGGCTGGTCGAGGGCGGCGCGATCCGCCCGGTCATCGAACGCAGCTTCGGCTTCGACGCGGTCAACGACGCGCTCGACGATCTTGATCGCGGCCGGGCGAAGGGGAAGGTGGTCGTCGAGGTCATGTCGCCGGCGTGACCGCGAAAGCCTCCCCGCCGGCCCATACGGATGCCGCGATCGGTGCCGGGCGTCTGGCGCTGCTGTCCGGGCTGGCCGCGCTGGGGGCGCTGGCGACCAACATCCTGTTGCCTGCCTTTCCGGCGATGGCGCGCGACATGGGCGTCGGCCAGCCCGCGCTTGCCTGGACGCTCAGTGCGTTCTTCGCGACCTTTGCGGTCGGGCAACTGGTGGTAGGGCCGGTCACCGACGCGATCGGCCGGGCGCGGCCGGTGCTGGTTGGGCTGGCGCTGTTCGCGATCGGCAGCGCGGTCGGTGCGACGGCCGACAGTTTTGCGATCCTGGTGGTCGCGCGCGTAATCCAGGCGCTCGGCGCGTGCGTGACCGCCGTGCTGACGCGCGCCATCGCCCGCGACCTGTTCACCGGGCCTGCGCTGACCCGCGTGCTGGCGCTCATCATGATCGCGATGGCGGCGGCACCGGGCTTTTCGCCCGCGCTCGGGACCGCGGCGACATCGCTGTTCGGGTGGCGCGCGACCTTCGTCCTCATGCTCGCCGTCGCTGTCTTGCTCGCGGTCACCTATCTGATGTCCGCCGGGGAGACGCTCACGCCCGACCGGCGGACGCGCCTGAGGCTCGGTGACAGCGCGCGGACTTACGCCAGATTGCTCCGCGATCGGCGTTTCCTGGCGCCTGCGGTCACCGTCAGCCTGATGATCGGTTGCCTCTACACCTTCTTCGGTGCCGCACCGGCGATCCTGCTCGAGCGCATGGCGTTTTCGCCGGCGGGGCTCAGCCTGTTCTTCGCCGCGACGGTCCTGGTCGTCTTCGCCAGCGGACTTGCCGGGCCGCGTCTGGCCGCACGGTTCGGGACGGCGCGGGTCGGGATGACGGGTCTCGTGATCGCGCTCGCCGCCGGAATTGCGCTGCTCTCGGGCCTGGACGCGACGACGCCTGTCCCGTTCGTCGCCGCCATCACGCTGTTCCTGCTCGGCATGGGGACGATCAACCCCATCGGCACCGCGATCACGCTGGAACCGTTCGGTGCGACCGCCGGATCGGCCTCCGCGCTGCTGGGTTTCCTCCAGATGGCGGCTGCCGGCCTCGGCACGGCCCTGATCGGCGTGTCCCCGTGGTCACCACTGACGACGTGTTCTGCCATCATCGCGGTCGGATCGCTCGGCGGCGTCATCGCCTTCCGCTTCGCATGTGCATGAACGGACAAGCGATTGGCGCGCCCGGAGGGATTCGAACCCCCGACCGAGGAGGTAGAAGCTCCTTGCTCTATCCAGCTGAGCTACGGGCGCGCGCTGAAGATGCGTTAGCGCGGATTGATCGGTAGCGAAACGGCGATCATAAGGTCGCGCATGAACCAGGGGGCAGATGAGGTGCAGCGGCGCAACTCGGGTGAGGTTGGGCGCGGCGACTTTCGGTATTTCGACATCGTCATGGTCGCGTTCGTCGTCGTCCTGCTGCTGTCCAACCTGATCGGGGCGGCCAAGCGATCCGAAGTCGACCTGCCGGTCATCGGGATGTGGTCGTTCGGCGCGGGCGTGTTCTTCTTCCCCGTCAGCTATATCGTCGGCGATGTCCTGACCGAAGTCTACGGCTATGCCCGCGCGCGCCGCGTGATCTGGATGGGTTTCGGCGCGCTCGTCTTCATGGCGTTCATGGCGTGGGTCGTCGTATCGCTGCCCCCGGCGCGCGGCTGGACGGGGCAGGCAGCGTATGAAAGCGTATTCGGCAACACCTGGCGGATCGTCGGTGCGTCGATGATCGCATTCTGGGCGGGGGAATTCGCCAACAGCGTCGTGCTCGCGCAGATGAAGGTGCTGACGAAGGGGCGTTATCTGTGGATGCGCACGATCGGGTCGACCGTCGTCGGACAGGGCCTCGACAGCCTGATCTTCTATCCGCTCGCCTTTGCCGGGACGGCGGGGTGGACGAGCGATGCGATCATCCAGGTCGTGATCAGCCAGTTCCTGCTGAAGACCGCGTGGGAAGCGGCGCTGACGCCGGTCACCTATCTGGTCGTCAACACGCTGAAACGGCGCGAAGGGATCGACGTGTACGACGACACGACCGACTTCACGCCGTTCAAGGCGCGGGTTTAAGCCACCGCCGCCAGCAGCCCTTCGAACATCCGGCGTCCGTCGGTGCCGCCATGCGCGGCTTCGATCCTGCGTTCTGGATGCGGCATCATGCCCAGCACGTTGCCCGCCGCGTTCAGGATGCCGGCGATGTTGCGCGCCGAACCGTTGACGCTCTCGCCGTACCGGAACGCGACGCGGCCTTCGCCTTCGAGCCGGTCGAGCGTCTCGGTATCGGCGAAGTAATTGCCGTCGTGATGCGCCACGGGCACCGACAGCGTCTCGCCGCTTTTGTACTGGCTGGTGAAGCGGCTCTGGCTGTTCTCGACCGTCAGCGCGACATCGCGGCAGACGAAGTCCAGGCCGGCGTTGCGCATCAGCGCGCCGGGCAGCAGGCCGCTTTCGGTCAGGACCTGGAAGCCGTTGCAGATGCCCAGCACCGGCACGCCGCGCTCCGCGGCCCGGATGACCGCGCCCATCACCGGCGACCGCGCGGCGATCGCGCCGCAGCGCAGGTAGTCGCCGTAGGAGAAGCCGCCGGGAATCGCGATCAGGTCAAGGTCGCCCGGCAATTCGCTGTCGCCGTGCCACACCATGTGCGGCGCGCGGCCGGTGACGTCCCGGATGGCGGTCGCCAGATCGCGGTCGCAGTTGGAGCCCGGGAAGACGACGACCGCGGCGCTCATTGTGCGCGCTCGATGCGGTAGTTTTCGATGACCGTGTTCGCCAGTAGCTTGCGGCACATCTCGTCGATCGCGGCATCGCCGGTGTCGTCGGCGACGTCCAGTTCGAAGATCTTGCCGGCGCGAACCTCGCCCACGCCACCGAATCCGAGGCTGCCGAGCGCGTGTTCGATCGCCTTGCCCTGCGGATCGAGCACGCCGGGCTTGAGCGTCACGACGATGCGAAGTTTCATCTGAGAAGGGTCCCCGACCGGTAAGGATTGGATGGCCGCGCCTATGCCCCTGCGACGGACAGCGGGCAAGGCTTCATCCCGCGTTTACGTTTTGGGAACACTCTGGCGCGGGCGGCGCAGGTCGCGTCGCCGGGTGGAGTGGCAGGGATGGCCTATCTGGCAATGGTGATGTTCGTGGCGCTCGTGGGATTCGGGCGGGACTATTTCCACTGGTCGGGCAGTCACGTCGAACTGGCGCTGTTCGCGACGTTCGTCTTCGGGATCATCTGCGGCTTCAAAGTGAAGGGTTAGCGTCTGGTCGCCACCCCGTCAGACGGGAGCGGTTGTCCCGCCGCCCGTCGTGGCGAGTCGCCGGCCTGCTACCGCAAACCGCGCGCTGCCCGTTACTTCCCTCGCCGCTTACGGTGGCTTTCCAGATCCAGAACAGCCGAATCGCCTTCGCCCTCGGGCAACAGTCCCAGGCGACGGGCGACTTCCTGATAAGCCTCGACCTCGCCACCCAGGTCGCGGCGGAAGCGGTCCTTGTCGAGCTTTTCGCCCGACGCCATGTCCCACAGGCGGCAGCCGTCCGGGCTGATCTCGTCGGCCAGGATGATCCGGCCGAAGTCGTTGTCCCAGATCCGGCCGAATTCCAGTTTGAAGTCAACCAGGCGGATGCCGATCCCGGCGAACAAGCCGGTCAGGAAGTCGTTCACGCGGATGGCCATGTCGGCCATGTCGTGCAGTTCGTCCTGGCTGGCCCAGCCGAAGCACAGCACGTGTTCCTCGGAGATCATCGGATCGCCGAGCGCGTCGTCCTTGTAGTAATATTCGACGATCGTGCGCGGCAGCGGCGTGCCTTCCTCGATCCCCAGGCGCTTGCTGAGCGAGCCGGCGGCGACATTGCGAACGACGACCTCGATCGGCACGATCTCGACCTGGCGAATGAGTTGTTCGCGCATGTTGAGACGACGTATGAAGTGCGTCGGGATGCCGATCGCGCCGAGCAGCGTGAAGACATGCTCCGAGATGCGGTTGTTCAGGACGCCCTTGCCGCTGATCGTGCCCTTCTTCTGGGCGTTGAAGGCCGTCGCATCATCCTTGAAATACTGGATCAGCGTGCCGGGTTCGGGACCCTCGTAGAGGATCTTTGCCTTGCCTTCGTAGATCTGGCGGCGACGGGCCATCGACAGTCCTTCAAATGCGCGCGCCCCGGCGGCGGATGCGACCGGGGCGGGATTGGTCGCGCCTATATCGGACGTGGGCGCCCCGTGCAATCGGCGGCCGGCATCAGAAGCTCGGCTGGTCGGCGTCGTTGTCGCCAACGGCTGAGTGGATGCCGCATTCGGTCTTGTCCCACCCGCGCCAGCGCCCGGCTCGCGGGTCCTCGCCGGGCTTCACCTTGCTGGTGCAGGGCGAGCAGCCGATCGAGGCGTAGCCCTCCGCCTCCAGCGGGTGGCGGGGCAGGTCATGCGCGACGAAATAGGCGTCGAGCCTGGCCTTGTCCCAGTCCGCGAGCGGGTTGAGCTTCAGGCGGCCCTCGTCTTCCTCGAACCGCGGCAGCGCGCGGCGGGTGCCCGACTGGAAACCCTTGCGCCCCGAAATCCATGCGTCGAACGGGGCAAGCGCGCGGCGCAGCGGCTCGACCTTGCGGATCTCGCAGCAGCCATCGGGGTCGTAGGACCAGCGCAGGCCGTTGCCATCCCTTGCCGCGAGCCGGTGCGGATCGGGGCGGTAGACGCGCAGGTCGGTGAAGCCCAGCCGCTCGGCAAGCTCGTCGCGATACTGAAGTGTCGCGCCGAACATCTTCTGCGTGTTGGTGAAAATCACCGGAACGTCGCGATCGACCTGCGCGATCATGTGCAGCAGCACCGCAGACTCGGTGCCGAACGACGACACCGCAGCGATGCGACCCTTCAATTCGCCGGCAATCAGTTCGCCCAGCAGGTCCTGCGTCGCGACACCCGCGAAACGGGTATCGTATGCGGCGGCTTCGGCAGCGGTAAAGGCAGGGGCGATGTCGATCATGTCGATGCCGCGGGCGGCACTAGCCATGGCGTAGTCTCCATACCGGTACACGGTCGTCGGCCGCACGCTGATAGACGGCGTCGTAGCGTCCGAGTGCGCGTTCCAGCGCAGCGGGATCAACCGGGGCTTCGGGGGCAAAACTGTCGAACCCGCAGCGGCGCATCAGCGGGATCTGATCGACGAGAACGTCCCCCTGCGCGCGCAATTCGCCGGTGTACCCGGCTTCCCGGAGCGTCCGCGCGGTCGAGTAGCCGCGGCCGTCGCGATAGCCGGGAAAGGCGACCTCGATCAGCCGGATCTGCGCGAGATGCGGCAACAGTACGCGGATGTCGTCACCCGATTCGACGCGCACGGCCTGCGCGTCGTACTGGCCGACGAAGGCGTCGAGCGTGACTGCCGGCTCCTCATGCGCGGCATCGTCGCGGTAGCGCAGCAGCTCAGCCATAGATCGCCTCCTTGAACGGCTCCATGCCGAGCCGGCGATAGGTGTCGAGGAAGCGTTCCCCGGTGTCGCGGCGGGCGAGATACAGGTCGGTGACCTTCTCGATCGCATCGACCACGCCGTCCTCGTCAAAGCCGGGCCCGGTGATCTTGGCGAGGCTCACATCCTCCGCGCCCGATCCGCCGAGCAGCAGCTGGTAGTTTTCGGTGCCTTTCTTATCGACGCCCAGAATGCCGATGTGCCCGGCGTGATGGTGGCCGCAGGCGTTGATGCACCCCGAGATCTTCAGCTTCAGCTCGCCAAGTTCCTCCTGGCGCCCGGCCTTGCCGAAGCGGGTCGCGATCTTCTGCGCGAGCGGGATCGAGCGCGCGTTGGCGAGCGCGCAGTAATCGAGGCCGGGGCAGGCGATGATGTCGCTGATGAGGTCCAGGTTCGCCTCGGCCAGCCCGGCCTCCCGCAGCACGGTCCAGATCGCGTGCAGATCGCGTGTCGCGACATGCGGCAGGACGATGTTCTGGGCGTGCGTCACACGCAACTCGTCGAAGCTGTAGCGTTCGGCCAGGTCCGCCATGACGTCAATCTGGTCGGCCGATGCATCGCCGGGTATGCCGCCGATCGGCTTCAGGCTGATCGTGACGATGCCGTAGCCCGGCTGCTTGTGTGGCGAGACGTTCTGATCGACCCAGACGGCGAAGTCCGGATCGCTGCGGTCAAGGTCGGTTGGTGCGTCCTTCTGGAACGCCGGCGCACCGAACATCGCCGTGATCCGCTCCAGTTCCGCGGCTGGCGGATCGAGGTCGAGCACCTTCAGGCCGGCATGTTCCTCGGCGACCTGGCGAGCGTATTCCGCAGCGCCCAGATCGTGGATCAGGATCTTGATCCGCGCCTTGTAGATGTTATCGCGTCGGCCGTGTCGGTTGTAGACCCGCAGGCACGCCTCCAGATACGACAGGATCTCCGATGCCGGCACGAAATCGTTGATTTCGGCCGCGATCATTGGCGTGCGACCCATGCCGCCACCGGCGAAGACACGCGCGCCGATCTGCCCGTCACGTTCGACCAGCTGGATGCCGATGTCGTGCAGCCGCATTGCCGCACGGTCGGTGTCGCTGGCGATGACCGCGATCTTGAACTTGCGCGGCAGATAGCTGAACTCGGGGTGGAAGGTGCTCCACTGACGGAGCAGCTCGGCCCACGGGCGCGGATCGGTGACTTCGTCGGCAGCGGCGCCGGCGAACTGGTCCGACGAGATGTTGCGGATGCAGTTGCCGCTTGTCTGGATGGCGTGCATCTGCGCCGTCGCCAATTCGGCGAGAATTTCGGGTGCGTCTTCCAGCTTGATCCAGTTGAACTGGATGTTCTGGCGGGTGGTGAAGTGGCCGTAGCCGCGGTCGTACCTGCGCGCGATATGGCCGAGCATCCGCATCTGACGGCTGTCGAGCGTGCCATAGGGCACCGCGACCCGCAGCATGTACGCGTGGAGTTGCAGGTACAGGCCGTTCATCAGCCGCAACGGCTTGAACTGGTCCTCGCTCAGGGCGCCCGACAGGCGTCGTTGCACCTGATCGCGGAATTCCTCGACGCGCGTGTCGACGAGGCGTTGGTCATATTGGTCGTAACGGTACATCAGATGATCCAATCCCCGACCGACGGGTCGGCGGGCTTGAGCGTCAGGTCGGGGCGGACGGTCGGGCCGAGCGCGCGGATGCGGTCCTTGATGTGAGCGGGGCGGGGACCCTGAGGCGTCGCAGCGGCATCGATCACGTACGGGCCGGTGACGCGGCGCGCGCCCTCCTCGGCCCGGCCGATGCTCTCGCCGCCGTCCGCCACATCCGCGGCATCCTCGACGTGGCGCGACCAATCGCGGCCGGTCCACCAGACGACGTCGCCGCTGGCAAGATCGTTTCCGGTCAACAGCTTCACGCCAGAACCTCGGCCTGGGCGGCAAGTTTGCCGAGCCGGTCATCGGCGTCCGCCAGCAGCACGACCTCGCCGACGACGATGATCGCCGGGCTGCCGACGCTCTCACGCACGACCATGTCGCCAAGATCGGCCAGCAGCGTGCGCAGGGCACGGTGGCTGGTCAGCGTGCCCTTCTCCAGCACCGCGACGGGCATGTCGGGGGCGACGCCGTCCGCCATCAGCTTGTCGGCGATCGCGGTGCAGGTCGCGACGCCCATGTAGATGACGAGTGTCCGGCCCTTGCCGGCCAGGCCCGACCAGTCCTGCTCGTTCAAACCCTTGCACTGGCCGGCGACGAAGCTGACCGCCGACGACCAGTCGCGGTGCGTCAGCGGCAGCATCGCCTCGGCTGCGCAGCCGAGTGCCGCCGACACGCCCGGGATGACCTCGACCGGCAGGCCGGCGTCACGCACCGCCTCGACTTCCTCACCGCCGCGACCGAAGATGAAGGGATCGCCGCCCTTCAACCGCACGACGACCTGTCCCAGCCGGACGTGCGCGAGAATTAGGGCGTTGATGCCCTCCTGCGGCAGCGTGTGCCGGTTGCGTTGCTTGGCCACCGAGATGCGGTGCGCGGTCGGCGGCGCGATATCGAGCACGCGCGGATCGATCAAGCCGTCGTGGACGACCACATCGGCGGATTTCAGCGCCTCGACCGCTCGGACGGTCAGCAGACCGGGGTCGCCGGGGCCTGCGCCGACAAGGATGACACGCCCGCGGGCGATGGGATCGAGAAGGGTCGCCATGATGTCGGCGAGATGGGGCCGGTCGCGCCGGCTCGCAAACCAGCGATGCTTGGGTCGGCGGTAGGAAAGTTTGTCCGCCGGGGCGAAATCACCGGTTTCCGTCGATATCCCTGAGGCCGATCCCGATCGACGCGCGGGCCTGCTCGGCCTCGTTGCTGGCGACAGGATAGGCGCAATAGTCGGCGGCGTAATAGGCCGCCGGGCGATGGTTGCCCGACCAGCCGATCCCGCCGAACGGCGCACTCGACGCCGCGCCATTGGTCGGGCGGTTCCAGTTGATGATGCCCGCCCGGATGTTCGCCCAGAACGCATCGTACAGCTTGGGGTCCTGGCTGATGAGCGAGGCGGACAGACCATAGCGCGTCGCATTGGCCTCGTTTAGTGCCTCCTCGTAGGTCTTGGCACGATGGATCTGCAGGATCGGGCCGAACAGTTCGACATCGGGTCGATCGCGCGCGCCGGTCATGTCGATCAGCGACGGCGTCAGGAACGGGCGGTCGGCGATCGGGCGTTCGAGGTGCTTCAGCGGGCGGCCGCCCATCGTCATCAGCGCCAGGAAGCTTTCGGTCAGCATGTCGGCGGTGTCGTTGTCGATCACCGGGCCCATGAACGGTTGCGGATCGGCGTGCGGTTCGCCGACGATCATCCGGCGGCACAGCGTATCGATCTCGGCGATCAGCGGATCGGCCAGCCGCTCGTCGACGATCAGCCGGCGACCTGCGGTGCAGCGCTGGCCCGACGTGGTGAACGCGGACTGCACGACCAGCACGGCCGCGGAATAGAGGTCGGGCTGGTCCCAGACGACGATCGGATTGTTGCCGCCCATCTCGAGCGCCAGGATTTTCTCCGGGCGGTCGGCATAGAGGCGGTTGAGCGCCAGGCCGGTGCGCGCGGAGCCGGTGAACAGCAGTCCGTCGATGCCGTCATGCGCGGCCAGCGCCTTGCCCTCGTCCGCGCCGCCGACCACCAGCCGGATGCAGCCCTCCGGCACGCCGGCGGCATGGAGGCACTGGACCAGGAATTCGCCCGAGGCCGGCGTCTTTTCCGACGGCTTGAACACCACCGCATTGCCCGCCAGCAGCGCAGGCACGATGTGGCCGTTGGGCAGGTGCGCGGGGAAGTTATAGGGGCCCAGTACCGCGAGCACGCCGTGCGGCTTGTGCCGCAGCGCCATCCGCGCATTCATCGGCGTTTCGCTGCGGCGCTGGCCGGTGCGCTCGGAATATGCGGTGACCGAAATGTCGACCTTGGCGATCACCGCCTCGACTTCGGTCCGCGCATCCCACAGCGGCTTGCCGGTTTCACGCGCGATCAGGTCGGTAAAGGCATCGGTTCGCTGGCGCACGACGTTGGCGAAGCGGCGCAGCGTCTCGATGCGGTAGGCGAGCGGTTGCGAGGCCCAGGCGGGCCAGCTTTCACGTGCGCGGGCGACCTCGGTGTCGACGTCGTCGGGCATCCGTCGCCACAGGATCGCGCCGGTTGCCGGTTCGGTAGAAATGATTTCTTGGCCCGCCATGGCGGGTGTCTGCCGGGAAAGTCGCGGATTGCCAAGGGGAACGTCAGGCGAGCGCTTCGCCCATCGCGCGGATCGCCGCCAGCTTGGCGTCGAACGGTGCCCAGTCGTCCCGCTCGTCGATCGCCGACCAGAGCGTCTCGACCTCGTCAATCAGCATCGAGCAGGGCTCGCCCGACCAGTAGGTGTCGCTGCGACACTTGCGCGGGCGGTAGGGGGTGAGCGCGGCGCGCACGCCGGCGAAGGGCTCGTCATAGCGATCGGGCAGGCGACCACCAAAGGCATCGAAGAAGAAGCGGTCGATCGGCGTTTCGGTGGCACGCAGCACGGGTTCGATCGCCTGGACCAGCGCGCGGTCCTCGGTCGTTCCCCGCGGCATGATACCAAGCCGCCACAGGAGCGCTGCGGTGACTTCGCTCTGATAGAGGTCGGGAAACGCCTCCAGCGCCGCGATCAATGGTTCGGCGTCGGTCAGGACGCGCAGGCTGACGGCCAGTTGCATGACGTCCCAATGGATCGCCTCGGGCTGGCGACCGAAGGCGTAGAGCCCCGCATGGTCGAAATAGGCCGCGACATGGCCCGGGTCCCAGGTCGGGGTGAAGCGCCAGGGGCCGTAATCGAAGCTTTCGCCGGTCACGTTGATGTTGTCGGAATTGAGCACGCCGTGGACGAACCCCGCCGCCATGTAGCTCGCCGCCAGCCGGGCCGCGCGCGCGACGACATGCTGGAGCAGGCGAACGGGATCGCCGCCGGGTTCGCCGTAAAGCTTGCCCAGCACATAATCGACCAACCGCGCCATAGTATCCGCATCGCGCAGATACGCGAGCCGTTGGAAGGTGCCGATGCGGATATGACCGTGGCTCAGACGGACGAGAACGGCGGAGCGGGTGGGCGAGGGTTCGTCACCGCGCTCCAGTGCCTCGCCCGTCTCGATCAGCGAGAAACTGCGCGAGGTATCGACGCCAAGTGCTTGCAACATCTCGGTTGCAAGCACTTCGCGCACGCCACCTTTGAGCGTCAGGCGCCCGTCACCGAACCGGCTCCACGGCGTCTGGCCCGTTCCCTTGGTGCCAAGGTCCATCAGCCGTCCGTTCATGTCCCGTACCTGCGCGAACAGGAAGCCGCGGCCATCGCCGATGTTGGGGTTGTAGGTGCGGAACTGGTGCCCGTGATAGCGCAGCGCCAGCGGCTGATCGAGGCTGCCGGGCAGAGGCGCGAACCGGCCGAAATGGCGGACCCACGCCGCATCGCTCAAGCCCTCCAGCCCGACTTCCGCTGCGGCGCGGTCGTTCCGGAACCGGAGGATCGTCTGCGGGAAGTCCGCCGCGGCGACGGGATCGTAGAATTCGTCGCCCAGATCGAGGATCGCGCGTGACGGTTGCAGTCTGCTGGCCATGCCGCGATATGGGTGGCCATGGCCGACCAGCGCAACCGCCCCTATGCCGACGCCTATTGGGAATCGCGCGACGGCCTTCGGCTGCACTACCGCGACTACACCGGCGGTGGCGACGGGCGCCCGCTGATCCTGTGCCTGCCCGGGCTGACCCGCAACGCCCGCGACTATGCCTCGCTGGCCGAGCGGCTGGCGCCCGACTGGCGCGTGCTTGCCCTCGATTTTCGCGGCCGGGGCGAGAGCCAGTCGGCCAAGGATCCGATGAGCTATGTCCCGCTCACCTACCTCCAGGACGTCGAGGCGTTGCTGGAGGATCAGGGGATCGAACGCTTCGTTGCGTTCGGCACGTCGCTCGGCGGGATCGTGACGATGCTGCTGGCGTCGGTCGAGCGCAATCGCATCGCCGGCGCGCTGCTGAACGACGTCGGGCCGGAGATCGAGGCGGCCGGACTGTCGCGCATCCGTGGCTATGTCGGCAGGAACACGTGGCACCCGACCTGGCTGCACGCGGCGCGCGCGCTGGCGGAGGCGAATTCGGACGTGTTCCCCGACTATACGATCGAGGGCTGGCTTGCGATGGCGAAGCGGTTGTACCGGTTGAACTCGGCGGGTCGCATCGTGCTCGACTATGACATGCGCATCGCCGAGCCGTTCCGGATGCCGGGGAACGAGGCGGGGCCGGACATGTGGCGGACGCTGGATGCGCTGGCCGGACGACCGGCGCTGGTCCTGCGCGGCGAGCGGTCCGACATCCTGTCGGAGAAGACCGCCGCGGCGATGGGCGTGCGGCTGGGCGGCCGGGCAGATGTCGTAACGGTGCCTGCGGTCGGCCATGCCCCGACGCTCGACGAGCCAACGTCGATCAGGGCGATATCGCGCCTGCTCGACAAAGTGCTGGAACCGGTGCCCGCCTGATCCTTTGTTGCCCGACATCCCGGGAGACGAAGAATGACCGACGCGTCCGACGCGCATACCGCCATGACGTCACTCAAAGGGCGGCGGGTTGTCGTGACCGGCGGCACCACCGGCATCGGTCGCGCGATCGCCGTGCTGCTGGCGTCCGAAGGCGCGCGCCTGCACATTTGCGGACGCGATCCGCACCATCTGCAGGACGCGCTCGACCGCATCGCGGATGTCGGCGAGGGGCAGGGCACGAGCATCGACCTGGCCGAAGACGGCGCGGTCGCGCGCTATTTCGAGGAAGCGGGGCGGGCGCTCGGCGGAATAGACGTTGCCGTCATCAATGCCGCCGTCGCGGCCGAGGGGCTGACGGATATGAGCGCGGATGCCGTGCGCTACGCCATCGCGACCGATTTCACCGCCTACCTGATGAGCGCGCACGCCGCGATCGAGGCCGGCGCGACCGATCTGGTGCTGACGGGATCGATGTCGGCGCATGTCCTGGGTCCGGGGTCGACCGTCTATGCCGGCATCAAGGCGGGCATCGCCGGCTTTGCCGAGGCGCTGCGCCGCGAGGTCGGGCCGAAGGGCGTCCGCGTCTCGCTGGTCGAACCGGGCAAGACCGGCGCCGACATGCAGCAGCCCGACTTGCCGCCTGAGAAACAGCGCGAGATGATCGCCAAGCAAACGATGCTGCGCGCCGAGGACATCGCCGTCGGCGTCCATTATGTCCTGACGCAGCCGCAGCGCACGGTCGTCCAGCAGATCACGATCGTCCCGCGCGATCAGGAGGGCGAATGACGTTCGCGATCGACCGGCTGGTCTTTACGCCCGCCGACATCGACCTGAGCCGCTCGCCTCTGCGCGGGCATTTCGATGCCGAGACCTATGTGCTGGGCGCGTTCAATCCCGGCATGACGCGGCTGGCGAACGGCAATCTGCTCCTGATGGTGCGTGTCGCGGAGGCGCTGCGGAAACCGATCCACGACGGGCACATCCATGCGATCCGCTGGACGGGCGACGGCTACACGCTAGACGCCTGGCCGTTGGAACAGGTCGATACCAAGGATCCGCGGAAGTTCATGATGCGGCAGGCCGGGTGGAAGGTCATGGCGCTGACTTCGCTCAGCTGGCTGCTGCCGGTCGAGATGACGCCCGACGGGCTCGACATCGTCGCCATCCATTATGACCGGGCTATCGAGCCGCGCGCGGCCTATCAATGCTACGGCGTCGAGGACGCGCGGATCAGCCGGGTCGATGGTCGCTACCTGATGACGACCTGTTCGGTCAGCCCGGAGCGGCATTCGACGACGCTCTACACTTCGACCGACGCGATGGAGTGGACGCTGGAGGGGATCGTCCTCGACCACCAGAACAAGGACATGCTGATTTTCGAGGGCCAGCCGCAGGGCAGGTTCTGGGCACAGACCCGGCCGCTGGGCGATCTGTATTTCGCCTATCCGCCCGACAGCGAGTGGCGTGCGGGGCCGTCAATCAATCTGGCGACATCCCCCGATGCCCTGCACTGGAAGCCGCACGACGCGCCGGGCATCCGCCCCCATGCCGCCACGCTGGCGACGGCGCGAATGGGCGGGGGCACGCCGCCGGTCCTGACCGATCGCGGCTGGCTGACGCTATGGCACGGGGTCGAGCCGTCGGGCGTCGTCGGCATCTACCGCACCTATTGGTCGATCCTAGACCGGGACGACCCATCGAAAACCGTCGCGAACGAACACAGCCCGCTGCTCGAACCCGCGCCCGCGCTGACCGACCCGATCCGCGACCTGATGTACCTCGACGGTGTCGTCTTCACGACCGGCATCGCCGATGGGGGCGCTCACTACGTCGTCGCAAGCGGCGAGGCGGACCTCGCCTGCCGGATCACGCATATCCCGAAGGAGGTTTTCGCTGTCTGATCCCATCATCGTCAGCGCCGTGTTCGGGCATGAGGACGCCGCCGCGCTCGACGGCCTGCGCCGCGCGCACTTCCCGCCGGAGCGCAATCATCTGGCTGCGCATCTGACGCTCTTCCACCATCTGCCCCCGTCGGTCGGTGACGAGCTGAAGCATCGGCTGTCGCAGCTTACCCGTGGTGTGGACTCTCCCCAGGCGTGGCTCGGCAGCGTGATGTCGCTTGGCCGCGGCACCGCGTTCCGGGTCGAATCACCCGAATTGGAGGCGATCCGTGCCGATCTGGCCGATGCCTTCGCCCCACTGCTGACGCCGCAGGATCGCGCCGGCTGGCGTCCGCACGTGACGATCCAGAACAAGGTCGCGCCGGCCGAGGCCAAGGCGTTGCAGGCCAAACTCTCGGCCGATTTCCGTCGCCGGCCTCTCCGGATCAAGGGGCTCGCCAGCTGGTGGTATCGCGGTGGCCCGTGGGAGCAACATTCGTTGCACAACTTCGCTTGACCGCTGCGTCTGCCCGACCTATTTGGCGCGCCTCACGGGGTTGGGCGAAGTAGCTCAGCTGGTTAGAGCAGCGGAATCATAATCCGCGTGTCGGGGGTTCAAGTCCCTCCTTCGCTACCACCGACCCCGTGATTTCTCCCCCGTCATCCACCCACCGGTATTCCCGGCAGCGACTTCGACGTGCGGATCGTCAGCGACGTCTTAACATGGCTGACATTGGGTGCCGGCGTCAGCTGTGTCGTCAGCAATTCCTGGAAGCTGCGCAGGTCGGTCGCGACGATTTTCAGGATGAAGTCGATCTCGCCGTTCAGCATGTGGCATTCGCGGACCTCGGGGATCGTCGCGACATGCTGTTCGAACGCGGTCAGGTCCGCTTCCGCCTGGCTTTTCAGGCTGACCATAGCAAAGACGGTGATCGTGTAGCCCAGGCTCGCCGGATCGAGGCTGGCGTGATATCCCTGAATCGCGCCCGCTTCCTCGAGCGCGCGCACGCGGCGCAGGCACGGTGGGGCCGTCAGCCCGACGCGTTCGGCGAGATCGACGTTCGTCATCCGCCCGTCGTCCTGAAGAAGACCCAAAATCTGCCGATCAATGCGATCGAACGCCATAGCCGCCCCATTTATTCTATCATTCGTTCCCGCCACGATAAGAATATTACGCCGGAACGCAATTGTCTCACATTCGGACGACCGCAAAATGTGCCCGATTTCGCTGTTTCCATTCGCGAGTCCGGGGGGTTAAAGATTCCTTACTGCCGACGCCGTCGCGCCGGGACCGGGATGTACCTCTTTGCGCTTCGACGACGTTCTCGGCACGGTTCGGACCATCGACCTCGCGAGCCCCTCGGCCGCCCAGGCGGCATGGCGGCAGATCGTCGATCTGGTCGGGCGGGGCCGGGTGCCGGCCGACGACTGGGCCCTGACGACCCTGCGCGACATTCGCGAGCGGGTGCCGGTGGCGGCGCGCGCGGCGAGTGCGCGGGCGCTGTATGGAGCGGCCACGCCGGCCGCGCTCGTCCGGTTGCTGGCAACCGACGACCTGGCGGTCGCGGCGCCGATCCTGCGGTTCGCCGTGCTGGACGATGCCGAATGGACCGATCTGCTGCCCGCGTTGTCGCCGGCTGGGCGCGCCGTTCTGCGTCATCGCCGCGACCTGAGCGCGTCGGTAATCCGCGCGCTGGAAAGCTTCGGGTCGGTCGATTTCGTGCTGTCGGGGGACGTCGCGTCGACCGACGAGCCGGCAGCAGCGCAACCCGCGCCCGAACCGGAGCCCGCGGCCACGATCCCGCCCGAGAGCGGCCCTTTCGTCTCGCTGGGCGCCATCGCTAAATCGCTGCCGATCGTCGCCGAGGCGCGCCGCCGCCGCGAGAACGACAACGAAGCGCCGGTCGCTGAAGGTGGGGTGTTCCGCATCGCCGATGTTGTCGCGCGGATCGAGGCGTTCCAGAAGCGCAAGGACGAGGCGCCGAACGTCGCACCGACCGCACGCGTGCCCGTGCGCGAAGGCTTCCGCTTCGAAACCGACCCGACGGGCACGATCCGCTGGGTTGACGGGACTGCGCGCGAAGCCATCCTCGGCACGACGATCGCGACGCCGGCACGCCCGGCGCAACCCGGCGTCGACGGGATCGCCGCCGGTGCTTTCCGCCGCCGTGCGCGCTTTGCCGACGTCCATCTGGTCGTCGGTGGCGCGGGCGAAGCCGCGGGGCGCTGGTTGATGACGGCGATCCCGCTGTTCGATAGCGCCAGCGGTCGTTTCACCGGCTATCGCGGCAGTGCGCGGCGTCCTGAACGGCACGAAGGACCGGCGACACCTGCCCGACCCGCACCGGCTGCGGATTCGCTGCGTCAGCTGGTTCACGAACTTCGCACGCCGACCAATGCCATCGCCGGCTTCTCGGAGATGATCGAGTGCGAGATGCTGGGCCCGGTCGAGCCGGTCTATCGCGACCAGGCCGCGACGATGCGCGACGATGCCCATCGCCTGCTGGCCGCGATCGACGATGTCGATGTCGCGGCGCGCGTCGTCGGCGGCGCGTTGCCGCTCGACCCGGAACCGATCGCGGTCGCGCCGTTGCTTCACCGCCTTGCCGGCGACCTGCATCTGCTGGCGGAGGCGCGCGGCGCACCGGTGCCGGTCATCGCCGACGATCTGACCGTGCTGGCCGATGCCCGCGCGCTCGACCGCATCGTCTCGCGCTTGCTGGGCGCGGCGATCGGCGCGGCGATGATGGACGAGGAGATTGCGGTGCACGCCGACGCCGAAGCCGGCGGGCGCATCGCCATATCCGTCACGCGCCCGCACGCGTTCGATGCCTATCCCGGCGACCGCATCCTGTCGGTCGATGACGAGGAAAGCCCGGCAAGCCTGCTCGGCATCGGCTTCTCGCTCAGACTGGTCCGCAATCTGGCGCGCGCGCTGGGCGGGGCGTTCGACATCGGCGATCGCGCGATGACGCTGCACCTGCCCGCCGCCGACGATGGCGCGATCGGGCATACCGCTTCGTCCTGAGGCGCGCTAAGCACGGCGGCATGAGCTTTCGCCCGCCCGTGCCGACGCCAGACCGCCATGTTCGTTGGCCGGTGGATTTCGGGCAGCGTTTCACGATCTTCGTCGATACCGAGGAAGAGTTCGACTGGTCGCGCCCGCTCGATCGCGACAACCGATCGGTCAGCGCGACCGCGGCGATCCCTGTGGCGACCCGGCGTTTCGCCGACCTGGGCGCGCCGCTGACGTTCCTGGTCGACCATCCGGTCGCGACCGATCCGCAGAGCATCGCGGCGATCGGCGCGGCGCTGGCCGGCGGCACAGAAGCGGCGGTCGGCAGCCAGCTCCACCCCTGGGTCAATCCGCCGTTCGAAGAGGCAGTGACACCGGCCAACAGCTATCCCGGCAATCTGCCCGACGAACTCGAGGCGGCGAAGCTCGACGCGCTGGGTGCGGCGATTACGACCGCGTTCGGTATCACGCCGCGGATCTATCGCGCGGGGCGCTACGGGATCGGGCCGAACACGCTGCGACTTTTGGCGGCGCGCGGCTATGCGATCGACACCTCGATGCGCGCGCGATTCGATTATTCGCGCCAGAGCGGGCCCGATTTCTTGGCAATCGGCAACGACGCGTTCGTCGGCGACCATGGGATCGTCGAACTGCCGCTGACGACGGTCGATACCGGGCTGTTGCGCGTCATGGGCCGGCCGCTCCATCGGGCGGCGTCGCGGGTGCCGCGCGGGCTGGGCGGACTGGCACGAACCGGTCTGCTCAACCGCGTTCCGCTCACGCCCGAGGGGATTCCGGTCGGCGAAGCACTGGAGGCGATCCGCGTGGCGGTCGGCAACGGACTGCCGCTGCTCAACTTCTCGTTCCATTCACCGACCCTGGTCGCCGGGCACACGCCCTATGTGCGCGATGCCGCCGGCGTGGCGGCGTTCTGGACATGGTGGGACGCGGTGCTCGGTCTGCTGGCACGGCTTGGCGTGCGAAGCGTCGATGCGGAGGACCTGGTGACCGCAGTGACGGGGCGATAGCTCGCGCCGCGGTACAGCTGCGTCCTCGGTCGTCGCCTGAGCGCCGCCGCCCGCAGCGCCGCCCGACGCTTGCAACAGCTTCTCTGTCTCTTGCGCGGCGCTGGTGGGCCCGGCAGGACTCGAACCCGCAACCTAGCCGTTATGAGCGGCCAGCTCTAACCGTTGAGCTACAGGCCCCCAGCGTGAGTTGGTCGGGGAGACAGGATTCCCAACCACTTTATCTTGCGCGATGAGGTACGGATTTCCACGGTTCGTGCAAGATTGCCGAGCCCCTGTGAATCATATTTGTGTATCTGTCGAGGGGACGGAAGTGAGCAGCGCAAAATGGTCTGCGGCTTTTGACGTTTGAAGCGTGTTGCCACCATTCTGCTGATCCCACGCACCACCGCGTTCGATTTATGACCGCAATGGGTGGACACTGGAATGGTCGGTTGGGAGCGGCAGCCTGAGGTAAGCGGAGATTCGTTGGCAAACCTCCAGACGGCAGCTACGCGCCCCAACCTCAGCCGTTCGATCGTTACCCACCTGATCCCAGAAGTCGCCATTTGGTCAGACCGTATCGCTGGGCGAAGATGGCAACTCAATTCAATCTCTCCGAGTCGTGCTTCGCGTGCTTTCGAGGGCTTGAGCGACTACGTCGTACCTGCGCCGGGACGACCCGTACTTTTATAAAGCCGCGCGGTGACAATTGAACTCGCGACGGGCAAGACGTGCTGAATGAAGGACATATGGACTGGATTGAAAGATGCGCCACTCTGGGCGTTGATCGCAGCAACGATCGTTGCTGTGGCGCTCTGGCAGGTCTCGCCGCTCAACGCCGCATTTCCGGCTGATTATCGCGGGTATCTTCCGCTCGCCGCGTTTGCACTCGCAATATTTGCCCTTGCGCGCATCGTAAGCAGCGCCACGTCGATCGCCAGCGCGCGTCGAGAGCGTCAGCGTAATCTCGCGAGCACGCGACTTACCAAGCTCTATCGCCCCATGCTCGCGCTGTTCAGCGATCAGCATTTGACCGCGAGCTCGGCCATTTTGGCTCCCTACGTTAGAAACCGCGTCAGCAATGCGTGGGAAGCTGTGCGACAACGTCGGGGGGTGATCCGAAAGGCCGGTGCTGCATGGCGGGCGCTCGGGGATAAGTGCATCTCGACCTCAGCGGAGATGGAATATGGCGGCATATTCCCACTCGATCAGATCAAGGCGCTTGTACGCGTTTCCGCGGACTGCGCCGACGGCACGTTGTTGAACCTGTTGAGACAGGCCGATCGATCACACTATGAAGATCAGCCTCAACATTCCGAGGTCACGGACGCAGAATACGCGTTGGCGCAGCACATCTTTGCAGAGCACGAGCGCTTGTCAGCACTGACCGATCGGTGAAACGTGGGTCCGAGTCTTTCTAATATCGGGCGGTACGACGCAGCTTCGTCGTCGGCACAGCGTCCGTTACCGAGCCGCGCCGGCAGTCGCTCGCACGGCCGGTTGCACCGCGTCGCGGACTTCGTCGTAAATCGGTATGCCGGAGCCGACGCCGGTCTCGATGCTGATCGCCACTGCGAAAGGCACACGATCGTCGAGCGGTCCCGCCTGTGCGCGGCAGGCAACGCGAAGCTTCAGCATTCCCCCGTCGAGAAACGCAACGGCGCTCTCGCCCTCAAATATCCCGTGCGACAGCGTCCCACGGTTGACTGCGAAGTGCGTGGGTTGGCCCGAGAGCCGCTCCACGGCCAATGAATAAGTCTTGTCCCCGGCCGGCAACATCTCGAGCGTTGCTGAGCGATACTGCTGGTGTCGAGCATTGACCGGCGTCAGCCAGGCCAACGTCATGGTTAGCCGGCGCAACTCGGTCGATCCCTCGATCGACGGCGGGAGCGGGATATCGAACTCGTCCTGAGTGTCCTGTTGGATGTCGCCGAAAGTGAACAGGGTCGCACGCTCGGCGGCGCAGTCGAGCACCCGGTCGATGTTGGGACGACCGTAGCCGAGAAACCGTGAGATGTTGTCGCGGTGACGTTGCCAGTCCCGACCGGCGGGGCCGAAGGCGCCGTCGAGTTTTTCGCCGGCATCGCCCCACGCTGCACCGTGAACCAGAAGCGCCTTGATCAGAACAGCGGCGTGAGTGCGCGGAATGTCATAACCCGCCTCGACCATCGAATCGTAAATGCGCGCGGCCGACCGCGTTAGCAGCGCGGTCGCGTTGCTCGTGCCAACCGTACGGCGCTGATAGTCGAGCCTGCCCGTCGCCCCGGCGTCGGGCGCCGCGGACATCTGGCCCGCATATGCGCCGCCGCCATCCACAGCCAACCACACATGACCCTCGTCTTCCGATGCGCGGACCAGCTCCCGACCGCCGTCAAAGAGCAAATCCGGCTTTACCGTTTGCCGAAAGCCCAGCCCGACGCCGGAACTCACGTTCGGCAACCCGCCGTTGGGAAATGGATCCTTCAAGTGAAATGCATCCGGTGCTGCGGCAAACTCGTCGGCATGCCACGCGCCGACCGCAATCGCGTTCAAACCTTCCGCCGGCGAGAGCAGTGTCCTGGCAGCCTTTTCGGAGTTGAGCGCGCTGATGATTGCAGCTTCGCGCGCCTCTGGAGACGCCGCCGCCCAGTCCGCCGTCGTCGCAAACTCCCTGATCGGCAGCCAACTGCGGACGTTGCCGGCGCTGACAAGAAACAGCACTCGGTAGCGGAAGGACAGCCAGTCCATCAGACGCGCCCAAGGGCTGATCCTGCCCGCGAACGGTCGATTGAGATCGCCCAGGGACAGGTTAATGACGACGACGCTCGGCGCTGACGCAGGCTCGGCCCCTTCGCCCTCGAGCAACCGCCGCACGGCGAGATACACGACGTCGAGTGGAAGCCGATCGGGCGGAGTCGTCTCGGCATTGCTTGCGGCATCGAACAGCATGACTGGCCGGACATAGAGCGGACGATCCAGCGGCTCTTCGCCGGCTTGCAGATCGCCATGGACGATCAGCGAGGCCATGCTGGTCCCGTGTGAGCGTTTCGCCGCCGGCGTGCGCGCGGCGAAGTCGTCGGGGTCGTCGAGGATGAGGCGTCCGGCTAGCCGCTGATGGTTCGCGAGCGGAACCCCGTCGAGCAACGCCGCGATCGGATCGCCCGCTGGGGCCGGCGCGCCACCAGCCTCCGATATTTCGCCATCGTCTTCTGGTTCGGCGATCGCGGCGACGGACTGCGGTCGCAAATACATAATGTCGTCGAGCCGGGCTAGCGTGACATCGGGGTGGTCGATCAGTTCCTCGACCCGCTGCGGCGGCAGATCGACCAGGACGCCGTGATAGCGGATCGGCTCAATGACCGCAGACGTAACGACCCTGCCACCAAGCTCGGCAAGCTGTCCCTCGATGTTCGCGATCGCCTTGGCGCGTCGCTCGGCCCGCTCGTAGAACCACATCTCCACTTCGAACCGGACGGGATCGTGCGGCCGATCCGCGATGCGCTCCCGCCAGTAGGCCAGCGTCTCGGGCAAAACGCGATCTTGCGGCCCCCAGGCGCGCAGGTCGCTCAGCATGTCGAATAGCGTGCGCCAAGGCGCAAAGCCGTAGGGCATGTCCTGACCTTGCCGATAGCGATCCCAGAGGCTGAGAATCTCGCGCAACGCCCGCATGTCGGGCATCGCCATGTAGAGACGACCGCCGACCGGCTTGTCGCCCCGTACCTGCTCACCTTGTTTGGTCTGCAACGTATGGAAGTCGTCGTTCGGCTCGAAGTCCGCGTCGTCCTCGAGAAGGAACTCAAGCCCCTGAATGCGACCGACCTGGCTGTAAAAGTCGCCGACGGAGCCGGCCACCTCAAAGACGAGGGCGCGCTCGGGTGCGATCCCATCAGGATCGGCGCGCAACGCCATGCTGGCCTGAGCCGCTGGCTGCGCTGCCACATCCCTGAGACGATCGAATCGCGGGCCAAGGCGCTGCGACTGGCGATCGACGCCCGGTTTCGCGATCTTCGCGTTCGGGTCTATCGGTACAGGCGCACGCTTCTCGCGTTCGTTACGGGTCGCCTCAGGTATCTGAAGGAGGGGTCTCTCCGCCACGTCTCTCGCTCTTCTTTTTGCCCGGTGCGCTCACACGGGATCGCCAAACCTTCAGCTCGTGCTCGACGATCTCGTTTGGGCGGCCCTCCCCCAGTGACAAGACGAAGCGACGAAGAATATTGGTGCAGAAGTCCTCGACTTCGGCGAGACTCGATCCCCGCAGGGCTCGCGCGAGCTGGTCCGGCGACTTGCCAAGGTCCCCCGGCACAGGCCGCGCCTGGAAATACATGCCGATGAAATTTGCGATCTGCCGCTCACCGGGTGCCGGCAGGTCGAGCCGCAACTGGAAGCGCCGCCAGGCAGCACGGTCGAGAAGTTCGGAATGGTTGGTCGCCGCGGCGATGACCGTCCAACTCGGCAGGTCATCCATTTGCAACAGAAGCGAGCTGACAACGCGCTTGATCTCGCCGGTCTCGTGAATGTCGCCGCGCTCCTTCCCCACGACGTCGAACTCGTCGAAGAAGAGGACGCTCGGAGTTGTCCGCGCAAAGTCGAACACCCGCCGCAGCCGGCTGGCCGTTTCCCCAAGAAAGCTCCCGATCACCGCCTCGTAGCGCACCGTCAGCAGCGGCACGCTCAGCGACTCCGCGATCGCCTCTGCCAACGAGGTCTTTCCGTTACCCGGCGGACCCGCGAGAAGAATTCGATGCCGTGGCTCGAGGCCGTGGGCGCGCAGAAGGTCTGCACGGCGTTGCTCCTCGATTAGTTCCTCGCACGCCTCGCGCGTGACAGGCGGCAACAGCAGATCGGAAAGACGACGTTGCGGCACCCGGTCGACGAAGAGGTCTCGGGTCGATGGCCCGCGTGCCGGCTGCTCCACCGGCGCGGTCGTCGGCGAATGGCTGCCGTTGGCGTTGGTACGGAGCGCCGCAGTCAGCCGATCGGCGAGAATGGTATGTTGCTTGGCTTTCTCGTCAGCGATCAGAGCTTCTGCGGACGTACGCGCGAGGTGACGGTCGCCGGTCGCGCCCGCCTTCACCAGAGCCACTAGGAGATCACTTCGCGCCATCCGCTTCTTCTTCTTGACCGGCTTTACCGGTTTGTCTTGCACCTTCGGACGGGTCGGTCCGCGCGCAGCTTCATCCTGCCCGAACAAGTCCACGTCCTTCTCCATCCATCGCCTTGGCGACCGTTCCTTGCAGCGCCTTGTGCAAGGCCGAACGGTGGTCGCCCAATGTCCGCAAAACCTCGGACACCGTCGATTCGGAGTCTTTGAGCAGTCGCTGGGTCACCCGCAACCTTTCTGCACTGAGCTTCGGGGGGCGTCCACCTTTTCGACCTCAAGCCCTCGCGGCCCCGAGGCCGGCGACCGTCCGCTCGCGGATGAGCTCTCGCTCCAATTGCGCAAGCGCACCGAGAAGACCGGTCTAAAACGCTTCTCATCTTTGGCGTCATGTCCTGGCTAAACGCATGCTTGATCCTGGTGGCGGTCGAAATGAACGAACGTCGGGTTTGGGGTTGGCGGCGAAAACGGCTTGAACGACCGGAGTTGGGTTTCTCTTCGTGACCGCGGCCGCCATCTACGACCAGCCCATCGCCACTCTTAGCTCATGGCATATATTAGAGATTGCAGCTGTCGCGATGCATAATGGTAACCAATTAATTTGATCACGACCTAGAGTATATTCTATAGAATCTTCAAGGATTCAATAAATTTATTGACTTCGACCACCGCATCCCGGCAACCTGCTATACACAGTTGACAGCTAAAGACAATATTATCGTCGGCAGCGTTATTGCCTATTTCATCGGCAATCAGCTTAAGCGAGTGCTCTGTAAAACTTTCTCCGCAACCATCGCAGCGATCAAGCAAGGTTCGAAACCGGCGCTGGCCATCAGTGTACGTGACTTCACGCGCGATCGGAAAATTGTGCATGGGATACCTCCGAAACCGAATTTTGGTCTAATGAAGATAACCGCGGCACCAGCCAGCCCGGTCGAGCCCATTTCCTGGCTCTTGAGGGCCGCCTACTAACGAGCGGCTGCCAGGTGCAGGCCGATTGCACCGGACATCGGCGCGACTGGTTCGCGCCTTATTGTCGACTCACGCCACCCGGTCGCTCCCGGCTCGACGGCGTTCTCGACGCAGCGGCATATGCCGCTTGAAACATATCGGTGCTTAATAGACGGTCTGCAAGGGAAGCCGATATCTCGTCTGCCTGGTTCGTCTTCAAATCCCCTTCAAGCACAGTGCCGACCTGCATCAAACGCTTTACGTTCAAGCGATTGTTCACGCATACGGTCTGCTGTGAACACGACACCCGAGGCGCGCGTGCGTCAGGTTATCGACGGGCAGTTGGCTGCCGCCGGGTGGGCGGTGCAGGACCGCGCGAGCATGAACCGCATGGCTGCGCTCGGCGTTGCGGTGCGCGAGTATCCGATGGCCACCGGCCCTTGCGATTACCTGCTCTTCGTCGGGGGCAAAGCCTGCGGCGTCGTTGAAGCGAAGCCCGCGGGAACGACGCTTTCGGGTGTTGCGGAGCAGGCCCGCGGCTATCAGCCGCAGTCCGGCCAGCCTCTCGCGCGTTGGAGCGATCCGCTTCGCTTCGACTATCAGGCGTCGGGCACTGAGATTCTGTTTTCAGACCGGGTCGATCCGTTGCACCGATCCCGCCGCGTCTTTTCATTTCATCGGCCGGAGACGCTGCACGAGTGGCTGAAGGCGGGATCGTCGCTCCGCGCTCGACTCTCCGAGATGCCGCCGCTTGTCACCGACGGTCTGCGCGACTGCCAGGTCGAGGCGATCGAGGGGCTGGAGGCGTCACTCGGCAATGACCGTCCGCGTGCCTTCGTGCGCATGGCGACGGGCGCCGGCAAGACCTTCACCGCGGCGACCCTGGCCTATCGCCTGCTCGCCCATGCCGATGCGCGGCGCATCCTGTTCCTCGTCGATCGCAACAACCTTGGGCGGCAGACGCTGAAGGAGTTCCAGACCTATCGCCCGCCCGGCACTGGCCGTCTGTTCACCGAGCTGTACAACGTGCAGCGGCTGGGTGCGGCCGGGCTCGACCCGCCGGCTAAGGTCGTCATCTCGACCATCCAGCGGGTGTTCGCGCAGCTGACCGGCACCGAGCTGTCGGAGGAGGACGAGGAGGCGAGCGACTTCGAGCGCGGCTGGACGCCCCCGCCGAAACAGGTCGCCTATAGCGCGACGATGCCGCCGGAGACGTTCGACATCGTCGTCGTCGATGAGTGTCACCGCTCGATCTATGGCAGCTGGCGACAGCTGCTCGATTACTTCGACGCGCAGATCATCGGGCTGACCGCAACGCCCACGGTGCAGACCGCCGCCTTCTTCGACGAGAACCTCGTCGCCGACTATCCGTATGAGAAATCGGTGGCCGACGGCGTCAATGTGCCGTTCGAGATCTTCCGTATCCGCACCCAGATCGGCGAGCATGGCGGGCGGGTCGAGAAGGGCTACACCGTCCCGGTCCGCGACCGGCACACGCGCGCGCAGACCTATCGGCTGCTCGACGACGACCTGACCTACAGCCCGCAGGACCTCGACCGCAGCGTCATCGCGCGCAACCAGATCCGCACGGTGCTGGAGACGTATCGAGACACGCTGTTCACCGAGCTTTTCCCCGGCCGGAACGAGGTGCCGAAGACGCTGATCTTCGCCAAGGACGATCATCACGCCGAGGAGATCGTCCAGATCGCGCGCGAGGTCTTCGGCCAGGGCAACGACTTCGCCAAGAAGATCACCTACAAGGTCGGCGCGAAATATGCCGAGACGGTGATCGCCGAGTTCCGCAACGCCTATAATCCGCGCATCGCCGTCACCGTCGATATGATCGCCACCGGCACCGACGTGAAGGCAATCGAGGCGCTGATCTTCCTGCGCGACGTGCGCTCGGCGGTCTATTTCGAGCAGATGCGCGGTCGCGGCGTGCGGACGATCGACCCCGCCACGCTTGCGACCATCACGCCGGGCGCCGGGGTGAAGGACCGGTTCGTCCTCGTCGATGCGGTCGGCGTCACCGACAGCCTGAAGACGCAGGCGATCCCGCTGGAGCGCGAGCACGGCGTCGCCTTCGCTAAGCTGCTGGATCAGGTCGCCGCCGGTCGCAGCGACGAAGATGCGGTCTCGACGCTCGCCGGTCGCCTTGCTCGGCTCGACCGCAAGCTGGACGATGCCGGCCGGGCGAAGATCGAGGCGATCGCGGGCAAGCCCCTGTCGGCGCTTGCCGGCGAGCTGATCGACGCGATCGATGCCGACAAGATCGAAGCGGACGCAAAGGCGCGTCACGGCGCCATTGTCACCGATGCCGAGATCGAGGCCGTCGCCGCCGACCGGCGCGAGGCGGCGCTTGCTTCCTATAACGACCCGGCACTGCGCCGCGTGCTGATCGAGCTGAAGCAGGCGTCCGAGGTCGTCATCGACGATATCAGCCGCGATGTCGTCGTCTCCTCCGCCTGGGACGAGGCGGCGGCGACGAAGATGACCGCCGACTTCGGCAAGTTCCTGGAGGAACATAGCGACGAGCTGACCGCGCTGCGCATCCTCTACGGCCTGCCCGCCGCATCGAAGCGGTTGAGCTATGCCAGCCTCGAGGAGCTGCGCGACGCGATGATGCGCCCGCCCTGGCTGCTCGAGCCGCTGGCCTTGTGGAGCGCCTATCGCCGGCTGAACGCCGACAAGGTGCGGGCCAACCCGGCGCGGACGCTGACCGACATTGTCGCGCTGGTCCGCTTCGCGACCGGCCGCGCCGACGCGCTGGCGCCGCTGTCGTCGGATATGGCGGGCCGGTTCAACCTGTGGCTTGGCCGCGAACAACGCGCCGGGCGCAGCTATACGCAGGAGCAGCTCGGCTGGCTGGAGGCGATCCGCGACTATATTGCCGCCAATATCGAGGTGACGCCGGGCGAGATCCAGGACCAATTCGAGGGTCGCGGCGGCATCATCGGCGCACGCCGGGCTTTCGGTCCCCGGCTCGACACGCTACTCGACGACCTTCAGGACGCGCTGGTGGCGTAGTTGGGGGCGCGGGTTATGGCGAAGACGATGGCGGCGACTCGGCCTATCGAAGGGCCATGGGATTTGCCGCATGGATGGAGTTGGGAGCGTATCGATGCCGTTGCCCCCGTTAATCCGCGGCGGGCGCCGGACGGGTTGCCTGGGGATACCGAGGTCCCCTTCGTGCCGATGGCCGCAGTGCAGGCAAAAACGGGCGGGATCGACGTATCGGCACGTCGTTGCGTTGATACGGTTCGCAAAGGCTTCACCCGCTTCGCGTCTGGCGACGTGATCTTCGCTAAGATCACGCCATGTATGGAGAACGGTAAGATCGCCGTCGTGCCGGCTTTGCCGCATGGCGTCGGATACGGTTCAACCGAGTTTCATGTGCTGTCTCCGCGCGACGTATCGTCGCGATACCTTTATTACTGGGTAAGTCAGCGTGGATTCCGGGAGACGGCGGAATTCAATATGACTGGGACCGCTGGCCAAAAGCGTGTGCCAACAGAGTTCATGCGCGATGCCCTCATACCGGTTCCTCCTGTTGAGGTGCAGGATGTGATTGTCACCCGCGTCGACGAACTTTTTGTTGACATCGATGAAGGTGAAGCGGCGCTCTCTTCATGCTGGGCGGGTTTGGACAGTCAAAAACTACTTGGCCTTGCGGCCACACTTCGCCAATCCATACTTGCCGCCGCCTTTCGTGGGGAACTAGTGTGAAGATGGATGCACACATATTCATTGACAATTATAATGTCATTGCCGGTGCGCAGGAAGCGGCCAAGATAAGAGAGAATGCGCCTTGGCCCGCCGTTCGCATCCACTGGCGAAACTTTTTTAAACTCGTTGAAGGCGATTATAGTCCTATCACACGCATGTTCGCTGGCTCGCTTCCGCCGGGCAATGAAGCCTTGTGGCAATATGCCAAAGATCACGGTTACGATACCTCGTTGTTACAGCGTGTTGTTCGCGAAGACGGTAGATCCGGTGAGCAGGCCGTCGACGAGGTCTTACATGCCAAAATTGCCGGAGCCTTACTCGACTTTGATGCGCCACAGGCGCTTGTCATGGTGACAGGCGACGGACAGGCAGGCGAATTTGGAACAAGTTTCCTTCAGCAAGCCGAGCGTGCACTTCGAAGGGGCTGGAACATTGATATATGGTCATGGGAAGCACAGTTAAGTGGTAACTTTAAAAACCTAGCGGGCCGAAACTCAGACAAAATGAAAATTTTTTTGTTTGATCGTTTCTACGAGGCGATCACCTTCTTACGTGAAGGTGAGTTTCATCACGGCGATGGGAATCTGATCCGGATTTCTGAGCGTAGAGTTTCGGCACTTCCGGTAGGGACGTCGCGATGAACGAACAGGCGCTGGTCGCGAAGGTGTGGAACTATGCGCACGTCCTGCGCGACGACGGCGTGTCCTATGGCGACTATCTCGGCCAGATCAGCTTCCTGCTCTTCCTCAAGATGGACAAGGAGCGCGCCGACCTGCTGGGCGAGGCGTCGGCGCTGCCCACCGATGCCAACTGGGATGTGCTGGCCGGCCGCGCGGGCGAGGACCTAGAGCGGACCTATGCCCGCATCCTCGATACGCTCTCGAAGCGCACCGACATCGTCGGCACGCTGTTCCTGAAGGCCGAGAACAAGATCGGCGATCCCGCCAAGCTCCAGCGCCTCGTCACGCTGATCGGTGCCGAGACGTGGATGGGCCTGAACGTCGATGTGAAGGGCACGATCTACGAAGGGCTGCTCGAGCGTAACGCGGGCGAGGTGAAGTCCGGCGCCGGCCAGTATTTCACCCCGCGACCGCTGATCGAGGTCATCACACAGCTCGTCGATCCGGAGCCGGACGATACCGTCCACGATCCCGCGGTCGGCACCGGCGGCTTCCTGCTCGCCGCGTACGAACACATGAAGGCCAAGCCCGCGGCCAAGGACCGGCGGGTTGCCGCGGCGCTGCGCGCCGAGAAGCTGTCGGGCACCGACATCGTCGCCGAGGTCGTGCGGCTGTGCGCCATGAACCTCTATCTGCACGGCATCGGCGGCGCGGTGTCGCCGGTGCAGCAGCGCGACGCGCTGCTCGATCGCGGGGACCGCGCGTTCGACGTGATCCTCACCAACCCGCCCTTCGGCAAGCGCCAGTCGTTCCGCATCGTCCGCGAGGACGGCGGCATCGACAGCGAGCGGCAGGATTATGTCCGCGACGACTTCACCGTCACCACGGGCAACAAGCAGCTCAACTTTCTCCAGCACATCATGTCGATCCTGAAGGTCGGCGGCAGCGCCGCCGTCGTCATGCCGGACAACGTGCTGTTCGAGGGCGGCGCGGGCGAGACGCTGCGCCGCCGCCTACTCGAGGAATTCGACTTCCACACGCTGCTGCGGCTGCCGACCGGCATCTTCTACAGCCAGGGGGTGAAGGCCAACGTGATGTTCTTCGACCGCGCGACGCCCGGCACCGGCGTCGCGACGAAGGACCTGTGGGTGTACGACCTGCGCACCAACCAGCGCTTCACCCTGCGCGAGCGCCCGCTGAAGCGAGCGGACCTCGACGATTTCGTCGCCTGCTACGGCTCGAAATACGGGCGGACGAAGCGGCAGGAAACCGAGCGCTTCCGCCGCTATGGCTATGACGAGCTGGTCAAGCGCGACAAACTGAACCTCGACCTGTTCTGGCTGAAAGACGCCAGCGCCACCGACCCGGACACGTTGCCGCCACCCGCCGAGATCGCCGCCGAGATCGTCGACAGCCTCGAGACGGCGCTCGAGAAGTTCCGGCTAGTCGCGGCGAGGCTTAAGTAGCGGCATCAGCACAACCTTGGCACGTGTGCCGTCCAAAGCCCGTCGTTACGCGCGCCAACGGCAGGGGTGCCGTCTACTCGACCGGTAACTTGACCGCACGCACCGCCTTTCCGGCTTGCCAAGGGGAAACGAATATCATGTCTGGCTGGGCGACCTCCGGCACGATGTCGCTTGTTCCTCTCAATCGATACGAAAGGAGCAGGGCCCATCCCCAAGCTGTTATGCCGCTGATCGGGTTCCCACGCTTTCTGGCCCACTGATCCACGACCTTGGCGTATTTCTTCAACGTATCCGAGGAAGCCAATTGCCCCGCGATATCCGCCTCGTCCTCGGCATACATTTCGATTCCGCAGAGCGGCGGTAGCGGGACCAGGTCGTCATCGGAACCGAACCCCGGCCGATCGTCTGTGTCGACCAGCTCGTATCCAGCGAATGCTCGCGGCAGATCGGACCATTGATGAATCGGTCCTTCGGCGAATTCGACCCTCTCGTCACCAGCGGCGCTTGCGGTCAGGGCAGCCTTCACCCGCTCTGCCTTTGGCCTCGTGGCCGGATGCAATAGATCCTGACCCACGCCCACCGCCTTTAACGCATCGAAGAACCGGCGTGCATATGTAGGCAATGCCGGCTTCGTCGCGACGGCAGATATTAGTGTTGCCTGCAAATCGTCGCGCCGCGCGGCAACGGCTGCTGCCATCAGCTCAAGGCGCGATGTAAGGAAAGCGGCGTCGCGGTAGTTCAGGGCTGCCCAGGCGACCTCGTCCACGGCGGTGAACTCGGTATCAGCGGGGGGCGCCATACCGAGCGATTCGGTTTGCCCCTCCAGCTCGCTCAAGGCGTTCAAAAGGTCATCGAAAGAGGCCTCGCCGCTGATCCAGCCATCGAGCACATCCGTAGCCGCCTGCGCGAACGACGGTACCCGCGCTTCCGCGATGCGACGCTTGATAGCACCATGTTGCTCCGGCCGCCGGCCACGCTTCTTTCTTTCGCCAGTCATCGTCTGTCCTGCATTTTATATGATGCATTTGCCCGGCGACAGATAGGGCTATTCGAGCCAAATTTACACCATAAACAGCGAGGATAGGCTAGCAATCAAGATTTTATATAGCTGCGAACGAGGCCGCTAGATTCAGGCGCAATACCTCAATCGTTACGCACTGCGTGCGGTAACGATTGATCCACGCGGCGTCCGGCTGACGCCAATGGTGATCGCCGTACCCGGCTCTGGCTGCCCGCTGCGCGAACCCTTCGGCGATGCGCATGCATCGCCGGTGAAACCCATGGGCTGCCTGCCCCAGGTGTGATCATGCCCTGCCGCGTGGCCGGCGATCAGTGAAATGGAAGGGGAGAATCCCCCTCGGGGGGCTGCGCCGACCGTCACGATCCGCGAACCCACCCGGGGCCGCGTTCTCTGTCGGGAAACCAACATGAAACTATACGACCAGCCGTGCGCAAGCGCGGCAATGCGCCTGCACGTCCAAGCCCTTGAAGCTCGGGCCGAGGATTATCGGGTCCTCCATCGCCTGCCACACGCCGACGAGATCTGGCTGTCGCCAACCCCGTCGACTGGGACCGTAACGATCGGGGTCGTCGATGTCGAAACGACCGGACTCACCGAGAACGACCAGATGGTCGAGCTCGCCCTTGCCAAAGTCGTCATCGGCGACGGCCAGATCGTCGACCTGAAGCCGCCGATCAGCATGCTGGAGGATCCAGGCCAGCCGCTTTCCGATGCGGTGAAGCATGTGACCCGCCTCGAAGATGAAGACCTCCACGGCCAACGGTTCGACGAAGACCTCCTCGCCGTCGAAATGGGCGACGTCGACGTCCTCGTTGCGTTCAACGCCGCTTTCGACGCTCGCTTCGTGCGCGAGCGTTTCCCCGGCATTCGTCATCCATGGGTTTGCGCGCTTCGCGATTTCGACTGGGCTGGTGCTGGTTATCACAGCCGGAACCAAGGCGGCCTTCTCGCCGAGCTAGGGCACTTCTACACCGCGCACAGGGCGGCGGCCGATGCGTGGGCGCTGCTCGTGCTCATCGCTAACTCCGCACCGGACGGCCGCGCCATCGCTGCCCACCTAGTCGAGCGGGGACAGCGAACCGATGTTCGCCTGTCCGCTTCCGGCGCGCCTTTTCAGGTGAAGGACGACCTGAAGGCCGCCGGCTATCGTTGGCAGGCGGACCGGCGGGTCTGGCGGATCGATGTGGCCGAGGCGGATGCCTCCGCGCAGGTCGACTTCCTGCGCGCGCTGCACCCCTCGATCCGCCCGGTCGTCGAGGTGGTGGACTGGTACAACCGCCATTGCTGCTAAACCATTTGCGCGCTCGGGTAGCCCTGCGTCGCTGATCGCTCGATCCGTGGGGGCGGGCGCGACGAAGCGAGCCTGATCCACACGATGAAACGGGTGCCCCGCCTGAGGGGAAAAAAACCTGAACCAAGCGGCTGTCGGCCGCAGGAGACACTAATGACGACGATCCTACATCACCAGAATCTGATGCTCTCGCTCCGTCAGGCCATGGGCTGGCCGCTCTACAAACCGCAAAATGACTGTATCGCCTGGTGCTCGGGCAAGGTCCTCGACTTCGACGACCATCTCGAACTCGGCCGGATCTGCCGCATGGTCGGCAAGGATCTCATCTATTACGGCTGGGCTAGCGTTGAAGCGCCGGTGCCAGCCGGCTTCACCGTCGCCTATCGGACGATGATGACGGTAGATGTCGCTAGCGGGATCGTGCCCTTTGCCGCGAACGACCTTGATCCCATCATTCTCGTCGACCCCCGCCTCGACCAGCATTTCGTCATCAACCAGCGCGGCACGCTCGTTCGGCATTTCGGGCGACCCAAAGGGGTCGCCGCGGGGCACCGGCGCGCCATAAAGCGCATCGAGTCCGCCGCACGCACGATGGGCGACAAGGTTCTCGCGAACAACCGCCGCGTGGATTGGAACGCGACCGAGATCGAGCCGGACATCATGCCGACCGACACGATCGTCCGCTTCGGCTGACACCATCCCTCTCGGCAGGCGCACCGCGCCGAAGCCTCCGCGACGCCGCCCCTCTCCGGGCGGCGTCGCTGTTTCAGGATACGCACATGACCTAGCAGTTCACAAAAGCCGACATCGACGCGATGAAGCGCAAGCTGTTCGCACAACCACGGGACCGCCGTGCAGGACAGGTCGACTTCAAGGTCCGCCCAATTTCCCAGGAATGGCGTTACATCAACCGCCTGCCCGCATATAAAACGGCGGTCGCGAACGTGGCGTATATCTGGCGTGATTCCGACGTCGCCGACCGGTTCGGGTCGATGCCTGCCTCGTTCGCCCAGCGTCGATATGAACTTCACGGGGCCGGTCTCCTGCTGCCGGCCAGTTCGCCGGTCTGGGCTGCCCAGAAATACACGATCTGGGCGGAAGCCGACGCCGCGACGGCGGCCACCGGCGATCCCACCGCCGTCAGCGCTTGGCACGTGCTGCTAGAAATCCCGGATCGGATTACGCCGGCTTACTGGACCTGGGTCGTGAACTCGTTCGTCGAGCGGGAGCTTGTCGCCCGCGGTGCAGCGGTCGCGTGGGCAATCCACGCGCTGGAAGGCGACGACGGCTGGATCGTCACCCCGCACGCGCACTTGATCGTGACCGCGAGACACTGGCGACACGATGGCCGTCACGGACAGCGGCATCCGGCCTGGATCGGATCCTGGGCCGGGCAGAAGCGGTTAGAACATGCTTGGCTACGGCGGGTCGCCCTTCCACAGCGTTTCATACGATGGCGTGACGTGGCCGCGTGATCTTCTGAGACCAGTAAGCACGCGATCGCTGAATGCGGGCGACCAGCCGTGGGAAAGGGGGGCGGCAGCTTTGACTGCCGCCCTTGACTGTCAGCGCTGCCGCGACGTGCCGGTGCCCGCATCGCTCCGGCGCTTGCGCGGAAGGGGCGATCCCACGCGCGAGCGTTCCTCGATCGGCAGCAGCCGAACCGGCCACGGCTCGATATGACCGGTCAGGATAGGGACGTAGCGTTCGATGAAGGCCAGCCGCTCCTCAAGAACGACGTTCAGACCCTCTGTACTCTCCCGCTTCGAGTAATGTCGCGCGTTCGTCCCCTCGCGCGCATGGCCGAAAAGGTCGGCGCGCAGGATCGCATTGACGCCATCCACCTCGTAGAAACTGGAACCGAGCGCCCTGATGCTGTGGATGTCGGCCGACTTTCCCGCCGCGTTGACGGGAATGTCCATCTGCTGGCCGATATAGGCTGTCATATGCCTCCACGCTCGGTCGTAGAAAAATCCCCCGCCGCGCTTCTCCGCTGACACGAAAAGCTCGGGGAACAGGGCTTGGTGCCCTTCTGCGCGGATCGCGTCGACGTATTCGATAAACCCAAGGCGCCTTAGTTCCGGATGGATCGGGACGCGGCGACGCCGGGCTAGGCGCTTCTCGCCAGCCTTTTCACCGTCCTTCCCCCGGGTTGCATTATCGCGGATGTAGATGTGCGCCACCGGGTGGTCGGTGACCACGTCGGCGACTTCGAGGCCGCAGATCTCTTCGCGGCACGCATGGGTGTAGAACCAGAGCAACGGGGCGAAGTACGCCGCATCATGCCACACCCGTGGTGACGAATTCCCCGCTCGAAGCCGGCGAAGAGCGCCGTCGCCCCCTGCATAGATCGGCGAATGAAAGAGCATCGACAGATGCGTGCTGGTCCATGGCGGTCGAGTGTCGATGTCGGGATCGGCCTTCACCGCGACCCGCGCCCCACCAAAGTCGAGAATGACCGCGCCAGCAAGGCGTGATTTCCATGACGTCTTCGCCAGATGGCGCGCCACCGTCGCCATCGTCGACAGGTCGCGATTGGTCGTTTTCGCGCTACGGCGGTCCCCAGGTGCCAGCGGGGGAAGTTCGGCCAAGACTTCCCGGAAGGGACGCGACATCGCGCCAGCGGTGAATGAGCCATAATCAAACCGTTTCGGTAGCTGCTGCAGACCCTGCTTGAAGGTCTCAACATCGAGGTGGCCGTAGCTGCCGAGCGGCTTGTCGCCGGTAATCCAGGCGAACGTCTCCATGATGTGGCGTTGCTGGCGAAGGTCGCCCTTCCAGACGCCGTCCGCCCTCAACGACCTCAGGATCTGATCAATCACCTCGCTGAAGCGCCGGCGATCGAACGCCAAGAACATTCCGTCGGCGGGGCCGGCGACCGCGGGCGGAAGGGCAGCAGGAATCGGCTTTTTCAGCAGCGCCTGAACTTCGTCGGGCACCGGGCCGAGGTGCGCCATCAGCGCCTGGATCGGATCGGCCGCATCCATGACGTCTGGATCGAACACGCGCTGCGCCTGCGTCGTCGCGGCGGCAGCCGCGCGGATGAGATGCGTTCGCGCCGCCTCGATGGTTTCTGGATGGACCGGGGCGCCGATCACGCGGAGACGACGCGTGACACCAGCGTCGTCGAACACCTCGCGGATCTGCTGGGCATATTCCTCGATCATCGAGATATCGCGTTCGAGGCCACGTCGCATCAGGGCGTCGCGATCCTCCGGCAGGAGGCCGCGGCGTCGGCCAGGCAGGCGAGCAATGCGATAGGCCTCCGCTTCCCAAGCGGCGACCTCGGGTACCGAGTCCGACCACGGCGCATCCTCATAAGCGCTGTGAACGTAAAACTTGAGCTCCGCCTCGAGTTCGGCGCGGAAGAGTGCCTCGATCTCGGTGCCGGTCATCCGGCGGCCTTGCTCCATGTCCATCTCGACGCTCGCCTTCACCCGCACGAAGCACGCCGACAGGAGCGACGCCTTGTAGCGCGCGACCTTCGGATCGGCGGTCCCAAGGGCGACGGCTACAGGGCGCGAGATAAGATTTCGGAAATGGATGCGGCGCCGGAAGACGTAGCGACCGTTGCGACGGCGGGTGTGCGGGATGCGGCACATGGGCTGATTTCCTCCAGCATGTGCGTCATCGATGTGTGTCGGTCATGGGACCGGCGCGCATCGTACGCCCATGCAAAGTGGCGGAAATCCGTCGATCTGGAGATAAAGTGGTCGGGGAGACAGGATTCGAACCTGCGACATCCTGCTCCCAAAGCAGGCGCGCTACCAGACTGCGCCACTCCCCGACGCGGGGGCGGCCTAGCGGAGGTGGTCGGGTGGCGCAACCGTCCGGCGAGATAAAGACTTCGGCCATCCTATCGTCCGAGCGGGCCCATCCAGTCGGTGTCACCGATCGGATCGCCGGGCGGGACGTCGGGCGTGCGCGGGCGTTCGGCGATTAGGGTCGCGAGCGTCTGCGGATCGAGCAATTGGCGGGACAGGCCGGCAGCCCAGGCGGCTTCGTCGCCAGTGGCGACGGGCTTTGCCAGACGCGTGGCGACGCGGTGGACGCGGTCGCTGAGCATGGCGGCGGCTTCGGGCGGAGTTGCGCCGTTGTGCGAGGCCTGGGCCATCGCGATCACCGCGCGGGTCGCGATGCGGCGGCTGAGGGGGGTGGCGTAGGTGCGGAGCGTCGCTGCTTCGATCGCGTCCAGCAATCCAGTGACCCCGGGCATCGTCGGGTCGATCGCGTGTTGCGCCTCCAGGCGCTGCAACCGGCCAGGCGCCAGCAGCGTGCCGAGCGTCAATTGCGTCGCGGTGTCGGCCGCGACCAGCGGGTCGAACACCGGGCCGCCGGCGGTGTTGAACAGCTCGATGTCGAATTGGCGGTTGCCGGTGCCGTTGCGCGGGGCCGACAGCAGGAGCGGCAGCGCGGGCGGCAGGCGCAGCGCGTCGGGGCTGATGGTGCGCAGGACGGCGGCGATGGCGGCGCGTTGGGTGGCGGCCGGAACCGCCTTTGGCGCGCCGCGCGGATCGCCCTTCACCGTATAGGCGAAATCGACCCCGCCGACCGACTTTGCCGCCGCGACCAACTGATAGCGGTGGAGCAGGTAGATCGGCACGAAGCGGCGGCGCAGCGTCGACACCGGCTCACCGGGCAGCAGGTTGCGTTCGCCGAATCGGTCGATCGCGGCGCGACGGACGGTCATCAGCCGATCAAGCTCGGCGACCGGATCGGCGCCATCGTCCCACAACCCGCCCCACGGCTGCGCGGTGTCTGCGCGGCGAGCATTGTCGTCGGGGACGTAGCGCCAGCCCTTCGCGGCGATCGCGGCGGCCTTTGCCTCGGCGGTCGCATCGTCGCCGTACAGCCAGTCGACGGTCGCCATGTCCCACCCGCCGAGGCCCGTGCCGTACGCGTCGGACAGGTCAGGCTTGCCGTCGACCAGCCCGATGCGGGGCGGGGGATAGTCCATGACCGACGCGCGGCCCTGCGTGCTGGCGGCGAAGTTGTGCGCGAAGCCGATCGAATGGCCGACCTCGTGCGCGGCGAGCTGGCGCAGGCGGGCGATGGCGACCTGCGCGGGGTCGTTAGGGCCCCCGGTGCCGGTCAGCGCGGCGTCGACCAGCCCCTGGAAGATCTGGATGTCCTGCCGCGCGCGTTCGGAGCCGAGTACGACCATGCCGCGCAGGATCTCGCCGGTGCGCGGGTCGGTCACCTGCTGCCCGTACGCCCAGCCGCGGGTGGCGCGATCGACCCAGGTGATCATGCTGTAGCGGGCATCCAGCGGATCGGCGCCATCCGGCAGCACGCGCACGTCGAACGCATCGATGTAGCCGGCGGCGTCGAAGCCGGCTTTCCACCAGCTGGCCCCTTCGATCAGCGCGCTGCGGATCGGTTCGGGCGCGGCGGGGTCGACATACCAGACGATAGGCTGTTTCACGCGCGAGCGCAGGGCGCCGGGATCGGTCTTTTCCAGGCGAAAGCGGTTGGCGAGGTCGAAGACGACGTCCTGGCCGAGCGGCACGCCGTAATCGACCGCCTGCGTCGCGAAGCCGGTCACGCGCGGGTCGGCGCGGCGGGGGACGTAGCCTGGCTCGGGCAGGGCCATGAAGCTGTGGTGGACGGCCAGCGTGACGCGGCGCGGCTCGGGCAGGATGTTGCCGACCTCCGCACCGGGTGTGTCGGAGGTGAAGGTCTGGAGCGAGTCGATCTCGACGTTGCGCGGGAATGCCTTTGCCGATGCGGGGTCGGCGGCGGACAGCGCGGCGTCGAGCTTGAACCCGCGGCCCGCCCCTTGCGCGGCCCCACCGCCCAGGCTGCCGCCCTCTTGCCCGAGCGCCTCGGCGACGCCCAGCGTGTCGCTGGCGAGGAACGGGGCGATGTCCACGACGATGGTGCCGTCCGGATTGGTGTGGTCGATCTCGCCCATCCAGACGACAGAGGTGGCGAAGTCGGGCGAGCGCACGTCGGGGCGGTTGGGCACGCGGAAGCGGGGGTTCTCGTACTGCACCGCGATTTTCTTGCCGATGCGGCGGAACGCGATGAGCTGGGTCTCGCCGATCTTGCCGCGGTCGAGCGAGGTCGGCGCGGCGCCGAGCCCGGATCGCAGTGCCGGGGTGTAGAGATAGCGCCCGGCGACACCGTCCGCGTCGGGGCGGGGCAGGGTGAGCAGGATCCTGCCCGTCGCCTGATCGGCATCGATCCGCAGCAGCGGCGCATCCCGCGATACAGCGACGGACGAACGATCCTGCGCGACGGCGGGCGCGGTGAGGGCGAGCGCCAGGAGCGAGACCGATATCCTGAAAGCCATGCCCGCCCGTTCCCGCTTGTCGTTATGCGTCGCAGACTATGGCGGCGGCGCTCCGGGGCGGCAAGGCGCGGCGGCTATCCTTCGCTGCGCAGCCGCCGCAACATCGGTGTGACGATGGGCGTCGTCAGCATCGTGCTCACCACCGCCATCAGCAACAGCGCGGTGAAGGTCGCGCTGGTGATGATCCCCTTGTCGAGGAGGATGTTGGCGAAGATGATCATAATCAGTGCCTTGGTCTGCAACAGCCAGCCGATGATGTGCGTCTCGCGCCGCGGCCATTTCAGGATGCGCCCGGCCAGATGGACCCCGGCAAGCTTACCGCCGACGCTGGCGGCGAGCAGCAGTGTGGCGGCGGCGAAAACGACCGGGCCGCCTGTTTCCCAACTGGTCTTCAGCCCTGTCGAGAGGAAGAACACCGGCATCACGACCAGCAGGATGTTCGCGCGGAACGCGTCCATCGCCTTCAGCTCGAACCAGTCGGCATCGAGTACCGCACCCGCCAAGAACGCGCCGACCATGTAGTGCAATCCCGACCAGTCCGCGCCGAACCCGCAGGCGGCGAGCCAGATCACGCCGACATACCAGCGGTCGGCCTTGGCAAGGCGGCGCATCAGCATCCGTATCAGCACGGCGGCGACCGCAAAGACGATCAGGAAGCCGAGCTGACGGCCGATCCGGTTCCAGTCGAGCAGGATGAGCGCCAGCACGCCCCAGATCGCGATGTCGTCGGCGCTGGCATAGCGCAGGATGCGCTGGCCGAGCGGCTCGCGCAGGATGTCCAGCTTTTCCATCAGCAGGATGAGGATGGGGAGCGCGGTGACGGCGCACGCCATCCCGATGCCGAGCACGACCTGCCAGCTTTGCGCGGTCGGCCCCGCCCAGCCCGGCCAGCGCAGCAGGACGACCGCGGCGGCGGCGCCAGCGATCAGCGGCGCGCCGAGCGCCAGGCCCGCGGTGATGCTCGTCTCGCGCCGTTTCGCCCATGCCTGGTGCAGGTCGAGCTCGATACCGGCGACCCACACGAACAGCATCACCGCCCACCACGCAATGCCGTTCAGAGCGGCGATGACCGGGGCGGAAAAGACGTGCGCATAGGCCGAGGGAAAGGCCGCGCCCAGCACGCCGGGGCCGAGCAGGATGCCGCACAGGATCTGCACCACGACCAGCGGCGCCCAGTAATCGGTCCGGCCGACGCGCCAGATCAGGTACGGCACGCTGAAGATCACCAGGATTGCGATCAGGAAAATCTCGGTCGTGTTCATGCGTCCCCCCGGCGCTGTTCTTTGCGTTTCGCGGTCGTTCGATCAAGCGGCTTCCCATGGCGGCGGGTCGAACGTCTCGCGCAGGAAGTCGATGAATGCAGTTACCGCGGCCGGGACGGACGGCGCGCGGGGATGCAGCGCATAGATGGCGAGGTCGTCCGGGCCGGACCAGTCGGGCAGCACGCGAACCAGGCGACCGTCGGCCAGCGCCTCACCGACGTCCCACAATGATCGCAGCGCGATACCGACGCCGCTGAGCGCAAGTTCGCGGACCAGTTCGCTCGAATTCGTCTCGACCACGCTCGCGACATCGACCGTGCGGCGCTGGCGGCCGTGGGCGAGGCGCCAGGGCGACTGGCCCGCAGCGGCGAGCAGGCGGTGCCGCGCCAGATCGGCGATATCGTCGGGCGTCCCATATGTGGCGAAATAGGTCGGGCTCGCACACAGTAACCGGCGGTTGGCGGCCAGGCGGTGCGCGACGACGCTGGCCGGCACGTCGGCGGTGATCCGCACCGCCAGGTCGATGCGCCCGCCGAACAGGTCGGCGGCCGCATCGGTCAGGTCGACATGCAGGTCGACGCTCGGGTAGCGGGCGAGGAACCGGTGGAGCGACGGCGCGATGTGCAGCCGCCCGAACGATGTCGGTGCGGACACGCGCAACGGGCCGCTCGGTACGTCGCGAATGCCGGTCAGCCGCTCCTCTGCCGTGCGCATGGCGGCCAGGATGGCGATGACATCCGCGTGAAAGCGCTCGCCGGGCGGGGTGAGTGCCAGCCGACGCGTGGTGCGATGGAGCAGGCGGACGCCCAGTCGTGTCTCCAGCCGCGCGAGCCGCTTCGACACCATCGCCGGGGAAATGCGAAGCGCCCGCGCCGCAGCGGACAGGCTGCCGCTGTCGACGACGGTGGCGAACAGGGCGTAGTCCGGGTTCATTGTTTCTTCTCGGGAAAAACTTTGTGAACATCTTCGTCGCTACCGCAACGGTGGCTGGTAGTCTATTTCTGGCCGCGAAGGAGACGGTGATGGACGGGTATCGGGATTGTGCGGGGCTGAAGGTCGCCGAGCCGCTCGCCGCGTTCCTTGAGGACGAAGCGCTACCGGGCACCGGTGTCGCGCCCGACCGGTTCTGGTCCGGCGTGGCGGACGTTTTCGCTCGCTTTGCGCCCGAAAACCGCGATTTGCTCGCGACCCGCGACCGGATGCAGGCCGCAATCGACGATTGGCATCGGGGCCGTGCCGGCACGCCGGTCGATGCAGCGGCCGACCACGCGTTCCTACGCGACATCGGTTATCTGGCCGACGAGCCGGCGGCGTTCACCGTCTCGACCGGCGCGGTCGATGCCGAAGTCGCGACGCTGGCAGGGCCGCAGCTGGTCGTCCCGATCCTAAACGCCCGCTTCCTGCTGAACGCCGCCAATGCGCGCTGGGGCAGCCTGTACGATGCGCTGTACGGCACCGACACGATCGATCCTGCGCCGGCGAGTGGCAGCTACGACCCGGCCCGTGGGGCAAAGGTCATCGCGTGGGCAAAGGCGTTCCTCGATCGCAGCGTCCCGTTGGCGAGCGGGTCGTGGGCCGCCTGGACGGGCGGTGATTTCGAGCTTGCGGACCCGAACCAACTGGTCGGTCGTGCGGGCGACACCATCCTGCTGCGCCATCACGGCCTGCACATCGAACTGGTCATCGATCGCACCCACCCGATCGGCCGCGACGATCCTTCCGGGCTGGCCGACGTCGTTCTCGAATCCGCGCTCAGCACGATCGCCGACCTGGAGGATTCGGTCGCGGCGGTCGATGCCGAGGACAAGATCGCGGCGTACGCCAACTGGCTGGGCCTGATGCGTGGCGACCTGACCGCGACGTTCGACAAGGGCGGACGACGGGCAACGCGGCGACTGGCCGAGGACCGGCGCTACACCGCCCCCGATGGCAGCGAGATCGTGCTGCCCGGCCGCAGCCTGATGTTCGTGCGCAACGTCGGTCACCTGATGACGACGCCCGCCGTCCGGCTGGCGGACGGCAGCGAGGCACCGGAGGGCATCCTCGACGCGATCGTCACCAGCCTGATCGCGCTCCACGACCTGCGGGGCGCCCGGGCGAACAGCCGCGTCGGCGCGATCTACATCGTGAAGCCCAAGATGCACGGACCCGAAGAGGCTGGGTTCACCGACCGCCTGTTCGATGCGGTCGAGGATCTGCTCGACCTGCCGCGCCACACGATCAAGGTCGGCGTAATGGACGAGGAACGGCGCACATCGGCCAATCTCGCCGCCTGCATCCATGCGGTCCGCGACCGCATTGTCTTCATCAACACCGGCTTCCTAGATCGCACCGGCGACGAACTCCACACATCGATGCTGGCCGGCGCGATGCTGCGCAAGGGCGACATGAAGGCGGCGGACTGGATCGCGGCCTATGAGGATCGCAATGTCCAGATCGGCCTCGCCTGCGGCCTGTCGGGCAGGGGGCAGATCGGCAAGGGCATGTGGGCGGCACCCGACCGGATGGCCGATATGCTCGCGCAAAAGATCGCGCATCCGACCAGCGGCGCGACGGCCGCCTGGGTGCCTAGCCCGACAGCGGCGACGCTGCACGCGACGCATTACCACGCGGTCGATGTCGCCGAACGCCAGCAAGCACGGGCGAGCGAACCCGTCGCGTCGCTCGACCGGTTGCTCACGATCCCGCTGGCCGCCGGGCGGAGCTGGAGTGCTGAGGAGGTCGCCGCCGAACTCGACAATAACGTTCAGGGCCTGCTCGGCTATGTCGTCCGCTGGGTCGATCAGGGCGTCGGCTGCTCGAAGGTGCCCGACATCCACGACGTCGGTCTGATGGAGGATCGTGCGACGCTGCGCATCTCGTCGCAGCATATCGCCAACTGGTTGCTGCACGGCGTCGTCACGCGCGACCAGGTGCTGGCGGCGTTCGAGCGGATGGCGGCAAAGGTCGATGCGCAGAACGCGGGCGACCCGGCATATCGCCCGCTTGCCGGTAGCGACGGGGTCGCGATGCGCGCGGCAAAGGCCCTGGTGTTCGACGGGCTCGACCAGCCCAACGGCTACACCGAACCGTTGCTGCACCGCTATCGTGCCGAGGCGAAGGCGGCGGCTTGACGGCGGGGCGGGGGGCGGTAGCACGGTTGGCGATGGCTTCCCGTCCCGCCTCCGGCTCGACCATTCGCGATGTCGCGGCGTCTGCCGGCGTGTCGATCCGCACCGTGTCGCGCGTGCTCAACCGGTCGCCAAAGGTGAATGCGGAAACGCGCGAGCGGGTGGAGGAGATCATCGCGTCGCTCGGCTTCCGCCGCAGCGCGCGGGCGCGGGGGTTGGCGACAGGGCGGTCGTACCTGATCGCGCTGCTGCACAACGATCGCAATGCGCTGGTGCTCGACACGTTGCAACGCGGGGTGGTCGAGGCGGCATCGGCGCGCGGCTATGAACTGGTCGTGCATCCCACCCCCGCCGAAACGGCCGAGGTCGTTGACGACATCCTCGATTTCGTCGCGCGGTCGCGGGTCGACGGGCTGGTGGTGATGGCGCCGGTGTCGGGCATCCCCGGCCTGGCCGACCACCTGGCCGTCGCGGGCATCCCGGCGGTCGCGATGGCGGCGGTCGAGATCGCCGGCTTTCCCGACATGCTGGTGTCCGACGAACGCGGGGCGGCGGCGGAGGTCGCGCGGTATCTGCGGGGCCTGGGGCATCGCCGGGTCGGCCTGGTGAATGGCCCGCTGGATGCGCAGTCGGCGCAGGAGCGGCGGGCCGGGTTCCTGGGAGCGGCACAGGGCCTGGAGGTCATCGAAGCGGCCGGCGACTATGGCTTCGACGCAGGACATGCGGCGGGGGTGTCCCTTCTGGACAGCGATCCGCGACCGACCGCGATCTTCGCGGTGAACGACGTAATGGCGGCGGGCGTGCTGAAGGCGGCGGCGGCGCGGGGGATCGTGGTTCCGCGTGAGCTGTCGGTGGTCGGCTTCGACGGCAGTATGCTCGCGCGGATGCTGACGCCGGCGCTGACATCGGTCCATCGCCCGCTCGCCGACATGGCCGCTTCGGCCACGACGAGATTGCTCGACATCATCGAAGGTGGGGGCGACGACACGCCGCTCACCGCGCGGTTGGTGTTGGTCGAGGGCGAGTCCTCGGGACCGGCGCCTTCGGCCTGACCGGATTGTCGTGCGTTCAGTAACCGTTCGGATCGGCCAGCGCCGCGTGCGCCTTTTCCACCGCCGCCACGAACCGGGAATCGCTCGGCAAGTCGCCGAAAACCTCGCGCATTTCCAGGATCGCGTGCCAGTCACCCCCCGCCGCCATTAGTCGGTCGGCCAGCGGATCGGTGATCCGCTCGCCCGCCGCCGCCGCGCGCTCGATGAAGCGCAGCCATGCGGCGATCGGAACCGCGAGCCGGTCGATCGGCCGCCCCGCCGCCAGCGCGTCGCGGGTCGTGTCGAGGATGCGGTAGGGCAGCTTCTGCGATCCGTCCCACGCGATCTGCGCCAGCGTGTGTTCGATCGCGGGGTTGGCGAAGCGCTTGAGGATCGCCAAGATATAGGCGTCCACGTCCAGTCCCACGGGCGGCGTCAGCGATAGCGCGATGTCCTCGCGCATCAGCCTCTCGACGAAGGCCGCAAGCTTCGGGTCGGCCATCGCTCCGGCAACGCTCGCGTGGCCCACGCCGAGCCCGAGATAGGCAAGTGTCGAATGCGGGCCGTTCAGCAGGCGCAGCTTGGCGGCTTCATAACCGTGCACCTCGGTGGTGAAGGTGGCTCCCGCGCGGTCGAGTTCGGGGCGGTCGCCCGCGAAATCATCCTCGATCACCCACTGCGTGAAACCCTCGCGCTGGATCGGCCAGGCGTCCTCCAGCCCGATCGCGGCGCTCACGCAGGCGCGCAGCGCGTCGTCGGTTGCGGGGGTGATCGAATCGACCATCGCGTTGGGGAAGCGGACGTGATCCTCGATCCACCGCGCGGTGTCGCCATCGCGGGCCTCGGCAAAGGCGCGGACCGCGGCCTCCAGCTTGCGGCCGTTGCCCGATAGGTTGTCGCACGACAGCACCGTGACGCCGGGCAGGCCCTGCCGCTTGCGCTCGGCGAGCCCGGCAACGATCCAGCCGATCGCCGTCGTCGGTATCCCGCCCTTCAGGTCGCGGACGATGCCGGGATGCGCCATGTCGAGCGTACCGTCGCCGGCGAGGCAATAGCCCTTTTCGGTCACCGTCAGGCTGATGATCCGCGTGTCCGCGCCGGCAAGCGCCGCCAGCACCGCAGCGTCGCTGTGCGCGGTCAGGATATGGCCGATCGATCCGATGATCCGGTACGACACCTCCTCGTCGAGCAGCGCGAGCGTGTAGAGCCCGTCCTGCGGGTTGAGCGCGTCGGCGACCGACGTCGAATTCAGGCTGACCCCGGTGATGCCCCAGCGCGGATCGTGCGCCAGCAGCGCGTCGAACGCTGCGGCCTGATGCGCGCGGTGGAAGGCGCCGGGACCGAGGTGGACGACACCCGCCTTCACCGCCGCGCGGTCGTACCCCGGCGTGGCGACTCCTGCCCGAACCTGACCGATCGTCGCGTTCGACAGCCGAGTCATGCCGGCGTCTCCAGCCCGTAGGCCTTGCGGACAAGGCCGTTGGTCAGGTCGTAGGCGAGCTCCGCCGCTTCCCAATCCTCCAGCCGGTGTTCGGCGACGAGGCGCGCCAGGAAACCGCAGTCGATCCGGCGTGCCACGTCGTGGCGGGCGGGGATCGACAGGAAGGCGCGGGTGTCGTCATTGAAGCCGACCGTGTTGTAGAAACCGGCGGTTTCGGTCGTCATCTCGCGGAAGCGGCGCATCCCCTCCGGGCTGTCGTGGAACCACCATGCCGGCCCCAGCTTCAGGCACGGGTAATGCCCGGCGAGGGGGGCCAGTTCGCGCGCGTACGTGCTCTCGTCCAGCGTGAAGAGGATGATCGTCAGGTCGCGTTCGGTTCCAACCACGTCGAGCATAGGCTTGAGGGCGCGGACATAGTCGGTGCGCGTCGGGATGTCGGCGCCCTTGTCGCGGCCGTGGGTCGCGAACAGGCCGGCGTTGTGGTTGCGATACGATCCGGGATGGATCTGCATCGTCATCCCGTCGTCGACGCTCATCTTGGCCATTTCGGTCAGCATCTGCGCGCGGAACAGCTCGGCATCCGCGGCGTCGGCGGTGCCGGCGATGATCCGGCCGAACAGCGCCTCGCACTCCGGCGTCGACAGGTTCGCAGTCTGTGCGGTCGCAAAGCCATGGTCGGTCGCGGTTGCCCCGGCGGCACGGAAGTCGGCGCGACGCTTGGCGTGCGCGGCGAGATAGCCCGACCAGCCTTCGACGTCCTCGCCGGTCAGCTCGGCGAAGCGGGCGAGGGCGGGGCGGAAGGCCTCGTGCTCGGCGTCGATCACCGAATCAGGGCGATAGGTGGTGACGACGCGGCCCTGCCAGCCCGACGCCCGAATTGCAGCGTGATGCTCCAGCGGGTCGTCGGCGCCCTCGGTCGTCGCGAGCAGTTCGATGCCGAAGCGGTCGAACAGCGCGCGCGGTCGGAATGCGGGCGTTGCCAGCGCCTCGCCGACGCGGTCGAAATACAGGTCTGCGCTCGCTGGCTCCAGCGCCACGTCGATGCCGAACACGGTCGCAAAGGCGTGGTCTAGCCACATCCGCGACGGCGTGCCGCGGAACAGATGATAGTGCGCGGCAAACGTCGCCCATGCTGAGCGCGGATCGGTCGCGGGCGTGCCGCCCTTGTCCGGAACGCCCAGCGCATCCAGCGACAGCCCCTGCGAATACAGCATCCGATAGAGGTAATGGTCCGGCGCCAGCAGCAGCTCGGTCGCGTTGCTCCACGGCGCGTCGGTCGCAAACCAGGCGGGGTCGGTATGGCCGTGTGGGCTGATGATCGGCAGGTCGGCGACGCTGGCGTACAAGTCGCGCGCGATCGACCGGGTCGTGGGGTCGACAGGCAGCAGGCGGTCGGGATTCAGGGTCAGCGGGCGCACATCACTCTCCTCGGCGGTCGGGGTATCGACTTGTGCCAGCGGTGGCAATGGCGTATTTCCGCCCCATGATCGACGAATTGGATCGGCCGCGCGCCGTGCGCGTGGCGGCAGAGGACGACGTGGCGGTGGCGTTGGAAGCGTTGCCGGCGGGCGAGGCGGTACGGGTCGGGGAGGACGCGATCGTCCTGCGCGAAGCCGTGCCGGCCGGGCACAAGTTTGCGGTGCGCGCGGTGGCGACTGGCGCACCGGTACGCCGTTACCGCGCGCCGATCGGGGTTGCCACCCGCGACATCGTAGCGGGCGATCATGTCCACAGCCACAATGTCGCGACGGCGCTAACGGGCGAGCTCGATTACAGCTTCACCGCGCCGGCGACGCCGCGTCATTCCGACGTCTACGCTGCCAGGACGTTTCGTGGATACCAACGTGCCGACGGCACCGTCGGGACGCGCAACGAGCTGTGGATCGTGCCGACCGTCGGCTGTGTCGGCCGGCTCGGCGAGCGACTGGCGACCGCGGCTGCGGCACGGGCGGCGGGCCGTGTCGATGGCGTTCACGCCTTCAATCATCCGTTCGGCTGTTCGCAGCTGGGTGCCGATCTCGACGGGACCGCAGCGATTCTGGCGGCGCTCTCGCAGAACCCCAATGCAGGCGGCGTGCTGGTGCTGGGTCTGGGGTGCGAGTCCAACCAGCTCGACGACCTGCTCGCGCGCATCCCGGCCGAACGCCATGACCGGCTGATCGCGGTCCGCGCGCAGGGCGAGAGCGACGAATTCGCGGCCGGCATGGCGGCGATCGACCGGCTGCTCGGCATCATGGCGACCGATACGCGGACGCAGGTGCCGCTGTCGGCGCTGCGCCTGGGCGTGAAATGCGGCGGGTCGGACGCGATGAGCGGCCTGACCGCCAATCCCCTGATCGGCCGCATGGCGGATGCGGTGACGCAAGCGGGTGGTACGGCGATCCTGACCGAAATCCCTGAGATGTTCGGCGCGGAAGGACTGCTGCTCCAGCGAGCCGAAAGCGAGGAGGTGTTCGATCGGCTGAGCACCGTCGTGAACCGCTTCAAACGCTATTTCCTCGACCACGGCGAACCCGTGTCGGAGAACCCGAGCCCCGGAAACATCGCCGGCGGGATCACCACGCTGGAGGAAAAGTCACTCGGCGCCGTGCAGAAGGGCGGCTTGGCGACGGTCGCCGACGTGATCGACTACGGCGGCCGCGTGACGCGTGCCGGGCTGACGATCCTGGAGTCGCCGGGCAACGACGCGGTGTCCACGACGGCACTTGCCGCGGCGGGCGCGACGATCACCCTGTTCTCGACCGGCCGGGGCACGCCGCTCGGCAGTCCGGTGCCGACGATGAAGATCGCCTCCAACGCGGCGCTGGCCGAGCGTAAGGTCAACTGGATCGACTTCGATGCCAGCGTCGTACTCGACCAGGGAATGGAGGTCGGGGCCGCGACGCTGCTCGATCGCATCCTGGCCGTCGCCAGCGGCACGCCGACCCGTAACGAAACCAACGACGAGCGCGCGATCGGCATCTGGAAGCGCGGCGTCACCCTATAACTCAGACATGATTGTGGACAGGCCGTCGGCGCGCCCGCTAGAGCCGCGACGGACGAGTTCGGGAGATTGCGCGTGATTGACGGAAGCATGCTGATCGGAGCCACGGCGCGCCAGGCGCCCGTGCGGTTCCAGGCGATCGACCCGAGCGTCGGCGAGACCATTTCCGGCGACTTCTCGTCCGCCACGCCGAAGGACGCAGCGGAAGCCTGTGCGCTCGCCGAAGTCGCCTTCCCGGCCTATGCGGCGACGACCCCCGAAGATCGCGCGCGCTTCCTCGAGGCGATCGCGGAAGACATCCTCTCTATCGGCGATCCGCTGATCGCGCGTGCGATGCAGGAATCCGGTCTGCCGCGTGCCCGGCTGGAGGGGGAGCGGGGACGTACCGTCGGCCAGTTGCGCCTGTTCGCCGATGTCGTGCGGCGCGGTGATTATCTGGACGCCACGATCGACCCCGCGATGCCCGATCGCGCGCCGCTGCCGCGCCCGGACATGCGGCGCGTCAACCTGGCCATCGGGCCGGTCGCGGTGTTCGGGGCATCCAACTTCCCGCTCGCCTTTTCGGTCGCCGGTGGCGACACTGCCTCGGCGCTCGCGGCGGGTTGCCCGGTCGTCGTGAAGGGCCACCCCGCGCACCCCGGGACCGGCGAACTGGTCGCGCGCGCGATCCGTGCCGCCGTGGCGCGCTGCGGCCTGCCCGAGGGCACATTCTCCTACCTGCCGGGCGAGACCAACGATCTGGGCAGTGCGCTTGTCGCCGACCCGAACATCCGCGCGGTCGGCTTCACCGGCTCGCGCGGCGGCGGGCTGGCGCTGGTCGCCATCGCCAATGCGCGCAAGGAACCCATCCCGGTCTATGCCGAGATGTCGAGCATCAATCCGGTCGTCCTGTTCCCGGCCGCACTGGCGGCACGTGGGACGGCGCTGGCGGAAGGTTTCGTTCAGTCGCTGACGATGGGGGCGGGGCAGTTCTGCACCAACCCCGGGTTGCTGCTCGCGATCGATTCACCGGAACTGGATGCGTTTGTCGCCGCGGCGGGCGAGGCGCTGAGCAAGAGCGCGCCCGCAACCATGCTGACGCCCAGCATCCACAACAGCTTCGATTCCGGCGTCAAGGCACTGGCCGATCACGACGCGGTGCACACGGTTGCGCGCGGGTGCATCGGCGACGGCGTCAACCAGGCGGTCGGCGCGCTTTTCGAGACGACGGGCGAGGTTTTCCTGGCCGATGCGGCACTCGGTCATGAGGTGTTCGGATCGTCCTCCGTCGTCGTACGGTGCCGCGATATGGACGAGATCGCCCTCGTCCTCGGCGCCATCGAGGGCCAGCTGACGATCACGCTGCAGATGGACGTCGGCGATACCGCCGACGCGGCGCGGATCGTCCCCGTCGCTGCCCGCCGTGCCGGTCGTGTCCTAGCCAACGGCTGGCCGACCGGAGTCGAGGTCGCGCCGGCAATGGTCCACGGCGGGCCGTTCCCGGCGACAAGCGATGGCCGCACGACCAGCGTCGGCACTGCCGCGATCGAACGCTTTGTGCGCCCGGTCTGCTTCCAGAACCTGGCGCAGGACCTGCTGCCGCCTGCGGTGACGGATGCCAACCCGTGGCGCTTCACCCGTCGCATGGACGGGAGCCGCGAGACCGCACCACGCTGATCCGTGACCGCGCGACGCGGCCGACATCGACGGGTCCTAGTCGTTCCTCGCGTCCACTGGCTTGTGGACGCGGTCGTCGCGACCTCGTCCGGTCACCTGCCGCTACGCACGGATTGGCTATGTTGGCGGTGAGATTAAGACGCTTCTCAGCGAGGACGGTCGACACAATCGTACCCGCCAAACCTGGGCGTAACAACGGCTCGCGCTGATCGGCCACGCGGTCAATCTGACGCGAGCTGATCTCTAACCGCCATTTCAGAAAATGGTGACCCCTACGGGAATCGAACCCGTGCTTCAGCCGTGAAAGGGCCGCGTCCTAACCGCTAGACGAAGGGGCCACGTCGCCGTGGGCTGCGCTCCGTTAGGCAAGGACGCGGCGGGGGTCAACAGTGTTTGTGCGGCTTTTGTGCGCCATCGCGGTCAATCGGCGGGGCCCGTCGGCGGGGTCAGTCGGCCCAGGCGGCGTCGTCGATGTGGAGCTCGGCTGCGCGGCTGCTCGACCAGTCGTCGATCTTGGCGCGGCCGGCGAGCCACAGGCGGCGGTGGGGCGGGGCGCCGAGCAGGGCAGCGCCGAGTGCGGTGTCGGCGGCGCGGAAGGCCATCGCCTTCAGGCTGCGGCCGTCGTTCCCGGCGACGATCGCGCGGACGTGGCCGTTACCCACCACGCTCGCCTTCACGATCCGTACGGGCCCGGCGGCGACGCGGGGAGAGGGCCAGCCCATGCCGTAGGGGCCACCGGCCTCCAGCGCCTCGACCAGGTCGGGTGACACGCCTGCAGGCGCGAGGACGGCGTCGAGCAGGAGCGCGCGGTTCTCGGATGCGCGGACGACTGTTTCGGCCAGGCGCTCCTCCAGGAAATCGGCAAAGGCGGGGACCTTGTCGGCGTCGATCGTCAGACCCGCTGCCATGGCGTGCCCGCCGCCGGCCACGAGCAGGCCGTGCTCCCTGGCAGCCATGACCGCGGCGCCAAGATCGACGCCGGGGATCGACCGGCCCGAACCCTTGCCCACGCCGTGTTCGTCGAGCCCGATGACGATCGCGGGGCGACCGAGCCGCTCCTTCAGGCGCCCGGCGACGATGCCGATGACGCCGGGGTGCCACCCCGCGCCCGCGACGACCGCGACCTGGCGATCGTGGCCGAGCAGAGCGTCGGCATCGGTCTGGACGCCGAGCTCGATCGCGCGGCGATCCTCGTTCAGCCGGTCGAGCTCCTCGGCAATCGCGCGGGCTTCGTCCGGGTCGTCGGTGGTGAGCAGGCGGACGCCGAGGTCGGACTTGCCGACGCGGCCCCCGGCATTGATCCGCGGCCCCAGTGCAAAGCCCAGGTCGGTCGCGGTCGGTGCCCGCGTCAGGCGCGAGGCGGTAATGAGCGCGTCGATGCCGGGGTTGCGGCGGTTGGCCATGACCTTCAACCCTTGCGCGACGTAAGCACGGTTCAGGCCGCGCAACTGCGCCACATCGGCGACGGTGCCGAGTGCGACGAGATCGAGCAGGTCGAGCAGCTTGGGCTCGGCGCGGTTCGCGAAAAACCCGCGATCGCGCAGCGTCCGGATCAGGCCTGCGCCGAGCAGGAAGGCGACGCCGACCGCGGCGAGGTGACCGTGCGCGGCGCCTTCGCCTTCGTCGAGGCGGTTGGGGTTCACCAGCGCGTGCGCGACGGGAAGGGCGGAGGCGCATTTGTGGTGATCGACCACGACGACGTCGATCCCTGCGTCCTGCGCGTCCTGCAAGGCCTCGAACGCCTGCGCGCCGCAATCGACAGTGACGATCAGGCGGGCCCCCTGTTCGCCGAGCCGCCGAAGGGCGACGCCCGATGGGCCATAGCCCTCGATCATGCGGTCTGGGATATAGGCGGTGGGCGACAGGCCGAGATCGCGCAGCAGGCGAATGACGAGTGCCGCGGACGTCGCACCGTCGACGTCGTAGTCGCCAAACACCGCCACCGCTTCGCCCGCCTGCACGGCGTCGGCCAGCCGCTCGGCGGCGCGGTCCATGTCGCGGAAGATCGACGGGTCGGGCATGAAGCCGCGGATGCTGGGGTTGCGGTGCGCCTCCAGCGCCTCGCGCGGGCAGCCGCGCGACAGCAGCAACTGCGTCACCAGGTCGTCGGGCACAAAGCCGCCGCCGACGTCACCGGCCAGCCCCCGCCAGCGCCACGGCTGGCCGAGGATCGACCGGTCGATGTTCAGGACCGGGCTCACGCGCGGGCGCCGATCACAGGTACCACGGCTGTTCGCGAAACCACTTGGTGACGACGTACTTCGTGCCCTCCGTGACGGTGGTGCCTTCGTGGAGCGTCATCGGGTTGGGGCTGCCGTCGGGGGTCATGTTATTCCACGCGAGCAGCATCCGGCGTCGCGGCGGGATCTTGATGCCGGCCTGCGGAAACCAGGTCGCGCCGCCTTCCTCGACCTCGTTCAGGTACAGCATCGCGGTCCAGGTGCGCTGACCGCCTTCCTGCGTCATGCGCTGCCAATAGGGCTGGCTGCCCTGGAAATAATCATGGTGGGCACGAAACTGCTGGCCCGGTGCATAGCGCTGGCCCTGCATCGTTTCGCCATGTGGCGGATCGATGCCGAGCAGGTGGGCGATGCGTTCGTCGATCGGACGGACGAGCGGAGAGAAGCGATCCATGTCGCAGCTCTCGCTGGTGCGATATTCGGGATCGGGCGCGTCCGACAACAGGGTCGAGGGGCGGCGATGGCGGTCGATCAGCCCGATCAGCGCGTCGCATTCCGCGTCGGTCACGAAGTCGAGATGGTAATAGACCTGCGCGGTCGGCAGCGCGACCTGCTCGACCGCCGGGTTGGCCGCCAGCCGTGCGGCGACCGATCGGCCGATGGCGGCACGGGCGCTCGAGGGACGGTCGGGGTTGTCGACGGGAAGGCGGGCCATGCCGGGCAGATTGCGTGCGCGGCCGGCAAAAGCAAGGGGCCGACCGTCGCCGGCCGGCCCCTGTTTTGCGTGGCTTACCAAAAGATGTCGTAGATCACGTCCACGACCTGGCCCGAGTCGATATCGACGAGCATCGCGTCGTTATAGTACCGCACCCACCGATACGGGCCGTATGCTGGCGGCAGGCGGTAATCCCACGGATCGTTGATCCAGTAGTTCTGCTGGAACAGGATCGAGCCGAGCGTGATGCCGACGCCGAAGCGCTGGTAGCCGTAGTTATAGCCCCGCGGCGGATAGTAACGCGGCAGGCGATAGGCGGAGCGGTTGCTGCCGCGCCAGCCCTGCCAGTCGTACCGGCGGTCGTTGCGCCAGTCGCGGTTCCAGCGCTGACCGGTGCGATTCCAGTCGTTGCCACGGTCCCGGGTGCCGCCCCGATACCCGTCGTTCCGGCGCGTATCGCGATTCCAGTCGCGGCGGTCGTCCCGGCGTTCCTGGCGGAAATCCTGGCGATCGTCGCGGCGGTCTTGGCGATACTGCTGCGGCGTCACGCGGCCCTGCGCCAGGTCGCGACGATCCTCACGGCGTTCCTGTCGATAGTCCTGGCGGTCGTCGCGGCGATCCTGGCCGTAGCCGTCCGGGCGTTGGAAAGCGCCGCCGGTCGCGCGCGCCGCCTCGCGCTGGGCGCGGAACGCCTCGCGGTCGAAGCTCGGGCGCTGGACCTGACCCTGGACCTGCACCTGTGCCTGGGCACGAGCGGCGTCACGCCGCGCGCGGAAGGCGTCGCGATCGAACGTCTGGCCGCTCGCCTCCGCCTGCACCCGCGCCGCCTCGCGCTGGCCGCGCATCGCGTTGCGGTCGAAATTGCCGCCCTGCGGACGTTCGGGCCGCTGGAACGAATCCATGCTGCGTTCGGGGCGCTGGGACGGGGCTGGGCGATCGGCCTGCGGTGCACCATCGCCGCGAGCGGCACCGCCGCGACGGCCCTGCCACTCCTGCGCGCTCGCCAGGACCGGCGATAGCGCGGTCGCCGCGACCAGCGCGGACAAAATGAACTTCTTCATGGACCAACTCTCCACTCGCCGGTCCCCCGGCCCATCGTCGATGATGCCGGATTAGGGCAGGGGAGGTGAGCCGTGGCTGAATTGGGCTGAAAGCATATTGTCAGGAAACGCCGATGCCGTCAGCGGACAACGGGTGACAGCGCCGGCACGTCACGCGCCGCCTCGGACGGATCGATGTCGGGCGAGGGGACCGCGTCCAGCGTCTCGTCCCCGCGCGCGATCGCCGCGGCTTGCAGGACCGCATCGACCAGGCGCGGATAAATGCCGCAGCGGCACAGTTTGGTCAGGCCGCGCCGGATGTCGTCCTCGGTCGGGTTGCGGTTGGCGCGCAGCAGCGCTTGGGCCGCCATGACGACGCCGGGAATGCAATATCCGCACTGGACGAGGTTGGCGGCGAGGAACGCCTGTTGCAGCGGATGATTGCGGTCGCGCGACAGCCCTTCGATGGTGGTGACGAAGCTGCCCTCCAGCGCGCCGATCTGCACCGTGCAGGACCGCACGGCGCGCCCGTCGATATCGACCGTGCATGCGCCGCAATCGCCGCTGCCGCAGCCGTATTTGGTGCCGGTCAGGTTCGATGCGTCGCGCAGCGCGAACAGCAGCGGCGTCGTCGGATCCATCGCATACTGGATCGGCTGGTTGTTGACGGTGAAACGGGTCATCGCAAGACGCGTCCTACCGCCTCGCATCTGCGCGCGAAAGGCGGAACGCGTCGCGCGATACGGTGTTTGTCGAGCCTAGCGAAGAAACGTCCAAGCGAAGGAGGCCGACGATGCCGAAGGTGCTGAGCCAGTTTTCCATTACCCAGGAAGCCGACGGCTATGTCCTGCATGTCGAGGACGAGGACGGCGACACGACCGAGTACAGCGCGACGCTGGACCAGATCGACGACATCGCGATCGCGATCGAGGACCTGGACGTCGTCGATGAGGATGATCCCGCGCTCCTGGACGCGGACGACGAGGAACGGACCGAGGACGAGGATTGATCGTCAGCGGTTCGTCCCGGGTACCGTCGGGGGACACGCCATCTGGCTCGCGTCCCCCGACGTCGTTCGGGACGAACGGAGCAATCCTAGCGCGGAGCCACCGCCGGCTCGGGTGACAGCGGCCTCGGACCCTGTGCTGTCGTTTCCAGCAACGCGTCGCCGCCCAGAGTCCGGTACAGTTCCGTCAGGTTCTGTGCCTGCGCCAATCGGGTGCTGACCAGCGAGCGTTCGGACGAATAGAGCGAGCGCTGCGCATCGAGGCTCTGGAGGAAGGTGTCGATGCCGCCGCGGTAGCGAGCGTCGGACAGCACGTAGTTGTCGCGCGATGCGACGACCAACGCAGTCTGGGCCCGCACCTGCTCGCCGATCGTCCCGCGTCGTGCCAGGGCGTCGCTGACTTCGCGGAAGGCCGTCTGGATCGTGCGTTCGTAGGTCGCGAGGTCGCGGTCGAACGTCGCCCGCGCCTGATCGACCTGCGCACGGCGGGCACCACCTGCAAAGATGTCATAATCGACGCCGCCGCTGGCGCTCCAGGTAAAGGCATCGCCGTTGAACAGACCGCCGAGCGCGCCGCTGGCCAGCCCAAGCAGCCCGGTCAGGCTGATGCGGGGGAACAGCGCCGCGCGTGCCGCGCCGATCCGGGCGTTGGATGCGCGCAGGTCATATTCCGCCTGCACCACGTCCGGCCGTCGCAGCAGGATGCCCGAGTCGAGCCCGGCGGGCAGTTCTGCCAGGGTCGGCACGACCGCCTCGATCGATTCGGGCAGAAGTGCCGGATCGACATCGGCCCCGACCAGCAGGCGCAGCAGGTTGGCGTCCTGCGCCAGCGCGGTGCGTTGCTGGGCGAGGTCGGAATTCGCCTGCGCCAGCACGAGTTCGGACTGACGCAAGTCGGTGCGTGGCGCGATGCCGCCGGTCAGGCGCGCACGGGTCAGGCGAACGCTGGTTTCCGCGCTGCGCGCGGTCCGCTCGGCGATCAGCATCAGGCTGCGATCGGCGGCGTAGGTAGTCCACGCGTCGGCGATATCGCCGACCAGGGCCAGCCGGGTCGCGCGCGCCGTCGCCTCGGTCGCGAAATAATCCTCCTGCGCCGCCCGGCTGAGCGCGGCGAGGCGGCCGAACAGGTCGATTTCGAACGCGGTGATGCCGACACTGGCCGAGTAGCTGTCGTTTACGCCGCCGCCGGTGGTGACCGCGCCGGTTCCGGCGCCCGCCCCTGTGCCGGTCGTCGTGGTCGTCGTGCCGCGGCGGATACTGGCGCCCGCCGATGCGCCGATGGTCGGGAACCGTGCCGCGCGCTGGATGCGAAATTCGGCGCGGGCGATCGCGATGTTGGCAGCGGCGATCCGCAGGTCGCGGTTGTTGGCAAGGGCGGTTTCAATCAGCTGCTGAAGTCGCACATCGCGGAAGATGTCGCGATAGCTGACGGCGGGCAGCGCAGCCTCGCTCTGGCGCAGATAGGCGGCACCGATCGGCCAGGACGGCGGGACCGGCGCGACGGGCCGATCATAGGTCGGCGTCATCGAACATCCCGCAAGCGTGGTCGCGGCGAGGAGGGTCAGGGCACGGCGCATCAGGCGTCTCCCTCCACCGGCCTGGCCGGACCTTGGTGCCCGGTCGGCTTGCCGCGCAGCTTGGCCAGGCCATCGCGGACGCCGCGACGGACAAGGACGAAGAACAGCGGGATGTAGAAGATCGCGAGGATCGTCGCCGTCAGCATGCCCCCGATCACCGCCGTGCCGATCGCGATGCGGCTGTTGGCGCCGGCCCCGGTCGACAGCGCGAGCGGCAACACGCCGAAGATGAAGGCGAGGCTGGTCATCAGAATGGGACGCAGCCGCAGCTTGGCCGCTTCCAGCGCGGCGTCGATGACGCGTGCACCCTTCTTCTCGGCCTGTTCGGCGAATTCGATCATCAGGATCGCGTTCTTGGCGGCAAGACCCATCGTCGTCAGCAATCCGATCTGGAGATAGACGTCGTTCTCCAGCCCGCGCAGCGTCACCGCAAAGACCGCACCGACGAGACCGAGCGGAATGATGAGCAGCACGGCCGCGGGAATCGACCAGCTTTCATACAGTGCGGCGAGACACAGAAAGACGACGAGCAGCGACAGCCCGTAGAGCAGCGGGGCCTGGCCCGCCGACAGCCGTTCCTGATACGACAGGCCGGCCCACGCGACCGACGTGCCGGGCACCTGCGCGGCCAGCTCCATCATCCGGTTCATCGCTTCGCCCGAGCTGACGCCGGGTGCCGCCTGCCCGGAGAATTCGAACGCGGGCACGCCCGAGAATCGCGACAGCGTCGTCGGTGCGGTCGACCAGCCGATCGTCGCGAACGCGCTAAACGGCACCATCTGGCCATCGCTGCCGCGGACGAACCATTTCGAGATATCCTCGGGCGACGCGCGATACTGGGCATCGCCCTGGACGTAGACGCGCTTCACGCGACCGCGATCGATGAAGTCGTTGACGTAGCGGCCGCCCCAGGCGGTCGACAGCGTCGTGTTGACGTTGGCCTGGGTCAGGCCGAGCGCCGACAGCTTGGTCTGGTCGATATCGATCTTGAGCGTTTGGATGTCGGGCAGGTCGGTCAGGCGGACGGCACGCAGTTCGGGGTCGGCCGTTGCCGCCGCGAGCAGTGTCTCGCGCGCGGCGACGAACTGTTCGCGGCTCATTCCGCTCGAGTTCTGCAACTCCATGGTAAAGCCGCCGGTCTGGCCGAGACCGCGGATCGAGCCGGGGACGAGTGCGAACACCTCCGCATCGCGCAGCCCCTTGAACGCAGCGCTGGCGCGGTCGGCAATCGCGTCGGCGCCGTTCTCCACGCCTTCGCGCTCGGCCCAGTCCTTCAGGTTGAGGAAGCCCTGGCCGGTGTTCTGCCCCGACGCGCCGCCGCCACCGCCGCCTGCGCTGGTCAGCATGACGTCGACGTTCTTGCCCTCCGGACCCAGGAAATAGTCGATGATCTGGTTCTGCACCTGCACGGTCCGCGCCTGCGTCGCACCCGCGGGCAGGCGGAACTGGATCTGGACGCGGCCTTGGTCCTCGGTCGGCAGGAAGCTGGTCGGCAGGCGGAAGAACAGCACGACGAGGACCGCGACGATCCCGGCGTAGATCAGCAGGAACAGCCACTTGCGGTCGATGACCTTGCGCGACGCGCTGACATAGCGGTCCGACGTGCGGTCGAAGAAGCGGTCGAACTTGTCGCCGGCCCCGCGGACGAACCCGGCGACGCGCGGGATGCGGCGGTCGGCCCACGTATCGCGGCCATCGCCTTCGCCCTTCTGCTTCAGCAGATTGGCTGTCAGCGCAGGGCTGAGGATCAGCGCGACGACGACCGACAGGATCATCGCCGACACGATGGTGATCGAGAACTGGCGATAGATGACGCCGGTCGACCCGCCGAAGAACGCCATAGGCAGGAACACCGCCGACAGGACGAGCGCGATCGCGACCAGCGCGACCGTGATCTCGTTCATCGACTCGATCGTCGCATCGCGCGGCGACATGCCCGGGTTTTCCTCCATCAATCGCTCGACGTTCTCGACGACGACGATCGCGTCGTCGACGAGCAGGCCGATGGCGAGAACAAGACCGAACAGCGTGAGCGTGTTGATCGAGAAGCCGGCGACCGCGAAGACCGCAAAGGTGCCGAGCAGCACGACCGGCACCGCGATCGTCGGGATCAGCGTCGCGCGCCAGCTTTGCAGGAACACGAACATGACGATGACGACCAGGATGACCGCCTCGATCAGCGTCTTCACGACCTCTTCGATCGACAGCTTGATGAAGGCGGTCGAATCATTGGGATAAGCGTAGGCGAGGCCCGGCGGGAAATTGCGCGCGGCGTCGGTCATGAAGGCGCGCACCGCCTCCGCCGTCGCCAGCGCGTCGGCGCCCGGCGCCAGGTTCACTGCGATGCCGGCGCCCGGGTGGCGGTTCGTCTTGCTGATCGAGGCGTAGCTCTCCTGCCCCAGCTCGATACGACCGACGTCCGCCAGCCGGACGGTGGCGCCGCTCGGCTGGGTCTTCAGGATGATCTTGGCGAACTGCTCGGGTGTCTGGAGGCGCGACTGCGCGGTGACGGTCGCGTTCAGCATCTGCGTCTCGGCGTTCGGCACGCCGCCGACCTCGCCCGCCGCCACTTCGGTATTCTGGTTCTGGATTGCGGTGATGACGTCGCCAGGCATCAACTGCACTGCGGCCAGGCGCGCAGGGTCGAGCCAGATCCGCATCGCATACTGCGATCCGAAGACGTTGGTCTCGCCGATGCCCGGGATGCGGCCGAGCGAATCCTGCAGGTTGGAGACGAGATAGTCCGAAACGTCGGCGTTGCTCATCTTGTCGGTCTGGTCATAGACCGACACGATCATCAGGAAGTCGGGGTTCGACTTGGTGACGCGGACGCCTTGTTCCTGCACCTGCTGCGGCAGGCGGCTGATCGCCTGCTGGATGCTGTTCTGGACCTGCACCTGCGCGATGTCGGGATCGGTACCCTTCTCGAACGTCGCCGAAATCGTCACCGACCCGCGCGAGGAGGACGAAGAGGTGAAGTAGAGCAGTCCGTCGATGCCGGTCAGCTGTTGTTCCAGCACCTGCGTGACGCTGTTCTCCAACGTCTCGGCCGATGCACCGGGGAAGGTCGCGCGGACGTTGACCTGTGGCGGCGCGACGTCGGGATATTGCTCGATCGGCAGCGTCATCAGCGCGCCGACGCCGGCGAGCATGATGATGATCGAGATCACCCAGGCAAAGATCGGGCGATCGATGAAGATGCGGGAGATCACGATGTCTTCTTCGCGCTGTCACTCTGTTGCGCATCGCTGCGGGGCGGGGCGACGCGCTGCACGGCCCCGGCCGGGACAGGACGGATGTCCGCCCCCGGTTTCAGCTTGCCGAGGCCTTGCGTGATGATCTTGTCGCCTGCGTTCACGCCGCGGGTGACGACCCAATACGCGCCTTGCGTGCGCGGGGCGGTGACTTGGCGCTGCACCGCCTTGTTGTTCTCGCCCACGACATAGATCGTCGCGGCGCCCTTCGCATCGCGCGATACTGCCTGCTGCGGGATCAGGAACGCGTTGGGCTCGATCGCCTGGTTGAACTGTGCGCGCACGAACATGCCAGGCAGCAGCAGGCCGTTGGGATTGGGAAAGCGGGCGCGCAGCGTGACGGTCCCCGTCGTCTGGTCGACGGTTACTTCTGTGAACTGGACCGTGCCGGCATAGCCATAGTCGCTGCCGTCCTCCAGCTTCAGCCGGACCTGGGCGCTGGCCGGCATCACGTCGCCGCGGGCGAGCGAGCGGCGCAGCGACAGCATTTCGGCCGCCGACTGCTGGATGTCGACGAACATCGGATCGAGCCGCTGGATGATCGCCATCGGATCGGTCTGGCTGCTGGTCACGAGCGCACCGACGGTCGCCAGGCTGCGGCCGATCCGTCCGGTGATCGGCGCGGGCACCTGGGTAAACGCCAGGTTAACCCGCGCTGTGTCGAGCGCGGCGCGGTTCTGCGCGACCTGGGCGGCTGCCTGGCGTTGGGTCGCGATGGCGTCGGTGTAGTCCTGCTTGCTGACCGCTTCCATCTGCGCGAGCGGACGGTAGCGTTCGGCGCGGACGCGGGCGGCTTCTTCGGTCGCGGCGGCGGCGGCGACGTTGGCGCGGGCCTGGTTAGCGGACGCTTGATAGAGCCGCGGGTCGATCTGGTAGAGCGTCTGCCCGGCGCGGACCAGCGCGCCTTCGGTAAACAGGCGGCGGCGGACGAGGCCGGTCACCTGCGGACGAACCTCAGACGTCTCGAACGCTGCCGTACGCGCGGCGAGTTCGGTCGGCAGCGGAACCGCGGTCGGCCGCGCGACGACATAGCCGACCTGCGACGGGCCGCCACGGCCACCCTTGGTAGCGCCGGTTTTCGAGGCGTCCTTGTCTCCGCTGCCGCAGGCGCTGAGGGTCAGGGCAAGGGCGGCGGCGACGGCGCGCGATGGAGTGATGTGCACGGTGAGGGTTAACCGATAGCAAGAGAATTGGTTGCGCGGGCGGTACGATGTGTCGGCTGGCGGACACAGCCGCGATATGGGATGGGGACGCAAGGGAAAATGACCATGATCCTTCACGACTATTGGCGATCGTCCGCCGCCTATCGCGTCCGTATCGGGCTGAACCTGAAAGGGCTAGGGTTCGAATCCGTTTCGCACGACCTGCGAGCGGGCGAGCAAAGGCTGCCTAGCTATCGATCTGTCGCACCTCAAGGGCTTGTGCCGGCGATCGAGCAGGATGGCGTCGTCCTGACCCAGAGCCTGGCCATCCTCGAATGGCTGGACGAGGTGCATCCGACACCTGCGTTCCTGCCCGCCGACGCGGCCGGACGCGCCCGTGTCCGCGCGTTGGCGTACACGGTGGCGATGGATATCCATCCGGTGAACAACCTGCGCATCCTGAAGACGCTGAAGACCGATTTCGACGCCGGGCAGGACGCGATCGACGATTGGGTACGCCGCTGGATCGCCGAAGGATTCGCCGCACTGGAGGCGATGGCAGGCGCGGGCGACTATCTGTCGGGCGCGACGCCCGGTCTCGCCGATATCTGCCTGGTCCCGCAATGGTATAACGCGGAGCGGTTTGCGCTCGACACCGCGCCCTATCCGAAGCTCGCCGCAATCGTCGCTCGCGCCAACAAGCACCCGGCCTTTGCCGCCGCGCACCCAGGCCGCCATCCGCACGCGACGGATTGACGCGCCCGCCAGCCAAGCCTAACCGCCGCCGCAGATGGTGCCCGCAAGGGCGAAGAGGGAAGCCGGTGCAAATCCGGCGCTGTGCCCGCAACTGTAAGCCGGGAGCCGAGGGTCAATATGTCACTGGAAGCATCCGCTTCCGGGAAGACGACCCGAAGGTGACGATCGGCGAGCCAGGAGACCTGCCATCGCGTCGTTCGCCGCCTGGCCGGGTCCAGCCATGCGCGTCGGGGAATGATCCCTTCGTAACGACAGCCATGTGGCCGTAGTCGCGTCGCCCGATCCGGGCGGCGGGCCGTGAATGTCGTTATTGCTTCCGTTCGGTTCGACGCCGCGCGGGGTGGGGACTATTCGTGACCAGAATTCAAACCTCCGTTCGCACTGAGCTTGTCGAAGTGCTGTCCTTCCTGGCGAGAAAGGGCAGGGCTTCGACAGGCTCAGCCCGAACAGTATTATTGTTGAGCGCGGTGCTTTCCTCGCTGCCCGCCGCCGCCCAGACCACCGCCGTCCAGGGTGACGACGTCGTCGTCACCGCCAACCGTACAGAGCGCGCGGTCGACCAGGTCGGCCAATCGGTCACCGTCATCACATCGGAAGAGATCGCGGCGCGCCAGACCCAAGCCGTCGTCGATCTGCTCCGCACCGTGCCCGGCGTCAGCTTCACCCGCGCCGGCGGCATCGGCACCGTTGCGTCGGTCAACATCCGCGGTGCCGATCCGCAGCAGACATTGCTGCTGGTCGACGGCGTCAAGCTCGACGATCCGGCAAGCCCGGGCGGCGGTTACGACTTCGGCAACCTGCTGGTCGGCAATATCGACCGGATCGAGGTCGTCCGCGGCGCGCAGAGCGTCATCTGGGGCAGCCGCGCGATCGGCGGCGTGGTGAACGTCATCACTCGCGCGCCGAGCGACGACTCGGAGGTCACCGCCAAGGGCGAATATGGCTGGCGCGACACGGTCAACACCACTGCCAATGCCTCGGGCAAGCTTGGCCCGGTATCGGCAAGTCTTGGCGGCCAGTATTTCCGAACCGACGGCTTTTCCGCCTTCAACGAAGCGCGCGGCGGGCGCGAGCGGGACGGCTATCGCCAGTATGGCGCGAACGCCAAGCTGGCGGCCGACCTGACCGACGCCTTCTCGCTGGAAGCGCGCGGGCGGTATTCGGATGCGAAGATCGACCTCGACGGCTTCCCCGCACCGGCCTTTGCGCTTGCCGATACGGCTGATTATTCGACCAACACGGAACTAAGCGGCTATGCCGGTGCGCGCCTGGCGCTGTTCGACGGCGCGTTCCGCAATCGCCTGGGCGTCGCCTACAGCCGCATCGACCGGGCGAACTTCGGCGCGACCGGCCCGGCCACGTTCGATTCGCGCGGGCTCAATCGCCGGTTCGAATATCAGGGCGTCGCCCAGACCGGCATCGCCCAGGCGACGATCGGCGCGGAAAGCGAGCGGTCGCGGTTCGACACTGTCAGTTTCGGCACGGCGGCGCGCGCCCGCGCGCTGATCAACAGCGTGTACGGCGAACTGACGCTGACGCCCGTTACCGGCGTCGCGCTGACCGGTGGCGTGCGCCACGACGACCACAGCCGCTTCGGTGGCGAGACGACCGCGGCGGGCAACGTTGCGCTCAGCCCCAACGGCGGGCGTACGGTCGTTCGTGCCAGCTACGGCGAGGGCTTCGGGGCGCCGTCGCTGTACCAGCTGTTCGGCGATTACGGGAATCAGCGTCTGGTGCCGGAACGCGCCAACAGCTGGGACGCGGGCGTGACCCAGAAGCTGCTGGGCGAGGCGGTGCAGGTCCAGGCGACCTGGTTTCACCGCGACACGCGCAACCAGATCGACTTCGTGTCGTGCTTCGGCGTGACCAGCGGGATCTGCGTCAACCGGCCGTTCGGGACCTACGACAACATCCGCCGCACGCGCGCGCAAGGTGTCGAGGCGACGTTGGTGCTCCAGCCGGTCGAGCCGCTCCGCGTCGCCTTCGCCTACACCTATCTCGACGCGACCAACCGCGATACCGGCCGCGAACTCGCACGCCGGCCCCGCGAGAGCGTGAACATGGTGGCCGATTATCGCTGGGACTTCGGTCTGTCGGCAGGCGCGACGATCACGCACGTCGGCGACAGCTTCGAGAATGCGAGCAACACGCGCCGTCTCGATGGCTATGTGCTGGTCGACCTGCGCGCGAGCCTGCCCGTGGGCGATCGGTTCGAGGTGTTCGGCCGCGTCGAGAACCTGTTCGACGAGGCCTATGAGACAGTCTACCTCTACGGCACGCCGCGGCGCGCGGCGTACGGCGGGGTGAGACTGAAGCTGTGATCCGCTGGCTGGCGATGCTGTCGGTGCTGGTGGCCGGATGCGCTCCGGCCCCCGTTTCGCTGCGCACGGGGCGCCCGATGCGCATCGTCAGCCTGGATTATTGCGCCGACCAATATGTGCTGAAGCTGGTCGGGCGGGACCGCATCACTGCGGTTTCGCCCGATGCGGCTGCCGAATTTTCGTACATGCGCGCGGCGGCGCTAGGTCTGCGGCAGGTGCGCCCGCAAGCAGAGGACGTGCTGCTGCTGAAGCCCGACATGGTCGTTCGCAGCTATGGTGGCGGACCGAATGCAGCGGCGCTGTTCGAACGCGCCGGGGTGCCGGTCTTGCAGCTTGGCTATGCGCCGGACCTGGCCGGCATCCGTACGGTGCTGCTCGATACCGCGACCGGGCTTGGCGAGCGGGCACGGGGCGAAGCGATGGCGGCGGCGTTCGATGCGCGGCTGGCGGCGTTGCGGCGCGCATCGACGGGCAAGTCGGCGCTGTATGTGACCCCGGGGGGCGTGACGACCGGGCCGGGTTCGATCGTCGATGAAATGCTGCGCGCGGGCGGGCTGGTGAATTTCCAGACGGCCGGCGGGTGGGGGCCGCTGCCGCTGGAACGGCTGGCCTATGCCCAGCCGGATGTCGTCGCGGCAGCTTTCTTCGACACGCGGTGGAACCGGCCCGATCCGTGGAGTGCCGCCGCGCACCCGGTCGTCGGGCGAGCACTGAAGGGATTGCCGACGGCGGAATTGCCGGGCGCGTGGACGGCGTGCGGGGGGTGGTTCGTGCTGGATGCGGTCGAGAAGCTGGCGCAGGTCGGCCGGCCATGAGAATTTCAGTCACGCTCGCTGCCGCAGCACTGGTCGCGATCGTTGCGGCCTGCTTCCTCGGCTCGACGCCGCTGCCGGCCGACCGCCTGTTCGCCGCGCTGATCGGCCAGGGCCTGCCGGGCGACACCATCGTGGTCTGGATGATCCGCCTGCCGCGCGCGCTGGCGGCATTCCTGGCCGGCGCGGCGCTGGGCATCAGCGGCGCGGCGCTGCAAGGCCTGCTGCGCAACCCGCTCGCCGAGCCGGGCGTGCTGGGCGTCTCCGCCTGCGCGACGCTCGCGGCGACCGTCGCGCTCTACTACGGCGTCGTCGGTGCGTCGCCGATCGCGCTTCCCGCCGCATCGATCCTCGGCGCACTTGCCGCGACTGCCGTCATCGCCGGCGTGGCGATGCGGACCACGTCGGTCGCGACGCTGATCCTGATCGGCGTCGGTCTGTCGAGCTTTGCCGGGGCGATCATGGCGCTGTTGCTGAACCTCGCGCCCGATCCGTTCAGCCTGGGCGACATGATCAACTGGACATTGGGATCGGTCGCCAATCGCAGCTTCGGCGAGATCGCGGGCACGCTGCCGTTCATGGTGGTGGGCGCAGCGCTGCTGTTCCTGACCCGGCGCGGCCTTTCGGCGCTGACCCTGGGCGAAGAAGCCGCCGCGGGCATCGGCCTGGACCTGCGCCGCCAGCGGATCGCCGTGGTGCTGGGCGCGGGGCTGGCGACGGGGGCTTCGGTTGCACTGGCCGGCACGATCGGTTTCGTCGGCATCGTCGCGCCGCATCTCGTGCGGCCGTGGGTCGGGCATGATCCGGCGCGCAGCGTCGTGCCGTCGGGCCTGTTGGCCGGACTGTTCCTGGTGCTGGCCGACATCGGCGTCCGGCTGATCCCGACGACCGCCGAGCTGCGACTGGGCGTCGTCGCAGCTCTGGTCGGTGCGCCGTTGTTCGTCGTCATCGCCGCGCGGAGGCGGGGGGCATGATCCGGGCGGAGGGCTTGCGCTACGGCGCGATCATCGCCGACGCCGGGCTGAGCGTCGGGCCGGGCGAACTGGTCGTGCTGCTTGGGCCCAACGGGGCGGGGAAGACGACGCTGCTGCGGCTGCTGCTCGGGCTGCTGGCGCCCGATGCGGGGAGCACGACGATCGACGGCATCCCTGCGACAGACGTCGGGCCGGCCGAGCGCGCGCGGGCGGTGTCCTATCTGCCGCAAGCGCGTCCCGTCGCCTGGCCCGCCCGGGTCCGCGATATCGTCGCGCTCGGGCGCTTCGCCTACGGCGCCGGCGGTCGATTGCGCGGGCAGGATGCCGCGGCCGTTGATCGCGCTATCGCCGCCTGCGACCTCGACGCGCTTGCGACACGTGCCGCCGACACGCTGTCAGGGGGCGAAGCGGCGCGGATGCATCTGGCGCGCGCACTGGCCGCGGAGGCGCCGGTCATCGTCGCCGACGAACCCGTCGTCTCGCTCGACCCCCGGCACCAGCACCGCTTGCTGGCGCTGCTCGCAAATTTCGTGGCCTCGGGCGGCGGGGCGCTGGTCGTTCTGCACGACCTGGACCTCGCCGCGCGCTACGCCGACCGGCTGGTGTGGATCGCCGACGGGCGTATCGTCGCCGACGGATCGGTGGCGGAGACGATGACCGCGGATCTGATCGCCCAGGTCTACGGCGTCCGCGCGCGGGTGACGGCGGACGGAGTGATGGTCACCGGCACGCTCTAGCGCGCGGCCGGTCCAAAGCGCGCCGACAGGTCGTACGCCGCGCCGATGAACAACTGGCGGACATAGGTGATCGGCTCGCCGCCGCGCCACGTCCGGCGTTCGATCGCCAGGCAGGCGGTGCCCGTGGCCACCCCCAGCTGCCGCGCGCTGGCGCCATCCGCACCCATTGCCGCGATGCGGCTTTCGGCCTCGGTCCAGGCGACGTGTTCGAGCAGCCACGCGCCGGGCGAGGTCTGCGCGAAGTCCGCCGCTTCGGCTTCCGGCACCGCGACCAGCGCGACCAGCCGGTCCTCGATCGCGAGCGGTGCCCCGTCCGCCAGATGCGTCCCGCTCAGGTGCAGCAGAGCCCCGCCACGCGCGATCTCGGTCGCGACCGGGTCGGTGGGGTCGGCGGCGCGGACCGTCCGTGCCTCCAGCCGAAACGCGTAGGCCTGACCACGATTGCGGACCTCGACCGCCAGATCCGGGATGTCGAGCACCATTGAGTGCACGCGCGGCCGCGTGACGAAGCTGCCCGCGCGCTTGCGGCGTTCGATGAACCCGTCCGCGGCGAGCGCGGCCAGCGCCTTGCTGACAGTCATCCGCGAGCAGCCGTACTCGGCCATCAGTTCGTGCTCGACAGGGATGCGCGATCCCGGCGCGCGCGTGCCGGCGAGTATCTCGCGTTCGAGGTCGCGGCGGATGCGGTCGTGGAGCGGAGTCATGCGAGCAGCCGTTCCAGCGCGTGGCGATATCTCGCGGCTATGGCTTCGCGGGCAATATGCCGGCCGCCCGCGACCACCTGTCTGCCCCGCCGCCACACGCCGTCGATCGCGCTGCGCCCTGCGGCAAAGACCAGCGCGTCGAGCAGCGCGTCGCCGCTTCGCCCGACGAGTGCGGGATGGTGCGGGTCGAGCGTGATGAAGTCCGCCGCATCGCCCGGTGCGCTGAGCGCCTGCGCACCGCCGGCCAGCGCGCTGCGGTACAGCCGCGCCCCGCTCGATCCGCCCGGCGCCAGCGGGTTGCGCACTCGCCGGGTCAGCCGCTGGCCATAGTCGAGCAGCCGCAGTTCCTCGGTCGCATCGATCAGCACGTTCGAATCCGACCCGACGCCAAACCGTCCGCCGGCGGCCAGCCACTCGATAGCGGGGAAGATACCGTCGCCCAGATTGGCCTCGGTGATCGGGCATAGTCCGGCGACCGCCCCGGTCCGCGCGGCGCGGTCGGTTTCGGCCGGCGTCATGTGGGTCGCATGGACCAGGCACCAGCGCGGATCGACCGCGGCGTGATCGAGCAGCCATTCCACTGGCCGTGCACCGCTCCAGGCCACGCAGTCGTCGACTTCCTTTACCTGTTCGGCGATGTGGATATGGACCGGTCCGGCGGTCATGCCGGGCAGGGCGGCGAGATCGTCGGGCGACACGGCGCGCAGGCTGTGCGGGGCGATGCCGGCGACCGCGTCGGGCAGCCCCGCGACGGCGCTGGCGCTGGCGTCCAGCAGGCGCGCGAAGCCATTTCGATCGGTGACGAACCGGCGCTGCCCCGCGCTCGGCGCCGCACCACCGAAGCCCGACTGCGCGTAGAAGACGGGCAGCAGTGTCAGGCCGATCCCCGTCTCTCCGGCCGCTGCGGCCAATGCGGCGGCCATCGCGGCCGGGTCGTCGTAGCGCTGTCCGTCGGGGGCATGATGGAGGTAGTGGAATTCGCCGACCCGGGTGAATCCGCCCTCCAGCATCTCCACCTGCGCCATCGCCGCGATCGCGTGGAGGTCGTCGGGCGTGATGCGATCGACGAAGCGGTACATCGCGTCGCGCCAGGTCCAGAAACTGTCTTCCCCGATCGATCCCCGCTCGGCGAGCCCCGCCATGCCGCGCTGAAAGGCGTGGCTGTGGAGATTGGGCAAGCCCGGCAGACCGATCGCGTGCCGTTCGTCGGTGGGGCCCGGTGACGCGTGCGGTTCGACCGCAGTTACTCGGCCGTCCGACACCGCGACACGGGTAGCGGCAAGCCAACCGGCATCGCCCAGCCACTGATCGAAGAAGAACGTCGGCATGTTGATAATGTCTATACATTAAACATGGCTCATGCCAAGTCGCTGCCATGCTCTGCGGCACCCTCTGGCGCAACGCGCGACTCGCGACGATGGTCGGCGCCGGGATCGGCGTCGTCGAGGATGGCATGGTCGCCGCAAAGGATGGCCGCATCGTCTATGCCGGGCCTTCGCCCGGCGCTGTTTTCACTGCGGAATGCACCGTCGATCTCGGGGGCCGCTGGATCACGCCCGGTCTCATCGACTGCCATACGCACCTGATCCACGGCGGCGACAGGGCGGCAGAGTTCGAACAGCGGCTGGCCGGCGCAAGCTATGAGGAGATCGCACGCGCCGGCGGTGGCATCGTCGCGACGATGCGCGCGACGCGAGCAGCGAGCGAGGCCGAACTGGTCGAGAGCGCCTTGCCGCGGCTCGACGCGCTGATCGCCGAAGGTGTCACGACGGTCGAGGTGAAGTCGGGCTACGGTCTGTCGACAGCCGATGAAGCCAAGTCGCTGCGCGCGGCGCGGGCGCTCGGTATGCGGCGCGATGTCGGCGTGACGACGACGTTCCTCGGTGCCCATGCGCTGCCGCCGGAGTGGGCCGGTGATGCGGACGGGTACATCGCGCACATCTGCGACGCGATGCTGCCCGCCATCGCGGCCGAGGGGCTGGCCGACGCGGTCGATGCGTTCTGCGAGGGGATCGGCTTTTCGCCCGAACAGGTCGCGCGCCTGTTCGCAGCGGCGCAGCGGCACGGTCTGCCGGTCAAGCTCCATGCCGAGCAGCTGTCCAACCTCCACGGCGCGCGAATTGCTGCGCAGCATGGCGCCCTGTCGGCGGATCATCTGGAGTGGCTCGACGCCGCTGGCGTCGCCGCGATGGCCGCCAGCGGGACGATCGCGACACTGCTGCCCGGCGCTTTCTACGTCACGCGCGAAACGAAGCTGCCGCCGGTCGATGCCCTGCGCGCCGCGGGCGTACCGATGGCGGTCGCGACCGACTGCAACCCCGGCACGTCGCCGATGACGTCCATCCTGCTGGCGATGAACATGGCGGCGACCTGTTTCCGCCTGACCGTCGACGAGTGCCTGCGCGGCGTCACTGTCAACGCCGCGTGTGCGCTGGGCCTGCAAGACCGCATCGGCACGCTGGAACCCGGCAAGGCCTGCGACCTGGCGATCTGGGACATCGAGCGCCCGGCGGAGCTGATCTATCGCATCGGCTTTAACCCCCTTCACCAACGGATACGAAACGGCCGATGATTACGCTGACCCCCGGTACCGCCACGCTCGCCGACTGGCGCGCCGTCTATCGCGGAGCGGCGCTGTCGCTCGACCCTGCCTGCCGCGATGCGATCGCGGCGAGTGCCGCCGCGGTCGATCGGATCGTCGCGCGCGGCGCCCCGGTCTACGGGATAAATACCGGCTTCGGAAAGCTGGCGAGCGTGCGGATCGAAGCGGACGACCTCGCGACGCTCCAGCGCAATATCGTGCTGAGCCACGCCGCCGGCGTCGGCGCACCGTCCCCGCGCGCCATCGTGCGGCTGATGATGGCGCTGAAGCTGGCCAGTTTCGGGATGGGGGCGTCGGGCGTGCGGCCGGCGACCGTCGCGATGATCGAGGCGATGCTGGCGGCCGACGCGCTGCCGGTCGTGCCGTGCCAGGGCTCGGTCGGTGCAAGCGGCGACCTGGCACCGCTCTCGCACATGGCCGCAGCGATGATCGGGGTTGGCGAGATCGATATCGCCGGGCGGGTGCTGCCGGCCGCCGAGGCGCTGCGTGAGATCGGTTTGGCACCGCTCGATCTCGGCCCGAAGGAAGGCCTGGCGCTGCTCAATGGCACCCAGTTCTCGACCGCCAATGCGCTGGCCGGGCTGTTCGAGGCGGAGGCGCTGTTCAAGGCAGCGCTCGTTACCGGTGCGCTGTCGACCGAAGCCGCCAAGGGCTCGGACGCGCCGTTCGATCATCGTATCCATGCCCTGCGCGGCCACGCCGGACAGATCGCGGTTGGTGATGCGCTCCGCGCCTTGATGGCGGGCTCGGCAATCCGCGCGAGCCACCGCGTGGACGACCCGCGGGTGCAGGACCCCTACTGCCTGCGCTGCCAGCCCCAGGTGATGGGCGCCGCGCTCGATGTGCTGCGCCAGGCGGGACGGACGCTGGAGGTCGAGGCGAACGGGGTATCGGACAACCCGCTGATCTTTGCCGACACCGATGAAGCGCTGTCGGGCGGGAATTTCCATGCCGAGCCGGTCGCCTTTGCCGCCGACATGATCGCGCTGGCGATCTGCGAGATCGGCAGCATCTCCGAACGCCGCATCGCGATGCTGGTCGATCCCGCGCTGTCGGGCCTGCCCGCATTCCTGACGCCGCGCCCGGGGCTGAATTCGGGGTTCATGATCCCGCAGGTGACGGCGGCGGCGCTGGTCAGCGAGAACAAGCAGCGCGCCTATCCGGCCAGCGTGGATTCGATTCCCACCTCGGCGAACCAGGAGGACCATGTGTCGATGGCCGCCCACGGCGCGCGGCGGCTGCTGGAGATGGCGGCGAACGCGCAGGCCGTCGTCGGGATCGAGTTGCTGGCGGCGGGGCAGGGGTGTGACTTCCATGCGCCGATCCTGTCGTCGGACGCGCTGGAGCGGGCGCGGGGATGCCTTCGGGAGCGGGTGCCGACGCTGGAAGAGGACCGGCATTTCCATCCGGATATGGAGGTGGCGGCAGGACTGGTGCGGTCGGGGGCTTTGGTCGCGGCTGCTGGCGCGGACCTGCCGGGAGTGTGCGCATGACTGAACATCCTCCCCGGTACGGGGAGGGGGACCGT
>NZ_LMLB01000001.1:1934533-1938324 GCF_001421785.1 Sphingomonas sp. Leaf33 | reverse complement strand
GCCTCTCCACACGCTATTCCCTCACGGCCCGCCCCCTCCACCCCCGACCTGCGGTCGGCGGTCCCCCTCCCCGTGCCGGGGAGGATCGAGGTTGCGCGGGGAAATAGCCCGCTGATCGTCGCCTTCCCGCACACCGGAACCGACCTCGCCGACTGCGCTGACGCGTTCGTGTCGTCGTGGCTCACCCGCCGCGATACCGACTGGCATATTCACGAACTCTACGCGTTCGCGCAGGCGTTGGGTGCGACTACCGTCCGGATGCCCATCTCCCGCAGCGTGATCGACGTGAACCGCGATCCGTCCGGCGCCTCGCTCTATCCGGGTCAGGCGACGACAGAGCTCTGCCCGACGACCGCCTTCGATGGCGATCCGCTTTACGTCGGTGCAGGGCCGGATGCCGACGAAATCGCTCGTCGACGGACGGCCTGGTTCGATCCCTATCACGCCGCCCTCGCCGGCGAGATCGCGCGTGTGAAGGCCATCCACGGCCACGCCGTCCTGTACGACGCGCATTCGATCCGCAGCCGCATCCCGCGACTGTTCGATGGCGCGCTTCCGCAGTTCAACATCGGCACGAACGGCGGCGCGACCTGTTCGCCGAGGCTGACCGCAGCCGTCTGCACGGCGTGCGGCCCGGACCAGGTCGTCGATGGTCGCTTTCGCGGTGGCTGGACGACGCGACACTATGGGCAGCCGGCGCACGGCGTCCACGCGATCCAGATGGAACTCGCGATGCGCGGCTACATGACCGAGCCCGACACGCCCGACGAGAGCAACTGGCCGACGCCGATGCTCGCCCATCCCCCGATCGCGCCGGTGCTGCGCGCCGTCATCCACGCCTGCCTGGATTTCCGCCCATGACCCGCCTCGACCCAACCCGGATCATCAAGCCCGCGACCGGCACGACGCTCAGCGCCAAGAGCTGGCTGACCGAAGCCCCCTTGCGGATGCTGATGAACAACCTGCACCCCGATGTCGCCGAGCGGCCGGAGGAGCTGGTCGTCTATGGCGGCATCGGCCGGGCGGCGCGCGATTGGGAAAGCTACGACCGGATCGTCGAGACGCTCCGGCGGCTGGAGGACGACCAGACTTTGCTCATCCAGTCGGGCAAGCCGGTCGGTGTGTTTCGCACGCATCCCGACGCGCCGCGCGTGCTGCTCGCCAATTCGAACCTGGTGCCGAAATGGGCGGACTGGGCGCATTTCGACGAACTCGATCGCAAGGGGCTGGCGATGTACGGCCAGATGACGGCGGGGTCGTGGATCTACATCGGCACGCAGGGCATCGTGCAGGGCACGTACGAGACCTTCGTCGAGATGGGCCGCCAGCATTATGGCGGCGACCTGTCGGGCAAGTGGCTGCTGACCGCCGGCCTTGGCGGGATGGGCGGGGCGCAGCCGTTGGCGGCGGTGATGGCCGGCGCGTCGTGCCTGGCGATCGAATGCCAGCAGAGCCGGATCGATATGCGGCTCCGCACCGGCTACCTCGATCGCGCGACGACCAGTCTGGACGAGGCTCTGGAGATCGTCACGACCGCGCGCGAACCCACGTCGGTCGGGCTGCTCGGCAATGCTGCGGAACTCCTGCCCGAGATGCTGGCGCGCGGCGTGCGCCCCGACCTGCTGACCGACCAGACCAGCGCGCACGATCCGGTCAACGGCTATCTGCCGGCCGGGTGGAGCGTCGAGCGCTGGCTGGCCACACGCGACCAGAACCCGGAAAGCATTGCCGAGGCGGCCAAGACATCGATGGCGCGCCATGTCGAGGCGATGCTGGCGTTCCAGGCCGCCGGCGTGCCCACGGTCGATTACGGCAACAACATCCGCCAGGTCGCCAGGGACGCGGGCGTCGCCAATGCGTTCGACTTTCCCGGCTTCGTCCCCGCCTACATCCGGCCGCTGTTCTGCCGCGGGGTCGGGCCGTTCCGCTGGGTGGCTCTGTCGGGCGATCCCGAAGACATCTACAAGACCGATGCCAGGGTGAAGGAATTGCTGCCCGACGACACGCACCTCCACCGCTGGCTCGACATGGCGCGCGAGCGGATCCGGTTCCAGGGGCTGCCGGCGCGGATCTGCTGGGTGGGCCTGGGCGATCGCCACCGGCTGGGGCTGGCGTTCAACGCCATGGTCGCGAGCGGCGAATTGAAGGCACCGGTCGTCGTCGGTCGCGATCACCTGGACAGCGGCTCGGTCGCATCGCCCAATCGCGAGACGGAGGCGATGCGCGACGGATCGGACGCGGTCAGCGACTGGCCCCTCCTCAACGCGCTGCTCAACACCGCATCCGGCGCGACCTGGGTCTCGCTGCACCACGGCGGCGGGGTCGGCATGGGCTATTCGCAGCATTCCGGAATGGTGATCGTTGCCGACGGTACGCCGGAAGCTGCCCGGCGGCTGGAACGCGTGTTGTGGAACGATCCGGCGACCGGCGTGATGCGCCACGCGGACGCGGGCTACGAGATCGCCCGCGACTGCGCGCGCGATCGGCGGCTGGACCTGCCCGGCATCCTGTAGCGGGGCGTTCAGGGTTACCGGAGGTGGATGTCGCCGCGGATCAAATGGCTGATCGCACATCGGAATTTCTCCAGTGCCGGTTTTTATTTTGTACCCACCGACTTCACCGCGCGGATGGCAGATTCTCACGATTTTTCAGGGGGATGCCGATTTTCAGGATGATTTGCGCCGGGTAATTCGGTAGAAATCTACCGTATACGATAGTGTGCTAGGCATTTTTTGGGTTGCATGGCATCGATCTTTGCCTTGCATCAATGTATATGCCGGCACGTGATCGTACGTATTGAAACATGAACCAGCTTCATCCGCTCCGCACATTCCGGTCCGACCAGTCCGCCAGAGATGGGACGAGTGCTCTGGTCGAGCGGCTGACGTCCTTCGGCGCGTTGACGCCGGACGCGATCACGCACCTGCAATCGGTGCCGTGGTCGATTGCCGACCTCGGCACCACCCGATCGACCCGCGCATTCGACGGCTTGCGCGACCGGGTGATGGTGGTGCTGTCGGGTGTCCTGTTTCACCACGCCATCGTGCGGTCCGGTGCGCGGCAGGTCGTCTGCGTTCACCTGCCCGGCGAGCTGATCGGTGTCGATTGCCCGGGCACCGGCACGGCGGCGCTGGGCGCACACGGCCCGGCACAGGTCGCGGTGTTCGAGACAGCGGTCTGGCGCGAGGTCGTCGCGGCGCAGGCGAGCGTTCGCGACGCGGTCGATCACGAGGTGCAAATCAACCTGGCGATCGCCCGCGCGTGGCTGACCAACAATTGCCGGCGCGAGGCGGCGACGCGTGTCGCGCACCTGCTGTGCGAAGTGTCGCATCGCATGGGCGGGGCGGCGCTGCCACGGCTGACGCAGGAATTCCTGAGCGACTGCGTCGGGCTGACGTCGGTCCACACCAACCGCGTGCTGCGCCGCTTGGAATCGATGGAGTGCCTTCGCCGCGAGGGCGATCGCTACCAGATCGTCGACGACAAGCTGATGCGCGACTTCGCCGAATTCGACCCCGCCTACCTGATGCCGGTCGTGCCTTCGGCCTGACGCGCGTCGCCTACTGCCAGAGGATGCGGCGGTAGAGCGTGATATAGTCGTCGGCCATCCGCTCGACCGAAAAGCGGTTGACCACCGCCTGCCGGATGCGGGCGCGGTCGAGGTCGGCGGCGCGATCGATCGCGGCGATGGCCTGGTCCATGTCGTCGACCAGGAAGCCGGTGACGCCGTCGTCGATCAGTTCGGGCATCGATCCGCGCCGCGTCGCGATGACGGGCGTGCCGCACGCCAT
>NZ_LMLB01000001.1:1913879-1934495 GCF_001421785.1 Sphingomonas sp. Leaf33 | reverse complement strand
GCGCGCGCGCCGCCCAGCGCGCCCACCCTCGTGTCGCCGCCGACGGCGCCGTGATAGCGGATCCGATCGCCGTCGATGCCGGGTGCGACCTCGCGGTCGTGATAGCCGGCATCCTGGACGATCCCGTACATATCCAGCCGCCGCCCGCTCGCCCGCGCCGCCGCGATCGCTTCCTTCGGTCCCTTGTCGGGGTGGATGCGGCCGAAGAACAGCAGGTCGTCGCTGCCGCTCGGATCGAACGGGAAATCGTTGACCGGGATGCCGTGGTGGATCGTCGCGGCATAGCGCAGCGCCGGATATCGGTCGGCATCGCTGATCGCGACGTAGTGCACCCGGTCCTGATAGGGCTCGTACATCGGCAGGATGCGATCGGACGAAAAACCGTGGATCGTCGTCACGACCGGCGTCGCGACGAATGACGCGAAGGCGTGGGCGGGGAAATCGGCCTGGTTGTGGATGATGTCGAACCGGTCGGCCTGGCCGAAGACATGCGCCAGATGGCGATGCTCCCACACCTTTGCATCGATGCTCGGGTCCTCGGAATAGGGAGCGGGGACCACGCCGTCGAGCGTACCGGCGGTCTGGCTGTCGAGGGTCGCGAACAAGGTCACGTCGACGCCGCGCGCCACCAGCGCCTCCGTCAGCAGGCTGGTGACGAGTTCCCACGGGCCATAGTGGCGCGGCGGGGTGCGCCACGCGATCGGTGCCAGCATCGCGATCTTCATTGCAGGATCAGTCCTTCGTTAGCGCGCAGCTTGCCGGGCGTGGCCGGCGTGTCGAGCGTGGAGAGCAGCACGGCGCCCTGCCAGTCGATCGCGACGTCGGCGGCGGTCAGGTTGAGCAGGATCGTCCGGCTGTCGCCCTCGTACGTGCGTCGCCAGGCGAGGCAGCCGTCAGGCGCGTCGAGCATCGTCATCTCGCCGATCGACAGTGTCGGGGTCGCATGGCGCAGGGCGAGCAGCCTGCGGTAGAGCGACAGCATTGATTGCGGGTCATCCACCTGCGCCGCGACGTTGCGCGTCGGCCAGTCGGGGTTGAGCGGCAGCCACGGTTCGGTCGTGCTGAACCCGGCGAAAGACGACGTATCCCACGGCATCGGCGTGCGCGACCGGTCGCGGCCGATGTCGATGGTCGGCTGGCGCAGATGCTGCGGATCGCGGATGCGCTCGGGCGGAATGGGGACGTTGCCGATGCCGATCTCGTCGCCCTGGTACAGCGTCGGCGTGCCCCTGATCGTCAGCAGCAGCATGGCCGCGACCCGCGCCTGCGCCTCCCCGATCCGGGCGGCGATGCGCGGCGCATCATGGCTGCCGAATACCCAGTTCGGCCAGCCCCACGGTGGGAGCGATGCCAGATACTCAGTGATCGTCCGTTTCAGGACGGCGGCGTCCCATGGGTTCTCGATCAGCTGGAAATTGAACGGCAGGTGCACCTCCGGCCGCTCAGGCGTTCCGAACCAGCGGGCGTGCGCCGCGTTCGGCAGGAAGATCTCGCCGATCAGCACGCGTGCGCCATAACTGTCGGCAAGCGCGCGCATCTCGGCAGCGATCGCATGCGCCTCGGGCTGGTCGGTCGAATAGCGCTGGATGACCTTGTCGCGTTCGGTCCGGTCGGGCGTCCAGTCGGGGTTCGGCGGATTGTCGGGCAGCCCCTCGGCCTTCACGATGTGCCACAGCACGTCCATGCGGAACCCGTCGACGCCCCGGTCGAGCCAGAAGCGCAGGACATCGAACATCGCCGCGCGCAGGGCCGGGTTGCGCCAGTTGAGATCGGGCTGCGACTTCAGGAAGGCGTGGAGGTAATGTTGCCCGGTCGCGGCGTCCCATTCCCACGCCGATCCGCCGAAATCGCTGATCCAGTTGTTCGGCGGGCCACCGTCCGGGGCCAGATCGCGCCAGATATACCAGTCACGCCTGGGATTATCGCGCGATGACCGGCTGTCGACGAACCATGGGTGCTGGTCGGACGAATGGTTGGGTACATAGTCGAGGATCAGCTTCAGCCCGCGGGCATGGACCTCGGCGAGCAGGCGGTCGAACGTCGCGAGATCGCCGAACAGCGGATCGACATCGCAATAATTGGCGACGTCATAGCCGAAGTCGGCCATCGGCGACGGAAAGATCGGTGAGAGCCAGATCGCGTCGACGCCCAGCCCCGCGACATGGTCCAGCTTCGCGATGATGCCGGCAAGGTCGCCGACGCCGTCTCCGGTCGTATCGCGGAACGAACGGGGGTAGATCTGGTAGACGGTGCCGCTTTCCCACCAAGGGCGCGGCGCGGGGGGCGATCGCATGGCGGTCATACCCCTCGCACGCCCGAGGGTTCCCTGCGATCGCCTTAAGCCGCCGTCGCTGCGTAGAGGGCGATCGTCGCCGCCAGCAATTCCTGCATTGCGACCGCCCGCGCGTCCTGGGCGGAAATGAGCAGATCCTGCGCGTCGAGCAGCCGCTGGAGATCGACGTCGCCTTCCAGATACTGGCGCCGCGCGAGCGCGGTAGTGGTCCGGGCCTCCATCTCCACATCGGCCAGCAGCGCCTCGCGCTCGCGGGCGTGGCGGATCGAGGACAGCGCGTTCTCGACGCCGCGCAGTGCCTCCAGCACCGACTGGCGGTAGGCTTCGGCCGCCTCGCGCTGCTGGCCGAGACTGAGCGCGAGGTCGCCCTTCAATCGCGACCGGGCAAAGATCGGCGCGAGCAGGTCGTTGCCGATCCGCGCGAACGGCACCAGCGGGCCGATCCCGGCAGTGATTGCGACCAGGCTCGCCGACAGGTTGAGCGAGGGATAAAAGGCGCGGCGTGCCGCCGTCACGTCGCCGCCCGCCGCGCGCAAGCGAGCCTCGGCCGCGCGCACGTCGGGCCGTCGTTCGATCAGGATGGCCGGGGGCGGGGCGGCCAGCGCCGGCGCGGTCATGTCCTCCAGCACGCCCGTCTCGACAGTGAAGCCCGGGGCTTCGGCGCCGGTGAGGACCGCAAGCGATGTGCGCGTTTCCTGCAGCGCTTCCGACAGGCGGGTCTGTTCGGCGCGCAGCTGTTTCAGGCGGATCGCCTGCAATCCGACATCGACGCGCGTCGCGTCGCCTTCGCGCTGGCGGATGCGCATGATCCGGTCGAGCTCCGCGGCCTGCGCGATGCTCGAATCGAGCAACGTCATCCGCCGCGCCAGCGTTGCGCGCTGGACATAGGCGAGCGCAACCTGCGCTTCCAGCGCGATGCCCGCGGCAGCGCGGTCGAGTTCGGCGGCGCGCAATCGCCCAGCCGCCCCGCGTCGCAGGGCCCGATTGCGGCCGAACAGGTCAGGGTCGAAACTTGCGTCGATGCTGGCGAAGCTGCGGTCGAACGAGAACAGCTCGCGCTGACCGGGCAGGCGGGTGCCGTTCGGCTGGATCGCGGCATTGACGACGGGGAGAGCGGTCGAGCGCGCGGTCGTGAGCAGCCCCGCCGCCTGCTGGATGCGGGCATCGCTGGCGCGCAGCGTCGGGCTGTCGCGTCGTGCGGTCGCGATCAGCGCGTCGAGCTCGGGTGCGGCGAGCAGCGCGCCCAGGCTCCGGTCGGCGACGGTCGGCGTATCGGCAGGCAGGCGCGCGCTCCAGTCCTGGCTGTAGAGCGACGGTGGCACCGCCAGCCGCGCGGGCGGCGCGCAGGCGGACGTCATGCCGATGGCGATCAGCGACACATAGGAACGCGGGGTCATGGACCGCCCTTACCCCGCCGCCCCCTTACGAATGGTTTCCACGCCGGAAAGCCTGGTCGTTCAGGATTAACCCGGCCTTAGACATCGTGCTGCTAGGCCGCCCTACGGATGATCCATTCGAGCGGCGGGGCGCCTTGACCGATTCACTTTTCAGGCAGGAGGCGATCGACGCGCAGCGCCAGCGGCTGTCGGGCACCGTCGTCGCCGCGCTGCCGCCGTCCGCCCGCATCTATACCGGCGTTATTCTGATGGTCGCGCTCGCGATCGTGCTGCTGCTGGTCTTCGGCAGCTATGCGACCAACGCGCCCATCCGCGGCGTCGTCGCATACGACACCGGCGTCGCCCGCGTCTATCCGCGCAGCGCCGGTGAAGTGCGGCGCATACTTGTCCGCGAGGGCGAACAGGTCGCGGCCGGCGCACCGCTGGTCGAACTGGGCCTGGCGCAGGGCGAGCGCGGCCTGGCCGAACAGATCGCGCAGCTCGACCGCCAGATCGCCGAAATCGACCGCCAGCTCGGCATCGCCGAGGGGCTGGCGTCGAGCGAGACCGGCGCGCTGGAGGAGCAGCGCCGCGGACTAGCCGAAAGCGTGACCTCGCTGGAGCGGCAACGCGGCATCGCGCGCGAGCAGGTGGGCCTCGCCGAGAAATCGGTGACCCGCAGCCAGCGGCTCGCCAAGGAAGGCGCCGGCACCCAGCGCCAGGTCGATGCCGCGCGCGCCGAATTGCTGATGCGGCGCAGCGAAGTCGAGAACCTGACCGAGCGGCTGATCACGGCGCGCAGCTCGATCGCCGACCTGGGCATCAAGCTGTCGCAGGGCGGGCTGACGTCCGGCAAGGCCGCGTCGCAATTGCGCAACGAACGATCGACGCTGATGACGCAGCGTGCCGATCTGGTGCGGTCGGATCACATCGTGCTGACCGCGCCGGTCGCCGGGCGCGTTGCCGACTTGATCGCCGAGCCCGGCCGCCATGCCGCGCCCGATACGTCGCTGGTGACCGTCGTCCCCGATGGTGGCACGCTGGAGACGTGGTTCTATGCCCCGACCCAGGCGGTGGGCTTCGCGCGGCCGGGGCAGGCGGTCCGCCTGCGGTTCGACGCCTTTCCCTATCAGAAATACGGCTCGGGCCGCGGTGTCGTCACCGATGTCTCGCGCGTGGCGGTCGATCCGGCGGCGGTCGATCCCGCGCTCGGCATCAAGGAAGCGAGCTTCCGCGTGCGGGTGCGGATCACATCGATCGGCTCGGCGCCGGCAACCGCGGCCGGGGTCCGGCCGGGCATGACCGTGTCGGGCGATCTGATCCTCGAACGCCGGCCGCTCTGGGCGCTCCTGTTCGCACCGATCCGTGAAAGCCTAATCCGATGAGCCTCGACTGGTTGTCCGCCCGCCGGATGCAACCCGTGTTGCAGGCCGAGGCTGCCGAATGCGGCCTCGCCGCGATCACCATGGTCGCCGAATATCATGGCCACCGCGTCAACCTGGCGAGCCTGCGCCTGCGTTTCCCGACGTCGATCAAGGGCGCGACGCTCGAACAGCTGATGGCGATCTCGGCCGAGCTGGAACTGGCACCGCGTCCGGTGCGGCTGGAACTGGAGGAGCTGCCCGAGCTTCAGCTGCCGGCGATCCTGCACTGGGATATGAAACACTTCGTCGTGCTGGAGGCGGTGAAGCCCGGCAAGTCGGCGACGATCCTCGACCCTGCCGCCGGCCGGCGCATCCTGCCGCTGGGCGAAGTCAGCAAGCATTTCACCGGTGTCGCACTGGAACTGGCGCCCACCGCATCGTTCCGGCCGATCGAGGCGCGTCGCCGCACGCGGCTCAGCGACCTGTGGAGCCGGATGACGAATTATCGCGGCGCGCTGGTGCAGGTGGTCGCACTGTCCGCGGTGATGCAGTTCACTGCGCTGCTGACGCCTTTCTACATCCAGATCGCGATCGACGACGCGTTTCCGCAGGCGGACAGCAACCTGCTGCTGCTGCTGATGCTCGGCTTCGGGGCGATCTATGTGCTGGGCGCGGTGACCCAGGCGTTGCGCGAATGGGTGATGCTGTCGCTCGGCCAGTCGCTGTCGTTTCACATGGGCGGCAACGTCGTCCGCCACCTGATCCGCCTGCCGCTGGCATATTTCGAGCGGCGCCACATCGGCGACCTGATGTCGCGGATCGGATCGATCCAGCCGATCCAGCAATTGCTGGCACAGGGGATCGCCAGCGTCGTGATCGATGCGGCGCTGGTCGTCACCACCATCGTCGTGATGCTGTTCATCAGCCCCGTCCTGACCGCCATCGTGATCGTATCGACCGCCCTCTACATCGCACTGTCGCAGGGCATGTATCCGGCGCTGCGGCGGCGGTCGGAAGAGGAAATCCACGCCCGCGCCGGCGAGGAAAGCTATCTGATGGAGACGATCCGCGCGATCCGCTCCGTCAAGATCCATGGTCACGAGGCGCAGCGCGAGGGCGGGTGGCGCAATCGCTACGCCGATGTCATCCGTGCGTCGTACAAGACCCGCCGCTTTGCCATCGGGCTCGACCTGGGCGAGGGGCTGTTGTTCAATCTCGCGCTCGTGCTGTGCATCTACATCGGCGGGTTGCAGGTCATCGGCGGTGCGCTGACCGTCGGTACGCTGCTTGCCTTTCTGTCCTATCGCGGCAGTTTCGCGGCGAGCGCGGTGTCGCTGGTCGACCGGTTCCAGGAATGGCGCCTGATCGGGCTGCACCTCGACCGCCTCTCCGATATCGTGACCGAGACGAAGGAAGACTTCCCCGCCGCCCCGCGCCGCGACCTGCTGGCAGGGCCTGCGATGCGGATCGAGCATCTGACCTTTACCTACGATCCGACGTCGCGCCCCGTGTTAGACGACATCGACCTGACGATCCCGTCGGGCGCGTTCGTCGCCGTCGTGGGGCCGAGCGGCGCGGGCAAGACGACGCTGATGCGCGTCCTGCTCGGCCTGCTGTCGCCGGGCAGCGGTACGATAACGATCGATGGCGTGCGGTTGACCGCGGCGACGATGGCGCCGTGGCGCGCGCGGATCGGCGCGGTCATGCAGGACGACTGCCTGCTGACGGGCACGATCGAGGACAATATCGCGTTCTTCGATGCCTCGGCAAAGCCGGAGGACGTGGTACGTGCCGCGATGCTGGCCGAAATCCACGACGACATCGTCGCGATGCCGATGGGGTATCGCACGCTGATCGGCGACATGGGTGCCGCTTTGTCCGCGGGGCAACGCCAGCGCGTGATGCTGGCGCGCGCGCTCTTCCGCGACCCGGACGTGCTGTTCCTGGACGAGGGAACCGCGAACCTGGATCCGGAGACCGAGGATCGCATCGCCGACATGGTCGCCGGCCTGCCGATCACGCGGATCGTGATCGCGCATCGCCCGGCACTGATCGACCGGGCGGAAATCGTCATCCGCGTCGCGAACGGGCGAGCCGTCGTCGAACGCAGGGTCATGCCGCAGCGAGCGGCGATCGGGTAAGGAAAACGGGGCCGTCCTGTCCGGCCGGCCCCGATCAAATCAGCAGCCCTTGCGCGGCTTGTACTTCGGCTCGCACTTCGGCGCCGGATCGCACTTGGGGGCGGGCGCGCACTTCACCGGCTTCGGCTGGTAGCAGAACAGACGCGACAGCAGGCCAAAGGTGCCGCCCGAAACGGCGGTGAGTTCGGTGGTACGAAGATCGCGCATGATAGGCTCCCTGTGATCTCGACCGATCCCGTTCGGTCGATGTGGGAGTATCTAAGCGCGCGAATCGGCAGTTGTCCCAGGTTAAGAAATCGCCCGTCGTCCCGATCCGAAACGCTTTGTTAACCCTTCCTCACGTGGTGGAGACTTCGCGCAAGCCGCCGCCAAGTGCGGTGTAGAGCGACACGTCGTTCTGCAACCGTGCACTGCGCAATTGGAGCAGCTGCTGTTCGGCACTGAACAGGCTGCGTTCGGCATCCAGAACTTCGAGATAGATGGCGAGGCCGTTGTCGTAGCGCAGTCGTGCGACACGGACGAGGCGACGCTGCGCCTCGATCGCGTTCGTCTGCGCGACGATTTGCTCGGCATAGCGGCGCCGCGCGACGAGCGCGTCGGCGACTTCGCGAAAGGCGGTCTGCGTCGCCTTCTGATACGCCGCGACCAGCTCGTCGGCCTGCGCCTTCGTCAGCGCGATGCCCGCGCTGCGCTTGCCCCAGGTCAGGATCGGCTGCGTGGCGTTTGCGCCGACCCGGTACTGTACCGAGTCGCCGGAGACCAGGCTGCCGAGCGCGGGCGAGATGAAGCCGAGCAGGCCGGTCAGCGAGATCGTCGGCAGGAACGACGCGCGTGCAACGCCGATATTCGCATTTGCCGCGCGCAGCCGTTGTTCGGCCTGGAGCACATCGGGACGATTGGCGAGCAACGCCGACGGCAGGCCGGGCTCGATCGCGACGAACTGGCCGGGATTGGACAGCGGCCGCGCGGCCGGCAGCGGACCGGCGATGGGCCCGCCTACCAGGACGGTCAGCAGGTTTTCCGCCTGCGCGGTCGTGCGGCGCAGCTCGGCGAGCTGGGTTTCCGCCTGGGTCACGAGCAGGCGGCTCTGGTCGAAATCGACCGTCGAGGTGACGCCGGCATCCATCCGCTTGCGCGCGATCGTGACGGCATCGCGCCGACCGATCAGCGTCCGCTCGGCAAGTGCGATCTGTTCCTCGCCGGCGCGGATTTGCAGATAGGTGGCGGCGACCTGCGCGACGAGCGAGATGCGGAACGCGCGTTCGGCCTCGACGGTCGCGAGATATTCGCGACGCGACGCTTCCGCGGTGTTCCGCAGCCGGCCCCAGAAGTCGAGTTCGTAGCTCGCCACCTGCACGCCCAGCGAATATTGCGTGAAGGTGAAACTGGTCGGCGTCTCTGCGGTGCCGCCCGTGCCGGTACCGGTGCCTTGGTCGGTGCCCGTGGTGGTGGTCGGGAAACCGAGCGCGTTGAGCGGCTGGCGCGTGCGCGTCACCCCGGCGACGCCCTCCACCTGGGGCAGGCGGTCGGCATCGGTGATGCGGTACTGCGCGCGCGCCTGTTCGATCCGCGCGACCGACTGGGCGAGATCGCGGTTGTTGGCCAACGCGGCGGCGATGTACGTCTGCAGCCGCGGATCGCCGAAGAACTCGCGCCAGCCGATGTCGGTCGCTGCCCGTGTTCCCGTCGTCGCCTCCGGAAAGGCGGGGGCGACGGGTGCCGTGGGCTGGACGTACTTCGGCGCGAAGTTGCAGCCGGCGAGCGTGGCGAGGCCTGCGAGCAGGATGGCCTTACGCATGGGCGGGGGTTCCTTCCGAACGGTCGTCGCGCGGGGGCAGAGGGGTATCGTGATCCGCCGCCACCGACGTCGGGGCCTTGCGCGACAGCCAGCGTCGCGCCGCGAAGTAGAAGACGGGGGTGAAGAAGATGCCGAACAGGGTGGCGGTGATCATGCCCCCCATCACGCCGGTGCCGACCGCGTGGCGGCTGGCGGCACCCGCACCGCTGGCGATGACCAGCGGCACCATGCCCAGGATGAAGGCGAGCGACGTCATCAGGATCGGGCGCAGGCGCTGGCGCGATGCCTCCAGCGTCGCTTCCCGAACCTTCTCGGTACCTTCGCCCTCCTGATGCTCCTCGTCCTCGATCGCGAATTCGACGATCAGGATCGCGTTCTTCGCGGCCAGGCCGATGATCGTGATCAGCCCGATGTTGAAGTAGACGTCGGCCGACAGCCCGCGCAGCATGGTGAACACCACCGCGCCCAGCACCCCGAACGGCACCACCAGCAGCACCGACAGCGGGATCGCCCAGCTGTTGTAAAGGGCGGCCAGCAGCAGGAAGACGACGACCAGCGACAGGGCGAGCAACAGCCCGATCTGGCCGCCGGCCTGCTTTTCCTCATAGGCCGTGCCGGTCCATTCGTAGCTGAAACCGGGTTTGAGGACCTGGCTTGCGATCTTTTCCATCTCCTTCAGCGCGGCACCCGACGACTGACTTGGCGCCGCCTGGCCCGAAATCGTCGCCGACGGATAGCCGTTGTAGCGCTGAAGCTGCGTCGCGCCGGATTCCCATGCCACCTTGGTAAAGGCGGAGAAGGGGACCATCGACCCTTGCGCATTGCGGACGCGCAGCGCCAGCACGTCCTCGGCCTTCATCCGGCTCGGCGCATCGGCCTGGAGGTAGACGCGCTGGACCGTGCCCTGGTTGGAGAAGTCGTTGGCGTAGGCCGAGCCGAAGCTGATCGCGAGCGTCGCGTTGACGTCGGCGATCTGTAGGCCCAGCGCCCGCGCCTGGACGCGGTCGATATCAACGTACAGCTGCGGTGACGGTGCCTGTCCTTCGGGCCGGATACCCGCCAGCACCTTGTTCTGCGACGCCGCGCCCAGGATGGCACCCACTGCCTGCTGGAGCCCGGCCGGATCGTTGCCGACGCGATCCTCGATCTTCATCGAGAAACCGGTCGCATTGCCGAGCGCCTGGATCGCCGGCGGGTTGAGCGCGAAGATCGTCGCCCCCGTGATCCCGCCGGTCGCGCCGAACGTCTTGCCGATCAGCGCGTTGACCGAATTCTCGGCGCCAGCACGATCTTCATAAGGCTTCAGCATCACGAACGAGAGCGCCGCCGACTGACCCTGGCCGAAGAAGTTGAAGCCGATGACCGAGAACATCTTGCTGAACTGCGGCTGCTGGAACAGGAATTCCTCGGTCTGCTTGACCGCGGCCTGGGTCCGCTCCGCCGTCGCGCCGACCGGCGCGTCGTAGCTGATGACGTAGTAGCCCTGGTCCTCCTCCGGCAGGAAGCCGCCGGGCAGGTTCATGAAGAGCAGCGCGGTAACGCCCAGGACCGCCAGAAAGACGGCCAGCCAGCGCACCGGGCGCGACAACATCGTGCCGACGCCGCCGATGTAGCGATCCGTCGCGTTCGAGAAGCGGTCGTTGAACCAGTTGAAGAACCGCTGCGGATAGCCGCGCCAACCGGCGCGGGGCTCGGGCGTCGTGCCGGGCTCGTGCTTGTGGGGCTTTAGCAACGTCGCGCACAGCGCGGGCGTCAGGGTCAGCGCCAGCACGGCCGAGAAGAAGATCGAGACGGCGAGCGTGACCGAAAACTGGCGGTAGATGCCGCCGGTCGATCCAGGGAAGAACGCCATCGGGATGAACACCGCGATCAGCACCAGCGTGATGCCGATGATCGCGCCGCGGATCTGCCCCATCGCCTTGATCGTGGCCTGGGCGGGCGGCAGCCCTTCCTCGGCCATGATGCGTTCGACATTCTCGACGACGACGATCGCGTCGTCGACCAGGATGCCGATCGCCACCACCATCGCGAACAGCGACAGCGTGTTGATCGAGAAGCCGAATGCCCACAGCCCCAGGCACCCGCCCGCCAGCGCGATCGGCACGACGATCGCCGGGATGATCGTCGAACGCCAGTTCTGGAGGAACAGGAACATGACGAGGAAGACGAGCAGCATCGCTTCGACCAGCGTGTGGATCACGTTGTCGATCGAATTCGCGATGAACGGCGTCGTGTCGTACGACACTTCCCAGGTGATGTCCTCCGGGAAGGTGCGCTGCAGCTCGCGCATCCGTTCGCTGACCGCGTCGCGCGTGGCGAGCGCGTTGGCGCCGGTTGCCAGCTGGACGGCGACGCCGGCGACTTCCTTGCCGTTCAGCGTCGATTTGAACTGGTAGTTGTCGGCACCGATCTCGACCCGTGCGACATCGCCTAGCCGGACGGTGGAGCCGTCGGTGTTCGCCTTGATGATGATCTGGCGGAACTGCTCGGGCGTCTGGAAGCGGTTCTGGGTGACGATCTTCGCGGCGAAGTCGGTCCCCGGCGTCGTCGGCTGGTCGCCGATGCCACCGCCCGCGGTCTGGCTGTTCTGTTCCTGGACCGCCAGCAGCACGTCCGATGGCGACAGGTTGAAGCCCGCCAGCTTGTCCGGATCGAGCCAGATGCGCATCGCCTTTTCGGACGAGAAGAGCTGCGCGTTGCCGACGCCGGGCACGCGGCGGATTTCGTTGACGATCTTGGTTGAGGCGAAGTCGCCCAGCTCCAGCGCGGGCGTCTTACCCGTCTTGGACTGGATCGACAGCACTTCGAGGAAGCCGGCCGAATTGTCGGTGATCTGGATGCCCAGTCGGCGGACATCCTCAGGCAGGCGCGGCTCGGCACGGTTCAGGCGGTCCTGCACCTGGGTGCGCGCGACGTCCAGGTCGGTGCCCGAATTGAACGTGACGACGATCTCGCCCGTGCCGTTCGCCCGGCTGGTCGATGCCATGTACAGGAAATTGTCGACGCCGTTCAGCTCGCGCTCGATGACGGCGGTAACGTTCTTGTCCATCGTGTCGGCGTCGGCGCCGTTGTAATTGTAGGTCAGCGTCAGCGACGGCGGCGCGACCGAGGGATATTGCTCGATCGGCAGGTTGAGGAGCGCCATCGTGCCGAACAGCGCGACGAAGGCGGCGATGACCCAGGCGAAGACCGGGCGGTGAACGAAGAAGCTGTCCATGGCGATTACTTCTTTGCCGGCTGCTGCTGGGGCTGGGCGCCCTTGGGAGCGGGATCGCCCTTGACCTGGACGCGCGCACCCGGGGGCATCATCGCCAGCTTCTGCCAGCCGTCGCTGATGACGCGTTCGCCTGCCTTCAGGCCGGATTTGACGAGCCAGGTCTTACCGACCTGGCCGGCAAGCTGCACCGGGCGTGGCGCGGTCGAGCCGTCGGCGTTGACCACCACGACGCTCGCGCCGCGCTCGCCGAACTGGATCGCACGCGCCGGGATCAGGATGCCGTTGGGCGCCGTGCCGATCGCGATGCGGCCGCGGACGAACTGGCCGGGGACCAGCAGGCGCTCGCCGTTCGGGAACACCGCGCGCAGCACCTGCGTACCGGTCTGCGGATCGACCGAGGGGGCGGCGAAGTCGAGCGTGCCGACGGCGCCGTAATCCTTGCCGTTGGCGAGGACCAGGCGGACCTCCACCTGGCGCAGCGGCTTCAGGTCGGTCTGTCCCCCGCGCTCGTTCGCCAGCAGGTCGAGCAGCGCGGTGTTGGATTCGGTGAAGGTGGCATAGATCGGCGAGGGCTGCTCGACCGTCGTCATCAACGTGCCCTGCGTCGCGCTGACCAGCGCGCCTTCGGTCACCTGCGCCCGCCCGACCCGACCCGAAATCGGGGCACGGACGGTCGTGTAGTTGAGCTGCAACTGCGCCCGCGTCAGCGCGGCACGGGCCTGTGCGACATCGGCGGAGGCGGAGCGCAGCGTCGCGTTGGCCGCATCATATTCCTGCCCGCTGACCGCGCGTTCGTTGACCAGCGGGGTGTAGCGGCGGACGACCGACTGCGCGTTGGCCTGCGCCGCCTGCGCCCGCGCCAGCGCTGCTCGCGCCTGCTCGACCGCAGCGCGCAGGTCGCGTTGGTCGATGGTGAACAGCGCCTGGCCGGCACGGACGTCGGAGCCTTCGGTGAACAACCGCCGTTCGACGATGCCGTCGGCACGCGCGCGAACCTCGGCGGTGCGCACCGCCTCGATCCGGCCGGGCAGCTCGACGATGTTCGGGACGGTCTGGGTCTGGACGGTCACTGCCTCGACGAGCGTGGGCGGCGGGGCGCCGCCGGGCGCGCCGCCCGTGGCACCGCCACCGGGGGCATCGGCGCCGCCGCCACAGGCAGCAAGCGCGAGGAAGGCGAGGATCGAAATCGAGCTACGGAAGCGGTTGGGCACGGGATGTCTCCGGGGGTGGCGGCCGGGAAGGGGGGTAAGCGGTACGAAATCGTGTGATGTCAGGGCGACGCGCGGGTCATCGCTATCAGCGCGTCGCGGACGTCGGCCGATACGTCGGCGCCCCCCGCGGGCGATCGCATCGTCGACAGCCAGATGCCGTCGGCGGCGAGCCGGACGATCCGGCACGCGGTGTTGTCGTCGGTCGCGGCATGGCGATGCACCTGCCCCTCGACCCAGGATGCCCAGCGGTCCTGCAAGGTCGGATCGGCGATCATCGACAGGCACAGCGCGTGCGACGAAACCGACTCGCGGATGCAATGCTTGACGAACACGCCGTTCAGATAGGCGCGGGTGAAGCGGCCGTGCGGTTCGGGATCGTCGGCCATCTCGGCATCGATCGATGCCGCGGCATAGGCGGTCATATCGTCGAGCACGCCGTCGATCAGCGCGCCCTTGGTCGGGAAATGGTGGAAAAGGCCGCCCTTGGTCACGCCGGCTGCGCTGGCGACGCCGTCGATCGTCAGGCGCGCCGGCCCCTTTTCCGCGAGCATCGCCATCGCCGCGTCGATGATCGCAGCACGGACCCCTTCGGGATCCTTTTTTCGTTCATAGGCGTTTGGCGGACTCAAGCGAAAATTCGATCTACCGGTGTTGATACCGACCGTCCGGTATCTTTCGCGTTGTCACGCGTCAAGCGCTGTTCGCAAGTGCAGCAAATAGCGGGATTTTCCGGCGCGACGCGGCCGGTCAGCGAATCGCCAGCGCGGCGCCGACCGCCGCAAACCCCAGCATCACCAGCGTTACGCAACCGATCAGGATCAGCGGGCGCGACCCCATCTTCATCAGTTGCGGCAGCGGCGATCGGATCGCGGTTGCCGCGACGGCGCAGGCAAGCATCGCTCCGGCGAGCGTCTCGGCGCCGTGGACCACGACCGGCGGGATCACGCCGGTCGAGTTGATCCCGGCGACGACGAAGAAGCCGATGACGAACCACGGCACGCCCTGGCCGCCCGCGGCACGCTCGCTCTTGGGCAGGAACAGCGCGAGGACGGCGAGCACCGGGGCGAGCAACGCAACGCGGGTCAGCTTGACGATCGTCGCGATGCGCCCGGCCTCGGGCGAATAGGAATAGCCTGCGCCCAGCGCCTGCGCGACATCATGGATCGCGCCACCCAGCAGGAAACCGGCACGCCCGTCGGAGAAATGCGCGGCGTGCGCGAGCATCGGATAGACGACCATCGCGGTCGCGCTCATCGCCGATATGCCGATCAGGACCAAAGTCAGCTGGGCCTGGCTGATCCGCCGCGTGCTGAGCGTGGTCGCGACCGCGAGAGCCGCCGACGCGCCGCAGATCGCGACGGCGCCACCGACCAGCATCCCGAACCACTGGTCGTAACCGAACCGCTTGGCCAGCAGTACGGCGAGCGTTATGGTGCTGGCGACGACCGCGACGATCGCCAGCAGCGCGGGCAGGCCCAGATCGGCGATCTGCCCCAACGTCACTCGCGCGCCGACCAGCACGATGCCCCAGCGCAACAGGTCGCGCGAGGCGAAGCCGAGTCCGGGATGGAGCCGCTTGTCGGCCGACAGGAAATTGAGCGCCAAGCCGATCAGCAGCGCCATCAGCGTCAGCGGTGCGCCGTAGCGGTCGGACAGGAACCCCGCCGCCAGCGTCGCTGCCATCACCAGCGCCAACCCCGGCAGATGCTCCCGCCACCCGACGCGCGGGCCCTCCACGATATCGCCGAATAGGTCGGCGGCCATAGGGTAGGAACGGGGCGTCTGGGTCACGCGAGCGGCGTTATCAGGTGGAGCGGGGTTTGGGCAGGGGGTCGCTGCGATCCGACTGCTTCACATCACCGGCGGAAGGCGTCCAGGTCGATCCCGTGCCGCGCGACCTTGTCGTAAAACGTCTTGCGCGGGATGCCGAGGTCGCCGAGCGCTGCGGCCACGCGGCCGGCATGACGCCGCAATGCCGCCGCGATCAGGTCGGCCTCATACGCGGCGACGCGGGTCGGCAGGTCGGCGCTCTCCGGGGCACGCGGCGAGTCGGGTGCGACACCCAGGACGGCGTCGAAGGCGAAATTGCGCAGCTCACGGACATTGCCCGGCCAGTCATGGTCGCGCACGCGGCGGCTGACGGTGTCGGTCAGCACGAAGTCCAATGGGCCGAGCTGCGCCTGCGCCTCCTCGACGAAGGCGGCGAACAGACGGAACGCGTCCCCATCGCGTTCACGCACCGGCGGCACGCGCAGGCGGACGGAATCGAGGCGGTAGAACAGGTCGGTGCGGAAGGTACCGGCGGCGACCGCGGCGGTTAAGTCGATCCGGGTCGTGGCGATAACCCGCAGATCGACGGTGACGGGGCGCGCCTCGCCGATCGGCTGGACCTCGCGTTCCTCGATCACGCGCAACAGCCTCGCCTGCACGGACAGCGGCAGGCACTCGATCGCGTCGAGCAACAGCGTTCCGCCGCTGGCGGTCACGATCAGGCCGTCGCGCGACAGGCGTGTGTGGGGGACGCTATCCGCGGCATGGCCGAACAGCACGATGTCGGCGACTCCGTCGGCGAGCGCCTCGCAATCGACCGTGACGAACGGCTTGCCGCGGCGCGGACCCTGCCGGTGGAGCAGGCTGGCCACCAGGTCCTTGCCAGTCCCGGTTTCGCCCTCGATCAAGACATCGATGTCGGCGGTGGCCAATTGCGCTATCGTCGCGCGCAACCGGACCATCGCCGCGCTGTCGCCGATCAGCGGGCTGCCGGACTGCGCGGCTTCGGCCTCGGCCTTCAGGCGGCGGTTCTCGACAACCAGCCGGCGCCGCTCGATCGCGCGGTCGATGCTGGCGGTCAGGTGATCGACGGCGAACGGCTTGGTTAGGAAGTCGAAGGCGCCGCGGTGCAGCGCGGACACCGCCATCGCGACATCGCCGTGGCCGGTGATCAGGATGACCGACAGGTCGGGGTCGGCCGCGCGAACGCACTCGAGAAAGGCCAGGCCGTCCATCCCCGGCATCCGGATGTCGGAGACGATGGCGCCGGCGAAGTCCGTCGGGATCGAACCCAGCGCAGCGCGCGCGTCGCCATGCGCCTGGACCCTATAGCCCGCCAGTTCGAGCGCCTGCGTCGTCGCGAACCGCAGTGGCTCGTCATCCTCGACGAAGATGACGTCAGTCATCGCGCGACCTTCAGCGTGAGGACGAAACGGGCCCCGGGACCGTCCGGGGCCAGCGCCAGTTCGCCGCCGAATTCGCGGGCGATATCGCGCGCAATCGCCAGACCCAGTCCGAGCCCGGCGGGCTTGTTCGAGGTAAAGGGCGTGAACAGCGCATCGCGGATGTCGTCCGCGACGCCGGGCCCGGTGTCGGCGATGGTGACCGTCATGGTATCAACGCCCGCCGTTGCGGTGATGACGATGTGCCCCGCGCCCTCGCCGATCGCATCGAGCGCGTTCTGCACGAGATTGACCAGGATCTGCTCGATCCGCACGCGATCGCCGGCGAGCCGGGTCTCGCGCGCCGCGTCGGCGGCATCAACGGTTATGCGCCCGCGGGCGCGTTCGCCGATCAGGATCAGCGTGCCGTCGATGACGTCCGCCAGCGTTGCGGTGCCGCCCGCCGGCGTGCGCTTGCGCGCAAAGCCGCGCAGTTCGGCGGTTATCGTGCCGATCCGGTCGGCGAGCCCGACGATGCGGCGCAGATTGTCTCGTGTGGCGTCGGGCGAGCCGCGATCGAGCAGGATCGCACCGTTTTCGGCAAAGGTGCGGATAGCAGCGACCGGCTGGTTGATCTCGTGCGCCACGCCGGCGGTGATCTGGCCCAGCGTGCCGAGCCGATTGGCCTGCGCCAGTTCCTCGCGCGCGGCGCGGTAGCGGCGGTCGGTATCGGCGCGCTCGTCGGATTCGACGCGGAGCCGGTCGTTCGCCTCGCGAAGCTCCGCGGTCCTGGCCGCGACTTCGCGTTCCAGTCGCGCATGGGCCTGGCGCTGCAAACGCCGTCGCTCCGTCGCCCGAATGGCGATGGCTCCGACGATGCCGGCGAACAGCGTCGCGCCGAGGCCCCACAGCAGTGCCAGCGTGCGCGCCGCGGCGAGCGCAGGAGCGAGCGGCGTCAGATGGATCAGGCGCGCACCGGCGATCGGCGCGGCGACAACGCCGATACGATAGCGATCCGCCCCGGCGATGGCGGTGCGTCCGGATACCACCAGCGGGGCAGGGAGCGGCGGGGCGATGCCGAACTGGAGCGTCCGGCGCGCGGCTGCTGCGACCGCCGGCGCGACCGGGCCGATCGAGCGGAATCGCCAATCGGCGCGGCTGGTGATGAGGAGGACATTCTGCGGACCGACAACGAAGCTCGCGCCCGAGGAGCGCGCCCACGCCGCCTCGACCGCCCCGAACTCGACCTTCACCACCACGACGCCCAGCGCGCGGCCATCCGCGTCCACGCGACGCGCGAGGTAGAAGCCGGGGCGGCCGGTGACGGTGCCTAGCGCAAAGAGCTCGGACGCGCCGCGCCGCATCGCATCGCGGAAATAGGGGCGGAAGCTGTAGTTCTGGCCGACGAAGCTGGTCCGCGCGCGATAATTGCTGGCGGCCACCGTGCGCCCGCGCGCGTCGATGACGTACAGGTTCGCGGCATCGGTGCGCATCGCAAGCTGTTCGAGCTGCGCGTTCAGCCGGGCTTGCGATGCCGCCGATCCCGTTATCGCGGCGCGGACATCGGGGAATTCGACAAGCACCAGCGGCAGCAGGCGGAATTTCTGCAACTCGCTGGCCAGCAAGGCGGCATGGGACCGCGCCGTCGCCAGCGCCGTCGTGTCGGTCGCCCGCGTCGCACGCGCCCGCGACCAGCGATCACCAGCCAAAGCCGCGAGCCCGAGCAGGGCAGCGACGATCAGCGGCAGGGCGATCCAGCGGCGGGAGGTGAGGCGACTCGGCATCTGTGCGGATATTCGCACAGAATGCGTGCGGTGCACCTGCTTTTCCCGCAACGCAATCACCGGCGTAGCATCAATCCGTACCATAACATCCAGCAAAAACAATGAGATAGCGGTCGATCGAACGCGACTTGGCCGGGTCGTCCAAGCCGCGATACACTCGTTGCCAGGCCGCGGTGCGCAGACATCGCAAGTCGAGAGGATGTATGATCGCGATCCCAGACCGTTCGCCGGATGCGGAAGCGCTCCGCAAGGTGCCCTTCTACCGCCACCTCTATTTTCAGGTGCTCGTCGCCATCGCGCTCGGTGTGACGCTGGGGGCGGTTTGGCCGGAGACGGGGGCGGCGCTGAAGCCGCTCGGAGACGGCTTCATCAAGCTGGTGAAGATGGTGATCGCACCGGTCATCTTCCTGACCGTCGTCACCGGCATTGCCGGGATGCGCGAACTGACCGCGGTCGGGCGTGTCGCGGGCAAGGCGTTCGCCTATTTCCTGTTCTTCTCGACGCTGGCGCTGATCGTCGGGCTGATCGTCGCCAACGTCGTGCAGCCGGGGGCGGGGATGAACGTCGATCCCGCGACGCTCGATAGCAAGGCGATCGCCGATTATGCGAGCAAGGCGCACGACACGACGCTGACCGGGTTCCTGCTCGAGATCATCCCGACGACGATGCCGTCGGCGCTGACCTCCGGCTCGATCCTCCAGACGCTGTTCGTCGCGATCCTGTTCGGCATTGCGCTGAGCCTGGTCGGCAAGCCGGCCGAACCTGTGCTCGAATTCCTGGAGCGGATCACGCTGGTCGTCTTCCGCCTGGTCGGCATCCTGATGAAGGCCGCCCCCGTCGGCGCGTTTGGCGCGATGGCGTTCACCATCGGCAAGTACGGCCTCGCGAGCCTCGCCAACCTGGGCGCGCTGGTCGCGACCTTTTACCTTACCTCGCTGATCTTCGTGCTCGGCATCCTCGGCCTCGTCGCCTGGGCGCATGGCTTTTCGATCCTGAAGCTGATCGCGTATCTGAAGGCCGAGCTGCTGCTGGTGCTCGGCACGTCGTCGTCGGAAGCCGCGCTGCCCAGCCTGATCGGCAAGCTCGAGCGCGCCGGCTGCGACAAGGGCGTCGTCGGGCTGGTCGTGCCGACCGGCTATTCGTTCAACCTGGACGGCACCAACATCTATATGACGCTGGCCGCGCTGTTCATCGCGCAGGCGACGGGGATCGAACTCAGCTGGGGCGAGCAGGCAGCACTACTGGGCGTCGCGATGCTGTCGTCGAAGGGCGCCGCAGGCGTGACGGGCGCCGGCTTCATTACGCTGGCCGCCACGCTCAGCATCGTGCCGTCGGTGCCGGTCGCGGGCATGGCGCTGATCCTGGGCGTCGACCGCTTCATGAGTGAGTGCCGCAGCCTCACCAACTTCACCGGAAATGCGGTCGCGGCGATCGTGGTCGCGCGCTGGGAAGGCAAGCTGGACCGCGCGCGGCTGGATGACGTGCTGAACAACCGCCGCGTTTCGGACGCCGAGACGATCGACGAAGACGACGCGCTGGTGACCGTGCCCGCTGCCTGACACCTGCCGAATACCAAAGACAAAACAAAAGATTAGGGGAGAGATCATGACCAAGACCATCACCGCCCTCCGGGCGGGATCGGGGCTGCTTGCCCTCGTGACGGCCGGTATCGCCAGCGCGCAGACCACGCCTGCGCCGCAGACGACCGAAACCGTCCCCGGCATCGCCGCCGCTACCGCGCAGGACGACAGCCCGGCCGAACCGACGCAGGATGTGGTCGTGGTCGGCACCCAGATCCGAGGCGCCAGCACCACGGCGGCGCTGCCCGTGACCGTCGTCGACGCCAACCAGATCGAGGCGACCGGTGCGTTGAGCGGCGACGAACTGTTCCGCGCCATCCCGCAGGCTGGCGACGTCACCTTCAACGAAGCAAACAATCCGCAGACGTCGAACGCGGCGCGCGGGGATGTCAATTCGATCAACCTGCGCAACCTGGGCGTCGGTAACACGCTGGTCCTGCTGAACGGCCGGCGTCTGGTCCAGCACCCGACATCGCAGGCCGGTGATGGCAACGTGCCTGTGCTGGGCTTCAATTCCAACGCTCTGCCGGTCGCCGGGATCGACCGTCTTGAGATCCTGCGTGACGGCGCCGCCGCGATCTACGGCGCGGATGCGGTCGCGGGCGTGGTCAACACAGTCACCAAGAGCAACGTCAACGGCGGTCAGGTCGATCTGCGCTATGGCGGCGCGGAGGGCACGCATCGTCGCGAGTTCCAGGCG
>NZ_LMLB01000001.1:1846967-1913840 GCF_001421785.1 Sphingomonas sp. Leaf33 | reverse complement strand
CCCGCCGCACCGCGCAGCTGGCCGAGGACGAATTCTACACCGCGACCGACAATCTGTTGTCCTACTTCGCGGACGATCCCCGTTTCGCCGGCAACCTGACCGCCGATGGGCGCGCGACGCAGAGCCCCTGGGCCAATCTGGCGGTCGTGAACGGTCCCGGCACCGTCCGGCGCAATCCGGGCAATGTCGCGCTGACGTCGTCCGCGGGCGCGTTCCACACGCAATCGGTTCTGAACGCCGGTTGCGCCGTGACGGTGAACGCCGACACGTGCCTTGGCAGCGGAACGCGGGCGACCGCCACGACGCTGCGATCAGAGCGGTTCGATACCCGGCCCGGCACGACGGTCGCGCCGTCGATCCACCGCTTCAACAGCTTCCTGTCGGCGCATTACGACGTCAGCGACAGCCTGACGCTATATACCGAGCTCGGCTATTACCGAGCGGACACGACGCGCATCCAGCCGCCGACGATCAACCTGAACGCCATCGTCGTGCCGGCGTCGAATTACTGGAACCCGTTCGGCCCGGTGACCTTTGCCAACGGCACCGCCAACCCGAACCGCCTGTCCGGGCTGACCAACGTGCCGGCGGCCGGCCTGCCTGTACGGTTGTCGACCTATCGCTTCGTCGATGCCGGTTATCAGCGGGTGAACGTGGACAACTGGCAGTCGCGCTTCCTGGGCGGGGCCCGCGGCAAGATCGGCAGCTTCGATTTCGATACCGCGATCCTCTATTCGGAAGCGCAGGCGACCGACGTGTCGAATGCGGTCAACATGACGAAGCTCCAGCAGGCGCTGTCGCTGTCGACGCCGGACGCCTATAACCCGTTCTCGGGCGGGTGTTCGGCCACTCCGTCACTCGGCGACTGTTCGCCGTCGTCGCAAGGCACGATCGACAGCTTCACCTTCGATCTCGTCCGCCGGTCGAAGACCACGCTGGCGCTCGCCGATTTCAAGGTGTCGCGCGCCGACGTGGTCGCGCTGCCGGGCGGCGACCTGGGCGTCGCGTTCGGGATCGAGGGGCGGCGCGAGACGCAGGCCGATATCCGCGACGATAATCTGAACGGCACGATCCCCTTTGTCGATGCGGTGACCGGTGAGCGCAGCCTGTCGAACGTCGCGGCGGTCAGCCCGACACCGACGACGCGCGGCCGCCGCACGGTGTTCTCGGCGTTTGCCGAACTGGCCGTGCCGGTCATTTCGCCCGACATGAACATCCCGCTGGTCCAGCGCGTCGATCTGCAGATCGCCGGGCGGTATGAGCATTACAGCGACTTCGGATCAGTCGCGAAGCCGAAGATCGCCGGTGCCTGGGACCTTACCAACGGCTTCCGCATCCGCGGATCGTGGTCGCAGGGCTTCCGCGCCCCGAACCTGGAACAGACCAACACGGTTCAATATTCGCGCCTCGGCTCGAACACCGATTTCTACCGGTGCGAGGCCGATCTGCGCGCACGCCGCATCACCACCTTCGGCGCGTGCGGGCGCGGTGTCAGCTATTCGATCTTCATCGCCGGCAACCCGGACCTGAAGCCGGAGGAAAGCACCAACTGGTCGGCGGGCATCGTGCTTCAGCCAGATTTCCAGAATCCGAAGCTCGGCAAGCTGACGATCACCGCCGATTACTGGTCGATCCGGCAGAAGGGAATCGTCGGTCAGTTCGGGCCGCAGAACGCACTGGTGCTGGACTATCTGCTGCGCTTGCAAGGGTCGTCGAACCCGAACGTGATCCGTGCGGCTGCGACCGCCGACGACACACCGGTCTTCACCGGAACCGGGCTGGCCGCGGCGGGTGTCGTCACCCAAATCAACGACCAGTTCACCAACCTGCTGCCGCAGACGGTCGAGGGATTGGACCTCGGCCTGCTCTACAATGTCCGCACAGGAATCGGGAAGTTCGACTGGTCGGTGAATGCCGCGCACCTGATCAAGTTCAGTCGCGATACCCCGCCGGGTGTGACGACGCTATTCGACGCGCGCGCAGCGGGCACGATCAACGCAGCGACCCCGCTGACCGACGCGACCGACCTGATCGAACAGCGCGGGCGCCCGAAATGGCGGCTGACCAGTTCGTTGACGTGGAGCCTGAAGCGCATCCAGGTCGGTGGGTTCGTCAACTACACGGCAGATGTGAACGACACGAACTTCCTCGATGCGAACGGGCTGCCGTACGTCGTTAAGGGTCAGGCGACGGTCAATCTCTACGCCCAGTACCGCTTCAAGGGCGGCGTGCTCGACGACACCCGATTCCGCATCGGCACACGCAACCTGTTCGACGTTCAGCCGCCGATCACGGCTGATGGCTATCTGGGCTCGCTCTATTCGCCCTATGGCCGCTATCTGTATGCGACCATCAGCAAGAGGTTCTGACGTGCACGCTGTCCTTCTCGCCCTCACGGCCCTCGTGGCCGCTCCGGCCGCAGCCCAGGTCGCACCGCCGCCGGTACGGCCGACCACGACGGCGCCGCCGCGGACGATCCTGTTCATCGGCAACAGCTTCACGCAGGGAGCGCATTCGCCGGTGCGCAACTACCGTGCCGGCACGGTTTCCGACCTGAACGGGGACGGCTATGGCGGCGTGCCCGCGCTGTTCAAGCTTTTCACCGAGCAGGCCGGGCTGAATTACACGGTCAGCCTGGAGACGCAGGGCGGACGGTCGCTGGGCTTCCACCTGACGGAGCGGACGGCGCGATTCAACCGGCCGTGGGACGTCGTCGTGCTTCAGGAATATTCGACGCTCGATCGCCAGCGGCCGGGCGATCCCGCGGCCTACATCCGCGATGCGGGTACGCTCGCGGCGTTGTTCACCCGCTCGAACCGCAACGTCGATGTCTATCTGATGCCGACCTGGAGCCGCGCGGATCAGGTCTGGCGGCCGGGTAGCCCTTGGTCGGGGACGCCGGTCAACAAGATGGCCGACGATCTGTTCACCGCCGCCGTCCGCGCCAAGGCCGCATCGCGCGACATCGACGGCCTCATCCCGGTCGGTCTGGCGTGGAACCGCGCGATTTCGGCCGGCGTGGCGGACCCCAATCCGTATGACGGCATCGCCTACGGTCAGCTCGACCTGTGGGCGTACGACCATTATCACGCCAGCACCGCTGGCTATTATCTCGAGGCGCTGACCGTCTTCGGCCGCGTCACCGGGCTCGACCCGCGAACGCTGGGTCCGAACGAACGCGGTGCTGACGACCTCGGCCTGTCGGATGCGCAGGCGACCGCGTTGCAGCGCATCGCCTATGAGACGTTGCAGGTGGAGGAGCGGCGGTAGGCATCAACAGCCGTTCGCGCTGAGCGTGTCGCGAATCTGTCCTTCTTCGGCGGCCGGCGTAGCGGCAGGAAGACAAGGACAGTGCTTCGACAGGCTCAGCACGAACGGTTCTGAAAGATCAGAACCCGAACCGCACCGTCGCGCGGATGTCGCGGCCGGACAGCGGGGCGAAGTCCTTCAGCACGCTGGCATGACGGCGGGCCAACTGGTCGAAGATGTTGTTCGCGCTGAGCATCACGATCGTCCGGTCGCTCTCGAACGGCTTGAACGACAGCGACGCGTTGACCAGCGTGTAGCCGTTGGTCGACGTTTCGAATGCGGCGACCCGGTTCTGATCGAACGCATGTTCGACCTCGGCACGGGCGGTCAGCTTGGGTCCCTGCGCTTCGATCCCGCCGAGCACGCGCATCGGCGGAATGCGAGGCACCGGCCCGCTGCCGGTCACGGTCGCGCGGACATAGTCGCCCAGCACGTCGGCGTTGATCGCATACGTGCCGATCTGCGCGACACGGACCGACGCATCGGCCTCAAAGCCGTAGTAGCGCGCGTCGGCCTGCGCATAGGCGAAGCAGGGCAGGTCGACATCGCGACCTGACGGTGCCGCGGCGGCTTCGCAAACGCCCTGGTCAGTCTGGTTCTCGAAGATGTAGTTGTTGAACCAGCTGTGGTACGCCGACGCGTCGAAGCTGAAGCCGTCGCCGTGCGCGTGCAGCGTCGCTTCGATGCCCCAGGACTTTTCGGTGCGGAAATCGGGGTTGCCGAGCTCGTACGCCTGCGTGCCGGCGTGCGGGCCGTTTGCGAACAGTTCTTCCGCCGACGGCGCGCGGGCAGTGCGCGAGCCGTTGACACCGAAGCGGATGTTCGGCGCGATCTCGACCGAGGCGCCGAGCGAGCCCGACAGCGTCTCGAAATCGCGCTTGCCCGAGAAGAAGCGCTGGTCGCCTGCCACGACGCGGGTGGCGTGATCGGTGCGTTCGTAGCGCAGGCCGCCTTCTGCCTTCACGCCGCCCAGGTCGAACTGCTGTAGGGTGAAGACGCCGATCTGGTTGGTCTCGGCCTTGGGGATAAAGGCCTCATCGCCGACCGCCTCGAACACCCGGTTGTAATATTGCACGCCGGTCGCGCCCTGCCAGCCGCCACGCTTTGCCTGAACCAGCTCGAGGCGTCCTTCGGTCCCCTGGTTGTAGAACGCGGTGCCGATCGCGCCGTCCGGCTCCAGTTCGAAATGGCGATAGTCGGCGTGGCCGGCGCGCAGGCGAATGCGGTCGAGGAAGCCGCCGCCGGTCTGCACTTCGGCGCGCAGATCGACGCGGTCCTGGCGCACGTCCAGCCGCGGCGATTCCTGTCCCTGGCCGACCGCCGTCGCATAGCGGATGGGGACGCCGTACAGGCTGTCGTAATGGCCGTAGGAGATGCCGAGCATTCCGGTATCGGTGATGAGCGAGGCGCCGACGCCCGCCGTCCACGTTTCCGCCGCGGTATTCGGAATGCGGTCGCGCAGCGCGGCGGTGCCGGCGAAGTCGATCGGGTCCTCGCCCGGTGCCGGGGTCTGCGGGCGGCCGACCTGCGACAGCACGGCGGCGCGTGCGGTGGGGCTCAGCAGGAAGCCGCGGCCGATCCGCAGGTCGCCGGTCTTCAGATAGGAGCCATCGGCGTGCAGGACGATCGTGTCGGTGGCGGCAACATCACCCGCGACACCGCCCGAGCGTTCGTCCGCGGCACTGCCATAGGCCACGCGCCCGTCGACGCGGACGCCGCTCTCCGGCATCCGGCGCGGGATGCGCGTGTCGATGACGTTGACGACGCCGCCCACCGCCGACGACCCGAACAACAGCGCGGAGGGGCCGCGCAGGACCTCGACCCGTTCGGCCAGCAGCGGATCGATGATGACGGCGTGATCGACCGAGGTGTTCGATACGTCGATCGACCCGATGCCGTCGGTCAGCACGCGGACTCGCTCGCCCTGGAAGCCGCGCAGGATCGGGCGCGAGGCGTTGGGGCCAAACGACGTTGCCGACACGCCGGGCTGACGCGCCAGCGTCTCGCCGATGGTCGAGCGGATATCGCGGGTCAGCTCGGCCCCGGTCACGACCGAGGTACCCTGAAGCACGTCACGCTCGCTGGTCAGGACGGGTGCGGTGACGATGATCTCGTTGCGAAGGGGGGGCGCTGGCTGCGCGGTCTGGGCGGTCGCGGCCGTCGCGAAGACGAGGGGCAGGGCAGAGGCGAGGAGCAAGCGATACGACATGACGGCCTTTCGAGCGAACATTCGCCATGGCCGTTAAACGCTACGTTACAACGTATCAACACGGAATCGATGCACCGTCGGTCGTTCGCGACGCAGGCGGTGCGGTTCGTCGGTCAGCCGCCGGTGGCGGCGTCGAGATACTCCTCCAGGTTGGTCCAGCCATCGCCGTTGCGGTCGGCGTTGCCGTCCGCAACGTCGCGCGGGTTCAGGCCGTGCGCGCGTTCCCACGCGTCGGGCATGCCGTCGCCGTCGCTGTCTTTCGGCGCGGGAAGGGACTTCAGTACCGGCCAGCCGCCCATATCGTCCTGGCTGTCGATGATCCGCCCGGTGCCCGACCGGACACCCGCCACTACGGCCGCATCGATCGCGTCGCGGACCTTCGACGCACCGGCGCGATACAGGACTGCCTCCAGCGGGTTCGGATCGGCCGTGACGGGGGCGACGTCGATCGGGCCGTCGAGCTTCCACCCTGGCGCGATCGTGCCCTTCACCAGCGTCATCTGATCCGCTGGCACCTTGCCCGCCATCGCATTGCCGGCGAACCAGCCCCTAGCCAGTGTGTTCGCTTCGTCGAACGCGAAATTGCCCTTGCTGTCGGGGCCGGGCAGATAGACGTTGTCGATGAAGTTGTAGCGAACGATCGCGGCCTTGTCGGCATCATAGCCCGAATGCGACCCGCCCCAATTGTAGAAGACGTTGGAGCGGAAATCGAACGTCGCGCCGATTGGATCGACGTCGGGCCCGTCGTAATTGCCCGGGCGTGGCATACGGGCGATGTGATTGGCCCACAGATTGTGGTGCCAGCTGGCCTTTGCCCCGCGTCCGCCACGGATCAAGCTGCCATAGCCGTGCTCGCCCTTCACATGGCCCGACTTGCGCAGCGAATTGGCGATGATCGACCATTGCACGGTCAGGTCGTACCACCCCTGGTCGGGATCCTTGTAATTGGCGCTGGCCGACAGCGACTCGTCGATCGACCAGCCCGCGGAGACGTGGTCGAGGATGATCCGCCGCCCCTTGGTGACGGTCATCGCGTCTTCCTGGCTCTTCGACACGTTGCCCAGCCGCGACCGGATGTAGCGGATGACGACATCGTCGGCGGCGACGACCAAACTGTGATCGCGCAAACTGATCCCGTCGCCCGGCGCGGTCTGGCCGGCGATCGTGATGCGCGGTTCGCGGATCTTAAGTTCCGATGCGAGCGCGATCGTGCCCGATATCTCGAAGACCACAGTGCGCGGGCCCTTCCCCTCGACCGCAGCGCGCAGCGATCCGGGACCGTCGTCGGCGAGCGTGGTCACCTTTATGACGCGCCCGCCGCGCCCGCCCTGCGCGAAGCGCCCCGCGCCTTCCGCACCGGGAAAGGCGACGACTGCCTGGGGCGCGGCCGCGGTAAGCAAGAGCAGCGAGATCATGGCGTTCCCCTCCGATTTCCACGAACGATGGCGGCTAGGGAAACCGGTGTCAACCGTAGGTCTAATCGGGACATCGTCGAATGCGCGGGGCTTCAGAGCGGCGGCAGCTTGGCTTTCAGTTCCGCCAGCCAGACCGTCGCGGTGCCGTCCGACGGCGCGCGCCAGTCACCACGCGGGCTGACCGCGCCGCCCGCGGATACCTTCGGCGCATTGGGCAGCGCCGATCGCTTGAACTGGCTGGTCTGGAAGAAGCGCCACAGGAACGCCTCCAGCCACTTGGCGATGGTCGCTAGGTCGTAGGCATTGCGCGCGTCGTCGGGCATGCCCATCGGCCAGCGGCCGGCGCCAGCGTCGCGCCAGGCGTGCCACGCAAGGAAGGCGATCTTGGACGGCGGCAGGCCGTGGCGCAGCACGTGATGCGCGAAGAAGTCGTGGAGCTCATAGGGGCCGATCCGGTCCTGCGTGCTCTGCATCGCGCCATCGGCGCCGGCGGGCACCAGCTCGGGCGAGATTTCGGTCGCCAGGATCGCGTCCAGCACCGCATCGGTTTCGGCGTCGAACTGGTTCGTGCGGGTCGCCCAGCGGATGAGATACTGGATCAGTGTCTTGGGCACGCCCGCGTTGACGCCGTAGTGACTCATGTGATCGCCGACGCCGTAGGTGCACCAGCCGAGCGCCAGCTCGCTCAGGTCCCCGGTGCCCAGCACGATCCCCTGCCGCTGGTTCGCGAGGCGGAAGAGGTAGTCGGTGCGCAGGCCCGCCTGCACATTCTCGAACGTCACGTCGTAATCGGGGTGACCGTCGGCGAACGGATGGTCCATGTCGGTCAGCATCCGGGTCGCGGCGGGGCGGATGTCGATTTCCTCGCCGGTCACCCCCAGCGCCTTCATCAGGCGCCATGCCTGTGACTTCGTCGCGTCGCCGGTCGCGAAGCCGGGCATGGTGAAGCCGAGGATATCCGATCGCGGCCGCCCCATCCGGTCGAACGCCTTGGCCGCGACAATCAGCGCGTGGGTCGAATCGAGCCCGCCCGACACGCCGACGACCAGATGCTTCGAGCCCGTAGCGGTCAGCCGCTTGCGCAGCCCCTCGACCTGGATGTTGAACGCCTCGTAGCAGTCCTCGTCGAGCTTCTCGGGCGTGTTCGGCACGAACGGGAACCGCCGCATCGGCCGGCGCAGCCCGCGGTCCGCGAGTTCCGGGCAGTGGCTGAACGTCACGCGGCGAATGCGCGTCTCGGGATGGCCATGCGCGGCGGCACAGTCGTTGAACGTGCCGGTGCGCATCCGCTCCAGCCGCAGCCGCTGGACGTCGACATCGGCGACCACGATCTCGGTCGCCAGATCGAACCGTTCGCTTTCAGCCAGCGTATCGCCGAGTTCGACGATCATTCCCTGGCCGTCCCAGGCGAGGTCGGTCGTGCTTTCGCCTGGGCCCGTGGCCGAATAGACATAGGCCGATGCGGTGCGCACCGACTGCGCCGCGCACAGCAGCGCCCGCTCGCGCGCCTTGCCGATGACGATGTTCGATGCCGACAGATTGGCCAGGATCAGCGCACCGGCCAGGGCACCGTCGGTCGAGGGCGGGGCAGGGGCCCAGTAATCTTCGCACACTTCGGCATGGACGACGAAATCGGGCAGATCGTCGGCGGCGAAGATCAGGTCGGTGCCGAACGGGACGGTCAGCCCGGCGATTGCGATCTCCAGCCCGGTCAGGCCGACGCCGGGCGCGAACCAGCGCTTCTCGTAATATTCGCGGTAGTTCGGCAGATAGGTCTTGGGCACGACGCCCAGGATGCGACCACGATGGATGGCGACCGCGCAATTGTACAGGCGCCCGTTGCGTCGCAGACCGGCACCGACGAGCAGCAGCGGCGACAAATTGGCGGTGGCCGCGGTCACATCGGCCAGCGCCGTCTCGACAGCCGCGGCGTGGGCATCCTGCAGATGCAGGTCGTCGATCGCGTAGGACGACAGGTTGAGTTCGGGAAAGACCAGCAGGTCGCAACCCTGCGCGTGCCCCTGCTGCGCCAGCGCGATCGTGGCGGCGGCGTTGGCTACGGGATCGCCGACGGTCCCGAGGGGCGTGCAGGCACCGACCCGGACGAAGCCCTGCGCATGGTGCGAGAAGAAAGGATGATCGCTGGTCACGGCGCCTTGTCGATCATCTCGCGCAGCACTTCCAGCCATTTCGCGCGCTATGCCCGGTAAGACGCGGGCATCAGCCCCAGCCGATCACACCTTCGCTGCGTAGATCATCCGGCCTTCGCCGAGCAGGTCGAACACTGTCGCCAGTGCCGTCTCGCCGACCGCGAAGCACCCCTGGCTGCGGCCAAGCTTGCCGTGCCTGGCCAGCATGTCCTCGTTCGAATACCAGGCGCCATGGACGACGATCGCGCGATCGAGCGCGTTGTTGTTGGTGGGGTCCAGCCCGATCAGCCGCTGCGAGCGGCCGTGCTTGCCGACATAATAATCACTGGCGACGAACGCGCCTTCGCACGAAGCCTCGCTGTTCACTTCGTTCGAGAAATGCTGGAGCCAGCCGGTGTGTGCCGGGTCCGACCCGCTGCCGTGCGCGACCAGCAGCGACATGATCGAGCCGTCGTGCAGGTTGATGAGGTGGAAGCGCGGGCTGGACGACGAGCGCGAGAAATCGGCGAGCGCAATGCGATCCTGCCGCGGGATGGCGCTGCCGTGGCGCTGCAGAGCCTGACGCGCCTGATCGAACAGCGCGGCGCGGATACCCGGAGGCGCGACGGAGGCGACCGGCATGGCGACTGCTGCGACCGGTGCCGCGACAGGGCCGGGCGGTGGCGGTGGCACATGCAGGGTCGCGACCTTCGCCCTCTGTTGCGCACATCCCGGCACGACCGCGACCGAGCCGGCGACAAGGGCAGTCTTCAACAGCGCGCGACGCGACGCCGCACGCGCCAACAGAGGCTCCATCCACAGGTCCTGGTAGTTAATCCCCTCACGCATATAGCATCAAATGGTTGCATTTTCAGCGGGTTGGCCGCTGTCATCCGTCGCAGTACCGGCTCGGCTCGGCGTAGCGTCGTATCCGTCAGGTCCCGCGGCGGGACCACGGCGCTCGCCTTAAACCCCAATATCGGTTAGGAAAATCACGGTTAACGGCGCGGGAAGGGCGGCCATATGGCGATCCGGGCGGCAATGATGGTGACGCTGGCGATGGTTGCAGCCGATTCGGCCGCAGGCGGCGTATCGGAACCACGCGTCGCGATCGTCCCGGCGTCGCTCGCCGCGGCGGCGGAAACGCTGCGGCCCGGACAATATCTGTGGCGCGACGACGACCTGTCGCTCGGCGACATCTCGGTCGTCATCGACCGATCGGCGCAGGTCGCGCTGGTCTATCGCGGCAGCACGCTGGTCGCGGTGTCGAGCGTGTCGACCGGCAAGCCCGGCAAGCGCACCCCGCTTGGCGATTTTACGATACTTCAGAAGAAGGTCTGGCACCGCTCCAACCTCTACAGCAACGCGCCGATGCCCTACATGCAGCGGCTGACGTGGGACGGCATCGCGCTCCATGCCGGGGTCAATCCGGGGTATCCCGCGTCGCACGGCTGCATCCGCCTGCCGAGCGGATTCGCGCAATTGCTGTACGGCGTGACGAAGATGGGTGCCGCGGTCGCGGTGATCGACGACACATCGGCGGCACCGGTGCCGCGCGAACGCTTGCCCCTGATCATCGCCGATGTCGGCGGACTCGACGGCGCCGCGTTCGAGCGGGTGACGTGGACGCCGGGCGTCGTCCCCGCGACCGAAGTGCGCGGGTCGACCGGGCTGGCGGTACTCGGCGACGAGTGGATGGTGCCGGACAGTCCGTTGCTGGTGCCGACCGGGCGGCGGCGATCCTGAGACTCCTCCCCGGCATGGGGCGGCCTGCCTAGTCGACCCGCGTCAATCCGGCGGCATACTCGGCAGCCTTTGTAACATAGACCGCTGCCGACGCGCGCAGCATCGCCTTGGCGGCATCATCCAGCGTCCGCACGACGCGCGCGGGGCTGCCGACGATCAGGCTACCCGAAGGGAAGCTTTTGCCCTCGGTCACCAGCGCGCCGGCGCCGACGATGCAGTCCTCGCCGATCACCGCGCGGTTGAGCACGATCGCGCCCATGCCGATCAGGCTCCGCGCGCCGACGGTGCAACCGTGCAGGACGGCGTGATGGCCGACCGTGACGTCCTCGCCCACCGTCAGCGGCGCACCGGGGTCGCTGTGGAGGGCAGCGCCTTCCTGCACGTTGCTGCGTGCCCCGATGATGATCGGCGTGTTGTCGCCGCGGACGACCGCGCCGAACCATATGCTGGCCTGCTCGCCCAGTTGCACATCGCCGATCAGGTCAGCACTCGGCGCGACCCAGGCGCCATCGCCCAGTGTCGGCGCGTGACCGGCGATGGCGTAGAGCGGCATCCTGCTATCCGCCCAAGCCTGGAATGACGCCCGCGGCGTAATAGGCGACCGCCGCCATGGCGGCCGACGCCGGCAGCGTGACGAACCAGGCGAAGACGATGTTCGATGCCACGGCCCACCGCACCGCGGTCAGCCGCTTGGCCGCCCCGACGCCGACGATCGCGCCCGTGATGGTGTGCGTTGTCGAGACAGGTACGCCGATATGCGTCGCCAGGAACACCGTCAGCGCGCCGCCGGTCTCCGCCGCAAAGCCCTGCGCCGGGGTCAGCCGTGTGATCTTCGATCCCATCGTATGGACGATCCGCCAGCCGCCCGACATCGTCCCGATCGCAATCGCGATGTAGCAGGACACCGCGACCCAGCCGGGGACGGCGAATTCGGCGATCATGCCCTGCGAATAGAGCAGCGCGGTGATGATCCCCATCGTCTTCTGCGCATCGTTGCCGCCGTGGCCGAGCGAGTACATCGCCGCCGACACGAGTTGCAGCTTGCGATAGCGCTTGTCGACACCCAGCGGCGTCAGGCGAATGCTGGTCCACGCCACCGCCAGCACGATCACCAGGGCCAGGGCTAGGCCGAGGGCGGGCGAGACAAAGATGCCCGCCACCGTCATGATAACGCCCTTCCAGACGATCGGGTCGGTGCCGGCCTTGACCAGTGTCGCGCCGAGCAGTCCGCCGATCAGGGCATGGCTGGACGACGAGGGGATGCCGCGAACCCAGGTGATGATGTTCCAGGCGATCGCGCCGCACAACGCGCCGAAGATGACGCGCGGGTCGATGACGCTCGCATCGACGATGCCCTTGCCCACGGTCTTGGCGACCGCGGTCCCGAACACGAAATAAGCGGTGAAGTTGAAGAAGGCCGCCCAGATGACGGCAACCACCGGCGACAGCACGCGCGTGGCGACGACGGTCGCGATCGAATTGGCGGCGTCGTGCAGGCCGTTCAGGAAGTCGAACAACAGCGCGACGACGATCAGAACGACCAGCAGGGTGAAGGAAATGGTCACGCGCCGGGCCTCAGGCGTGGTCGATCACGAGACCCTGGATCTCGTTCGCGACATCCTCGAACCGGTCACAGACGCGCTCCAGGTGGCTGTAGATCTCGCGACCGATGATGAAGGCCATCGGGTCGGCCTTGGTCTTGCCGAACAGCGCGCGAAGCCCGGCATCGTGCATGTCGTCGGCCTTGCCCTCGATACGGACCAGGCGCTCGGTCAGATCGTGCAGGCGGCTGGCGTTCGGGGCCAGGTTGCGCAGCAGCGGAATGGCCTCCGCGCAGGTCTGCGCCGCTTCCACGATCGCCTCGCTCATCGCCACCATCTGCGGCTCGAAGCTGGTCACTTCGTACATCGCGATGGTGTTGGCGGTCTGGTGCATCTGGTCGATGGCGTCGTCCATGACGCCGATCAGGTCGGTGATCGCGCTGCGGTCGAAGGGCGTCACGAACACGCGGCGCACATCCACCAGCACTTCGCGGGTGACGTCGTCGGCCTCATGCTCGCGGCGCACGATCTCGGCGATGTGGTCGCTCAGCGTGCCGTGCCCGTGGAACAGATGCGACAGCGCCTCGGAACCGGCGACGACGACGCGCGAATGCGCTTCGAATTGATCGAAGAAACGCCCCTGGCTGGGCATCAACTTCTGGAACCAGCCCAGCATGGGCGTTTCTCCTGGGTGAGGTGAGTCGCCGCGCCCGTACACCGGTTGCGGGGGCGCGACAATCAATGGCGGCATCCGAGGTGCCGCGATGAAAAAATCGCGGGGGCGACAAACAAACCGCTTGCACGCCGCGCGATCGATGATATTGGGCGCCCTCCCGATCGGGACGCGGCCCGCAGCGGTCGCCTACCAATCCGATCAGTGTGGACGCATAGCTCAGTTGGTAGAGCAGCTGACTCTTAATCAGCGGGTCCTTGGTTCGAGCCCAAGTGCGTCCACCACCTTTTCCTCTGAAGCTCAATTAAACGGGTCTCGGCCGCCATCTGTACGGCGAGCGTTGGCGGTGCGGTTCTGCGGCGATGCCTCGCTTTGCCGGAGACTGGCGATCACGCGACCAGCATGTCCGAGAACGCAGGGGTCAGGATTTCGCGAAAGCCTGCGCCATCGCGGACGATGATGCGCGCGGCGACGCGCATTCCTCCGGGCGCGGTTTCGGGATAGCAGACCGTCAACGCGGTCGCGAGCGCGTCGGCGAGCATTGCGCTTCCGGCGATGACGCTGACCGACAGGACGCCATTGGCCGCCGGGCGCCCCCTCCGCGGGTCGAGCGTGTGGTCGCCGCGGACATAACTGCCGGAGGTGGCGACCGCGAGCCCGTGGAGAGCGATCCGCAGGGGCGGCAACCTGCAGTCCGTCGGCGTTTCCAGGTCGACCCACCAAGGCTCGCCGTCCGGCCGGACGCCACGGCCGACCAGTTCCCCGCCGACCTCGACCAGCGCATTGGCGATACCGCGCGCCGCCAGGTGATCCGCGACGGCGTCGGCGGCATAGCCCTTTGCGATGCCGGACAGGTCGAGGGCAAGGCCGCCTGGCTGGCGCAATCGCTGCGTCGCCGGGTTCCAGCGTAGTCGGCGCCACCCCGATACCGCTCTCGCGCGGGCGATGGCGTCGTCATCCGGCTGTGGCATCGGTCCGGGTGGCCCATGGCCCCACAGGTCGACCAGTGCGCCAACCGCCGGATCGAACGCGCCGTCACTCGCCGCTGCGACCCGCAGCGCCGTGTCGATCACCGCTGCAAAGTCAGGTGGAAGCGGGACCCGATCGCCCGCCGCGGCGCGGTTGAAGCGACAAAGCAGCGAGTCCGGCGCCCAGTGGCTCATCTGTCCGACGAGCGACGCAAGCACCGCCTCGATCCCTCCACCGACGTCGTCGGCGGGCGCGTGTCCGGCGTACAGCACGCGCCACGTCGTCCCCATCGTCGGACCACCGAGTTCGACGATCGGCGCGGTACGATCGAGCCCGGCAAAGGCAGCCGAGTCGACCGTGTCGGGCAAGGCGATCCGCGGGGTCAGGGCGTCATGACCTCCAGCGTGGTCGTGTAGCTCATCCGCCGCCCGGTCGCGCGCGAGGCGGTCACCTTGGCGTCCTGATACGTCGCGTTCAGCCAGTACATGCCGGCGGCCGGCCAATCGACCGAGAGCACCCCGTCGGCGCCGGTGGTCAGCTCTCGCGCACCCTCGGCATCGCGGTAGCGCTTGCCGCCGGGGACGACCGTCACCTTAAGGCCCGCCGCGGGGGTGCCGTCGACGAGGAACCGGAACTTGGCGGGTTCGCCGGCGACCAATTCGTCCGGATGCGTGATCGCGTCGATTTCCAGGCCCTTGCCCGATGGCTTTAGGACGGTGCGGGTCGGCGCGCCGGCGGTCACGAAAATCTCGTTGCGCCCGCTGACGTCGGTGAGCTGAACTTCTGTCGCGTTGGCCGGAATGTCGGCGACGGTCAGCGGCGCGACGCGCTGGCCGTCCGGGCCCATCGCCGGGCGCCCGCCGATGCGCTTTTCGACACCGTCGACCTTGAAGCTGCCCATCAGCGCAGCGGTCTCGGTCCCGATCTTCCAAGTGCCGGGCCTGTCGAGCTGGACGTCGAAGACCGAGCGATAGCGACCGGTGGCGCCGTTCTGCACGCGACCGGGCGTCCCGTCGGGCTGCCAGACCTTCAGGCCGTCCAGCCGACCGGGTTGGTGGTCGGCGTAGAACAGGTCGTTCGACGCGGCCATGTCGACCGTCACCCAGCTGTCGGTGCCGGAAAAGATCGTACCCGACGGCAGCAGCCAGAGGCGGTGGGCGGAGAGCGCCGCGGGCGCCGACAGCAGGGCGGCGGCGACGAGCAGTTGGGTAAGGCGCGTCTTCATCAGTGGCGGTTCCTTGCGATCACGAAGGGAAGTGTCAGCGGGGCGAGAGGACGAAGGCGCCGAGCTCGTGGCTGCCGGTCGCGCGCGCTGCTTTGGTCGGTATGGTCAGTGGCACCTGCACCAGTTCGCGCCCGCCGGTTTCGCGCGCGGCCTCGACGTTCAGCGTGTACGCACCGGGTTTCAGGTCGGCGGGCAGCGGGATACTGTGGGTGCCCGGCGCGCGGGTCGCGCCGCTGATGCCGTTTGCCGGCATCTGAAGGCTGCGGCCGCCCTTGCGCCACCAGGCGCGCAGATCGGCGAGCCATTTGGTGCCGGGCTCGTTCCCGCCCTTCTTGATGTCGTACCACACCGCCAGCGTCCGTGCCGCGCCGCCGCCGGCCGGCTCGATCCAGATCGCAACGTAGGGACGGTGATATTCGGCGACGGTCAGCCGCGGGATGGTGACGCTGACTGTGCCCGCGGTCGCGGGTGCAGCCAGCACGCCGGCGAGAAGGACGGGGGAGGCGAGGTGCATGGGCGGGTCCCTTCAGTGGATCAGGAAAATGGCGATGAGAGCAGGCAGCGCGAGACCTGCGGCGACGATCGGCCAGGTGCTCGGGCGATGGCGGGCGTGAAGCTGGAGCAGCAAGAGCCCGGTCAGCGTGAAGAGAATGCAGGCGGCGGCAAAGATGTCGATGAACCAGAACCAGGCGGCGCCCGAATTGCGGCCCTTGTGCAGGTCGTTCAGGTAGCTGATCCAGCCGCGATCGGTGACCTCCGCGGTGATCGCGCCGGATGCGCGGTCGATCGACACCCAACCGTCGCCACCGGGGCGGGGCAGGGCGACATAGACGTCGCTGTCCGACCATTCGCCGGGCTTCCCCTGTGCGTCGAGCTTGACCGCGGCCTCAACCGCGTCGGCCACCGCCGCCGGCAGCGGCGCGTCGCCGGACTTGCCCCCCAGTTGCCGCAACAGCGACGGAGGCAGGGTACCCTGACGTTCGACCGTCTCCGGCGTGGCCGAGATGGTCGCGGCGTGGTTCAGCGTGATGCCGGTGACCGAGAACAGCAGCATGGCGACCAGCGAGATCGCCGCGCTGACCCAGTGCCAGGTGTGGAGCTGCTTCAGATACCAGCTGCGCCAGCGGCGCTTCGGCTTCGCGGGGGTCGTCATGCGTCGGCCCAGCGACGCAGAAGGTTGTGATAGACGCCGGTCAGTTCGACCGTTGCTCGATCGCCCGCACCTTGCGTGACGGCGACGCGCTGCACCGCGCGATCGAGGTCGAACAGGATGCGGCGCGCGCCGTCGTCGCGGACCATCGACTGGACCCAGAAGAAGCAGGCGACCCGCGTCCCCCGCGTCACCGGCTCGACACGGTGCAGGCTGGATGCGGGATAGAGCACGGCGTCGCCGGCCGCCAGCTTCACGCGTTGTTCGCCGAACAGATCCTCGACCACCAGCTCGCCGCCGTCATAGGCGCCTGGGTCTTCCAGGAAGAGCGTGCACGACAGGTCGCTGCGCAGGCGAAAGTCGGTACCGCGCTTCAGCCGGATCGCATTGTCGACATGCGCGTCGAACGCCTGTCCGCCAGCGTAGCGATTGAACAGCGGCGGAAAGATCTTGAGCGGGAGTGCGGCGGCGATGAAAGTCGGCGATCGGCCGAGCGCATCGAGCACAAGTCCGCCCGCCTCCACGGTCGCCGCCGCGTCCTCGGCCAATTGGTCGTTGCGCTTGGCCAGCGCTGCCTGCGGACCGGAGGTCGCGTTGCCGTCCCACCAGTCGCCCGCATCGATCACGCGCCGCACGCGTGCGACGCTGGCGGGATCGAGAAGGGAGGGCAGGGTCAGCAGCATCTGAAAGGGCCTAGCAGATCAGAAATTGTGGAACAGACTGAGCGTCGCCTGCCGGCGATCGCCTGGGGTCGCCCAGCCGCCGGTGACGCCGCTCGTCGTGCTGACGTTGTTGCGGACGCCGGTGACGTATTTCTCGTCGGTCAGGTTCTGGACGTTCAGCTGCACCGTCCAGCGCGCGGCAAGGGTATAGGCGGCAAAGGCGCGGTGGATGAGATAGTCCGGCGCCCGGAACTCCGTCAGCGTGCCCGCGACCGGGACGTTGGTCGAGAAGCTGCCCTGGTAGGTGAGGCCGTAGCCAAGCTCCAGCCCAAACGGAAGCTTGTAGCTGGTGAACAGGCTGCCCGAATGTTCGGGCGTCTGCACCAGCCGCCGACCCGCCTGGAGATCGACGATGCCCGCCGCCTTGTCGCGGTCGGAAATGCTCTGGCGCACCCGCCCGTCGAGATAGGTGTAGTTGGCAAAGATCGTCCACCCCGTCGTAATTGTGCCCGAGGCGCCGAGTGCGATGCCGTCGACCCGGCTGCGCCCGTCGAGGACCTGCAGATTGGCGGGCAGCGCCGGGTCGTTCGACGGCACGCGGTAGTTGGTGCGTTCGTTGCGGAACAGCGCGGCGGTCAGCTCCAGCCGGCGATTGAAGACGCCGGCCTTCACACCGACTTCGTAATTGCGTGCGGTCTCGGGCGCCACCGCACACGGATCGGCGGCGGTGGCACTGGCGGGCACGCCACAGCCGAGGCGGACGGTCGCCGAGGACGGCGTCTTCGCGTTGCCGTAGCCCCCATAGATGCTGACGTCGCGCACCGGGTGGAAGACGACGCCCGCCCGCCACGAGAACAACCGTTCGTCGCTGGTCTGCGGTCGCGCCTGGAGTGCCGTCAACGCCGTGGTGCCCGGTGGGACGAGCAGCAGGGGGACGCTGCGGAACGTCGCCTTCTGGTGCTCCCAGCGGACGCCGCCGTTCAGTTCGACGAAACGGTTCAGCTCCAGCGTATCGAAGGCGTAGAGCGCAATATTTTGCGTCTCGCCCCGCGAGATCGCCGTGGTGATGTCGTTGACCGGGCCGGTGTAGGTGGTGTCGGGATCGGCGATGCTGATGAGCGGCAGCGGCGACACCGCGACGCCGGCCGCCGTGCGCAGCAGCGATCCCTGGCGCAGCGCATAATCCTCGATCGTGCCCGACAGACCGACGTTCAGCACGTTGCGCAAGGCGCCCTTCGCACCGCGTTCCAGCCGCAGGTCGGTCTGGTTGTAGAGCAGCTGATTCTCCTGGTCGCGAACCAGGCCGCGCGGCCCGGACGGCAGGTAAAAACCGGGCGGGACAGTCGCCGGGCAGGCCGCGCCGATCGTGGCGCCGGGCGTTGCGGTCACCGGCTGGCGGCCGGTCGAGGCGAGGCAGAACAGGCCTTGGGGTGCCGAGGTAACGCTCGACTGCCCGACGCGCTGCCAGCGGCTGAGGTTGCGCACGCTGGTGCCGCCGCCGAAATCGTGGCGGAAGGTGGCGGTCAGGCGATCGACGGTGATGTCCTGGCGGTCGAGATTGACGATGCCGTAATATGCGCTGCGATCGAAGTCGGGTGCGAACCCGTCGAGCAGGCCGTTGTCGAAATACGGCACGCCGTAGATCGGCGTGTTGCGATCCTCCTGGTGGACATAGGCGAGCGTCAGGCTGGTCGGCCCGGCGATGCCGATCGTGACCGACGGCGCCACACCCCAACGCTTGAAGCGTTCGACATCGCGACCGGGTACGTCGTTGTGGTGGTAGGCGGCGTTCAGGCGGACGGCGATCAGGTCGTTCACACGGACGTTGCTGTCGATCGCACCGCGCCAGTAGCGATCCGTCCCAACCGCGCCCTGGACGATCGTCAGCGTCTCGGGCGTCGGCACCTTGCTGACCAGGTTGATCGTACCCCCGACGCTGCCCGATCCGTTGAAGACGCTGTTCGCGCCATTGTAGACCTCGACCTGCTGCAGGTTGAACGGGTCGGTCCGGCTGTACTGGGCGCTGTCGCGGACACCGTCGATGGTGACGTCGGTGCTGGCCGAATAGCCGCGCAGGTTGATCGAATCGCCATACCCGCCACCGCCTTCGCCGGCACCGAAGGTGATGCCCGGTATCGTCTGGAGCACGTCGCGCAGCGTCTGGAGGTTCTGCTTGCGGATGGTCTGTTCGCTGACGACGGTGATCGTCTGCGGCGTGTCGAGGATGGCCGCGGTCGCCTTCGGGCTTTCGACGCCGAGCGGCTTGCCCGTCTTCTGCCCGGTCACGATCACGTCGCGGATGCCGGTCGCGGTCTGCGCGGTAGCGGCCGGGATCGGATCATCGGTCGTGGCAGCGACGGCGGGCGCGGTCGCCAGAAAGCCGACGCAGCCGAGCGCGAGATAGGTGTGCATGGACGTGATCCCCTTCGCCGTGCTCGCTATTGCGAGTCGATCGCAGAGTCAACGCAATTGCAAATCGTTATCGCCTTGACGCCGTCACTCCGTCCGCTCGTCTCGATATTCCTGCAGGATTTCCTTCACGTCGCGCCGGTCCTCCTTCGACGCGGGGTCTGGCGCGCCGCCGGGCGTGGCGGCTCCCGTCAGGCACACACGCGCGTGGATCGGCAGATGATCCGATCCGACGTCTTCCAGCACGTCCAGCGTGCGCACGCGGAACTCCGGCGTCACGAACAGATGATCGAGCGGCCAGCCGAGCAACGGCACGTGCGCAGGGAAGGTCGCATAGGTCCCGCGGCCGATCCGCGCGTCGAGATAGCCGCCCACGCGCTTGAACAGCCGCGAGGTGTGCGACCAGGCGACGTCGTTGAAATCTCCCATCGCCAATACCGGTATCCGGGTACGTGCGGCGCGACGCGCGGCGATGGCGATCTCGGCATCGCGGGCGTGGGTGTCCTGTCCGGGCAGCGGCGGGCGGGGATGCAGGGCGATGATGCGGAACGGCGTGCCTGCCGACAGCACCGCATCGATCGACGGCGTGTCCCTTTCTGCGATCGTTTCGACCCGGCCGGACTGCATCGGCAAGCGCGTGGCAAACAGGATGCCGTAGGTGTTGTCGAGCGGCCGGTCGATCCGGTGCGGGTAGCGGCGCAACTGCGGCGCAAGTGCCTGCGCCCACCGTGCATCGGTTTCCATCAGCAGCAGGATGTCGGGACGGACCCGGTCGATCAGCCGCGCGGTGCGATCATAGTCGCGGTTGGTCTGAAGGACGTTGAGCGACAGCACGCTGAAACATTGCCCGTCCCTGGCCGACACGTCGTCGGCAAAGGCGAGTTCGGTCGGCGCGAGCGGTGTGTAGGGAAAGATGCGGTAGAGCTGCCACGCCGATGCAAGCGCGCAGCCGAGCCCAAGCCAGCGCCATGCGCGCCGGTCCAGCCACAGCGACAGTCCGCCCGCCACGATCAGCCCGCCCAAAATCTGCGCGCGCGGGAAGTCCCAGATCCGGATCCACCATTCGTTGGATTCGACGATGCTCAGTCCGGTGACCAGGATCAGCAGGGCCGCCACGACCCGGAGGGCGTAGATCGCGTAGGTTTTCATCGGTCGGCACGTCCCCAGAATCGAATCACTGCCGCCCCTGCAACCGGCGCCGCGGGACCATGCGGTCGCGTCCGAGTGATGGCAACGGCGCACAGGCGGTCTGCGCCAACGCGTCGTTCCAGCTAAGCTGTGCATCGATCGATGACGGCTTTGGTTTGGACCCCGCCGGACAGTCCGGATATTGCGGGGATGCAGATACGATAAGCATCGATCGTTGTCGTCGGGAGAGAATGCGTGAGCCTAGGTCCAGTCCAGATGGCAAAGACCCTCGGGGGCGGCCTGCTGTCGTTTCCCGTCACGCATTTCGATGCCTCGGGCGGGTTCGACGAAGGTCCGTACCGCGAACATTGCGCCTGGATGCTGGGGCATGAATTGACCGGCCTGTTCGCAGCCGGCGGCACGGGCGAATTCTTTTCGTTGACCCCGGGCGAAGTCGAGACGGTCGTCGGCGCGGCCGTCAAGGAAGCTGCCGGACGCCTGCCGGTCATCTCCGGCTGCGGTTACGGCACCGCCATCGCCTGCGACATCGCGCGTGGGGCGGAGCGTGCGGGGGCCGACGGGCTGCTGCTGCTGCCGCCCTATCTGGTGGGCGCGAAGCAGGAGGGGTTGGCCGCGCATATCGAGGCTGTGTGCCGCGCGACCGGCCTGGGCGTCATCGTCTACAATCGCGACAATGCGGTGGTGAACGACGACACGCTGGCGTGGCTGTGCGACCGCAACCCGAACCTGGTCGGATATAAGGACGGGGTCGGCGATATCGAGCTGATGACGCGCATCTATGCCCGCATGGGGGACCGGCTGACCTATATCGGCGGCCTGCCGACCGCGGAAACCTTTGCCGTGCCGTACCTGACGATGGGCGTCACGACCTATTCCTCGGCGATCTTCAACTTCCTGCCCGAATGGGCGCTGGCGTTCTACAAGGCTGTCCGCGCCGACGATCGTGCCGAGGTGCTCGCCCAGCTGAAGGCGTTCGTCCTGCCTTACATCGCGCTGCGCAACCGCGGGGCGGGCTATGCCGTCTCGATCGTGAAGGCGGGATGCCGGATCGTCGGGCGCGACGCCGGTGCGGTGCGGACCCCGCTGACCGACATGACGCCAGCCGAGCACGACGAGCTGGCGCAGTTGATCGCGCGCGTCCGTCCCGGAGCCCTCGCCGCCGCGGCCTGATCGCGGTAGGCTGGCGCGATGTTCGAACTGAGCCAGCTCCGCTGCTTCGTCGCCGCCGCCGAGGAACTGCACTTCGGCCGCGCCGCGCAGCGCCTGAACATGACGCAGTCGCCGCTCAGCCGGCAGATTCAGCTGCTCGAACGCATCTTGGACGTGACGCTGCTGGAGCGGACCAGCCGGAACGTCGCGCTGACCCCGGCGGGGCGGGTGTTCCTGATCGAGGCGCGGCGCATCGTTCGGCTGGCGGAAAGCGCGCAACTGGCCGCGCGGCGCGTCGCGAAGGGGGACGCGGGCAAGGTCGCGATCGGCTTCACCGCCGTCTCAGGTTACAGCCTGGTGCCGCAATTCGTCGCCGCGGCGCGCGCCGCACTGCCCAACATCGAACTCGAACTGCGCGAGATGGTGACCGGCGATCAGGTCGATGCGCTGCTGACCGGGCTGATCGACATCGGCTTCGTCCGCCCGCCGATCGACCGGCACGAATTCGAAACGATGCTGGTGCTCGACGAAGCGCTGGTCGTGGCGCTGCCGGCCGGCGACCCGCGCGCGGGGCAGTCGGTACTGGAGCCCGCCGACTTCGATGGCCAGCCGCTCATCATGTATGCGCGGCAGGGGGCTGGATACTTCCACGACATGCTGGTGCGCCTGTTCGACGACGCCGGCGTGGCGCCCGACTATATCCAGCACGTCACGCAGATCCATTCGATGCTGGGGCTGGTCCAGGCGGGGCTCGCCGCGGCGATCGTGCCGGAGGCGGCTGCCGGGCTGCACTTCACCGACGTCCAGTTCCGGCGCCTGACGACCGCGCCGGAACGCCCGGTCGAGCTGTACATGGCGTGGCGGCGAGATAACGCGAACCCTGCGCTCGCCCCGATGCGGCGCCTGTGCGCCGAGACGGCCAGGCCATGATCGATCGGCGCGGTGTGCTGGCGGGGCTGTCGGCGGTTCCGCTGGTCGCGGCGGCGCCCGGCGATCCCGTCGCGACGACACGGTGCGGCCGGGTTCGCGGCCTGCGCGAGGGCGGGGTGCTGGTGTTCCGGGGCATACGCTACGGCGCCGACACCGCCCCGCGTCGGTTTCAGCGCGCGCTGCCGCCGACGCCGTGGTCTGACATAGCGGACGCAACCCGCTATGGCCCGGCGTCGCCACAGACGAAGGCGGATGAACCGACCAGCGAGGATTGCCTGTTCCTCAACGTGTGGACCCCTGCGCTGGACGGCGGGCGGCGACCGGTAATGGTGTACCTCCACGGCGGTGCGCACGCTCATGGTTCGGGGTCGGACCCGCTGTACGATGGTGCGAACCTCGTGCGGCGCGGGAACGTGGTCGTCGTGACACTGAATCATCGGCTGGCGGGGCTGGGCTACGCCCATCTCGCCGATCTGGGTGGGCCGGCGGAGAGCGCGAACGTCGGCAACCTCGACATCATTCTGGCGCTGACATGGGTGCGGGACAACATCGCGGCGTTAGGCGGCGATCCCGGCCGGGTCATGATCTTCGGCCAGTCGGGGGGCGGCGCAAAGGTCGTTACGCTGATGGCGATGGCGCAGGCGCGGCCGTTGTTTCACGCCGCCGCGACGATGAGCGGGCAGCACGTCACCGCGATCGGCCCCAATCATGCCACCGAGCGCGCGCGGGCCTGGATGGCGGCAACGGGCGCAAAAAGCGTGGCCGAGTTGGCGGCGCTGCCGATCGGGCGGCTGGTCGACGCCATGGCGACGACCGATCCCTATGAGCGCAAGGGCGAGATCAGTTTCGCCTCGACGCTCGACCACCGCACGCTGACCCGGCATCCCTTTTACCCCGACGCCCCGCGCGAGGCGGCGCATATCCCGCTGATCTGCGGAAATACGCGCGATGAGACGGGCTATTGGCTCGGCGCGACGCTGAAGCGCGGCGACACCACCTGGGACAACCTGCCCGAACGGTTGGGACGCGAGATGGTGAAGGACGTCGGCGTGACCCACGTCATCGACCGCTACCGCGCGCTCTATCCCGACCGCACGCCGGGCCAGATCCTGCTCGCCGCCTCCACCGCCGCGCGCTCGTGGCCGGGGCACCTGATTCAGGCCGAGGAGCGCGCGAAGATCGGAGCGGCCACATGGATGTACCAGCTCGATTATCCCTCACCCGAGGCGGGGGGCGTGCTGGGGGCTTTCCACACGCTCGATATCGGACTGGTGTTCGACAATACGCGGTTGCCGGCCGCCCGGACCGGTAACGGCCCCGATGTGCGGGCGCTGGCCGGGCGAATGGCGGATGCGTTCATCCGGCTTGCGCGGACGGGGAACCCGAACGGCGGCGATCTGCCGGAGTGGCCGCAGTATGATCTCGCGCGGCGGGGGACGATGCTCTTCGACCGGCATGTCCGCGTGGAGGACGATCCGCGGCGCGAGGAACGGCTGCTGTTCGCGGTGGCACCGTATGTGAAGCCGGGGGGCTGATCGGACGTCATGCTCCCGCGCAGGCGGGAGCCCGGAGTTACGAAGTACGTCGCTTGCGGCCCTAGGCTCCCGCCTGCGCGGGAGCACGGCGGATCATCGATCCCATGGAAACGCCAGCGACGGACGGTTGGCATAGCGTGTCATCGCCAGCGTGACTCGCGCCCCGCAACCGGGCTCCAGCCGAAGCGTGAAGCTACGTCCCCCGACCGCCTGTTGCGTGCCGTCGACAGTGACCGTATCGATCCGGTGCTCGGCATAGGCGCCGCCCTGGACAATCACCGTCCGTGCCCGCGCGCCGGTGTTGACCAGCGTCATCTCGGTCGATCGATCCCCCAAAGCCGTGACGAGGGCCGCCACATCGTCGGGCACGCCCGCCCGCCGGCGATCCGCGTCGAAATAGCGCAACCGGCAGTGAAGCGGCACGCCGCCTTGCGGAGGACTGGTCGGCGACCAGGGCGGGCGGGCGATGTGCAGGCCGCCGGTCATCGTCTGGATCAGCGCGTTGGCGCTCGCCGGGTTCTTGTCGATCGGCCAGTCGGCGAGGCGGGTCTGCGGCGTCGTCCGATCGTCGCGCATCGCGGCGACGCGTTCGGCGACGCGGTCCAGGTCGGCCTTCAGCGCCGTCTCGGCATATCCCGGATTGCGACCTTCGAGAAACGCGATCCACGGATGGTCGCCGGCCGCGGCACGGTCCTCGGGCGCCTGGGTCGCGTACCAGATCTCGAAGCCGTTGGTCCGATACGCACCGGGCTTCCATCCGTACCAGCCATCGGCACCGTACATCGTCGGCGCGGACACCTCGCCGTTCACCCGTTTCGACGCGGCGTTTATCCGTGCGGACTGGCGCCGCCACAGCTCGATCAGCGCCATGTCGCCGCTCAGCAGCAGCCCGCCGAGGAACGCCGTGATCGATCGGGGCACGCGATTGCGATTCTCGCGCTCGCCGGTCTGTGGCACGATCGGCGAAAATCCCCAGCCATAGACGCCGGCCCACCAGTCGGGCGCGGCACGACCGTCCGCCGACACCTTCGACGGCAGCATATCGCCGTTCACGCGCGCCCGTTCGGCCCAGGCGCCGAGATAATCGAGCACCCACGTCCGGAACCGGTCGCCGGCGCCCAGCGCATACGCGTTGAGCGCCAATGTCGTCGCCTGCAGGTTGAGCGGACTGTCGCAGACGACGTCCTCATAGCCGGCATAATGGTCTAGCGTCTGGGCGTAGCTCGTCTCGCCATGCTCCAAGTGGAAGGGGCGGGGGTCGAACGGATCGCCTGCCCAGTCGAGCGGTGTGGCGGCGCGTAGCATCGGCCCGCGGCTCCCCGTCATCATACTGCGCATCACCCGTACGCGCGGGTCGTAGTTCGGGGCGCTCGGATCACGCCCGGTGTAGAAATCGGCGTAGCGGCGGGTGCGATCGAACAGCCGGCGGTCCTTGGGTGCGCTCAGGCCGAAGACGTTGAACGTTGTCAGCCCCTCCGAATTATGCTGCCAGTCCATCTGGACCGGAAACTCGCGGAAATACATGCCGCCCCGTGCGATCGGCACCTCGACCGTCCGCTCGGCGGTGTACTGGCGCAGATGGCCTTCCCAGAAACGCTGCGCCATCGTCAGCAGGTTGTCGGGCGCGCCCAGCGCGTGAAGCGTCACCCAGTCGTTAGTCGCCTCTGCCGCATCGTCGGGACCGTCGTTCGCGCCCCAGCGGGGAAAGACGCGCAACTCGTCCTTCGGCCCGACATATCTGGCGTAGAAAGCGGCGCAGGCGTCGGCGTGCGCGGCGAGCAACCGGCGCTGGAGCATCGCCCATGTCGGCGTCGCCATCGGTGTCGCGATGCGGATGACCTCTGCCGTAATCCGCGCCACCGCAGGCAGCGCGGCGCCGGCCGCCGCGGCACCCAGCATCGTTCGCCGGTCGATCATGCCGGCAGCTCCAGCCGGCGGATCGGACCGACCACGACCAGGAACGCGAAGATGGTCAGCAGGCAGTGCGCTCCGACGAACACTAGGGCGAGGTCGAACGATCCGGTCGCTGCAACGATATAGCCGACGACGATCGGCGTGACGATGCCGGCGATGTTGCCGAACATGTTGAAGACGCCGCCCGACAGACCGGCGAGCTGCTTCGGCGCCACATCCGCCATTACCGCCCAGCCGAGCGACGCGACGCCCTTGCCGAAGAAGGCGACCGCCATCAGCGTGACGACCAGCCACTCCGCGTCCACCCAGACGCACGCGATGATAAGCGTCGCCAGGATCATGCCGAACACCAGCGGGCCCTTGCGCGCCAGATCCAGGTTGCCGGTCGCTTTAAGGATGCGATCGGACAGGAAGCCCCCGGCCAGCCCGCCGACAAAGCCGCACAGTGCCGGGGCGGCGGCGGCGAAGCCCGCCTCCAGGATGTTCAGCCCACGCTCCTTGACCAGGTAGATCGGGAACCAGGTGACGAAGAAATAGGTCAGCACGTTGATGCAATACTGACCGAGGTAGATGCCCAGCATCATGCGGTTGGTGAGCAGGCGGTGGACGTTGGGCCAGGTGAATGTCCGCGCGCGACCGGGCTGGGCATCCTCCATATTTACCAGGCCGCCGCCTGCCTCGATCTCCGCCAGCTCGGCGGCGTTGATCGACGGGTGCCGCGACGGTGCGTGAATGAACCGCGCGAAGGCGAGTGCGGCCAGCACGCCCAGCGTTCCCATCACGAAGAACACCGATCGCCAGCCGTGTTCATGAACCAGCCACCCCATCAGCGGGGCAAAGGCGACCAGCGAGAAATATTGCGCGCTGTTGAAGATCGCCGACGCGCTGCCGCGCTCGGCGCTAGGGAACCACGCCGCCACCAGCCGCGCGTTGCCGGGGAAGGAGGGCGCTTCGCATAGGCCGACCAGGAAGCGCAGGACGAACAGGCTTGCGACGGCGGACAGCCCCGGCAGCCAGCCGACGAAGCCCTGCATCGCCGTCATGACCGACCACAGCGCGATCGCACCGACGTAGATGCGCTTCGTTCCGAACCGGTCGAGCAGCGCGCCCCCCGGTATCTGCGCCAGCGCGTAGGCCCAGGCGAAGGCCGAGAGGATATAGCCGGTCTGGATGGGCGACAGCGCGAGCTCAGCCGACGCCGCGCTGCCCGCGATCGAAAAGGTCGCGCGGTCGGCATAGTTGATCGCGGTGATGACGAAGATCAGCGCGATGATGCGCCAGCGGACGCGCGTGGGTGTCTCGGTCGCCATCGACGCCTCTCCTTCGGGCGGCTCGGGCCGCCTTTTCCTCGGGCGACGCTACCGGCGGGGACTGGACGCGTCCAAGTCGAAATGCGGGATGATCGTGCCGGATCGCGGGATGATGGCGCGCGTCCCCCAATGATCCCCCGCGCAGACGGGTACCTTGGGCCGCCAGCGAGGTCCTTGCCGGCTCTGCGCTCCCGCCTGCGCGGAAGCACGGCGACTGTATCCTGCCGATCAGTGCATCAACCGCAACGATCGATGCCCGATTGGGATTGGCCTCGACCGCACCGGACTGGCAGGCAAGGTCGACATCGAACCGGCCCGGAAACCGAGGCCCGGACATTTGAGGAGGGGAGGGCACATGGCCATCTTTACGCGCAGGCACCGCATCGCGCTCGCAGTCACCACCGCGACGCTCAGCCTTGTGCTCGCCGAGGCGGCGCACGCGCAGGCCGCGCCCGAAACCAACGTCGAAAAGGATGCGCGCGCGCCCGGCAACCAGCAATCGACCGACGCCCCTCCTGCGTCAGCGACAGTGGCAGCGGACGAGACGGCTGCGAACGAAGTCGTCGTAACCGGCTTCCGCGAGAGCCTGAACACCGCGCTCAACATCAAGCGCAATCAGACCGCGACGGTCGATGCGATCAAGGCGGAGGACATCGCCGAGTTCCCCGATCTCAACCTGGCAGAATCGCTCCAGCGCATCCCCGGCGTCGCGATCAGCCGGGTGAACGGCGAGGGCCGCAACATTTCCGTCCGCGGTCTCGGGCCGGAATATACGCGCGTCCGCATCAACGGCATGGAGGCGATCGGCACGACCGGCGGCACCGACAATTCGGGCGGCGTCAACCGCGGCCGCGGGTTCGACTTCAACATCTTTTCCTCCGACCTGTTCAACAGCCTGGCTGTCCGCAAGACCGCGACCGCCGATGTCGAGGAAGGTTCGCTGGGCGCGACGGTCGACCTCCAGACCTCGCGTCCGTTCGATTACAAGAAGCCGACCGCGGTCCTGTCGGCGCAAGTCAGCTACAACGACCTCGCGCGCAAACCCACGCCGCGGCTGTCGGGGCTAGTGACCGCCAGCAGCAAGGACGGGCGGTTCGGTGTGCTGCTGTCGATGGCCTACGAAGAACGCAAGCTGTACGAGGAAGGCGCCAACATCACGCGCTGGACGTACGGCGGCTTCAACGGCGGGTTCAATCCGGCCTCGACGCTCGCGGGCTACACCGTTGCACAGATCAACTACGGCGCCAGCGCGACCCAGACCGACTATGCCGGACAGGCGCTGTTCCATCCGCGCATTCCGGGGCTCGTCAACTACACCATCGACCAGCAGCGGCTGGGCGCGGCGGGCTCCATCCAGTTCCAGCCGACCAGCGCCACGCTGATCTCGATCGACGGGCTGTATTCGCGGCTCGATGGAAGCCGTGCGGAATCGCAGTTGCAGGCGATCAGCTTCAGCCGGTCGGGCACCGGCAAGCCGCAGACGATCATCCGGTCGGGTACGGTCGACGGCGACCGCAACATCGTCTCCGGCGTATTCGACCAGGTCGACGTCCGCTCGCAGAGCCGCTTCGACATCCTGCGAACCGATTTCTACCAGGGCACGATCAACCTCGATCAGAAGTTCGGTGAGCGGCTGAAGTTCGTCGGGACCGCAGGCTATGCCAAGTCGGCGTTCAGCAACCCGATCCAGACCACGGTGACGATCGACGCGGTCAATTCGAACAACTTCGTCTACGACTTCTCGACGCGTTTCCCGCTGATCAAGCCCGGCTTCGACGTCACGAACGTGGCCAACTACACGTTCGCCAACGGCACGTCCGAAGTTCGCGTGCGACCGCAGACGGTCGATAACAGCTTCAAGACGGCGAAGGGCTATCTGGAATTCGAGGTGATCCCGGCGATCAAGCTGAAGGGCGGGCTCGACTGGCGGGAATTCAACTATGCGTCGACCGAAGGCCGCCGCAACGCGGGCGAGACGGTCGTCCAGACGCTGACCGGCACGCAACTCGCCGCAGCCACCAAGCTGTATTCGGGCTTCGGTCGCGGGCTCGACCTGCCGGCCGGTACGCCGACCGCGTGGGTCGTCCCCGATCTCGCCGCGTTCGAAACGCTGTACGGCATCTACACCAATCCGCTCTACGCAGTCGGGCGCCTGGATAATGCGACCGCGCGCGGGTCGTTCATCACGGTGCGCGAGCGCGATACCGGCGCCTGGGCGATGACCGAATTCAACCTGCGCGACATGGGCCTGCCGATCCGCGGCGATGCCGGCCTGCGCTATGTGAAGACCGACCAGCTGTCGACCGGCTATGCCGGGCAGGGCACGTCGATCAGCCAGGTGGTGGCCGAGCGCAACTACGACCGCTGGCTGCCGTCGGGCAACATCGTCGCCGACCTGACCGACACGCTGCTGGTCCGCTTCGGCGCCGCCAAGACGCTGGCGCGCGCCGGCATCGCGTCGCTGACGCCGGGCGGCAATCTGAACATCTCGGGGTCGAACCGCGGTTTCAGCTCGGGCAATCCGGACCTGAAGCCGACTGAATCGACCAATCTCGACCTGTCGGTCGAATGGTATCCGACGCGCGGCGCGGTGTACGCCGTATCCGGGTTCCAGAAGGATATCACGACCTTCGTTCAGACGCTGAGCGTCAACGTCCCGTTCGCCGACCTGGGTCTGCCCGCATCGCTGCTTGCCGGCAGTGCTGCGTCAGCCAACGACGTGTTCACGGTGACGCAGCCGGTCAATTCTTCGGGCGGCAAGCTGCGCGGGTTCGAAGTGAACATCCAGCAGCCCTTCACGTTTCTGGGCGGAATCTTCCGCAACTTCGGCGTGCTAGCGAACTATACGCACGTGTCGTCGAACATCCGCTACCTGCTGTCGGCGACGAGCAGCGCGACCGTCACGCAGCCGCTGGTCGGCCTGTCGAAGCACGCCGCCAACGGGACGCTCTATTACGAGGACAAGAAATTCTCGATCCGCGGGTCGGTCGCCTATCGCTCGAAATACCTGACCGCAGTGCCGGGAACCGAAGGCAACAGCTACAACGGCACGAACAGCACGCTGAACGTCGATGCGCAGGCGTCGTACAGCATCACCGACCAGCTGAAGATCAGCCTGGAGGCGATCAACCTGACCGATCAGAAGAACGACCAGTATGTCGACGTCACCAATCGCCTGAACGTGCTGACGCACAGCGGCCGGCAGTACACGCTCGGCGCCCGCTTCGCCTTCTGATCCCGGCCACGGGCGGTGCTGCCGGTCAGCGCCGCCCGCGCTTCAGCGATGTGGCGACCAGCGGGGTCACCTTTGCCACGATCGCATCGATCCCGCGCGGGTTGGGATGGATGCGATCGGGCAGCATCAACGCGGGGTCGGTGACGACCCCGTCGAGGAAGAAGGGGTAGAGCGGGGCGCCATAGGTCTTCGCCAGATCGCGATAGATCGCATTGAAGGCGTCGGCGTACGTCCGCCCCATGTTTGGCGCGGCGATCATACCCGTCAGCAGGATGGGAATACCGCGGCGCTGAAGCTCGGCGCAGATCGCGGTCAGGTTGGCGCGCGTTTCCGCCGGGTCGATACCGCGCAGCATGTCGTTGCCGCCCAGATTGACCATCACCAGATCAGGTGTGCGCGGCAGGCCGTCGAGCGTAAAGGCCAGCCGGTGGCGGCCGGCCGCTGTCGTGTCGCCCGAGACGCCGGCATTACGCACCGTCGCGGCGATCCCGCGATCGGCCAGCGCCCGCTCCAACTGCGCCGGGAAGCTCTGCTGCGGCAGCACGCCGTAGCCCGCGTACAGGCTGTCGCCGAACGCCACCACAAGCCTGCCATCGACGACCGGAATGGCGGGTGCCGGCGACGGCGTCCCTTGCGTCGCAGCGGTATTCTGCTGAGCAGCATCGGGCGAACATCCGCCCAGCCCTTGGAGGAGCAGCAACGCGCCCGCATATGGGGCAAGCCTATTGGACAAGGACGTCGTCTCCACTCATGTCGAACCCAGTGCCGCGCGATATCGCAATCCGCGCCCGGAATGTCACGCTGACGCTGGGAACGCGCGCGGCCCCGACGACGATCCTGAAGGGGATCGACCTCGACATCGTCGCCGGCACCAGCGTCGCGATCCTCGGTCCCTCGGGATCGGGCAAGTCGTCGCTGATGGCGATCCTTTCAGGGCTGGAGCGCGCGACGGCGGGCGAGGTGCACGTGGCGGGCGTCAACTACGCCGACCTTGACGAGGATGGACTGGCGAAGGCGCGGCGCGGGCGGGTCGGGATCGTGCTCCAGGCGTTCCACCTGTTGCCGACGATGACCGCGCTGGAAAATGTCGCGGTGCCGCTGGAGCTGGCCGGCGCAGACGATGCGTTCGCGCGGGCGGCGGACGAGTTGAAAGCGGTCGGGCTCGGTCACCGGACGACGCACTATCCGGTGCAGCTGTCGGGCGGCGAGCAGCAGCGGGTCGCTATCGCCCGCGCCGTTGCCGGAGCCCCGAGCATCCTGTTCGCCGACGAACCGACCGGCAACCTTGACGGGGCGACCAGCGGCACGATTGTCGACCTGCTGTTCGAGCGGCGACAGGCGGCGGGGGCGACCCTGGTTATCATCACCCACGATCCTGCGCTTGCCGCCCGTTGCGACCGCGTGCTGACGATGCGCGACGGGCTGATCGTGTCAGACAGCGCGGCATGAGCGTGGCAACGGACGATCGACGGCTCGACTGGCGGACAAGCTGGCGGATCGCCCGGCGTGATCTTCACGCCGGCTTTCGGGGCCTGCGCCTGCTGGTCGTGTGCCTGTTCCTGGGCGTGGCGACGCTGGCGGCGATCGGCAGCCTGACCGCGTCGATCACCACCGAGCTGGCCTCGCGCGGGCAGGGGCTGCTGGGCGGCGATGTCGAGATCGCGATGACCCAGCGGCAGGCGTCACCGGCCGAGCACGCGGCGTTTGCCCGAGCGGGCCAGGTCAGCGACACGATCCGCACGCGGGCGATGGCGCGGCGGACGGTGCCAGCGGTGGGCACGCCGGATGCGGTCTTGACCGAACTGAAGGGCGTCGATCCGCGCTACCCGCTGTACGGCACGCTGACGCTTGCCGGACAGCCCTATCGTCCGCTGGCGCCGGATGCGGTGCTGGTCGGGCGCGCGCTGGCCGATCGCCTGTTGCTGAAGGTCGGCGACGGCCTGCGCTACGGCGACGCGGATTTCCGGGTCGCCGGTGTCATCGCCGACGAGCCCGACCGGGTCGGCGAAGGCTTCACGCTCGGCCCCGTCGCGATCGTATCGCTCGACGGGATGCGGCGGACCGGACTGCTTCAGCCGGGTGCGCTGTACGAGAGCAAATACCGCATCCGACTGGCCCCGGACGCCGCGCCCAAGGCCGTCATCGACCGGCTGAAGGCGCAGTTCCCGAGCGCCGGGTGGGAGTACAAGGATCGCGACCGCGCCGCGCCGGGGGCCACGCGCTTTTTCGAGCGGATGGGGCAATTCCTGTCGCTGATCGGCCTCGCCGCGCTGGTCATCGCCGGGATCGGCGTCAGCAACGGCGTGGCGTCCTATCTGGGGCAGAAGCGCGCGGGAATCGCGACGCTCAAGATTCTTGGTGCGGCATCGGGCGACATCGCGCGCATCTACCTGTTGCAGCTCGCGGCGGCTGCCGGCGTGGCGGTAGCGGCAGGGCTGGTCGTCGGTGCGCTGCTGCCGCTTGTCTTCATCGCGCTCGCCGGTGACCTATTGCCGGTCGCGCCTGGCCTCGGGCTCTACCCCATTCCGCTGTCGAGCAGCGCGGCCTACGGCGTGCTGATCGCGCTGGCCTTTGCCCTACCGCCGCTGGCGCGCGCGCGGACGCATCCGGCGGCGGCGCAATTGCGCAGCGGCGTCGAAGACGCCCGGCGGATCGACCGGCGGACGCTGGCGGGCGTCGCAGTCGCCGGCCTCGCGATCGTTGCGCTGGCGCTGGGCACGGCGCGGGAGCCTATCTTCGCCGCCGCCGTGCTGGGCGCGGTCGCGGCGGTGCTGCTGGTCCTGCTGCTGCTCGGCACGCTGATCCGCCGGATCGCCGCACGCCTGCCGCGACCGCGGCGCCCGCTGTTCCGGCTGGCGCTCGCTAACCTGCACCGCCCCGGCGCGCAGACCGTCGCACTGGTCATCGCGCTGGGGCTCGCCCTTACTTTGTTCGTCGCGCTGGCCGGGATCCAGACGAGCCTGACGCGCGAGATCCGCCGCGTGGTGCCCGAACGCGCACCCAACCAGTTCGTGCTCGACATCCCGGCCGAGGAACGCGCGCGCTTCGTGTCGGTCGTGCGCGGGGCGGCTCCCGAGGCCAGGCTGAACATCGTACCCTCGCTGCGCGGGACGATCACCGCGTATGGCACGCAGCGGGTTGCCGATCTGGCGACGCTGCCCGAGGGCGCGTGGTTTCTGCGCGGCGAGCGCGGCGTGACCTATGCCGCCACCCTGCCACCGGGCAGCACGCTGGTCGTAGGCGCGTGGTGGCCGCGCGACTATGCCGGCCCGCCGCTCGTGTCGCTCGACCGCGACGCCGCGCGTGTGCTGGGGGTCGGGGTGGGCGATACGCTGACCGTCAGCATCCTCGGTCGCGAGATCACCGCGCGCATCGCGTCGCTGCGGCAGGTCAACTGGGACACGATGGGGTTCAACTATGTGCTGGTGTTCTCGCCGGTGACGCTGGCCAGCGCGCCGCACAGCCTGACCTCGACGATCGATATCGATGCGCGCCACGAAGGCGCAGTGTCGCGCGCGCTGCTCGCCGCCTTCCCCTCGGCATCGATCATCGCGGTCGGCGACGTTCTGGGGCAGGTGACGACGATCCTCGACCAGATGGCGACCGCGATCCTGATCGCAGCGTCAGTCGCGATCCTGGCGGGAATCGCGGTACTGATCGGCGCGATCGCCGCGGCGCGTGAGGCACGGATCTACGACAGCGTCATCCTGAAGACATTGGGCGCGACGCGGCGACAGATCCTTGCGGCACAGGCGATCGAGTACGCGGCGCTGGCGTCGATCCTCGCCGCGCTCGCACTGGGGCTCGGCACGCTGGCGGCGTGGTACGTCATCACCGGCGTGTTCGATTTCCGCTGGTCGCCCGACTGGTGGGTGGTGCTGACGACGCTGGGGGTGGGGGCAGTGACGACGCTGGGGATCGGCCTCGTCAGCGCGCTGCCCGTCCTGTCCGCGGCACCGGCACAGGCGCTACGACGGCTCTAGCCAAGCGCGCGTTCGCCGTGCTGGAGGATGGCGGGAATGACGAGATCCTCCTCATCGGCCAGATGCGCCAGCAGAAGGGCGACGAACGCCTCGATCTGCGGGGCGTAGCCATCCGCCGCGCGGGTGGCATCCGGCCCAGCCAGTGCCTGTAGCAACGTTCGCGCTTGCGTGACCGTCGCGACCAGCTGTTCATGGATCAACGCGTGATCGGCCTCCAGCAGGTCGAAGCCGATGACCAGCCGCGGGTCGAGCTGGCGGAACTTCGGGAAGTACGCGTGATCCTCGATCCGGTGATGCTGGTCGAGATGCTGGAGGAAACGATTGAGCCTGGTCGCAAAGCGTTGCTGGAAGTCGGCCGGGTCCAGTGTTCTCGCGCGGAACGCATTCACGGTCCAGCAGACCGCATCGCCCTCCTGCCGCAGGCTGGCGTGCACGTGCAGCCAGAAATCGGCGAGCGCCCCGAAGTTTGCATGGGTGCGCCAGCCGGTCTTCGGGAACGCGGCGCGCAAGGGGGCGATGTGGTCGGGCAAGCCGCGACGCCGGCCCAGAATCAGCGCGTCGAGATCACGCATCCGCGGGTCAGCCGCCGATTCGGGCGAGGAGCGTGTCCTCTGCCACGATCTCGATCGCGGCGCCGGCGCGTTGCAGGTCTTCGGCGCGACGATAGCTTTCATGGGCATGGACGAAGCGGCCGAATGGCTGGGCGTTGCTGATGACCAGCATGGTCGACGTCGTGCCGACCGACGCGACGATCCGCGCGCCGTGTCCTGCCAGATGTCGGGCGAGCGAGCCGTCCTTTGCCGAGCCGAGGATCGCGATCCGCTGGCCCTTCAGCGGACCGACCGCGGCGGGCTTCGGCGCGGTACGCCCGCGGTTGGTGGTGGGGGACAGCCAGCCGGCGAGGTCGATTCCCGTGTGCGTCGTCGCGCGTGCGACGATTAGGCCGGCGACGCGGGCATCGCTCAGTGCGTCGTGATGCTTGTGGCGCAGCTTCAGGAACTTCGCGAGGACGTTCAGCCGATGGCTGGGCAGTTCGGGCCACGCGCGCTTGGCGACGCGCACGCTGTCGAGCCATGTCGCCTCGATCGGGGGCAGGTCGTGCGCGCGGCACGCGGCGGCCAGCGCGCCCTTGTCGAACATCGAATGCGCGACGGTCACCCGACCCGATAGGTAACCGCTGACGGCGGCGTGGACATCGGCAAAGGTAGGCTTGCCCGCGACATGGTCGCACGTGATGCCGTGAATGCGCGTGTTGAACGACGAGAATTCGTCGCACGGATCGACCAGCGTTTCGTAGGCGAAGACCTCCACCCCGTCCCGAAAGCCGACGATGCCGATCTGGCAGATACTGCTGACGCGCGAACAGGCGGTTTCGACGTCGATCACGACGAAATCGACCGCTTCGGTCACGCTCATGCCGTCACCACCCCGGCGCGCGCCGGTTCTGCCGGTCGATCGACATCAGGATGCCGATGCAGATCATCACCGTCATCTGCGCCGAACTGCCGAAGCTGATGAACGGCAGGGGGATGCCAACGACCGGGGCCAAACCCATCACCATCATCAGGTTGATCGCGACATAGAAGAAGATCGTGGTGGCGAGGCCCGCCGCGGTCAACCGTTCGAACCGTCCCTCCGCCCGCACGCCGACCATCACGCCCCAGCGGATCAGCAGCATGAATGCGATGATGATCGCGAAGCCGCCGATCAGGCCCCATTCCTCGGCCATCGTGGCGAACGCGAAGTCGGTATGACCCTCGGGCAGATAATCGAGGTGGCTCTGGCTGCCTTGCAGGAAGCCCTTGCCGGTCAGGCCGCCCGACCCGATCGCGATCTTCGACTGGCTGATGTGATAGCCCGTGCCGAGCGGATCGCTTTCGGGATCGAGGAAGATCAGGATGCGGTTGCGCTGATAGTCGTGGAGGACATACGTGATGGCGAGCGGCACGCCCGCCGCGAACGCCGCGGCGCCTGTTACGAAAAGCCGGAGCGGTACGCCCGCCAGGAACATGACGGTCACCCCGCCGAACGCGATCATCGAGCCGGTGCCGAGGTCGGGTTGCGCCATGACCAGCAGAAACGGAAGGCCGAGCAGCAGCCCGGCCGGGACCAGCGGGCCATAGCGGCGGACCTCGGCCGGGGGCAGCATGTCGTAGAACTTGGCCATCGCCAGCACGATCATGACCTTCATCAGCTCGGACGGCTGCAACCGGATGATGCCGAGGTCGAGCCATCGCTGGCTGCCGCCCTTCACCGCGCCGAGCAGCTCGACGAGGATCAGCAGGACCAGCAGGACGACATAGCCCGGCAGCGCGAGCGCGGACCAGACCTTGGGTGATACGCGCGAGATGACGATCGCCACGCACAGGAAGGCGCAGAAGAGCGTCGCCTGCTTCAGCGCCCAGGGCGACAGGCTGCCCCCGGCGGCCGAGAACAGCACGACCCAGCCGAACCCGCCGATCGCCAGCACGAGGAAGATGATCTTCCACGGCAATTGCGCAAGCGGAGCGGGGACCAGGCCGGAGACGGGCGCGCGGATCATTGCGTGTTCCCCAGCGGCTGCGGGCCCGGCGCATCGTCCTCCAGCGGCAGCTCGGCCGTTCGGCCCTCTGCGATCCCGCTGGTCGGCGTGGTCGCATTGGATTCGGCGACGGCGGCCTCGACCACGTTGCTGGCGGCCGATTCGACGTCGGCCGGCGGGGCGGCGACCGGAGTTTGCGCGGCTTCGAACGCGGCACGCTGCGCGGCCATGCGCATACGGATGTCACCGCCCCAGGTCGGCTCGACCTCTTCCAGCGCCTGGACCGCACGTTTCTTGTCGAACAGGTATGTCATGATATCGCGACCGGTCAGCGGCGTATCGAGATTGCGGACGGTATGGCCGTTGTGTTCAAGCACGACAGCCGCAGCATAGCGCGGATTGTCCGCCGGCGCGAAACAGATGAAGTGGGCGTGGTCGCGCAGCTTGAAGGGCAGCTGGCCGTTCGACAGCACGCCCGAGCGCCGCTCGGCCATGGTGATGCGGCGGACCTGCGCGGTACCGGTCTTCGCCGCCAGCGCAACGCCCGGCACGGTCAGCCGAGACGCCCCGCCGGTGCCGCCGCCGTTGACCACCGCCCACATTGCCTCGCGCACCATCGCCAGATGCTCGGGCTTGTAGGGCAGCGCCGCCGCATTGCGGCTGTCGCGCCCGGCCAGCAGGTGCGGCTGGATCATCCGGCCCGAGGCAAGCCGCGCGGCCATCACCGCCATCTGGAGCGGATTGGCCAGCACATAACCTTGGCCGATCGAGGCGTTGAGCGAATCCGCGACCGTCCAGCCGGTCTTGTACTTCTTCTGCTTCCACGCGCTGTCGGGCACGGTACCGTAACGCTGGCTGGGATAGGGCAGGTCGAACTTCTGACCCAGTCCGACCGCGCGCGCGACCGGCGCGATGCGGTCGTATCCCAGGCGGCGGATCATCTCGTAGAAATAGATGTCGCAGCTCTGCGCGATCGCCCCCTTCAGGTCCAGAGGGCCGTGGCCACGACGCTTGTGGCAATGGAACACGCCATTGCCGACGCGCAGCGCGCCCGAACAGAATACGCGCTCGCCGGGACTGACCCCGGCGTCGAGCAGCGCCAGGCCGTTCATCGGCTTCACGGTCGATCCCGGGGGATACAGGCCCTGAAGCACCTTGTTCATCAGCGGAACATGGTCGTCGTCCGACAGCATCTTCCATTCGTTGTGGCTGATACCGTCGGAGAAGCTGTTCGGGTCGTAGGCGGGCATCGACACCATCGCCAGCATCTCGCCGGTCTGGCAATCGAACACGACGCAGCTTCCCGAGTTGGTCCCCAGCCGCCGCGCGGCGTATTCCTGGAGCCCTGAATCGATATTCAGCCGGATCGTCTGGCCCGGCACGTCGGGGCGGGTTGCCAGTTCGCGGACCAGCTTGCCGCGCGCGGTGACTTCGATGCGCTTGGCGCCGGGCTGGCCGCGAAGGCGGGGCTCCAGGCTCTTTTCCAGTCCGTCCTTGCCGAGCTTGAACCCCGGCGTGACGAGCAACGGGTCGCGGGTTTCGCGATACTGTTCCGCAGTCGCCGCACCGACATAGCCGGTCAGGTGCGCGACGGCGGCACCGAGCGGATAGTTGCGCGAGAAACCCCGCGAGGGCGCGACGCCGGACAATTCGGGCAGGCGGACGCTGATCGCGGCGAACCGGTCCCAGTCCAGGTTCTCGGCCACCTGCACCGGCTGGAACCCGACCGCACGCTTCAATTCGGCATCGATCCGGGCGCGTTCGTCGGGATCGAGCGCCAGGATGTGCTGGACGATACCGAGGACGCGATCCTTGTCGTTGTCGTGCATCCGGTCGGGGATGATGTCGACGCGGAAGTCGGTACGATTGTTGGCGATGGCGTGCCCGTGGCGATCGACGATCCACCCGCGCCGCGGCGGGACCAGGGTGGTGTTTACCCGGTTGCTTTCGCTCAGCAGCGAATAGCGTTCATTCTCCGCCACCGCGAGCCAGGTCATGCGCCCGGCCAGCAGCACGCCGACGCCGATCTGCAGCCCCGACACGACCATCGCGCGCCGGGTGAAGGTCATCGCCTGGACCGCGTCGCTGGCGATGGCGAAGGGGTTGCCGATCCTCACCGCGGCTGCTGCCCGCGAGCATCGACCCAGCCGCACAGCGCCGCCGCCAGCGGATACAGTGCGATCGCGATCGCGATCTGGATGATCAGCACGGTATCGACATGGGCCCCAAGCGACGTGCCGGCAAGCCGTGCGCCGACCAGGAAGCCGGTAAGGGCCCCCGCCGCGATCAACCAATCCTGCCAGAAGGTGCGCCACACCAAGCGGTGGTCGACGACATCGATCGCCAGAAGGATGAGCGTCCAAAGCGACATCGCGCTGCCCAGCGGGTGGCCGCTCAGCAGATCATCCCACAGCCCCAGCGGTGCGCCCGCCCAGACCGGCAGGATGTCGGGGCTGCGCTGGCGCCAGGCGACCAGCAGCAACAGCCCGAGCGGCGGCAGATACGGCACGACCGCGACGACAGGCACGATCGGCAGCAGCGATCCGGCCATCACGACGGCGGCGGCGATCAGCGACCTCTGCCGTGCGCTGACCGGCTCGCCGAACTTCGACGGCCGCGGCGGCCTCACTTGCCGGGGTCCGGCGCAGGGGGCGGGGGCAGGGGCGGAAGGAACGCCTTCTGCACGACTGCGAAGTCCAGCGCGTCGGGATCGGCCAGCGGCCGGCCGACCGCGGAGTCGCGAGCCTGGGCATCGACGCGCGCGACCGGGATATTGGGCGGATAGATGCCGCCCGTGCCCGACGTCACGAAGACGTCGCCGGCCTGGAACGGCGCATTGACCGACGCGGCCGAGCGGATGTCGAGGAAGCCGTCGCCACGCCCGGCAGCGATCGCGGGGAAGCCGTCGCGCGTGCGGCGCACCGGGACGATGCTCTCGGGATCCGTGACCAGCAGGACGCGCGCCGCGTTCAGCCCGGTTTCCAGAACACGGCCGATCAGCCCTTCCGGCCCGCGGACAGGCTGGCCCGGCTCGACGCCCTGGAACCGGCCGGCGTTCAGCGTCGCGAAGCGCCGTGTGCTCGACCCGCTGGAATTGACCAGCCGTGCGGTGACGACCGGCGCCGGATCGACGTCGCGGACGCGCAGCAGCGCGCGCAAGCGGGCGTTCTCCCGATTGATCATCCGCGCGCGCTGCACGATCGCGCGCTCAGCCTCGAGCTGCTGGCGCAGCGCGCGGATCTTGTCGGCGCCGCCGAAATAGTCGGTCAGGCCGCCCGGCACGGTCGCCGCCCGGCGCAGACCATGCAACCCGCTGGAAATGGGCGTCGTCAGTTCCGCCACGCCCGATCGCAGCGCGGCAAAGGCGGGCGGATTGAAAAAGGACAGCACGACGAGGACGATGCCGAGCAGGAACCCGATCGCCGCCGCGACATAGCCGATAAAGACCCCGTACTGCGCGCGCCGCGAAAAGCCGGTGCGTCTGGCAATCGGCGGCGCCATCCGTCCGCGCCCTTCTGACTAGAGGATCAGACCTGGATCAGGACGCCGCGGAACTGCTCGTCCTCCAGCGCGCGGCCGGTGCCGAGTGCGACGCAGGTCAGCGGATCCTCGGCGACCGTCACCGGCAGGCCGGTTTCGTCGCGCAGCACTTCGTCGATGCCCTGGAGCAAAGCGCCACCACCGGTGAGCACGATGCCCTGGTCGACGATATCGGCGGCAAGCTCCGGCGCGGTGTTTTCCAGCGCGATGCGGACGCCCTCAACGATCGTGCCGACGGGTTCGCTCAGCGCCTCGGCGATCTGGCCTTGGTTGATCTGGATTTCCTTGGGCACGCCGTTGACCAGGTCGCGGCCCTTGATGTGCAGCGTCATGCCGATGCCGTCGACCGGCGGCTTGGCGATGCCGACTTCCTGCTTGATCCGCTCGGCAGTGGCTTCGCCGATCAGCAGGTTGTGGTTGCGACGGACATAGCTGACGATCGCTTCGTCCATCTTGTCGCCGCCGACGCGCACACTGGTCGAATAGGCGAGACCACGCAACGACAGCACCGCGACTTCGGTCGTGCCGCCGCCGATGTCGACGACCATGCTGCCGACCGGCTCGGTCACGGGCATGCCTGCGCCGATCGCGGCGGCCATCGGCTCCTCGATCAGGAAGACTTGGCTGGCGCCCGCGTTCGACGCGGCGTCGCGGATCGCGCGGCGCTCGACACTGGTCGACCCCGACGGCACGCAAATGACGATCTGCGGCCAGCGCATCATCGACTTGCGGCCGCCATGCACCTTGCGGATGAAGTGCTTGATCATTTCCTCCGCGACATCGATGTCGGCGATGACACCGTCGCGAAGCGGGCGGATCGCCTCGATCGTGCCGGGCGTCTTGCCCATCATCAGCTTGGCGTCGTCACCGACCGCCCGCACCTTCTTGATACCGTTCAGGGTCTCGATCGCGACGACCGACGGCTCGTTCAGCACGACGCCGCGCCCCCGGACGTATACGACGGTGTTCGCCGTCCCCAAGTCGATCGCCATGTCATGCGACATGAATTTGAAGAAACGCGAAAACATCATCGAATTAGATTCCGTCCCATGCCGGGCGTCGCCCATGCCCGGCGATTCGCACATAAGAACGTCCCCATCCTGGCGAGCCGGGGGTCCGGCTCCGGCTGTTCGGATACGGGTCGCGGGATGGCGTCGCTTGGGCTAGAGCGTCCCCCATGTCAATACGCCGTCTCCCAAGCCACCTCGTCAACCGGATCGCTGCCGGAGAAGTGGTGGAACGCCCTGCTGCCGCGTTGAAAGAACTGGTGGAGAACGCGATCGATGCCGGCGCCACCCGGATCGCGGTGAAACTGGGCGGCGGCGGGACCGATCTGATCGAAGTCACTGACGACGGCTGCGGCATGACGCCCGCCGACATGGCCCTGGCGCTCGAACGCCACGCGACATCCAAGCTGCCTGACGAGGATATCGAAGGCGTGCGGACGCTGGGGTTTCGGGGCGAGGCGCTGCCCTCGATCGCCAGTGTCGCGCGCCTGACGCTGGAAAGCCGGGTGCGCGGGGCGGATGGCTGGATGCGGCTGGTCGACAACGGCGCGGTGGAACACGAAGCGCCGGCAGCCCTGCCCCCCGGCACGCGCGTCCGGGTCGAGGGATTGTTCGCCCGCGTGCCTGCCCGCCGCAAGTTCCTGCGATCGGCCCGCGCCGAATATGCCGCCTGCCTTGAGATCGTACGGCGTCTCGCCATGGCACGCCCAGGGATCGGCTTTTCGGTCGAACATGACGGCCGCCGGACGCTGTCGGTCCAGCCGGACGAGGATCGCCCGGCCCGCGTCGCCGCGCTGACCGACCGTGATCTGGCGGCGAACAGCGTCGGCATCGATTTCGAGCGTGAAGGGCTGCGGCTGGGCGGCGTCGCCGGCCTGCCGACCTTTCATCGCGGCATCGCCGACCACCAGTATCTGTTCGTCAACGGGCGGCCGGTGAAGGACCGCCTGCTGATCGGCGCGATCCGCGGCGCCTATGCCGAGATGATGCCGCGCGACCGTCATGCGGTGGTGGCGCTGTTTCTCGACGTGCCGGCGGACGTGGTCGATGTGAACGTGCATCCGGCTAAGACCGAAGTGCGGTTTCGTGACCCGGCACTGGTACGCGGCCTGATCGTCAGCGGCCTGCGGCGCGCGCTGGACGAGGCAGGGCATCGCGCGGTCCAGCGGCCGAGTGTCGGGGCTTTGGGGGCTTGGCAGTCCGAGCCGGCGACGCCTGGCGATCCGCCGGTGTGGGGCGCCGCCGATCTGCTCGACCGGACATTCGCGTCGTCGGGCAGTGCGGTCAACGACCGCCGCCCGACCTTCGCCATGCCGCCGCCGATGGCCCGTGCAGAGCCTGCCTACGCCCCGCCGCCGGAGACGATCCAGTACCCGCTCGGCGTCGCCCGCGGCCAGGTCGCGAAGACCTACATCGTCGCGGAAGCCGAGGACGGCCTGGTCATCGTCGACCAGCATGCGGCCCACGAGCGCCTCGTGCTCGAACGGATGCGCCGCGCCATGGCAGGTGGCGGGGTCGCGTCGCAGGCCTTGTTGTTGCCCGAGGTGGTCGAACTCGACGAACCGGCCTGCGACCGCCTGGAGGCTCGCGCGGGCGAGCTCGCCGACTTCGGGCTCGACCTCGACCGCTTCGGCCCGCGGGCGATGCTGGTGCGCGCAACCCCGGCGCTGCTCGGCAGCGGCGATGTGTCCGGCCTCGTCACCGACCTCGCCGACGAACTCGCCGCCTATGACGAGGCGCTGTCCCTGCGCGAACGCCTGGACCACGTCGCCGCAACCATGGCCTGCCACGGCTCGGTGCGGGCGGGGCGCGTGCTGTCGGTCGCGGAAATGAACGCGCTGCTCCGTGAAATGGAAGTCACCCCGCATTCGGGCCAGTGCAACCACGGGCGCCCGACCTGGGTGAAACTGGCGCACGGCGACATCGAGAAATTGTTCGGACGGAAGTGATGATCAAGACAGTGGAAGACCTTGCCATCCAGCGCGAGGCGGGGCGGTTGCTGGCGCAGGTGTTCGAGATGCTCGACGGGATCGAGCTGGCGGGCGAGACGACGCTCGCGGTCAACGACCTGGTCGAGCGCTACATCGTTGAGGAGCTACACGCGCGACCCGCGAGCAAGGGGCAATACGGCTTCGCCTTCGTCCTCAACAGCTCGATCAACCACGTCGTCTGCCACGGCGTGCCGAGTCAGGACGACATCCTGCACGACGGCGATATCGTCAATCTGGACATCACGCTGGAGAAGGGCGGCCTCATCGCTGATTCGAGCAAGACGTACATGGTCGGCACCGTCTCGCCGTCCGCGCGGCGGCTGGTAACGGTCGCGCAGGAAGCGATGTGGCGGGGGATCGGGGCCGTCCGCCCCGGCGCCCGCCTGGGCGACATCGGCGCCGCGATCGAGAAGCACGCCAGGAGGAACGGCTATTCCGTCGTCCGCGACTTCTGCGGCCACGGCATCGGCCGCGAGATGCACGAGGCGCCGGATGTGCTGCACTATGGCCGGGCCGGCACCGGGCAGGGGTTGCGCGAAGGCATGGTCTTCACGATCGAGCCGATGATCAACCAGGGAACGCACAGGGTGTCGACCGAGGACGACGGCTGGACCGTGGTGACCGACGACGGACGGCTGTCGGCGCAGTTCGAGCACACCGTCGCCGTGACACGCGACGGCGTCGAGGTCCTCACGCTGCGCAGCGACGAGCGCCGTCCAGGCTGACATGCCGGCCAATTGTGCCTAAACGAGATCAAGACCGCGTTCATCTTGCGGAAACCTTTTCTCTCCGCCGCGCATTTCACGACAAAATCTCGATTGGTCGTGCAAATGAAACAGATCGTCCCCGTTGTCCTCGCCCTGATCCCGCTGGTTGCCGTCATCGGCGCCTGTGTCACCTGTCCGTGATCGTTCAGCCGGCGGCCTGATCGGCCAGATACGCGATGTTGGTGCGGCGAACGCGGGCGGCCGCTTCATCATAGAGGAACGGGAGCGTTGCATAGCGCCGGCCACGGATCATCGGCGTGGCTTCGTGAAGTAGCGAACAGGAAAAGACGACCGCACCCCCTTTGGGCGCACGATAGGTACGTTCGCCGAACTCGGGAAAGCGCAGGTCGCCGCCGTCATATGTGTCGTTGAGGTTGATCGTGACCGCGAACCTGCGGTGGGCGGTGCCCTTCGTCGTATTGTCGCGATGGGCATTGAAGAAACCGCCCTCGTCGGCATCATAGGCCGCGACGATGTACCGCTCGATCCGCGTCGCCGCGAACTGGAAGGTGCGTTGGATCGCTGGTGCGAGGCGCGTGCGAAGGCGGATCGCAAGAGCATCGCGCAGGCGCGGATCGTCGATATCGGCATCGCGGCGGCGCTTGAACGTGGGATCGGAAATCAGCGTCGTCTTGCCATCGACTTCGCGCATGAAGCCGGATTCGGTACCGCCCTGACGATCATAGACATCGATCAGCGCGGCGCAGACATCCTCTTCCAGGATGTCCGGCACCGTCAGGACCGGCGCCCAGTCCTGCGCAGGCCGGCCTGACAGCCTGTCGAGCGCAGCGAACACATCCGCCGCCGCGTCGATCGAGATCCGCGCAAAGACCTGGAGCGTACGGTCGAGCACCAGGATGTGCGGCTGGTACCTGTCGCTCCCGGGCAGCGCGGCGCCGTACAGCGTGCTGATCGTGCGGTCATAGTCGAGGAAGTGGCGGATGCCGGGCATCCGCTGCGCGATCCGTCGGTCGGCCACGTCCGCCGGATCGCACGTCACGCCGAACAGGCGAGCGCCGATGTCGTCGAACCGCTCGTGTCGAGCAAGCAAGGTCGCCAGCGCCTGCGCGACGATCGGTATGGCGGCGCTGCCCATGAAGAACAGCACGACCGGCACGCCGGCGGCGGCGCCGAACGACCAGTCGGGGCGACCGTCAAGTATCGGGGCCTTGAAGAAGGGAGCGAAATCGCCGCGGTCGAGCAGGCGGGCGGGGAGCGTCGAAACCGTCATCACAGCCATGACTATCGCGCGCCGTGCCCAAACGAAAGGAGCCGCCCGTATCGCTACGGGCGGCTCCTCGCATTTCGGCTCGGGTCGGAGTGGATCAGCCCTGCTGGGCGTCGCCCTCATCCGACTGCACGTCGGCAGTCGCGCCCGGCTCGGCGTTGGGATCGTAATCCTCGGTGAAGCCGGCTTCGTCCTTTTCGAACATCGCCGACATCACGTCGACGCCCGATGCCTGCATCTCGGCTTCTTCCGGCGAACGTGCGACGTTGACCTTGACGGTCACCGCCACTTCCGGGTGCAGCGCGACGCGGACTTCCGACAGGCCGATCGCCTTGATCGGACGGTCGAGCACGACCTGGCTCTTGGTCACCTTGTGACCATCGGCTTCCAGCGCCTCGACGATGTCGCGCACCGCGACCGAGCCGTACAGCTGGCCAGTGTTCGACGCCTGACGGATCAGGGTGACCGTGGTGTCCTTGAAGCTCGCCGCTTCCTTCTCGGCATCACCGCGACGGTTGGCGTTGTCCGATTCGATCCGCGCACGGTTCGATTCGAACACCTTCTTGTTGGCTTCGTTGGCGCGCAGCGCCTTCTTGCGCGGCAGCAGGAAGTTGCGGGCGAACCCGTCCTTGACCTTCACCACGTCGCCGATGGCGCCGAGCTTCTCGACGCGCTCAAGCAGAATGACGTCCATGACTGCTATTCCCTCACTTCACGATGTAGGGCAGCAGGCCCAGGTGACGCGCACGCTTGATCGCGGTCGCGAGCTCGCGCTGCTTCTTTGCGCTCACGCTAGTGATACGCGACGGGACGATCTTGCCACGCTCGGACACGAAGCCCTGGAGCAGACGGACGTCCTTGTAGTCGATCCGGGGCGCGTCCTTCGCGGAGAACGGGCAGCTCTTGCGGCGGCGGAAAAATGCACGAGCCATTATGCGGCCTCCTCTTGAGCGTCACGACGGGGACCACGATCACCGCGGTCGCCGCGGTCGGGGCGGTCACCGCCACGCTCGCCGCGCTCGGAACGACGCTCACGGTCGCGCTCCTGCTTGCGCATCATCACGGTCGGACCCGCTTCATGCTCTTCGACCTTCACGGTCATGTAGCGGATGATGTCTTCGTTGATGCCGGCCTGACGCTCCAGCTCGGCGACGGTGTCACCGGGGGCATCGATTTCGAGCATAACGTAATGTGCCTTGCGGTTCTTGGCGATCCGGTAGGCGAGGCTGCGAAGACCCCAGGTCTCGGTCTTGACGACCTTGCCACCCTTGTCTTCGACGATCTTGGTCGCGGCTTCCGCCAGCGCGTCCACTTGCGCCTGCGCCAGATCCTGGCGCGCAAGGAACGTATGCTCGTAAAGAGCCATGCGTCTTTCTCACTGTTGGCCGATCGCTGACATGGCCCCATGCCATGCCCCTCCGGCTGTCGTTCGTATCAAGCTGTCGTTCGTACCAGACAGCACAGGGGCGGGGGAGACTGGCTCCTCCGCCCCGGCTGACGGGCCCTTAGCTAGTTCCCGTCAAAAGGCAAGCGCTATGGCTTAGTTGAACACCCCGCCGAGCACCGCGCCGATCACGCCGCTGGCGACCGCGACCAGCACCGCATCATTGCCCGACTGCACCCACTGATAGCCGCGGGGCGGAGCGTAGAGGCGGCGGTTCTGATACTGGCGCCAGTTGCTGATCTGGCGATAGTTGCGCGCCTCCGCCCGGTTGAACCGCTGACCCTTAGCCCATTTCGCGCGGTACTGGGGGCGGGCCGGCGTCTTGCGCACCGTCTGCTTCTTCACGACGACCGTGCCGTTGGGCCTGTACTTCACGGTCTGCTGCGTCTGGTGCACCTGCGCGGCGGCGGGTGCGGCGGCGAGGACCGGAGTCGCGACCAGCGACGTGGTCAGCGCGGCGATCAGGAACTTCTTCATGTCGAAACCTCCTTGTGTCTGGTGCCGGATAGCCCGGCGTCGAGAGACAAGATGGGCAGCACCTGTCTTCCCCGTGTGTCACCCGACCGGGAATTTCGTGTCGAAATGTCGCAAGACGGCAGTTCTACTGACATCTCGTTCAGCTTGCCCTGTGGCGCCGCCGTCCCTAGTCCGCGCGGCACATTCGCTTTGGAGACGGTCATGCGCGCATTCATCTTCCCCGGACAGGGCAGCCAGTCGGTCGGCATGGGCAGCGCGCTCGCCGCGGCCAGCCCCTATGCGCGCGAAGTCTTTCAGGAAGTCGATGATGCGCTCGGCCAGCATCTCTTCAAGTTGATGTCGGCAGGACCGGACAGCGACCTGATGCTGACCGAGAACGCGCAGCCGGCGATCATGGCTAATGCCATCGCCACACTGCGTGTGCTGGAGCGGGAAGGCGGTGTGCGGTTGGCCGACAAGGCGGACTTCGTCGCCGGCCATTCGCTCGGAGAGTATACGGCGCTCTGTGCCGCAGGCGCGTTCGACCTGCCGACGACCGCGCGACTGTTGAAGCTGCGCGGCCAGGCGATGCAGGCGGCGGTGCCGGTGGGTGAGGGCGCGATGGCCGCCATCCTGGGCGCCGACCGTGACAAGGCGCAGGCGATCGCCGACGCGGCGGCCGAGGGCGAAGTCTGCACCGTCGCGAACGATAATGACCCTTCGCAGGTGGTGATTTCCGGGGCCAAGGCCGCGATCGAGCGGGCGGTGCCGTTAGCCAAGGAGATGGGGGCGAAGCGCGCGATCCTGCTGCCGGTGTCGGCGCCATTCCACTGTCCGCTGATGCGCCCCGCCGCCGATGCGATGGCGGACGCGCTGGAGAAAGTCACGCTCCAGTCGCCGCTGGTTCCCCTCTATGCCAACGTCACTGCCGCACCGGTCGCCGATCCCGCGATGATCGCATCGCTGCTGGTCGAACAGGTCACCGGCATGGTGCGGTGGCGCGAATCGGTGCTGGCGATGGTCGCGGGCGGCGTTCATGATTTCGTCGAACTGGGCGGCAAGGTGCTCGGCCCGATGGTGAAACGGACTGCCCCGGACGCGACCGCGACCAGCGTGGTGACGATGGACGACATCGAAGCGCTGCTTAAGGCGCTGTGAGGAGGTTCTGAATATGTTCGATCTGACAGGTATGACCGCGCTTGTGACCGGTGCATCGGGGGGTATCGGCTCGGCCATCGCCCGGGCGCTGGCGACGCAGGGTGCCAGACTGGCGGTTTCGGGGTCGAATGCCGAAAAGCTGGAGGCGTTCCGTACCGGGTTGGGCGGCGATCACGTCGCGGTGCCGTGCAATCTTTCGGATGCCGCGGCGGTCGACGCGCTGGTGCCGCAGGCGGTCGAGGCCCTGGGCGGGCGGCTCGACATCCTGGTCAACAACGCCGGCGTGACGCGCGACAACCTCGCCATGCGGATGAAGGACGAGGAGTGGGATCAGGTGATCCGCGTCAACCTGGAAGCAGCGTTCCGCCTCTGCCGCGCCGCGGCCCGGCCGATGATGAAGGCGCGTTTCGGCCGTGTCGTCTCGATCACGTCGGTCGTGGGCGCGACCGGCAATCCGGGGCAGGCGAACTATGCGGCATCGAAGGCCGGTCTCGTCGGCATGTCGAAGGCGCTGGCGCAGGAACTGGCGAGCCGCGGGATCACCGTCAATTGCGTCGCGCCGGGGTTCATCCGTTCGGCGATGACCGATGGCCTGCCCGACGCGCAGAAGACCGCGTTGCTGACCAGGATCCCCGCCGGTGACCTCGGCACGGGCGACGACATCGGCGCGGCGGTCGTCTATCTCGCGTCGAGGGAGGCCGGCTACGTCACCGGCCAGACGCTGCACGTCAATGGTGGGATGGCAATGCTATGAGTGTGATGCTTTCAATCGCGATGCTGGTGGCGGCCGACGACGGCGCCATGGTCCGGTGTGCTTTGGCCAAGACGCCGGCGGCGGAGCGGACCGCGATGCAGAATGCGACGCTGGCCTCCGTCACGCGCGGCACGCCGCCGACCTCGCAGACGGAGGCGCTGATCGGCAAGCTTCGCGGGCGTGCGGGCGAATGCCAGCCCGGCAGCGGCGCGGTCGATTCGCGCGCGGGCGAGATCGCGGTCGCCAGCCTGGTGGTCGAGACGCTGTCCAACGCGTTGCAGTCACAGGGCGTCGACGTGCTGGCGATCAACGCCAGGCTGACGCGCACGCCCCCAGCGACGCTCGACGCGCTGCTTGCCAAGAAGCGATCGGCCGAGGTCGGGGCGATGATGACCGGGTTGCAGGCCGCGGCGGGTCCCAAGGGCAAGACCGCAACGGTATCGCGCCTGCTGGCCGGATACGCGTTCAATGCGGCCCGGCTCGGCAAACTCTTCAAGTCGACCGCCGGCTGACGCCGCGGGCCCTTGCGCAGGCCGGGACCGCGTTCTACGTGCGTTCAGGAATTTGAAATTTCACAAGAAGGAACTGGGTATGAGCGAAACCGCCGACCGCGTGAAGAAGATCGTCGTGGAGCATCTGGGCGTCGAAGCCGACAAGGTGACCGAGGATGCGAGCTTCATCGACGACCTGGGCGCGGACAGCCTCGACATCGTCGAGCTGGTGATGGCGTTCGAGGAAGAGTTCGGGGTCGAAATCCCGGACGACGCCGCCGAGAAGATCGCTACCGTCAAGGACGCGATCACCTATATCGACGAGCACAAGGGCTGATCGCCCTTGGCGCTGCCGCCAAACGGGCAGTGCCACTCGATTTCCAGCGGCTCCTCGTCCCGGGTCCGGGGCCGGGAGCCGTTGTACGTTTGAGCTGATACGGAGAGCAGTATGCGCCGCGTAGTCGTGACCGGGCTGGGCCTGGTGACCCCGCTGGGGGCGGATGTCGAAACCGCCTGGGCCAACATCATCGCGTCGAAGTCGGGCGCGGGAACGATCACGCGGTTCGACGCGACCGAGTTCCAGTCGAACTACGCGTGCGAAGTGAAGCCCGCCGACCACGAATACGGCTTCGACGCCGGCAAGCGCGTGGATCACAAGATCCAGCGCCAGGTCGATCCGTTCATCGTCTATGGCATCGACGCCGCGGGCCAGGCGCTGGAAGACGCAGGGCTCACCGAAATGAGCGAAGCGGAGCGGTTCCGCGCCGGCTGCTCGATCGGATCGGGCATCGGTGGCCTGCCGGGCATCGAGAGCGAATCGCTGGTGCTCGCCGCCAAGGGGCCGAAGCGCGTTTCGCCGCACTTCGTCCACGGCCGTCTCATCAATCTGATCTCTGGTCAGGTCAGCATCAAGTACGGCCTGATGGGCCCGAACCACGCGGTCGTCACGGCGTGCTCGACCGGCGCGCATTCGATCGGCGATGCCGCACGGATGATCGCGATGGACGATGCCGACGTGATGCTGGCGGGCGGGGCCGAAAGCACGATCTGCCCGATCGGCATCGCCGGCTTTGGGCAGGCGCGTGCGCTCTCGACTGCTTTCCGCGACGAACCGTGGCGCGCGAGCCGTCCCTGGGATCAGGGCCGCGACGGTTTCGTGATGGGCGAAGGCGCAGGCGTCGTCGTGCTCGAGGAATATGAGCGGGCGAAGGCACGTGGCGCCAAGATCTACGCCGAGGTCATCGGTTACGGCCTGTCGGGCGACGCCTACCACGTCACCGCCCCACACCCGGAAGGCTCGGGCGCGTTCCGCTCGATGGAAATGGCGATGAAGAAGTCGGGCCTGGCGTTGGAGGACATCGATTACATCAACGCCCACGGCACCTCGACGCCGCTCGGCGACGAGCTGGAGCTGGGCGCGGTGCGCAAGCTGTTCGGCTCGGCGCTCGACGGCCTCAGCATGTCGTCGACCAAGTCGGCGATCGGCCACCTGCTGGGCGGTGCCGGCGCGGTCGAGAGCATCTTCTGCATCCTGGCGATGCGCGATGGCATCGTGCCGCCGACACTGAACCTCGACAACCCCAGCGAGAATTGCGCGGGCGTCGACCTGGTCCCGCACACCGCAAAGAAGCGGTCGGTGAAGGCGGTGCTGAACAACTCGTTCGGCTTCGGCGGCACCAACGCGTCGCTGGTGATGCGGGCGATCTGATCCTGACTTCGTTCGCCCTGCGCTTGTCGAAGGGCCGTTCTTGTTTGCGAGGAAGTACGGTGCGTCGACAATCTCAGCACGAACGGGGAGGGGACATTGCGTAAGCTCGGTTGCCTTGGCCTGATTCTCGCTCTCGCCGCGATCGCCGGCGTTTTCCTGGTCGTACAGAGCTGGGGCGGGGCGGGGCCCCTGCCGCGCAATAGCTCGGTGCAGATCGCGCAAGGGTCGACGCTGACCAGCGCGGCGGACGATCTCGAAAAGGCCGGCGTCATCCCGTCGGCCAGCCGCTTCCTGCTGTTTGCAAAGATCTTCGGTGGAAACGAACCGATCCGTGCCGGCGAGTATCGCTTTCCGGCCAAGATCAGCCAGGCCGACGCCCTGAAGCTGATGCAGGGCGGGCGGACGCTCCAGCGGTTCGTGACGGTGCCCGAGGGCTGGCCGTCGGTCCTTGTCCACGACGCGGTGATGGCGGCACCGCAGTTGGCGGGCAAGGTTGACGTGCCAAGCGAAGGTTCGGTGCTGCCGGACAGCTACAGCTATGAACGCGGCGACACACGGGCCTCGCTCGTCCAGCGGATGCAGGCGGCGAGGACGCGGTATCTCGATGCGGCCTGGGCCAAGCGCAAGCCGACCACCGTCGCCAGGACAAAGCAGGAGGCGCTGATCCTCGCCTCGATCGTCGAGAAGGAAACCGGCAAGCCGTCCGAGCGGCGGACCGTGGCCGCGGTGTATTCCAACCGCCTGCGCAAGGGAATGCCGCTCCAGGCCGATCCGACAACGATCTATCCGATCACCAAGGGCCGGCCGCTCGGCCGCCGCATCCTGCGGTCGGAATTGCAGGCGAAGAACGGGTATAACACCTATGCCATGCCCGGCCTGCCGATCGGGCCGATCGCGAACCCGGGGCGCGCGAGCATCGATGCGGTGCTCGATCCCGCACCATCGAACGCGCTGTATTTCGTGGCGGACGGGACGGGCGGGCATGTATTCGCCGACACCCTGGAACAGCACAACGCCAACGTGCAGGAGTGGTACGCCATCCGCCGCGCGCGCGGCGAGATGTAGCTTCCCGAAATCTGACCCAACAGGGGGAGGGCGGCCAGTCCAAGGCCGGTGGAAGGTGGGTGCCGCAGGTGGTTCGTTCTGAGAAGCCGCCTCTCCACCACCGCTACGCGGCGGTCCCCTCCCTCGCGAGGGGGAAGGATTTATTGCCGCAACCAGTCCCGTGCCACCACCGCATCGGTGAACAGGCCAAAATCGTCGCGGCTGGCCAGCCGCGTGATCTGCAGTTTCGACAGAAAGCTTGCGATGACGAACGCATTGCGGTCCCCCGGGCGCTTCAGCGCCATCGCGCGGTCGCGGACATGAAGGGCGACGGAGGGCGATTGCACCATCTCAACGCGGATCAGCGCGCGCACCCGCGAAAAGCGCGCACGGCAGATGTGATGCAGCGGCAGGATCGCGACGTAGAAGCGATCGACCTGATCGATGGTCCAGAATCCGCGTATGACGATCTCGAACACACCGTCGTCGGCGATCGCGGCGGTGAAGTCGCCGTCGCCGGCCGCCCGATCGCCGTGGATCGGCGTCATGGGCGGAGCGCCGACGCCTCGCGTGCCAGCCGCTCGACCTCCGTCATCGATGCGCCCTTCGGCGTTACCCAGCTGCCGCCGACGCAGCGGACAGGTCTAAAGCCGAGATAGGTCGGCGCGGTTTCCGCGGTGATTCCGCCGGTCGGGCAGAACTGCGCCTCATAAAAGGGCGCCGCGAGCGCTTTCAGCGCGGGCAGGCCGCCATTGGCTTCGGCCGGGAAGAACTTGAAGTGGCGCAGGCCCAGTTCGTAGCCGCGCATGATATCGCCGGCGTTGGCGACGCCGGGCAGATAGGGCACGCCGCTCTGCACGATCGCCTCGCCGAGATCGGTGGTCAGGCCCGGCGACACGATGAATTCGCCACCGGCATCCATCACCTGCGCGAATTGCTCCTTCGAAACGACCGTGCCGGCGCCGACGATCGCACCGGGCACCTGCTTCATCTCGCGGATCGCGTCGAGTGCGGCGGGCGTGCGCAGCGTAACTTCGAGCACCTTCAGGCCGCCCGCGACCAGCGCCTCGGCCAGCGGCCGCGCGGTCGCGATATCGTCGATGACCAGGACCGGGATGACGGCGCTGGTACGCATGATCGCTTCGATATCGTGGCTCATTGGGCGTGCTCCTGGGCGTAGGCGGCCGCGGCGCCGAACAAGCCGGGCTGGGGATGAGTGATCAGCTTGACGGGGATGCCCGCCATAAGGTTGCGGAAACGGCCCTTGGCGACGAACCGATCGGCGAATCCCGAACGCAGCAAATGGTCTTTCAGCCGCAGCCCAAGACCGCCGGCGATGACGACGCCCCTGGGACCATGGCTGAGTGCCAGGTCGCCCGCGACCGCGCCGAGCGACAGGCAGAAGCGGTCGAGCGCGGCCATCGCCAGGCTGTCGCTCCCCTCCAGCGCCATCGTCCAGATCGCCTTGTCGTCAAGCCGCTGGACGGCGCGCCCTTCGATCGCGGCCAGCGTCTCGTAGATCAGGACGATCCCCGGCCCGGCGACGATCCGCTCCACCGACACGCGGTTGAAGATGCTACGCGCGTGGGCGAGGATCGCGTCCTCGATCCGGTCGAGCGGCGCGAAATCGGTGTGGCCGCCTTCCGTCTCGACGACGTGGTAGCCGCCGTCGGCCGCGCGCAGGACACCGGCGACGCCCAGCCCGGTGCCGGGGCCGCAGACCGTGATCATGCCCCTGTCAGGCAACGGGCCGTCCGGACCGCAGAGGTGAAGGAAGTCGCTGTCGGGTACCTGCGCAACGGCATGGCCGACCGCGCCGAAGTCGTTGACCAGAGTCCAGGTGTCGACGCTCAACCGCTCGTTGATAAGGGCCGGGCGAATGATCCACGGATTGTTGCTCAGCCGGATCATGTCGCCGCCGACCGGTGCGGCGACCGCGATCGCCGCGGCGCGGGGCAGGGTGCCACCCTGTGCGGCGGCATACGCCTCCCAGGCGAGTTGCAGGCTGCCGTGCTCGGCCGTCTTCATCGTGGTCGGCTCGCCGAGCGACACGACGCGTCCGTCCCCGACCTCCGCGATGGCAAAGCGGGCGTGGGTTCCCCCGATATCGACGGATACGACTTTAGCCACAAAACCTCCGTTCGTGCTGAGCTTGTCGAAGCACGTGCCCGCTAACACGCCCTTCGACAAGCGCAGGACGAACGGGTGGCTGTTACGCCTAGAACCCGCCCGCCGCGAGCATCGCCGATCCGCCCTCCTCGGCGGTCGAGCACCCTTGGCGCAACAGCGCGAAGAGTTCGCGACCCGTGCCTTGCGCGGGCGGCGGTGCCTCCGCTGGCGTACGCGCGTCCCATTCGGCCGCATCCACCAAGGCCTCGATCACGCCGGTCTCGGCATCGACCCGCACCACATCGCCATCGCGCAGTCGGGCGATCGGACCTTCGGCGAGCGCTTCGGGCGACAGGTGGATCGCGGCCGGCACCTTGCCGCTGGCACCCGACATGCGGCCGTCAGTGACCAGCGCGACGCGGTAGCCGCGGTTCTGAAGAACGCCGAGCGGCGGGGTCAGCTTGTGCAGTTCAGGCATCCCGTTGGCGCGCGGCCCCTGGAAGCGGACGACGACCACCACGTCGCGGTCGAGTTCGCCAGCCTTGAACGCGTCCTGCACGTCCTGCTGGGTGGCGAAGACGCGGCACGGCGCTTCGATGACCCAACGATCACGCTCGACCGCCGAAACCTTGATGCAGGCACGGCCCAGGTTGCCGGACAGGATGCGGAAACCGCCCTCAGGTGCAAAAGGTGCATCGACGGTGCGCAGGATCGTGTCGTCGCCCGATACCTCGGGCAGGTCGCGCCACACGAGCGTATCGCCGTCCATGTCGGGCTTGCGGCCATAGTCGGTCATGTCGCCGGCCACGGTCAGGATGTCGCCGTGCAACAGCCCACCCTTCAGCAGTTCGCGCAGGGTGAAGGCGGTTCCGCCCGCATCCTCGAACCCGTTCACATCGGCCGACCCGTTGGGATAGACGCGCGCGAGGAGCGGCACGACGCTCGACAGGCGGTCGAAATCATCCCAGTCGATGACGATACCGGCGCAGCGCGCAATGGCGGGCAGGTGGATCAGGTGATTGGTCGAGCCGCCGGTCGCGAGCAGCGCGATCGCGGCGTTGACGATCGCCTTTTCATCGACGCACGCGCCGATCGGACGATAATCTTCGCCGTCCCAGCCGATCTTCGCGAGGCGATGGACGGCGGCGCGCGTCAATTCCTGGCGCAGCTTCGTGCCCGGATTGGCAAAGGCGGCGGCGGGCATGTGCAGCCCCATCGCCTCGACCATCATCTGGTTCGAATTGGCCGTGCCGTAGAAGGTGCAGGTGCCCTTGCCATGATAGGCGGCGATCTCGGAATCGAGCAGTTCTTCTCGGGTTGCCTCGCCCACCGCGAAACGCTCGCGGACCGCGGCCTTCTGCTTGTTCGAGATGCCCGACCGCATCGGCCCGCCGGGAATCAGCACCATCGGCAGGTGGCCGAAGCGTAGCGCGCCCATCAGCAGGCCCGGCACGATCTTGTCGCAGATGCCGAGCAGCGCTGCGCCTTCGAACATGCCGTGGCTCAGCGCGATCGCGGTCGACAGCGCGATCGTGTCGCGGCTGAACAGCGACAGCTCCATGCCCGGATACCCCTGCGTTACGCCGTCGCACATCGCCGGAACGCCGCCTGCGACCTGTGCGGTCACCCCCGCCTCGCGCGCCCAGACCTTCATCTGCTCGGGGTAGCGATAATAGGGCGCATGGGCCGACAGCATGTCGTTGTAGGCGGTCACGATCCCGATGTTCATGGACTGGCCGCGGCGCATGTCGTCGCGCTGTTCCTCCGTCCCGGCATAGCCGTGGGCGAGGTTGGCGCAGCCCAGGCGCGGACGATCGACCCCGCCCTCGCGCTCGCTGGCGATCAGCGCGAGATATGCCGCCCGCTTGTTCCGCGATCGATCGATGATGCGGTCGGTGACGGCAGCGACTTGGGGGTGCAGGTTCGGCATGGCAACTTCCTATTCCCGTTCGCCCTTAGCTTGTCGAAGCCCTGCCCTTCTCTTCTACGCAGAAGAAGGGCAGCCCTTCGACAAGCTAAGGGCGAACGGAATGTTATGTACGCGTTACGGCGCCCAGTGGATGTCGACCGGCAGTTCGACGTCCGCCAGGATTCGCCCTATCGGATATGGGGACGATTGTCCGGCCTTCACAGCTTCCTCGATAACGGCGCGCTTGGCGTCGCCCGTCACCGCGATCATCATCGCGCGCGCCGACGTGAGTGCTGCCTTGCTGAGAGTCACGCGGGCGACCGGAGCCTCCGGCGGCAACGGGTCGGGCATGACGCCCAGCGCGCGGCGTTCCTTCGGGCCGTTCAACGCTTCGTCGAAGTCGGGGCCGGGGAAGATCGATGCGGCATGGCCATCGCCGCCGACGCCGAGCAGGACGAGATCGAGCGGCCAGTGGAGATCCTGAAGCAGGGCATCCGCCGCACGGCCGGCCGCCTTGTAATCGGGCGCGGTCGCGGAGACGAGCGGAATGACCCGCGCCCCCTTGGGCAGAAACGCCTTGCCGATCGCAGTGACGTTCGACAGCGCGTCGCCCAGCGGTACGATGCGCTCGTCGCCGGGGATGATCGTCACGCGCTTCCAGTCGATCTTTGCCCTGGCCAGCTTTTCGTAGATCGGCAGCGGCGTCTTGCCGCCGGCCAGCGCGATCACGGCGGCACCGCGCGCATCGATCGCGCTTTCGATGATGAAGCCGATGTCACCTGCGACAGCGTCGGCCATTTCGGCCGCGTCGTCGTAATCCCACCATTCGATTTCGGTCGTCATGTCATCTCTTCTTGGTCGTCGTCCCCGCGAAGGCGGGGATCAATTCTAGCCGAACGATCTGCGTCTCACGTCGTTCAGCGGCTGTGTCCCCCCGCTGACGCGAAGGGCACGGTGCCTGGGAGGGTCATTCCGTCCACGTCACGCCGTCGCGCTCAGTCAGCGCGATCCCCGCGCTCGGCCCCCAGCTCCCGCTCGGATAGGGCTTGGGCTTCACGTCGTTCGCTTCCCAGCCGGCGCGGATGCCGTCGATCCAGCGCCACTGCGCCTCCACCTCGTCGCGGCGGACGAACAGGGTCGGGTCTCCCTCGATCAGGTCGAGCAGCAGCCGTTCGTAGGCGATGCGGCGGCGCGTTCCCGCGAACTCGGTGTCGAGGCTGAGGTTCAACGGGACTTCGCGCAGACGAATCCCGTCACGGTCCAGGCCTGGCTGCTTCGCCATCACCAGCAGGCGGACATATTCCTCCGGCTGCAACCGGATGACCAGCGTATTGGACTGCAACTGCCCCCCGCGGTCGGCAAAGATCGAATGCGGCACCGGCTTGAACTGGATCGCGATCTCGCTCTGGCGTGCGGGCAACCGCTTGCCGGTGCGCAGGTAGAAGGGCACGCCCTGCCAGCGCCAATTGTCGACATGCGCCTTGATCGCGACAAAGGTCTCCGTGGTCGACGAGCGACCGAGTTCGTCGGCGTAACTCTTCACGACCTTCTCGCCGACCGCGCCCGCGCCATATTGGCCGGTAACGGTCAGGTGCCCGGCGTCCTTTGGGTCGATCGGGCGGAGCGAGCGGAGGACCTTCACCTTTTCGTCGCGGATCGCGGTGCCGTCGAAGCGGGCCGGCGGCTCCATCGCGATCAGCGCGACAAGCTGCAGGATGTGGTTCTGCACCATGTCGCGCAGCGCGCCTGCACCCTCGTAATAGCCCGCGCGATCTTCCAGCCCGACCGTCTCAGCGATGGTGATCTGGACGTGGTCGATCCCGCGCGCGTTCCACACCGGCTCGAACAGCGAGTTGCCGAAGCGCAGCGCCAGGATGTTCTGGACGGTTTCCTTGCCCAGATAATGGTCGATCCGGAACGTCCGCTCCTCGGGGAAGGCCGCCGCAACCGCGTCATTGATCTCGCAGCTGGAGGCGAGGTCGTGGCCGAGCGGCTTTTCGAGGCTGATCCGAACCGTCTCACCGGCGAGGCCCGCCGATTCGAGGCCCTTGATCGTCGGCTCGAACAGCGACGGCGCGGTCGACAGGAAGATGGCGAGGCCATTCGACACGTCACCGATCTTCTCGGCCAGCGCCGGGAAGCCGTCGAGCGTCGAGGCGTCGAGCGCCTGATACTGGAGTCGCTGGAGAAAGGACGCGATCTGCTCCGCATCCTTGCGGTCGGCGGGCAGGAATTCGTCGAGCGCCGCTGCCGCGAACTCGCGGAAGCCGGCGTCGTCATGCTCCGATCGCGCGGTTCCGGTGATCGTGAGCCCCGGGGGCAGCAGGCCATCGGCGTGCAGTCCGAACAGCGACGGGATCAGCATCCGCCGGGACAGATCCCCGGTCGCTCCGAACAGCAGCAGCTTGCCAACGGCTCCGGTCACACGCGCGTCCCCCAAAGAATGCGCCACCTCCCTAACGGGATGGGGGCAGGGGGCAAGACCGCCGCGCCCAAGAAATCGTATGCAGGGGCCAAACGACTTGTGAGCGCTACCAATCGCGCGATGAACTCAGAGCACAAGTCCCGCGGCCGGGTCGAAACCGGCCATGACGTTCAGGTTCTGCACCGCCGCGCCCGCCGCGCCCTTACCCAGATTGTCGAGCGTCGCGATCAGCCGGGCGTGGCCGCGGTCGGCATTGCCGGTGACGCGCAGGGTCAGCCGGTCGGTGCCGGCATCGTCCTCCACCCGCACCAGCGATGCGCCATCGTCGACGACACGCACGATCCGGCTGCCGTCATAGGCGGCGGCCAGCGTGTCGCGCAGGGCGTCGATGCTCGGCCGGCGGGGGAGTGCGTGAAGCGCCAGCGGCACCTCGACGACCATGCCGCGATGAGTGCGGACGACCGAGGGGGTAAAGATCGGCGGATGCTCCAGCCGTGCGTGGCGCTGCATCTCGGGCACATGCTTGTGTTCCAGCGTCAGCGCATAGCCGCGCCACGCGCTGTCCTCCGCGCCGCCCTCGTAATCCTCGATCATCTGGCGACCGCCGCCCGAATAGCCCGACACGGCGTTGACAGTGATCGCACCATCGACCGGGATCAGGCCGGTACGGACCAGCGGGCGGACGAGCGCCAGAAAGCCGGTGGGGTAGCAGCCCGGATTGGTCACGCGCGGCGCGTCGGCGATCAGCGCAGCCTGGCTCGGCTCCAGTTCGGGAAAGCCGTAGGTCCAGCCATCGGCGGTCCGGTGCGCGGTCGACGCGTCGATCACCCGCGTGCGCGGATTGTCGATCATCGCCACGCTTTCTCGTGCGGCATCGTCGGGCAGGCAGAGGATGACGAAATCGGCGTCGTTCAGCACCGCGCGCTTGGCCGCGACATCCTTGCGAAGGTCGTCGTCGAGCGTCAGCAACTCGATCTCCGGCCGGCCGCTCAGCCGTTCGCGGATTTCCAGACCGGTGGTGCCGACCGCGCCATCGATGAAGACAGACCGCCTCATGGCAGGCGCCGCCGTGCGACGAGCGAGCCGAGATCGCCGATCGCGACACTCTCGACGCCGGTTTCGCCGACGCGGATCGCATGGGCGTCGTCGGTCGCGATTGCTACGTCGCCGTCGGTGAACAGCAGGTCACCGCGCAGGACCGGCGCGGTGTCGCTCACGTCGTGACCCAGGTCGTGCGCCTGGATATCGACGAAGCGCGCGACCTTCAGGCCGGTCAGCGACAGGGCGAGCGACACCAGACCGCCGCCGTCGATGCCCGTGCTCGACCGGCCGCCGGCCACGGCGGGAATGCCGACCAGCGATTCGGCGACCGTGACGAAGTCCTTCGGCAGCGCGTCGAGCGGACGAACCGTCGCGGCATCTACCTGCGCCGCCTGTTGCCCGGTCAGGCGCGCGCCGACGGGCTGTTCCGAACCGGGTGCGCAGACGATGTGAGTCGCCGCGATCGGCGCGCCCAGCGCATCGACCGCGACGAACCCGACGGTGCCATCGACTCCGCCGACGCCCCAGGCATAGCCGTGCGACAATTCGAGCACGTCGAACGTTTCGCCAGGCAGGATTTCGGAAATCGGAGCGCCGCCATGTGCGGCCAGGATCGGCGCGCGCCTGACCGCGCTACGCTGGACAGCGGCGGCATAGTGCGGAGCAAACACGCGGTCGGCTAGCCGGACGTCGGCCAGATCGCCGCGCGCCGCCTCCACCCGCGGGTCGACGCTTTGGCTGCGCCCGGTGAGTGCGAACCGCTTACGCGTGCGCTGGCTGGCGCTGGGCGGCGCCTGGTTCGTCACCGGAGAGGAAATGCCCGAATTCTGCAAGAAAGTCTGCCCCCTTAGGCGTGCGCGCGACGAAGATGTTGCGCTTGTCGGTATCGTCGCGTTGGCGGCGCAGATAGCCGAGAGCACCCAATCGATTCAAGGCGCGCGTGACGACGGGCTTCGACACGTTCAGTGCGCGCGCCAGTCCGCGGACGGTGTGGGGGCCTTTTTCCAGATAGACCAGCATCAGCAGGGCCATCTGGCGGTTAGTCAGGTCGGGTTCGCCCGAACGCACGTAGTCGACGAGGGTGTGCATCCAGGTGAACAGCGACTTTTCGGAGATTGCGTTCACGATTTCGGGTCCGCTTCTTACCGTTGCGAGCCCGTCACGTCGGGCGGTCTTGCGGCATTAACGCGACGATAAGCCTCGGGTTTCCGTGCGTTCGCGAAATGTTTGCGCTTTCATGACACCGCTCCGTTGGACGTACGGCAGCGCGCGCGGTTGATCGCAGCCCAAGCGTCGCCTATGTGCGCCGCCAGTCCATTCTAATCGATCGGTTTGCGCGTCCCATGTTCACCTTCCTGCTCGTCGTCCAGGCGATCATCGCCGCGCTGCTCGTGACGGTGATCCTGATGCAGAAGTCGGAAGGCGGCGGGCTGACCACCGGCGGCAGCCCGTCGGGCCTGATGTCGGCACGCGGCGCCGCCGATTTCCTGACGCGGGCGACGGCGATTCTCGCCGGTCTCTTCATCGCCATGTCGATCGGCCTTGCCTTTCTGGCGGCGGCGAACAAGACGTCGACCGTCGACACCAGCCTGGCCCGCACCGCACCTGCGCCGCAGCAGGCTCCTGCCGCGGGCGGCAACCCCGACGCGCTGAAGGCCGCCGCCGATGCGGCCGCCCAGAACACGACTGCGCCCGCCAACGGCAGCGGCGTTCCGCTCCAGCAGTAATCGCACACGCATTACCGCTTTCATCGGCAGGCGCGGCGCTTCCGCGCTTGCCCAACACGCATGTTCAAGGTTAGGCGCATCCTCCCATGGCGCGGTATATCTTCATCACCGGCGGCGTGGTCTCGTCGCTCGGCAAAGGCCTCATGGCGGCCTCTCTCGCAGCTCTGTTGCAGGCACGCGGCTACCGCGTCCGCATCCGCAAGTTCGATCCGTATCTGAACGTCGATCCGGGCACGATGAGCCCGTACCAGCACGGCGAAGTCTATGTGACCGACGACGGGGCGGAAACCGACCTCGATCTCGGCCACTATGAACGCTTCACCGGCGTGCCGAGCCGGCAGAGCGACAACATCACGTCAGGTCGCATCTACCAGACGATCATCGCCAAGGAACGCCGCGGCGACTATCTGGGCGCGACCGTCCAGGTCATCCCGCACGTCACGGATGCGATCAAGGAATTCGCCCGCAACGAAACCGAGGATCTCGATTTCGTGCTGTGCGAAATCGGCGGGACCGTCGGCGACATCGAATCGCTGCCGTTCATGGAGGCGATCCGCCAGCTTCGGAACGACATCGGGCGCCAGAATACGTGTTTCGTCCATCTGACGCTGGTGCCGTACATCGCGGCGGCGGGCGAACTGAAGACCAAGCCGACGCAGCATTCGGTCCGCGACATGACCGCGCTCGGCATCCAGCCGGACGTGCTGGTCTGCCGCTGCGAACGTCCGCTGCCGGCAGGCGAGCGGGCCAAGATCGCGCTGTTCTGCAACGTGCCGACCGAGGCGGTCATCCCCGCGCTCGACGCCAAGACCATCTACGGCGTGCCGCTGCAATATCATGCCGAAGGGCTCGACCGCGCGGTTCTCAACAGCTTCGGCCTGCCGTCCGAAGGCTCGCCCGAGCTGACCCGCTGGGACGACATCATCGACCGGCTGTCGAACGTCGAAGGTGAAGTGTCGATCGGCGTCGTCGGCAAATATGTCGGCCTGCAGGATGCGTACAAGTCGCTGCACGAGGCGCTGGTCCACGGCGGCATCGCCAACCGCGTGAAGGTCAACATCCGCTGGCTGGACGCCGAGCTGTTCGAGCAGGCGCCCGACGATATCGCCGTGACGCTTGAGCCGCTGCACGCCATCCTGGTCCCCGGCGGGTTCGGCGAACGCGGGTCGGAGGGGAAGATCGCCGCGGTCCGCTTCGCCCGCGAACGCAAGGTGCCGTATTTCGGCATCTGCCTGGGTATGCAGATGGCCTGCATCGAAGGTGCGCGGAACACCGCGGGGATTGCGGAGGCTTCGACTACCGAATTCGGCCCCACGGCCGAGCCCGTCGTCGGTCTCATCACCGAATGGATGACCGCCGAAGGGCTGCAACAGCGGCAGGAGGGCGGCGACATGGGTGGCACGATGCGCCTGGGCGCCTATGACGCGACGCTGGCGAGCAACAGCCATGTCGCCAGCATCTATGGCCAGACCGCCATCAGCGAACGGCACCGCCATCGCTACGAAGTCAACGTCCATTACAAGGATGCGCTGGAGGCGGGGGGCTTGCGCTTCTCCGGCATGTCGCCCGACGGCGCACTGCCGGAGATCGTCGAGCGGCCGGACCATCCCTGGTTCGTCGGCGTGCAGTTTCACCCGGAACTGAAGTCGAAGCCGTTCGAGCCGCACCCGCTGTTCGCCAGCTTCATCGCCGCCGCGGTCCAGCAGAGCCGTCTGGTCTGACGCAAAAGCGCCCGGACCGTTGCCGATCCGGGCGCCCTCTGGGCGACGCTCAAAGGGAGGAAAGCGCCGCTAGCCGGGTGTTAGATGGCGTTATGCCGCCTTGGCTTCGATCGCCGGAGCGGCATCGGTAGCCGACGTCCCGCCGATCGCGACCTTCTTGGGCTTCATCGCCTCGGGCACTTCACGCACGAGGTTGATGATGAGCAGCCCGTCCTTCAGGTCGGCATCCGCCACGCGGATGAAGTCGGCGAGTTCGAAGCGACGCTCGAAGCTACGGTTGGCGATGCCCAGATGGAGCATCTGCGCCGCATTGTCCTGCGTCTCGCTCTTCTTGCCCGCAACGACCAGCAGGTTCTGCTGCGCGGTGAGGTCGAGTTCCTCGGCGCGGAAGCCCGCGACCGCCAGCGTGATGCGATAGCGGTCCTCGGCCACGCGCTCGAGATTGAACGGCGGATAGTTCTCGGTCGGCGCGCCGCGCGTGCCCTGTTCGAGCATGTCGAACAGCCGGTCGAAGCCGATGGTCGAGCGGCGGTACGGGGTGAAATCGATCTGACGCATGGTTCAAAGCCTCCAGTCATGAGCGTTCTGAAACGTCCAGTCCGGCGCCCGCTGTTGCGCGACACCGGATGTCGCCGCGGCCCGCCCTGCGGCACCGCGTGGGCCTTATCTTGGAAGCCCGAATTCGCCTTTCAAGTGGGGGTAAGTTGTTGAGAAGGCGTAAGTCGTAGCGAAGCTTGTCAGGGGCATACTCGATCTTCCTGTCAAACCCCACGCGATCGATAGGATATGGCGGCGAACAGATAAGGGGTCTCTCACCATGTCGTCCGTCCTGCCGCTCGTGCTGATACTCCAATCGACGACGGCAGCGCCGCCGCCGCCCGTCGTCGTCCAATCGACGCCGACCGTCACGACGGCGCCCGGCGATCCGCAGCGGACCGAGGAGGAGGTACAGCGCAGTTCGGTCGCCGCCGACATCGTCGTCACCGCCCGCCGCCGCGAAGAGCGCGCGCAGAACGTGCCGATCGCGCTGTCGGTGGTGGGCGTGAAGGAGATCGACGACACCGGCAGCTTCAATGTCGCGCGGCTGCAGCAACTGCAGCCGACGCTGCAATTCTATTCGACCAACCCGCGCAATTCTTCCGTAAACATCCGCGGTCTCGGCGCGCCGCTGGGCCTGACCAACGACGGGATCGATCAGGGCGTCGGCGTCTACATCGACCAGGTGTATCTCAGCCGGGTGGCGGCGGCGACGCTCGATTTCCTGGACGTCCAGCAGGTCGAGACGCTGCGCGGGCCGCAGGGCACGCTGTACGGCAAGAACACCGTCGCGGGCGCGATCAACATCACCAGCCGTGCGCCGAGCTTCGATTTCGAGGGGCGGGCGGAGGTCAGCGCCGGCAACCTGGAATTCAAGCAGGCGAAGGCATCGGTGTCCGGCCCGCTGGGCGATCGCGTCGCGGCGCGCCTGGGCCTGGCGACGACCAGCCGGCGCGGGACGGTCTTCAACGTCCGCACCGGCACCTATGTGAACGAGCAGGACAATCTGGGCGTGCGCGGCGCGTTGCTGTTCCGCGCCAGCGACAGCCTCGACCTGACGCTCAGCGGCGATTACTCGCGCCAGAACCCCGAATGCTGCGCGCAGATATTCGTCCGCGTCGGCAGTACCCAGCGCCCGCTCAACCGCCAGTTCGACGCGCTGGCCCGCGCGCAGGGCTACGAGCCGGTCAGCCGCAACCCGTTCGATCGCCTGACCGACCTGGATGCCGAGCTGAACGCGGGAAATATCCTGGGCGGCGTGTCGCTGCGCGGCGAACTGGAAACCGGGGCGGGACGGCTGACCTCGATCACGGCGTGGCGCTTCTGGGACTGGAAGCCGGCGAACGATCGTGACTTCACGGGCCTGCCGATCACGACCAAGTCGAACAACCCGACGAAGCAGAACCAGTTCACGCAGGAATTCCGCTTCGCCGGCGATGGCAGGAGCTTCGACTATGTCGTCGGTCTCTTCGGCTTCTATCAGGACATTCACACGACCGGCATCCAGCAGCAGGGCGCAGCGGCGAGTCGCTGGCTGATCAACCCGACGAGCGCGCTGGCGAGCGATCCGAGCGTGCTGAACGGGCTGACCGCGAACAACGACATCCGCCTGAAGAACTTCAGCGGCGCGCTGTTCGGAAAACTTAACTGGCGCTTCGGCGACCGCTTCACGCTGTCGCCGGGCTTCCGCGTCAATTACGACGACAAGGTCGGTAGCTACGTCAGCATCGTCCGCGATGCGCAGGGCAACCTCGTACCATATTCGGGCGGGACCGCGCGCCAGGCGGCGCAGCGCGACGCGATCCAGCCGCAGGCATTCACTGGCGAGGCCTATCGCGCCTGGAACGTATCCTATGACCTGACCGGATCATACAAGCCCGCGCAAGATGTCATGCTCTATGCGACGTATGCGCACAGCTTCAAATCGGGCGGGCTCAACCTGAACGGCGTGCCGGTGGTGAACGGCGTCGTCCAGACGCAGCTTGCCCAGATCGCGCCGGAAAAGGTCGATCATTTCGAAGCGGGGGTGAAGTCGCAGTTCTGGGACCGGCGCGTGACGTTGAACGTGACGGGGTTCTGGACGACGATCCGCGATTACCAGGCGATCGTGAACAACCAGTCGACGTCCACGTTGCGCGGCTATCTAGCGAACGCGGGCAAGGTGCGGGTGCGCGGGATCGAAGCGGACTTCTCGATCCGTCCCTCGGACCGCCTGACTGCCTACATCAACGGCGCATTCAACGACGCGCGCTACCTCGATTTCCAGAACGCGCCATGCCCGCCGGAACTGTCGGGCGGCGGCACGGGCACCCCGATCGGGGCGCCGGGCGCGCCGGGCACGAACAGCCCCATCGTCTGCGATATCTCCGGCCAGCGTCTGCCGGGCGTGTCGAAATGGGCGTTCTCGGCGGGCGGCGAGTACAACATACCGGCGCGGGTGTTCCGCCTCGACGGGCAGGCGTATCTCGGCGTCGATGCCAGCACGCGGACGACGTTCTCGTCGAACGCCTCGCGGTCGATCTACACCGATATCGACGGTTACACGCTGACCAACCTGCGCGCCGGCTTCCGAAGCTCGGACGGCTTCAACGTGTTCGGTTGGGTGCGTAACGTGTTCGACACCAAGTATTTCGAGGTGCTGGCAACGACGCCG
>NZ_LMLB01000001.1:1846748-1846907 GCF_001421785.1 Sphingomonas sp. Leaf33 | reverse complement strand
GGGAATACCGGGCTGATCGCGGGCAATGTCGGTGATCCGCGGACGTACGGGGTGACGGTGGGGAAGTCGTTCTGAGGCCCGCCGTGCTCCCGCGCAGGCGGGAACCCAGGGTTTGACGGAATGTCGCTTGTGGCTCCGGGCTTCCGCCTGCGCGGGAGC
>NZ_LMLB01000001.1:1813418-1846689 GCF_001421785.1 Sphingomonas sp. Leaf33 | reverse complement strand
ACGGTGGGGTCGATAGAATAAAATTCTTCCCGTTCGGGCTGAGCTTGTCGAAGCCCTGTCCTTTTCGTGGCTCACGGGCTTCTGGAGCGAAGAAGGACAGCCCTTCGACAGGCTCAGGGCGAACGTGGGGACGGGAGTGTGGCAGCGCCGGCGGCGAAGCCGCCGTCGTCGGTCGGGCGCCTTGACGGCGCTCGCCGGCCGGTTTGGTGGCCGCGCGGGCGCGACGGCGGACGCGGTCCGCCTGCCACCAAACGCAAACGCCCGGGCTGTTGCCAGCCCGGGCGTCCTGCGTGACGAAAATGAATTCGCCAGCCCCCTTAGATTTCAACCCTCTACCCGCACGCCGATCCTCCCAGAACGACGGGGCCGAAGGCCTCCCTGAACCGCGGCCTTTGCCTGCGCCTCAGTGGGATGGTGACTATGCCGCGGGGCGGGGCTTGTCATCCCTGAACGGCCGCTGTCGCGACGATTGCGCGACAGTTGTGGGAATCGTGCAACAGCGCGCTTGCCGCCGAACCCCGCGCTCAATAGGGCGGGCCCCATGTTATTATCGTCCTACGAGCGGATGATCGCACGCCGTTACCTGCTGCCCGGTCGGGGAGAGGCGTTCATCGCCCTCGTCGCGGGCATCAGCCTGGTCGCGGTCATGCTCGGCGTCGCCGCCCTCGTCGTGGTCATGAGCGTCATGAACGGCTTCCGCGCCGAGCTGTTCGACAAGATCGTCGGCCTGAACGGCCACGCCGTCGTCCAGGGCTATGGCAACCAGCTGCGCGACTGGCGCGAGATCCTGGCCGAGACGCGCAAGATTCCCGGTGTCGTCTCGGCCACCCCGCTGATCGAGAATCCGCTGATGGCGAGCGCGCAGGGGCGCGTCGCCGGCGTCATCGTCCGCGGTATGCGGGTTGAGGACATCCGCACCAACCCGACGCTGAACGGCAAGGTCGTCGCGGGCTCGCTCGGCGCGCTGCGCCCGGACAGCGGCATGATCGGCATCGGATCGCGCCTGGCCGAGTCGCTTGGGGTATCGGAGGGCTCGGAAGTCCAACTGATCAGTCCCGAAGGCCCCGCCTCCCCGATGGGGACGGTGCCGCGCATCGTCAGCTACCGGGTTGGCGCGATCTTCGAAGTCGGCGTGTTCGACTATGACAAGGCGTTCGTCGTCATGCCGATGCAGGATGCGCAGACGCTGCTGCTGATGGGCGATTCGGTCGGCATGATCGAGATCGACGTGACCGACCCCGACCGCGTTGCCGATATCGCGACGCCGCTGGCCCAGGTCGTCGGGCGCCGCGGTGTCGTGCAGGACTGGCGCCAGATGAACTCGCAATTGTTCGAGGCGCTGTCGGTCGATCGACTCGTCACCTTCACCGTGCTGTCGATCCTGATCATGGTGTCGGTGTTCAACATCCTGTCGTCGCTGATCATGCTGGTGCGCGCCAAGACCCGCGACATCGCGATCCTGCGCACGATGGGCGCGACACGCGGCGGTTTGTTGCGGATCTTCATGACGGTCGGCACCTCGATCGGCGCGGTCGGCATCGTCCTCGGCCTGATCCTCGGCTTCGTGCTGCTGACCTACCGCCAGGGCGTCGTCAGCTTCCTCGGCTTCGTCAGCGGTCAGCAGATCTGGGACCCGTCGATGCGCTTCCTGACCGAACTGCCCGCCAAGACCGACCCGCTGGAGGTGTTCGGCATCGCCGCGATGGCGTTCGGCTTCAGCTTCCTCGCGACGCTGTACCCGGCGTTCAAGGCGGCCAATACCGATCCTGTGCAGGTGCTTCGCTATGACTGAGGTCGAAGGCAACGCCGAGAACGGTCGGCGCGACCAATCCGGCGCCATCGGGCGCGGTTTTGGCGCGTTCGACGGCACCGCCGTCCTGGAGACCACCGACCTGCGCCGCAGCTTCACGCAGGGTGACGTGACGATCGAGGTCCTGCGCGGCGTCAACCTGCGCGTCGGCAAAGGCGAGATCGTCGCGCTGCTCGGGCCCTCGGGCTCGGGCAAGTCGACGCTCCTCCAGGCGGTGGGCTTGCTGGAGGGGGGTTTCGACGGATCGATCCGCATCCTCGGCACCGAAGCCGCCAAGCTCGACAGCGGCGGCCGTACCGAGACGCGGCGGGACGCGATGGGCTTCGTCTATCAGTTCCATCACCTGCTGCCAGACTTCTCCGCGCTCGAGAATGTCGTCCTGCCGCAACTGATCCACGGCACCGCCCGCACCGACGCCGAAGCCCGCGCCGAAACGCTGCTGAGTGCGCTGGGCCTCGCCAAGCGCCTGGGTCACCGCCCGAGCCAGCTGTCGGGCGGCGAACAGCAACGCGTCGCCGTGGCGCGCGCCCTGTCGAACAAGCCGGCGCTGGTGCTGGCGGATGAGCCCACCGGCAACCTCGACGAAGCGACCGCCGACATCGTGTTCGCCGAATTCCTCCGCCTGGTCCGCGACCAGGGTTCGTCGGCGCTGGTCGCGACGCATAACGAGCGGTTGGCGGCACGGATGGACCGGGTGGTGCGGCTGCATGAGGGAGTCCTGGCATGAGCGATCTTCGGACCATCCCGGTAACGGCTGCCGATGGCGGTACGACCGACCTGTCAACCTACGCCGGCAAGGTGCTGCTGATCGTCAACACCGCGTCGAAGTGCGGGTTCACGCCGCAATATGCCGGGCTGGAGGCGCTGCATCGCCGCTATGCGGATCGCGGGTTCGCGGTGCTCGGCTTCCCCTGCAATCAATTCGGGGCACAGGAGCCGGGCGACGCGGCGGAGATCGCGAACTTCTGCTCGCTGACCTACGACGTAACTTTCCCGGTGTTCGCGAAGGTCGACGTGAACGGCGACGGCGCGGCGCCGGTGTTCCGGTATCTGAAGCACGAGGCGCCCGGTGTTTTGGGGTCGGAATCGATCAAATGGAATTTCACCAAGTTCCTGGTCGATCGCGACGGCAAGGTGGTCGACCGCTACGCGCCGACGACGAAGCCCGAGGATATCGCGAAGGATATCGAGGCGCTGCTCTGACGGCCCCCTCGCCCCGTTCGTGCTGAGCTTGTCGAAGCACCGTCCTTTTCTTCGTGCCGCGCGACATGAGGCACGAAGAAGGGCAGCGCTTCGACAAGCTCAGTGCGGACGGGGTGGGGAGGGGCAGGCGCCAAGCCGATAGGTGTGGATAACCAGCCCACCCGCCTTCCAAACATCGGCTCGACCGCCTACTCTCTCAGGCGTGGCACATTCCGGTTTCGTCCCCCTTCGCGTCTTCTCGTCCTACACGATGCTCGAGGGGGCGATCGAGCCTAAGGCGATCGCCAAGCGCGCCGCGAAGCTCGGTTTCCCCGCAGTTGCCCTGGCCGACCGCAACGGACTGTACGCCGCGATGGCGTTCGGCGACGCGTGCAAGGATGCCGGTGTCCAGCCGGTCATCGGTACACTGCTCGCGATCAAGCGGCCGGTGCCCGAGGGGGTGGAGGCGCCGATCGACTGGCTGGCGCTCTACGCGCAGGACACGACCGGCTACGACAATCTCTGCGCGCTTGTCAGCCATGCGCATCTCGGGCGTCCGGTCGAGCAGGATGCGCATGTCCCGCTGGATGCGCTGGATGGCCGCACCGACGGGCTGATCGCGCTGACCGCAGGGGGCGAGGGGGCGCTGGCCCGGTTGCTCGCCGATGACCAGCACGGCGCCGCCGCGGCCTACACCGACCACCTCCAAGCGCTGTTTCCCAAGCGGCTGTATATCGAGATCAGCCGCCGCGGCGACGCGGTCGAGGGCCGTGCGGAAGACGCGCTGATCGACCTCGCCTACGCCCGCGGCCTGCCGCTGGTCGGCACCAATCCGTGCTGTTTTGCCGAGGATCATTTCCACGAAGCGCACGACGCGATGTTGTGCATCGCCTCGTCGAGCTATGTCACCAGCGACGACCGCAAGCGCTCCTCGCCGGATGCATGGATGAAGCCGGCCGACACGATGCGCGCGATATTCGCCGACCTGCCCGAAGCGATCGACAACACGCTGGTCGTCGCGCAGCGCTGCGCGGTCGCGGCACCGAAGCGCAAACCCATCCTGCCAAGCCTGGCCGGTGACATCGCGGGCGAAGCGGCGATGCTGCGCGACCAGGCGCGGGCAGGCCTCGCCATGCGACTGGAGAAGGCGGGGATCGCCGACGATGCCGCGGTCGAGATGTATGCCAAGCGGCTCGAATTCGAGCTCGACGTCATCATCCAGATGGGCTTCCCCGGCTATTTCCTGATCGTCGCGGACTTCATCAAATGGGCGAAGGAGCGCGATATTCCGGTGGGGCCGGGACGTGGCTCGGGCGCGGGCTCGGTCGTCGCGTGGGTGCTGACCATCACCGATCTCGATCCGATCAAGCTCGGCCTGCTGTTCGAACGCTTCCTGAACCCGGAACGCGTGTCGATGCCCGACTTTGACATCGACTTCTGCGAAACCCGGCGCGGCGAAGTCATCCGCTACGTCCAGCAGCGCTATGGTCATGACAAGGTCGCGCAGATCATCACCTTCGGGAAGCTGAAGGCGCGCGCGGTCGTGAAGGACACCGGCCGCGTACTCCAGATGAGCTATGGCCAGATCAACCGCCTGGCCGGGCTGATCCCCAACCACCCAACCGATCCCTGGACGCTGGAGCGCGCGCTGAACGGCGTCGCCGAGCTGGCGGCCGAGTACAAGAACCACAGCGACGTCCGCCACCTGCTCGACCTGGCGCAGAAGCTGGAAGGGTTGCCGCGGCACTCGTCGACCCACGCCGCGGGTGTGGTGATCGGCGACCGGCCGCTCAGCCAGCTGGTGCCGCTGTACCGCGATCCGCGGTCGGACATGCCGGTCACGCAATTCGACATGAAATATGTCGAAGGCGCCGGGCTGGTGAAGTTCGACTTCCTCGGGCTCAAGACATTGAGCGTGCTCAAGAAGGCGGTCGAGTTGCTCGCCAATCGCGGGATCGACGTCGATCTCGACACGCTCGAATGGGACGATCCCGAGGTCTACGCCCTGCTCCAGCGCGGCGACACGGTTGGCGTGTTCCAGCTGGAATCGGACGGGATGCGCCGGACGCTGAGTGCCGTGCGCCCGTCCAACTTCGGCGACATCATCGCGCTCGTCTCGCTCTACCGTCCAGGGCCGATGGACAATATCCCGACCTTCGGCGCGCGCAAGAACGGGCGCGAACAGGTCGCCTATCCGCATCCGTTGCTTGAGCCGATCCTGTCGGAAACCTACGGAATCTTCGTTTACCAGGAACAGGTGATGCAGGCCGCGCAGATTCTGGCGGGCTATTCGCTGGGCGGCGCCGACCTGCTGCGCCGCGCGATGGGCAAGAAGATCAAGGCGGAGATGGACGCCCAGCGCGCGACCTTTGTCGAGGGATGCGCCGCGCACAACCAGATCCCGGAGGCCTACGCCAACCAGCTGTTCGACTTGATCGACAAGTTCGCCGGTTACGGCTTCAACAAGAGCCACGCCGCGGCCTATGCGTTGCTCGCCTATCAGACCGCCTGGCTGAAGGCGCATTACCCGCACGAATTCTTTGCCGCGTCGATGTGCTTCGACATGCACCAGACCGACAAGCTGAACATCTTCGTCGACGACATGAAGCGCCTGGGCGTGCCGTGCCTGCCGCCCGATGTGAACGCGGCGGAAGCGGAATTCTCGGTCGAGCCGCACGAGGATGGCCATGCCGTGCGCTATGGTCTCGGCGCGCTGAAAGGAGTCGGCGAGCGGGCGATGGAATTGCTGGTCGCCGAGCGCGAGGAAAACGGCACGTTCGCCTCGCTCGACGATGTGGCAAAGCGCGTCGATCCGCGACTGCTGAACAAGCGCCAGGTCGAGACGCTGGCGGCGGCGGGTGCGTTCGATTCGATCGACGCCAACCGCGCGGGGGTCTTCGCGGTCGCCGAAACGTTGCTGGCCGAGGCGTCGCGCCACAAGCAGAGCGAGCTGTCGGGACAGGGCGATTTCCTGTCCACGGTAACCGAGCACCGCGTCCACATCGAGCTGCCGCAGAGCGCGCACTGGACGCTCGCCAAGCGGATCGAGGCGGAAAAGGAGGCGTTCGGCTTCTTCTTCTCGTCCCATCCGCTCGATCGCTATGCGCACCTCGCCCGCGGGCAGGGGGCTCGGCCGATCGCGGCGCTGGGCGACGTGCCGGTGGCCGAAGGCGCGCGATCCGGCGCGACCATAGCCGCGCTGGTCGAGGATGCACGCTGGCGCACGTCGGCACGCGGCAACCGCTATCTGATGATGACGCTCAGCGACCAGTCGGGCCAGGTGCCCGCGACCTGTTTCGACGAAGTGGTATCAAAGGATCTGGAGGAAGCGAGCCGGGCAGGCGGGTGCGGCCTGATGACCGTCGAACTCGACCGCCGCGCCGGTGAGGACAGCGCCCGCGTGACCGTTCGCCGCATCCGTCCGCTGGAGGATCTGGCGCAGAATGCGCGGATGAGCGTGAGCTGCGTGGTCGATGTGCCCGCAGCCTGGGCCCACCTCGCAACGCTGCTGGAGCCGAGCCGTGGCGGCCGCGGCGAAGTCCGCGCGCAGGTCGCGCTGCCGGGTGGCGGCGAGGCGGTGGTGATCGTCGGCCGGGACTTCCGGATCGATCCGGAACTAGCGACCGCGATCGGACGGCTGGCCGGCGTGCGGGAAGTGGCGCTGACCGCCGAACCGAGTTTGTCACTGGCGGGCTGAGTTCCGTCTCCGTCCATTCGTCGGGAGCGGACCCGAGTCTTGCCATCGCGCGCGCCCTGCGGCACCTTCGTTCGAAAGATCGGTATGAAGGAGAGGTGCGTATGCTCGGTGCCATGCAGGACGTGGAACTCAGGGTCCCGCTGCTGCTCGACCATGCCGCGCGCGAGCACGCCACGCGCGAGATCGTCACGCGCTGGGCCGATGGCCGTACGACACGGACGGACTGGGCCGGCGTCCACCGTGATGCCCGCCGGCTGGCGCAGGCGCTCGAGCGGATGGGCGTCAAGAAAGGCGACCGCGTCGCCACGCTGGCGATGAATCACGTCGGACATTTGGTGGCGTGGTATGGTGTGATCGGGATGGGCGGGGTGATCCACACGGTCAATCCACGCCTGTTCGACGATCAGCTCGCCTATATCGCCAATCACGCCGAGGATCAGGTTCTGCTCTACGACGCGGCGTTCAAGCCGATCGTCGAGCGGATGCGGTCGCAGTGGACGACGATCCGCCACTATGTGTGTTTCGACGATGGCGAGTTCGACGCCGTGCTCGATGCCCAGGATGGCGACTATCGGTGGGTGACGGGGCCGGAGCGCGAGCCGTGCCTGCTCTGCTACACCAGTGGGACGACCGGCAATCCAAAGGGCGTGCTGTTCACGCACCGGTCGAACATGATCCATGCGCTGGCCGAATTGCAGCCGGCGGTGTTCGACCTCGACAGCCGCGCGGTCGCGCTGCCGATCGTGCCGATGTTCCATGCAGTGGGCTGGGGCCTCCCGTTCGCCAGTGCTGCGGCGGGGATCAAGGTCGTCTATTCCGCGGTCAACGACCCCAAGGTGCTTTGCACGCTCATGAACGACGAGAAGGTGACCCATACCGCGGGTGTCCCGACCGTCTGGCTGGCGATGTTCCAGCACATGGATACGACCGGTGAAGAGCCGAAGCATCTGAAGGTCGTCACGATCGGCGGATCGGCGGCGCCGCGCGCGATGATCGAGCGGATCATGCACATGGGCGTCCGCGTCAACCACGCCTGGGGGATGACCGAAACCTCGCCGATCGGCACCATGGGCGCGCCGAGCCCGGATTGGGAAGACCTGACGTTCGAACAGAAGGTCGACCAAACCGTGCGTCAGGGCCGCGTACCCTTCGGGGTCGAACTGCGTATCGTCGATGATGCGGACTCGGTGCTGCCGCGCGACGGCGAGGCGACCGGTCGGCTGCAGATCCGCGGGCCGTGGATCGTCCAGCGCTATTTCAAGGGCGACGCGGACTGCGTGACCGCCGACGGATGGTTCGACACCGGCGACGTCGCGGCATTGCACCCCGACGGGACGATGCGGATCACCGATCGATCGAAGGATGTCATCAAATCGGGCGGCGAGTGGATCAGCTCGGTCGAGCTGGAGAACGCCGCGGTCGGGTGTGCGGGCGTGGCGGAGGCCGCGGCGATCGGCGTACGACATCCGAAGTGGGACGAGCGCCCGATCCTGCTGGTGGTGCGCAAGGCCGGCAGCAACGTGACGCCGTTCGAGATCACCGCGCATCTGGCGAAGCATGTCGCGAAATGGTGGTTGCCCGACGAGATCGTCTTCGTCGACGAGTTGCCGCACACCGCGACCGGCAAATTGCTCAAGACCGCGATCCGCGAGAAATACCGAAATTACCAGCTCGCCGCGGCGTGATGCCAACGCTGACCCTAACAGCGTCATCCCCGCCCATGCAGGGATGACGCGATAAAATCACCGTTCCGGCGGCTTCGTTGCATCCTTGTCGGCGGGGGCCGGCACATCCTCGCTCGCCCCACCGGCTGCGGTGCCGGCGGTGTCGGGAATTGTCGATTTACCGCCAAGGATCGTTTCGTCGGGCTGCGGGGCGTTTGGATCAGTCATCACACTCTCCTTCGTGCCCTGAACGAACGACCGCGGCTGCGCGATCCCGTGTCAGAACAACTCGCCCTGGGCACCGGCAGGCGCCCGGAACAGATCGGTACGCAGCCGGTCGCGCTCGCCGGTCAGACCATGCTTCCGGCACGCGATCTGGAACCGCGTGCGCAGCAAGTCCGCCCACGGGCCGCTCCCCTGCATCCGGGTAAAGAAATTTGGGTCGTTCCGCTTGCCGCCGCGCATCGCGCCGATCGTCGCCATGACCTTTGCCTTGCGATCGGGGAAATGCGTGTCGAGCCATGCCTCGAACAGCGGCGCGACTTCCCACGGCAGACGGACGGGAATGAACCCCGCGGCGCACGCCCCGGCCGCGGCGCCGCGTGCGATCAGCCGTTCGATCTCGTGATCGGTGATCGCCGGGATGACGGGCGAGATGGAGATGCGCACCGGTACGCCCGCCGCCGACAGCTTGGCGATCGCTGCCAGCCGACGCTCCGGGTGCGGCGCGCGCGGTTCCACCGTCATCGCGACCTTCGGGTCGAGCGACGTCACCGAAATCATCACTGCCGCCAACCCCTTCGCCGCCATCGGCGCCAGCAGGTCGAGATCGCGGACGACACGGTCGGACTTTGTCGTGATGGTGACCGGATGATCGCAGGCTGATAGAACCTCCAGACAGGCGCGAGTGATTCGCCAGTCATTCTCGATCGGCTGATACGGATCGGTGTTGGTGCCAAACGCAATCGGGCGACAGACATAGGCGGGCTTGGCGAGCTCGACGCGCAACAGATCGGGCCCGCTTGGCTTGGCGAACAACTTCGTCTCGAAATCGAGCCCCGGCGACAGATCGTGATACGCATGACTCGGCCGGGCGAAGCAGTAGATGCAGCCATGCTCGCAGCCGCGATAGGGGTTTATCGAGCGGTCGAACGGCACATCGGGCGACTGGTTGCGCGCGATAATCGTCTTGGGCTGCTCGATCGTCACGGTCGTGCGCTGCGACGTCGGGATACCGTCGATGTCTGTCCGCGCGTCGAGCCAGTCGCCATCCGCCTCGGTCTGCGGCAGATTGAAGCGCACGCTTTCGGCGTTCAGCGTTGCGCCGCGACGCGCTCGGGGACTGGCTTGGGCCATGATCCAAGCGTACCGGATACGAAGAACATTGCAAGAACAAGGGCAATAAGCTGCGGATTCGTGACGCTTATCGCTCCATCAACCGCGGCATCAGCTCCACGAAATTGCACGGCCGATGCCGGATATCGAGCTGGCTGGCGAGGATGCCGTCCCAGCCATCCTTCACCGCACCGGTCGAGCCGGGCAGGGCGAAGATGTACGTGCCGCGCGCCACGCAGGCGCAGGCGCGCGACTGGATGGTGGACGTGCCGATCTTGTCGTAACTCAGCCAACGGAACAGTTCGCCGAAGCCGGGAATCATCTTGTCGGCGACGCGCTCGACCGCTTCGGGCGTCACGTCGCGGCCGGTCACTCCGGTGCCACCCGTTGTGATGACGCAATCGACCGACGCGTCGTCGATCCACGCATGAAGGCGTGCGACGATGGTGTCCGTGTCATCGCGCACGATCGCACGATCGGCAACCTCGTGCCCAGCGCCCTCGATCCGCGCGACCAGCGTGTCGCCCGACCGATCATCGGCCAGCCCCCGCGTGTCCGATACCGTCAGCACCGCGATCCGCACCGAGCGGAACGGGGTGCCTTCGTCAATTGGCACGGGCGATGGCGTTCGGCGCGGCATTGGACGACACGCGGACAGCGCCGGCGCCCGACATGCCCGGAAATTTGGGCCAGAGCCCCTGCGCAAGCGCGGAGCGGCTGACCGACGGCTTGCCAGCCTTGCCCTCGTACATCCAGTAATTGCGCAGCACCGTCATGACGTAACCGCGTGTTTCCCAGTACGGAATGCTCTCGATGTAGAGCAGCGGGTCGCCGCCGTCGCGGGCCTGCGCGTTCCACACGCTGACCGGTAGCGGGCCGGCGTTGTACGCGGCAATTACCTTGGGCAGCAGCCCGCCGGTGATGCCCATGTCGCGCAGCTTCTCAAGATGCCGCTGGCCGACCTCGATGTTGGTCGACGGGCGAGCGAGGGCCGCGCGATCGACCGTCGTGCCACGTTCGCGCGAATAGTCGGTCGCCGCCGCCGGCATGATCTGCATCAGGCCGTAGGCGCCTGCCGGGCTGACCACCGCGGCGCGGAAGCGGGATTCCTGGAGCGCGTGCGCGTAGACCAGCGCCTTGTCGACGCGCCAGCCGCCGTCGGGCGTCCAGTTCGGGGTCGGGTAGCGCGCGGTCATCACCGGCTGCGCCCCTTGCGGGCAGTTATGCGACAGCCACAGCTGCGTCTCGGCAAGGTCGAGCCGACCGGCCAGGCGGGTCAGTGCGGCATAATCGACGCGATCGCCGATCTTTGCCTGCTGGCGAATGACGTCGTCGGCAAGACCGCTTTCGCCGATCTCGACCAGTGCGGCGGCGACGCGCACGTTCGGGCGGCGCGACAGGTCGTGCCAATCCTCCGCCGTCGTCTTCTCGCCGGCCGGCGTCAGCGGGGCCGAGATGCCGAGCGCCTGGCGTGCGAGCTGACCGTAGAACGTCTCGCTGAACTGCGCGGCACCCTGCAACCGGCCCTGCACCATGTCGGGCCGGCCGCTCGCCATGTCGGCGCGCGACGCCCAATAGAGCCCGGCCGCGCGCAGGTCGGCGTCCGATGCGCGGCGGGCGACATTGCCGAAGTTGGCCGCGGCGGACGCGAAATCCTTCGATCGCCACGATGCGAGGCCCGCGACCCAGTCGGCCTGCGCGGCCCAGTCACCCGAACCGGTCTGGGCGAGCGCGGCGACGCGGCGCGCGGCGGCATCATCGCCGTCGACATAATAGATCCACGCCACGCGCTGGCGCCACTCGACCAGAGCTTCCGGCGTCAGCAGCGCGGCCTTGCTCTCGACCAGCACTTCGGCCTCGGGCCCGCGATCGTCCTTGATCAGCGGCTGCATGGCGATCGCCAGTTCGGCCGCGGCGGCGTCGCTTTTCACGGCCGCGGCACGCTGCCGGTTCGGCGCGCCGTCGTACCAGATCAACCGCTGCTCGGCGGGCAGCATCGGCAGCACTTCGGCGCCGCGCGCCTTGGCCAGTCGAGCGATCTGCCCCGCCTGCGGGAGCTCGGGCGCCTCGGCCAGCAGCGCAAGCAGCGGCTCGAGCGCGGCCTTGGGCGAGCCCTTGGCGGTGAAAAGCTCGGCACGCGCGATGGCGTGGAGCGGGCCGGGTTTCATCGCGTCGAGCTGCAATTGCGCGTCGGCCCATGCGCCGGCGCGGATCGAGGCGAAGACCGCGCGATAGCCGGCGCGCTGATCGCCATCGAGAAGATCGGGGATGCCGTCACCCTTGGGCGCGGCAGAAACTGTCGGGAAACGCGCGTCGGGAACGGCAGGCGGGGCATCGAGGCCCGTCGCGGGCATCACGGGATCGGCAGCGTGCGCGGCCATCGGCAAAGTGGCGGCGAGTACCGCAAGTCCGAACTTGGAACGCATCAATGCGGTCCCCCCATCAGCAGTTGCAGATCCTTCCATGCTTCCGCCTTCATCGCCGGCTGCTTCAACAGGAAGCGGGGATGAAGACTGGAAACCGCCCAAATCTCTGATCCGTTTAGGTTAACACGCTGTAAATTTCCCTGAACGCCGCCACGATCCGTCCCGCCGATCGCACGGCTCACCGCTTGACCGAGCAGCAGGACCCGCTGCGGCGCGGCCAGCGCCAGATGCTGGCGGGCAAGCTGCCCCAGTTGCGGCAGCATCTCGGGCGCGATCCGGTCGCCCAGGGGGCGCACGGTGGTCAGCGCGATCAAATAGACCGATTCGCGCGACAGGCCGATCGCCGCGAGCATCCGGTCGAACAGCGCGCCTGCCGCACCGCCGATCAGCCCGTCCGCGTCGGCGAAATCGACGACGATCGCGGTCGCGGCGGCGGGGTCGCCTTCTGCCAGCACCGCGTCGGGTCGCGCACCCTCCGGCGCGTCGCCGCTGCGGCGCCACGCGAGGAAGGCGTCCAGCGTGTCGGGCAGGGCCGGCGTCGCAACGACAGGCGCTGACGTAACGTCCGCGAGGGGCGCCGGCGGCGGCGCCTTTGCCAGCCAGTCGCGAGGGGCATCGTCGACAAGCACGTCGACGCCGGCGTCGCGCCACCAGTCGAGCACGCTGCGGGCGCTTTCCGCCCAATCGAAATGCTGGTCCGCCCCCATGATGTGCCCGTTGGATGCTGTCTTGACGCGGCCGTCAATCTGCTGGAACCGGAGGAAAGGCAAGGCGCCCCGCCGGCGCGACAGAAGAACAGGATTGGAGACGGGACATGGCCGATCGGGAGTCGATGCCCTATGACGTGGTGATCGTCGGCGCAGGTCCCGCCGGCCTGTCGGCGGCGATCCGGCTGAAACAGCTGGCGAACGACGCCGGCAGCGAACTCGCCGTCTGCGTGCTGGAGAAGGGGTCCGAAGTCGGCGCGCATATCCTGTCGGGCGCGGTCATCGACCCGAAGGCGCTGGATGAGCTGCTGCCGACGTGGCGCGACGACGGCTGCCCGCTCGCCGAAGTGCCGGTCACCGACAACCAGCATTGGGTGCTGTCGAAAAAGGGCCGCAAGAGCCTGCCGCACATCCTGACCCCGGGCTTCATGCACAACAAGGGCACCTACACCGGCAGCCTCGGCAATCTGTGCCGCTGGCTGGCGGGCAGGGCCGAGGAACTGGGCGTCGAGATCTTTCCCGGTTTCGCCGCCGCCGAGGTGCTGTTCAACGAAGACGGCAGCGTCAAGGGCGTCGCGACCGGCGACATGGGTGTGGCGCGCGACGGCACGCACAAGGGCGATTACCAGCCGGGTCTCGAGCTGCACGCCAAATACACGTTCTTTGCGGAGGGCGTTCGCGGGCACCTGTCGAAGGAGCTGATCCGCACGTTCGATCTGGCCAAGGACAGCGACCCACAGGTCTACGGCATCGGCATAAAGGAACTGTGGGACATCGCGCCCGACAAGCATGTCGCAGGCCGCGTCATCCACACGCAGGGCTGGCCGCTCAGCGAAACGCAAGGGTCGAACGGCGGCGGGTTCCTGTATCACCAGGCGAACGGGCAGGTTGCCTTGGGCTTCGTGACGTGGCTCAGCTACACCAATCCGTACCTCTCGCCCTTCCAGGAAATGCAGCGCTGGAAGACGCATCCGGCGATCGCCGAGATGCTGGAGGGCGGCAAGCGCGTGTCCTACGGCGCGCGGGCGATCAACGACGGCGGGTTGCAGTCGATCCCGAAGCTGGTGTTCCCCGGCGGTGCGCTGATCGGCTGTTCGGCGGGCTTCCTGAACGTGCCGCGGATCAAGGGTACGCATACCGCGATGAAATCCGGGATGATGGCCGCCGAAGCCGCCTTCACCGCGATCGCAGCGGGCCGCACCGCCGACGAGCTGGAGGCGTACCCGCAGGCGTTCGACGACAGCTGGGTCAAGGCCGAGCTGTCGATGGTCCGCAACGTCGTTCCGCTGGTCAAGAAATTCGGCGACTTCATCGGATCGGGCCTGGCCGGGGTCACCATGTGGTTGGAGAATTTCGGGCTGAAGGTTCCCTTCACACTGCATCACAAGCCAGACCATGAATCGCTGTGGCGCAAGGACCTGGTCCGGCCGATCGACTATCCGAAGCCGGACGGCAAGCTAACGTTCGACCGCCTGTCGTCGGTTTTCCTGTCGAATACGAATCACGAGGAAGATCAACCGGTTCACCTCACGCTGCGTGACCCGGACATTCCGATCGCCTATGATCTGCCGATGTTCGATGAACCGGCGCAGCGATATTGCCCGGCCGGTGTGTACGAGGTGGTCGGTGCGGAAACGGATGATCCGAAGTTCGTCATCAACGCGCAGAATTGCGTCCACTGCAAGACCTGCGACATCAAGGACCCGACCCAGAACATCAACTGGGTCGTGCCCGAAGGCGGCGGCGGCCCCAACTACCCGAATATGTAAGGCCAAGCCGCACGAGGATAGCGGAGCTATCCACGAGACGGCGCCAGGCCGGCCGGCGCGAGCGCCGCTCGCGTTCGACGTCACGGGAATTATTCCTGTGACGGCCCGTGCGGTTTTAAGCGTCTTCGGTATCGCCCTAGCCGCGACTCTGACACTCCCCGCGCACGCCGACGTCCCGCGCGGGCTAGGCGCCTACGCCCGCGCCCGTGCCGCGGATGCCGCGGGGCGAACCGAGCTCGCCGTCGACGGCTATCGCGCGGCGCTCGCCGCTTCGCCGGGTAACCCATTGATCGCGGTGCGCGCCTATCGCGAGGCGCTGGTGGCGGGTGACATGCCACTGGTCGGCACCGCCGCCGCCACGCTGAAGACGGCCGGGATCGCCCCGGCAGACGTCGCGGTGATCGATATCGCCGATGCCGTCGCCACGCGGCGCTGGCAGGACGCGAACGCCGCCGCCGACCGGCTGGCGAACGGCCCGCTCGATTTCCTGATGCCGTCGATCAAGGCCTGGCTGGCGTTCGAGCGCGGCGAGGCGGCACCGGCCGCCGGACTGGACGTCGATGCGAAAAGCGGGCTCGTTCGCCGCTTCAATCTCGAAAATCGCGCGCTGCTCGACATCGCTGCGGGCCGGACGGACGCAGGCACGACGGCGCTGCGGTCGCTGGTGGCCAGCGGGACCGACAGCGTGACGATCCGCGCCGCCGCTGCGCAATTGCTGGTCGGGCAGGGGCACCGCGACGATGCGCGCGCGCTGCTGGGCGGTGACGATCCCGTGCTGGCGGTGCTGCGCGAAAGGATCGGTGGGGCCAAGCCAAGCGCGGCGTTCGGTATCTCGCGCCTGTTCCTTCGCCTGGCCGGCGACCTGGTCGATGGCGACGCGCGGCCGCTGGCGATCGTGCTGTGTCGTGCCGCGCTCGTGATCGACCCCGCGGACGACCGCGCGCGGCTGACGCTCGCCGGAGCGTTGTCGAACGACGGGGCGCAGGCGCGCGCGATCGCCACGCTGGACGCGGTCGGTTCCCGGAGCCTTTACGCTCCCGCCGCTGCCGCGATGGCGGTCACCATCCTGTCGCGCGCAGGCGACACGGACCGCGCGATCGCCGCCGCCGGGCGTGCCGCGGGGGTCAAGGGCGCGGGCGCCGATACCGCGCAGCGGCTCGGCGAGCTGCTCGATGGCGCGGGCCGGCACCAAGACGCTGCCGCGGCCTATGCGACGGCGATCGAGCGCGCCGGCGCACGCGCCGACTGGACGCTGTATCTGCAACGCGGCGGCGCTCTGGAGCAGGCGGGGCGCTGGGCGGAGGCCAAGCCGTTGCTCGAACGCGCGGTCGCGCTGGCGCCGGAGGAGGCGCACGCGCTGAATTACCTGGGTTATGCGCAGGTCGAGCGCGGCGAAAATCTGGTCGCCGCGCGGGCGCTCCTCGAACGCGCCGCGCGCCTGCAGCCCGACGATGCCGCGATCACCGACTCGCTCGGTTGGGCCTATGTCCGCACCGGCGACGCAGCGAAGGCGGTGCCTCTGCTCGAACGCGCCGCGCGGGTCGAGCCGGGCGACGTGACGATCAACGAACATTTGGGCGATGCCTATTGGGCGCTCGGCCGTCGCTACGAGGCGCGCTATGCTTGGCGCGCGGCGGCGGTCTATGCCGATCCGGCCGAGGCGCGGCGGATCATGGCGAAACTCGGCAATGGACCGGCGACCTGACCGCGTGCGAAAGGGGCGCCATGCCCAGTGAACGACCGCCAGGTGACCGGATGATCGTCGAGCCCGCGCCGGCCAAGCTGAACCTCGCCCTGCACGTCCGGCGCCGACGGGACGATGGCTATCACGAACTGGAGACGCTGTTCGCATTCGTGGCGGACGGGGATGTGGTGACGGTCGCCCCGGCCGAGCGCGACAGCTTTGCGATCACCGGGCCGTTCGCCGGAGGGCTGGTGAGCGATGCCGGCAATCTGGTGCTGCGCGCTCGCGACCGGTTCGTGCGCGATGTCGCGCCGTTGCCGCCGCTTGCGATCACGCTCGACAAGCGCCTTCCGGTCGCCTCGGGCATCGGTGGTGGATCGGCCGATGCCGCCGCGATGCTGCGCGCCGCGGCGCGGATCGCCGATGTCGCACCGTCCGATCCGCGCGTCGAGGCGGTCGCCGCCGATCTTGGCTCGGACGTGCCTGCCTGCCTGCTCGGACGGACGGCGTTCGGATCGGGCAGGGGAGAGGCGTTGCGCGTCGTCAACGGACTGGCGGGACGCCCGGTGCTGCTGGTCAACCCGAATGTCGCGGTGGCGACCGCGCCTGTGTTCGCGCGGTGGGACGGGATTGATCGCGGCCCCTTGCCGGTCCGTGACGCCTGGCGGGTCGCCCTTGATGGGCGCAACGACCTGGCAGTGCCGGCCAAGTCGATCGCTCCGGTGATCGGCGAAGTCATAGACGCCCTCGACCGGCTGGAGGGGACCGTCCTGGTGCGGATGTCGGGCTCCGGTGCGACGTGTTTCGCGATCTTCGGCGATCATGCATCGCTGCACGCGGGCGCCGAGGCGATCCGCGGGGCCTATCCGGCGTGGTGGTGTCTCGAAACGGCACTGACGTGACAGGCGGCTGCCCCGTTACGGCACACCCGTTCGGCCGCGCTGCTTCGTCACCGAGGCGGATGACGCTTGGCATGATTCGTGCTGGGAACGGTGTCAGCGGATCGAACGCCGGGAGCGAACCGTCCGCCGGTGGCCCGTGGCCCTGCCACGCGCCACCGTCCCGTCTGGCGGGGCATCGATGATCCGGACCCGCCGCGACGGGTCGATCCTGCGGATCGCCTTCGCTCGCGCGGAAGCGCGCAACGCGATCGATGCCGCGGGATGGGATAGCTTTGCCGATGCGATCGATCAGGCCGCGGGCGGTGACGCGGCGATCATCCTGCTCGCGTCCGACGTGCCGGGCGTCTTCTCGGCCGGCGCCGATCTGTCGATGCTTGCGGCATTGTCCGACGATCCCGACGCGCGGGTAGCGTTCCGCCAGCGCATGGCGCGCGCGGTGGAGGGACTGGCCGCGCTGCCCATGCCCGTCGTCGCGGCGGTCGATGGGCCTTGCTACGGCGCGTCGGTCGCGCTGGTGCTGGCCGCCGACATCGTCGTCGCCGGCGCGTCGGCGAGTTTCGCGGTCACGCCTGCCAAGCTCGGCATCGGCTATCCCGCCGCGGACGTCGCGCGGCTGGTCGATCGGATTGGGCGCGGGCAGGCGAGCCGGATGCTCTTCACTGCGGCGCCGGTCGATGCCGACGAGGCGGTTCGGATCGGCCTGGCCGACATGCGCGCCGACAGTGCGCAAGCCGCGGCGATGGCGATGGCCGATACGATCGCGGGCAACGCCGCCGGCGCCGTCCGCCTGCTCAAGCGGACGATCGCGGGTGGCGAGGATGGCGACGCCGGCTTCGACGCCGCGTTCGCCGGCACCGACTTCGCGACACGCCTCGCCGCCTTTCGGGCCCGCGCGCGATGATGCCGGACATCCTCGCCGGCGACGCGCGCGTCCTGCTGCTGTGCGATCACGCCAGCAACCACGTTCCGGACGATATCGACCTGGGCATCGACAGCGACCTGCTCGAACGGCACATTGCGATCGACATCGGCGCGGGGCCACTGACGCGAGCGCTGGCGCGGCACCTGGACGCGCCCGCCGTGCTGGGCACGATCTCGCGCCTCGTCATCGATCTCCACCGCGAACCCGATCATCCCGGCCTGATCCCGGTCGAGAGCGACGGCAACCCGATACCCGGCAACGTCAGCGCCGATCGGGTTGGGCGCATCGCACGCTTTTATACGCCCTATCACCGCGCCGTGGGCGACACCGTGACGCGCATCCGGCCCGATCTGATCGTCGCGATCCACAGTTTCACGCCGCGGCTCGAAAGCGCCGGACCCGAGCGCCCGTGGCACGTCGGCATCCTCTCCAATCGCGATCGCCGCGCGGCCGGTCCCGCCATTGCCTCGCTGGCCGCGCGGCCGTCACTCACGGTCGGCGACAACGAACCCTATAGCGGACGCCTGCTCAACCTGACCCTGAACCGCCATGCCGAGGCTCGCGGCATCCCGAGCTTCAGTATCGAAATCCGCAACGATCTGATCCGCGATGCGATCGGCATCGATCGCTGGGTGCGCATTATCGGCGAAACGATCGCCGATGTACGCAATAGTCTTGCGCAGCAGGGGCGTCTCGCGACATAGGCTTGCGGCCATGACTCAGCGTTTCGACAAATCCCGCCTGCCCAGCCGTCACGTTTCCGTGGGGCCGGAGCGTGCCCCGCACCGCAGCTATTATTACGCGATGGGGCTGTCCGAGGAGGAGATTGCCCGGCCGTTCGTTGCGCTTGCGTCCGCCGGTAACGACAGCGCACCATGCAACACGACGCTCGATGCGCAGGCCGATGCGGCGCGCGCAGGCGTGGAGGCCGGCGGCGGGATGCCGCGGCGGTTCAACACCATCACCGTGACCGATGGCATCGCGATGGGCCACCAGGGCATGAAATCCTCGCTGGTCAGTCGCGAGGTCATTGCCGATTCGATCGAGCTCAGCGTCCGCGGCCATTGCTACGACGCGCTGGTCGGCTTTGCCGGCTGCGACAAGTCGCTGCCCGGCATGATGATGGCGATGCTGCGGCTGAATATCCCGTCGATCTTCGTCTACGGCGGCTCGATCCTGCCCGGGCGATACGAAGGGCGCGACGTGACCGTCGTCGATGTGTTCGAGGTCGTCGGACGCTACGCCGCCAAGGCTTGCCCGATCGAGGAGGTTCATGCGCTTGAAAAGGTCGCGTGCCCCGGCCACGGCGCGTGCGGTGGTCAGTATACCGCGAACACCATGGCCTGCGTCGGCGAAGCGATCGGATTGTCGTTGCCGAACAGCAACATGGTGCCCGCACCATACACGTCGCGTGAACAGATCGCGGTTGCGGCCGGTGCGCAGGTGATGGAACTGATCGTCGCCAACATTCGCCCACGGGACATCTGCACGCGGGCGGCGTTCGAAAACGCCGCCCGTATCGTCGCGGCCACCGGCGGATCGACCAACGGCGCGCTGCACCTGCCCGCGATGGCGCATGAGGCGGGGATCGACTTCTCGCTGCACGACGTAGCGACGATATTCAAATCAACGCCTTACCTGGCCGATCTCAAGCCCGGTGGGAGGTTTGTCGCCAAGGATATGTACGAGGCGGGTGGCGTCTACATGTTGATGAAGACCATGCTGAGCGAAGGGCTGCTTCATGGCGACTGCCTGACGGTGACAGGTCGGACACTCGCCGAGAATATCGAACAGGTGACGTGGAACCCTGACCAGAAGGTCATCTATGACGCGAAGGCGCCGATCACCCGGACCGGCGGCGTCGTGGGCCTGCGCGGATCGCTGGCGCCCGATGGCGCGATCGTGAAGGTCGCCGGGATGAAGCGGCTGCAGTTCGCCGGAACCGCACGCGTGTTCGATTGCGAAGAAGACGCCTTTGCCGCTGTCGAGGCGCGCGACATCGCCGAAGGATCGGTGGTTGTGATCCGCTATGAAGGGCCGAAGGGCGGGCCCGGGATGCGCGAGATGCTGTCGACGACGGCGGCGCTCTATGGCCAGGGCATGGGCGAGACGGTGGCGCTCATCACCGACGGGCGGTTCTCGGGTGCCACGCGCGGCTTCTGCATCGGCCATGTCGGACCGGAGGCGGCCGAAGGCGGCCCGATCGCGCTGGTCGAGGATGGCGACACCATCCGGATCGATGCGGAAGCGGGCACGATCGACCTCGACGTCGATGCCGCCATTCTTGCCGAGCGCCGGGCAGCCTGGGCGCCGCGCACGAACGACTATCAATCCGGGGCCTTGTGGCGCTATGCCCAGAACGTCGGCCCGGCCTGGGCGGGCGCAGTGACCCACCCCGGAGCGAAGTCGGAAACCCATGTCTTTGCGGATATTTAGCGCAAGTCTCTCCCTCATCCTGGCAAGCTGCGGTGGCCCGCCCGATACGGTGGTGGCGGGCAACGGCAGCGACACACAGATCGGAGACACCGGCACACCCGCCGGTGCGCCGGTCGAACGCATCGCCTGCGCGCTCGGCGACGCGGAGATGGCGCAGGCCTGCACGGTCGAGCGGACGCCGGCGGAGGGCGGCACGCTCATCACGATTCGCCATCCCGACGGCGGCTTCCACCGACTGCGGATTTCCGCTGACGGCCAGGTCGGCGCGGCCGACGGCGCGCTGCCACCCGCCGTCTCGGTCCGCGACGGCGTGGCCGACATCACGCTTGGTGACGCGCGCTACCGGCTGCCGCTCGCGCAGCCGTGATCCGGCGACTTCCCGAAGGCGCACCGATCCTCACCGCTGCCGAGATGCGCGCGGTGGAACAGCGGCTGTTCGCAACCGGCGTTGGCCAGGGCGCGCTGATGGAACGCGCCGGCGCGGCGATCGCCGAGCAGGTCGCGCGGCTTGCGGCCGGCCGCCCGGTGCTGGTGCTGGCCGGCCCCGGCAACAATGGCGGCGATGGCTATGTCGCGGCACGCCTGTTGTTTGAGCGCGGGGTTTCGGCCGTCGTCGCCGCAATGGGCAAGCCGAAAGACGGTGCGGCGGAGTACATGGCGGCGCGCTGGTCCGCGCCCGTCGACGACATGCGCGCCGCAGAGCCTCGACCGGTGTTGGTCGATGCGCTGCTCGGCATCGGCACACCCCGCCCATTCGATCCGGAGACGCGCGCCGCTCTCGCGAGACTGACGGCCGCGGCGGACTTGTGCATCGCCGTCGATGTGCCGAGCGGTCGCCACGCCGACACCGGCGAGGGCGAAGGCGAAGCCGATGTGACGATCGCGCTCGGGGCGTTGAAGCCCGCGCATGTGGTCGGCGCGGGTGCCGATGCCTGCGGGCATGTCCTGCTGGCAGACCTGGGCGTGTCTCGGACCAGCCGGGCGTCCACCATCAGCCGTCCGACGCTTCCGGCGTGGCCGCATGACGTCAATAAGTTCAGCCGAGGGATGGTGGCGATCGTTTCGGGCGCGATGCCCGGGGCGGGTTGGCTCGCCGGTCGCGCGGCGTTGGCGGCAGGCGCAGGCTATGTCCAGCTTGTCGGGCTTGCCCCGGCCGATGGGGCGCCGCGCGCGCTGGTTCGCCACCGGATTGCGTGTGTCGGCGACATGTCGAGCGTGCTGGACGATCCGCGCATCGGCACCGTCGTCATCGGTCCTGGCCTCGGCCGCGACGACGCCGCGAGGGCTCTGCTCGATGCCGCGCTGGCGTCGCCGCACGATCTGGTCATCGACGGCGATGCTCTGACCCTGCTCGGGCGATCGATCGGCGACCGTATCGCGACCGATCGTCGCCGTGTGTGCCTGACGCCGCATGGCGGTGAGTTCGCGCGGATGTTCGACACCGCTGGCGACAAGCTGAGCATCACCCGTGCCGCTGCCCGCAAGACCGGCGCGACGGTTGTGAACAAGGGGCCGGACACGGTCATCGGCTATCCCGATGGGCGCATCGTCGTGTCCGCAGGCACCAATCCGGGCCTGTCGACCGCCGGCACCGGCGACCTGCTGGCCGGCACGATCGCCGCGCGGATGGCAGCGGGGCCGGGCGGGAGCGATGCCGTCGCCGCCGGGGTCTGGCTGCACGCCCGCGCCGCGGATCATATGGGCGCCATATTCCCCGCCGATGCGCTGCCCGAGCGACTGACCCAGGAAGTGAACCGATGCCCGACCCGCTGAGCCCCGTCGTCCGCATCGCCGCGCGCGGCGACGGCGTGACCGAGGATGGCCGCCACGCACCGCTGACCGCACCGGGCGACCTGCTTTCGGCGGATGGTAGCGTGACGCGTGGCGCGCACTACCGTGAACCACCGTGCCGGCACTTCCCGCAATGTGGCGGCTGCCAGCTGCAACAGCTTGATGACGTTAGCTATTCTGCGTTCGTTTTCGATCGCGTTGCCGGAGCGATTGCCGGCCAGGGTCTCGATGCTCCCGTGCGGCCGCCGATCGTGTCGCCACCCCACAGTCGCCGGCGCGCGACGTTGCACGCCGAGCGGCGCGGACGGCAGGTTCTGCTGGGCTTTACTGAGGGCAGCAGCCACCGGCTGATCGATCTCGCCGAATGCCACGTCCTGCTGCCCGAACTGTTCGCGATGCTTGGTCCGCTACGGGGCCTGCTGGCGGCGGTGCTGACCGAGCGCGGGCGTGTCGACGTCCACCTGACACGGGTCAACCAAGGCGTCGATGTCCTGATCGGCGGCAAGCTGTCCGACGGGCTGTCCGCAGTCGAGGGCATCACCCGCTTTGCCGAGCGGCACGGCCTAGCGCGGCTGTCGGTCGACGACGGTTTCGGTCCCGAAGCACGGTGGGAGCCCGAACCCGTGACGATCACGCTGGGCGGGGTCGCGGTCCCGTTTCCGGCGGGCAGCTTTCTCCAGGCGACCGCGGATGGCGAAGCCGCGCTCGTCACCGCGGTGCGCGAAGCGGTCGGCGATGCGCGGACGATCGCCGATCTGTTCGCCGGGCTCGGCACCTTTGCCCTGTCGCTGCTGGGCAAGATTTACGCAGGGGAAGCAGCGCGCGAGCCAATCCTGGCGCTGAAGGCCGCGGCTGCGCGCGCCGGGCGGACGGTCTTCGCCGACCACCGCGACCTGTTCCGCCGCCCGCTGACGACCGCCGAGCTCGACCGGTTCGACGCGATCGTCATCGATCCGCCGCGCGCGGGTGCCCGCGAACAGGCTCAGCAGCTCAGCGGTTCGAAGGCTCAGCGCGTCGCTTATGTTTCGTGCAATCCCAGCAGCTTCGCGCGCGATGCGAAGTTGTTGTGTGAAGGCGGTTACACGCTCGACTGGGTCCAGCCGGTCGGCCAGTTCACCTGGTCGACCCACGTCGAACTGGCCGCGGCGTTCAGTCGGCCGGGGTAGAGTCGGCAGGATAATCGGCGCTGACGAAGAACAGCCCGTCGGGCGGCGCATTCAGCCCGAGCGCGGCGCGATCGCGCGCGTCCAGCGCGGCGCTCATGTCATCGGGCGACCATCGGCCATCGCCGACCAGCGAGAGGCAGCCGACCATCGACCGCACCTGGTGATGAAGAAACGACCGTGCCGATGCGCGGATCGTGACGACCTCGCCGATGCGCTCGATCTCCAGCCGGTCGAGCGTGCGCACCGGGCTGTCGGCCTGGCAATGGACGGAGCGGAACGTCGTGAAATCGTGGCGCCCGACCAATCGTGCCGCGCCAGCGGCCATCGCGTCGGCATCGAGCGGGCGGGCGACCTGCCAGGCCAGTCCCTTGTCCCAGGTCAGCGGGGCGCGTCGGTTGACGATGCGATATTCGTAATGCCGGCCGAGACAGGAGAAGCGCGCGTGCCAATCCTCGGGCACGGTGCGACACGCGATGACGGCGACAGGGCTCGGCCGAAGCTGCGCATTGAGCGCCTCCATCAGCCGGAACGGCGCGATGTCACGCATTACGTCGACGTGCGCCGGCATCGCGCGGGCATGAACCCCGGCGTCGGTCCGGCCCGAGGCATAGACCAGCGCGTCCTCGCCGGTGATCCGCGTCACTGCCTCCTCGATTGTCTGCTGCACGCTCGGCCCATGGGCCTGCCGCTGCCACCCCATGAACGGACGACCGTCATATTCGATGGTCAGCGCGAACCGGGTCACAGGTGCGTGCCGACCGCGATCGGAAAGCCGCGCAGCAACTCCGCTGACGTCATGACGCCGCGTCCGGCACGCTGGACGAGCAATGGGCGGATCGCACCCTCGACACAGGCTATGGTCAGCGCGTTGTCGATGACCGTGCCGGCGTCGCCGCTGTCCGGCACGACCTGCGCCGACAGGATGCGCACCCGCTCGCCCCCATGGTCGAACCAGGCGCCCGGCGGATTGAACGCCCGCACCTGAAGCTCGACCTCGACCGCGGTCTTCGTAAAGTCGAGCTGCGTCTCTGCCTTGTCGATCTTCGCGGCATAGGTAATGCCGTCATGGGGCTGGGCGACCGCAGGATGCGCATCGAGATCGGCCAAAACCGCGACCATCAGCCGTGCGCCCATGTCGGCGAGCTCCACGGTCAGGTCACCGGCCGTCTTGCCGTCGATCGGCGTCCGCGCCTCGGCCCGTACCGGCCCGGTGTCGAGCCCGGCCTCCATCTGCATGATCCCAACCCCGGTTTCGGCATCGCCCGCCAGGATCGCGCGCTGGATCGGCGCGGCTCCGCGCCAGCGCGGCAGGATCGATCCGTGAACGTTCAGACACCCGTGGCGCGGCGCGTCGAGCACGACCTGCGGCAGGATCAGGCCGTAGGCGGCGACCACTGCTACGTCCGCGTCGTGCGCCGCGAACACCCCCTGTGCGTCGGCCTTGCGCAGGCTGACGGGCGTGAACACCGGGATGCCGAGCGCTTCGGCACGGCGCTGGATGGGGGAGGGGACCTCCGCCTTGCCGCGGCGCCCGCCCGGCCGCGGGGGCTGGCTGTACGCCGCGACCATATCGTGGCCCGCGGTGACCAGCGCGTCGAGTGTCGGCACCGCGAAGTCGGGCGTTCCCATGAAGACGATCCGCATGGATGACGCGCTTCCACGCTGGCGCGGCTGCACGCAACCCCCTATCTGTTCCAATGATATGGCTTCCCCTGAAATCGAGGCGCTGACCAACGCGCTGGCGCGGCTTCCCGGCCTTGGGCCCCGGTCGGCGCGGCGCGCGGTGCTGCATTTGCTGAAGCGCCGCGAGACGACGCTGGCGCCGCTGTTGAACGCGCTGGCCGCAGTCAACGATCGGCTGGAAACGTGCACGGTCTGCGGGAACGTCGATACGACCAACCCGTGCGCGATCTGTGCCGACCCGCGCCGCGACGCGCGGTCGCTGTGCGTGGTGGAGGAGGTGGCCGACCTGTGGGCGCTCGACCGCTCGCAGCTGTTCCCGGGCAAGTTCCATGTGCTCGGCGGTCGCCTGTCCGCGCTGGACGGCGTCCGGCCCGAGGATCTGGCGATCGACGGCCTCGTCCGCCGGATCGATGCCGGCGGGATCGACGAGGTCGTACTGGCGATGAACGCGACGCTGGAGGGGCAGACGACTGCGCATTATGTCGCCGAGCGGATCGAGCGCTTCCCGGTGCGCGTGACTCAACTTGCCCATGGCCTGCCGGTCGGGGGAGAGCTCGACTATCTCGACGACGGAACGCTTGCCCAGGCGCTGCGTGCACGTCGGCCGCTCGCTTGACGCGACGGCGCCCGCGGGGTTAGCCGGGCGGCATGACCGTGATGCACATTCTCGAAATCCCCGACGCCGGCTTGCGCGCCGTCGCCGAACCCGTGCCCCAGGTGGATGATGCCGTCCGCACGCTGATCGACGACATGTTCGACACGATGTACGACGCGCACGGCATCGGCCTTGCTGCGACCCAGGTCGGCGTCGCCAAACGCGTGGTCGTGATCGACCTGCAGGAAGGCGAGGATGCCGACGGCAAGCCGGTGCGCGATCCCAAGGCGTTCGTGAATCCCGAGATCCTGTGGCTCAGCGACGAGCTGTCGAAATACAACGAAGGCTGCCTGTCGATCCCCGAGCAATATGCCGAGGTCGAACGTCCCGCGCGCTGCCGGGTCTCCTGGCTCGACCGCGACGGCGGCGCGCATGAGGAGGAGATGGACGGCCTGCTCGCGACCTGTATGCAGCACGAGATCGACCATTTGAACGGCGTGTTGTTCATCGACCACATCTCGCGACTGAAGCGCGATATGATCGTCAAGAAGCTGAACAAGGCGCGCCGCGCGGCGTAACGCCTCACCGCACATCGCTTGTCGCCTGTCCCATCGCGGGATAGGTTCGGCGTCTGTTCCCGCCAGCGTCGAGCGTTTTTCCATGGATTCCACCGCTTTCACCCTGATCGTCCTGGCGCTCGTGATCGGGGTCGGCGTCGGCTGGCTGCTCGGCAGCCGCGGCGTGGCGGAGGTGCGCGCCGAACGCGACGCGCGCGAGGCGGAGTTCAAGCGTGCGATCTCCGAACTGGCGGTCGCGTCCGAGCGCGTCCGTGACATGCCCGAGCTGCGCGAGGCGCTGGAAGTCACCACCGAGGAACGCGACCGCTCCCGGCTGGAGTGCGTCGAGTTGCGCACGAAGGCCCAGGCGTTCGAATCGCGCTTCGCTGAATTCAAGGCCGACCGCGAAGCGATGGCCGCGCAGTTCCGCGAGCTGGGCGCAAAGGTGCTCGACACCGCGCAGGAGAATTTCCTGAAGCGCGCCGACGCCCGCTTCGGCCAGGCAGGCGAAGCGAACGAGGCGAAGATCAAGGCGCTGCTCGCGCCCGTCGAGACGACGTTGAAACGCTACGAGGAAGGTCTGCACCGCGTCGAGAAGGACCGGATCGACAGCTATGCCGGCCTGCGTGAGGCCGTCGAGCAGGTGCGCAGCGGACAGGGACAGGTCCGCGACGAGACCGCCAAGCTGGTCAACGCGCTGCGCAGCAGTCCCAAGGCGCGCGGGCGCTGGGGCGAACAATCGTTGCGCAACGTGCTCGAACAGGCGGGGCTCTCGCCGTTCGCCGATTTCCAGCAGGAAGTCGTCGTTGCGACCGACGAGGGAAGCCTGCGCCCCGACGTGATCGTCCGGCTGCCCGGTGGCCGCAAACTGGTGATCGACGCGAAATGCTCGCTGAATGCCTTTCTCGACGCCAGCGACGCGACCGACGACGAGGGCCGCGCCGCCGGACTGCGTGCCCACGCCGCATCCGTGCGCAACCACGCGCAGCAGCTCGGGTCGAAGAGCTATTGGGACAAGTTCGGCGACGCGGCAGACTATGTCGTGATGTACATCCCTGGCGAGCATTTCCTGTTCGCCGCGCTGGAGCAGGACCCGCGGCTGTGGGAATGGGCGATCGAGCGGCGCGTGCTGCTGGCGACGCCGACAAACCTCGTCGCCATCGCCAAGACGATCGCCAATATCTGGCGGCAGGAAAAGCTGATCGACGACGCCCGCGCGGTCGATGCGCTGGGCAAGGAACTGCACGAGCGGCTGGCGACCGCCGCGACGCACCTGAAACGCGTCGGCGGCGGGCTCAATTCGGCGGTCGACAATTACAACAAGTTCGTCGCGAGCTTCGAAGGCCGCGTCCTCGTTTCCGCCCGTCGCTTCCGCGACCTGAGTGTCGGAACCGGGGCCAAGGAGATCGAGGGCGTCGACAGCGTCGATTCGCTCGCTCGCCAGACCGCGGTCGATGTCGCGATGCTGCCGGCCGCCGACCTGCCGCCGCCCGAGGACGGGATCACGGACAAGCAAGCGGCGGAATAGCCCGGCGTGCTACGGCGCAGGCGGGTTACTGGCTCGCCCGCCGCAGCGCCACGCTCGACCGAGCGTTAGACAGCACCAGCGTATCGGCCCGGTTCCCGCGCGACACCTTCAGCGGCGTGCTCAGGACCGCAAGCAGCGCGGATTCTAGCTCTGTCCGGCCGCCCATGCACGCCATCTTCGTGCCGACGATCGCGCGCGTCGTCAGCGTGCCGCGCTCGAACCGATAGCTGCCACCGAAACCGTTGCAGATCCTGCCCGATACACGGTCGCCCGTGAAGGTCAGCGTGGCGGGGCGCGCCAGGCGGACGGGGCGGCCGTTCAGCGCCTGGATCCGCCAGCTTCCGGCCAACCCGTTCGGCGCGCCATCTTCGATGATCCGCCCGCCGCAACCGCTGTACGTCCAGCGGCCGATGCGCAGCCGGACGGTGTCGGCATACACGCGATCGCTCATCCCGTCCGAGCATTGGGCGTGGGTAATGTCGACGGTAATGCGCTGCGTCTGGTAGAGCTCTCCATTGATGCCGACGATCGGCCGCGGCTTGGTGACGCTGATCCGCTGACCGCTGGCAGGATGGTACTGGATCGTGCTGTCGTCGATCGTGAGCGACCAGAACGGCTCCGTACCCGCCGCGCGATAGGGCTCGCGATCCGACTGAGCGGCGGCGGGCAGGGCGAGCAGCAAGGCGGGGGCGAGCAACAGCGCTTTCATGACCATCTCCTCGAAGCCGCAAGAGGCTATCTCCGCACAGCTGAATGTCAGCTAGCGCCGGCGTTCATCCGCGGGTCTGCGCGAGCACTTCATAGGCCATGACGGCGGTCGCGACCGCGGCGTTCAGGCTGTCGGCCTTGCCGAGCATCGGGATCTTGACCAGCAGGTCGCATTCCGCGGCCATCATATCGGGCATCCCCTGCGCTTCGTTGCCGGTCAGCAGGAACGTCGGCGCGGCATAGGTCGCCGCGCGATAATCACTGGTCGTGTCGAGGCTGAGACCGACCAGTTGCCCCGGTCCGCTGCGTAGCCAGCCGCGAAAGTCGTCCCACCGCGCCCGCGCGACAGGCACGGTGAACAGCGCGCCCATGCTCGCCCGCACTGCCTCGACCGAAAACGGGTCGACGCAATCGTCGATCAGGATCAGCCCGCCGGCGCCTACGGCATCGGCGGTGCGCAGGATCGTGCCGAGATTGCCCGGATCGCGCAGCCGCTCGGCGACCAGCCATATGCTGGCGGCGGTGCGGTCGATCTGATCGAGCGGTGTCAGGAATTCGCGGTAAACCCCTATGACGGAACCGGGATTATCCTTGCCCGACAGCTTGGACAGGATGTCCGCGGTCGTCTCGATCGCGTCGCCGCCGGCCGTCTCGACCGCAGCGACCAGGGCACCGACCAGATGGTGATCGGCGGTCGTGCGCGTGAAGAATAGCGTTTCCGGCAGCCGCCCGGCCTCGCGAGCTTCGGTCAGGATGCGCAGCCCCTCCGCCAGGAAAAGCCCGGCGTCGCGGCGGTGCTTCTTGTCGCGCAGGCGCTGGGTCGCCTTGACGATGGGATTGGAGAAGGCGGTGATTTCGCGGGGCATGATGCGTCGGCCTAAGCGTTAGTCGGAGACAAGCGCAAGGCGGATCAGCCGCAACGAGCCGGTGCGGTCTTGTCGCGGCGGAAATGAGGGCGTGGGCATCGCCGCAGGCAAAGCCCGCGTCGTCGGTCGTCGCTGGAGCGACGCCGGCCGTGCTCGCCGTCCGAGCCGCCGAATTGGTGTCACCAATCCGGCTGCGGCGAGCCTATTCCTCCCCGAATTTGGCCTCGACCAGCTCGCACAGTGCCCCGACCGCCGTTTCGGCATGCTCGCCCTCGGCCGAAATGACGATGTGATCGCCCATCGCCGCGCCCAGCATCATCAGGCCCATGATCGACGTTCCGGTGACGCTTGATCCGTCCTTGCGGACGACCAGCTCGCACGGCTGCGACGATGCGAGCGTCACGAACTTGGCGCTCGCGCGCGCGTGGAGCCCGCGGCGGTTGGCGATCAGGACGGTACGTTCGATCTTGTCGCTCATGCAGCGGCTTCTCCCAGCACTTCGGAGGCGACGGAGATATATTTGCGACCCGCATCGCGCGCGGCGCTGACGGCATCGGCGACCTTCATCGCCTTGCGCGCGCCACCCAGGCGGATCAGCATCGGCAGGTTGATGCCGGCGATCACTTCGACCTTGCCCGGCCGCATCAACGAGATGGCGAGGTTGGAGGGCGTGCCGCCGAACAGGTCGGTCAGCACGATAACGCCGGCGCCTATATCGACATCGGCGATCGCCGCGGCGATGTCGGCGCGGCGGCCTTCCATATCGTCTTCGGGGCCGATGCAGATCGTCGCGATCCGGTCCTGCTTGCCGACGACATGCTCCATCGCCACCACGAATTCCTCCGCCAGGCGGCCGTGCGTGACGAGAACCAGGCCGATCATGGCATCAGTCTTGGGAGTAGGAGTCATCAAGGAATCAACTTCGCCTTCGGCGCGCCTTCGAGCGAGTCCTGCGGCGCCGTGCCGAGGTCGCGATGCGTCACCGTGGGCGAAAACCCCTCGGCTTGCAACCGCCGGGCGATCCGCTCGGCGACATGGACCGACCGGTGCCGCCCGCCGGTGCAGCCGATCCCGACCGTGACATAGGATTTCCCCTCCGCCCTGTAGCGCGGCAGCAACAGCAACAGCAGGTCCTCGATCCGCGCGATCGATTCGGGATAGGCCGGGTCGCCCGCGACATAGGCGGCGACCGCGGCGTCGAGTCCGGTCCCGGGACGCAGGTCGGGCACCCAGTGCGGATTGCGCAGGTATCGCATGTCGAACACCAGGTCTGCATTGCGCGGCAACCCGCGGGCGAAACCGAACGACATGATCGACAGGACGGGCCGCCCGAGCTCCTCGCCCGAGAAGGTGGCGCGGATGATCTGCGCCAGCTGGTTCGACGTCAGGTCGGTCGTGTCGACGACGCGGTTGGCCCAGTCGCGTAAGGGTGCCAGCGTCTCGCGTTCGCGCGCGATGCCGTCGGCGGCCGGCCGGTCAGGCGCCAGCGGGTGGCGCCGCCGCGTCTCCGAATAGCGGCGATCGAGTTCGACGCCTGCGCATTCAAGGAACAGCGTGCCGATATCCGAGCCCAGCTGCTGGCGCAGCGCACGGATGCGGGCGATGACCTGCAACGCATCGAACCCGCGCGTGCGGGTGCCGATGCAGATGGCAAGTGGCCGATCGGTGCGGTCGGGTCCTTCGGGAACGGCGGTTTCCAGCAGGCGCTCGATCAACGACATCGGCAGGTTGTCGACCGTTTCCCAGCCCAGATCTTCCAGCGTGCGCAGGACGGTGGACTTGCCCGCGCCGGACATGCCGGTGACAAGCAGGATCTGCGTCGGCATCGTCATTCGGCTGCCCGCCGGAACTTCAGCGCCCATTCGACCTTGATCGCGGCGGAGGGTTCGAGCGCCGGCAGCGCGATCTCTCGCACCGCGACACCCGCGATCAGCCGGGTGCGTCCGCGCTCGGGCATCCGCGGTGGCAGCTCGGTGATGACGACCAGCAGCGCCACGGCGATGTCGGTGACGTGCGGGACCTCGACGATACCGATCCCGCGAATTTCCATCTTGCCGGCCAGATTGTCGGGCGCGCGCGCGATCAGGTCGCCGTCGCGGCGTCTCAGCGCGGTGTAATCATCGCTCACCAGTTGCGCGCCGCGATCGATCAGACGCAGCGCCAAGTCTGACTTGCCCGTGCCCGATCGCCCCTCGATCAGCACCGCCTGACCGTCGATCGCGACGCAACTGGCGTGGATGGTCTCGCTCGATATCGCCACCATCATTCGTCTCCCGCCGATGGCAGGCGGACGACGAAGGCAGCGCCGCTTGCCCGATCTTCCCGCGATTCGACCATGATGCTGCCTCCATGCCCGTCGACGATCGTCCGGGCAATCGCCAGGCCAAGCCCGGAGTGCCGCCCGAACGCTTCGGTCGCCGGGCGCACCGAGTGAAAGCGGCGGAAAATCGCCTCGCGTTCGTCCTCGGGAACACCGGGACCCTCGTCCTCGACCCGGACTTCGATCCAGTCGTCCGCCCGGCGCATCGACAGCGTTACGCGGCCCACGTCGGGGGAAAAGGACACCGCATTGTCGATCAGGTTTTCGAACACCCGCGCCAGCCGTGCGCCTTCGCCATAGATGGTCAGTGGCCCCGGATCGTCCGGGCGCAGCGTCAGGCCGATGTCGCGTTCGATCCCGCGCGCGCGGCGCCCTTCGATCAGAGCCGTGACCATCATCGTCACATCGACGCTCTCGAACTTCGCACGGCTGAGCTGCGCGTCCAGTCGCGACGCATCGGAGATGTCGGTGATCAGCCGGTCGAGCCGGTGGACGTCGTCGCGGACGATCCCCAGCAACTGCTCCTGAAGCACAGGGTCGGTCACGCGGCCCAGCCCGTCGACCGCCGATCGCAGCGAGGCGAGGGGGTTCTTCAACTCGTGCGTCACGTCGGCCGCGAATGCTTCCATGGCGTCGATCCGGTCGCGCAGCGCGCCGCTCATGTCGGACAGCGCGCGGGCGAGCAGCCCGATCTCGTCGCGGCGGTCGGGCAGGCGGGGCACGACGACCTCGCGCGCACGCCCCAGCCGGACGCGGACGGCGGCGCGCGCCAGACGGCGCAGCGGCCGCACGATCGTCCGTGCGAGGAACAGCGACAGGAGCACCGACAGCAGCGAGACGATGGCGAGGACGACGAACAGGCGGAACCGCTCGTTACGTACCGTCGTCGTGATGTCGCGGGCGTTGGCGGTCGTGAAGACGATGCCGTCGCCGTAGCGCGCCGCCGCGGTGATGACCGGGGTTCGGTCCGGCGCGCGCCAGACGCTCGCCCGCGCCACCGTGGGATCGAGTGCGGCGGCCACATCCGGCCAGCTCAAGCCGTTGCGCCGCTCGCGAAACAGCGGCGCGCGGGTCGCCCCGACGATCGTGTCGATCGCACCGTCCAGGAACCGCGCGACATCCTGTCGCCACGGGTCCTTATCGGGATCGCGCAGCACTGCGTTGTCCGATCCACGCAGGCGGGTGTCGTCGATCAGCCGGCCGTCGATCGCATACAGGCGTACCCGTGCCCCGGTATCGCGGGCATAGCCCAGGACCAGCGCGCCGCGCTCTGCCGGCGGTACCGTCGCCATGGCGTCGGCGATCAATCGCGCCTCGCGGCTCGCCTGCGCGATCCGGCTGTCGAGGATCCGGCTGCGAAAGCTGTCGAGATAGAAGAACCCGCCGGCCAGCATCGCCAGCGCGATGATGTTTACCGCCAGAATGCGCGGCGTCAGCGATACGCGCGCGGACCAGGTCAGCGACAGGTCGCGCGGGGAGGTGGGATCGTCGGCGCGGGGCATATCAAAATCCTCCCCGGCACG
>NZ_LMLB01000001.1:1730785-1813402 GCF_001421785.1 Sphingomonas sp. Leaf33 | reverse complement strand
GCGCCACCAGCGGTGTAATCGCGGCCCGCCCCCTCCACCACCGCTTCGCGGCGGTCCCCCTCCCCGCGAGCGGGGAGGACAGCGTTCCCTGTCCTCACTCGTCCGAAAACCGATACCCGGCCCCATACAGCGTCTCGATCGCGTCGAACTCCGGATCGACCTCGCGGAACTTGCGCCGCACCCGCTTGATGTGGCTGTCGATCGTCCGATCGTCGACGTAGATGTCGTCCTGATAGGCCGCATCCATCAACTGGTTGCGTGTCTTCACGATGCCGGCCCGTTGCGCGAGCGTTTCCAGGATCAGGAATTCGGTGACCGTCAGCGTGACCGGGTTGCCGGCCCAGGTGACGCGGTGGCGCGCCGGGTCCATGACCAGCCGGCCGCGCGCGATCGGCACCTGTGCCTCCGCACCCTCGACCTCGGCGCCGACGGGGGCGCCTTCGGTTCGGCGCAGAATCGCGCGGATGCGGGCGATCAGCAGCCGCTGGCTGAACGGCTTGGCGATATAGTCGTCCGCGCCCATCGCCAGGCCCAGCGCCTCGTCCAGCTCGTCGTCCTTGCTGGTCAGGAAGATGACCGGGACCATCGATTTCTCGCGCAGCCGGCGCAGCAACTCCAGCCCGTCCATCCGCGGCATCTTCACGTCGAGCACCGCAAGGTCGGGGGGATTGTCGAGCAGCGCCTTCAGCGCGGTCTCGCCATCGGAGTAGACGCGGGTCAGAAACCCCTCGGTCTGCAGCGCGATCGACACCGAAGTCAGGATGTTCCGGTCGTCGTCGACGAGCGCGATCGTTGCGGTCATTCCGCAGCGTTAGTCGAGAAAAGCCGACGTCTCAACATTCGTGAATTTATGCCACCGCTGGCAGATTTGACCCGCCCGATACCCGCCGATAAGCGAGCCGCAACCGTCACATACGTATGCACCCGGCGGCAGTTCGGGGCATCGAGGAGATTATCAAGTGAGCGATCGCGTTCCCGACGCCGGCCTGGAGTCGCAGGGTATCGAAACCCGTGCTGACATCCACTGGAACCTCGTCACCGCCCGGCTGGTCGACGCCGCCCTTCGCCGCAACGAGGGCAAACTCAGCGCCGACGGGCCGCTGGTCGTCGAAACCGGCCCGCACACCGGCCGCTCCGCGCAGGACAAGTTCATCGTCCGCGATGCCGAGACCGAGAACACCGTCTGGTGGGGCAAGACGAACAAGGGAATGCTGCCGGAGCATTTCGCCGCGCTGAAGGAAGACTTCCTGACCGCGCTGCGCCGCCGCGAGGACCTGTACGTCCAGGACCTGTTCGGCGGCTCGCAGCCCGAGCACCGCGTGAAGGTGCGGGTCATCAACGAACTCGCGTGGCATAACCTGTTCATCCGCACGATGCTGGTGCGTCCCGAAGAGCACGAGCTGCGCGGCTTCGTCCCCGACTACACCATCATCGACCTGCCGAGCTTCCGCGCCAACCCGGCGCGTCATGGTACGCGCAGCGAAACGGTGATCGCGGTCAACCTGACCGAGAAGCTGATCCTGATCGGCGGCACGCGCTACGCCGGCGAAATGAAGAAGAGCGTCTTCGGCCTGCTCAACTACCTGTTGCCGACGACCGGCGTCATGCCAATGCATTGTTCGGCCAACATGGACGCCGACGGTTCGACCGCGGTGTTCTTCGGCCTCAGCGGCACCGGCAAGACGACGCTCTCGGCCGATCCCAAGCGCACGCTGATCGGCGACGACGAGCATGGCTGGTCGGACACCGCGGTCTTCAATTTCGAGGGCGGCTGCTACGCCAAGATGATCCGCCTGTCGGAGGATGCCGAGCCGGAGATCTTCGCGACCACCAAGCGGTTCGGTACCGTGCTAGAAAACGTCGTGATGGACCCCGTCACCCGCCAGCTCGACCTCGACGACGCCAGCCTCGCCGAGAATTCGCGTGGCGCCTATCCGATCGACTTCATCCCGAATTCGTCGGAAAAGAACATGGGCGGGGTGCCGAAGAACATCATCTTCCTGACCGCCGACGCTTATGGCGTGCTGCCCCCGATCGCGAAGCTGACGCCCGATCAGGCTATGTACCACTTCCTGTCGGGCTATACCGCGCGCGTCGCGGGCACCGAGATCGGCGTGACCGAGCCCGATGCGACCTTCTCGACCTGCTTCGGCGCGCCGTTCATGCCGCGTCACCCGAGCGTCTACGGCAATTTGCTGAAGGAGCGGATCGCTAAGGGCGGCGTCGATTGCTGGCTGGTCAACACCGGCTGGACCGGCGGCAAATACGGCATCGGCAGCCGCATGCCGATCAAGATCACCCGCGCGCTGCTCGATGCCGCGCTCGACGGCAGCCTGAAGGACGCCGAATTCCGTAAGGATGAGAATTTCGGATTCCAGGTGCCGGTGTCGGTGCCGGGCGTGGATGCAAAGATCCTCAACCCACGCGAAACCTGGCCGGATGCGGCGGACTATGACGCGACGGCGGCCAAGCTGGTCGGCCAGTTCGTCGAGAATTTCGCCCAGTTCGAGGCCCACGTCGACGAAGGCGTCCGCCAGGCCGCTCCGAAGGTCACGCGCGAGGCGGTCGCGGCGTAACGACAATCCTCCCCGGCACGGGGAGGGGGACCAGCCGGAGGCTGGTGGAGAGGGCGAGCCGCGAAGGCTGTATACGCGGAAAACCCCCTCCACCACCGGCTCTGCCGGCGGTCCCCCTCCCCGCGAGCGGGGAGGATTTTTCAGACCTTCCCGATCATCCGGTCGGTATCGCTCGCGACAATGCTCAGCGGTCGCGACCCACCGCCGACCACCATGTCGTTGAACGCCCGGTAATCGAACCGCGCGCCCAGCGCCGCCTTGGCCCTGTCACGCTGGCGATTGATCTCGCTATGCCCGACCTTGTAGCCGCACGCCTGGCCCGGCCAGACGCAGTAGCGGTCGATCTCGCTCGTCACGCCCTCGATCGTATCGCCGGTCGCCTCCGCGAACCATTCGCGCGCCGTGTCGCGGGTCCAGCGCTTCGCGTGGATGCCGGTATCGACCACCATCCGCGCCGCGCGGAACGCCATGGAGTCGAGGTAGCCCAACCGACCGGCGTCGTCGTCCGCATACACGCCGAGTTCGCCTGCCAGTTGCTCGGCATAAAGCGCCCAGCCCTCCTGAAACGCGCTGAACCCGCCACCGACCAGCGTGCCGAGCAGCGGCAGTTTCTGGTTGTATTCGCCCTGCCAGACATGACCGGGAATCGCCTCGTGATAGGTCAGCGTCGGCAGATTGTATTTCGTATGCCGCGCCGGATCGCGCAGGTTGATCCAGAACCGCCCCGGGATCGTCCCGTCGATCGACCCCGGCCCGCCATAGGCGCCCGGCGCGCCGATTTCCTCGGTAGGCGCGATCCGGCGCACCTCGACATTGCCGCGCACCAGCGCGTGGAACGCGCGGGGTAGGCGCGGGCGGATGTCGGCGATGCGGCCCTCGATGAACTTCAGTATCTGCGCGCGGCCTTCGTCCCCGCTCGCGAAGGTGAAGCGCGGGTCCTTGTTCAGCGCCCGCATCCGCGCGCCGACCGAGCCCTGCGTGAGGCTCATCGATCGCAGGATGACATCCATCTGGCGGTGATAGTCGGCATGCTGGCGCAAGCCTTCGGCATGGACCTGGTCCGGGGTCATCCGGGTGGTCGTCGCGGCACGCAGCGCCCAGGCGTAATAGGCATCGCCCTGCGGCAGTTTCCAAGCACCGGCGTCTGGCATGGCGAGCGGCCGGTGCGCCTTGAGCTCGGCGATCTGCCGCGCGAGCGCCGGCATGACGCCTCGCTCGACGATCCGCGTCGCCTGCGCCGTCCAGTCACCGGGGATGCCGGCGGTCTTCTTCGCCAGCGATGTCACGACCAGCATCTGCGCCGGCGCTTCCCCGCGCGTCAGCGTCATCGCACCCAATGTCTTGTCGAGGATGAAGTCGGGCGCGATCACGCCGCGCGCACGGTCGGCCTTCAGCCGCGCCGTCTCGCCGTCCAGTTGCTTCGACCAGGCGGCGAGCCGCGCCAGATAGGCCTCCGCATCGCCACGCGTCTTCACCGGATGATCGCCATCGAGGAATTTGGGCGTGTCGAGATAGCTGCCCATGTTCTGCGCGACGACATAGGGGCCGTTGCGCCACCCCGCGATCGACACGTCGCCATAGGGAAAGGCGAAGCCGTCCGCCGACGTGCGGTAGGCCGCCAGCGCGACCTCGGCCGTCCGCTTGTCCTGCGCGGCGCCGCTGCCATCGACGACCGCCTGCAATCGCGGGATCGCCCCGCCGACCCAGGCATGGACGCGCGCGACGCCGGCGGGGCCGGGATCGGACAATTGCCCGCGCAGGGCAGCCCGCGGGCCGGTATCGATGCCGAGCGACGTGGCGGTGTCGGGCGACAGCCGCAGCCATTCGTCGGCGAGCGTGTCGATCGTCGTCACCGGCGTCCTGGCGGTCGCGGGCAGGGCCGCCAGCAAGGTCGATCCGGCACTCGCGGCCAGCATGTCGCGGCGGGACAGGGTCATCAACGGGTCTCCGGCAAGGAAAGAGCTTCGACGATCAACGCAGTGTCGCGCACGCCGGTGACGCGCACGCGCGCACCGACGGGGACGTCCGGTCCGCTGGCGATCCATTCGCCGTCACCGACCCGCACCCGCCCGCGCCCGCCGTCGATCGCCTGGGTGACCGTCACCACTTCGCCCAGCAGCCGCGCGACGCGGTCGTTCAGCAACGGGTCGCTGCTGTCGGGACGGTTGTCGGTATACCAGCGCTTGCCCACCAGAACCGCGATCACCGACCAGGCGGTAAAGCCCAGCAACTGACCCCATAGCGGCAGGTCGGGGAACAGCAGCAGGAACACCCCGACGACCGCCGCGGCAAAGGCGAGGAAGACCAGGAACACGCCCGGCACGATCAACTCCGCACCGCCCAGCAGCAGCGCCGCGACCAGCCAGACCAGGCCGGGCGTGACGCTCATTCCTGCGGCCCCGAAACCCGCGGCACGGACGGTGTAGACTCACGCTTCGCTTGCGCCGCGACATTCTCACCCAGCGCGGCCTTCGCCAGCTCGCCGATCCCGCCCAGCGTGCCGATCAGCTGCGTCGCCTCGACCGGGAACAGGATAGTCTTCGCGTTCGGGCTGGTTGCGAACTTGCCCACCGCCTCGACATATTTCTGCGCGATGAAGTAATTGAGCGACTGGGTGCCGCCGTTCTCGATCGCTTCCGACACGACCTGGGTCGCCTTCGCCTCGGCCTCCGCCGCCCGCTCGCGCGCCTCCGCGTCGCGATAGGCCGATTCGCGGCGCCCCTCGGCCTCCAGGATGCGCGCCTGCTTCTGCCCCTCGGCGCGCAGGATTTCGGACGCTCTGCTGCCCTCGGCCTCCAGGATGTTCGCGCGCTTCTCGCGCTCTGCCTTCATCTGCCGGCCCATCGCGCTGACGATGTCGGCGGGCGGGCGGATGTCCTTGATCTCGACGCGCGTGATCTTCACGCCCCACGGCACCGTCGCATGATCGACCACCGACAACAGCCGCGCGTTGATCTCGTCGCGCTTCGACAGCGTCTCGTCCAGGTCCATGCTGCCCATCACGGTGCGCAGGTTGGTCGTCGTCAGCTGAAGCAGTGCGACGTAAAGGTCGGACACTTCGTACGCGGCCTTGGGCGCGTCGAGCACCTGGAAGAACACGACGCCGTCGGTCGAGACGATCGCATTGTCCTTGGTGATGATCTCCTGCCCAGGGATATCGATCACCTGCTCCATCATGTTCACGCGGCGCCCGACGCGGTAGAAGAAGGCGGGGTAGAAATTGAACCCCGGCGAGGCCGTGGTTGTGTAGCGGCCGAAATGCTCGATCGTGTACTGATACCCCTGCCGCACGATCTTGATCGACGCGAACAGGTAAAAGACGACGATCAGCAGCGCGACCAGGGCGGCGATGGTCAGTTCCATGTCGGCGATTCCCACTCCCGTTGAAGCCCATGAGGTAGCATAAGCGCTGCCCATGACCACACCCCGCCTTGCGCCGCGTTCGCTTCTGTTCCTGCCGGCGTCGAATCTGCGCGCGATCGCCAGGGCGCGAACGCTGGCCACGGACGCAGTGCTGCTCGACCTGGAGGATGCGGTCGCCGATGACGCCAAGGTGGCGGCGCGCGAAGCTGCCGTCGTCGCGGTCGGGGAGGGCTTCGCGGGCACGCTCGCCGCGATCCGGGTCAACGCGATCGATCATCCTGAACACGCGGCGGATGTGGCTGCCGTGGCCGGGTCTGCGGCCGACATCGTCGTCCTGCCGAAAGTCGAACATCCCGACGCCGCCGCCACGGTCGCCAGCGCCAGCGGCAAGCCGCTGCTCGCGATGATCGAAACCCCGCGCGGCGTATTGGCCGCGGCAGCGATCGCCGCGCAGCCCGGCGTGATCGGCCTGATCGCCGGCACCAACGATCTGCGAGCCACGCTGCGCCTGCCGCCGACCGCGCCGCGCGACAGCCTGAGCCACGCGCTGCAAGCCATCGTGCTGGCTGCCCGCGCGCACGACGCCTGGGCCTTCGACGGTGTGTACAATCGGCTGGCCGACGCGGATGGTTTTGCCGCTGAGGCGAGGATGGGGCGGGACCTGGGCTTCGACGGCAAGACGCTGATCCACCCGTCGCAGGTCGAATCCTGCAACGCCGCTTTCGGCCCGACATCGGACGAGATCGAGGACGCCCGTGCCCTGATCGCCGCCTTCACCGGCGGCGCCGAACGCTTCCGCGACCGGATGATCGAGGGGATGCACATCGACCAGGCGCGAGCTTTGTTGGCGCGCGCAGGGGACTAGCGCCCGTCACCCTGCTTGTTTACATGGCCCGCCAATTCTCGACTCGACCCAGATTGGCGCACCCATGATCGACATCCCCTACGGCCTGACCTTCGACGACGTGCTGCTGGTGCCGGCCGAGAGCGAAGTACTGCCGTCGATGGCGGACACGCGCACGCGGGTGACGCGCGAGCTGGCGCTCAACATCCCCGTGTTGTCGTCGGCGATGGACACCGTCACCGAAGAGGCGATGGCGATCATGATGGCGCAATTGGGCGGCATCGGCGTGCTCCACCGCAACCTGACGGTCGAACAGCAGGTCGCCGCCGTGACCGCCGTGAAGCGCTTCGAAAGCGGCATGGTCGTCAACCCGATCACGATCCGTCCCGAGGCGACGCTGGCGGATGCGCAGGCGCTGATGACGCGCCACCGGATCAGCGGTATTCCGGTCACCGAAACGTCGGGCAAGCTGGTCGGTATCCTGACGAACCGCGACGTGCGCTTTGCCGAGAATCCGAATCAGCCCGTCGCCGAACTGATGACGCACGAAAATCTGGCGACCGTATCGGTCGGCGTCAGCCAGGAGGAGGCGCGGCGCCAGCTCCACCAGCGCCGCATCGAAAAGCTGCTGGTGGTCGACGACGCCTATCGTTGCGTCGGCCTCGTAACGGTCAAGGACATCGAAAAGGCGGTGACCTATCCCAACGCGACCAAGGATGCCGCCGGGCGCCTCTGCGTCGCTGCCGCGACCACGGTCGGCGACAAGGGGTATGAGCGTACCGAAGCGCTGATCGACGCCGATTGCGATGTCGTCGTCATCGACACGGCGCACGGTCACAACAAGGATGTGGCCCGCGCGGTCGAGCGGGTGAAGGCACGCTCCAATCGTGTCCAGGTGATCGCCGGGAACGTCGCGACCGCGGAAGCCACCCGTGCGCTGATCGATGCGGGCGCGGACGGGGTGAAGGTCGGGATTGGTCCGGGATCGATCTGCACGACGCGGATCGTCGCCGGCGTCGGCGTGCCGCAGCTGACCGCGGTCATGAACGCTGCGGAGGAAGCCGCAAAGTCGGGCGTGCCGGTCATCGCCGATGGCGGCCTGCGCACCTCGGGCGACCTCGCCAAGGCACTGGCGGCGGGGGCCGCGACCTGCATGGTCGGCTCGCTGCTCGCCGGAACCGAGGAGGCGCCGGGCGAAACCTTTCTGTATCAAGGCCGTGCGTATAAGTCCTACCGCGGCATGGGAAGTGTCGGCGCCATGGGCCGCGGCTCGGCCGACCGCTATTTCCAGGGCGATATCAAGGATCAGCTGAAGCTGGTGCCTGAGGGGATCGAAGGCCAGGTCGCCTTCAAGGGATCGGCGCGCGAAGTCATCCACCAGCTGGTCGGCGGCATCAAGGCGGCGATGGGCTACACCGGCTCTGCGACCATTCCGGACCTTCAGCAGCGCGCGCAGTTCGTCCGCATCACCGGCGCAGGCCTGCGCGAAAGCCACGTCCACGACGTGACGATCACGCGGGAGGCCCCGAACTACCCGACGCGGGGGTGAGGCATCACGCTGCCCCTGCAAAGGCGCGAGCACGCGTTGTCGCAGGCGGAGGTCCGGCGATCATGGCAGCCGTACCAAACAAACCGCTGGCCAAGTTGGAAACGATTTGCTCCACGCGGAGGCATGACCAATCTGCACGCCGCCACGGCCGAAATTCTCCAAATCTCTCGCCCCGCGAAAAATGCGCATATGGGTGAGCTTCGTGAAGTTCGGAGTGTCGCAGCGTGACCCCCGCCGCCCGCACCCAGGCCGCGATCGAGCTGCTCGACGCGATCATCGTCGCCGCGCGTGACGGCGGTCCCGCGGCCGATACATTGATCGCCCGCTATTTCGCGCAGCGCCGCTACGCCGGGTCCAAGGACCGCCGCGCGGTCCGCGCGCTCGTCTACGACGCCATCCGCAGCGTCGGCGAGCGTCCCGTCAGCGGCCGGGCCGCGATGATCGCTCTCGTTAGGGACCTTCCGGAGCTCGCCGAAACCTTTGACGGCAGCGCGCATGGCCCGGCACCGATCGACGCGAAGGAGCCCGCCGCTCTCGCCGGCGTCGCTCCGGCATGGCTGGTCGATGCGCTGAAGCGGTCGGGGCTCGACCGCTTGCAACTGGCCGCGCTGCTCGACCGCGCGCCGCTCGATATTCGCGTGAACGCGTTGATGGGCTCGCGCGACGATGCGGTTGCGCTGTTCGAAGGGGCGGAGCCTATCGCCGGGACCGACAGCGGCCTGCGCCTGCCGGCCGACACCGCCGTCGAGCGGTCCGACGCCTTTACCGGCGGGCTAATCGAAGTGCAGGACGGAGGCAGTCAGATCGTCGCCACCGCCGCGCACGCAAAGCCGGGCATGACCGTCATCGACCTGTGCGCCGGGGCAGGCGGCAAGACGCTGGCCCTTGCCGCGCTGATGGCGAATGACGGACGCATCGTCGCGACCGACACCGACCGCGCGCGGCTCCAGCGGCTCCAGCCACGTGCCGATCGGGCGGGCATCACGATCGTCGAAACGCGACTGCTCGATCCCGGCCAGGAAGCGCAGGCGCTGGCGAATTTGCAGGCCGCCGCCGACGTCGTGCTGATCGACGCGCCGTGTTCGGGGACCGGCACGTGGCGGCGTAATCCCGAAGCGCGCTGGCGGCTGACATCGCCGCGGCTTGAAAGGCTGGTCGCGACGCAGGCGCGGTTGCTCGATCTCGGCGCGACGCTGGTGCAGCCCAGCGGATCGATCACATACATCGTCTGTTCACTGCTCGACGCCGAAGGTCGCGCACAGGTCGACGCGTTCCTTGCCCGCCATCCGGGCTGGGTGGCGGAGGCGCCGGAGGTCGGCACGCCGCACGGTGCGGGCGCGCGGCTGACGCCGGCCAGCGACGGGACCGACGGCTTTTTTGTCGCACGCCTCAGGGCTGCGTGATAGTTTTGCCCGCGATGATCGGGTGGGAGAGAGTGATGCGGTATCTTTCGGTCGCGGCGGCGGTGGGCCTGACCCTCGTGTCGCTGTCCACCTCGCTCCACGGCCAGCGCCGCGACGACCAGATCGACCCGCGCTCTGCTGCGCTGCTCGAGAAAGGTCGCGCGCTGAAGGCGGCCGGGAACCTGGCCGGGGCGACCGACATGGTCGAAACCGCACTAGTCGTCGATCCGCGCAACCGCCCCGGCTTCCTGTTGCTCGCCGAGATCGCTCGCGCGCAGAACCTGCCCGGTAAGGCGATCCGCCTGTATCGTGAGGCACTGCTGCTCGAACCCAACGACGTCGCCGCGCTCAAGGGGCAGGGCGAGGCGATGGTCCAGAAGGGCGCGGTCGAAAAGGCGAAGGAGAACCTCGCCAAGATCCAGAAGCTCTGCGCCGCGAAGCCATGTGCGGAGAGCACCCAGTTGTCGGCGGTGATCGCGAAGGGCCCGCCGGTCGTGTCGGCGACGGCGCAGGTCGCCAAGCAGGATGCGACCAAGGTGCCGGAGGCGAAGAACTAACCGAGCAGGCGCGCGACGGCGACGAACTCGGCGACGCTGACCGTCTCGGCGCGCCGGGCAGGATCGATCCCGACCTGCTCCAGTGCTTCGAGGGCACCGGGCACCGACTTCAGGCTTTGCCGCAGCATCTTGCGGCGCTGACCGAACGCCGCCGCCGTCAGTCGCTCGAGCGTAGCGGTCCGGACGCCATCGGGTGCTCGCGTTGGCACGATATGGACGACCGCCGACATGACTTTCGGCGGCGGCGTGAAGGCCGATCGGTGGACCGGCATCGCGATCCGCGCGGTCGATCGCCACTTGCTCAGCACCGCCAGCCGACCGTAATGATCGCTGTCGACCGGCGCCACGATCCGCTCGGCGACCTCCTTCTGGAACATCAGCGTCAGGCTGGCCCACCACGGCTCCCAGTCCGCCGTCAGCCAGCCGACCAACAGCGGCGTACCGATGTTATAGGGCAGGTTGGCGACAATATGCGGCCGGCTGGTAAACAGGCTGCGGTGATCGATCGCCATGGCGTCGCCCTCGACGACTGCCAGCTTGCCGGGATAGGCCGCCTCCAGTTCGGCGAGTGCCGGGATGCAGCGTCGGTCGCGCTCGATCGCGGTCACGCGGGCGCCGGCTGCCAGCAGCGCGCGGGTCAGGCCGCCCGGGCCCGGACCGATCTCCAGCACCTCGGCATCGGTCAGGTCGCCGGGAACGGCGGCGATCCGCGCGAGCAGCTGGCCGTCGAACAGGAAGTTCTGTCCCAGCGCCTTCGACGCAGCAAGGCCGTGGCGCGCGACGACGTCGCGCAGCGGGGGCAGGGCAGGTGTCGTCACGATTCGAGGCGGCGGGCCGCGGCCTCGCCGGCCAGTCGGATCGCCGCGATCGTCGCTCCGGCTTCGGCAAGCCCCTTGCCTGCGATGCCGAAGGCGGTGCCGTGGTCCGGCGAGGTGCGGACGATCGGCAGGCCGAGCGTCATGTTGACGCCCTCGTCGAAATGCAGCGCCTTCAGCGGGATCAGCGCCTGGTCGTGATAGAGGCACATCGCCGCGTCGTATCGCGCGCGGGCGCGGGCGTGGAACATGCTGTCGGCGGCGATCGGCCCGACCGCGTCGATGCCCTCTTCGACCAGCTGCGCGATGGCGGGTTCGAGCACGTCGATCTCCTCGCGTCCGATCGCGCCCGATTCGCCGGCGTGTGGATTGAGCCCGGCGAAGGCGAGCCGCGGCCGCTCGATCCCGAAATTGCGCTGCAGGCCGCGGACCGTGGCGCGCGCCTTGGCCAGCACCAGCTCGATCGTGATGAGGCCGGGCACCTCGGCCAACGCGACATGCGTCGTGATCGGCACCACCCGCAGCGTCGGGCCGGCGAGCATCATGACCGCATTCTCACGCGCGATGCCGCAGCGTTCGGCGACGAATTCGGTCTGGCCGGGATGGGTAAAGCCGATGCGGTAGAGCTCCGCTTTCGACACCGGCCCCGTCACCAGCGCCGACGCAGCGCCCGATCGCGTCACCCCGACCGCGACTTCCAGCGATTCGATCGCACAGCGCGCGCCATCGACATCGGGCTCGCCCGGCGTGATCTCGCCTGCGTCGGATACCGACAGCACCGGCAGTGCGTCGGCAAAGACCGCAGCAGCCTCGCCCGGCGCAGCAATACGAGCAACCGGTCCCGACCAGACGGCACTGATCGCGCGCACGTCGCCAATCGCGAAGAAGGCGGGCAGGACATGGCTGTCCCGCGCGTCCCATGCATTGGCGATCGTCTCCGGACCGATGCCGGCCGGGTCGCCCATCGATACGGCGATCGGCGCGGGGCGAACGCCCGCCACCACCTCAGCGATACTCGACGACCGCGTCGCGGCGAAGGTCGCGCAACATGCGCTGCGCCCGCAGATTGACGCGCTGGTCCTCCAGACGCGCCTGGATCTGCTCGGTCGTCGGCAAGTTCGCGGCCTTGGGATCGTCGCGACCGCACAGTACGAAGGCGCGCACGCCTTCCTTGGGATCGCCGAAGATCGGCGTCGACTGGCCGATCTGCATCTTCAGGATGACCTCCTGGAGCGCGGGCGGCAGCTCGCGCGCGCTGATCGAATCATTGTCGACGACCTCGGCACCGATCTCGTCGGCGATCTTGGCGACGCTGCCGCAGCCGTTGATCCGCTTCACTGCGGACGCCACAACCGACCCGCGCTGATTGGCTTGCGCCTCGCTAATGCCGGCAGGGAATTTCACGGTAAGCTGGCGCAGCGACAGCTTGGCGTCACGCGGATCGACGGTCAGCACCTGACGCTTGTCGACGAGGTACAGGATCGAATAGCCGCCCGGCACCTCGATCGGTCCGGCGATCTGACCGACCTGCAGGCCGGTGGCCGCCGTCTGCAATTCCTTGGGCAACACGTCGAGGCGCACCCAGTCCAGATCGCCGCCGACCGCCTTGGTCGAGGCGTCGGAAAAATTGCGTGCGAAATATTCGAACGGTGAGCCACCACGCATCTGCTCGATCATCTTGCGGCTCGCTTCGACCACTTCCTCTGCCGGACGCGACGCATCCACGCGCAGGAAGATTTCGGAGAGGTGGTATTCCTCGGTGCCCTTCGACGCTTCCAGACGGGCGAGGATCGCCTTGGCTTCGTCCTCGCTGACGTTGACCTGCGGCGTTACCTTCTTGCTGAGCAGACGGTTCCAGGCGAGATCACCCTCCAGCTGGCGCTTCAGCGCGCGGTCGGACGATCCCATGCCGCGCAGCAGCTTCGTCAGCTCGTCCGGCGACTTGTTGAAATTGCGCGCCACGCGGGCGTAGCTCGTCTCGATCTGCGCCTGCGGAATGGTGATGTCGTTGGCCTTGGCCTCCTGCACCTTCAGCGTATCGTCGACCAGTTCGCGCAGCATCTGCAGCTTGACCTGATCGACCTGATCGGCGGGCAGATTGACCTTGCGGCCATTCTGGATCTCGCTCAGGCCGATCGTCATCGCCATGCGCTGATCGACATCGGTGCCGGTCAGCACCGCGCCGTTGACGATCGCCGTCGGCTTGCGGACGTTGGGATCTGCCTTGCCGAATATCTGCAGGTTCTGCGGCAGGTTCAGCCCGGTCGAGGGGACCTGAGCATCCGGAACCGTCTGCGCTGCCAGCGTGCCGGCTGCGACCGTCGTCATCAGTACCGCGATCTGCGCGGCCGGGCGGCGGAGCCGCGCCAGGTGAGAAACCTTCATCACGTCGTTTCTGCTATCCCGTCATGCACCCACAGGCGCGAATGTAGAAGGCTCGCTATACACCAATTCCGGCTGAACCGTGGCTTACGCGAGAATCAGCGTCCCAAATTCTTGAACGACAACGTCAGGAGGTAACTGTTGCCTCGCCGCGCATCGCCGCGATCCTGATAGTCGCGCCGCCACGTAACGCCAAGCCTGAGGCAATCGTCTTCGTACGTCACGCCCAGCCGGTGCCGCACGGGGTCGAAGCCATCCGACTGCGACAACGGGTCCTCGGCGCGATCGGTCAGGTCCATCGTCGCTGATCCGAACACCGACCAGAAGCGCGCCACCTGCACGCGACCGCCGACACGCGCCTCCTCGCGATCTTGCAGATCCTCCAGCGACGCGTCGATATTGCGGTTGAGGCGAAGGTATCCGAGCAAGGCGTAGGTAGAGCGGGTGCCGATCGTCGCATCGACCTCGTTGCGTCGGACCGCGAATCCGTCCTTGTCGACCCGGTAACGATGGATCAGCGACACGAAATCGCGGAAACGAACGGTCGTGCGGCCGATATAGTCGGAGAAGCGATCCGACAGCCCGGTGCCATCGGGCAGGATCGAGGGGCGCTGCGACAGGCGATAGCTCTGGCCGATGTTCGCTTCCACCGACAGGCCCGGCAGGTCGAGCGCGTAGTCGGCGCCATAGGTGATCCGGGCGGTATCCTCGAATCGGTCGTAGCCGGGGAAGCGGTTGAGCGCGAAGAGGTTCGAATCCTCCAGTTCGACCGCCCGCGCATCCTCGTTCGGGATCGACAGGTTCGCGATCTTCGGGCTGGCGACGATCTGCGCGCGGGGCGTGAGCCGTTGCGTTCCGCCCAGGAAATTCCCGATCAGCGGCCATCGCACATCGACGGCGAGTGCACCGATCGCGCGGGTCGAGAAGCCTTCCTCGCCGCGGTAGCTGGCAACCGTCGTCGCCAGCACGTCGCGGGTGTTGTACAGGTCACCCCTGGCGAACGCGGTGAACGTAACTTCCTGGCCCCATCGCGTCAGACGCCGCAGATCCCAGCGCAGCGAGGCGAACGCACGCTGCGTATCCTGGCCCTCGGGCCGGGTCAGCGCCAGCGTATTGAGTTGCAGCAGCGCCTGTCCACCGAACAGCCCGCCGATGCGTCGGCGATAGTCGATCTCGGGCAGCGCGATCGGCTGCAGGCTCTGGTTCTCGGTCAGCCGCATCGTCTGCGTCGACCATCCGGCGATTGAGAAGTAGCTATCGGGGTCGATACGCTCGACTCGCACGGTCGAGCGCAGGCGATCGTCACGCGAGATGTCGTAGCGGCGCAGGAAGGTCTTGTCCGTGACCAGGCGGATCGATTCGCTGACGCTCCAGTTCGGGCTCAGCTGCAATCGGCCCGAACTGTCGAGATAGCCGCGGAACGCATATTCGGACGTTCCCGTGACACCGGAAATGCCGGGATCGTCACTCCGCCGGCTCGACGTAGCCCAGCCGGCGATGCGGAACGCACCCAGGCTGTTCAACTCGCGATACTCGGCCGACAGCATCGGCACGGTGGCGGTGAATATCCGCGGCGTGACGATCAGGTCACGGCTTTGGTCGATCTTGAAGAGATAGGGGAGGCCGATCTCCAATCCGTTGACGCGGCCCAGGCGGATGTCGGGCAGCAACAGCCCGCTTGCCGGGCGACCACCGATCGGATGCGAGAATGTCGGCAGTGGGATGGTCGGGAGGCCGAACAGCGACAGTCGCGCGCCCTTGTATTTGATACGCCCGGCATCCGGATCGTAGACCACGCGGACCGCGGTGATCTTCCAGACCGGTTCCTGGGGGCAGCCGGCGCTGTTGGTGACCGAACAGGGCGTGTAGGCGGCATCTTCGACCACGATCACGCCCCCGTCCTCGCGGCTGCCGCGCCGGGCCGCGATGCGACCGCCCTGTTCCAGGACGACCAGCATGTTCTCGATCACGCCGTCCTTCAGCGAATCGGTCAGTTCGATACGGTCGCCATAGGCCACGTCGCCGCCGGGATTGGTGACGGCGATGTTGCCGTTCGCGATGACCTGGCCGGTCTTGCGGTTCCACGTGACGGTGTCGGCCCGCAGCCGGTCGGCCTGGCGAAACATCCGCACATCGCCCTTCGCCGTGACGACGTCGTCCTCGAACTGGTATTCCAGCGTGTCGGCACTGAACTGGACCTGGTCGTCGGATGCGGGGAGCGCTGTTTCGGACGGCGGCGGCGCTGATACGACGCGGTCCTGCAAGTCCTGCGCACCGGCCGGGAACGCAGATAGTGCGAACGCCAGGGCACCGGTCGAGAGCAGGGCGGGACGCTTCACGAAATTCCAGTCTCCACACGGCCGCCCTCGGCCCAGTCTCGCGCCCTATCGCATCGCTTGGCGTCGCCCGCAATCGCCCTGCGATGCTTTGCGAAACATGCCGGCCGTGCCTAGATAGCACGGTATCGATCACAATATCCCGGACACTTTCGAATGCACGTGACCTTTGCCGCCTCCGCTCCCGACGATGCCGACGTCGTCGTCCTGCCGGTCGAAAAGGACGGCGTGGGCCGAGCGCGGCTGACCAGCCTGGACGACGCCGGGCGTGCGCTGGTCCTGGGCGGCGCGGCAGCGACGAAGTTCGATGGCGATGCCGGTGCGATCGCGGAATATGTCGTCACTGGCGAAAACGGCGTGCGGCGCGTCGCCCTGCTGGGCATCGGCGCCGGGGCCGATCGCGACTGGGACAAGGCGGGCGGAGCGTTGATCGCGCGCTATCTTGTCGGCGGCACGACAACGGTCGCGATCGATCTGTCGAGCCTCGACACGCCGCCGACCGCGCAGGCCATCGCCGGCCTCGCGGCGACCGCCACGCAGCGCGGCTGGCGGCATGACGTATACCGCACAAAGCTGACCGCCAAACAGAAGCCGAGCCTTACGTCGCTGACGATCGTCGGCGCGCCGGGCGACACCGACACCAGCTTCGCCGCGGTCGATGCAGTGACGCAGGGCATGGAACTGACCCGCACGCTGGTCGCCGAGCCCGCCAATATCCTGTATCCCGAGAGCTTCGTCGAGCGCGTGACGCAGGCGGTCGACGGTCTGGGGCTGGAGATCGACGTTCTCGACGAAGCGCAGATGCGCGACCACGGCATGGGCGCACTGCTCGGCGTCAGCCAGGGGTCGCGGCGCGAGGCGCGGTTGCTGGTGCTCAAATGGACCGGCGGTGGCGAGGGCGCGCCGACCGTGGCGCTGGTCGGGAAGGGCGTGACGTTCGATACCGGCGGCATCTCGATCAAGCCGGCCGGCGGCATGGAGGACATGAAGTGGGACATGGGCGGCGCCGGCGCCGTCGCGGGTGCAATGAAGGCGCTCGCCACCCGCAAGGCGAAGGCGAACGTCATCGGCGTCATGGGGCTGGTCGAGAACATGCCCGACGGCAATGCCCAGCGCCCCGGTGACGTCGTGACGTCGATGTCGGGCCAGACGATCGAGGTCATCAACACCGATGCGGAAGGGCGCTTAGTGCTGTGCGACGCGATCACCTGGGTCCAGCAGGCGCACAAGCCGGCGACCATCGTCGATCTGGCCACGCTGACCGGCGCGATGATCGTCAGCCTGGGCAATGAATATGGCGGCTTGTTCGCCAACGACGAGGATCTGGCCGGGCAACTGCTGTCCGCCAGCCTGGCGTCGGGCGACAAGCTGTGGCGCTTCCCGCTGGCCGATGCCTACGACAAGCTGATCGACAGTCCGATCGCCGACATGAAGAACGTCGGCCCCCGTGGCGCCGGATCGATCACGGCCGCGCAGTTCCTGAAGCGCTTCGTCGACGATGGGGTCAAATGGGCGCACCTCGACATTGCGGGCATGGTCTGGTCGGACAAGGACGGCACCAACTACGCCAAGGGCGCGACCGGCTACGGCGTCCGGTTGCTCGACCGCTTCATCCGCGACGCTTTCGAGCGCTGACGCCCGGTTCGTGCAGGTCGACTTCTACCATCTGCTCGCCAGCCCGCTCGAACGGGTGTTGCCGCGGATCGCCGAGCGGATGGTCGGCGGCGACGGGCGGCTGGTGATCGTCGCGGGGGACGAGCGTCAGCGCATGTCCCTCGATCGGCTATTGTGGACCTACGCGCCCGACAGCTTTCTGCCCCATGCACAGGCCGGGGGCGAGCGCGATGCGGACCAGCCGGTGTTGATTGCGGGCGATGCCGTCGCCGCCAACGGCGCGCGCAACGTCGCGCTCGTCGATGGCGTCTGGCGCGACGAAGCCCTGACCTTCGATCGCGCCTTTCATTTCTTCGACGACGACAGCGTCGGTGCGGCGCGGGTCGCGTGGAAGGGGCTGGCCGATCGCGAGGGCGTCGAGCGGCGCTACTGGAAGCAGGACGACGGCGGCAGATGGACGCAGGCGGCCTGACGGTTGCCAAGCGGGCGTGCCCCGACTAGGGCAGCGCCGCAATTCCACGCACCTCATAAAGACAGGAGCCCGTGACCATCATGGCCGCGAACCGTACTTTTTCGATCATCAAGCCCGATGCCACCCGCCGCAATCTGACCGGTGCGGTCACCAAGATGCTGGAAGACGGCGGCCTGCGTGTCGTGGCGTCGAAGCGCATCCAGATGACCAAGGAGCAGGCCGAGGGCTTCTATGCGGTCCACAAGGAACGCCCGTTCTTCAACGACCTGGTCAGCTTCATGATCTCCGGCCCGGTCGTCGTCCAGGTGCTGGAAGGCGAGAACGCCATGCAGCGCAACCGCGACATCATGGGCGCGACCAACCCCGAAAACGCCGAGCCCGGCACGATCCGCAAAGAACTGGCCGAGTCGATCGAGGCGAATTCGGTCCACGGGTCGGATTCGGACGAGAATGCCGAAATCGAGATCGCCTATTTCTTCAAGCCGGAAGAAATCATCGGCTGAATGACATGGGAAGGGGGGCTCAAACCCCCATCCACACGGCATCGAGGCGGCGCTGGTCGCCGCCCGATTGCCGCCGGACAAGTCCGCGCAAGACAAACGACCGGCCGCCGATCAGGCCGCCGGCTTCGGTTTGCCACAACAGATCGTATATCGCCGTTTCCGAGCGCTCGCCCGCATCCGCCGCGCAGGTCGCGGTGATCAGGACGGGGATGCGCCCATCGCGTCGATCGGAACCGCCGTCCGTCAGCTTCAACATCGGCTTTTCCAGCCAGGCCGTTTCGATCCGGTGGGTCGCAACGGTCGTCTGCGCATCCACGCCGATCGCGCTGGGGAAGCGGATTTCGGTCGATTCCAGCGAGCAGTCTGCGGGCGCCCGAAGCTCGACGCCGCTCGCATCGACCGCTGCGGTCGTCAGCGGTACCCGCTGGCGCTGGGCGGTCTGTTCGGCGCGCGTCGCCGCCTTGTCCGCGGCGGCATCCTGCCGATCCTGCCAGCCGCTCCAGAACGTCAGCCCTGCGATGACGACGCCCGCGACCGCCACGGCTTCACCGATCGAGATCCAGCGACGGCGGATCGCACGGGCCTCCGCCTTTTCGGCCGGCGTGTCGTCGCTCATCGCCCGCCGGCTTCGAGAAAGCGGCGCGGGGCGACCATTTCCCAGCTCTGCGCGACCCGGTCGCCGATGTGATCCCAGTCGGTGCCGGGAGCATCGGTCCGGATCGCGATCCAGCCCGAGGAAGCGAGATAGGCCGGCTTGAAATAGAGCGCAGGATCGGCGTCGATCAGCGCGTCCATCTCGTCGGCGCCGGTGGTCTTCACCAGCACGACGGTTTCGCCGTCGCCGTGATGATCGTGCCAAAAGTACGCGAAGAACTTGCCGCCTTCGACAAGGAAGCCGGGCGCACCGTGCGACAGGCGCTCCTCCGCACCGGGCAGGGCCAGCGTGATCGCGCGCAGCTTTTCGAGGTCGCCGTCCTGATCCGGGCTCATCGCTTCACGAACTCCGCGAGTGTCTTGGGATAGAGCGAATGCTCGACCCCCAGCACGCGTTCCGCCAGACTGTCGGGCGTATCGCCGGGCAGGATCGGGACCCGCGCCTGGCCGAGCACGTCGCCGGCGTCGAGCTCCGCCGTCACGACATGGACCGAACAGCCCGCCTCCGCGTCACCGGCCGCGATCGCACGGGCGTGGGTGTCCAGACCTTTGTAGAGCGGTAGCAGCGACGGGTGGATGTTGACGATCCGCCCTGCCCAGCGCGCAACGAAGTCGTCGGACAACAGACGCATATAGCCGGCAAGCGCGATCACCTCGACCCCGGCGCCGCGCAAGGCCGCGTCGAACGCCGCTTCGCGCTCCCCGCGTTTGCCGGAGTGGGCGAGGGTCGCGATGCCCTGTTCCGCGGCCCAGGCGAGGCCCGCGGCATCGGGCTTGTCGCTGGCCACGAGGACGACCCGGTATGCGTCGCCGCCCGCGCGGACGAGCGCCTGCATGTTCGAACCACGGCCCGAGATCAGGATACCGACCCGGGCCGTCATGGGCGGCAAACTTCGCGAACCTTACCCATGTGCGCGTAGAAAGCCTGTATAAAATTTCGCATGTTGGGAGCGATGGGCAGCATCATGGGAGCGGGCTGACAGGATATGTCCAACATTACCAGCCCGGTCCTTTAGGCGGCGTGGGTCGCGGACCAGGCGCTGCGGGCGCTCCAGGTTTCCGTCGAGCCCGTGACGGTGCACCCGCGCTCGCCCGCCCGCACGTCGCCGATGCGGACGACGGTTTCCCCCGCCGCGGTCAGGTTCGCTGCCACCGTGTCGGCATCGGCTGCGGCGACGATCACCGCCATGCCGATCCCGCAGTTGAAGGTCCGCGCCATTTCCTCGGGCTCGATCGACCCTTGCGCCTGGAGGAAGGCCATCAGTCGCGGTTGCGGCCAGGCGTCGGCATCGACGTGCGCGTGGAGCCCCTCGGGCAGGACACGCGGGATGTTCTCCAGCAAGCCGCCACCGGTGATGTGCGCCAGCCCATGGATGCGATGGCTGCGCAGTTCGGGAAGCAGCGGCTTCACGTAGATGCGGGTCGGTGCCATCAGCGCGTCGATCATGCGGACCTCGTGGTCGAAGGTCGCGGGGCGATCGAGCTTCCAGCCCTTGTCGGCAGCCAGCCGGCGAACGAGGCTGAAGCCGTTCGAGTGGACGCCCGAGGAGGCGAGGCCGAGGATCACGTCGCCTGTCGCCACGCTGTCGCCGGTCAGCAATTCGTCACGCTCGACCGCACCGACGCAGAAACCGGCGAGGTCATAGTCGCCGTCCGCATACATCCCCGGCATTTCGGCGGTCTCCCCGCCGATCAGCGCGCAGCCGGCCTGGCGGCACCCCTCCGCGATGCCGGCGATGACGCGGGTCGCGACCGTGTTGTCGAGCTTTCCGCTGGCGTAATAGTCGAGGAAGAACAGCGGCTCGGCGCCCTGGACGATCAGGTCGTTGACGCACATCGCGACCAGGTCGATGCCGACGCCGTCGTGCGCGTCATGCTCGATCGCGAGTTTCAGCTTGGTGCCGACGCCGTCGTTGGCGGCGACCAGCAGCGGGTCCTTGAACCCGGCCGCCCTGGGGTCGAACACGCCGCCGAAACCGCCGAGCGCCGCATCTGCGCCGGGACGGCGGGTGGATTTCGCAAGCGGCGCGATGGCGCGGACCAGCGCATTGCCCGCGGCGATCGAGACGCCGGCCTGTTCGTAGGTGTAGCTTTCGGTCACGACCTTACCCCTGCATCCGCTCGCCCTGAACGGGGATTTGGATGGTCCCGTAACGACAAGCCGCTTGGATTTCCACGCCCGCTTCGCCAAAAGGGCGCTCAAATGGTCAACCGCCGCATCCCCCGCGTCCTGGAATTCGGACTGGCGGCAGCCCTGCTCGCCGGTGCCGGCTATGTCTCCGCGCAGATCGAGGGCGAGGATCGCGGTGCCGCGCCGATCGACAGCTCCGGCGATTTCGAGGTCGGCGGAGTCACCGTCGACACCAGCGGCAAGACCGCGGAGGCCGCACGGCTGGCCGGGTGGCGGATCGCGCAGCGCAAGGCGTGGACCACGCTCAGCCAGCGGCTGACCGGCGCGAACGGCAGCCTGGCCGATGGAGCGCTCGATTCGATCGTCACCGGCATCGTCGTCGAGAACGAACAGATCGGCCCCGGCCGCTATATCGCGCGGCTGGGCGTGCTGTTCGACCGTGCCCGCGCCGGACAGATCCTGGGCGTCGCGACGACCTTTACGCGTTCGCCGCCGACCCTGGTCATTCCGGTCATGTGGTCGGGCGGATCGGGGCAGGTGTTCGAACGGACGACGCCCTGGCAACAGGCGTGGGCCCGCTATCGCACCGGCAACAGCGCGATCGATTATGTCCGGCCGGTCGGGACGGGATCGGACCCGTTGCTGCTGAACGTCGGCCAGACCGGACGGCGCGGGCGTGGCTGGTGGCGCACCGTACTCGACCAATATGGCGCCAGCGACGTGGTGATACCGGAAGTGCGGCTGTACCGCCAATATCCCGGCGGGCCGATCATCGGCGTCTTCACCGCGTTCCACGGGCCGGATCGCGAGCCGCTGGCGCGCTTCACGCTGCGCGCGCCCGACGGCAACGGGCTGAATGCGCTGCTCGATGCCGGCGTCGCGCGGCTGGACCAGGCGTACCAGACTGCCTCCCGGAGTGGTGCCCTGTCGCCCGACGTCATGCTGTCGCCGCCCCCGCAGCCCGAAGCGCTGCCGACGCCCGAGCCCACGCCGACGCCCGGCGCCGATCCGATCGGCGACATCATCGCCGCGACCGGCGGGCAGGCGATCCAGGTCCAGTTCGACACGCCGTCGGTCGGCGCGGTGACGAACGGCGAAGCGGCTATTCGCGCCATTCCCGGCGTATCCTCGGCCACGACCGCCAGCCTTGCGCTGGGCGGCGTATCGGTAATGCGGGTCGTCTATGCCGGCGACGCCGCTGCGCTGCGCACCGCGCTGGAAGCGCGCGGATGGAGCGTGCAGGAGGGCGGGGGAACGCTGCGCATCCGTCGCGCCGCCGCGCCCGACGCGCCGCTGGCCGTACCGTCGCCGGGGGGCTGATGCAGCAGCTCGACCTGCCGCTGCCGAAACCGGTCAATCCGCGGGCGGAGGAATTCCTGGTCGGGCCGTCCAACGCCCAGGCCGTTCACGCGATCGAACATTGGGGCACGTGGCCGGTCATGACCGCGCTGCTGGTCGGTCCGCGCAAATCCGGGCGCAGCCTGCTCGCCCGCGCATTCGTCGCCAAAACCGGCGGCACCGTGATCGACGATGCGCACCGATCGAGCGAATCGGACCTGTTCCACGCCTGGAACCGCGCACAGGGCGACCACCGCCCGCAATTGCTGGTCGCCGATCACGCGCCGCCTGCATGGGCGATCCGCCTGCCCGACCTGCGATCGCGGATCGCGGCATCCCCGCATCTGGTCGTCGATCATCCCGACGATGCGCTGGTCGGCGACCTGCTGCGATATCTGTTCGAGCGTCGCGACCTTGATGCGCGCGACGACGTGATCGCGTGGCTCGACCGGCGGCTGGAGCGCACCCATCTGGCCGTCCTGCGCGCGGTCGAGCGGATCGAGGAGGAGGCGGATCGTCGCCGTGTCCGCCGCCTGTCGGTTCCGCTGGCCCGCGCAGCGCTTGGCGGCGGGGGCTTTATCATCGATCCGTCACATGAAGCTGTCAGGGCGGTCGGATGACTCCGCCGCAGCCGACCCCGCCTTCGCCCGTCACGTCCGAACCGGCCCGGCCCGATGCCGAAAGCCGTTATTTCAATCGCGAACTGTCGTGGCTGGCGTTCAACCGCCGCGTGATCGAGGAGGCGTGCAACCCTGCACATCCGCTGCTCGAACGGCTGCGCTTCCTGTCGATCTCGGGCTCCAACCTCGACGAATTCTTCATGACCCGCGTCGCCGGGCTGATCGGGCAGCAGATCCGCGGGGTCGAGCAACGCTCCGCCGACGGCCGGACGCCGAAGCAGCAACTGAAGGCGATCGTGGAGGTGGGCGACGCGCTGGTCGATTCGCAGCAGGGCGTCTGGCGCGACCTGCTGGTGGCACTCGCCGAACAGGGCATCCGCATCGTCGACGGCACCCCGCTCGACGACGAGAGCGCGGCCTGGCTCTCGACCTATTTTCGCGAGCAGCTGTTCCCGATCCTGACCCCCCAGGCGCTCGACCCCGCGCATCCGTTCCCTTTCATCCCGAACGGCGGCCTGAGCGTCATCTTCGACCTCGTCCGCCTGTCCGATCAGGAACCGATCCGCGAGCTTGTCCTGCTGCCGGCGGGCGTCGCGCGCTTCGTGCGGCTGCCGGGCGAGGACTTCCGCTTCCTGACGATTGAAGACGTCATCAAGCGGTTCTCGGGTCAGCTGTTTCCGGGATATGAGGTCAAGGCCTCGGCCGCGTTCCGCATCCTGCGTGACAGCGATATCGAGCTGGAGGAAGAGGCGGAGGATCTGGTCCTCTACTTCCGCAGCGCCATCAAGCGCCGCCGCCGCGGCCGCGTGATCCGGCTGGAGATGGAAAGCGGGATCGATCCCGAGCTGGAACAGGTGCTGAAGGAGGAACTGGGCGGCGCCCGCGCGCTGCTGACCGAAATCGGCGGGTTCCTGGGGATCGGCAATCTGGCGAACCTGGTCGAGATCGAACGGCCCGACCTGCGCTTCCAGCCCTATGTCGCACGCTTTCCCGAACGCATCCGCGAATTCGGCGGGGATTGCTTCGCCGCGATCCGGGCGAAGGACATCATCGTCCATCATCCGTACGAAAGCTTCGATGTCGTCCTGGAATTCCTGAAGCAGGCCGCCGCCGACCCGGACGTGGTGGCGATCAAGCAGACGCTGTACCGCGCGGGCAAGCAGTCCGCCGTCATCAACGCGTTGATCGCCGCGGCCGAAGCGGGCAAGTCGGTGACCGCGGTCGTCGAGCTGAAGGCACGGTTCGACGAAGAACAGAATCTGCTGTGGGCCTCCGCCCTCGAACGCGCCGGCGTGCAGGTGGTCTACGGCTTCATCGACTGGAAGACCCACGCCAAGATTTCAATGGTCGTGCGGCGCGAAGGCGCGGGCTTCAAGACCTACTGCCATTTCGGCACCGGCAATTATCACCCGGTGACCGCGCGCATCTATACCGACCTCAGCTTCTTCACCGCCGACCCGCGGCTGGGGCGCGATGCCGCGGCGGTGTTCAATTACATCACCGGCTATGTCGAACCCGATTCGCTGGAGCTGCTGCACATCTCGCCGCGCGATCTGCGCCGCGAACTGTCGTCGCTGATCGATGCAGAGATCGGCCACGCGCTGGCCGGGCGGCCGGCAGCGATCTGGGCGAAAATGAATTCGCTGGTCGACCCCGCGATCATCGAGAAACTGTACGAGGCGTCGAACGCGGGCGTCGAGATCGACCTGATCGTCCGCGGCATCTGCTGCCTGCGACCCGGGGTGCCCGAGATGTCGGCACGCATCCGCGTCCGATCCGCGGTCGGCCGCTTCCTGGAGCACAGCCGCATATGGGCGTTCGCCAACGGCCAGGACCTGCCCAATGACGAAGCGAAGGTGTTTCTGTCGTCGGCCGACTGGATGCCGCGCAACTTCGACCGGCGCGTCGAGTTCATGTTGCCTGTACTCAATGAAACCGTCCACGATCAGGTGCTCGACCAGGTGATGGTCGCCAACCTGCTCGACACCGAACAGAGCTGGGAGCTGCAGCCCGATGGCCGTTATGTCCGCGTCGTGGCCGGCGCCAAGCCGTTCAACCTCCACCACTATTTCATGACCAACCCATCGCTGTCGGGTCGCGGCGCCGGCAAGGGGCGGCGGGGCAAGGTGCCGACGCTGTCGCTCGCGCGGCGCGGACGGCCCGCGGGATGACCCATCCGCGCCGGCTGGCGATCATCGACATCGGTTCCAATTCGATCCGCCTGGTCGTCTATCAGGGGGCGCGCCGCGTGCCGGCGCCGATCTTCAACGAGAAGGTGATGGCGGGGCTCGGGCGCTCGCTGTCGGAAACCGGCACGATCGATGCGGAAGCGTTCGCGCTGGCGCGCACCGGCCTTGCCCGTTTCGCCTGGCTGGTCCGCGAAATGAAGGTCGACGATGTCCGCACCGTCGCGACCGCCGCGGTACGCGATGCGAGCAACGGCGCAGACCTGCTCGCGGTGGCCGAGGGACTGGGCCTCGCCGTCGAGGTCCTGTCCGGAGAGGAGGAGGCGACCGCATCCGGCATGGGTGTGCTGTCGGCGATTCCCGACGCCGACGGCATCGTCGGCGACCTGGGCGGCGGCAGCCTGGAGCTGGTGCGGATCGTCGCGGGCACCGTCACCGACCGCGTATCGTTTCCGCTGGGCGTGCTGCGGCTCGCCGCGATCCGCGCGAAGGGCAAGTCGTCGCTCGACCGGCGCGTGGCCGATTTCCTGGCCGACACCGGCTGGGCGGGGCGGGGGAAGGGCCTGCCGCTCTACATGGTCGGGGGGTCGTGGCGGTCGCTCGCCAAGCTCGACATGGAGCTGAACGGATACCCGCTGCCGGTCATCCACGGCTATGCGATGACCGGCGACGAGGTCGCGCGGATCGGCCGGTCGCTCGCGCATCTCGACAAGGCGCGGATGAAGACGATCGCCGGTATCTCGTCCGCGCGCGCGCCGACGTTAAGCGATGCCGCAGCATTGCTGGGGATCCTGATGAAGCGGCTGGGTACGACCGCGGCGATCGCGTCGTCGCATGGCCTGCGCGAAGGCCTGCTGTATCAGCGCCTGCCGGCGGCGATCCGGGCCGAGGACGCGCTGATCGTCGCGGCGCGCGAGGAAGCGCGGGTCGCCGGCCGGTTCCCCGAACACGGCGACGTGCTGAATCGCTGGATCGCGCCGCTGTTCGCCGGCGACCCGGTCGAGCGTGCGCGCTTGCGTCATGCCGCCTGCCTGCTGGCCGATGTCGGTTGGCGCGCGAACCCGGAATTCCGCGCCGAACGCGGGGTCGAGATCGCGCTGCACGGCAATTGGGTCGCGATCGATGCGAAGGGCAGGGCGCTGGTCGCGCAGGCGCTGCATTCGTCGCTGGGCGGCGAATCGACCTCGCCCGATCCGCTCGGCCGCCTGGCGCCGCACGACGAACTGGCGGTCGCAGTGCAATGGGGGCTCGCGATGCGGCTCGGGCAGCGGCTGTCGGGCGGTGTCGCGGCGCCGCTGGATCGGACGCGGCTGTCGATCGATGAGGATGCGCTGCTGCTGCACGTACCCGCAGCCGATACCGCGCTGTACGGCGACACGGTCGAGAAACGCCACCGCGCGCTCGCCGCCGCGATGGGACGGCAGGCGCGTCTGGTGATCGGCTAGGTCAGCCGCACGCCACGCGGACAATCGTGTCGGCGGCATCCAGCGTGACGGTCACGCGCTGCGCGTCGAACTCCATCGTGACCATCTGTCCCGGACGGACCGCGCGCAGCGTCGCTGCCTTTGTCGCCATACGGACGTCCGCGGCGACCGCGTCGGAAAAGGCTCGACCGACGAAGGCCTGCGTGTCCGTAGTCACGCAAAGGGCGCCCATCGGCCCGACCGGCGGCTTCGGCATACAGGCGGTGAGCGGGATCAGCGCGGCGATAGCCAAGGCGCGCATCAGTCTTCCACGTCCGTCCGGGTCATCGCCAGCTTGCCGTCGCGGACGGTGAAGCCGAGCCGCCCTTCGACCAGGTCCAGCGCATCGCGGCCGAACTGCTCGAACCGCCAGCCCTGCAGGATCGACAGGTCGGTGCGCTGCCCGGCCGCCAGAGCCTCCAGGTCGTCCGAGCGGGCGAGCAGGCGCGCCGCGACGTTGATGTCCCGCGCGCGGATCTTCAGCAGCAGCTTCAGCAGGTCGGCGACCAGGCCGCCTTCCTTGCCCAGCGACGGCCCGCGATCGTCGCGGCTCGGCATCTCCGAGGGGGGAAGGGGGGTAGCATCCGCGATCGCCGCCATCAGCCGGCCGCCGATGTCATTGCCCGCCCAACTGGCCGACAGCCCGCGCACCTTGGACAGATCGCTCTGCTTGCGCGGTGGATTGCTGGCGATGTCGGCGATCGTCTCGTCCTTGGCGATGCGGCCGCGCGGCAGGTTCTTGCCCCGCGCTTCGGTCTCGCGCCACCGTGCGATCGCCTTCAGCCGGCCGAGCACTTCGGCCTTGCGGCTGTTGATCCGCACGCGCTGCCACGCGGCCTCGGGGTCCTGCCGGTAGTTCTCCGGGTCACCCAGCCGCTCCATTTCCTGGTCCAGCCAGTCGCCGCGGCCGGTCCGGCGCAGACGCTCGAGCATCTTGGGAAAGATTTCCGCCAGATGCGTCACGTCGGCGATGGCGTAGGTGATCTGGCGGTCGTCGAGCGGTCGGCGGCTCCAGTCGGTGAAGCGCGCGCCCTTGTCGACTTGGATGCCGAGATAGCTGTCGACCAGGTTCGAATAGCCGATCTGCTCGCCCTGACCCAGCGCCATCGCCGCGACCTGGGTGTCGAACAGCGGGAAGGGCGTCTTGCCGGTCAGGTTGTAGACGATTTCCAGGTCCTGGCCGCCGGCGTGGAAGACCTTCAGAACCTCGTCGTTCTCGGTCATCAGGTCGAGCAGCGGCTTCAGGTCGATACCGGGGGCCAGCGGGTCGATCGCCGCGGCTTCCTCGGTATTGGCGACCTGGATCAGGCACAGCTCCGGCCAGAAGGTGTTCTCGCGCATGAATTCGGTGTCGACCGTGATGAACGGCGACTGCGAAAGGCGGGTGCAGAGATTGGCGAGGGTGGCCGAGTCTTCGATCAACGGGTGAATATGCATAGGCCGGCGGCCATAGCCCCGCGCGCGCGGCTTGACAAAGGGGCGCGTGGAGGGGAGGGCGCCGGCTCTCCATTATGGCTTATTCCGGAACCGGGCAGATGCGCCGTTCCGGCTAGATCGAGACGAACCATGCACGCCTATCGCACCCACACTTGCGCCGCGCTTCGCGCCACCGATGTCGGCCAGACGATCCGTCTGTCGGGCTGGGTCCATCGCAAGCGCGATCATGGCGGCGTGCTGTTCGTCGACCTGCGCGACCATTACGGCATCACCCAGGTCGTCGCCGATGTCGACAGCGCGGCGCTGCCGATCCTGGAGGCCGCGCGCATCGAATCGGTCATCACCATCGACGGCGAGGTGAAGGCGCGAGCCGTCGGCACCGCGAACGCCAACCTGCCGACCGGCGAGATCGAGGTCTTCGCGCGCGGTGCGACCGTCCTGTCGGCTGCCGACGAACTGCCGATGCCGGTCGCGGGCGAGCAGGAATATCCGGAAGATATCCGCCTGCGCTACCGCTTCCTCGACCTGCGTCGCGAGACGCTGCACGCGAACATCGTGCGCCGGACCAAGGTCATCTCGGCGATGCGTCGCCGCATGGAAGACGTCGGCTTCACCGAATATTCGACGCCGATCCTGACCGCGTCGTCGCCCGAGGGCGCGCGCGACTTCCTGGTGCCCAGCCGCATCCATCCGGGCAAGTTCTACGCGCTGCCGCAGGCGCCGCAGCAGTACAAGCAGCTGCTGATGGTCGCCGGCTTCGACCGGTATTTCCAGATCGCACCGTGTTTCCGCGACGAGGACCCGCGCGCCGACCGCCTGCCGGGCGAATTCTACCAGCTCGACCTGGAGATGAGCTTCGTCACGCAGGAGGAAGTGTGGGAGACGATGGAGCCGGTCATCGGCGGCATCTTCGAACAGTTCGCCGATGGCCGCAGCGTAACGCCGTCGGGCGAATTCCCGCGGATTCCGTATGACGAAGCGATGCTGAAGTACGGCAGCGACAAGCCGGATCTCCGCAACCCGCTGATCATCACCGACGTGTCGGAGCATTTCACGCAAAGCGGCTTCGGCCTGTTCGAAAAGATCGTCGGGTCGGGCGGTGTTGTCCGCGCGATCCCGGCGCCGGGGACGGCGGACAAGAGCCGCAAGTTCTTCGACGACATGAACGAATGGGCGCGCAGCGAAGGCCATGCGGGTCTTGGCTACGTTACGCGCAAGGGCGGCGAGTTCGGCGGGCCGATCGCCAAGAACCATGGGCCGGAGAAGATGGAGGCGCTGTACGCGGCACTTGGTCTGGGGCCGGACGACGGGCTGTTCTTCGCCGCCGGCAAGGTCGAGGCCGCGGCCAAGCTCGCCGGTGCAGCGCGCACGCGCGTCGCCGACCAGCTCGCCCTGATCGAGCAGGGCGCGTTCCGCCTGTGCTGGATCGTCGATTTCCCGTTCTACGAATGGGATGAGGATTCGAAGACGGTCGACTTTGCACACAACCCGTTCTCGATGCCGCAGGGCGGGCTCGAGGCGCTGGAGAACCAGGACCCGCTGACGATCAAGGCGTATCAGTACGACCTGGTCTGCAACGGCTTCGAGATCGCATCGGGGTCGATCCGTAACCAGTCGCCCGAGCTGATGGTGAAGGCGTTCGAACTGGTCGGCCTGTCGAAGGCGGACGTCGAGGAGCGCTTCGGCGGCCTCTACCGCGCTTTCCAGTACGGCGCCCCGCCGCACGGGGGCATGGCGGCGGGCGTCGACCGCATCGTCATGCTGATCTGCGGCGCGCAGAACCTGCGCGAGATCACGCTGTTCCCGATGAACCAGCGTGCCGAGGACCTGCTGATGGGGGCCCCGAGCCAGGCGATGCCGAAGCAGCTGAAGGAACTGAGCATCAAGGTCGCCGAACAGGCAAAACCGGGCGTGACGGCTGGTGCACAGCCGGTCGCGGCGGTGGTCAGACCGGAGTAGGCGGGAAGGGTGCGCTCGCCTCGTGCTCCGGCGAAGGTCGGCGCACGGCGGCTTCAGCTCGCGGCCTTTTCACCGGCCTTGACCCGTTGCCACAGAGCTTCCTGCTCATCGAGCGACAGCTTGGCAAACGCATCGCCCGCGATGTTCTCCATCGCGCGGAATCGCCGTTCGAACTTGGCATTGCCCGCGCGCAGCGCGGCCTCGGGTTCGACGCCCAGCTTGCGCGCCCAATTGACGACCGCGAACAGCAGGTCGCCGACTTCTTCCGCGCGCTCGGCGTCCGACGCGGCCGCGACTTCGGCCAGCTCCTCGTCGATCTTGGCACGCGCGTCGTTCGGGTCGGTCCAGTCGAAGCCGACCCGCGCCGTGCGCTTCTGGAGCTTTTCCGCGCGGAGCAACGCCGGCAGGCCCAGCGCCACGCCGCCGATCGCGCTGGCATCGGCCTTGGCGGCGCGTTCCTCGGCCTTGATGACTTCCCACAGGTGATGGCCGCCATCGGTCGCGTCGCCGAAGATATGCGGGTGGCGGCGTTCCATCTTGTCGCTGATCGCGGCGACGACGTCCGGCAGCGCGAAGTGGCCGGCTTCCTCGGCAATACGCGCGTGAAACACGACCTGGAGCAGCAGGTCGCCGAGTTCGTCCTTCAGCTCGGCCACGTTGTTGCGGGCGATCGCGTCGGCGACCTCGTACGCTTCCTCGATCGTGTAGGGCGCGATGGTGTCGAATGTCTGCACCGTGTCCCATTCGCACCCGCGCTCCGGATCGCGGAGGCGGGCCATGATGGTCACGAGCCGCTCGATCATCGCACGTCCTTCAGTTCGATAATATACATTATGTAAAATAGTATCAGCTTTGCGGTGTGCGTTTGGGTTCGAGGATGAGCGTCCGCCCCTCGACCCGCCACGATCCCAGCCGCGACAGGAAGTTCATGCCCAGCACGTCAGTGTCTCCGAACGCCGGCGACACGACGACGCCCAGATCGGTCGTCTCCAGCGTGCCGAGCGACACGCGCTCAACCCGTGCACGCCGTGCGGTGATCGAGCCGTTGGCGGTGTTGATCACGACCGGAAAGCCGGCCGCGTTGGTCTCTATCCCGATCGCCCTGGCGCTCGCTTCCGAAACGGCGGTGATCGTCGCGCCGCTATCGACCAGCATCCGCTTCTCGACACCGTCCAGCGTTACGCGCGCCCAGAAATGGCCGTCCTCGCTCATCTGGATGCGTACCGTGTCACCGACGACGGTCTGGCCACCGATCCCGAGGCGCTCGCCGATGTCGGTGACGATCGGCGCGATGCGATCACGATTGGCAAAAGCCAGCGCCGCCAACGCGAAGATCATGATCCAGCCGAGCGCCGATCGTGCGATCTGCCCGAACGACAGCCGCCGCGCGGTCAGGCCGCTCAGGACCAGCACCAGCGCGCCGATACCCCATAGGAAGGACGCGCTGTCGTCGGTCACAACCGGACCTCCAGTCCGTCATAGCCGGGTTCGACCCCGGCGGGCAGCGTCTCGCACAGCGTCCGATAATCCATCGACTGATCCATATGGGTCAGAATGGCGCGCTTGGGCCGCAGTTCCGCGATCCAGCCGAGCGCCTGGTCGAGCGTCGGGTGGGTCGGGTGCGGTGCGCGGCGCAGGGCGTCGATCACCAGCACGTCGGCATCTTCATACAGGCTTCGCATATTATCGGTTAAGATATTGAAGTCGGTCGCATAAACGATCGCTGAACCATCATGCTCGAACCGCAGCCCCGCGCTCACGATGCTGCCGTGCGGCTGATCGGTCACGCCGATCGCGATCGACCCGATCGTCAGCCGATCGGACAGCAGTTCGCCGGCGATGGTCGAGGGATAGCCATCCCGGCCGTGGAAAGCATAGGCGAAACGCTGGCGGAGGCTGTCCAGCGTCGCCTCCCGCGCCAGCCCGCGCACCGGGACACGCTGGGCATGATAGACCTGCCGCAGGTCGTCTAGGCCATGGCAATGATCGGCATGATCGTGCGTCCAGATCACCGCATCGACCGCCGCCACGTCGGCCGCGAGCAGTTGTTCGCGCAGGTCCGGGCCTGTGTCGATGAGAATGCGCGAATCGTCGGTTTCAATCAGGATCGACACCCGCAACCGGCGATTGCGCGGCTCTGCGGGATCGCACGCGCCCCAGTCGTTGCCGATCCGCGGGACGCCCGAGGATGTGCCACAACCGAGAATGCGCAGTTTCACGGACGGAGCGTCTTGGCGAAGAGCGTGTGGAAATTCTCGCGGGTCCGATCGGCGAGCGTTTCGGGATCTTCGCCGCGCAGTTGGGCCAGGAACCGGCAGGTGTCGGCGACGTAGGCCGGCTCGCCGGTCTTGCCCCGATGCGGCACGGGCGCGAGGAACGGCGCGTCGGTTTCGATCAGCAGACGGTCGATCGGGAGCCGCGCGGCGGTTTCCTGCAAATCCCTGGCATTCTTGAACGTTACGATACCGGAAATCGAGATGTAGAAACCCATCGCGAGCGCGGCATCGGCAAAGGCGCCGCTGGCGGTGAAGCAGTGGATGACGCCGGGGTAGGCCCCCTTCCCCAGTTCGTCCTGCAGGATCGCGAGCGTGTCAGCCTCGGCATCGCGGGTGTGGACGACGATCGGCAGCCCTGTTTCGCGACAGGCGGCCAGATGCGCGCGAAAACTGGCCTGCTGCCGTTCGCGGTCGCTCTTGTCGTAATAATAATCGAGGCCGCTTTCCCCGATGCCGACGACGCGGCGGTGCGCGGCGCGGGCGACCAGCTTGGCGGTATCGACATGGGGGTGCTGGTCGGCCTCATGCGGGTGGATGCCGACCGTCGACCAGACGTCGGCTTCGGCTTCCGCGGTGGCGAGCACGGCGTCCCATTCGCTCTCGCGCGTGGCGATGTTGAGCATCGCCACGACGCCGGACGCACGGGCGCGTTTCAGCACGCTCTGCTGATCCTCCGCCAACCCCTTGTAATTCAGGTGGCAATGGCTGTCGGCGAGCCTCATCCCGCGGCGAGCTCCAGACGCGGAAACACCGGGCTGGGCGCCGTGAACGGCGTGGTCGTCGGGTCCCAATCGGCGAGCAGCGCGGCGTGATCGCGCTCCGTCACGCCAAGCTGATCGAGCACCGCCGCTGCGGACGTCGGGATGACCGGCAGGATGGTGATCGCCAGCCGCCGGATCGCATCGACCAGCGTGCAGAGCACCGCGTGCATCCGCTCCGGGTCGGTCTTGCGGAGCGCCCAGGGGGCCTGGGCGTCGATATAGGCGTTGCAGGCGAAAACGCCGCGCATCCACACCTCGATCCCCTGGCCGAGCGCCAGGTCGTCGAATTGCGCGACGAATTCGCGCGTCGCCGCATCGACTTCGGCGAGCAATTCGGCGTCGGCGGGATCGCTGCGTCCGGTCTCGAGCTGACCGCCAAGATTCTTGGCGATGAACGCCAGCGTGCGCTGCGCGAGGTTGCCGAAGCTGTTAGACAGGTCGGCGTTCGACCGCGTGACGATCGCTTCGTCGCTGAACGTCCCGTCCTGCCCGAAGCTGACGTCGCGGAGCAGGAAATACCGCAGCGGATCGACACCGTAGAGCGTCGCCAGCGCCATCGGATCGACGACATTGCCGACCGACTTCGACATCTTTTCCCCCCGGTTCAGCAGGAAGCCGTGGCCGAACACCTGGCGCGGCAGCGGCAGCTTGGCCGACATCAGGAAGGCGGGCCAATAGACCGCGTGGAAGCGAACGATATCCTTTCCGATCAGATGCAGGTTCGCCGGCCAGTATTTTGAAAACAGGGCGGTATCGTCCGGGTATCCGGCGCCGGTGATGTAGTTGGTCAGCGCATCGACCCAGACGTACATGACGTGACCCGGACTGTCGGGCACCGGCACGCCCCAGTCGAAGCTGGTGCGCGACACGCTAAGGTCGGTCAGGCCGCCTTCGACGAAGCGCAGGATTTCGTTGCGGCGGCTGTCCGGGCGGATGAAGTCAGGCTGCGACGCATAGAGGTCGAGCAACGGCTGCTGGTATTTCGACAGGCGGAAGAACCAGGTTTCCTCCGCGGTCCACTCGACCGGCGTGCCCTGCGGCGACAACTTTGTGCCGTCCTCGCCGACCATCAGTTCCTTCTCTTCGTAAAAGGCTTCGTCGCGGACCGAATACCAGCCCTCGTACCGGTCTAGATACAGGTCGCCGGCATCCGCCATCGCCCGCCAGATCGCCTGGCTGGCGGCATAATGCCCGGGCTCGACGGTACGGATGAAACGGTCATAACCGATATTCAACACGCCCGCCATCTCATGGAAATAGCCCGACATTTCGTCGGCCAGCGCGCGCACTTCGACTCCTCGGTCGCGCGCGGTCTTGACCATCTTCAGGCCATGCTCGTCGGTGCCGGTCTGGAAGCGGACGTCGCGTCCGGCCTGGCGCTGGAACCGCGCGATCGCGTCGGCGGCGATCATTTCATAGGCATGGCCGATGTGCGGACGGCCGTTGGGGTAATGGATCGCGGTCGTGATGTAATAGGGCTCGGACATGGGCGCTGCCCTAGCCAGTTCAGCGCGACCGCGCCAGCCGTGCGACATAGCCGCCCATCTCGAACGTGGTCGTCGCGGCGTCAAGCGACTGAGCGAGCGAGGCGCGGGCAAGATCGACCGCCGCGGCATAGGCATCCAGCGCCTCGCGCAGCCCTTCCCCGGTCAGCAACCGGGCGCGTTCGGCAATGAACGCGGGGACACGCTCCAGAAACGCCTCGTAGCGCGGCTGTGCCGCCTTCGGCGACAACGCCTTGGACAGTTTCACGCGCTGCCGGGTATCGACGTCACCATCCCCGGCAATCGTCTCCAGCGCCGTTTCGATCGCGGCAAGGTCCAGTCCGGCGAAGCGCAGCGCGCGGCCCGGCGAACCCGCCCCGGCGCGGATCAGCGCGGCCAGTTCCGCCTCGGTCGCCTGGGGGACGGCGTCGCGCAGGACGGTACGCATGTCGCCGTCCCCCAGCACGTCGAACCGGAGCAGCCGGCAGCGCGAGCGGATCGTCGGCAGCAATCGGCCGGGTGCGTGGCTGACGAGCAGGAAGATCGTGCCGGCCGGCGGTTCCTCCAGGCTCTTGAGCAGCGCGTTGGCGGCGGGGCGTTCGAGGTCGTCGATCGCGTCGATGACGATCACGCGGCGATCGGACATCGACGGCTTGATGCCGAGCATCGGCCCGAGAGCGCGGATCTGCTCGATCTTGATCGACCGCGCGGTGCCCTTCTCCGGCTTGTCGGCGTCGACCGGCAGCCGTTCGAGGACGCGGTAGTCCGGGTGCGCGCCCGCGGCGATCATCGCGGCGGTGCGGCCGGCGTGGTCCCCGGCCGCGCGGGCCAGCAAACGCTCGGCGGCGGCCTTGACGAAACTCGCCTTCCCCAGCCCCTCGGCACCCGTGACCAGCCATGCGTGGTGCAAGTTGCCTGCAACGTCGGCAGCCTCGATCGCGCCGCGCGCTGGATCGTTGCCGATGAGTGACGTCATGGCAGCAGGTCGGCGAGCGCCTCCAGCAGCCGATCGGTCACCACATCCGGCGTCGCCGCGGCGTCGACCAGCCGGACGCGGTCGGGCTCATGCCCGGCGATGCGGCGGAACTGCGCGGCGACGGCGGCATGGAAATCCGGCCCGCGCTGGGCGAAGCGATCGGCCGCACCCGCATCGCGCGCAGCGGCCCGTTCGGCGCCGTGTGCGGGATCGATCTCCAGCACCAGCGTCCGGTCGGGCAGCAGCCCCTTCGATCCGAAGCCGTGGAGCGCCAGGATCGCGGCATCGTCGATATCCTGCGCACCCTGATACGCGCGGGTCGAATCGATGAAGCGGTCGCAGATCACCCACTGCCCGGATTCAAGCGCCGGGCGGATGCGCTTTTCGACATGATCGGCACGCGCAGCGGCGAACAGCAGCGTTTCGCTGTGCGAGCTCCACCGCGACACGTCGCCGCCCAGCAGAAGCCCGCGGATCGCCTCAGCGCCCTCGCTGCCACCGGGTTCGCGGGTGACGACGACCGCCAGCCCGCGCGATTCGAGCGCGGCGGCGAGGGCGGCGGCCTGCGTCGACTTGCCCGCCCCCTCCCCGCCTTCCAGCGAGATGAACTTGCCCGCTGTCACGCGCCGAACAGCGACATCAGCCCGGCCCAGGCACGGCCGAAGAAGCCCGCCTCGGCGACATCGGCTTCGGCGACCAGCGGCATGGTCGAGGTCGGGCCGCCGTCGGTCTGGACGACCAGGTCGGCGATATGCTGGCCGGCCTTGATCGGTGCCTGGATGGGCCCGGAGTAGACGACCTTTGCCGTCATCTTCGGGTCGCTGCCGGCGGGAATCGTGATCTTCAGGTCGTTCGGCGCGACCAGGGCGACTTCGCTCTCGCTGCCGCCCTGCACGTCGGCGGTCGACACGCGCTTGCCCTTGGCGACGATCGGCTTGGCCTTCCACGCGCGGAAGCCCCAGTCCATGAATTTCACCGACTCGCTGATCCGCTCGTTGAAGCTGTTCAGGCCGGCGACGACCATGACCAGGCGGCGGCCGTTCTGCTCGGCCGAGCCGGTGAAGCCATAGCCTGCTTCCTCGGTATGGCCGGTCTTCAACCCATCGGCGCCGGCGACGCGGCCCAGCAACGGATCGCGGTTGGCCTGGGTGATGTCGCTGCCCGACCCCAGCGTCTTGCCCCAGGTGAACTGGCGCAGCGAATAGAAGCGCTTGTACAGCTGCGGGTGGTTCTTGATCGTGGCGTCGGCCAGATGCGCCAGGTCACGAGCGGTGACGTAAGTGACGCCGCCGTCCGGCCAGCCGTTCGACGTGCCGAAGTTGCTGTTCTTCAGCCCCAGCTCCGCCGCCTTCTTGTTCATCAGCGCGGTAAACGCTTCCTCGGTCCCGGCGATCTGTTCGGCCAGGACGACGCACGCGTCGTTGCCCGACAGGACGACGATGCCCTTCAGCAGATTGTCGACGCTGACCTGCTCGCCGGGCGACAGGAACATGGTCGAACCCGCCTGCGGCCCGTGCCACTTCTGCCACGTCTCCGGACGGACGGTAACCATCGTGTCGAGCTTCAGGTCGCCCTTCTTGATCAGGTCGAACGCGACATAGGCGGTCATCATCTTCGCCATCGATGCCGGCGGCATCCGGACGTCGGCGTCCTTTTCGAACAGGACCGCTCCGGTCGACAGATCCTCGAGATAGGCGACCCTGGCCGACGTCTGGAACGGCGGCGCCTGCGCGATGCCGGGTGTCGCCGCGAGGAGCGCGAAGATGGAGGCGAGAGCAGGAGCTTTCATCATGGGGCAGTCCAGTACGCTAGGAATCAGGGAAAACGGACGATCGTCGCGCCGGCATAACCGCGCCGGGCCGCATCGGCCTTGGCACGCTCTGCGGCGGGAAGGGTCGGATAGGGCCCGAGGCGGACACGCCAGACGGGCGGGCCGGCGATGACCGCGCCACCCAGCGCCCGGGCCAGCGTCATCGCACGGTCGGCGCTGGAGACGGCGGCAACCTGTACGGAATAGCCGGAGCGGACCACTGCGCCCGGCGCCACGACGGGTTCGGCAGACGCCGGACGGACGGCTGCGGGCTTGCGGGACGTGGCCGCACTCTTGCGCTCCGACGCCGGTGGCGTTGCCGGCACGGGAGTAGCGGGAAGTTTCTTGCGCAGCGCGGCGAGCAAGGCGGGCGGCGCATCGGGCCGCGGCTCCCCGGCGCGACCGGCACGCAACTGCGCGATATCCTGCGCCAGCGCGACGACGCGGCGGACGCGGACCCCGCCGGTCGCTCCGCCCAGCACCGCGGCGGCGTCGACCGACAGCATCGCGACCCGTCCCTCAGCGACCTCGCCATCGGCCACATTGGCGACGATCGTCCGGCCGGTGTCGAGTGCCGTCACTTCGGCATAGCCACCCGCCGGCAAACCGCGCGCGATGACGAAGATGCCGGGCATCTGCGCGACATCGGCGCGCCCGACGACATCGAAACGCGCTTCGCCCGCCGCGATCTGCGACGATCCGCGCGGGCCGTCACCGGGCGGCGGCTCCTGCGCGGTTACCGGCGCGGAAAGGATCAGGACAAGGCTAACGAGCGACTTCATCGGCGAGCAGCCCTACCGAAAGCGCATAGAAATTCGAGCAATTATAATCCAGGATCACGCGATAATTGCCGGTCAGCAGATACGCGGTGCGGCCGGGGCCGTCCGGCTCCATGACGGTCGCGAGCACGTCGTCTGTCGGCCACCCACCGTCCTGAGACACGATCCCCAGCCGTCGCCACTCGCCGATCGTCCGCCAGCGGCTGTGGCGATCGTGCACGCGCGGGCACCGCGGCGAAAGCGTTCGGTTGGTCATCCCGGCCCGGTCGAAGCCTGCTGGCAGCGTCACGGCAAAGCCCCAGGGCTGACCGGCGCGCCATCCCGCATTGACGAAATAATTGGCGATCGAAGCAAGCGTATCGGCCGGGTTCGACCAGATATCCGCCCGGCCATCGCCGTCGCCGTCGCGCGCCAGGCGCAGGTAGACCGACGGCAGGAATTGCGGATAGCCGAATGCCCCTGCCCAACTGCCCTTCAGCCGGTCGCGCGGGACGCCGCGGTCGATCATTTTCAGGGTCGCGATGAATTCGTCGGTGAACAGCTGGCGGCGGCGCCCCTCGTAGGCGAGGCTGGCCAGGCTGCGCGGCAGATCGAAATTGCCGGTGTAAGCGCCGTAATTCGTCTCGTGCCCCCAGATCGCGACCATGATCGATTCGGGCACGCCCGTCTCGCGCTCGATCCGTTCCAGCCGCGGGCGTTCGCGCTGATAGGCGGCGCGGCCACGGCCGATGCGTGCGGCATCGACATGCTGCGCCTTATACGGCGCGAAGTTCGGGATGGGCGCGTTCGGCGACGCTTCGGGCTGCTGCCGGTCGAGCTCGACGACACGCGGATTGAAGGTCAGCGATGCTGCGACGCTGTCGAAGGTCGCGGGCCTAACCCCTTCGGAAAGCGCCCGTCCGCGGATCGACTGGAGGAAACTCTGGAAGCCGACGTCATCCTGCGCGCTGGCGCCGGTCGCCAACAGCAACGTCGTGGCCACCAGCCCGCTCGCCAATTTGCGCCAACGCATACGCTACCCCCGTTTACCAAGGCGCGGTGATGCCACAGCCGGGCGCACAGGGGGAACCCCAAACATCCCGGCGCTTGCACAAATGGTCGCAACGGCTAAGGGGCAGCGAACCCGGAGGGATGGCCGAGTGGTTTAAGGCAGCGGTCTTGAAAACCGCCGTGGGTGGAAGCTCACCGTGGGTTCGAATCCCACTCTCTCCGCCACTTCGTCGCAAACGCTCAGGGCGTGACGAGCTGCTCGAACTGTCCGCGGTCGAGCGGAGATTGGAACTCGCAGCCCGCTTCGAAATCGTCGGACCAGCGTATGGTCGCGACGACAGGGCCGATCACCGGCAGCGTCAGCCAGATCATCGCGCCGGTCTTCAGCGCGGAATAGGTCTGGATGCGGGCACCGTGCACCGACAGGTCGGTAACCTTGCACAAGGTGCGGTCGAGGCCGCCGCGGCCGATCTTCGCATCGAGCGAAACCGGCGCGCGGGGCGTACGACGCCGGTCGGTCGAAACCGCCGGCTCGAATTCGGCATTGAACAGGACGGGTTCCAGGGGCGTCAACATGGGACCGCCCTTGTGGCACGCGACGGTTAACGCCGCGTTGACCTGCCCGCCCCTTCGCCGGCTTACTTCTTGCCGAGCGACAGACCGCCGAAGCGCTTGTTGAAGCGTGCGACTTGGCCGCCCTGATCGAGCATCTGGCCACGACCGCCGGTCCAGGCCGGGTGCGCCAGCGGATCGATGTCCAGCTGCATCGTGTCGCCTTCCTTGCCCCAGGTGGAGCGGGTTTCGAACACGGTACCGTCGGTCATCTGGATCTTGATCATGTGGTAATCGGGGTGCGTATCGGCCTTCATGGGTCTTGCTCCGGAAAATGGCTGGTTCCGACCAGCCTGAAAGGAAGGCGCGCCGTTACAGCGCGCCTGGGTAAAAGTCAAAGACGCCCCCCGTTCGTCCTGGGCTTGCCGAAGCACGAACAGAGGGTGGGATTTATGCGGCCTGCGGAGGGTCAGCAATCATTGCGGTGAACTCGCATTCGGCGGCCAGTTCCCCGTCGATCTTAGCCTTGCCGGCGAACTTGCAGACGCGCGCGCGCTTCTGGACGAATTCGACCTCAAGCCGGAGCAAGACGCCCGGCTCGACCGGCTTGCGGAATTTCACGCCGTCGATCGACATGAAATAGACGAGCTTGCCGGTCCCAGCGAGGCCCAGGCTCTCGACCGCCAGCACGCCGGCGGCTTGCGCCAGCGCCTCTACGATCAGCACGCCCGGCATGATCGGCCGGCCGGGAAAGTGCCCCTGGAAGAAGCCTTCGTTGATCGTCACCGCCTTGATGGCCGTGATCGACCGGTCGAGGATCAATTCCTCGACGCGGTCGACCAGCAGCATCGGATAGCGGTGCGGCAGTGCCGCCATGACCCGCGCGGTATCGAGCGGGCCATGGTTGGTCACGGCCGTGTCCGCCCCGTCGCTCATCGGCCGGTGGCGGGCCGGGTCGTGGCGGGTCGCGCAGACGTCGGAGCCGGCGTGGTGCCGGCGGCCGGAGCAGCGGCCTGTGCCGGTGCCGTCACGCTGACCGACGGCAGCGCGGTGTTCAGCGCGGCCAGAACGGCGTCGGTGATGTCGACGGCAGGGGCGTTGTAGAAGGTGTTGTTCTTGTCGACGGCGATCGTCGCACCGCGCTGGCTCGCGACCTGCGTGATGACCGGGCCCAGCCGTTCGCCGATCTGCTGGCGGACGTACGCCACGTTGCGCTGGAACGTCTGTTCCTGTGTCTGGACCTGCTGCTGCGCCTGCTGCTGACGCGTCTCGAACGTGCGGATGCGCGTCTGGAGCGCGGCATCCGGCGTGCCCTTGGCAGCGGTCACCGCGGTCTGGAGCGACTGCGCCTCGGTCTGGAGCGGCGTGCCAAGCTGCTGCGCCAGCGTCTGGAGCTGTGCGCGCTGCGCCTGGAGCTGGGTGTTCGCGGCAACGCACGCCGTGCACTGGCCAAAGATGCGATCGCTGTCGACGACGGCGATCTTGGCATCCGGCAGCGCCTGCGCAGCGGCCAGGTTCGGGATCATCGCGCTCGCGGCGAGAAGGGCGGTAGCAAAAACGGTCTTCATCAGAACTGAGTCCCTACGTTGAAGGTGAGAAGCTTGGTGTCGTCGCCCGGCTCCTTCAGCAGCGCCTTGGCCAGGTCGATGCGGAGGGGACCGAACGGGGAGTTCCAGTTGACGCCGATACCGACGGACAGGCGCGGTCGCGCCGAATCGCCGACGAAGCGTTCGAAGAAGGCAGGTGTCGGCGAACCCAGGATGGCGGTGTTGACCTGCGTGCCGACACACGGCCCGCCAAGCGTGGCGGAGCTGCCGACCGCGCAGGTCGTGGGCACGGCGGTTGCATCGAGCGCATTGGCGTACAGCTGACGGCCCTGCTCGTCCTTGGCATAGCTCTGGAAATCGAGCAGCGTCGGCGACCCGTCCGAGTTGAACCGCAGCGAGCCATCGGCATTGCGCGCCTGGGCGAACGCCGTCGTCGGCAGCGGGCGGGTCACGCCGAACAGTGCGCCGGCCTGAACGAAGATCGACGGACGCAGGCCCATTTCGCGTGCACCGGCGCCGAGCGGAATCTCGAGCTCCGCCTTGCCCAGATAATAGGCGCGGCCGCCCAGCGCGTCGTCGACGATCTGGTTGCGGTCGGTGACCAGTGCCTGGTCTCCGCCGGCAACCGTGCCGGTGTACGGGATGCGCTGCACGCGCGGACCGACGCCGCGGATGTCGAACCCGCGGAACTGCGGTTCGCCCAGATAGAAGCGGTCGACGATGCGGACAGGATCGATGCCCGGGCCACGGCTGTCCTCCAGGCTGTGGATGTAGCCGCCCTCGGCCGTCGTCGAGAAGATGAAGCCGCTGCGCCCGATACCCCAGTATTTCGCCGCGTTGACCACGCCGCGCAGGTACCGGACCTGACCGCCGAGACCGGCGAAGTCACCCGACAGCGACACGCGCTGGCCGCGCGTCGGGCGCAGGCGACTGTTCAGGCTGTCGAAGCTAAGCCCGAGGCCGACCGACGAGGTCAGGCGGTTGCCGACCGCCTCGCACAGATAGCGTCCGGCCTTGATCGGGTCGCAGACCCCGTTTGTGAAGTACAGCGCCGGGTCGAGCCCGACATTGTCCTGCGACAGGTTGTAGCGGCCCGACAGCGTCCAGAATTCGGTCAGCGGCACGCCGGTCGCGAGCTGGAAGCCGGTCGACACCTGCGAATAGGTCGTCGTCCGGTCGCCGCTCTGCGTCAGGTTGAACGCGTTGAGGTCGCGACGGAAGATCGTCAGGCCGAGCGCGACGTTCTTGTCGAACAGATAGGGTTCGGTGAAGCCCAGTTCGACCGCCTTCGAATAGCTCGAATAGTTGACCGAAGCGCGCAGGTCCTGGCCCTTGCCGCGGAAGTTGCGCTGGCGGATCGACGCCTGGATGATGAACCGCTCGAGGCTCGAGAAGCCTGCCGACAGCGACAGCTCGCCGGTCGCGCGTTCCTCGACATTGGCGTTCAGCGTGATGCGGTCCGGCGTCGAGCCGGGCTTCTGCTCGATCTCGAACTTGTCCTGGAAATAGCCGAGCGAATTGATGCGGTCGGTCGACCGCTTCACCAGGAAGGTGTTGAACGCGTCGCCTTCGGCCAGGCGCATCTCGCGACGGACCACGCGGTCCTGCGTCTGCGTGTTGCCGGTGATGTCGATCTTCTCGACATATGTCCGATTGGCTTCTTTGATCTTGAAGTTGATCGTCATCGTCAGGTTTTCGCGGTTGCGCTGGAATTCCGGCTCCACCTCCGCGAACGCGTACCCGAACAGGCCCGACGCCTCGCTCAGCGACTCGACCGAATCCTCGACCTTCTTGGCGTCGTACCAGTCGCCCTTCTTCATCGGCAGCGAGGCAGCCAGCGCGGTGTCGCTGAAGTCGCGGATGTCGCTGTCGACGGTCACGTCGCCGAACTTGTAGCGCGGGCCTTCCTCGACCACGTAGGTGATGATGAAGTCGCGCTTGTCCGGGGTCAGCTCGGCGACGGCCGAGATGACGCGGAAATCGGCATAGCCGTTGGTCAGGTAGAACTGGCGCAGCTTCTGCTGGTCATAGGCCAGGCGATCCTGGTCGTAGGAGGTGTTGGACGACAGCAGGGTCGTCAGTCGCGACTCCTTCGTCACCATTTCCTTGCGCAGCTTGCCGTCGTCGAACACCTCGTTGCCGATGATGTTGATCTGGCGGACCTTGGACTTGGGCCCTTCGCGGATTTCGAAGATCACGTCGACGCGGTTCTGGTCCAGGCTGACCATCTTCGGTTCGACCACCGCGGCGAAGCGGCCCTGGCGGCGATACAGCTCGACGATGCGCGCGACGTCGGCACGCACTGCGGTGCGCGTGAAGATCTGCCGCGGCTTAAGCTTCAGTTCCTTTTCGATCTTGTCGTTCTTCAGCCGCTTGTTGCCCTCCAGCACCACGCGGTTGATGATCGGGTTCTCGCGGACGCGGACGACCAGGTCGCCCGTCTCGACGCCGGCGATCGACACGTCGGCCAGCAGGTCGGACGCCAGCAAGTCCTTGATCGCCTGGTCGATCGTCTCGTTGGTGTAGTCCTGCCCGATCCGCAGCTTGGTATAGCTCAGGATCGTGTCCGGCTCGACGCGCTGCGAGCCTTCGACGCGGATGGTGCGGATCGTCCGCGTCACCGCGGGCGCCAGCACCGGCGCAGGCGCGGCCGCCGTCGTCGCGGCGGGCTGCCGGGTTGCGGCCGCCGGGGGCGTCGTCTGGGCCTGAGCCTGGGCGACCATCGGCACACCGGCCAGGATGGTACCGGTCAGCAGCGCGGCGGCGCCACGCACCGATGCTGTCGAGCGCTTGTTCGAAGTCACGTATCCACCCCAGTCGGAAAAATTTCTGCTCGACGGCAATCGCGTGCCGCCCTGCCCCATGCGGGTCAGCCGATCAAGTCGGCCCATCGGCTTTAGCCGACCAGCCCGGCTATACCGCGCCAAAGTCCAAAGGCGCCCAGGTCGTTGATCGTCACCAGGACCATCAGCGCCAGGATCGCGGCCAATCCGCCGCGAAACGCCCATTCCATCGCCTGCGGACTGACCGGCCGCCGACGTATCGCCTCGACCGCGTAGAACATCAGATGCCCCCCGTCGAGAACCGGAACTGGCAACAGGTTGATGAATCCCAGATTAATCGAGATGAGCGCCATCAGCGAAATGAACTCTGGCCACCCCAGCGTCAGCTGTTCGCCCGACACCTGCGCGATCTTCAGCGGCCCGCCCAGTTCCTGCAAAGACCGGCGGCCGGTTACGATCTGACCGATCGTGTCGACCATCATGCCCAGAATTTCGCCGGTACGCCGCACGCCAATGACGGGCGCCTCGACTACCGACACCGGCGACCATACGGGCGCCGACGGACCGATGCCGATCCGGCCGACCTTGTACTGATTGCCGAACCGGTCGCCCTCGCGGATCGTGCCGATGGTCAGCGGCACCGGGATCGTCCGTCCGTTGCGGACGATATCGACCGTCACGGTCTCGCCCGGACGCATCGCGGCGTACATCCGCAGATCGTCGAACCGATCGACCGACTTGTCGCCGATTTCGACGATGCGATCGCCCCGCGCCAGGCCGGCCTTCGCCGCGGCACTCCCCGCCTCGATCACGCCGACGACGGGCGGCGTCGTGCTCTGGCCATAGGCGAGCGCAAAGCCGCCCAGGATCAGGACCGCCAGGATCAGGTTGATCGCCGGGCCGGCCGCGACGATGATCGCGCGCTGCCACACGGGCTTCGCCTGGAACGTCTTCGCGCGTTCGGACGGTGGCAGTTGCAACCATTCGGCGGTCGGTTGCGATGCCGGGTTCATGTCGCCGGCGAACTTCACATAGCCGCCCAGCGGCAGCCAGCCGAACTTCCAGCGCGTACCGCGCGCGTCGGTGAAACCGGCGACTTCGCGGCCGAAGCCGATCGAGAATTCCTCCGCCTTCACCCCGAACCAGCGGCCGGCGATGTAGTGGCCGAATTCGTGAATGAACACGAGCGGCCCGAGCAGCAGGAGAAAGGCGCCGATGTAGAGGAGAAATCCGGGAGCTTCGGTCACGCAGCCAATCCTAAGCGGCTTTCGCCAGTACACGATCCCCTGCGATCCGTCGCGCCCCCGCGTCGACCTCAAGCACGGCATCCAGGGTGTCCGGCGCGCCCGGATCGTAGCTGTCCATCGTATCCGCCACGATTGCGGCAATTTCAAGAAAGCCGATCGTGCCCGCCAGGAAGGCCGCGACGGCGACCTCGTTCGCCGCATTCAGGATGGCCGGTCGCGCCCCGCCCGCCTCCAGCGCGGCGCGTGCCAGCGCCAGGGCGGGGAAGCGGACCATGTCGGCCGCTTCGAAATCGAGCCGGCCGATGGCGGCGAGATCGAGCGGAGCCATCGGTGTTGCCATCCGGTCCGGCCAGGCGAGTGCATGGGCGATCGGCACGCGCATATCGGGCGGCCCAAGCTGCGCCAGCAGCGAGCCGTCGACATATTCGACCAGGCTGTGAATCACCGACTGGCGGTGAACCAGCACGTCCAGCTGGTCGGGGCGGAGCGCGAACAGGTGCCTGGCCTCGATCAGCTCAAGCCCCTTGTTCATCATCGACGCCGAATCGACCGAGATCTTGGCACCCATCGACCAGTTGGGATGCGCGACCGCTTGTGCCGGCGTGATGCGGCGCATCTCGTCGAGCGATCGTTCGCGGAACGGGCCGCCGCTCGCAGTCAGGATGACGCGGCGGACACGGTCGCGGTTGGCGGGCTCCAGGCACTGGAAGATCGCATTATGTTCCGAATCGACCGGCAGCAGCGTAGCGCCGGTGCGGGCGACGGCCGCCATCATGACGTCGCCGGCCGAAACGAGCGCTTCCTTGTTGGCGAGCGCGACCGCCCTGCCCTGCTCGATCGCCGCCATCACCGGCTTCAGGCCCGCACAGCCGACGATCGCCGCCATGGTCCAGTCGGCGTCCATCGCCGCCGTCTCGGCGACCGCGGCGGGACCACCGGCGACTTCGGTATCGGTGCCGGCCAGCGCGTCGCGCAACGCCGGCAGGCAGGTCTCGTCCGCGACCACCGCTCGTTTCGCCCGCGTGCGGCGCGCGGCATCGGCGAGCTTGGCGACGTCGCAATTGGCGGTCAGCGCGATCACTTCGAACTGTTCCGGCGACCGTTCGATCAAGTCGAGGGTCGAGGTGCCGACCGATCCGGTCGCACCGAGGATAGTGACTGTCTTCATGCCACCCACGCCGTCACCTCGATCAGCAGCGCCGCCACGACCGCGACCGGAACAACGCCGTCGAGCCGGTCGAGCACACCGCCGTGCCCCGGCAGCAGATTGCTCGAATCCTTGACGCCCGCCCGCCGCTTCAACCAGCTTTCGTAGAAATCGCCGACCTGCGACAGCACCGACAGCAACGGGGTTATCATCACGAATCTGAACGGCAGACCCGCCCACACGTGCAGCGCGAACGCGAGCAGCGTGGCGGCGACCAGGCCACCGATCAGCCCCGCCCATGTCTTGTTCGGGCTGATCGACGGCGCGATCTTCGGTCCGCCGATCAAGCGCCCGGAGAAATACGCGCCCGTATCGGTCGCCCATACCAGCGACATCGCCCACAATGTCAGCAGGATGCCGTTCGGCTGAGCGCGCAGCAGCACCAGCGAGAACACCGGCAGCCCGAGGTATACGGCCCCCCACCCCAGCCCGCTGTTGCGCGTGGTCGCCGCGATGAAGAAGCCCGCGCCCGCGATCAGGCCCAGGACCAACGGGTCCGGCCCCGCCGCGATCGGCGACAGGATCGCCAGCGGCACCGAGACGGCAAATTGCGCGAGCCGACGCTGGCGCCTGTCGGCCTGGTGCAGGTCGGCCCATTCGCCCATCATCAGCACGCCCGCGACCACCGCGAGCAGCCAGAAGGCAAGGTCGCCCAGCCACAGCGCGAGACCCGCAAGCACCAGCAGGATGAGCGCGACGATCGTCTTGCGACCCAGATCCCTCATGTCACAGCCCCCCGAACCGGCGTTGGCGCTGCGCAAAGGCGGCCAGCGCATCGGCGAGCGCGGTGCCGTCGAAATCGGGCCACAGCGTGTCGACGAACAGCAGTTCGGCGTATGCCGCCTGCCACAGCAGGAAATTTGACAGGCGCTGCTCGCCCGACGTGCGGATCAGCAGGTCGACCGGCGGCAAGGCGCCCGATTGCAACGACCCTTCGAACAGCGCCTCGTCGATCGTGTCGGGGTCCAAGTTGCCGGCCACGGACGCGATCGCCAGGTTACGGGCGGCGGCAGCGATTTCCGCCTGCGCGCCGTAATTCAGTGCGATGACGACGGTCGGCCCCGGATTGCCCGCTGTCTGCGCGACGGCGTCATCGATGAGTTCGACCAGATCGGGCGCCAGTGCGCGGTAGGCACCGATGATGTGCAGCCGTACGCCTTCGCGGTGGAATTCCGCCAGATCCTCGCGGATGAAGCGGCGCAGCAGGCCCATCAGGTCGCCGACCTCCTCGGCCGGGCGCCGCCAGTTCTCGGAGGAAAAGGCGTAGAGCGTCAGTACCTCGATGCCCTGCTCGCGCGCGGCCCGCGCGACCTTGCGCACCGCCTCGACCCCCTTTCGGTGGCCGGCGATGCGCGGCAGGAACCGGGCCTTCGCCCAGCGGCCGTTGCCGTCCATGATGATCGCGACGTGGCGGGGTAGGGTCATCGGGCCATACCACCACAGTTCGCCCTGAGCTTGTCGAAGGGCCGTTCTTCGATACGCCCGCTAATCTCTCGCAGCACGAAGTACGGTGCTTCGACAAGCTCAGCACGAACGGGGAGAGCACGGGACGCGCCAAATGGCGTCACTTGCCCAGGATTTCCTTTTCCTTCGCCGCCGCCGCCGCGTCGATGTCGGCGATGGTCGCGTCGGTCAGCTTCTGGACCTCGGTTTCGTGGCGCTTGCGCTCGTCCTCGCCGAAGACGCCCTTCTTCTCGTCCGTCTTCAGCGCGTCCATGCCGTCGCGACGGACGTTGCGCGCAGCGATCCGGGCGTTCTCGGCGTATTTGCCCGCGAGCTTCGCAAGTTCCTTGCGACGCTCCTCGGTCAGGTCGGGGATCGGCAGGCGCAGCGTCTGGCCATCGACGATGGGGTTGAGGCCGAGACCCGCCGAGCGGATCGCCTTATCGGCCGGGCCGACGTTCGACTTGTCCCACACCTGCACGCTCAACAACCGCGGCTCGGGCGCCGAGACGGTCGCGACCTGGTTCAGCGGCATGTGACTGCCATAGACCTCGACCGTCACCGGATCGAGCATGTTGACCGACGCGCGGCCGGTCCGCAGACCGATGAGGTCGCTCTTCAGCGCTTCGACCGAGCCAGCCATGCGGCGTTCGAGGTCGGACTTGTCATAGGCGGCCATGATTACTTCTCCTGAGCGGCTTGAACGACCGTCGATGTGCCGTCGCCTGCGAGGACGCGGGCGAGGTTGCCGCGTTCGCGGATGTTGAACACGACGATCGGGATATTGTTGTCGCGGCACAATGCCACGGCGGACGCATCCATCACCTTGAGATTGTCGGAGAGGACACGATCGTAACTCACGGTCGGATAACGGGTCGCCGTCGCCACCTTCTTCGGATCGGCATCATAGACGCCATCGACCGACGTGCCCTTGAACAAGGCGTCGCACTTCATCTCGGCAGCCCGCAGCGCCGCGCCCGAATCGGTGGTGAAGAACGGCGAGCCAACGCCGGCCGCGAAGATCACGATGCGCCCCTTCTCCAGATGCCGCTCGGCGCGGCGGCGGATGAAGGGTTCGCAGACACTCGCCATCGGGATCGCCGACTGGACCCGGGTCTGAACGCCGATCTGCTCCAGCGCGTTCTGCACCGCGAGCGCGTTCATCACGGTCGCGAGCATCCCCATGTAATCGCCGGTTGCGCGATCCATGCCGCGCGCGGCGCCTGAGATACCGCGAAAGATGTTGCCGCCGCCGACGACGATGCACAGCTCATAGCCCTGCGCGCGCACATCGGCGATTTCGGCCGCAACGCGGGCGATGACGTCAGGATCGATCGACAGGCCACCGTCGCCCATCAGCACCTCGCCCGACAGTTTCAGCAAAACGCGCTTAAATCGGGGCGTGGTCATGGGTGCGGAACAACTCGTTACGATAGATACAGAAGCGGCGCGGACCCTAGGAGGGCCGCGCCGCTTTGCCAACTCTTATCCCTCGCACTCGCGCGCGGGCGGAAGGGACGAGGCGTTACTTCGTGATGCCGGCCGTCGCCGCCACTTCGGCAGCGAAGTCGCTCTCTTCCTTCTCGATGCCTTCACCGAGCTGGAAGCGGACATAGTCCTTCAGCTTGATCGTCGTGCCGACATCCTTGCCCGCCTTGGCGATCACGTCGGCGACCGGCGTCTTGCCGTCCATCACGAACAGCTGGCTTAGAAGCGCGTTCTCCTTACGGTACTTCGCCACATTTCCTTCGACACGCTTTTCCATGATGTCGGCAGGGATGGCCTTACCCTTTTCCGCCACCTCCGCGGCGATTTTCTCACGAGCAATTCCGCGCTCACGCTCAAGGATCTCTGCGTCGAGACCCGTCTCGTCGAGCGCAAGTGGGAAGGCTGCCGCGATGTGCATCGCGACCTGCTTGCCCAGCGGCTCGAGAACGTCGGCACCCGCATCCGATTCGAGCGCGACGAGCACGCCGATCTTGCCCATGCCGGGGACGGCGGCGTTGTGGACGTAGGGCACGACCGCGCCCTGCGACACTTCGAGCACGCGCACGCGGCGCAGCGACTGGTTCTCGCCGATGGTGGCGATGTTATTGGTCAGCGCTTCCTCGACGGTGCGGCCGGACGGGGTCTTGGTGGCCTTCAGCGCGTCCATGTCCTCGCCGTTCTCCAGTGCCAGCTGGGTCACTTCGCGGACGAACGCCTGGAACTGGTCGTTCTTGGCGACGAAGTCGGTTTCCGAGTTCACTTCGACCGCAGCACCCTTGGTGCCGGCAACGGCGACGCCGACCAGACCCTCGGCCGCAGTGCGGCTCGACTTCTTGGCGGCAGCGGCCAGGCCCTTGGTGCGCAGCCAGTCCATGGCGGCGTCGACGTCGCCGTTGTTCTCGGCCAGCGCCTTCTTGCAGTCCATCATGCCCGCGCCGCTCTTCTCGCGCAGGTCCTTGACCATCGAAGCCGTGATGTCGGCCATATCGAATTCCTTGACTGAGTTACATACGAACGCGGCGGAACAGAGCGTGTGTGCGCCCTGCCCCGCCGATGTTACGGTTCAGCGACGCTTACGCGTTGGCGGGCTGCTGCTCACCTTCGGCGGCGGGCACGTCGGCAGCGGGCGCTTCAGCGGCAGCCGGGGCAGCCTGCTGCTCGACGATCGGATCGCTCGACAGCGCTTCCTCGGCCGGAGGCGTGTCCATCGCGCCGATGTCGACGCCGCGCTTGGCCTGGCCCTGCTGGTTGCCGCGGGTCGCCGCGATGGCGACGGCTTCGCAGTACAGGCGGATCGCACGGCTCGCGTCGTCGTTCGCCGGCACCGGGAAGGCGATGCCGTCCGGGCTGACGTTCGAATCGAGGATCGCGACGACCGGGATGCCCAGCGTGTTCGCTTCCTTGATCGCCAGCTCTTCCTTGTTCGCGTCGATCACGAACATGATGTCCGGCACGCCGCCCATGTCCTTGATGCCGCCCAGGCTCAGCTCCAGCTTGTCACGCTCGCGGGTCAGCTGCAGCACTTCCTTCTTGGTGAGGCCGGCGGTGTCGCCCGACAGCTGCTCGTCCAGCGCCTTGAAGCGCTTGATCGACCCCGAGATCGTCTTCCAGTTGGTGAGCATACCGCCCAGCCAGCGGTGGTTGACGTAATACTGGCCGGCCTTGCGCGCCGACTCGGCGATCGGATCCTGCGCCTGGCGCTTGGTGCCGACGAACAGCACCTTGCCGCCACCGGCAACGGTCGAGCTGATGAAGTCGAGAGCGCGCGCGAAGAGCGGAACGGTCTGCGACAGGTCGAGGATGTGCACGCCGTTGCGATCGCCGAAGATGTACGGCTTCATCTTCGGGTTCCAGCGGTGCGTCTGGTGGCCGAAGTGCGCACCCGATTCGAGCAATGCGTGCATGGAGACGACGGGAGCCGCCATAGGATGTGTCCTTTCCGGTTAAGCCTCTGGGAAGCGATGACCGGCCGTTTGATGCGCTAAAAGCGCCGGCGGGCACCGGGTTATGTGCTTCCCATGCGGGGTTGAGGCGGCGCGCTTAGTCGAAAATGAAACAGGACGCAAGCGCCCCTAGCGGAACAAAAGGGGATTGACAGGTGGAACACGAGCGGAACATATTGGCATCGTCGAGTGAACATCGACGGTGTTCCGGTGTTTTTGGAACAACCTATGTAATCAAGCGTCTGGATTCATTGAGTTTCGGGTCAACGAAGCTCGGCAGGGAGCCTGAGGGTGATGGCAATTCTCTCCTACGCTATGTTCGGTGTGGCACTGGCCGCTTCGGTTTGGACGATCTGGGCCACCATCGCGCCGAACTATGCGCGTATCGTCGATCTGCTGGTCAATGGCCCCGTTGCCATGCCGACACGGCTTGCCGCGGTGCCGGCGCGCAGCAATCTGCGCAACGTCAGGGTGCTGGCGGTAGCGGCGTCGCCGCGATCGCCGCAGCGCGCTGCCGCCTGATCTTCGCGTACGACCGGACGCTGAACGGCAGCGTCAGCATGTAAAGGATCGTGGCGACGCTCAGTGTCTGCCACGGGGCAGAGATTACGGCGGCCCCGACCGCAACGATCACCACGATCGCCTCGAACCGGATATTACGGCGCAGCTTCAGTGACGACCAGCTGTAGGTCGCAAGGCTCGACACCATCAGCACCGCGATCAGCGCGATCCAGGGCGCCATCAGCCACGGCGATCGCAGCCACGGCAGATCGGTGACGAACCACAGATACATCGGCAGCAGCGCCAGCGCAGCACCGGCGGGAGCCGGGACGCCGGTCAGGAACCCCGCCGACTTGTGCGGCTGCTCGGTGACATCGATCTGGGCGTTGAAGCGCGCCAGACGCAGCGCGGCGAAAACCGCGTAGACCAAAGCGCAAATCCAGCCGATCCGCGGCTCGGCTTGCAACGACCAGAGATAGATGACGATCGCCGGCGTCACGCCGAAATCGATCGCGTCGGCGAGCGAATCGAGCTCGGCACCGAACCGGCTTTCCCCCCGCAGCAGTCGCGCGATCCGTCCGTCGATCCCGTCGAGCGCCGCCGCGACCATGATGAACACGACCGAGCGCTCCCAGTCGCCACCGATCGCGTAGCGGATCGCCGTCAAGCCGGCACACAGCGCCAGCGCGGTAACGGCGTTGGGGACCAGCGCGCGCAGGGGAATACCCCGATCGGCACGGTTGCGGCGCCTCAGCCCGAACCGCGGCTCGCGGCCGAGGTCACTGGGCAACGCCGACCGCCCTCTGTCCGCCGACCCGGCCGAGGATCGTCTCGCCCGCGACTGCCCGTTGCCCGAGCGCTACCTGCGGCTCGCACCCCTCGGGCAAATACACATCGACCCGGCTGCCGAAGCGGATCAGGCCGATACGCTGGCCGACCGCAACGATGTCGCCGACCTTGGTAAAGGTCATGATGCGACGCGCGACCAGCCCCGCAATCTGCGTGAAGCCGACCTTCGTGCCATCCGCGTCCTCGACCACGAAGTGCTGGCGCTCGTTTTCGTCCGATGCCTTGTCGAGATCGGCGTTCAGGAACTTGCCCGAGATATAGACGACCTGACGGATCGTGCCCGAGATCGGCGTGCGGTTGATGTGCACATCGAACACCGACATGAACACCGACACGCGCACCAGCGGCGCCTCGCCCAAGCCCTGCGGCCCGGCCAGCTCACGCGGCACGGGGACCCGCTCGATCATCGTGACCAGGCCGTCGGCCGGCGAGACGATCAGCCCCTCACCCTGCGGCGTGGTGCGGACGGGGTCGCGGAAGAACGCGGCGACCCAGATCGTCAGGCCGATGAACGGCCACGCCCAGAACCATCCCCCAAGCCACAGCGCCAGCAGCGCGAGGCCGCCGGCGATGACCGTATATTTCCGCCCCTCGGGATGGACGCTCGGAAAACGCCATTTGACGGTCGTCGTGACGGGGAGGCCGCCGGGGCCTTCGGGCTTGCGAAGCGAAGTCATTACCGCTCGATTAGACGCCGGAACATACGCTGACAACGTCGGATGACGTCGGACGATCCGGTATCGCGCCGGGATCAGTCGCATCTGACGCGAGCAGCATGGACGTCTGACCCCGCAGGCCAAGCCAATGACACCGCTCCGACAGACGGTTGATCCCCGCCGCCCCCTCCCCTAGACGCGCCTCAAACCCTCGTTTGAAGGACGACCAAAGCATGGCGAAGATCAAGGTGAAGACGCCCGTCGTGGAGATCGACGGCGATGAAATGACGCGGATCATCTGGGAATGGATTCGCGAGCGCCTGATCAAGCCATACCTCGACATCGACCTGAAATATTACGACCTCTCGGTCGAGAAGCGTGACGAAACCAACGACCAGATCACGGTCGATTCGGCAAACGCGATCCGGGAATATGGCGTCGGCGTGAAGTGCGCGACGATCACGCCCGACGAGGCGCGGGTCGAGGAATTCGGCCTTAAGGAGATGTGGAAGTCGCCGAACGGCACGATCCGCAACATCCTGGGCGGCGTCGTCTTCCGCGAACCGATCGTCATCAGCAACGTGCCGCGCCTGATCCCGGGCTGGACCAAGCCGATCGTCGTCGGCCGCCACGCGTTCGGCGACCAGTATCGCGCGACCGACTTCAAGGTCCCCGGTGCGGGCAAGCTGCGCATGATCTGGGAAGGCGAGAACGGCGAAAAGATCGAGAAGGAAGTGTTCAACTTCCCCGCCGCCGGCGTCGCGATGGGGATGTACAACCTCGACGATTCGATCCGCGACTTCGCGCGCGCGTCGTTCAACTACGGCCTGAACCTGAAGTGGCCGGTGTACCTGTCGACCAAGAACACCATTTTGAAGGCCTATGACGGCCGCTTCAAGGACCTGTTCCAGGAAGTGTTCGAAGCCGAAGGCTTCGCCGAAAAGTTCAAGGCCGCGGGCATCGTCTACGAACACCGCCTGATCGATGACATGGTCGCGTCGGCACTCAAGTGGAGCGGCGAATTCGTCTGGGCGTGCAAGAACTACGATGGCGACGTCCAGTCGGATCAGGTCGCGCAGGGCTTCGGTTCGCTGGGTCTCATGACCTCGGTCCTGCTGTCGCCCGACGGCAAGACCGTCGAGGCGGAAGCCGCGCATGGCACCGTCACCCGGCACTATCGCCAGCATCAGCAGGGCAAGGCGACGTCGACCAACCCGATCGCGTCGATCTTCGCCTGGACCGGCGGCCTGAAATTCCGCGGCAAGTTCGACGACACGCCCGACGTGACGCGCTTCGCCGAGACGCTGGAAAAGGTCTGCATCGAGACGGTCGAGAGCGGCCACATGACCAAGGATCTCGCCATCCTGATTGGCCCGGACCAGCCGTGGATGACCACCGAGCAGTTCTTCGAGGCGGTGCGTCAGAACCTCGAGACGAAGATGGCCAGCTGGCAGTAAGCCCACCCGGTCATTGTAAGCAATCAGTGCAAATCGCCATCACGCCCCGGTCGCCCAGCGCAGCCGGGGCTTTTTGCATGATCCGCATCGCATCGTGGCATAAGTCACGCCAACGCGGGTGACAGGCGTAACGATCGCCGCCTAAGGTTGCGACATGGCGCTCAACCTCGGCAATCACCAATTCTCCGACGCGCTGGTCATCCTCGGCGCTGCGGGGATCGTCATCCCGGCCTTTGCGCGGTTTCGCATCAGTCCGGTCATCGGCTTCATCCTGGTCGGCATCCTGGTCGGCCCGGCCGGGCTCGGCACGCTCATCCCCGATGCGCCGTGGCTCTATTATCTAACGATCAGCGACCCTGAATCGATCGAGCCCTTCGCCGAGCTCGGCATCATCCTGCTGCTGTTCTCGATCGGGTTGGAATTGTCGTTCAAGCGGTTGTGGACGATGCGCCGACTGGTGTTCGGGCTGGGCGCGTTCGAGCTGCTGGTCGCGGCTGCCATCATCGCGGGCGGGCTGCACGTGCTGGGACAGGCATGGTCGGGATCGATCGGCCTGGGCCTCGCGCTCGCGCTGTCCTCGACGGCACTGGTCCTGCCGCTCGTCGGTGCGGCGAGTCAGGTCGGGCGGCCGGCATTCGCCATGCTGCTGTTCGAGGACCTCGCGCTGGTCCCGATCATCTTCGCGCTGGGCGCCATGGCGCCGACCGCGGGAGCGGACGGATGGGCGAACCTCGGCACCGTCGCCCTGCGCGGCGCGATTGCCGTCGCGGCTTTGTTTATCGCCGGGCGTTTTGTCCTGCCCAGGCTGTTCGCGCAGGCCGCGCGGACCAAGAACCCCGAGCTGTTCCTGGCGGCGAGCCTGTTGATCGTCATCGTCGCAAGTCTCATCACCACCGCCGCCGGCCTCTCACCGATCGTCGGAGCGCTGCTCGCCGGGCTGCTGATCGCCGAGACCGAGTATCGCGAAGAGGTCGAGGTGATGACCGAGCCCTTCAAGGGCCTGGCGCTCGGCGTCTTCCTGCTGACGGTCGGGATGCGGCTGGACGTGCAGTTGATCGCGGCCAACTGGCCATCGCTGCTCGCCGCCATCGTCGGTGTCATGGCGGTGAAGATCGTCGTCACCACCGGCGTGCTGAAATTCACCGGCACCCGCACCGGGACTGCGGCGGAAACCGGCGTGCTGATGTCGAGCCCGTCCGAAACGACGCTGATCGTGCTGGGCGTCGCGACGCAGGCGGCGTTGATTCAGCCCTCCACGGCGGCGTTCTGGACGACGGTGACTGCCATCGGCCTGACGATCACGCCGCTGCTGGCAAAGGCCGGACAGGGTATCGCACGGCGGATCGACCGGCAGGAGCGTGTCGCCGACCCGGATGTCGATGCGGAACGCCCGGGCACCGTCATCATCGGCTTCGGCCGTGTCGGGCGCACGGTCGCCGACATGCTGCGTGTCCACGGCAAGCCCTTCGTTGCGGTGGACGCGGACATCGACGGGGTGAACGCCGCGCGCAAGGACGGCTATCCGGTCATCTTCGGCGACGTCGCGCGGTCCGAAATGGTCGACCGCCTGCGGCTGGGCCATGCCGATGCGCTGATCCTGACGATGGACGATCCCGTCCTGACCGTCAGCCTGGCGCGCCGTGTCCGGGCGTGGGTGCCCAACCTGCCGATCATTGCCCGCGCCCGCGACGCCGCCCACGCCGCGGAGCTCTACAGGGCCGGCGTCACCGATGCGGTGCCCGAGACTCTGGAGAGCTCGCTCCAGCTGTCGGAGGCCGTGCTGGTCGACATCGGCGTCGCAATGGGCCCGGTCATCGCTTCGGTCCACGAAAAGCGCGACGAGATGCGCCAGCAGATCAAGGCCGCCGCCGACCTCGACCGCGAACCGCGCATTCGTCGCGTCCGGCGGACGGGGGAGCTCGGCTGAACGCGCGCGTCAGTCGCGGTTCAGTCAGGAAACCCTATCCGGTTCCGGATCGTTACTCCCGCGATCCAACCACCAGAACCGGAGATTACGCATGAAGTTTATCGCGACCGCCCTGCTGATCGGCACCGCCGCGGCGCCGGCCGCGCTGGCCCAGACCGCACCGACGACGCCTGCGCCTGCGACGCCTGCTCCCGCCGCTCAGGCCGCGCCAAAGGGTCCGGCCGTCGGCGTGACCGTAAAGGACACCGCGGGTGCCGACGTCGGCACGATTGAGGCGATTAATGCCGATCTGGCCGTCATCAACACGGGCACGAACAAGGTCAGCTATCCGCTGAACGCGATGACGCCGACCCCGACCGGCCCGATCATCGCGCTAACGAAGGCGCAGCTCGACGCAAGCTTTGCCGAACAGCAGGCAAAGGCCGCAGCCGAATTGCAGACGCGCCTGGCCGCCGGGACCGAGGTCTTCGCCCGCGATGGTTCGACCAAGCTGGGCACGATCAAGGCCGTGGACGCAGAATTCGTGACGCTGACCACGACCGCGGGCAAGGACGTACGCCTGCCGAAGGGTGGCTTTGCGACCGGCAAGGTCGGGCTGGTCATCGGCATGACCGCGCCCGAATTCACCGCCGCGACCGCCGGCGCATAACGCCTATCGCTTTCCCTCTCCCGCACCGACGGGAGAGGGATTTGCGACGTCAGCCCGCCAGCGCTGCCCGAACCGCGTCCAGTGCTGCGGCTGCCTTGTCGCCATCGGGCCCGCCGCCCTGTGCCATGTCCGGGCGGCCGCCACCGCCCTGTCCGCCGACCGCCGCCACTGCGGCCTTAACCAGATCGACCGCATTCAGCCGGTCCTTCAGATCGTCCGTCACGCCGACCGCGACCGTCGCGCGTCCGTCGTTGACCGCGACCAGCGTCGCGACGCCCGACCCGATCCGCGCCTTCGCGTCATCGACCGCGCCGCGCAGGCCCTTCGCCTCGAAGCCGTCGAGCACCTGACCGACGAAAGCGACACCATTGATCGTCTCTGGTCCGGCTGCATCGGCTTTGCCGCCGCCACCCAGCGCCAGAGCTTTCTTCGCTTCCGCAAGCTCGCGTTCCAACCGGCGCTTTTCCTCCACCAGGGTCGCGACACGTGCCGGCACCTCGTCCGGCGACGCCTTTAGCGCAGCCGCGGCTTCCTTCAGCTTGTCGTCGCGCGACTGAAGGTAGCCGCGCGCAGCCTCGCCCGTCAGCGCCTCGATCCGGCGAACACCCGAACTGACTGCGCTTTCGCCGACGATCTTCAGCAGGCCGATCTCACCGAGCGCATTGACGTGGGTGCCGCCGCACAGTTCGACCGAATAGGTCTTGCCGCCGTCCTCGGTCCCCATCGACACGACGCGGACCTCGTCGCCGTATTTCTCGCCGAACAGTGCCATCGCACCCATCGCGATCGCGTCGTCGGGCGTCATCAGGCGGGTCGTCACGACGGTGTTCGCACGCACCTGCGCGTTCACCTGCGTCTCGACGTCGCTGAGTTCGGCCGACGACATGCTGTTCGGATGCGACACGTCGAAGCGCAGCCGGTCGGGCGACACGAGCGACCCCTTCTGCGCGACGTGGCCACCCAGGCGCTGGCGCAGCGCCTCGTGCAGCAGGTGCGTCGCCGAGTGGTTGGCGCGGATCTGCGCGCGGCGGGTACGGTCGATCGCGAGGCGAACCGTGTCGCCGACCTTCAGCGTACCGCTCTCAATCGTCGCGACATGGCCATGGAGCTTGCCGACGTGCTTCTGCGTGTCCGTTACGGTCGCCGACACGCCATCGCCGATGATCGTTCCGGCATCGCCGACCTGCCCGCCGCTTTCGGCATAGAACGGCGTCTGGTTGACCAGAACCTCGACCGTATCGCCGGTCGCGGCGCTATCGACGCGGGCACCGTTCTTGACGATGGCGATGACGTGCCCCTCGCCGACGTCGCTCGCATAGCCGGTGAATTCGGTCGCGCCCGCTTCGGCGATGTCGAACCAAACCTCGTCGGATGCCTTGGCGCCCGATCCCTTCCAGGCGGCACGCGCGGCGGCCTTCTGCTCCGCCATCGCAGCATCGAATCCGGCGCGATCGACCGCAATGCCCTGCGCCCGCAGTGCGTCCTCGGTCAGGTCATACGGGAAGCCGAAGGTATCGTAGAGCTTGAACGCAGTCGCGCCGGGCAGCGTGCTCCCCTCGCCCATGTCACCTGTCGCCTCATCCAGCAGGCGCAGGCCGTTCGCCAGCGTGCGACGGAAGCGGGTTTCCTCCTGCAACAGCGTCGCTTCGATCAGCGGCTGCGCGCGGACGAGTTCAGGGTACGCCCCGCCCATCTCGGCGACCAGGCTGGGCACCAGGCGGTGCATCAGCGGGTCCTTCGCGCCCAGCAGGTGCGCGTGGCGCATGGCGCGGCGCATGATGCGGCGCAGGACATAGCCGCGTCCTTCGTTGGCCGGCAGTACACCGTCCGCGATCAGGAAACCCGCCGATCGCAGATGGTCGGCGATAACACGGTGGCTCGCCTGGGTGTCGCCTGAGGTCGCGGTCCCGGTCAGCGCGCCGCTCTCGGCGATCAGCGCCTTGAACGTGTCGGTGTCGTAATTGTCATGGACGCCCTGCAGAACGGCGGCGACGCGCTCCAGCCCCATGCCGGTATCGATCGACGGGCGCGGCAGGTCGCCGACGATTACGTCCGCTTCCTGTACGAACTGCATGAAGACCAGGTTCCAGATCTCGACGAAGCGGTCGCCGTCCTCTTCCGGCGAACCCGGGGGACCGCCCCAGATGTGATCGCCGTGGTCGTAGAAGATTTCCGAACACGGCCCGCACGGCCCGTCCGACCCCATCGCCCAGAAATTATCCTTGGTCGGGATGCGAATGATCCGTTCTTCCGGCAGGCCCGCGATCTTCTTCCACAGGTCGAACGCCTGATCGTCGGTGTGGTAGACGGTCGCGGTCAGCCGGTCCGCGGGCAGCCCCCATTCCTTCGTCAGCAGCGTCCACGCGTGCTTGATCGCCTGCTCCTTGAAATAATCGCCGAACGAGAAATTGCCGAGCATCTCGAAGAACGTGTGATGCCGCGCGGTATAACCGACGTTGTCGAGATCATTGTGCTTGCCGCCCGCGCGCACGCACTTCTGCGACGAAGTCGCCGTCGAATAGGGGCGGCTTTCCAGACCCGTGAACACATTCTTGAACGGCACCATGCCGGCATTCACGAACATCAGCGTCGGGTCGTTCTGCGGAACGAGCGGCGCCGAGGGCACGATCTGGTGCCCGGCCTTGCCGAAATAGTCGAGGAACGAGCGGCGGATGTCGTTGGTCGATGTCATGGGCGAAGCGCTTAGGCGAGCACAGGGCCGCACTCAAGCGGTCGCACGCACGGCTGCCTTCGCCATCACACCGGCGCGTCGATCGATGCCGGCGGCTCGCTGAACCATTTCGGCCCGGCGGCGGTCATGTGGAAGCAATCCTCCAGGCGCACCCCGAACTTGGCCGGCAGGTAAAGGCCGGGTTCGTTCGAGAAGCACATGCCGGGCGCGAGCTTCGTCGTTTCGCCGTGGACCAGATTGACCGGCTCGTGCCCGTCCATGCCGATGCCGTGGCCGGTGCGGTGCGACAGGCCGGGCAGGCGGTAGCGCGGGCCATAGCCCTTGGCTTCGTAGCTTGCGCGGACCGCATCGTCGACGCTGCCTGCGGTTGCACCGATGCGCGCGGCGGCAAAGGCGGTCGCCTGACCCGCGCGGACGTCGTCCCACACCCGGCGGACAGCGGCCGACGCGCTGCCTTTCACGAAAGTCCGCGAGACATCGGACTGATAGCCCTGCACGGTGCAGCCGCAGTCCATCAGCACGACCGAGCCGGCGCGGACCACCTGCGGCTTGCGCGTGCCGTGAGGGAGGGCGGCGGCTTCGTCGACCAGCACCAGCGAGAATTCGGGGCTGCCGCCCAGCTTGCGGGTCGCCGCGCTCATCATCGCGCCGACGTCGGCACCGGTCATGCCGACCTCGACCCGCGGCACGGTGAAGCGGTACGCCGCGATCGTCACGTCGGTCGCCGCCTGCATCAGCGCGATCTCGGCCGGGGTCTTCATCATCCGGCAGCCGCGTACGACCGGGTTCGCCGAGACGAGCCGCGCGTTCGGCAACGCCCGCTTCAGCCCGTCGACCGCGAAATAGCGGACGGTTTCCTCGATCCCGATCGGACGGGTGTCGAGCCGCCGCTCCTTCAGGAAGCCCGCTACCAGCTTCAGCGGGTCTTCGTCCTCCTGCCAGACGCGCACCTCTGCCGGCACGGCGAGCGATTCGCGCACCGACGGCTCCTCGAAGAACGGGGTCACGACCAGTGCCTCGCCTTCGACCGGCAGCACCGCCGCGGTCAGCCGCTCGCTGCGCCCCCAGCGGACGCCGGTGAAATAGATCAAGCTTGATCCCGGCTCGATCAGTACCGCCCCAATGCCGTTTGCGCGCATCAGCGCCTGCGCCCGGGCGATGCGGTCGGCGCGTTCCGCCGCCCCGATCGGCGCGGTTCCGGTCGTCAGATCTCGCAGTTGCGACAGGTCGGGTTCGGCGGCGCGGAGCAGCCCCGGGCGGACGAGAAGCGGCAGCGCGGCGGCGCCGGCGACAAGGCTACGACGGTTCAGGATCATGGTTCGCGACGATAGGGTGCTTGACCGCGCGGTCGCAATCCCCTTCCCTATACGGCACTTCCGCAGGAGAGATTCTTTGGCCAAGCGGCTGACCTATTACATTCTCGGCGCGCTGATCGCGGGCATCGCCTGCGGCCTGGTGCTGAACGCGATCTTCGACGGCAGCGCTGCGGGCGCGGAGACGTTGAAGTCGATCGCCTATTATCTTTCGGTCGTGACGACGGTCTTCCTTCGCCTGATCAAGATGATCATCGCTCCGCTCGTCTTCTCGACGCTGGTCGTCGGCATCGCGCACATGGGCGACACGGCGGCGCTCGGCCGTGTCGGCCTGCGGTCGATCCTGTGGTTCATCGGCGCCAGCCTGTTGTCGCTGACGCTCGGCCTCATCCTGGTGAACCTTTTCCAGCCGGGTCTCGGCCTCGGCATCCCGATCCCGCCGGCCGATGCGGCGAGCGGCGTCGACAAGGCCGCGTTCGATTTCAAGAATTTCGTTGCGCACGTCTTCCCGGCCTCGGGTATCGAGGCGATGGCGAACAACGAGATTTTGCAGATCGTCATCTTCTCGGTCTTCATCGGCGTTGCGATCACCGCGGTCGGCGAAAAGGCCGCCCCGCTGGTCAAGGGGATCGAGGCGCTGGTGCAGGTCATGCTGCAGGTGACCAACTACGTCATGCGCTTCGCCCCGTTCGCGGTGTTCGCGGCGGTGACGGCGACGCTGGCGGAGCGCGGCCCCGAAATTCTCGGCACGCTCGGCTATTTCATGCTGACCTTCTACATCGCGCTCGGCCTGCTGTGGTGCCTGCTGATCGGCATCTGCTACCTGCTGGTCGGCAAGCGGACCGGATTACTGGTGAAATACATTCGCGACCCGCTGCTGCTCGCGTTTACCACCGCGTCGTCGGAAGCGGCCTACCCGCGGACGCTGGAGGCGCTCGACAAGTTCGGCGTGCCGCCGCGGATCGCCAGTTTCGTCCTGCCGCTCGGCTATTCGTTCAATCTCGACGGCTCGATGATCTACATGACCTTCGCGACGATGTTCATCGCGCAGGCCTACGGCATCGAGATGACGCTGACGCATCAGATCACGATGCTGCTGATCCTGATGATCACGTCGAAGGGCATCGCCGGTGTACCGCGCGCCAGCCTGGTCGTGATCGCCGGCACGCTGTCGTTCTTCGATATTCCCGAAGCCGGACTGCTGCTGATCCTGGCGATCGACCACTTCCTCGACATGGGACGCTCCGCGACCAACGTCGTCGGCAATGCCGTGGCAGCGACCGTTATCGCCAAGTGGGAGGGCGATCGCCTCGATCCGATTGAAAGCCCGGTGGTCGATGCGCCCAGGGCGCCGGCCGGTCATGGGCCGGCGGACGATGTCGACAGCTTCCGCAAGATCTAGAGGGGGAGCCTCCCCCTCTCCTTCGCCCTGAACCGTCGGGACCGGCGGTCAGGGCGTCTTGCTTAAGCGTAGGCGTAGGGTCCCCCGGCTGCCAGCGCCTGCTGGTACGCCGGACGGGCGTGGATTTTCTCGAGCCACGCGATCGTCGCCGGGCGGCTGGCATCCAGCCCGGCGCGGCTGCGTGCGGCCTCCAGCGGGAAGCTCATCATGATGTCGGCGGCGGTCATCGTGTCGCCGGCGAACCACGGCCGGCGGGCGAGTTCGCGCTCGACCCAGTCGAGGTGGATATCGATCATCGGCTGGATACGCTTCTGCGCGCGCTTGCCGAGGAACGGGATGCGTCCGAGCACCAGCTTCAGCAACAGCGGCGGCATCAACGACCCTTCGGCATAGTGCAGGAAATGGCGGTAATGCTGCACGCCGTCGCGGTGTGCCGGGGCCCCGAGCTTCCCATCGGCCTTCTCGACCAGATATTCAACGATCGCGCCGGTTTCCGCGACAGTGCGGTCGCCATCGGTCAGGATCGGCGACTTCCCGAGCGGATGCACCTGCCGCAGTTCGCTGGGCGCAAGCATCGTCATCGGGTTCCGCTCGTAGCGCTTGACCGTATACGGCAGCTCCAGTTCCTCAAGCAACCACAGCACCCGCTGCGATCGACTGTTCTCAAGGTGGTGGACGGTAAGCGTCATCGGCATCCTCTCATGGTTTCATAGTCAGGCTGTCGCCGACCATATCCAGGCTGCGGCAGGAAAGTCGACCACATCGCCGGTGCGGTAGCGATCGATGACGGCACGCAGGCGATCGACCGATGCCGCCCGCTCCGCCCCGGCTTGCATCCGCAACGCCGACGCCGCCGGGCCGATCCGTTGCAGCATATCGAGCGCGTCGCCGACCGGGTCGTCGCCTTCTCCCGCGCGATAGACGAAATCGACCGGCGCGGCCTGCCCGTCGCGCCATCCGGCAGCGCTGAGGATCGAAGCAACCCGGCTGCGATCGGAAAAGGCGAACGGACCCGGGCCACTGCCGGGGACGGCGATACCCAGCGCCCGTGCCGGTGCCGCGGCGAAGGCGTTGTCGATCCAGTCGCGGAAACAGGAGAAGACAAGGCGTGCGCCGGGCGCCGCGACTTGGCGAAGAGTCGCGAAAGCGGCGACAGGGTCGTCGAAGAACATCACGCCGTGGCGGGAACAGAGCAGGTCGAACGGCGCATGTGCTGTCGCAAGGTCGAGGGCGTCACCGACGAGGAAGGTGATCGAAGCATCGTCCTCTCCGTGCCTCCGCGCCGTCGCCAGCGCGGGGGTGTCAGACGAGTCGCCCGCTGTCCTCGGCGTTCGCCATCGCGGTAACGCGGGGGATGCGCGGCGGTCGTTGGCGACGGCGACCAGCGATGGCGACAGGTCGATGCCGACGATCACCGCCTCCGGGCGCGCGGTCGCGAGCGCAAGGCTCGTCCCGCCTGCCCCGCAACCGACGTCCAGCGCGCGGAACTGCCCGCCGGGAGCCGCCACCGCGATCGCGGCGTCGAGGTGGCGCGACAGGTCGGCGAAGCTCCGGTCGGTGCGGCGCCACTCGTCGGCCCAGACATCACCGACCCGGCCGGTCCAATCCTGCGCGCTGGTCAAGTCATCCCTTCCAAAGTTGAAGAAGTTGAGACGTGCGACGCCCGTTCAGGCCAACACCCCAAAAAGTGAAAGGGCCCGCCGCTACCGGCAGGCCCCATCATGACGCGCATCTGCCCGGCGACCGGCCGGGCGCTGCGGTGACCGGCAGGACCGATCAGACATCGTCCTCGGCATCGGGGCCGGTCATCATTTCCTCGGCGACCTTTTCGGTGCGCTGGCGAATAGCCTTTTCCAGACGCTCGGTGAGTTCCGGATTGTCCTTCAGGAACGTCTTAGAATTCTCACGACCCTGGCCGATGCGGATGCTGTCGTAGCTGAACCACGCACCCGACTTCTCGACCAGCCCCGCCTTCACGCCAAGGTCGAGGATCTCGCCGATCTTTGAAATGCCTTCACCGTACATGATGTCGAATTCGACCTGCTTGAACGGCGGCGCAACCTTGTTCTTCACCACCTTCACGCGGGTCGCGTTGCCGATGATGTCGTCCTTGTCCTTGATCTGCCCGGTGCGGCGGATGTCGAGGCGGACCGAGGCGTAGAATTTCAGCGCGTTGCCGCCCGTCGTCGTCTCCGGATTGCCGTACATCACGCCGATCTTCATGCGCAGCTGGTTGATGAAGATCACCATGCAACGCGAACGGCTGATCGAGCCGGTCAGCTTGCGCAAACTCTGCGACATCAGGCGCGCCTGCAGGCCGACGTGGCTGTCGCCCATCTCGCCCTCGATTTCGGCACGCGGCACCAGCGCGGCTACCGAATCGACCACCAACACGTCGATCGCGTTGGAGCGGACCAGCGTGTCGACGATCTCCAGCGCCTGCTCGCCGGTGTCCGGCTGCGACACGATCAGTTCGTCGATATTGACGCCCAGCTTCTTGGCATAGACGGGATCGAGTGCGTGTTCGGCATCGACGAACGCCGCCGTGCCGCCGTTCTTCTGCGCTTCGGCAATGACGTGCAACGCCAGCGTCGTTTTGCCCGACGATTCGGGGCCATAGACCTCGATCACGCGCCCGCGCGGCAGGCCGCCGACGCCGAGCGCGATATCGAGCCCGAGCGAGCCGGTCGAGATCGCCTCGACCTGCATCGTTTCCTTCTGGCCCAGCTTCATCGCCGAACCCTTGCCGAACGCGCGGTCGATCTGCGCAAGGGCGGCGTCGAGCGCCTTCTGCCGATCCGAATTGGTTGCCATGCTGTTGTCGATGACCTTCAGGTTCGCTGCCATGTGATGAGGCTCCACCGCTAGGGCATCCAATCGCCCTGTTCAACGCTACACCACGCATGTACCACATACGTTCCTGTGGAACAAGTATGGAACATCGATTTTCTTTGTTCAATCCGAACGCATCCGCCAGACAGGGCGCCCACCCCTGTTCGGACCCGCCCCTGTTCGGAGACGCCACCGTGTCGATCGCCGCCGTCATTGCTCCCCTGCTGCTTCAGGCCGCACCGGTCGCCGTCGATCCCGACACGCGCGCGTGGTGGGCGCTGACGACGACGCTGTCGAGCGATGCGATGGACGGCCGCGATGTCGGCAGCCCCGGGCACGAAGCCGCAGCCAGACTGGTCGCCGCCCGGCTGGCCAAGGCCGGCGTTCAACCGCTGGGCGAGGCCGGCGGCTGGATGCAGCCGGTGCCGATGGAGGAGATGGCGATTTCGCGCGCGACGATCACCGCCGGCGGCCGTCCGCTCCGCTTTTTGCACGATCTTTATGCGGCACCGGGGCAGGTGCCTGCGGCGATCGATTATCCCTTGTCGTATCGGGGATATTGCGCGCCCGACATGTTGGGCGATGTGCGCGGTCGCATCGTCCTGTGCCACGGATCGCGGCGACCGGGGATGCCGTCGCCCGCCGAGCGCATGGAAGCGCTGCGCAAGGCGGGTGCCGAGGGGCTGATCACCATCGCCGATCCGGGCTTTACCGTCGAGCCGCCGCGCTGGCCCTATGCCTACGCGCGGGCAATCCGATTGCGCGGCGGGTCGGACGTCCCGGCATCGCTGCCCCAGATGACACTGCGCGCTGGTGCGCTGGCCACGGTGCTCGCCGGGAGCGGCCGCGACGCCGCCGCATTGATCGCCGCAGGCAGCGCCGGGCGCCCCCTGCCCGCCTTCGACCTGACCACGAACCTCTCCGCGCGGTTCACACTGACGCAGCGCAGTCTCGGCGCGTCGAACGTGCTCGGCATCCTGCCCGGCAGCGATCCGGCACTGGCGGACCAGGCGATCGTGCTTACCGCGCACCTTGATGGTTACGGGCATGGCACACCCGTCGATGGCGACGGGCTGTATAACGGGACACTCGACGATGCCGCCTATGTCGCGCTGTTGGTGCGACTGGCCGAGCGGCGCGGTGGCACGGGCTTTCGCCGGCCGATCGTATTCGCGATCGTGACGGGCGAGGAGAAGGGGCTGCTGGGCACCCGCTGGTTCCTGGATCACCCGCCGATTCCGCGCGCGCGCATGGCGGCGAACATCAACCTGGACCAGTTGCGGCCGATCTTTCCGCTGAAGCTGCTGACGGTCCACGCCGTGGATGCGACGACGCTGGGCGACGATGCGCGCGCGGTCGCCGCCGGGATGGGCATCGCCGTGCAATCCGATCCGGAGCCCGAACGCAACCTGCTGCGCCGATCGGATCACTGGCCGTTCCTGCAGGCCGGCGTGCCCGCGACCAGCTTCGTGTTCGGCTATCGCCCGGGCAGCGAGAGCGAGCGCATCTATCGGCAGTGGTACGTCACCGGCTATCATACCCCGAAGGACGATCCCCGCCAGGCGATCGACTGGCAGGCGGCCGCGGATTTCAACCGCTTCTTCTACACCCTGGTCGAGCGCGTCGCCGACCAGCCCGCGGCGCCGGCGTGGAAACCGAGTGGCCGGACGCAGCTGGGACTCACCCCGTAGCGTTTTCGCCGCTCGTCCAGTCGAGCATGTCGGGCGTCACCCAGCCATTGACGTAGTTCAGGTAATAGATGCCGAACAACACCGTCGCCACGACGGTGACGCGCAGCGCGATGCGGGCGGCGGGAAACTGATGCGGCGCGCTGTCGGCTTGCCCTGGGATGCGCGCGCCCTCGACCTCGTCCGTCGTCCGCACGTCGAAGGGGAGGACCAGGAAGACGGAGAACGCCCAGAACAGGACGTAGATGGCCAGGGCGGATGTCCAACGCATGGTGCCGTCCCTAGAGCGGAATCGCGACGTTGCCCACAATCGTCACGTGCGTCGTGGGCATAAAAAAAGGGGCGGCCGCAGCCACCCCTTCTTCGGCATCGCGCCGCGCAACCGATAAGATCAGAATGCGGTGCGATACTGTTCGTTGCCGACGAAGCCGAGCTTCGACACATTCGCGCGCTTGATGATCGCGAGAACCTGATCGACCTTCTCGTACCGTGCCTGCGGATCCGGACGGAAATGCAGTTCCGGCTGCGGTGCCATCACGACCGTGCGGTCGAGATACTGGCGCAGCGTGACTTCGTCGATCGGGGCGCCGTTCCAGTAGGTCGAGCCCTGCGGATCGATCGTGAGCGTGTTCTTCTCCGAATCGATCAAAGGCTGGTTCTGCTGCGAATTCTGCGGAAGGTCGACCTTCACAGCATGCGTCTGGATCGGGATCGTGATGATGAACATGATGAGGAGAACGAGCATGACGTCGATCAACGGCGTCGTGTTCATTTCCATCATCGGCTCGCCGTCGTCCTTGCCGCCGCTCATAGCCATATCAAAATACTCCTAGACTGGTCGCGCACGGCTTACTGGCGAACCGTGCCGGTGCCGGCTGGCGGTTCGGAAATGAAGCCGACCTTGGCATAGCCCGCCGACTGCATCGTGTAGACCGCGCCGCCGATGCACCGGTACGGCGTGTTCACGTCGCCGCGGATGTGTACTTCGGGAATGTCGTCGGGCGTAATGCTCGATCCCAGACGATCGACGACGCCCTTCAGCTTGGTGACACCACGATCGAGCAGTTCCTTGCTGGTCACCGGGGTCATGCCCCAGACGACCTGGCAGGTATCGCCGCTGCCGGTAACCGACAGCAGGACGTTCTCGGGCTTGGTCGTCGTCGGCTCGTACGCCACCTTCGGCAGCGTCAGAGGGATCGACTGGATCACGACCGGAACCGCGATCAGGAAGATGATGAGGAGCACCAGCATGACGTCGACGAGCGGCGTCGTGTTGATGTCCGACATGGGGGTGGAGTCTTCACCGCCACCTGCACTCATCGCCATTGCGAGATTTTCCTATTCTACTTGGCCCCGTCGCGGCCCCGTGCGGGCCCGGTCCGGGTGATCCGGGGTCGCACGGCATCCGCCACGCGACCCCGGTGACACGCTTACGCCTTGGTCTGAACGCCACCGGTCTGGCCGGCGGTCGTCGTCGCTGCCGGCTTCACCGGAGCGGCGGGCTTGGCAGGCGCACCCTTGGCGGCCGACGTCGGACGAACCGCGCCGTTCGATGCAAGGAAGCCGAGGACGTCGTTTGAGAAGGCCGACAGATCCTCCTGGATCGTCTTGTTGCGACGCTGCAGCCAGTTGTAGGCAAGCACCGCCGGAACGGCGACGGCCAGACCCAGCGCGGTCATGATGAGAGCCTCACCGACCGGGCCGGCGACCGCGTCGATCGACGCCTGACCGGCGGCGCCGATCTTGATGAGCGCGCGATAGATGCCGATAACCGTACCGAACAGACCGATGAACGGCGCGGTCGCGCCGACGGTCGCGAGGAAAGCCAGGCCGGTGCCGAGCTTGGCGTTGATCGCCGCTTCCGAGCGCGCGAGCGAGCCGTGCAGCCAGTCATGCGCCTCGACCGGGTCGGTCAGCTTGGTGTGCTGGTCCTGCGCCTGCAGGCCGTCGTCGACGATCTGGCGATAGGCCGAGTTCTTCTCGAGCTTGGCGGCGCCTTCGCGCAGCGAGGTCGAGTTCCAGAAGCCGGTGCGAACGCGCTTGGCCTGGTTGATGACCTTCTGCTGCTCGAACAGCTTCGTGAACATGATGTAGAACGAAACGATCGAGAAGGCGCAGAGGATGAGGAACACGGTCCAGGCGATCGTGCCGCCCTGTTCCAGTGCCGCCCAAAGGCCGTACGGGTTTTCGCCCGCTGCCGCGCCCTTGGTTGCCGCGGCGAGAATGGTGGTGATCATTGCTCGGTTGGTCCTTTTACGAAAAGCGTATCTGAATGAGAATTCGAGGTGGATCGGCCGGTGCGCGATCGCACCGGCGCGGTCCTTACTGTTCCAGCTGCCACTTCACCGGCAGCGTGAAGGTCGACGCAACGGGGTTACCCGAGTCGTCCTTTGCCGGCGTGAAGCGAACCCGACTGCGCGCGATCCGGCACGTGGTATCGTCGAGATCGCGGTTGCCGCTCGACGATGTCACGCGGCAATCGGTCACGCGACCGTCGACGCCCACGGTCAGCGCGGCGACCACACGACCCTCCGCACCCTCGCGGCGCGCGGTGGGCGGGTAGTTGTCCGCACCGAAGAACTGACCCGGATTTCCCTTCAGACCAGCCTTCTGGCTGATCCGCGGCGGGGCCGGCGGTGCAGGCGGGGCCGGCGGTGCGGGCGGCGCAGGCGGAGCCGGCGGCGGCGCGGTGTAGGCCGGCGGCGGCGTCGTCTGTGCCTGCATCACCACCGGCGGGGCGACCGTCTGAACGATCGGCGGCGGGGTGACGAGGACCGGCGGCGGCGGAGTCGACGGCTGGTCCGGCGGCGGCGGCGGCGGAGGCACCTCCTCCGGCGGGGGCGGCGGTTCCTCGACCTCGAACGTCGTCAGCTTTTCCTGGGTCTTCTTGATGTACTGATAAGCAAGGCCTGTCACAAAGGCGTAGCCTATCACGGCGTGAATCAGGGCGACGATGACTAGCGCCACCACCCTGCTCCCGCTCATATTCTTGTCAGCGTAGGCCATTCAGCTACGAAACTCCCTCATGACTGACTGAGGCGGGCGGCGGCATGCACGCGATGTCTGCGTCCTCTACCACTGCCTACCTTCTGCCGCAGACGTTATGCCATCGCGCGACAGGGCCATGTGGCTCTATCACATGGTTCCCATGGTGCAAACGCTTTGTCGGGCGCAACAAACATACGGACGAAAAAGGACAAACTTATTTCTGTATCGTTCAGGGCTCTCGCGCTAACGCTTTCGATCATGCCGACCCGTATTCCCGCTCGCACCGCGATCGCGCTCATTCTGGCTGTATCTGCCGCATTTCCGACGCAAAGTGCCCAGATCGTGGCACCCGTCGGACAGCCCGCCGCGCCGTATGCGGCGGTCGCCGGTCGCGTGCTCGAAGCCCCATTGTTGATCGATGCGACGATCCGCGATGCGCAGAAATTGAAACCGGCCGAAGCGCTCGATGTCCGTCCGGGATTCGTGCGCTTCTATGTCGTCGCCGATGTCGGCGCGCTGATTCGCGGACCCGCGCAGGTGTCCGCGCAGGTTGCCTATCTCGCCGATCTGCCGCTCGACGCACGCGGCAAGGCGCCCAGGCTGAAAAAAGCGCGCGTGCTGCTGTTCGCGCGTGGCGTGCCCGGCCGCCCGGGCGAGATCCAACTGATCGGCGCGAACGGCCAGCAGCCGTGGACGCCCGCGCTCGACGCCCAGGTCCGCGGGATCGCGCGCGAAGTGGTCGCCACCGACGCCCCGCCCGAGATTCGCGCGGTCGGGAATGCCTTCCACGTCGCCGGGTCGCTGCCGGGCGAAGGCGAGACGCAGATCTTCCTCACCACCGCCGACGGCCGCCCGGTGTCGCTGTCGATCCTGCGCCGCCCCGGCGAGCAGCCGCGCTGGGCCGTTGCGCTGAGCGAGATCGTCGACGAGGCCGCCGCCCCGCCGCCGCGCGACACGCTGCTGTGGTACCGCCTCGCCTGCGGCCTGCCGCAGACCCTTCCCGACCGGTCGGTCGCGGCGATGGAGCCGGCCGATGCAGCGATCGCGCGCGAAGACTATGCCTTCGTGCTGTCCGCGCTGGGACCCTGCACCCGCTGAATCGGCGCGCGCGCTCGTCGGGACTTGCAGCGCGCAGCGCGGCGCAACATCCTGACGGCATCATGTGGAACCCCCTGGCGATTCGCGGCACGTCCTTCGCCGAACTGACCCATCTGCACCCGGTGATCGAGCGGGCCTATCGCGGCGAGACGGCGCGGCGCGGGTGGACGCACGAGGCCGATCTGCTGAACGGCCCGCGCACATCGTTCGACGTGCTGACCGCGATCCTGGGCGATTCCCGCCAGCGACTGCTCTCGGCTTGGCTCGGCGCGCGCGCGGTCGGGTGCGTCGCGGTGGCCGACCGAGGCCGCGGGCTCGCCTATCTCGGCCAGTTGTGCGTCGAGCCCGAACTGCAAGCCGCCGGCATCGGCCGACGCCTGATCGTCGCGGCTGAACGGACCGCCGCGGCCGCGTTCGGCGCCGACCGGATCGAGATGACCGTCATCGAGAGCCGCGCCGAACTGATCGCCTATTATCTGCGGCGCGGGTACCGCGTGACCGGTGAGACACGCGACTTTCCCATTCCACTAGACCCGCCGCTCTTCATGACGGTTCTCGAAAAGCCGCTGCCGGTGCTTGCCCGCGGGTGACGGGCGCGGCATTGGCGCCACCATGTCGGTCACTGCCAAGATCTGCGGCCTGTCTACGCCGGACACGCTGGATGCCGCCGTCCGCTACGGCGCGCGGCACATTGGGCTCGTCTTCTTTCCGCCCAGCCCGCGCGATGTTGATTTCGACCGCGCTCGGGGGCTTGCGGCCCGAGTCCCCGGCCATGTCGGCGTTGTCGGCGTGTTCGTCGATCCGGACGATTCGCTGGTCGACGCGGCGGTATCGGCGGGTGCGCTCGACGTCCTGCAACTGCACAGGACCGCGCCAGACCGCGTCGCCGCGCTGAAGCGCCGCACCGGGCTGGAGACGTGGGCGGCCGTCGCTGTCAAGACGCGTACCGATCTCGCCGCGGCGCGCGGCTTCGTCGGCGCCGCCGACCGTATCCTGTATGATGCCAAGACACCCGAGGGCGCGGCGCTGCCCGGCGGCATGGGCCTGCGCTTCGACTGGGCGTTGCTCGACGGCTACAGCCATCCCCTGCCCTGGGCGCTGTCGGGCGGGCTCGATCCGGACAATGTCGCCGCCGCGGTCGGTCGTACCGGGGCCACCTTGGTCGATGTATCCTCCGGCGTCGAAAGCGCGCCCGGCGTGAAGGATGTGGACAGGATCGCGCGCTTCCTCCAAGCGGTTCTGCACTTATGAACGCTCCAAATTCCTTCCGCGCCCAGCCCGACGATCGCGGGCATTTCGGTGATTACGGCGGCCGCTATGTCGCCGAAACCCTGATGCCGCTGATCCTGGACCTGGAGCGCGAATATCGTGCGGCGCAGGTCGATCCGGAATTCGCCGCCGAATTCGACGACCTGCTCGAACATTATGTCGGCCGCCCGAGCCCGCTCTATTATGCAGAGCGGCTGACCGAAGCGCTGCGCGAGAGCGCGCCGGAGGGCAAGGGGGCGGAGGTCTGGTTCAAGCGCGACGAGCTGAATCACACCGGCGCGCACAAGATCAACAACTGCATCGGCCAGATCCTGCTGGCCCGCCGCATGGGCAAGACACGGATCATCGCCGAGACGGGTGCGGGCCAGCACGGCGTCGCCACCGCCACCGTCTGCGCGCGCTTCGGCCTGCCCTGCACCATCTTCATGGGCGCGAAGGATGTCGAGCGGCAGGCGCCGAACGTGTTCCGCATGAAGCTGCTGGGCGCCGAGGTCCGGCCAGTTAAGTCGGGTGCGTCGACGCTGAAGGACGCGATGAACGAGGCGCTGCGCGACTGGGTCGCCAACGTTCACGACACCTTTTACATCATCGGCACCGCGGCCGGCCCGCATCCGTACCCTGAACTGGTCCGCGATTTTCAGAGCGTGATCGGCCGCGAGGCGCGCGAACAGATGCTGTCGCGCACAGGGCGCCTGCCCGACCTGCTGGTCGCGGCGATCGGTGGCGGGTCGAACGCGATCGGGCTGTTCCATCCGTTTCTCGACGACGCCGACGTTGCGATGCTGGGCGTCGAGGCGGCGGGTGAAGGCCTGGAGCTGAAGCACGCCGCGAGTCTCGCCGGCGGTTTCCCCGGCGTGCTTCACGGCAACAAGACGTATCTGCTCCAGGACGACGATGGCCAGATCGCCGAGGCGCATTCGATCTCGGCGGGCCTCGATTATCCGGGCATCGGGCCGGAGCATAGCTGGCTAAAGGACATCGGCCGCGTCGAATATACGTCCATCACCGACACCGAAGCGCTCGACGCCTTCCAGCTGCTCTGCCGCACCGAAGGCATCATCCCCGCGCTGGAGCCCAGCCACGCCATCGCCGCCGTCACCAAACGCGCGCGCGAAATGAACCGAGACCAGGTGATCCTGGCGAACCTGTGCGGACGCGGCGACAAGGACATCTTCACCGTCGCCGAGGCGCTGGGAGTCGAGATGTGATCCTAGACGCGCTGAAATGGGTTGCTTGGTTTGGCATGGCTGTCGGCCTGACATTTCTGCTCTGGAGCGCTTTGAGCCAGTTTTCGATGCTCAACCGGACGACGGTTTTCGGATATTCAATCGCTTGGATTGTGGCATTTTGGACTTCGCTGGCGATGGCATCATTGATTCAGCGAAAAGTTTCTTGGTTAAGACCGCGGGGAGTGCGTCCAATATGACCCGTCTCTCCGCTGCATTCGCGCGCGGCCCCGCGCTCGTCACCTTCGTGACGGCGGGCGATCCGTTCGCCACCGCGACGCCCGCTATCCTCGACGCGCTCGTCGCCGGGGGCGCGGACGTGATCGAGCTCGGTATGCCGTTCACCGATCCGATGGCCGATGGCCCGGCGATCCAGGCGGCAAACATCCGGAGCCTCGGCGCCGGGACGACCACCGCCGACATCTTGGGCATCGCCAAGGATTTCCGCGAGCGGCACCCGGACGTACCGCTGGTCCTGATGGGCTATGCCAACCCGATGCTGCGTCGCGGGCCAGCGTGGTTCGCCGCCGCGTGCGCCGGCGCCGGCGTGGATGGCGTGATCTGCGTCGACATTCCGCCGGAGGAGGATGACGCGCTGGGGCCGGAGCTTCGCGCCAAGGGCGTCGCCCCGATCCGCCTCGCCACGCCGACCACCGATGCCGCGCGCCTGCCGGCAGTGCTCGATGGCGCGAGCGGGTTCCTTTATTATGTCTCGGTCGCCGGCATCACCGGGCTGCAGCAAGCCGCGCAATCGTCGATCGAGGATGCCGTCGCCCGGCTAAAGGCGGCGACCGATGTGCCCGTCGCAGTCGGCTTCGGCGTCCGCACGCCCGATCAGGCTGCCGCCATTGCCCGCGTCGCGGACGGCGTCGTCGTCGGCTCCGCGATCGTCGAGCTGGTCGCGCAGCACGGCGCGGATGCCGCCGAACCGGTACGCGCCTATATCGCCACCCTGAAAACCGCCATCAACAAGGCTGCATCATGAGCTGGATCGACCGCGTCCGCAACGCGATCCCCTTCGTCACCAAGCGCGAGACGCCCGACAATCTCTGGCACAAGTGCAAGGGCTGCGGGCAGATGGTGTTCGTGAAGGAGCTGGAGGAGAACCAGCACGTCTGCCCGAAGTGCCAGCATCACGAGCGGATCGGCGGGCGCCTGCGATTCGACTATCATTTCGACGAGGGTAGCTGGACCGTGCTGCCCAACCCGAAGGTCGCCGAAGACCCGCTGAAATTCCGCGATTCGAAGCGCTATACCGATCGCCTGAAGACTGCGCGTGCCGACACCGGCGAGCAGGATGCGTATCTGAATGCGGTGGGCACGATCGACGGCCACCGCGCGGTCGTCGGCGTGCAGGACTTCGCCTTCATGGGCGGATCGATGGGGCAGTTCGTCGGCGAAGCCTTCGTCGCCGGCTGCGAAGCCGCGATCCGCGAATCGGCGCCGTACATCGTCTTTACCGCCAGTGGCGGCGCGCGGATGCAGGAGGGCATCCTGAGCCTGATGCAGATGCCGCGCAGCACCGTGGCGATCGAGATGCTGCACGATGCCGGCCTGCCCTACATCGTCGTGCTGACCGACCCGACCTCCGGCGGCGTGATGGCAGCCTATGCAATGCTGGGCGACGTCCAGATCGCCGAGCCCAATGCGACGCTGGCGTTCACCGGCCGCCGCGTGATCGAAAGCACGATCCGCGAGAAGCTGCCCGAGGATTTCCAGACGAGCGAATATTACCGCGACCACGGGCTGATCGACATGGTCACGCATCGCCACGAGCTGAAGGAAACGCTCGGCAAACTGGTCGATTACCTGGCCGGTGCGAAGATGGCTGCCTAACTTCCTTCGTTCGCGCTGAGCCTGTCGAAGGGCCGTACTTCGATAAGCCCGCGATGTGCCAGCGGCACAAAGTACGGTGCTTTGACAAGCTCAGCACGAACGGTAGTTCGATGGACCACGCCACCTCCACCTCCCCCGCCGTGCAGGCGCAGCTCGACCGGCTGACGATGCTGTCGCCCGGCGCCGATGTTCTCGGCCTGGGCCGCATCCGCGCACTGCTCGACCGGCTCGGCAATCCGGAAGCGCGCCTGCCGCCGGTGTTCCATGTCGCGGGGACCAACGGCAAGGGTTCGACCTGCGCGTTCCTGCGCGCAGCGCTGGAGGCGGAAGGCTACTGCGTCCACGCTTATACATCCCCCCACCTCGTCCGCTTCAACGAACGCATCCGTGTGGCCGGCACGCTGATAACGGACGATGATCTCGCCCCCCTTCTCGCCCGCGTGCTCGACGTGGCGGACGGGATCGGCGCAAGCTTCTTCGAGGTCACGACCGCGGTGGCGTTCGTGGCCTTTGCCGAGACTCCGGCCGACGCCTGCGTGATCGAAGTCGGCCTCGGCGGGCGGCTGGATGCGACCAATGTCATCGACGATCCAGCCGCTTGCGGCATCGCGCAACTGGGGATCGATCACCAGGCGTTCCTCGGCGACACCCTGGCGGCGATTGCGCGCGAAAAAGCAGGGATCGCCAAGCGTGGCCGCCCGCTGGTGACGCTCGATTATGGCGCCTCGATCAACGACGTGGTCCGCGGCGCGGCGACGGAGGCAGGCGCAGATCTGCTGGTCGAGGTGCGTGCGTGGCGGTTCGGCGTCGATGCGACGCGGCGCCAGATCGTCCACGACTGGCCGGCGGGTGCAGCCACCATCACGACGCCGTGGCCGTTGCTGCCGGGCGATCACCAGGTCATGAACCTCGCACTGGCCATCGCCATGCTGCGATCGCAGGACCACATTACCGTGTCGACCGCGGCGTTCAAGGCGGCTGCGGCCAGCGCGCGCTGGCCGGCGCGGATGCAGCGGCTGGCGGATGGGCCTCTGATGCGGCGCTTGCCCGCCGACACGCCGGTCTGGCTGGACGGCGGGCATAACGAACCGGCGGCGCATGCCGTCGCCGAAGCGCTGCGCACGATGGCGGCCGGGGCAAAGGTCGACCTGGTCGTCGGGATGCTCGCCAACAAGGATGCGACGGGTTTCCTCGCGCCGATCCTGCCGCTCGCCCGCTCGCTGACCGGCGTGCCGATCCCCGGCCACGACCATCATCCGCCCGAAGCCTTGGCAGAGATCGCCCGGTCCGCGGGGATTCCGGCGCGCACTGCGGCTGACATGCCCGCGGCGTTCGACCGACTGGCGCAAGCCTCGACACAGGCGGTCGCCGTGCTCGGCTCGCTCTATCTCGCCGGTGATGTGCTCGGTAGAAACGACGAACTGCCGGACTGACTATTATTGCGATTGACTATCAATAGCGCACTGGCGAACATGGTGGAGATGTTCTCAACGAGAGTCGCGCTGCCATGACCACGACCCACGCCTTCACCATCCTGCCGCAACGCCAGCCCGACGACGCGGCTCCGAGGCTGCTGCTGTTCGCCTTCCGCCAGATGGGCGCGCACGGACTGGAGGATGCGGCAGCCGTCCATGCGTTCGTGACGGCGTTTGGCAAGGATTTCCGCCGGCCGCTCGTCCTGCTGCGCACGCTGATGGTGGAACTGTCGCAGGCGGCACAACGCCCGTTGCAGATCGCCCCGTGGTGCTGCGGACGGATGACCGGATGCGAGGGCGCGGTGCTCGCGATCCTTAGCAAGGCGTTGACCAACGACGCCGCCGCCGAGCTGCTGCTTGCCGACCTGCTCGGTACGCGGGCGGCGGCAGGACCGCTGGCGACGGCGACCGCGCTGGCGGTCGCGTTTGCCGACCTGGGGATGCCGCTAGGCTGAGCCGCCGGCGCGGGCGTCGCCCTCTCCATCGGTGCCGGCGGTGCCGATCGACCGGTCGATGATCCCGCTGCTGGCCATCCACCAGAACAGCAGTACGCCCGGCAACGCGACGAGCGTGGTGATCCAGTAGAAGCCCGCCCAGCCGAACGCATCGACCAGGTCGCTGGCGACCGCCACGTTCAAGAACCGTCCGACGATGCTGGCCGCCGAGCTGATGAGGGCATATTGCGCGGCGGTGAAGCGCAGGTCGCACAGCGCCGAGAAGTAGGCGATCACCGTCACGCTGCCGATGCCGCTGGCGATGTTCTCGAACGTCATCGCAGCCGCCAGGATGGCGGTGCTGTGCCCCGCATTCGCCAGGATCGCGAAGCTGGCGTTCGATACCGCCATCAGTACCAGGCTGAGCAGCACCGACCGCTTCAGGCCCATCCGCGCGTACAGCACGCCGCCGATGAAGATGCCGATGAGGTACGCCCAGAAACCGATGCCGACATCGAACAGCGCGATCTCGTCATTGGTGAAGCCCAGGTCATCGAGCAGCAGCCGCAGGACGAGCTGGCCGAGCGTGTCGCCGATCTTGTGGATCAGGATGAAGACCAGCAGCAGGAGCGCGCCCGACCGTTTGAAGAATTCCACGAACGGTCCGATGATCGACGCCCAGATCTCACCCATACCGCGGCGCCCGGTGGGTTCGCGGTGGCGATCGGGCTCGCCGAACAGCAGCGCGACGCCGATCGCCGGCAGGGCGAACAGCGCGCAGATCAGGTAGGACAGATTCCAGCCGACCCGTGCGGCGAGGACCAGCGCAAGGCCGCCGGTCAGCACCGATCCGACGCGCCAGCCGTACTGGATCATGCCCGACCCGACGCCCAGCTGATACGGCTTCAAAATCTCGATGCGATAGGCGTCGATGACGATGTCATAGGTCGCGCCGGCTGCGCCGACGATGATCGCCGCGACGACGGTCGCCCACAGCTGCGTCGCCGGATCGACCCGCGCGAGATTGGCGACAGCCGCCATCGTCAACACCCCGGCGAAGATCATCCACGACACGCGCTGGCCCAAGCGCCCCAGGATCGGCAGGCGCACGCCGTCGACCATCCACGCCCACAGCGGCTTGAAGTTGTAGACGAGGAACGCGAGCGTGAAGGCGGTGATCGTCTTCTTGTCGATATTGCTCTGGGCGAGCCGTGTCGTCAGCGTCGCGCCGATCAGCGTGAAGCACAGTCCCGACGAGATGCCGAGGAAGAAGGTCGCGAGCGGCGCGCGTTCGAAATAGGGGCGGATACCGCCCCACTTGCTACCCGCTTCGCCGACACTCGCCATACTTGCTCCCACGCCCCAAAGGCGCGACACTAGCTCAAAATCGCGGGAGAGGAAGGGTGAACGCACCGACCGAGGGGCAACGTGCGCTTGCGGCACGACTGGCGGCGGGCGGCGACTGCGCCGATGCCGTCACCTATGTCGCCGCGGCCGCCTATACCGACCCCGGGCGCCATTTAGCCGAGCGTACCACGATCTTCGAGCGGGTGCCGCTGGTGATTGCGCCGTCTGCGCTGCTGCCCGACCGCAACATGGCGGTGCCGCATGACGGGTTCGGCAAACCGCTGCTCATCACCCGCGACGCAAGCGGGGACATCCACGTCTTCCTGAACGTCTGTCGCCACCGCGGCACGCGGCTGGTCGAGGGGGAAGCGTGCGTGAAGGCGCCGCGGCTGGTCTGCCCCTACCACGCCTGGGCCTATGCGACCGACGGGCGGCTGGCGGGCGTCCCGCGGGGCGACAGTTTTCCTGGGCTAGACAAGGCGGCCTATGGCTTGCACGAATTGCCGTCGCGGGAGATCGGCGGGCTGATCTGGTTCGCGTTCGACGCAGGGGCGGACTTCGCCGATGCCGAGGCTCTGGCGCCAGATTTCGCCGCGTTCGACCTCGCCGGCCATCACCTGTTCCGCCGCCGGACCCACGACGTGCCGTCGAACTGGAAGCTGGTGATGGACGCGTTCCTTGAGAGCTATCACCTCTCGCGCCTGCACGCCGACACGATCGGCAAGTTCTTCAAGGATGGCGTCGCCGCGGCGGACACGATCGGGGTGCACCAGCGCTCGGCCGTCGGGCGCGCGGCGGAGGATGCAGCGCTCGGCGCCAGCGACTGGGCGGTGCTGCGTGGGGCGATCACCTTCACCTACCAGATGTTTCCCGGCACCGTGCTCGCCGCGAGCCCGGACTATATCAACCTGATGGTGCTGATGCCGCAGTCGGAATCGCGCGTGCTGGTCGAAAATTTCATGCTGATCCCGGAAGCGCCCGCGACCGACAAGGCGCGCGAGCATTGGGAGCGGAGCTGGGCCCTGCTCGACGGCGGGGTATTCGGCGCCGAGGATTTTCGCGCGGCGGCGCTGTGTCAGCAGGGGCTGGCCTCAGGCTCGCTCGATCGGATCACGCTCGGCGGCCTGGAACACGGCATCCGCGTGTTTCACGACCAGATCGAGGCGCGGTTGGGCGACTGAATCGTGCGATCCTTCACCAGCGCCGTGAAGCGGTTCAGGCCACGGTCGCGAACAGGCTGAAGCTCGACGGAAGCCGCTTCGGCGTCTTGCCGTCCATCACCGTCTCCAGCGCGTGGATCGCGGACAGCAGGTCGCGCTGCGCATAGGGCTTGGCCAGGCACCCGACCGCCAGCGCGCGCGCTTCACCCGGGCAGTTGCCGGTCACGAATACGACCCTGATGTCGCGATCCGCCGCGGCCTGCGCGACGCTCACTCCGCTGCCGTCGGACAGGTTCACATCGACCAGCACGAGGTGGATGTCCTCGCCGCTTTCGATCATCGCGCGGGCATCGGCGACCGTATCGAACGTGCCGACGATCTCGAACCCCTCGCTTCCCAGGAAATGCTCGGTATCGAAGGCGACGAGCGGCTCGTCCTCAACCACGAGGATACGCGTGATCCGACGCTCCTTTTTCCCGAACAGCATGGCCCTCGTTTCCGTCCGGTGTCGGACACTGATTACGAACCCGTAACGCACCACACCGAAAGGCGACGCAAAGTTTTTTTGTCAGCGTGCGCCGGCTTACGCTAAGGCATGATCCGTGCAGACTTCAGGACAAAAAGAGCAGCAGCGCATCGCCAAGCTGCTGGCCCGCGCCGGCGTCGCGTCGCGCCGCGAGATCGAGCGGATGATCGCCGAGGGGCGGATCGCCATCGACGGCGTAACGGTGGAGACGCCGGCGACGCTCCTCACCTCGCTGCGCGGCGTGACCGTCGATGGCGACGCGGTGAAGGATGCCTCGCCCGCCCGGCTGTTCCTGTTCCACAAGCCGGCCGGCACGCTGACCGCGGCGGTCGACTATAACGGCCGCAAGACGATCTACGACGTGCTGCCGAAGGATCTGCCGCGGCTGATCCCGGTCGGGCGGCTTGACCTCAATACCGAAGGCCTGCTGCTGCTGACGACCGACGGCGAATTGAAGCGCCAGCTGGAACTGCCCGCGACCGGCATCGAGCGCTCTTATCGCGCGCGCGCCTATGGCGACGTGACGCAGGAGCAGCTTGAGGACCTGATCGAGGGCGTCGAAGTGGACGGCGTCCGCTATGGCCCGATCGACGCCAACCTCGAACGCCGCACCGGTGCGAACGTCTGGGTCGAGATGGTGCTGACCGAAGGCAAGAACCGCGAAGTCCGCCATGTGCTCGAATATCTTGGACTCCAGGTCTCGCGCCTGATCCGCACGCGCTACGGCCCGTTCGTGCTCGGCGACCTGCCCGTCGGCGGGATCGGCGAAGTGCGTCAGGTCGACCTGATCCAGTTCCGCGCCAGCCTGAAGGGCAACAAGGCGAAGGCGGTCGAGGAAGCGCGCAGCAATCCGGTCGCGGTCAAGCTGCCGCAGCCGAAGCCCGTCCCGCAGCCGGATGCGGAAGTCCCTGCCCCCCGACCGGTGCGGAAGCCGCCGGTTGAGCGTCGCGTGACGCTGGCGCGACAAAACCGCCGGGAGGACGAAGCGACCGCTTCCCCCGCCCCCAGGCCAACCCGTGCTCCGACGCAAGCCGGAGCGGTGGCCGCTGCCGGTCGTCGATCGCCAGCGCCGCGGCCTTCACCGGAGCACGAGCAAGGTGGACGGAGCAGTCGACCGCACCGCGGCCGCACCGAACGCCCGGCCAAGGCCTACGAAGGCCGCGAGACCCGCGACGAACTCGCCACCGCCCGCCCGCGCACGCCGCGGACCGATGGCGAGCAGGCCACCGCCGGCTCCCGTCCGAAGCGTGGCGCCGGCTGGGCCAAGGCCAAGCCGAAGGCGCGTCCCGGCAAGCCCCGGAAGCCCCGCGCATGAGGATCATCGCCGGAGAGTGGCGCGGCCGGCCGCTTGCTGCGCCCACGGGCGACGCCACCCGCCCCACCGCCGACCGCACGCGCGAGGCGCTGTTCTCGATGCTGCAAAGTCGTGTCGGCAGCTTCGAAGATCTGGCGGTCGCCGATCTGTTCGCGGGGTCGGGCGCGCTGGGGCTGGAGGCCCTGTCACGCGGCGCCGCATCGTGCCTGTTCGTCGAACACGACCGCGCCGCGCTCGATGCGCTGAAGGCGAACATCGCCAAGCTGGGGGCGAAGGGAACCGAGGTGCGCGCTTCGTCCGTGCTGGCGCTCGGCCCGGCGCGCGCCCCCCTCGACCTGATCATGATGGACCCGCCCTATGCCAGCGGCGCCGGCAATGTCGCGCTCGACAAGCTAGCGCGGCTGGGTTGGACGACACCGGCGACTTGGGTCAGCATCGAGACGGGCAAGACCGAGGACGTCGATGTCGCGGGCTTCACGATCGAGACGG
>NZ_LMLB01000001.1:1655825-1730723 GCF_001421785.1 Sphingomonas sp. Leaf33 | reverse complement strand
CCCCGGCGCAGGCCGGGGTCCACTGCGCGGCTTGAGGAAGCACGTGGGCCTCCTGCCCTTCCCTATCGGCACGGTGGACCCCGGCCTATGCCGGGGTGACGAATAGGGGTTAGTCGGCCCCCGCCCCCGCCTTTGCCGGCCCCAGCAGGTCCAGCACCGCGGCGGTCATCGCGGTCGCGCCGGTCACGATCGCGGGTTCGGGCGCGACCTTGAACAGCGGCGAGTGGTGCGACGCGACGGCCGGACCCGTGCCGTTCGCCGCCGCCTCCAGCGCCGCACGCGGGGTGCCGCCGACCGCGAAGTAATAGCCGGGGACCTTCAGTTCGGGCTGCACCAGATAGGCGAAGTCCTCCGCCCCCATGCCGTTCTGCTCGAACGGAATGACAGCCGCCGCACCCATGTCGCGGGCGAGTGCGGCGTTCAGCCGGCGGGCGAGTTTCGCATCGTTGATCGTCGTCGGCGTGCCCTCGCTGACGGTAACCCTCGGCAGCTTGTCGTCGGCCATGCCGTTCAGCCGCCCGACGCCCTCTGCCACCCGCTTGATCCCGGCAAGCAGTTGCGCGCGCGTCTTTTCGTCGTTGGCGCGCAGCGTCACCTGCAACCGCGCTTCGTCGGAGATGATGTTGTGCTTGGTCCCGGCGTGGAACGATCCGACCGTGATGACGCCCGGCGCCAGCGGCGCGCGTTCGCGGCTGATCAGGCCCTGGAGCGCGATGACGATCTGGCTGGCCATATAGACCGGGTCCTTGCCGGTGTTCGGCGAAGCACCGTGCGCACCCACCCCGGGCACGACGATGTCGACCGAATCGGCAGACGAATATTGAATGCCCTCCGACGCCGCGACCGTGCCCGTGGGCTGTTGCGCGGAGACGTGGAAGGCCAGCGCATAGTCGGGCTTCGGGAAGCGGGTGTAGAGCCCGTCCTTGAGCATCGCCGCTGCGCCGCCGACGCGTTCCTCGGCGGGCTGGACGATCATCACAACCGTGCCCTTCCAGCGATCCTTCATCGCCGCCAGGCGGCGCGCAGTCGCGACCATCGCGGTAATGTGCGTGTCGTGGCCGCAGGCGTGCATCACCGGGCTCTCGACCCCATCGACCCCGACCTGGCGCACGACCGACATGTTCGGCAGGCCGCTCGCTTCCTTGACAGGCAAGCCGTCCATGTCGGCGCGCAGCAGGACGGTCGGGCCGACGCCGTTGGTCATGACGGCAACAACGCCGGTGCCGCCGACCTTTTCGGTCACGGTCGCACCCGCCTTGCGCAGTTCGGCGGCCATCCGCGCGGCGGTATTGATCTCCTTGAAACTCAGTTCCGGATTGCGGTGGAACCAGTCGAACAGCGCGCCCAGGTCCTTGGCGTAATCCGCGCGGATAGCGGCTGCATAGTCGGCGGACGGGCTGGCGGCGGCCAGCAGCAACGGCAGGATCATGGCCAAACTCCCTCGAGCGGAACCGGATCGACGGTTCGTGGACGCAACAGCAGCAGCGCGATCAGGCTCAGCGCCGTCGTTGCGCTGAGATACAGGCCGACCGACGCCAGCCCGCCCTTCAGAGTCAACCACTGCGAGATAAGCGGGGTCAGCCCGCCGCCCAGCACGCCGGCGATGTTGAACGTCATCGACGCGCCGGTGTAGCGCACTCGCGGCGGGAACAGCCCCGGCAGCCATGCGCCCAGCGGACCGTAGACGAAGCCCATCGCCAGCAGCGCGAGCGCCAGGAACACGAACGCGCCGAACAGCGATGCCTGGACCAGCGGCGCGATGACGAAGCCCAGCAGGATCGTCGCGACGCATCCGCCCGCCAGCACCCGCCGCTCGTCGAAATGCTTGTCCGCCAGCCAGGCCGCCGAATAGATGCCAACCGCCATGAACAGGATCGCGACCAGCTGGATGCCCAGGAACGCCTGCATCGAATGGCCCAGCGTCTTGGTGCCGTAGCCGAGCAGGAAGGCCGTTCCGACATAGTAGGTCGCAAAGCACGCGATCGCGCCGACCGTCCCGCCGACCAGCATCCGGCCGTGGTTGCGAACCAGTTCGGCGAGCGGCACCTTCGGCGGCGGCGCGTCCTTCAACGATTGCGCGAATTCCGGGGTCTCGGTCAGCTTCAGGCGGATGTACAGGCCGACTGCGACCAGCAACGCGCTGATCGCGAACGGCAGGCGCCAGCCCCAGTCGCGGAACTGTTCGGGGGTCAGCGCGACACCCAGGATCAGGAACAGGCCGTTCGCGGCGATAAACCCGGCCGGCGCCCCCATCTGCGGCGCGCTGCCATAGCGGGCGCGCCAGCCAGGCGGCGCATTTTCCACTGCCAGAAGCGCCGCCCCGCCCCATTCGCCCCCAAGGCCGAAGCCCTGCCCAAAGCGCAGCACGCACAGCGCGAACGGCGCGATCCAGCCCGCCTGCTGATAGGTCGGGAGCGCTGCGACGAGCGTCGTCGAGATGCCCATCGTCAGCAGCGAGGCGACCAACGTAGACTTGCGTCCGATCCGGTCGCCGAAATGTCCGAAGAACGCCGCCCCCACCGGCCGCGCGAAGAACGCCACCGCCAACGTCGCGAACGCCGCCATCTGTTGCAGCGCCGGATCGTGCGAGGGGAAGAAGATGCTGCCGAACACCAGGCTGGCGGCGGTCGCGTAGATGTAGAAATCGTAGAATTCGATTCCCGTACCGACAAAACTGGCGGTCAGCACGCGGCGATGTGACGGTGCAGTCAACTGGCAATCCTCCCCGCCAGCGACGATAGAGCTGTGGAGAGGGAGGGCAAGACCCCCGACGTATCGACGCGACCTCGCATCCCGTTCATGGGTCTGGCGCGGCGGGATAACCGATCACGTACCCGGTAGCGTCAGCGTCGCTCGCGTGCCCGCCGCCCGCGCCAGGTCGAACCGCCCGCCGCGCGATTTCGCCAGCATGGTCGCGATGCGCAATCCCAGACTGGCCGGTGCGCCGCCATCGAAATCGTCGGGCAGGCCGTGGCCGTCGTCCTCGACGTTGACCACCAGTTCGCCGGTCGCGGTGTCGCGTAGCACGCGTACCTCAATTTTGCCGGCGCGGTCGCGAGCGAAGCCATGTTCGATCGCGTTGGCGACCGATTCCGCGACGATCAGCGCGGTCGGGATCGCCGCGTCCGGCTCGATGCGGATCGCCGGATCACCCGTCACCGCCACACCCACGTCGGTGCGGCCGCTCGCGTCGATGACACTGCGGCACAGCTCGTCCAGAAACGGCACCAACATCTGCGCGGCGCCGCTGGTGTCGTAGAGCTGGCGGCTGATCCGCCCGATCAGCTCCAGCCGGCGCGACGCCTCCGACAGCGCTGCCCGCGCGTCAGGATCGGCAAGCTGGCGCGTCTGCACCGTCAACAGTGCGGCGGCGACCTGGAGGTTGTTCGACACACGGTGTTGCAATTCGCGGAACAGCAACTCGCGCGTCTCGGCCAGCACACGGTTGGCCTCGCGCTCCGCGGCCAGCCGGCGGTTGCCGGATTGCATCCAGTGGACCAGCACCAGGTCGGTGACGACGACGAACAGGTAGAAGCCGAGCGCGACCGTCACGCCCCGGTCCACCGCGAACGAATAGCGCGGCGCGAGGAAGAAATACCAGGCGAGGAACCCGCAGATCACCGCCGACACCGCACCCAGCCGCGCGCCGAACAGGAAGGATGTCACGATGATCGCGGGGAAGAAGGTCACATAGGGAAAGCCCGCCGGCATCCATGGATCGACGCCTTCGCGCACCGCAAACGCCACCGCGGCAAGGACCAGCGTCGCGACGACGCCGAGCCACGGGCGATCCTGGAAGACAGGAAACCGCTCGATCCAGCGCGAGCGTTCGGGCGTGTCGCTCACCGGGGCGCCACCGGGCGGGCTGCGTTGGCCGTCGTCGTCACTGTCCGCATCCTCGCCTTGCGCCAAAAACTTGCCCTCGCCGGCCGCGTTCCCTACCTGTTCGCGAATGTCTGCGCCAGCCCCCCACACCGACGAGCCGTCCTACCTCCGCGGCCTTAACGAACCGCAGCGCGAGGCGGTGCTGACGACCGAAGGGCCGGTTCTCGTGCTCGCCGGCGCCGGCACTGGCAAGACCGCGGCGCTGACCGCACGGCTGGCGCATCTGCTCTACACGCGCCGCGCGTACCCGTCCGAAATCCTGAGCGTCACCTTCACCAACAAGGCGGCCAAAGAGATGCGCGAGCGCGTCGGGCGGCTGGTCGGCGACATGGTGGAGGGGATGCCGTGGCTCGGCACCTTCCACAGCATCGGCGCGAAGATGCTCAGGCGGCACGCCGAGCTGGTCGGGCTGCAATCGAATTTCACCATCCTCGACACCGATGACCAGATCCGGTTGCTCAAAACACTGATCGCCGATGCGGACATCGACGAGAAGCGCTTTCCCGCGCGCAGCCTGGCGGGGTTCATCGACAGCTGGAAGAACAAGGGGCTGACGCCTGCGCAACTCGATGCCGGGGAGAGCGAACTGTACGCCAACGGCAAGGGCCAGCAGCTGTACCAGGCCTATCAGGATCGGCTGAAGACGCTGAATGCCTGCGACTTCGGCGACCTGCTGCTCCACAGCCTCGTCCTGCTGCGCGAACACCGCGAGGTGCTGGAACACTATCAGAAGCGCTTCCGCTACATCATGGTCGACGAATATCAGGACACCAACAGCGTCCAGTATCTCTGGCTCCGCCTATTGGCGCAGGAGCGCAAGAACATCGCCTGCGTCGGCGACGACGACCAGTCGATCTATTCGTGGCGCGGCGCGAAGGTCGAGAACATCCTGAAGTTCGAACGCGACTTCCCCGGCGCGGTGGTCATCCGGCTGGAACAGAACTACCGCTCCACCCCGCATATCCTGGGCGCGGCATCCGGCGTCATCGCCAACAACGGCGGGCGGCTCGGCAAGACATTGTGGACCGAGTTAGACGCCGGCGAGAAGGTGAAGGTCATCGGCGTCTGGGACGGGCCGGAGGAAGCCCGCCGTGTCGCGCAGGAGATCGAGGCGTGCCAGGTCGCGGGCAGATCGCTCGACGACATCGCCATACTGGTCCGCGCGCAGCATCAGACCCGCGAATTCGAGGACCGCTTCATCGCGACCGGCCTGCCCTACCGCATCGTCGGCGGCTTCCGCTTCTACGAACGTGCCGAAATCCGCGATGCGCTGGCGTATCTGCGTGTCGTCGCCCAGCCGGCGGACGACCTGGCGTTCGAGCGGATCGTCAACGTGCCGAAGCGCGGGCTTGGGGACAAGGCCGTCGCCAAGCTGCACCAGCTCTCCCGCGCGCTCGGGGTGCCGCTGAGCGAAGCGGCCGCACGCATCCTCGACACCGACGAGATGACCGGGGCGGCCAGGAAATCGCTCGGGCGACTGGTGGCCGATTTCGCGAGCTGGCGGACCAAGGCGGCCGAGCTGCCCCATGCCGAACTTGCGCGGCAGTTGCTCGACGAGAGCGGCTATACCGCGATGCTTCAGGCCGATCGATCGGCGGAAGCGGCCGGGCGGCTGGAGAACCTGACCGAACTCGTCCGCGCGATGGAGGAATATGACTCACTCGGCGCGTTCCTGGAGCACGTCAGCCTGGTGATGGAGAACGACGGCGGCAACCGCGGCGCACAGGTGACGATCATGACGATCCACGCCGCCAAGGGGCTGGAATTCGACACCGTATTCTGCGCCGGCTGGGAGGAAGGACTGTTCCCCTCGCAGCGCTCGCTCGACGAAGGCGGCCTCGCCAGCCTGGAGGAGGAACGCCGCCTGGCGTACGTCGCCATCACCCGCGCGCGGCGCCGCGCCATCATCCTCCACGCCGCCAATCGCCGCATCTATGGCCAGTGGAATTCGAGCATTCCGTCGCGCTTCGTCGCCGAACTGCCCAAGGTCCACATCGACGAGGAAACCACGATGTCCGGCGGCGAGTCGCTGTGGCGCGCCAACTGGAGCGAGCGCGCCGACCCGTTCGCCGACGTAGCGAGAGGCACCGGCCGCGGCCCCGGCTGGCAACGCGCGGCCGGCGTCGGCGGCGCGGTGGACGTGAAGAACCCCGGCGGCGCCTTCACCAGCCGAACCTTCACCCGCGAGCCCGCCCGCGTGAAGGAAGCCACCCGCAGCGCCATCAGCCTGGGCAACAAGGGCCGCGACGATCTGTCGATGGGACAGCGGGTGTTCCACCAGAAGTTCGGCTATGGCGAAATCGTCGAGATCGAAGGCAATAAGCTGGAAATCGAGTTTGAAACGGCTGGGCGGAAACGGGTGATGGATAGTTTTGTAAATACGAACTAACGATACATACTTCCAGCTTGCTTGACCTCAATCCCGGAAAATCCTAACGTATTCAGAAAAATTTTGAAGTCGCTTATTGGGGTCGTACATCTCGGGCCCATCCAAATTTCTTTAACGGCAAACTGGCTTTTTATCTGCATTTTTAAGTCAATAAATGGTACCAGGCGACCTTTAGAAACTCTGTAGCTTATATTACCATCCTTTACTCCAACCCCCCATACGAAGCCACCCAGAAACCTTAGCTTTTCTTTGTTATACTTGAGATCTATTTCAACAATATGACTGCCACGCACCTCTCTTTCATCGGTGAATGCTGGATTTTTCATTGTTGCTATAACATCGAACAAGTAGCCAAAATTTGCCTCAGCACTTCTTATAAATAAGTTATTATCTTTCTTATATAATTCAAACAGACATATTATATGCTGTATAATTAAGTCCTGCTGTCGCTTTATTTCATACGTTACTTTAAAATATCGAGCCGGTGTATCCAGCTCATTTACGCTGAATCCGATAGAGAACCCTTGTCCATCATCCGCATACGCCCTCCATTGACTTAAACTATCTCCAGACGTTGAAAAGCAAGCCACGAACGACTTAGAGGTTCTTAGTGTCAAATCCCAGTTTTGTCTCACATCATCAATAAATACTTTCGATATCGCTGGATACGTATCTGGAATATCTTCTCGATCAATAAGTCTTTCCATAGATTTTTCAAATTGCCTAATTCCCCAAATTATTTCCTCACCGTCGTTCAAGCAACTTGCATCGCTAAATCTAATTGTCTTATTTTTCAATATACTCAGCAGCGTTTCCGCCGAACAGTAGTGATATATAAGGTCGTTACTTGTATCCATTCGATTTGATTGATTAACGTTTATTAGATCGTAATCTATTCCCAGCGCGGATGACTCTGATCTAACTTCGAATGACATGGTGCCGTTTCCATTCAAATAACAAGAGATACATGACGTCCTGTTGCTTAGAAAAAGTCAAGCGCTAGATCCCGCAGGATGGAACCAAATCAGTCGTAAATCGTAGCGGTCAAGCCATTAACCCGCATTCCCGAGGTGATTTGCATGACCCGCCTGAAAACCATCGCCATTCTCGTGGCCAGCGCTTGCGCGGCCGTCGCCATGCCCGCTGCCGCCCAGACCTCGGCCGAGCAGCAGCGCTTCGATGCCGCGCAGCAGCGCTTCGACCGTGAGTACCAGCTGTTCCGTCAGGAAATGGACCGCTATCGCACCGCCTCCAGCCGGACCGGCGGTTATCGCCAGGCGCCCGATTACCGGGCTGAGGGCTATAACAGTTACGAGGACTGGCGCGACGAGGGCGGCTATGATCCCGCGCAATATTATCGCAACGGCAACCAGTATCGCGAACGCGTGCTGGCGTCCGACGAGCGTATCTATTCGGGCAACGACGGCCGCTATTACTGCCGTCGCAGCGACGGCACGACCGGCCTAGTCATCGGTGGCGCCGCGGGTGGCATTCTGGGCAACGTGATCGACGGTGGTCGCTCGCGTACGGTCGGTACGCTGCTGGGCGCCGCCGCCGGCGCACTGGGCGGTCGCGCGGTCGAGCGGAGCAACGACCAAATCCGCTGCCGCTGATCGTGCGTTTCCGGGGCCCCCTCGCGGAGCCCCGGAACCCGTTTCCCTCGCGCGCGTACGCACGGGCGCGGGGGTTGTCGGTAGTCGCGGTGGGGGCTAGGGCGTAACGATCCTGTAACGCCAGAAAGCCTGCACCTTTGACCGACGCGCCGACGCTGGATTCCTCCGACATTTCGCCGATCTCGATCGTCGACGAGATGAAGTCGAGCTACCTCGACTATGCCATGTCGGTCATCGTCGCGCGTGCCTTGCCCGACGTGCGCGACGGCCTGAAGCCGGTCCATCGCCGCATCCTCTATTCGGCGTATGAGAGCGGCTACGTCGCCGGGCGGCCGTACCGCAAGTCGGCGCGCATCGTCGGTGACGTGATGGGTAAATATCATCCGCACGGCGACAGCAGCATCTACGACGCGTTGGCGCGGATGGCGCAGGACTGGTCGATGCGGGTGCCGTTCATCGACGGCCAGGGCAATTTCGGATCGATGGATCCCGATCCGCCCGCGGCGATGCGCTATACCGAGAGCCGTCTGGCGCGCGTCGCCAACTCGCTGCTCGACGATCTCGACAAGGACACGGTCGATTTCGTCCCCAATTATGACGGGCAGGAACGTGAGCCTGCGGTCCTGCCGGCGGGCTTCCCCAACCTGCTGGTCAACGGCGCGGGCGGCATCGCCGTCGGCATGGCGACCAACATCCCGCCGCATAACCTGGGCGAAGTCATCGACGCCTGCCTGGCCTACATCGCCAACGGCGCGATCACGGCCGAGGAGCTGATGGAGATCGTGCCGGGTCCGGACTTCCCGACCGGCGCCCTGATCCTCGGCCGTGCGGGCTGTCGTTCGGCCTACACCGGCGGGCGCGGGTCGATCATCGTGCGCAGCCGCTACATCACCGAACAGCGCGGCGAGCGGCGGTCGATCGTGCTCACCGAAATCCCGTTCCAGCAGGGCAAGAACGCGCTCGTCGAAAAGATCGCCGAGGCCGCGAAGGACAAGCGGATCGAGGGCGTCAGCGACATCCGCGACGAATCGAACCGTGACGGCGTCCGCATCGTCATCGACCTGAAGCGCGATGCGACGCCCGACGTCGTCCTGAACCAGCTGTGGCGCCACACGCCGGCGCAAGGCTCCTTCCCCGCCAACATGCTGGCGATCCGCGGGGGCCGCCCCGAGCTGCTCAACCTGCGCGACATCATCGAGGCGTTCGTCAAGTTCCGCGAGGAGGTCATCACTCGCCGCGCGAAGTTCGAGCTGAACAAGGCGCGCGACCGTGCGCATATCCTGCTCGGCCTGGTCATCGCGGTCACCAATCTGGACGAGGTCGTCCGCATCATCCGCGGCTCGTCGTCTCCGGCCGAGGCGCGCGCATCGCTGCTCGCGCGCGACTGGCCGATCGCGGAGATCGCGCAGTACATCAAGCTGGTCGAGGCGGTCGAGGTCGAGGTGACCGGCGACACCTATCGCCTGTCGGATATTCAGGTCCGCGCGATCCTCGACCTGCGCCTCCACCGCCTGACCGCGCTCGGCCGCGACGAGATCGGCGACGAGTTGCAGGAACTAGCGTCGTCGATCGCCGAACTGCTCGAAATCCTCGCCAACCGCGCACGCCTGTACGAGGTGATGGTCGAGGAACTGACCGCGATCCGCGACCAGTATGCGACTCCGCGCCGCACCGAGATCGCCGCGGCCGCCGACGGGATCGACGACGAGGATCTGATCGAGCGCGAGGACATGGTCGTTACCGTGACGGTCGAGGGCTATATCAAGCGCACGCCTCTGGCGACCTTCCGCGCCCAGGCACGCGGCGGCAAGGGCCGCAGCGGCATGGCGACGAAGGACGCGGACGTCGTTACCGAACTGTTCGTCACCAGCACGCACACCCCGGTGCTGTTCTTCTCGACGCTCGGCAAGGTCTACCGCATGAAGGTGTGGCGCCTGCCCGAAGGCGGTCCGGCCACGCGCGGGCGGCCGATGGTCAACCTGCTGCCGCTCGCCAATGGCGAGAAGATCCAGACCGTCCTGCCGCTGCCAGAGAATGAGGACGACTGGGGCAAGCTTCACGTCATGTTTGCGACCGCGCGCGGCAACGTTCGCCGCAACTCGATGGACGCCTTCGCCAACGTGCCGTCGAACGGCAAGATCGCGATGAAGTTCGAGGGCGAGGACGACGGCGACACGCTGATCGGCGTCGCGCTGCTCGATGCCGGCGACGACGTGCTGCTGGCGACCCGCCAGGGCCGGGCGATCCGCTTCGCCGGCGACGAGGTCCGCGAATTCCAGAGCCGCAATTCGACCGGCGTACGCGGCATGCGTCTAGGCGCCGGCGACGAGGTCATCGGCCTGTCGATCCTGCACCGCGTCGGCGCCACGTCGGAAGAGCGCGAGGATTATCTGCGCTTCGCCCCCTGGAAGGCCGAGCGCGAAGGCGAGCCGACGATGCCGCTCGACCGGTTCGAACTGCTGCGCGGACGCGAACAGTTCATCCTGACTGTCTGCCAGAACGGCTATGGCAAGCTGTCGTCGGCCTATGAATACCGCCGCACCGGCCGCGGTGGCCAGGGCATCACCAACATCGACAACATCGCCCGCAACGGCCCCGTCGTCGCGAGCTTCCCGGCGACAAAGGCCGAACAGCTGATGCTGGTGACTGACCAAGCCAAGCTGATCCGCATCCATCTGGGCGACCTGCGGGTCATCGGCCGCGGATCGGCGGGCGTAAAGCTGTTCGACGTCGGCAAGGGCGAGCATGTCGTGTCCGCCGCCAAGATCGACGAGCAGGAAGAGCCTGAGAACGCGGCAGAAGCGATGGTTGCGGCTGAACTCAACGCCGAGATCGCGCCCGACACCGGCGACACGATCGGCGGCGATGCGGCCGAAGGTCCGGAGGGCGGCCAGTGAATACGCCCGCCACCGCCTACAAGGTTCTGACGCAGGACCAGATGGACGCGCTGGAGGCCGATGGCACCTTCGCCGGCGCACCGGTCGATCTGGCGGACGGGTATGTCCACCTGTCGACCGCGGCGCAGCTGACCGAAACCGTGGACAAGCATTTCTCCGGTCAGTCGGACCTGCACATCGTCGCGGTCGATCTCGACGCGCTGGGCGATGCGGTGCGATGGGAGGAAAGCCGCGGCGGGCAGCTGTTCCCCCACATCTACGCCGCGCTGCCGCTGTCGGCGGTGGTCGCATATTCGCCGCTCGAGCGCGACGATACGGGGCAGGTCCGGATGCCGGTGGCGGGCTAAAGCCCACCACCGTCATCCCCGCGAAGGCGGGGATAAATAGTCGCTGGAGGCAGTGAGACTCACGTCGGTCAGCCAGAATTGATCCCCGCCTTCGCGGGGATGACGATCGATAGGTTAGGGTGCCGCATGACCCCCCGCGAACTCCTCGACACCGCGCCCGTCCCCGGCGGCGCGCCCTTGCGCCTCTTCCGCCACGGTCGCGACCACATCATCATGCTCGACCGCAATGAGCTGATGAACACGCGGATGAGCGGGTCGGAAGAAGCGCTGGCGACAATGACCATCGAACGATTGGGCCATCGCCCCGCCCCGCATCTACTGATCGGCGGCTACGGCATGGGCTTCACCCTGCGCGCGGCGTTGGCAAAGCTGGGCAAGGATGCGCGCGTCACCGTCGCCGAACTGGTGCCGCAGATCATCGACTGGGCAAAGGGGCCGATGGCGGCGTTGACCGCCGGCTGTCTCGACGACCCGCGGACGACGATCGCGATCACCGACGTCGCCGACGCGATCCGGCACGGGCCATATGATGCGATTCTGCTCGACGTCGACAATGGTCCGGACGGCGTGGTGCGCGACGCCAACGACCGGCTGTACACGATGGCCGGCCTCGACCGCGCGCGCCAGGCGCTGACGCCCGGCGGCATATTGGCGGTGTGGTCGGCGGGCGACGACGCCAGCTTCACCCGCCGCCTTAAGGACAGCGGCTTCCACGTCGATGAAGTCGCGGTGCGCGCGCGCAGCAACGGCAAGGGTCCGCGCCACGTCATCTGGTTCGCGACGCGGCGCTGAGGTTCCCCCTCAAGGCACCAGGTCGACGACCGTCGCCCCCTCGCCCTCGGCCGCCAGCAGCAGCGTCCGGTGGCAGACATGCGGGTCGCGTTCGAAGCACAGCAGCGCGCTCGGCATCTCGGCGGCGAGCGCCCGCATCCGCGCTGCCGCCGCCTGCGCCTCGGGCAATTCGAGTTGCCCGGCGTACGCCGCCTCCAGCGTCGCTCGGTCGCCTTTCTTCGCCGCATCGCGCCCGGGCTTGGGCGTTCCGAGCGCCTTCAGGTGGACATAGTCGATGCCATGATCGCGCAGGGCCGCGGCCAGCGACGATTTGGAGAAGCCCGGCCGGCGCGACAGCGGCAGCTGGCGCACGTCGATCACGCGGCGCACGCCTGCGCGCTCCAACGCGGCGATCACCTCGGCCTGTGTCACGCCTTCGTAGCCGATGGTATAGATCGTCATCGCACCTGCTCCGGGTCGGTTAGCGTCGATACGACGCCCCAGGCAATCAACGCCTGGCCGGCGAAATAGGTCGGCCAGATCAGCAGTCCGGGCAAAGCGCTGTCCGTAAGCCAATCCATCCGCGCAAACAGCAGAACGTCGGACAGCACGAACAGCCATGCGCCGACGATGAGCCACCGGCCAAATCGCCCCAGGCTTGCCGCGCCCGCCATGCCACCCAGCGCGGCAGCGTAGAGCCCGACGCCGCCGGAGCCCGTCAGCAAATACCCGATCGCGGACGTGCCGACGGCGCACCCCAGCACCACCGGCCAACCGCGCCGCCAGTTGCCCCGCGCATAGAGCGCGATCGCGAGCAGGTGTCCGATCAGGAACGCGACCGCACCGATCGTCAGGCCATGCGTCGCCAGCAGCACGTCGCCGGTCGCACCGGCCGCCAGCACGGTCGCGATCGCCCAGCCCTCCACGTCGTCGGCCTGGCGTGCCGCCCAGAGCGCCAGCAGCCCGACGCCGAACCCCTTCCACGCAACCATGTCCGGCCCCTGCAAGGCCAGCTTGTCGGCGATGAAATAGCTCGCGCCGACGAACAGCGCGAACAGGAACAAAATCTGCGGGCGCGCGCGAAGGTCGATTGACATCAACCCTTCTCGTCCGTAGTTTCTGTAATAACAGAAATGGAAGTCATATGCGACTCGTCGACCATCCCGATGCCAAGGCGTTTATCCTCCATTGGGGAGAGATGGGAACGCAATGGGGTGTGAACCGGTCGGTGTCGCAGGTCCATGCCCTTCTCTACCTGTCCGACACGCCGCTGACCGCCGACGCCATCGTCGATGCGCTGGCGCTGGCCCGGTCGAACGTGTCGACCGCACTGAAAGAACTCCAGGGGTACCGCATCGTCCGTCGCGTCCATGTCGAGGGCGACCGCCGCGACCATTTCGTCGCCGAGGCGGACTTGTGGGACATGCTGATGCGTATCGCCGAGGAACGCAAGCGCCGCGAGATCGACCCGACCATCGCGCTGCTGGCCGAACTGGCCGAGCGCCTGCGCAAGGATGACAGCGCCCCGCCACAGGTGCGCGAGCGCGTGGCGCGGATGCATGAATTCCTGACGACACTGGGCGGCTGGTACGATCAGGTGCGCGTCCTGCCCAAGCCGACGCTCGTCGCGCTGATGAAGCTGGGCGGCAAGGTCGCCCGCTTCCTTCCCGGCAAAGCCAAGAAAGCCGACTGACGTGTAGGAGACTTCCCATGACCGCCGACGACGCACGGGCCATAGTTTCTGTTATTCCCGAAATGACCGATATTACGGTTCGCACGGCAAGTCGTAGTCGTGCGTTGCGGATGGTGCGGTGGCGCGACCTGACGACCATGCGGATGCGTGACGGGCTGGTCGAATGCCTGCACCCGCTGCCGTGGGTCGCGGCATCGTGGACACTTGCAGCGGCAGGTTACTGGATACCGGCGACCGGCGCCGCCTTCATGATCTTCCTCACCGCGTTGCGACTGAATCACGAGGCCATCCACCACAATCTGGGCTTCACCCCGCGCGGGCATCGGCTGGTGCTTCACGCGCTGAGCGCGCTGATGCTGGGGTCGAACAGCGCGGTCGCGTTCAATCACCTCCATCATCACCGTCACGTCGGCCACGCCGACGACCTGGAGGGCAAGTGCGGCACGATGCCGGCGTGGCGCGTGCTGCTGTACGGCCCTGTCTTTCCCATCGAGATGCACCGCGCCGCGTGGGCGAGCGGCGGTCCCGTCCTGCGCCGGCGGATGTCGATCGATCTGACGCTGAACGTCCTTGCCATCTCCATCACCCTCGCGAGCGGGTCGGCCGTCCTGCTGTTCCACATCGCGATGATGCTGGTCGCGCAGTGCCTGACCGCGTTCTTCGCGGTGTGGATCACGCACCACGGCTGCGACCATGCCGGACCTGTCGCACGGACGCAGCGGTCCCGCCTGGTCAATCTGTTGACCTACAACATGTTCCTGCACCTGGAGCACCACCTGTTTCCCGCGGTGCCCGTGAAGCGGCTGGCACTGCTTGCCGAGCGGCTCGACACCGCTGCGCCTGCGCTGACCGCCGGTGCCCGCTCCGTCCTCCCCACCCCGTTTCGTTGATCGACAAGGAGCCCGCCATGATCCGCCCGACCGCCGCCGATGTCGCCGCCATGCCGCAGATCGCGGATGCAACGCTGGCACGGACATTCCACTGGTCGCTGCCTCCGGAGGAGGGGTTGTACCGCGACTGTCCGACCGCCTTCTGGCTGGCCCCCGAAGCCGATAGCCTGTTGCCGGCGCCGAACTTCACGCTCGAGCCGCAGGTCGCTCAGGCCGAGCCGACCGCGCCGGATGCAGCGACCGCGACCGCGACCGGCTTCCTTGCGGCAATCGGCTTCGCGATGATGGTCGCCGGTCCCAGCTTCCTGTCGACGCTCAGCCTGACGACGGATGGCGTCGGGACGCCACTGGCGCGTATCGCAAGCGGTGTCGGGCTGGCCCTGGTTTCCGCACCGCTATCGATCCCGTTCGGCGCGATCCCGGCGGCGGCGCCGGTCATCATTGGGGTCGGCCTGCTGACGTGGCTCGGCATGTCCCGCCCTATCGCCCGCCTGCGTCGTCTGTGGGCGGCGACCGGCGCCGGCATGGGGCTGATGATCGCCGCCGCGTTCGATGCGGGGATGACGACGGTCCCGATCGTGCTGACGTCGATTGCGTGTGCCTGTGTCGCGCACCGGGCAATCGACTGGACCGAAGCCTGAGGTCGCCTGACGCCCTGCCCCATTGCCCTGCCCGCTCGATCCCGGCATGGGGTGGCCCATGCACGATCATCAGGTTCACATCATCGGCGGCGGCCTCGCCGGGTGCGAGGCGGCGTGGCAGTTGGCGGAGGCCGGCGTCCGGGTGAAACTGTCGGAAATGCGCGGGTCGGGCGTCTCGACACCGGCACATCACACCGACGGTCTGGCCGAACTGGTCTGCTCGAACAGCTTCCGGTCCGACGACGCGGAATCGAACGCCGTCGGGCTGTTGCATCAGGAGATGCGGACGCTTGGCTCGCTCATCCTGGCGCAGGGCGACGCGACCCGCGTCCCCGCCGGGTCGGCGCTGGCGATGGACCGCGATGCCTTCTCTGCCGGCGTCACGGCCGCGTTGGAAGCCCATCCCAATGTCACGATCGTCCGCGAACGGATTGAGGCTCTGTCCGACGACGGCCCGACCATCGTCGCCACCGGCCCGCTGACCGATCCGCTGCTGGCCGACGCCATTGCCCAGGCGACCGGCAAGGACGCCCTTGCTTTCTTCGACGCCATTGCGCCGATCGTCCACCGCGACACGATCGACATGGACACCGCCTGGTTCCAGTCGCGCTGGAACAAGGGGGAGGGCAGCGACTACATCAACTGCCCGATGACGAAGGAGGAATATTACGCCTTCCACGCCGAACTGATCGCCGCCGAAAAGACCGAGTACAAGGGCTGGGAGGACGTCCCCTATTTCGAAGGCTGCATGCCGATCGAAGTTATGGCGGAGCGTGGGGTCGAGACGCTGCGCTTCGGTCCCATGAAGGGCGTCGGGCTCGACGATCCAAAGACCGGGCGCTGGCCCTATGCCGTCGTCCAGTTGCGCCAGGACAATGCGCTGGGCACGCTGTGGAACATCGTCGGCTTCCAGACCAAGCTGAAGCACGGCGAGCAGGTCCGCATCTTCCGCACCATCCCGGGCTTGCAGAATGCCGAATTCGCTCGGCTGGGGGGCTTGCACCGCAACACCTTCATCCGTTCGCCCGAACTGCTCGATCCCGAATTGCGGTTGAAGGCGCGGCCGAACATCCGCTTCGCCGGGCAGATCACGGGGTGCGAGGGCTATGTCGAAAGCGCCGCCGTCGGCCTGCTCGCCGGACGTTTCGCCGCCGCCGACATCCTCGGCACCACCATGGCGCCGCCGCCGGTCGAAACGGCACTCGGCGCGCTGTTGCACCACATCACCGGCGCCGCGGTCGCCGAGACGTATCAGCCGATGAACGTCAATTTCGGGTTGTTTCCCCCGATCGAGGGACGCACCAAAAAGGCGGATCGCAAGCGTATGTACACCGACCGCGCGCGTGCGGCGCTCGGCGGCTGGCTCAATCCGCCTCGTTCGCCGGCTGCTGCGGCGGACAGCGACGCCGCGCTGCCTGAGACCGCTTGACCGCGGTCGTCGCGAACTCCTTCGCATCCAGCACGCCCGAACGATCGCTGTCGGCAGTCGCGAACTTGCCCGTCGTCTTCACCGCCCATTCGTCGAACGATAGGCGTCCGTCGCCATCGGTGTCGAGCTTCGCATAGGCCTTGCGCCGGCTGGCGAGATATTCGTCGCGCGTGATCCGCGCATCGCGATCCTTGTCGAACCGGTTGAAACGGCGCTGCTCGCGGGTCTGGCGCGATGCCTCTGGCAGTGGCGTACCGTCATCCACCGCCACTTCGCCCCCGCCCCCGTCCTGCGCCGCCAGCGCGCGCGGGGGCGGCACCGGCTCGGTCGATGCGCTGGAGCGAAACAGGAAGACACCCGCCGCGACCAGCAACAACGCCGATGCCACGCCCGCCAGATATCGCAGCATGTCCGATCGCCCCTTCGCCGTTATGCTTGAGAGGCTAGCGCCAATCAGCGCCCGGTCAACCGATGCCAGAGGATGCGCAGTGTCCGCCGCGGCGGCGATGCGTCGGGCATGGCCGCGAGATGGGCCATGGCGCCGATCGCGCGCCCGGCGCGCGACCAGCGGGCCGTGCGTGCCTGACACAGTAGCGGCGCAGCACGGTCGCTGGCCAGCACCGCTGCGGCCGGATCGCGGACGTGAGCCGCCAGATCGGCCAGCGCCCAACCTCGTCCGGCCACATCCACCGGATCGCTCGCTGCGGCACCGGCAACCTGCGCCATCGCCCGGAACAGCCCACCCCCGCGGTGGTCGGCGAAGGCGTCCAGCCGGTCCGCGTCCAGCGGTTCGGGATCGAGCAGTTCCTCCCATCCCTCGACCAGTCGGGCCAGGTCTTGCCCGGACACCTTCGGCACGACATGACTGGCGATCGCCTGAAGGACCGGTTCGGCCGGTGCAGGCGCCGTGTCGAGCGCGGTGAGCGCGCCGTGCCACCAGGTCAGCCGCATCTGCCCGACCATCGGCTCGCGCGTCGTGCGCAGGATCGTCGAAAGCTGATCGTCGAGCGCCAGGATCGCGGCGAGCCCCGTGCGCGCGTGTCGCGGGGCGTAACCCAGCAGGATTTGGCGCTCTGCGCTGTTTAAATCGTCCTTAACCACGCCGCTTTATCGGACCTTATTCACCGTGGGGGCAAGACGTGCGGTCGATGGGGCAGGAAATGGTACAGTTCTGATGTTCGGACGCAGCCGACCGGCCGCCAATGCGGGCCATGGCTTTCTCATGCGGCTGTTGCGCGATACGCGTGGCAACGCGCTGGTCCTGATGACCGCGGCGCTCATCCCGCTTGCCGGAATGGTCGGTGGTGGCATCGACGTCAGCCGCATGTACATCCTGAAAACCCGCCTGCAGCACGCCTGCGATGCAGGCGCGCTGGCCGGACGCAAGGCGATGGGCGGCGGAACCTGGTCCTATAATAACAACTATGCCCAGGCGCAGGCGAACCAGTTCTTCGACGGCAACTTCAATTCGGGCATGTTCAGTTCGACCACGCCGGTCCGCCAGTTCACCGAGGCCGCCGGCAAGGTCACCGGCACCGCGTCGGCGACGATCCCGATGACGCTGATGCGCATCTTCGGCAAGACCGACGAAACGCTGGCGGTCACCTGCGATGCCGAGATGCGGCTGCCCAACACCGACGTCATGTTCGTGCTCGACACGACCGGATCGATGGCGGACATCCCCGCTGGCGATACCATGACCAAAATGGCCAGCCTCAAAGTCGCGGTGAAGTGCTTCTACGAGATCGTCGCACGGCTCGACACCGATGCGACCTGCACGACCGGCACGCCCAGCGGCGGCACCGGCAACCAGGTGCAGATCCGCTTCGGCTTCGTGCCCTATGCTACCAACGTCAACGTCGGGCGGCTGTTGAAGCCCGAATGGTTCGTCGATAGCTGGAATTATCAAACGCGAGAGGCACTATACACCAACCAGACGAATACATCATCGACGGGCCCATCGATCGGTCGCACGGATTTCGTCAATCAGAACCCGCTGGGCTACTACGACTATCAGGGCCTGGGATTTGGAACGGCGTCCGCCTGCTCGAATTATGCCGTCCCCCCCCAAACCGCCTTCGAAGGCATCTACGCCGAGGGCCCCCAGGTCGAGCGGACGACAACCGGCGGGAACCCGGAAACTATAACCTGGGCGACATACCAGTACGGCCGCGTCTATGCGTACAAGACGCGACGGACCAGCGGCGGCTATTGCTGGCTGCAGCGGCAGGAAATCCGCGGTGATCTCCGCCGTCAGTATTCGCAAACTGACACGACAACGACATCGACCGTCTTCAATGGCTGGCGGTATGCCGCGCTGCCGGTCAACGTCGGCCTGCTAAAGAACGGGACCACGTGGCAGGACAGTTTCCAATGGCCAATCGGTGCGAACGGGTCTGCCACTACGATCGCCTGGAAAGGCTGCATTGAAGAACGCGATACTGTCCGGCAGACAAGTTACGATCCGATTCCATCGGGCGCGAAGGACTTGGATATCGATCTCGTACCCGACAGCGCCGCGACTCGGTGGAAGCCGGCGCTGCCCGACCTGCTGTACGCCCGTGGTTCGTTCGTGGGCTGGGACGACTGGACCTTTCAATATGGCGCCGTCACCCGCTCGGCCAGCGACAATGACTATTCGCGGCCCTATTCCGCCTTTTGTCCGCAGGCAGCCAGAAAGCTGACATCCTATGAGGCAGGCAGCGATTTCGACAGCTACGTCAACTCGCTCTATCCTGAGGGGAACACCTATCACGATATCGGTCTGATCTGGGGCGCACGCCTGATGTCGCCGACCGGCATCTTCGCAAGTGAAAACGCCAAGACGGCGACAGGCGGCGACATCGAACGGCACATGATCTTCATGACCGATGGTGACGCCTGCGCACAGTCGTACGACTACACGGCCTACGGCTATAACTGGTGGGACCGGCGCCAGACGTCGGCCGACGCAGCGCCAACCGGCGGGTGCACGTCGAATAACTTCGCACTCGTTCAACAGGTAAACAAGCGGACCGAAGCGCTGTGCAGCGCCATCAAGAACAAGAACATCTCGCTGTGGGTGGTCGCGTTCGGTACACTGGCGCCTGAAACGATCACGCGCCTGACAGCTTGCGCATCTTCGGGAAAGTATTTCACCGCGAACAACGCGGCGGAACTGCAGCAGACGTTCAAGAGCATCGCCGATCAAATATCACAATTGAGGCTGACACGATGACGAGTCTGGCGCTGCTGCGTAGAGACAAGCGCGGTGCAACGATCGTCGAATTCGCGATCGTCGCGCCCGTTATGTGCATGTTGCTGATGGGAGCGTTCGACGTCAGCCACACGCTCTACACCCAGGCAGCGTTGCAGGGGATTGTCCAGAAGACTGCGCGCGACTCAACCTTGGAGGCGAGCAACGCCGCGGAAGCACAGACGCTGCTGGATGAGAAGGTCCGCGACCAGGTATCGGCGCTCTACAAGGCCGCGAACATCACGATCAGTCGCCGCTTCTACCGCAGCTTTACCGAAGCCGCCGCCGCGCGCGCGGAAACCTACACCGACACCAATGCCAACAACACCTGCGACGCCGGCGAACCGTATGAGGACACCAACGGCAATTCGGTGTGGGACCGCGACGGCGGCAATGCCGGCCAGGGCGGGGCGAAGGACGCGACACTCTACACCGTCACGTTGACCTATCCCCATGTCATGCCGGTCGCCGGTATGCTCGGCCTGGGCAACACGACCACGGTCAGTGCGAAGACGATCCTGCGCAACCAGCCTTACGGTGACCAGGACAGCTACGGCGCGATGGTCGTCAGGAACTGCACATGATGCGCTTTCCAGCCTGTGCCCGTCCCCAAACACTCCTGCGACGACTGCGTCACGACTCCCGCGGTCTGGCGCTGCTCGAATTCGCGTTCGTCCTGCCGATCTTCCTGGTGATGGCACTGACCGGCGCGGAACTGACCAACTTCGTCATCACGAAGATGCGGATAAGCCAGCTGGCCCTGCAGGTCGCCGACAATGCCGCACGCATCGGTACCGGTAGCCAGCTGCAGGCAAAGACAATTTCGGAATCGGATATCAACGATCTGCTGATCGGTGCCGGTCTTCAGGCGGGCGGGCTTCAGCTCTTCACCAACGGTCGGGTCATCATCACCAGCCTGGAGCCTGCGAGCAGTCCCAACACAAGCCCGGCGCAGTACAAGATGGGTTGGCGGCGGTGCAAGGGATCGAAGACCTACACGTCGCCCTACACCAGCGGAACCGGCAATTTCACCGGAGGTCTCGGACCGACCGGTCGGCAGGTGACGGCGCCGGACAATGGCGCGACCATGTTCGTGGAAGTCGCCTACACATATCAGCCGCTGCTGAAGACGACCCTGTTCGGCGACAACGAGATTCGCGAGGTCGCATCGATGATGGTTCGTGACCGCCGTGATACCACCACGGCGCCGAAGAACACCGAAGGTGCGCCGATCAGCAGTTGCTGACCAGCGCACCCTGACGTCCTATTAGCGATAGGTGACCTTCTTCACCGCCGCGACGACCTTGTCCGCGGTGACGAGCGCCAGCTTCTCCAGGTTCGCAGCGTAGGGCAGCGGGACGTCCTCGTTGGTGACGCGCAGCACCGGTGCGTCGAGGTCGTCGAAGCCTTCCTCCATCACGATCGCCGTGATCTCGCTGGCGATCGAGCATGTCGGCCAGCCTTCCTCGACCACCACCAGGCGGTTGGTCTTGGCGAGCGACTTGAGCACCGTCGTCTTGTCGAGCGGGCGCAGCGTACGCAGGTCGATGACCTCCGCATCGATGCCTTCCTCGGCGAGCTTGTCGGCGGCCTCGAGCGAGACGCCGACACCGATCGAATAACTGACCAACGTCACGTCCTTGCCCGGACGCATGACGCGCGCCTTGCCGATCGGCAGGACGAAATCGTCGAGCTTCGGCACGTCGAACGAGCGGCCGTACATCAACTCGTTTTCGAGGAAGACGACCGGATCTTCGATCCGGATCGCGGCCTTCAACAGGCCCTTGGCGTCCTGTGCGTCATAGGGCGCGATCACGATCAGGCCCGGGACGCTGGCGTACCACGGGCCGTAGTTCTGGCTGTGCTGCGCGCCTACACGGCTGGCCGCACCATTGGGACCGCGGAACACGATCGGGCAGCGCATCTGGCCACCCGACATGTAGTTGGTCTTCGCCGCCGAATTAATGATGTGGTCGATCGCCTGCATCGCGAAGTTGAACGTCATGAACTCGACGATCGGACGAAGGCCCGACATCGCGGCGCCCGTGCCGATACCGGCGAAGCCGTATTCGGTGATCGGCGTGTCGATGACGCGCTTCTCGCCGAACTCGTCGAGCAACCCTTGCGTCACCTTGTACGCACCCTGATACTGCGCGACTTCCTCGCCCATCACGAACACGCGCTCGTCGGCGCGCATTTCCTCGGCCATGGCGTCGCGCAGCGCTTCGCGGACGGTCGTTTTCACCATCTCGGTACCCTCGGGCACTTCGGGGTTCTCGACCTCGGCCTCGTGCGCGGCGGCCGCGAACAACTGGCGCGCGCCGGTCTCGACCTTTTCCTGCGCCGGGTGTGCGGAATCCTCGACCTTGTCGTCCTTCTTCGCGTCGGCCTTGGCCTCCGGTGCCGGCGTATCGTCCTTGGCGGCGGCAGGCGCGGCATCGGCAGCCGACGCGTCCTCACCCTCGGCCAGCAGCGTCGCGATGACGGTTCCGACCTTTACGTTATCCGTGCCCTCGGCGACCATCAGCTTGCCGATGGTGCCTTCGTCGACGGCCTCGAATTCCATCGTCGCCTTGTCGGTTTCGATCTCGGCCATGATGTCGCCGGACTTGACCGTGTCGCCTTCCTTGACCAGCCACTTGGCCAGCGTGCCCTCTTCCATCGTGGGCGACAGTGCCGGCATCTTGATCTCAATCGGCATCAGTACGACTCCACCAGCACTTCAGTGTACAGTTCGGCCGGATCCGGCTCGGGCGCGTTCTCGGCGAAATCGGCGGATTCATTGACGACCTTGCGGATCTCCTGCTCGATCCCCTTCAGGTCAGCCTCGGTCACGCCGTGACCTTCGAGCAGCTTCTTGACGTGGTCGATCGGGTCAGACTTGTCGCGGACGGCCTGGACCTCGTCGCGGCTGCGATACTTCGCCGGATCGGACATCGAGTGGCCACGATAGCGATAGGTCTTCATCTCGAGGATGATCGGCCCCTTGCCGCTGCGGACCCACTCCAGCGCCGTCTCCGCCGCGCCGCGGCTGGCGAGGACGTCCATGCCGTCGATCTGGATGCCCGGGATGCGGAACGATTCGCCACGGCGATACAACTGGTCCTCCGACGAGGCGCGGTTGACGCTGGTGCCCATGGCGTACTGGTTGTTCTCGATCACGAAGATGATCGGCAGCTTCCACAGCTCGGCCATGTTGAAGGCTTCGTAGACCTGGCCCTGGTTGGCCGCACCGTCGCCGAAATAGGCCAGCGTCACGCCGCCGTCGCCGCTGTACTTGTGCTTGAACGCCAGGCCCGCGCCCAGCGATACCTGCGCGCCGACGATGCCGTGCCCGCCGTAGAATTTATGCTCGGTCGAGAACATGTGCATCGACCCGCCCTTGCCCTTGGAGATGCCAGCGGCACGCCCCGTCAGCTCGGCCATGATAACCTTGGGATCGATGCCGTAGGCGAGCATGTGACCGTGGTCGCGGTATCCGGTGATGACCGAATCCTTGTCCCCGTCCAGCGCCGACTGCAGCCCGACCGCGACCGCTTCCTGGCCGATGTAGAGGTGGCAGAAGCCGCCGATCAGGCCCAGGCCGTACAGCTGGCCCGCCTTCTCCTCGAACCGGCGGATCAGCAGCATGTCCTTGTAGAACTGGAGCAGCTCGTCCTTGGTCGCCTCATAGGGCTTGGGGTCGGCAGGGCGCTCGCGATTGGAAATCGGCGGCGCGCCGGCGGTGTCGGTGGTGCGTGCGGGGGCTTTGGCCACGATGCTAAGAAACCTCGTTCCGAACGGAGTCAGGAAGAGGGCCTATGGCCGGAAAGTGCACCGCCTGCAACCGGTGCCAAACGGCTAAAATACCTTACGGAAACGTCAATCCGGCACTCAGTTGAGCGGGACGATGACCTCGTCCGGATGCACGACGTTCAGGTTCTTGCGCGTCATTTCATCGACCATGTCGGGATTGGCGCGCTTGGGGTCGAGCAGGGCGACGCGATTCTTGAGTTCGGTGCGCTGCTTGTCGAGCACCTCGTAATCCGCGCGGCGCTTCTCGAGCTGCCGGGAATAATCGCGGTACGACAGGATGCCGTTGGGGCCGAGCACCGCGTAATAGCCGAAAAAGCCCATCAGGATCAGCGCCGCGGCCGGCAGGCCGGCACGCCGGACGATCGCGAGAGCGGGTGTCTTGGTGCGGGTGCGGACAGCGGGCATGGCAGACTAATCGCGCATCGGCGGGCATGGGGTCAAGATATTCCGATCCTCCCCGCTCGCGGGGAGGGGACCGCCCGCGGAGCGGGTGGTGGAGGGGGCAGGCCGCAAGGTCATCGCGCGCGGAGAGCCCCCTCCACCAGCCTGCGACTGGTCCCCCTCCCCGTGCCGGGGAGGAATTTAGCGGCGGCTCAGGATATCCCGCCCCGCATAGCGGGCCGCGTCACCCAGTTCTTCCTCGATCCGGATCAGCTGGTTGTACTTCGCCAACCGGTCCGACCGCGCGAGGCTGCCGGTCTTGATCTGGCCGCAGTTCGTCGCGACCGCCAGGTCGGCGATCGTCGCGTCCTCGGTCTCGCCCGAGCGATGCGACATGACTGCGGTGTAGCGGCTGCGCTGCGCGAGGTTCACCGCCGCCAGCGTCTCGGTCAGCGTGCCGATCTGGTTGACCTTGACCAGCAGCGAATTGGCTAGACCACGCTCGATCCCGTCGGCTAGGCGCGCCGGGTTGGTCACGAACAGGTCGTCGCCGACCAGCTGGACCTTGTCGCCGATCAGGTCGGTCAGTGCCTTCCAGCCCTCGAAATCGTCTTCGCCCATGCCGTCCTCGATCGAGAAGATCGGGTAGCGACGCGTCAGGTCGGCCAGGAATTCGGCGTTCTCGTGTGGGCTCAGCGTCTTGCCCTCGCCCACCATCTTGTATGCGCCGTCACGGAAATATTCGGTCGCGGCGCAATCGAGCGCCAGCATGACGTCGTCGCCCGGCGTGTAGCCCGCCTTCTCGATCGCGGCCATGATGAAGTCGAGCGCGTCGGTGGTCGACGACAGGTTGGGCGCAAAGCCGCCCTCGTCGCCCACGCCGGTCGCCAGGCCCTTGTCGTGCAGGCCCTTCTTCAGCGTATGGAAGATTTCCGAGCCGCAGCGCACCGCCTCGACGATGTTCGCCGCGCCGACCGGCACGATCATGAATTCCTGGAAATCGATCGGGTTGTCGGCGTGCTCGCCGCCGTTGATGATGTTCATCATCGGCACCGGCAGCAGGTGAGCTGCGACGCCGCCGACGTAGCGGTAGAGCGGCAGCCCGCGCGCTTCCGCCGCCGCCTTTGCCGCGGCCAAGCTGACGCCCAGGATCGCGTTCGCGCCGAGACGCCCCTTGTTCTCGGTCCCGTCGAGTTCGATCATTCGCGTGTCGAGATCGGCCTGATCCTCGGCCTCCAGCCCCAGCACGCCCTCCGCGATCTCGCCGTTGACAGCCTCGACCGCCTTGTCGACGCCCTTGCCCAGCCACCGGCTCTTGTCGCCGTCGCGCAGCTCGACCGCCTCGTGCGCGCCGGTCGATGCGCCCGAGGGTACCGCCGCGCGGCCGAAGCTGCCGTCTTCCAGCAGAACGTCGACTTCGACCGTGGGATTGCCGCGGCTGTCGAGGATCATGCGGCCGTGGATGTCGATGATTGCGGTCACGTAACGACCTTCCTACATGTGGGGTGGGAATTGCCGGGCGCCTCTACCGGTTCGCCGTCGTTACGGCAACGCCGATGGAACCGCCCCGCCCGCGCCTTGTTGTGGAGGCGAACCGAAAGAAGGCGTCTGATCATGGCCAAAGACACTGGAACCCCCGGCACCCTGGACGTGGAATTCACGCCCGAGCCCGGTCTGGAAGAACGCTTCAGCAACCGCGATGACGAGCATGGTACCGCCACGAAGGAGAAGCTGCGCGGCGCGAAGGACCTGGTGAAGGGCGAAGCGGGCAAGCTGACCGGCCAGGCCGGCGAAAAGCTGCGCGCCCTAGCCGACGACGGCAAGGCGCGTGCGACCAGCGCACTCGACGAGCTTGCCAAGACGATCGAGGATGCTGCGGCGACCATAGACGAAAAGGTCGGCCCGCAGTTCGGTGGCTACGCCCGCTCCGCCTCGGGAGCCGTCACCAACTTCGCCGAAAATCTGCGCGGCAAGGATATCGATGATCTGGTGGACGACGCGCGGGATTTCGTGCGCAAGTCGCCCGGCGTCGCGATCGGCGCGGCAGCGGCGGTAGGCTTCGTCCTCGCACGACTCGTCCAGTCGGGCATCGATGCGAACCGCAACGCCTGACCGGCGCTGCCAGGGGGGATGGTAATGGCGAAATCGCCGAACGAGCCGGATGTGGGCACGGGCGTAGGTGATGCGATCCTCCAGGTCGCCGAGGACGCGCGGGCCTACGCACTCGCGCAGGTCGATGTGGCAAAGGCGATTGCGACCGCTCGGCTGCGCGCGGCAAAGGTCGGGATCATTCTGGGCTTTGCTGCTGTATTTCTTGCAGGATCGGCACTAACGGCGCTGCTGGTCGGGTTGATCCTCGCGCTGGCGGCGGTCACCGGGCCGCTTCTGGCGACAGCGATCGTCGCGGTCGCGGTGCTTGGGCTTGCCGGTCTGCTGGGCGCCACGGCGGCATCGCGCCTGTCGCGGGCGCTGGGGGGCGATGCATGAGCGAGGATGCCGTTGTCGTCGCCGCACGCGCCAAGGCCTTGGCAGCGCGGGCGCGACTCGATTCGTCGCTCGCCGTCGCCAGACAGCGGCTCAACCCCAAGTCGCTCGCTGCCGATGCGGTCGGCAGCGCTGCGGACAAGGCCAGCCTGGCCGCCCAGACCGGTATTCAGGCCGTTCGCGATCGCCCCGCTATCGCAGCCGCGGTCGCCGGCGCCGTCGGGCTGGCCCTCGCGCACAAGCCGTTGCTCGGATGGGCGGCATCGCTGCTGGGACGGGACGATGCAACCGCGTCGTCCGATACGAGTTCGTAAACACTCGATTTCAAGGACATCATCATGGCCGAAACCACCAAGTCCGCAAAGTCCAAGCCTGCCAAGCGCGCCAAGCTGGCCGATGCCCGCGAAGCCGCGTTCGATCGCGCGAAGGCAGCCGTTCGGGGCCTCGAATCCAATCCCGTCGGCGTTCTGGTCGGCGGCCTGACGGTCGGCCTGATCGCGGGTGCGCTGATCCCGCGTGGCGATCGCGAGAAGAAGCTGCTTGGCACTGTCGGCCAGCGGCTGGCCGAGGGTGCGACCGCTGCGGTCATCGCCGCCCGCGCGACCGGCAAGGAACAGCTGAGCAGCGCGGTCCTTGGCCGGGATGCGGCCAAGGAAAGTGCGCGCAAGGTGTTCGACAGCGCGGTGACCGCTGCCCGCGGCATCAAGAAGAAGGCGGCCGACGCGGCCTGATCGCCTTGACCCCCGGGGATGGACGGCTATCTGGGCCGCGACATCCCCGGGAGTTTTCATGAGCAAGATGCATCTGGTGTTCGGTGGCCGCGTCAGCGACCCGCGCACCCTCGATTTCGCCGATCTGTCTCAGATCGACATCGTCGGTATCTTTCCCGACTATGCGAGCGCCGAGAAGGCGTGGCGCGGCGCGGCGCAGAAGACCGTCGACGACGCCGAAATGAAATATGTGCTGGTGCACCTGCACCGCCTGCTTGAACCGGACATGCCGGCCGCATGATCGTCCCGGGCGGACGGCGGTCTACGCGCCGTCCGCCTCCGCCCGTGCCATGAACCGGTCGTGATCCTTCGGCGACAGACGCACGTCGTAGGACGCGCGGGCGCCGTCGATCGATTGGCTGACGACGTCGCCGTGCTGATGCAGCCAGGCCGCACCGGCCCCGTCGCCGGCATCCAGCGTGATCGTATAGCGGCGATGCCCCGCGGTCAGCAGGGCCGATACCGTGGCGAGCAGGTCGTCGACCCCCTCGCCGGTCAGGGCGGAGATCGGTACGACGTCGTCGCGCCGCGATGCCTCGACCAGCAGGTCGTCCCGCGCGTCGCCGTCCAGCAGGTCGAGCTTGTTCCACGCCTCGATCCGCGGAATCGCTTCCTCGACGCCGATCTCGGCCAGCACCGCCTCGACATCCGCCTTCTGCGCGGCACTGTCGGGGTGCGCCACGTCGCGGACGTGCACCAGCAGATCGGCCGACACGACCTCTTCCAGCGTCGCCTTGAACGCCGCGACCAGTTGCGTCGGCAGTTCGGACACGAAGCCCACCGTATCGGACAGGATCGCCTTGTCGACACCGGGCAGCGAAATCTGGCGAAGCGTCGGATCGAGCGTCGCGAAGAGCAGATTCTCCGCCATGACCGCGCTGCCGCTCAGGCGGTTGAACAGCGTCGATTTGCCGGCGTTCGTGTAGCCGACCAGCGCGATCACCGGCCACGGCGCACGCTGGCGCCGTTCGCGGTGAAGGCCCCGCGTGCGGCTGACCTGATCCAGCTCCCGCCGCAACCGCGCCATGCGGTCGCGGATCAGGCGGCGATCGGCCTCGATCTGCGTCTCACCAGGGCCGCCCAGGAAGCCGAAGCCGCCGCGCTGCCGCTCGAGATGGGTCCAGCTGCGCACCAGCCGCCCCGCCTGATAATCGAGGTGCGCCAGCTCCACCTGCAACCGCCCCTCGGCAGTCCGTGCGCGTTCGCCGAAGATCTCGAGGATCAACCCGGTGCGGTCGATGACCTTGCAGCCAAGCGAAGTTTCGAGATTGCGCTGCTGCACCGGGGTCAGGCCGGCATCGAACACGGCGAGCGACAGGTCGTCGGCCTTAACCATCTCCGCCAGCTGCTCGACCTGGCCACTGCCGATCAGCGTCGCCGGCTTGGGCGCGCGGACGCGGTAGGCGATCTTGTGCGCGACCTCGACGCCGATCGCCAGGGCCAGACCGGCGGTTTCCTCCAGCCTCGCCTCCGCATCTCGCGCCGCGTTGCCCTGGTCGGGCAGAACGACGACGGCGCGGGCGCCACGGGCGAAATCTTCCTGGTCGCGATCGAATCCCGTGGACATCAGGCGTCTTCAGACGCCTGTTCGTCGGCCAGGTTCAACGGATTGGCCGGCTGGACCGTCGATACCGCGTGCTTGTAGACCAGCTGGGCCATGCCCTCGCGCTGGAGCAACATGCAGAACAGGTCGAAGGCGGCGATTCCGCCCTGGAGCATCACGCCGTTGACCAGGAACATGGTAACGGTCTCTTCCTGCTTGCGCACCGCGTTGAGAAAGATTTCCTGCAAGCCCGGGTTCTTCGACGTGCCCTCACCGATCGTCTCGACGATGCCGGCAACGTCGAGCGGACCCGACGGCATGATCGTCGAAATGGCGTGCTTGTAGATCAGCTGCGACTGGCCATCGCGGCGCAGCAGGACCGAAAAATTGTCGAACCACGTGACGATGCCCTGAAGCTTCACGCCCTTGACCAGGAACATCGTCACGGGGGTCTTCGACTTGCGAAGCGCGTTGAGGAACAGGTCTTGGAGCGAAGTCTGCTTGTCGGCCATCGTCTTGGTCCTTGGTCTTGGCGGGATTTACCCGCGGGGCGCCGCTCAACCGGCGTCGTTTCCGTGATACCCCCTCGGCACCCGGCAAGGACAATCTAGGAAGCGCAGGGTTCCGCGTCCAGTTGCGACCTCGCGTCCCTACCGGCGCGCCACGACTCAATCGTCGCGCGTTTCGGTAATTCCCAGCAGCTTCAGCTTCCGGTGAAGCGCGGATCGCTCCATCCCGATGAAGCTCGCCGTGCGACTGATGTTGCCGGAAAAGCGGCGGATCTGGATACGCAGATATTCGCGCTCGAAGCTTTCACGGGCCTCGCGAAGCGGCGCGCCCATGATCGCCGCCGATCCGCCGCCCTCCCCATCCGACCGGCCGAGCACCTCGGGGGGCAGGAGGTCGAGGTCGATGCGGCCGATGCGATTGCCCGGCGCCAGGATGATCGTGCGCTCGACGACATTGCGCAGCTGCCGGACGTTGCCCGGCCATTCGTAGCTCTGGAGCGCGACCATCGCGTCGGCGGCGACCTCAGGCGTCGGCACGCGGCGTTCGGAGGCGTAATGCGCGACGAAATGATCGACCAGCGGCGGGATGTCCTCGCGCCGCTCGGCCAGCGACGGAATGACGACCGGCACGACGTTCAGGCGGTAGTAGAGGTCTTCGCGAAACCGCCCCTCGGCGATTTCATTCTGGAGGTCGCGCGCGGTCGCGGAGACGACTCGCACGTCGACCTTGACCACGCGGGTGCCGCCGACACGGGTGAAGCTCTGGTCGGTCAGCACGCGCAGGATGCGCGCCTGGGTCGCGATCGGCATATCGGCGATCTCGTCCAGGAACAACGTCCCCCCGTGCGCCTGTTCGAGCAGGCCGGGCCGGACGAGGTCGCCGCCCTCCTCCACCCCGAACAATTCCTCCTCGACGCGCTCCGGCGTCATCCGCGCAGCGCTGACGATGACGAACGGCGCATTGGCGCGGCCCGACCAACCGTGGAGCAGTCGCGCGGCGACTTCTTTGCCGACGCCGGCACTCCCCGAAATCAGCACGCGGCTGCCGGTCGAGGCGACCCGCTTCAACGTCGCGCGGACGCCGTTGATCGATGCCGAACTGCCGGTCAGGTCGTCCTCGCGCCCGGCCGACGCCCGCAGCGACGCGATTTCGCGACGGAGGCGTTCGGTTTCGGTCGCGCGTTCGACCAGCAGCAGCAGGCGTTCGGCCTCGAACGGCTTTTCGATGAAGTCCGACGCGCCGCGGCGGATGGCGGCGACCGCCGTATCGATGTTGCCGTGCCCGGAAATCACCAGCACGGGGATCGACGGGTCGCGCCGCTTGATCTCGTCGAGCAGGTCCAGCCCGTCGAGGCGCGATCCCTGCAGCCAGACGTCGAGCAGCACCAGGCTCGGCCGGCGCGTCGCGATCGCCTCCAGCGCGGCGTCGCTGTCGGCGGCCAGGCGGGTGTCATACCCCTCGTCCTCCAGCACGCCCGCGACCAGTTCGCGGATGTCGTATTCGTCGTCGACCACGAGGATGTCGATGCTCATTGGGAATTCCGATTTCGGGTCAACATGGCGGGGCTGGGGTCGGAGGCGTCGTCGGGCGCGTGCGGGTCGGCCAGGGTCGAGAGGGTCGCGGCATCGAATGCCAGCGTCACCACGGTCCCGCCGCCAGGGCGATCGGTGAAGTGCATCGTGCCGAAATGCTCCTCGACGATCTTCTTGACGATGGCGAGGCCGAGACCGGTGCCGCGGGCACGGGTGGTCATATACGGCTCGACGATGCGGTCACGTTCGACCGGCAGGCCGATGCCGTTGTCGGCGATCTGTACGCCGACGCTGCGCCCGCCGGTTAGTGCCAGCGTGATCTCGCCGACGGCCCCGTCGTCGCCCGTCCGCGCCTCGATCGCCTCGACCGCGTTCTTGACCAGGTTGGTCAGCGCCTGGCCGATCTGGCGGCGGTCGCAGACGAGGACGGGTGCCGGGTCCTGGTAGATCAGCGCGAAGCGGATCGCGGGATGCGCGACCTCGTGTAGGAAAACCGCCTGGCGGGCGAGGTCGACCAGCGATTCCTCGCGGAACACGGGCTTGGGCATTCGCGCGAACGACGAGAATTCATCGACCATCCGCCGCAGGTCGCCGACCTGCCGGACGATCGTGTCGGTGAGCCGGCCGAAGGTCGTGTCGCCTTCTGGCGCGAGCTTGCCGTAGCGCCGCTGGAGACGTTCGGCTGCGAGCTGGATCGGGGTCAGCGGGTTCTTGATCTCGTGCGCGATGCGGCGCGCCACGTCGGACCAGGCCGCGCGGCGCTGGTCGATCAGCTGCTGGGTGATGTCGTCGAAGGTCAGGACGTTACCGTCGTCGTCGCGCGTGATCTTGACTGCCAGGGTACGCGCTTCACCGCTGGCGTTGACCTGCACCACGCCTTCGCGCGCGCCGCCGGTCAGCAACGCGTCAAGTTCGGGCGAGATCGTCGCGAGCGGCTTGCCGACGACGGCCGCACCGGGCGCGATGAGCGCGAGGGCGGAACTGTTGACCAGGCGGATCGTGCGTTCGTCCCCCACCGCGACGACGCCCGCGGTCACGCCCGACATCACCGCCTCGATCAGCGCGCGGCGGCTTTCGGATTCGGCATTCGCCTCGACCAGCGCGCTCGTCTGGGCTTGCAGGCGCCCGGTCATGCGGTTGAACGCATCGCCCAAGGCGCCGACCTCATCCGCGATCGGCCCGGTCGGCACGCGCGTCGACAGATCGCCGCCGGCCACCTTTTCCGCGGCGTTGACCAGTTCGTCGATCGGCCGCACGAGACGGTCGGCGACGGCCAGCGCGATCCACGTCGCCAGCGCGACGATCAGCAATGCGACCCCGAACAGCGCGGCGTTGAATTGCAACTGTAACAGCCGCGCGCGCGACTGGAGCAGGGTGTAGTCGGACAGCAGATCGACGGCGTCCTTGCTCTGCTTGTTCAGGAAGTCGACGTTGTTCGGCGTCGCGACGTACAGGAAGATGTTGCGCGACCGGTCGACCGGCGTGACCACCCATACCAGCCGGCTGTCGAAATCGATGAAGCGGTCCTTGTCGCGCAGGACGTTCAGCGCCTGTCCGTTGACCTGTTGGGCGAAGACCGCGGCCGGCGGCACTTCATAGCCGTAGATCTGCTCGATCTGGTTACCGTCGGTGACGCGGAACAGCAGCGAATGGAACAGGTTGCGATACAAAGTCTGTTGCAGAATGAACTGCTGGAACGCCGACGAATTGCCTGGGATCGTCGGGTAGAACCGGCGGATATCCTGCGACATCTGCAGCGCCTCGTCGGTCCAGCGTTCGACGACGACATCCTGCCCCTGTTTCGCCAGCGCCAGCGTGCTGTTGAAGGCGCCCACCGCGCGCTCCGAGCCCCAGAGCTGGACGCCCGACTGGAACATCACCGATGCCGCAACGACGGTCAGTACGATCGGGATGCTGGCCATCAGCGAGAAGACAGCGACCAGCCGAACGTGCAGGCGGCCCTTGCCCGCGATCTGCGCGCGCGAGGCGCGGCGGATGGCGATACGGCGGCCGATCAGCACGATCAGCATGACCGCCGGAATCAGGTTGGCGGTCAGCATCGCGGCCGCCATCGTCGGGCTGAACAGCGATTTGGAGGCGCCGGTCGCCGCGATGATCCGCCAGCTGGCGACGGCCACTGCGATCATGACGGCGATGACGGCGAATTCGATGGCGGGTGTGACGGCGAAGCGCCGGACGGGCGCTTCGGGTTCGTCGATCGGGACCGCCGCAACCATCATCGTTGCGCGACTACACGCTCGGTGTTGCCGAGAAAACACATATTTTGCATCGAGCGTGTCAGCCGTCCTCCCTCGCGCGGATCGCGCGGCGCGTCTCGGGCACGTCGATCGCCAGTTCGTCCAGCCGCTTGCGCAGCGTGTTGCGGTTGATCCCCATCGCCCGCGCCGCGCGCAACTGGTTGCCGCCGTGCCGGTCGAGCATGGCGATGATGAGCGGGCGTTCGACTTCGGCGATGATGCGGTCATACAGCGTGCCGTCGTCCAGCGCGCCGGCCCGCTCGCTCTCGATCGCACTCAGCCGCGCCAGGACCGCCGCCTTCAGGTCCGCGGTCCTCGCGCCCGCCGCATCGCCGCTGCGACCATCGAGCATGTCGAGGATATCGGCACTGCCGATCCATTCGTCGCGGCTGAGCGCGGCCAGGCGGCGCATCAGGTTTTCCAGCTCGCGGACATTGCCCGGCCAGCCATGCGCTTCGAGCAGCGCGACGGCTGCGTCGTCGATCCGCTTGCGCGGCAGCCCATCCTCGGCCGCACGGTCGAGGAAATGGCGCGCGAGCAGCGCGATGTCCTGTCGACGCTCGCGCAACGCCGGCAGCATCACGGGCACGACGTTCAATCGGTAGAACAGGTCTTCGCGGAAGCTGCCCGACGCGACCTGCGCGGCCAGGTCCTTGTTGGTCGCGGCGACGATCCGCACGTCGGCGCGGATGGTGCGCGATCCGCCGACCGTCGTGAACTCCCCCGACTGGAGCACGCGCAGCAACCGGGTCTGCGCGTCCATCGGCATGTCGCCGATCTCGTCCAGGAACAGCGTCCCGCCCGCCGCCTGCTCGAACTTGCCGGCGACGCGGGCCGCCGCGCCGGTGAAGGCGCCGCGTTCGTGCCCGAACAGCTCGGCCTCGATCAGCTCGCGCGGGATCGCCGCCATGTTGAGCGCGACGAACGGTGCCGCCCGGCGCGCGCCCAGGTCATGGATCGCGCGCGCCACCAGTTCCTTGCCCGTCCCGGATTCGCCCGAGACGAGGACGGTCAGGTCGTTCGACACGACGCGCGCGATGACGCGGTACACACCCTGCATCGCGGGCGACCGGCCGATCAGCGGCAGCGTGTCGTCATCGACCTGTACGACCGCGCCGCCCTCACGTCGCGCACGCGCCAGCCCCCCCGCCACCGCCTGCGCCAGCACGTCCAGATCGAAGGGCTTTGGCAGATAGTCGAATGCCCCCGCCTCGGTTGCGCGGACCGCGGTCGACAGCGTGTTGCGTGCCGACAGGACAATGATCGGCAGCGCGGGATGATCGGCCAATATCTGCGGCACCATGTCGATGCCGTCGCCGTCGGGCAGTACGACGTCGGTGACCAGCACGTCGGGCAGCGCCTTGCGCAGCGCCTCGCGCGCATCGCCCAGCGTCGCCACGGTGGTCACGTCATGCCCCTTGCGCCGCAGGGCCTCGGCCACGACCGTGCGGATCGCGGAATCGTCGTCGACGACCAGAATGCGTCCGACAGCCGTCATGCCCTTGCCCTTTGCAGCAGCAGGCGGAATACCGTCCGCCGCGGATCGCCTTCGCGCGCATAGGTGACGATCCCGCCCATGTCGCGGACCAGCTTGGCGACCAGCGGCAGCCCCAGTCCCTGCCCCTCCGCCTTGCCCGACACGAACGGCTCGAACAGATGTTCGGCGATGTCGGCGGGCGCGCCAGGCCCGGTATCGATCACGCTGATCTCGATCGGCAGCGGCACGCGCGGCAGGCCCGGCGCGGCGCTGGCCGCCATGCCGTGGCGATAGGCGGTGGCGAGCAGCATGCGGCGATCGGCCACGCCCTCCAGTGCCTCGGCCGCGTTCTTGACCAGGTTGAGCAGCACCTGCGTCAGCGCCCCCGGATCGACGAGAGCCGGCGGCAACGACGGGTCGAACCGTTCGTCGATCGTCACGTCGCGAGCGAACCCGGCACGCGCGACTTCGCGGATGTGGTCCAGCAGCGGATAGACGTTGTGCGCCTCCAGCCGCAGCGGTCGCGTGTCGGTGAAATTCTGCATCCCGTCGATCAGCGCGGTGATGCGGTCGACTTCGGTGGTGATGAGCGATGTCAGCGCCTGCGATCCGCCGCCATCGCCCAGCAGTTGCGCGGCGCCGCGGATGCCCGACAGCGGGTTCTTGATCTCGTGCGCCAGCATCGACGCCGCGCCGATCGCCGCGCGCGCGCCGGCGTGCCGGTCGGGCGCACGGCCACCGGGCGTCGTGCGCAGCGTGACGATGGTCCAGCCGGGGCGTTCCGGCACGTCACACTCGATCAGGTCGGCGCGGACCCGCCCGATCCGGCCCAGGCCGATCTCGACATCATAGGCGGCAAAGGTGCGCCCCTTGCGACGATCGGCAAAGCCCGTGTCGAAGCGGACGAAGGCATCGACCTCCTGCCCCTTCATCGCGCGTTCTGAGATGTTGAGCAGCGTCTCTCCCGCCGCATTGGCAAGCGCGATGCGCCCCGCCGGATCGACCAGGAGCATCGCCACCGGCATCGCGGCGAAGAGTTCGTCGAAGCCGGGCAGGTCGGGCGGAGTCACGCGGCGGCGCGGTTCGTCCAGGGGGCGTAGAACTCTGCCAGCATCGCCTTCACCGTCGCGCCGTCCGGCACCTTGTTGACGATATTGCGGAACTCGGCCGATCCGTGGAGCCCGCGGGTGTACCAGCCGAGGTGCTTGCGCGCCATCGCGACGCCGGTGTGCTCGCCGTAGAGCGACAGCATGTCGTCGTAATGCGCGACGATCAGGCGATATTGTTCGTCGAGCGACGGGTCGGGCTGCGGATCGCGCCCTTCGAGCGAATCCATGACCTGCCGCAACAGCCACGGCTTGCCGTACGCACCTCGGCCGATCATCACCCCGTCGGCACCCGACTGGTCGAGCGCCATATGCGCGTCCTCGGGCGAGCAGATATCGCCGTTGACGATGACGGGCAGGCTGACCGCCTCTTTCACAGTGCGGACAAACGCCCAGTCCGCCGAGCCCTTGTACATCTGGTTACGGGTCCGGCCGTGGACGGTGATCAGTTTCACGCCCAGGTCTTGCGCGATCCGCGACAGTTCGGGCGCGTTCAGGCTGGCGTGGTCCCAGCCCATCCGCATCTTCAGCGTCACCGGCACTTTCACCGCGCCGACCACTGCCTTGATCAGCTCGGTCGCGAGCGGCAGGTCGCGCATCAGCGCCGACCCGGCATCGCCGTTCGTCACCTTGCGCACCGGGCAGCCCATGTTGATGTCGACGATCGCCGCGCCGCGGTCTTCGCTGAGCCTGGCCGCCTCGCCCATCTCGTAGGGCGTACAGCCGACGAGCTGCATCGACACCGGGTCCTCGATCGGATCCCACGCAAATTTCTGCAGGCTCTGGCGCGTCTCGCGGATCGCCGCCTGGCTCGCCACCATCTCGGTGACGTTGAGGCCCGAGCCATAGCCACGCACGACGCGGCGAAACGGCAGGTCGGTGACGCCCGTCATGGGCGCCAGCAATACGGGCGTGTCGATCCGGACCGGACCGATGTCGATCGGTTTGATGCGCATGATGTGTGCCTGAAATTTAGGCAGCGCATAGCGGAAAGAGGGGCGTGCGGCAAGGCTGGCGGGCGCTGTGGCGACACGGTAGGGAGCCGCTGAAACACCCCGTTCGTGCCGAGCTTGTCGACGCACCGTCCTTCGCGCCGCAAGCTGTCGGCAGGCGTACCGAAGAACGGCCCTTCGACAAGCTCAGGGCGAACGGCTTTATTCAAGGTCTGCCATGCCCTCTCCCCGCACCGCCGCCATCATCGTCGCCGCCGGCAAGGGCGAGCGCGCGGGCGGCGACCGGCCGAAGCAATTCGCCGTACTCGCCGGCAAGCCGATGATCGCGCACAGCCACGCCGCGCTGTCGGCCCATCCCGCCATCGACGAGGTGATCGTGGTCATCGGCAGCGACCAGGACGCAGACCTTCGCGAGGCCCTGGCCGACGCGCGCCACGTCACCGGCGGCGCGACCCGCCGCGAGTCGGTCCTGGCCGGCCTCGCAGCCATCGAAAAGGCAGACCGCGTCCTCATCCACGATGCCGCCCGCCCCTTCCTGTCGGCAGCGGTGATCGACCGCCTGATCGCGGCGCTGGACGACGCCCCCGGTGCGGTCCCCGTCCTGCCCGTTGCGGATACGATCGCGCGGGCCGACGCCGCACTCGGGGATACGATCGAGCGGTCGAACGTCGTGCGAGTCCAGACGCCGCAGGCGTTCCGGCTCGACGCGATCCGCGCCGCCCATGCGGCATGGCCTGCCGGCCGGGAGGCGACAGACGATGCGCAGGTCCTGCGCGCGCATGGAGGAATGGTCGTGACGGTCGAAGGCGAATCCACGCTCGAAAAGGTGACGCACCCGGCCGATTTCGCCGCGGCGGAGGCGCGCCACGCCGCCGTGATGATTTCGCGCAGCGCCAGCGGCTATGACGTCCACCGGCTGGAGGCGGGGGAGGAGTTGTGGCTTGGCGGCGTGCGCATTCCGCACGACAAGGGGCTGTCGGGACACAGCGACGCCGACGTGGCGCTTCACGCCATCACAGACGCGCTGCTCGGCACGATCGCGGCGGGCGACATCGGCAGCCATTTTCCGCCCAGCGACCCGCAGTGGAAAGGCGCCGCGTCGGACCAATTCCTCGCCCACGCCGCCTCGCTGGTCGCTGCACGCGGCGGGATCATCGATTTCATCGACCTGACGATCATCTGCGAAGCGCCCAGGATCGGCCCGCACCGCGAGCCCATTCGTATGCGTATCGCCGACATCTTGCGGTTGGACGCCAGCCAGGTAAGCGTGAAGGCGACCACCACCGAACGCCTCGGCTTCACCGGCCGCGGCGAAGGCATCGCCGCCCAGGCGGTCGCCACCGTTCGCGTACCAAGGCTGTAACCCGCATGATCCTTCGCCCCATCCTCGCCGCCGCCGCGCTGCTCTCGGCCGCTACCGCCCAGGCGCAGGCCCCGGCCTGTATCCCGCAACCCGAAGCAGAGGCGCTGTTCCTGGCGCTTGCCCCGGCGATGCTGACGAGCGTCGCGGGCACCTGCACGCCCGTCCTGCCGACCAATGCCCTGCTGCGGCGTCCAATCGGCCAGCTGATCGCCAAATACGCCTCGGACAGCGAAGCCGCCTGGCCGCGCGCGAAGGAGGGCCTGCGCAAGCTGCTCGGACCGCAGGGCGGTGCCATGGTCGACAGCGAACTCGCCCGGCCGATGGTCACGTCGATGATCGCGCCGATGCTGGCAAAGGAAGTGAAGGCAAAGGACTGCCCGAACATCGACCGCGTGCTGACGCTGATCGATCCGCTGCCGGCCAGGAACACCGCGTCGCTGGTCGTCGCGCTGATGGATATGTCGGGTGCGGCGAAGGCCAGGCCCGGTCGTCGCGCCGACTTCGTCCTGTGCCCGCGCGAGGTGCGCCCGTGACCGAGCACCGCGACACCATATTGCCAGACCGGCTGGTCGATCTGGCCCGCCGCGTCGTCGAGGCGAACCGCGCGGCCGGGCGCAGTATCGCGACCGCCGAAAGCTGCACCGGGGGCCTGGTCGCCGCCGCGCTGACCGAGATCCCGGGCTCGTCGGACGTGTTCGACGGAGCGTTCGTGACGTATTCGAACGACGCCAAGACCGCCCTGCTGAAGGTGTCCGGCGACGTGCTGGAGACGTTCGGCGCGGTGTCGGTCGCGACCGCGTGGCAGATGGCGCAGGGCGCGCTCGCCAGGACCGACTCCGATGTCGCGGTCGCCATCACCGGCGTCGCCGGACCGGGTGGCGGATCCGAGACCAAGCCCGTCGGCACCGTCGTCTTCGCCCGCGCCGAACGCGGCGGCGATCCGGACAAGGTGGTCGCCGACACGCGACAGTTCGGCGATCTCGGCCGCGGCGGCGTCCGCCTTCAGGCGGCGCTATGTGCGCTCGAACTGCTGATGCCCGAGGCCGACGAGCCGGTCGAGGAATCACCGTAGAGCTTGGCCGCGCGCTCCTCGAACGCGCCGATCATCCGGCGCAGCGCGCGATCGAAGACCTGCCCCGCGATCATCTCGAACATGCGGTTCTTGAACGCGAAATCGACGCAGAAATCGACGAGGCACCCGCCCTTGCCATCGGGACGGAAGGTCCAGTCGTTGGTAAGGTGCTGGAGCGGCCCATCGACGTAATCGACCCGGATGTGCCCCGGCCGCGTCTTCTGCACACGCGAGGTAAAGCTCTCGCGCAGACCCTTGAAGCCGACGATCATGTCCGCGACCATCTCGCGCTCGCTGTCCGATCGCACCCGGATCGCGCTGACCCACGGCAGGAATTCGGCATAGGCGCGGACGTCGGCGACCAGGTCGAACATCTGTTCCGGCGTGTAAGGAAGCTGTCGGGTTTCGGAATGCTTGGGCATATCAAATCCTCCCCGGCAAGGGGAGGTGGCAGGCCGCAGGCCTGACGAAGGGGGCTCTCCGCAAGGACGTCTCTATCGGCACGCCCCCTCCACCACCGGCTTCGCCGGCGGTCCCCCTCCCCGTTCCGGGGAGGATCATCAGAGCGCCACCTTTCCCAGCTTCGCCTCGCGGTTCGCGCGCATCTTCGCGAAGTCGTCGCCGGCGTGATAGCTCGACCGCGTCAACGGCGACGAGGCGACCAGCAGGAAACCCTTCGCCCGCCCGATCGCGGCGTAGGCGTCGAACGCCGCCGGGGTCACGAAATCCTGCACCTTGGCGTGACGCGGCGTCGGCTGAAGATACTGACCCATCGTCAGGAAATCGATGTCGGCGCTGCGCATGTCGTCCATCACCTGATGGACCTCCAGCCGCTCCTCGCCCAGCCCCAGCATGATGCCCGACTTGGTGAAGATCGACGGATCGAGCTTCTTGACCGACTCCAGCAGCCGCAGCGACGCATAGTAGCGCGCACCCGGCCGGATCGTCGGATAGAGCCGCGGCACGGTTTCCAGATTGTGGTTGTACACGTCCGGCCGCGCCGCGACGATCGCTTCGACCGCGGCTTCGTGCTTGTTGCGGAAGTCGGGCGTCAGGATCTCGATCGTCGTCGTCGGATTGGCCGCGCGCACCGCCTCGATCACCTTGACGAACTGCGACGCGCCGCCGTCCGGCAGGTCGTCACGGTCGACCGAGGTGATGACGATGTGATTGAGACCCATCTGTGCCGCGGCATCCGCGACGTTGTTGGGTTCGTTCACATCGACCTTCCGCGGCATCCCCGTCTTCACGTTGCAGAACGCGCAGGCGCGGGTGCAGGTGTCGCCCAGGATCATGACGGTCGCGTGCTTCTTCGACCAGCATTCGCCGATGTTCGGGCACGCAGCTTCCTCGCAGACCGTCGTCAGGCTCTTCGAGCGCATCAGCGCGCGGGTGGCGGCGAAGCCGGCGCTGGTCGGGGCCTTGACGCGAATCCAGTCGGGCTTGCGCTGGCGTTCCGGCCGGGGGAGCGGGCTCATCTCGTTCATGGCTCGCGAGATAGCCATCGCGCGCGCGCATCACAATGGTGGAACCGAAACGGCCAACATATGTTGCAAGCGCGAACGCGGCTTGCGGGCCGCCAATCGCAGAGGATTATCATGACCCACTTCTCCGATCTGGTCGACGGCTACTACCGGTTCCGCGGCGGCGAGTGGCTGGAGGAGCGGGAGCGCTGGAGCGAGCTCGCGACGGGCCAGGCCCCGAAGGTCATGATTATCGCCTGCTCGGACAGCCGGGTCGACCCCGCGACGATCTTTGGATCGCGCCCGGGGGAGGTGTTCGTCGTGCGCAACGTCGCCGCGCTGGTGCCGCCGTTCGATGCCTCGGGCGGCCTGCACGGTGTGTCGGCAGCTCTGGAGTTCGCGGTGACTAAGCTCAAGGTCGAGGAAATCCTGGTCCTGGGTCACGGGGCGTGCGGCGGCGTGAACGCGGCGCTGACGCAGAGCCTGGCCGACGCCAAGCCCGGCGAAGGCGGGTTCGTCGCCGAATGGATCGGCCTGCTCGACGGCGCGCGCGAGAAGGTGGTCGCGCAGCACGGCGTATCCGACGCCGGCCAGACCGCGCTGGAGCAGGAAGGCGTCCGCGTCTCGATCGAAAACCTTAAGACCTTCCCGTTCGTCCAGAAGGCGCTGGATGACGGGTCGCTCAGCATCCACGGCGCGGTATTCGCCATCGCCGACGGCAAGTTGCGCGTGCTGGAGGATGGCGATCAGTTCGTTCCCGCCTGACCGACCGGCGGGGCGTCTATGTCAGGCGCCCCGCCAATTCCACAGCAGCAGCGGCCGGCACAGCGCCAGGCCCAGCACGAAGCCGCCGATATGCGCCGCCGCCGCGATCGGCATCCCCGTCTGCGCGCTCAGCACGCCGATCGCGAGATTGAGCAGCGACCACGCGACCAGCAACCAGCCAACGTGGATCAGCCAGCCTGGCACGGGTCCGACGTCCTGCGTCTTCTGCCGTCCGTAGAGCAGCGCGTAGGCGCCGACGATCGCTGACGCCGCGCCGCTCGCACCGATCATCGGCACCGGCGATTGCGGCCCGACCACCCATTGTGCGACGCACGCAGCATAGGCGCCCAGCAGATAAAGCACCACGACCCCACGGCTCCCCAACGCGCGCTCGGTGGCGATGCCGCAATAGACCAGTGTAACGAGATTGAAGAGCAGATGGAGCGGGCCGCCGTGCACCAGGGTCGCGGTGAGTGGCGTGAGGACAACCGGCGCGAGGCCTGGGACATCGCCCGCCAGCACCAGACTGGCGCGGCCGGGGATGAACCCGGCATACAGCGTGGCCTGAGGTTCGAATCCGAACAGCGTGACGATCAGGCTGATGATGGCGGTGACGCCCGCGATAACGAACGTCGCAGGGGCGGCCTTGAAATGCGTCATGAACTCACACCGTTCGTCCTGAGCCTGTCGAAGGACCGTTCGGCGGTACGGACACGCACCGCTCGCGGCACAAAGAACGGTGCTTCGACAGGCTCAGCACGAACGGATTTTGAGAAACCTGCGCTCAGATGAACTCGATCTTGTTGACGACATAGTAACGGTCGCCCGCCGGCACCGACACTTCGACCTCGTCATCGACGCGGCGGCCGATCAGTGCGCGACCCAGCGGTGAATTATAGCTGATCCGTCCGGTCTTCGCGTCCGCCTCGGTCTGGCCGACGATCTGATACTTGATCGGCTTGTCGTCGTCGTCGAGCAGCGTGACGGTCGCGCCGAAGACGATCTTGTCGCCCGACAGATCCTTCGGGTCGATGATCTGCGCGCGGGACAGCTTGTCCTCGATGTCGGCGATATGCGCCTCGATCTGGCCCTGACGTTCCTTGGCGGCATGATATTCGGCGTTTTCGGATAGATCGCCGTGCGCGCGCGCTTCCTCGATCGCATCGACGACCTGCGGGCGTTCGATCTTCAGACGCTTCAGGTCGGCATGGAGCTTTTCATAGCCCTCTGCCAGCATCGGCATCTTCTCGACGGTCGCCATCCTTGTGTTCCTTCAACGCCCCTATCCCCAGACGACCTCCCTGAAAGACCGCCCGCACATCAACCAGCTTGTGGGGATCAGTTGTGCGACTGCGAATAATAGGACTGCAGCGGCCGTACTTCAAGGGAGGTGGTCGCCAGCGCCGCGATCGAGCGGGACGCCGCAACCGCCGCCGAAGCCGTCGTGAAGTACGGCACCTTCTGCGCCAGCGCCGACTTGCGGATTTCCTGGCTATCCTTCAGCGACTGCCAGCCCTCGGTCGTGTTGAACACCAGCGCCACGTCACCGTCGCGGATGCGATCGACGATATTGGGGCGCCCCTGCGCGACCTTCAGCACCGGCTCGACGCCCACGCCGTTCGCCAGCAGATAGTCCGCCGTTCCCGCGGTCGCGATGATGTGGAAGCCCTGTTCGGCCAGGATACGGACGCCGGGCAGGATCACCGGCTTGTCGCTGTCCTTCACGCTGACGAACACGGTACCGCCCTTGGGCAGGATCGTGCCTGCGCCCAGCTGCGCCTTGGCAAACGCGATGTCGAAATCGCGATCGATTCCCATGACTTCACCGGTCGACTTCATTTCCGGTGACAACACCGGATCGACGCCGGGAAAGCGGTTGAACGGGAACACCGCTTCCTTGACCGCGATGTGTCCCGCAGCCTTGTTGATCGCCGGCAGGTCGACCAGCTTCTCGCCCGCCATGACGCGCGACGCGATCTTGGCGACGGGCGACCCCACCGCCTTGGCGACGAACGGCACCGTCCGGCTGGCGCGCGGATTGACCTCGATCAGGTAGACCACGGGGCCTTCAGTGCCGTCCTCGCGGACACCGTCCTTCACCGCGAACTGGATGTTCATCAGCCCGACGACCGACAACGCGTGCGCCAGCGCAACCGTCTGACGCTCGATCTCGGCGATCACGTCCGCGGGCAGGCTGTACGGCGGCAGGGTGCAGGCGCTGTCGCCCGAATGGACCCCGGCCTCTTCGATATGCTGCATGACGCCGGCCACGACCACATCGGTGCCGTCGCAGATCGCGTCGACATCGACCTCGATCGCATCGCGCAGATAGCTGTCGATCAGCACCGGCGAGTCGCCCGACACCTGCACCGCGGTCTGGATATAGTTGTCGAGCTGGGCGACGGTATCGACCACCTCCATCGCGCGGCCGCCCAGCACATAGCTCGGGCGCATCAGCACCGGGTAACCGATCCGCTCGGCCACCGCGATCGCTTCCTCGCGGCTGCGCGCGATGCCGTTGGCCGGCTGCTTGAGGCCCAGCTTGGCGACCAGCGCGGCAAAGCGCTCGCGGTCCTCGGCCAAGTCGATCGCATCCGGGCTGGTGCCGAGGATCGGGATGCCGGCATCCTCCAGCGCCTTGGCGAGGTTGAGCGGCGTCTGCCCACCGAACTGGACAATCACGCCGACCAGCTCGCCCGCCTGTTGCTCGACGTGCAGGATTTCCAGCACATCCTCGGCCGTCAGCGGCTCGAAGTAGAGGCGGTCGGACGTGTCGTAATCGGTGCTGACCGTTTCCGGATTGCAGTTGACCATGATCGTCTCAAACCCTGCGTCCGCCAGCGCGAAGCACGCGTGGCAGCAGCAGTAATCGAACTCGATCCCCTGCCCGATCCGGTTCGGCCCGCCACCCAGGATGACGATCTTGCGCCGATCCGACGGCATCGCCTCGTTCTCGGGCTCGCCGAAGCTGGGCGCCTCGTAGGTCGAGTACATATAGGGCGTCCTGGCGTCGAATTCGGCCGCGCAGGTGTCGATCCGCTTGAAGACCGGACGCACGCCCAGCTTCAGCCGGTGCTCGCGCACCTCGTCCTCGGTCACGCCGCCGGTCATCGCCTTGACCGCTTCGTGGATCAGGCCGGAGCCGCGCGCGATACCGCGCTGCATGCCCCGCAGATTGGCCGACTGGAGCGCCAGCCACGCAAGGCGCTTGTCGCTGAAGCCCATCGCCTTCAGCCGGCGCATCCCCGCAGCCTCGATCGGCAGGCCGTCGGTGCAGACTTCTTTCTCGGCCGCGACGATCTCGGCGATCCGCTCCAGGAACCACGGGTCGAACTTGGCGATCGCGTGGATCTCGGCGACCGTGAAGCCCTCACGCAGCGCCTGTGCCGCAACCAGCAGGCGGTCGGGAGTCGCCACGGCCAGCGCCGCCTCGATCTCCTCACGCGTGCGGCCGGCGATGCGATCGACGGTGTTGAAGCCCGACAGGCCCGTCTCCAGACCGCGCAGCGCCTTCTGCATCGATTCGTGGATATTGCGGCCGATCGCCATCACTTCGCCGACCGACTTCATCGCCGTGCCGAGCACTTCCTCGGCACCCTTGAACTTCTCGAAGGCGAAGCGCGGGATCTTGGTGACGACGTAATCGATCGTCGGTTCGAACGACGCCGGCGTCGCGCCGGTGATGTCGTTGGTGATTTCATCCAGCGTGTAGCCGACAGCCAGCTTCGCCGCGACCTTCGCGATCGGGAAGCCGGTGGCCTTGGACGCCAGTGCCGACGACCGGCTGACGCGCGGGTTCATCTCGATGACGATCAGGCGGCCGTCCTTCGGATTGACCGAGAACTGCACGTTCGAACCGCCTGTTTCGACACCGATTTCCCGCAACACCGCGATCGATGCATTGCGCATGATCTGGTATTCCTTGTCGGTCAGCGTCAGCGCCGGCGCGACGGTGATCGAATCGCCGGTGTGGACGCCCATCGGATCGATATTCTCGATCGAACAGACGATGATGGCGTTGTCCGCGCGGTCGCGGACCACCTCCATCTCGTACTCCTTCCACCCGAGCAGCGATTCCTCGATCAGCACTTCGGTGGTCGGCGACAGGTCGAGGCCCTTGCGGACGATCTCGACGAATTCCTCGCGGTTATACGCGATGCCGCCGCCGGTGCCGCCGAGCGTAAAGCTGGGGCGGATGACCGCGGGCAGTCCGGTCTTCTCCAGTCCCTCCAGCGCCTCTTCCAGCGTGTGGGCGATGGCCGAGCGGGCGCTTTCGAGCCCGATCCTGGTCATCGCCTCCTTGAACTTCTGGCGATCCTCGGCCTTGTCGATCGCTTCGGCATCGGCACCGATCATCGTGACGCCGAACTTTTCCAGCGTGCCGTCGTGGAACAGCGCGAGTGCCGTGTTCAGCGCGGTCTGCCCGCCCATCGTCGGCAGGACGGCATCGGGCCGCTCCTTCTCGATGATCTTGGCAACGACTTCGGGCGTGATCGGCTCGACATAGGTCGCGTCGGCCAGGTCCGGATCGGTCATGATCGTCGCCGGATTGCTGTTCACCAGGACGATGCGATAGCCCTCCTCCTTCAGCGCCTTGATCGCCTGCGTGCCCGAATAATCGAACTCGCACGCCTGCCCGATGATGATCGGACCGGCGCCGATGACGAGGATGGAGGAGATGTCGGTGCGTTTTGGCATTTACTGCTCGTTCTTCGTATCGATGGAGGGAGCGGCGGGGTTGGCCAACCGAATGTTGCGAAGTGTGCCGTAACGGTCTTCCAGGCTGCAACCTTGGCGAACCGCGTCTTGGGCCGTTCTCGCTGACTGCCGCATTCCGACCAGCGCTTTTCCGTCGGCCATGATAACACTGCCCGCGGCATCGAAATCGCCCTTGCTGAATAGCGCGAGCGCTGAACTCCCATCTCCACTGACAATGGTCATTTTCGTGATGCTTTTGAGGGCGCGACTATTCTGGCCGCTGGCTTGAAAGATGAAATCCGCGGTCAGAGGCGATGTCGTGCCAGGAAATCGGTCTTCTATCCGGGCAAAACGGCTCGCGCAGTCCGACGCGCTTTCGCTGGCCGAGCAGGCGCTTAGCGTCGCGATCGCAGACGCAAGCGCTACTCCACGGCTCATGACGCAACGCCAAGCGAGCCGACAAACCGCTCGAACAGATAGAAACTATCCTGCGGCCCCGGGCTCGCCTCGGGGTGGTACTGTACCGAGAACGCCTTGCGGTCGGTCAGCTCCAGCCCGGCGTTGCTGCCGTCGAACAGCGACACATGCGTCTCTCGCGCGTTCGAGGGCAGGCTGTCGCGTGTCACCGCGAAGCCGTGGTTCATGCTCGTGATCTCGACCGCGCCGTCTTCTAGCCGCTTGACCGGGTGGTTGGCGCCGCGGTGGCCCTGGAACATCTTGGTCGTGCGCGCGCCGACCGCGAGCGCAAGCAGCTGGTGGCCGAGGCAGATGCCGAACAGCGGCTTGTCCGTCGCAAGCAGCTGCTGGATCACAGGTACGGCATATTCGCCGGTCGCAGCGGGATCGCCGGGGCCGTTCGATAGGAAGATGCCGTCGGGGTTCAGCGCCATGATCTCGTCATAGGTCGCGGTCGCCGGCACCACCGAAACCTTTGCCCCCGCCTCAACAAGATTGCGGAAGATGTTGTGCTTGCTGCCATAATCGATCGCAACAACGTGCGGGCGCTGCCCTTCGTCCGCCGCGCCATAGCCGAAGCCCAGCCGCCACACGCCGCCGGCGCGGTCATCGCCCCAGCCGCCATGCGTCTCGCGGGTCACCGCCTTGGCAAGGTCCATCCCCTCCAGCCCCGGCCATTCGCGCGCCATCTGCTGGAGCAGCGCAATGTCGAACTGCCCATCGGCCGAATGCGCGATAACGCCGTTCGGCGCGCCGCCGACCCGGATGCGGCGGGTCAGCGCGCGGGTGTCGATGCCCGACAGGCCGATCCGCGCGTGCTTCTTCATCCAGTGGTCGAGATGCTCGGCCGAGCGGAAGTTCGACGGCTCGGTGACATCCTCGCGCACGATCATGCCCAGTGCGTGCGGGTTGTCCGCCTCCACGTCATCGGGGTTTGCACCGACGTTGCCGATGTGCGGGAAGGTGAAGCAGATCATCTGGCCCGCGAACGACGGGTCGGTCATGATCTCCTGATACCCGGTCATCGCGGTGTGGAAGCACACTTCGCCGACCGCCTGGCCTTCGGCGCCGAATCCTCGGCCCCACACGACCTCGCCGGACGCGAGAACCAGGACGCCGGTGGCGCCTTCGGGCACGGCAAGGGGATCGGCGGCAGCCATGTCGGGCGGTCACTCCAGTGGTTTTCTACGATGTCGCTAAGGTGCCGCCGCTAGGCCCCCTCGCCCGATCCGTCAACCGGCGGTATGGGCTGCACCCATGATTCGTGACGACATCAAAGCCGCCCAGATCGCCGCCATGAAGGCCGGCGACAAGGAATCCCGCAACGCGATCAGCCTGATTCAGGCCGCGATCAAGAACCGCGACATCGAAGCGCGGACCGGCAAGGCGCCCGACAGCGACGACGCGCTGGTGGTCGAGGTCTTGCAGAAAATGGTGAAGCAGCGCCGCGAATCGATCGAGATGTACGAAAAGGGCGGACGTCCCGAACTGGCCGCAGCGGAAGCCGCCGAAGTCGCGGTGATCGAACGCTTCCTGCCGGCCGTCCTGTCGGATGCGGAGACGACCGCGGCGATCGAGGCGATCAAGACCGAGATCGGCGCGTCGGGCATGAAGGACATGGGCCGCGTGATGGCCGAGCTGAAGGCGCGGCACGCGGCGAACCTCGACATGGCCAAGGCGAGCGGTTTGGTGAAGGCAGCGCTCGCCTGAACCCTTCCCTCCGAGGCACCGGATGATATAAGGGGATGCGGGTGAGTCTCTCGCCTGCCTTCCTCGACGAACTGCGTCACCGCACGCTGCTGTCCGGTCTGATCGGCAAGACGACGAAGCTGCAAAAGGCCGGCCGCGAGTTCCGCGCCTGCTGCCCGTTCCATAATGAAAAGAGCCCGTCGTTCTACGTCAACGACGACAAGGGCTTCTATCACTGCTTCGGCTGCGGCGCGCACGGCGATGCGATTCGCTGGCTGACCGACAATCGCGGCCTGCCGTTCATCGACGCGGTCAGGGAACTGGCGCAGACCGCCGGGCTCGAGATGCCGGCGATGGACCGCAAGGCCGCCGAAAAAGCGGAGCGGGCCAAGGGTCTGGCCGAGGCGATGACCGATGCCGCGAGCTGGTTCACCAGCCAGTTGCAGGGCATTGCCGGCGGCGACGCGCGCGCGGTGCTCGAAAAGCGCGGCGTGAAGCCCGAGACTGCCGCCACCTTCGGCCTTGGCTTTGCGCCGGATTCGCGCGGCAAGCTGAAGGACGCGCTGAAGGACTATGGCGATCCGACGCTGGTCGAGGCCGGACTGCTGATCGCTATCGACGGCAAAACGCCCTACGATCGCTTCCGCGGTCGCCTGATGATCCCGATCCGCGACGCGCGCAGCCGCACGATCGCGTTTGGCGGGCGCATCGTCGGCGAGGGCGAGCCGAAGTACCTGAACTCGCCGGAGACGCCGCTCTTCGACAAGGGGCGCACGCTCTACAACATCGACCGCGCGCTGCCTGCTGCTCGCAAGTCTGGCCGCGTGATCGTGGTCGAAGGCTATATGGACGTCATCGCGCTGGCGCAGGGCGGCATCGACGAGGCGGTCGCTCCGCTCGGCACGGCCCTCACCGAGCATCAGATCGAACGGCTGTGGCAGATGGCCGATGTCCCGATCCTGTGCTTCGACGGCGATACCGCCGGGCAGAAGGCGGCGATCCGCGCCGCGCAGCGCGCCCTGCCGCTGTTGAAGCCGGGCAAGAGCCTGGCGTTCGCCACCCTCCCCCCCGGCCTCGACCCCGACGACGTTATCGGTGCGGGCGGGCGCAAGGCGTTCGAGGGCATCCTGAACCGGGCGCGGTCGCTCGACGAATTTCTCTGGATCAGCGAATTCGGCGCGATTTCGCCGATGGCGGGGCCGGACGAGCGCGGCAGCCTGCTCCACCGGCTGAACCAGATTGCCGATACGATCGCCGACCCGATCCTGAAATCGCAGTATCGCGATACGTTTCGCGAACGCTTCTACGGCGTGTTCGGGAGCAAGGCGCAGCGTTTCTCCGTCGTTCAGACGGCAGCTGAACCGGTCCAGCGCCCGCGTAAGGGGCTGACCTATTCGATCCAGCGGGCGGCCTTGCTTGGCCTGATGCGGTATCCTGAAGTTCTGGCGGCACGAGTCGAAGATGTCGCCGATCTGCCCTTGGCATCCCGCAGCCTCATCGAGCTGCGAGACCGGCTGGTCGAACTTGCTTTTCACAGCTCTCCGTCTGACGTAGCCGAGATCACCCATGATATTCTGGCGAAGACTTTCAACCTCGACGTGGAGCCCCGTTCGTATGTTGAAGATCTGGCGTTCAGCTTTTACTTTCAACGTGACACGTTCCCCGAAGCACGTGCCGACCTTGAACGTCTCATTGACTTGCTGATCGAGGAACAATTCGCGCGACGCGCCGCGGCTTTGATCAATGCCGATATCGAGCGCGATTTGAGCGACCACAACTTCAAAGTGCAGCAGGAAAAGAGACAGGCGGTCGATGATGCTCGGTCGCGGCTTGCGGAATGGGTCGATCAATTCCGAACCGCCGCTTGATCGCGGAAATACGCCGACCCATATCGCAACGGTCTGGTGATGCGATTGCCTTCAAAAATGTCTGATCCGTCGCCGAGAGGTGAAGTCGCGGGTTGCACGGCGCTTGCAGTCGCAGGAAAAATCTACGAATGGCGTAAAATAGCCGCCATTCCAGTCGAGGGTAATTGATGGCTAAGTCCAACGGCGGCGGCAACAGCGGCGGCGACGATATGACGATCGACACGGGCGACGCCCCGTTGATCGACCTGAACGAAGGGTCGCTCAAGAAGCTCGTCGCACGCGCCAAGAAGCGCGGGTACATCACCGTCGACCAGCTGAACGAGATGCTCCCGCAGGACCAGATGTCCAGCGAGCAGATCGAGGACGTCATGTCGGCGCTGAACGACATGGGCATCAACGTCGTCGAGAACGACGAAGCGGGTGAAGACGAACCGGCGCAGGAGGAGGAGTCCACCGACGACGCCGAGGCGTCCGATGACGGGTCCGACGGCAGCCAGACGTTCGAGGTCGCCAAGAAGAAGGAAACGGTCGATCGCACCGACGATCCCGTCCGCATGTACCTGCGCGAGATGGGAGCCGTCGAGCTGCTGTCGCGCGAAGGTGAGATCGCGATTGCCAAGCGGATCGAGGCCGGCCGCGACACGATGATCCTGGGGCTGTGCGAATCGCCGATCACGTTCAACGCGATCATCGGCTGGTCGACCGCACTCAACGAAGGCACGATGCAGCTGCGCGAGATCTTGGATCTCGACGCGATGCTGTCGAAGGGTCCGTCGGCCGAGCAGGTCGAAGGCGCCGAGGAAGACGACACCGGCGAGATCAGCGAGAAGACCGCCGGCGCCAGCTTCAAGGAAGAGGAAGAGCCTGAGGAGGCGTCCGCCGACGGCGACGAGGACGACATGACCGAGCGTCGTGCGCCGCGCCCGAGCGACGACGAGGAAGAGGACAACACCCTCAGCCTCGCGCAGATGGAAGAGACGCTGAAGCCCCAGGCGCTCGAGAAGTTCGCCAACATCACCGCGATCTACAAGAAATTCGGGAAAATCCAGGAACAGCGACTGGACGCGATGGGCGGCGGCGGCGAGCTGTCGGCGTCGGACGAACGCAAGTATCACAAGCTGCGCGAGGACCTGACCGCCGAGGTCGAGAGCGTGCAGTTCCACCAGGCGAAGATCGAGTATCTCGTCGACCAGCTCTACAGCTTCAACCGTCGCCTGACCGCGCTGGGCGGCCAGATGCTGCGTCTGGCCGAGCGCCACAAGGTGCCGCGCAAGGCGTTTCTCGACGCCTATGTCGACCACGAACTCGACGAGAACTTCCTGTCCGCCAACGCCAAGACCGACAAGAAATGGGCGGCGTTCGCTGCCAACGAAAGCACCGCCGTCGACCGCATCCGCACCGAGATCGCCGAGATCGCGCAGCAGACCGGCATGGCGCTCGGCGAGTTCCGCCGCATCGTCAACATGGTGCAGAAGGGCGAGCGCGAGGCGCGGATCGCCAAGAAGGAAATGGTCGAGGCCAACCTGCGCCTCGTGATCTCGATCGCCAAGAAATACACCAACCGCGGGCTGCAGTTCCTGGACCTTATCCAGGAGGGCAACATCGGCCTGATGAAGGCGGTCGACAAGTTCGAGTATCGCCGCGGCTACAAGTTCAGCACCTATGCGACGTGGTGGATCCGCCAGGCGATCACCCGCTCGATCGCCGATCAGGCGCGGACGATCCGCATCCCGGTCCACATGATCGAGACGATCAACAAGCTGGTCCGCACCAGCCGCCAGTTCCTGCACGAGCAGGGCCGTGAGCCGACGCCGGAAGAAATGGCCGAGCGCCTCTCCATGCCGCTGGAGAAGGTGCGCAAGGTGATGAAGATCGCCAAGGAGCCGATCTCCCTCGAAACCCCGATCGGCGACGAGGAGGACAGCCACCTGGGTGACTTCATCGAGGACAAGAATGCGGTCATCCCGGTCGATGCCGCGATCCAGGCGAACCTGAAGGAAACGGTCACCCGCGTCCTCGCCAGCCTGACCCCGCGCGAGGAGCGCGTGCTGCGGATGCGCTTCGGCATCGGCATGAACACCGACCACACTTTGGAGGAGGTCGGCCAGCAGTTCAGCGTGACCCGCGAACGCATCCGCCAGATCGAGGCCAAGGCGCTTCGAAAACTGAAGCACCCCAGCCGAAGCCGCAAGATGCGGTCCTTCCTCGACCAGTAAGCCGAAAAAGCCCGGGACATCCTCCCGGGCTTTTTTGTCGACATCGGCCGCTTCCGCAAAAACTGGGCGCGGTCGGTCGCGCCAGGACAATTACCACCCATTCTGGCGCCAATCGTTCGAGAATTAATGTGAGTTAGCGGAACTTATGCTACTCGCCGGTCGATTTCGCGGTATGTTTCTGAACAAGGACAGAACATCGTATACGAAATAGCCGGCTAAAGGGAGTGAAACTCCGACCATGGAAGCTGTGACAGCCTCTGAATTGGTAAGGCACTTCGGTGCGTGGCGCGACCGGGCGATGAACCGGCCCGTGTATATCCATCATCACGGCCGCCCGAAACTTGTCCTGACCTCGGTCGATTTCATCGAACACCTAACTGCCGGTCGCATCGGCGCCGAACCGGGCGCCGACGGACTGGGCACCTTGCTCGAGATGGTCGATTCGATCGTCCTGGTCACCGATGCCGACCTGTGTCTCGTCGGCGTCAGTCCGCCGGCCCGGCGCTTGCTGGGCAACAAGGACTGGCACGGCAAGACATTGCAGGACATGTTGCCGGACGACGTCCGCCCGTTCCTGTTACGCGCGGTCGAGGGGGTGCGCGAAAGCGGTATCCCCGATCGGCTGCAGCTACGGCTGGGCCGCGGCGGGGACCGCCGGGTCGATATCTCAATCGAGCCTTACGACGGCGGCGTATGCATCGTCGGGCAGGATCGGACGGCGCAGGACGTGGTCCTGATGGCACAGGCCCGGATGCAGGCGATCGACGACATGGTCACCCTGCTCGGCAACGTCGCTTGGCTGCGCATCAACCTGCGCGGGTATATCGTCGGTGCGTCGCGATCCTTCGAACAGATGTCGGGCTTGGTCGCGGCGGCGTATCGCAGCGTGCGACTGCCGACGCTGTTCGACCTGCCGACCCGCGTCGGCGTCGGCGACACGCTGGAACGCGTCATCGACACGATGTCGGCGCAGTCCACGCGGGCACGGCTGATCGCCCGTGACGGCGCGGCGCTGCCCGTTCGGATCGCCTTTTCGGGCGAACTGCTGCGCGTGTCGGGCGAGGTCGTGCTGGCGACGCTGTCGACCGATCCCGACCCGGCCGGCTGACGCGGTTCGTCGCGACTGGGCATGATTAAGCCGGCATCAACCGCATCTTTACGCGCTTCGGTATAGGCTTTGCCACGAAGGATGAATCCGTCCGGCACACGCCGGGAGGATTTCAGGCAAGGTGGTTTCGGTCGATGGTGTTCGCGACAACGCAGAGCGACAGGTCAGGTCAGGCGTGGACCGCACTCGCGACGCTTGTCGGCAATGACGGGAGCAGCCGCGAGGGCTTTGCCGCATCGCTGCTCCGTCCCGGCGCGCAGGCCCGCGACCTGGCCGACACCGTTCACTGCTTGTGCCTGCTGCATGGGCGCCAGCCCGGTGTCATCGACCTGACCATCGCGCGGCCGAGATCGGATGCCGTGCCCGACTGGCTGGAAGACGCCGCCACCGCCTTTGCCGAGGAACGCGCGACGCTGATCCGCCTGGTTGCCGCCGTCGGCCCCTTGCCCAGCACGCCGGGTCAGGCGGAGACGGAGGCGGCGATCACCGCGCAGCGCCACGCGCTCGACATGCTCGCCACGTCCGATCGACGCGGCTGCCCCGTCGGCGCGTCGCTGGCGCTGGTTCTCGACTGGCCAGCGGTCCGCACCGTGCTGGACGCCGCGGCCGTCCGCCTGGGGATCGACGTGCCGCCATCCTCGCTGCCCTCACGCAGCGACTGTTCGGCAATGATCGCCAGCGTGTGCGACACGCCCGCGTTCGAACGCGCGATGCTGTTCGGCGCGCAGCAACTGCTCGCCCAGCACCACGCCCTGTGGCAGTTGCTGGAAGCGCGCGCCGGAGCGCGTGACGCCGGCTGACCCTGGAGCGGTTTCCGACCAATCTGCATCATCGTGACGGAGCCGATTTTGGTTCGCGGCTAGGATCGAGAAAGGAGCGGGGCTTCGCCCCCGTGACTGACGAGCGACACCGCCACGAGGCAAAATCGGCCCGCCCCGAAGGGGTTAGTGTCAGGAAGGCCGCTGGACATCGTCGCGACGCTTGCAGGGGCAGACCGGCCCCTGCGGCGCGCCACTCCTCGCCGGCATCCTTCCTGACACAATCACGATGATGCAGATTGATCGGAAACCGCTCTAGGCCGCGGCATTGCAAGCCGCTACGTCTGCTCTCATGCGTTTCGATGGCACCAAGAGCTATGTGGCGACCGACGACCTGAAGGTCGCGGTCAATGCCGCCGTCACCCTTCGCCGGCCGCTGCTGGTCAAGGGCGAACCCGGCACCGGCAAGACCGTGCTGGCGCAGGAGATTGCGCAGGCGGTCGGCGCGCCGCTGATCGAATGGAACGTCAAATCGACGACCAAGGCGCAGCAGGGCCTCTACGAGTATGATGCGGTCGCCCGCCTGCGCGATGGCCAGCTGGGCGACCCGCGGGTCCATGACATAGGCAACTACATCCGGCGCGGCAAATTGTGGGAAGCGTTCACCAGCCCGGTCCTGCCGGTCCTGCTGATCGACGAGATCGACAAGGCGGATATCGAGTTTCCAAACGACCTGCTCCAGGAACTCGATCGGATGGAGTTTCACGTCTACGAAACGAAGGAAACCGTCCGCGCGGTCGAACGGCCGATCGTCGTCATCACGTCGAACAACGAAAAGGAGCTGCCCGACGCGTTCCTGCGCCGCTGCTTCTTCCACTACATCAAATTCCCCGATCGCGAGACGATGCAGCGAATCGTCGATGTGCATTTCCCCGGCATCCAGAAGCTGCTCGTGAACCGCGCGATGGACGTGTTCTATGAACTGCGCGACGTGCCCGGCCTGAAGAAGAAGCCGAGCACGTCGGAGCTGCTCGACTGGCTGAAGCTGCTGCTGCACGAGGACATGCCGCTGGAGGTCCTGCAGAACCGCGATTCGACCAAGGCGATCCCCCCGCTCCACGGCGCCCTGCTGAAGAACGAGCAGGACGTGATGCTGTTCGAGCGCCTGGCGTTCATGGCGCGCCGACAGGGCCGCTGACACCGGCGTCGACGCTTTCTGCACGGTTCGTCGCAGCCGCTAAGCCACGGTAACCGAATGGAAACCACCGGCCCGACATGACGGTCGGCGATGGTCGAGCGTATGTTCAAGCGAATCGGATTGGGCCTGGCGCTGGTCACGGCGCCGATGCCCGCGACCGCCTCCATCCTCGATTATGTTGGCCAGTGCGTGCCCTTCGCGCGCGCGGCGTCCGGCGTGCAGATCTACGGCGATGCGTGGACGTGGTGGGACCAGGCAGAGGGTCGCTACCCGCGCGGGCATGAACCCCGCGTCGGCGCGGTCGTGGCCTTCGCGCGGTCGGATCGGCTGCGGCTCGGCCACGTCGCGGTCGTCAGCCGCGTCGTCGAAAGCCGCGTGCTGATGCTGACCCACGCGAACTGGTCGCGCGAAGACGGCCGGCGCGGTTTCGTCGAACAGGACGTGACGCTGTTCGACGTTTCGCGCGACAACGACTGGTCGGAAGTGCGGGTGTGGTATCGGGGCGTCACGGGCCTGGGCGGCTCGACCTATCCGGTCCATGGCTTCATCTACGGCCCGAAGGGCGGGACGACGCCCGAATTGAGCGCACGCCAGCCGGACTATGTCGGATCGCTGCTCGACGCGTACGCGCAATAGCACATCGATCCCGTTTGCCGCAGGATGCCGGCACGATGACCCGCGCCGAAGCGACTCCACCCTGGCTGCTGCTGTTCGCGATCGCCGCGATCGGGCTGGCCGTGCGCGTGGCGGCGGCGCGCGGCGGACTGTGGCTGGATGAAGCATGGTCCGCGGTCTTCGCCGCCGATGTCGCGACGCCGGCCGGCGTCTTCCTGAACATCCACCACGACAATAATCACCATCTGAACACGCTGTGGCTGCAATGGGTCGGGATCGATGCCGATCCGCTCGTGCAGCGCGCGCTGTCGATCGCGACGGGGACGGCGGCGATCGTCGTCGCCGCGCTGATCGTCACCCCGCAAGGCCGCGCCGCCGCGGTCATCGCCGCGCTGGCATTCGCGCTGTCGCCGATCCTCGTCACTTATGGCAGTGAAGCCCGCGGCTATGCGCCGATGCTGCTCGCCTTGCTGATCCTGATGCTGGTCGTCGGGCGATGGCTCGACGATCCCGAGCGCCCGCCCCCCGTCATCGGCCTGACGATCGTCTGCATCCTGGGCGTGCTGGCGCAGATGACCTTCATCTTTGCTGTCGGCGTCGTCGCGGGCTGGGTCTTCCTGCGGCGAGCGGACGAGACGACGCTGCGCCGGGCGCTGATCGACACCGCGCGAGCGATGGCCGCGCCGTCCCTGGTCACGCTGGCGATGATCGCACTGATCGTTCGCTGGCTGCCGGGCGCGTCGGGCTTCACGATCGGCCATCTGACCCCGTACAGCGGCGGCGACCTGCTGACGGGCCAGAGCGCGATGCTGGCCTACACATTTGGCGCGCCGCTCGACCGCGGGTGGATGCTGTTGCCGGCCGGTGGCGTGATCGCCGCGCTTGCACTGTTGCCGCAACTGAAGGCGCGCCGCTGGTTGTATCTGCTTGCGCTGGTCGGCGTGCCGCTCGGCTGTGCGATCGCCCACCTCGGCAATGTCGCGATCCCGCGCTATTTCCTGACCGGCGCTGCCGCTGCGCTGTTGCTGGTCGCCGAGGTCGGCGCGCTTGCCCTGACGCGTGGTGGCGGCTGGCGGGGCGTCGCGGCCGCAGTGCTGCTGGTGATGGTTGTCGGGTCGGTTACCCGCGACGCGGCGCTGATCGGCAACCGTCGCGCCGACCCGTCGATCGTGGTCCGCGTGCTGCGCTCCGCCGCCCCCACCGGCAGCACCGTCTCGCTGGATCGTGAGCGGGCGGCACCCGTCATCCAGGTGGCGGCGGCGCAGGCGGCCTATCCCGTGCGGATCGTTCCGTGCGGTCGTTTCCTGTTCGTCGATCGCGATGGCGACGAACCCTTCCCCGCCGCGCCCACCCGCTGCGGCCTCGCCTATCGTCCGATCGTCGAGGCTCACCCGACCGGCCTGTCGGGCACGCACTGGACTTTGTACGAACGCCGCCCCTAGATGCGGCGATGTTCCTCGCCTTCCTGGACGAACTGCGCGCCGCCGGCATTCCGGCCAGCCTGAAGGAGCATCTGCTGCTGCTCGAAGCGCTCGACCGCGAGGTGATCGACGAGACGCCGGAGGCCTTCTACTACCTCGCCCGTGCGACGTATGTGAAGGACGAGGGGCTGCTCGACCGCTTCGACCAGGTCTTCGCCAGGGTCTTCCGCGGCGTCGTCGGCAATTCCGGCGTGCAGGGCGCCGACATCCCCGAGGACTGGCTGAAGGCGGTCGCCGAGAAATTCCTGAGCCCCGAGGAAATGGCCAGGATCGAATCACTCGGCTCGTGGGACGAGATCATGGCGACGCTCAAGCAGCGGCTGGAGGAGCAGCAGGGCCGGCACCAGGGCGGCAACAAATGGGTCGGTACCGGCGGCACGTCGCCCTACGGCAACTCGGGCTACAATCCCGAAGGCGTCCGCATCGGCGGCGAAAGCCGGCACAAGCGCGCGATCAAGGTCTGGGACCAGCGCGAATTCCGGAACCTCGACAACACGCGCGAGCTGGGGACGCGCAACATCAAGGTGGCACTCCGCCGCCTTCGCCGCTTCGCGCGCGAAGGGGCCGCCGACGAACTCGACATCGACGGCACGATCGCGGGGACGGCAAAGCAGGGGTGGCTGGACGTCCGGATGCGGCCCGAGCGGCACAATGCGGTCAAGCTGCTGCTGTTCCTGGACGTCGGCGGGTCGATGGACCCGTTCATCAAGCTGTGCGAGGAACTGTTCTCCGCCGCCACGTCCGAATTCAAGAACCTGGAATTCTTCTATTTCCACAACTGCCTGTACGAAGGCGTATGGAAGGACAACCGCCGCCGCTTTGCCGAGCGCACCCCGACCTGGGACGTGCTCCACAAATACGGCCACGACTATAAGGTCGTGCTGGTCGGCGACGCCGCGATGAGCCCGTACGAGATCAGCCACCCCGGCGGATCAGTCGAGCATATGAACGAGGAAGCCGGCGCCGTCTGGCTGAAGCGTCTGGCGACCACCTATCCCGCGACCGTCTGGCTCAATCCGACGCCCGAGGAGCATTGGGGCTATTCGCAATCGACACAAATGATCCGGCAGCTGGTCAACGACCGGATGTACCCGCTTACGCTCGGCGGGCTGGACGCGGCGATGCGCGAACTGGTGCGGAAGAATTAGGGCGTAAGCCTTTGCACGTTCGCTTTCGGCGATAGCAATGAATGGCCGATACTGGGTGGGAAGCGGATGCCACGTTGACCTACCGATTAGCCCTTTTACAAGGCGAGAGGGGTTAGTTGGGGAACGCATGGGATGAAGCTGTATCGAACTTCCGACGCAGGCACGGAATACTGGGAAACGTGGGAGGAGTCTCCCGGCCAGCATAGAGTTCACTGGGGCCAGCTAGGAACGATGGGCGAGTCCAAGGTCGTCAAATCGAGTTTTCTGCGTAAGGCCGAACATACGATACAGAAAGAAATCGATGAGCGCGTCGCGCGAGGATTTCATCCTTTGCGACCGGAAGACCATGCCGTTCTAATGATTGAATACCAAGTTGAGGGAATGGGTTCAGAGGACGACTTGGCCAAGCGTCATCAGTTGGAAGACCGGATGAATGAGACGCTAGGTTGGACCGGTCTTGGCGCTTGTGATGGTGGAAGCATCGGCAGTGGCACGATGGAGATTTGTAGCTTGGTTGTGGACTTCGATGTCGCAAAAAAGGTCATAGAACAAGATTTGGTCGACACCGATTTTGCGAACTACGCTCGCATATATCGAGAGGACAGCGAATAGAACTGTCACGCGAACGGACTGCAATTCAAATCGCCGAACCTCTCGAGGTCCGCTTTTGGGCGATAGCGGACGCGCGTTCAGTCGTTTGTTCGAGCAATGTTGGAAAACATCGCGTACAGGTCGACCACCAGCTCTTTCTCATCGCTGATTTTCTCTCGCCTGTGCCGGCTTCGCGCGGCTGCACCGGCGGTCCGTATGCAAGGAGATGAGCGATCGGCATAGCGTGACCTTTGTGTGACCTTAGCTACGCCAGCGATCGCGGACCGCCCGCTTGATGAGCCTACGACCTAGAGCCGCTCGACCGCGCGGCGCAGCTTGCGCAGCATTTCGGCATCGCCGGCGGGCGCATTGGCGGCATCGCCCGCCAGCGCCATCAGCCGTACCGCGCCGAAGCTTGCCGCGAGGCCCTTCAGCCGCAGTGCCTGGTCGATCCACTGCGCCGCGCCTTCGGCGCGGGTCAGCGCGGTCACGCCGGCCTTTGCGCTGTCGAGGAACACTTCGCGCAACTCCGCGATCAACGCGGGGTCGTCGCCCACCGCGGCGGCCAGCGTCGCGTCGATTGCACCGGGATCATATGCCATGCCCTGAAATCTATCGTCGCCTGTTTAAGGGAAGGTTGCCGCTGCCCCCTGTCATGCGTTGGAAATCGTGATAGGTGTCCCATTTATGAACGGGGGTTCGCGCATCATCGATCTGCGTCCGGCAACGGGTGAGGAACTGGCTCGGGATTTTCCGGCCCTGGCGTCGCAGGACGGGTACGTCGATGACGATCCCTATGCCGCGCTGGAGGACCCGGTCCCGCAGCGCTTCGGCTGGGCCTTGCCCGTGCTCGGATCCATCGTCTCGGCCGCCTGGATCGGCGCGATGCTGTGGTTCGCGCGCGACGCCTTTCCCCTGCCGCCGGTCGCTTTCGTCCAGTTCGCCGCCGCGCTGTGCGTCGTCCCTACCCTGGTCGCGGTGCTGTGCCTGCTGGCGCTCAGGACCAGCCGGGCAGAAGCCAACCGCTTCGGCGCGACCGCGCGGACCATGCGGGCGGAAGCCGCCAACCTGGAGCGCACCGTCGCCGCGCTGGGCGAGCGCATCGCCGCCAACCGCCAGTCGCTCGCCGAACAGGCGACGATCCTGTCGCAGATCGGCGATGCGGCGTCCGAACGGCTGCGCTCACTCGGCGGGCAGATCACTACCGAAGCGCAGTTGCTCGACAATGTCTGCGGCACGATCATCCAGGCTTCGACCAACGCCGAGCGCGCGCTGGCGAACGTGTTCGACGCGCTGCCAAAGGCCCATGCCGAATGGACCGGCATGGCGCAGTCGATCGAAGCGGTCGGTCTGAACGCGTCCACCCACGCCGCCGCGCTCGACACGCAATTGTCGGCATTGGCCGAACGCGGGCGCAGTGCGGAGGAAATCGCCTCGGGCGCCGCGGCGCGGCTGTCCGCGCATGTCCAGCGCACCGAAAGTGCGACCGAAACCGCGGCGCGGCGGCTCGACACGGCCGCGACGCAGATGAGCGAATCGGTCGACACCGTGCTCGACCGCGCGGCCGACGCGATCGACGAAGCCCGCAAGGGGATCGCCGCGCAGGGCGAAGCGATGCTCGCGATGATCGCCGCCAGCCAGGCCGCGCTGGAAAAGACCGGGCGGGACGGTGCCGACGCGCTGCAATCGCGCCTGGGCGCCGTCGAGGATGTCGTGACGCGCATCTCCGCGAAGCTCGAGGCCGAGCGGCAGCAGAGCGATGCGATGTTCGATGCGCTGGTGCTGAACGCCGATGGCGCTGCCGAACAGCTCGACCGGCTGCACGGCGACGGCATGGCCAAGAGCCAGGCACTGGCCGCCTCCATCAGCGCGCTCGCCGCCTCGACGCAAGCGATGACCGAGACGATGCGCGTCGGCGATGCGACCGCGCGCACGCTGATCGGCACGACCGAAGAATTGCTGACCGCGCTGGATGCGTCCTCGCGCGAACTGGACGAGACTCTCCCCGACGCGATCGCCCGGCTCGACCAGCGGATCGTCGATACGCGCCGCCTGGTCGGTGCGGCCAAGCCGGAGCTGCTAGCGCTCGTCACTGCGGCCGAAAGCACGCATGTCGCGGTCGAGGCGGTCAATTCGCTGGTCACTGCCGAACGCGAGAAGCTGGCCGAGATCACCGCGACGCTGACCGAGGCGCTCGATATCGGCCAGGACAAGGCGCTGACGATGGACAGCGTGGTCGGCGACGCCATCGCCAAGACGCGCCGCTTCGCCGAGGACGCCGCACCGCAACTGGTCGAGGCGCTGTCGCGCATCCGCGAAACGGCGGATCGCGCCGCGGACAGTGCGCGGGCCGTCCTGACGCGGGTCATCCCCGACGCCGCGACCGCGATCGAGACGGCGAGCGCGGCAGCCGTCCGCGATGCCTTTGCGCGCGCCCTGCCCCAGCCCATCGCCGAACTGCGCGACGCGTCGGAAGGCGCGGTGGAGGCCGCAACCCGCGCATCCGAACGCCTGTCGCAGCAACTGATGACGATCGCCGAATCGACCGCCGCTATCGAGGCGCGGATCGACGCCGAACGCGCCGACCGCGAAGCGAGCAATCAGGATAATTTCGCGCGCCGCGTGTCGCTGCTGATCGAAGCGCTGAATTCCTCGTCGATCGACATTACCAAGACCTTCTCGCACGAAGTCGCCGACAGCGCGTGGTCGGCGTATCTTAAGGGCGACCGCGGCGTTTTCACCCGCCGCGCGGTCCGCCTGCTCGATGCGGGCGAAGCGCGCGAGATCGCACGACTGCATCAGGACGACCCGGATTTCCGCGAGCACGTCAACCGCTACATCCACGATTTCGAAGCGATGCTGCGTCAGATCCTGACCCAGCGCGACGGATCGCCGCTCGGGGTGACATTGCTGTCGTCCGACATGGGCAAGCTGTACGTCGCGCTGGCGCAGGCGATCGAGCGGTTGCGGGCGTAGCGCTTCACGTGCTCCCGCGAAGGCGGGAGCCCAGGGTCACGTAAATCATAGCTTGCGGCTCTAGGCTCCCGCCTCCGCGGGAGCACCGGGCATTACAGCGCCGCCAGCGCCTTCTCGATCCCGTCCATCGTGAACGGCTTGGCCAGCACCGGCCGGCCCCTGTGTGCGTCGGCGATCGCGCCGTCGCCGCCACCGGTCGCCAGCACGAACGGCACGCCCGCCTGCGCCAGTGCATCCGCGACCGGCCAGCTCTGTTCGCCACCACGCAGGTTCACGTCGAGGATCGCGGCGTCGATGCCGCCGGCTTCGATCAATTCCAACGCGGCGGGGACGCTCTCGGCGGTGCCGGCGACATCCTTGTCCAGTGCATCGAGGAAATCCTCGAGCATCATGGAGATGAGCGGTTCGTCTTCGACGATCAGGATACGCGAACGGTCTGACATGCAACGCCCATATGCAAAGATTGTGGGTACGGCCAAGCGCTATTTCGCGGCGAGCGCGTCCCGAACCGCTTCACCAAGCTGTTGAACCGAAAAGGGCTTGGGTAGAAATGCGACGTTCGGCAGGTCGATCGACTTGCGCAACTGCTCCTCGGCATAGCCAGACATGAACAGGATCGGCACGTCGGGAAAGCGTGCGCGGACGCGGCGGGCCATGGTCGGGCCGTCCATCGACGGCATCACGACATCGGACACCAGCAGGTCCGGCGCCGGACCATCGCCCAGCACGTCCAGCGCGACTTCGCCGTTCTCCGCAGTGCGCACGCTATAGCCCTGGCGCGTCAACGCGCGTTCGGCGACGGCGCGGACCATGTCCTCGTCCTCCACCAGCAGGATCGAGCCCGAGCCCCAGGTGTCGCCGGCTTTTGGCTTGGCGGGCACCTTCTGCGGCACCGCGCCGCTCGCGGCGGAATGGACCGGCAGGTAGATGGTGAACGACGCCCCGCCCCTCGGCACGTTCTCGGCAAAGATGTAGCCGCCCGATTGCTTGACGATGCCATACACGGTGGACAGGCCCAGGCCCGTCCCCTTGCCGACTTCCTTGGTGGTGAAGAACGGCTCGAAGATCTTGGGCAGCACATCGGCGGGGATGCCGGTGCCGGTGTCGGTAATCCGGAGCGCGGTATAGTCGCCGACCGGCAGGACGTCGTGGTCCATCCGCCGGCTCTCGGCGGCAGTCATCGCCAGCGTCTCGATCGTCAGCACGCCGCCGCCGTTGGGATGGCTCGCCAGCATCGCGTCGCGCGCATTGACCGCCAGATTGACGACGACCTGTTCGAGCTGTCCCGGATCGGCCCGGACAGGCCCCAGGTTGCGGCCGTGCTGGACCACCAGTTCCAGCGTCTCGCCCAGCAGGCGCTTCAGCAGGTTCGACACTTCGGAGATCACGTCGGGCAGTTGCAGCACCTGCGGCCGCAGCGTCTGCTGGCGCGAGAAGGCGAGCAGCTGGCGGGTCAGCCCGGCCGCGCGGTTGGAGTTGGTCTTGATCTGCTGGATGTCGTCGTAATCGCTGTCGCCGGGCGTGTGGCGCATCAGCATCAGGTCGCAGTGGCCGATGATCGCGGTCAGGATGTTGTTGAAGTCGTGCGCGACGCCGCCGGCCAACTGGCCGACCGCCTGCATCTTCGTCGCCTGCGCGACCTGATGCTTCAGCCGGCCTTCCTCGCTGTTGTCCTTGATCGCCATCAGGACGGCCGCGTCGCCAAGGCCGCGGGCACCGGTCAGCGATACCTGCACCGGTTCGTCGGGCCGCTCGGCAAAGCGCACGGGCAGCTGCGTGGCATAGCCCCCGCCCCCGCCGAACCGGCGGATCGCATCGGCCAGCGCGCCCTTGTCCTCGCGCACGACCAGATCGCCCGGGTAGAGCGGCGGCGCCGTGACATCGACCGCGGCGGCGCGCTGGAACGCGTCGTTCATGTGGACGAACCGGCCATCGCGGTCGATCAGCGCCAGCGGCACCGGCAGCAACGCGACCAGGCTGCGGACATGGCTTGCCGCACTCGATCCGATCGCCGGCACCGGGATCGGGATTTCCTCGTCGAGCAGCGCGACCAGCATCGGCGCGTCGTCGGTCTGCAGCAGCGGGAGTTGCAGGACGCGCAGCGGATTGCCCGACAGGCCTTCGCGTTCGAACCGCACGAAGCCGGCCGCGTCGGTGATCAGGAACCGCGCGAAGTCCCGTCCCTCGATTGCACCCTCGTCATGGCCCATCGCGCGGGTGCGCAGCACGCGGTTCGCCATGCGGACGCGGCCATCTGGCGACAGCAATGCGGCCATGACGCCTGCCTCTCCCAGCCGGTCGCCCTCGGGTCCCGACAGCATCGCAGTGGTCGTCGCGATCACATCGGCGCTGTCCCGCGCGGCGAAGCGCCACAGCAGCATGGTGTCGCCGATGCGCCGGATCGTCACGTCGACCCGTACACCGCTGACGAGGATGGTCGCGACCGCATCGCCGTCGCGCCACGCCGCGCGTCCGGCCTGGCCGAGCCGCTCGGTTTCGGCGGCGTCGACGGGCAAGTTCGGCGGGACAGGGTATCCGCGGAAGAGTTGGTCGTAGCGGTCGTTCGCGCAGGTCAGGCGCCCAGCGCGATCGGTCAACGCGACGGCATCGGCCGCCACCGCGGCGATCGCATTGGCGACGGTCCAGTCCGGCTCGGCAATGTCCGATGCGCGGGGCGGGAACAGCATCCGGACCGCGACGGCGCCTCCGGCGATCACCAATGCCGCTGCGGCGAAGCCTGCCGCCACCACGGTCAGTCCGACCAGCCACAGGATCAGCAGCGCAGCCGCCAGGCCACACCCCGCGGCGACGGCGATGATCCGCCAGTGGGACGGGACGGCGGGAACGGAAACATCGGCGATGGAAGCCATCCACCACCCATGTCCGTCCCCTGCCCCGAGCGTCAAGGGCCGCGCGTGCCGCTCGGCCCCCAACGGGCTCGAATCACCAGATGCGGACGCGCTGTTCCGGCGTCAGGTACAGCTTCTGGCCAGGCTTGGGCGCGAATGCCGCATACCAGGGGTCGAGGTTGCGGACGACCCAGACGCGCTGCTGCGACGGCGAATGCGGGTCGGTCAGCAACTGATTGCGCAGTGCCGCCTCGCGATAGTTGCGCCGCCAGACCTGCGCCCAGCCGAGGTAGAAGCGCTGGTCGCCGGTGAAGCCGTCGATGACCGGCGCCGCCTTGCCGCCGAGCGACATCTTGTAGGCGTCGTAGGCCGCGCTGAGGCCGGCCAGATCAGCGGTGTTTTCCCCGAGCGTCAGGCCGCCCTTGACGTGGAAGCCGGGCAGCGGCTCGTACGCGTCATACTGCGCGACCAGCGCATCGGTGCGCTGCTTGAACGCGGCGACGTCGGCGGACGTCCACCACTGGGTCAGCTTGCCGGTGATGTCGAACTTAGATCCCTGGTCGTCGAAATGGTGGCTGATCTCATGCCCGATGACCGCGCCGATGCCGCCATAGTTGATCGCCGGATCGGCCTTCGGGTCGAAAAACGGCGGTTGCAGGATCGCCGCCGGGAAGGTGATTGCGACCAAAGTCGGATTGGCCTGCGCGTTCACCGTCATCGGGGTCATGCCCCATTCCCAGCGATACACGGGCTTGCCGAGCTTGGCGGTGTTGTAGTCGTGCGACCATTGCGATGACCGCAACTGGTTGCCGAAGGCGTCGCCCGGCACGATCCGCAAGCTCGCATAGTCGCGCCACTTGTCGGGATAACCGATTCGCGGCGTAAAGGCGTCGAGCTTGGCCACCGCCTTGGTCCGCGTCTCCGGTGTCATCCAGTCGAGCTTGGCGACGCGCGCCTTCATCGCGGTGATGACGTTCTTCACCAGCGCGTCGGCGGCCGCCTTCGTCTCCGGCGGGAAATACCGCGCGACGTAGATCTTGGCGATGTCGTCGGTCAGCGCGCCCTGAGTAAAGGCGACCGCGCGCTTCCATCGTTCCTGCTGCTGCGGCACACCGGTCAGTGTCGTGCCGAAGAAGGCGAAGCGTTCCTGGTCGAACGCCGTCGGCAGGACCGCGGCGAAGCCGTCGAGCGAGCGGATCAGCAGCTGATCCTTCAGCACCGCCACCGGTGCTGCGCCGATCAGTGCCGCCATGCCGGTAAAGGCGCTGGGCTGGCGGACGATGACCGTCTGCGTCGGCATACCGACCGCCTTCAGATAGGCGGCGAAATCGAAGCCTGGGGCGAGCGTCGCCAGCTCGGCCACCGTCATCTTGTTATACGCCTTGTCGGCGTCGCGGCTCTGGATACGAGTCCAGTGCTTGCCGGCGATCTGCGTCTCGAAATCGACGACAGCCTTGGCGCGCGCGTCGGCATTCGCTTCGCCGGCCAGCGTGAACATTCTGGCGATATGCGCCTGATACGCGGTCTTGACCGCTGCGAGCTTCGGATCGGCGCTCAGATAATAGTCGCGGTCGGGCATCCCCAGCCCACCCTGGCTCATCCCGACCGTATAAGTGTTCGGGTCTTTCGCGTCGGCGCTGACGCCGGCGTTGAACGGCACCGACACGCCGTTGCGATCGGCCTCCGCCAGCAGGCGGACGTAGCCCGCCTTGTCCGACACGCCCTTGATCCGGTCGAGCCACGGCTTGACCGGGGCCAGCCCCTTCTTCTCGATCGCGGCGGTGTCGAGATAGGCGTTGTACGCCGAGCCGATCCTGGAATTTGACGTCTTGGCCTGTTCCTCGATCAGGGCACGCGTGCGCAGTTCCGACTGGTCGGACAGCGCGTTGAACATGCCGTAGCTCGACTTGTCGACGGGAATCGCCGTGCGCTTCAGCCAGTCGCCGTTGGCAAAGGCGTTGAAGTCATCGCCCGGCTGGACCGAGCGGTCCATGCCGGCCTCGTCGAAGCCGAAGCGGCCATAGGTCGGACCATCGGTCTTCGCGGGCACTGCGGGGGCGGCCGACGGCACGTCCTGCTGGGCGTGCAGCGCGGTCGCGCCGAGGACCGCGGCGGATGCGAGAATGAGGATGCGGGTGCGCATGTTACGCCTCTCCTGTTCTTGTCTTTACCAGATGCGGACGCGGTCGGCCGGGCTGAGGTACAGCGCATCGCCGTCCTTCACGCCGAACGCCGCGTACCAGGGGTCGAGATTGCGAACCATCGCGACGCGCTGGGCGCCGGGCGAATGCGGGTCGGTCAGCAGAGCCTGACGCAGGGACTGCTCACGCTGCTTGCTGCGCCACACCTGCGCCCAGCCGAGGTAGAAACGCTGGTCGCCGGTCATGCCGTCGATGACAGGGGCAGGCTTGCCGTTCAGCGACTTCTTGTACGCCTCGTACGCGACCGTCAGGCCGGCGAGGTCGGCGATGTTCTCGCCCAGCGTCAGCGACCCGTTGACCTTCTGGCCCGGCAGCGGCTCGTACAGGTTGTACTGCGCGACCAGCTTGTCGGTGAAGGTCTTGAACCGCGCGACGTCCTCGGCCGTCCACCATTCGGCGAGCTTGCCGGTCGGGTCATACTTGCGGCCCTGGTCGTCGAAATGGTGGCTCAGCTCATGACCGATCACCGCGCCGATGCCGCCGTAGTTGATCGCCGGATCGGCCTTCGCATCGAAGAACGGCGCCTGCAGGATCGCGGCTGGGAACACGATCTCGTTCATCGGCGGGTTGGCATAGGCGTTGATCGTCATCGGCGTCATGAACCATTCGGTCCGGTCGATCGGCTTGCCGAGCTTGTTCAGGCCACGCCGGAACTCAAACTCGCTGGAACGCGCGACGTTGCCGACCAGGTCATCGCGGCTGACCGCCAGCGCCGAATAATCGCGCCACCGGGTCGGGTAACCGATCTTAGGCGTGAAGGCGGCGAGCTTCGCCAGCGCCTTCTGCTTGGTTTCCGGCGCCATCCACGTGAGGCCAGCGAGACGATCGTGCATCGCCGCGCGGACGTTGACGACCAGCTTGTCCATCTCCGCCTTCGATGCCGGCGGGAAATAGCGCGCGACATACAGCTTGCCGACTTCCTCGCCCAGCGAAGCGCTGGTCATCGACACCGCGCGCTTCCAGCGCGGTTGCTGCTGCGGAACACCCGACAGGACGGTGCCGGTAAAGGCGAAGTCGGCCTGTTCGAACGGCTTGGGCAGGACGCTGGCGTAGCTCTTCAGCACGCGCAGCATGTAATAGTCCTTCAGCACCGACAGCGGCGCATCGGCATAGGCCTTGGCCTCGCCGGTTAGCGCGCTCGGTTGGCGAATAATATACGCCGCCTGGCGCGGCACGCCCATCGCGGACTGCCACTGCGCCCACGGATAGCCCGGCGCCTTCGCTTCGAAATCAGCGAACGTCCATTTGTTGTAGGTCTTGTCGGCGTCGCGGTTTTCGACGCGGGTCCAGTGCGCAGTCGCCAGCGCCTTTTCGAATTCGAACACCGCGGTCGCACGCGCCTGCGCGTCCGGCTCGCCAGCCAGCGTCAGCAACTGCGTCAGATAGGCTTGGTACGCGGTGCGGATCGTCGCCAGCTTGGCGTCGTCCTTGAGGTAGAAATCGCGGTCGGGCAGCGAGATGCCGGACTGACCGGCAGTCACGACATAGGTGTCGGGCGCCTTGCTGTCCTGGGTCACGCCCATGCCGAACAGGCCGCCGACGCCCTTCACCTGCAACTTGCCCGCCTCGACCGCCAGCACGGTCTTGTCCCTGGCCGACGCGATCGCGGTCAGCCACGGCTTGACCGGCGCGATGCCCTTCTTGGCGATCGTCGCCTCGTCCATGTAGGACGCGTAGAAATCGCCGATCTTGGTGCCCGGACGCTTGGCCGATTGCTGGAGGATAGCATGGGTTTGCTCCAGCGACTGGTCCTGCAGGACGTGGAACATGCCCCACGACGCGCGGTCGGCGGGGATTTCGGTCGTCTTCTCCCACGTACCGCTGGCGTATGTGTCGAAATCGGCGCCCGGCTTGACCGATGTGTCCATGCCCTTGGTGTCGAAGCCGTACGTGCCGAGTCGCGGCCCGTCCTGCGCGGACAGCGCGGTAACGGCGATGGTGGTGGCGAGGAAAGTGGAGACGAGACGCGAGAAGCGCATGGGCGTCCTTTCAGCCTGAAGGGAGGGCCCGACGGGACGTCGAGCAATGCCGCTTCGTAACCGACTGATAGGGATCGTCAATTCCGCGTAAGCGTCACGCGCCCCGATTGTGACGATTACGCCACTTGGCAGCGATCCAAAGGCGCCAGCCGAGCGCGGTCAGGCCATAGCCGAGCACCGCGAAGACGATCGTCAGCACCAGCAGCCCGACGATGATCGCCGGTCCAGCTTCGGCATAGACCCACTGGAGCCAGCCCATGTTCTCACGCACCACATCGCGCACCGGCGATCCCGGCACCACCGTGTCGAGCCGCAGCACCTTGCGCCCGACCCAATAGGCCGCACCCCACAGGATGGGGGTCGTGAAGGGATTGGTGAAGAACGTCGTCAGCGCTGCCGCCGGGATGTTCGCGCGCAACGGCAGCGCCAGGACGGCGGACGCCGGTATCTGTCCCATCGGCACCAAGATGCCCGTCACCATGCCGAGCGCGACGCCGCGGGGCACGCTGCGCCGGGTGAAGCGCCACAGGGCGGGCGCCAGTACCCGGTGCGCGATCGGACGCAGGATCCGGCTCTGCTCCATGCTCTCACGCGTAGGCAGATTGCGGTGCGCCCATGCGATGAACCGACCCCACACGCCCATCTCAGCCCCGATCGCGGAGGATGCGGCCCTGTTCGCGCTTCCAGTCGCGCTCGCGGATCGTGTCGCGCTTGTCATGCGCCTTCTTGCCCTTGGCGAGCGCGAGCTCGACCTTGGCCCGACCGCGCGAATTGAAATAGACGGTCAGCGGGATCAGCGTCATGCCGTCCCGCGCCACCGCACCGTGCAGCCGGTTTATCTCGCGTTCGTGAAGGAGCAATTTACGCGGGCGCTTCGGTTCATGGTTGAACCGGTTGCCGTGGCTGAATTCGGGGATGTTCGCGTTGACCAGCCACGCCTGCTCGTCGCGCACCTCGGCATAGGCCTCCGCGATCGAGCCTTCGCCGAAACGCAGCGACTTCACTTCGGTGCCGGTCAGCGCGATTCCGGCTTCATAGACCGTGTCGATGAAATATTCGAAGCGCGCACGCCGGTTCTCGGCGACGACCTTGGTTTTCTCGAACTGCGGGGGTTTGGGACGGGGCATCGTCGCGCGATGTAAGCGCGCCGTCAGCGGAAAGGAAGCCGCCCCTCGAAAACATCCGCCGCGTCAGGTCAATCCGGCGTGCGCCAGCGCGGCATCGACCGCCGCGCGGCTCGCTTCGCTAGGCGGCGTCATCGGCAGGCGCAGATCGGCCGACCATTCGGGATGCAGCCGGTTGAGCGCATATTTGACCGGCCCGGGCGACGCATCGCTGAACAGCGCGGCGTGCAACGGATAGAGCTTGTCGTTGATCTCAAGCGCGCGCGCGTAATCCTCGGCGAGCGTCGCTGCCTGGAATTGCGCGCACAGGCCGGGCGCCACATTCGCCGTCACCGAGATGCAGCCACGCCCGCCCATCGCATTGAACGCCAGTGCCATGTCGTCGTTGCCCGATAGCTGGACGAAGCCATCGCGCGCACCGCCGCGGTGGGCCGACACGCGCGGCAGGTCGCCGCTTGCGTCCTTGATCGCGACGATGCGGTCGAACGCGTTGGCGAGGCGCACGACCGTCTCGGGCTTGATGTCGGTCACCGTCCGGCCGGGGACGTTGTAGAGCACGATCGGCAGGTCGCACGCCGCGACGATGGCTTCGAAATGCGCGAAGATCCCGTCCTGGTTCGGACGATTATAGTACGGAGGCACCATCAGCGCGGCATCGGCGCCGGCGGCCTGCGCGGCGCGGATGTTCTGGATCGCGACCTGGGTGTCGTTCGAGCCTGCACCGGCGATGACCGGCACGCGGCCCTTCACTTGATCGACGCAGGTCCGGACGACATGGAAATGCTCGTCATAGGTCAGCGTGGCCGACTCCCCCGTCGTGCCGCAGGGGACGAGCCCGGTCGACCCTTCGGTCAGCTGCCATTCAACGAAGGCGCGGTATGCCTCCTCATCGAAGCTGCCGCCCGTGAAGGGCGTGACGAGCGCGGGAATGGAGCCGGAGAACATATTGCGACGAACAGCCTCATCAGAGCGATTTTCCGTGATGGCCGATACGGCGCGAGCAGGTATCATGTCCAGTATGCAGGGTATGTTGCGTAAATCAGGCCTGTTGGCCGTTCTGGTGGGCGTCTCCGGTGTGGCGATGGCCGCGACGATGGGACAGGCGCACGTCGCCTGGGTGAGCGCGCAGGTGCAGCAGGCCTGGCCGCCCTATGTCCCGGCGCGGCCGATGGTCCAGCCGCTGCCCGCACAGCCGCAGCCCTATCAGCCGGTGGCGGTCGATCCGTTCAGCTACACGATCGATCAGTGGCGCCGGTTGCAGCAGTCCGACAATCTGCCGTTTTCGAGCTATGCCGACTTCCTGCTCGCCCACCCCGGCTGGCCGGGCGAGACAACCCGGCGCGCGGCGGCCGAGACGGTCGCCGACGCATCGGTGTCGCCCGCTCAGGCGCTGCGCTTCTTCGACCGCTTCCCGCCGATCACCGCCGCCGGCCGCGTCCGCTATGCCGAGGCTCTGGCGATGAGCGGCCAGGCCGACCGCGCCGCCGACCAGGCGCGGCGCGCGTGGCGGATGGGCGTGCTGCGTCCGGCCGACGAGAGCAAGGTGCTGGCCCTCTTCCCCGCCGCGCTGGCGCCCGCCGATCACGACGCGCGGATCGACATGCTGTTGTGGCAGGGGAATACTGGCGCGGCATTGCGCTGGCTCGGCTTCGCCAGCCCCGATCGCCGGGCGATCTTCGACGCTCGTATCGCCTATCGCACGCGTGCGGTCGATGCGGCGTCGCGTGGCGCGGCAGTGGAGGCTTACGCACTGACCGACGCCGGCTTCCTGGCCGACCGCGCGAACTGGTACCGCGACAACGGCGCGTCGCCGACCGCGCGCGCACAGCTTGCCCGCCCGCATACGCTCGCGACCCCACCGGGATCGGCCGAGAAATGGTACGAGGTCCTGCTGACCAACGCGCGCGGCGCGTCGGCGGACGGCCAGCATACGGTCGCTTACGACATCGCACGCCAGGTCGACGACGCGTACTTGCCGGGCACCGACGTTTCGACCCGCCCGCTGGGCGAGCGCGACGATTACACCAGCCTGGTCTGGCTGGCCGGCACGACCGCGATGAAGCAGCTGGGGCGCCCGCGCGACGCGATCGGCATGTTCGACCGCTATTCGCGCGGATCGAAGACGCCGACGACCCAGTCGAAGGGACTGTATTGGGCAGGTCGCGCGGCGGAGGCCGCCGGCGACCAAGCCGCGGCGCAATCCTATTTCGCGCGCGCCGCAGGATTTGGCGATCTCTATTACGGGCAACTCGCCAGCGAACGGCTGGGCCAGCCGCTGCGGCGCCCGACCCCGGTCAACACCGCAACGATCGCCCCCGCCGCGCGCGCCGCCTTCGCCAACCGCGATGTCGTCCGCGCCGCCCGCCTGCTCGGGGCGCAGGGGAATGCACGCGAACAGGGCATGTTCATCCGCCAGATCGCGATGGATGCGACGAGCGATGTCGATCATGCGCTGGCGACCGAGTTTTCCGCGCAGATCAATCGCCCGGATCTGGGCGTGCTGGTCGGCAAGAGTGCGCTCCAGAACGGCCTCAGCGATTTCACGGCGGCGGGCTATCCCAGTGTCCGCGTGCCGGCGGCGGCCAATGACAGCTGGACGATGGTCCACGCCATCGCACGCCAGGAAAGCCAGTTCGATCGCAACGCGGTCAGTCAGGCCGGCGCGCGGGGGCTGATGCAGCTGATGCCGGGCACCGCGCGCGATGTCGCGGGCAAGCTGGGCCTGGGCTACGACGTGTCGCAGCTCAACGCGAACACGGACTACAACATCCAGCTCGGATCGCACTACTTCGAAAAGATGTTCGCGCTGTACGGCAGCTACCCACTGGCCGTTGCCGCCTACAACGCCGGGCCCGGCAACGTGAACAAATGGCTGCGCGCGAACGGCGATCCCCGAACGGGGCAGGTCGATGTCATCGAATGGGTCGAGGCGATCCCGTTCTTCGAAACCAAGAACTACGTCCAGCGCGTGCTGGAAAATGCCGTCGTCTACGATCTGATGAACCCCGACCGGGCGCGCTCGCGGGGCCCGAACAACATCAGCTGGTATCTCGGCAAGCGCAATCCCGGCTGATAGGGCGGCGGTCATGGATCGCCCGAACTATATCACGCCTGCTGGATACGCCGCGTTGCGGCAGGAGTACGAAGCGCTGTTCGCCGGCGAGCGGCCGAAGCTGGTCGACACCATTGCCTGGGCCGCGGGCAACGGAGACCGGTCGGAGAACGGCGACTATATCTACGGACGCAAGCGGTTGCGTGAGATCGACCGCCGCCTGGGCTTCCTGTCGAAGCGGATGAAGGCGGCCAAGGTCGTCGACCCCCGCGCTCAGGAAGACCGCAGCCGCGTGTGGTTCGGCGCGACGGTGACGATCGCGGACGAGGACGACGCCCATCGGACGCTGACCCTGGTCGGCGATGATGAGGCGGAGGCCGGCGCTGGTCGTGTCGGCTGGAACTCTCCCATCGCGCGGGCTCTCCGCGGCGCCGCGGTCGGCGACTTGCGCCGCGTCGTGCTGCCCGCCGGCGAGCGCGAGTACGAGGTTCTGGCGATCGACTATCCGGGGGACTGACGGAACGCCGCCGCCGCTCCGGGGATTTCCTGTCGAAACGAGGAGATGACCGATGAGCGACCTGCGAAGTGACCGCGAACCCGACACGCAACCCGATGCGATCGCGCCACCCAAGACGGACGCTCCGGCGACGCCGACCGAGGCCGGCGAAGATGATGTGCGCGGGCCGGAGAGCGAATCACCCGATGCCGGGATCGGCGAGGCGGGCAACCGCGCCGGGTCGTCGGACCTGTAACGGAAGCGGCTGAATTACATCGGAATCCCGCGGGTTACGTGGAGCCAAACCGGCGTCAGCACGTTGTCATATTCCGGGGCAAGCTGCTGCGGCGGCTGACGAAAGGGCCGGATCTGGAGAAGGTGCGGTGGCGCGAGCTGCGGGCGCCGTGTGGAGTGTATCGTGGGTAACGCGTCCGTGGATTTCGACTATTACCAGCGCCGGGCCGAAGCGCAGCTGGAACTGGCGCAGAAGAGCATCGAACCCGCGGCCGTCGCGGCCCATGTCACCATCGCCGAACGGTATCTCGAACTTTGCGAGCCCGCCCGTCTCGCCGAAGTCGCCGAGCACGATGGGCCACGTCTGAGCCCGATCGCAGCCTGAGGACGAGTTGAGCGCGACACAGCGCTCCCCTTATCGCAAGCGCCTAACGCCTCGCGCCGGATACTGCTTTACGTGCGGTGGAATTGCCTGGCAGCGCTCGCGCAAAGACGCACCGCATGGTTATGCCGGCGGAAAGACGAGCGGTGCCGGGCCGACTCGTCCAATCAGGGAATGAAACACATGGGTGTCATGCAGCGCGTGCTGGTGAGTGGCCGCGTGCAGCAGGTCGGCTACCGCGATTATGTCGTGCGCCAGGCGCAGAAGCTGGGCGTTAAGGGATGGGTCCGCAACCTGAGCGACGGTCGTGTCGAACTGCTCGCCGATGCCGATTCGATGGTGCTCGACGAATTCCTTGCGAAATGCCGCGAAGGACCGCGACTTGCCCGGATCGACGACATCACCGCCGTCCCGGTCGAAGAACGGCCGGTCATGGGCTTCACCAAACGCTTCACGCCGTAGGGTCTGTACTCAATCAGGACGGGGATCGCGATCGCCCGCAGGAAGGCGCTGGCGA
>NZ_LMLB01000001.1:1635742-1655794 GCF_001421785.1 Sphingomonas sp. Leaf33 | reverse complement strand
TTGGCCCAGGGCGGCGTCGCGAGCCAAGAAAGCCCTGGGGTCACGATGCCATAGCATCGCTCCACTCCTCGCTTCTTGCCCTAACCCAAAATCGGCGCCGTCACGACCCCGTCCTGATTGAGTACGGACCCTAGGCCGGACCACCGGCCGCCCCAGATGGAGGCGGCCGGCGGCGACCCGTCAGCGCGTCAGCTTCTTGTACGACAGCGCGGTCGGACGATCGGCGGCGTCACCCAGGCGACGACGCTTGTCCTCTTCATACGCTTCAAAGTTCCCCTCGAACCATTCGACGTGGCTGTTGCCCTCGAACGCCAGGATGTGTGTCGCCAGGCGGTCAAGGAAGAAGCGATCGTGGCTGATGACCACGGCGCACCCTGCGAAATTCTCGATCGCCTCTTCCAGCGCGCCCAACGTCTCGACGTCGAGATCGTTGGTCGGTTCGTCGAGCAGCAGCACGTTGCCGCCACGCTTCAGCATCTTGGCGATGTTGACGCGGTTGCGCTCGCCACCCGACAGCTTGCCGACGTTCTTCTGCTGGTCCTGCCCCTTGAAGTTGAACGCACCGACATAGGCGCGCGTCGACTGCTCGTGGCCGTTGACCTTCATATAGTCGTGGCCGTCGGAAATTTCCTGCCAGACGTTGTTCTTGTCATCCAGGTGATCGCGGCTCTGGTCGACATACCCCAGCCGCACGGTCGACCCCATGTCGACCTTGCCGCTGTCGGGCTGTTCCTGGCCGGTGATCAGCTTGAACAGCGTCGACTTGCCCGCGCCGTTCGGCCCGATGACGCCGACGATGCCGCCGGCGGGCAGCGTGAACGACAGGTTCTCGAACAGCAGCTTGTCGCCATAGGCCTTGCTGACGTCGGTCACCTCGATGACCTTGCCGCCCAGGCGCTCGGGCACCTGGATGACGATCTGCGCCTTGCCCGGCGTGCGGTTCTGCTGCGCCTCGACCAGCTGGTCGAACTTGGCGATACGCGCCTTCGACTTGGTCTGGCGGCCCTTGGGGCCCTGACGGATCCATTCCAGCTCGTTGCGGATCGCCGCCTGGCGCCCGCTCTCCTCGCGGTCCTCCTGCTCGAGGCGCTTGGCCTTCTTCTCGAGGTAGGTCGAGTAATTGCCCTCGTAGGGGAAATACTTGCCGCGATCGATCTCGAGGATCCAGCCGACGACGTTGTCCAGGAAATAGCGGTCGTGGGTGATCATCAGAACCGCGCCGGCATATTCCTTCAGGTGATGCTCCAGCCAGCTGACGCTCTCGGCGTCCAAGTGGTTGGTCGGTTCGTCGAGCAGCAGGATCGACGGCTTCTGGATCAGCAGGCGGGTCAGTGCGACGCGGCGGCGTTCACCGCCCGACAGATTGTCGACCGACCAGTCCGACGGCGGGCAGCGCAGCGCTTCCATCGCGACTTCGAGCTGGTTGTCGAGCGTCCAGCCGTCGACCGCGTCGATCTTGCCCTGGAGCTCGCCCATCTCCTCCATCAGCGCGTCGAAGTCGGTGTCGTCCTTGGGATCGCCCATCTCGGCCGAGATCGCGTTGAAGCGATCGACCATGTCGGCGACTTCGCGCGCGCCGTCCTTGACGTTCTCCAGCACCGTCTTGGTCGGGTCGAGCTGCGGCTCCTGCTCCAGATAGCCGACGGTGATGTTCTCGCCCGGCCAGGCTTCACCGGTGAAATCCTTGTCGACCCCGGCCATGATCTTCATCAGCGTCGACTTGCCGGCGCCGTTGGGGCCGACGATGCCGATCTTGGCGCCCTGATAGAATTGCAGGTTGATGTTACTGAGCACCGGCTTCTGGGCGCCGGGGAAGGTCTTCGTCATGTCCTTCATGACAAACGCATATTGGGCGGCCAACTGGGGTCTCCGTTCGAACGATCTGAATGCTGGAAATTCCGCGCAGGATGTAATGGCTGGACGCGCGATTGGCAACGCGCCTACCACTTACGCCCATGACCAAGCGCCTCCTGCTCGCGGCCGTCGCCGCCCTCGCCCTTCCCCTCCCCGCCGCGGCCCAGCAGATGGACCCCGCCCAGATGCGCGACGCGGCGCTGAAGGACGACTATGCGTGGGATATCACCGAGGGCCTGACGACCGAAGTCGGGCCGCGACTGGCCGGCACCGACGCCGAGGCGCGGGCGCGGGCCTGGGCGGTGAAGAAGCTGACGACGCTCGGCTTCAAGAACGTCCGCATCGAGCCGTTCAAGATGCCGGTCTGGGTGCGTGGCGAGGAAACGGCGGAGATCGTCTCGCCCTTCCCGCAGAAGCTGTACCTGACCGCGCTCGGCAATTCGGGCGCGACGCCGGCGGCGGGCATGACCGCCGAAGTGGTCTATTTCCCGACGCTCGCCGACCTGAACGCCGCGCCTGACGGGAGTCTCAAGGGCAAGATCGCTTTCGTCAGCCATGCGATGATGCCGACGCAGGACGGGTCGTCCTACGGCTATTTCGGCGGCGTGCGGCGCTCGGGCCCGGCGCTGGCGGCAAGCAAGGGTGCAGCGGCGATGCTGATCCGTTCGATCGGCACCGACTATCACCGCAACCCGCACGCCGGCGGCACCAACTTCCCCGAAGGCGTGAAGGCGATCCCCGCCGCGGCGCTGTCGATCCCCGATGCCGAGCAACTGGAGCGCGTGCTGAAGCGCGGGGCGCCGGTGCGCATCAAGCTGACGCTGACGCCGCGCCAGACCGGCATCAAGGAATCGGGCAACGTCATCGCCGAAGTGCCGGGAAGCGACCCGGCCGCCGGGATCGTGCTGGTCGGCGGGCACCTCGACAGCTGGGATCTCGGCACCGGAGCGATCGATGACGCCACCGGCGTCGCCATTACCGCCGCCGCCGCCAAGCGCATTATGGATGCGGGCACCCCGCGGCGCACCATCCGCGTCGTCTGGTTCGGCGCGGAGGAAGTCGGCGTGTTCGGCGGTCGCGCCTACGCGCAAGCGCATGGCAGCGACAATCACGTCGCCGCGGCCGAAAGCGACTTCGGCGCGGACCGGATCTGGCGATTCGAGACGAACCTGCCCGATAGCGCGAAGGCGGTCGGCGACCGGCTGGCGACGGCCCTGGCGCCACTTGGCATCGCCCGCGGGTCGGCGAAGGCGGGCGACGGCGCCGATGTCGGTCCGATCATGGCGAAGGGCGTCGCGGCGATCGATCTCAGCCAGTCGGGGCTGGATTACTTCAACCTGCACCACACGCCCGACGACACGCTCGACAAGGTGGATCCGGCGAAATTGCGGCAAAACGTAGCGGCATGGACGACGATGCTGGCCATCGTCGCGAACGCACCGGAGACGATCGGCCGCGTCACGCCCGCCCGATAACTGCCCGATTTGATCCCTGCACCGCCGGCACTCTGCGACGAGCGGACCAATTTGAGCGTTGACGTGGGGCTAGGTGTCGGTATTGCGGCAAATTCGCGTCGGCAATCGGGCCGGATCGCGAACGAATTTTTTGCTTGGGAGCAAATAATGAAGAAGGTTCTCATTGTCGCTGCCGCTGCCGGCCTGATGTCGCTCGCAGCTTGCAACTCGAAGCAGGCCGAGATGAACGAAGCGAACGCAGAAGCGGTTGCCGACAACATCGAAGCGCAGGCCGACAACCTCGAAGCGATGGCCGACAACGCCACCAACGAGACCGTCGAAGCGCAGCTCGAGAACGCTGCCGACAACATGCACTCGGCCGCCGACAACGCGGAAGAGAATGCCGACGCCGCGACCGACGTCAAGTAATCGGCTCCCGGACCGCTTGCGGCCCGGACAAGACAAAGGGCGCTTCCCGATCGCGGGAAGCGCCCTTTTCTTTTGCATCCTATATTTTGTCATTCCCGCGAAGGCGGGAATCCATCTCCCTTGCGTGCCAAGTGTAGACACCGGGAGATGGGCTCGCGCCTGCGCGGGAACGACGGTATGTGGCAGCGGTGTGCCGGAGCCGGATGCCTGGGTTCCCGCCTGTATTGTGGCGGCGGCAGAAAGGCTGCGGCGATCGGGTTAATACTCGTCCCCGCCGCCGAACGGCGTGTCACCGGCGTAATCACTGAAGCGCGTGATGTTCGCCTCGAACCGCATCGTCACCTTGCCCGTCGCACCGTGGCGCTGCTTGGCGACGATCAGTTCGGCCAGACCATGGACGCGGTCCATCGACGAGGCCCAGGCGGCGTGGTCGTCGAACACGCGCGTATCGTCGCCGTCGGTCGGAATCTTGGGCTCGCGCGCGGCGAGGTAATAATCCTCGCGATAGACGAACCAGACCATATCGGCATCCTGCTCGATCGATCCCGATTCGCGCAGATCCGACAGCATCGGGCGTTTGTCCTCGCGCTGCTCGACCGCACGGCTGAGCTGCGACAGCGCGATGACGGGCACGTTCAGGTCCTTCGCCAGCGTCTTCAGCCCACGGCTGATCTCCGAGATTTCCTGCACGCGTCCATCGCCCGACGCCTTCTTCGAGCCCGCCAGCAGCTGGAGATAATCGACGACGACCAGGCCGAGTTGGTTGTTCTGCCGCCGCTGCAACCGGCGCACGCGGGTGTGCAGGCCGCTGATCGAGAGACCGGCGGTGTCGTCGATGAACAGCGGCAGGTTTTCGAGGTCGGCGGCAGCGGCGGCGAGCTGTGCGAATTCCGCCTTGCTGATCTTACCCATGCGCAGCGATTCCGAACTGATCCGCGATGCCTCCGCCAGTACGCGGGTCGCCAACTGGTCGGCCGACATTTCCAGGCTGAAGAACGCGACCTTGGCGCCCACCGACTTTTCGGGTGGGATGCCCAGTCGCATGTCGTCCATCCAGCGCTTGGCCGCGTTGAAGGCGATGTTGGTGGCGAGCGAGGTCTTGCCCATGCCCGGACGGCCGGCGAGGATGATGAGATCGCTGTGGTGCAGACCACCGATTTTGTGGTTGATCGAATCGAGACCGGTGGTGACGCCCGACAGCCCCCCGCCGGCGTTCAGCGCCTTTTCCGCGAGCCGCACCGCCTCGGTCGTCGCCTGGGCAAACGTCTTGACCGTGTTCGCGGTACCGCCATCGGCGGCGACGTTGAATAGCTCCTCTTCCGCCGCCTCGATCTGCGCACGCGGGTTGACCTCTTCGGAAGTGTCCATCGCGCGATCGATCAAGGTACGCCCGACCGTGACCAGCGACCGCAGCAGTGCGAGATCGTAGATCTGCTGGGCAAACTGCTTGGCGCCGATCAGGCCCGCGCCGCTGCCGGTCATCTGCGCAAGATATGCGGTCCCGCCCTGCGCCTTCATCCCCTCGTCGCCATCGAACATCGGGCGCAGGGTGACCGGGGTCGCCAGCATGTCGTTCTGACGCAGCGAGCGGATGGCGGAGAAGATGCGGCCGTGGAGCGGGTCGAAAAAATGCTCCGGCTCCAGGCGGTCGAGGATGTCGTCGGCCAGGCGATTGTCGATCATCATCGCGCCGAGTAATGCCGCTTCCGCCTCCAGGTTCTGGGGCAGCTGCTGGACGGGGGCGTCGAGGGCACGAATCTGGGTAGCCATGTCCCCCTCTCCCACCCCACGGGCAATCCGACAACCATGGTGCGATCGATCGTGGTGGATCAAGCTGTGGATTGCGCGCCCGGTTGGCGATAAGCGGGTCGGATGGCCGATCCGCGGATCATCGATGTCGAGTTGGACGAGCGCACGATCCTGTGGCGATCGGCCGATGTCGAGCAGGAACGGCGCATCGCGATCTTCGACCTGCTGGAGGACAATAGTTTCGCCCCCCAGCGCGCCCATGCCGACGGCTATGCCGGGCCATACCGGATCAAGCTGAGCGTGGAGGACGGGCGTCTGGGCCTGGCCATTCACCGCGAGGACGGGTCGCATCTCGAGACGCTGATCCTGGCGCTGGGGCGCTTCCGTCGCCCGATCCGCGACTATTTCGCGATCTGCGACAGCTACTACCAGGCGATCCGCGCCGCGACGCCGCAACAGATCGAAACGATCGACATGGCACGCCGCGGTATCCACAATCAGGCGGCCGAATTGCTGATCGAGCGGCTGGAGGGCAAGGTGACGGTCGATTTCGACACGGCGCGCCGGCTGTTCACGCTGATCTGCGTGCTGCATATCAAGGGATAGACATGACCGACGTCACCATCGACGAGACCGCGCTGATCGCTGCGGCGCGCACCGCTGCCCGCAACGCCCACGCGCCCTATTCGAAATTCGCGGTCGGTGCCGCCGTGCTGTTGACCGACGGGTCGGTCGTGACCGGCGCCAATTTCGAGAATGCCAGCTACGGCCTGACGCTGTGCGCGGAAACCGTCGCGCTCGGCACGGTCAGCGCGAGCGGGCGGCTGCGCGACGTGGCGGCCATCGTCGTGATCGGCGGAGCGATGGATGCAGCTGGCCGCCCGACCGGCACCGGCCCGGTGTCCCCTTGCGGTCGCTGCCGCCAGGTCATCAACGAAGCCGCACAGATGAGCCGCCGCGACCTGCCCGTCGTATGCGCGGCAGCAGAGGGCGACGCCGTGCGCCGATATCGCCTGTCGGACTTGCTGCCCGACGCTTTCGGCCCGGCCGATCTGGGCATCGCCTGACGTCAGGACTTGCCGACGACGCGGTCAGCCGCGACAAGCTGGCCGCAGATCAGGGGAACGACATGGCGATTCTATCCGACATCTGGATCCGCGAAAGTGCGCTGGCCGACGGCATGATCGAGCCGTTCGTCGAGGCGCAGCGGCGCGAAGGCTGTATCAGCTACGGCCTGTCGTCCTACGGCTACGATGCGCGGGTCGCCGACGAATTCAAGATCTTTACCAACGTCGACAGCGCGGTCGTCGACCCGAAGAACTTCGCGGCGAACAGCTTCGTCGATCGCAAGACCGATGTCTGCGTCATCCCGCCGAACAGCTTTGCGCTCGCTCGTACGGTCGAGTATTTCCGCGTCCCACGCGATACTCTGGTCATCTGCCTCGGCAAATCCACGTACGCCCGCTGCGGCATCATCGTGAACGTGACCCCGCTGGAGCCCGAGTGGGAGGGGCACGTGACGCTGGAATTCTCGAACACCACGCCGCTGCCGGCCAAGATCTACGCCAACGAAGGCGCGTGCCAGTTCCTGTTCCTGAAGGGCGACCAGCCCTGCGAGACGAGTTACGCCGACCGCGCGGGCAAATACATGGGCCAGCGCGGCGTCACGCTGCCGCGTCTCTGATCGCCGGAAAGCACTTCCGATGAAACGAAACGGGGACGGCAGCACCCGCTACCGTCCCCGTTTCCTGTGGCTCGTTGAGCGTTAGCGTGCGGCAGTCTGATACGCGCTGATGCGGCCGAGCCCGGCCTGCGCGATCCGGTGCGAGGACGCGGTGCTGCGGTCGCCGCGATCGAGCAGGACGGCATCGCTATCGAGAATCTGGCGATAAAGGGTCGCCGCCTGCATCGGCCGGCCGGTCGCGGCATAGACCGCGGCCAGGTTTACCAGCACTTCGGCGCTGCCCGGATAGATCTGGCGCTCGGCAGTCAGAAGCTGTTCGGCCTTGACATAATTGCCGCCGACGATCGCATCATGCGCCGTCCGAACCGCGCCGTCCTGCGCCACGGCGGGCGTCGCGACGATCGCGGCCAGCGCGACGGCGACTGCGAACTGCTTGGTCATCCCATCCTCCATCCGTTTGTTACTGTTTTATGACGTATGGGTGTCACTTTTGTTTCGGACCGACAAGTGCGTTTATTGCATTTCCATGACACTACCGCTCGCGTAACGATCGACCGGCAGGAACCGCCAACAATTTGAAGGGTTTGGCCCGGATACTCACGCGCCCGGAGCCCTGCCCATGTCCGACATCGACACGACCCGCCGCACCCTTGTCGCGGGCGCCGGCTTTGCCGCTGCGGCGACCGCCCTGCCCGCCATCGCGCAGGAAAGGCCGCCGGCACCTCAGGCCCCGACCACGCCGCAGGCTGCAATCTATCCGCGCCCGCCGTTTCCGAACCAGCGGCAGGCCTGGCCGGGTCTGGCCAGTCGGATGTCCCCGCGGCCCGACCACGGCGAGACCAGTTACAAGGGGTCCGGCCGGCTGATCGGCAAGCGCGCACTGATCACCGGCGGCGACAGCGGGATCGGCCGCGCCGCCGCGATCGCCTACGCCCGCGAAGGCGCCGACGTCGCGATCAACTATCTGCCCGCCGAAGAGCCCGACGCGCGCGAAGTGATCCAGTTGATCGAGGCCGCCGGACGCAAAGCGGTTGCCATCCCGGGCGACCTGCGCGACGAAGCCTTTTGCCGTCGCCTGATCGTCGATGCCACCCGCCAGCTCGGCGGGCTCGACATCCTGGTCAACAACGCCGCGCGCCAGCAGACCCGGCCCGACATCGGCAGTATATCATCGGAGGATTTCGACGCGACGATGAAGACCAACGTCTATGCGCCGTTCTGGCTGACAAAGGCAGCGGTCGCCCGGATGGGCGCGGGATCGGTGATCGTGTTCACATCGTCGGAACAGGCCGGCGACCCGTCGCCCGACATCCTGGAATATGCGATGAGCCGCGCGGCGGTGCTGAACCTCGCCAAGGGGCTGGCCAAGCAACTCGCGCCCAAGGGCATTCGGGTGAACGCGGTAACGCCGGGGCCGTTCTGGACACCGCTCCAAGTGTCCGGGGGCGCGACGCCGGAGAAGCTGCGCAGCTTCGGCGGATCGAGCCCGCTCGGCCGCCCCGGCCAGCCCGCGGAAATCGCCGGGTTATATGTCGCGGCGGTCGATCCGGCGAACAGCTTCTCTACCGGCCAGATCTTCGGTGCGACCGGCGGCGGCGGGCAGCCGGGCTGAACCCGGCGCCCGCCCGCTGCCTACGCCTCGATCAACAGCACATCGACGACCGGCTTCTTGCCGGTCCAGCGCGTGGCGACGCGGCGAACGGCCAGGCGGATCGCCTCGCGTAGGGCATCGCGGTTCTTGCCGCCCTTGCCTGCCTTGCGCACGGCGTCCTCCGCCGCATCGATCGCTTCGTCGATGAACGGATCGCGCTCTTCCTCGACCGGAATACCCTGCAGCTTCACGTCGGGTTCGCCGATCAGCTGGCCGTTCTTGCCGACCGCAACGGCGACCGACATGTGACCGTACATCGCGACCTTGCGCCGCTCGTTGATCGTGCCGCCGTCAGCCGGCAGGATCACGTCGCCATCGACCGCTAGACGACCGACGGTCGCGACTCCGATCTTTTCGGGCGTGCCGGGCGCGAGGCGGATGATGTCGCCATCCTTCTGGATGACCGCGCCGGGCACGCCGCTTTCGATCGCGAAGCGCGCGTGTTCGGCCAGATGGCGCATCTCGCCATGCACCGGCATCACCAGCTGCGGGCGAATCCATTTGTACATCTGCGCCAGTTCCGGACGGCCCGGGTGACCCGAGACGTGAACGAAGGCTTGGCGATCGGTGATGATCGTGATGCCCATAGCCGCCAGGCGGTTCTGGATGTCGCCGATCGCCTTTTCGTTGCCCGGAATCTGTTTTGACGAGAATACCACGGTGTCGCCGCGATCCAGCTTGATCGGGTGGTTGTTCTCCGACACGCGGTTCAGCGCCGCGCGTGCCTCCCCCTGCCCGCCGGTCGCCACGATCAGCACCTGGTTGCGCGGCAGCTTCATCGCCGTGTCCCAATCGATGATCGGGGGCAGGTCCTTGAGGTAACCGGTGGCCTTGGCCACGCGCGTGATCCGGTCGAGCGACCGGCCCGCGAGGCAGAGCTGGCGCCCGGTATCCTTGGCGACCTGACCCAGCGTCGCCAGGCGCGCTGCGTTCGACGCGAAGGTCGTCACGAGCACGCGGCCCTTGGCGGCGGAAATGACGTCGTCCAGCCCGTCACGGACGTCGGCTTCGTTGCCGGAGGCTTCGGCGTTGAACACGTTGGTCGAATCGCAGACCAGCGCAAAGATGCCCTTGTCGCCGACGGCGATGAGTTCATCCGCGGTCGACGCGCCGCTGCCTTCGTCGATCTTCCAGTCGCCGGTGTGCAGGATGTTGCCGTACTTCGTCTCGATCAGGATGGCATTGCCTTCCGGGATCGAGTGGGCGAGCGGGACATAGCTGATGCCGAACGGCCCCAGCTTGAACGACTGGTCTTCCTGCACCACGCGCAGCTTAACCTGCTTGGTGATGCCTTCCTCGTCGAACTTGTCGCGAATGAGCCCCGCGGTGAACGGCGAGGCATAGACCGGGACGCCCAGGTCGGCGGCCAGATACGGCAGCGCGCCGATGTGGTCCTCATGCCCGTGAGTGATGACGATGCCGACCAGGTCGTCCAGGCGATCCTCGATGAAGCTCAGGTCCGGCAGGATGATATCGATGCCGGGATAGTTCGGGTCGGCGAAGGTCACGCCGCAGTCGACCATCAGCCATTTGCCGTCGCACCCGTACAGGTTGACGTTCATGCCGATTTCGCCCGATCCGCCGAGCGCGACGAAGAGCAGTTCTTTGTTGGGAGTAGTCACAGATTTCCTATTCGATCATGCCCCACAGATTGAAGGGGCGGTTTGCGTCCGCGTTCCACGCGGCAGAATGTCTGGGGACCCGGCTCAGGCCGGGACACGTTCCCCGCCGATATGGGCTCTTTCCCACTCCATTGCGAGGCCGATCAGCGTCAGATCATGTTCGACGCGGTCGAAAACCTGCGTGTGCTGCTCGAACAGCACCGCAAGGCCACCGGTGGCGATGACGGTGACGGGCCGCCCGACCTCCGCCTTCATCCGGGCGATCAGCCCTTCGAGCATGGCGACATAGCCCCAGAAGATGCCGATGTGCATCTGGTCGACCGTGTTGCGGCCGATGACGGTCGGCGACCGCGGTGCCTCGATCGCGATGCGCGGCAGCTTGGCGGCGGCGGTGACCAGCGCATCGAGGCTCAGGTTGATGCCCGGCGCGATGATCCCGCCCTTGTACGCGCCTGAGTAGTCGATCAGGTCGAACGTCGTCGCAGTGCCGAAATCGACCACGATCAGGTCGCCGGGATGCGCGGCGTGCGCCGCGATGACGTTCAGCGCGCGGTCGGCACCGAGGTTCGACGGTTCCTCGACATCCAGCTGGAACGGCCACCCGCCGGTCCCCGCAATCGTCGGCTCGCCGCCGAAATACTTGGTCGCGAGCATCCGCAGGTTGTGCATCGCGCGCGGGACCACGGTGCCGATGACGACGCCGTCGACCGCGGAGCGATCCAGCCCCTCCAGCGCCAGCAGCTGGCTGAGCCATACGACATATTCGTCGGCCGTCCGCCGCGGATCGGTCGCGATCCGCCAGCGCGCGCGGACCTCGCGGCCCTCAAGCAGCGCGAAGACGACATTGGTGTTCCCGGCATCGATCGCGAGCAGCATGGTGGGCGTCCTAGAGCATGATGACGTGGTTTTGACCCGTCGTGACGGAGTCGAATTTCGTTCGTGGATAAGAGCGAGGAAGGAGCGGGGCCTTGCCCCCGTGACTGACGAGCGACGACTCCACGGGCGAAATTCGGCCCGCCGCAGAGCGGTTGCCCTGCGCCGTCCGCCGGACGTCGTCGCAACCCTCGCATGGGCCACCAGCCCGCGCTGCGCGTCGCTCCTTGCCGACAAACGGCGCAGGGCAATCACGACGGATCATAACCATGTCATCATGCTCTAAAGAAGGAATACGTCGGCGGCGTGAATGACACGTCGCGTACCGTCGGCCAAGCGCAGGACGAGCGCGCCGTCGCCGTCCAGGCCGTCGAACAGCCCCTCCGTCGCGGTATCGCCGGCGCGGGCGACCAGCGCGGTGCCCTTCGGGTGCGCGCGATCCAGCCACCGGCTCCGGACGGGTTGGATCCCCTCACCGCGCCAGCAGGCCAGCCACCGCGCGAGACTGTCCGCCAGTGCCTCGACCAGCACGGCCGGATCGACCGGACAACCGGCGTCGGCCAGGCAGGCGGTCTTGCGATCGGGCAGGTCGGGATGATGCGCGCAGTTGACGCCGAAGCCGATCACCACGGCATCGTCGGCGCGTTCGAGCAGGATGCCGACCAGCTTCGCGCCGTCGAGCAGCACGTCGTTCGGCCATTTGATCGTCAGCCGGCCGGGACCGAGCAACGCCGGGCACAGCAGACCGATCGCTTCGTCCAGCGCGACCGCTGCGACCAGCGCGAGCGTCGCGGCCGGCGGATCATGCGGGCGCAGTTGGACGATCGTACTCGCGTAGAGATTGCCGGCCCGCGACGTCCACGTCCGCCCCTGGCGCCCGCGCCCCGCGGTCTGGCTCCCGGCCCGCAGCCACCGCCCCTCGGCCGCGCCCGATCGGGCGGCGGCGAGGAGGTCGGCGTTGGTCGACCCCGTCTCAGCGACGGTGACGATGTCGATCAGAACAGCGCGCCCGCAGCCGCCGTGGTAAAGGGTGCCAGTGGCTGGATCAGCAGCCAACCGAGCGGCGACACCAACACAGCCATCACCGCGATCAGCGCATATTCGACGCTCGACCGCGCGCCGTCCTCGACGATTTCGTTGGCCGGGGCGTCGAAGTACATCGTCTTGATAATCGTCAGATAATAGAAGGCACCCACGACCGAGCCGATGGCCCCTGCGACGGCAAAGACGAACAGCCCCGCATCGGTCGCGGCCTGGAATACCGCCAGCTTCGGCCAGAAACCGAGCAGCGGCGGGATGCCGGCGAGCGAGAACATGAAGATCGCCATCGCCGCGGCCAGGCCGGGCCGCGTCCGCGACAGGCCCGACAGGCTGGCGATGCTCTCGACCGGCTGCCCGTCACGCCCGCGCATTTGCAGCACGACGAGGAAACTGCCGAGCGTCATCACGACATAGACCGTGACATAGCTTAGCACCGCCGCCGTACCCTGTGGGGTCGCCGCGGCCAGGCCGATCAGCGCAAAGCCGACGTTGTTGATCGACGAATAGGCCAGCAGACGCTTGATGTTGGTCTGCCCGATCGCGCCGATCGCGCCGAAGTAGATCGACGCGAGGCTCGCGAAGATCACGATCTGGCGCCATTCGAACGACGCGGGGCCCATCGCCTCCAGCGCGACGCGCATGCCCATGCCGATCGCCGCGACCTTCGATGCGGACGCAAAGAACGTCGTGACCGGGGTCGGCGCGCCTTCGTACACGTCCGGGGTCCACATGTGGAACGGGACGGCGGCGATCTTGAACGCAAGGCCTGCGAAGACGAAGACCAGGCCGACGATCAGGCCGGTCGACTTCGCCCCGCCGAACGCAGCGGCGATCGTGTCGAAGCCGGTCGAGCCGGCGAAACCGTAGACTAGGCTGATCCCGTAGAGCAGGATGCCCGAGGCGAGCGCGCCAAGCACGAAATACTTCAGGCCAGCCTCGGCCGAGCGCGTGTCGCGGCGCATGAAGCTGGCAAGCACGTAGCTGGCCAAGCTCTGGAGCTCCAGACCGACGTACAGCGACAGCATGTCGCCGGCCGACACCATCACGCCCGAGCCGATCGCGGCGAGCAGCATCAAGACAGGATATTCGGGGCGCAGATCGTCGCCGCTGGTACGCGCGAAAAAGCTCGGCGCGATGACGATCGACACCGCGCTCGCGCCATAGATCAGCACCTTGGCATAGGCCGCGAATGCGTCGGTGCGCAACAGGCCGCCGAACGGATGCCCGCCCGACGACGCCGGACCGGCGAGTGCAATGCCCGCGCCGATCAGCACGGCGACCGCGGCCCAGCTGACCAGCCGGGTCGATGCCTGGCCGCCCCAGGCAGCCACGAGCATCAGGACGAGTGCGCCGACCGTGAGCACCAGCTCCGGCAGCACCATCAACAGATCATTGCCCATCAGTGGGACTCCCCATGGGCGGCAGGTGTAGCGTGATGTGCGGCGGCGGCAGCGGCCGGCTTGCCCGGCGTGGGCTGTGAATCCCCGACCGGCTTGGCGCGGTCGAGCCGCTCGAGCAGCAGGCCGACATCGGCGCGCATCGGTTTCAGGAAGCTTTCGGGATACACGCCCATCCACAGCACGACCGCGGCGATCGGCGCCAGCAGTGCCAGCTCGCGCTTGCTGATGTCGGGCATCGTCCGCACATCGTCATGCACGATGTCGCCGTAAGCGACACGGCGATAGAGATAGAGCATGTAACCCGCGCCCAGGATGATGCCGGTCGTGCAGACCAGCGTGATCGCAGTCGACACCTGATAGGTCCCGGCCAGGCTCAGGAACTCGCCGACGAAGCCCGACGTCCCCGGCAGGCCGATCGACGCCATCGTGAACAGCAGGAAGAACACGGCATAGCGCGGCATAGTGATGCTGAGCCCGCCGTAACGGCTGATCTCCCGCGTGTGCAGCCGGTCGTAGATGACGCCGACGCAGAGGAATAGCGCGCCCGAAACCAAGCCGTGGCTGAGCATGACGATCATCGCGCCTTCGATACCCTGCCGGTTGAACGCGAACAGGCCGATGGTCACGATCGCCATGTGCGCAACCGACGAATAGGCGATCAGCTTCTTCATGTCCGACTGCACCAGCGCGACGAGGCTGGTGTAGACCACGCCGATCGCCGACAGGCCGAAGATCACCCAGACGAGCGCGGCGGACGCTTCCGGGAACATCGGCAGCGAAAATCGCAGGAAGCCGTAGCCGCCAAGCTTCAACAGCACGCCCGCCAGGATGACCGAACCAGCAGTCGGCGCCTGGACGTGCGCGTCGGGCAGCCAGGTGTGGACCGGCCACATCGGCATCTTCACCGCGAACGACGCGAAGAAGGCGAGCCAGAGCCAATACTGCGCCCCGACCGGGAAATCATACTGCATCAAGACCGGGATGTACGTCGTCCCCGCCGTGGTCGACATCCACAGCATCGCGATCAGCATCACGATCGAGCCGAGCAGGGTGTAGAGGAAGAACTTGTAGCTGGCGTAAATGCGGTTCGCCCCGCCCCAGATGCCGATGATCAGGTACATCGGGATCAGGCCGGCTTCGAAGAACATGTAGAACAGCAGCAGGTCCTGCGCGGCGAAGGTGCCGATCATCAGCACTTCGGTCAGCAGGAACGCCGCCATATATTCGGGCACGCGCTCGGTCACCGCCTCCCACGATGCGCCGATACAGATCGGCATCAGGAAGACGCTGAGCATGATCAGCATCAGCGCGAAGCCGTCGATGCCCAGCGCATAGCTGAAGAAACCGAAAATCGGCGCATTCTCGGTGAACTGCCACTGCGCGGCCGCGCCGCCCATGTCGAAGTTCGCCCACAGCAGCACGCCGAGCGCAAAGTCGACCAGCGTCGCCCCAAGGGCGATCCAGCGCGCGGTCTGCGCATTCACGAACAGGCAGGCGATGGCCGCCACGAGCGGGACCGCGAGCATCAGTGAAAGAATTGGAAAATCACCCACGAACTGTCCCCATTCCGTTCGTGCTGAGCTTGTCGAAGCACCGTATTTCTTCTTCGCGCATCACGCCCAGCGGCGCAAAGAACGGTCCTTCGACTAGCTCAGGACGAACGGTGGATGTATTGCAGACGCCGCGGTTCATCGTGTGATCGCCCAGGTAACGACGGCGGTCAGGCCAAGCAGCATGACGAACGCATAGGTGTAGAGATACCCCGTCTGGACACGGGCAGCGACGCCGCTGCCGAACTTGACGAGTGCCGCCGAGCCGTTCGGCCCGAACCTGTCGATCGTGCCTTCGTCACCCTTCTTCCAGAACAGGCGGCCGAACCAGAAGGCCGGCTTCACGAACACGACGTTGTACAGCTCGTCGAAGTACCATTTGTTGAGCAGGAACCGGTAGAGCACGCGGAACATGTCCGCGAACTTGGCCGGGAATTCCGGATGACGGATGTAGGTCAGCCAGGCGGTGCCGAGGCCGAGCAGCATCACGACGGTCGCCGACAGCTTTACCCACAGTGGCACCTCATGCATCGCGTGCATCAGATGTTCGTCGAAGTAGATCGCGTTGTTCCAGAAGGCTTCGTTCGATTCCGGCTGGATGAACCAGTGGTTGAACACGAACCCCGCCAGCACCGCGCCTAGCGACAGGATGATCAGCGGCAGGCGCATCGACCACGGACTCTCGTGCGGGTGATAGCCCGCAGTCCCGTCACCGAGGTCGTGCGCGCCGGGTGCATGGACGTCTGGAGTGTGGCCGGCATCTTCCGCTGCGGGCGCATGGTCGTGATGATGGTCATGCCCATGGCCATGTGCGTCATGCACCGCATGCTGGATATGCTCGCTGTTCGCCCAGCGCGGTTTGCCCCAGAAGGTCAGGAACATCAGACGCCACGAATAGAAGCTGGTCAGCAACGCAGCGAACACGCCGACGTAGAACGCCAGCTGGCTCGTCCCGCCGCGCGCGAACGCGGCCTCGAGGATCGCGTCCTTCGAATGGAAGCCCGCGAAACCGGCATGGATCCAATAAATCCCGACACCGGTGATCGCCAGCGTGCCCATCATCATCGCCCAGAAGGTGATGGGGATGTGCTTCCGCAGACCACCGTAGAAGCGCATGTCCTGCTCGTGGTGCATCGCATGGATGACAGAGCCGGCGCCCAGGAACAGCAGCGCCTTGAAGAAGGCGTGCGTGAACAGGTGGAACATCGCCGCGCCGTACGCGCCGACGCCGGCGGCGAAGAACATGTAGCCGAGCTGCGAGCAGGTCGAGTAGGCGATGACGCGCTTGATGTCGTTTTGGACGGTCCCGACGGTCGCCGCGAACAGACAGGTCGCCGCACCGATGAAGGTGATGAAGCCGAGCGCGGTCGGACTGGTCGCGAACATCGGCGACAGGCGGCAGACCATGAACACGCCCGCGGTGACCATCGTCGCAGCGTGGATCAGCGCCGACACCGGGGTCGGGCCTTCCATCGCGTCGGGCAGCCAGGTGTGCAGCCCGAGCTGCGCCGACTTGCCCATCGCACCGACGAACAGCAGCAGGCAGAGCACGGTCATCGTGTCGAAGCGGTGGCCAAGGAAGCCGATCGTGCTGCCGGCCATGCCCGGTGCCGCGGCCAGGATCTCGGGGATCGAGACGGTCTGGAACACCAGGTACGTGCCGAAGATGCCGAGCATGAAGCCCAGGTCGCCGACGCGGTTGACGACGAACGCCTTGATCGCCGCAGCGTTGGCGCTCGGCTTGCGGAACCAGAACCCGATCAGGAGGTAGGACGCGAGGCCCACGCCTTCCCAGCCGAAGAACATCTGGACCAGATTGTCGGCCGTCACGAGCATCAGCATCGCGAAGGTGAAGAGCGACAGATAGGCGAAGAATCGCGGCTGATCCGGGTCCTCGCTCATGTAGCCCCAGGAATAGAGGTGCACGAGCGCGGACACGCTGGTGATGACGACCAGCATGACCGCAGTCAGGCTGTCGACGCGCAGCGCCCAGTCGAAGACCATTGTGCCCGACGTCACCCAGTTGAAGACCGGAGCGACATAGGCGGTCTGTTCGCCGAACAGGAAGCCGAGGAAGATCGGCCACGACAGCCCCGCCGACACGAACAGCGCGCCCGTCGTGACGGCCTTTGGCAGCGCGATGCCGAACGCGCGGTTGGATAAACCTGCGACGATGGCCGCCAGAAGCGGCAGGAAAACGATCAGCTGGATCATCGCCTTACCCCTTCATGCGGTTGACGTCGTCGACCGAGATGGTCGCACGGCCGCGGAAATAGATGACCAGGATGGCCAAACCGATCGCGGCCTCACCGGCGGCGACGGTCAGCACGAACATCGCGAACACCTGCCCCACCAGATCGCCGAGGTACGACGAGAAAGCGACGAGGTTGATGTTCACCGCGAGCAGGATCAGTTCGATCGCCATCAGGATCAGGATCAGGTTCTTGCGGTTGGCGACGATGCCGAACACGCCGAGCCCGAACAGGATGGCCGCGACGACCAGATAGTGGGTCAACCCGATCACAGCTCGACCCCCTGCCCCACCGGCACATCCTTCACGTTGCGCACCGCGTCCTTCGAGCGGCGGTTGATCTGGCTGAAGATCGACTGCTTCTTGACACCGCCGCGCTCGCGGTGGGTCAGCACGATCGCCCCGATCATCGCGACCAGCAGCACCAGGCCCGCGAGCTCGAAAATGAACAGGTAGCGCGAATAGATCAGGCGACCGATCGCCTCGATATTGGGCACGTCGGCTGCGACCGGCGCGGCCTTGGCCGCCAATGCGATCCCGCCCGCGTTCCAGGCGCCCGCGCCGATCACGATCTCTGCCGCCAGTGCCAGCGCCAGCGCGACGCCGACCGGCATGTAGCGGACAAATCCTGCGCGCAGCTCGGCGAAGTCGATGTCGAGCATCATGACCACGAACAGGAACAGCACGGCCACCGCGCCGACATAGACGATGACCAGCAGCATCGCGATGAATTCGGCGCCTGCGAGCACCATCAGGCCGGCGGCGTTGAAGAACGCCAGAATCAGCCACAGCACCGAATGCACCGGGTTGCGCGACGAAATCGTCATCGCACCCGACAGCAGAACGATGCCTGCGAACAGGTAGAAGGCAATGGCCTGGATCATGACGCGGGATGGCCCCCTGCCATCGGTGAATCGAAAGTCATGGCGCGCTTACCGGTACGGCGCATCGGCGGCAAGGTTGGCCGCAAGCGTGCGTTCCCAGCGGTCGCCGTTCGCGAGCAGCTTGTCCTTGTCGTAGATCAGCTCTTCGCGCGTCTCGGTCGAGAATTCGAAGTTCGGCCCCTCGACGATGGCGTCCACCGGGCAGGCCTCCTGGCACAGGCCGCAGTAGATGCACTTTGTCATGTCGATGTCATAACGCGTCGTGCGGCGGCTGCCGTCGTCGCGCGGCTCGGCCTCGATCGTGATCGCCAGCGCCGGGCACACCGCCTCGCACAGCTTGCACGCGATGCAGCGTTCCTCGCCGTTCGGATAGCGGCGCAGGGCGTGCTCGCCCCGGAACCGCGGCGAGATCGGGTTCTTCTCGAACGGATAGTTGATCGTCGCCTTGGGTTTGAAGAAATACTTCAGCGTCTTGGCGTGGGCGCCGATGAACTCCCACAAAGTGAACGAACGGACGACCTGGGCGAGGCTCACAGCGGCGCTCCCACACGTTGGAACATCAGATACCCCGAGACGAGGAAGACGAAGAACAGGCTCAGCGGCAGGAACACCTTCCAGCCCAGACGCATCAGCTGATCGTAGCGATAGCGCGGGACGGTCGCCTTCACCCAGCTGAACACGAAGAAGAAGAACAGGATCTTGGCGAACAGCCAGATGATGCCGGGTACGTAGTAGAGCGGCGCCCAATCGAGCGGCGGCAGCCAGCCCCCCCAGAACAGGATGGCGTTCAGCGCGCACATCAGGATGACGTTGGCGTATTCACCCAGCCAGAAGAGCGCGAAGCTCATCGACGAATATTCGGTCTGGTAGCCGGCGACGAGTTCCGATTCCGCTTCGGTCAGGTCGAACGGCGCGCGTTGCGTCTCCGCCATCGACGAGATGAGAAAGGTCACCGCCATCGGGAAGAGCAGCGGGTTAAAGCCGAAGCCGTTCAGCAGGCCAAAGATATGCCCCGTCTGCTCGGTGACGATCGTCGACAGGTTGAAGCTGCCCGCCCACAGTACGACCGAGATCAAAATGAAGCCGATCGCGACTTCGTAGCTGACCATCTGGGCCGCGGCCCGCAACGCCGAGAAGAACGGATATTTCGAGTTCGACGCCCACCCTGCGATGATGATGCCGTACACGCCGATCGACGAGGCCGCGAGCACGTACAGCAAACCGACGTTGATGTTGGCCACTACGACGCCGGGGCTGAACGGCACCACCGCCCACACGATCAGCGCGACGGTGAAGGTGATGATCGGCGCCAGCAGGAACAGCCCGCGGTTGGCCGACGACGGGATGATGGTTTCCTGCAGGAACACCTTCAGGCCGTCGGCGAATGACTGGAGCAGGCCGAACGGCCCGACGACGTTCGGCCCCCGGCGCAGCGCCATCGCCGCCCAGATCTTGCGATCGGCGTAGATGATCATCGCGACCGCCAGCATCAGCGGGAGGGCGATCACGAGGATGCCGACCAACGTCGCGAGCGTCCAGGCGCCCGCGAAGGGCATCCCTAAGTTCTGGAAGAAAGCGGTCACGCTGCAATCCTCCCCGGCACGGGGAGG
>NZ_LMLB01000001.1:1614827-1635717 GCF_001421785.1 Sphingomonas sp. Leaf33 | reverse complement strand
AGCATGGTGGAGGGGGCGTACGGCAGGCGAAGACGCTCGTGGCGCCCCTCCTCCACCACTCGGCTATCACCGAGCGGTCCCCCTCCCCGTACCGGGGAGGACTTCATCATCGCAATCACTCCGCGGCCTCCGCAAACTCTTCCCCGTGCAGGATTTCCGCCGAGCAACGCTGCATCGTCGGGCTCGCCCGGCAGATGCTGTTGGTCAGGTAGAAGTCCTTCACCGGATAGGCGACCTCGCCCGACGCGGTCGCGGGCAGCGACGGCACGGCCCAGTCGAAGCGGGCCAGCCCTTCTTGCGCCAGTGCCGGCACCGCGGCGAACATCTTCGCGCGCAGTTCCTCGAACGTGTCGAACGGCAGCGGCGTGCCCAGACGCTCGCTCAGCGCGCGCAGAATCGTCCAGTCCTCGCGGGCGTCGCCCGGCGGGAACACGGCGCGGTCGCCGCGCTGCACGCGGCCTTCGATATTGACGTAGGTGCCGGGCTTCTCGGCATAGGTCGCGCCCGGCAGGATCACGTCGGCATGATGCGCGCCTGCGTCGCCGTGATGGCCGACGAACACCTTGAACGCACCCTCGAACGCGGCATGGTTCACTTCGTCGGCGCCCATGAAGAAGACGAGACGCGGCTTGGCGTCGATCAGCTCGGCGACACCGCCGGGCCGGCTGAAGCTGAGCATCAGGCTACCCATCCGCGCGGCGGAAAAGTGCAGGACGTTGTAGCCGTTCCAGCCATCGCGGACGAGGCCGAGCGTATCGATCAGCCCGAGCGTCGCCCCCTGCGCAGTGTTCAGCGGCGCGCCGCCGACGATCACCATCGGGAACTTGGCGGCCGCAAACGCCTCGCTCACCGCGTCCGGCAGCTTACCGAGCAGCGACAGGTCGTTGCCGAGCCATTCGACGCTGTAGGTCAGCTCCGTCTCCGGCCCGATCGCGAAGACCTTGGCGCCCTTCTTGATCGCCTTGCGGATACGCGTGTTGACCAGCGACGCTTCCCAGCGGACGTTGGTGCCGACCAGCAGGATCACATCGGCCTGCTCGACCCCGGCGATCGTCGAGTTGAAGTTGACCGCGGCCAGGCTCGACGTGTCGTATCTGGCGCCCGTCTGGCGCCCCTCGTGCAGATTCGAGCCGAGCGACGTCAACAGCGTCTTGGTAGCAAAGATCGTCTCGCAATCGAGCATGTCGCCGTGAACCGCGGCGACGCTGCTACCCGCGCCTCGCGCGACACCGGCAATCGCATCGAATGCCTCGTCCCAGCTCGCCGCGACCAGCTTGCCGCCCTTGCGGACATAGGGCTTGTCGAGGCGGCGGCGGACAAGTCCGTCGACGTGGTGGCGCGTCTTGTCGTGCGCCCATTCCTCGTTCACGTCCTCGTTGATGCGAGGAAGCGCGCGCAGCACCTGGCGACCGCGGCTGTCGAGCCGGATGTTGGTGCCGACCGCGTCCATCACATCGATGGCGAGCGTCTTGCGCAGCTCCCACGGCCGCGCCTCGAACGCATAGGGCTTCGACGTCAGCGCCCCCACCGGGCACAGGTCGACGACGTTGCCCGACAGCTCCGACTGCACGGCGCCCTCGAGATACGAAGTGATCTGCATGTTCTCGCCGCGGTACAGCGCGCCGATATCCTCGACGCCCGCGACTTCCTCGGCAAAGCGCACGCAGCGTGTGCACTGAATGCAGCGGGTCATGACCGTCTTGACGATCGGACCCATGTACTTTTCGGTCACCGCGCGCTTGTTCTCGGTGTAGCGCGAATGGCCGCGCCCGTAGGCGACCGACTGGTCTTGCAGATCGCATTCGCCACCCTGGTCGCAAATCGGGCAATCGAGCGGGTGGTTGATGAGCAGGAACTCCATCACCCCTTCACGCGCCGCCTTCACCATCGGGCTGTCGGTGCGGATTTCCTGATTGTCCGCGGCCGGCAGTGCGCACGACGCCTGCGGCTTCGGCGGTCCGGGCTTCACCTCGACCAGGCACATGCGACAGTTGCCGGCGATGCTCAGGCGCTCGTGATAGCAGAAGCGCGGGATTTCCTTCCCCGCAGCCTCACAGGCCTGGAGCACCGTCGCACCGGCGGGGACCTCGACCTCGATCCCGTCGACTTTTACTTTTGGCATCGAACTCTCAATCCAATCTTGCGACCGCCTCGTTGATAGACGAGGCGGTCGCCTTCGATCTTCGTAGTCTAGATTCAGAACTTAGTTTTTACTCGAAACACCCGACGCAGCATGCGCGCCCAACGCACTCGCGATCATCGCGCGATGCGTAACGCTATCAAGACCTGCGGTCTGCTCCCGAACACCGCACTGCGGGGTGGCCGCAGCAAGTCGTTCTTCGGCAGCCTTTTCTTCGGCCGACGCCAGCCCCGTCGCCAGGACGGCGCGAGCTGCCCCCGCGTCGCGCTTGACTTGGCAACTCGCCAATCGGATCGCATCGCCAAGCATTGGGGAGATAGCGGGATCGATCCCCGGCTCGGCCCCTGACAAACCGCTGCCATCACCCGGCAACACCTTCTTGCTCTTCAACGCACCTTCCGACATCGCGGCACGCATCAGAAACACGGGTACGCCGCCTGCCCCTTCGTTGCAGCGAAGGTTGCGACGAACGGTTTGATCGATCAATTTGCTTTCTTCAGCAGATCCAAAGCTTGTCGCTAGGATCTCACGACTTTTTATCGAACCACCTGCGCAATTCACGAAAGACAGCGCTCGGGAATAGGGCCCGGTCACTGATGTAGGAGCCTGGTACTGTCCGTTGCGAACGCGTGTGTTGAATTGATCGATATTAACATTGCCCAGCGGCTGCACAGGAATGACCCTCGGCGGCGGTGGTGCGGTCGGTTGTTGCGCGGACGCGGACATGGACGTGCACGCCGAGAACCCTATCAACGCCACGCTGGCTACACGCACTAGCGATACCCGAAGCTTCATCATTCCGCTGCCTCCTGCAAAGATGTCAGACTGCTGACACCCCCAGTATTACGCTCAATGATGCGCCGTTCAATCTCCGGACGAAAATGCTTGATGAGGCCCTGGATCGGCCACGCGGCGGCGTCGCCCAGCGCGCAGATGGTGTGGCCTTCGACCTGCTTGGTCACCTGATGCAGCGTGTCGATTTCGCTGATGTCGGCGTCGCCGGTACGCAGCCGTTCCATCACGCGCCACATCCAGCCGGTGCCTTCGCGGCACGGGGTGCACTGGCCGCAGCTCTCATGCTTGTAGAAGTACGACAGGCGGCTGATCGCGCGGACGATGTCGGTCGACTTGTCCATGACGATGACCGCCGCGGTGCCGAGGCCCGATCCGACCGCCTTCAGGCCGTCGAAGTCCATCGCGCAGTCCATGATCTGCGCGGCGGGCACCAGCGGCACCGATGAGCCGCCGGGAATGACGGCGAGAAGGTTGTCCCACCCGCCACGGATGCCGCCGCAGTGCTTCTCGATCAGCTCGCGGAATGGGATGCTCATCGCTTCCTCGACGACGCACGTGCGCTCGACGTGGCCGCTGATCTGGAAGAGCTTGGTGCCCTTGTTGTTCTCATCGCCGAAGCTGGAGAACCATTCCGGCCCGCGGCGCAGGATGGTCGGCGCGACCGCGATCGATTCGACGTTGTTGACCGTGGTCGGGCAGCCGTAGAGGCCAGCGCCGGCCGGGAACGGCGGCTTCAGGCGCGGCTGGCCCTTCTTGCCCTCCAGGCTTTCGATCATCGCGGTTTCTTCGCCGCAGATGTAGGCGCCGGCACCGCGGTGGACGAACACGTCGAAGTCGTAGCCCGACTTGCACGCGTTCTTGCCCAGGAACCCGCGGTCGTAAGCCTCAGCAACGGCAGCGAACAGCGTTTCCGCCTCGCGGATATATTCGCCGCGGATGTAGATGTACGCGGCCCGCGCGCGCATCGCGAAGCCCGCGACCAGCGCGCCTTCGATCAGCAGGTGCGGATCGTGGCGGATGATCTCGCGGTCCTTGCAGCTGCCGGGCTCGGACTCGTCGGCGTTGATGACCAGGAAGCTCGGGCGATCGGCGCGCGGTTCCTTGGGCATGAACGACCATTTCATACCGGTCGGGAAGCCTGCGCCGCCACGGCCGCGCAGCCCGCTCGCCTTGATGCGATCGATGATCGTATCCTGGCCGAGCTCCAGCAGCGCCTTGGTATTGTCCCACGCACCGCGCGCCATCGCCGCGTCGATGCTCCACGGCTGATAGCCGTAGAGGTTGGTGAAGATGCGGTCCTTGTCGGCGAGGCTCACTTGCCATTCCCCAGCAGCTTCTGGCCACAGGCCAGGATAGCGACGACGATCGCCGCGCCGATCGCCAGGCCGAGCAGCTTGAAGCTGAGCTTCAGCACCCACCCCAGGACGACGATCGCGCCGATGACGGCCAGTAGGGTGACGAGCATATTCTTGCTCATGCCGCCCACTCCGGCCGATAGTCGTGGTTCTCGTCCACCATCGCGGTCAGCGTCGTCGGGCCGCCGAGCGGTTCGACGGTGTGGCGACCCGGTTCCTGCGTGCCGGTCTTCGGCGCTTCGCCCGCAGCCAGCGCCTGGAGCAGCGCGGTCGTGCGGTCGTAGTCGAGGTCTTCGTAATTGTCGTCGTTGATCTGGACCATCGGCGCCGAAGCGCAATTGCCCATGCACTCGACCTCGGTCAGCGTGAACAGGCCGTCGGGCGTCGTCCGCCCCTTGTTCAGCCCCATGTTCCTGCACGCCGCCATCACGTCGTCCGACCCGCGCAGCATGCACGGCGTCGTGCCGCACACCTGGACGTGGAATTTGCCGACCGGGGCGAGGTTGAACATAGTGTAGAAGGTCGCGACCTCGAGCACGCGGATGTACGCGACGCCGATCTGGCGCGCGACGAATTCGATCACCGGGATCGGCAGCCAGCCTTGCGTGTGCGTCTCCACCCCCACCTGGCGCTGGGCGAGGTCGAGCAGCGGGATCGACGCGGATTGCTGGCGACCGGCCGGATAGCGACCGATGATCTCGTTCGCCTTTTCCTGGTTCTCATGCGTCCAGGCGAACCCGCCCCAGCGGGCGCGGACTTCCGCTTCGTCAGGGATCTGGGGTGCGTCAGCCACGGCTGTCAGCCTTTTGAAGTTCATGCAGCGACGGCATGACCCGACCGCTGATTATAAGCAGACCTGTCAGTCCGCCCCAAAGCGGGAACGGAACGTGGACAAGTCCGAAAACATCGATCGACAGCAACGCGGCTAAGACGGTCGCGCCGATCAGCCACAGAGCCTGAAGTGTCGTCAGCCTCACCGGTCGCACTCCCCGAACACGATGTCGAGCGCGCCGAGGATGGCGGTCGTGTCAGCCAGCATGTGGCCGCGCGACATGAAGTCCATCGCCTGGAGGTGGCTGAACGCGGTCGGGCGGATCTTGCAGCGGTACGGCTTGTTGGTGCCGTCGCTGACCAGGTATACCCCGAATTCGCCCTTGGGGCTCTCGGTCGCGACATACACTTCGCCCGCTGGAACCTGATAGCCTTCGGTGTACAGCTTGAAGTGATGGATCAGCGCTTCCATCGACCGCTTCATTTCGCCGCGCTTGGGCGGGCCGACCTTGCGATCGGTGGTCATGATCGGGCCTTCGGGCATTTCGGCCAAGCACTGCTTCATGATGCGCGCCGACTGGCGGACTTCCTCCACGCGGACCATGAACCGGTCGTAGCAGTCGCCGCGCGTGCCGACGGGGACGTCGAATTCCATCCGGTCGTAGACGTCGTAGGGCTGCGACTTGCGCAGGTCCCAGGCGATGCCGGCACCGCGGATCATCGGGCCGGAGAAGCCCCATTTCACCGCGTCGTCACGGGCAACGATGGCGATGTCGACGTTGCGCTGCTTGAAGATGCGGTTTTCCGCGACCAGGCTGATCGCATCCTCGAACAGGCGCGGCAGGCGATCGTCGAGCCAGTCGGCGATGTCCGCCAGCAGCTTCAGCGGCACGTCCTGGTGTACACCGCCGACGCGGAAGTAATTGGCGTGCATCCGGGCTCCGCTCGCCCGCTCGAAGAAGTTCATGCAGTCTTCGCGGATTTCGAACAGCCACAGGTTCGGCGTCATCGCGCCGACGTCCATGACGTGGCTGCCGAGGTTCAGCATGTGGTTCGAGATGCGGGTCAGCTCGGCGAAAAACACGCGCAGATATTGCGCGCGCACCGGCACGTCGAGGTCGAGCAGCTTTTCAACCGCCAGCACGAAGCTGTGCTCCATGCACAGCGGCGAACAGTAATCGAGCCGGTCGAAATAGGGCAGCGCCTGGGTGTAGGTCTTGTGCTCGATCAGCTTCTCGGTGCCACGGTGGAGCAGGCCGACATGCGGGTCGAGCCGCTCGACAATCTCGCCGTCCAACTCCATGACCAGCCGCAACACGCCGTGCGCGGCCGGGTGCTGAGGCCCGAAGTTGATCGTGTAGTTCTGGATCTCGACATCGCCCGGCGTCGGGTCGGCGGCATCGGTGCGGCCGGCGATCTCGTCGATATACTCGCTCATTGGTTCTGCCCCTTGCCCTGGCCGGGCACGACATCGGGGTTGGCAGGCGCGGGGCCGTCATCCGGGTGCGGCTTGCCGGCACCGGTCTGCGCGGTTCCCTCGCTCGTCTTCGGCTCGTCGGTCTTGGCCGTCTCGACCTCGGCAGCAGCGGCATCGGCCTTTTGCACCTGGTCGGCGGTGACCGGCGACGGCGCGCCCTTCGCTTCGCCCTGCGCGGCTACGTTGGTCGACGGCGTCACGACCAACGGTGCGGGCGGGGTCTGCGCAGGCGCCGGCATTGGCGCCTTTTCGTCACCCGGCAGCACGTATTCGGCGCCTTCCCACGGCGACATGAAGTCGAAATTGCGGAAGTCCTGCGCCAAAGACACCGGCTGATAGACGACGCGCTTCGCCTCTTCCGAATAGCGCAGCTCGACGAAGCCCGACAGCGGGAAGTCCTTGCGCTGCGGATGGCCGCGGAAGCCATAGTCGGTCAGGATGCGGCGCAGGTCCGGGTTGCCGGAGAACAGCACGCCGTACATGTCGTACACTTCGCGCTCCAGCCAGCCCGCGACCGGCCAGATGCCCGTCACGGACGGCACCGGCTGCACTTCGTCGGTCGTCACGCGAACGCGGATGCGGTGATTGCGGGTCAGCGACAGCAGGCAATAGACGACGTCGAAGCGCTCGGGCCGCGACGGATAATCGACGCCCGCCATCTCCATCAGCTGCTGATATTCGAGGCCGGGCGTGTCGCGCAGCGCGATCATCGCCGGCACGATCTGGGCACGATCGATGGTCAGCGAGACTTCGCCGACCAGATCGGTCGCCTCGACCAGCATCGCGCCCAGCGTCGCGGTCGCCAGATCGATCACGCCCGGATTGAGGTCCGGCGTATAGCGGGGTGCGGGCGCCCTCACCGCTCCACCGTCCCGACGCGGCGGATCTTCCGCTGCAACTGCATGATGCCGTAGAGCAATGCTTCCGCGGTCGGCGGGCAACCGGGGACGTAGATATCGACCGGCACCACGCGGTCGCAGCCGCGCACGACGCTGTACGAATAATGGTAATAGCCGCCGCCGTTGGCGCAGCTGCCCATCGAGATAACGTACTTCGGCTCCGACATCTGGTCGTAGACGCGGCGCAGCGCCGGGGCCATCTTGTTGCACAGCGTGCCCGCGACGATCATCACGTCCGACTGGCGCGGGCTTGCGCGCGGGGCGGCGCCGAAGCGTTCGAGGTCGTAGCGCGGCATGTTGACGTGGATCATCTCGACCGCGCAGCACGCGAGGCCGAACGTCATCCACCACAGCGAGCCGGTGCGGGCCCACTGGAACAGCTCCTCGGTCGAGGTAACCAGGAAGCCCTTGTCGTTCAGCTCGCCGTTCAGATCGGTGAAGAACGCCTGATCGGGCAAGGCGCCGGGCGCAGGCTGGTGCGGGAGCAGGACGCTGCCCTGCTGCGAATGGCTCATGATGTCAGGTGTCTGGCTCATTCCCAGTCCAACGCCCCCTTCTTCCACGCATAGACGAGGCCGAGTGCCAATTCGCCGATGAAAACCATCATCGACGTCCAGGCGACCCACCCCAGATCGAACACGGTCACCGCCCAGGGGTAGATGAAGGCGGCTTCGAGATCGAAGATGATGAACAGGATCGCCACGAGGTAGAAGCGCACGTCGAACTGGCTGCGCGAATCCTCGAACGCGGGGAAGCCGCATTCATATTCGGTCAGCTTCTCGGGCGTCGGCTGGTGCGTGCCGGTAAAGCGCGCGGCGATCATCGGCAGGACGACGAACGCCCCCGACAGGACGAGTGCGATCCCGAGGAACATCAGGATCGGCAGATATTGCGACAGATCGACCAAAATGCGCTCTCGCAGATGCGAACAAAAGGATGCCGCGGGCTCTAGACCCGAGGGGTGCAGGGAGCAAGGGTTTGCGGCGTGAGAATGAATCGCAAAAGAGGCTGAAAAATTCCTCCCCGAGCTTGTCTCGGGGAGGGGGACCGCTCGGCGAAGCCGAGTGGTGGAAGGGCTTGGGAAGCCGGCGCGTGCCGCGCCGCCCCTCCACCACTCGGCTTCGCCGAGCGGTCCCCCTCCCCCAGCAAGCTGGGGGCGGAATTTTGAATCAGCGCAGCGCGTTCGCGACCAGCTTGTGGAGGCGCGAGTGGATGTCGCCGTTGGCCGCCAGCACTTCGCCCTTTTCCACCGCGCGGTCGGTCCCGCGGAAATCGGTGACGAAGCCGCCAGCTTCCTTCACCAGCAGCCAGCCTGCCGCGACGTCCCACGGCTTCAGCCCGCTTTCCCAGAACGCGTCATAGCGCCCCGCCGCGACCCAGGCGAGGTCGAGCGCGGCCGAGCCGAAGCGGCGAATGCCGGCGACTTCGGGGGCGACCGCACCGAAGATGCGGCTCCACTGCGTGAAATCGCCGTGGCCGAGGAACGGGATGCCGGTCGCGACCAGCGCGTCGGCCAGGTCGCGGCGCGACGATACGCGCAGGCGGTTGCCCTGCACCCACGCACCACGGCCCTTTTCCGCCCAGAAGCCTTCGTCGGTCAGCGGCTGGTAGACCATGCCGTGCGTGATCCCGCCGACCGGATCGTCGACCGCGATCGAGATCGCGAAGTGCGGAATGCCGTGCAGGAAGTTGCTGGTGCCGTCCAGGGGATCGACGATCCACCGCGGCTTAGACGGATCGCCGGCGATTTCGCCGCCCTCCTCCAACAACAGCCCCCAGTCGGGCCGCGCCTTGCGCAGTTCCTCGACGATCGTTTCCTCGGCCTGCTTGTCGGCCATCGACACGAAGTCGGCCGGGCCCTTGCGGCTGACCTGGAGGTTCTGGACCTCGCCGAAGTCGCGGCGGAGACGCGGTGCTGCCTTGCGGACGGCGCGTTCCATGACGGTGATGAGGCCGGAATGGGAAACCATAAGTCACCTTATAGCCCTCTCCCCTTCAGGAGAGAGGGTTGGGAGAGGGGGGAGGTCTAATAGAGACCGTTGCTCGTGGCACGGCCCCTCTCCCCGGCCCCCTCCCCTGAAAGAGAGAGGGAGATCGGATCACTCAGCGACATGGGCAAAGCCCATGTCGTCGGTCGGGCTTTGCCCGCCGGCCGGTCGGCTGACTGTGCGAAATAGCTTCGCTATTTCGTCTCAGTCGGCGCGCCTGACATACGTCTGTTCGTACACGTCGACGACGATCTTCGTGCCCGTGCCGATATGTGGCGGCACCATCACGCGCACGCCGTTCTCCAGGATCGCGGGCTTGTAGCTCGACGACGCCGTCTGGCCCTTCACGACCGCGTCGGCCTCGACGATCACCGCTTCGATCGTATCGGGCAGTTGCACCGAAATGGCTTCTTCGTCGTACAGTTCCATGACCACGTCCATGCCGTCCTGCAGGAAGGCCGCCGCATCGCCGAGCAGGTCGCGCGGCAGGGTCGTCTGGTCGTAGGTTTCCTTGTCCATGAAGACCAGGTTGTCGCCTTCCGCAAACAGGAACTGGAAATCCTTGGTGTCCAGGCGGATACGCTCGACGCTTTCGGCCGAGCGGAAGCGGACGTTGTTCTTGCGGCCATCGCGCAGGTTCTTCAGCTCGACCTGCATATAGGCCCCGCCCTTGCCGGGCTGCGTGTGCTGGATCTTGACCGCGCGCCAGATGCCGCCTTCGTATTCGATGATGTTGCCGGGACGGATGTCCACGCCGCTGATCTTCATGGGTTCTCGACCTGTTGGAAAGAGCCGGGAGCGCGGGGGATGCCCGCGTCCGAGGGCGCCGCCCTTACCGCGTGGCCGTCGATCCGGCAAGCAGCGGGTACGGATTGACCGGCGTTCCCGCGTACCAGCGCTCACCCGGCGCCATCCGCGACATGCCAAAATGGAGGTGGTAATTCCCGGCGCCGGCGTTGCCGGTATCGCCGACCAAGCCGATCTGCTGGCCCGCTCGCACCGCGGCACCCTCCCGCAATTCCGGCGCATAGGCGCCGAGGTGCGCGTAGTAATAGATCCACCGCCCGTCGTGTGAGCGGACGTAGATCGTGTGACCGCCCGCCCCGCTTTCGAAGACCCGCTCGATCCGACCCCCCGCCGCCGCCAGCACGGACGATCCGCCCGGTGCCATGATGTCGATTCCGGTATGCGCGCGCGTGCCGCCCCCGCGCGCCTGTCCCCAGCTGTCGACCATCTGTCGCGCGGTCACGCCTTGCACCGGGATGATGAGGCCAGAGGGCGCGACGACCGGCGCTGCGTCCTGGGCGGGCTCTGCCGCGACGGCAGAGACTGGCGCCTCGGCGCGTTCGATCCGGCCGGTGAAACGCACCATCGCCGCGACCGCGACCAGCCCCATCGCCAGGAAAGCGGCGACGTAGAGACCGAACCGCCGCGCCCGGCGTCCGCGCGAGGCGGGCTTGGCACCGGGAGCGGGCGGTGTCTTCATGCGCGGAAGACCGCCTTGGTCCCCGGCTTCACCATCAGCGCCAGGCGCGCGGCATCCCAGTTGGTAAGGCGGATGCAGCCATTGCTTTCGGTCCGGCCGATATTCTGCGGCTCCGGTGTGCCGTGAATGCCGTAATGCGGCTTCGACAGGTCCATCCAGACGACGCCGACCGGGTTGTTCGGGCCGGGTTGCAGCACTGCCTCCTTGGCGCCCGGCTTGCTGCCGGCGATCAACTTCGGGTCGTACTTCCAGTCGGGATTGAACGCGGTGCCCTTGATCGTCCACGTCCCGATCGGCAGCGGGAACTCGGCAGAGCCCATCGTCGCGCTGAACTGCGCGACCAGCTTGTCGTCCTTGTCGAGCACGCGCAGCACGCCGTCGGATTTGTCGACGACGATGTGGTCGGCCTCCGGCTGCTTGGCGTCCACGTTCAGCATCGCGACGGTCGAGCGCCACGCCGCATCATCGATCGTGTAGGCGCGCGATGTCGGCAGCGCGTTCGGCACCACGATCCGCGCGCCCGCGCGCATCATCGTCTCCGGGCTGTTCAGCGCGACCAGCACCTGCGGCGTGGTGTGGAACATCTCGGCCAGCTTCTCCAGCGGCGAGTGATAGCCGAGCTGAGGAAGCTTCGATTGTTCGTTGTAATCCTTGGAGATTCGCCCGATGTAAGGGCCAACAAGGATCGTATCGGTCAGCTCGACGGTCTTCAGCGGCCGCCACCCGCGAAACGGGTACAGCGCGCGAAGCGTCGCCGGGTCTGCCGTCCCCGTCTGCTTCAGCCCACGGCTTTCCTGAAAACCCTTCAACGCCGCCTTCAGCGACTGGCCGCCTTTGCCGTCAAGGACGCCGGGCCCAAAGCCGAGCTTGTCGAGGATCACCTGCACATGCAGCACGCCGGGATCGACCGGGGCAGTGCCAGCGGCAGCGGAGGGTGCAGCCGGCGCCTGCGCGTCCGCCGACGGCACTTGCGACGCGACCGCCAGTGTCGTTATTCCCAGGCCGGCCACCGCCAGCAACACGCGCTCCCGCATCCTCGACCCTTTCGTTACGCAACCCTATCATTGGCGTAACGACGCAACCGGTCGGAGGTTGCCGTGGCGCGCGATCAGTCCAGCAGATCGGCAAAGGCGCGGACGGCCGCGGCTTCGTCTCCACTCCATACCGCGTTCGACACGGCCAGGAAGTCGGCGCCTGCGGCGACCAGCGGCGCGGCGTTGGCGGGGGTGATCCCGCCGATCGCGACACAGGGAATCTCGAACAGCGCGCCCCACCACGACAGGATCGACGGCTCGGGCACATGCTGCGTCGTCTTGGTCGTCGTCGGATAGAAGGCGCCGAACGCGACATAGTCCGCCCCCGCCTCGCCTGCTTCCATCGCCAGATGCCGGCTGTCGTGGCAGGTCACGCCGACCTGGGCATCGGGGCCGAGCACATCGCGCGCCTCCCGCGCGTCGCCATCCGACTGGCCCAGATGCACGCCATCGGCGCCCAAACGCTTGGCCAGGCTGATGCTGTCGTTGACGATGAAAGCGACATCGCGGTCGGCGCAGATGCGCTGCAACGGTTCGGCGAGCCTGGCCGCCGCGTGCTGGTCGATGTCCTTCACGCGAAACTGGAACGCCGCGACCGGCCCCGCATCCAGCGCGTTCGCGAGCCGGTCGGCAAAGCCGCCGGCCACGTCGAGCGGCGAGATGAGGTACAGCTGGCAGGCCCCACGCCGTTCGTCGCGCACGAAACGCTGGGCGAAACCGGGGTCGAGCGGGCCGAGGGGGTCTTCGATAGGATCGGTCATGCGGCGCTGCCTAGCCGGTCGCGCGGGGCTTTGCCACACGCGACCGGCATTGGTGTCACGCCGGAGCGTGGGTCTTGGTGGTCGATGCGGCGTGGATCTCGTCGATCGCGCCGCCGAGCGAGGCATCGAAGTCATCGTCCGACATCGGCGCGCGCAGGTCTTCGAGCAGCGCACGGCTGAAGCTGGCGATCATGCCGCGGTTCTTGGCGAGCTCGGCGCAGGCCTCGGGCCGGGCATAGCCGCCCGACAACGCGACGACGCGCAGGACACGCGGGTGATCGACCAGCGGATCGAACGTGCCGGGCACCGCGGGGATCGACAGCTTCAGCATCACCTGCGGGCCGTCCGCGTCGTCATCGAGCGCTGCCAGAAGCTCGTCCAGCAGGATCAGGTCGGCTTCTGCACGTTCCGGCGACTTGATGTTGATCTCGGGCTCCAGCATCGGCATCAGCCCGGCTGCGATCACCTGCTCCGCGACCGCTAACTGCTGCGACACGATCGCCGCGATCCCATCCTTGTTCGCAAGGTTGATGACGGAGCGCTCCTTGGTCCCGAACACGCCCAGGCCCTTTGCGCGGGCGAGCAGCGTGTCGAGCTCCGGCATCGGCTTCATCAGCTGCACGCCGTTCGCCTCGTCTTCCAGCCCCTTGTCGATCTTGATGAACGGCACGACGCCGCGCTCGATCAGCGCCTGGGGGGCGGGCTTGCCATCGACCTGGCCGTCCATCGTCCGCTCGAACAGGATGGCGCCCAGCACCTTTTCACCCGTGAAGCACGGCGAGGTGATGATGCGGCTGCGCATCTGGTGGATCAGGCCGAACATCTCCTCGTCCGAACTCCAGGCGCCGTCTTCGACGCCATAGCCCTTCAGCGCCTTGGGCGTGGATCCGCCCGACTGGTCGAGCGCGGCGATGAAGCCCTGTCCATCGGCGATCTTCGCGGTCATATCCTGCGTATTCATGGGTTTCCTCGGCTGTTTTATGGTTTGGTGTTAGAGTGCCAACCAGCGGCGGAGCGCTTGGTCGACGAGAAACATGACGTCGTCGGAGGCGACGCCGATGCGGCGGCCGAGCCGTTCGCGGCGGATAGCCTGGACCAGATCGATCTCGATTTCGCTGTCCATCAACAGGTTGGTGTCGTCGCCGGCCGTGACTGGTACACGGTAGAAGCTGTCGCCGCTGATCTCGCTGGTGATCGGACAGACGGTGATCGCGGGGTGATGGGCGTTGAACGGTTCAGCCTGCACGATCAGGCTCGGTCGCGGCTTGTTGGAGAAGTCGCCGCGACCCAATGCCGCGACGATATCGCCGCGCCTCATTCGGCTGCCGTGCGAGATGTCAGGTCGCTCAAGTCGTCGTCGGCCGCGGAGAGCGCTTCCCAGGCGTCGTCCTGCGGCGTCCAACGGCGGGCGGCAGCGCGGAGCGATTGGCGCTTGGCTTCCGCCATGAAAGCGCTGTCATGCAGTTCGACGTAGCGGCGGACGGCCTCACGCGCGATGTCACTCTTGCTGCGCCCTTCGGAGCGCGCAACTGCGCTTAGCCGCCGTTCGAGATCGTCGTCGAGTCGGACACCCAACATGCTGCCACCTGCGTGTTTAACATGTTAAACGTAGCAGGTGGCGAATGCGATTTCAACGCGTCAGTGCAGCGACGCCGGGGAGGTCCTTGCCTTCCATCCACTCCAGGAACGCGCCGCCGGCGGTCGACACGAACGTGAAATCGCCCGCCGCGCCTGCCTGGTTGAGCGCAGCGACGGTGTCCCCGCCCCCGGCGACCGACACCAGGCCGCCCTCCTTGGTCAGCGCCGCGGCGGTCTTGGCCAAGCTGACCGTCGCGGTGTCGAACGGCGGCGTTTCGAACGCGCCGAGCGGACCGTTCCACACAAGCGTCCGGCAGTTCTTCAGCACGTCGGCCAACGCTTCGGTCGCCGCCGGGCCGATGTCGAGGATCATCTCGTCGGCCGCCACCTCATGGACATTCACGGTCCGCGCCGTCGGATTGGCCCTGAATTCCTTGGCCACCACGACATCGTACGGCAGGTGGACGGTGCAGTTGGCCGCGTCGGCCGCGTCGAGGATATCCTCTGCGGTGCCGGTCAGGTCGTGCTCGCACAGCGACTTGCCGACATCGACGCCGCGCGCGGCAAGGAAGGTGTTGGCCATGCCGCCGCCGATGATCAGGTGATCGACCTTCGTCACCATCTGGCGCAGCACGTCGAGCTTCGACGATACCTTGGCGCCACCGACGACCGCGGCGACCGGATGCTCGGGTTTGCCGAGTGCCTTGTCGAGCGCGTCCAGTTCGGCCTCCATCGCGCGGCCGGCGAAGGCGGGCAGCTTGTGCGCGACGCCTTCGGTCGAGGCATGGGCGCGGTGGGCGGCGGAGAAGGCGTCGTTGACGTAGAAGTCACCCAGCGCCGCGATGCGGTCGACCATTTCGGCGTCGTTCTTTTCCTCGCCCGCGAAGAAGCGCGTGTTCTCGAGGATCGCGACGTCGCCGGGGCGCATCGTCGCGACCGCTTGCGGAGCCCCGTCCCAGTCGACGAACTGGACCGGTCGGCCGAGCACGTCCTGATAGGCGCTGGTCACCAGCGACAGGCTCATACCCGGATTGCGCTGTCCCTTCGGGCGGCCGAAGTGCGCCAGGATCAGCACGATCGCGCCCTTGTCGGCGAGTTCGGTCACGGTCGCCAGCGTGGCGCGCATCCGCGTGTCGTCGGTGACGCGGCCATCGGCCATCGGCACGTTCAGATCCTCGCGGACCAGCACGCGCTTGCCCGAGAGGTCGCCGATGTCGTCGAGGGTCCTGAACGCACGCGTCATGCTTCAATCCTTATCTCGTCTCCGACGGCAATGTTGCCGCCGGTAATCACCATTGCGCACGCCCCGCCGCGCCAGTCGGGCGCCAAGGCAGCGCGAAGCCCCTCGGCCAGCGCCTCCATCCGCTCGCACGGATCGGTTTCGCGGGTCACTTCGAGCACGACGTCGGCGCCGATCCGCAGGCGGACGCCCTTCGTCTGCGGCAGGTCGAGATCGCCCACCAGCAGGTTCGCGCGGCGCTCCTGCCACGGCAGGCTATGCCCGACCTCCGCCATCGCCACGTCCCAGTCGCCGCGTTCGATGAGGGTCACCTGGCGGCGGTAGGGCTTGCCCTTCATCGCGCCGCGGAAGTCGCCGGCGATGCCGGTCTCCGGGGTCACGCGGACGTGCTCCACGACCTCCATCGGCGCTTTCGGACGCGCATGGCGGGCGATGCCGACTAAAACACCCATAGCCGTCACCCCCGCGAAGGCGGGGGTCCATCTCCGAACTGCGCCGCACGCACCGGGGTGATAGCGTGCGGCACGTCCGGGAGATGGGTCCCCGCCTGCGCGGGGACGACGTCAGGAACCGCCAACACGTGATTAAACCAGCTTCGCCATCGCGCCGGCGGTATCGACCATGCGGTTAGAGAAGCCCCATTCATTGTCGTACCAGCTGACGACGCGCACCAGCTTGCCGTCGAGCACGGCCGTTTCCAGGCTGTCGACGGTCGAAGACGCCGGCGTGTGGACGATGTCGATGGAAACCAGCGGCTCGTCCGAATAATAGAGTACACCTTTCATCGGGCCATCGGCCGCGGCCTTCAGCAGGTCGTTGACCTCTTCCTTCGTCGTGTCGCGCGACGGCGTGAACGTCAGGTCGACCAGGCTGCCGTCCGGCACCGGCACGCGGATCGCCGAGCCGTCGAGCTTGCCCTTCAGTTCGGGCAGAACCTCGCCGACCGCGCGGGCGGCGCCCGTGGTCGTCGGGATCATCGACATCGCGGCGGCACGCGCGCGGCGCAGGTCCGGGTGGATCTGGTCGAGGATCTTCTGGTCGTTGGTGTAGGCGTGGATCGTGGTCATCAGCCCGCGTTCGATCCCGATCGCGTCGTTCAGCACTTTAGCGACCGGCGCCAGACAGTTGGTCGTGCACGACGCATTGGACACGATCGTGTGGCCGGCCTCCAGCTTGTCGTGGTTGACGCCGTAGACGACGGTCAGGTCGACACCCTTGGCCGGGGCCGAGATCAGCACCTTCTTCGCACCCGCATCAATGTGCTTCTGCGCGCTTTCGCGGTCGGTGAAGAAGCCGGTGCACTCCAGTACCAGATCGACGCCGTTCTCGGCATGCGGCAGGTTGGCGGGATCACGCTCGGCGGTCACCTTGATGCGCTTGCCGTCGATGACAAGGTCGGTGCCCTCGGCCGAAACCTCGCCCGGATACTTGCCGTGGACGCTGTCGCGGCTGAACAGCCAGGCGTTCGACTTGGCGTCGGCCAGATCGTTGATCGTGACCAGTTCGAGCCCGCAATCGGGACGCTCCAGGATCGCGCGCGCCACCAGACGCCCGATGCGGCCGAAGCCGTTGATCGCAACCTTCGTCATGTCATACCCTCCTGTTATCCGTTCGAGCCCGATCGGGCGAACGGCGGTTTTACTTGCCCAGCGCCGCCTTCACCTGCGGCGCGATCTTGTCGGCGGTCAGGCCGAAATAGTCGTACAGCTGGTCCGCCGGCGCCGAAGCGCCGAAGCGGTCGATGCCGAAGCGCAGGCCCTGCACCATCGTATAGCGTTCCCACCCGATCGTCGTGCCCGCCTCGATCGAGACGCGCAGCACCTGCTCCGGGGCGACCGGCGGCAGCACGTCGTCGCGGTACGCGGCCGGCTGCGTATCGAAGCGCGACCAGCAGGGCATCGAGACGACATCGGCGCCGATGCCGTCGGCTTCCAGCTTGTCCGCGACATCCAGCGCGATCTCGACCTCGGAGCCGGTCGCGATCAGGACGACCTTGCGCTCCGCGGTCGCGGCACGCAGGCGGTAGCCGCCCTTTGCCGAGAGATTTTCTCCTCCGATCTCGCGCACTTGACGCAGGTTCTGGCGGGTAAGTGCGAGGAGCGACGGACCGTCCTTGCGTGCGACCGCACAGGCCCAGGCCTCCGCCGTCTCGACCGAATCGCACGGCCGCCACACGTCGAGGTTGGGGATCAGGCGCAGCGACGTGACATGCTCGACCGGCTGGTGCGTCGGACCGTCTTCGCCCAGCCCGATCGAATCGTGCGTCATCACGAAGATCGAGCGCGCCTGCTGGAGGGCCGCCAGGCGGATCGCCGGCCGGGCATAATCGGAAAAGACCAGGAAGGTGCCGCCGTACGGCACGATACCGCCGTGCAGCGCCATGCCGTTCATCGCCGCGGCCATGCCGAATTCGCGGATACCGTAGTGGACGTAGCGGCCCGAATAATCGGTCGCGGTCATCGCGGTCGCGGTCGACTTGGTCTGCGTGTTGTTTGACGGGGTCAGGTCGGCCGATCCGCCGACCAGCGCCGGATAGGCGGCGGTCAGCTTCTCCAGCACCAGTTCGCTCGACTTGCGCGTCGCGACCTTCGCACCGCCGCGGGCGATGTCGTCGAGCGCGACCTTGGCCACCGCATCGAGATCGAAATCGCCGACCATGCGCGCGGTGAAATCCGTTCCGTTCGAGGCACTTGCAAGACGCTGCTGCCAGTCGGCGTGAGGTACGGCGGCGGCCTTGCCCGCCAGCGCCCACGCATCGCGGATGTCCTGCGGCACGTCGAACGCGGGATGGTTCCAACCGATCGCGGCACGGGTCGCGGCGACCTCGTCGGCGCCGAGCGGCGATCCGTGGACCTTGTGGCTCCCGCCCTTGTTCGGGGCGCCCCTGCCGATGATCGTGCGGCAGCGGACCAGCGTCGGCTTGCCCGTTTCGGCGATCGCGGCATCGAACGCCGCGGCGATGCTCGCCGGGTCGTGGCCGTCGCACTCGACCACCTGCCAGCCGGTCGCGACATAGCGCGCGGCGATGTCCTCGCTGGTCGACAGCTCGGTCGATCCGTCGATCGTGATCCTGTTGTCGTCCCACAGCACGATCAGGCGCCCCAGGCTCAGATGTCCGGCCAGGCCGATCGCTTCGTGATTGACGCCTTCCATCAGGCACCCGTCACCCGCGATCGCCCAGGTGCGGTGATCGACCAGCGCGTCGCCGAATTCGGCGTTCAGGTGCCGCTCGGCGATCGCCATGCCGACCGCCATCGCCACGCCCTGCCCCAGCGGCCCCGTCGTGCATTCGATGCCGGGCAGCTCGAAATTCTCCGGGTGGCCCGCACACGGGCTGCCGAGCTGGCGAAAATTGCGGATGTCCCCGATCGTCGGCTGCGCATAGCCGGTCAGGTTGAGCAGGCTGTAGATCAGCATCGATCCGTGGCCCGCCGACAGCACGAAGCGGTCGCGGTCGGGCCAGTGCGGGTCGGTCGGATCGTATTTCAGATACTTCGTGAACAGCACGGTCGCGACATCGGCCATGCCCATCGGCATACCGGGGTGACCGGAATTCGCGGCCTCCACCGCATCCATCGACAGCGCCCGGATGGCGTTGGCGAGCTGGGCGTCGGAGACAGCCATTCACGTCTTCCTCGAAATCATGGAGGGGCGGATTCGCCCGTGCGCGGGAGCCTTTGCGCATCGTCGCAGGGTTCCGTCAACCGTCCCGCTGGGTGCTTGCCCGCCCGCGCAAAGCTGGTACTCCGGTGTCATGAGCGATCAAGCGCCTGAAATCGCGACCGCACGGATCGAACGGGCGCTGGCCCGGATCGAGGCGGCGTCCGCGACCGCCCTGCGCCGCCACGCCGACCTCGCCCATCGCCACACGGCGCTGCGGGCGCAGATCGGCGACGCGATCGCACAGATCGATTCGCTGATCGCCGCCGAGACGGGGGCCGATTGATGGCCGAAGTGCGCCTGAGCATCGGCGGTCGGACCCACGTCGTCGCCTGCCGCGACGGTGGCGAGGCGGCGCTGGAGGCACTGGGTCGGCGGCTCGACGCCCATGCCGCGACGGCGGCGCGGGCGGCGGGCGGCCAGGGTGGCGAGCGGACGATGCTCTACATCGCGCTGATGCTGGCCGACGAGCTGACCGAGGCCGAACAGGCCCGCGGCGGCGCGGGCGCGTCGTCGATCCTGCTCGACCGCATCGCCGAGCGGCTGGAGCGCATCGCCGACACCCTTGAGCAAAGCACCGGGAACGCCTAGATACATCAGCGGCGGGCACTGCCCGGTACGAGCCAAATATATCCCTGAGGCTATTCATCATCCTTAGGGGGCTGTCCCTACGCAGACCCTGGTCTGCAGTACATGGTCCCCACCTGACGTACCGTGCGTCAGAGGATATCCCGGCACACGGCCACGGCGGTCCCGCCACCGCCAGCAAACACGCGAAAGGGGCGTTTGCGTGAGCGAGGACAAGAAGGCTCTCAGAGCCCATATGCGCGCCGAACGCGACGCGTTCGCCATGCAGAGCGACAGCGTCATCGTGCCCCCCGCCGACTATCTTGCGCGGCTGCGCGAAGGCATGGTCGTCGCCTCCTACATCCCGGTCGGCAGCGAAGCCGATCCGACGCCGCTGGCCGCGGCCGCGCGGGCCGCCGGTGCGACGCTCGCCCTGCCGCATGTCGAGCGGCGCGATGGCGAGATGCGGTTCCTGGCCTGGATCGACAACGATCCGCTGGCGCCGGGTGCCTACGGCATCCGTCAACCCGGCAGCGACGCGCCCGAAGTCCATCCGGACATCGTCCTGACCCCGCTCGTCGCCTTCGACGACGCGTTGAACCGATTGGGCCAGGGTGCGGGCTATTACGACCGCGCCTTTGCCCGTCTGCCACATGCCTGGCGGCTGGGGATCGCCTGGTCGGTGCAGCAATTGCTGATGATCGATTGCGACCCGTGGGACGTCCCGCTCCACGCCGTCGTCACCGAACGCGGAATGGTGCGCTCATGACGCCCAGTTGGCGCAAGCCGGTCGGCGCGCTCGGCATGCTCGCCTGGATCGCGTTCTGGGTGGTGCTGGTCACCAGCTTCTCGCACGTCATCGGTGCGTGGCCGGTGCTGGTGCAGGCGGTGGTGTATCTGATCGCGGGCGTCGCGTGGCTGGTGCCGCTGAAGCCAGTGCTACAATGGATGGAAACGGGTTCGATCCGTCCGCCTGGGGAGTGAGCTGAGGCGCCGGGCGCGCTTGCCCCCACCCGTTCGCCCTGAACTTGTCGAAGGGCTGCCCGTCTTCTTTTATGTGAAGCACGCAGCGTCGTCGGCCGGGGCCGAGGCCCCGCCGGCCGAGCTTGTCGATGTGGACTGCGCTTGCGGTCTCTCAA
>NZ_LMLB01000001.1:1614565-1614783 GCF_001421785.1 Sphingomonas sp. Leaf33 | reverse complement strand
CGACCTCCGGCGTGACAGGCCGGCGCTCTAACCAACTGAGCTACACCCGCTCTCTAGCGAGGAAGCGGCTCTTAGGGTCCCGAATCTTCAGCGTCAACAGCACGTCGGGATGAATGACGATCGCAGCATCACGCCGCGGCGAAGCCACGTCGTCGGCAGGGGCTGAGGGCCCGCCGTCAGAGCTTGTCGATGTGGATTGCGCTTGCGCAGTCTCTCAT
>NZ_LMLB01000001.1:1564088-1614544 GCF_001421785.1 Sphingomonas sp. Leaf33 | reverse complement strand
CGACCTCCGGCGTGACAGGCCGGCGCTCTAACCAACTGAGCTACACCCGCTCTCTAGCGAGGAGGCGGCTGTTACGGTGCCGCCTCCCACCCGTCAACAGATTCGCGAAATTTTCTAACCCTGCCCCGAAGAAATGTCGTCGCGGCGTTCGGTTCGCATCCGCAACTCGCCCGGTTCTTGGACCAGCGTCCCATGCTCGAACAGGAAGCCGGCGATATCCGGGCGGCCGGCTGCGTCGAGGATCGTCTGGATGATGATGAGCAGCGGCACCGCCAGCAGTGCACCCGGCGTCCCCCAGACCCACCCCCAGAAGCTTAGCGAGATCAGGATCAGGATCGGGTTGATCGTCAGACGATGCCCGACGATGAACGGCGTGATCGCATTCGCCTCGACCAGATGCGCGCCGACCATGATCGCCGCCGGCACCAGCGCCAGCCAGATGTCGTTGAACGTCATCAGTCCGCCCAGCGCCAGCAGCGCGGCTGCCAAAATCGGCCCCAGATACGGGATGTAGTTCAGCAGCGCGACGATGCCGCCCCACATCAGGGGCGTCGGCATGTCGATCGCCCACAGGCCACCGGCAACCACCAGGCCCAGGCACAGGTTGATGACGGTGATGGTACCGAGATAGGCGGAGGTATCGTCGACGACCTGCTGGATCACCCGCGCGGTCGCCATGGCGCCGCCGAAGCTGGTGCGCCGCGTGATCGCCGCGCGGCGGGTGCGGGTCCAGCCGGCCAGGAAGAAGTAGATGACCAGCACCGCATAGAACATCTCGACGAAGGCCGAGGGGGCCGACGTGGCGAACAGCTCGACGATCGACTGCGGCGGTGCTGCGGGGGCGACCTGCTGACGCTGCGGCGACGCCGCCATCTGGCGCAGCGTCTTGTTCACGAACTTCTCGAGATTGGAATACAGGTCGATCAGCGGCGACAGGTTATGCTGGATCTGGTCGATCCGTTCGGGAAGTATCCGCACCCACTGCCACGCCGGTACGACGATCGACGCGAGCGCGGCGTTGACGACGCCCAGGAACAGCAGCACGCAGAACAGCGCGGCCAGTCCCGAGGGCAGACGCCGCCGCTCCATCCATTCCAGCATCGGCACCATCGCGATCGCGATGACGATGGCCGCGGTCGTCGGCAGGAAGAACACCGATCCCGCCTGAAGCGCGAACGGCACGGCGACGACCAGGCCGACACCCGCGATCAGCGTCAATCCGGCGAGCAGGCGGTCGCGGCGCAGCACCTCGACATGAGACCCGTCGTCGGCGGCTAACGGTGTCGGTGCGGGGGCGTCGGCCACATGTCTCTCCTGAAGGTGGCGTGTCTGTAGCGCCATTCCCTGTCCCTGTAATCCCGGTTACGATACTGGGCATGGGAGAGATTTTGCTGGTCATCGATGCCGGGACGACATCGACCCGCGCGATGCTGTTCGCGCCAGACGGCCGCTGCCTCGGCGCGCAGGCCGCCGACCTGACGCAATCCTACCCCGCCCCCGGCCGTGTCGAACATGACGCGGCCGAAATCTGGGAAAAGACACGCGACTGTACCGCGGCGATGGTGGAACACGCGGGCGGCGCCGACCGGATCGCCGCGATCGGTATCACCAATCAGCGCGAAACGGTCGTCTTCTGGGATCGCACGACCGGCGAACCGCTTGCGCCCGCGATCGTCTGGCAGGACCGCCGCACGGCCGAAACCTGCCGCGCGCTGAAGGATGCGGGTGAGGAGCCCGGCGTGCAGGCGCGCACTGGACTGCTGCTCGACCCCTATTTTTCCGCGACCAAGATCGCTTGGGGCCTGCGCGAATGGCCGCAGGTGCGCGCAGCGGGCGACCGGCTGGCGGTAGGGACGGTCGAAAGCTGGCTGGTCTGGAAATTGACCGCAAATGCGTCCCAGGGCGGCACGCACGTGACCGACGCGACCAACGCCTCGCGCACGCTGCTGATGGGTCTCGGCAGCGGCCAGTGGGACGACGGGCTGCTCGCGCTGTTCGACGTGCCGCGAGCGGTGTTGCCCGCGATCGTCGACAGCGCAGGTGAGATCGGGCGGACCACGGCATTCGGCGGATCGATCCCGATCTGCGGCCTCGCCGGCGACCAGCAGGCCGCGACGATCGGCCAGGCGTGCCTGCAGCCCGGCATGACCAAGGCGACGTTCGGCACCGGCGCGTTCGTGCTGACGCAATATGGCGACCGCCTGCCCGCCTCGCGCAACCGCTTGCTCGCGACCGTCGCCTGGCAGATCGCGGGCAAGCGGGCCTATGCCCTCGAAGGATCGGTGTTCGTCGCCGGCAGCCTGATGCAATGGCTGCGCGATGCGGTCGGGCTGATCGGCGCGGCGGGCGACAGCGAAGCGTTGGCGCGCAGCGTTGCGGACAATGGCGGCGTGTATCTGGTGCCCGCGCTCGCCGGCCTGGGTGCGCCCTACTGGCAGCCGGACGCCCGCGCGACGCTGACGGGCCTCAGCTTCGGTGCCACCCGCGCGCATATCGTCCGCGCCGCGCTGGAGGCGATGGCGCATCAGGCGCACGATCTGAAACGCGCGTTCGCGGCCGATGGCGCGGACTGGAGCCGCCTGCGCATCGACGGCGGCATGGTCGCCAACGACTGGATGGCGCAGGATCTGGCCGACATGCTTGGCATTCCCGTCGAACGCCCCGCGTTCGTCGAGACGACTGCGCTGGGTGCAGCGATGCTGGCGGGCGTCGGCTGCGGGATGTTCGAAACGCTCGCGCAAGCGGCGGCGATGCGGGGCGCGGTCACGACGTTTACCCCGGCGATCGACGACGCGACCCGCGAGCGACGCCTGACCGGATGGACGGATGCGGTGCGGCGAACACTGGCAGGTTGACGAAAAAACGCGCTGACCGATGTTAATCGGTGGAGGCACTTATCGATGCCTGCCGCATTGAGCGGGCCATGCAGACACCCGCCTTCCAGAACGACCACCCCCTCGCCCTCGATTTCCAGTCCGCCGTCCGCGACCCCGCCTTTCCCTGCGTCGGCGCGAAGTCGGCGCTGTCGCGCGGCAACATGCAGTTTCTGGTCGCCCGCAATATCGAATCGGCCTGGGACGATCTGCGCGTCCACGCCGCGATCCGCGCCTTCGTCGCCGATTATCGCGCCGACCCGGGGCTGTTCCGGTCGTTCATCCTGCTGTTCGAAAGCGACCGCGGGCTCGACGAAACGGGGTTCGAACAGGCGATGTGGGATCGCCTGCAATCGCTCTCCGACAAGGACGAGTGGCTGGGCCAGGCGGCCGACCCGCGTGTCAGCGACGATCCCGACGACCCGCATTTCTCGCTGAGCTTCGCCGGCGAGGGATTCTTCGTCGTCGGCCTGCATCCGAAAGCCAGCCGCCCTGCCCGCCGTTTCCCGCAGCCGGCGCTGGTCTTCAACCTGCACGACCAGTTCGAACGGCTGCGCGCGGAGGGCCGCTACGAAAAGCTGCGGACGTCGATCATCGACCGCGACGTGGCGCTCGCCGGATCGGTCAACCCGATGCTGGCGCGCCACGGCACCCTGTCGGAAGCGCGCCAGTATAGCGGGCGTGCGGTCGGCGACGACTGGCGCTGTCCCTTCTCGGGCCGGAGGAATTTCAGCGATGCGGCATGAGATCGCACCGCGCACGGGCGCAGGCTTCGAACTGCGCGAAGGACAGACGCTGACGGTGTACGACCCGCGCGGCGAGCAGGTGGCTGACCTGCTCGCCTACGCCAGGCACGACCTGCGCGAGGTCATCTCGTCGGGCCGAACGCTGGACTACGCCAGCCGCCTGTTCCTGACGACCGGCGACCCGCTGTATTCGAACCGGTCGAACGTGATGCTGGAGATCGTCGCGGATACCGTTGGACGCCACGATTTCCTGCTGACGCCATGCAGCAAGGACACGTTCCGCATCATCTACGGCGACACCGATCCGCACCGCGGATGTTTCGGCAATCTCGCAGCGGCGCTGGCGCCGTGGGGTATCGAGCCGGACAGCATCCCGACCGCGTTCAACTGCTTCATGAACGTCGGCGTGAACGGCGACACCGGCGAAATCACCGTAGATCCGCCGACGAGCCGGGCCGGCGATCACATCGCCTTCGTGGCGCGGATGGATCTGGTGATCGGCCTGACCGCCTGCTCGGCGCTGCAGTCGAACAACGGCAGCTTCAAGCCGATCGAATATGAAGTGACTGGTTAAGACGGTGCCTATCCCGCTTCGAACAGCGCCTTCAGTTCCTTTTTCAGGATCTTCCCGTTCGCGTTGCGCGGCAGCACCGTGTCGGAGAAGCGGATCGCGACAGGCACCTTGAACGCCGCCAGCCGCTGGCGCACGAAGTCCTGCAACTCGGCTTCGCCAGCCTGCGTGCCCGCGGCGAGATGCACTACCGCCACGGGCTCCTCACCCAATGTACGATGCGGTATGCCGACCAACGCCGCATCGGTTACCGCTGGGTGCGCGTAGAGGACGTTCTCGACCTCGATCGAATAGATGTTCTCGCCGCCGCGGATGATGATGTCCTTGGCGCGATCGACGATGTAGCAGAACCCCTCGTCATCCAGCCGCGCGAGGTCGCCGGTGCGGACCCAGCCATCGATGAAGGTCTCCGCGGTCGCCTCCGGCTTGTTCCAGTAGCCCTTCACGATCATCGGCCCGCGCGCCCACAGCTCCCCCACCTCGCCGACGGGCAGCTCGTGGGTACCCTCGACGCTCATGATCTTCAGGTCGGCGCTCGCGACCGGCGGACCACAGCTGTCGGGACGGTTGATGTAATCCTCACCTCCATGCTGGGTGACGGTCGCCATCGTCTCGGTCATGCCCCAGCCGTTGGCGGGCAGCGCGCCGAATTCTTCGTAGATGCGCTTGACCAACTCAGGCGCCGAGGGAGCCCCGCCATAGGCGATCATCTCCAGGCTGGAGAGGTCGTAGTTCGCGCGGTCGGGATGTTCGAGCAGCTGCCACGCGATCGTCGGCACGCCGCCGGTCACGTTGACCCGCTCGCGCTCGATGATCCCCATCGCCTCGACCGGGTCCCATTTGCGCATGAAGACGAGCGTCGAACCCGACACCAGCGTCCCCATCATCGTCGCCGAGCACGCGGTCACGTGGAACAGCGGGATCACCGCCAGATAGACCTTTGGCATCGGCTCGGGCGGAACCTCCCCGCGGCGCAGCGACACGCGCGCCTGGACATAGCCCGATGACAGGATGTTGGTCGTCAGGTTACGGTGTGTGCCCAGCGCTCCCTTCGGCGCGCCCGTCGTGCCGCTGGTATAGAAGATCGTCGCATCGTCGTCGGGTTCGATCGCGGTTTGCGGGAAGGGAATGTCGGCTAGCGTCGCCCAAGTCGGTGCCGCCCCGATCAGCGCATCGAGCGCCGTCGCCTTGCCGGCCAGCTTGCCTTGCGGCCGCGCGACGAGGACGTGTTCGAGCTCGGGCAAGCGATCATAGACGTCAACCAGCCGCGCATGCCGCTCGCCGTCGACGATCAGCACCTTCGACCCCGAATCGGTCAGGCCGTATTCGAGCTCGCCGCCGGTCCACCAGGCGTTCAGCGGCACGCAGATCGCGCCGAGCGAGACGATCGCGAAGAACGCCACCGGCCATTCGGGCAAGTTGCGCATGGTCAGCGCGACGCGGTCGCCCTTCCTGACGCCCATCCCGCTGAGCTTCGTCGCAAGATGCGCGACCGCACGAACCGCGGCATCGAAGCTGATCCGCTCGTCCTGATAGATGGTGAACGGCCGCTCGCCATGGCTGCGCGCGAACTGGACGAGCAGCGCCAGGTTCGGCGGCGCGTTCTTCCACACCCGCGTCGGGATGCCACGGATATCGACCGTCTCCATCTCGAACTTCTGCCCCGCCGCGCAAAGCGCCGCCTCAGCCTGCGCCAGCGTCATCTTCGGCCAGGCGGGATCGAGCTGGATCAGCGGTTTGTCGGACACGGGCTTCCTCTCGTCACTAGAAGATCGGGTTTGCTCGACCCGACCTCATTTTCCGGCAAGGTTAGTGTTGATTTGCGCGCGGCTCAAGCGATAGAAGCAGGGTAACGGCGTCGAACCGGCGACGAAGCGTTTCGAATGAGAGGTATGTCACGGCGATGGAACTGGCGAAGCCCGAGGATCATGGCTTCGATGCCGGTCGCCTGCGCGCGATCGATGCGTTTCTCGCCGAACGCTACGTCGATTCGGGGCGGTTTGCGAACACCCAGCTATTGATCGGTCGTGACGACGCGATCGTGCATTTCTCGTCGAACGGCGTCGCGCGCGACGGTGGAACGGCGCCGGTCGATGCGCAGACGATCTATCGCATCGCCAGCATGACCAAGCCGGTGACGTCGGTCGCCTTCATGCAGTTGCTGGAGGAAGGCCGCGTCGCGCTCGACACGCCGGTGCATCACATCCTGCCCGAGTTGAAGGGCGTCGGCGTCTATGCCGGTGGCGGCGGCGACACGGCGTTCACCACGACGCCGACTGTCGAGCCGATGCGGATGATCGACCTGCTGCGCCACACCGCGGGTCTCACCTACGGCTTCCAGGAACGTACCCCGGTCGATGCTGCGTACCGCGCAGGCCGGATCGAGAACTGGCACGGCAATCTCGACCTCGACGGTTTCGTCGCGGCGCTGGGCGAACTGCCCTTGGAATTCTCGCCGGGCGAAGCGTGGAATTATTCGGTGGCCACGGACATACTCGGTCTGGTTGTGCAGCGCATCGCCGGCAAGCCGCTGGGCGACGTCTTCCGGGAGCGGATCTTCGCCCCGCTCGGCATGGACGATACGGGCTTCATGGTGCCCGCCGACAAGATCGACCGTCTGCCGGACTGTTACGCCTTCGTCCCCGGCAAGGGCCGCGTGATGTACGATCGCGGCGCGGACTCCGCCTGGTGCCACGCGCCGAAGCTGGTGTCCGGTGGCGGCGGGCTGGTATCGACGTCACTCGACTATTACCGCTTCTGCCGGATGCTGCTGAACACGGGCACGCTGGACGGTGCGCGCATCCTGTCGCGCAAGTCGGTCGAACTCATGACGATGAACCACCTGCCGGGTGGCCGCGACCTCGCCAGCATGAGCCGGTCGCTGTTTTCGGAAAGCACCAACGCCGGCGTCGGCTTCGGCCTGGGCTTTGCCGTGACGACCAACGTGCCGCCAACACTTGTGCCCGGGTCGGTCGGCGAATTTTATTGGGGCGGCATGTTCTCGACCGCCTTCTTCGTCGACCCGGTGGAACGGATCATCATGATCTTCATGACGCAACTAAGCCCCAGCAGCACCTATCCGGTGCGGCGCGAGATCAAGACGCTGCTTTATTCGGCTTTGACATAATCAACCTCGCCCCCGCGCAGGCGGGGGCCCATCTCCCGGACTGGCCATGTGGGCAGCGCCGGAGATGGATCCTCGCCTCCGCGGGGATGACGACAGAGAGGAACTGGCATGACCGACCCGATCACCACCCGCAAGGACGGCGACGTCCTCATCATCACTTCGGATAACCCGCCGGTGAACGCTCTGGGCGCCGCCGTCCGCCAGGGCCTTGACCGCGCGGTCAAGGAAGGCCTTGCCGACGACGGCGTGAAGGCGATGGTCATCGCGTGCGATGGCAAGACGTTCTTCGCCGGCGCCGACATTACCGAGTTCGGCAAGCCGATGCAGGAGCCGGGCCTGCCCACGCTGGTCGACAGCATCGAGGCATCGGACAAGCCGATCGTCGCCGCAATCCACGGCACGGCGCTCGGCGGCGGATGCGAAGTCGCGCTCGCCTGCCATTACCGCATCGCCGTCCCTTCCGCGAAGCTCGGCCTGCCCGAAGTGAAGCTGGGCATCCTCCCTGGCGCCGGCGGCACGCAGCGCCTGCCGCGTGTGGCCGGCGTCGAATTCGCGCTCGAGCTCGCAACCAAGGGCGATCCCGTTCCTGCATCGAAGGCACAAGCCGCCGGCCTGGTCGATCGGCTTGCGGGCGAAGACAGCCTGCTGGCCGACGCGGTCGCCTATGCCCGCGAAATCGCCGACGCCCGCCCCCTGCCTCGCGCCAGCGAGAAGCCGGTCACGGTCGAGCCCGGCGTGTTCGACGCCTTCCGCAAGACCAACGCCAAGCGCTTCCGCGGCTATGACGCGCCCGCCGAAATCATCTCGGTCATCGAGGAAACCGCATCGCTGCCGTACCCCGAGGGCGTGCAGCGTGAACGCAACGGCTTCATGAAACTCATCATGGGCGTCCAGTCTGCCGCGCAGCGCCATATCTTCTTCGCCGAGCGCAAGGCGTCGAAGATCGATGGCGTCGCCGACGACGTCCAGCTCCGTCCGATCAAGCGCGTCGGCGTCATCGGCGCCGGCACGATGGGCGGCGGGATCAGCATGAATTTCCTGTCGGCCGGCATCCCGGTGACGATCGTCGAGATGCAGCAGGACGCGCTCGACCGCGGCACCGGCACCATCCGCAAAAACTACGAAGCGACCGCCGCCAAGGGCCGGATGAAGCCCGAACAGGTCGAACAGGCGATGGGCCTGCTGACCCCGACGCTGAAGATGGAAGACCTCGCCGACTGCGACCTCGTGATCGAGGCCGTGTATGAGGAAATGGGGGTGAAGAAGGACATCTTCGGCAAGCTCGACGGCATCTGCAAGCCGGGCGCGATCCTCGCGTCGAACACCAGCTATCTCGACATCAACGAGATCGCGAGCGCGACGCAGCGGCCCCAGGATGTGCTGGGCCTGCACTTTTTCTCGCCGGCAAACGTCATGAAGCTGCTGGAGGTCGTGCGCGGCGACAAGACCGCAGACGACGTGCTGGCAACCGCGATGGCGCTGGCCAAGAAAATCCGCAAGGTCGCCGTCGTGGCCGGCGTCTGCTACGGTTTCATCGGCAACCGGATGCTCATCCCGCGCCAAATGGAAGCGATGAAGATGCTACACGAAGGCGCGACGCCCGAGCAGGTCGACCGCGTTCATGTCGAATTCGGGATGCCGATGGGCCCGTTCCAGATGAGCGACCTGGCCGGGGTCGATATCGGCTGGCACCGCGACCCGTCGCGCATCGAGAATATCCGCGACGCGCTGGCCGCCGAAGGCCGCTGGGGCCAGAAGAAGAGCGCGGGCTTCTACGACTATGACGAGAAGCGTCGCCCGTCGAATTCCCCCCGCGTCGCCGAGATCATCGAGGACTTCCGCACGAAGACCGGCACGCCGCAGCACGAGATCACCGACGAGGAAATCGTCGAGCGGACGCTGTACACCATGGTCAACGAAGGCGCGCTGATTCTGGAGGAAGGCAAGGCACAGCGGGCGTCGGACATCGATGTCGTGTGGATCTACGGCTATGGCTGGCCCCCGTACCGCGGCGGGCCGATGTTCTGGGCGGACACGGTCGGGCTGAAGACGATCGTCGCCGGCCTGGAAAAGCACGGCTTCCCGGTCGCCAAACTGCTCCGCGACAAGGCGGAAAAAGGTGAGCGATTCAACTAAACTAAGAATCCTCCCCGCTCGCGGGGAGGGGGACCATGCGCAGCATGGTGGAGGGGGTTCGCCGCGAGCGACCCCGGTGCGGCCCGCCCCCTCCACCACTCAGCTATCGCTGAGCGGTCCCCCTCCCCGTTTCGGGGAGGAGCAAGAGAGGATGCCATGACCGACCTCGACACCTTCCGCACCGAAACCCGCGCCTGGCTGGAGGAAAACTGCCCGCCATCGATGCGCGAGCCGGTGCGGTCCGACAAGGACGCCTGCTGGGGCGGCCGCGATCAGTCGATGCTGACGCCGGACCAGAAACTCTGGATGGACCGGATGGCCGCGCGCGGCTGGACCGTGCCCGACTGGCCCAAGGAATATGGCGGCGGCGGGCTCAGCGCGGCGGAAACCAAGATCCTGCGCGAGGAAATGGCGCGCATCCGGGCGCGCAATCCTTTGTCGAGCTTCGGCATCTCAATGCTCGGGCCGGCGCTGCTGAAATACGGCACGCACGAACAGAAGCTGGAGCATCTGACCAAGATCGCCCGCGGCGAAATCCGCTGGTGCCAGGGCTATTCCGAACCGAATGCGGGGTCGGACCTCGCCGGGTTGCAGACCTCCGCCGAGGACAAGGGCGACCACTTCCTGGTCAACGGCCAGAAGGTCTGGACCAGCTACGCCGACAAGGCCGACTGGATCTTCTGCCTGGTCCGCACCGACAGGACGACCAAGCAGGGCGGCATCAGCTTCGTGCTGTTCGACATGGCCAGCGAAGGCGTGTCGACCAAGCCGATCCTGTTGATCAGCGGCTATTCGCCGTTCTGCGAGACCTTCTTCGACAATGTGAAGGTGCCGAAGAAGGACCTGATCGGCGAGCTCAACAAGGGTTGGGACGTCGCGAAATATCTGCTGGGCCATGAACGCGAGATGATTTCGGGCATGGGTCTGGCGGCGCATGGCGGCAACCCGCTGATCGAAGGCGCGATCGCGACGATCGGACTTGACGACCAGGGCCGGCTGGCCGACCCGCTGCTGCGCGCGAGCCTGGCGATGTTCGAAGTGCGCGCCAAGGCGTTCGGCGCGATGAGCGAGAAGTTCATCGACGAACTGAAGGCGGGGCAGGCCCACCCCGCCCAGCCGAGCATGATGAAATACTACGGCACCGAGCTGAACAAGGCGCGGTACGAACTCATCATGGCGAGCGGCGGGTCGGACGCGCTCGAATGGGAAAGCGAGGCTTCGGCGAAGGGCGCCAAGCCGCGCGCGTGGCTGCGCACCAAGGCGAATTCGATCGAGGGCGGGACCAGCGAAGTCCAGCTCAACATCATCGCCAAGCGCATCCTGGAAATGCCGGGCGCCTAACATCCGGTGCTCCCGCGCAGGCGGGAGCCTAGAGCCACATACGCTGCGCTCGGGGCTCTGGATCCCCGCCTGCGCGGGGATACGAGGACTTTGAAATGCCCCTGTACCTCAACGACGAACAGACGATGCTCCGCGATACGGCAAAGGACTTCGTCGCCGACGCCGCACCCGTCTCGCATTTGCGCGCGCTGCGGGATGCGAACGACTCCGCCGGTTTCAGCCGCGACCTGTGGAAGCAGTTCGCCGAAATGGGCTTCACCGGCATCCTGATTCCGGAGGGCGACGGCGGCCTGGGCCTCGGCCATGTCGAGGCGGGCGTGGTGCTGGAGGAGATCGGCCGCAACCTGTCGCCCTCCCCGTTCCTCACGACTGCGGTCGCGGCGGTCGAGGCGCTGAAGGGCAGCGCGCACGCTGCGCAGCATTTCCCCGGCATCCTGTCGGGCGAGACGGTCGCCGCGCTCGCGATCGACGAAGGCCCCAAGCACCGCGCCACCGTCGCGATGCGCGCCGAGCGTGCCGGGAACGGCTTCCGCCTGACCGGCGCCAAGCAGTTCGTGACGCACGGCCATGTCGCCGATCTGCTGATCGTCGCGGCGCGCACCGCCGGCAGCGCGGATGAAGACGACGGGATTACCCTGTTCGCCATCCCGCGCGACGCCGCCAATCTGACCACCACGCCCGAGCGGCTGGCGGACAGCAGCATCGCCGCGCGAATGGAGTTCGACGGGGTCGAGGTCGATGCCGACGCGGTCATCGGCGAGGTCGATGGCGGTGCCGCCAATCTGAAGCGCCTGCTCGCCGCCGGGCGCACCGGGGCCGCGGCCGAGATGATCGGCGTCGGATCGGGCGCGATGGACATGACCGTCGGCTACCTCAAGGAACGCAAGCAGTTCGGTGTCACCATCGGCAGCTTCCAGGCGCTCCAGCACCGCGCCGCGCACCTCTATTCCGAAATGGAGGTCGCCCGCGCCGCGACGTTGAAGGCGCAGCAGCTGCTCGACGCCGGTGACGAACGCGCGGCGAACGCGGTGTCGGTCGCAAAAGCGATGAGCGGCCTCGCCACGACGCTCTCGGTGCAGGAAGCCATCCAGATGCACGGCGGTATCGGCATGACCGACGAATATGACATCGGCTTCTACATGAAGCGCGCGCGCGTTCTGGCCGAGATGTTCGGCGATACCAATTTTCACGCCGATGCGCTGGCGACGGCGGGCGGGTATTGACGATCACGATCCTCCCCGTATCGGGGAGGATGCAGGATGACCGACGACACCACGCCCCCACCCCGCGCCGAAACGCCTGAAGACCTCGTCGCGCAGCTCGTCACCCTTCTGGACGTCGAGACGATCGACACCGATCTGTACCGCGGGCCTCGCCAGCCGGGCGGGGTCGGGCGCGTGTTTGGCGGGCAGGTGATCGCGCAGGCGCTCCAGGCCGCGCAGCGCAGCGTCGAGGACAAGGCCGCGCATTCGCTCCACGCCTATTTCATGCGGCCGGGCGACGAGAATTTCCCGATCATCTTTCGCGTCGTGCGCGACTTCGACGGCGGCAGTTTCGCGACGCGGCGGGTGATCGCGATGCAGAAGGGGCAGCCGATCCTGAACATGGCGGCGTCGTTCCAGCGCGCCGAGGACGGGCTGCACCACCGCGACGCGATGCCCGACGTGCCGCCGCCCGAAGCCCTGCGATCGGAAACCGACCTGCGCCGCGAGCATATCGAGGAAATTCCGGAGCGGATGCGCCCGTTCTTCCTGCGCGCGCGCCCGATCGAGATGCGCCCGGTCACGCCGCGCTCGCTCATCAGGCCGCAGCCTGCCGATCCGGTCTGGCACGCGTGGTTCCGCGCCAGCGCGCCGCTGCCCGACGATCCGGCGCTCCACCGCGCGATCCTGAGCTATGCGTCCGACATGGCGCTGCTCGGCACCGCGATGATGCCGCACGGCAAAAGCTGGCTGAGCGGCAAGATGCAGACCGCCAGCCTGGATCACGCGGTCTGGCTGCACGAACCGTTCCGCGCCGACGACTGGCTGCTGTACACGACCGACAGTCCGTGGTCGGGCCATGGTCGCGGGTTCAACCGCGGGCGCATCTTCGCGCGCGACGGCCGCTTGGTCGCGAGCACCGCGCAGGAAGGCCTGATCCGCGTCCGCGAGTAACCCCCGCGGCCGGCCTCAGTCGATGATCGGCGGTGGCGGCGGCGGTGGCGGGGTCCGCATATCTTCGTCGCCCTCCGGCAGCTTGAAGCGCACCCGCTCGACGCAGCCCGATGCCCCGCGGGTCGACGGCGCGCGGCGCGCGCTTGACAGGATCTGGCGGGCCTGATCGCCGAACGCGGCGGCCGGTTCGCTGGCGATGACGCTGACGTTGCCGACCTGCCCCCAGGGCGCGACATCGTAGCGCATGATCGCCCAGCCCTCGATCCCGCGGCGGCGGAACGGTTCGGGAAAGGTCATCCGCGGCAGGTTCGCCCAGGGCGCCGCCTCCAGCGGGCAGCCATCGCCCGCGGTGCGGAAGCCATCGAGCGATGGGGACTCCGGCGCTTCCAGCGGGTCGCGCTGGCGGCGCATCATCGGCAGCACACATCCGGTTCGGGCACGATCCGTCTTGAAGCGCGATTTCGCAGCGGCCTGGCGCGTCGCGGCGTCCAGCGCGGCATTTCCGTCGCTCTGCACGGTGCGCACCCGGACCGGCTTCCCGTTGCGGTCGAGGTCGAACCCGGCAACCGTCATCGACAGGGTCCCGGCCGCCTGCGGGACCGCGTCCAGATCGGGATAAGCGCGGAGCAGCGGCGCCAGGCCTCGCCCGTCATAGCAATCACCGTCGGCATCCTGCGCGCGCTTCCGCATCTCGCCTTCGAAATAAGCTGCGTCGTGCGGCAGCGTCAGATACCGGCGGACCAGTTCGGCCGGGGCATCGGCGATCGGGCGGGCCTGAACATCATACTCGATCGTGCATCGCGCTTGCGGTGCCCCCGTGGCAAAGCGCGACGCGGCCAGCGCCGGTTGCAGATCGGGGGTCGGGACATAGGGGCCCGACCCGACCCGCGTTTCGGGCACGACACCAAGCACGCGTCCATCGTCGGCGATCCGGAAGCGAAAGCGATACGGCGCGATCGCCTGACCGGGCGTCATGACTCCGGCGGACGGGATCGGTCGCGCAACGGCAACCGGTGCCGGCGTCCCGCCGTCGCACGTTGCCGTGCCGGGCATAAATTCGAATATCGCGCGGGTCGATCCGCTGACGACCGGCGGGATCGGCGGTGCGGGCGGCACTTGCGGATGCGCGGTGGCGACGACGGTGAGCATTGTCAGGATCGGCATGGCGGCATCCTGCACCGGAGCCATGACATTGCCAAGACGACGCAGCTACACGGCGGTCTTGCCGTAGTCCTGTCGATTGAACGGGTGGCTCGACGACAGTCCGCCATCGACGACGATCGCCTGGCCATTGACATAGCTCGCCGCATCGGAGGCAAGGAAAGTCACGACTTCGGCCAGTTCCTCGGGTTCGGCTCCGCGGCGCAAGGGATTGAGCTGACCCAGCCGGTCGCCCTTCCCCGCGGCGCGCGCGCTGTCGAAGATGAATTGCGTCATCCCCGTCTCGGTCAGGCCCGGGCACACCGCATTCACCCGCACGTTCGATCCGCTCAACTGCTGCGCGCCGACCTGTGCTAGGTTGATGACGCCCGCCTTCGAAGCCGAATAGGCGGGCGAGCCCGCGCCTGATCGCAGGCCAGCGACGCTGGCGGTCAGGATGATCGACCCGCCGCCGCCGGCGACCATGTGGGGCGCTGCGTGCTTCAGCGCCAGGAACGGGCCGATCACGTTGACGCGCAGCACGTCGGTGATGAGTTCGACCGAGGTGTCGAAGATATTGGCGAGCCCGCCCGAAATCCCGGCATTGGCGAACATTACGTCGAGCCGCCCGTGCCGCTCCATAGCCAGATCGACCGCGCTGACGACATCTTCCTCACGCCCCGCATCGATCCGCAGCGGCGTTGCAGCGTCGCCGATCATCGCTGCCGTCGCGTCCGCGCCCTCGGTCAGGTCGGCGCAGATCACTCGCCCGCCCTCGCGCGCGAACTGGATGGCGGCGGCGCGCCCGATGCCCGAGCCCGCTCCGGTCACGATGATCGACTTGCCTTCGAAGCGTTGCACTGCCCTCTCCTATAAACCTACGTCACCCCCGCGCAGGCGGGGGTCCATCTCCCGGACACGCCGCGCGGATAGCGCGGGAGATGGATTCCCGCCTTCGCGGGAATGCCGGCTGTTATGCCGCCCCCGCCTTCTTCGCGAAGTCCCACGCCGCGCCGGCCAGCCGGTACACCTGCGCCGCCGATGCCTCCGCCTGCGCGCTGGATGCCGTGCCGTCGACGATGCGCTTCTTGATCCCCTGGACGATGCCGGTCAGGCGGAAGAGGTTGTAGGCGAAATACCAGTTGAGGTCGGGCACGCCGTCGCGGCCGGTGCGTGCGCAGTAGCGCTCCACCATCGCGTCGATCGTCGGGATGCCCGTCGCCGGCCCGGTCCGGCCCATGACGCCCGACCGCCCCTCGGGCTGGGTGACCCAGCTCATCAGGAAATAGCTGAAATCCGCCAGCGGGTCGCCGAGCGTCGACAGCTCCCAGTCGAGCACCGCGATGACGCGCGGGGCGTCGGGCGCAAAGATCATGTTGTCGATGCGGTAGTCGCCGTGGACGATGCTGGTCGCGGTCTGCGGCGGCAGCGTCGCGGGCAGCCATTCGATCAGCCGGTCGACCTCGGGCATCGTCTCCGTCTCGGACGCGCGATACTGCTTGGTCCACCGTGAGACCTGGCGCTCGAAATAATTACCCGGCTTGCCGTAATCGGCGAGGCCCGCCGCGACGTAATCCGTCGTATGCAGGTCGGCGAGCGTGTCGCACATCGCCTCGTAGATCGCGGTACGCTCGGCCGGCGCATAGCCCGGCAGCGTTCCGTCCCACAGATTGCGCCCGTCGGCGAACCCCATGACGTAGAATTGCGCGCCGATCACGCTTTCGTCGGTGCACAGGCCGTGGGGCTTCGCGACCGGAAAGCCGGTGGGATGCAGCCCCGCGATCAGGCGGTATTCGCGATCGACCGCATGGGCCGAGGGGAGCAACGACCCGAACGGCTTGCGCCGCAGCACATAGCGCGCGCCATTGGCGTCCTCGATCAGATAGGTCGGATTCGACTGGCCGCCGGAGAATTTCCGATACGTCAGCGGCCCGCCGAAATCGGCGACATTCGCCGCCATCCACGCGGTCAGCGCCGGCTCGTCGAGCCGGTCCCTGTCGGCGACCGCGGTAGTCTGCGGGGCCTCGGCCGGCGTCACGAGGCCGCCCCACCCCATTTGCCGAACTCGTTGCGCGCGATGGCGCGGTTGTGGACCTCGTCCGGGCCGTCGGCGAAGCGCAACGTCCGGACGTTCGCCCAGTCGTGCGCCAGATGGAAATCGCCTGACACACCGGCACCGCCGTGTGCCTGCACGGCGTCGTCGAGGATCTTCAGCGCCATCGTGGGCGCCTGGACCTTGACCATCGCGATTTCGAGCTGGGCGGACTTGTTGCCCGCCTTGTCCATCATGTCGGCCGCCTTCAGGCACAGCAGGCGCGTCATCTCGATGTCGATGCGGGCGCGCGCGATACGCTGTTCCCAGACGCTCTGGTCGGCGATCCGCTTGCCGAACGCGACGCGCGACAGCAGCCGCTTGGCCATCGCCTCGATCGCAGACTCCGCCACGCCGATCGTGCGCATGCAGTGGTGGATGCGGCCCGGCCCGAGGCGCCCTTGCGCGATCTCGAACCCGCGCCCTTCGCCCAGCAGGATATTCTCGGCCGGCACGCGGACGTTCTCCAGCACGACCTCGCCGTGGCCGTGCGGCGCGTGGTCATAGCCATAGACCGACAGCATCCGCTCGATCCGCACGCCGGGTGCGTCCATCGGCACCAGGATCATCGACTGCTGGGCATGGCGCTTCGCCGATGTGTCGGTCTTGCCCATCAGGATCGCGACCTTGCAGCGCGGGTCCCCGACGCCCGACGACCACCATTTGCGGCCGTTGATGACATAGTCGTCGCCGTCGCGGACGATGGACGTCTCGATGTTGGTCGCATCGGACGAGGCGACCGCGGGCTCGGTCATCAGGAAGACGGAGCGGACCTCGCCTTCCATCAGCGGTTTCAGCCACCGGTCCTTCTGCTCGCGCGTGCCATAGCGGTGGAACACTTCCATGTTGCCGGTGTCGGGCGCCGAGCAGTTGAAACATTCGCTCGCCCAGACGATCCGCCCCATCTCCTCGGCGCACAACGCGTATTCGAGGTTGGTCAGCTGTTCGCCCTCGAACACGAAGCTGTCGTCGACATGCGCCTGGCCCGAATTGGGCGGCATGAAGAAATTCCACAGCCCGGCCGCCTTGGCCAGGGCCTTGACCTCCTCGATCACCGGCAGCACCTTCCAGCGCTCGCCCGTCGCACACTGGCGGTGGTATTCGGCGTCGCGCGGGGCGATCTCGCGGTCGATGAAGGCGCGCACCCGGTCGCGCCAGTACGTCTCGCGCTCGCTCAGCGTGAAGTCCACGGGCCTCTCTCCTCGAGATCGTCGTTCGCCGCCGAGGGTAGGGCGTACCCGTTTTTCGGTAAACCCCGCTCATCCGATTTTTATCGCCTGCGGTCGCGCGTACCGGCTTGTGCAAAAAGCCTCTAGGCGTTTCACGCGACGATGCTATCCTCGCTGACAAGATGACGGCGACCGTGACCAGAGAAAGGGGGACCAAGCGGTTCCAGGCCAAGCGCGACGCGATCCTGGCCGCGGCCGCCGAAGCGATCAACGACCAGAGCGCCAAGGGCATGACCTTTGCCGATGTCGCGGCGCGCGTCGGGCTGAACACCACCAGCGTCACCTATTATTTCCGCCGCAAGGAAGACCTGGCGTCGGCGTGCTTCGAACATACCATCGACCAGTTGGGCGCGATGCTGGACGACGCGATGGAAGAGCCGACGCCGGAGCGGCGTGTCGCGCGCTATCTCGCGATCAATTTCCAGCGGATGGGCCGGATCGCGCGGGGCGAGGAAACCGCGTTTGCGATCCTGTCTGACCTGCGCGCGATGGACGAGCCGATCAAGGGCAAGCTGCTGACAGGCTGGCAGCGGGTGTTCCGCAACACGCGCGCGCTGTGGGGCGAGCCCACCGACCGCACCGCCAAGGACCTGAACGGTGCCCGCGCCCACGTGCTGCTTGAAAACACCTTCTGGCTGTCGATCTGGCTGACGCGGTACGACGTCGACGAATACGACCGCGTCGAATCGCGCCTGATGGACGTTTTTCGACACGGCCTGGCCGGCAGGGCCGCACGCTGGACGCCCCACCTGCTGGAGGTGGACGACAGTGACCAGGAACCCGGCCGCGCCGCGTTCCTTACCGCCGCCACCCGCCTCATCAACGAACTCGGCTATCGCGGCGCGTCGGTGCAGAAAATCGCTAGCGAGTTGAACGTCACCAAGGGCAGCTTCTATCACCACCTCGACGCCAAGGACGAGCTGGTCACCGAATGCTACCGCCGCAGCTTTGACCGCATCGCCGCGGCGCAGGCAAGCGCACACAGCGCAGGCGGCACATATTGGCAGATGCTCGAAAACGTCATGGCGACGCTGCTCGACATCCAGTTTTCCGAACGCGGGCCGCTGCTCCGGACCACCGCCCTGTCGGGCCTGCCGCCGCGCGATCGCCAGACGATGATCGATCGCTCGAACCGCCTCGCGCGGCGCTTTGCCGGTATGATCTCCGACGGAATCGCCGAAGGATCGATCCGCGCGGTCGATCCGCTGGTCGCCAGTCAGGCGCTGATGGCGATCCAGAACGCCGCGTTCGATATGCGCAAATGGGCCAGCACCATGCCGCGCGAGCGGGCCGTCGCGATGTACGCGTCGACGCTGATGTTCGGCCTGTTCGACGATCGGGTGATCGCCTGACGCTAGCCGCTCAGGCGCTCGCGCGTTTCAGCAGGACCCCTGCCCGCCAGTAATGGAACAGCGCCCAAGGTGTCACCGCGGCAAAGCTCAGCATCGCCCAGCGCAGCGATTCCGCATCGCCCATCGACGGCTTCAACTGGTCGGAGATCACGCCGATCAGCGTCGGCCCCAGCCCCAGCCCGATCAGGTTGATGACCAGCAACGTGACCGCCGCCCACAGGGCCCGCAGACGCAGCGGCGCCAGCCCCTGGATCAGCGCGAACGTGGGCCCGAGATAGCTCTGCGTCAGCAGCAGCGACAGCCAGTAGAGCGGCACCGCCGCCCACGCATCAGTCGCGAGATAGAACAGGAAAGACAGCGGCAGGCCGACGATCTTCATCGCCAGCACGAGCCAGCTCTGTGCGTACAGCCCCCAGCGCTTCGCCGCCCGGTTGGCGAGCCACCCGCCGCCGACCGCCGACAGCGTCCCGCACACAGCGCCGATCGGCGCCACGATCGAGGCGATCTCGACCTTGCTGAGGCCGATCGAGCGGATGAGGAAGCTCGGTCCGAAGGCGGTCTGGCCGTATCCGATCATCGAGGTCAACGTGACGCCCATCACTAGGTGGACCGCGGCGCGGTTGGCGAACAGCGACCGGAACCCCGCGGCAAAGCCCGGCGTCGCGTGCGCCTCCTGCTGGTCGGCGACGATTTGCACGTCCGATAGCCCGCGGCGCGGCTCGACCACGAATAGTTTGATGACGACTGCCAGGACGATGCCCGGCAGTCCCACCGCGAACATCGCGACGCGCCAGCCATACAGGTGCGCGACGAACCCGCCGATCATCGTCCCGAATGCCGACCCCAGCACGACGCCCAGCGAATAGATGCCCATCGCACCCGCACGCTGGTCGGCGGGGTACAGGTCGGCGATGATCGAATGGCTGGGCGGGCTCGACCCCGCCTCGCCGATCCCGACGCCGATGCGGGCGAGCAGCAGTTGGACGAAATTCTGTGCCAGGCCACAGACCGCGGTCATCGCGCTCCAGATCGCCAGCGCGATCGCGATGATGTTCACGCGGTTGCCACGGTCCGCCAGCCGCGCGACCGGAAGGCCGAGCGTCGCGTAGAAGATCGCGAAGGCGAACCCGGCGAGCAGCCCGAGTTGCGTGTCCGACAACAGCAGTTCGGCGCGGATGTCCTCCTGCAGGATCGCCAGGATCTGGCGGTCCATGTAGCTAAAGAAATAGGCGGCGGTCAGCAGCGCGAGCGTCGGCGTGCGGCGGCGCAGCGCCAGCCCGTCCGCCAGCGGCGCGGTGATCGGCGGCGCGCCCGCGCTCATCGCTGGGCTCCGCGGAGAAGCGGGAATCGCTGGCGCATGTCCTCTCCTGTCGTTGATTTCGAAGCTGCGGTATGGCGTCCGCGGCGTCAAGCACGCTGCGGCGGGTCGATCGACGATGACGGTGGGATTTCGCTGCCGAGTCCGATACGCCGCAATATCATGATCGATTCCCGCATCCGGTACGATATGCCAACACCCCCCGACACGGAGCCTGCCGCATGACCGCGCTCGCCGACATCTTCGCCGCGCTGGAACCCGTCGAGGACGGTTTCCGTGGGCAGATTCCCGCCGGCTGGTTGCAGGGGCGCACGGCGTACGGCGGCTTGTCATCCGCGCTAGCGCTGCACGCCGCCCAGGCCTGCGAGCCCGACCTGCCGCCGCTGCGCTCCGCGCTCGTCGCCTTCGTCGGCCCGCTCGCGAACACAGTGACGATCACCGCGCGCCGCCTGCGCCGCGGCCGCAACGCCGCGTATATCGACGTCTCCATCGCCGGAGACGGCGGCGTCGGATACCGCGCGACGTTCGTTTTTATGCGCGAGATGGAATCATCGATCGCTTTCGATCGGAGCGATACGGCGACCCTCGCGCCGCCGCCCGCCGGGGCAAGGCTCCACCGCGGCCCGGCCGACCATTTCACGCACAATTTCGAGTTTCTCGACCACGGCACCCCCGACGCCCGGGGCGAATGGCGGCGCTGGGCACGGCTGGTGGAACGCGATGGGCTCGATCCTGAGGTCGCGCTGATCGCGGTGGCCGACGCACTGCCCCCGGCTGCCTATCAGCTACACCGCGGGGAAGCGGCGATGAGTTCGCTGACGTGGCAGCTCAACCTGCTCGTCCCCCGCCCGACGAACGACGACGGCTGGTGGCTGATGGAAAGCCGCACCGACCGGGTGGTCGGCGGTTACTCCAGCCAGCGGATGACGATGTGGGCGGCAGATGGCACGCCCGTCGCCGACGCGATGCAGGGGGTCGCGATCTTTGCCTGATCCTGCGACACTTCGCGACACTTTCGCACGCGCCGGACACAGATCTGCGACCGGGCGCGACGATACAGGCACCACCGCGGGCCCGCCTGCCCCGACACCTCACCCCCCGACACCTCACCGGAGTGACCGCACATGCTTAAGTCCCTTACCGCCGCCGCACTGGTCGGCTCGGTCGCCTTGGGCGGCCTGGCCTATGCCCAGACCGCTACCCCCGCAGCACCCGCACCCAAGGCGGCGAAGGCCGATGCGAACGGCGATGGCCAGGTCAGCCGCGCCGAGTTCATAGCGCGGGCCGAAGCGAGCTTCGCGCGCATGGACGCGAACCGCGACGGGATGCTGACCGCCGAGGAACGTCGCGCCGGCAAGCCGCCCAAGGCGCGACGCGACGCGGCCGCGATGGCGACCCCGTACGCCGCGCCGCAGGACATGGGCGCGCCACGACCCGACGGTCCGATGGCCGGGCGCCCTGGTGGCGGAATGCGCGGCCCTGGCGGCGGGCTTGCGCGGATGGACGGTGACGGCGATGGCCGCGTGACCCGTGCCGAGTTCGACGCGGGCGGTCGCACCCGGTTCGAGCAGATGGACACCAACCGCGACGGCAAGATCGATGCGACGGAAATGGCCAGCCTGCCCGGCGGCGGTCGCGGGATGCGCGCCGATACCAACGGCGACGGAACGCTGACCCGCGCCGAATATGACGCCCAGTCGAAGGAGCGGTTCGACCGCAGCGACGTGAACGGCGACGGCGTGCTCGACGCCGCCGAATTGCAGTCCGGGCCGATGCGCGGCGGTCGCGGCGGTGGTCAGCGCCGCGGCGCGATGCCGCCCGCCCAGCCCCAGCCGGCAGCGCCAACCGGCGCCTGACTGGCCCACCGCCGGATCGGCTACGCGGCTCCTCCCACGCGTGCCGGTCCGCCGGTGGTCAATCCCACTCGACGCGGTTACCGACATGACCATGGCCTCCCCCGACCTGCCCCATCTGCTGCTCGTCGACGACGAACGCTCGATCCGCGAGCCGCTGGCGCAATATCTGACGAAACAGGGCTTTCGCGTGACGCAGGTCGGCGATGCCGAGGCGGCGCGCGCGCGCCTCAACGCGTATGCGATCGACCTCGTCGTGCTCGACATCATGATGCCGGGTGAGGACGGCCTGTCGCTCTGCCGCCACATCCGCGCGACGAGCGAGACACCCGTCATCCTGCTGACCGCCAAGAGTGAGGAGACCGACCGCATCGTCGGGCTGGAAATGGGTGCCGACGATTATGTCGTGAAGCCGTTTTCCCCGCGTGAGCTGGCCGCCCGGATCAAGGTCGTGCTGCGCCGCGTCGCTGCTGGCGGCACGCGCCAGCACGCCCCCGAAACCGGCAGCTTCGCCTTCGCCGGCTGGGTGCTGAAGACCGGCGAGCGCAACCTGGTCGATCGCGAAGGCGTGGCAGTGCCGCTGTCGACCGGTGAGTATAATCTGCTCCACGCGCTGGTTACGCGCCCGCGTCAGGTCCTGACGCGGGACCAGTTGCTCGACCTGACGCAGGGGCGCGAGGCCGCAGCTTTCGATCGCGCGATCGACAATCAGGTCAGCCGGCTGCGCAAGAAGATCGAGCCCGATGCAAAGAACCCGCAGTTGATCAAGACCGTGTGGGGCGGCGGCTACACGCTTGCGGCCGAGGTCACGCGGTTGTGAAGGCGTGGCGACCCTGGCCACGCAGTCTCGCCAGCCAGATGGCCGTCCTGATCGCGCTCGCGCTGTTCGTCGCGCAGGCGATCAATTTCGGCCTGATCCTGAACGAACGATCGAAGGCGCGGGTCCTACAGGCCGCCCGCCCGGCCGCGATCCGCATCGCCGACGCGCTCGATCGCGAAGTCGAGGGCGGTCGCGACCTGGTGGCCGATCGGGGGCGCGTCAGGCGGTTTCCGGCAAATCCGATCCTGCCCGTCGTCGTGAAACGCGATCCCGAGCTAGCCGCCGAGGTTCGCCGCCAGTTGACCGAGCAGGGGGTCACTTATCGCCGTGTCGATACCGGACAGCTCAACCAGAGCGACCAGGGCACCGATCGCGCGGGATGGAAGGGCGCCCGCCACTACAATCGTCCGGCCCAGATGATGATCGCAGTCGAACAGCCCGATGGGCGGTGGGTCGCGGTGCGGGCGCCCTGGCCCCAGCCGGGCCCGCGCCTGCTGATCGCGCTGCTGACCCAGACGATGATCCTGTACGGCATGATCCTGTTGCCGGTCATCTGGATCGGGCGGCGGATGTCGCGACCGCTGCGCGACCTGGCGTCCGCCGCGCGCGCCTTTCGCCCCGGCGAGGCGACCGCTCCAGTCGAGGAACGCGGGCCCGCCGATGTCCGCGCGGTCATCGCCGCCTACAACACGCTCGGCACGCGGGTGACCGCGATGCTCGATGAAAAGGACCGGATGCTGGGCGCGATCGGCCATGACCTGCGTACCCCGCTCGCCGCGCTGCGCGTCCGCATCGAATCGGTCGAGGACGACGACGATCGCCAGCGCATGGCCGATACCGTCGACGAGATGGCGCGGATGCTGGAGGACATCCTGTCGCTCGCACGCCTCGGCCGGTCGAGCGAGCCGCCGTCGGAAGTCGATCTCGCCGCGCTGGTCGACGCGGTGGCGGAGGATTTCCGCGACCTGGGTCACGACGTCGAGACGCGCGATGCCGACCGCCTGCCCTGGCGCGTGCGACCGGCGATGATGCGGCGCGCGGTGCGCAACCTGGTCGAGAATGCGATCAAATACGCCGGCAGCGCGGAAGTCGTCGTCGAGCGGCGTCCGGACGGCGCCTGCATCGCCGTGCTCGATCGCGGCCCCGGCATCCCGGAGGACCGGCTGGCACATGTGTTCGAACCGTTCATCCGCGTCGAGACATCGCGCAACCGCGATACCGGGGGGATCGGCCTGGGCCTCGCGCTTGCGCGCGCGATCGTCCAGGAAATCGGCGGCACGCTGACCCTCACCAATCGCGACGGCGGCGGCTTGGCTGCGACGATCACGCTGCCGCTCCCACGAAACTAACGGCCACAATCAACCGTTCACTGTTGCAAGGATTTCGTGCTGGAGCCGCGTCATGACCGATCATCGCCATCGCCCCGAGGATGAACCCGGTCATGCCGTCGCCGAGGACGGTGTAGTCGTGCTCGACGGGCCGAACGGGGTCGCAGTGGCGATGACGCCTGACGCTGCCGACGGCACCGCGCGCAGCCTTACCGCTGCCGCCGCCGAAGCGCGGCTCCAGACACCCGAGGGCGGATGACGCCACGGCCGCTGCGTCCCGCATGATCACCGTCGCGTCCTATAACATGCGCAAGGCGATAGGCACCGATCGCCGCCGCGATCCCATGCGCGTGTTGGAGGTCCTGCGCGAAATCGACGCCGACGTCATCGCGCTGCAGGAGGCCGATCGCCGCTTCGGTACCCGCGCCGGTGTCATCTCCCCGCATCTGCTCGACGAACACAGTCCGTGGAAGGCACTGCCGGTCGGCGTCCGCACCCAGTCGATGGGCTGGCACGGCAACGCGCTGCTGGTGCGCAAGGACGCGGTCGTTTCCGACTGCGAGCCGATCCACCTGCCGACGCTCGAGCCGCGCGGTGCGGTCATGGCGGATGTCCGCGTCAACGGCACGCCCTTACGCGTCGTCGGGATGCACCTCGACCTGTCGGGGCTGTGGCGGCGGCGGCAGGCGCACGCGATCCTGGCGCATCTCGCTGCATCTGCGGTGCACTATCCGACGGTGATGATGGGCGACCTCAACGAATGGACCCGCGCCGCCGGGTGCCTGAAGGACTTCTGCCGCGATTTCACCAGTGCCGAAACCGGCCCCAGCTTCCACGCCCGCCGGCCGGTCGCCCGGCTCGACCGCATTCTCGTCTCGCGCGACTGGCGGATCGTCGACTGCGGCGTCCACGCCAGTCTTGCCGCGCGCACCGCTTCGGATCATCTTCCGATCTGGGCGCGGCTCGACCTCGCCTGAGAGACCGAGGGCCGATGCGCGAGAAGGAATTGCGGCTGGCGCTGATCTGCTACGGCGGGGTCAGCCTGGCCGTGTACATGCACGGCATCACCGGGGAAATCTGGCGGTTGGCGTGTGCGAGCCGCAACTTCCAGGACGGCGAGACACCCGGCACCGGGTCGGAAGGCGTCTATCACGCGCTGCTCGAGGAGATCGCGCAGCAAGCCGGCGTCCGACTGCGCATCCTGCCCGACATCATCGCGGGCGCGAGTGCGGGCGGCATCAACGGCATATTCCTGGCGCAGGCGCTGGCGACCGGCCAGTCGCTGGAACCGTTGACGACGATGTGGCTGGAGAATGCCGATATCGAGGCGCTGCTCGACCCCGATGCCGCGCCCGACCGCTTTTCCAAGATTTGGGCGACACCGCTGGCGTGGATGGTGGCCGACCGGAACCATATCGAGGGCACGGTCGAGCCCGGGTCGCGCGAGGAGGTGTCGCGCAAGCTCCAGCATTTCGTGCGCGCCCGCTGGTTCGAACCCCCGTTCGGCGGCGCGCGGCTGACGCATATGCTTCTCGATGCGCTCGACGCCATGGCGGCGGGTCCGGCCGGTCGGCGCCTGCTGCCGCCGGGACAACCGCTCGACCTGTTCGTCACCGTCACCGATTTCCGCGGCCATCCCGAGCGGCTCCGGCTCAATTCGCCGAGTGAAGTGGTCGAAACCGAACATCGGCTGGTCTTCCCCTTCTCCGACGACGGCGACGGTCGGCTCGGCGACGCGCCCGAACTGGCGCTCGCCGCGCGCGCGACCTCCAGCTTTCCCGGCGCCTTTCCGCCATTGAAAGTCGCGGAGGTCGACGCGGTGCTGGCGGAGCGCGAGCGGCGCTGGCCAGGGCGCGCGGCGTTCCTCAAGCGTGTGCTGCCGCGTCACGTCGCGGTCAACGCGGTCGATAGCGCGGTGCTGATCGACGGATCGGTCCTCGCCAACGCGCCGTTCCGCCCGGCGATCGACGCGCTGCGTGACCGGCCGGCCAAGCGACAGATCGACCGCCGCTTCGTCTACATCGACCCCGTTCCCGGCTATGACTTCAACCTGGGGCTGTCGAAGGTCGCGTCGCCCGGCTTCTTCCAGACTATCATCGGCGCGGTCAGCGAACTGCCGCGCCAGCAACCGATCCGCGACAATCTCGACGCGATCGACGCCCGCACCGCGCGGGTCGAGCGGTTGCGTGCGATCCTCGCGGGCCTGCGCGGCGACGTCGAGACCGCGGTCAGCAAGCTGTTCGGCTACACATTGCTGCTCGACTACCCGACACCTGCGCGGCTCAACGCCTGGCGCCGCCGCGCGCAGGTCGCCGCGGCAAAGGACGCCGGGCTGACCTATGCGGCCTATGCCCGGCTGAAGCTCGCCGACGTGACCGCAGGCACCGTCGCGACGCTGGCGCGCGCAGGCGGCGATACCGGACCCGACGGCGCGCGGCGCATCCGCACCGCGGTCGAGCGAGCCTTTGCCGATCGCGGTGTCACCATGGACACTGCCGCGGAGCTTTCGACGACGTCGCCCATCGTCACCGTCCTGCGCCAGTTCGACCTCGGCTTTCGCATCCGCCGGTTGCGGCTGATGGCGCGACGGCTGGCCGAGATGGACGATGTCGGCATCGACGCCATGCTCGGCCCGGTGCGCGAGGCGGTCTATGCCTCGCTTGCGGAATATCTCGACCTCGAACGCAGCGATGCCTTTGCCGCGCTGCGCCCCGATGTCCGCCGCATCTCGGCCGATCCCTCGGCCATGCTTGCTGCGCTGGACGCCGCGATGGACCTGCCCGCGATCGACGAACGCACCGACCAGCGCCTGTCGGTCGGCCTGACCGCCCTGCCCCGCGATCTGCGCCGCCCGCTGCTGCTCGGCTACCTCGGCTTCCCTTTCTACGACATCGCGACGCTGCCGATGTTGCAGGGCGAGGGGCTGGACGAGTTCGATCCCGTAAGGGTCGATCGCATCTCCCCCGACGACGCGACCGCCATCCGCGAAGGCGGCGCGGCCGCGACGCTGAAAGGCACGCAGTTCCACAATTTCGGCGCCTTCTTCAGCCGCGCGTACCGAGAGAACGACTATCTGTGGGGCCGGCTGCACGGCGCCGACCGGCTGATCGACATCGTCGTCTCGACCCTGCCTGCCAGCGCCCGGCTGAAGCCCGGTCGCATCGCCGCGATCAAGCGCGACGCGTTCGTGGCCATCCTGGCGGCGGAGGAAGAGCGCCTGACCGCGATCCCCGGCCTGTTCGAGGCGTTGCGCCGCGAGATTGGGTAGGACTGGTCAAATCTGAAAACCGTGCATAGGGTCATCCCATGCAGTTCCTCAAGACGTTGCTGATCGTGTTCACCGTCGGTCTGGCGGTGGCCTTCGCCTTCAACAACTGGACGAGTGTCGACATCCGCCTGTGGGGCGGGCTGCTCGTCGACATCAACAAGCCGTTGTTAATGCTGGCGTGTTTCCTGCTCGGCCTGGTCCCGACGTGGCTGTGGCAGCGTGCGATCCGCTGGCGACTGGCGCAGCGACTCGCGACCAGCGAACGGACGGTTGCCGACCTGCGTGTCGCCGTCGCGACGCCGACGCCGCCTGCGACGACCCCGGTGAGCGCGATCCCCGCGGCTGACGGCGATCCCGTGCCACCGGTTGCCGGGATGAGCCCGCTGTCATGAGCTCGCGGCTCTACGTCGCACTCGACACCCCCGATCTCGCCCGGGCCAAGGCGATCGCCCAGCGCGTCCGCAATCACGTCGGCGGACTGAAGCTGGGCCTGGAATTCTTCATGGCGAACGGCCGTGCCGGGGTGCGCGAGATGGCCGACATCGGCCTGCCGATCTTCCTCGACCTGAAATTCCACGACATTCCCAATACCGTCGCAAAGGCGATCCAGTCGCTGCGTCCGCTGGAGCCCGCCATCCTGACCGTTCACGCCAGTGGCGGCCGCGCGATGTTGGAGGATGCCAAGGCCGCGGCTCCGGTGGGCACGAAGGTCGTCGCGGTGACGGTGCTGACCAGCCTGGACGGCAGCGATCTCACCTCCATCGGTCTCGCCGCCGATCCGCACGAACAGGTCATTCGCCTGACCGAACTCGCACGCGAGGCCGGGATCGACGGCGTCGTCTGCTCGGGCGAAGAGGTAAAGGCGGCGCACAAGGCATGGCCATCGGGGTTTTTCGTCGTGCCTGGCGTCCGACCGGCCAACGGGATCGCGGGCGACCAGAAGCGCGTCGTGACGCCGCGCGCCGCGCTCGATGGCGGCGCGTCAATCCTGGTCGTCGGCCGCCCGATCACCCAGGCCGAAGATCCCGATGCCGCCGCGCGGGCGATCGAAGCGACGCTCTGAACCCGGCCCTTGGCGTCAGTCGCGCGCCAGATGCACGAAGTCGCGCTCGAAGCTCTTCAGATGCGCACCGCCATCGACGAAGATCACCTGCCCCGTCACGGCCTGCGCCTGCGCCAGCCAGAACACGGCATCGGCGACTTCCTCCGCCCGCGCGTTGCGGCCGAGCGGCATCAGCGCCCCGACCCGCTCGACCTGCCCCGGCGCATAGTCCTCTGTCGGCAGCACCAGCCCCGGCGCAACGCCGTTCACACGCGCCCGCGGGGCGAGCGCCACCGCCAGGGTCCGCGTCGCTTCCGCCAGTGCCTGTTTCGACAGCGTATAGGTCAACTGGTCGACCGGCGGATTGGCGATGCGCTGGTCGAGGATGTTGACGATCGCGCTCCCCGCTTGCGCCTCGGCCACCGCCGCCGCCAGTGCGACCGGCGCGGCCAGGTTGGTCCGCAGATGGTCGATCACGCCGTGATAGGCGCCCTCGGCACCCTCCATCGCGGCGAAGCGCGACGCGCAGTTGACCAGCAGGTCGATCGGCCGACCGAACCGCATCGCAACCGCGCGCGGCAGGTCGGTGACCGCGTCGGCATCGTCCAGATCGGCGACAAACATCTCGCACCGCCGCCCGTCCAGCCGCGCCGTCAGCCAGTCTTCGGGCGCATCGCCGCTGCGCGAATGCAGCGCCAGATCATAGCCCCCTTCCGCCAGTCGCGCGGCGATACGCGCGCCCAATCGCCGCGCACCGCCCGTGACGAGTGCCAGCGGCACGATCAGCGCCGATGCCGGACGAGCGTGATGCCGATCGATTCGCCGGCTTCGGCGATCGCCAGCTTGATGATCTTCACCTGCACCCGCTTCACCCGCGGGTCCTGCAGGAACAGCGTCTCGGCGATATGGTCAGCGACCCCCTCAATCAGCGTGAAGTGCACGCCTTGCGGCAGCGCCTCGGTCGCGGCGTGGCGCAGGTCCATGTAACTCTTGGACGCCGACAGCGGCGTGTCCGGCGTGAAGTGCGGCGGGCAATCCATCTCGACGTCGAGCGAGATGCGCAGCGGCTGCGCCAGATGCGTTTCTTCGGAATAGATGCCGGTCAGCACCATGGCTTCCAGGTCGTGGACCTGAAGCGTCAGACTGTCATGCACTGCGGTCGTCATCCCGGAATCGCCTGTCTATCGGTGCGGCGCATAGCAGATGCGCCCGGCTGCGAAAGCCCGTCAGACGCGCGCGCGGACGGCGCCGCTGTGGTGCGGCACGCCGTCGCCGCGGGCGAGCAGGCGACGCGGCTCGAACCGCCCAGGCAGGCGCCACGCGGCCGTCGCCTCCGCGGTGAAGCCAAAGAAACGGCCGTAATATTCCGGATCGCCGATTAGCATGAGCGCGCGCGCGCCGGCGATATCGGAGGCATCCGCCGCGGCAAGCATATGCGCCATCAGCTGCCGCCCGATCCCGCCGCGCTGGATGGCGGGCTCGACCGCGACCGGGCCGACCAGGATCATCGGCACGGCGGCACCATCGTCGCCGGACAGTTCCACCGGCCAGCACTGGATCGTCCCGGCAAGGTCCGCCCCGTCAAGGATGGCGAAGCTCAGCGCGGCGATCGGCACCGTTCCTGCGCGCAGACGATAGGCCGTCCGTCCATGCCGATCGGCACCGAACGCACGATCGAGCAGCGATTCGACCGCAGGCGCGGGAACGTCGGATAGCGGGATGATCGTCACGGGCGGCAGTCGCTTGAAACACAAACCCCCGCCGGACCGGCTGGTCCAGCGGGGGTGTGGCGCGCCCGGAACGATTCGAACGTCCGACCCTCAGATTCGTAGTCTGATGCTCTATCCAGCTGAGCTACGGGCGCTTGGGAGTGGCGCTGATACGAGGCGAATCGGGGGTTGGCAACCCATTGCTTGCAGAAAAATGCATCCCTAGGTTTCGGCCATGAAATATCGCTCGCTGCTGCTGCCGATCGCCCTTTCCGCTTGCGCAAGCCAGCCGGATACCGCCCCATCGCTGCTGCCGCGGGCGATCGAAACCCGCACCGATACGCCGATCGTGCGCGACGAAACCGTAAACCCCGATCCTGCGCTCGATGGGCAAATCCGCGAGCGGGTCGCGACGTTCGACCGGGCGGTCGCGGCGTTCGACGCGGGCAGGACGACGCTCGGGCGCCGGATCACGGCCGGCCGCGGTGCCGCCGAGGGGTCGGAACGCTGGCTGGATGCGCAACAGGCACTGGGCGAGCTCCAGCAGCTGCGCACCGCGACCGATGGTGCGCTGACCGAGATCGAGACGCTGGCGATCGACCGGGGCGCGAAGGGTCTGCTCCCCTACCCGGCGCTCGACGCGGCGATCGCGCGCGCGCAGGGCGTCGTCGATCGCCAGGTAACCGAGGAGAATCGCCTCCGCGCGCTGCTCGCCTGACCTGTCAGCGAAACTCGCGCAGCACGGGAAGGATCGTCGCATAGTCGTCGGTCCACGGCGCCAGGTCGCGCCGCGGGTAGAGCGGCCGCCACGCGCTGCCGTCGCTGATGACGGTCGCAAATGTGCCGGGCTCGCGTGTCAGCACGATCCAGTCGCTCATCGTCGCCTGCGCGCCTTCGCTCTCATGCGGCTGATATTGCAGCATCGCGCCCATCCATCCCCGCGCCGACGCCGCGACGACCGGTTCGAGCTGGAGGAAGCGGTTGGAGGTGTGGACGAGCAGCAGCCCGTTCCGACGCAGCACCCGGCCATAGGTCGCGAACGCCTCGCGCGTCATCAGGTGCATCGGGATCGCGTCGGACGAAAAGGCGTCGAGCACCAGGATGTCGAGCGAGCCGCTCGGCTGCTGCGCCAGCCGCATCCGCGCATCGCCGATGACGATGCGCGCGTCGGGCAGGCAGCGCGACAGGAACGAGAATTTGGAAGGATCGCGCGCGATGGCGACGACTGCCGGATCGATCTCGAAGAACGTCCAGCGCTGGCCGGCCCTGGCGTAGCAGGCGAGCGTCCCGGTCCCGAGCCCGACCGCACCGATCCGCGCGTTGGGCCCATATAACTGCGGCGCCATGCGCAACGCGACGCCGACGCCCGAGCCCTGAACGTAGTAGCTCGTCGGATATCTTTCGCGCTCGGGTGACCCGGTCAGCTGGATGCCGTGCAGCGTCGTGCCGTGCGCCAGCGTGCGTTCGTTGTCGTAGCTGCGGATCGTGTACACGCCGAAATAGCTGCGGGTGCGGTGCTGGCCATCCATCGTCACTTCCAGCGCCCGCCAGCCGCCGAACAGCAGCAACGCACCGACCAGCGCGATCATGTACGGCACGCGCCGCCCGACCAGCAGGACGCCGAGCGCGCAGAGAATCAGATAGACGATGTTCTCGACCGACGAATCGCCCGCCGCCTCCCGCAGGATCGCGAGCACCGCGAGTCCCGCGACGACCAGCGCGACGACCGCTACCCGCACCGTCATTCCTCGCCGATCGGTCGACCACAGCCGCGCGGCCAGCGGCAACAGGTAGCGTTGCGGCACCAGCAACCCGGCCGCGATCACCAGCAGCGGATATTCGTAGGTCCAGTCGAACACCACCGGCGCGACCAGCCCCGAAAACACGCCGCCCAGCGCACCGCCGACCGACATCGCCAGGTAGAAACCGGTCAGCCGGTCGGGTGCCGGCCGCAGGTCGTACATCCGCGTGTGGAGTGCGACCGACACGACGAACAGCAGCAGCAACGCGATGCCGGCGTTGAGATACGGCATCGCGTGGTGCCCGGCGATCATGACGCCGCCGAACAGCAGGATCGTGATCGGCGAGAACTGCGTTATGACCTCGGCGATGCCCCGCCGCACCGCGAACGCGACCGAGAAGCTCAGCAGATACAGCCCGAGCGGCAGCACCCACAGCAGCGGCACCGCGACGATGTCGGTCGTCAGGAAGGTCGATGTCGCCAGCATCAGCCCCGACGGGACGAACGCCAGCGCGATCCACAGCAGCACGCGCCGGATGCGGGCCGGCGGACTGACCTCACCCACCGGCGCATCCTCCGCCACCCGACGCGGCAGCCGCCACGCGCAGGCGGCGACCAGCACGAACAGCGCGACATAGCCCGCGCTCCACATCAGGCTCTGGCTGTCGAGCGCCATCGTCGGTTCGACCAGCAACGGATAGGCGATCAGCCCGCCGAAACTGCCGATGTTGGACGCGGCGTACAGCGCATAGGGATCGCGGCCCGGGGCGGCGACCGCATACCAGCGCTGCATCAGCGGCGCCTGCGCGGAGACCGCGAAGAACAGCGGTCCGATCGACGCGCCCAGCAGCCACGGCACCCACACCGCGGGCTCGGCATCGGCCGGCATGTCGAAATCGTAGAGCCCGATCGGCAGCCACAGCGCGGCGACCGCCAGCACCGCCAGATGCACGACCGCACTCTGCCGCGGGCGAAGCTTGCTCAGGCCGTGCGCATAGGCGTAGCCACCCAGCAGCAGCGCCTGATAGACGAGCATGGCGGAATTCCACACCGCCGGTGCACCCCCCAGTCGCGGCAACGCCATGCGCGCGACCATCGGCTGGACGAGGAACAGCAGGAACGATCCGCTGAGGATCGTCGCGACGAACAGCGCCCGCGCGACGCGCGGCGTGGACGCCTCGCTTGCCTCGCTCACGCCCCCAGCAACCGCGCGGCCAGAGGTGCGTGGTAGGTCAGCACGCCCGAACACCCCGCGCGCTTGAACGCCATCAGCGTTTCCAGCACCACCGCGTCGCGGTCCGCGGCGCCGGCGGCGACCGCCGCCTCGATCATCGCATACTCGCCGGACACCTGGTACGCGAACACCGGCACGCCGAACTCAGCCTTCACCCGCGCGACGATGTCGAGATAGGGCAGGCCGGGCTTCACCATCACGCTGTCGGCGCCCTCGGCCAGGTCGAGCGCAACTTCGCGGATCGCCTCGTCGGCGTTGGCCGGATCCATCTGGTACGTCTTCTTGTCGCCCTTCAACAGCCCGCGGCTGCCGACCGCGTCGCGGAAGGGCCCGTAGAAGCCGCTCGCGTACTTTGCGGCATAGGCCATGATCTGGACGTTGCGGTGACCGGCACCCTCCAGCCCGTCGCGGATCATGCCGACGCGACCATCCATCATGTCGGACGGCGCGACGATGTCGGCCCCTGCGTCGGCCTGCACGAGCGCCTGGCGGACGAGCACTTCGGCGGTTTCATCGTTCAGGACATAGCCCGCGGCATCGATCAGGCCGTCATGGCCATGGCTGGTGTACGGGTCGAGCGCGACGTCGGTCAGCACGCCCAGGTCGGGTGCGGCATCCTTGATCGCGCGGATCGCGCGGCACATCAGATTGTCGGGGTTGAACGCTTCCTCGCCCGCCTCGGTTCGCAGGTGCGCCGGCGTATTGGGGAACAGCGCGACGCACGGGATGCCGAGGGCCGCTGCCTCCTTCGCGCGCTCGGCGATCTTGGCCAGCGACCATCGCGAGACGCCCGGCAGGCTGACGATCGGTTCCTCGTCCGCGCCTTCGCTGACGAACAGCGGCCAGATCAGGTCGGCCGGGGTCAGGACGGTCTCGGCATGGAGCCGCCGGCTCCAGGCGGAGGCGCGGGTACGACGCAGGCGAAGCGCGGGGTATTGGGACATGGCCGCCAGCCTTGCGCCATCGGCCGGAGCGCATCAAGCGTTACGCACCCGAAACCGGCTGCTGGGCGTTGCACCGCATCATGACCCGATTCACCTCCGCCGCCCTGATCGTCAACGCCAAGTCCCGCCGTGGCCAGGCGCTGTTCCAGAAGGCGTGCCAGGCGCTGGACGCGGTCGATTTCCCGGTCGACGCCCATGCCGTCGAGGACCCGAAGGACCTGGAGGCGACGGTCGAGCGCGCCCTGGCCAAGAAGCCGGAACTCGTCATCTTCGGCGGCGGCGACGGGACGATCAGCGGTCTCGTCGACCTGCTGGTCGGGAAGAATGTCGTGCTGGGCGTCCTGCCGCTCGGCACCGCCAACAGCTTCTGCCGCACGCTCGGCATCCCGTTCGATATCCCGTCCGCGGTGCGGGTGCTGAGCGAGGGGCGCCCGAAGCGGATCGACCTCGGCATGATCGACGACGATTATTTCGCCAATGCCGCCACGATGGGCATTGCGCCGCGCATCGCCGAAACCGTGCCCCACGACCTGAAGAAGTGGCTGGGTCGCCTGGGCTATCTCAGCTGGGCGGCGGTCCAATATGCCAAGTTCCGCCCGTTCCCGGTCACGGTCGATGACGGCACCGGTCACCCCCGCGTCATGCGCGCGGTCGAGGTCCGGATCGCCAATGGCCGCTTCCACGGCGGGCAGGAACTGATGGAGGATGCGGCGGTCGACAGCGGCGAGATCGTCGTGGAGGTGGTGCGCGGGCATCTGCGCAGCCGCCTGCTCTACAATTGGGCCGCCAACGTCCTGCGCCTGCCGCAACGGCGCGAGAAGGTGACCGTCTTCCGCGGGCAGGCGCTGCGCATCGACAGCGACAAGCCGCGCCCCATATCGATCGACGGCGAAGTGCTGGCAAAGACGCCGGTGACGGCCAAGGTCGCGGCGGGGATCATCGAGGTGATGGTGCCGGCCTGACACTTAACCCGTTCGCCCTGAGCGCGTCGAAGGGCTGAGCTTCTTCGTGCAGCAGGAACGCGGGCCCGACGAAAAGGCAGTGCTTCGACAGGCTCAGCACGAACGGTGTGAAGGATGTCTCATCCTGTCGGATGCACCCGCCCCGCCGGCTCACCCCCGGCGTGCGCCTGCTCCATGCACTCCGCCGGCTCGGGCGCCAGCAGCGCCCCGCCCCGCCAGTTGCCGTAGCGATAATAGGCCGCTGCCATCATCAGGTTCGCCACCGAGCCCGCCGGAAAGCTCCACCACAGCGCATCGGCGCCCCATGCCGGCAGCAAGGCCGCGACGAAACCCAGCCGCACCGGATACATCGACACGAACAGCATCACGAGCGGCGCGACGACCGCGCCGTTCGCGCGGACGGTCGAGAACAGCACCATCGTGGCGCCGAACAGGATGAAACCCCACGCCGCGACCAGCTGGATGTGCTGCGCGATCGGCATCGACGGGCTGCCTTCCGCGAGAAAGAGACCCAGCACCGTACGGTCGAACACGGTTGTCGCCGCCACCATGACGCCGGTCAGGGCGAGGTTGGTGAGGAGGCCCGCCCGCGTGATCCGGTCGACCCGGTCCCACCGCCCCGCGCCGATATTCTGCGCCGCCATCGCGCTCACCGCCGCGCCGATCGCCAGCGCCGGCATCTGGATGTAGGTCCAGAGCTGCTGCGCGACGCCGTAGGCCGCGACGGTCTCGACGCCCTGCCGGTTGACGAGCCCCGCCATGGCGAGGCCGGCCGACGAGATGACCAGCATCTGCGCACCGATCGGCAGCCCCTTGGTCGTGATCGTCCGCACCAGCGGTCCATGGGGTTTCAGATAGCCGAGCTCGCTCCCGCGCAACCGCAGCGGCAGGTCGCGGGCGTAGATGAAGAGGATCAGGCAGCCGAGCGAGATGTGATTGGCGATCAGCGTCGCGGTCGCCGACCCGGCGATCCCCATCTGCGGGAACGGACCGATCCCGGCGATCAGGAACGGGTTGAGGCCTGCGTCGATGACGACGCTCAGCGCCATGAACCAGAAGGGCGTCGTCGAGTCGCCCGTGCCTCGCAGCCCCATCATCACCAGCACGCTCAGCATCGAGGCCGGCAGACTGAGAAAGATGACGCGCAGATAGGCGAGCGCCAGCGGAAAGGCATCGCCCGGCGTCGCCAGCAACGTCAGGATCTGGGGCGCAAAAATCCAGCCGAGCGCCGCGATGACGACCGCCCCGCCCAGCACCAGCCCGACCGCCGTCCCGAACGCGCGGCGCGCCGCATCGATATCGCCGCGGCCGATCGCCTGGCCCACCAGGATCGTCGCCGCCATGCCGAAGCCGAACACGGCGCCGAACATCAGGAACATGATGATGTTCGCGTTCGACGTCGCCGCCAGCGCCGCTTCGCCCAGGAAATGTCCGACCCAGATCGTGTTGATCGACCCGTTCAGCGACTGGAGGATGTTGCTGCCGAGCGTCGGCAACGCAAAGGCGAGCAACGTGCCCGCGATCGGCCCGGACGTGAGGTCGCGGCCCTTGCCGGCCCTTCCGCTGGTGAGCGGACGTTCTGGTACTGCCTCGCCGTCCGCCACAACACGCCCCTTCGACAATCCTCCCCTGCAAGGGGAGGTGGCAGGCCGCAGGCCTGACGGAGGGGTGTCAGCCCATCGATAGCGGGACACCCCTCCACCATCCTGCGGATGGTCGCCCTCCCCTTCCAGGGGAGGATTTTCGTTCAGCCCAGACGCCCGAGCGCCGCCGTCAATCGCTCGGCCTCCGCCGATTTCTCGGCATGATCCGCCTTGGCTTTTTCGACCGCCTCGGGCTTCGCGCGTTCGACGAAACTCGGATTGCCCAGACGCCCGGCCAGCGCATCGCGTTCCTTTTCCGCCGCAGCGATCGCCTTGGTCAGCCGCGCGCGTTCGGCCGCGAGGTCGATGACGTCGCCCAGCGGCAGGACGAACGTCGCTTCGTCGACGACGATCTGCAGCGCCCCGCCCTCCGGCGCTGCGCCCTCCGTCCGGTCGATGCGGGCGAGCCGCGCGATGACGGCTGCCTGGGCGGACAGGCGCGCATCGGTCGTCACCGACGCCTCGCGGACATACACCGGCAGGCGCGCGCCCGGCGGCACGTTGAGTTCGGTCCGCGCCGCACGAACTTCGCTGACCAGCCGGATGAGCCATTCGATCTCCGCCGCGGCTTCAGGATCGAGCGCGCGCGCGTCCGCCATCGGCCATCTGGCGACGATCAGGTCGTGTTCACGGGGGTGGGCGGGACCGGCAAGCGCGTGCCACAGTTCTTCGGTGATGAAGGGCATGAACGGGTGGAGCAGCACCAGAATCTGATCGAGCACCCAGCCCGCGACGGCGCGAGTCTCGTCCGCGCCCGCGACGCCGTCGCCTTGCAGCACCGGCTTTATGAGTTCGAGGTACCAGTCACAGAACCGGCTCCAGACGAACTGGTAGATCGCATCCGCCGCCCCATCGAAGCGATAGTCGGCCAGCGCCAGATCGACCGCCTGGATCGCCTGCACCGTCTCCGCGACGATCCATTTGTTGACCGCCAGCGTCGCCACCGGTGGCTCGAGCGTCGCTGATGCGCCGATGCCGTTCGACTGGCAGAAGCGGCTGGCGTTCCACAGCTTCGTCGCGAAGTTGCGATACCCCTCGACCCGCTTCTCATCCATCTTGATGTCGCGGCCCTGGCTCTCCATCGCCGCCATGAAGAAGCGCAGCGCGTCGGCACCGTATTGGTCGATCAGCCCCAGCGGATTGACGACATTGCCCTTCGACTTCGACATCTTGGCGCCATCGGCGGCGCGAACCAGGCCATGGAGGTACAGCGTGCGGAACGGCACATCCTTCAGGAAATGCATCCCCTGCATCATCATGCGCGCATCCCAGAAGAACAGGATGTCGAAGCCGGAAATGAGCACGTCGTTGGGGTAGCGGCGCTGCCATTCGGGCAAATCCTCCCCGGCAGGGGGAGGATTTTGATCCGGCCAGCCCATCGTCGCGAACGGCCACAGCGCGGAGGAGAACCACGTGTCGAGCACGTCGGGATCGCGGATCAGTGCGACGCCCGCACCGGCTTGCGCCTGTGCCTCTTCCTCGGTCTCGGCGACGTAAGCGGTGCCGTCCGAATCGAACCACGCCGGAATCTGATGCCCCCACCACAACTGTCGGCTCACGCACCACGGCTGGATGTTCTCCATCCAGTTGAAAAACGTCTTCTCCCACGTCTTCGGCACGATCTGGATGCGTCCGTCGCGCACCGCCTCGATTGCCGGCTTGGCCAGCGTCGCGGCGTCGACATACCATTGGTCGGTCAGCCACGGCTCAATCACGACGCCAGACCTGTCGCCATACGGCGTCTGGATCGTCCGCGGCTCGGCGTCATGCTCTTCGCCGTCCTTGTCGACGTGCGGGATCAGGAAGCCCTCATCCTTCAACTGCGCGACGACTGCATTGCGCGCCTCGGCAGTCGACAGGCCCAGGAATGCGTCCGGAATCAGCCCGTCTGCGGTCTGAACGATGCGCGCCTTCGCATCGAGCATGTTGAGCATGTCGCGCGCGGCGATGCCGGCGCGCTTGCCGACCTCGAAGTCGTTGAAGTCGTGGCCCGGCGTGATCTTCACCGCGCCCGACCCCAGTTCGGGATCGGCATGTTCGTCGGCGACGATCGGGATAAGGCGCCCGGTAATCGGCAGCCGAACCTGCTTGCCGATCAGCGCGGTGTAGCGCGCGTCGTCGGGATGCACCGCGACCGCCATGTCGGCCAGCATCGTCTCGGGCCGGGTCGTCGCGACCTCGATATGGCCCGACCCGTCGGCCAGCGGATAGCGCAGGCGCCAGAAGCTGCCCTTCACTTCGCGCGTCTCGACCTCCAGGTCGCTGATCGCGGTGCCGAGGCCCGGGTCCCAGTTCACCAGCCGCTTGTCGCGGTACAGCAGCCCCTCGCGGTGAAGCTCCACGAACACCTTCAGCACGGCCTTCGAGAAGCCGGGGTCCATCGTGAACCGCTCGTTCTCCCAGTCCATCGAGCAGCCCAGGCGACGCAGCTGCGACGTGATCTCGCCGCCGCTCTCCGCCTTCCACTGCCACACGCGGTCGATAAATTCGTCGCGGGTGAAGTCGGTGCGCTTTTCGCCCGCGGCGTTCATCTGCCGCTCGACGACCATCTGCGTCGCGATGCCGGCGTGGTCGGTGCCGACCACCCACAGCGCATCCTTGCCCTTCAACCGCGCGTGGCGGACCAGGATGTCCTGCAACGTGTTGTCGAGCGCGTGGCCGATGTGCAGGCTGCCCGTGACGTTGGGCGGCGGATTGACGATCGTCCAGGGCTCGGCATGCGGGCGGTCGGGGCGGAACTGGCCGCTCCCCTCCCAATGCGCGTACCATTTCGCCTCAATGGCGGTCGGATCGAAGGTCTTTGCGAGTTCGGTCATACGGGCGGCCTTAACCGCCCGCAGCCGTCAAAAACAACCGCCGTTTACTTCGCGGCCTTGCCCGTCCACCGGTTGAGCCAGCCGAGCACCTCGCCATACCACTGCCGCGAGTTCTTCGCTTTGAGCACCCAGTGGTTCTCGTCCGGGAACACCACCAGCCGCGAGGGGATGTTACGCCGCTGGAGTGCGGTGAAGCTCGCCAGGCCCTGGGTATAGGGGATTCGGAAGTCCTTCTCGCCGGTGACGACCAGCATCGGGGTCTGCCACTTGGCGACGTGGTTGACCGGGTTCCAGCGCTCGAACGCCGCCGGGTCCTCGAAATACGCCTTGCCGCCATGCTCCCACTCGTCGAACCACAGCTCCTCGGTCTCGTACGCCATCGCGCGCGCATCGAAGACGCCGTCATGCTGGACCAGGCACTTGAACCGGTCGGGCCACTGACCCGCGATCCAGTTCATCATGTACCCGCCATACGACGCGCCGAGCGCACAGGCGTTGTCGGCGTCGAGCCAGCCGAACTTCGTGGTCGCCGCGGCGAGGCCCTTTTGCAGGTCCTCCAGCGGCCAGCCGCCCCAGTTGTTGCGGATGGCGTCGGTAAAGGCCTGGCCGTAGCCGGTCGACCCGTGGAAATCGACCGCGACCAGCCCGTAGCCGGCGCCCGCGAAGACCGCCGGGTTCCAGCGATACGACCAGCTGTTGTTGCTCGACCCCTGAGGGCCACCATGGACCATGTACGCGATCGGTACCTTGCCGCTGCTGCCCGCGGGCTTCACCGCATAGCCCCAGACGGTATCGTTGTTCGCGCCGGCAAAGCTGAACCGCGTCACGGTCGGCCAGTCAATGTCCTTCAGCCTGGCCGCATTGACGCTGGTCAGGCGAACCGTGCGCTTGCCCTCCGCGCGATAGAAATCGTCGGGCGCGACCAGGCTATTCATTGCGTACACGAAGCCCTTCGCGGTCGGCACGACGGCGGTGACGTTGCCCGCCTGCGTCAGCCGCGCGACCTTGCCGCTCGTCGCATCGACCGACCACACCGGGTTCTCCTGCGTGTCCTCGGCGGTAATCAGCAACCGCTTGCTGTCGGGCGTCCACGCGATCGAGCCGACCGAGCGATCCCAGCCGCCGGTCAGCGCACGCACCTGGCCCGACTGGAGGTCGCGGACCATCAGCGTCAGCTTGTCCGCCTCGTAGCCCGGCCGCGCCATCGCCGCCCAGGCGAGCCAGCGACCATCGGGCGAGACGGTCGGGAACGTGTCGGTCGCGTCGTTGGCGTCCGTCAGGTTGACCGGCGCGGCCGAAGCGTCGGCGGGGACTGAAAAGATATCGAGGTTGGTTGAGGTCGATTCGATCCGCCCCGCCTCGCGCAGCGCGAAATAGATGGTGCGGCCATCCGCGCTCCACGCCACTTCCTCACCACCGCCGAACGGCTTCGACGGCGTGTCGCCGATCAGACGGCCGGTGATCGCGACGCCGTCGCCCGGTGCGCCGTCTGCGCCCAGCGGCAGTACGAACAGTTGCGAGCGGTCGCCGTTCGCCCATGTATCCCAGTGGCGGACGAACAGCTGGTCGTACGTGCGCGCCGACCCGGCGTTGGCGTCCTTCTTCTCCATCGCCGGGGCCAGCGTCGGCGCACCGGGCTTGCGGTCCGCCCAGATCAGGATCTTGTCCCCGGTCGGTGCGACCTTGAACCCGCCGAAGCCGCCCTGGAAACCGGTCAGCTTGCGCGCCGCGCCTCCGGTGAGGGGAATCGCCCACACCGCGTCGTCGCCGCCCTTGTCCGACTGGAAATAGACGGTGTCGCCGACGATCTGCGGGCCGGTTTCGTTGACGTCCGCCTCCGCGACCAGCTTTTCGGGCGCTGCACCCTTGCGGGTCAGGTCGACCCGCCACAGGTCGAACCGGCCGCGGTTCGCGGCCAGGTCCGTCTCGCGCTGTTGCCAGACCAGCCAGCGCCCGTCCGACGACACGGCCGGCGTCGATACCCGCGACAGCATCGTCACGTCGTCGATGGTGATCTGGCGGGCGGTCGCCGGAGTGGACACGGCAGCGGCGGAGAGCAGCGCGGTCGCTGCGAGCAGGATGTGCTTCATGGCGCGCAGGTTACCCCAGCCGCCGCGTCAGACAACCCCGTTCGGCCCCTCCAGCAACGTGCGGATGCGCTGCGCCAGTTCGGCCCGGCGATAGGGCTTGCGCACGAGGTCGAACGACGAGCTTTCGGCATCCAGCGCGCGGTCGGAATAGCCGGTCGTCAGCAGGATCGGCATCGCGGGGAAGCGGCGGCGCACTTCCTTGGCCAGTTCGACGCCGTTGATCCCGCCGGGCATCACGATGTCGGTAAAGATCAGGCGGAAATCGCTGTCGGTGTCGAGCAGGTCGATCGCCTTGCTGGCGCTCGGGCACTGCACGACGTCGTATCCCAGATCCTCCAGGATCGCGCGGCCGAGCTGGGCGATCTCTTCCTGGTCCTCGACCATCAGGATGCGCTCGCCGTGCCCGCGAGTCTGGCTGGCCTGCAACTTCTCGGGCTCGACCATGCCCCGCGCGCGCGGGAAGAACATCGCCACGCGCGCGCCCTTGCCCTCGACATTCTCCGCCAGCACCGCCCCGCCCGACTGGCGGACGAAGCCATAGACCATCGACAGGCCGAGCCCGGTGCCCTTGCCGACGTCCTTGGTCGAAAAGAACGGGTCGAAGACGCGATCGATCTGCGCCACGTCGAAGCCCTTGCCGTCATCGGTCACCGCGACGCGGACATATTCGCCCGGCTCCAGCCCCGGCGCCAGCGGATGGTCTGCCGGCGAGACGACATTGTCGGTCTCGATCACCACGTCGCCCTTGCCCTCGACGGCATCGCGTGCGTTCGACAGCAGGTTGAGTAATGCCATTTCCGCCTGCACCGGATCGACGCGGCAATTCCACAGCTCGTCCTGGAACACCCGGCGGACGCGCACGCCGTCGCCGACGCTGCGTTCGACGATCGTCCCGAAATCGGTGATGAGCGTGTTGAGATTGAGCAACCGGTCGCGCAGTTCCTGCTTGCGGGCAAAGGCGAGCAACTGCTGCGTCAGCGTCGCGCCACGGTTGGCCGCCATGCCGATCGCCTCGACCGCGCGGCGCGAGGCGCGGTCACTGGCGTCGATCCGCGCCTCCAGCATGTCGACATAGCCGAGCACGACCTGAAGCAGGTTGTTGAAGTCGTGCGCGATGCCGCCGGTCAGCTTGCCGACCGCTTCCATCTTCTGCGCCTGGTGCAGCGCTTCCTCGGCCTCCTTGCGGCGCGAGATGTCGAGCTGGCTGCCGAAGAAATAAAGAAGCTGGCCATCCTCGCCGAACACCGGCGACACGAACAGCGCGTTCCAGAACGTCGATCCGTTCTTGCGATAGTTCAGGACCTCGACCGCGACTTCCTCGCGCGTGCGGACCGCCTCGCGGACCTGGTCGATCGCGTCGTAATTCGTCTCCGGCCCCTGCAGAAACCGGCAGTTGCGCCCGATGATCTCGTCGAGATTATAGCCCGTCATCCGCGAAAACGCGTTGTTGCAAAAGACGATCGGGTTGTCGGGCTGGTTCGGGTCGGTGACGATCATCGGCATCCGCGTCGTTTCGACCGCGGCGAAGAAGATGTTGTGCGACGACGCCTTCGTCGGCGTTGCCGGATCGCTGAGGAGCGGAGCCGGCGGCATCCGCCCATGCGTGGTCGTCAGGTCTTTTTCGGGCGGTGACGGCGCTACGGACATCCAGGCCTAACTCATCGGGGCATCAGCGGTTGCCCGCTTAGAGGCCGCGGCCTGAAATACGAGCGATTTCCTTGGCCACCATCGTCTCGACGATGGACGGCAGGTTGCTGTCCAGCCAGTCGCGCAGCATGGGCCGCAGCATTTCGCGGACCAGCCCCTCCAGCGTATCGGCGCCCGCGACATCGGGCTTCACGATCAGCCGCGACAGCGCCTCCAGCGGGCTGCGGCTCGCCTCGACCGTGTCGGGCGACGCGAGCGCATCGGGCCGCGCCGGCGCAGGGTCGCCGTGGATCGAGGCCGGATCGACTGCGGGCGGCGGCCGCATCGGACGAATGGTGTCGCGCCGCAGCGGCGGCTCTGCAGCCGGAAACGGTGCACGCTCCGACAGTTCCAGCACTTCGTCGCCGTCGCCGTCGTCGATCATGTCGTCCTGCGCCACGATCGGGCGCGGTACCACACGACGACCGCGGCTGTTACCCGCCGGCGTCTCGCTTTCCTCGATCACCCGTTTGATGGAGGACAGGATTTCCTCCATCGTCGGTTCGCTACTGACATCGCCCATGCCCACAGGCCCCCGACGCAAGACGTGGTTAACGCGGAGTACCTGAGGGATTGGCCGGGGTGGTGTCAACCGATTGTGATCCGGTACGGCCCGCCGGCGCCCCTTGCGGCGGGGTGCCGGGGTTCAGCGCGGCGGGGTCGGCGCCCGGCGGCCGCGCGAGTGCGGGGTCCTCGAGTTCGGGATTGCGCCCGACGATCGGCGTCTGCGCGGGCGTATCGACCGTGCGCGTCGCGACCGGCAGCGGCTCGGGGTCCGAACCCCAGTCGCCGATCTTGCGACGGACGCGGTCGTAGTTCGCGACCGGATCGTACAGCGAACCGATGTCGGTCAGGTTCAGGTCGTTCGCCTCCGCCCGGCCCATCGCCGCCAGCAGGGCGAAGCCCGCGACATAGGCGTTGCGGCGCGCGGTCACCAACGTCACCTGCGAATTGAGCAGTTCCTGTTCGGCGTTCAGGATGTCGAGGATCGTGCGCGTGCCAACGCTGTTTTCGGCGCGTACGCCCTCCAGGCTCAACCGGTTGGCGTTGACCGCGACTTCGCTGCTGGCGATGACCTGCTGCGCCGACTGCCAGCTGGCGTACGCGGAGCGGACCTGCGCGATGACGCCGCGTTCGGTCGAGGTGACCTGCTCGATCGCCTGGCTTTCACGCGCCTGCGACTGGCGCACCTGCGCCGCCGGACGCCCGCCCTGGTAGAGCGGCAGCGTCAGCCCGATGCCGGCGGTAAAGCCATAGTCGCTCTGCGGCGCTGCCGCGACGGGCGACGACGAACCCAGCGTATTGAGGAAGTTGTAATAGGTGCCGCCGGCCTGCACGCTGATCCGCGGCAGCTTGGCGGTGCGGGCCACGCGCGTGTCGTAGCGCGTGGCATCGCGCGCCTTTTCCGCCGCCTCGATCAGCGGGTTTTCGGCAAGCGCGGTCGTGACCGCGGTCGCCGTCGTATCGGGCAGGTTCGGCAGCGCGGGCGGCGATTCGAGCGTCCCGGCGGGCGCACCGACGATCCGGATGTAGTTTTCGCGGCTGGCGATCAGCTGCGCCTCGGCCTGGCGCAACTGCCCTTCGGCCAGCGCGCGGCGCGCTTCCGACTGGGCGACGTCGGTCCGGGTCAGGTCGCCGACCTCGAACCGGTCGCGCGAGGCCTGGAAGTTGACGCTCAGCGCGCGGACGTTCTGCTGGTTGAGCGCGACCACCGCTTCGTCGCGGATCACGTCCATGTACGCCGCGACCACGTCGGTGAACAGGTTCGCCTCGGTCCCGCGCAGGTTCGCGCGGCCCGCCTCGACCCGCGTCTCGGCTGCGCGGACCGAATTCTTGACCGCGCCGAACGCGATGATCGGATAGCTGACCGTCGCCTGCCCGTTGATTTGCCGGTCGGGGGCAAAGATGTTGTTGCCGGTCTGGCGCAACGTCTCGGTAAAGCTGCCTTGCGCCGTCGACGACGGCAGGCCCGATGCGCGCGCGATCGGCACATTCTCGTCCTGCGCGCGCAAGTCGGCGCGCGCGCCGGTGATGGTCGGGTTGGTGCGATAGGCGCGGATCAGCGCCTCGCGCAGCGTCTCGGCCGAAGCGCCCCCCGCCCCGGCAACCGCCAGCACCGCGCCTGCGGTCGTCAGAAGAAACCGTCGCATCGATTATCCCGGAAAATGAAAGGCACGCGGGCGTGCGAAGCCCGGCAAGATCACGCAATCGATGTCGGCAAAGGGGACCAGCGCGAAGCCGTCCGACTTCACCCCGCTCGCCAGCCGAGCGACACCGCCGTCGATCAGTCCGGCCAGCACGCGCCCGCCGGTCTTCACCTGCGCCACAAGAGCGTCGGGCAACTGCTCGACCGCGCCGTCGACGATCAGCACGTCGTAGGGACCGTGATCGGGCGCACCGGCCGACAATGCCCCCTCGACCACGGTCACGCTGCCGCGACCGGCAAGCGCAGAGCGCGCGGCACCGGCCAGTTCGGCCTCGCTCTCGACCGCGACGACCTTCGCCACCAGCCCTGAAAGCACCGCCGCGGTATAGCCGCGCCCGGCGCCGATCAGCAGGACGGTATCGGTCGGCGACAGATCCGCAGCGGTCAGCAACCGGCCGGTCGCCAGCGGCGCGTTCTGTTCGCGGCCCGCGCCCAGCGGCACCGGGCGGTCGCGATAGGCGAGCTCGGCCGCCTGCGGCGCCACGAACGCCTCGCGCGGCACCTCCGCCATCGCCGCCACCACGCGCGGGTCGCTCACCGCGCTGGTGCGCAACTGGCTCACCACCATCGCGGCGCGCGCCGCAGCCTCCGTGCCCTTTGCCATCATCGTCGTCATGTCCCCGACATCGCACAACTGTTTTAGTCGCGCAACACAGTTGTTGTCCCGCCGCTCGCTCTATCGTGCGTGCACGCCCGCGCCAAGCGGTCGCAGGGCAACACCGCGCCGGATTTCGCTTAACCGCGCATACGGTGTCACCAACGTTACAAAAGGTTCACTTGAGATCGAACCGGAATGAACGTTTAGTCGGCGCCGCTGATCGCCAGCACCGGAGAGATGTTATGCGCAAGATCGCCCTTTGCCTCGCCGCCTCGGCCCTGTTCGCCACCGGCGTCGCCAATGCCGCCGGACCCTGCCGCGATGCGCAGAAGCGCTTCGTCAAATGTCCGCAGAAGGCCGCCGCAAAGCCGGTTCGCTGCAAGACCGCCGCCGGAAAATTCGCCAAATGCGGAACGCCTGGCGCCAAACCGGCCTGATCGTCGTCGATCGTGGGTGGGCGGTTCGGTGCGACGGTCGCCCGAACCGTGTCGGTTTTCATATCGACCCACTCAGCCATCCTAATGGCCCGCCGAGGAATTTTCAAAACCGGCGTGCGGCGAGTTTTCACCCGATCTGCTCGCCTGGCGCCTGTTTTCAGATCGGCCTGCTCACATCACCGCCGGCGCAGCCATTGCATGGGATGATGAAGGGTTGATTCGAAGTGCGGTCAGCGAAGTTCGAGCAGGCGGGTCCGGTCCCAGCCGCCCGGGATGATCTGCTTCGCGCCGCTTAGCCGCGCGCGTTTATGTGCGGACGACCAGTTGATCCCCAGCCGCGCCGCGAGTTCGGGTATGCTCATGATCGCGGCAGCGCGTTTCTCGACGTCGACGGTCGCATAGGTCCGGGGGTTGGTCCCCTGGTATTCCAGCTTCGCGAGAAGCCGCTTGCCGCCAACCCCGACGTTGAGGATCTCGAGGGCATCCCGCTGTACCATGCTGCTGCGGAAGCACAGATCGGTATGATCATCGCGTTCGAAGGCCAGGGAGCGAACCCGATCGGCATCGCACCGATCGATGCGAATGCTGTCGACGAGGCAGATACCGTCTGACAGCTGGTACCCGACGGCCGCCCGATGAAGCATGTCGACGAGCGGGCCCCAAGGTTTTGCGCGCCCGCCGATCGACTCCATGATCCGCTTGAGCGGTACGGGGTCGCTGAGGTCGGCGCCGGCGTTCTCGCTGATCCGGGTGAGGAAGTCGTTGATCGTAGCCGATCTGAAATGGTGTCCCGTACCGGGGAGCGCCGGACCATCGGCGACGATCGTGCCGATCGCGACGATCTGCTCGAGGCCGTAATACGGTATGCCTAGTCGGTAGGACAGCGCGTCGGGCTCGACGCGGTCGTGCCATGCCGAGGCGAACGCATCGAGTTCCGCGATGTCGAACGCGGGCAGATTGCGGTCACCATGTGTCCGGACGTGCTGTGTCACCAGGGCGTTCTCCCAGACGGCGAGCATCACTTCCGGCGAGAGGCGGGCGAGTTCGTATGCCGGGCGGATGCCGACCACGGTCGGTGCGTCGGTCGCGGCCGGCATCGTCTTGCGCTTGTTGGTCGAGGCCTGCCTCTGAACGGCCGGGTCCCCCGCTCCGACGATGAATGCCGACGGGGCCAGCGTACGCCACTGCTGGCGGAGTTCGCTGATCGCGTGTCTCGTGGTGGCATCGTGCCATTGGAGGCTCTCCCATCCCGACGGCCATCGGCCGAGCGCCTCGCACGCGAGGTGCAGACCGTTCAGTCTTCTCGCCGGTTCCTCGATCGGCTGCTCTTCGGCGTCCGCGTCGAGCGCCCGCGCGAGCCGGATGATGAGCCGGTAGAGCTGCGTCCGGTCGGCGTCACGGAGTGCGGGTGGGAGATCGGACGGTTTCGAGGATCGCTGCTCGGCGTGCGGATCGACGATCGCCTGCAGGATCGACAGGGCGGGTCTGATCTCGGGCGGTACCGCGAACGGCTCGAGCCTGTGCAGCGGATCGCCGCACTTGTCGCATTCCTCGATCCCGTTCAGCGTTCGGGTCCAGCCCTGGACGATGCCGTCCCCCTCGCAGAAGCATCTGTCCTGCAGCATGTCCCAGCCGACGAAGCAGAACGGGATGTCCTTCAACTCCCAGACGGCGCGGTGGAAGCGCTGGGCCGGGTCGGCCAGCGCGCTTGGCGAGAAGCGTCGGATACGTTTCTCGATCCGACCGACGTTCAGTTCCAGACCCTGGAAGGACACGCGACCAGGTACCGTGGGCTCGTATCGCCGGAGGACGACCTCGTGCTCGGCAACCCCTAGGGCGTAGGCCAGCTCGGCGGGATCGATCCCCGGATGCTCGGACACGATCACGCTGTTGCGATGCAGGAGGCCGAGGTGCTGCAGGACGCCCCAGCTGTTCGGGATGTCGTTGCGCTTGCAGGCCCGGGCGACGAGACCGCGTAGCGACTCGCCGGGCATTGGCGGCGTCTGCTTGTCGAGCCGTCTCCACTCGGCTCGCGCGGTTGCGGTGGACGGGACGCGCGGACCGCGGTCGGCGACGAGGTCGTCGCCCACGTTGCGCAGGAAGGCACCGAACGGAGTGCGCTGGCGGTCGACGGTCCCGTCCATGCCGGATCAGAGGCGCCGGAGCGGGTTGCTGCGCGCGAACCCGTGCTCCATCGACCACTCGTCCACGGCGATGGAGATGTCGTCGGTCGTGACGACGTCCCGCTGCTCTCGCACGGCGTTGCGCAGGGCCATCGTCATCACGCGCATGAGCTGGCCGATGACGCCGTCGCAGACCTCGCCGAGCGCGAGCGCCAGGCCTTCCTCCGCGAGGCCCGCCCCCGAGGCGACGATGCCGTCCGACACCATGCGGTCGTCGAGGGCGCCCAGGAAGCCCAGCCACAGCTCGAGGTCGTCGTCGTCGGCCATGTCGAGCGGATCGAGGCGGCATGGCGAGAACATTCGCCCGGACAGCTCGCGGTCCGAACCGACTATCGGGATCGCGGCCTCGGTGCCGAGCAGGACGATCGGCACGCGTCCGGTGTCCAGCATGATCTTCAGCTCGGCGGTGACTTCGCGGCTGAAGCCCGACTTCTGTCCGCTGTGCTGGGTCTCGTCGAGGATCAGGAGCTCGACGCCGTTGTCCTCCATCGCACGCATGGCGCGCCGGCGGAGCGTGTGCTCCGTGCCGCTGCTCGCGAAACCGTCACCGACCTCGGACATGATCGAGCTGTAGAGGTCCCTCGCGGTTCCGCTGGTGCCCATCCGGGCGTGGAGCACCGACCTGACCCCGGGCGGATCGTCCTGCGCGCGCATCAGCTTGAACTGCGTCGCGACGGTGGACTTGCCGGTGCCGGTCCGGCTGAACACGTTCAGGGCGAGCTGCTGCTCGCCGCGCATCTCGCGACCCAGCAGCAGCAGTTCCTCGATCTCGGCCATCGCCTCGATGTGCCGGGGATACGGCAGTCGGATGCGCATGAGCTGGGAGAGGGCCAGCGCGACGCGCGACGAGCGCTGCGCCAGCTGGCTCTTGCGGAACGCGCGGAAGGCGTCCTGCATCTCCGGCGAAAGCGTCTGCTGGGGCTCGGGCTCGGGAGTGGCGAGGTCGCGCTGCGGGAGCAACGCGTCGACGACGGGATCGCCCGCATCGGAGGCGCCGGCGGTCCAATCACCGGATGTGGAGGCTGCCACGGCGACGTCACGGGATTTCGCCGCGACCTCCAGCCCGTCGGCGCGCTCCGACCGCACGGCCTCGGCGGTGACGGCGTTCGTTTCCCGCTCGATGACGTCGCTGGCCCGTTCGGCGACCACCGGGCGGGAATTCCCGGCACGCGCCCTTTCCGAGACCGGGCCGCCTGCGTTCCTGGGATCGCGCTTGGCCTTCCCGCTGCCGAACTGGCGACGGGGCGCGTTGGGAGCCCGGCGCGTGATGGCGGCGCTTCCGTCGTCCTTGATCTTCGTATTGCTGGTGGTCACTTCAGGTCTCCCCATTTCAGGCGGTTGGAGCGGACGCGCGTCGGCGCCCGCTGGTCGGGCCCATTGGCCGACTTGGTGTGCGCCCCCGCGTCGCGGCGGTCGTCGTTCCTGGTCTTGCTGCGCGCCGTGTGGCGCGGCGGCGGAGCCGCCGGATCGCGGGCCGTGACGCTCGGCGCCCCTGCGCGGCGCGTGGTGACGGGCTCCTTCGGCGGGTTGGGCTTGGGCCGGGGCGTCGCGATGTGCGCGTCCTTGCGCGCGCCCGTGGCGAGCTCGTGCGCGGCCGGCGCATGCTCTTCCGGCTGCGCCTCGCCGAACTCCTCGATCTCCTCGTCGCGGAGCTCGACGTAGCCGTTCATGACCTTGCGGGTACGCGGGTCGTGGAGCGCCTTGCCGAGCGTTCGCCGCTCGCGCTCCGCGGCCTGCGAGTCGACGTTCGCGATGTCCTCGAAGAGGCGGGCGCGGACGATGGCCTGGCCCTCGGGCGTCAGGTAATCCATCGCC
>NZ_LMLB01000001.1:1558756-1564038 GCF_001421785.1 Sphingomonas sp. Leaf33 | reverse complement strand
CGGTGCACTCGAACACCTCCCAACGCTTGGGCTCGCAGTGCGGGTTCCAGACGCGGATGTAGCCGAGGTCATCCTCGTCGAAGCGGATCTTGACCTTGAACTTGGGCCGCTTGCGGTCGTCCGAATTGGTCTTCGGCGTGGGGGCGTTGTCGCCCTTCTGCAGCTTGAGCGCGCGCTCGAAGTCCTGGATGATCTTCTTCATCACCACGGCGCCGGGCGTGTAGCGCCGGTTGAACATCTCGATGCCAGAGTTGTTCATGGTCATGAACTTGACCGTGCCGATGGACCGTTCGAACTCGTCGGCGTCCTTGAGGACGTTCAGCTTGCCCTGTCCCAGACACTGCTTCCAGACGAGCGCGGGCTGACGTCTGTCGCGACCGCGGCCACGGCTGCGGGTGACGTTCTGCGTCATCACGGCGCGGGCGAGCAGGCGCTGCCCGGTGCGCAGCGAGCAGATCACATGCCCGTCCTCGGGCTTGAAACCGTAGAGGCGCATGCGGGCGATGTCGTAGTTCGCGTCGGGAATGTGCTTGAAGAGCAGTTCCTGGAACGTGCCCATGACGCGTTCCATGACGTTCTTGTCGCGCGGCATCCTCGACCCGACGAAGTCGGTCCCGATGTAGGCGTCGCCGAGGTTGTCCTCGACGGTCCGCCCGTGGGTCTCGGTGGCGTTGTCGAAGCGGATCACTCCGGGCCTGAGCCGGAGCCAGGTCAGGTTGGGATCGATCTTGAGGAGGTCCTCGGGCACATCCTTCGGCTTGTTGGCGGAAAGCACCGTGCGCATCACGGCGGAGGATGAGCAGCCCCCGGCGCACAGGTCGTGGCCTGCGACGACGCTGGACCTGTGCTCGGTCAGCAGCGTCATCGTCGCGAGGCCGATCGGGATGCCGGTGTCATCGTCGACGAAGAAGGCCTTCGGCACCTCCGTGCTATCCATCCAGCACAGCGCCCCGAGGTGGGTCGGGAGATCGCCCGACCCACCTCCGCCGTAACGCTGGTCCTCGGCCTGCGGGCCCCGCTTGAGCCCATGCGACTTCGCCGTCTTCAGGTCGCGGGCCAGGCGCCAGAACTTGAGGTAGGGTATCGGTACGTAGGGCTTGGGGGGCACCGCGTACTCCGCGGGCCGCCCGTCCTGGATCCCGCTGCCGTCCGGGTTGATCCACATCGTGCGGTTCAGCGGCTCTCCAGCGTTGATCTTCGCCAACTCCGCGACATAGATGTCGTGGTTCATCTGGACGCTGCCGCGCACGCTGTTGACCCTGGTGGTGTGGTGGAACACGATCTCGAGCGGGTGTGCGATGCCGCGGATCCGCGGCATGCGGTTCGTCATCGAGATGCCATCCCGCTCCTTTCGACTGCCTTCCTCTCCCCGCTCGTTCAGCCAGGTGCGCAACGTCGCCGGGCATGCCTCCCACGCACCCGGCATGGCCGCGATCGTCGGGTCGGCGAGCGCGTGCTTGATGAACGCCCTCAGGCTGCGGTCCGACTTGCTCCAGGGGTTGGCGTCGAAGCGGCGCACGATCGCCGTCCGGAACTGGCATCGCGGGTCGATGGCGCGGGCCTGCTTGGCGTCGAGCTCCTGCGCGCGGGCGAAGCGGCGGGCCTCCGTGCTCAGCGGCTTCTCGCGCCAGATGAGGTCGCCCGCCCCCATCAGCAGCGCGACTTCGGCGACGAAGGGCTTGCGGGGCCGCCCGTCCTGCCCCTCGATCATGAAGTCGCCCGCATCGGTGCCCGCGGGCGGCCGGAACGTCACGGCGTGGTCCGGATCAACCCGCTCGAACAGGAAGCGGTTGTCGAAGATGTCGACCGGATCGCCGGGCTCGACGTCGAGGTTCCACGGGGCGATGGGCTTCGGCACCTGGCCGTCTGCCCCGCTCACAGCCGGATCCCCGACCGGCCGGTGAAGGGGATCGCGGGGACGAGTGCCGTGTCGGTCCGGAACGGCACGTCGAGATCGGTCGACAGCCTTCCGCGCGCGAGGAGCCGCTCGATGACGGCATCGCCCTGCAAAGCGTCGCGCGGGGCGAGTTGATCGCGCAGATCTCCCCATTCGATCGGATCGCCGCGTCCGATGATGCGGTCGGCGGTCCTCTGCTCCTGGGGAGTGAGATACATGGTGCGGCGGTCGAACAGGGTGTCGACGTTGCGGACGCGAGGCGTCACCTGACGCGGATTGGCCGCTGGGGGGCCCATGATGTCGCGGAGGTGGAGGATGCGGAACGTCCATCCGCAGAGCCGGGCGACCTCGGCGACGACACCGAGTATCTCGCGGTATTCCTCGTCGGACAGGTCGTCCGGCGTCCGCTTGACCTCGATCAGCTCGATGGTTCCGTCATCGAGGACGCGGATGCCGTCGGGTCGATAGGTCTGGATTCGTCCGTTGCGCGAGATCGCCAGCTCGCCGGGATGGCATTCGTAGTCGTGGATGCGGGTCGCGACCTCGTTGTAGCGCGCGAGCATCCGCTCCCCGAAGCCCTCGCCGATCTGCGTCGTGCCCGTCACGACGGACGTGAAGCGGAACCGCAGGTGTTTGCCCCCGCGCGTGATCACGGGACGGGCATGCCCGCCGTGCTGGAAGAGCGTGATCCTGGCGATCAAGTTGGCATGGCCCACCGGCAGCCACTGGTCGACGACCCGGCGGAGCCGGCGCGGCGACGGACGCTGCCCGGGATCCGTGCGGTACGGGATGAGGTTGTAGGCCGGCCTGATGCCGTGGCTGCGGGTGACCGCGTTGGAGAGCATTCCCACGGTCAGGTCCGCCGCGGGGCCGCGGCGGGTGCCGGGCGTGGCCGCCATGTGGACGTACGACTTCTGACGCGCGGCGGCCAGGCCGGGCGGCGGATGGGCAGCGGACTGACCCGGATGCGGGTCTTCTCATCATCCATTCTAGGTCTCCAGACAACTTTCGATGCTGGCCATGTGGGCCTGGCGGACCGACAAGTCAATCGAAACTTGTCTGGAGATCGAAAATAGTTTGGAGATCGGGCTGCTGGTCGGTATGTGGGTGACATGACGAAGGAGCGCAAGAGCAGTTCGGCTGTGGCCAGTTCGCCCACGGCGTGGTTCGGCGACCCGCTGCCCGAGCGGGAGGCGACGATGTGGGCGGCGCTGTCGGTCGATCAGCGGGCCAAGGCGATCCAGCGGATCAAGGCGCTGGACAGGTGGATCGCCTCGGATGGCGCCATCGACGTGAACCAGGCGGCCGCCGATGCGGGCGTCAAGAGCGTCACGCGCATGTACGAGATGGGCAAGGCGTGGCGGGAGACGCGGTCCCTGGTCTCGCTCGGCGCCTTCGCCGGCGCCCCGAAGAAGCGCGTCGGCAAGCACGACGCCGTGATCAGGAAGGCTGTCGGCGCGGTGGTGGAGGCCGATCCGAAGGGTAGCGTCAGGAAGCTCGCGCTGGATCTCGAAGCGGTCGTCGGCGCCCTGAAGGACGCCCCGAAGCACAACACGCTGCGCCAGTACGTCGAGCAGGAGAAGCGTCGGCGCGAGCAGCTTAGCCAGGCCGGTCGCGAGGTGAGGCTCGACTGCTGCGCCTGCACCCTCACGCCTTCCGACACCACACTCCTGACGGCGTTCGTCATCCTGGACCGTGGCACGCAGGTCGTCTTCGGCGCGGCGCTTGGCGACATCGCCGACAGCCGCACCGGCTACGCGCTGGCTGCACGCGACGCGATCCGCCGCCTTCAGTCGGGTCGCCTCGATGGTTTGCCCTGGGTCGATCGCATGGAGCGGGTCGAAGTGGTCGCTGGTCAGGACGTGGAGTGCTGGGCGGGTATACGGGCGACCGCGGCCGCCGCCGGGATAGCCGCTCCGCTGGAACCCTCAACGCGGGAGAAGCGCTTCGGCCGCTACCTGCGATCGTTGACCGGACTGCGCATCGGTTCGCTGGTGCTGATGCCGAAGCACACGACGGGCGATCCCGACACAGGCGGGTTGGCGCGCGCTGCGCGCACGACGGACGATCACCGGATGCGACTTGCGGTGGAGATCGACGAATACGATGCGGACCGGATAGCCGGTCTGACGGAGGCGACCGGCAACCCGCCGCCCGACGACCTCAGGCGGCTGCTCGACTTCCTGTCGCGGAACGCAGCCAGCTGACGATCGGCGGCTGCGCACCGCGCGCGGCGTTGTGGGCCGACAGCTGCCCGAAGATGACGTCGCGCGCATCGCCCGGCTGCAGCGGCCGGTCTTTGCGCGACCTGAGGGTTTTCTCCGGCCGGACGGCTCGGCTGATCTGATAGATGAGCTCGATCGACCCGAAGCCGCGGCCGAGCGCCTTCGCCGTCGCCGTGCGTGCCGCACTGGGCCTGACACAGCGGACATCCGCCAGTACACCGATGTCCGAGTTTCGGGCGATGTCCATGTCGATCAGGACCCTGCGTCCGCGACTTTCGGCGCGAATTACGTCGCTGACGATGCCCACGGCCATGTCGTCGTCCTCCATCGCCGCGGCGAGGACGGAGCCGTCGCCCGAGTCGACGACGAGGAGCAGCGACGGGAACGTCACCGCGCCGTGACGTTCGACGGGCAGCTTCGCGTGGCAGCGCGACACGACCAGCCCATCTTCGCCTTCGACGCCGCGCGCGTCGCGCCGCGCCGCCATGATCATGTTCCAGACGGTGCTTCGCGAGGGCGCCTTGACCCCCAGTGCATGACACCGCGCCTCGACAGCCGCTACCGCATCGACGTGCGACACGTCGGCGCCGAGCCCCGCTACCACCTCCCGTGCGGCGCTCTTCGACTCGGTCGGCAGGTTGCGCGGCCCGGTCGGTCTCGGCGTGCCGCGCGACGCGCCGGCGCCCGAGATCGCCTCGGCACGCCCGTGCTCGCGCCACGCCCGTACGAGTGCCAGGAACTGGTTGACGCTCAGGCCCAACGCGAGCGCGTGGGTTCGGCGGGCGTGATCATCGGGTGTTGCGATCGCCAGATACGATTTGACCACCTCGACGCGTCGCCTGATCTCGGCGAGGCGCAGCGGAGCGACGCCGGTGAGATCGGTGCGTTCCGGATCGGGGTCGCGCGGATCGCGCTGATCGAACGGCATCTTCACGGGGCGCGCCGACGCGCCGCCCGGATCGGACGTGTTTTCCATTTCTTGCCTCCATTCGGGATTACGGGACTTAGGGGTCGCGCCAAGCGGGTTGATTGCGGTGCTGACGGCGCTGCCGCCCGCGGCATCGCCTTGGCGCTCGACGCATCAGATCAGCCGTGTCTGGTGGGAACGGCCTAACGTGTATCGACGCCTAACTACCTGCCAGGGCGACGATCTCGGACAG
>NZ_LMLB01000001.1:1542812-1558736 GCF_001421785.1 Sphingomonas sp. Leaf33 | reverse complement strand
GGAGCCGGTCAAGCCTGTCCCTTCCGAGCGGGAGGAACGGCGAGGTAGCGGCGGGCCGGTCCTGGACGACCGCATGCCTTAGGAATCGGATTGCGGCGGGCATCGGCGCCGGGGTGAGGCGCGGGTATCCCGCCGTTCGCTTGCTCCGCGAGCTGCCCACGAGCCTCGGCCGCAGTTTGTATCCCGCGATCGCGGTGCCGAGCAGCGCGCTGGCCATCGGTCCGCAGGTCTTCAGGCCGATGGGCCGTAGATTGAGTTCAATGCCCGCCCGGCGCAGCGCCACCGACAGCATGTCCCAGTCCAGCCCGACCCCGTGCGGAATGGACGCCGACACTTGAACGGGCTCACCCGCTGCGTTCGTGCCACCAAGCGCAACCGATACGACCGCCGCATCGACGATTTCCGCCAGCGCGCGTGCGACGTCGGCCGCGTGCACGTCGTCGGTGGTGCCGGTCATCGCCACCAGTTCCTTCCTGTGTCCGTCGATGGCCGCGACGAGCTGCGGCCGGATCCTGCCGCCCCGGCCGTCGTCGACGGGCATGTCGCAGACGATGAGGTCGACGATGATGTCATGGTCGAAGCCGGGTAGATCCACCGGTCCGAGTTCGGCCAGACGCTCGCGCACGTATCGGTTCACGGTCGGGTAGCGCGGGGGCGTGAGGCCGGCCGCGACGGCCGCAGCGGAGACGCGCTGGAAGATGTCGGTCTTGCGGGCGCTGGGCCGCACGTCGGTCTCGCGCCGGATGATCTCGATGATCGCCGGGTCCATCGTCGTGGGCTTCGCCCGCTTGGTTGCGCGTAGCGTGATGTCCTCGGCGCGGTGGCGGGCCTGCCATGCCTTGGTCAGCAGATAGAGCATGTGTGGGCCGAGCCCGAGGGCCTTCACGGCATCCTTCCGGGCCTGCACGCCCTTTGAGCGGATGAAGTTCTCGATGATCGTGATCCGCCGAAGCACTTCCTCCTGAAGTGCTGGCTCGACATCTGAAAGGTCGACCGATGATGGATCGAAACTCATGGTGGTTCTCCTGATGATGTGATTGTTTCGGGGCGGCTTACGCAGACGCATTCGTTGGTCAGCGATGACCCGGAAGCCGCGCTGCGGCGGCAGACCGCCGACGCCACCAGTCCTGCTCGGATTGCGCGCCCGCCCGTGCTGTCGTAAGTCCTGGCTCGATGATGATCGGCAGCATCCCCCGACCTTCGATGCGGTCGCTGGCCTACGCGCTGCTGGCGCTTATGCTGCTCGTGCACATAGGTCCGCTGTGTGACGCTGCGTCTGCCGCCCCGCCGGTCATGGCCGGCCAGACGGCGATGGGTGACTGCCATGGGGCGCCCGCGGCGCCGAAGCACTCGACGGCTTCTTCCTGCGCGACAGGCTGCATAACGCTTCCGGTCAGGTTGCCTGCGGCGGGGCCGGTCGAGTTCAGCGACCCGGTCGAACTCACCGCTGCTGCGACGCGCTCGCTGGCAGGCCTGTCCGGCGGCCCGGCGCCGCCACCTCCACGATCGTGATCGCGCTGGACCGATCTACGACATCAACTCGAGTTCAATAACATGACCAAGTTCAAGATCATCGCCGTGGCGATCGCCCTCTCGATCCCGAGCGTCGCCATCGCGGCTGCAGGGTGTTGCACCGGCATGGCGTGCTGCAAGGACGATGCTGACTGCTGCAAGGACAAGGGCGGCAAGTGCTGCTGCGACGACATGAAGAAGGAGGCGACTGGCAGAGACGCTTCGGATCCGCATGCCGCTCATGACATGTCCAAGATGGGCAATAAGTAGCATCAGGAGACGGGGGGCGCGTGCCCCCCGTCGTTCAGGGTTAGTGGCGGGCGAACACCCGGCGCCCTGACGGCCCGAATGCGACAACGTCATAGCGTTGAGACTTGATCCCGGGTATTTCCATCCCGGGCGAGCCCAACGGCATTCCGGCAACCGCCAAGCCGGATACGCCCTTCGGTCGCTGCGCCAGCGCTCGCTTCATGTCGGCGATCGGGACGTGGCCTTCGAAGGACATGCCGTCGATCACCGCCGTGTGGCAGGAGGCGAGATCCGCGGGCACGCCGCGCTGACGCGCGAAGACCTGTCTGTTGGCGTCATCGATAATGCGGACCTTTCGACCGAACTGCGCCTTCACCTGCTCGGCCCATTTGGTGCAGCATCCGCACCCGGGGTCCCGGTGCACCGCGATGTCAGCCGCAAGCAGCGCGGACGACGGAACCAGGGTCATTAAGGCCGCCACGAGGCCGCGAGTTTTCCGAACCATTCGATCCTCCTTGCTATCCCTTGTCACGTCGTCCGGGCGGGCGGCACCCTTACTGGGCGCGCTTGCCGTTACGACGGAGCCAGGCCTGCAATTCGCCAATTTCCTTTTCCTGCATCATCGCGCCCTTCTGCGCCATCCGCTTCACCATCGGATCCCTGGCCCTTGCGATCGCGGTCCGCGACATGTCGATGGCACCACGGTGGTGCTCGATCATTTTGCGCACCCATGTCTCCGACGCGTCGGCGCCGGTCGCGCCCATCATCCGTTCGTGCATCTTCATCTCGGCCGGTCCGTAGGGGTTGGCCGCGGTTGGCTGCATCGAGTGGTTCATGCCCTGATGGGCCGCCTGCTGGGCGGCGGCCGGGGTGGCGATCAGTGCCAAGACGGCAAGTATCGTTGCGTTCCGCATGTCGAGCTCCTCTGTTGATTGGCCATATACGCACCGGAGCCACACAGCCCTCATCTCGGCGTCGATTTTCCGCGTCTGCGATAGCCCGCGAGACTAGGCCGAGGTCGACTCCCGACGCTGCTGTGATCAGCGTACGGACACCCATCGCGGCTCGCGGCCAAGCCTAGCATTGAACCGCGCGTTGAACGACGAATCGTCGAAAGCGTTGCGCGTCAGATCGGCACCATAGATTTCAGTGACCTCGTCACGACCGTACCCCATCAAGCCAAGGAGCGTTGGAAAGATCTGGTAGTGGCTGACCCGATCGAAGTTGGCTGCGCGTCCCGCCGTCCAATGCGTCGACCTCGCCGCGCCATCGATCACCACGAGCGGCACCTGGCCTTCGGCGGGGATAGGATTGGCGCTGCAGTGCGTGTCGTTTCCGGTTCCGCCGTTTTCGTGCAGATCCTGACCGTGATCCGACGTGTAGACGATCGTTGCGTTCCGCAGATCGGCACTGCCGAGTAACCGGTCGAAGAAAGCGCCGACCGACCAAAGTAGCGAGTTTCGATAACTGTTTCTGTACTTGGCCCAGTCTTCGGGGCTCCCGCCGAAGCCGAGACGATCGCCCGTGTCGGCGACGTCGGCATATTTACCGCGCGGAAGCGCTGGCCGGTATTGCAGGAAGGCATCGGGATATTTGTCGTGCACCGGGAAATGCGCACCGACCTTGTTGACCAATACGAAGTCGGCGGTGTCGTTTCGAAGGGCCGACAGGATTTGGTCAGCGGCGGCCATGTCGCGGTTCACGACCGCTACGTCGTCGAATTGTACGAAGCGATCGATCTGTCGACGTTCCTCCGCTGACATCAGGTTCTGCAGCCCACCACCGGTTCGCTGGGCATCGATGTAGATGGTCCGCATCCCGGCGACCTGCGCGTAGCGCCAGATTGAGGGCATCGTGGCGTTGATCCGCCGATAGTCGTTCCGGGTTCCGCCATGGCGCAACGTCAGGTTCGAGCCGATGCTGCAGTTGGTGACGGCGGCGGCGATCCCGAAGTTGTGGATCGACATGCCTAGCCGAGGTGTCGCGAGGCCCGATCTGACCCCGGAGGGCGAATTCACATCGAGATAATTGGCCGCGACGCTTTCGTCGATGATCAGGATGACGTCGTGTCGACGGCGGTGGCGAGGTGGCGCGAAGGTCACTTCCGCCCGCGGTCCGACGCTGCTTGTGGCGATCTCGTACGTGTACAGACTCGAATAGGCGAGCGGTACGTACGCCGCCGGGAGGCCGGTCGCGCCCTCGCCGCCCCGCATCGCCAGAATGCCGACGAGACCTGCAAGCGCGACGAACGGCGACGCCGTGCATGCAACCTGGACCAGCCGGGATTCCGACGCGTCCACGGGTGGTAGCGCAAGCCCGGCGAACAGGACGAGGCCGATGACGACCGCTTGGGCGATCGCCAGTCCGTGCTGCTCAAACGCGTCGGTGGCGAAGGCGACCGAGTTCACGAGGTTGATGAAGCTGTCATAGGCGAGCGCCTCGCCCGTGATCAGGCGCGCGGACTCGAGAACGATCGTCGACGGGGAGAGTACGGCAGCGATCAGGACGCGGATCGCTGTGTTCGAGATCCGGGCTGCAAGAAGCAGCGCGGCGATCAGGACGAGAAGCAGGACCAAGTAGCTGATCAGCGCCGACGGCGCGTCGAGTGACGCAAGGCGATCTACGACTGATCGCCAACCTGCGGCGAGCGAGGCGACGATGAGAACGTCCTTCACCGGACGACGCCACCAAAGTTCGGTGTCGGTCGAGCCGGGCGACGGGCTATCCATGGCGAGCCTTTCCGACTTTGGCCGTGGCCCATGCGCGGACGCGGCTGGTTCTCGCTTCGGTCAGGCCTGCGAACACCCACGCCACCCCGATGGTCGCGGTGAGCGTGAGCGCTACAAGTGTCAGGCCCTTGGCGTCGGGCGCTAGCCGCGCGGGACCGATCAGCGCGCCGGCCGCGAACGCCATCACAGGGAAGTGAATCGCGTAGAGCGAGAAGCTCGCACGAGCACCATAACGGGCGAAGGGCGCAACACCGGGCGCGGCCCGCGGATTGCGAAGTAGCAGCGCGAGCAGGAATAGGGCGAAGGACATCGCCAGCAGCGGATCCTCCAGCGGATAGTCTCCTGTTCGCCCCCATAGCAGGACGGCTGTCAGCGCTGCGAGTGAAAGCGCGACGAAGCGTTTCCTGAGGCTCGGTTGCCGACCTGACCGGCCAAGATGTCTTTCCGCATAGAAGACCGCCGAGCCGCAGAGCCATGAGACGAAGCCGAGCGCTAGGGCCGGAACGAACCAGGCGAGCGCAAACGCCGCAAGGGCCGCCGATGGCACGCGTCGGCGAAACGTGAGCAGCGCTGCCGGAAACCAGATGTAGTACCAGAATTCGTAGGCCAGGCTCCACAACGGGCCGTTCGAACCAAGCGGGGGCACCAGAATGTCCTGCAGGAAGGCCAGATTTCCCGCGATGACCCAAGGCGCGAGGTTAGCCCAGACGTCGGCGCGAAGGACGAACGTGTCGGTGATGCCGCGATGCGTGGGCGAGTCCAGCACGGCAACCGCCACGGCGTCCAACGCGCCACCTAGGATCAGCGTCGGAATCAGTACGACCATCAGCCGGCTCAACCGGTCGACGAGGTACGGGGCCCATCTCCAGCCGCGGTCCGCTCGCCCGACCACGCTCCTGGTGATCCAATACCCGCTCAGGACGAAGAACAGCACGACACCCGAATGGGCGAAGCCGGCCATGAAGTAGAACCCTTGGATCGCGACGTCGGTCGTCGGCTGATAGTCGCGAATGAGCAACGCCCAGGCGTGACCGAACGCGACCACGACCGCGAGGACGAACCGGCAGGCGTCCATGTACGCATAAGCGTCGTTCGAGACCCCGCCGCGCGGCTCGGGACTGCGCCCACCGGCGTATGATGCCGTCACCCCCGGCCTTCCCCCGTTTTCACCTGTCATTTCTCGATTACGCGGCGTTTCGCTCCATCCCTCGGATCGGCGCGTCGATGGGGCCGGCCGAGGCCGACGGCTGGAACCGACGCGACCCCAAGGCTGAAAATTTCGCCCGCGCGTCAGCCATCCTATCCGCGATGACTGTTCCCGGTTTGATGACAAATCGTCGGTCGCGGCGTGACTTCGGCGAGGGATGTTCCGAATGGGTGCGTATCCCATATCAAGAGCCATGGGCGCCCCGACAGGATCACGATGAAACAGCTTATCGACCGCCGCCAACTGATGCGCGCCGCCACTCTTACCGGCGGAAGCCTGGCACTCGCACCGTGGTTCCCGGCGTGGGCGCAGCCCGTGTCGTCGGGTATCACGACGCCGCTCCCGATCGTGTCGGGGACGGACATCGCGCTGCGCATCGCACACCAGATGATGACGATCGACGGGCGTGAAAGCCATGCGATCGGCATCAACGGCACGGTACCGGCTCCACTGATCCGGCTGAAGCAGGGTACGATGGTTCGCCTCGCGGTGACCAACGACCTCGACGAGGACAGCTCGATTCACTGGCACGGATTGCTGGTGCCGTTTCAGTTCGACGGTGTGCCCGGCGTCAGTTTTCCCGGCATCAAGCCCCGGTCGACCTTCACTTACGAGTTCCCGATCGTGCAGGCTGGGACCTATTGGTACCACAGCCATTCCGGGCTGCAGGAACAGCTCGGCCACTATGGCCCGATCGTCATCGATCCGGCCGGCCCGGACCCGATCCAGTCGAACCGCGAGCATGTGATCGTCCTGTCGGATCACAGCGCGATGCACCCCCACATCATCTTCAAGAAGCTGAAGCAGCAGGGCGGCTACTTCAACTATCAGAAGCAGACGCTCGCAGATCAGCTTCGTGGCGAAGGACAGACGCCGAAGGAGCGGCGCGAATGGGGCGCGATGCGAATGGATCCGACCGACGTCGCGGACGTGACCGGATCGACCTACACCTATCTCGTGAACGGCCACGGCCCCCGCGACAACTGGACGGCGCTGTTCACGCCGGGCGAGCGGGTGCGGCTACGCGTGATCAACGCCTCGGCGATGACGACCTTCAACGTCCGCATCCCGGGCCTGAAGCTGACGGTCGTGCAATCGGACGGACTGAATGTCCGGCCCGTGACGGTCGACGAGTTCCAGATCGGCGTCGCCGAAACCTACGACGTGATCGTCGAGACAAGCGACGACCGCGCCTACACGCTGGTTGGCGAAAGCGTCGACCGCTCGGGTATGGCGCGGGCCACGCTCGCCCCGCGTGCCGGCATGGCCGCCGAGGTCCCGCCGCTGCGTAAGCGTCCGCTCGCAACGATGAAGGACATGGGCATGGGCGACATGGCCATGGGCGGAATGGCTGGCATGGATCATGGCGCGGGGGGTGCTCCGGCGGCGGCCGCAGCCGCCTGTCCTCCCGAACATGCCGCCATGGGCCACTGCACACCCGCCGCCCCGCCATCAGCGGGCGCGGTGGACCACGCCGCGATGGGACACGGCGCACCGGCGGCGGCGTCGGGCGCGATGGCCGGGATGGATCACGGCTCGGGCGGGATGAACCATTCGATGCGCGACTTCTCGAACGCCCCAGGGGTCAAGAAGACGCCGACGGTCCAGACGATCTCGCCCATGCCGATGGACCGCACCGGCGAGCCCGGCCAGGGTCTGGCGGATGTCGGCCACAAGGTGCTGGTCTATCGTGACCTGATCGCGGTCGAGCGCAATCCCGACGTCCGCGCACCGGACCGTGCGATGCAGATCCATCTGACCGGCAACATGGAACGATACATGTGGGCCTTCGACGGCGAGAAGCTCAACGAGGTCAAAGAGCCAATCCCGTTCCTGAAGGACGAGCGGGTCCGCGTGACCCTCGTCAACGACACGATGATGGGTCATCCCATCCACTTGCACGGTCACTTCTTTGAGCTCGTCACTGGTCACGGCGAATATGCGCCGCGCAAGCACACGGTGAACGTCCAGCCGGGCGGCACCGTTACCTTCGATGTCACCACGGATGCGGTCGGCGACTGGGCGTTCCACTGTCACATGCTCTACCACATGCATGCGGGGATGATGCAGGTTGTGACTGTCCGACCACGCGGGGGAGAAGGCGCATGAAGACGCTGCTGCTTCTCGCCGCGACTTCGGCGCTGGCGTCGGCGACGCCCGTCGTCGCGCAGACGATGGACCATTCGATGATGCCCGGCATGAAGATGCCCGCCAAGGCGACCCCGCCTAAGGCGAAGCCCGCCGCGAAGCGGCAACCTGTCGCCAAGCCGGCAGAGAAGGCTGCCCCCAGGCCGGCGACGCCGCGAGCGGCGCGGGCTCGTCAAGCCACCCCCTCCGCTTCGGACCCGAACTGCCCGCCGGAGCACGCGGCGATGGGGCATTGCACCCCTTCGACACCAGCAGTTCCACGACCTGCGCCGCCCACGCCGGACCGCGCTGACGCCAAACCGGCCGCCGTCGCGCCGGCCACGGACCCCAACTGCCCGCCAGAACATGCTGCGATGGGCCACTGTACGCCGTCGGCGCCAGCTGCCGCTCCCCCGGCATCGGCCGACCCGCATGCCGGCCACGTCATGTCGGGCGCGACGGCTCCAGCGTCCGCACCGCCAGCCCAGCGAGTTGGTGGCACCGCGCTCGCCGCAGGAAACGCCCCGGCTCCGGCGGCACCTGAGCCATCATACGCTGACCGGATCTGGGGCCGCGACGCCATGATCGGGTCGCGGCGCGACCTGCGCAATGAACATGGTGGTGGCACCTTCTCGCAGGTCATGGTGAACCTCGCCGAATATCAGGTCAGGGATGGCCGGGATGGTTTCCGCTGGGATGGCGAAGCCTGGTTCGGCGGCGATCTCGACCGGTTGGTGATCAAGTCCGAGGGTGAAGGTGGCTTCGGCGACGGCGTCGAGGATGCGGAAGTGCAGGCGCTCTACAGCCGTACGATCGGCCCGTACTTCAATTTTCAGGCAGGCGTGCGATACGACTTCAAGCCCAACCCGTCCCGCACCTATGCCACCCTCGGATTCGAGGGGCTGGCGCCATATTGGTTCGACGTCGAGGGTGCTGTGTTCCTTTCGGACAAGGGCGACGTGCTCGGGCGGCTCGAGGGCTCGTACGACCAGCGGATCACTCAGCGACTGATCCTGCAGCCGCGCGTCGAGTTCAACCTGGCTGCCCAGGACGTGCCGGAGAACGGCATTGGCTCGGGCTTGTCCGACGTCGAGCTGGGCCTTCGGCTACGTTACGAGTTCAAGCGTGAATTCGCCCCGTACGTCGGCGTTTCCTACGACCGTAAGCTCGGCGACAGTGCGCGTTTCGCCCGTGCGGACAGTGAGGACGTCGGCGGGGTGAGCTTGGTCCTAGGCGTTAGGACCTGGTTCTAGTGCACGGGTCGGCATGGTGAGTTCGCAGAGCATGGCAGCGGGCGTTCGGCGACGTGCGAGCGTGCCACTTGAACGACGTGTCCGCGCGTTACGGGTTACGCCGACCCGCGCGTACGGTCGGTGAGTTCGGCCAGGCGGGCACGGGCTCGATACAGCCTGGTCTCGACCGTTTTTTCGGTCACGCCAAGCACGTCCGCCGTTTCAGCTTGCGTCAGGCCATCGATCGTTCGCAAAACCAGGGTCTCGCGAAGGTTGATCGGTAGCAACGCGATCGCGTTGGACACCCGAAGCATTTCTTCGCGGTCGGCGGCGACGGCGTCCGCCATCGGTGCGTGATCGGGCGCGTCGACCGCATGTTCGATCGGTAGGATGAACGATATCAGCCGGCGTACCGCGCGACGCCGACGCCAGTCGCGACATTTGTTGATCGTGATGCGTGCCAGCCATGCACGCATCGGTCGCTCGGGATCAAACCGCTTGAGCGCCTGATGGGCGGACACGAAGGTCTCCTGCACCAGGTCGAGCGCCTCGTCCTCATCCCCAATCATCCGAGCCGCGAGACGGTGCAGCTGCCCCTTGTGGCGCTGCATGATCACCGCGAAGGCGTCCTCCTGCCCTGCGATGGCGAGCGCTGCGAGTTCGCCGTCCGTCCGATCGACGAGTCCGGGTGTCACCGCGCGTCTTCGGTGAGCGCTTTCGTCACGGCCTGGTCGAACTTGGCCGCCTGGTCCGGACGCAGGATCCGCCGCATCGCGAAGATGTGACCCAGCGTCTCCTTCTGAAGCCGGCCCATGGTCGCGTGCGACCCGTCGACCGCAGCCGCGACCAGTCGGCCGTTACCATGTTCAGCCGCGATCGCTTCGGCCAGGCGGGCGTTGTGCGCGCGGAGCTCGAGCTCGAGCGCCTGACGCCGAACCGCGAAGCTCTCCTCCAGCGCATGAAGCTGACGGTTCTGGGTTGCGTCTAGCGACAGCTGTCCGTGGAGGACGGCATGGAGCTCCGCGCCCGGTGGATGCGGCGATTGCACGAGCTGTCGACCGATCAGAACGCCGGCGATCGCGGCAACGAAGGCGATGATGGCGACGATAGCGAGGCGCTTCATCGTCATCGGCCGATCAACAGCGTCGACGGTGCCAGCGGGCTCGATGCACCGAAGGGCGAGATGATCGCTGCGGCTTGCGCATCCGCGGTCGGTACGACGTTGCTGACGCCGCCCAGCAGCAGGGCGAATGCGGCCGCCCCCAGCGTCGCCCGGGCGCCGATCGTCCTGGTCGCCTCGCGGCCAATGGCGCTCAGAACCCGGTCCTCAAGTCCAGCGAGGCCGGGGTGTTCGTCGCTTGCTGACAAGCGGGCCAGCGCGTCGTCGATGTGTACGCTCATCAGTTTTTCCTCCACCCCCGTGCCGATAGTACGCGCCGCATTCGCTAAACCCTTACCCTTTGATTGAGGGATGCGCCGACGACGTGCGTATAGTTGGCAAGTACCACAGGAGACCGACATGAAATTCAATCTGAAGTCGCTGGCGCTGGCCACCGTCGCTATTGCCACGATGTCGACTGCCGCGCTTGCGCACCCGAAGCTGGTGACCGCCACACCGGCGGCTAACGCGACCGTCTCGCGCACGACGACCGTCAAGCTGACCTTCAGCGAGCGGGTCATGCCGAAGCTGTCCAACGCGACGCTGATCATGACCGGCATGCCCAGCATGAAGAATCATCCCGACATGAAGATGACAGGCGTCACGAGCGCCGTCGCTGCTGACGGCAAATCGATTGTGCTGACCTCTGCTAAGGCGCTGCCGGCCGGGAGCTACCGCGCCGACTGGGTCATTGTCGGCGCCGATACGCATCGCATCACCGGTAAGCATAGCTTCAACGTCCGCTGATCGTGATGGATTGGGTCGCGGTCGGGCTGCGTTTCGTCGCCTATGTCGACCTGATGTTGCTGGCTGGGCTCGCTCTGGGCGGTGGGCTGGGTCGCCACGCCCCCCCTATCAGCGGGCGGGTACCCACCGCATTATCGGCGATCGGCGTCATCATCACCGTCGCTCAGTTCGGCGCGACCTGCTTGGCCATGACGGGCAACGACATGGCGGCGCTCGACGGCGAGATGCTCTCATTCATGGCGTTCGAGACGCCGATGGGCATCTCGCACATCCTCCGAGTGGCAACGCTCGCCCTGCTGACGGTGATTTGCGCCACGGGCCGTGCAGGCCGGCCGGTCATGGCGGCCTTGGCGATCGTGGCGTTGGGTTCACTTGCCTGGACCGGCCATGCGGGAGCGTCCGAGTCTGCGCTTGGATGGCTTCATCGCTCGAGCGACATCGGCCATCTGATGGCGGGCGCGGTCTGGATCGCCGCGTTGGTCATGTTCGCGCGGATCCTGCTCGCCGATTTCCAGGTGCCAGGGTCGCCAGATCGCGCAGTGGCCGCGCTTGAACGCTTTTCGACGGTCGGGACGGTCCTCGTCGGCGCGATCGTAATAACCGGGATAATAAACCTGATCGCGATAGTGGGGGTCAACGGGATCTGGGCGTCGGTCTTCACGGACTATGGCCGCCTGCTCGTGGTCAAGCTATTGCCGTTCGTTGCTATGCTCGGCCTGGCAGCAGCTAACCGGTGGTTCCTCGTTCCACAGCTCAGGAGTTCTTTGACGGACGGAGAGCATGCGATCGCGCTGCGCCGCCTTCGGCTGGCGATCTCGACTGAGACGACATTGGCAATCGCTGTGCTGGCAGTCGTTGCCGTCCTCGGCACCTTGTCCCCGATGGAATGAACGGCACCCGATCGCCGACGCCCGGCGTTGATGAGCTTCTGGAGAAAGTCATGACCACGAACCGAAAGTTGACCCTACCCCTTCTTGCGGCCGCATTGACCGTCGCCGGATGCTCAGGCGCCACTGAGCAGGCAGGCGGCGACAATGCCGTGATGCCGATGCCCGGCAACGACACGATGCCCGGCAACGACATGATGTCGATGGGCATGAAGGCCGACGCCAACGATCCGCCAGCGACGCAGGGTTACAAGAAGTCGATGAGCGACATGATGGCGAACATGCCTGAGTACACGGGCGACGCGGACGCAGACTTCATGCGCCAGATGAAGGTGCATCACGGTTCCGCGATCGCAATGGCCGAAGTCGAGCTACGTCATGGCAAGGACGCGACGGCCCGCGCGCTGGCGCAGAAGATCATCGGCGATCAACGCGCCGAAATCGCCCAGATCGACGCGTGGCTCGCAGCCAGGAAATAACCCGCTTGACCCTGACATGATGTCAGACACTATTGAGCGGTCATGGAGGACGACTCGATGACCACCGTTGACCACGCTGCCCACAAGAAGCACGATTGCTGCTCGACCAAGAAGGGTGCCAGCCCCTCGGCGGCGTCGGTCACCGATCCGGTCTGCGGCATGACCGTCGACCCTGCGACAACGGCTCACCACGCATCGCACGAAGGCAACGAATATCACTTCTGCAGCGCAGGCTGCCGCACGAAGTTCGTAGCCAACCCGGCGGGATATCTCGGCGATGCGCCGCGACCGGAGCCGCAGGCCGCGCCCGGCGCGATCTGGACCTGCCCAATGCATCCCGAGATCCGGCAGGTCGGTGCAGGCACTTGCCCGCTCTGCGGCATGGCGCTCGAGCCTGAGGAACCGTCGCTCGACGACGGCCCCAACCCCGAGCTCGTCGACTTCACCCGTCGGTTCTGGGTCGCGGGCGTGCTGACGGTGCCACTGCTGATCGTGTCGATGGTCGCCGAGATGCTCGGGATGGACTTCGTCAGTCCGGCGGCGTCTCCGTGGGTACAGCTCGCGCTAACGGCGCCCATCGTCCTCTGGGCCGGCAAGCCCTTCTTCGAGCGGGGTTGGACGTCGATCCGGACCCGCCACCTGAACATGTTCACGCTGATCGCTATCGGCGTCGGCGCTGCGTTTCTTTACAGCTTGGTGGCAACGCTCGCGCCGGGGCTCTTCCCCCCGACCTTCCGCATGCACGGCGGGATGGTGCCGGTGTATTACGAGGCGGCGGGCGTCGTGGTGACGCTGGTGCTGTTGGGTCAGGTGCTCGAACTGCGCGCTCGCGCGGCAACGGGCCGGGCGATCCGGGCGCTGATGGATCTGGCGCCCAAGACGGCGCGGCGGGTCGCCGATGATGGATCGGAGGAGGAGATATCGCTCGCAGACGTGGCTGCGGGTAATCGGCTTCGCATTCGCCCCGGCGACGCGATTCCGGTCGATGGGATCGTGACCGAGGGCCGCTCGTCGGTCGACGAGTCGATGCTGACCGGCGAACCAGTGCCAGTGCAGAAGACGATCGACGATCCCGTCACCGGAGGAACGGTCAACGGCACCGGCAGCATGGTGATGGAGGCCCGCGCGGTCGGCGCCGATACGATGCTCGCGCGGATCGTCCGCATGGTCGCCGACGCGCAACGCAGCCGCGCGCCTATCCAGGCGGTCGCCGATCGTATCTCCGGCTGGTTCGTGCCGCTGGTCGTGGCGATCGCGCTCGCAGCATTCGTCGTCTGGAACTTCGTCGGTCCGGAGCCGCGCTTCGGCCACGCGCTGCTGAACGCCATCGCCGTGCTGATCATCGCCTGTCCATGTGCGCTCGGCCTGGCGACGCCGATGTCGATAATGGTCGGCACCGGCCGTGGCGCCCATGCCGGTGTTCTCGTCAAGAACGCCGAAGCCCTTCAGGCGTTCGAGAAGGTCGACACGCTGGTTATCGACAAGACCGGCACCATCACCGTGGGCAAGCCGAAGCTGATCGCGAGCCAAGCTCTCCCTGGGTTCGACGAGGACGAGATGCTGGCGCTAGCGGCGGCAGTCGAGATGCAATCGGAGCATCCGCTCGCCCACGCGGTGGTCACGGCCGCCAGGGAGCGCGGCCTCACGCTCGGCAAGGTCGAGAACTTCGAGAGCCAGACCGGTCTTGGGGTGAGCGCAAGCGTCGGTGGTCGGATCGTCGTCATCGGCAACGCGCCGCAGCTTGTTCGGATCGGCGCCGACCCGGCCGAACTGGAGACACTCGCCGAGCCGCATCGTACGACGGGCGCTGGCGTGATGCTGGTCGCGATCGACGGAAGACCAGCCGGCCTGCTCGCGGTCGCCGATCCGGTTCGTGCGAATGCGCAGCAAGCCATCGCCGAGCTGAGGGCCGCAGGTCTGCGGGTGATCATGCTCACCGGAGACAACCAGGCCACGGCGGACGCCGTCGCGCGTCAGGTCGGCGGATTGGATGACGTGCGGGCCGGTCTCAAGCCCGAGGACAAGGCCCGAATCGTGGGCGAACTGAAGGCGGCGGGCGGCAAGGTCGCGATGGCAGGCGACGGGATCAACGACGCACCGGCGCTGGCCGCCGCAGACGTCGGCCTGGCTATGGGCACCGGTACCGACGTGGCGATCGAGAGCGCCGGCATGACGTTGACGCGCGGCGATCTCACCGCGATTGTGCGGGCGCGGAGGCTGGCGGAGGCGACGATGCGGAACATCCGACAGAACCTGTTCTTCTCCTTCCTGTTCAACGGCGTCGGCGTGCCGATCGCCGCGGGCGTGCTCTATCCGCCGTTCGGCATCCTGATGTCACCGATGTTCGCCGGTGCCGCGATGGCGCTGTCGTCGTTCACGGTCGTAGCGAACGCGCTTCGACTCAATCGGGTCAAGTTGTGAAGATCGGACCAGCGTCCGAAGCCAGCAGCGTGTCTCAACGGATGATCCGCCACTACGAGAAGATCGGCCTCGTCCCGTCGCCGCCGCGACGGGACAGCGGATATCGTGATTATGCGGACGCCGATGTCCACCGCCTGAAGTTCATCGCGAATGCACGCGACCTTGGCTTTCCCATCGAGGAGATCCGGACCTTGCTGGGGCTATGGGGCGACGATGCCCGCGCGAGCGGTGACGTGAAGGCGCTCGCGACCGCGCGGGCCGAGGAACTGGGCCGCAAGGCCATTGCGCTCGAGGGCATGCGACGCGCGCTGCTCGACTTGGCAGCGCGCTGCCACGGTGACGACAGCCCCGAATGTCCCATCATTGACGATCTCGAGGGTCGTGCTGCCATATCGTAGCTTCGGCCCCGTTATTTGCCCGACGACCAATGGATGTGGACGATCTTCCACGTCCCGCCTTCGGCACGCAGGACCATCGTCTCCGTTGATCCACTGTCGATCGCCTTCCCTTTGAAAGTACCCCGCGTCCGCGACTCCGTTGCGATCCAGGCGAAGTTGCCGACGAGGTTCGCCGACTGCGCCGTCACCTTGCGGGTCGTGACCTTGGCGAAGGCCGCGTCAGCGGGAAGGTGGTGCGAGACATATTCCGCGCGATTGCGCTCGACGCTTCCGCTTTCGAAGATAATCACGTCGGGACTCAGAAAGGCCGCCGCCGCCACTAGGTCCCCTTGCTGCAGCGATCGGTGAAAAGAATCGACAACGGCCGCGGCCTTGTTGGTGGCAGGCGATGCCGCCGTCGGCGCCGGACTTACATTCCTGGACTGGGCATATGCCGTGCCCGTCGCAACAATGGTGGCTAAGGCAAAGGCTGCGGTCTTTCCGTGGAAGCTCATATTTTCTCTCTGTAGATTGGCGACCTAGCGGTGCGCCGCGTTGGATCAGCGTTTTCTCAGTCTTCACTTACTGATGGTCAGTTACGCCTTCGGCGCAACATCTCATCCCACACGCCAGCGGTGAGCGTTTCAAGCTGGTTTCATCGAAACATCCTCGAACGCCAACAGCCGCAGGGCGTTGAAGACAACCACGAGTGTCGATCCTTCATGTGCTAGGACCGCCGGGCCGATCCCAAGCCCCAGAATCGTGGCGGGGAGCAACACTGCCACAACGCCGAGGCTT
>NZ_LMLB01000001.1:1519974-1542777 GCF_001421785.1 Sphingomonas sp. Leaf33 | reverse complement strand
GCGACAGATCATCCGCCATCAGCGCCACGTCCGCCGTCTCCAGCGCGACGTCGGAACCCGCCGCGCCCATCGCGATGCCGACGGTGGCGTTGGCCATGGCCGGGGCGTCGTTGACGCCATCGCCGACCATGGCGACCTTGTCCTGCGCCTTCAGCTTCTTGATCGCCTCCACCTTGTCCTCGGGCATCAGGTCCCCCCAGGCCTTGTCGAGGCCGACCTGCTTGGCGATGGCGTCGGCGACACGCTGGTTGTCGCCCGAGATCATGATCATGCGGGTGATGCCGATTTGGCGAAGGCGCTTGAGCGTGGCGACCGCAGCCTCGCGCGGCGTGTCCATGACGCCGATCGCACCAAGGTAGCGCGCGCCATTGCGAACGATCATCGTCGTGTGGCCGGCCACCTCAAGCGCATCGGTCACGGCCCGCAGCGCTTGTGGCAGGGGCTCGCCATCGATCTCGCCGAACAGTTTCGGACTGCCGATGTGGACGCTCTGGCCCTCGACCGTCGCCATCACCCCGCGTCCCGTAATGCTGCGCAGTGAGGAGGCGGAGGGCACTGCCGCGTCGCCGAGACGCTCGCGGCCGTCCTTCGTGATCGCGGCGGCCAGCGGATGGTCGCTGAGCACCTCGACGGCAACCGCGATGCGCAGCAGCTCCTCCTCGGTCGCTCCCTCGGCCGGCAGCACGTCGGTGATCCGCGGCCGCCCTTCCGTCAGCGTGCCCGTCTTGTCGAATGCGATGGCGCTGAGCGTGCCGAGGTTTTCGAGCGGTCCGCCGCCCTTCACCAGCACGCCGCCACGCGCCGCCCGCGCGATACCCGACAGCACCGCGCTCGGTGTAGCGATCGCGAGCGCGCAGGGGCTGGCCGCGACCAGCACCGCCATGGCGCGGTAGAAGCTGTCGCGGAACGGCTCGTCGACGACCACCCACGCGAACATCAGAAGGACGACGAGCATTAGCACGGCGGGCACAAAGATTCGCTCGAACCGATCGGTGAAGCGCTGTGTCGGCGACTTTTGCACCTCTGCCTCGCCCACCATCTGCACGACTTTGGCGAGCGTGGTGTCCTTCGACAGGCGGGTCACACTGACCTCGATGGCGCCCGACCCGTTGATCGTGCCGGCGAAGATCCGGTGCGCGGACTCGACCTTGTCCGGCTGCGCGGTCGCCGCCGCCGCGTCCTCGACGGGCCGCTTGTCCACGGGCATGCTCTCCCCGGTGACGGGCGCCTGGTTTACGCTCGACGTGCCGACAACGACGAACCCGTCGGCGGGCATCCGTTCGTTCGGCTTCACGACCACCGTGTCGCCGACGGCGAGTTCCTCGACCGGTATCTCGACAGTGCCGTCGCCGCGCCGGACGAGCGCGGTCTGAGGCGCCAGCTCGGCCAGCGCCTCTATGGCGCGCTTCGCGCGACCCATGGCGTAGTGCTCGAGCGAGTGGCCGAAGCTGAAGAGGAACAGCAGCAACGCGCCCTCGGCCCAGGCACCGAGCGCGGCCGCGCCTGCGGCCGCGACGAGCATGAGCGTGTCGATCTCGAACTTCCCGCCACGTAGCGAGGTGATCGCCTCGCGCAGCGTGAAGAAGCCGCCGAAGAAATATGCCGCGACGTACAGGCCGATCGGCACCCACTCGGTTGCCGACGTCAGCTTCTCGACCGCGAACCCGATCGCCAGCAACGCACCGCAGATCAGCGCGAAATAGAGCTCGGTGTTCGCGCCGAGAAGCCCAGCGTGTGCGTGGCCACCCTCGTCGGCACCATGATCATGCTTGTCAGTTCGGCCGTCATCGTGACCGATCGTTGCCGAAGACCCGGCGCGGCCCCCTGCGTGCGTCCCGTGCACGCCATCCTCGTCGTCAGCCATCTTGATTTCCTTTGTCAGGTCGATCCACGTTCTGGGCCGTCGGATAGTCCGACCCGTCTAGTATTGCTGACCGCCCCGTGATCGGTCCGGGATGATTGAGCGGTGGTTCTTCGGTATCACCGGCCGCCGGCGGCACGTTCCTCCCCGGAAAATGCCGCCACGGACGCTGCGACGACGGCAACGCCAGCCGAAGCGCAGCTGCACGGCCGCGAATGGCATCGATGGTCCGTCCCAGCGCGGATGCGATTGCGCCCGCCCGCTGACGAGCCAAGATTAGGCGGCGCAGTTCGGCATCGTCCTTTTCAGACCACGTCTGGCCCACTCGAGAGCGATCCTCGCTCATCGATCACGCACTGCGCGGGCCGAAGAGAATGATGGCAGCGCCGAGGACGGTGACCGCTGCACCGATCACGTCCCAACGATCCGGCCGCACGCCCTCCACCGACCATAGCCAGACCACCGACACGCAGATGTAGATCCCGCCATAGGCCGCATAGGCGCGGCCCGCGACATCGGTCGGCACGAGAGTCAGCAGCCAGGCGAAAACGATGAGGCCGAAGCAGCCGGGGATCAGCCAGAGTCTGGAGGCGCCCAGCCGCAGGTGGCTCCAGAACGCGAAGCAGCCTGCGATCTCCGCCATTGCCGCCAACGGGTAGATCAGCAGGGGCGTCATCTCGCCATCTCCGGGCGACCGGTCGACAAGTCGGTGGGTTCGGCTGCAACGATGCGTCGGCCGAACCGCGCGTAGAGCGTGGGCAGCACGAACAGCGTCAGCAGCGTGGCTGTGATCAGCCCGCCGATGACCACCGTAGCCAGCGGCTTCTGGACCTCGGCGCCGGCGCCATGGCCGAGCGCCATGGGCACGAAGCCAAGCGATGCGACCAGCGCGGTCATCGCCACGGGGCGCAGACGTGCCAGCGCCCCCTCGCGCGCGGCCGCCGCACGGTCGAGACCCCGTGCCAACAGGTCCTGGATTGCGGAGAGCATCACCAGGCCGTTGAGCACCGCGACGCCGGACAAAGCGATGAACCCGACCGCCGCCGAGATCGAAAACGGCATGCCGCGCAGGAAGAGCGCGAGGATGCCGCCCACCAGGGCGAGCGGTACGCCAGTGAAGACGATCAGCGCGTCGCGGATCGAACCGAGCGCTCCGTAGAGCAGGAGCATGATGACCGCGAAGCAGATCGGAACCACGATCATGAGCCGGTCACGTGCTGAAGCCAAGTTCTCGAACTGTCCGCCCCATTCCAGATACGTGCCCGGCGGCAGCTTCACTCGGGCGGCGATGGCGGCCTGTGCGTCCGCAACCACCCCTGCCACGTCGCGGCCGCGCACGTTCGCCTGCACGACCACGCGCCGCTTGCCGTTCTCGCGGCTGATCTGGTTCGGCCCGTCCACGATCTCGATGTCGGCGACGGTCGAGAGCGGCACGAACCCGCCCTCGGCGGTCGGCACCGGCACCTGCGCGATCGCGGTCAGGTCCGAGCGGGCCGATTCCGGCAGCCGGATCACAACGGGAAAGCGCCGGTCGCCCTCGAAGATCATTCCAGCCTGACGGCCACCGATCGCGGCCGCCACCGTGTCCTGCACGTCGCCACCGGTCACGCCGACGCGCGACATGGCGGTGCGGTTCGGCCGGATGTCGAGCATCGGCAGACCCTCGGTCTGCTCGACCCGCACGTCGGTCGCGCCCTGCGTCCGGCGCAGAACGCCGGCGATTGACTCGGCGGTGGCGTTCATCTGCGCGAAGTCGTCACCGAAGACCTGCACGGCCACGTCGCCCCGCACGCCGGCGATGAGCTCGTTGAATCGCATCTGGATCGGCTGCGTGATCTCGTAGTTGTTGCCCGGCAGCTTCGAGAGCCGTTTCTCCAGGCGCTCGACGAATTCCGCCTTGTCGAGTCCTGGATCCGGCCACTGGTCCCGCGGCTTCATGATGACGAAGGTGTCAGAGATGCTAGGGGGCATCGGGTCGGACGCGATCTCCGACGTGCCCGTGCGCGAGAACGCGAACTGCACCTCGGGCTCCTTCACGATCGCCCTCTCCACCTGAGACTGCATCGCCTGGCTCTGGTCAACCGACGTGCCGGGGATGCGGATCGCCTGGACGAGCACGTTGCCCTCGTCGAGTTGCGGCAGGAATTCCTGGCCGAGGGTCGTGAACGCGACGGCGGCCAGCGCCAACGATCCGACGGCGACTCCCATCGTGACGGTCGGGCGGCCCATAGCCTTGTCCAGCCCGGGCTCGTATCGGCGGCGCAGCCACGTGACGATGCGGCTTTCCTTCTCCTCCACCCGGTTGCTGAGCCAGATTGCGATCGCCGCCGGAACGGCTGTCAGCGACAGGACGAAAGCGCATAGCAGCGCGACGATTATTGTGGTCGCCATGGGTTCGAACATCTTGCCCTCGACGCCCGTGAAGGTGAGCAGCGGGGCGTAGACGAGGATGATGATCGCCTGTCCGTAGACGGACGGTCGGATCATCTCGCGGGCCGACGCCGCGACGATGTCGTGGCGTTCCCGCAGAGGGAGCGTCTCGCTCCGGCCGTGCTGCGCCTCGCCGAGCCGCCGCAGCGAGTTCTCGACGATGATCACCGCCCCGTCGACGATAAGGCCGAAGTCCAGCGCGCCGAGACTCATGAGGTTGGCGGACACGCCGGCCTGCAGCATGCCGATGCTGGTCAGCAGCATCGTGACGGGGATGACCATCGCCGCGATCAACGCCGCGCGGAAGTTGCCGAGCAGCGCGAACAGCACGACGATCACCAACAACGCACCCTCGGCCAGGTTCTTCGCCACAGTGGCGATGGTCGAGTTCACGAGGTCGGTGCGGTTGAGCACCGGCTTGACCACCACGTCCACCGGCAGTGACGGCCCGATCTCGTCGAGGCGCTTCGACACGCCGGTGGACACCGTGCGGCTGTTCTCGCCGATCCGCATCACGGCGGTTCCGACGACGACCTCGCGCCCGTTCTCCGACGCGGAGCCCATCCGCAGGCCTTGCCCGGTCCGGACCTCCGCCACTTGGCTGAGCACGATCGGCACGCTTTCGCGGGTCGCGATGACGGTGCGGGCGAGCTCGTCGGCCGTGCGGATGCGCCCGTCGGCGCGCACTGCGAGGCCTTCACCGTTCCTGTTGACGATCCCCGCACCGGCACTGGTGTTGTTGCGCCCGAGCGCGGTCGCGAGATCCTGCAGGGTGATCTTCATCGATGCCATGCGCAGCACGTCCGGAACGACCAGATACTCCTTGGTGTAGCCGCCCAGCGAGTCGATGCCTGCCAGCCCGTCGGCGCCCTTGATCTGGGGAGCGACGATCCAGTCCTGCACCGTGCGCAGGTAGGTCGCCCTGTCCGCCTCGCGGACGAGGTGGTCACCCTCGGGGGTGATGTAGCTTCCGTCCGGTTGCAGTCCGGGCTCGCCGCTCTTGTGGTTCACCTTGTCGAGTTCGCGATACTCGACAGTCCACATGAAGATGTCGCCAAGGCCCGTGGCGATCGGCCCCATCTCAGGGCTCACGCCTTCGGGTAGATCCTCGTCCACGGTGCGCAGCCGTTCGGAAACCTGCTGGCGTGCGAAGTAAATATCGGTGCCCTCGTCGAAGACGGCGGTCACCTGCGCGAAACCGTTCCGGCTGAGCGAACGGGTGTATTCGAGGCCGGGGACGCCGGCGAGCGCGGTCTCGATCGTGAAGGCGACCTGCTTCTCGACCTGGTCGGGCGAGAGCGCGGGCGCGACGACGTTGATCTGAACCTGGTTGTTGGTGATGTCGGGCACGGCGTCGATCGGCAGCCGCTGAAGCGCGAGCATGCCGGCGATGGCGGCGATGGCGGTGAGCAGCAGGACGAACCAGCGACGCTCCACCGAGAAGGTGACGATGCGGGCGATCATGGATCAGTCCTCATGCTCTGCCTCGCCCTTTCCGAGCTCGGCCTTGAGGGTGAAGGAATTGGTCGAGGCGATGCGCTCGCTTCCGCTCAGGCCGCTCGCGACGATGACCTGGCCGCCGTTGCGGCGCCCCAGCGTCACCGGCACAGCCTTGAAACCGGTCGCGGTCCGGACGAACAGGTGCGGCTTGTCCTCGATCATCTGGACCGCGGCCGACGGCACGGCGATGGTTTTGTCGCTGCCCGACGGCACGATCACCGAGGCGTTGACCGTCTCGCCGACGCGCCAGGTGCCGCCACCGTTGTCGAGTCCGGCGATGACGGGCACCAGCCGGGTGGTCTCGTCGAGGACGGGCGACACGAACGTCACCCGCGCGGCCTGGCGCCGCCCGGGGCCGGTCACCTCGACCTGCGCGCCCGGCTGCACGCGCCCGGCGTCGGCCGGCAGCAGCGACATCGCGACCGTCACTTTCGAGAGGTTGGCTACGCGGAACAACTCGGCGTCGGCAGCGATGGTCTGGCCCAGCGTCGCCGACCGGGCGATCACCTGTCCCGAGATGGGCGAGCGCACGGTGACCCGGTTGAACGCCCCACCGCCACCGCCGGTCGCGGCGAGCTGCTGCTGCGCCAGACGCAGTGCGATGTTGGCCTCGGTCGCGGTGGTGCGGGCGGCGATCAGGTCCTGCTCCGGCGACACCCGCTCGGCAAACAGCCGCTGCTCGCGGCGAAGTTGGGACTGGGCCAGCCCGAGGCGAGCGCGGGCCGCCTCGATCTGGCCGTTGAGCGACGCCGCTTCGCGGCTCTCGATGACGGCGAGCACATCGCCGCGACCGACGGGCTGACCCAGGTTCTTCGTCAGCGTGACCAGGCGCCCGCCGATGGCGGCCGATGCGACCTGCACGCCCTGCGGGTCGCCTTCGATGGTGGCGCTGACCTCGATCGCGCCGGCGACGCCGCCGACGGTCGGCCGCACGACCTCGATCCCGGCTTCGGCGATCTGCTGCTGAGTGAGCGCGACGACGCCCTCCTCGGCATGGCCTTCTTCCTCGGCGTGCCCGTTCGCAGCCTCGTTGGTCACTGGCTCGCCCCTACCGCAGGCGCCAAGCGTCAAGACCAGGGCGGCGGGCGCGATCGCCCGTAGGATGATGTTCTTCATGGCTGGACTTCCGTGTCTGCGGGCGCGCGGGCGGTGAGCCGCTCCAGGCGCGCCTGCGCGTCGTGATGGGCGGCGAGCGCGTCGATCGCCGCCGCGCGGGTCTGTGCGAGGGTTCGCTCGGCCTCGAGCAGGTCGAGCTGGCCGAATTTGCCCTCGCGGTAGCCGATCCGGGCGATGCGCGCCGCCTCCTGCGCCGCGGCGAGCGCCGGTCCCGTCGCGGTGCGGGCGTTCGCCTCCGCGTTGGCGAGGTCGGTCTCGGCGGTGGCGATGGCCTGCTGCGCGTCGAACAGCGCCACTCGACGTAGCGCTTCGGCCTGGTCCTTCTGCGCGCGGGCGACGTCGACGCCCGCGCGGCCGTTGTTAAACAGCGGAATGGGCAGGCTGACGCCGAAGACGGCCGCCACGTCGTTCGTCGCCTCCAGCCGTCTAGCGCCGGCGCTCAAGGTGAGATCGGGCACGCGCTGGCTGCGGGCGAGCCGCACCTGGGCGTTGGTCGTCGCGACGTCCGCTTCAGCGATGGCGAGCGCGAGTGTGCCGCCGGGGGCTGCCGCCTCGCGGGGTCCCATGCCGCCGCCGACCCTGTCGAACCAGCTGACATCCAGGGCGCCGGGCTCGCGGCCGATTAGCCTGGCAAGGTTGCCGCGTGCCAGCACGACCGTGCGTTCGGCTTGCTCCAGCGCGGTCCGCGTATTGATCCTGGTGACGTCGGCGCGCTGCTCCTCCAGCGGCGACGCGCGACCGGCGCGCACGCGCACGCGGGCCACCCGAAGCCCTTCGTCGGCGGTGACGAGTTGGTCCCTTGCGACGAGCGCGCGCCGTTCAGATGCGACCGCCAGGTTGAACGCCTGGGTGACGCTAAGCGCCAGATCGGCGCGGGCGACGCCGATGGCGAGCCTGGCGCGCGCCGCCTGACTGTCGGCGACCGCGATCCGTGCCGAGCGCTTGCCGCCGAGCTCGAGCGGCAGCGATAGGCCGACGGTCGTCTCGGCCCCGCGGACGCCGCTATAGCCGCCAGTCCCGATGACGTTCTCGACCTCGGCGTTGAGCGAGGGATTGGGCCGCTGCCCGGCCACCCGGCGCTGCGCCTCGGCAGCCCGGACGCCGGCGTCCGCAGCACCGATTCCGGGGGCGTTCGAACCCGCGAGTGTAAGCGCTTGTTCGAGAGTCAGCCCCTCTTGGGAAACCATCGGGAGGCTTGTCTGCGCCTGCGCGCAGGGTGCGCAGACGGATGCGGCCAGCGTGGCCGCGAGGATGCGATGCATGGGTTGCTCCTGACATGGGACGACCGCCGTTCTCCGGCGGCGCGGCGCATGTCAGGCGATCGGCGGTCTCAGCGCTGGATCGGTGGTGGCGGTGGCGACCTCGATCGTCGTGCCGCCTATAGGCTTCGCCGCCACCGACAGCCTCAAGCCTTGTGATGCCCTGTCGAGCGGCGTGGCGACATGGTGGCCATGGCAGCCGCCATGATGATGCGGATATGCCTTCCCGGAGTCGGCGGGAACCTGGTCGGCGTCGCCATCGACGTGACCCGCGCTGACAGGCGCTTCCACCCCGGGCGAACAGACCGGCTCGTTCGCGTGCGCGACGGCGCCCAGCCCAAGCGAGGCGAGCAGCGCGAGGCCGATCAGGAAGCTCAGGATCCGTTGCACGGTCAGCTTCTTAGCAGAACGGATCGCGCCTGTCAGTGATGCGTGCATCAGGACTTGGCCTCGGTCTCGATTGCTGAACGCAGGTCCTCGGGAACGAGCATCGGCTGGAAGGCGCTGACGTCGGATCGCCCCGTATTCCCCCACGGAATGCGCCCGGTGAGGAAGCCGAGCGGCGCCAGCGCCAGTCGCACGATCTGTCCCACGACCTCGCGTCCGTCGCGGAGGTGAACGGCGTAGCCAAGCATGGCGACGTGGACGCGCATGTGCGGCGCGAGCATTGGCTGCGAGACGATGTGTGCCCGCTCAAGGGCGCGCCATGCCGATGTACCATCGTCACGACTGCGGGCGTCGCGATGGGCGGCCATCTCTGTTTCAAGCAGGGCGATGAGCTTGGTCCTGGTCATGCGGCGGCTCCTGACGAGAGCGGGGCGAAGTCGGACGCGACGAGCTGGCGCCACCGGCGTTGGCGATGGCGATAGAACATGTGGGCGAAACCGGCGACGAAAGGCGTGAGCACCCCGGCGCTCACCTCCACCTCGTCGGTGTAGCGGCACCGCTGCGCGTCGATCGGTTCGATGGTGATGACGTGGTCCCACCGGCGCACTAGGCTTCCGTGCCCGTTGTCACGCAGCCGGTACTTGGCAGGACCCCGGTCCAACGCGCTAATGACGATCCACTGCGTGCCCATCGGCAGCAGCCCGAACATGCGCGGCCGGACCAGGTAGCGCCCGTCCGACCAAGTGTCCGGCAGGACCGGCGGATCGACGGGTTCGAACACTTGGATCGGGGATGCGACGAAGTCGAGCAGCCGCGGCTGACGAACGGCGATCCAGGCTCGACCGGCCGGCACGTTCAGGATCGTCGAGAGCTTGATGCGCATGCTGTTACTCCGCCGCGGCCAGCGCGGGTTGCCGCTCGCCGGCGAGCTCGCGCCACGCTTGGCTGACGATCTGCGCGCCGCCCGAAAGGGCGAGCCCTGCCATGATGCCGGCGACGAGCAGGTCGGGCCAGGCGGTGCCGGTGCCGAACACGCCGACCGCGGCGAGGACGACGGCGACGTTGCCGATCGCGTCGTTGCGCGAGCATATCCACACCGAGCGCATGTTCGCGTCACCCGAGCGGTAGCGGTAGAGCATCGCCGCCACGCCGGCGTTGGCGACCAGTGCGACCACGCCGACCGCACCCATGGCCTCGGCATGCGGCACGCCGCCAGCGCGGATCGCCCACAGCGTGGAACCGAGGACCCAGACGCCGAACGCCAGGATGGTGATGCCCTTTACGAGCGCTGCGCGCGAACGCCATGCTATCGACAGGCCGGCGACGCCTAGGCTGATCGCGTAGTTGGCGGCATCGCCGAGGAAATCGAGTGCGTCCGCCTGGAGCGACTGCGATCCCGCCGCGAAACCGGCGACCATCTCGGCGGCGAACATCGCGGCGTTGACCGCGAGCGCGATCCATAGCGCGCGCCGCCACCGGGGGTCCGGCCGGACCGGTTTGTCTGACTGGCAGCTGCTGCACACCATGGAATCGCACTCGCCCGAATCATTGCGATGCGCGATATGGGGCCTCTAGCAACTAGAGGGTCAAGCGCCGTGACGTATTTTCTTGTGAAGGCGCCTCTGAGCGGCCTGATCGTGGCGGCGGTGTCCGAGGTGGCGCGGCGCAGTCCGGGATTTGGAGCGTTGGTCGCGTCGCTGCCGCTGGTGTCGATCCTCGGGATGATGTGGCTGTGGCGCGATACCCGCGACGCCGGGCGCATGGCCGCGCATGCAGGCGCCACCTTCTGGTATGTCATCCCGTCGCTGCCGATGTTCCTGCTGATCCCGGCGCTCCTTCGGCACGGCGTCGGCTTCTGGACCGCGCTGGCCGCCGGCTGCGTGCTGACGGTCGCGCTGTATGCCTTGGTAACGGTGTCCGCGCCGCGCTTGGGATTTGCGCTGTGAGCCTGCGCATCGGGGATCTCGCAGTTCGCACCGGCGTGAAGGTCGCGACCATCCGTTGGTATGAGAAGGTCGGGCTATTGACCGAGCCGGGCCGCACCGGGGCCAACTACCGTCTATACGACGAGGATGCGCTGCGGCGGCTGACCTTCATCCGGCGTGCACGTGATCTCGGCTTCTCGCTCGACGAGGTGCGCGAGCTGTTGGATCTGTCTGGTCACGGGTCGCGCGATTGCGCTGCGGTCGACGAGATCGCCAGTCGCCATCTCGTCGAGGTCGAACGCAAGCTGGTCGACCTCGGCCGGCTGCGCGAGCGCTTGTCACAGCTGATCGCGTCATGCGCCGGCGGCCGTGTGGACGACTGTCGAATTCTCGAGGCGCTCGGCCCAGACGGTTGACCGAATTTAGGCATCGGCATCGTGACGCTTAGCAAGCGCTGGCTGCCACTCCGCCATGCGCTTCAGATTGTTCTTGATCGTGTCGAACAACAGCTTCGGATCGGCACGGTGGAGTTTGGCGAGGTCAGCTACGCAGTCCATCGCCTCCCAGGGGTAGAGGGGGCGATCGCCCAGCCGGGCAAAGGGCGCATCGGTCTCCGTCAGCAGACGGTCGAGCGGCATTGCGGCGGCGAGGTCACGTCCCTTGGCCGAGCGCATCATCGCCGGGCCTATGCTGAACCAGCAACCAGCCGATGCCGCACGTTCAACTTGACTGACGGTGCCCGAGAACCAGTGCAGTATCGGAAGCCCCGCTCGCGGATGCCGCTCTAGCGCGTCGATGACACGGTCCGCGGCACCGCGCGAATGGATGCTGAGCACCCGGCCCTCCAGCTTCTCACACTCGCGCAGAATGCGATCGAAGACCTTGATCTGCAGACCGAGCGACGCTCGGTGAGCAGGACTACCGTCCAGTCCCACTTCGCCGATGTAACGCGCTTCGGGCATCATCGCGCACAGCAGCTCGACCTCCCCGTGTCTGTCCGCCACGACTTCGGGATGTAGCCCCAGGGCGACCCGTATCCGCCGCCGCTCACCGACGATGCGACGAGTTCCCCGCCAGGCTTTCGGCGTCGTGGTTACGGCCAGCACGAAGGCGCCGCGCGCCTCTGCCTCTTCGATAATGGCCGCTGGGTCCGGGTATAGGTCGATGTGGCAGTGCAGGTCGATCACGTAACGCCTTCGCGCCGGTGGAGCGCGGCAAGCTCGCCGATGCCGCGCTCCACCACTTCGCGATAGGGTGCGGTGTCACCCAACATCTCACGGTTCATCGTCCCGCCGATCCATGCTTCCATCCCGTTGCGTGCGACGGCGTCGATCGCCATCGCGACCGAACGGACATCGTCGAACTGGGTATGACGCCGGTCACGCTGCCCGAGCGGGCCATACTTGTATCCCTTCGTCGTCGTGTCGGGTTTTCCCCACGCCATCACCGCACCCCGCCGGACCTGGCAGGGGACGCAGCGGCCGCAATGCTGGAAACCCGTGCGCGAGTATCGACCGCAGCTGGTGGAGTTCCAGGCAAGCTGATCAAGCAGCGCCTGATCGAGGCACTCGGCTAGCATCTCACCCTTGGTCTTGAACTCATATGGGTTTGTTATCCTCGTTCGAAGCCCGGCGGCATCCAGAACCTTCTGCATTTCGCGGAAGTAGAACGGGTGAGTCGTACGCGTGCTCAGCGATCCCGTGCGAAGCGGCGTCAGCGGCACGTTCTGGGAAATGAAACCGTTCTCCGGCACCAGCAGATCGACCGTTGATCCATTCCTGGTAGCCTCTAGGCAACTCGCCGCCAGCACCCCGAAGCCAAGGAACACGATCGAGCGGGCGCGTTGCGAACGCTCGGACGGGCCCGGCGGTCTTGCGTGATGACTGAGCTGAAGATGGAGCGTCGTGGGCGAAATCATCTTGGCGAAGGCCAGCTGGTCGGCGCTGTCGCCCTTCGCTTTCTGGCTGACCAGCAAGGGACGGTGGCCGTCGGCTACGGCATCGATTGCACCGACGAGGCTGTCCATGCCACCTGACAGCAGGCAGATCACGTCTTCGGAGCGCGGCCTTGTTCCTCGTGCGGGTGCGGGGGCATGTCCCCCGGCCACGAAGGTCAGGGACCATATGTCACCGGTCAGGAACTCCAACGCGCGTCGGAGATCGTCCTTCTGCGAATCCCAGAATCCGGGTGCCGCCACGGCGACCGTGAGGTCGATCTCGCGGGTCCAGCCATCGGGGCTGTTGCCCCTCGGCACCGCCTCGTCAGCCGCGACGATGGACAGCGCTATGGATGTGAAGTCCCATGCCCGCTCGGTTGGCGCTAGACGCATCCGCTTCAACACCGGTGGAACAAGCCCGCCCACGCGGCCCCAGCCGGCAGTCGGTTGGCGGCCATACAGGTCGAAGCGCATGACCCCCTGGCCAACGGGCGTGCGAAGCGATCCTGGAAGACATGCGACCTTCATCATAGGTAGCTTTCGAAAACGTCGAAGGTGTCCTGGATAACGTCGCGGCCAAGTTGAGCCGCCGCCTGACGGTCGAGCGTTCCGCTAAGCGCACGTCGTTCTGCGTAACGCCCGGCAAGTTCCTCCTTGACGTAGGATTGCATCTCTTCGAGCCGCTGTTGGCCCACCTTTGCGGTGGGCGCCTTGTCGATCACCGCCATGCCGACGTCGAGGGCGATCCGGTGCGCAACCTCGTTGCCGAGGAATGTCTGGACCACCTGGTCGATCTGATCCTGGTCCAGGTCGGTGACGTCGTTCCCCTGCTCGACGATGTCGGTAAGAGCGCGCGCAGCTGAATCCCGTGATGCCTCGCCGTCCTGCGTGCCATCGACCGGGCACAGCACGTCGACCAAGACGTCGATGATCTCGGCCTGCGTCAGTCCGCCCAGCCTTGCTTGGGACACCCCGTATTGCGGTGGAAGCGGCTGGTCCGCCGCGAGTGCGGTGAGCGCTTCGTGGATCGCCCCTGCGCTTGACGCGCTGCCGGCCATCCGCGCCGTAGCGCCGGAGGAGCCGCCCATTCCAGTCGAGGTGTAATGCCCCAGTCCGCGCCGCAGATTGCCGTCGCCACCGTCGCGACCCCATTTACCGAGGGAGGTGCGCGCTGGGCCGAACCGACGTGGCGGCGCTAGCGGAGGAGGTGTGTTCGGTGTCGGTGGAGGCGGTGGGGCGGGATCATCGACCCAGGGCGGAACGATGGGGACGTTAGGACCCGGGCCCTTGCTCGAGGCGGACGTCCCCATCAGGCTATCTCGCGCTCGACGCGCTTTCGCATCGGCGCGCTCAAGTCGGTCTTGTTGGCCCACAGCCGGAGCAGATCCTTACCCCATGGGAGCAGCACGACGCGGGGGACGATGCCAGCTTCGAGTTGCGGTCCGGGCCGGTTCGCGAGGAACGACGACAGCTCCCGTGCATGCCGGTCGTCGACGGATGCGACCGCCAGCGCTGCGTTCAGGATCGAAGGAACCCCCCAACGGGTCTCTTCACCGGCCTTGACCAGGATGCGATCCATAATGGCGGCAGCGTCGCGGTAGCTGAGCGCCTTCGCTTTCTCCGTCAGCGGCGGGCTCGGCTGCGTGGCGGCAAGCAACGCGTCGAGAAGCTCGAGCGCCTCGGGCGAAAGCTCGTCGGGCCGCCCGATGATCGCGAAGTTGTCGCGGCTGACGTAGGCGGCAGCGCGCAGGTCACGTTCGCCGAGCGGTGGATCGAGAAGCAGCCAGTCGCGCACGAAGGGGACGTCGAAGGGCTTATCCAGCGGAGCTGAGGTCTCGCCGCGCACCGCCTCCTCCATCTGCTTCAGCTTGTTCGAGCGGCCGTCGGCGGACACGTTCACGCTCGACAGCAGCGCGCCATAGGCCTCGGCCGTCCCGCAGCGCTCGAAGAGTAGCAGCTTCATCAGAACCTCCTCGTCGACGGCGACACCTTGGCGTTCGGCCAGAGATGCGCGGAGGGCGAGCGAGTTGAGGAAGCGCTTGATCAGACGCGGATTACCCCGGATCTCGGGCGAACTCGTCAGGATCGGTGCGATGCGATCTGCGATCGCGATGCGGCTGCGCAGATCCGGAGTGCAATCGTCGCCGATCGTCTCGAGGACGAACGCGCGGTCGAAGCGCGCACCGTTCCACGTCTGCCCGAGCCGCATGCAGACAGCGTCTCGTATCTCGTCCTTCCGGTCCGGCTCCAATTCGCTTGCGTCGATGAACAGCATCATCAGATAGGCTCGGACATCCTGCGTTCCGAGCGGCGGGACGCGGAACGGAAGCTGGATCAGCTTGTCGAAATAGCTACGGACCATCCCCTCGCTGAGCTGTGCGCCCTTGAAGTGGACGCGCACGGATTCGCGGATCATGTCCTCGTCGGCCGCAATTACGAAAGCGGTTCGATCCAGGAAGAGAAACAGGCGCATCGCCTCGAGCGTCGCGATTGCGGTTTCCGGCAGGCAGCGGTCGAGGTCGTCGATGAGGACCACAAGCGTGATCTTCATTTCTTTCAGCGTTGCCTGAAGCTCCGTCCTGAAGGTGTCGATAGCCTTGGGCGGCGTTGTCGCGGCGACCTTCTCGTCTTCCTTTTTCGCAGCGAGAAGGTCCTTACCCTCCTTGCTGATCGATTCGTAAGCCGTCTTCAGCTTCTCGACGTCACCGCTGGAGAGATCCCCGTCCATCAGACCGCCGCCGGCGGCGGCGACCGAGGTGAACATCAGGGGGAGCGGCGAGCCCGTATAGAGCGCCAAGGCCGCGCCGCCCGTCATACTGGCAGCGCGGAACCATTTCACCCTGCTGAGCAGGCCCTTCGCCTTCTTGAGGACGCCCGCGCCGAACCGTCCCTTTTCCTTCTCGGCGTGATCGACGAGCGATTGGGCGATGGCCTCCATCAGCGCCGCCCGCGCGTCGTCATGGCCTTGGTAAAGCCATGCGTTGAAGTTGACGAATCGCACCTCGTCCGGCGCCACGCTTTCGTGTCCTGCTTCAATTGCGACGGAATGTGCCATCGCTAGTTCGGCCACCCGCTGCTTCAGCGAGATGTGCAGCAGTTCCATCATCGAGGACTTGCCCATCCCCCAACCACCGGAGATGCCGATCGAAAGGGGCTGGCCCTTGGCGCCGAAGATACGTTCTGCAGCGATGTCCGCGACATGCTGGAAGTTCAACAGATCCCGCGCCGTCTGATTATCCGACCACATCTACGATGCCCGCCCCCGGTTTTTCTTTGATGGTAGGGTCGCGGGGCATTCGCGCCAAGAACGAAGTTTCGCTGCCTGCCTTCATCGGCGTCTGGGGTTACTGGGGTTGGGTCGAAGGCGAAGCGATTGCGATTGATGCGTGGTCGTTATTGGCCGGATCGGCGGGCGCGGTTGCTGCCTTGCGCTCCGAATATCGATCCACCAGCTGCGCCGCATGCGGTCGTGTCAGGACCGTAAAGCGCACCAGCTCCTCCATCACGTCGACGATCCGGTCGTAGTAGGTCGACGGTCGCATCCGGTCGTCGTCGCCGAATTCCTTGTAGGCCATTGCCACCGACGACTGGTTGGGAACCGTAATCATCCGCATCCATCGGCCGAGCAGGCGCAGCGTGTTGACGCTGTTGAACGACTGCGATCCTGCCGACACCTGCATCACGGCCAGCGTTCGGCCCTGCGTCGGGCGCATGCCGCCCATCGCGAGGGGCAGATGGTCGATCTGCGTCTTCATCACGCCGGTGATCTGGCCGTGCCGCTCAGGGCTGCACCAGACGTGACCCTCCGACCACATCGACAGCTCGCGCAGCTCGTGCACCGCCGGATGGTCGTCGCCCGCGATCTTGTCGGGCAACGGCAGGTCGGACGGGTCGAATATGCGTGTCTCGGCACCGAACAGCTGGAGCAGCCGCGCCGCCTCCTCGACGCACAAGCGCGAGAACGATCGCGCTCGTAGCGAGCCGTATAGCAGCAGGATGCGCGGCGGGTGGTCGTGCGGGCCTAGGCCGATCCCCGGCCGGTCGATCACGAAGCGCCGGTCCAGCGCAGGAAGATGGTGGGCGTTGGTGAGCGTGCGTATAGGCATCAGGCACGGTCCCCGATCGTCTTTGTCATGTAAGTCGCGCTGGCCGGACACAGCGACAAGAACTGCGTCGTCGCCGCAATCGATGGCGGCGCGTCGGCCCGGTCAGTCGCCGCATAGCCGACCCGCGCGAAGAACCGCGAGGCATCCTGGGTTAGCAGGTGAAGGCGGCGTGCGCCGCGGCGGGCCGCCTCACGTTCTGTCGCCGCGATGATATGGCGACCGATGCCGACGCCACGATCGGCGGGCGCGACGACGACCGACCGCAGCAGGCGGTTGTCGCCCGCGCCCTCGATGCCAGCGAAGCCTAGCGGACCGTCGCCCATGAACCGCAGGTAGACGCGGTCCGGCTCCTCGAGGTCGCTGGTTGGGAGCCGACCAGCGGAAAGCATGGCAACCAGCTCGTCCCGTTCGGCTGGGATCGCCATGTCGATGACGGCGACGGTTATCACGCCGGTGCGGTCTCCGGGAACCAGCGCCGCCCCATGGCGAGCGCCGCGTGGACCAACAGGATCAGCACCGGCACCTCGACGAGCGGACCGATCACCGCGGCGAAGGCGACGGGCGAGCCGAGGCCGAACGCGGCGATTGCGACCGCGATGGCTAGCTCGAAGTTGTTGCCGGCGGCGGTGAAAGCGATCGCCGTCGTGCGCGGATAGTCGGCGGCGATCAGCCTGCCCATTGCGAAGCTGATCACGAAATGGACCAGGAAGTAGATGGTCAGCGGGATCGCGATCCGGATGGCGTCGATCGGCAGGCGGACGACGTCGCCGCCCTTCAGGCTGAACATCGCGACGATCGTGAAGAGCAGCGCGACGAGGGTGATTGGGGCGATGCGCGGGATGAAGGCGTTCTCATACCAGTCGCGCCCACGCCTCGCGACCAAGGCGCGTCGCGTGAGGTAGCCGGCCAGGAACGGTATCCCGAGGTAGATCGCGACGGCCTCGGCGATGGTGCGCACGTCGATGTCGACGACGCTCGCCTGCAGGCCGAGCAGCGGCGGCAGGAAGGCGAGGAAGAACCAGGCGTAGACGCTGAAGAACAGGATCTGAAAGATGGAGTTGAAGGCGACGAGCCCCGCGACGTACTGGTTGTCGCCCTTCGCCAGCTGGTTCCAGACCAGCACCATGGCGATGCAGCGGGCTAGCCCGATCAGGATCACGCCGGTCATGTATTCGGGCTGGTCGCGCAGGAACAGGACGGCGAGCGCGAACATCAGCACGGGGCCGATGATCCAGTTCTGCACCAGCGACAGGACGAGGACGCGTCGGTCGCCGAAGACGCGGGGCAGTTCGTCGTAGCGGACGCGCGCGAGCGGCGGATACATCATGAGGATGAGGCCGATCGCGATCGGCACGTTGGTCGTGCCGACCGTCGCTCGGTCCAGCGTGGTGGGCAACGCCGTGAACCAGGTCCCGAGCGCCACGCCGAGCGCCATGGCAGCGAATATCCAGAGCGTCAGGAAGCGGTCGAGGAACGACAGGCGTTCAGGCGCGGCGGTCGTCACGCTGGACGCCGGCCGGAAGCGTCGACGACCACCTCGCCATCTTCCTTCGCGAACGCGCCAAGCTGGGGGTCGGGTAGGATGTCCAGCACGGCTTCCGAGGGCCGGCACAGTTTCACGCCCAGCGGCGTGACGACCAACGGCCGGTTGATCAGGACCGGGTGGTCCATCATCGCGTCGAGCAGTGCGTCGTCCGACAGCGCCTCGTCGCCGAGGCCGAGGTCGGCGTATGGCGTACCCTTCTCGCGCAGCAGGTCGCGCGGGCGCATGCCGGCCCGCTCGATCATCTCGGCCAACAGCGCGCGCGTTGGCGGGCATTTCAGATATTCTATGACGTGCGGCTCGATGCCCGAGTTGCGGATGAGGGCGAGCGTGTTGCGCGAAGTGCCGCACGCCGGATTGTGGTAGATCACGATGTCGGTCACGCGGGTCTCCGGATCAGCAGCAGGCAAGGTCGGCGACCAGCGGCTCGCACAGTTCGGCGCGGCCTCCGCAGCAGTCCTTCGCCAGGAAGACCATCAGGGCGCGAAGCGTTCCGATGTCCGCGCGCTGGATCTGGTTGCGACCGCGTTTCTCAGATGTGACGAGCCCCGCCTTCGCCAGCACCGCCAGATGGGTCGAGAATGTGCTCTGCGACAGATCGGCGCGCTCGACCAAGTCTCCGGTCGCCAGGCCCTCGGGCTCGTGGGCCACGAGCGCCCTAAACGTCTCGAGACGGGTCGGATGCGCCAGGGCGGCAAGGGCTGCTAGGGCATCGGGCTCGGTCACGCATCGGCAATATCCGATCCGTTATCTACTTGCAACAAGGATCGTCTTTTACCGATGCTTTGCCCTTGGCGGGTGCGCGCCGGACTTCACGGCCGCGCTGGCATTCATTGAGGTCGGCCTGCAAGTGGCAGCAGACCTCGGCGCACCCGTCGCAGCAGTCCTTGATCAGGAACACCGTCAGATGACGGATCGCGTCGGGCAGCGCCCGGTAGAAGATGTTCCGCCCCGCCCGGCGCGAGGTCGCCAGGCCGGCGTGCGACAGGATCGTAAGGTGGCTGCTCATCGTGTTGGCCGGCGTACCCGTCCGCTCGGCGAGATCGCCCGCGGTCATGCCGTCCTCTCCCGCGCGAGCGAGCAGCGAGAAGACGGCCAGTCGGGTTGGCTGAGCCAGCGCGCTCATCACGGCGATCGCATTCATATTTTCCATTCCTCCAGAATAACCGAACGGTTCCCCGTCGCAACGCCCCACGGATCGCGGCTGATTCAAATCGGGACAGGCCCGCTATAATTCCATAACTCTAGAAGGGTTGAATGATACAAACCCTGTAGCTACTTGAGGGTTGCGCGCTGCCCCACCGCCGGGTGCGCGTCGCTTGAGGAGGGACGGCGGACGGAGACGACGTATGAACGCGATGACCATGCTCGACGTGACGATCGGCGCGACGCCGGTGCCCATGACGCGCTTCGAGGATCCGCTGGACGACGACGCGGCGACCGATGCCGCGCTCACCACGACGCGGCGCGGCCTTGTCCGCCTCGCGCTGGTCGCCGCCGAGACCGGCGCGCGCTTTCAGCGCGAGGGCGTGGCGCACGACCCGATGGCGTGGCTACTCTCGCCCCGTGCGCTTTTCGACGGCGCGTGCGCCATCGACGCGTGCCTGGGGCTCGGCGGCTGCTTGCGAGGCGTTCTGATCCACGGCCTTTCTCTCGGTCTGGACGCCGACCCCGCCGTCATCGACGCGCTGGCAGCCGATGACGACGACGGCTCGCCCCGAGGTGAGGCGGACGGACGGAGCGCGAAGATCCTGCCGTTCTCGCGCTCCGCCGAACCCGAGGCCGAGCTGCGCCTCTTCACAGCCACCGTCGTAGCCCACGATTTCGGCGAGACCGTCCACGCGTTCCACGCGTCGCTGGCGCTCGATGAAGCCGAGGTCGCGGGTCGGCTCTACTGCCGGATCGGCGCTGCGTCGGCCGACGCGCGGATCGTGGCGGGCTTCGATGCTGCCGATCCGCTGGTCGCGGCGCTCGTCGCGCCCGCGATGTGCGATACGCTCGAGCTCGTCGCGGCCGATCCGGGGTCGCCGCTCGCCGCGGGCCTCGACGTCAACATCGAGCAGCGCTTCCTGGGTTGAGCGACCGACGTTTGCCAGATCGCAGCCGGCTGGCGTCGCCCGCCCGGCAGCCTGACCCAACACACATCGGAGGTGATAATGCGGGACGATCTCCTCGAGCCCGAGGCGCTGTGCGCCGTCAACGCGGACGACGACCTTCGCGTCCTGCGCAGGTTGGACATTCGCGAGGGGCTCACCGGCGTCGGCGGCAACGTCGACACCGGCATCGGCGTCGTCGTGGACTGCGAGACGACGGGCATCGGTAGCGACGACGTCATCGTCGAGATCGCGCTGCGCCGCATCCGGTTCGACCCGGACGGCGTCATCGTCAAGGTCGACCGCAGCTATTCCTGGCTCGAGGATCCGGGGTGTCCGTTGGGCGCGGACATCGTTCGGCTGACTGGGCTGAACGATGCCGATCTGAAGGGTCAGTCGATCGATGACGACGCGGTTCGCAGGCTGCTGGCTTCCGCCGAGTTCGTCTGCGCGCACAATGCTGTTTTCGATCGCGGCATGTTCGAGCGCCGTATCGACGGCATCGGCGACCTCGGCTGGGCCTGCTCGTGCAACGACATCGACTGGCGGGCCAACGGCTTCGACGGCAGGTCGCTGGGCTGGTTGCTGGCCCAGTGCGGATTCTATCACGGTGCGCATCGCGCCGGTGACGACGTCAATGCGGTGATCGCGCTGCTCCAGCACACCATGCCTGGCGGGGGGACGGCGCTGGCCGAGATGCTCGAGCGCGCTCGCGCGCCGAGCTGGCGGTTCCGCGCCGTTGGTGCTGCTTTCGAGCGGAAGGATGCTTTGCGCGCCCGTGGATACAGGTGGGACGCGTCGACCAAGACCTGGTGGCGCGAGGTCCCGGACGCGAAGCGGACCGAGGAGGAATGGTGGCTCGCCGGTCATGTCTACGCGGTCGACGCCAACCCCCGGGCACTCGGTCCAGCCATCGACCGGATCACCTGGCGTGAACGCTATGCCCCGACGCCCCTGAATTCGTGAAGCGAATACATAATCGAAGGAGATAGTCATGGCTAAGAAGCCCAAGATCACGAACGCCGTCGTCCCGGTCACAACAACGGTGCAGCATCGCCCGCTGGCGGGAACCGACACGATGCCCGTCGAGGTGTACCACGTGCCCAAGCTGCACCCCTCGGGCACCGGGCCGTGGGCAGCCGAGGCTGACAAGGTGTCGTGGCTCGATCCCGACACCGGCTTGCCGTGCATCATGCGCCGCGGTGACGATGGCGCCTTGCGTGGCTTCGTCGGCGTTGGCCCTGATCACCCCCTCGCCGGGGTAGGCGAGGAAGCCTTGCCGCATGATCCGCCGATCGTCGTCCACGGCGGGATCGACTACGCCTCGCCATGTCAGGAATACGAACCGCAGGAGGTTTCGGTCTGCCACGTTCGCATGCCGCTCCCGGTCTCGAGCCGTGGCTCGACGCCGGTTCGGCCGCCGTTCGACACCCGGACGATGGTGGCGCTGGTGGCGCTGCCGGATGATCTGTGGTGGTTCGGTTTCTCCTGCAACCAGGATTACGACCTGATCCCCGGACACCGAGGCGTTCCCCCGCTGGGCCTCGAGAACGGCCGCGTCTACCGGGACGAACGGTACGTCGTTCGGGAAACGACGAACCTCGCCGCGCAGCTGCACGCGATTGCCGAGGGACTGCCGATCCCGAAGCCGAAGGGCAATCGCCCGCCCGTTGGGCTCGCTGAGTATCGTCCGGTGCCGCGCAAGTGAGGTACGAGGAAATCCGCAATCCGGCATTGCCATGGGGCTTTTGGCTGCACACGGATGGCGTGGGCAGTGGGCGCCCCCTGGTCGACGAGGAGGGGCGTCGCTGGAATACGGTGCGGGAAGCATTCTGGGTCGGACGCCTGGGCATGCCCGAATCGCTGACCATGGAAGAGAACCTGGAACGTCTTATGGCGCATCTCGCTGCGATCAGCCGGCGCGTCGTGGCAGTTGCCGAAAGCGCCCATGACCTCTTCGGTGGCGAGTGGGATTTCGAGCGCTTTTACAAGGTCTGGGTATATTCACAGGGGCTGACCGGGGGCGAACCGCCGTTTGGGACCGGAATCAGTGCCGAGGGCCATGCCGCGCTCGTCATGCTGGCCTCGACACGACCGTCGCAGGTTAAGGCGATCCCCGTGGGAAGGGAATCGGTGGCGACGCTCGCACCTTCGTCGGGCTCGGACGACGAGGTCGCCGCGTGGCTCGACCGCGTCGAAGCGATGTCGGCCACGCTGCCGTACCGGTTCGAACGGCGCCAGGTATGGGACAAGCCCGCGGTGGCTCTGGTGGGCGACGGGCTGGGCGGAGTCGTGCCGCTGCGGCGCACCCTGTGGATGCAGTCGTTCTCCGACAACGCGTCGCGCGACCGGTTTCACGTCTGGCTCGCACACCGGTTGGACCGATGGGAGGCGTGGGGTGGAATGGCGTATCGGCGTGGAGCCCCGGTGCTTACGCAGCACCTCTTCGCAACCCTGATGACCGCGGACGACGGCCTTGATGACGGGGCGACCGCCGGACGTGCGCGCCAGCTGCTGTGATCGGAAGGAGGTAATACCACAATCAGCCGACGAATCCCGTGACTTTGACATACCGATAGGAGTGCCATGAACGACACCGAACTCGACATGCCGACGCCGCGAGACCGGCTGCGCATTCGGGCGGCTC
>NZ_LMLB01000001.1:1516316-1519936 GCF_001421785.1 Sphingomonas sp. Leaf33 | reverse complement strand
ATTCCGCGCCGAGATCGCCGCCGCAGTCCGCTCGACATCGCCTTTTCTCAGCACGTTGCTCGAAGCGAACGGGTCAACACTCGACCAGGCATCCTTTCTGATTAAGCCGGCCCCAGGGTGGCCGCTTCGTCCGCGCATGTCCGGGAACAGCTTGCTTGGCCTTGGCGGCGGTCGGCACTTCTTCCGGAACTATCTCGCCAGCCTAGCCTCCGGCGGCGGAGTAAAGCCGCCGGTTCGGGGCGACTCCCACGGCTACAGCTTTTTCCTCAACGAAGGGGGGTGGGCCCGCGTCCAGATCGTCGGTCACTCGCTGGAAATTGACGCTGAAATTGGGCCATTGCGGTTCGAGACCCGGTTTGGTGCCTTGCGGATCGAACTCGACCGCGGATTGCCTGAGACCCTGGCGGTAGCTTGCATCGGTCGGCCGGTTGATGAGGTCATTGATCACGAGTCGCTACGCGGCCACGGGTGGCGGATCATCGAGGTGGACCCGGAGCATCCACCATACTTTCGTCAGACCTTGGTGATCGCTACCGGGTCGGTCGGGTACCGGATGCCCTGGTGGCGGAATAACTCGTAGTCACGTGATGTGGACGATATCTCGAACGCGTTGGCGACCCGCACCTTCCGTAAGGCACCAACTGCTTAAGTTTCCTCAACAGGATCACGCTGCCCTTAACCCGTCGTCTACTTCCCGTGTCGTACCGAGCAATCGACGCGCACTTTAGTGGACTGGGAACTAGCATGGCAAAAGTTTCGAACGGATCTTCGGCGAAGCGTATGACGATGACCATTAACGGCATCATACGGCCGGCTAGTGCCGCGCCCGACCACGTTACCATTCGCGTAAACGACACCGAAACGAGTTGGTCCCTGCCCGGTGCGACCCCGCACGAAGCGGTTTATTCGGCAGCCATCGAGGCGATGTTTCAGGCTGACGCAGCAGGCGTTACTCATCTTACGTTGCAGACCCCAGCCAATCTCGTACGGCGACAGGTCACCGGCGAGTGGGCGACCGAGAGTCCGGCTTTGCGCCGCGTTAGCCTCATCTACGAACTATTCAGGATCGACTTCGACGACGTCGATTGGATCAAGGGCCCGGCCTGAGCGCAGAGGTCACAATTTCAGTCGCATCCGCTTCGTTCGCGGTCGGGTGGCGAAGAACAACTCCAGGTCGAGCACGCCCCGAATCATGTCAGGTAGCCATTCTGTGCTCCGCCAGAGCGACAATTCGAGTGTGGGATGGTTCAACGCGCCGAATAGCACATCGTGCAGAGTCAGTGTGGAGCGGTCTCCGTAGACGAAGGTGTGGTTCCATTGCTCCCCGGTCACGCCATTAAACAGCCGGAAGTGCCGGTAGCCGGTCGGGAGTGGCGTTGCCGGCAGTCGCGCGGCGAGATCGTCAAGGTCGGTCGAATCGAGGCCCGCCAGCGGGCGGATGAATTCAGCGACCGATGCTGCGTCCGGGACGCCCGTCGCGCGCATGTCAGCCGCCATTTTCATCTGGTGGGCGGTTTTCTCGCGATAGTCGCCGTTGGCTACGGTTACGTGTGCGTCGCCGAATTTCGCCTCCACAAGTATCTTCATTTTCCATCCTCCTGTTAATGACACTTCGTCCGATCTCGATCGGCACTTCTTGGCTAGCAAGGCAGAAAGAATCTTGAGCCTACCCGCGGGGCGGCAAGCGGCACGTCGGGGGATCGCAGGACTCGATGATCCGTAGCTTCGCTCCGATGTCGAGTTCCCGAAGGATGCGAGCCTGCCGCCCGACCGAGCTTTTCGCAGGTGGACGGTGGAAATGTTGAATGGCTGAAAAGCCAAGCGCGGCGAGGCGTGCGCGCCTGCATTCGCCGTCAGGCTCGCGTCAACAAACTGACACGGATGCAATGTCGATAAAAATGGAGCCTGCCAGATCGCGCTTAGGAAACAGGCGGGACCGCTCAGAATGAAAAAATGAGCAGCCGGGCGTGAAAACCGACAAACCGCTGGAGGCCCGACCGGGAATCGAACCCGGGTGCAAGGATTTGCAGTCCTCTGCGTCACCACTCCGCCATCGGGCCTCGATGCGGTGGAGGCGGGCAGATGCGGCGGGATCGCGCGCATGTCAACCGGCTTGGCGCGGTCGGGCGGTCGGGCTAGACGCGCCGGCATGACGCTCACGCTCTACAACAGCCTCACCCGGCAGACCGAAGCCTTCACGCCCATTCATGCCGGAGAGGCGCGCGTCTACACCTGCGGGCCGACCGTCTATAACTATCAGCACATCGGCAACATGCGCGCGTTCCTGTTCGCCGATACGCTGGGCCGCGTGCTGAAGTGGAACGGCTATGCGCTGACCCATATCATCAACATCACCGACGTCGGCCACCTGACGTCGGACGCCGACGCGGGCGAGGACAAGATGGAAAAGGCCGCGCTAGCAAAGGGCGCGTCGATCTGGGACATCGCGGCGCATTACACCCACGCCTTCAAACGCGACATCCGGCGGCTGAACATCACCGATCCCGCCGAATGGACGGTCGCGACCGATTACGTGCCGCAGATGATCGACTTCGCAAAGCGGATCGAAAAGGACTGCTACACGATCGACGGTGGGCTGTACTTCGACGTGTCGAAGGTGCCGAACTACGGCAGCCTTGCGCGCGCCACGACAGAGGACGGCGAGAGCCGGATCGAGCCCGTCGACGGCAAGCGCAACCCGCAGGACTTCGCGATTTGGCGCACGTCCCCGCCGGACGAGCAGCGGCAGATGGAATGGGATTCGCCTTGGGGCAAAGGGGCGCCCGGCTGGCACCTCGAATGCTCGGTCATGAGCCACGCCACGCTCGGCCACCCGTTCGACATCCACACCGGCGGCATCGACCACCGCGAGATCCACCATCCGAACGAAATCGCCCAGAACCAGGCGCATTGCGATTGCAGCGATCCGGGCGCGCGGATCTGGATGCACAACAATTTTCTCATTGACCGCGGCGGGAAGATGTCGAAGTCGACGGGGCAGTTCCTGACGCTCCAGGTGCTGGTCGATGCGGGCTTCCACCCGCTCGCCTACCGGATGCTCTGCCTCCAGGCGCATTATCGCAGCGAGCTGGAATTCTCGTGGGACAACCTCGCCGCCGCCTCGACGCGGTTGAAGCGGCTGGTGCAGACGGTCGAACGATTGCGCGACCGGTTCGCGTCCGAGCCGCGCGGGACATTGGAGACGCCGGAAGTCGACGAAGCCAAGGCCGCGGTCAGCGACGACCTGAATACGGCGCGCGCGCTGGTGCTGCTCGAATCGGTGGCGGGCGGCAAGGGTCACGCCGGCGACCGCTTTACCGCGGTGCGCAAGATCGACCGCGTGCTCGGCCTGCGCCTGGCGATGATCACCCGCGACGAACTGCGCATCCGCCCCGCCCATGCGACGCTGGAGGAGGACGCGATCGAGGCCCGGTTGGTCGAACGCCGCGAAGCCCGCGCGGCCAAGGACTTCGCGCGAAGCGACGCGATCCGCGACGAACTGACCGCAGCCGGGGTCGAGGTCATGGACGGCGATCCGCTCGGCTGGGATTGGAAAGTGGTCCTCCCCTAAAAATCCTCCCCGCTCGCGGGGAGGGGGACCAGCCGCAGGCTGGTGGAGG
>NZ_LMLB01000001.1:1488242-1516292 GCF_001421785.1 Sphingomonas sp. Leaf33 | reverse complement strand
CTCTCCACCAGCGACAGCCTATGGGGCACACCCCTCCACCACCGCTTCGCGGCGGTCCCCCTCCCCATTCTGGGGAGGATTTGATACGCCCAGTCCATGAAAGCCGTCCTCCCCGCCCTCGCCCGCCCTTTGCTCGAACCGCACCTGCCCGCGGGCCTCGACATCGCCTGGTTCGCCAGCGCCCAGCAGGCGCGCGAGATGATCGCCGATGCCGACATCGCCTGGGTCGACATGCAACCGCCGAGCGAGACCGCCGCGGCGATCGCCGCCGGCCAGCGGCTGAAATGGGTATCCACCATCTACGCCGGCGTCGACGCGTTCGACCTGCCACGACTGAAGGCACTCGGGGCCGTGCTGACCAACGGCGCCGGGATCAACGCGGTCGCGGTCGCCGAATATGCCGTCATGGGCATGCTGGTCGCCGCCAAGCGCTACGACCAGGTCGTCCGCCAGGCCGACCGCCAGGAATGGACGATCGCCGCCCCCGGCACGGTCGAGCTGGAGGACACCTCCGCGCTCATCATCGGCTATGGCACGATCGGCCGGCTGATCGGCGACAGGCTCCGGGCGTTCGGCGTGCAGGTGACCGGCGTCACGCGAACCGGCCGCGACGATACGCTCACGCCCGACCAGTGGCGCGGCCGGATCGGCGCGTTCGACTGGATCGTCCTGGCCGCGCCCGCGACCACCGACACTCACGCGCTGATCGGCGCCGACGAGATCGCCGCGATGAAACCCGGCGCGTGGCTCATCAACATGGCACGCGGCGACATGGTCGATCAGGATGCACTGATCGCCGCGCTCTCGGCCCGCCGAATCGCCGGCGCCTTCCTCGACACCGTCACGCCCGAGCCGCTGCCGGCAGGGCATCCGCTATGGACGACGCCGAACGCGATCCATTCGATGCACCTGTCCGGGCGCAGCCAGACGCAGATGTTCCAGCGCGGGGCGGCGCTGTTCCTCCGGAACCTCTCGGCGTTCCTCTCGGGCAATCCGCTGCAAAATCGGGTCGATCTGGACGCAGGATATTGACGAACCGCCCCTTTCCCCGCCACCCCGGCCACGCACTTGGGGGAGCAGCATGCGCGGACAGGTACTTGGCGTCGATCGGACCACGGGCGACGGACAGATCGCAGGCGACGACGGACAGCGCTATCGCTTCCGGCCGGAGGACTGGAGCGACAAGCTCGGTCCCGCCGTCGGCGCTACCGTCGATTTCGACATCAACGAAAGCCGCGCGCTGAGCATCTATCACGTGCCGGGCAGCGTGCCCGCGCATGTCGCGCACGCCCCTGATCGGCCGCGCCGTCGCACCAATCGTAACAAGATCGTCGCGGCGCTGCTGGCGTTTTTCCTCGGGACGCTCGGCATCCACCGTTTCTACCTCGGGCGGACCGGCAGCGGCGTCGTCATGCTGATCCTCACCTGCACGCTGGTCGGCCTGCTGGTGACCGGCCTGTGGGCGTTCGTCGATTTTATCCGCTATCTCATCATGGACGATGCCGAATTCGACGCACGCTACAACCGTGATATGTGATTTACGCTGACAGCGTAAATTTACGCTTGCGTGGATTTACGCTGACGGCGTAAACGGCGGCGCATGACGACGCTCGCCGGTACAAAGATCCGCAAATTCCGTGAAGAACGTGGCCTCAGCCGCGCCGCCTTTGGCGCGTGGTTCGGGGCGGCGGGATCGACCGTGCAGGGTTGGGAAGAGGACGGCAAGCGCGCCGGCGCGCGTGTCGCCAACCAGATCGCGGCCAACGGCATCGCGCATCACGCCGACTGGGCGATCCCTCACGGAATTTCGGAGACCGACATGGCCGCGACCTGGACCCCCGACAGCTGGACCCGTGCCGAGGCGCGCCAGCTGCCGACCTATCCCGACGCCGCGGCGCTGGCCGCCGCGACCGACCAGCTGGCCAGCTTCCCGCCGCTCGTCTTCGCCGGCGAAGCCCGCAACCTGACCGCCGACCTGGCCGATGTCGCGGCGGGCAAGGCCTTCCTGCTGCAGGGTGGCGACTGCGCCGAAAGCTTCGCCGAATTCCACCCCAATACCATCCGCGACACCTTTCGCGTCATCCTGCAGATGGCGGTCGTCCTGACCTTTGCCTCGAAGCTGCCGGTGGTGAAGCTCGGCCGCATGGCCGGCCAGTTCGCCAAGCCACGCTCGGCCGACCTGGAGGATGTGGGCGGCGTCGAACTGCCCAGCTACCGCGGCGACATCGTCAACGACATCGCCTTCACCCCCGAAGGCCGCGCGCCCGATCCGCAGCGGATGATCCGGGCGTATTCGCAGTCGGCGGCGACGCTCAACCTGCTGCGCGCGTTCGCCAGCGGCGGCTATGCCAACCTGCACCAGGTCCACCGCTGGACGCACGACTTCATGGGCCGCTCGCCCTGGGCGGCGAAGTACGAGGACGTCGCCGACCGCATCGGCGAGGCGCTGGAGTTCATGGCTGCGTGCGGGATCGATGCCGAACGCGTACCGCAGCTGAAGGCGACCAGCTTCTACACCAGCCACGAAGCCCTGCTGCTGCGCTACGAGCAAGCCCTCACCCGCCAGGATTCGCTGACCGGCGACTGGTATGACACGTCCGCGCATTTCCTGTGGATCGGCGACCGCACGCGCTTCGAAGGGTCGGCGCATGTCGAATACCTCCGCGGCATCGGCAACCCGATCGGGATGAAGTGCGGGCCGAGCCTGGAGCCCGATGCACTGCTGCGGATGCTCGACACGCTGAACCCGGGCCGCGTGCCCGGGCGGATGACGCTCATCACCCGCTACGGCCACGATAAGATCGAAGCGGGCCTGCCCAAACTCGTCCGCGCGGTGCAGCGCGAGGGCCATCCGGTGGTCTGGAGCTGTGACCCGATGCACGGCAACGTCGTGAAGGCGGCCAACGGCTACAAGACGCGGCCGTTCGAGCGCATCCTGGCCGAAGTCCGCGGCTTCTTCGCGGTCCACCGCGCGGAAGGGTCGTTCGCCGGCGGCATCCACTGCGAGATGACCGGGCAGAACGTCACCGAATGCACCGGCGGCGCGGTCGACGTGACCGAACAGTCGCTCGCCGATCGCTACCACACGCACTGCGATCCTCGCCTGAACGCCGGGCAGAGCCTGGAGCTCGCCTTCCTGCTGGCGGAGATGCTCAACAACGAGATGAAGCACCGCCGCCCGGCAGAGGCGGCGCAGGCGGCGTAACGCCACCCGTGCCCCACGCTTGCGCGGCGGGGCACGGACGCCGTCAGGGCTTGGTCGGTGCGGGCACCTCGACCACCGGCAGCGCGCCGGCGGGTGCCGGCCGCACCTCGACCACCAGCGGCTTGCCGTTCGCCAGATATTTCCGCACCACATCGCGCACATCGGTGGCGGTGATCGCCCTGCGCCCGCTGATGTAGGTCCGCATCGACGCGATCCGCCGCGGATCGTCCAGGTCGCCGGCCAGGATCGCACTCCAGTAGCTGTTGCCGGCCAGCGCCCGCTGCGCTGCGCCGATCGCGGTTTCCTTGGCGCGCAGCAGATCGTCGGCGGCCGGGCCGTTGGCGGCGAGGTCGGCGATGATCGCATCCAGCGTGCTGCGGAACGCCGCCATCCGGTCAGGAGTCAGCTGTGCGCCGGCCATCAGCATCCCGAAATCGTCGAACCCGCGCAGTTCGTCCTGGCTGACGAACGGGGAATAGGTGCCGCCCTGCTTCTCGCGGAAATCATCGGTCAGCCGATCCTGGATGATCGCCGTCGCGATGTTGAGCGCGCGGCTGGCCGGCAGGTCGCCGAGGCCGCCCAGCGTCCGCCAGTTGACCGCCACGATCGCCTGGGTGGGGTCGCCGCGATGGTTCAGGATCAGCGGCTTGGCAGTCGGCAGCGGCGGGACCGGCTGGATCTTGAGCGGCGGCGCAGGCCGCGGCGGCAGCGCGCCGAACGTCGCGGCGACCGCGCGGATCACCGCGTCGCGATCGAAGTCGCCGACGACCGACACCCGCACCGGCCCTTCGCCCAGCACGCGCGTCCAATGGGCCTTGATCGCCGCGGCATCGGTGCCTGCGACCGCCCTGGCCGGCGGCAATACCGTGAAACGTTTGTCGTTGCCGTACAGCACCGGCAGCGCGAAGACCGCGAGGACCGATTGCGGCTGGCCGAAGATCGACCGGACCGACGCGGCGTAGGACGCGCGGAACCGCTCCACCATGATGGGATCGATCGTCGGTCGCTTGGCGACCGCGACCATGATGCGCAGGAGGTCGCCGACATCGCGCGGATTGGTGCCGCCCGACAGGACCGTCGCGTCGGTACGCGTCGCCAGCGAAAAACCGATCTGCCGCCCCGCCGCCAGCCGGGCGAGTTCGGGCGGCGTCGCCGCCCCGATCCCGCTCGCCAGCAGCACGCCGCTGCTCCAGTCCGGCAGTTGCGTATCGACCGGGCGGCCGGTCTGGCCGGTGCCGATCCGCACTTCCACGCCGATCGATTCGCGCGCGAAGTCGGTCTTTTTCATCGCGAGCTCGACGCCGTTGGCAAAGGTGACGCGGTCGATCCCGAACTCGGCGATGGGGCGCTCCCGCATCACCCGGCCGGGCGTCAGCGGCGGGCTGACCATGTCGAGCGTCACGGTGCGCACCGCGGCGACCGCGCCGCCTTCCGCCTTGCGCGCGGTCTCCAGTGCCGCGGCGACCGCAGCCTCGCCACCCTGAACCGGCGTGGGCGATACGATCAGAAACCGTGGGCGCGGGGCGAACATCGTCTTCAGCGCGGCGTTGACCGCAGCGGGCGTGATCGCAGGTTTCTGCGCAGCGAACAGGTCGGCGTAATATTGCCGCGTCGGCGACACGTCGTCGGTGTCGACATCCGACACAAGCCCGTTGGCGATCGTCGCGGATGGCCAGGTCTTGCTTGTCTCGATGCTGCGGCGCAGGCCGTCCGCCATGCTGGCGACCTGCTGGCCGATCTCGGCCCGGCCGATCGGCCCGGCAAGCGCCCGGTTCAGGACGCCGTACGCTTCCGTCAGCGCCGCCTGCCACTGCGCGCCGCGGACATTGACGCCCAGCGAGACGGTGTCCGACAGGCTGCGCTGCCGCGAAACGCCGGCGCCGGCCGACAGCATCGCCCCGCCCTTGCGCGCCTGTTCGACGAACCGCTGGTTCAGGACCATCAGCGCGATGCTGTCGAGATATTCCGCGCGCTGCCGCTCCGCGGTCATCCGGCCGGCGACATGCGGCGTCACCCAGGCGAGCTGCATCCCGGCCGATGCGTTGGCATCGCTGACCATCGCGATCCGCGACGCGGGCTCGACCGGGCTGCCGTAGGCGGGCTCGCTCGGTGCGGCGCCCGTGCCCTTCCACCCACCGAACTGCGCGGTGATGCGATCGACCATCGCTGCCGGATCCATGTCGCCGGTGACGACCATCACCGCCCGCTCGGGCCGATACCAGCGGCGGTGGAACGCGCGCAGTCGCTCGGCCGTGGCGCCGGCCAGCGTCGCCGGCGTCCCCGCCAGCTCGCGCCGGGACGCCAGCAGGCCCGCCTGCATCACGTCGCGCGTCGCATCGCGGACCTTCGTCACCAGCGGCGTCAGCCGCGCGGCGCGTTCGGCGAGCACGACGTTGCGTTCGATGTCGAGCAGCCGGGGATCGACCGCCGCATTCTGCATCATGTCGGCGAGCGTCCCCACCGCCTCGTCCAGCGAACCCGCGTCGTTGCGCGGCAGGTCGAGCATGTAGGTCGTCGCGCGATAGGTGGTCGACGCGTTGCTGTCCGACCCGAAGCTTGCCCCCAGCCGTTGCCACAGCTTCACCGCTTCGCCATCCGGCCGCGTCGGCGTGCCACGGAACGCCATATGCTCCAGCAGATGCGCCCAGCCCTGCTCGTCCTCCGCTTCCATCAGCGCACCGGCATCGATGCGCAGCCGGATCGCGACCGTACCCGGCGGCGTGGCATTCCGCCGAACCGCATAGCGCAGGCCGTTGGGAAGAATACCCATGGTCCACGCCGGATCCGCCGGGATATCGCTGCCCCGGTGCAGCCAGTTCTCCAGCGGAACGGGCGCCGAACGCGCCGGCCCCGGCGGGAGTGTCTGTGCCGTGAGCGGCGCGGCGACGAGAGCGAGGAGCGGCAGCGAGGCAAGGACACGAATACGCAGGGGCGAGGTCACGATTTATCCGATCAGCGGGCTCCGCAACGACGGCACCGGCAAGAGAGAAGCCGACGGCCGGCGTGATTCGCGCGGGGCCGGTGTCGCTCCACCGTAGAAGGCGCCACCCTGCCCGCCCAGCCCCGAACCGGCGCGGCACCGAACACACCGCCTTGACGTCCGCCACGACACCCCGTAATGGGCCCCCTCCCGCAAACGGCCCCTTCGTCTAGCGGTTAGGACGTCGCCCTCTCACGGCGAAAACACGAGTTCGATTCTCGTAGGGGTCACCAGCGTCGCGACATCACCGGAAACGGCCCCGCGTCAACGTTGCTGCGCGCTTGCCACATTCAATCGAGCCGACACCCGCAGCGCAGCGATCGCGGCGGCGAGATCGGCCTTTACGAACGGCTTGGTCAGCCGCGCGATCGTGGGGTCGATCCCGCCCTCCTCGGCATAGCCGGAAATCAGCAGCAGGCGCGCTTCCGGATACGCCGCACGTATCTGTCCAAGGAACTGCGACCCGGTCATCTGCGGCATGACATGGTCGGACACGACCAGGTCCGGTGTCGTCCCCCCGTCGATCGCCGCCAGCGCGTCGCGGGCCGTGGCAAAGGTGCGAACCCGGAATCCCAGGTCGAACAGCATCTCCGCCGTCGCTTCGCGGACCGCATCGTCGTCATCGACCAGGATCGCCGAGCCTCCGCTCTGCGCCGCGGGCAGGACCTCGACCGGCGCGGCGATCGTGGCGACCGCGGCGCTTTCGGGCAGCCACAGCGCGATCTGCGTGCCCGCGCCTGGCGCACTGTCGATGGTCAGCGCGCCGCCCAGCTGCGCGGCGAGCCCGTGCGCCATCGACAGGCCGAGCCCGGTCCCGCGGCCGACGCCCTTGGTCGAGAAGAATGGCTCGATCGCGCGTTGTTGCGTCTCGGCATCCATGCCCACGCCGGTATCGGACACGCGGATGCACACGTAGCGCCCCGGTGGAAGCGGCGCGGGCGTTGCCGGATCGATCGCGACGCTCGTCACCGCGATGGTCAACCGGCCGCCGTCCGGCATCGCATCGCGGGCATTCACGCTCAGGTTGAGCACCGCCATTTCGAGCTGGCCCGGATCGACCAGGGCGCAGGCACCGGCGGGATCGGCCTCTACCGCGATGGCGATCTTCGGGCCAACCGAACCGTCGACCAGTTCCGCCATCTCCGCGACCAGGGTCGCGACATCGACGACCTGCAATTGCAGCGGCTGGCGGCGGGCAAAGGACAGCAGGCGCTGGACCAATGTCTTGGCGCGCTCGGCCGATTGCAGTGCGCCGGCGACCAGCCGCGCGTCGCGCGGATCGGCCAGCCCCTTGTGATGCAGCCGGTCGAGCGCGCCCATGATCGGGGTCAGCAGGTTGTTGAAATCATGCGCGACGCCACCGGTCAGCTGGCCCATCGCCTCCATGCGCTGGGCGTGGCGCAACGCGTCCTCCGCCTGTTGCAGCTCGCGCGTGCGGGCCTCCACCCGAGCCTCCAGGCTGGCATTCAGGTCGCGCAGGTCGGCTTCCGCTGCGATCCGGTCGATGACCAGGCGGATCCGCTCGACCACCTCTTCCATGAACGCCACCTCATCGGGTCGCCACTCGCGGCGGCGGCGGTCGTTCAGGTAGACGATCGTTCGCAGCTGGCCATGGCGGACGAACGGCACGACCAGGATGGCGCGGGTGTCCACGCGACGAGCGGTTGCGTGCGCCATCGGTTCATCACTCATCGGCGCGCGCATGACGTCGCCGATCGCGACCGTCTCACCTGCGGTCAGCGCCGCGACGATCCGTTCGCCGAATGCCGCTGCGGGAAAGCGCCCGAGCAGCGATTTCACCGCGCCATCGGTCCAGCACACGCGATAGTCGAACGCGCCGGCGTCCGCATCCAGGTCGGCAAAGCCCGTCCGGACCACGTCGAAATGCTCGCCCAGCAACGCGGCGATTCGGCGCAAGGCTTCATCAGCATCGTGTCCGCGCAGGATGTCGGCAATGGTCAGGCGCAGCGTCGCGCGCGCCTCGCGCCGTGCCGACCGGCGATAGACCCGGTCCAGCTGGACCGCGCCCAGCGACATGAGCAGGACCAGCATCGTCAGTGCGCTGATGCCGAGGGCGATGTAGCTCTGGTCCATGCCCGCCGCCCCGTGCGCCGCATCTGTCCCCGGCGCCATGGTGAAGACGGCGGCGTACATCCCGGCAAAATGCATCCCCGCAATCGCGAAGCCCATGACGACCGCCGCCAGGATGCGCCGGCCGATCCGTTGTTCGCGCGAGGCAAGCCAGGTCGCAGCGGTGGCGGCGACCAGCGCGATGGCGATCGACAGGCCGACCCACAACGGATCGTAGCGGATGGTCGCCGGCATCCGCATCGCCGCCATGCCGATGTAATGCATCGCGGTCGTGCCGCTGCCGATCAGCAATCCGGCGATGCCGATTTCAGTCTTCGTCGGCTGTGGCCAGTCGACCAGCGCGAAGCCCGCCGCCGTGCACCCGATGGCGACTCCCAGCGACACCAGGGTCAGCCCGACGTCGTAGCTCATCGCCATGCCCGGCACGACGAACGCCAGCATCGCGACGAAGTGCATCGACCAGATGCCGCCGCCAAGCGCGATGGCGGCAGCGGCCAGCCACAGCCCGCGACGTCGCCCGCGGGCGACGCGAATGCGGCCCGCGAGACTGAGCGCAGTGAACGACGCAAGTATGGCCACCGCGATCGACACCATCACCAGGACGGCATCGTGCGTGCCGGTAACGATCCCCCCTGGCATCGCCTTGCCTCAATCTCCCGTTCCGGACGATATCGCCCGCGGCTGCTATGCAGGCTCGCTCGCGCCTGTCAAACCCGCGCCCGATCGCGCGCCCGGGTGTTTGGCCACACGGTGCCATTCGCACAAGCCGGTGGACAGGCCGGAAATGCGCGGTATCGCGTGAGTCATGGCCGCCAAGAGACCCGCCCGCCCCGCCCTGTACGCGCTTGCCGGAACACTCGCCGCCGTCGCGATCGGCGGCGCCGCGGTCCTGCTCCACCGTCGCTATGCCAGGCGCGCCGACAGCATCGAGCCGCGCCACATGCCCGGTTCCGCCTCCGACATCCATGTCGCGGGCGGCCGGCCGGTCAACCATCACTGACGCGTCGGTCGGGCGATCACGGCTGCGCGGATTGCAGCGCCGCGATCAGCGCGGGCTCGTCGCCCCTGGCGATCTGCGCGCCATAGACGGTCCGCATCTTGTCGATCGTCGCCGCCCATTTTTCCGCCGGCAGTTTGGGCTGGGTAGTGATCATCTCGACCGAATGACAGGCGAGACAGGTCCGCTCGATCCGCGCGAGGTCGCTGCCGCCGAGCTTGGGCGCAGGGTCGTCGGGCAGTGCGATGCGCACGACCGCATCGGCCTTGGGCGCGGGCGACGCCGCGGGCTCGCTTCCGCAGGCGACCAGTGTCAGCGCGATCAGGGGAGCCAGCCGCCTCATGCCGCGCGCACCGCAATGCTCTCGATCCGGTTGTCCATGTACCCGCCGGGGTTCCAGATCGGCGCGTTCGTCTGAACCACGCCGTCACTGTTGGTGCAACGGACCGCGAGGCGGTAGCTGCCGGGAGCGACACCCGCCCCGGTCATCTCCCACCGGCGGAAGCCATAGCGGCCCATGTCCGGCCCCAGCTGCGCACGGTGCCAGCTGCGCCCGCCGTTCATCGACAGCTCGACCGCGCGCACGCCCGTCGCGCCGCCGAAGGCGATGCCGCGCACCGCGAACGGCGTCCGCGCGACGATGGCATCGCCGTCGGCCAGGTTGGTGACGAACGCGCGCGGGTTCATGGCGTGAATCGGCTCGGTCGGAAAATCCTTGGCGCCCGGCACGACGCTCGCGCGCGGTGCGGTCGGGATGCGGTACGCCTTTTCCATCCAATACTGGCTGTCCGGGCTCGCCAGCACTTCGATGCTGCTCAGCGCCTTGATCCAATAGGTCGAATACCAGCCCGGCACGACCAGCCGCAGCGGATAGCCGTTCAGCATCGGCAGTCGCTCGTCGTTCATCGCGAACGCCAGCATGACCTCTCCGTCGCGGGCGTGATCGATCGCCAGCGATTTCAGGAACGGCGGGGCTCCCGGCGGCGGCCGGTCGAGCCCGCCGAAGCGCACCGCCACCGCGCCGGGCAGGACGCCTGCGCGGTCGAGCACGTCGCGCAACCGCACGCCGCCCCAGCGCGCATTGCCCATCGCGCCGTGCCCCCATTGCGCGCCGGGCACGCGCGGGCTGAAATATCCGCGCGAATTGCCCGAACACTGGTTGACCGCGGCAATCTCGAACCGCGGCATCGCCATCAGGTTGGCGAGCGACAGGCTGAGGCGTTGCCGCACCGCGCCGCCGACGGCCACGCGGTGCCGCGCGCCGTCGATCGCCAGCGGGATGTCGGCGTAATGCCACCGCACGAAGAAGCGGTCGTTGGGCGTGAATACACCGTCGTCGAACACCGCCATCGGTGTCTCCAGCAGCGGCGCGCGGGTGCGCTGGAGAATCATCGTCCCTTTTTCCGGGAACGCGCTCGTCATCGCCCGTGCGCCGTTGCCGCCGGGCAGCTTCAGGTCGAACAGCGCCTGGGCAAGCGCGGGCGTGCCCGCCGCGGCACCACCGGCCGCAAGCAGGCGCAGGGCATGACGTCGATCGAACGCTTCCATGCCGCCATCAGACCAGAGCCGCCGCACGCAGGCAAGCCGCACCGCTCACCGCGCGAGATAGGCCGCCAGATCGTCGGGCCGGTTGATGTTGGCGAGGCCCAGCGCCGGCACCGTCCGCGCGTCGCAATCCCGCGCCCATGCCCGCAGCGACCGGTCGTCGCTTGCGCCCAGAAACGCATCGATCCGGTCCGCCAGCGCCGCTGGCCAGAGCCCGATGACCGGACAATCCGCGACCACCGCCGGGGCAGGCGCCAGCCGGGTGGAGAGATCGTCGGGGATATCCGGCACGTCGCAGGGCACGGTCAGGACGTTCGCAAAGCCGTCTTCCGCCGCCACCCGCAGCGCCGCGGCGATGCCGCCCAGCGGCCCCAGGTTCGCCGCGGGCCGGTCGGGAACGCAGCGATAGGTCGCCAACACTCGCCCGCAGACGACGACCGCATCGCACCGGTCCGCCAGCCGCGCGGCGATCCGGTCGATCAGCCGCACACCATCCACCTCGACCAGCGCCTTGTCCTGCCCGAACCGCCGCGCCTGACCGCCAGCCAGGATCGCGCCCAGCATCATGTCGAGAGCAGCGCGTCGGCGCGCACCAGCACCCGCAGCGGCAGGCCCGCGGCACCCGCCCGCGCGACCGCGAGCGCGGTCGGTGCGGAGATCGTCGCCAGCAGCGGGCAGTCGCCGAGCACCGCCTTCTCGACCAGTTCGTAGGAACACCGCGAGGTCAGCAGCGCAAATCCGCCGTCCCAGCCGAGTCCCTGGCGTCGCATTGCGCCGATCAGCTTGTCGAACGCATTGTGCCGACCGACATCCTCGCGCACCAGCCGGATCGCCCCGTCCGCGCCGCACAGGGCCGCAGCATGGACGCCGCCGGTGCGTGCGTTCAGCGGCTGGCGATCGGCAAGGTCGCCGCGCGCGCGAAACACCGCAGCATCGTCGGCTCGCGACAGCGCCGTGACACGCGGCAACGGCCGCATCGCCTGTTCAAGGTTCTCGACACCGCACAACCCGCAGGAGGATTCGGACGTCCGGTGCCGCACCCGCGCCGCTACCGCCTCGGCGCCGGCGGCATCCAGCGTCAGCCGCACGAGCCACCCGCCAAGCGTCGTGGCGGCGTGGCAATCGACCTCGACCGGCGCCGCCCCCGCCAGCAATCGCTCCGATGCGGCGAAGCCCACCGCCAGATCCTCCAGATAGTCGGGCGTGGCCATCAGCACCGCATAGCCGATACCGTTCACTTCGATCGCGATCGGGACTTCCTCGGCCAGCACCCGCTCGACGGGACCGCGCGTGCCGTCCGCGGCGACGCGGGTCAGGGTCATGCCGCGAGCATCGCCGCCACCCGCGCCGTCAGCGTGTCGAGCGCAAAGGGCTTGGTCACCAGCGCCATGTTGTCAGGCAACTGCTCCGATCCGATCACTGCCTGCTCGGCATAACCCGTCACGAACACGATCTTCAGCGCGGGCCGGTCACGCAACGCCGCATCGGCGACCTGCCGCCCGTTCATGCCGCCCGTCAGCCCGACATCGGTCAGGACCAGGTCGATCGCGTCGCCGTCACGGTCGAGCACGGCTAACGCCTCCGCGCCGTTCTGCGCGGTCAGCACGCGGTGGCCCCGGTCGGTCAGCGCCTCGGCCATCAGTGTCCGCACCGCCTGTTCGTCGTCGACGACCAGGATCGTGCGTGCCGATGCCGCCATCGCCTGCGGCCGTTCGCCGGGGACCTCGGCGGACGGAATGACGACGGAGCGCGGCAGGTAGAGGTAGACGCACGTTCCCTCCCCCTCGCGGCTCTCGATCCGGATCTGCCCGCCCGATTGGCGGACGAAGCCGTAGACCATCGACAGGCCCAGCCCCGTGCCTACGCCCAGCGGCTTGGTCGTGTAGAACGGGTCGAACGCGCGGCGACGGACCTCGTCCGACATGCCGATTCCGGTGTCGGCGACGCTGATCGCCAGGTAATCGCCCGCGCGCATCTGGCGGGCGCGCGCGGTCCGTTCGTCGACGGTCCGGTTGCGCGATTCGATGCGCATCGTGCCGCCGCCCGGCATCGCATCCCGCGCATTGATGCAGAGGTTCAGCAGTGCGTTTTCCAGCTGATTCGAATCGACCAGGATCGGCCAGCCATCGGCCTGCAGGTCGAGATCGACGGGATGCGACGGGCCGACCGTGCGCCGCAACAGGTCGGCGATCCCGTCGATCAAGGCATTGCCGTCGGTCGGCTTGGGGTCGAGCGTCTGGCGGCGCGAAAAGGCGAGCAGCCGGTGGGTCAGCGCCGCGGCGCGCGTCACGCTTTCGTTCGCGATGTCGACATAGCGCGGCAGCGCATCGACCCGCCCCTGGCCGATCCGGACGCCCATCATCTCGATCGCGCCCGACACGCCGGTCAGCAGATTGTTCAGGTCATGCGCCAGGCCGCCCGTCAACTGACCGACCGCCTCCATCTTCGCCGACTGGCGCAGATTCTCCTCGGCGATCATCAGGTCGCGGGTCCGCGCCTCGACTTCGGCCTCCAGCGACGCGTTGAGCTGCGCGAGCTCGGTTTCGGTCCGGCGACGCTCGACCGCGTGGCGCGTGCGTTGCGCGACTTCCTTCACGAACGCGATCTCGCCCTCGCTCCATGCACGCGGGACGTCGTCGTTGACGACCAGCAGCGCGACGAAGCTGCCGTCCTCGACGATCGGCAGGTTGATGAGCGCCTGGACGCCCAGCGCGACGATCGCGTCGGCATGGTCCGCCGTCCGCGGGTCGGCCCGGACATCGCCGATCTCGACCACGTCTCCGCGCTTCAGATCGTCGATGAATGTGCCGTAGTCGCGAAAGTACAGGAGTGGCGGCAACGGATCGGCGCCCTTCGCGCACCAGTGCGGCCCCATGTCGATCGTCTCGGCAACGGGATCGATCCGTCCATAGCCCGCCCGCGCGACGCCCAGCGTACGGCCCAGGATGTCCGACGCCGCTTGCGCCAGATCCGCCGCATCGCCGGGATCGCGCAGGCGGTCGTTCAGCTCGACCAGCGCCGTCAGCCGCATCTCCTGCCGGCGCCGGGCATCGATGTCGAAGATGGCGCCGGGGAAGTAGCGCGGTCGCCCGTCCGGTGTCCGGTTGACCCGGCCCTGGGCCAACACCCAGACATAGCGCCCATCCGCCACCCGCAGACGGTATTCGCAGGAATAGGGCGCACGCCCGGCGACGGCATTGTCCATCGCGCTGCGGATGTGCGCGCGATCGTCGGGATGGACATGCTCGATGACGCGGTCGCCGGGCAGGCCGTCGGCCGCTTCCGCGACGGCGACCCCCATCATGCGTGCGAGCCGCCCATCCAGGGTCACCCGGCCGCTTTCGAGATCCCAGCCCCAGCTGCCGACGCTGAACGGCATCGCCGCATCGCTGTCGAGCAGCCCCGCAGCACTGCGTTCGATCTCGATCGCCGCCTGCCGGGCCAGCGCCTCCAGCGCGATCGCCTGCGCGGGCGTCAGGTCGATCAGCCGCGGCCTGGTATCGATCGCGCACACGCTGCCGACCGCCACGCCGTCGTTGGTGACGATCGGAAAGCCCGCATAGGACCGGATATGCGGATCGCCGGTGACCAGCGCCATGTCGCGGGTCCGCGGATCGCTCGCCAGGTCGTGGATCACGAACAGCCGGGTCTGGCGGATGGCCAGCGCGCAGACCGACGTGTCGAGCGGCGTCTCGTCGACATCGACCCCGTCACGCGCCTTGAACCACTGGCGGTCGCGGTCGATCAGGCTGACGAGGGCGATCGGCACGTCGAGCAGGGCCCGGACCGCCGCCACGATCGCATCGAACCGCGGCTCGGGCGGCGTGTCGAGAATACCCGTGCGCTGAAACGTGGTCAGGCGCGACCATTCGTCGGACGCGGCTGGGATCGCCAGCGTCATTTCGCGTCGCTGTCCGGGCCGGGGATAACCATCGAAAACCATTCTTGATCGGGATCAATCACGCAGTGGGGCTTGCCGCGCGAACGAACCTATCGCAAGCGAGTTGCAACGAAGACGATGTTTTGAGGAGAGTTTTCATGGACGCGACGCTCGATTTCGGGCTTGGCGAGAACGCGGACATGATCCGCGACACGACCCAGCGCTACGCCAGCGACCGCATCGCGCCGATCGCGGCAGAGGTCGACGAGAGCAACCGGTTCCCGCAGGAACTCTGGCCCGAGATGGGCGAGCTCGGCCTGCACGGTATCACCGTCGAGGAGGAATTCGGCGGTCTCGGCCTCGGTTACCTCGAACATTGCGTGGCGATGGAGGAAATCAGTCGCGCATCCGCATCGGTCGGCCTCAGCTATGGCGCGCATTCCAACCTGTGCATCAACCAGATCCGCCGCTGGGGCAATGCGGAGCAGAAGGCCCGCTATCTCCCCAAGCTGATCTCGGGCGAACATGTCGGCAGCCTGGCGATGTCGGAAGCCGGCTCAGGGAGCGACGTCGTCTCGATGAAGCTGAAGGCAGAGGCCAGGGGCAACGACCGCTACGTTTTGAACGGCACCAAATTCTGGATCACCAATTCCCCCACCGCCTCGACCCTGGTCGTCTATGCCAAGACCGATCCGGCTGCGGGCCCGAAGGGCATCACCGCCTTCCTGATCGAACGCGACATGCCGGGCTTCTCGGTCAGCAAGAAGCTCGACAAGATGGGAATGCGCGGATCGGACACCGCCGAACTGGTGTTCGAGGATTGCGAAGTCCCGGTCGAAAACGTGATGGGCAAGGTCGGTGAAGGCGCCAAGGTCCTGATGTCGGGCCTGGATTACGAACGCGCCGTGCTCGCCGCGGGGCCGATCGGCATCATGCAGGCCTGCCTCGACGTCGTCCTGCCGTACGTCCGCGACCGCAAGCAGTTCGGTACGCCGATCGGCCAGTTCCAGTTGATGCAGGCCAAGATCGCCGACATGTACGTCGCGCTCAATTCAGCGCGCGCCTATGTCTACGCCGTCGCCCGCGCGTGCGATTCGGGCAAGACCACCCGCTTCGACGCCGCCGGCGCGATCCTGCTGGCAAGCGAAAATGCGGTGAAGACCTCGCTGGAGGCGATCCAGGCGCTGGGCGGGGCAGGCTACACCAAGGAGTGGCCGGTCGAACGCTTCCTGCGCGATGCCAAGCTGTACGACATCGGCGCGGGCACGAACGAAATCCGCCGCTACCTGATCGGACGGGAACTGATCGGAAGCTGACGATGCCGATCCGCCTCATCTGCCTCGATGCCGACGACACGTTGTGGCACAATATGCGTCACTTCAACGCGACCGAAGCGGCTCTGTATGATCCGGTCGCGCCATTCGCGGATCGGCAGATCGCGAGCGAGACGCTGGCAGCGTGCGAGGCCCGCAACCTGAAGCTCTATGGCTACGGCGCCAAGGGTTTCACGCTATCGCTGATCGAAACCGCAGTCGAACTGGTCGGCGATCCCCTGCCCGCGGGGGTGATCGCCGACATCCTCGCGGCGGGCCGCGCGCTGCTGTCGCATCCGGTAGAGCTGTTCGACGGCATCGCCGATACGGTGGAGGCACTGGCCGAGCGCGGGCGCGTCGTGTTGGTGACCAAGGGCGACCTGCTGCACCAAGAGGCAAAGCTCGCCGCCTCCGGCCTGGGCGACCGGTTCCACGGCATCGAGATCGTCAGCGACAAGACAGTCGACACCTTTCGCCGCCTGTTTGCAAGGGAAGGCCTCCCGCCTGACGAAGCGGTGATGGCGGGCGATTCGCTGCGTTCCGACATCCACCCCGCGCTCGATGCCGGCGCATGGGCAGCTTACATTCCCCAACCCGGTGCCTGGAGCCACGAAACCGCTGGCGTGCCGAGCGATCATCCGCGATTTCGCCAGCTCGACCGGCTGGGCGACCTGCCGGCGTGGATCGATACGCTCTGAACACTCTCATCTGTTCCCGCGCAGGCGAGAACCCAGAGTTACGACGGACGTCGTTCCGGGCTGTCCGCTCCCGCCTGCGCGGGCGCACCGCGGACGCACTCCCCATCGCGCACCCCGCTGACACTCCCCGCCCCCAGCACGATCTTCGCGCGGCGAGAAAAGGTCAGCGCCTGCCACCGCCCGCTGTTGCCGGTCGCGGTGCGGCTGCGCAGGAAGGTAAGGTGCAGCAGGTCGAGCTGTTCCGGGTCGATTTGCCCCGTATCGATCAAGCAGCCCCAGCGCGTGACGTTCCACGCCCAGTCCTGCGACACGCCGTCCTGGTCGGCCGACTGGGCGAGGCCGCGATACCAGTCGAGCATCGCGTGCAACCGCGCGCGACGTTCGTCCTCGCCCATGCCGCTCAGCTTCGCGCGGACCCGGGCGACGTCCTCGTCCTTCGGGAAGCTCTTCTGCTGCACGCGCGTGTCGATTGCCCAGCGGACCTTTCGCGCGGTTATCGGCATGGCGGGGAACAGTCGCATCACTTCGCCGCGGACGTCGCCCAGCAGCGCGACATAGGTGTCGGTCTGGACCTGGAGCATCGCGTCGCTTTCGAACAGCGCGGTCAGTTCGGCGGCGAGCGTGGCGTTGATCCGGCCGTTCTCGTGCGCCGCCAGGATGCCGTTGCGGCACCGGTCGCCGACCGGTACCTTCAGGCAGTCCTTCGAAAAGAGCAGCCGGCCATAGGTCGGTCCGATCGCCTTTACCGCACGCTTGAACCGCCGCCGCGAATGGAAACTCTCGCGCCACGCCACCAGCAGCGGTTGCAGGCTGCCGGTGCCGTAATTCCACTGCGACATGCCGACGGAAATCAGCTGGCTGTCGAAATTGCCGACCGGCATCGCCCAGCAGCCCATCGTCTCCGGGATCGACGTGTCCCGCATCCGCGCGAAGATCTCCGCACGGTCGAGGCCGATCTGCGCCAACTCCGTCGCGCGATCGGGATCGATGCGGATGAAGGCGGGCTGGCCGGTGACGCTGGCAACGTCCCCGACCTCGCGGCACGGCGGTCGCGCAGGGGCCTGCGCAAAGACCGGCGTGGCAACCACCAACGCCGCAATCACCCCCGCCGTGCTCGCGCGCCGGCGGGGAAAGGTCACCACACCCGCACGCGCTGGTCGGGCGCCAGGTACAGCTTGTCGCCCGACTTGATCCCGAACGCGTCGTACCAGGCGTCGATGTTGCGCACGGTCAGCGCGCGATACTGGCCCGGCGCGTGGCCGTCGGTCGCGACGCGGGCGCGCAGCGATGCGTCGCGCATCTTCGTCGCCCAGGTCTGCGCGAACGCCAGGAAGAAGCGCTGGTCGCCGGTCATCCCGTCGATCACCGGCGCGGGCTTGCCGCCCAGCGACGCGTGATAGGCATCATAGGCCACCTGGAGGCCCGCGACGTCGGCGATGTTCTCGCCCAGCGTCAGCGTGCCGTTGACCGCCAGGTCCGGGAACGGGCGATACTGGTCGTACTGATCCGCCAGCGCCTTGCCCGCGGCATTGAAGCGCTGGAGGTCGGCGGGGGTCCACCAGTTGCGCAGCGTCCCCGATGCGTCGAACGCCGCGCCGTTGTTGTCGAAGCTGTGGCTGATCTCGTGGCCGATCACCGCCCCCACCGCGCCGTAATTATACGCCGGGTCGGCGGCGGGGTCGAAGAACGGCGGCTGCAGGATCGCGGCCGGGAAGTTCAGCGCATTCTGGACCGGCAGGTTGACCGCGTTGATCGTCTGCGGCGTCATCCACCACTCGCCGCGGTCGAGCGGCTTGCCGATCTTGGCGAGCTGGTGGCGATATTCCGCCCGCTCGCCGTTGACCGCGTTGGCATAGGCACCGGTCGGGCTGACGGTGTAGCCGGCATAGCTGCGCCACGTCTCCGGATAGCCCACCCCGACAACGATTCCGCGGACCTTCTTTAGCGCTTCGGCCTTGGTCGCCGGCGCCATCCAGTCGAGCTTCTGGACGCGCGCGGCGAACGCAGTTTTGATGTTGTCGACCATCGCCTGCACTTCGGACTTGGCGCTGGCCGGGAAATATTGCGCCGCATAGAGCTTGCCGACGTCGTCGCCCAGTTCGCGGTTCAGCGCAGCCAGCGCCCGCTTGGCACGCGGCTGCTGCTGCGGGGTGCCGCTCAGCGTCGTGCCGTAGAAGGCGAAATGCGCAGCATCGATCGCGGAGGGCAGCACGTCCGAATGCGCGTTGATTTGGTGGAACGCCAGCCAGTCCTTCCACGCCTCCAGCGGCTCGGACGCGACCAGCGCCGACAGGCCGGTGATCGCGCGGGCATGATACGCGCCGAAGGTGTTCTGCTTGGCAAGGTCCGCCCCAGCCAGGAACGCCGGCCAGTCGATCCCCGGCGCCTTTGCCGCCAGGTCTGCGCGCGACCAGACCGCGGCCGACTTGGTGAAATCCTCGCTCTCCTCGCGCGTCACATGCGCCTTGGCGATCTTCATCTCCAGGTCGAAGATTCGCTGCGCCTTGGCATCGGGGTCGGCGATACCCGCGGTCTTCAGCAGCTTGGCGATGTACGCGCGATACTGCGTCCGGATCTCCGCCATCTTCGGATCGGCCGACAGATAATATTCGCGTTCCGGCAGCCCCAGCCCGCCCTGAAGGATGTAAGGAATGACCTTGCCGGGCGTCGCCAGACCCTGCGTGACGAAGATGCCAAACAGGTTCTCGGTCTGGAAATTCGTCGCGTTCAGCGGATCGACATCGGCACGGATGGTCGTGCCGATCGCGCGCGACAGTGCCGCCTTGTCGCGGATGCCTGCGAACCGCGCCAGATCGGCGACGACCGGCTTCATGCCGGCGGCATCGATCGCGCGGGTGTCGGTATAGGCCTTGTAATAGTTCGCGATTCGGCCCTCGGGCGAACCCGGCTTGGGTGTCCCGCGGACGATCTGATCGACCATGCCGGTCGTCCGCTGCTCGGTCGTCGCGAAGGCTTCGTAGAACGATCCCGTGCTCGACCGGTCGGCCGGAATCTGCGTCGCCTTCTGCCAGCCGCCGTTGGCATAGAGGTAGAAGTCGTCGCCGGGCTTCACGCTCGCATCCATCGACGATCGCTCGACCCCGGCCTGGGGGCCGGTCTGCGGCGGCGACGCGGCGGTGGTGGCGAGGAGAGCGAGGACGATCAGCGAACGGCGCAGCATGGACGACTCCGGATATGATATGCCGCGCACGCTAGGCGCGTCGGTCGCCCTTCGCCAGACCTGCTTCCCATCGTTGCAACGGACCGCTACCCACGCGGCATGAGCGCACCCGTACTCGACACAAAAGCCTCGCCCGACAGCGACATCTTCCGCACCAATGCCGCGCACAACCGCGCGCTGGCCGGCCGTTTGCGCGCCGATGTCGCCGCGGCCGCGCGCGGGGGCAGCGACGCCAGCCGCGACCGCCACACCGCCCGCGGCAAGCTGTTGCCGCGCGACCGCGTCGAACGCCTGCTCGACCCCGGCTCGCCGTTCCTCGAGATCGGTCAGCTGACCGCGAACGGCCTGTACGGCGACGAAGTGCCCGGCGCCGGCATCATCGCCGGCATCGGCCGCGTGTCGGGCCGGCAAGTCATGATCGCCTGCAACGACGCGACCGTTAAGGGCGGCACCTATTACCCGCTGACCGTCAAGAAGCACCTGCGCGCGCAGGAAATCGCGCTCGAGAACAACCTGCCCTGCGTCTATCTGGTCGACTCCGGCGGCGCCAACCTGCCGCACCAGGCGGAGGTCTTCCCCGACCGCGAGCATTTCGGCCGCATCTTCTTCAACCAGGCGCAGATGAGCGCAAAGGGCATCCCCCAGATCGCCTGCGTCATGGGCAGCTGCACCGCCGGCGGCGCCTACGTTCCCGCGATGTCCGACGAAACGGTGATCGTCCGCAACCAGGGCACGATCTTCCTCGCCGGCCCACCGCTGGTGAAGGCGGCGACCGGCGAAGTCATCTCCGCTGAAGAACTGGGCGGCGCGGAGACGCATAGCCGCAAGTCGGGCGTGGTCGATCACGTCGCCGAGAACGACGACCACGCGCTGACCATCGTCCGCGACATCGTCTCGACCCTAGCCCCGCAGGTCGGCGCCGGCGTCAACCTGCGCGACCCGCGCGCGCCGAAATACGATCCGCAAGAGCTCTACGGCATCATCCCCCAGGACGTCCGCGCACCCTACGACGTGCACGAGGTCATCGCCCGCATCGTCGACGGCAGCGAGTTTCACGAATTCAAGGCGCTCTACGGCAGCTCGCTCGTGTGCGGCTTCGCCCATATCTGGGGGATGCCGGTCGCGATCCTCGCCAACAACGGCGTGCTGTTTTCGGAAAGCGCGCAAAAGGGCGCCCACTTCATCGAACTCGCCTGCCAGCGCAAAATCCCGCTGCTGTTCCTCCAGAATATCTCGGGCTTCATGGTCGGCGGCAAGTACGAGGCGGAGGGCATCGCCAAGCACGGCGCGAAGCTGGTCACCGCGGTCGCCACCGCCAGCGTGCCCAAGGTGACGGTGCTGATCGGCGGCAGCTTCGGCGCGGGCAACTACGGCATGTGCGGCCGGGCGTATTCGCCGCGGTTTCTGTTCACCTGGCCGAACAGCCGCATCTCCGTGATGGGCGGCGAACAGGCAGCATCCGTGCTGGCGACCGTCCACCGCGATGCGGAGAGCTGGGACGCCGATCAGGCCGAAGCCTTCAAGGCCCCGATCCGCCAGAAATACGAAGACGAAGGCAACCCCTGGCACGCGACCGCGCGGCTGTGGGACGACGGCATCATCGACCCGGCGCAGACGCGCGACGTCCTGGGCCTGGCGTTTGCCGCCACGCTGAACGCGCCGATCCCCGAGCGGCCGAGCTTCGGCATCTTCCGGATGTAAAGAATTCCTCCCCGAGCTCGTCTCGGGGAGGGGGACCATGCGCAGCATGGTGGAGGGGCAAGCGGGATGCTCAAGGACGAAGCACCAAAGCCGCAGCGAGGCACCGTCGCCAAGTGCCGCGCTCTCCGCCGCGAACTGACGCTCCCGGAAATCCTCCTCTGGCAAGCCCTCCGCCGCCGACCCGCCGGCCTGAAATTCCGTAAGCAGCACCCAAGCGGCCCGTTCATCCTCGACTTCTACTGCATCGACGCGAAGCTCGTCGTGGAAGTCGACGGCGAAGCGCATTCCCGCGATGACAGGCCGCAACGTGACAATGTGCGTGATGCATGGTTCGCCCGGTTCGGCCTGCACACGCTTCGTATCCCGGCCTCTTCCGTGCTGCACGACCTCGACGCGGTTGTCCGCGGTATCGTTACCCTCGCGCGCGACCGCCTGCCCCTCCACCACCCGGCTGCGCCGGGCGGTCCCCCTCCCCGAGACAAGCTCGGGGAGGAATGGTAAGGCTTCCCCATGCTCCTCCTCGTCCTCGCCCTCCAGGTCACCCCGGTCCAGCCCCTCCCCAAGGCCGTCCCCCTGCCCCCGCCCGACGCGGAGACCGCCGCCGTCCTCGCCCCCATCGACCGCCTGTTCGCCGCGGTCACCGCGAAGGACCGCGCCGCCATCCTCGCTCAGGTCCGCACCGATGGCCGCAACAGCGCGATCGTCGCGATGCCTGATGGCTCCAGCGAAGTCCGCACGCGCAGCTGGGCCGATTTCGCCGGTGGCCTGACCGATGGCCCCAGCCTGCTCCAGGAACGGCTGGTCAATCCGGTCGTCGATATTGACGGCAACCTCGCGATGGTCTGGTCCAGTTACATCTTCCGCGCCGACGGCCGCGTCACGCATTGCGGGACCGACCAGTTCACGATGGTCCGCGATGCTACGGGGTGGAAGGTGCAGCATCTGACCTACACCCAGCGCCAGACCGACTGCCCGACAGGCTGATTCCGTTTTCCTACAGCCGGGCGACGCGCTACGTCCGGCCCATGGAAATCTCACACGACAATTTTCAAATTTTTCCGCGCACATGGGCAAGCTTCGTGAAGTTCGGGACCGCGCGATGATCGGCTCGCTACTGATCGCCAACCGCGGCGAAATCGCCTGCCGCATCATCCGCACCGCCCGCGCGATGGGCGTGCGGACGGTCGCGGTCTATTCGGATGCCGACGCCAAAGCGCTGCACGTCCGTGAGGCGGACGACGCCGTCCACATCGGCCCCTCCCCGGCCCGCGAAAGCTACCTCGTCGGCGAGCGCATCATCGCCGCGGCGAAGCAGACTGGCGCGGAGGCAATTCATCCCGGCTACGGCTTCCTCAGTGAAAACGCCGACTTCGCGCAGGCCGTGATCGACGCCGGCCTGATCTGGGTTGGCCCGAAGCCCGACAGCATCCGCGCGATGGGCCTGAAGGATGCCGCCAAGGCCCGCATGATCGCCGCCGGCGTGCCGGTGACGCCAGGCTATCTGGGCGAGGATCAGAGTCCCGCACGATTGCAGGCCGAAGCCGATGCGATCGGCTACCCCGTGCTCATCAAGGCGGTCGCCGGCGGCGGCGGCAAGGGGATGCGCCGGGTCGAAAGCGCGGCCGACTTCGCCGACATGCTCGCCAGCTGCCAGCGCGAAGCCGCCTCGTCCTTCGGCGACGACCGCGTGCTTCTGGAGAAATACATTCTCTCCCCGCGCCATATCGAGGTGCAGGTCTTCGGTGACAGCCACGAAAACGTCGTCCACCTGTTCGAACGCGACTGCTCGCTCCAGCGCCGCCACCAGAAGGTGATCGAGGAAGCGCCTGCGCCGGGCATGGACGAGGCGACACGGGCGGACGTCTGCCAGGCCGCGGTCAACGCCGCACGCGCGGTCGATTACATCGGTGCTGGTACGATCGAATTCATCGCCGATGCGTCGGAGGGCCTGCGCGCCGATCGCATCTGGTTCATGGAAATGAACACGCGTCTCCAGGTCGAGCATCCGGTGACCGAGGAGATCACGGGCGTCGACCTGGTCGAATGGCAGCTGCGCGTGGCGAGCGGCGAACCGATCCCGAAGCGCCAGGACGAGCTCGTCATCGACGGCTGGGCGATCGAGGCGCGGCTCTATGCCGAGGATCCGGCGAAGGGGTTCCTGCCGAGCGTCGGGCGGCTCGAGGCCTTCGACCTGGGCGACACGGCACGGATCGAGACGGGCGTCGAGGAAGGCGCCGACGTGTCGCCCTTCTACGACCCGATGATCGCCAAGGTCATCACCTGGGGCGAAACCCGCGACGACGCGCGCGAACAATTGATCGACGCGCTCGACACAGCGGTCGTGTGGCCGATCCGCTCGAACGCCGGTTTTCTGGTGAAGGCGCTCGAACACCCCGCCTTCGTCACGGCCGACCTCGACACCGGCCTGATCGCCCGCGAGGGCGACGAACTGTTACCCGACGCGCTGCCCAGCGAGGACGCGCTGGCCGAGGCCGCCGGTCGCATTGTCGGCGAAACCGCGCTGTCGGGCTTCCGGCTGAACGCTGCGGCGAATCGCACCGTCCGCCTGCTGGTCGACGGCGAAGCGGTCGAGGTCGAGGTCGAGGCAGGCGCTGGCGGGGAGGACAGCGAGGACGACGGCCTGCTCCTCACCGAAGCCGGGCAGACCTGGTCCGTCACGCCCTTCCGCGCCGGCGGAATCGCCGCGGGCGGTGCGGCGGACGGCGCGATCCTGTCGCCGATGCCCGGCCGCATCACCGCGGTCGAGGTTACCGCCGGCCAGGCGGTGACGAAGGGCCAGAAGCTCGTCACGCTGGAAGCGATGAAGATGGAACACGGCCTGGTCGCCCCGTTCGACGGCACGGTCGCGGAGCTCGACGCCGAAGCCGGCCAGCAGGTCGCCGAGGGGCGGATGCTGGTCAGGATCGAGCGGGCCGAAGCGGCGTGACGCCTGCCCCCTCCCCGTTCGTGCTGACCTTGTCGACGCACCGTGCTCTGATACGCTCGTACACCGCTCGCTGCACGAAGTACGGTGCTTCGACAAGCTCAGCACGAACGGGGAATAGGCCGTACGCTCTTCACTACCACCGTCGTCCCCGCGCAGGCGGGGCCCCATCTCCCGGACCGTCCACTTGGCAAGTGCGTGAGATGGATCCCCGCCTTCGCGGCAATGACAAGATCGTGACTTGGCCCCGGTCCCTGTGATTCTCTCCATCCGCCCCGCCACCCTCGCCGACGTGCCCGCGATCGTCGCGCTGATGGCCGACGACCACAACGGCGCGACCCGCGAAGACCCGAGCCTCCCGCTCGACCCCGCCTATGACGCCGCGTTCCACCAGATCGCCGCCGACCCGCACCAGACCCTGGTCGTCGCCGAACAGGACGGCCGGATCGTCGGCACGCTGCAGGTTACGCTGATCCCCGGCCTCGCCTTCAAGGGCGCGCTGCGCGGCCAGATCGAATCGGTCCGCGTCGCCTCCGGCCTGCGTGGCCAGGGTCTCGGCAAGCAGCTGATCGACTGGGCGGTCGAGCATTGCCGCGCCGCCGGCTGTCGATTCGTCCAGCTGACATCGCAAGCGAACCGACGCGACGCGCACCGCTTCTACGAACGGCTCGGCTGGGACCAGAGCCACCTGGGCTTCAAACTGCATTTCGAAGGACAGCACTGATGGCCGGACGCCACTTCGACGAATGGCAGGTCGGCGACCGCATCGTCCACGACCTGCGCCGTACGGTGACCGAGACGGACAATCTGCTGTTCTCGACCATGACGCACAATCCGCAACCGCTGCACCTGGATGCGGAGGCGGCGAAGGCGTCGGAGTTCGGCCGCATCCTCGTCAACGGCACCTTCACCTTCGCGCTGATGGTCGGCGTATCGGTCGGCGATACGACGCTAGGCACGCTCGTCGCGAACCTCGGCTACGACAAGGTGGTGATGCCGCATCCGGTGTTCATCGGCGACACGCTGCGCGGCGAAACCGAGGTCGTCGAGTTGCGACCGTCCAGGTCGCGCCCTGGTCAGGGCATCGTCACCTTTCGCCACCGGATGCTCAACCAGCGCGATCAGGTGGTGTGCGAAGCCTTGCGCAGCGCGCTTCTGAAATCGCGTGGCTGATTTCGACGTCGTTATCGTCGGCGCGGGCGCGGCCGGGGTCGGTGCCGCGCGCCGGCTGGCGGGCAGCGGGCTGTCGGTCGCGATCGTCGAGGCGAGCGCGCGTGTCGGCGGCCGGGCGTGGACGCTGGGCGTCGCGGACTTGCCGCTCGATCTCGGCTGCGGCTGGCTCCATTCGGCGGAGCGCAACCCGTGGGTCGACATCGCCGAAAGCGCGGGCTTCGCGATCGACCGGAGCCCGACCAGCTGGGGCGAACAGTACCGCAACCTCGGCTTCCCGGCCGCCGACCGCAGAGCCGCGGGCGAGGCCTATGATGCGTTCGACCGAGCGTTGCGCGAGAAGCCGCCACGCAGCGACCGCGCCGCCGACGCCTTGCCTGCGGACGGCGAATGGAACGGCTTCATCGAGGCGTTGTCGGGTTACATCAACGGCGCCGGCCTTGGCACGCTCTCGGTCGAGGACTATCTCGCCTACGACGACGCCGCGAGCGAGGTGAACTGGCGGGTCCCCGCAGGCTATGGAACGCTCGTCTCCGCCAGCCTGCCGCCCGTCGCGCTCCACCTGTCCACGCCAGTCGAGCGGATCGCCGAGGATGGACCAGCGCTGAAACTCGTGACGCCCCGCGGCGACATCCGCGCGCGGTCGGTTATCGTCACCGTAGCGACCAATGTGCTGGCCAAGGGCGGCCTTCGACTACCCGCTGCGCTGGACGATCATGCCCATGCCGCGGCCTGCCTGCCGCTGGGTCTCGCCGACAAGCTGTTCCTCGCCTTCGACGACGCCGACGTGCCGCGCGACAGCCACCTGCTCGGCAAGCCGAAGAGCGCCTGCACCGGCAGCTATTACCTGCGCCCGTTCGGCCGCCCGGTGGTCGAGGTCTTCCTCGGCGGCGCCGGCGCGATGGCGCTGGAGGATGTCGGACTGGACGGCGCGGCGGCCTTTGCGATCGACGAAATGGCCGCCCTGCTGGGCAACGGCGTGCGCGGCAAGCTGCGCCTCATCGCCGGCTCCGCGTGGGCGCGGACCGATGGCTTCGGCGGCTCGTACAGCCATGCGCTGCCCGGCCATCACGCGGCGCGCGCGGCGCTCGCGACACCGTGGCAGGACCGGCTGTTCTTCGCTGGCGAGGCCTGTTCGCCGACCGATTTCTCCACCGCCCACGGCGCACTTGCCACCGGCATCGCCGCGGCCGACGCGGTGCTGGCTCAGCGAAACTCCATTTCGTCGTCGATCCGACCGTAGCGCAGCGTGCGCACGTCCTTCAGGTAATTCTGGTCGAGCCGCCACGGCGCACGCGTGCCCTGCTGCGGCAGGATATCCCTCGCGCGCTGGACATAGCCCGAGGTGAAGTCGAGAAAAGCCTCGCGCTCCACCGGCGCCCCCACCCGCGGCGTCGCCTGCCGCGCGCCCGTCGCCCCCATGTGCTTGAGCAGCCGGCAGACATAGGCGCTCGTCAGGTCGGCCTTCAGCGTCCACGACGCGTTGGTATAGCCGAACGCGATCGCCAGGTTGGGAATGTCGGAGAACATCATCCCCTTGTACGTCAGCGCCTTCGCCGGCTCGACCGTTCGCCCGTCGACCGTCAGCGCGATCCCGCCCAGCATCCGCAGCTTCAGCCCGGTCGCAGTGACGACGATGTCGGCGGGCAGCACCTTGCCCGAGGTCAGGCGGATGCCATCTTCCGTAAATGTCTCGATCGTATCGGTGACGACGCTGGCCTGTCCGGTCTTGATCGCTTCGAACAGGTCGCCGTCGGGTACCAGGCACAGTCGCTGGTCCCAGGGATCGTAGCGCGGTGTGAAGTGCCGGTCGATATCCGCCCCTTCGCCCAGGCGATCGCGCACCCAGCCGACCAGCCGCGTCTTCGCCGCCTCCCGGTGCTTGCGCATCTGGCGGTAGAAGAACTGCCCGAGCAGCACGTTCTTCCACCGCGTCAGCCGGTACGCGGCGCGATCCGGCAGCACGCGGCGCAGCGCATTGGCGAAAGCATCCTTGCCCGGCCGTGCGACGATGTACGTCGGCGAGCGCTGCAGCATCGTCACATGCGCCGCGGTCTTCGCGAGTTCAGGGACCAGCGTCACCGCCGTCGCCCCGCTGCCGATCACGACGACCCGCTTGTCCGTGTAATCGAGGTCTTCCGGCCAGAACTGCGGATGGACGATCCGCCCGCCGAACCGTTCGGCACCGGGAAAGACCGGGGCGTGGCCCTCGGCATAGTCATAATAGCCGGCACAGACGTAGAGGAAGTTGGCGCGGAAGATCGCCCGCTCTCTATCCCCACGCTCGACCGTCAGCGTCCATGCGGCGTCCGCGCTCGACCATTCGGCCGCAATCACGCGGTGGC
>NZ_LMLB01000001.1:1479670-1488182 GCF_001421785.1 Sphingomonas sp. Leaf33 | reverse complement strand
CCCGCCGTCCGCGATGGCCTGCGCCTGCCGCCACGGTTTGAAGCGGAAGCCGAGCGTCTGCATGTCGGAATCCGAGCGGATGCCGGGATAGCGGAACAGGTCCCACGTCCCGCCCAGGTCGTCGCGCGCCTCCAGGATGACGTGGCGCAGGTCCGGGCACTCCGTCGCCAGATGCCAGCTCGCGCCGATGCCGGACAGGCCGGCACCGATCACGATCACGTCGAACTGCTCCACCCGCGCCTCCGTCATTACTGACAAGGGTGTAAGCGATGCGCGGCGGCGTCAATAGTCCTTCGAATAACGCAGGTTGACGTTCGATCCCCCGAACGAGCCCGTCGACGACAACAGGCTGAGCGCGCGGGTCAGCGCGATTTCCAGCTGGGTCGCAGTGAAGCCGCGGGCGTCGGTGATGATCTCGACATAGATGTCGTCGGTCAGATACTGCCCGGCTGCCAGCGCGGTCCCACGTCCGGTCGCCTGATCCGCCCCCAGGATGCGCAGCCGGTCGATTCCGGTTACGCTGCGAAGCTTGCCGAGCGGATTAAGCCCGCCGCCACCCGACCCACGCAACGAATTGAGCGCGGCGGCAAGCTGGATCGCCTCCGTCGCCGACAGGTTCGTCACCGAATTGCCGAACAGCAGGCGCGACAGCACTTCGTCCTGCGGCAGGTTGGGCGTCGACGTGAACGTCAGCCGCGGCTGCTGGCCCGTTCCGCCGATGGCGATGATCGCGGTGATGCCCTGCGTCGTCGTGGTCGCAGCGATATCGAGTTCAGGGTCGGCGATCGGCCCACCGCGGAACCGCACGATCCCGCGGGTCAGCTCGAAGCGCTTGCCGGCGAAGCTGTACGTGCCGCGCACGGCCCGCGCCTCGCCGGTCACATTGGGCGCCGCCGAGGTGCCACCGACGCGGATATCGGCTTCCCATTCGGACTCCAGGCCCATGCCCGAGACGTACAGCCGGTCCTCGGCGCGGATGCGCAGTGCGAACTTGAACAAGCCGGCGGACGCCGCTGCAGGTTGTGTGCTCGTCGCAGCCGTCGCGCGCACGATATCGCTCTTGCGGCGAACACCTGTCAGTTCCGGCACCTCGGCCGCGCCCTGCCGGACAACCTGATAGCGGGCCTCCGGGATCGTCAGGTCGCCCTGGATCAGCCCGCCATCGCGCGCATTGTTGACCACGCGGACGCTGCCGGTCGCGGTCGCACCCAGCGCATTGCTGCGGGCAAGACGGGCATTGTTCAGCGTCGCGCGGATGTCGATCGGGAAGCCGGCATCGGCTGCAAGCCCTACGGTCCCCTGCGCGGTGATCGTCCCTTCCCCGGCCTGCGCCGCCATCTCGGTCAGTTCGAACCGGTCGTTGGTGAACCGCCCGTTCAGCCGCATGTTCGTCAGCCGGGTGCCATAGGTTTCGTTGTCGTAGGTAAGGTTGCTCGCCCGCACGACGCCGTTCAGCTGCGGCGACGCCAGCCGCCCGCCGAAGTCCGCGGCGACGCCGATCGGGCCGCTCAGCTGCTGCCCCGACTGCCCCGCGAACGAGAACAGCACGCCGGCCGGGCCGTTGTAGCGGATGCCGCCCGACAGGGGGGCCGCCATCAGCCGCTCGGTCCAGCTGCCCCCGGCCGGAAGCGGGCGCAGCGTCGCCACGAGCCGACCGACGGTCGTCGTCCCGCGCTGGATGATGGCGCGCGCGTCGCCACCCTCCGACACCAGCCGACCGGCGAATACGATGTTCACCGGCGTCGACACGGACGCCAGGCTGGAGCGCGTGAAGTTGGTGATCCTGAGCTTCGCATCGGCCTGCGGCACGCTGGCGCCCGCCGACTGGCGGAAATCGAGACTGCCGCTTGCCTGCCCGCCGAGCCCGATCCCGGGCACGAACGCGTTGGCGATCGACAGGTCGAGCCGGTCAAGCCGCGACTGCAGTTCGATCCCGCTGCCGTAGCGCCCGGCGAGCCGCAGCGATCCCTGGTCGAAATCGATCCGTGCCGGTTGCAGGCGGTACGCACCACGCTCCGGGATGATCCGCGCGGGCTGCGCGGTGCGGAAATTGATTCCGTTCGCCTGCCCCTGCACCGCCGCGAGCCACAATTGCGGCGAGAAACGCGCATTGAGACCGATGCGGAACGGCACGCCCGACGACCCTTCGGCGAACGCCTGCGCCGTGCCGCTGCCGCCGCGATAGTCGAGCTTCACCCGCGACGTGCGCAGCAGGAACTCGCTCATCTTCAGATTGGCGATCTGCGCATCGCCGGTGATCGCCGGGCCGTTCGGATAGAGCACCGCACTGCCGGCGATGATCGCGCGACCGATCGTCAGGCCCGCGCTGCCTGGAATAACCGCGTTCAGCGCCCGCGCGTTCACGTCGGCACGCTGTACATTACCCTGCGCAGCAAGGCGCAGCGTGCCGTTTACACCCGACCCGTCGAACGCAAGTTGCCCGGCGAACGGCCCGGCCGGTGTCTGTTCGACCCGCCCGCGGAAATCGATTCCTGCGAAGCGCGCATTGCGGATATCGGCGGTCAGTCGCGGCCCGGTCGACAGCAACAGGTCGGCAGTGAACGGTCCGTATTCGGAACCGCCCCGTGCGACGATGGCGTAGCGGCTGCCCTGCCCGCGGATCGTCGCGGTCACGCCGTTCAGTCCGACGCCCAGCCCCGGCCGTGCCGCGCGGATCGTAGCGACGGGGGCGGTGAGCGTCCCCGTTACACGCGCGCTGACCGGTCCGTAGACCGTCGAATAGGCATCCGCGTCGATCAGCAGCGGACCGGCCGGATCATAGCGCCCGGACCCGCGCGTCACGCGGAACTGCGGCGCGGCCACCCGCAGGTTGTCGAAGACGATAATTCCCTGCGGCGTGTAGTCGAGGTTGACCCGTGCGATCGCGTTTCCGCCCAGGAAGTCGCGCGCGCCGTCGTTCAGGATGCGCGACGTCTGCGCGACCACGCGACCGCGAATGCCGAACCCGCCCGTGGCCGGCGTGTACAGCTTGGCATCGGTCGTCAGGTTGACGATGCCGAAGCCATCGACCCGGTAATCGTTCACCCGCCCCTTCAGCGCACCCGCATAGCGGCCGGTCGACAGGTTGGCCGCGACGATCGCGATCGCATCGATCCGGTCGGACCGGATCCGCAGGTTGTCCGACAGGATTTCGGTGCCGTTGTTGATCGCGAGGTCGCCATTGATCGCGACGTTCGTCAGCAATCCGCCGGCCGCAGCGTTCAGCCCGGCAACCCGCGCCGCCTTTGCCGCGACGGGGATCATGATCCGGTCGGCATCGACCCGCGCGCGCCCTTCGGCATAGACGCCCTGCGCCGCCGTTTCGCCGAACCCAAGGGCAGCGGCGCTGAGCTTGTAATCGACGACCGGGGTCGCGAACGGGCCGTCCAGCGCGACCGCCAGCCGGACATCGCGCCCGTTGAGGTTCGGCGCGATGGCGCCCGGCGTCAGCAGCATGGCCGTCGCCTTGAAGTTCGCAAAGCGGCTGTCGGCCAGGTCCAGCTTGCCGTCGCCGGTCACCTGCAAGGCGCTTGATCGGAGCAGCAGCTTCGTATCGGCGACGCGATCGGCAAACGCGGCATCGATCGCGACGGCCATCCGGGGCGCGGTCAGGCGTTCGACCGGGCCCTTGAGATACAGGCCGGGCTGCGTCGTCCCCCGGACGACGAATTTCCCGTCACGCCCCTCGACCCGCAGGTCGGCGAGATTGCCGCCGCCCAGCGTCGAAACCGCGCGACCGGTCCAGCGACGCCAATCGCCGCGGCCGTCGATCGCCAGCGTCAGCGGCGCCTCCAGCGACGCCATGCTCGCCACCAGGCCGTTGGCCGGCGCCTGCACGTTCAGCTTCAGGTCGAAACGATTGGCGTCCGGCACGGCATCGAGATTGAGCGCGACGCGATCGCCGCCCGCGATCCCCGGTCCGGTCAGCGTTCGTCCGTCGAGCTGCACCTGTGCGCGGCGGTCGGCGATGTGGACGCTGCCGGCAACCTGCGCCAGTCGCCGCGTCCCGCTGACCGCAGGCGCCAGGTCGATCCGGTCGATCGCCAGACGATTCACGTCGATGTCGATATCCGGCAGCAACGGCGCGTTGGGATCGCTCGGTACGGGCTTCAGCACCGGAAGCCGGCTCATGCTGACCAGCGGACTGGTCAGTTGGCGGATGTCGACATGGTTGCGCGCAAAGGCGAACGGCCGCCAGTCCACACGCAGTTCGGGCAAGGTCAGGAACACGCCCTTCTGGTCGCGCACCCGCACGTCACGCAGGCGCATGTCGCCATAGATCGACCCGTCGATGCGACCGACGCGGACGCTGATGCCGTTCGCCAGCGTATAGCCGGCGATGCGGTCGGCGACGAAGCGCCGGCCGGGCTGGGTATTGATGCCCAGCATCGCGACGATCACCAGCAACGCCAGGCCGGCGATGATGATGCCGGCCCATTTTACGATGCTCTGCCACAGCGGGCGGCGCGAAACTACGACGGTGGTGTCCGACGCGGCCATCAGAATGCCTGCCCGATCGAGAGGTACAGTGCGATCTTGGATTCCCCGGGCTTGCGCGCGATCGGCGTCGCCACGTCGACACGCAGCGGCCCGAAGTTGGTATAGAACCGCCCGCCGATGCCCGCGCCGAAGCGCAGGTCGGAGCCCTTCGGTAACGTGCTGTCATACACCTGCCCGGCGTCGACAAAGGGCACGATGCCGAAATTGCCGAAGCGGTAGCGCGCCTCGATCGCGAATTCGTTGAAGCTGCGCCCGCCGACCGGGCGGAAGATGGTCGGCGGATCCTTTTCTTCCGGATCGGTCGCATCGAACTTCGGGTTCGGCTCCTCCGTCTTGGGCCCCAGTTCCTGGAAACCGAAGCCGCGCACCGATCCGCCGCCGCCAGCGTAGTAGCGCCGCGAGGGCGCCAGATCGTCGCGCGCAATGCCCGCGATCGCACCGACACGCGCCCGCCCGGCGATGACGATGCTGCTGGTCACGGGGTAATAGGCCGTCCCCTCCAGCATCCCACGCGCATAGGGACGTGTGCCGCGGTTCATCGACGCTTCGGGGCTGACGTTCAGTTTCAGGCGGAATCCCTTGGTCGGATTCAGCAGATCGTCGGACGTATCGTACCCGACATATGCCGGCAGTGCGCCGATGAAATAGGTCCGTCGTACCCGATCCAGCAGCGTGAAATCATACACGTCCTCGTTCGTACCGACGAGTTCGAAGCCGTAGAAATACGTCCACTTCTTTTGCCAGATCGGCGTCGAATCATAGCTGATGCGACCGGAGAAGGTCCCGGTGAACGCTTCGAACGCATCGTAATCCTGCCGGTTGGCCGATGCGGTGACGGTAACGGTGCGGTCGCGGCGACCGGCGTTGGACCGGCGGAAGGTGACGCCCAGCCCCTGCTGCTGCGTGCCGGCGATGCCGCTGACGATCAGCGCGCCTTCGGGTGGGAACAGGTTGCGGTGCGTCCAGCTGCCCTGCAGCGTGAAGCCCTCACCGGTGCCATAGCCGGCCTGTCCCGCAAGCGTGCGCGCCGGCCCCTTGTTCTGCGTGACCAGCAGGTCGACCTCTTCGGTGCCGTCCGGCCCGGCCCGGCCGGTCCGCTGCGGCTCGACCGCGACGGACGAGAACAGGCTGGTCGCGACCAGCGCCTGGCGCAGGTCATCGACCAGCCTCGCGTCAAACAGCTCGCCCGGTTTGTAGCGACGCAGCACCTCGATGTGATCGGTTTCGAACACCGGATCGCCCTTGGTCACGATCCGGCCGAAGCTGCCGCGCGGGCCAACGGTTACGGGCAGCGTATAGTCGCCCAGGTGCGTCGCATCGTCGAGCAGGATGTCGCGCTGCCCGACCTCGGCAAAGGCATAGCCCTGTTGCGGCAGGCGTAACGACACGTTCGCCTCGGCACCCTGGATGCGTTCGGCATCGATCGGCTCGCCGACCTTGATCGGCAGTTCGCGCTCGATCAGGCCCGGCGGTACGGTCGGCTCGGCGCGGATGGCGATCGATCCCAGCTTGTACTGCGCACCGGGCAGCGCGGTCAGCACCGCGCGCACGCGACCCTGCTGACCCGGCAGCGGCTCGATCGCGGAGGTTGCGGTGCCGTCGTAATACCCCACCGCACGCATCAGCCGCTTGGCCAGCTCCTCGTCTTCTTTCGCGCGTGCGGCGACGATCACGGCGTTCGGCGCTTCGTTGTCGTCCTTCAACGCCGACAACGCCTCGAACCGGTCGGTCAGCCCGATCGCGTCGAGCCCCTCCACGCGCGTCTCGTAGCGTATTTCGCTTGCCGGCGCGTCCTCGACCCCGGCAATCTGGACCGGCTCGACATTGAAGCCCGAAAGCGGCGGCAGCGGTCGGTTGAGTTCGGCGTCCTGCGCAACCTGAGCCGCGGCGGCATCCGCAGGCGTTGCGGCGGACGCGACCGGCTGACCCGGCGTCGACTGAGCGACGGGTGTCGGCGCGGTGAAATCCTCGATCGGCTCCAGCGGGGCATTGGGATCGTTGCTTAGCTGCGGCACTTCCTTCTCGAAGGTCGCGTCGGGCACGATGGGCGTGTCGTCGGTCGGAACCGTCGGGGCCGTGGATGTGTTTTGCACAGGTGTGGTCTGGACAGGTGTGGTCTGGACAGGACTCAGCAGCGAGGACGGGGCACCCTGTCCCGGCTTCGGCTGGTTGATCTGGCCATGCGCCATCGCCGGCAGCGACACCGCGCCGGCCAGCATCCATACCGTCAATACGCCCCGACCCACGTGCCGCGAACTCCCGCCCAATTCACCCGGGTCGCGTGCCCGTTGAATATGCGTAACGATCAATGCCGATTTTGTGTCCGGTCGGTGGCAACTTTTGCATCGTACCAAGGGGATAGGCGGCGATTAGAGGCGGTCGACCGCGTCCTCGATGCGCGCCAGCATCGATCGGAACCGCGCCAGCTCGTCGGCGTCGAAGCTGCCGAACAGGCGCCGCTCGATCTCCAGCGCCTTGGGCGCGACCTCGGCATAGAGCGCCCGCCCCGCCGCGCTCAGCGCCAGGATGTGCGACCTCTGGTCCCCGGGGTTCGGCGTGCGCGCGACCAGGCCGCGCTCGACCAGTGCGATCGCGGCGCGGCTGACCGTCACCTTGTCCATCTGCGTCCGCGCGCCCAGCGCCTGCTGGCTTAATCCGTCGCTCTCGGCCAGCACCGCGACCAGCCGCCATTCGGAGATGCGCAGGCCGAACAGCGCGCGGTAGGTGCCGGCGACCGCGTCCGACACCCGGTTCGACGCGATCGACAGGCGATAGGGCAGGAAATCGTCGAGCTTCAGCGTATCGGTCACGCCAGCGACTGTGCGCCGGACGTCGCCTGCGGGCAAGCGCAGCCTTTACGGCGCGCGCGGGTTGATATAGTAACAACTGAAACCAGTTCATGAGGAATGCCATGACCGAGCAGCGCGACAACCCGATGGGCCTCGACGGCTTCGCCTTCGTCGAATTCACCTCGCCCGAGCCTGAGGCGATGGCCGACTGGTTCGAAAAGCTCGGATTCGCGCACGTCGGCACGCACAAGTCGAAGAACGTCCGCCACTATGCGCAAGGGCAGATCAACTTCATCCTGAACATGGACGGCGAAGGCCAGGTCGCCGGCTTCCGCGAGGCGCATGGCCCCAGCGCGAACGCGATGGCGTTCACCGTCGCCGACGACGAAGCCGCGCTGAGGCTGGCGGTCGAGCGCGGCGCGGTGCCGGTGAAGGGCCGGAACGGTCCGGGCGAACTCGACATCCCGGCGATCGAGGGCATCGGCGGCGCGAACCTGTATCTGGTCGACAAGAAGGACGACCTGTGGTCGACCGACTTTACGCCGACCGGCAAGGGGCGCAACGACAACAGCGTCGGCCTCGACATCCTCGACCACCTGACCCACAATCTGAAGCGCGGTCGGATGGATTACTGGGCGGATTACTACGAGCGCATCTTCAACTTCCGCCAGATCCGCTATTTCGACATCGAGGGTCAGGCAACGGGTCTGTTCAGCAAGGCGATGACCGCGCCCGACGACAAGATTCGCATCCCGCTGAACGAAAGCCAGGACGAGCATTCGCAGATCGAGGAGTTCATCAAGGACTATAAGGGCGAAGGCATCCAGCATATTGCGCTGACGACCGACGATATCTTCGCAACCGTCGACCGTTTGCGTGAGCGCGGCATCATCTTCCAGGATTCGCCCGACACCTATTTCGACATGATCGACCAGCGCCTGCCCGGCCACGGCCATGACGTCGCGGAAATGCGAAAGCGCAAGATTCTCATCGACGGCGCGCCGGAAACGGGCGGCGGCCTGCTGCTGCAGATCTTCACCGCCAACATGATCGGCCCGATCTTCTTCGAAATCATCCAGCGCAAGGGCAACGACGGCTTTGGCGAGGGGAATTTCAAGGCGCTGTTCGAGTCGATCGAGCTGGATCAGATTCGTCGCGGCGTCGTGCCGGCTAAGCAGGAGGCTTAGCCGCACGCGGGCGCCGCGGCGCCCGAGCGCGACCGG
>NZ_LMLB01000001.1:1375024-1479662 GCF_001421785.1 Sphingomonas sp. Leaf33 | reverse complement strand
GGCCGGCACGGCAAGCCGGTCCACAGGACACGGCTTCGCCGGGTCCGACGGGCCGGCGGGTGGAGAAAACGATGACAGATCCCCAATACATGACCGGCTTCGGCAACCACTTCGCCACCGAAGCGGTCGCAGGCAGCCTGCCCGTGGGCCGCAATTCGCCGCAGAAGCCAGCCTACGGCCTGTACGCCGAGCAGCTGTCGGGCACCGCCTTCACTGCGCCGCGGCACGAGAACCGCCGGTCGTGGCTCTACCGCCTCCGCCCGTCGGCCAGCCACCCCGCCTTCACCCGCTACACCGGTGCCGAGCACTTCGCCCCCGGCACTAGCGACGCACCGCTTGCGCCCAACCGCCTGCGCTGGCGCCCGCTGGAACAGGCGCATCCAGGCGACTGGCTCGACAGCCTGACGACGATGCTGGTCGCCGGCGAAGGCCCGGCGGCGCAGACGGGCGTGGCCGTGCACCTGTACCACGCGACGACCGACATGGTCCGCCGCGCCTTTGTGTCCGCGGACGGCGAACTGCTGATCCTGCCCGAGCTGGGCGCAATCCGCCTGCTCACGGAGATGGGCCGGATCGACGTCGCACCCGGCCAAGTCGCGATCGTCCCGCGCGGCGTCCGCTTTCGCGTCGAGCTGCCCGATGGCCCGGCGCGCGGGTATGTCGCCGAAAACCACGGCCAGCCGTTTCGCCTGCCCGACCTTGGCCCGATCGGCGCCAACGGCCTCGCCAATCCGCGCGATTTCGAAACGCCGGTCGCGTGGTACGAGGATGTCGAGGGCGACTATGAACTGGTCCAGAAATTCCTCGGGTCGCTGTGGACGACGCAGGTCGGCCGCTCGCCGCTCGACGTCGTCGCCTGGCACGGCAATCTCGCGCCGTGTCGCTACGATCTGTCGCGGTTCAACACGATCGGCACGGTCAGCTTTGACCATCCCGATCCGTCCATCTTCACCGTTCTGACCTCGCCGAGCGACATGGTCGGTACCGCCAACGTCGACTTCGTCATCTTCCCGCCGCGCTGGATGGTGGCGGAAGACACGTTCCGCCCGCCGTGGTTCCACCGCAACACGATGAGCGAGTGCATGGGTCTGATCCACGGCGCCTATGACGCGAAGGCCGATGGCTTCCGCCCCGGCGCGCTGTCGCTGCACAACCAGATGAGCGGCCACGGCCCCGATGTGGCCAGCTGGAAGGGCGCGAGTGAGGCGGAGCTGAAACCGCACAAGATCGACGGCACGATGGCTTTCATGATCGAAAGCCGCTGGGTCTTCCGCGCGACCGATTACGCCCTGGAAACGAGCGCGCTGGACGAGGATTACGACGAGGTTTGGGCGGACTTTCCCAAGGCGCGGTTGCCCTGAAGCGCGGCCGTTAGCCCTTCACCGACTGCGCGATCGTCCGCCAAGTCGCCTTGCCATAGGGCGGCTTCAGCCCGGCCAGCTTCGCCACATCCAGGCGCGATTGCCTGAACACCGCCTTGGCATGACTGAAGGTGCGGAACCCGTCGCGGCCGTGATAGGCGCCCATGCCCGACGGCCCGATCCCGCCGAAGGGCAGATCCTCCATCGACACGTGCAGCACGACATCGTTGACGGTCACCCCGCCGGAGATCGTCCGATCGAGCACCCGCGCCTGTTCGGCTGCATCCGCGCCGAAATAGTACAGCCCCAGCGGCCGGTCGCGGCGGTTTACTTCGGCGATGGCGTCGTCGACGCGCTCGTAACGGCGGATCGGCAGGATAGGGCCGAAGATCTCCTCCTGCATCACCGTCATGTCGTCGGTCGCACCGCGGATGATGTGGAGCGGCATCTTGCGGCTGTTGCTCGCAGCGAAGTCCTCGCCTGCCGGGTTCACGACCTCGACGTCGGCGCCCTTCGCGCGCGCGTCGGCGATCCAGTCGGTCAGGCGGGCATGATGCCGGTCGTTGATGATCGCGGTATAGTCCGGGTTCGCGAGCAGCGTCGGATACATCGCCGATGCCGCCGCCTTCAGCCCGTCGACCACCGCCCCCTCCTCGTCGGCCGGCACCAGCAGATAATCGGGCGCGAGGCAGATCTGCCCCGCATTCAGCATCTTGCCGAGCGCGATCCGCTCGGTCGTGCGCGCGATATCGGCCGACCGCCCGACGATCACCGGCGATTTGCCGCCAAGCTCCAGCGTGACCGGCACCAGATTGTCCGCCGCTGCATGCAGGATGTGCCGCCCGATCCCGGTCGCGCCGGTGAAGATCAGGTGGTTGAACGGCAGCGCGGCAAAGGCCTGTCCGACCTCCGGCCCACCCGACACGAAGGCGAGTTCGTCCGCTGCGAAATATCGACCCGCCAGTTCCTCGAACAACGCAGCCGTTCGCGGAGTGTATTCGGATGTCTTGACCATCGCCCGGTTGCCCGCCGCGAAGATGCCGGCGAGCGGCGCCATCACCAGGTTGACCGGGAAATTCCACGGCGCGATCACCCCGACGACACCCTTGGGCTGATACTCGACCCACGCCCGCGCCCCCAGCAGCCCGAGCGGAAATCGCACGCTGCGTCTCTCGCGGGCCATCCAGCGATCGACATGTCTCAGCGCATGGGACAGCGGGCCGATCGACGCGCCGATGTCCGTAATCATCGACTGTTCGCGGCTGCGGTGACCGAAATCCTCGCTGAGCGCATCGCACCAGGCGTCGGCATGGTCGCGAACCAGCGCTATGGCACGCTTCAGCCGATCCTTGCGCACCGCCGCGGCGACGGGAATCTCTATCATGATGGCGGCGCGCTGGCGTTCGAGCAATTGGACAAGGTCGGTCATGCGCGCGATCCTATCGCAGATTAAGGGCGATCCACATCCCGAAAGCCGCAACCGCGAGCAGCGTGCCGAGCGGCAGCCGATCGTCCGCACGCATCCGCCGTAGGAGCGCCCAGCCCAGCCCCATCAGGCAGGCGACAACCACCACCCAGGGAAGCGCCCGCCAACCGAGCCAAAGCCCGATCGCACCGAGCAGCTTCGCATCGCCCCCGCCAAGCCCCATCCGGCCGCGCAGGCGCCGGTATCCGGCAGCGATCAGCCAGAGGGTGCCGAAGCCCGCAACGCCGCCGACCGCGCGATCGGTCAGGTCCGGCGCCAGACCGGCGACACCCGTCGCCAGCCCCAGCATGGCGAGCGCCATCGTCACCGGGTTGGGCAGGCGAAACGCAACGAAATCGATCGCGCCGGCGAGCAGCAAAATCCATCCGAACACCGCGCCGGCGACCGCCAGCGATCCCGTAGCGGCGACACCCGCCGCCATCCCGATTACGGCGCCGATCAGCTCGATCGCCGGATGCAGCGTACCGATGCGTGCCCCGCATGTGCTGCAGCGCCCCCGCAGGACCAGCCAGATCAGGATCGGGATCAGCTCGAGCGCTCGCAGCGTCCGCCCGCAGCCATCGCACCACGACCGCCCACCGAGTGCAGACGCGGGCCAGCGCACCGCGACGGTCGCGATGAAGCTGCCGAAGATCGCCCCCAGGCCCCCGAGGCCGATCGCCCAGTAAATCGCGCGTTACTCGCTCTTCTTGCGGATCAGATAGCGATACACGCCGAACAGGTTGATGCCCAGCAGCACGCCGTTCTGCGCCGTCAGCGCCCAGTCCCGCGTCAGCACCGCCCCTCCGATCCAAGCGATGGCAGAGGCGACGAAGATCACGAACCCCCACCCGGTCACGCGTCGCCCGCTGTCGAGCGACACCATAAAGGCGGCGGTGATGCCGGTGCCGGTGGCGAACCACTTCAGGCCGGTAACGAAGGGGCTCTCATCCATGCGTCTCCAACGCCTACGTCAGGCGCCGGGCCGCGCAGAATCGTTGCGATCCAGATCGTAAGGGCCGATCAGCCCTTCTTCAAATGCCGCCGCCCGAGCAGTTCGGCGATCTGCACCGCGTTCAGCGCCGCACCCTTGCGCAGGTTGTCGCTGACGCACCACAGTGCGAGACCGTTTTCGACCGTCGGGTCCTCGCGCACGCGGCTGACGAAGGTCGCATAGTCGCCGACGCATTCGACCGGAGTGACATAGCCGCCGTCCTCGCGCTTATCGACCAGCATCACGCCCGGCGCTTCGCGCAGGATCTTCTGCGCGTCCTCGGCCGACAGCTCGTTCTCCATCTCGATATGCAGCGCTTCTGCATGTCCGACGAAGACGGGTACGCGGACGCAGGTCGCGACGACCTTGATCTTGGGGTCGAGGATCTTCTTCGTCTCGACCACCATCTTCCATTCTTCCTTGGTCGATCCGTCGTCCAGAAAGCTGTCGATGTGCGGGATCACGTTGAACGCGATCTGCTTGGTGAACTTTCTGGGCTCGGCCGAGTCACCGACGAAAATGTTGCGGCTCTGCTCGAACAGCTCGTCCATGCCGGCCTTCCCCGCGCCCGACACCGACTGATACGTCGCGACGACGACGCGCGTGATCCTGGCGGCATCATGGATCGGCTTCAGCGCGACGACCATCTGCGCGGTAGAGCAGTTCGGATTGGCGATGATGTTCTTCGCCTTGTAACCGTCGATCGCGTCCGGGTTCACTTCGGGCACGATCAGCGGCACGTCCGGGTCCATCCGGAACAGCGACGAATTGTCGATGACGGTGCAGCCGGCGGCAGCAAAACGCGGCGCGTGAAGCTTGGTCGCCTCCGACCCGATCGCGAAGATCGCCATGTCCCAGCCCGCGGGGTCGAAATGCTCGATATTCTGGATCTTGAGCTTGCGGCCGGTTTCGCCAAAATCGACCTCGTCGCCCTGGCTGCGCGCAGACGCGAGCACCGCGATCTCGTCGATCGGAAATTCGCGATCGGCCAGGATGGCGAGAACCTCGCGCCCGACATTGCCCGTCGCGCCGGCGACTACGACCCGATACCCCATGAAACCCTCCACTTGCTCGCGCGCGGCCCTAGCGGTGGGCCGGCGCGCGGGCAAGCAAAGCTCTACTTTCCGCCGGCCCCAACCGTCCTATCGAGGAAGTTCAGGATCGTCGTCCAGACGTGGATGTCGCGGCCGGCCGAGTGGGTCTTGCCGGGGTAGAACATCATCTCGAACGGCGTGTTCGTCGCCTGCATCTTGGCGGCGAAGGCGGTCGAATTGTCGAGCACGACGTTATCGTCCGCCATGCCGTGGATCAGCAGCAACGGGTCGCTGATCTTAGGGCCATCCTCGATCGCCGCCGACTTCGCATACGCCGCCTTGTCGCGGCCCATCGGGTCGGTGCCCATGTAGCGTTCGGTGTAGTGGGTGTCGTAGAGTTCCCACTTCGTCACCGGCGCGCCCGAGATACCGGCGGCATAGACGCCCGGATTCGCCTCCAGCATCTTCAGCGTCATGTACCCGCCGTAGGACCAGCCATAGGTCGCGATGCGCCTGGGATCGACGAAATCCAGGGACTTCAGGTAGTTCGCGCCGGCGAGCTGGTCGCGCACCTCGACCCCGCCCATCGCGTGCCAGATCGCATCCTCGTAGGCCTTGCCACGATTGGCGGAGCCGCGGTTGTCGATCATGAAGACGATGTAGCCCTTGTCAACCAGCAGCTGGTGCAGCGGCGGTCCCCAGTTGCGCGTCACCGTCTGGCTGTGCGGGCCGCCGTAATGTTCGAAAAACACCGGGTATTTCTTGCCCGGCTCGAGCTTGGGGGTCAGCATTTCCCAATACAGCGTCTCGCCGTCCGGCGCTTTCAGGCTGCCGAACTTGGTCTCCGCATGGCTGGCGAGATACGGGTAGTAGGGGTGCCCCGGCCGGATCGCATTCTCGGTGATCCACGACAGTCGCTTGCCGGTTGCGTCCGCCAGATAGACCTGCGTCGGCTGTGTCGGGTTGGAGCGCTGGACGATGAAGCGGCTGGTGCCCTCGTCGGCGGTGGCATTGTTCCACCAGCCCGCCTCGGTCAGGCGCGTGGTCGCCAGCGTCTTCAGGTCGAGCGCATAGACGTGGCGTTCGAGCGCGCCGTCCTTGTTGCCGTTGAAGTAGAGCTTTCCGGCCTTTTCATCGACGCCGTTGATCCCGGCGACCTCCCACGGCCCCTTCGTCAGCTGCGTCCATTTGCCGGCATCGAAGCGGTAGAGGTGGCCGTGGCCATCGCGTTCCGACCACCAGACGATACTGCCGTCCGTCATCGGCACGAACACGTTCGACAGGTTCACCCAGCTCTTCGACCCCGACTTTTCGGTGAAGAGGACGCTCGACGCGCCGGTCGCGGGATCGACCTTCAGCACGTCGAGCACGGTCTGCTCGCGGTTCTGACGCTGGACGTATAGCGTCTTGCCGTCCGGCGCCCACTTCACGCGGGCCAGATAGATGTCGCGGTCCTTGCCCAGATCGACCTTTACCGCGCCAGTGCCGTCCGGGCGCATCACGTAAAGCTCGACCAGTACGTTCGGCGTGCCGGCGGCCGGATAGCGTTGTTCGAACACCCGCGTCCCGTCCGCACCGATCGCTGCGCGGACGACGGTGCCGACCGGCGCCTCGTCGAACCGTTCGACAGCGACGTACTGCTCGTCGGGCGACCACCAGTAACCGGTGGTGCGATCCATTTCCTCCTGCGCGACGAATTCCGCCTCACCCCAATGCACCGTCCCGGCGCCATCGGGCGTGATCTTGCGCGCTTCCCCGCCGTTCAGGTCGGAGACGTAGAGGTTCTGGTCGCGGACGAAGCTGAGCAGATTGCCGCGCGGGCTGACCAGCGGATTGAGCTCGCCGCCCGGCGTGTTGGTCAGGCGCTTCACCTGCCCGTCGAGCGTCGCGAGATAGAGATCGCCATCGAGCGGGACGAGGATCGACTTGCCGTCCGACGACCATTGATAGGAGACGATCCCGCGCTGGCCGCCGATGCGCGCCCGTTCGCGCTGCATCTTCTCAGCCTCGCTCAGATCGGCGCCGGTGCCGACCTTCTTGCTATCGACCAGCATCCGCCACTGGCCGGTCGCGGTGTCCATCGCCCAAAGATCGAAGCGATCCTTCTCCTCCGCCCGCGGGCGCAGCGAGGTCAGCAACCGGCCATCGGGCGACAGTTTCAGCGCGCGCGGCTGCTCGCCGGCCAGGTCGGGACTGGCGAAGACGCGGTCGAGCGTCAGGTCGTCGGCTTGGGCGGGAATGGACATGACGGCGACGGAAGCGGCAAGCGCCGCGAGAGTGGTGCGAAGCATGGGGCGCAGCCTATCCGACCGCCGCATGCTTCGCCAAGCGCTCAGGCTGCGACCGGCACCCCTCCTGCAACGAGCGGCGACCGCTTGCGGATCGGCAGGACGCGGCGCGCGACGATCGACCGCCACGCCCATTCGACCGGCGCGATCCGGTACTGGCCGACATACCAGTTGGCCGCGATCAGCAGCACGGCATTCACCGCGACCGCGGTCAGCATCAGCGCCATCCAACCCTGCGTACCGTACAGGCCGAGTGCGAACGGCGGATAGAGTATCCAGAGGCAGATGATCGTCTGGCCGATGTAGATCGTCAGCGCGGTCCGCCCCGCCGCCTCGAACGGTCGCAGCAGCTTCGTGCCGAACGCAGTCGCCAGCAGCAGATGCACCAGCCCGATATGCCCGAGCGTCGTCGCAAGGCGCGACACCTCCGACAGCCCCCACATGATCGAGGGCGCGTCGTCGAACCGCATGCGATCGAACGCGCCGATCGTCCGGCTACCCAAGCCGATCGCATAGGCGATCAGCGTCATGCGCACATAGAATGCCCGCGACCGCGCACCCTGGATGACGCCCCATTTGAACAGCGCGGCACCGATCAGCATCGTCGCCGCCGCTTCCCAAATGAACAGGATTTCAAGGCCCTGCGTCTGGATATGCGTGAAGAACCCCCAGGCAGCATCGGCCCAGCCGGCAAAGCTTCCGGTCGCGGCACTGCGCGCCTTGTCCTCGGCAGCGACCCGGACGCCCTCCTCAGCCTTCGCCTTGGCACGCTCCGTCCGGCGCTCGACGGCAGCCTTGACCTGTTCCGCCTGCGCCTTGGTCAGAACGGTGCCGCGCGCCTGTTCGGCTTCCAGCCGGGCGATCTCGGCGCGCTGGCCGGGAACGGTCAGATAGCCGATGCCCCCCCCGACAAGTTGCAGCATCGCCATGCTCAGACCGATCCCGAGCAATGTCTTGGGCCCCAGCCGTAGAAACAGCACCGCAACCAGTGCAGCAAGACCATAGGTGTGCAGGATGTCGCCCGGCCACAGCAGGACGAACACGTGGACCAGACCGAACAGGAACAGGACGATGTTGCGCCACGCATAGCTGCGCAGGATCGGCCACGGGCCGAACAGCTTGCGCACGATCCGACCGGTCCGGCTCGCCGGCGGCGCGGCGGCGACCGCGCCGGCCGCGCGATCGGTCAGAATGACCATGCCGACGCCGAACAGCATTTCGAGCATGCAGCGCGCGGTACCGTCGGCGAAGACCTCGCGCAGGAACCACGCGACCTGGTCGGCCTGCGACCAGCCGACATGGCGGATGTCCTGTGCCCAGAACGCCCAGATCGACGCGCCCATGTCGTTGATGTTCATGAACAGGATGCCCAGGATCGCGAGCCCGCGCAGGATATCCAGGCTGGCGACACGCGGTGCGCCATCCGGCTCGGTCGCGGTCGTCATCGTCATGGCGTCGGTCAAGAATCGTCTCCCCCCGGAGTGTATCGCCAGACTACCACACTTTGCGGTTTGCGCAAGCTTGTCGTCGTCGTGGCATCGGGTAAGGGTGCGCACATGGACGGCGACGACTCCATAGAGCGCGGCTGGCGCGACCGGTTGCCCTACGTCATCGGCGTCCTGGGCCTGCTCGCCTGGTTTGCCCTGCTGTACTTCATGCTGCGCGACGTCGCGTAACCACTGTCGCCGGGGATTTGATCGCGCCCGCGGCACCGGCACTTGGCAGGCGCCGCTGAAAGCGAATCCACTGACCGCCAAACGAAAAGAGCCGCCTCCCTCGCAGGAGACGGCCCTTCGCAACCCTGACGGGCGCGCAGCTTATTCGGCTGCGGCGGTCTCGGTCGGACGCGGGTCGCGACGCTCGGCGATACGTGCCGACTTGCCGGTACGACCGCGCAGATAGTACAGCTTGGCACGACGCACGACACCGCGACGGACGACGGTGATGCTGTCGATGTTCGGCGAATACAGCGGGAAGACACGCTCCACGCCTTCCCCGAAGCTGATCTTGCGGACGGTGAAGCTCGACCCCATGCCCTTGTTCGCGCGCGCGATGCACACGCCTTCATAGGCCTGGACGCGGGTACGCTCGCCTTCGACGACGCGCACGCCGACGCGCAGCGTGTCGCCCGGGCGGAACTCGGGGATCGACTTGCTGTCGGTGAACTTGGCGATCTGCTCGGCTTCGAGCTGCTGAATGACGTTCATGTCTTGTCGTCCTCTGACGGTTGCCGCGCGCCAGAGGGAGGGTGGACCCGAGCGCCGACATGACGCTCCCACAGGTCCGGCCTCCGTAGCCGTGTATCGGTCTCGGCCTGTGCTTTACGCCAGGCCGCGATCTTCGCATGATCCCCCGATCGCAGCACTTGCGGGATCGTGCGGCCCTCCCACTCGACGGGTCGGGTGTAGTGCGGATATTCGAGGAGGCCGCTCTCGAAGCTTTCCTCATCCCCACTGAGGGCCGCGCCCATTACGCCGGGGAGCAGCCGAATGCAAGCGTCAAGCAGGACCAGCGCGCCCATCTCGCCGCCCGACAGGATATAGTCGCCGATCGATACCGGCTCGACCTCCCGCCCCTCGAAGATACGTTCGTCGAACCCCTCGAACCGCCCGCACAGGATCGCGACCCCGGGCCCCGCCGCCAGTTCGCGCACCCGCGCCTGGGTCAGCGGCCGTCCACGCGGGCTCATCGCAAGAATAGGCACGGGATCGGTTACGCTATCGATCGCCGCCGCGAGCACGTCGGCCCGCAGCACCATCCCCGCCCCGCCGCCCGCCGGCGTGTCGTCGACCGTCCGGTGCTTGTCGGTCGCGAAGTCGCGTATCTGCGTGGTCGTGAGCGACCATTTCCCCTCGCGCAGCGCGCGGCCGGCAATCGACGCGCCGAGCGGTCCGGGGAACATCTCCGGGTACAGCGTCAGGATGGTGGCAGCGAAGGTCATTGCGCCCAGTTCTCGACGCGCAGGCCGGGAATGTCGGTGAAGTCGCGTGTATTGTTGGTGACAAGGGTCAGATTTCGCGACAGGGCGTGGGCCGCAATCAGTCGATCGAAACTCGCGCGCCGAAATGGCAGACTGGCGTAGGTCATCGCTGCGTCCCGGTCGAAATCCAGGACAGGCACTTCCTCGACGAACGCGCCGAGCACGTCGAGAGACGGGAGCCGCCCCTGAAACGATCCATAACATGTTTCTGCGAACGCGATCGACGAAGTGACGATGTCGTCGTCATCGCATTCCGATGCGCGTCGCACGACATTGGCATCCAGATTGCTCAACAGGACGATGATGACGTTGGTGTCGATCAGATAGCGCATCAGTCGAAGGTCAGCCGGCGTTCCTCGAAGAGGCGTTCCTCATCAGGGATCAGTCTCAAGCCCGGCACCGACCCAACCACTTTCGCGACATTGAACTTGCGTTTGGGCTTGTCGGCGAGCTTGATCATGAGCCCGCCGTCCTCATCCTGAACGATCGTCGCCATGTCGCCCTCGGCCAAGCCAAGCGCCTTCGGCAGGCGCAGCGCCATCGAATTGCCCGATCGAAAGATTTTGGCCGGGTATTCTCTGCTCATCCGCCTGGCGTATATACACCCCGTATATACGTCAATCCCGCACGAGCCTGAAGTCGAGCACCTGCAGGCTCAGCACCGGGGTCGGTGCGCGCTGGATGCGGCCGGCGATGTGGCCGCGCTCGCAGTGCCAGTCGAACGTCCCTTCCATCGCGGAAATGGGCCGGATCGCCTCCGACATCGCGCAGGCGCCGACGTCCGTCTTGGCGTCGGCGATGTCGCGCGCCCGGCGGGTGGCGTCGCGGTCGAGCAGGACGTTGTTGGCGAGCGGCGCAGCGGTAGCATCGCCGGCGGTCCACGCCGTCTTGGCCGTCGCATAAGCCGCCGCCAGACCGTCCGATACGGGGGTCGCCCGCGGCTTGGCGAGGCCGGCCTCACGCAGAGCAAGTAGCGACTTCATGACCGCCGTGCCCCCGCCGGTGTAGGTCCGGCTGGAGAACACGAACACGCCCACCCCGGCGTCGGGCAGCAAGGCGACGTTCGAACCGTAGCCCGGATATCCGCCGCCGTGCGTCACCACGCGGCCAAGGTCGCAGTCGTCGATCACGCGCCAACCCATCCCGTACGCGCCCGCCTGCCGACAGGGCGTACCCACCGTCGCGGATCGCATCTGGCCGCCAGCGAAGTTCGCGCCTTCGACGATCTCGCGCACGGTCGATCGCCTGACCGGCCCGGTGTCGGCACCATCCCGCGCAGGCCAGCCCGACAGCAGGAAGGCGACCCAGCGCCAATAATCGTTCACGGTCGTCTCGACCCCGCCCATCGCCCCGAACGCACCATCGGCCATGTCGGGTTCGCGGACATAGCCGCCGTCCTGCCAGCGATAACCGATCGCCCGCGCGTCCTTCGGCGAGGCAAAGATGTCGTAGCCGGTCGCGGTCATCGCCAGCGGTCTCATGATCTCGCGGCGGATATACTCCTGGTACCGCACGCCAGAGACGTTCGAGACGATCCGCCCCAGCGTCGCGTAGCCCAGGTTCGAATATTCGAACGCAGTGCCCGGTGCGGTCGCGAACGGCACGCCGTCCTTCAGCATCTTCGTGAATACGGGCTCGGTCAGCACCTGCTGCCGGTCGCCCCACGGGTTGTCCTCGACATAGCCGGCGATGTGATGAAGCAGGTCGCGGACCGTGATCTTCGGGCTGTCGCCGGTCGGATATGTCCACCCGCGCATCTCGGGCACGTATTTTTCGGCCGGCGCGTCGAGCGACAGCTTGCCCGCATCGCGCAGCTTCAGGATGGCAAGCGCAGTGAACGCCTTCGACATCGACGCGATGCGGAACCGGCTGTCGGCGGTGACGGGACGCCTGCTCTCCTGGTCCTGCGTGCCGATCGTCCCGACGTGAACCAAGCGTCCGTCCTTGACCACCCCGTAGGCCGCGCCCGGCACGTGATTTTCCCGCGCCCAGTCGGCGAATATCGCATCGATCCTGGGGGTCACGCTGGCGACATCGGCGGCCGGCGCCACCTGCGCCACGGCCGGGTTCGCGATACCCGCCAGAGCCAGTGCGATCGCCAGACGTTTCATGAGCATCTCCCCCGTTTGCGCGATGGATACGTGGCAATCTCGAACGCGCCAAGCGGAACCGCGGCCGGCTTCGTCGTTTGGGAGCGCGTGGACGACTGTATCATCATCGGCGCCGGCCCGGCCGGCCTGACCGCCGCGATCTATCTCGCGCGCTTTCACCTCTCGATCCGGTTGTTCGATTGCGGGTCGAGCCGTGCCGCGCTGATCCCGCGGACGCACAACCATGCCGGTTATCCGGAGGGAATCGAGGGGCCGAAGCTGCTCCACCGAATGCTGCGCCAGGCCGAGCGCTATGGCGCGGTGCGCGAGTGCGTCGAAGTCACGCGGATCGAGCCGGTCGGCCGCGACTTCCGCATCCACGCCGGCGATCGCACGTTCGAGGCGCGGACGGTCCTGCTGGCGACGGGCGTCGTCAACAACCGCCCGGATATGCCGCGCGAGGCGCACGACGCGGCGCTGGCGGCGGGCCTCATCCGCTATTGCCCGATCTGCGACGGCTATGAAGTCACGGACAAGCGTGTCGGCGTCATCGGAACCGGCGACCATGGGATGCGCGAGGCGCTGTTCCTGCGCGGGTACACAAAAGATGTGACGCTGATCGCCCACGACGGCGAACACGACCTGCCGGACGCCTGCCGCCGCGAACTGGCCGATGCCGGGATCGAGTGGGTCGATGGCCCCTGCACCCCGCTGATGGCCGATGGCGCCGAGATGGTCGTGCAGACGGCTGCGGGCGAGCGCCGCTTCGACAGCGTCTATCCGGCACTCGGGTCGGTCATCCGCTCCAGACTGGCGGTCGCCGCCGGCGCAAAGGCGACCGACGATGGCTGCCTAGAAGTCGACGACCACCAGCGCACGTCGCTTCCCGGCCTGTTTGCCGCCGGCGATGTCGTGAAGGGCCTCGACCAGATCAGCAATGCCATGGGACAGGCCGGTGTGGCTGCGACGACGATCCGCAACGAACTGGCCGAGCGCGCGCCCCTTCGGCGATGATCAGGGCGAGACCCGGCCGGTCTCTATCCACAACGCCCAGTCTTCGAACCCCGCCTCTCGCGCCCGTGTCGCGGCGGAACCGAAATCGTAATCGACGGCACGACCCGTCAGCCTTCCCTCGTCGAGAATGGCGTAGCGTGCGCGCGGGTCACCGTTTGCGACCGCGTAGAAGAATGGCCGGTCATCGGTAAAGGCCTGCAAGCCGACGCTGCCGGGATTGGCGATCCGCCGCCCATCCGACACGCAGCGGTCCGCGGCGACATGCGAATGACCGCACAGCACCAACGGCGGCGTGTCGCCGAGACGCCCGACGATCTCGGCATCGGTCGATGCGCGAAAGCCCGCCGCATCGACCGAGAACAGCAGGTGCTCGACATCGCTCGACGGACTGCCATGGCAGAGCAGCTCACCGTCCACCACGCGTATCGCGGGCAGGCTCTCGACCCAGCGCCAGTGACGGTCGGTCAGACGTGCGGCGGCGAAGGCGTCGCTGGCGCCAAGCGCCGCGCCGAACAACTGTCGCTCGTGATTGCCCGCGATCGTCGGCCAATCGAGTGCGATCAGGCGATCCGCGGTCTCCGCCGGCCACAGCGGACCGGACAGGCTGTCGCCAAGGTTTAGAAAACTATCGCAACCCCTTTCGATCGCATCTGCGATCACCGCGTCCAGCGCGGCCAGATTGCCATGGATGTCGGACAGGACTGCGGTGCGGGTCAATCCGCCCAGCCGTCTGCGACAGTCAGCGTGGTCGCATCCCACCGTGGCACTGCGGCTTCGGTCATCGGGATCATGAAGCGCTTGCCGTCCGGCCGTTCGATTTCGATCACGTCGCCCGCGCCGAAATTGTCGATCGCGACGACGGTGCCCAAGGCCGCCCCATCCTCGGCCACGGCGGACAGGCCCAGCAGGTCGGCGTGATAATATTCGCCTTCGCCCAGCGGCGGCAGGCTGTCACGGGGCACGGTCAGTTCGGTGCCGCGCATCCTTTCGGCCGCGGTGCGGTCGGGGATTTCGGCAAAGCGCGCGATGGCGCCCTGCGGGGTGGTGCGCAGCGCCTTCAGCGTCAGCGCGCCTCCGTTGAAGCTTTTATGCACGCCCAGGTCTTGGGCGAACACCTTCAGCCGCACTTCGCCGTTGATCCCGTGCGCACCGATGACCGCTGCTAGCGTCACCGCACGCGTACGGGGCGCGGCGGCTTGCGACATGTCCTTCGTTGGCATCGTGGTCATCGGCGGGCAGTCCCCGGAACAGAACGGCGGTCGCGGTGCCCGGTGCGGCGAATACCGCCGGACCGATGCACCACGACCGCCATCGCCTTACGCCTCGGCGTTCGGCGTGGTTTCTTCGCTGGCTTCGGTCGTCTCGGCCGGAGCGGCTTCTGCTGCCGGAGCAGCAGCAGCGGCTGCGGCGGCTTCCTCGGCGGCCTTCTGCTTCTCGGCACGCTCTTCGGCGCGCTCGGTCGCCTTCTCGCCCGGCTTCGCCTTGTTCGGGTTGTTGCGCGCGGTGCGCTCGCGAACGCCGGCGGCGTCCAGGAAGCGGGCGACGCGGTCGGTCGGCTGCGCACCGACGCTCAGCCAGTGCTTGGCACGTTCGCCGTCGAGCACGACACGCTTCTCGTCGTCCTTGCCCAGCAGCGGGTTGTAGGTGCCGATCTTCTCGATGAACTTGCCGTCACGCGATGCGCGCGCGTCGGCCACGACGATGCGGTAATACGGACGCTTCTTGCTGCCGCCACGCGACAGGCGAATGCTAACTGCCATTATCTTCTTCCTTCTCTAAACGATTACGTCTGTTACTTTTTCTTGATAAGATTCTCGAAGCCCGGCGGCAGCTTCATGCCGTCCGGTCCGCCAAGACCCGGCAGGCCTGGAAGCCCTGAGCCCTGCTGGTCGAGCTTGCCCATCATGTCGCCCATCTGGGCGCCGCCAATGGCGTTGCCGATGCCGCCAAGACCACCCTTGCCGAACATCGACATCATGCCCTTCAGCCCGCCCATCTTCTTGATGCGCTTCATGGCCGTCGACATTTCGAGGTGCATCTTCAGCAGCTTGTTGACGTCCTGCACGGTCGTGCCGGAGCCCTTGGCGACGCGGATCTTGCGCTTGGCGTTGATCAGCTCGGGCTTGGCGCGCTCCCTTACGGTCATCGACCCGATCATCGCGTCCATGCGCAGCAGAATCCTTTCGTCGACCGCGCCCGACGCCATCGCGGCCTGCGCCTTCTTCATACCCGGGATCATGCCGGCGAGCGCACCCAGCCCGCCCATGCGACGCATCTGCGCCAGCTGTGCGCGCAAGTCGTTCATGTCGAACTGCCCCTTGGCAAGCCTCGCGGCCATGCGCTCGGCATCGTCGGCCTCGATCGACTGCGCGGCCTTTTCGACGAGCGACACGACATCGCCCATGCCCAGGATGCGCCCGGCGACGCGGCCGGGATGGAACGGCTCGATCGCGTCGAGCTTTTCACCCATACCGGCGAACTTGATCGGCTTGCCGGTGACGGCGCGCATCGACAGCGCCGCACCGCCGCGGGCGTCGCCGTCCATGCGGGTCAGGATTACGCCGGTCAGCGGCACCTGCTCGCTGAAGTTCGTCGCGACATTGACCGCGTCCTGGCCGGTCAGGCTGTCGACGACGAGCAGTATCTCGGTCGGCGTCGCGATATCGGCGACCGCCTTCATCTCGTCCATCAGCGCCTGGTCGACGTGCAGGCGACCTGCGGTGTCGAGCATCAGCACGTCGAAGCCCTGGAGCTTCGCAGCCTGCAGCGCGCGCCGCGCGATATCGACCGGCTGCTGTCCGGCGACGATCGGCAGCGTCGCGACTTCGGCCTGCGTGCCCAGCACCGCCAGCTGTTCCTGCGCAGCCGGACGGTTGACGTCCAGCGAGGCCATCATGACCTTCTTGCGCTCGCGCCCCTTCAACAGCTTGGCGAGCTTCGCGGTCGTCGTCGTCTTGCCCGAGCCCTGGAGGCCCACCAGCATGATGACCGCAGGCGGCGTCACGTCGATGTCGAGCCCGACATTATCGCTGCCCAGCATCTCGACCAGCGCGTCGTTGACGATCTTGACGACTTGCTGGCCCGGCGTGACCGAGCGCAGGACGTTCTGGCCGACCGCCTTTTCCGTTACCTTGTCGACGAAGTCGCGCGCGACGGGCAATGCCACGTCGGCCTCGAGCAACGCGACGCGCACTTCGCGCATCGCCGCACGCACGTCCGCTTCGGTCAGCGCGCCGCGACCCCGCAGGCGGTCGAACACTCCGCCAAGGCGGTCGCTCAGGCTGTCGAACATCGCGCGCACTCCAAAAAAACTCACCCTCGCTTATCCGGGCCACGTAACGCGAAAAACGCCGGCGGACGAAACCTCGTCGGCCGGCGTCGCCGTTTCCTGAAAGGGAAATCCGGCGGCAGATGCGTCACGCAGCCCTTTGCCAAGGGAACGATCGCTGCGGCCCCTAGCCCGGCCGCTGCCGAAACGCAAGCCGCCCGTCCCTTAACCCGATCTACACCGCCACCGGTGCAGGCAGGCGTGTTGCCTTTGTGGGGTGGGAATGGAACGCGAGACGATCGATGTGAGCGGCCGGCGCCTGCGCGCATCGCGAGCCGAACTGATGACCGGCGTGACCTGTGTCGCGGCGATCCTGCTGTTCGTCGGTATCGGCAGCACGGTCCTGTCCGGCGCGCTCGCCCGGCTGGTCGACCGATCCGCCGCCCCGGTCGACCAGCCGCTGGCGCTCGCCCTCATCCTGAACGTCGCGCTGATCCTGCTCGGCTGGCGTCGCCACCGCGCGCTGCGTCGCGAGGTCGAGGATCGCACCGCGGCCGAGGAACGTGCGCAGACGCTCGCCGCGCGCGACCCGCTGACCGGCTTCCACAACCGGCGCAGCGTCGCGGAGGAAGGCGCTGCGATGGTCGCGCGTGCGGTGCAGCGCGGCAAGGCGCTGGCGGTGCTCGCGATCGACCTCGATCATTTCAAGACGGTCAACGACATGCACGGCCACGCGGTCGGCGATGCGCTTCTCCGCCTGGTCGCGCAGGAAATGGACGGTGTCCTGCCGCCCAACGCCCTGACCGCGCGGCTGGGCGGCGACGAGTTCGCCTGCGGCTTCCTGTTCGATTCGGGCAATCCGGATGTCGTCGTCCGCATCGCCGAGCGCCTGGTCAGCCGCATGGCGCAGCCGTTCGACGCCGAGGGTATCCGCTGCCACATCTCCGCCTCCGTCGGCATTGCGCGATCCGACATCGACGGCGCGTCGATCGAGACGCTGCTGCGCGCCGCCGACATCGCGATGTATGCCGCCAAGAAGTCGGGCAAGAACCGTTTCGCCTGGTTCGACGCGGCAATGGAGCGCGAGTTGCAGGTTCGCAACGAACTGGAAAGCGGCCTGCGCCTGGCCATTCCGCGGCAGGAAATCGTGCCCTATTTCGAACAGCAGATCGATCTGGCGACCGGGCGGCTGACCGGGTTCGAGATGCTCGCGCGCTGGGAACATCCGACCCGCGGCCTCATCAGCCCGGAGGCGTTCATCCCGATCGCCGAGGAAACCGGCATGATCGCCGACCTGTCGCTGTCGGTGATGCGCCAGGCGTTCGCCGCAGCGCGGGACTGGGATCCGGACCTCGTCATCTCCGTGAACATCTCGCCCTGGCAGCTGCGCGACGCCTGGCTGGCGCAGAAGATCATCAAGGTGCTGACCGAAACCGGCTTTCCGGCGCAGCGCTGCGAGATCGAGATCACCGAGACCGCGCTCTTCGACAACCTTGCACTGGCGCAATCGACCGTCGGCAGCCTCAAGAACCAGGGTGTCCGCCTGGCGCTCGACGACTTCGGAACCGGCTATTCCTCGCTCGCCCACCTGCGCGCGCTGCCGTTCGACCGGATCAAGATCGACAAGAGCTTCGTCACGTCGATGACCGAAAGCCCGGATTCGGCCGCGATCGTCGGTGCGATCGCCCGGCTGGGCGAGAGCCTGAACCTGCCGGTGACCGCCGAAGGGGTCGAGGACGGCGAGATCCAGGATCGCCTGATCGCGCTCGGCATCGCCAAGGGGCAAGGCTGGCATTTCGGCAAGCCCCTGTCGGTCGGCGGCGTCCGCCGCTTGCTGGCGGAGCGCCGGATGCTCGGCGTTTCGGCCCAGCCTACCAGCCGGCGCCTGGCTGGCTGAGATAATCCAGCTCTTCCTCGGTCGATCCGCGCCCCAGCGCATCGTTGCGGCTGGGAAAGCGGCCGAACCGATCGAAGACCGCGCGGTGGTCATGCGCGAACCGGGCGTTGTTCTCGCGACCCAGCGCGTCGAACTTCTCGACGCTGACCGCCTGCGCCGCCGCATCCTCGGCGTGCATCAACGGCATCAGCAGGAACACCGCCTGTTCGGGCGGCAGGGATCTGTCCCAGCGTTGCGCGATCGCGTCGTAGGTCAGGGCCAGCGCCAGATCGTCCGCCTCGAACGCCTTTGCCTGACCGCGATAGAGATTGCGGCTGAACTGATCGAGCAGGATGATGGCGGCGAGCATCGTCTGCGGGTCGTCGCGCCAACCCTGCGCCCGGGTGTCGAAGACCTGCTGGCGAAGCGCGCCGAACCGCTCGCCGATCTCGCGGTCGAGCGCGGCATCCTTGGCGAATTGCTGCTTCTCAGTAAGCCCGAACCAGAAGTCGATCACCGCCCGGGCTTCGTCATGGACTTCATGCGCCGTCCCACCTAGATGCCCCGTCATGCTCGCTCCCTTGGCGCCAGAGGTGATTACGCTCGGCTGCAGGCTCAACATCGCCGAAAGCGAAACGATCCGGGGTTTTCTCGGGTCGCGCGATGTCGTGGTGGTGAATAGCTGCGCGGTCACCAACGAAGCGGTAAAGGCGACCCGCGCCGCGATCCGCCGTGCCCGGCGACGGCGGCCGGGCGCGGAAATCGTGGTCACCGGCTGCGCGGCGACGATCGATCCGGCGGGGTTCGCCGGGATGGCGGAGGTCGACCGTATCGTCGGCAATCCCGACAAGCTGGCGCCCGGACACTGGGGCGCGCCCGATCTGCCCACCACCGTCCGGTTCGAAGGCCACGCCCGCGCACTGGTCGAGGTCCAGAACGGCTGCGACCACCGCTGTACGTTCTGCGCCATCCCCTTCGGCCGAGGTCCCAGCCGATCGGTCCCGGCCGGCGCGGTGGTTGGTCGCATCGCCGAGCTGGTCGATGCGGGTCATAACGAGGTCGTGCTGACGGGCGTCGATCTGACCAGTTACGGCCACGACCTGCCCGGCAGCCCGACGCTCGGGCATTTGGTCGAACGCATCCTGAAACTTGTCCCCGGACTGCCCCGATTGCGGCTGTCGTCGCTCGACGGGATCGAGATCGACGACCGCCTGTTCGACCTGCTGACCGCTGAGGCGCGGGTCATGCCGCACGTCCACCTGTCGCTGCAGGCCGGCGACGACATGATCTTGAAGCGCATGAAGCGCCGCCACACCCGCGCGCAGTCGGTCGCGCTGGTCGGGCGGCTGAAGGCCAAGCGCCCGGAGATCGCGATCGGCGCCGACATCATCGCCGGCTTCCCGACTGAGGATGAGGCGATGTTCGCCAACAGCGCGGCGCTGATCGCCGATTGCGACATCGTCCATGCCCATGTGTTTCCCTATTCGCCGCGTGCGGACACGCCGGCCGCCCGGATGCCGCAGGTTGCGCCGCCGGTCGTGAAGGACCGCGCGGCCCGGCTGCGGGCGGCGGCGGAGGCGCATCGCACGCGGTGGCTGGAAACGCTGGTCGGGACCGAGCAGCGCGTGCTGGTCGAGGCGCCGGGCGACCGTGGCCGCGCCGAAAACTTCGCCGAAATCAGACTGGCCCCCACCCCGTTCGCCCTGAGCTTGTCGAAGGGCTGCCCTTCTTCCGACGAAGAACAGGACAGGGCTTCGACAAGCTCAGCCCGAACGGGGGATGTTGTATCGGCGACGATCACGCGCACCGCCGACAACGAATTGATCGGAACATTTGCATGAGCACCACTCCCTCCTGGTCGCAGCGCCTGCTCGGCGGATTCAAGCGGACCTCCGACCGCCTGACCGGCAACCTTGCCGGCCTGGGCGCCGCTCGGCTCGACGATGCGACGCTCGACGAAATCGAGGAGGCGCTGATCGCGTCCGACCTCGGCCCCGCAACGTCGGCACGTGTCCGCCAGCGGCTGGCCGACGGGCAGTATGAGCGCAACATGGAGGAGCTTGGCATCCGCGTCGTCGTCGCGGAGGAGATCGCCAAGGCGCTTGCTCCGGTCGCCAGGCCGCTGGAGATCGCGGCTTTTCCGCGCCCGCAGGTCATCCTCGTCATCGGCGTCAACGGCAGCGGCAAGACGACGACCATCGCCAAGCTCGCCAACCTGTTCCTCGAACAGGACTACGGCGTGATGCTGGCGGCGGGCGACACGTTCCGCGCCGCCGCGATCGGCCAGCTGCGCACCTGGGCGGAGCGGATCGGCGTGCCCATCGTCTCCGGGGCAGAGGGCGGCGATGCGGCCGGCATCGTCTATGAAGCGGTCAAGCAGGCGACGGCGACCGGCATCGACGTGCTGATCGTCGACACCGCCGGGCGACTCCAGAACAAGCGCGAGCTGATGGACGAACTCGCCAAGATCCGCCGTGTCCTCGGTCGGCTGAACGTGGAATCGCCGCACGACGTCGTGCTCGTGCTGGACGCCACCACCGGCCAGAACGCGCTCAATCAGATCGAGGTTTTCAAGGAAGTCGCCGGCGTCACCGGCCTGGTGATGACCAAGCTCGACGGCACCGCGCGGGGCGGCGTGCTGGTCGCCGCGGCGGAGAAATACGGTCTGCCGATCCACGCGATCGGGGTGGGCGAAAAGATCGACGACCTGCGCCCGTTCGACCCCAACGAGGTCGGGCGGATGATCGCCGGGGTGGATGAACTTCTATAACGGTCACCCGTTGCGGGCCAAACCTGCCTGTCTGCGGTCGTGCCGAGCCTGTCGAAGCACCATTCTGTGATAGGCACGCGCGTCGCTCGCGGCATGAAATACGGTGCTTCGACACGCTCAGCACGAACGGAAATTTTGCGAATGGCTGCCGACAAAGCCCCCTCCACCCTTCTCCGCCTCGGCATCGACGCCGGGCCGCTGGTCGTGTTCTTCGCGGTCAACCAGCTTGCGCCCGGCCCGCAGATCGCCAAGGCACTGACCGCGACCGTCGCGTTCATGGTCGCCATCGCCATCGCCATGATCGTATCGCGCGTGAAGCTTGGCCGGATATCACCGATGCTGTGGTTCTCGGGCGGGCTGGTGCTCGTGTTCGGGGGGCTGACGCTCTATTTCCACGACACGACCTTCATCAAGGTCAAGCCGACGATCGTCTATGCGATGCTGTCGGGCATCCTTGCGTTCGGTGTCGCCACCGGCCGGCCGATGCTGAAACTGATGCTGGAAAGCGCGTATCCCGGCCTTACGGATCGCGGCTGGCGCAAACTGACGATCAGCTGGGCGGTGTTCTTCGCGGTGATGGCGGTCGCGAACGAAGTCGCATGGCGGATGCTGGCGCCGGGCGACGACTTGGCGCGCTGGGCGGCATTCAAGCTGTGGCTCGTGATGCCCGCGACGTTCCTGTTCGCGATGGCGAACATCCCGATGCTGCTGAAGAACGGACTGGCGGTCGACGACACGCCGGTGCCGCCGGAGCAGTAAAGACCTGTTCTCATCCCCGAAGGCGGGAATGACGGGCGAGGTGCTGCGCACCCCGCCCTCGCCATTTACTTCTTCGCAGCCTCATACCGCTCGTTGGCGACGTCCCAGTCCACCACGTTCCACCAGGCCTTCAGATAATCCGGGCGCACGTTGCGGTAGCTGATGTAATACGCGTGCTCCCACACGTCGTTGCCCAGGATCGGCGTGCCCTTCGTCTCGGCCACGTCCATCAGCGGATTGTCCTGGTTCGGCGTCGACGTGATCGCCAACTCGCCGTCCTGCCCGACGATCAGCCATACCCAGCCCGAACCGAACTGGCCGACGCCCGCCGCATTGAACTTTTCCTTGAAGTCGTCGATCGAGCCCCATTTGGCTTCGATCGCATCCTTCAGCGCCCCGGTCGGCTGCGACCCGCCGCCCTTCATCGACTTCCAGAAGAAGTCGTGGTTCCAATACCCGCCGCCGTTGTTGCGCAGGCCGGCCGGCTTGCCCTGCAGGCTGCCCATGATCTCCTCGATCGACTTGCCCTGCAGGCTGTCGTCGCCATCGACGAACTCGTTCAGCTTGTCGGTATAGGCCTTGTGGTGCTTGTCGTGGTGGAGCGTCATCGTCTCCTTGTCGATCGTCGGCTCCAGCGCGTCATAGTCATAGGGCAGCGGCGGAAGTTCAAAGGCCATCGGTCGTCTCCATCTCAGGAATGTCGTCGCAGCAACGCGCGGGCGCCCGTCCGGGTCCGCGGTCGTTACGGTAGCGATATGGATAATCAACCGGCGCCGAGCAACCCATGTCGCCGCAGCGCGTGGCGCAACTGGTCGTAGCTGAGCCCCAGTGCCGCGGCGGCATGGCGCTGGTTGTAGCGATGCTCGGCGAGGCACTTCGTCAGCAGCTCGCGCTCGAACCGGGCGACGCGCGCCTTGAAGTCGGACGGGCCTTCTTCGCACGCCACCACAGGCTCGTCGGTCGGCACGTTCGACCCCGGCTGCGGCGTCTCGGCCGGCTTCGCTCGCGGCGCGCCGGGCCGGTGCGGGGAAGCGAACGGGTCGATCTCGATCTCGTCGATCGGCCCGGGGCGATCCCAGCGATAGACGGCACGTTCGACGACGTTGCGCAGCTCGCGGACGTTGCCCGGCCAGCGATGGTTGGCAAGCTGATCGGTCGCGTGTGCGCCGAAGCCTGCGAAGCGATCGCGACCGATCTCCGACGACATCCGGCGCCCGAAGAAGTCGGCCAGCACCATGATGTCGCCCGACCGCGCGCGGAGTGGCGGCAACGTGATGACCTCGAAGCTCAGCCGGTCGAGCAGGTCGGCGCGGAACGTGCCCTTGTCCACCCGATCCGGCAGATGCTCGTTCGTCGCCGCGACGATCCGCACATCGACGCGCAAGGGCCGCGAAGCACCGATCCGCGTGATCTCGCCATATTCGACCGCGCGCAGCAACCGGTCCTGCGCCGCCATGCTGAGCGTGCCCAGTTCGTCGAGGAACAGCGTGCCGCCGTCCGCCTCCTCGAACCGCCCGGCGCGAGTTTTGGTCGCGCCGGTGAAGGCGCCCGCCTCGTGCCCGAACAGCTCGGCCTCGATCAGCGTTTCGGGCAACGCGGCGCAGTTCATCACGACCAGCGGCTGGTCCCACCGCGGCGACAGGCGGTGGAGGCGTTCGGCGACCAGTTCCTTGCCCGTCCCTCGCTCGCCGATCACCAGCACCGGGCGATCGAGTGCCGCCGCCCGGCTTGCGCGCTCCAGTGAATCGAGGAAAGCGCTCGATTGTCCGACGACCTGGGTGGTGCGTTCGATGGCCATTGCCGAGGCATGGCGCATTCCACCAACTGTTAGCAAGCCCCGAAATCACATCTGCGTAACGATCGGCAAGAAGCCGCGGAAAAGCGCCATTCCTGAAATTGGCACGCGCCCTGCAAAGCTGTTTGCAACCGTCTGGGACAGGGTCCTGCACCAGGCGAGCCGGGGTGGGATCCCTCGCCCCACCCCGGCGAGACATGCGAAGTGAGTGTAGGAGTTTTCGATGGGTATCTTCTCCCGAACCCGCGACATCATCGCCGCCAACGTGACCGACCTGCTCGACAAGGCGGAAGACCCCGCGAAGATGGTCCGCATGATCATCTCCGAGATGGAGGACACGCTGGTCGAGGTTCGCGCATCCGCGGCTCGCACCATCGCCGACCAGAAGGAAATGCGCCGCCACATCATCAAGCTCGAAGGGCTGCAGGCGAGCTGGACCGAAAAGGCCGAGCTGGCGCTGTCGAAGGACCGCGAGGACCTGGCCAAGGCGGCACTGCTCGAACGGCAAAAGGCCGGCGACATGTGCGACCAGCTGAACGCCGAGATCTCGGTGCTCGACGACGCGCTGCGTGCCTACGAAATCGATATCGCCAAGCTCCAGAAGAAGCTGAGCGAGGCCCGCGCCCGCCAGAATTCGGTCGAGACGCGGCTGGAAAGCGCCAACAACCGCTTCCGCCTGCGCGACATGTATGCCGGGCCGAAGACGGCGGAAGCCTTTTCGCGGTTCGACATCATGGAACGCCGGGTGGACGAAGCCGAGGGTCGCGCGGATGCCGCCGGCCTGGGTGCGATCCGCACGCTGGAGGACGAATTCGCCGACCTGCGCTCCAGCGACAAGGTCGACGCCGAACTCGCCGCGCTGAAGGCGCGCCTGAACAAGGAGGGCTGAGGCGATGGAAGAGATCTTTGTCCCGCTGATCGCGATCACGTGCATCTTCATCGGCCTGCCCTGGCTCATCTTTCACTATGTCACCAAGTGGAAGCAGGCGCCGCGGATCACCGACGAGGACGAGAAGCTGCTCGACGAGCTCTATCACTTCGCCCGCCGTCTCGAGGACCGGGTGCAGACGGTGGAACGCATCGTCGCCGCCGACAACCCCGATTTCCGCCAGCTCTCGGCTCCGACGCCCGATGCGTCGCCCAGCCTGAGCACGGCGAAAGACTATGATTTTTCGCGGAGGAACTGAGACATGGCTGCCCGCACGAAATTCTACACCGACAAGCCCAACGGCAAGTGGATGGGCGTCTGCGCCGGCATCTCGGACTATACCGGGATCGACGTGACCCTGGTCCGGGTCGGCATGGTCCTGCTGACCGTCGTCAGCAACGGTATCGCGCTGGTCGGCTACGTCGCCGCCGGCTGGCTGGCGCCGAAGAAGCCCTACGACCTGTACGAGACGCCGGACCAGGAGAAGTTCTGGCAGGGTGTGCGCTCGAACCCCAAGCGGTCGACCGCCGAGGTCCGCAGCAAGTTCCGTGAGCTCGACCGTCGCCTGGCCGACATCGAGACGCACTATACCAGCCGCAACACGCGCCTGGCCGAAGAGATCGAGGCGCTGCGCTAAGCGCAGGCCTCAAACGGGAGAGCCGACATGGAATGGGGTGGACCTGCCTTCGTCATCGCGATCATCGCGATCACCACCGGCGGCTGGGTGCTGAACAACTGGATCCGCGCGCGCCACGGCTTCGAGCCGACCGATGACTGGGGCGGCACCGGCGAGAGCAAGAAGGCGATTGCCGACGGTCGCAAGATCGAACTGCTCACGACCGAGAACGCCGCGCTGCACGGCAAGGTCGGCCGGCTGGAGGAGCGGATCGCGGTGCTGGAACGCATCGCCACCGATCCCGCCGTCCGCACCGCCGGCGAAATCGACGCGCTGCGCTAAGGAAACGAGACGATGAACGGCTTCACCATCTTCATGATCTGCTTCGTGGTGGTCGGCCTGCCGGTCATCCTCGGGATCGGCAGCGAGATGTTCAAGCGCTGGCTCCGCCACAAGGAAGTGATGGCCCAGGCGCTGAACGCCCAGACCGCGGAAAAGGCGGCGCAGTATGCCGCTCACACCGAACGGCTGGAACAGCGGGTGCGGGTGCTGGAGCGGATCGCGACCGATCGCGGCGTGGCTATCTCCGACGAGATCGAACGGTTGCGCGACGACCGACCGGGCGCACCGCTGAACTGAATTACGAGGGGTGTGGGCGGCACATTTCCGCCCGACCGACCTGACAAGGATCACACGAAATGCTGGTATTTTGCATCGTCATGGCGGCGGTGGCCGGAGTCGGCTGCTTTCTGACCGAGCGGGTCGACCGCCCCCGCCGCCGCGAGGCCCGCGAAGCGACCCTCCAACCCGCCGAATAACCCGGCTACACAAGACCAGAACGACAAGAGGGAGTTACGAGCATGTCCGGTGGCCAATTCATGGTGGTGATGATCGTCGCGATCGTGATGTTCAGCAGCATCATCAAGGCAAAGATGGGCATTCGCCGCAATCACCGCGGCGAGGAATACAGCGTCCGCGACGATGCCGCCGTCAGCGCCGAGAACCATCGCCTGAAGGGCGAGATCGCCGACCTGCGCGAACGCATCCAGGTACTGGAGCGCGTCGTGACCGACACCGAAGGCAGCCTGGCCCTCGACCGCGAGATCGAAAAACTGCGCGGCCCCCGCGCCTGAACCACCAATCCCAGGGAGTATGGTACGATGACCGACCCCAATTACTACCTCACCCTCGCGTCGGCCGGCCTCGTCGGCCTCGGCATGGTCACGATGGCGGCCCTTAGCGGCTGGCGTGGCTGGCTGGCGCTGAAGGCCCAGGAAATGACCAATCGCCGCGACCTGGACGACGCCCCCAGCGTCCCCAGTGCCGGCGCCCGCATCGAGATGGCGGACCTGAAGGAACGCATCCGCAAGCTGGAAGCGATCGCCGCCGGGGTGGACCTGTAAGGTGGGGTGCGGTTAGAGTCCGGTCCCATAAACGGTAAAGGTCGTGATTGCCCTGCCGTGTTCGTCCGGCAAGGAGCGGGGTGCAGCAGGTAGCGGCGCTACCTGCAAGGCTCGCGACGCAGACCGGCGGGCGGGACAGGGCAACCGCTTCGGCGGCGGGTCGATTTTGCCCCAGGGCGGCGGCGCTCGTCGGTCACGATGCATGAGCATCGCTCCACGCCTCGCTTCTAGCCCTGAACCAAAATCGACTCCGTCACTACCATTGCCGTATATGGGTCCGGACCCTACGGGCGAGGGATGACCACCCTCGCCGACCTGACCGACGAATACGGCTTCCTCGATGCCGACGATCGCTACCGCCTGCTGATCGACCTCGGCCGCGACCTGGAACCGATGCCCGGCGCGCTGAAGACCGATGCGACGTTGGTGCGCGGATGCTCTGCCTCGGTCTGGGTCTATCCCACCGTCCGCGACGATGGCACCCTGCACTTCCTGGCCGACAGCAACGCCGCGATCACCAAGGGGATCATCGCGCTGGTACTGCTGACCGTGCAGGATCGCGCGCCGGCCGAGATCCTGGCGGCCGACATCGAGGGCGCGCTGGCGCCGTTCGACCTCAAGAAGCAGCTGAGCTCAAACCGGACGCAGGGCATCCCAAACATGATCGCCCTGATCCGTGAGACGGCGCAGCGCTACGCTTGACCTGAGAGATCGAGAGCAGTCTTCGGGCTCACGCGCATCCCGCCCGAGTTCAAATCGCGCCCCTAACCGTTCGTGCTGAGCTTGTCGAAGTACCCGTCTTCTTGCGGCACGCCTATCGCTCGCGGATCAGAGAGCGGTGCGTCGACCAGTGCAGCACGAACGGTTGGTAGGCTCATCGCTACCTATCCCTCAGCCCCAGTTCCGCCGCCACCTGATCGACGTCGGTCCCCTCGGGCACGACCAGCCAACCGCCGGCCCGCCCGACGACCACCGCGCGCTTGGGGCATACACCCAGGCATTTCGTCTCGACGATCCCGACCCTTGCCTTGCGGCCCTTGCCCAGCCCGAGCCGCTTGCGCAGTGCCTTGACGAGCGACTGCCGGCCCTTCGCGCCGAAACCACCACCCAGCTTCTTCGAGCATTTTCCGCACACGACGATCGCGTCTTCCCAGCCCGACGGCAGGCGACGGATCACGCCGGCTTCCACTGCCGCCGTTCCTCGGCCGCGCGCAAAACCTCGTACGCGGTCTGGATGGCCTGGAACTTCGTCGCCGCATCGGCGTCGCCCGGCTTCACATCCGGGTGACTTTCCTTCGCCAGCCGCCGCCATGCGATGCGCACGGTGTCGAAATCGGCGTCGGGCTCCAGCTCCAGCACGTCGAGCGCCCGCATCTCGTCGCGCGAGCGCGTGCCGTCGCCCGGCCCCGCCCAGCTGTTATGCTTCGACTGCGAGAAACCGCCGGCATCGCGTCGCTCGTTCGCCTCGCGCTCCGCGGCTTCCTCTGCGGACAGGCCGGCGAAATAATCCCAGCCCTTGTTGTACTCCGCTGCGTGCACCTGGCAGAAATACCAGCGGTCCGGGCTGTTCGGCGCCTTGGGCGCGGGACATTTGCCCGGCTCCTCGCAGCCATGCCGATCACAGATGCGTACGGTCGTCGCCTCACGCGACGCGCCATAGCTGCCCCAGCGCGGGAAACCCCAATTGTCTGAACGTGTCGGCCGCGGCATCGCCCCGACATAGGGCCGACGCCGGGCGACGCAAGGCGCGGCGTTACTGTTCGAGATTGAACCGCACGCGCGTCGATGTCCCCCCGCAGCCCAGGCCTCCATCGGGTCGGAAGGTCTTGGAGAAGCGCGCCGTTCTCACCAGATCGCGTCCGCCATCGCTGAACACGAACGGCGGATAGGCGGCGACCACGCGGGTATTCAGCGCCTTGCCTTCGGCATCGATGTCGGTTTCGACCTGCGTCCAGCCTTCGAACCCCCAGCGCCGTGCTTCCTGCGGAAACTCGCCGCTGAATCTCAGCAGCTTCGGCTCCTTGTCGACGAGCGCACATTGGCTGGCCGCCAGCCCCGACCGTTCGAACATCGACCGCGCTTCGACGGCGCGTCCGGCGATCTTTTCCGCCGAGGCAAGACGGACGAGCGCGCCGACCTTCAGCGGGTCCTTTGCCGGAAGTGCGGGATCGTCGGCGACGGCGCGCAGCAGATCCGCGGCGCGCGGCGTACCGGGCTTGTAGGTGTCGGCGAGTTCCAGTCGCAGCGCTGCGCGTGCCTGGGCGTCGCCGGCATAACCCGGCTCGGCCAGCATCGCCTCCAGGCGTCCGCGCACCGGTGACGAGCGCCAGTCCTGCGCGCTTCCCGCCTTCGCCATGGGCAACGCGATCGCCAGTCGGGCGAGAACGGGCGCGCCGGCCCGATCGACGACCGCCAGTGCCCGGCGGCCATAGTCCAGCGTTTCCTCCCGCCCGATCGCCGGGCTGACCATCAGCCGGTAAAGCGTCGGCACCGTCTGCAGGCTCTCGATACCGGCCACAGGCAGCGCGGCGCGCAAGGCTGCGATCTGGGCTGGGCTCGGCCGCGTGTCGTCGAGGGGCATACTGACGCCCTTGCCGCTCAACCATTCGGCCAGATCGCCCGCCAGCGCGGCGAGCAGCGACGGTCGTTCGAACGCCGTCGAACAGCGTAGCTCGACGCGGACATTGTATCGATAGAAGGGCGGCAGTGCCGCCACGTCCTCGGGCTTCCACGACCAGCGCCGCGCCGCGCGCGCGAATTCCAGCGCAACCGCGCCGCCGCCCGCGGCATAGACGGGCTGGCTGTCGGTCACCGACCCGTCGGGATCGATGGTGAACTGTATGACCGCGACATCGGTCGGTTTCAGCCCCGCTTCGCCACCGCAGTCGGGCGGCGTGATGCCGAGTCCCGGCGTCAGCGTCTTGTCGCCCAGCCGCCCGGCACCGGTAAACGCCATGTACCGGCGCGCCTCGTCCTTGTCGCCCGCCAGCAGCGCCGCGATCGCCGCGTCCGAACGCGACTGTACGTCGCGCTGGTCGATCTTCAGCGTCAGCCCGCCCAGCGTCTGCACCGCCTTCATCGTCATCTTGCGCGCGCCTGCGATATCGCCGGTATTCATCAGCAACAGGCCGCGCATCCGCTGGAAATCGCCCGCCACATTCGGCGCGACCTTTTGCGTGAGCATGATCGCATCGGCGCGGTCGAGTGCGGCGCGGGCAGTCTCAGGCGCGACGAAAATAGCGGTTTCGGCCTCGACCATCAGCGCGCCGAGCTTCTCCGCGGGCGCTTCGGCGAAGCGTTCGGCCTCCGCAAACAACGTCATCGCCCCGGCATAGTCGAGTGACGCCCGTGCCACGACACCGAGGAGAAGGAGCGTGTCGTACCGATCCTGCCGCAGCGTCGTGTCGCTTTCCGGCAAACCGGCCAGCGCCAATCGCGCCGCCGCCGTCGCTTCGTCGCGGCGATCGAGCTTGTAGAGCGGCACGGCCTTGCGCGCGGCGATGACCGCAAGCGTGCGACGGTTGGTAGAGACACGTTTTTCCAGCGCCTCCCACGCGGTGACCGCTTCGGCGAACTTGCCCTGTTTCTGCAGCGCTGCGGCGGCATCAAAGGCCTGCTGGACGGTCGGTTGCGCAGCCGGTGTGACGGGCGCGGCCTGTACGGCAGCGGCCAGGATGATGGATGTCAGCATACGCAATTACTCCCCGGGTCGCGTCGTCGGTCTGTCCGCCGATTCGATGCTTTCGTGCGAGTTTATCAGCTTGGATGTTCGGCACACGGGGAAGAATTTGGGTCGATTTGACAGGAATATTTGACGGGAAGTTCACGCGCGCCTGGTCACGCGAGTGAATCGCGTGCCCGTCGGTCCTCGTTAGCGCGAAGCCGGCCGTGCTTCGCCATGCGGCTTGCCGCACCGGCGATTAGCGCTGCCAATCGCCTCGGCGAAGCGCCAGAGGGTCTGTAAGCCGGGTTCTGTCCACCGCGCGAACGCGGATAGGCGACCATTCCTCTAGGACGACGCTTGCGCGCCGCCTCCAGCAACCAACCCGGACGACGGGCCGGAACGAGGCCCATGTGCCGTCCCTATTCGGTCTTGCTCCCGGTGGGGTTTACCGTGCCGCTTCCGTTACCGGTCGCGCGGTGCGCTCTTACCGCACCCTTTCACCATGACCGGGCCGAAACCCGGACGTCTGCTCTCTGTTGCACTGTCCCTGGGGTCACCCCCGGCGGGCGTTACCCGCCACCGTCGTTTCCGTGGAGCCCGGACTTTCCTCGCGTGTCCGAAGACACCCGCGGCCGCCCGACCCTCTGGCGACGACGGCTCTAGCCGGGGGGAAGCCCGGGCGGAAGTGAATTCCGCCCGTCGGTCTGCGCGATGCGCCGCCGGCCGCGCTTGCCCGAATCCTGCCGCGGCGCGCGGCAGGCCGGGCTACGCGTCGTCGCCCTGCGGTTTGGGAAGCAGAAGCGCGAGGAGGATCATCCGGCACTCGGCATCGATCTCGCCGTCGACCAGCTCCGGGCGGAAGCGCCGCTGGAACGCGACGATCGCCGCCATCGGGTTGGTGACGTCGTATCCGAAACGCTCCAGCGCCAGCAGGAACCCGGCCTCGGTCCAGTGCGGGTCGATCAGATTCCGGGTCGGCCGCGGCAGCGCCAGGCGACGGCGAGCGAGCTCGTGCCAGGGAAACAGCTCGCCCGGATCACGCTTGCGCGCCGGCGCGATGTCCGAATGGCCGACAATGTTGCCGCGGGTGATCTGCCAGCGGTCCTTGATCTCCGCCACCAGCCGCACGACCGCATCGATCTGCTCAGGCGGATAGGGGACGTATTTATATTCGTGACCCGGATTGACGATCTCGATCCCGACCGAGGCACTGTTGAGATCGGTCAGCCCACGCCAGTGCGACTTGCCGGCGTGCCACGCGCGCTTCTCCTCTGCCACCAGTCGGTGGACCGTACCGTCCTCATAGACCAGATAATGCGACGAAACCTTGGCCTCCGGATCGCACAGCCGCTGGAGCGCGGATGGCGCATCGAGCATCCCGGTGTAGTGCAGCACGATCGCGGAGATCGGCAGCAGCCGCTCGTCGAAATTGGGCGAAGGCGTGTCGATGACGTCCATAGGCCGGGGAGAGTGCTAGCCCGCGCGGCGAAAGGCAACCGTCAGTGCGGCCGATCGGTCCGGACATAGGCGCCGCGCCACGCCTGCGACGGGTCGAACCGGTCGGTCTGGCCGAGCGTCGTCTCCCCCGCCCCCATCACCAGCAGACCGCTCGGCCGCAGCGAATCGGCCAGCGTATCGAGCAGGCGCCGCCGCACCTCGGCGCTGAAATACAGCATGACGTTGCGGCACAGGATGACGTCGAAGACGCCGGCCGGTGGCGTGTCGTAGACCAGATTGTGCGTGCGATACTGGATGCGGCGAACGAGCTCCGGCCTGGCGGTCCATGTCGTGTCGTCGCCGTCAAACCAGGCGATCATCCGCCCCATCGACAGGCCGCGCTGGATTTCGAAATGGGTGTAGGTGCCGGCTCGCGCGCGCGCGATCGATTCGACCGACACATCGGTCGCGACGATATCGTATCCGGCCGGATCGATGCCGCGTTCGTCCAGGCGGATGGCAAGGCTCAGCGGCTCCTGCCCGGTCGCGCAGCCCGCGGACCAGATCCGAAGCCGGCGGCCCGGCGCGGCGTCGTGCATCGCCACGATCGCATCGACCACCATGTCGATCGTCGCGGGGTCGCGGAAGAACGAGCTTTCCTGGTTCAAGAGGGCATCAACCACCTTTTGCGTCAACATCGGTTCGGCCCCGCTCTTGAGCCGGACCGCGAGCTGGTCGAGCGTCGCCAGCTTCAGGTCGCGCAGCAGAGGGTTGAGCGCGGAATCGACGCGCCACAGCCGCTGTTCGCCCAGCAGTTGCCCGGTGCGCTGTTCGAAGATCGTCGCGATCGCCGCCGCGGGATTGCCTGCGCCGCGGACGGGCGCGGATCGGGGCGCGATCATGCCGTTCCACCGCGCAGTGCGATCAGTCGTCCGATCTCGTCGGGCGGCAGCACCGCGCTGGCAGCGCCGGTGCTGGCGATGGCGCCGGGCATACCCCAGACGACCGACGTCTGGCGATCCTGGACGATGACCGCCGCGCCTTCGCGCAACAGGTCCTGCGCGCCGATGCTGCCGTCGCGCCCCATCCCGCTCAGCACGACACCCAGCGCGCGCTTGCCATAGACCTGCGCGGCGGAGGCGAACATCGGATCGACCGACGGCAGGCAGCCGCTGGCGGTGGGTTCGCTCGACAGGCGGATCGCGGCGCCGTCGCTGGTGCGCGACAGGCTCATGTGGGCGTGACCCGGCGCGACCACGATCCGGCCGGGACGCAGCCGCATGTGATTGTCCGCAACATCGCAGGGCCGACCCGCGATCAACGCGATCTGCGCGGCGAAGTAGGGCATGAACGACGCCGGCAGATGCTGGGTGACCAGGATCGGCTTCGAAAACTCCGGCGGCAGCGCGCGCAGCAGGGCGCTCAAGGCGTGAATCCCACCGGTCGAGGCGCCGATGGCCACGATGTCGAATGCGCCGATCTGCGGCAGCGGCGGGGCGCGCGACGCCGCCGGCATCGCCACGACACCGTCGTCCGCGCGGACCAGCCGGTCGAGCTTGTCCCGCAGCGCCTCCTCGAACCGTCCGGCAAAGGCGCCGATGCCAGGCTTCGCCAGCGTATCGGCCGCGCCCAGCGCCAGCGCCTGGATCGTCGCGATCGCGCCCTCGCCGGCGGTCGCGGATACGACCAGCACCTTCGCCCCCTTCCCCGCCGCCAGCAGGTCGGGCAGGCCGGTCAGACCGTCGATGCCCGGCAGTTCCAGGTCCAGCAGGACGATATCGACGCTATGCCGCGCCAGGAATTCGAGCGCCGGCGCGACTCCGCTGACCGCGCCCACCACGACGAAGCGGTCGGTGCCGTCGATCATCCGGCCGAGCGCAGCCCGCGCAACGACCGAATCGTCTATGATCAGGACGGTGCGGACAGGCGCATCGACGGTCGTGGCGGGGGACAGGGCGGGCATCGGTGACCTCGGCTGTGCAAACGGCGCGTCCGGATCAGGCCATGCCCACGATCTGCAGCTTGCTCTCCAGCGTCTCGCGGTCGAACGGCTTCATGACATATTCGTCGGCCCCCGCCTCGATCGCGGCGCGGATATAGGCCATGCCGTTCTCGGTCGTGCAGAATACGACCTTGGGCCGGGTCGGGATGTCGGAGCTGCGCAGCGCGCGCAGGAAATCCATACCGCTCATCACCGGCATGTTCCAGTCGAGCAGGATCACGTCGGGCGCTTCCTTCAGGCAGCTTTCCAGCGCCTCGCGACCGTCGCCGGCCTCGCGTACTTCGAAGTCGAGCGTTTCGAGGATGTGCCGGGCGACCTTGCGGATCACCTTGGAATCATCGACGACGAGACAGGTCTTCATCTACGCACTTTCTGCTGCGAGCTTGTGGTTCACGACCCTGCGCCGGGAACCGTAAGAGTCGTATTAACGGTCAGAATGGATCAATCACGCGGCCACCGCAACACGCGGCACCAGCGCGGTCAGATCGATGGCCAGGACCGGTTCCCCGTCCCGCTCGACGATTCCGGTCGCGATCGCCTGCCACTTCGGCGTCAGCGCCGTCCCGTTGGCGAGCGGTTGCAGGGTGAAGGCGGACACGTCGTCCAATGCGTCGACCAGCAGCGCATAGTGGTGGCCATCGACCCGCACGATGACCGCGCGCCCCGCGGTGTCGCTGCGATCGAAATCGAGCGCGAGTCGCGCGTCGATGACGGTGACCACGCGGCTGCGCAATGTCGCCAGCCCGCGGACCATCTCGGCGGCGCGCGGCACCGGCGTCACCTCGCCGATATCGACGACCGATTCGACCTGGTCGGAACAGATGGCGACGGTGCGCCCCGCGATATGCGCGATCAGGAACAGGTTCTTCAGATCGCTCATCGCCGCGCCCCCGCCACCTTGGCCTGCACCGCGGACAGGATGGCCTCGCGGTCGTAACGATAGATGCTGCCGGGTACGGTCGACCGCGTGTCGGTCAGCCGGATCGCATCGCCGGATGTCGCCGGATCGAGCGTGAGGACGGCATCGACCGGGCTGGCCGTCGCGTCCTCGACGACGCGGTAGCCCGCCCGCACCAGCATCGGCGCGACGAAACCGCGCAACCACGGATCCTTGCCGATCGCGCAGACCGGCTGGTGCTCTGCCACCGGCGCGACCGCGGGGCTGCCAGCGGCGAACAGCCAGAACGGATCGACGACCTCGACCGGCTGATCGTCGATCAGCGCGACGCCCGAGATCAGCCCCTGCGCCAGCGGATCGGCCAGCGTTTCGGGCAGGGTCACGATGTCCAGCGCCTCCGCGATCGCATAGCCCATGTCCTGCGTGCCGTCGGTAATCCGCACGACATCCAGCGTCGGCTGGTCCGACCAGTCGCCGCTTGCGATCAGCGGAATGATCTTGCCATCGACGACCAGGCGCAGCGCTCCGCCCGAGGTTCCGACGCGGTCGATCGACACTGTCTCAACGCGGTCGACCGCGGCGAGCGGAATGGCGCGAAGCTGGCCATCGATGTCGCGGAACATCAGTGCCTCGATCCCGACGATCTGCGCCTCCGCTTCCTCGTCGTCCCGCTCGGCTTCGCGCACGAAGGTCAGCCCGGCGTCAGCGGCTAGGCCCGAGCAATCGAGCATCAGCATCGGGCGGCCGTTGTCCGGCAGGGTCTGGCCGGCGAACAGGCCGCACGCCATGATCGCGGGCGCAGCGGGCTTGATGACCAGTTCCTCGGTGTCGTGCACCGAATCGACCGCGATGACATAGCTGCCGATGCCGATGCCGACGATCACCAGCATCCGCGGACCCGGATTGCGCTTCAGGTGCAGGCTGTCGCCCAGATCAAGCAAGGGCAGGCGCCGGTCGCGGACCGTCGCGACCACCGCGCTGCCCAGATGATCGATGCGGATCGCTTCGGCGTCCTCGCTCACGATCTCCTCGATCGCCTGGCGCGGAATCGCGAAGCGCTGGTCGCCGACGCCGACGATGATCGTCGGAATGATAGACAGCGTCAGCGGCACATGGATCGCGATGCGGAGCCCTGCGCCGCGCTTGTTGTCCAGTTCTATCCGCCCGCCGATCCCCTCGATCGCGGCGCGGACGATATCCATGCCGACGCCGCGGCCCGAGATTTCGGTGACCTCGTCCTTCGACGACAGGCCGGGTTCGAAGATCAGGTCGAGTTGCTGGCGGGCCGACAGCGCGCGAAGCTCACGTTCCTCGCGCGCGCCGTTGCCGGCCAGCTTGGCGATCAGCCGGTCGGTGTCGATGCCGGCGCCGTCGTCGATGATCTCGACGATGATCTGGTTGCCGGCCTGGCGCGCGGTTACGGTAAGGCGGCCGTTCTCGCGCTTGCCCGACGCACGGCGGGCCGTGGGCGACTCGATGCCGTGGTCGATCGAATTGCGGACGATATGGACCAGCGGATCGCGCAGCACCTCGATCATCTCGCGGTCGAGCTCGACGTCGGCGCCTTCGACCGTGACCGTCACCGACTTGCCCAGGTTGGCCGCCGTATCGCGAACCATCCGCGGCAGCGCGGAGAACAGCGTGTCGATCTTTTGCATCCGCGTGCGCGTGACCGTCTCGCGCAGGTCGGCGACCGTCGCGGACATGCGCTCCAGCGCCGCCTCCAGCGCGGGGTCGGAATGTTCGTCACGGACGCGCCGGGCGAGTTCGTTGCGCGCCAGCACCATGTCCGACATGCCCGACATCATCCGGTCGAGCAGGTCGACGCTCAGCCGCACGCTGCGGGTCGCGGCGCGATGCCCGGCGGGTGTCGGTGCTTGAACGACGATCTCGCGCCCCTCGGCCAGCGCCGCGATCAGCAGGTCTTCGCCGGTGTCGTCCAGCGCGACCTGCGCATCGATCGCCTCGACCAGTTCGCCGATGCGGTCGACCACCGCCAGCACGGCGTTGACCAGCGCGCGATCGGGCGTCCGCCGCCCGTCGCGGACCGCCGCCAGCACGTCCTCGGCGGCATGGCTCAGCCGGGCGAGACGCGGAAGGTCCAGGAAGCCGCAACTGCCCTTGACCGTGTGAACGAAGCGAAAGATCGCGTCCAGCCGCGCGCGATCGACCGGATCGGCCTCCCAGGCGACGATCTCTCCGGCAAGCGCTTCGAGCGTCTCGCGAGTTTCGGCAATGAATTCCTGAAGTAGATCGTCCACCTGAAGCCCCGCTGGCAGTCGCAGACGACCATGGCGGGACTTGGGTTAAATCGGCGTTTACAAGATCGCCGCGCGCGTCACGACGCGTTGAACACCGCGCCGAACATAAGGACCGGCGCGTCGGGCGGCGAAATCTGCAGCGACCCGCCGTTTTCCACGACCAGCGACCGCGCCAGATGCGCGGCCGCCGCGCGCGGGGTTACGGCGGCGGTCGCCGTCCCGGTCAGGGCGCCGCGCAGTTCGTCGTCCAGCACGATCCGGGGGCCTTCGCCGCGCACCACGATCTCGACATGGTCGTCGCGCTGTTCGGCGCCGACGTCCAGTTGCCCGCCGCGAACCAGTGCGTCGCCGGCGATCAGGATCAGGTTCAGCAACACCTTCACGGCGCCCTTGGGCAGCACGGGGTCCTCGATCATCCAGCCGATGGTGACCCGGCGATTGTCGCCGAACAGCCCCATGACCGCGGCCTGCGCCTCGCGCGTGTCCACCCGCTCGCCGAAACCGCCCGCGGCACCGAACGCCAGGCGGAAGAATTTCAGCTTGTTCGCCGACGCCCGCGCGCTGTCCGACAGCAGCTCCAGGCAACGCTGGCGCATCTCGGGATCGGTCTCGTCGGCCAGCAGCTCCAGCCCGTTGTTGAGCGCGCCGATCGGACTCAACAGATCGTGGCACAGCCGGGAGCACAGCAGGCTGGCGAATTCGGTCGAGGATGTCGGCAAGGCAGTGCTCCTGGGGAAGCACGCGGCCTTACAGGAACGGATGCACCCGCCGCAACCGTTCAGGCGCTATCGAACGGGGCGGACCTCGACCGCATCGAACCGGTCGTGGTGCGAGCCGCCGTCGACGACCCGCCAGGCGCGAATCGCAGACCCGCCGGCGATCAGCCACAGCCATCCGGTCGTCGCCGCATCCGCGGCATCCCGGCGCGAGGGCTGCGGATCGCCCGAGGGATGCGAGTGGTAGCAGCCGACGATCCGCTGCCCCCCGCCTCGCTCCGCCCGGTACGCCGCGATCAGCGCCGCCGGATCGATCTCGAACCGTGTCGCTGGGTCGGCCGCGACATTCGCGCACGGCTGGTGCGCGATGACGCGACCGGAATCTCCGAATAACAGCCCGCAGACCTCGCGGTCGGGATCGGCGGCACTTTCCGCCGCGACCGCGCGCAGCACCGATCTTGAAATTTCGACGAAACGTCCCATCTCTCACCAGCTAATGGACCGGGGGGTTTCCATCATACAAGCGCGGATCGCCGCGGCGGCCGATGGCTGGCGGCTCGACCGAGCGCTCGCCGATGCCGTACCGATGATGTCGCGCGAACGGCTGAAGGTGCTGATCTCCTCGGGCGCTGTCACCGGCCCGGCCGGCCTCGTCCGCGACCCGGCCAAGAAGGCGATCGGCGACGGCCTATACGACATTGCGGTGCCCGACCCGACGCCCGCGCATAACGAACCGCAGGATATCGCGCTCACGGTCGTCTATGAAGACGATCATCTGATCGTGATCGACAAACAGGCCGGGCTGGTGGTCCATCCCGCCGCCGGCAATCTCGACGGGACCTTGGTCAACGCGCTGCTCCATCATTGCCGCGGCTCTCTGTCAGGCATCGGCGGCGTCGCGCGGCCGGGTATCGTCCACCGCATCGACAAGGATACTTCGGGCCTGATGGTCGCGGCCAAGACCGACCGTACGCACGAAGGCCTCGCGCGCCAGTTCAAGGCGCACAGCATCGACCGGCGGTACAAGGCGATCGTATCGGGTGTCCCACGGGTGAAGGCGGGGACGGTCGACGCTCCGCTCGCCCGCTCGCCGCAGAATCGCAAGAAGGTCGCGATCGTCGCCGGCGGCAAGCGCGCCGTCACGCATTGGTCTCAACTTTCTCAACTTCGCGACGCGGCGCTCGTCGAATGCCGGCTGGAAACGGGGCGTACGCACCAGGTGCGCGTGCACATGGCCTCGCTCGGTCATCCGCTGGTCGGCGACCCCGTCTATGGCCGGACGAAGGCGTCGCACCGCGCGCTGCTGGAAACGCTCGGTTTCCGCCGCCAGGCGTTGCACGCGGCGCGTCTGGGGTTCATTCATCCCATCACAAGCGTCGCTTTATCGTTCGAAAGCGAAATGCCTGCCGATATGCAGGAACTGTTCAACCAGCTTCGAGTATAGGAATTGGGACTTTCGCCGCGGTGCGGCATGGTCCGGCAAGGAGGACACGACGGTCATGGCAAAAAGCAGCAACGTCCCAGCGACGATTCCTGCGCTCGGCGGTGAGGCGAGCCTCAACCGCTATCTCGCCGAGATCAAGAAATTCCCGATCCTCGCGCCCGAGCAGGAATATATGCTCGCCAAGCGGTTCCAGGATCATGGCGACCCCGATGCCGCCGCTCAGCTGGTGACCAGCCACCTGCGGCTCGTCGCCAAGATCGCGATGGGATATCGCGGCTACGGCCTGCCCGTGTCCGAGCTGATCTCGGAGGGCAACATCGGCCTGATGCAGGGCGTGAAGAAGTTTGAGCCCGACCGGGGCTTTCGCCTGGCGACCTACGCCATGTGGTGGATCCGCGCATCGATCCAGGAATTCATCCTGCGCAGCTGGTCGCTGGTGAAGATGGGCACGACCGCTGCGCAGAAGAAGCTGTTCTTCAACCTGCGCCGCATGAAGTCCAAGCTCGACGCGTTCGAGGAAGGCGATCTGTCGCCCGAACACCTGACCAAGATCGCGACCGACCTGGGCGTGACCGAGGACGAAGTGACGTCGATGAACCGCCGCATGGCGATGGGCGGCGACACCTCGCTCAATGTGCCGATGCGAGAGGATGGCGAGGGGCAGTGGCAGGACTGGCTGGCCGACGACGCGCCCTTGCAGGACAAGATCGTTGCCGACGCGCAGGAAGCCGACGTGCGCCACGACATGCTCGTGTCGGCAATGGACGAGCTGAACGACCGCGAGAAGCACATCCTGACCGAGCGCCGCCTGACCGACGACCCCAAGACGCTCGAGGAGCTGTCACAGGTTTACGGTGTCAGCCGCGAACGCGTCCGCCAGATCGAGGTACGCGCCTTCGAGAAGCTGCAAAAGGCGATGATGCGCCTGGCGGGCGGCAATCGGATGATCCCGGTCGCGGGCTGAGGCTAAAATCGGCGGGCGACCCCGACATACAGGTTGAGATCGTCCGTCGTCCGATTGAGCCCGACGTTCACCCCGGCGTCGAACTGAAGGTTCGTTCCCCGTTGCCGGGCGAGAGACAGGCCGGCCGTCGACCGCGTGCTGTGTCCGGCCGGATCGTCGTCATGAAACACCGACAGTTCGCCCGTCGCCAGCACAGCGTGCCCGACCGGAACCTCAAGACCTACGGCGCTCCCATAGGCGACATGGCGTCCATGGCCGTCCTCATCGACTGCGGCGTCGATCTCGGGCGTGAGTTCGAGGTCGATCTTTGCGGGTAGGTTGATCGACATCGGCGCCAAGAGCGCCGCGCCCCAGTCCCCTGCGCCGATGGCACGACCGCCGGTGGGAATCGTCGCGACACTCATGATCGCCAGCGAAACGCCTGAGCCTTCCGGATTGCGCAGATTCCGGCGGAGCGCCACCGTCATGTCGCCGACGCCGCGGCTGCGCTCGGCCGTGCCGGCGATCGCGTCCCGGTCACGCCGGATGCCGAACGCCGTCCAGCCGACCTGCGCTTCGGTCCGCGAATCAAGCCCCACACGCACCAAAGTGTCGGTAAATGTCATGGTATCTGCCCGCTGCGCTCCGTCGTGGTCCCGCGTCCAGTCCACCAGGCCGGATTCGATCATGACATGACCGGGATCGAGCGTGCAGGCAGGCGTATTGAGCCCAGGCCGATCCGCGCAAAAATCCCGCAGGCTCTGGGCGCTCGCGGGCACGACGGCGATGATCGCTACGGCCGCTCCGGTCGCAATCAGGAAAAGGCCACTACGCATCGTACGATCTCCCTCGCGTCAAATTGCCTACGTACGCCCGCGCCGGGCCCTTTCTTATACGCCCCTGCCCCGCTAGCAGCACCGGGTCATGGCCACCACCCGCCCGCCGCGCGCCCGTCGAGGGCCTTTCCGCATGATCCTGGGCTGGCTCGGCACGCTGCTGATCGCCTTCCTGCTCGTTAGTGTCGCGATGACGCTCATCTATCGCTTCGTACCGCCGCCGATCACGTGGACTATGCTGGGCGATGTCGTCTCCGGCCATGGCGTAACCAAGGACTGGACCCCGCTCGACCGGATCGACCCCGATATGCCGCGCGCCGCAATCGCCGCCGAGGATTCACGTTTCTGTTCGCATTCCGGCTTCGATTACAAGGCGATCGCAGCGGCCGCGTATCGCAATGCCAAGGGCGGGCGCATCCGGGGCGGGTCAACGATCAGCCAGCAGACCGCGAAGAACGTCTTCCTGTTCCAGGGCGGTGGTTATGCCCGCAAGGCGCTGGAGGCGTATTTCACCGTCCTGATCGAGACGCTATGGAGCAAGCGGCGGATCATGGAGGTCTATCTCAACGTCGCGGAAACCGGCATCGGCACCTACGGGGTCGAAGCAGGCGCGCACCGGTATTTCAAGCACGGCGCGGGGACGCTCGGCCCGCGGGAAGCGGCCCAGATCGCCGCCGTCCTGCCCTTGCCCAAGAAGCGCGCCGGAATCGCGCCGCGAGGATTTACCGGCCGCTATGCCGGACTGATCCAGCGACGGATTTCGGCGGTTCGGAACCAGGGGCTCGACGCCTGCCTGCGGTAAGGCGCTTCACTAATGGTCAGGGGAGAGCGAACGCCCTCCCCCGAACGCCTCACTCGACCGCCTTCTTGGCCGAGTCGCCAACGTCCTTCGCCGCGTCGCCGACCGACTTGGCGGCCCCGGCGATCGCATTGTCCTTGCGGGTTTCGCTGCTGTTCTGCGTGAACAGGAAGAACACACCGACCGCGACGACGACCAGAACCAGCAACCCGATCACCAGGCCGCCACCGCCGCCGCTGCGGCGTTCGATGACAGTCGTCGTGTGGGCCGGCTGCACGCCAGGCGTCGTAGTGGTCGTTTCGGTGTACCGGTCGTCACTCATCACGCATCCCCTTTTTGAAAAGTCGATGCGCGCGCAACGGTTTAACTCGCGATTCCGTTCCGCCTGAGAAACGGTATCAGAACGGCAGCTTGAAGCCCGGCGGCAGCGGCAGTCCGCTGGTCAGCTTGCCCATCTCTGTCGACGATGCCGCATCCGCCTTCGCCCGCGCATCGTTGAACGCGGCGGCGACCAGGTCTTCGAGCATCCCTTTCTCGCTCGGCGCGAGCAGCGAATCGTCGATGGCGACGCTCATGATCCGGCCCTTGGCCGACGCCTTCACGCGCACCAGCCCGCCGCCCGACACGCCCTCGACCTCGATCGTATCGAGGTTAGCCTGCGCCTTCTGCAGCTCGTCCTGGACGTTCTGCGCCATCGCCATGATGTCTTCGATACTCTTCACGCCTGATTGCCTCCGGCCAGTTTGAATTGCTTGAGTTCGGCGTTCGGGAACGCCGCCAGCGCCGCAGCGACCATCGGGGTCGCCAGCACCGCCGCGCGCGCGGCTTCCTCGGCCGCTGCACTCTGTTCCGCCAAAGTGGGGTCGCCCGGCGTCGGCGACAACGTCACCTTCCACGTCTTGCCGGTCAGCGCGCGCAGTTCGCTGGCGAGTTCCTTCGGCAGCTCTGCCGGCAGCGGGGCAAGGTTGCTGAGAATGATCTGCGGGAAATCGAAGCTGACCACACGCAGCCGGTGCCAGACATCGACCGCGAGCCGCATCCGGTCCGACGCGTCGAGCAGCGTGTGCACGTCGCGCAGGCTGGCCGGCAGCGCTGGCTCGGCAGCCGCGGCGGCAGGTGCGGCCGGAGCCGGCGTCGGTGCCGGCACGCCCTGCCCCGCCGCCGGGGCCGGCACGCCGCCGGTCGCGATCTGTCTGGCGAGTTCGCCCGGATCGGGCAGGCTCGCGGCATGGATCACGCGCAGCAGCGCCATCTCCGCAGTCTCGATCGGCAGCGCCGCGCGAGCGACTTCGTCATGGCCCTTCAGCAGCAACTGCCACAGCCGGTGGAGCGCCGGGAAGCTGAGCGCGGTCGCCCATTCGGCAAGCGCCGCCCGCTCCTCCGCCGCCTGTCCGGCCGCGCTCAGGTCCGCGCCGATCTTGATGAGCGTGGCGCCGTGGACCGTCTCCAGCAACGTATTCAACACCGCGGTCGGATCGACGCCCAGGTCATATTGCTGGCGCAGGTTGGCGAGCACACCCGCCGCATCGCCCTCCAGCAGCTTGCCGAACAGCGTGCGGATCGCGCCGCGGTCACTGAGGCCCAGCATGTCGCGCACCGCGTCGGCGGTCACCGCACCACCCTCGATCCCGGCGTGCGCGATCGCCTGGTCAAGGATCGACAGGCCGTCGCGCGCCGACCCTTCCGCCGCGCGCGCGACCAGAGCCAGGGCGTCCCCCTCCGCCTCAACGCCCTCGGCCCGGGCGACCTCGGCGAAGTGCGCGGCGAGCAGTTCGGCCGGAATCCGCTTCAGGTCGAACCGCTGGCAGCGCGACAGCACCGTCACCGGCACCTTGTTCACTTCCGTAGTGGCGAACAGGAACTTCACATGGCCCGGCGGTTCTTCCAGCGTCTTGAGCAGGCCGTTGAACGCGGCCTTCGACAGCATGTGGACTTCGTCGATGATGTAGATCTTGTAGCGCGCCGACACCGCGGCATAGCGCGACGCCTCGATGATTTCGCGGATGTCGTCGATGCCGGTGTGGCTGGCGGCGTCCATCTCGATCACGTCGATATGGCGCCCCTCGGCGATGGCGCGGCACGGCTCGCACACGCCGCACGGATCGATCGTCGGCCCCCCGTTGCCGTCCGGTCCGATGCAGTTCAGCGCCTTGGCGATCAGCCGCGCGGTCGATGTCTTGCCAACCCCGCGCACGCCGGTCAGCAGAAACGCGTGCGCCAGCCGATCGCGCCGGATTGCATTGCCCAGCGTCGTGACCATCGCGTCCTGGCCGATCAGTTCACGGAACGTCTGCGGCCGGTATTTGCGGGCGAGCACACGGTACGCAGCGCCCTTGGGCTGCGGAGGTTCGCCGAGGTCGAGGGAGTCGGACATTGCAGTCTTCTCTAGGGCCAAGCGCAGGCGTTGTCGAAGGGTCGGTTCGAGGACGGGCGGCGCAAAGTTGACCGAAACGCGGTGAATCCGACGCCGCTTGTCACCTTTGTCACCTTTGCTCCGTCCCTCGACGCAGATGCGGCGGCAACGGCGGCTCACGCAACGCGGCCAGGCCGGCGGCATTGTCGTGGAAGTGACGAAAACCGACAATCCCGCCGCGATACTTGCGCGGCATCAGGACGCCGACCGTAGCACGCTGAAAGAGCGCCTCGAACAGTCTTGCATGTGCCTCGGCAAGCGCCGCATCCCAGGCGGCGGCAAAGCTCTCCGCACCCGAGCGGCGACGCAGCCTGTCCACACCCGCCCGGCTGGAGCCGACGGACCGCGCCGCAGCATGGACGCTGCCAAGTTCGGCGAGCGCCGCGATGAAACAGCGCTGCCGCTCGGGGGACCAGCCGTCGTGGCGTGCGCGGGCGATCGGCACGGGGGTGAAGGGATAGGCTTCGGCGGCGGTGTCGGGCGCAGTCATCCGATACATGGAGCAGATTTGGCGCGTGTAGGAAAGTTCTTCTTTTGTTCCGGTCGAGCATTCTTTCGTTTAGCGCCGCGGCATCATAAGGTCAGACCGATGCTCCCGCCATTCCATGCCCTGGACCTTGCCGCCGCGGGCCGACTACCGGCGCAGTGGCAGGACGATGTCCGGACACTGGCCAGTTCGCCGATGCGTCAGGTTCTGCACGACGGCGATCCGGGCGTGCCGGACGATCAACGCGGTCTGTTCGCCTGTGTCGATGGAGCGGTCATCCGGTCGGGGCTGCCCTGGATGTGGTCACTGTACCATCGGGACCTGCGAGATTTTGCCGCACGTAGCGTGGGATATCCGCTATTCGCGGCAAATCGCCTGCGTGCCGCCGTCACGCTCAATATTCTGGAGCGCGAGGGCGCTGCGAACACCTGGCATTCTGATATGAATGCCGTCACCGGCGTCTTCTACGCGATGGTGCCAGACAGCGGTGGCGAGCTTCAGTTTCGCGACAGTAGCGGAACCATCGCATCGCTCCGACCGCGGCCCGGGCTTTTCGTCTGTTTCGAGGGCGCGATGGAGCATCGGGTCACGCCACTGCCGGCAGACGGACTGCGGCTGGCGATCCCGATGGTGTATCACCGCAGCGCGACGGATCAGCCACCCGCCTACGGTGACGACGTCTACACTGTCGCTGATGAATCCTGATATACGAGGCGGCGCAGGGAAGACTCGACGCATTGGCAAAAGTGGCGGCGCTTGACGGTTATACGCCGCACCAAAGCCGCGTCGTCGGTCGGGCCGCTGGCCCGCCGGCCGCGCTTGCTTGCGTGGAGCGGCACAGCCGCTCTCTCGCAAGCTGCGCGGTGGGAGCCGGGACGACCCGGGGCGAAATCGTTGTGGCTGCTGCCTTCCGGCCCTGACCAGGTTGGCGACGACCCCGTCCGCCCGACTCCCGTGCGCCAGATAGGGGAGCCGGGCGGCGCGATCAAGCCACCGAATTATCGATGGCAGTTACCGGTAGCAGCGGCGCTCCGGGCCGTTCCAGCCGCGGACCCAGACGCAGCGCACGCGATTACCGCGATAGCCGCGGTCCCAGCCGCCATTCCAGCTGCCGCGGTTCCAGCCGCGCCCGCCGCGCCGGTCCCCACGCCAGCCACGGCGGTCGTCGCGCCAGTGGCGGTCATGGCCACGGTTCCAGCCGCGTCCGTCGTTCCAGCCGTGACGCTGTGCCTCGGCGGGGGTCGGGGTGACGGCGGTGGCGGCGATCAGGCCGGCGGCGGCCAATGCGATCATCTTCATGATCCTGCTCCTCTTTTACACGCCCGAAACGCGGGCTCCTGAGGGCAAGAATGGATAGCAGGCCATGCACGTTCCATGAATGAGACGTTATCTCCCGTTCATCGACCGCGCATGTCGCGCGCCTCCGCCGGCACGCGCACGGTGAGGCCGTCGATCGCCGGCGTCAGCACGATCTGGCAGGCCAGCCGGCTGGTCCGCGTCGCCACGGCGGCGAGGTCAAGCATATCCTCCTCCTCCTCGCTCGCCGGCGGCAGGCGGTCGAAATCCTCCGCCGCGACGATCACATGGCAGGTCGAACAGGCCATCTGGCCTTCGCAGGTGCCCTCCAGCGGCTGGCCTGCGGCTTGGGCAAGACGCAGCAGGGTGTCGCCCGCCTCGCCGTGCGCCTCGGTCGTTCGGCCATCGGTACCGATCAGATGGACGCGGATCATGCGGCGATGCACTGGGCGTGCGCGGCAGCGGTGAGGCGAGTCATGGCGTCGTCGATGTCCTGCGCGGTGGTGTAGCGGCCGAAGCCGATCCGGACACTTTCGCGCGCCTGGGTGTCCGACAGCCCGATCGCGCGCAGCACATGGCTCGAGCGACCCGATCCGCTGGCGCAGGCCGATCCGGCGGAAAAGGCGATGTCGCGCAGGTCGCTCATCAGCCGCGCCACGTCCAGGCCCGGCAGGCGGACGTTCAGGTTGCCATAGTAACGATGCTCGATCGATCCATTCACCACCCAGTCGCCGCCCAGAAGGCTGTCGGCTAGGCCGAAGAGCGAGAAGACATGCTCTGCGTCCGTCATCTGCCGCGCCTTCGCCAGCGCCGCCGCCGCACCGAATCCCGCACACAGCGCAGGGCTGAGCGTGCCCGATCGCCCGCCCGCCTCCTGCCCACCGCCGTGCATCAGCGGCGCGAGATCGACGCCGTCGCGAATCCACAAGGCGCCGATGCCCTTCGGCCCGTGGATCTTGTGCGCGGACACCGCGATCAGGTCGCAGGTGTCGGGGATGGGAATGCGGCCATAGCCCTGCACCGCGTCGCACAGAAACAGCGCGCCCGCGGCATGGGCGATCGCGGCCAGTTCAGCGATCGGCTGAATCGTGCCGATCTCGTTGTTGACCAGCATGGCTGCGACCAGCGCCGTACCGGGGCGGATCGCCTGTCGCGCGGCGTCCAGATCGACCAGCCCGTCGCCGCCGACCGGCAGGACGGTACACCGGCCACCCGCCCGCGCCGTTTCCAGCACCGCCGCATGTTCGGTGGCGATCGTGACGACCGGCCCCGCGATACCCTGGATCGCCCAGTTGAGCGCTTCGGTCGCGCCGCTGGTGAAGCTGACCCGACCGCCCGCGGGCAACAGCGCGGCGACCTGATCCCGCGCGACCTCGACCGCTGCTTTCGCCCGGCGGCCGGCGGCGTGCGGCGAATGGGGGTTGGCGAAGCCGTCGCGCAGCCACGGCAGCATGGCGTCGAAGGCTTCCGGCGCGATCGGCGTCGTCGCCTGATAGTCGAGGTAGATCACAGCAGCTCTTCGGCCGGCTCGCCTCGCGTGCGCAGGTCGCGGGCGACGCTGGCCCAGGCGGCGATGAACCGCTCGACATCGGCCGGGGTCGTGGTGCGCGCGAAGCTGACGCGGACGACTTCGCTGGCCGCCGCCCCGTCCCAGCCCATGTGCGCCAGGACGTGGCTGGGGCGCATCGTGCCCGACGAGCACGCCGACCCCGCCGACACCGCGATGCCGGCCAGGTCGAAGCGGATCAGCTGCGCCGCCGCCGACAGTCCGGGCATCCGGTAGGACGCGATGTGCGGCGCGCGCAGCGCGCGGGCGGCGACCACTTCGCCGCCCAGCGCCTCGATCGCCGAATCGAGTCGCGCGCGCAGCGACACCATCGCGGCAAGGTCTTCCGCTACCGCCACCGCGGCGGCGAACCCCAGCGCGGCCGGCATGTTCTCCGTCCCGCCGCGATAGCCGCGCTCCTGCCCGCCGGTCGGCAGCAGCAGCGCGAGGTCGCGGACCAGCAGCCCGCCGATGCCGGCCGGGCCGCCGCGCTTGTGGCCCGAAATCGCGATCAGGTCGGCGACGTCCTGCGGCGGGTGGTCGTTCCACGACGACGGCATCTGCGCGGCATCGACGAACAGCCGGCCGCCGGCGGCGTGGACGATCTGCGCGATCTCGGCGATCGGCTGGATGACGCCCGTCTCGCTGTTGGCCCATTGCACCGCGACCAGCGCAGGCGCTGGCGCGACGGCGAGTTCGCGGGCGAGCGCGTCGAGGTTCAGGATACCGTCGGGCCGGACGCCCAGGCGCACCGCCTCGGGTGCGGCGCGCAGCACGGCCTCATGCTCGGTCGCACCGACCAGGACGCTGGCGACCTGCGCGCGGGTCAAGGCCATCCAGATCGCTTCGGTCGCCCCGCTGGTCAGGATCAGCTCGCCCGGCCAGCGATAGGCTGTCTTCAGCACATTGCGCGCGCTCTCCAGCATCGCGCGCGCGGCACGACCCTCCGCATGCGGGGACGACGGATTGGCCCAGCACGCCAGGCCGCGCACGACCGCCTCGGCCGCCTGCGGCAGCATCGGGGTGGTGGCGGCGTGATCGAGGTAGAGACGGTTGGCCACGGGGCTCCCTTACGAATGTCGAGTTTCGTTGCGCCCGCGTGGCAGCTTCTTATATAGCGCCCGCTTTCCACGCGCGCCATTGCAACGCGCCGGCCTCCCTCGCAGGTTCCGCTCATCATGCCAGAAGTCATTTTCCCCGGTCCCGAAGGTCGCCTGGAGGGGCGGTTCGCCCCCGCCCCCCGCCCGCGTGCGCCTGTCGCCATGATCCTCCACCCGCACCCGATGTCGGGCGGCACGATGAACAACCGCATCGTGCAGGAACTGTACAAGACGTTCCAGCGCCGCGGTTTCGCGACGCTGCGCTTCAATTTCCGTGGCGTGGGCAAGAGCCAGGGCGTGTTCGACAACGGCGTCGGCGAGCTGTCGGATGCCGCCAGCGCGCTGGACTGGGTGCAAAGCTTCCATCCCGAGGCATCGACGACCTGGGTCGCGGGCTTCGGCTTCGGCGCGTGGATCGGCATGCAGCTGCTGATGCGCCGCCCGGAAATCCGCGGCTTCATCTCGGTCGCGCCGCCCGCCAACATGTTCGACTTCACCTTCCTGGCGCCCTGCCCGTCGAGCGGCATCATCATCCAGGGCGAAGCGGACGAGGTCGTGACCCCGATCGCGGTGCAGAAGCTGGTCGACAAGCTGCGCACGCAGAAGCACATCACCATCCACCACGACACGATCCCCGGCGCGAACCATTTCTTCGAGCATGAGATGGATCAGCTGATGGGCAGCGTGGATCGGTACCTCGACATGCGCCTCGATCCCAATTCGCCCATAAAATGAGCTTGGCGCAGCGGGTTAGCGCCAAGCTAATCCGCGTCGCGGCGCCAAGCACGGCCGGCGGTGCAGCGCACCGACCGACGGCATCGGCTTTGCCGATGCCCGCCCCAAGCCTGGCGGAAGAAGAGCGGCCCTTCGACACGCTCAGGGCGAGCGGGGTGGGGTCAACAAGCTCACCTTGCTCCGCATGAACCCATTCTGCCTTCGCAATCGGCGCCTACCGGACGTAGCGCCTCACAGCGTCCAGATGAGCACGTTCCCGACCAGCACCGCCGCACAGACGAGCATCAGCACGCCCTTCGTCCGGCTGTCGTCTCCGGCACGCACCAGGCGGATTCCGCCGAAGACCAGCGCGAAGACGGCGAGCATCGTGATGGTGGGGGCGAGTTTGGCGAGTGTCTCCATGGCGCCGTCCATCGCATCCTTGCGATTCACTCGCAACACTCGACCGCGGGGCGGCTTGTCTGCTATGGGCGCCCGCGCATTCCGACAGACCGATGATTTCGCGCGCGGGCACGCCCGCCGCCCCACATGAAGGACATGGATTCCAATGAGCGATTCGATCGCTGCCCCGACCGTGCTTGAACCGACCGCCGCCCTGACCGTCGAGACGGTGACCAAGGTCCATCACTGGAACGAGCATCTGTTCAGCTTCGCGATCACGCGGCCCGCAAGCTTCCGCTTCCGGTCGGGCGAATTCGTGATGATCGGCCTGCAGGGCGACAACCGCCCTTTGCTGCGCGCCTATTCGGTGGCGTCGCCGTCTTGGGACGAGGAACTGGACTTCCTATCGATCAAGGTCGCCGACGGCCCGCTTACGTCGCGCCTGCAACAGGTGCAGGTCGGTGATCAGATCTACCTCGGCCGCAAGCCGACCGGCACGCTGGTCACCGACGCGCTGACGCCGGGCAAGCGATTGTTCCTGCTGGCGACCGGCACGGGCCTCGCCCCGTTCCTCAGCCTGATCCGCGATCCGGACGTGTACGAGATGTTCGAACAGATCGTCGTCGTCCATTCGGTGCGGCGCGTGAGCGACCTTGCCTACCGCGACGTGCTCGAGTCGAAGCTGACAGGCGATCCGCTGGTCGAGGAGCAGGCCCAGGCGCAGCTCTATTATGTGCCGACCGTGACGCGCGAGGACTTTTCCGTCCAGAAGCGCATCGGCACGATGATCGAGGACGGGTCGCTGTTCGACGGTATCCCGGGCGAGGCGAAGCTCGATCCGGCGACCGACCGCGTGATGCTGTGCGGGAGCATGGCGATGATCCGCGACACCGCCGCGATGCTCGACGGGTTGGGCTTCACCGAGGGGTCGAATGCGAACCCGGGGGACTATGTGATCGAGCGGGCGTTCGTGGGGTGACGTGGGCGGCCGGTTTTTAGCCCTAACCACCGTCATCCCCGCGAAGGTAGGGATCAATAGTCGCTGGTCAATCGGCTCTATCGACAGGTCAGCCAGAATGTATCCCCGCCTTCGCGGGGATGACGACTGATAGCGATCGTGAGCCTTCCGTGCGCCCGCGCAGGCGGGAGCCTAGAGCCGCAAAGGATGTCGCTCGAAAACCCTGGGCTCCCGCCTCCGCGGGAGCACCGGCCAGCCTAGTCCGTCCCGCTCAGCACCGCCGCATAGGCCGCCGGGTCGGCATTCCCGCCCGACACCAGCACCAGCATGTTCTCCCGCGGCTCGACCCTGCCCGCCAGCAGCGCGGCAATGGCCACCGCGCCGCCCGGTTCGACGACCAGCCGCAGCTTCGCCGCCGCCCAGCGCTGCGCTGTGCGGATTTCGGCTTCGGTAACCGCCACGCCGGTCGCGCCGCGGCGGGACAGCACGTCGAAGGTCAGCGGCGACACCCGCCTCGTCTGAAGCGAATCGCACGACGTGAACGGCGCGTCGGCGGGCACTTCCTCGATCCAGCCCGCCTCCAGGCTGCGGCGCATGTCGTCCCAGCCCTCGGGTTCGACGACGGTGATCGTCGCTTCGGGCAGGGCAAGCGCGAGGCCCGCCGACAGGCCGCCACCGCCGCATGGGCTGACGACATGCTCGACCGGGCCCCAGTCGATCTCGTCGAACTGATCCTCCGCCTCGATTCCGGCGCTGCCCTGCCCCTCGATCACCCAGGCGTCATCGAAACTGGGCACCAGCACCGCGCCGCGCGCGTGGGCCAGATGCGCGGCGATCTTTTCGCGGCTGTCGGTAAAACGGTTGCAGCCGACGACCTCGGCGCCGAGCGCCAGCGTCGAGTCGCGCTTCACCTTCGGCGCGTCGTCAGGCATCACGATGACCGCGGGCATGCCCAATTCGCGCGCAGCCCAGGCGACGCCCTGCGCATGATTGCCGGACGAAAAGGCGACGACGCCCCGTCGCCGCGACTCCTCGTCCACCGCGGTCAGCCGGTGCCAAGCGCCGCGAATCTTGAACGCCCCGATCGGTTGCAGCGACTCGGCCTTGAAGGCCAGTTCCACGCCCCGGATGTCGGCGCGCAGCAGCGGTGTCGGGGGCAGCAGCTCGGCCATCTTGGCCGCGGCATCGCGCACGCCGGCGCGGGTGGGTTGTCGCACGATCGTCACGCTTCATCCCTGCCGGAAAATGCCACGCAACGAAACACTTTACACAGCCGTTAGACGACCCTATTTGCCCGCCTCCGCTGCCCCATGGGACTTCCACCGCAAGGCAGTGTTTTCGTCACTGAAAGTCCGGGACCAGAAGTCCTGGCATTGGAGGTCCCTTGAGTTGCACCAGGAAAATCGCGCGCTGGGGCTAGCCGCCCCGACCCTCGTTCCGAACGCCAACGAGATTGCAAAGGGCAAGCCGGTCCAACCGGTCACGCTCGTGCGTCCGCATGCCGCTGCCCGTGCCGCCCGCTTCTTCGTCGAGAAGTTCCCGGGCCGGTCGATGTATGCGGTAAAGGCGAACCCTTCCCCCGACCTGCTCCAGATCCTGTGGGACAGCGGCATCACCCATTACGACGTCGCGTCGCTGGGTGAGGTGCGGCTGGTCGCCCGGACGCTGCCGGACGCGACCCTGTGCTTCATGCACCCGGTCAAGGCCGAGGAAGCGATCCATCAGGCCTATTTCGAGCACGGCGTCCGCGTCTTCTCGCTCGATTCGATGGAAGAGCTCGACAAGATCGTCGAGGCCACCTCGCGGGACGGCGTGGCTGCGGCCGATCTTACCCTGTGCGTCCGCATCCGCGTGTCGTCGGACCTGTCGAAGCTCAGCCTCGCGTCGAAGTTCGGTGTCATGCCGGACGAGGCGAAGGCGCTGCTGTTCGCTGCCCGCCAGGCGGCCGACGCGCTCGGCATCTGCTTCCACGTGGGCTCGCAGGCGATGTCGCCGGACGCCTATGCCCAGGCGATGGAGCGCGTCCGCGCGGCCATCGTCGAAGCGGCGGTGACGGTCGACGTGATCGACGTGGGCGGCGGCTTCCCCAGCGTCTACCCGGGCATGGAGCCGGTCGCGCTGGAGCGGTATTTCGAGACCATCCATCGCGCGTTCGAATCGCTGCCGATCAGCTATTCGGCCGAACTGTGGGCTGAACCCGGCCGTGCGCTGTGTGCCGAATACAGCTCGATCATCGTGCGCGTCGAAAAGCGCCGCGGCGACGAACTGTACATCAACGACGGCGCATATGGCGCGCTGTTCGACGCCGCGCACATCGGCTGGCGCTTCCCGGTCCGCCTGCTGCGCGAACCGGACAGCAACGCCCGAGACATGCCGTTCAGCTTCTATGGCCCGACCTGCGACGATCTGGACCACATGACCGGCCCGTTCCTGCTGCCGGCGGACATCCGCGCGGGCGACTATATCGAGGTCGGCATGCTCGGCGCGTACGGCTCGGCCATGCGCACCGCGTTCAACGGCTTCGGGTCGGACCAGACGGTGGCCGTGGCGGACGAGCCGATGGCGTCGCTGTATGTCGAGGTGGAGCGCACGGTCGCGTCGAACGTCGTCACGCTGTAACGCGCAATCGTCAGAACAATTCGGCGGCGAGGCTTGGAAACAAGCCTCGCCAGCCAAACGGGTTTCCGCGTCCCCTCATAACGACGCCGGCCAAGACTATGGGAGTTCCCATGACCGACACCCTGACCAAGACCGCGGCGGCCAACGCGCCGATCAACGACACCCGCAAGGCCGAACTGCTGTCGAAACAGGTCAAGCACATCGACATCACCAGCTTCGACGCGCGCCCGATCGTCGATGCGATGGCGGACATGAGCTTCACCAGCCGCGACTTGGGCCGCGCGACCAAGATCTACAACGACATGTTGGCCGACAAGGACTGCACGGTCTGTCTGGTCATCGCCGGATCGACCAGCGCGGGCGGCTGCATGGACCTCTATGCCGAACTCGTCCGCAACAACATGGTCGACCTGATCGTCGCCACCGGCGCGACCATCGTCGACATGGATTTCTTCGAAGGCCTTGGCCACAAGCACTACCAGGCGCTTGAAATTCCTGACGACGACACGCTGCGCTCGCTCTACATCGACCGTATCTACGACACGTATATCGACGAGGAAGCGCTCCAGAACGTCGACCACACGATCTTCGAGATCGCCGAGACGCTGGAAGCCAAGCCCTATTCGAGCCGCGCGTTCATCCGCGAGATGGGCAAGTACCTCGTCGAGCACGGCAAGAAGGACAACAGCCTCGTCAAGCTCGCCTACGAGCATGACGTGCCGATCTTCTGCCCGGCGTTCGTGGACTCGTCCGCGGGCTTCGGCCTGGTCAAGCATCAGGTCGATCGCGCCAAGGCGGGCCAGCCGTACATGGTGCTCGACGCGATCGCCGACTTCCGCGAGCTGACGGAAATCAAGATCCAGGCGGGCACCACCGGCCTGCTGATGATCGGCGGCGGTGTGCCGAAGAACTTCATCCAGGACACCGTCGTCTGCGCCGAGATCCTGGGCCACGAGGACGTCGAGGTGCACAAGTATGCGGTGCAGATCACCGTCGCCGACGTACGTGACGGGGCGTGTTCGTCCTCGACGCTGCAGGAAGCGGCGTCGTGGGGCAAGGTGAACACGGGCATCGAGCAGATGGTGTTCGCCGAAGCCGGCTCGGTCATGCCGCTGCTGGCGTCGGACGCCTACCACCGCGGGCACTGGAAGGACCGGGCGAAGCGGGGTTGGGCGAAGCTGTTCGCCTGAGCGGCACACGACTAGCGCAAGCTAGTCGTGAGACCGCGATAGGCCGGCCGGTGCGGGCCACGGCCCGCGTTCGACCCCGGCCTTCGCCGGGGCAGGCTCACGGAATTTACTCCCGTGACTGCCTCCGGTTGCACACGGCAACCAATTGATGCAGCCTCCCCCCGAACCATCCGGGGGGAGGCTTTTTGATGCATCAGGATATTCTGAAACCCGTCGTCGTCCTTATCGCCTGGACGCTGGTCATGTGGGCCTGGATGCTCGCCATCCGCCTGCCCGCGCTGAAGGCCGCGGGAATCGACATCGGCAAGCTGACCGGCAGCAAGACCGGGGACGCCGATCGCGTGCTGCCGCCAAAGGCGAACTGGCCGGCGCACAATTACAACCACCTGATGGAGCAACCGACGATCTTCTACGCGGTGGCGATCGTCATCGCGCTGACGGGCACCGGCAACGGTTTCAATGCGTGGCTCGCGTGGGGCTATGTGGCCTTGCGGATCGTCCATTCGCTCTTCCAGGCGACGGTCAACAAGGTCGGCGTACGCTTTTACCTGTTCGTCGCCTCGACGCTGTGCCTGATGGCGCTGACGCTCCATGCCGCTATGGCTGTCTTCCATGGCTAAGGACGTATTCGAGCGGCACAAGCAGCCGTGGACCGCAGCGGAGCTTCAAAAGCTCCACACGCTGGCGAAAAAAGGCATGGCGCTGAAAGCGATCGCCAAGGCGCTCACTCGCAGCGAGGAATCGGTGAAGGATCGCGCGAAGGCGGACGGGTTGTCGATCGCCAAGCTGCGCTGAGAAATCCTCCCCGGGACGGGGAGGTGGCACGCGCAGCGTGACGGAGGGGGCTCACCGCAAGCGAGACGATTTAGGCCCACCCCCTCCACCACCGCCTGCGGCGGCGGCCCCCTCCCCGTGCCGGGGAGGATTTAGGTGAACATCCGCCGCACGCTGCGGTCGAGCATCACCAGTTGCCACAAGGTCCGGCCATGCTCGGCGCGCCCGGCGCGGTGATCGTCGGCCAGCCGGTCGAGCGCCGTGCGGTCGAACCAAGCGCCCAGCACCGGCGACTTGCTCAATGCCGCCGCCTCGCCCGCAAGCTCGCGGCGGAACCACGCGCTGACCGGCGTCACGAAGCCCATCTTCGGCCGGTACAGCACGTCGTTGGGCAACCACGGCTCCAGCGCCTTCTTCATCAGCCACTTGCCCTGACCGCCCTGAATACGCATCCGCTCCGGCAGGGTCGCGGCGAATTCGAGCAGGCGGTGATCGAGCAGCGGCTCACGCGCTTCTAGGCTGACCGCCATCGACGTGCGGTCGACCTTGGTCAGGATGTCGCCGGGCAGCCAGTGATGGATGTCGGCATATTGCGCGGCGTCCAGGCCCGAGCGCGCCGGCGCACCCCGCATCGTCGCGATCATCGCATCCTCGCCGCGGTGGCCGCCCAGACTGCGGCGGAACGCATCGCCGTAGAGACGGTCGCGCGTTGCCGGCGTCGTCACTCCGACCGCGCGGGCGTACGCCGTGGCGCCGTCGTCCGCGAGCGCCAGCAGCGTGGACTTCGCCCGCAGCGGTCGCGGTGCCCAGTCGGCCTTCGGATAGAGCCGGCCGAGCGTGCCGAAGACCTTTTGGCGCAGGTGGCCGGGCAACAGGCCGCGGACACCCTCTTCCGCGGCGTGGAAGCGATAGCGGCGGTAGCCGGCGAACGCCTCGTCCGCGCCGTCGCCCGACAGCGCGACCGTTACGCTCTCGCGCGCCAGTTCGCACACCCGGTAGGTGGCGAGCGCGGAAGCATCGGCGAAGGGTTCGTCGAACGCCGCGACCAGCGTGTCGATCAGTGCGAAGTCATCCGCCGCGACGGTGCGCGTCCGGTGATCGGTGGCGAAGCGGTCGGCAACCGCGCGGGCGTAGGCGCTTTCGTCATGCCCGGCCTCATCGAAGCCGATCGACAGCGTCTTGACCGCGCGCGGGCTCGTTTCCGCCATCAGCGCGACGACGGCGGAGCTGTCGACCCCGCCCGATAGGAACGCCCCCAGCGGCACGTCGGCGACCATCCGGCTGCGTACCGACGCGCGCAGGCGGTCGATCATCTCGGCCTCGAGGTCCTTTACCGAGCCCTTGGCGCGCTGCGAAAAGTCGATGTCCCACCAGCGGCGCGGGACCGGGACCGGACGCCCACGTTCGAGCTGGAGCAGGCCGGCAGCGGGAAGTTTCTTCACGCCAGCGACGATGCAGGCATGGTCAGGGACATAGCCGAGCGCCATGAAGTCCTCGACCGCGCGAACATCGACCTCACGCCGGACAAGAGGATGCGCCAGCAAGCCCTTGAGTTCCGACGCGAACGCCACGGCACCATCGCTCAGTTCGACGTAATGGAGCGGCTTCACGCCCAACCGATCGCGGACCAAAGTCAGCGTGTTGGCGCCGGCATCATGGATGGCGAAGGCGAACATGCCGACCAGCCGGTCGAGCAGTCCCGTGCCCCACGCGCGCCAGCCGTGGAGCAGGACCTCGGTATCGCCCGACGTGACGAACCGCGCGCCCTTCGTCTCCAGCTCGGTCCGCAGTTCGGCGAAATTATAGACCTCGCCGTTGTACGTGATGGTAAGCGCGCCCGCCTGCATCGGCTGCGGCGATCCGGCGACATCGATGATCGACAGGCGCCGATGGCCGAGCCCGACGCCGCTGCCGGTCCATACCCCCGCCCCATCCGGCCCGCGGTGCGCCTGCGCGTCGGTCATCGCGACGATGCGTGCGGAATCGACCGGTTTCGGGGTGCCGGGGTAGAAAATCCCCGCGATGCCGCACATCCGCTCAGCGCCCCGACAGGATGGTGTCGGCGATCCTGGCCGGCGAGCCCGCGGCGGCCACGAAGGCGGCGATCGACCCACGCGCATCCGCACCGCGGCCCTTCACGGCCGACACGTGCAGCGCCACACCTGCCTGTCGTCCACCCAAGAGCTTCGCCTTCAGCGTCTGCATCTTCACCTGATTGTCGCTCGCGGTAACCATATCGCCGACGCGGTACCAAGTTCCGACCAGCCGTTCCACTGCACCAGATGTGGTAATCCGCTCGACCCGGCCGTTTTCGAGGGGCGCTTCGTCCATGACCTTTACCCAACGGTCGTTTTCGGCGAGCACGCCCTGGCCGAAGGCGACGAGTTCATGTCCCTCGCGCTGGCCGGCATAGACCGCCACCGCGACATCGACGACATGGCCGGTCGGATCGGCGTAGCGCGCATACAAACGGTGGTCGGCGGTGGGATAGCTCGGTTGCCACAGCGCGCGGCTGTCGATGCCGACGCGGCTCCAGCCGGGCACGTCGGGCAGGAAGAGTTGCGCAGGCAGCGCGTCGGTGCGCGAAATGACGACGGCGCCGATCAGGTAAGCCAGCGCGGCGATGGCGATGGCCATGCCGCCGACGATGCCGCCGTGCACAGAACGAAACGGGGTCGTGGCGATGCGGTCGATATCGACCCAGGCGGCATCAGGATCGCGGTCCAACCAGCGCCAACCGATCGCCAGTACGCCCGCCATGACGAGCGCGAAGAACACCCATCCATAGACGATATGGTCGAAGCCGGTTGCGGCCTCGACCGACGTCAGATGCGCGGCATAGATAGTCCCAAACGCACGCGCGCCGTTGGCCAGCACCGGCACGACCATCGCCATGGCGAAGAAGGCCGCCCGGCGCGCCCAGGAGACGTAGCAGACGTTGGCGACGAGTGCGCCGTACGCGATCATCGCGATGACGAACTTCGCGCCCGAGCACGCCTCCGCAACCTCGAACCAGCCGGTCGGCGTGGTGATGAGCACGCCATCGGTCGTCGCGGGCACGCCGAACAGGTGGAGCAGCGGGACCGCGATATCGCGGGTGACGACCTGGAGCGGCGCGTCGAGCGATTCGCCGAAGGGGACAAGAAAAAGCAGGTAGGCGAGCGGGAAGAGCAGCGCGCGGCCGACCTGCGGCCCAAGCAGCGCGGCGACGGCGCCCTGGAGCATCAGCACGAGACCGATGTGCCGGAACAGCGCGATCCCGGCGATGTCGCCCAGGAACCAGCCCCCCGCCCCGGCTCCGACAAGAGCGAGCGCGGGCCACCATGCGGCGGGGCTCAAACGGGCAACTTCGGCGCGACGCTGCCAGATCAGCCAGCCGACGACCGGCAGGACGAACAGGCAATGCCCGAAGGTCGTCGAATTCCAGTAGATCTGCGCGAGGTCGCCCACATCGCGGCTGAAGATGACGAGAAGCGCCGCCCAGACGCCGGCGAGGGTGGCCAGTGGAGTGCGCCAGCGGTCGGTAATAAAGGTCTCGTGCGGGATGGCGATGGTCATGCTGACCGAGCCTCACGAACGTCGACCACCTGCTCCCCATTCGCACTGAGCTTGTCGAAGTGCTGTCCTTGTTCGGCTCGCGCCGGGTTCAACAAGGGCAGGGCGTCGACAGGCTCAGCCCGAACGGGCTTGGGTAGGTCGATTAGCGCGTCCAACCCCGCCAGCCGCGCGTCCCAGCCGTAGCGCGCCTGAACCTGCCGCCGCGCCGCCTTACCTAATGCGGCGCCGGCCGCAGGATCGGCGATCAGCCCGGATATCTCGCGCGCAAACTCAGCAGCATCGCCGGCCGTGCGCAGCGTGCCGGCATGGTCGATCCCTTCCGCCGCGGCGTCGGACACGACCACCGGCCGCGCCATCGCCATCGCTTCGAGGACCTTGTTCTGGATGCCGCGCGCGATCCGCAAGGGCGCCACCGCGACGCTCGCCGCCGCCAGCCAGCCGCGGACGTCGGCGACTTCGGCGGTCACGATCACCCGCTCGCTGGCCAGCGCCTGCACTTCCGGCGTCGGCGCGCGGCCGACGATGGCGAAGGTGGCTTGTCGGATCGCCGGCAGGATGTCGCTCACGAACCAGCGCACCGCCTCGACGTTCGGGGCGTAGTCCATCTGTCCAGTGAAGACGATCAGCGGGGCGCCGGGATCGACGGACGTGAATTCGGCGGCGGGGTCGAACTTTACCGTGTCGATGCCGTTTTCGATCACGCGGATGTCGCCCCGGCCACCGATCGAGCGGAACAGCGCGGCTTCCGCGTCGCTGACGAACAGGCTGGCATCGACGTGCGCGGCCACCGCGCGATCGAACCGGCCGAGCAGCCGCTCCTCGCGCCGGAACAGCCAGCGCTGCGGAAAACCGGCACCGCGGGCATATTCGCCGAACTTCACCGAATCGACGTCGCAGAAATCCATGACCGTCCGCGCGGGCAGATCGACGGGCAGATATTGCGCCATCGCGCTGGAAAAGACGTAGACGGCGTCGATCGGATGCGTTGCCAGCACGTGATCGACCGCCGCCTGGAATTGCGCGTCGGCGAAGGCGGCTTCCGACACCGATCGCCCCGTTACCAAGGCCTCGACGGCGGCGCGCGGCTTCGACTTGGTGCGGGGCACGATGTGCTGGCTGGCGCAGAGATCGGGGGTTTCGAGGTCGCGCGGGTCGTCGGCGAAGGCGACCAGATGGACGTTCGTCCGCGCGCTCAGATATTTAAGCACGTTATACGCGCGGATCTTGTCCCCGCGGTCGGGCGGGAACGGCACGCGGTGGGCGAGGAACAGGATGTCCATCACCCCAACCCGCGCGACAGCCAGGGCCCGATCAGATTGGCGACCGGCAGCGGCAATTTCTTCCACATCGCGATCTTGCGCGCGTACTTCGGGTCGAGCGGATTGACGCTGCGCGGCGCCGCGCCGTCAGCGGTGCGGACGTGATAGGCGAGCGGTCGCCCCTCGAACCCCCAGTTGCGCTTGAACGCCGCGGCGCCTGTGCCGACCTTCGACCGGCCGAAATCGAACTGCGTGCACCCGCGCGCCCGCGCGTGGTTCATCAGCGCATAATACATCGCGTCGTTCGCGCGCAGGCCGCGCGCGGCTTCGGTGCCGCCGCCCCAGTAAGGATAGACCGTGCCGCGCCAGTAAAGGCTAAGCACGCTGGCGACGGGTACGCTCTCGTGGCGGACGGTCAGGATATCGGCCGCATCGCCGAACGCATCGAGCACGGCGGCGAACAGCGCTTTGGGGAAGACCGGCGTGCCGAGGTTACGGACCGATTCGGCATAGACGCGGTAGTGCGCGGCGCGATCATCATCGACGGCGACGACCAGGCCCTTGTCGAACGACTTGCGGACTTCGGCGCGCTGCTTGCGCGGGATCGCGGTCAGTTGCGCGGCATCGTCGGCCGCCAGATCGCGGACGAAGCCGAGATAGCTGTCGGTGTTGGTGTGGAAACCCTGGATAGCCAGACCGCCGCGCAGTTCGAGCGAGGTGGCGCCCTCGGCCTGCGCGATGCGCCAGGCATCCTCGGCCAGCACGCTCGCAGTGGAGTGGTCGTCGGCCAGCACGCCGCCATCGACGCCGAAACCGGCGGAGACGAGGGCGGTGCCGAACAGGCGGGACCTGACAAGCGTCAGCGGCAGGACGCCGGCAATCGCACCGTCCGCGCCTTCGGCGACCAGATAGCGGTCCTGCTGGCCACAGCCTTTGGCGACCGCGGCGCTCCATTCGGCGAGGTGGAACGGCGTGCCGTCGGGGTGCCCGGCAACATAGGCGGCGATGCGCGCGGCATCTCCCGCGGACGCGCGGCGGATCGCGACGGGCCTGGCGAGCAACGGCATCGTCACTGCAACCGCTCCGCTTCGCGCGCCACGACGTGATCGACGCGGCCCCAGTCGTGGCGGCGGATCAACTGGCGCAGCTTGCCCGCCATCGCGCCCAGGCGGGCGTAGTGCCGCAGCTTCGACTTTAGCGGCGCGTCCGCGACGCGCGGCTGGCCGGGATCGATCTCCCACGGGTGAAAATAGAAGATGCCCGGCCGCCCGGCGTCGGCGTTGAGCGCCGTCACCGCGCGGTCGGTCACGACATTCGGCAACAGGCGAAAGAAGCCGCCACCGGTTGTCACGCTGCGCCCGGCGACGCGCATGGTGGAGATCGGCAGCTCGATGAAATCGTTCCCCGCGACCGGCCGGTGCGCGACGGTGGGCGACTCCGTCCAGCCATAATGATCGTGCGCGATCGGCGCGACGCTGGAGGAGTAGGTGTACCCTTCCTCGGCCAGAATCTTGTGGGCCCAGGGACTGCGCGGATCGATCGAGAAGCTCGGCGCGCGGTATCCGATCACGCCGACGCCGCCGGCATCCTCCAGTGCCGCGCGCGATCGGCGCAGATCGGCGCGGAACTGCTCGGGCGTGAAGGTGAACACGCGGGCGTGATCGTAGCCGTGGCTGGCGAGCTCATGCCCTTCGCCCGCGATCCGCCGCATCAGCGCGCCGTGCCGCTCGGCGACCCAGCCGAGCGTGAAGAAGGTCGCCTTGACGCCTGCCTCACCGAACAGGTCGAGCACGCGCGCGGTATTGTCGGCAACCCGCGACTCCAGACCGTCCCAGTCGGCACGGTCGATCGTGGTTTCGAAGGCGCCGACCTGGAACCATTCCTCGACATCGACGGACAGGGCGTTTTGCATGGGGGTCAGCCTATCGGGGATATCTTACGAAGTCGTCAGTGTCGGGCGATGCTAAACCAACGCGTTCGGGCTGAGCTCGTCGAAGCCCTGCCCTACGCAGACGCAACGGCTCGCGGCACGAAGAAGGGCAGCCCTTCGACAGGCTCAGGGCGAACGGAGGGGGTAAGGCCTCGTACTGAAGCGCGAACGTTCGGCGTTAACCCGCCCGCCCGCGCACTTCGCCGCTGTCACCGCGGCCGGCTTCCATCCAGTCGACCATCAGCGTCAGCATCCGGCGCAGGGCCTCGTCCTGTTCCTCCATCCGCTTGTCGATCGCGGCCAGCCGGCGCGCGAGGTCGAGGTCGGCGACGGGCGCCGGTACCGCCTCAGGCTCCGATCCGGCAGCCGGCTCGGACGCCGGATTGGCGGCAAGCTCAGGCTCGGGCGAGCGGATCGGCCATTCCATGACGATCGCGTCCGGCATGGGCGTGGGTTCGGGGTCGTGCGCGGGCTCCGGCTCAGGTGTCGTATCGACGACGGGTTCGGCCGGGACATCCGGCGCGGCGTCGACCGGGGCCAGGATCGAGCGGCGACCGCGCAGCTTGACGGGATCGAACAGGCGCGGGGCGCTGCTGATCTCGACGGGACGCATCGCGATCGGTTCGTCGCGCACGGTCGCGGCAGGCGGCATCGGCGTGTCCTCGACCGGTTCCGGCGCGGTCCGCGCGACGGGTGTATCCTCGGCGATCGCCAAGGGTGCTTCGTCGACCGGCGCGAAGGTGTCGTCGGCGGCGATCGGCAGGGGCGTATCGTCGCCGGCCGTTGTCTCGACCTGGATCCGGCGCGGTGCCGGGGTAGGCTCTTCCTCGATCGTTTTCACAGAGATTTCCGGCTCGGGCGCGAGGGCAGGCTCGGGCACGAGGGCAGGCTCAGGCTTGAGTTCAGGCTCAGGCTCAGGCTCCAACTCAAGCTCGGCTACGGCATCGACCGGCGGCTCGAACTCGGGCTCGGGCGTCTCAATCCGAACGGGCGCGGGTGCCACCGCGCCCCGCATCCCATCGACCGCCAGGTCGTCGGTGACGGCGTGGACATGAGCAGCCGAGAAGGTATCGATCCCCTCCATCGCGCCGTAGAGCAGTACGCGGCTGACCAGGTTGTTGATCCGGCGCGGGATGCCGCCCGACCAGGCGTAGATCGTCGCCAGCGCATCCGTCCTGAACCGCGGCGTGCCGGTCCAGCCGCAGATGCTCAGGCGGTGGATCAGATAGCCTTCGAGTTCGTCGGCCTCCATCGGGCCCAGGTGATGCATCGCGATGACGCGCTGGCGCAGCTGGTCGAGGCCATCCGCGGCCAGCTTGTCGCGGAACTCGGGCTGACCGAGCAGGAATATCTGCAACATCGCATGGCCGCCGGCCTGGAAGTTGGAGAGCATCCGCAGCTCCTCCAGGCTGTCGACCGGCAGAGCCTGCGCTTCATCGACGATCAGCAGCGTGCGGCGCCCGCCGCGCGCCGTGGCGTGCAGGCCGCGCTCGATGCTCGCCAGCATCGCCGCCTTGGTCATGCCGTCGGCATCGACGCCGAGGCCTGCGCAGACCGTGCGCAGCAGGTCGTCGGCGACGATCTGGGTGGAGACGATCTTGATGACGTTCAGCCGGTCGGCGTCAATCGTGTCGGTCAGATGGCCGACCAGCGTGGTCTTGCCCGCGCCGATGTCGCCGGTGATGACGATGAAGCCCTCGCCCTGGCTCAGGCCGTAGCCGAGGTACGCCATCGCCTTCTTGTGCGTCGCGGTATCGAACCAAAAACGCGGGTCGGGCGTCAATTGGAAGGGGCGACCGGTCAGCCCGTAATGATCTTCGTACATCGTGGTCATGCCTCTCTTGGGGCGTGGAATCGGGATCAGCGCAGCGAGTAGCGCAGGCCGAGCAAGGCCTGACCGGACACGTCGGAGCCGATGTTGTCCTGGTCGAACGCATAGACGCCCAGCGACGCGATCGCGCCCAGCCGGCCGAAGGTGTAGGAATAGCTGGTGTTGGCGCCTGCCCCGAGCACGTTGGGCGCACCGCCCAAGCCGCTGTCGAAATAGGTGACATAGGCGTCCGCGGTCAGCGCGGATCGCGGACCGAACGATCGGCCGGCGTTCACCTGGGCGAAGTACATGTCGTCCTTCACCCCGCGCAGGACGGCCGCCGGGCCGCGGTTGGGGACCAGGAAGCTGCGGTTGGCGTAACCGGCCCCGACGCCCAACGACCACGGACCCGACACGGTCGACACGACGCCGACGATGCCGCGCGAGCGGAAGCTGGCGGTGGTCAGCGCACCCAGCAGCGGCGTCAGGCAATTGCCCGCCGCCTGCACGCCGGCCATGCCGCCCTGCCCCTGCCCGTCACCGAACACGCAGCCGCTATACTGGTCGCCGAACGGATCGGGCTGGCTGACGAAGCTGGTCGGCAGCGAGGACAATGTGTCGCTGAGGCCGCGACCGACGCTGTCGATGCTGTCGTACACGCCGATGTTGATGCCGGTGCGCTGCGACACGGCCCAGCTGAACGATCCGGTATAGCTCACGGTGTCGTAGCGGCGGCCGACGCGGCCTTGGAGCGTGGTGCGCTCGCTCGGCCGCCAGATCACGCCGGCATCCCAGAACAGGCCGTCGGTCTCGTATGCCAGCCGGCGCGGCGATGTCTCGTCGGTGACGAAGCGGCCGTTGTTATCGATGACCGGTGCGCCGGTCACGGTATCGACGCGGGCATCGCGCGCGCTGATGCGGATGTTCTCATACCCCACGCCCGCGGTCAGCGCGACGGTCGGCGTGACCGGCAGCACGGCATCGACGCGACCGAACTTGCCGTCGTAGCGCTGGTCGAGCTGGCTGATGTCCTCGCGCTCCCACGCGCCGCTCAGCGTCAGGCCGATCGGCAGGTAGGTGCCCGCGCGCGTCCCGATCGACGCCGTCGCCATGTGGTTGGTCGACGAATCGTAATTGTCGAGCACCGCCTGGCCGGGCGCGGCGAAGTCGAACCCGGGCGCCTCGACCTTAGTATAGCCGAAGCGATAGGCGGCATTGATCGTCGTCTGGTCGAGATGCGTGACCAGCGTCGGCCCGGCATAGGCCGAATAGAGCTGGCTGATGTTGCGCGAATTGCCGGCAAAGCCCGGTGCGGCACCGCGGATGTCGTCGCGGGCCCGGGCGGCGAGCGCGCCGCCTTCGATGCTGAGCGCCGGCGACAGCTGAACCGACGCGCGCGCCAGGCCCGAGTGGACGTTGCCCTGCGTGACCGGATCCTGCCAGTCGATGCGGTGGTCGTAGCGGTAGCTGACCTGCACCGCCACGCGCTGCGTCTGGACCGACGCGTCGATCCCGGCCGACAGCTGGGTATAGGTCAGCACGTCACCCGGCCCGTCCAGATCTGCGGTCAGGACCTGCGCGACCTCGACATAGGGCGTGATCTGGCGACTGGCGCGCTGCGCGGCGGCGGGAGTGGCGAGGGTCGCGGCGGTCACCGCGCTCGTCAGCAAAAGGGTACGAAGGCGGATCATTCCGCAGCCTCCTGGCCATAATAGCCGAAGCGCCGTCCGCCGGGCTGGAAGACGACCGAATTGAGCACGAGGCCGATGTGGTCGCACGCGCCGAGCAGCGTCACCGCTTCGCGCAGGTCGCTTTCGCTGGTCCGGTCTGCGCGAACGACCAGCATCGTCTGGCCGACGTGCTGTGCGAGCACGGCGGCGGGCGACGCGGCGAGCGCGGGGGGCGAGTCGAAGATGACAATGCGGTCCGGGTTGGCGATCGTCAGGGCGCGCAGCACCTCGGCCGCGCGCGCACTGGCGAGCAGTTCGGTGTCGTCGTTCGATCGTCTGCCTGCCCCCAGCAGCGTCAGGTTTGGCACGTCGGTGTCGACGATGCCGCTTTCCACATCGACGAACGGGTCGGCGATGGCGTCGAGCAGGCCGGGCGCCTCGCTCGTCACGCCCAGCGTGTCGAACACGTCGGGCTTGGCGAAATCGGCATCGACCAGCAGCACCTCGACATCGCGTTCGGCCGCGAGCGACAGCGCCAGGTTGATCGCGCAGAACGTCTTGCCTTCGTCGGGACGCGCCGAACAGATCAGGATCGATCGGGCGACCGCGTCATCGGTCAGGGTGCGCGCGGTGTTCAGCAGATTGCGCTTCACCAGCCGGAACTCCTCGGCCAGCGCGGTGATCGCGGTGCCGGGAACGATCAGCCCGTGCTGGCGCAGACGTGCGCGGTCGATCGCAACCGGCGTTCCGCGGCGGTGCCGCGCGCGCGGGATCGGCGCTGCGGCAGGCTCGCTTACCGCACCGAACGGCGTTGTCTCGGGCGCGACGCGAGGCGCCGGCGGCCCCTCGTAAGCAAGCGGCGGCGGCGCCAGGTCCCAAAGGTGGGCGGCGCGTTCGACCAGGCTGCCGGTCAGGCGGTGGGGAGTGGCGTCGTTCATGGGATCGGCCTCAGGCAATCATGCCGCGCTGGAAGAATTCGAGCCCGAGCAACAGCGCCCAGGCGGCGGCAAGGGCGCCCGCTCCACCCGCGAACAGACGCAGGCGACGGCGGCGCAGCGCGACCTGCGCGGCGGAAACGGTTTCCCCGATCGACCCCAGGATCGGCATTCCGCTGGCCTTTTCCAGCCGGCTGGCGGTCGCGAACGTCGTGCGCAGCTGCGACAGCGCCCACGCCGCGCCGATGCCGCCGCACAGGCCCAGGATCAGCACGCCGGTCAGGAACAGCGGGCGGTTGGGCGCGATCGGCGCGCGGGGAGACGTCGGCGGATCGACGACGTTGAACTTCACCGCGTCGGTCTGGGTTTGGACCTGATTGCGGAGCGAGGTCTGTTCGCGGTCGGCGAGCAACTGGTTATACTGATCCTTCAGCACCTGGTAATCGCGGTCGATCGCGGCCTGTTGCGCGGCGGCGCCGGGCGACTGGGCGACCTTTGCATCGAAGGTGTTGAGGTCGCGCGTGATCTGGTTGCGGCGCTCGGTCAGCGCTGCAACCTGCGCGGCCTTGTCGGCCTGCATCGACTTCAGCGACAGGTAGAGCGGGTTCGGGCTGCCGCCGTCGCCCGCCCCGGTCGGCTCGCCACGCGCTGCGGCGGTCGCGATGGCGAGCTGCGTGCGCAGCGCGATCATGTCCGGGTGATTGTCGGTCCAGCCGCGCCCACGCCCTTCTGCGATCTGGCCCTGAATGGCCTGCAACCGTGCGCGCGCCGGACCAGCGGCGCCGGCGGCACCGGCGATCGAGGGCGTCGTGCCGGCCATCTGGCCGTTGACCGCAGCCAGGCTCGACTGCGCGGCGGCCAGGTCGCTGTCGATCTGTGCCAGCTGAGTACGCGCCTGCGACATGCGATCGTCGAGCGTGCCGGTGCCGGGCAGCGAGCCCAGGAACTTGGTCTGGAAATCGGCGCGCTTCGCCTCCGCATCCTGCAACTGACGCTGGCGGGCGGCGAGCTGGTTGTCGAGGAAGGCAAGCGACTGCGACGTCTCGTCGCGATTGCTCGACAGATTGTCCTCGACGAAGATGTCGATCAGCTTCTGCACGATCTGGCGCGCAAGCTTGGCGTTCGCCGCGTCGGACGCACCGGCATTGGCGATCACGACCGAAATCTCGAACAGATTGTCCTGGGTCGAGGTGATCTTGATCGCCTTTTGCAGGCCCGCCACGCGGTCGGCGATGTCGCGGTCGCTCGACACGGTCTGCGCCATGTCGGTGCCGCGGACGACCTTTTGCAGATTGACCGCCGATGTCAGCGTCTGGCGGATACGATCGACCGCCTTGGTCTGCTCCGCCTGGGTGGCGCCGTTCTGCGTCGGCAGCACGTTGCGCAGCTGGACGAAGACGCGCGCGCGCGATTCATACTGGTTGGGGATCTGCGACACGACCAGCCAGCCGGCCAGGCAGATGCCCCACGCGACGGCCAGCGCCACCCAGCGGCGCGTCCACACCGCATGGAGCGCGGCACGCAGTTCGTCGAACAGGCCGCTGCCCATCAGAACATGCTCTGCGGGATGATGATGACATCGCCCGGCTCCAGCCGGACGTTGGCGCGCGAATCGCCGTTCTTCAGCAGGCTGCCGAGCTTGACCGCATATTCCTTCTGCTTGCCGGTCGCCTTGTCGAAGCGGACCAGGCGCGCACGGTTGCCGGCGGCGAACTGGTTCAGGCCACCGACCGCGATCATCGCGTCGAGCAGCGTCATGTTCGCGCGGTACGGGATCGACGCGGGCTTTTCGGTCGCGCCGACGACGCGGACCTGCTGGCTGAAGGTGCCGGCGAAATTCTTGACGATGACGCTGACGATCGGGTCCTTGATATATTCGCCCAGCGCCAGCTTCAGGTCGTCGGCCAGCATCGTCGGCGTCTTGCCGACCGCGGGCATGTCGGTCACCAGCGGCACGGTGATGCGGCCATCGGGGCGGACCTGCACGTCGGCGGTCAGTTCCGGGTTGCGCCAGACGAATATCTGCAACTGGTCGAGCGGGCCGATGACATATTCCTCGCCCGGCCCCTCCTTCGTCGCGACGAAGGCAGCCGGCGGCAGTTCGGGACGACCACCCGATCCGCCGCACGCGGTGAGCAGCAGCGACGCCGCGCCTGCCCCCAGAATGACCTTCATCGAACCACGCGAACGCATCTGACCCATCTCCGTCTGCGCGCGGGTTCGGATGTACGAACCCACGCAGGACAGGTGAGCTATGGGCGTGAGAGGTAAATTTAGGGTTAGGTCTAACCGTGTGTGACGCCTGCCAGCACCTCAACCGCATCGGGGTGCCCCAAGAAGCGCGCGGGGCTGGCGGTCGGGCCGTAGGCGCCGGCCAGAAAGACCGCGATCACGTCGCCGACGTTCGCACGCGGGAAGGCGATGCGGTCGGCCAGCCGGTCGAGCGGCGTGCAGAGCGGCCCGACGATCGACACCGTCTCGGACGCCTCCCCGCCGCGGGCAAGGCGCACGGGGTAGTTGCGGCGGACGACGGTGCCGAAATTCCCGGTTGCGGCGAGCTGGTGGTGCAGGCCGCCGTCGACGACCAGGAAGGTCTCGCCGCCGCTCTCCTTGCGATCGACGACACGGGTCAGATAGACGCCGCACTCCGCGACCAACCAGCGGCCGAGTTCGATGGCATAGGCCCAGCCGGGCTGGAGCACCTCGCCCAGCGCTGCGCCCACCGCGGCCACGTCGACGGGCGTATCGCCGCTGAAATAGGGCACGCCCAGGCCCCCGCCGAGATTGACCAGCGGCGGCTCCGCCCCGGCCCGGTCAGCCAGTTCGCGCGCCAGTTGCACGGTCGCGCGCTGCGTCTCGATGATCGCGGCGGTGTCGAGCGCCTGCGACCCGGCAAAGATGTGGAAGCCCCGCCAGTCCGCGCCAGCCGCGATCAGTCGTTGGACCAGCGCCGGCACACGGTCGGCGTCGACGCCGAACGGCGACGGGCGCCCGCCCATCTTCATGCCGCTGCCCTTCAGCTCGAAGCTGGGGTTCACCCGCACGGCGAGCTTCGGCATGATGCCGATCCCATCGGCGATAGCGAGCGCGCGGTTCGCCTCGCCCTCGCTCTCCAGATTGATCGTCGCACCGACGCGGATCGCGGCCTCGAGTTCAGAATCGCGCTTGCCCGGCCCGGCGAAGCTGATGTGCGCAGCGGGCTTCACCGCCAGCGCCGTCGCCAGTTCGCCTGCCGAGGCGACGTCCAGCCCGCCGACCAGCGGCGCGAGCACGCCAAGCAGCGGCGGATAGGGATTGGCCTTGATCGCATAATGGATCTCGACTGCCGCCGGCATCGCCGCGCGCAACGTCGCGACACGGTCGGCGATGATGGCGGCGTCATAGACGAACAGCGGCGTACCATGCCCGGCCGCCCAGTCCTCGGCGGCTCGGCCGGCGATGGTCAGCGCGCCGTCGCCCGTAAACCACGACGGTATCGGACCTGTCGGCTTCACGCGGCCTCCCCTTCCCGCACATCCCGCGCCAGCGCGGCGCGGTCGAGCTTGCCGTTGGCGTTGCGCGGCAAGTCACTACGCCAGTCATAGCGTATCGGCTGCATGAAGCCCGGCAGCTCGCGGCGCAAGCGGGAGCGCAAGTCCGCCTCTCGCGCGGAATCGCCCCGGACGACGACGACGATCGCCTGCCCCAGTCGCGCATCGGGCACGCCGATCGCGACCGCTTCGGCCGCTTCCCCGCCGGCGACCACCGCTTCCTCGACCTCGGTCGGGCTGATGCGGTTACCCGAGGACTTTATCATTTCGTCATCGCGCCCGACGAAGCGCAGCAGGCCTTGCGCGTCGGCGACCGCGGTATCGCCCGACCAGACCGCGGTGCCGCCATGCCGCGACCAGTCCGGCGCAGGTCGAAAGCGGGCGGCGGTACGCGCGGCATCCTGCCAATAGCCCCGCGCGACCAGCGGCCCGGCATGGACCAGCTCGCCGGCCTCGCCGGGTGCGGCCGGCGTGCCGTCGGGTCGAACGATCAGCACCTCGGCGAAGGGGATCGCGCGACCGATCGAATCGGGATGGGTATCGACCAGCGCAGGGTCGAGATAGGTCGAACGGAACGACTCGGTCAGGCCGTACATCGGGTAGAGATCGGCCGCCGGGAACCGCTCCCGCAGGCGACGCACCAGCCGCGGCGTCAGCGCGCCGCCCGAATTGGTCAGGCGCCGCAGTCGGCCCGCCGTCTCACCCCATTCCGCCTCCAGCAGCTGCACCCACAGCGGCGGTACGCCGGCGAGCGTGGTGATGTCATGCCGCTCGACCGCCTTCACCACGTCACGCGCCGTCAGGTAATCGAGCGGGATCACCCGGCCGCCGGACACCCAGGTCGAAAGCAGCTGGTTCTGGCCATAATCGAAACTGAGCGGCAGCACGCCCAGCACACAGTCGTCCAGGGTCAGCCGCAGATAATGCGCCACGCTGACCGCCCCCAGCCACAGGTTGGCGTGGCTGAGCATCACCCCCTTGGGCCGCCCGGTCGAGCCGGAGGTATAGAGGATCGCGACCAGCGCGTCGGGATCGGCGTCGCTTCGGGGCAGCGGGTCGCCCTGCCCGACCGCCTCGGCCACCACGACGCCATCCGGCACGTCGCCCGGCTCCAGCGTCGCGACCCGGCTCGGCTGGCTGATTAGCAGCGCGGCACCGCTGTCGGCCAGGATGTGCGCGACCTGCGCGCGCTTCAGCACCGGGTTGATCGGCACATGGACCAGCCCGGTGCGCGGTGCGGCAAGCGGCAGCAGGCAGGCCTCGCGCGTCTTGGGCAGCCAGCTGGCGACGCGTGCCCCCGGTGACAGGCCGAACCTGGCCAGCCAGCCCGCCAGCCGGGCGACGGCGTCCTCGGCCTGAGCATAGGTCAACGTGCCGGCGCGATCCTCCAGCGCGATGGCATCCGCAGCGCCTTGCAGGACATGATCGATGGGCCGGGGCGTGGGATCGGGCTGCGCCATGGCGGCACATGGCTACGCCCGCACGCACTTGGCAAGGCGTGTGACCCAAAGTAGGGCGCCGACAGGATTTTTCGCTTGGGGGACGTCAGCCTGTGCAACCCGATGGGGCACCCGAAATCGTCGAAACCGTCCGCGCGGTGCTACGCGACGTACTCGGCGTGAGCGAAGAGCGTGCCGCGGCGTTCCGCGAGGAGACGCCGCTGTTCGGCGCGCTGCCCGAACTCGATTCGATGGCAGTGGCGGGCGTGCTGACCGAGATGGAGGATCGCTTAGGCATCCTGATCGACGACGACGATATCGACGGCGAGACGCTGGAAACCTTCGGCAGCCTGACCGCCTTCGCCAAGCGCAAGGCGCTGGGGTGATCGGTTGGTACGACTGGGCGCACGGGCGCGAGGCGATGATCCGCCTCGGCCCCGACACCGGCCCGGTCGTCATCATCGCGCTGCCGCTGTTCGAGGAAGCGAACCGCACGCGGACGTTTGCCGTGACGATGATGCACGCGCTGGCCGAGCGCGGGGTGGCGAGCGTGCTGCCGGATTTCCCCGGCACCGGCGAGAGCCTCATAGCGCTGCAAGACAGCCGTCTGACGATGATGCGCGACGCGCATGAAGCGCTGACTCTATCGTTTGATGCCGCCGGTCGCCAGACCTATGCGGTCGGCCTGCGGAGTGGCGCCCTGCTCGACCCGCTCTCGCTTAATTTCGGACGATGGCATCTGGCACCCCAGTCAGGTGAGGACGTGCTACGCGAACTTGTCCGGATCAAGAATGCGGAAACATGTGGCACGGCACGCTACGACCGTTACACCATCATCGGTGAAGAGGACGGTCCCGTCCGAATTGGCGGCCAATCGGTGTCGTCCGACCTTCTCACCGATCTCTCCGGTGCGCTGGTTCTCGCCAACCATGGCCCGGCGCAGCGAACGGTTCGCCTCGAGACTGATCCAGCGCCGGCCGACCGCAAGGTGCCGGGCGCCCCGCTCTGGCGTCGTGCCGAACCGGGCAACGATCCCGTCCTTGCCGAAACATGTGCCGACGATATCGCTGCATGGCTGCAAACGTGCGCCGGCTGATCGCGATACCCTGCGCCAGCGAAACGCTGGTCGCGACGCTCGATGACGCGGCAGGCCGGACCGGGCTGCTGATCGTGTCCGGCGGGAACGAGATCCGCTGCGGTGCGCACCGGGGGATGGCGATGCTGGCGCAGGCGCTGGCCGGGCGCGGCGTGCCGGTCCTGCGCTACGATCGGCGCGGGATCGGGGATTCGACCGGGCTGAACGCCGGGTTCGAGGGTAGCACCGACGATATGGCGGCGGCGGTGGCGGCGCTGCGCGCGAACGGGGTGACCCGCGTCGTAGGCTTCGGCAATTGCGACGCGGCCAGCGCGCTGGCGCTGTTCCACGCCGACACCGGGATCGACGCGCTCGTACTGTCAAACCCATGGATCGGCGGCAGCGACGACGCCCTGCCCCAGGCCGCGGCGATCCGCGCGCGCTATGCCGAGCGGCTGCGGAGCCCTCGCGAATGGCTGCGGCTGCTGCGCGGCGGGGTGAACCTGCGCAAGCTGGCCGGGGGGCTGGCGAAGGCTGTGCGGTCCGAGGATACCGGGTTGCTGTCACGGATGGCGGCGTCGCTCCGTGCCTCGGGGGTGCCGGTGACGATCCTGCTCGCCGTCCGAGACAATACGGCGGTGGCGTTCGCGGACGCCTGGGCGACGCTGCCCGGACGCCCGGATGTGCGGCAGGAAGCACGCGATTCGGCCAGCCACAGCTATGCCGGCGAGGGTGATTTCACTTGGCTGCTTGAGCAGGTGCTGCGGGCGACCCATGCTCCCGCGCAGGCGGTAGCCCAGAGCCGCTCACGCACCACTCCGTAACCCTATGCTCCCGCCTGCGCGGGAGCACCGGCACGTTACTCCGCGGCTTCCTTGACCGCCTCGAACTCCGCCTCGGCCAGAAAGCGTTCGGCATCCAGCGCGGCCATGCAGCCCGTGCCCGCCGCAGTCACGGCTTGGCGATAGACCTTGTCCATCACGTCGCCGCACGCGAACACGCCGGCTACGCTGGTGCGGGTCGATCCCGTCTCGACCGCGATGTAGCTGTCGTCGTCGAGCGCCAGGTGGCCGCGGAACAGTTCGGTCGCCGGGTGGTGGCCGATCGCGACGAAACCGCCCTCGACCTCCAGCCGCGACAGCTCGCCGGTCACCGTGTCCTTCAGCTCGATCGCGACGAGGCCCTCCGGTGTGCCTTCGCCGACGAAACGCACGACTTCCTTGTTCCACAGGACCGAGATTTTCTCGTTCGCGTGCAGCCGCGCCTGGAGGATCTTTTCGGCGCGAAGCGTGTCGCGGCGGTGGATCAGCGTCACGTCGTCGCTGTGGTTGGTCAGGTATAGCGCTTCCTCGACCGCGGTGTTGCCGCCGCCGATCACCGCGACCTTCTTGCCGCGGTAGAAGAAGCCGTCGCAGGTCGCGCAGGCACTGACGCCCTTGCCCTTCAGCAACTCCTCGCTGTCGAGGCCGAGCCACTTGGCCTGCGCGCCGGTGGCGATCACCAGCACGTCGCCTTCGTACACGTCGCCGCCGTCGCCGGTCAGACGGAACGGGCGCCGGGTCAGATCGACCTCGACGATCGTATCCCACATCATCCGCGTGCCGACATGCTCGGCCTGCGCCTGCATTTCCTGCATCAGCCACGGGCCCTGGACGACCTCGCGGAAGCCCGGGTAGTTCTCGACATCGGTGGTGGTGGTCAGCTGGCCGCCGGGCTGGATACCCTGGACGACGATCGGCTCCATGCCGGCGCGCGCGCCGTAGATCGCGGCCGACAGGCCCGCCGGGCCCGAGCCGAGAATCAGCATCTTGGTGGTGTGCGTGGTCATGGTGCGCGATGTAGCGCGATTTATCGTCCGCGGAAGTCCGGTTTGCGCTTCGATAGAAAAGCCATGCCGCCTTCCATCGAATCCGCCGTCCCGCGCGCACGGCGCTGGTCCTGCGCCTCGCGTTCCAGCGCAGTATCAAGCGTCGATTCGAGTGCGGCCGCCACGCCGCGACGGATCAGGCCCAGCGCGACCGTCGGCCCCGCCGCCAGCCGCGTCGCCAGCGCCAACGCCTCCGCGTCCAGCGCATCGTCCGCCACGACGCGGTGGATCAGCCCCCAGTCGAGCGCCTTGGCCGCCGGTACGCGCTCGCCCAGCAGCATCATCTCCAGCGCGCGGGCGCGGCCGATCAGTCGCGGCAGCATCCAGCTCGCGCCGCCGTCAGGCACCAGCCCGATATTGACGAACGCCTGGAGGAAATAGGCGCTTTCGCTTGCGACGCAGATATCGGCGGCCAGCGCCAGGCTGCACCCGATCCCGGCCGCCGGCCCGCGGACCGCGCTGACGACCGGTACGTCCAGGTCGATGACGGCGCGGACCGTCGGGTTGTAGGACGTCGTCAGCGCCTCGTAGGTGGCGAGCCCCGGATCGGCCGCGTTCAGCGCGCCCCCGCCGACATCGGCGCCGGAGCAGAACCCCCGCCCCGCCCCGGTCAGCAGCACCGCGCGCGCGCCCTCCAGATCGGACAGCGCCTCGGCGATCGTCTCGAACATCGCCGGAGTCGCCGCATTCAGCCGGTCGGGCCGGTCGAGCGTCACCACCAGCACGTCGCCTTGCCGCTCCCGCCGGATCATCTCGTTGTCGGCCATCACCCTCTCCCAATCCTGTCGGCGATGCTTGTGGCGCGAAGCGGCTGCCCGCGACAAGAGCGTTCCCCACGAAAAAGGGGCGCCCCGGCGGGACGCCCCTTCATCAGGTCATGATCGGCAGCGCTTACTGCGCAGCGACGGCCGCCGACCCGGCGACGCCAGTGTCGAGATACTGGATCCAGAACGCCGCCATGTCCTTGCGCGGGCCAGGGGCCGTGATCGACTGGAACGCGGTGCGGGCCTGGTCCTTCTGGCCCGCCTGCGCATACGCGGCACCCGTGTGCAGCGCGAGTTCGGATGCGTCCACGCCGCCCTTCTGGCGGGCGATAGCGTACAACTCGAGCGCCTTGGTGGCGTTGCCCTGGCCGAGGTAGACGTCGCCCGTCGACAGCGCGAGCTTGCCGTTGGCTGCCGCCTTCGCCTTCGTTTCCAGCGCCGGCAGCGAGCCTTCGTTCTTGATCGCGGTGTTGGCGTCGGTCGACAGCCGGGCCGCCGACGTATCGGTCGCCGGAATCTTGCCGGTCGCCTTGCCCTCGTCCAGCACCGCCCTCGTCTCGGCCGGATAGCCCCCGATCAGCGTCAGGTCGGCATATTCCAGGTAATCGCCGCGATCGGCGAGCGACTTGGTCGCGCGCATCAGGCGGAACAGGTCGATCTGCTGGCTGCGGTCGAGCTTCGCGCCGCCGTCACGATAGATCAGCAGCGCCTCGCGCCAGTTCTTGGCGGTCGGATACGCCTTCAGCTTGCGCATCGACCACTGCGCGGTCGCGGCCGGGTCCTTGCGGTACACCTTGCCCAGCGCATAGTTGTAGAGGTCTTCGGACGGCTTCTTGCCGGCGGCGATCTCGTCGTTGATCGTCTTTTCGATCGCGGCCAGACCGCCGGCGGTGTTGCCGGTTTCGATATTCGCCGACGCGATGCGCAGTTGCAGCGCCTCGTTCTGGTAGCCCAGTTCCTGCGCCTTCGTCAGAAACGGCAGTGCTTCGGCATATTTCTTCTGCTGGAACGCAGCTTCACCGCGCAGGAAGTTGTACTGGCCAAGCTGTGCGGCCGGCGTGCGCGTGTTGGCGATCAGCTTGTCGAGGATCGGCGCCAGACGCTGGAGGTCGTTCGACGGTGCGGTCGCCTGCAACTGCATCGCCGCGACGAAATACTTCTCCTCGTCGGTGGTCGCCAGCGGCTCGGCGATCGCGGTCTGGGCGAGCGCGGTCGGATAGTCCTTGGCGGTCAGCGCGGTCTGCGCCGCGGCGAGCGGCTTGCGGATGGCGTCGGACAGCTTGGGGCCCTGTGCCTTGTCGTCCTTCTTCTTCTGCGCGGCCGCCGGAAGCGCGATGGCGGTCGATACCACGCCGGTCGACAGCACGGCCGCCAGCGCTAGCTTCGAGAATGACTTCATGATCCGGAATCTCCTGACAGGGCCCTTCTGGGAGGGGTCGGGCCGCTAGTATCTGCCCCCGCGCGGCTGGGCAAGCCGCGGCGTCGGGCCGGTCATGCCGCCGGGCGACTGAACGGATTTTGAACGAAGATGTGTCCCGTCCGGAACCAAGCGCACCAACCGGCGTACACCGCCAAAGACGCTGACACAGGGATGGATGCGATGCGGGGACCCGGGCCGGACGGAATAATGCGAATGGCCGGTATCGTCGGCATCGGCTTGGCACTCAGCGCGATGGTCGGCGTCGGCACCGCGAAATGGACGATGGCCGACACCAGCGGCTTCTATACCTCCCCGCACGACGGCCGCGTGCCGCTATATGCGCGCGAACGTCCGGTCGAGGCGGTGTCGTGGGACGAGCCGGTCGATACGGTCACCCCGGCCTACAGCGATTACGCGTCGGAGGCTTATGCGACCGCTGCCGGCTCGACCGCGACCAGCGTCGAGCCGGCATATCGCTCGGCCTCGGGCTCGTAGAGCCGGCTGATCTCGAAAGCGCGGCCGGTCAGCCTTGGCTCGCCCAGACCGGTGACCTTGTACGACCCCAGCTTTTCCTCTCGCGGCAACATCCCGTTGCGCGCGACGATGATCGCATCGACATACAGCTCGCCGTGCTTGGTGTAGGCGACGTGCGGCGCCAGCACGACCTTGTCGCGGTTGTAGGTCGCATTGACGCACAGCTGCCGGACGATCGCGGCGAACAGGGTCGGAACGGGGCCGGTGGGTTCTTCGGACATCACACCATCGCTGCTGAAAGCATCTGAAATGAACATATAGCTTGTATGCTGCGCTGCAACAAGATCGACATGTGAGCGCTAACTCACGATAGGTCCGCCGTACGCGTCCGCGCGGGAACGTGCCTGATTCCAATCCGTTGAGCCTCGATCAAAGCAACGGAGACTGCCATGCCATATATCAAGACGCGCGATGGGACCGACATTTACGTAAAAGATTGGGGTAATGGCCGCCCGGTGGTGTTGATCCACGGCTGGCCGCTGTCGTCCGATATGTGGGATGCCCACGCGATGGCGCTGGCCGATGCCGGCTTCCGCGCCATCGCTTACGACCGCCGTGGGTTCGGTCGGTCGGGACAGCCGTGGTCGGGCTACGACTATGACACGCTGGCCGACGATCTGGCCGATGTGCTGGAAGCGACCGGCGCGACCGAGAATGTGACGCTGGTCGGCTTCTCGATGGGCGGTGGCGAAGTTGCGCGGTACATGTCGCGCCATGGCGGCAAGGGCGTGATCGCAACCGCGCTGTTGGGATCCGTCGTGCCGTACATGCTGAAGACCGACGACAACCCGAACGGCGTGCCGGAGGAGAAGCTTCAGGAGATCGGCGAGGGCATCAAGAAGGATCGCGCGGACTTCTTCCGCAACACCTTCATGCCGCAGTTCTTCGGCGCGGGCACCTTTTCGAGCCCCGTCAGCGACGAAGTGATGCACACAGCGACCCGCATCGCGATGGACGCCAGCCTGAAGGCGACGCTGGCCTGCGCCGACTCGTTCGGCCACACCGACTTCCGCGGCGATCTGGCATCGTTCACCGTACCGACGCTGATCGTCCACGGTACCGCCGACAAGACCGTACCGATCGACGCGACGGCTCGCGAAGCGGCCAGGGGCATCGCCCATGCGCAGCTGGTCGAATATGATGGCGAACCGCACGGCTTCACCGAAACCGCGCGCGACCGCCTGACCGGGGATTTGCTAACATTCCTGGGCGATCCCGGACAGACCAGCTTCGTCGGGGCCAACAAAAGCTCCGAGCCGCTGACCGCCTGACGTCATTGCGCGGCGTCGGCCCAGCCCTCATAGCGGGGCATGGCCGACGCCGCAGCGCATCCCTTCACGATCCACAATTTCCGCGCCTATTGGCTGGCGCGCTTCGCGACTACGTTGGCGCAGACCGCGATGGTCATCGTCATCGGCTGGCAGGTGTACGACATCGCGCGGCGGACGATGTCGGTAAAGGAAGCCGCCTTCCAGCTCGGCCTGATCGGCGTCGCGCAGTTTTTGCCGCTTCTCATCCTATCGCTATTCGCCGGCTGGGTCGCCGACCGCGTCGATCGCCGCTGGATCGCGCGCGGGGCGGTTTCGCTGGAGGCGTTCTGCGCGCTGTCGCTGTGCTGGCTGACGTGGCACGGGCAGATTACGCTGCCATATCTGTTCGGCATCGCCGCCCTGCTGGGCGTCGCGCGCGCCTTTGCCGGCCCGGCGCTCTCCGCGCTCTCGCCCAACCTCGTCCCCAAGGCCGTGCTGCCGACCGCGATCGCGCTCAGTTCGATCGCGTGGCAAAGCGCGTCGATCCTGGGGCCGGCGATGGGCGGCTATCTCTACGCGGCAAAGCCCTGGCTGACCTATGCCGTCTCGGGCGGGCTGTTCTCGTTCGCGCTGCTGATGCTGCTGCTGATCGGCGCCGTGCCGCGCACGACGGTGAAGTTCACCGGCAACCCGTGGGCGCAGATGATCGACGGATTGCACTACGTCCGCCGCAACCGGCTGGTGCTCGGCGCGATCAGCCTGGACCTGTTCGCGGTCCTGCTAGGCGGGGCGACGGCGATGCTGCCGGTCTATGCCCGCGACATCCTGCAGGTGGGGGCCGAAGGCCTCGGCCATCTGCGCGCCGCGCCGTCGATCGGGGCGGTGACGGTCGCTCTGTGGTTCGGTGTGCGGCCGCTGAAGACCGGGGTCGGCGTGAAGATGCTGTCCGCGGTGGCGCTGTTCGGGCTGGCGACGGTGCTCTTCGGCCTGTCCGCGCCGTTGTTCCTGCCGGTCTTCGGGCCCGCCGCGATCGGCCATGATTTCGCGCCCGCCGTGCTCTTCGCGCTTGCCTGCCTGTTCGTCGTCGGCGCCGCCGACATGGTATCGGTCTATGTCCGCCAGTCGCTGATTCAGCTCTACACCCCCGACGAAATGCGCGGGCGGATCGGCGCGGTGTCGACACTGTTCATTTCGGGCTCGAACGAGCTGGGCGAGGCCGAATCGGGTTTCCTCGCCGCACTCGTCGGGCCGATCGTCGCGGTCGTCGGCGGCGGTATCGGCGCGATCGTCGTGACCGCGCTGTGGGCGCGCTGGTTCCCCGAACTGCGCCGCGCCCGCACCTTCGATCCGCCGGCCGAGCCCTTGATCCTCGAGCCCGACGTGCCAAATCCCAACCCCATCCCCGCGAAAGGACCGACGTCATGAAGGCCAATTCCGTACTCGAGACGATCGGCAACACGCCGCACATCCGCCTGGCCCGCCTGTTCCCCGACAGCGAGGTCTGGGTGAAGTCGGAACGCTCCAACCCCGGCGGATCGGTCAAGGACCGCATCGCGCTCGCCATGGTCGAGGCGGCGGAAGTATCGGGCCAGTTGCAGCCGGGCGGCACGATCGTCGAGCCGACCAGCGGCAATACCGGCGTGGGCTTGGCCATGGTCGCAGCGGTCAAGGGTTACAAGCTGGTCCTGGTGATGCCCGAGAGCATGAGCCTGGAGCGTCGCCGCCTGATGCTGGCCTATGGCGCGAAGTTCGACCTGACCCCGCGCGAGAAGGGGATGAAGGGCGCGATCGAGCGCGCGCTGGAGATCGTCGAGGCGACGCCCGGCGCCTGGATGCCGCAGCAGTTCGAGAATCCGGCGAACATCGACGTCCACGTCCGCACCACGTCGCAGGAGATCCTGAACGACTTCCGCGACGCGCCGATCGACGTCATCATCACCGGCGTCGGCACCGGCGGCCACATCACCGGCGTCGCCGAGACCTTGAAGAAGGAATGGCCGAACCTGCAGGTCTTCGCGGTCGAACCGGCGCTGTCGCCGGTCATCTCGGGCGGCCAGCCGGGGCCTCACCCCATCCAGGGCATCGGCGCAGGCTTCGTACCCGCCAACCTTCACACCCAGGCGATCGACGGCGCGATCCAGGTCGATGCGAACGCCGCCAAGGACATGGCGCGCCGGTCCGCCAAGGAAGAGGGCCTGCTGGTCGGCATCTCCTCGGGCGCGACGCTGGCGGCGATCGCCCAGAAACTTGCCGAACTGCCCAAGGATGCCCGCGTGCTCGGCTTCAACTACGACACCGGCGAGCGGTATCTGTCGGTCCCGGATTTCCTGCCCGAGGCTTGATCGATCGGGGCGTTCGCGGCAAAGGCGCCCGCGAACGCCCAAGTCCGGGGGGACGAATGCGAAATGCCTTGATCTGCGCCGCCACGATGCTGGGGCTGCTGTTGCTATGGCCCGTCGTCTTCGGCGGTGGTGCCGCGTCGAGCGCGATGGCCGGCACCGTGACCATTCCGATTCCGCCGCGCAGCTATCCCTCCTCGCTCGCCGCACTGCCCAGAGTAGCGCCGGCGACAGAAAGCTGTGCGGCGACGCGCCTGCGGGCGACAAAGGCATGCGTGCCCGGTGACGTCGCCTGCGATCACGCCGTCGCCGACGCGTTCGACGTCTGCGAGGCCAAGGGGATGTGGCCGTCCTAACGATGCGCCCAGCCCTGCCGCACCCTCCGCACGGCGGTACATTCGTACCCATTTCGCATCCGCTTTGATCCACGCTATAGGCGCGAGCCGCCCATGACTCCCGACATCCCCAACCCCACCGTCCCGCGCTGGATCGCCGTCGTCCTTGCGCTGCTGGCGATCGTCGCCATTGCCGCTCCGCTGGCCATCGTCACGACCGCGCCGAAGCTGCCGCCGGTGGCTCGTGCCGTCGCCACGCGCCCGCAGCGCGTCGTGCCGCCGACCGAACTGCCCACGGTCGAGCCCGCCGCCTTCATCGCGCTGGCGCCGACCGACGCGCGCGCATTCAACGCGACGGTCCCCTTCTCGACCGATCCCAACCCGGCCGCGCGCCCGTTCCGCCTGACCGGCAGCCCGGAAAGCCAGGCGCGCGCGCTGGACTGCCTGGCTGCCGCGGCGATCTACGAAGCCGGCGACGATACGACCGGGCAAAAGGCCGTCGTTCAGGTCGTCCTGAACCGCGTCCGCCACCCGGCCTTCCCGAAGACCGTCTGCGGCGTGGTCTTCCAGGGACAGGAACGGCGCACCGGCTGCCAGTTCACCTTCACCTGCGACGGCGCGATGCTGCGCGCGGTGATCCCGGCCGCGTGGGAACGCGCGCGCACCGTCGCGCGGATGGCATTGGTCGGCGCGGTCGATGCCCGCGTCGGCCACGCGACGCACTACCACACCGACTGGGTCGTGCCGTACTGGAGCAGCAGCCTCGACAAGATCGTCGCGGTCGACACCCACCTGTTCTTCCGCTGGAGCGGCTGGTGGGGCACGCCGGGCGCGTTCCGCGGCGGGTACACCGGGGTCGAGCCGGTCATCCCGCAACTCGCCCGCCTGTCGGAGGCGCACCGTAGTGCCGCCGAAGCGGCGGGGATGACGACCGCGCAGCTCGACCCGGCAATGCTGGGCGACACGCTGGCGCCCACGCCTGCGGGCGTTGCGCAGGACACGAACACCTTTCTCGTGACGCTCGGCGCCAAGCTGGCACCCGAGGATTTCCCGGCGCTCGCCGAAAATGCGTGCGGCGTGCGGCCCTATTGCAAGTTCATGGCATGGAGCACGAAAGCCGCCACCCCCGCCGCCCTGCCGATCACCCCGATCCAGCAGCGTGCGATGGCATTCAGCTATCTGCGCGACCGGGCCTTCGGGTTCGAAAAGGCGCTGTGGAACTGCGGCGAATTCAAGCGCGCGAAGCCGAACGAATGCATGAAGGCGCAGGTGTCGTTGACGCTCGCCCCGCCAGCCACGCCGCCCGCCGCCGACCCGCTCGCCACGCCCGCCGCTCGCCCGCCGCTCGCGGCGGTACCGGGCGCCGCTGTCGCGAAGCCGGCGATGCCCGACCCGCTGGCAGGCGTCCGGCGCAAGGGCGACACCCCCGCGTCGGGCACGGCACCGGCAACGGCAACGGCCGCCCCGCCGCCGGTTCGCGCAACGCTCCCGCGCACCGAGGCAGCGCGCGAACGCTGACCCGCCGGCGCGACCTCAGGCGGTCGTCGCTGTCACGGTAACGGCGGCGGACATCTCGTGCGTGATGTCGCATTTGGTGCCGTAGAGATGCGTCGTGCGCCCGTTCGTCGCGACGGTGTCCGCGACGACTCGCATCCACCGCATCGCGCCGTCCGGGCGGACGATCTCCGCCTCGAAGGTGAAGCTGCCGCGCGTGGCGATGGCGGTACTACGCAGGTGGTCGAGCAGGTCGCGTGACGGGGCGGCGTACATCTCGACGATCGCCCGCCGATCCAGCCGCTGGCCGCGCGCGATGCCGAACAGGTCGAAGACGCCGTGCTCCCACCGCAGCGAATCGTCGGACAGATCGCACCACCAGCGCGCCGGCAGACCGGGCAGCGCGGTCGCGGGCGGGACGTCGTCCCCCACCCGCTCGACCGGGGAAGACGTAATGATTCCAGGCGCGTAGATCAGCGTGTTCGTCATCGGTTCGGACTTTTACAGGAAATCGGTAAATTTTGCGATGCCGTCAGACGGGTGACGAAGCGCGCGCGCGCCGCTAAGGGCGCTTCCATGACCGAGATCACGCCCCAGATCGTCGCCGACCACGGCCTGTCCGAAGACGAATACGACCGCGTCCTGACGTGCATGGGGCGGACACCGAACCTGACCGAACTGGGCATCTTCTCGGTCATGTGGTCGGAGCATTGCAGCTACAAGTCGAGCCGCATCCACCTGAAGAAGCTGCCGACCACCGGCCCCCAGGTCATCTGCGGCCCCGGCGAGAACGCGGGTATCGTCGACATCGGCGACGGCCAGTGCGCGGTCTTCAAGATGGAGAGCCACAACCACCCGTCGTACATCGAACCCTATCAGGGCGCGGCGACCGGGGTCGGCGGCATCCTGCGCGACGTGTTCACGATGGGCGCGCGGCCGATCGCCAACATGAACGCACTGCGCTTCGGCCGGCCCGACCACCCAAAGATGAAGCACCTGATCTCGGGCGTCGTCCACGGCATCGGCGGCTACGGCAACTGCGTCGGCGTGCCGACCGTGGGTGGCGAGACGAACTTCCACGCCGCGTATGATGGCAACATCCTGGTCAACGCGATGACGGTCGGCGTCGCCCAGACCGACAAGGTGTTTTATTCGGCCGCCAGCGGTATCGGCAATCCGATCGTCTACGTCGGCTCCAAGACCGGCCGCGACGGCATCCACGGCGCGACGATGGCCAGCGCCGACTTCGGCGAGGATGCCGATGCCAAGCGCCCGACCGTGCAGGTCGGCGACCCCTTCACCGAAAAGCTGCTGATCGAGGCGTGCCTGGAGCTGATGGCGTCCGACGCGATCGTCGCGATCCAGGACATGGGCGCCGCCGGCCTCACCTCGTCGAGCGTCGAGATGGCGTCGAAGGGCGGCGTCGGCATCGAACTCGTCATGGACGACGTGCCCCAGCGCGAAACCGGCATGACGCCGTACGAAATGATGCTGTCGGAGAGCCAGGAGCGGATGCTCATGGTGCTCAAACCCGGCCGCGAGGACTTCGCGCAGGCCATCTTCCGCAAGTGGGAACTCGACTTCGCGGTCATCGGCCGCGTCACCGACACCGGCCGCATGGTGCTGAAGTGGCAGGGCGAGACCGTCGCCGACATCCCACTCGGGCCGCTCGCCGACGAAGCGCCAGCGTACGACCGCCCGCACGTCCCCACTCCGCCGCGTGCCGCCATCACCGACAGCCCGGAAAGCGACGATCTCGCCGCCGACCTGCTGACACTCGTCGGCTGCCCGGACCTCGCCTCGCGCCGCTGGATCTGGGAACAGTATGACCACATGGTCGGTGCCGACACCGTCCAGCGCCCCGGCGGCGACGCTGCGGTCGTGCGTGTCCACGGCACGCGCAAGGGCCTGGCGATCACCACCGACTGCACCCCGCGCTACTGCTTCGCCGACCCGGTGGAGGGCGGCAAGCAGGCGATCGCCGAGACGTGGCGCAACCTGACTGCGGTCGGCGCGACGCCGCTCGCCGCCACCGACTGCATGAACTTCGCCAACCCGCAGCGCCCGGAGATCATGGGCCAGTTCGTCGGCTGTATCGAAGGCATGGCCGAGGCGTGCCGCGCGCTCGACTACCCGATCGTCAGCGGCAACGTGTCGCTCTACAACGAGAGCAAGGCGACCGGCGGGGGCTCCGCCATCCTCCCCACGCCGGCGATCGGCGGCGTCGGGCTGCTGGCCGACTGGTCCAAATCGGCGACGATCGCGTTCAAGGGCACCGGCGACGTGCTGGTCCTGATCGGCGAGCCCCGCGGCGACCTCGGCCAGTCGCTGTGGCTGCGCGAAGTGAAGGGGCGCGAGGACGGCCCGCCGCCGCGCGTCGATCTCGCCGCCGAACGCCGCACCGGCGACTTCGTCCGTGACCAGATCACGCGCGGAGCGCTGACCGCCGTCCACGACGTGTCGGATGGCGGCATCGCCGTCGCGGTCGCGGAAATGGCGCTGGCGAGCGGCATCGGCGCAATGGTCTCGATGCCCACGCCGCGCGGGATCGCCGCGACCTATTTCGCCGAGGACCAGGGCCTGTATCTGGCGACCGTCGACGACGCGCACCTCAACGACTTCCTCCACGCCTCGACCGCGGCGGGCGTCGAGGTCGAGCGGATCGGCCGCACCATCGCCGGGCGGCTGGTGTTCGAAACGCGCGAGCACGACTATTGCGTAAAGCTCGACGACCTGCGCCGCACGCACGAGGCATTCTTCCCCGCGCTGATGGGCGACACCGCAACCGCGTGACGCTCTTATTGCGACGCAACCGCAATTAACTTGCGAATCATTCTCATGCGCGCTACTCCGGCGCTCAAGCGAGAGGGTTCGTCATGGTCGTATGCGTCTGCAATGCCATTCGGGAACGCGAGGTGCGCGAGGCTGCGCGGCTGGGCGCCGCCAGCGCGTGCCAGGCCTATGCGCTGTGCGGCAAGCAGGCGAAATGTGGCCAGTGCGTGCCGTTCGCCCGCGCGATCATCGACGCCGAACGTGCGGCTGCATAGTATTCGCATTTGCGAAGAAACCCCGGAAATCCGCCACTTTCAGCTATCCGCCGACGGGTTGAGCGGGTAAGCCCGGCCTGTCTTTTCCAATCGGGGTGCCGGCCATGAAGGGTGACGCGAAAGTCATCGAATTCCTCAACGAATCGCTCAGGAACGAGCTGACGGCGATCAACCAGTATTGGTTGCACTATCGCCTGCTCGACCATTGGGGCGTCCACAAGCTCGCCAAGTTCGAGCGGGACGAATCGATCGACGAGATGAAGCACGCCGACTGGCTGGCGGAGCGCATCCTGTTCCTCGACGGCCTGCCCAATTTCCAGCTGCTCGGCCGCCTGAAGATCGGCGAGACGGTGGAGGAGGTGCTGAAGGCCGACCTCGACATGGAGATCGAGGCCGTCGCCCAGCTGCGCAACGCGGTCGAATATTGCGAAAGCGTCCGCGACTACATCAGCCGCGACCTGTTCCGCCGCATTCTCGAAAGCGAGGAAGAGCATGTCGACACGCTGGAACGCCAGTTCGAGATGATCGAACGCATGGGCCTCCAGAACTACATCCAGCTGAACTCGGCGTCGGAATACGACACCCACGGCGAGAAGAAGTAAGGGCGGCCCCGCCGTCATCCCGGCACCGGTCGGGCTGACGCGCGGGAATCACCCCTCCCGTGCTCCCGCGCAGGCGGGAGCCCAGGGCGACAGCGCTCGTCGCTCACGGTACCACCCGACCAAGCGCCCGAACCACCGCACGGCTTGCCGGAACACGGCACTCGCCCCTTCTCTTTCGTGCTGAGCCTGTCGAAGCACCGCTTTCCGACACGCCCGCCGCACCCTCGCGACGCGACGACTGCCCCCGACAAAACCATTTTCCTACACGAACCCATCTGGTTATATAGCCACGCCATGCAAGACATGGCCCCGACACATCGCCCGGTGCGTGACTTCACGCCCGTCCCCCGCAAATACCGCTTCGACGGCTGGACCGCGGAGCGGCAGCGTGCCTTCATCGCCGCGCTGGCCGAGACCGGATCGGTCACTGCCGCCGCGCGCCGCATCAACATGAGCACCGAGGGTGCCTATTTCCTCCGCCGCCAGCCCGGCGCGGAAGGATTCGCCGCCGCCTGGGCCGAAGCCCTCGACCACGGCGTCCAGAACCTCGCCGACATCGCTATCGACCGCGCCCGTGACGGCACGCCGGTGCCGGTGTTCTGGAAGGGCGAGCAGGTCGGCGAGAAACGGCGCTACAACGACAAGCTGCTGATGTTCATCCTGCGCCACCACATGCCGGCGAAATACGGCACCCCGTCCGGCCCGCTGCGCCAAGGCACCAAACACCCCGAAACGATCGCGCGCGAAAAGAAGGAGGCGGAAAACGCCGAGCGTACCGCGCGCCAGAACGACGAGGCGGAGAACAAGCGCCTGTTCGGCCTGATGCTGAAGCAATATGAAGCCAAGGTCATCGTCGAGCGCCGCTACCGCCTGGAGGGCAGGTTCGTCGCCGCCGACCACGCGCTGCGCACGCTCGCCTTCCTCGAACTGGTCATGGTCGTCGGCGGCGAAAGCGCGGCCCTCATCGACCGCTGCACCGGCGTCGACGAACATGGCGAGTCCGTGTGCGAGCGCCCCTATGCCGATCCGATGAGCGATATCCTGGCCGAGATCCGGCAGAAGGTCTGGGACAAGCTCGGCGACCCACCCCGCCCGCCGGTCTGGCTACCGCGCAAGGACCCGGGGTACCACACCGATATCTACGGGAAGAGCGACCGGGCAAAGGCGCAACAGCGCGCGCACCAGATGATGGCGGAGGCGCAGGCGTTGTGGGAGGCGACGGCTACGGAGGAGAAATGGGCGGCGTGGTGTGGGGGTGAGTATACGCGACGTGAAATGCGCTAAGCTTTTTGATCGTGGATTGCGGCTAAAAGGATTGGTTACCGCTGCGACCGTCTCGGTCGATAATAAGTAAATGTGCCAAAACGGATCTTAATCTGCATTGAACTGTGTAATCTAATCTACCATGCGAACATCTGACAAAGATCAATTCTGATTTGGAGAGGTTGGCATGGCTAGATGCACCGCACCGACTAGAGGGCACCGTTCAGCCGCTGCCGCAGCCGATTGCCCAGCTTGCGGTGGACGATCGAGAGGTTACGGCGGTTACGGCGGATATGGAAGTTACGGCGGCTATAGCCCTACCCCGTCCCCTTCGTCATCGGGCGGTTCTGGGCGACGTAGCTCAAAGCCTCGCTGGTCACCGTCAGGCTCTGGAGCTTGGTACACGCCCGAAGAGGTTCGCGCGCTGACACCAGTTAGAGAAGAGGTCGAAAGCCTCGCCGTCTCGCAGCCGGACCTTCGGGACGTTTTTCTCTGTCACGCTTGGGATGATCGTCAGGCTTCAGCCAAAGACCTTCACGACCTTCTGGAAGCGCGCGGTGTTCGAGTTTGGTTTAGCGAGAAAGACCTTGGCCTTGGCGTGCCGATGATGCGGGCGATTGACAAGGGCTTGGTGAATTCCCGTGTGGGGATCGTGCTGGTGACTCCGGCAATGCTCCGCCGACTTCCAGCAGAAGGTGTCGCCGACAAAGAGCTTTCGGCGCTACTGCGACGGGAGCGCCTTGTTCCAGTCGTACACGGGACGACATACGAAGAACTTGAAAAGGTCAGTCTTCTGCTCGCATCGCGAGCTGGGTTGAGCACCGCGGAGGAATCGATGGCGGCGGTAGCAACCAAGATCGCGGAATTAGTCGCAGCTTAGTCACTGGGTGAATAAGCGTATAATTTTTGGGTTGCGGAGCAGTTCTTATTGGCGGTTTGTGGGCGCGAGACTGATATCCGACCCGACGCGGCAAAGCCGCGTCGTCGGTCGGCGTCGGTGACGCCGCCGGCCGGGCTGGCGATTGACCCTCGCCTAACTCGGCGATTGCTCACGCAATCCCCTCCTTAGCCTCGGACGCCAGCCTCAGGCGTCGTCGCCCATCCTCAGCGCCGCAATGAACGCCTCCTGCGGGATGCTCACAGAGCCGTACTCCCGCATCTTCGCCTTGCCCTTCTTCTGCTTGTCCAGCAGCTTGCGCTTGCGCGTCGCGTCGCCGCCGTAGCATTTCGCGGTCACGTCCTTGCGCAGCGCGCTGATCGTCTCGCGGGCGATCACCTTGCCGCCGATCGCGGCCTGGATCGGGATCTTGAACATGTGGCGCGGGATGAGTTCCTTCAGCCGTTCGACCATGCCGCGGCCGCGCGTTTCGGCGGTGGAGCGGTGGACGATCATGCTCAGCGCATCGACCGGCTCTTCGTTTACCAGGATGCCCATCTTGACCAGGTCGCCTTCGCGGTAGCCGATCTGTTCATAGTCGAAGCTGGCATAGCCCTTCGACAGCGACTTCAGCCGGTCGTAGAAATCGAACACGACTTCGTTGAGCGGCAGTTCGTAGGTCGCCTGAGCGCGGCCGCCGACATAGGTCAGGTTCTTCTGGATGCCGCGGCGGTCCTGGCACAGCTTCAGGATGCTGCCGAGATATTCGTCGGGAACATAGATGACCGCCTGGATCCACGGCTCGGCGATCGTCTCGATCTTGTTGGGCTCGGGCATGTCGGCGGGGTTGTGCAGGTCGATATGCCCGCCGCCGTGGGTCAACTCGATCTGATAGACCACCGACGGCGCGGTGGTGATCAGGTCGAGGTCGTATTCGCGCATCAGCCGTTCCTGGATGATCTCCAGGTGGAGCAGACCCAGGAAGCCGCAACGGAAGCCGAAGCCGAGGGCGGCCGATGTCTCCATCTCGAAGCTGAACGACGCGTCGTTCAGCCGCAACCGGCTGATGCTCTCGCGCAGCTTCTCGAAGTCCGCTGCGTCGACCGGGAACAGCCCGCAGAACACGACCGGCTGGACTTCCTTGAAGCCGTCGAGCGCCTGCGCGGCGGGACGCTTGGCATCGGTCAGCGTGTCGCCGACGCGGGCCTGCGCGACTTCCTTGATCTGCGCGGTGATGAAGCCGATTTCGCCCGGCCCCAGGTCGGGCAGGTTTTCCAGCTTCGGGCGGAACGCGCCGACGCGGTCGATCAGGTGCGTCGTGCCGGTCGCCATGAACTTGACCTGCTGGCCCTTCCGGATGGACCCGTCGATGACGCGGACCAGGATGACGACGCCCAGGTACGGGTCGTACCAGCTGTCGACCAGCATGGCCTTCAGCGGGGCGTCGGCGTCGCCCTTGGGCGCGGGGATACGCTCGACGATGGCGTCCAGGATTTCCTCGATCCCGATGCCCGACTTGGCCGACGACAGGACGGCGTTCGAGGCATCCAGGCCGATGATCTCCTCGATCTCGTGCTTGACCTTTTCGGGCTCGGCGCTGGGCAGGTCGATCTTGTTGATGACCGGGATGATCTCGTGGTTGTGCTCGATCGACTGGTAGACGTTGGCGAGCGTCTGCGCCTCGACGCCCTGCGCGGCATCGACGACCAGCAGCGCGCCTTCGCACGCGGCCAGGCTGCGCGACACTTCGTAGGCGAAGTCGACGTGGCCCGGCGTGTCCATCAGGTTCAGGATGTGGCCCTTCCATTCAAGCCGCACCGTCTGCGCCTTGATGGTGATCCCGCGCTCCTTCTCGATGTCCATGTTATCAAGGACTTGCGCCGACATCTCGCGCTCGCTGAGGCCGCCGGTGCGCTGGATCAGCCGGTCGGCAAGCGTCGACTTGCCATGGTCGATATGGGCAATGATGGAGAAGTTGCGGATCTTGTCGAGCGGAGTCATGCGCGTCGCCCTAGATCGCAGCGCCGCTCAGGGCAACGGGCGCGTCAGTGATCCGCCCGGCGGTTCAGGTCGTGGCCCAGCGCGAGCAGCCCGACGCCGATCATGGTGTAGAGCACTTCGTTGTCGCTGTGCGGCAGCGTGAGCGCCCCCGCCATCACGCCCAACCCCAGCGCACCGACCGCCGAGGGCATCATATAGCCATGCGACCAGATGCCCCGACCCAACGCGATCGCGCCCAGCGGAATGGCGAGCGCCAGCCCGATCTCGTGCACATGCGGATCGAGCAGCAAGCCGCCGGCCGCCGACGCCAGCGCGATCAGCACCGCCGTCGCCAGGCAATGTACCAGGCACAAGCCCGACAAGCCGATCGCGATGCGGTCCAGCCCGAGCGATGTCCAGGAAAGGCGAGTCGAGTGTCCCATCAATGCGTCCATCTAGGCGCATCCGCGGGACGTTACAATATTACATTGTCCGGTTCGGGTGATTTTCTTGTCCGCGGCGAAGGCCTGGGACAATTCGTCCACCTTGGCGGCCCCGCTGCCTTGGGCTAATCGCACAGCGATGTTGCGCCCCCCGCTCGATCCGCCCACCGCCCGCCCCGCCGCGCTCGTCCGCTGGCTGCATGTCGTCGCCGCGCTGATCGTGGCGATGGTCGTGGTCGGCGGGATCACGCGGCTGACCGAATCCGGCCTGTCGATCACCGAGTGGAAGCCGGTGACCGGCGCGATCCCGCCGCTGACCGATGCGCAATGGGCCGCCGAGTTCGCAAAGTACCAGCGCATCCCCGAATACCAGCAGTTGAACCAGGGCATGACGCTCGCGCAGTTCAAGGGCATCTTCTTCTGGGAGTATCTCCACCGCCTGCTTGGGCGCGTCATCGGCCTCGCCTTTGCGCTGCCCCTCGCATGGTTCTGGGTGAAGAAGGCGATACCGCGCGGCTATGGCTGGCCGCTGGTCGGGCTGCTGGCGCTGGGCGGGATGCAGGGCGCGGTCGGGTGGTGGATGGTGACTTCGGGTCTCGCCGAGCGCACTGACGTCAGCCATATCCGGCTGGCGGTCCACCTGAACCTGGCGCTGATCATCCTTTCGGCGATCATCTGGGTCGCGGGCAACCTGCGCGCACTCGTGCGGAACGTCGATGCGCAGCCGGCGCGGATGACCCGGGTCGGCGCGGTCGCGCTCGCGCTGCTGTTCGTGCAACTCGTGTACGGCGCGCTGATGGCGGGGCTGAACGCCGGGCTTGCCGCCAACGACTGGCCGCTGATGAACGGTCGCGTTTTTCCCGCGGCAGAGTTTTTCGCGCGACGCGTGCCCGATGCGCTGGTCAACGATCCGTATGTCGTCCACTTCATCCACCGCTGGTGGGCGTTCGTCGCTTTCGTCGGGCTGATGATCCTGGCGCGCGCCGCAAAGCGGGCGGGTGACCGGCGGGCGGCGGTGATGATCCATGCGACGGTCGGCATCCAGATCCTGCTCGGCATCGCGACCGTTGTGATGGGCGTGCCGATCTGGCTGGCGGCTCTCCACCAGTTCGTGGGGGCTCTGGTGCTGGTGAGCGCAGTGGGCGGCGCGCATGCGATCGGCCGCGCGACCGCATGATGGCTACGATCGCGCTGGTCCACGTCACCTTTGCGGATGCGGCGGAGGCCGAACGCATTGGCTCCACGATGATCGCCGAACGACTGGCTGCGTGCGTCGCGATCCACCCGCCCTGCCGATCGATCTATCGCTGGGCGGGCAAGGTCGAGCGCGGGCAGGAAGTGCCGGCGACGTTCAAGACCGCGGGCATGCGCGCCGAACGCCTGCGCGCGGCGATCCTCAGGCTGCACAGCTTCGAGCTGCCGGTGATCGAGACAGTTATCGCGGAGGTCGATGCGGCGGTCGAACGGTGGGTCGGCGAAGCGATCAGCTAGCCTCGGTATTTAGATACCCGTCAGCAAAACCGCACTTTGCTTGACTTAATTCGCGCATTCCAGCATTGGCCCACTCGTCCGCGCCGCTCCACGTCTGGGGCGGCGCGCTGCATTTGACGAGGGTCTGGCCCATGAAGGCGCTGATGAAGACCACCAAGTCGGTTAAGCCGCATGAGGTGGAGAAGAAGTGGCATCTGATCGATGCCGAAAATCTGGTGGTGGGCCGCGCTGCGGTCGTCATCGCAAACCTGCTGCGCGGAAAGCACAAGACGAGCTTCACCCCGCACGTCGATTGCGGTGACAATGTCATCGTCATCAACGCCGACAAGGTGCAGTTCACCGGCAAGAAGCGCACCGACAAGGTGTACTACAAGCACACCGGGTATCCGGGCGGCCTGAAGGAAGTGACCGCGGACAAGATCCTCGACGGCCGCTTCCCCGAGCGCGTGCTGGAAAAGGCCGTGGAGCGCATGATCCCGCGCGGGCCGCTGGGTCGTCAGCAGATGCGCAACCTGCGCATCTTCGCCGGCAGCGAGCACCCGCACGCCGCCCAGAACCCCGAAGTCCTCGACGTGGCCGCGCTGAGCCGCAAGAACAAGGTGGGCGCATAATGTCCGATAACCGCCAGTCCCTTTCCGATCTGGGCGCCATCGCATCGGGCGAGATGATCTCGACCGACACCGCCGGCACCGCGACCGACGCTACCGTCCAGCCGTCCGCGCCGACCATCCCGCTGCGCGAGCAGGAGCTCGACAAGCAGGGCCGCGCCTATGCGACCGGCCGTCGTAAGGACGCCGTCGCGCGCGTCTGGCTGAAGCCCGGCACCGGCAAGATCACGGTCAACGGCCGCGATCAGGAAGTGTATTTCGCACGCCCGACACTGCGTCTCGTCATCAACCAGGTGTTTGGCGTCGCCGGTCGCGAAGGCCAGTATGACGTCGTCGCCACCGTCAAGGGCGGCGGCCTGTCGGGCCAGGCCGGTGCGGTCAAGCACGGCATCGCCCAGGCGATCACCCGCTACGAGCCGGCGCTGCGTTCGCCGGTCAAGGCCGCGGGCTTCCTGACCCGCGATAGCCGTACGGTCGAGCGTAAGAAGTACGGCAAGGCGAAGGCGCGCCGCAGCTTCCAGTTCTCGAAGCGCTAAGCGGACGGCTCGGGATTGCGCAAGCAATCCCGGGACTCGTCACGTCGGGCGGCGGGATCAGCACCGCCGATCACGTCCGACGACGTGGCGTCCAAAGCTATCGAAAGGGCGATCCGGCAACGGGTCGCCCTTTTCGTATCTACCAACAGCCTACCGACCAAAACTTTGCCGCGCTTTGAGCATCCGCGCCCGCTGCTGCCTGAAACGCCCAGCGCATCAGCGTAAACAAGCGCTTACCCACGTTAACCGCTTTTTGCGCCGGCCGATTTCGGCTATGTGGCGGCTGGGGGCCGGCATGGGTGGATGCCGGTCGGGGACGTGATCCATGGCTGTGATGCACCGGCGGGCCGTGCGGCTCGCGGCTTCGTTGGTAACGCTCGCGGTGCTTTCGGCCTGCGGTGGCGGCGGCAGTTCGAGCGGTTCGGGTGGCGGGCTGGTCAGCGTCACGCCGGCGCCGACACCGACGACATCCACCCCGACCCCCACGCCGGTTTCGGCGCAGGACGCCGTCCGCCTCGCCCGCCAGGCGACGTTCGGCCCGACGACGGACGTTGTGAACCGCATCGTCGCGCTCGGCATCAACGGCTGGATCGACGAGCAGTTCGCCGCATCGGGCAGCAAATACGACGACATCGCGTCGACGACCGCGGTCGTGCAGAACTTCTGCACCGGCAGCACCGACACCGCCTGCAATCGCAAATACTTCAGCCGCGAGCCGGTCGCGATGCGCTTCTATGCCGATGCGATGGTCGCGCCCGACCAGTTGCGCCAGCGGGTGGCCTTTGCGCTCAGCCAGATCATGGTGGCGTCCGAAGCGGAGGTCAACGAGACGACCGGGATCGCGGCTTACCAGCAGATCCTGCTGGGCGGCGCGTTCGGCAACTACCGCGATCTGCTGATGAACGTCACGATGTCCAGCTTCATGGGCGATTACCTCGACATGGCGGACAGCAACCGCACCGCGCCATCGGAAAACTACGCGCGCGAGATGCTGCAATTGTTCAGCATGGGGCCCGACCAGCTCTACATGGACGGCACGCGCAAGCTGGACGCGACGGGTGCCGCGATCCCGACCTACGGTACCGACGACATCAAGGGCGTCGCAAAGGCGCTGACCGGCTGGACCTATCCGCGGTTGAACGGCGGCGCGGTGACCGACAGCAACGTCCGCGACTATTCGAAGCCGATGATCGAGATATCGGCGCGCTACGACACGACGGCCAAGACCTTTCTCGGCACCAGTGTTCCGGCCGGCGCATCGCAGTCCGACAGCGTGAAGGCGGCGGTGGACGCGGCGTTCAACAATGCCTCGACCGCGCCGTTCGTGTCGAAGGCGCTGATCCAGCAGCTCGTCACCTCCAACCCCTCCCCCGCCTATGTCGGGCGCGTGGCGGCGATCTTCGCCGACAACGGGGCGGGCGTACGCGGCGACATGAAAGCGGTGGTGCGTGCGATCCTGACTGATGGCGAGGCGCGCGGCGCCCCGCGGACCGGCGCGAGCGACGGCAAGGTCAAGGAGCCCGTGCTGCTGATGACCGCGCTGATGCGTGCGACCGGCATGACGACCGATGGCTACGCCTTCGTCACTCAGGATGCGGGGCTGGCGCAGCCGGTGTTCCGCTCGCCCAGCGTCTTCAACTTCTACCCGCCCGATTATCCGCTGCCCGGCAACACGTCGCTGAAAAGCGGGCCGTCGAAGCTGATGACGACGTCGAACATCACGCGCTTCCATAATTTCGTCTATAACTGGACGGTCACTGGCGATCAGGCGCGCAGCGAGTTCACGACCAATCCGGGCATTCCCGGCTGGGTCGGCAGCAAAACCGAATGGGGCGCGTGGGAGGCGATGGGCGCCGACACCGACGCCATGATAACCCGCATCGACCTGCTGATGATGGCCAACACCATGACCGATGCGCAGAAGACGGCGCTGCGGGCCGCGGCGGCAGCGATCACCAACGCCGACGCTGCGCTCCAAGCCCGGCGCCGCGCGCAGATGCTGCTATATATCGTGGGCACCAGCCCGCTGTTCCTGGTCGAACGTTGAGAAGGGCGGACCGATGAAGCTCACGCGTCGCGATTTCGCTACCTTCGTCGCCGGCAGCGGGGCGGCCGCAGCCCTCGGCCAGCTTGCGCGCACCGCGTCCGCCGCCCCCAACGGCAGCTACCGCGCGATGGTCGGCGTGTTCCTGTTCGGCGGGAACGATGGCTGGAACATGGTCGTGCCGACCGACAGCCGATACGCGGGCTATGCCGGATCGCGCGGCACCGTCGCGCTGGCGCAAGCCAGGCTGACCGCGCTCGATGGGTCGGCCTATGCGCTCCACCCGGCGATGGCGGCGCTCAACCCGGTGTGGGCGGAAGGTGCGATGAACGTCGTGCTCAACGCCGGCACGCTCTACGCCCCGCTGACCAAGGCGACCTACCAGAGCCGCAGCGACCTCCGGCCGACCAACCTGATGAGCCATTCGGATGAACAGGCACACTGGCAGGGCCTGCGTGCACGCAGCGACAATTTCGACGGCTTCATGGGGCGCCTGGCCGACCGCGCGAGCCAGCCGGCGATGCCGTCGCTGATCTCGCTAGGCGGCTCGAACCTGGCGGTCATCGGCCAGACCAGTTCGCCGCTGATCCTGCCGTCGACCGGCACGCTCAGCCGCACCGGCTTTACCGCGGGCGCGACGGCCAAGAACGCCGCGATCGACGCCTTTGCCAGCGCGGCGGGCATGGGCACGATCGCCGACGTCACCGCGAAACAGATCACCGCCGCCTACACCCAGGCGACTACCGCCAACACGATCCTGACCGCATCGAGCGGCGTCGACGCGTTCTTCGTCAACCCGACGACCGGCGCCGCGCTCACCAGCGACGTGTCGCGCCAGTTGCTGCGGGTCGCACGGATGATCGAGGCGCGCTCGGCACTCGGCCACGATCGCCAGACGTTCTTCGTGACCCAAGGCGGGTACGACAACCACTCCGCGCAGGTGAACGCCGACACCGCAACCGGTACCCACGCCAACCTGCTCGGCGACCTCGCAATGGCGCTTGCCGCCTTCTACAAGGCGATGAAGTCGATGGGGCTGGCGGAGAACGTCACCGCCTTCACGATGAGCGATTTCGGCCGCACGTTCAAAGGCAACGCCCAGATGGGCACCGACCATGCGTGGGGCAGCAATCACCTGGTCATCTCAGGGAACCTGCGGCCGAAGCTGGCGCACGGCATCTACCCCTCGACGGTGCTTGGGGGAAGCGACGACATCTCGTCCGAGGGGCGCTTCGTGCCGACGATCGCGCAGGAAGAATATCTGGGAGCGATCGCGCGGTGGCACGGCGTTGCGGACAGCGACCTCAGCTATGTCCTGCCCAACTGGTCGACGTGGACGGCGGGCGGCCGCGGGCCTCTCGGTCTTTTTGCCTAGTCGGGGCCGCAGCGCCCCGAAGTTTTTCTATCCTATCCAGCGAATGGGAATTCGATAAGACCATCTCCGACACTCGTACCCGAGTGGGGGGCGGACGCGCCGCGCGGCCGCCGTATGAAGGGGATTATCATGAAGACGCTCGCACTCGCTCCGCTCGCCATCGCCGCCACGCTCGCGCTGTCTGCCTGCGGCGGCAAGACGACCGAGAACACCACCGTCAGCAACGACATCGTGCTGAACGAGGAACTGCCGGTCAGCGAAAACCTGACCGCGACCGACACTTACAACGCGACCGATGCGGTGCTCGACAACGCCGCGGCCGACACGCTGAACGCCGCCGATGCGACCGGCAACGCGGTCGCCAACACGCTCTGACCCGATCGGCATTACCGACGTTTCGAGACCGCGCCGCCCCTGACAGGGCGGCGCGGTCTTCGCGTATCCGGCCCCCGCGTCGATGAAAGTCCCGCTATCGTGCCCGATAGCAGCGCTCGTTTCTCCTACTGAAGCGATAGGAATATATCGGTTTCAGCGCTCGGAAGCTCCCAAGATCTGGCGCCAACCTCCAGCGGCCTGGCGCTCCCCGCGTCAGGCCGCTTCTTTATGCTTCGTCGGGTAAGGCAGCGACGAACGCCCGGGTCACCGCCGCGACCGTGCCGCACGCCCGCTCCAGCCAGTCGGGCAGATGATTGGCATCCGCCTCTCCGCCAGCCAGGTCGGACAGGCTGCGAAAGGCGATGAACGGCACACGGTTGGCAAAGGCGACCTGTGCGATGGCAGTCGTTTCCATATCGACGACTGCGGCGCCGAACGTCGCGTGGAGGTAATCGCGGTAGGCGGCGTTATCGACGAACGCGGTCCCGCTCAGCCCTGCCCCGCCGACGCGCAGATCATGCCGGGCGTTCAGCGTGGCGGCGAGATCGAGAAGCGCAGAGTCGGCATCGAACCAGCGCCGCTCGCGCTCCGCCTCGGCGTCATGCCCGACGATCACGTCGCGCGGGATCATCATGCCATGGGGCGGCAGGTCGGTCGCCCCGGGCAGCGGCGGCAGCACCGGGCCGGCGGGTGTCGCGCGGCCCATCCCGACCTCCAGAAACTGCCCCCAGCGCGCCGGGGCCAGCACCCGCCCGACGCCGTTCGCCGGATCGAGCCCGCCGGCGACGCCCGACACGACGATCCGCGACACCGCGAACCGGTCGAGCAGCGCCTGCGTCGTCATCGCGGCGTTGACCATGCTGACGCCGGTCTGCGCCAGGATGACGTCACGCCCGGCGAACCGCCCGGCGAGCACCGTGCGCCCGTGCAGGCGATGTTCCTCGGCCACGGCAACGTGCGGCGCCATCGCCGCCCATTCGGGCGGGAAGGCGACCAGGACCAGCGTGCGCGGGGTCAGAAGACGGCCGCGACCAGCTGGCGGAAGGCGTCGGCGCGGTGGCTGATGTCGTTCTTCACCGCCTGGTCCATTTCGCCGAACGTCTCGCCGCGCCCGCCCGCGACGAAGACAGGATCATAGCCATGTCCCTTGTCGCCACGCGGCGGCCAGACGAGCGTGCCGTCGACGCGGCCCTCGAACCACTCGACGTGACCGTCGGGCCAGGCGAGCGCCAGCGCGCAGATGAAGTGCGCGTCGCGCGAGACATCGGCCCCCTTCTCCGCCAGCCGGTTTTCGACAAGCTGCATCGCGTACCCGAAATCCTTGGCCTCGCCGCCCCAGCGCGCGGAGAAGATGCCGGGCTCGCCTCCCAGCGCCTCGACGCACAGCCCGCTGTCGTCGCTGAGTGCCGGAAAACCCGACAGGTCGGCGGCCTGCAACGCCTTCAGTTCGGCATTGGCGACGAAGGTCGTGCCGGTTTCCTCGGGCTCCGGCAGGTCGAGCTCGCCCGCCGAAACGACGTCCATGCCGTACGGCGCCAGCAACTCGCGGATTTCGCGGACCTTGCCTTCGTTATGGCTGGCGATGACCAGCTTGCCCGGCGTCAGCTTGCGGATCGCCTGGGGTTCGGGGCCCTCGCCGCTCATCGTCCGGTGGCCCGAGAAACGGCAGCGTCCTGGGCGGCAAAGATCTGCGTGCAGCCGATGCGGGCGAGCCGCAGCAGGCGCAGCAGGCTTTCCTCGTCGTAGCACGCGCCTTCCGCGGTCGCCTGCGCTTCGGCGATCTTGCCGTCGTCGAGCAGGACGAAGTTGGCATCCGCCTCGGCATTCGAATCCTCGGGGTAATCAAGGTCGAGCACCGCCTGCCCCTGGTACATCCCGCAGCTGACCGCGGCGACCTTGTGCAGGATCGGGTCGGTGGTCAGCTTGCCCGACGCCATCAGCTTGTCGACCGCCAGGCGCAGCGCGACCCATGCGCCCGAGATCGCCGCGGTGCGCGTGCCGCCATCGGCCTGGATAACGTCGCAATCGAGCACGATCTGGCGTTCGCCGAGCAGCTTCAGATCGGTGACGGCCCGCAAGGATCGGCCGATCAGGCGCTGGATTTCCTGCGTCCGTCCCGACTGCTTGCCCTTCGCCGCTTCTCGCGCGCCGCGGGTGTGGGTCGCGCGCGGGAGCATCCCGTACTCGGCCGTCACCCAGCCCTCGCCCTTGCCGCGCAGGAACGGCGGCACCTTCTCCTCGATCGACGCCGTGACCAACACCTTGGTATCGCCGAACGCGATCAGCACCGATCCTTCGGCGTGGCGCGTGAAGTTCGGGGTGATGGTGATGGCGCGCATTTCGTCAGGCGCACGGCCGGAAGGTCGCATGGGAATACTCCGTGAATTTCGCATCCGCCCTAGACCGGGGCGGCGGGGGGCGCCAGATGCCCGTTGAGCCGTCTGCGCAGGGCCCCTACATTCGCTCGCGTGACACCCGCCTTCCCCGAACTCAGCGACCGCGCGCGTGACGTCTTCCGGATCGTCGTCCAGTCGTACCTCGATTCGGGCACGCCGGTGGGGTCGAAGACGATCGCGCAGGTATCGGGCCTGAACCTGTCTCCTGCCTCCATCCGCGGAGTCATGCAGGATCTGGAGGAAGCGGGATTGCTCGCCGCGCCACATACCTCGGCCGGACGGATGCCGACGCAGACGGGGCTGCGCCTGTTCGTCGACGGGATGATGCACGCGGTCGCCCCGTCCGAGCAGGAACGCGCCGCGATCCATGCCGGGGCACGCGCAGGCGGGCCGGTGGAGGAAGCGATCGCCGCAACGACGGCAGCGCTGTCCGGGCTGTCGGCTTGCGCGGGGCTGGTCCTGGTCCCCCGCCGTGAGCCGGTGCTGCGGCAATTCGGCTTCGTGCCGCTCGGCCCGCGTCGCGCACTTGCGGTGCTGGTCGGTGACGACGGGTCGGTCGAGAATCGCGTGATCGACCTGCCCGGCGATGTCCCGCCGTCGGCACTGGAGGCCGCGGCCAATTTTCTCAACGCCCGGGCGGCCGGCGCGACGCTGTCCGACATCCGTAAGCGGATCGACCGCGAGATCGCCGCCGAACGTGCGGCGCTCGACGGGGCGGCGCGCGCCCTGGTCGAGCGCGGCATCGCGGTCTTGAGCGAGGATGGTGCGCGCCGCCCTGTGCTGATCGTCCGTGGCCAGGCCAATCTGATCGATCCTGCCGCCGCCGCCGACCTCGACCGCGTGCGCGGCCTGCTCGACGAACTGGAGGGCAAGGAGGAGATCATGCGCCTGCTCGATTCGGCGCGCGACGGGCCCGCGGCGCGCATCTTCATCGGGTCGGAGAACAAGCTGTTCGCGCTGTCCGGATCATCCGTTATCGCCCAGCCGGTGCGGGCGATCGACGGACAGGTCGTCGGTGTCGTTGGCGTGATCGGCCCGACGCGGTTGAACTATGCGCGGGTCGTGCCCATGGTGGATTTCACGGCCGCCACGCTCGCGCGATTGCTGGCGTGACCCGGGATTTTAGCTAGAACGGATGCCATGAGCGAAGATACGAAGACCGAAGATACCGGCACGACCGCGGACCTGCGCGAGGACACCGCCGACGGCGCACCCGAAGTCGCCGATCACGACCGCGTCGCCGCGCTGGAGGCCGAACTGGCCGAAGCAAAGGCGGCCGTGCTCTATGCCCGCGCAGACGCACAGAACATGGTGCGCCGCGCGGAGAAAAGCGCGCAGGATTCGCGCGACTATGCCGTGACCGGCTTTGCCCGCGACCTGCTGTCGGTCGCCGACAATCTGTCGCGCGGGCTGGAAGCGATTCCTGCCGACCTGCGCGCGGACGAAAAGATGAAGGGTCTGGTGACCGGCCTGGAAGCAACCGGCCGCGAGCTGGAGAGCATCTTCAGCCGTCACGGGATCGCCAAGGTCGAGGCGATCGGCCAGAAGCTTGATCCCAACCGCCACCAGGCGATGTTCGAAGTTCCGTCCGCCGATGCCGAGCCCGGCACGGTCGTGCAGGAAATCCAGGCCGGCTATATGTTGAAGGATCGCCTGCTGCGCCCCGCGCTGGTGGGTGTCGCGAAGGCGGGGTAACGTAACATTCTCCCCGTGGGCGGGGAGGGAGACCAAGCACAGCTTGGTGGATGGGGTTCTCCATGGGCGAGATGCTATGTGGCACGCCCCCTCCACCGCCGCTTCGCGGCGGTCCCCTCCCCTTGCAGGGGAGGATTGTCTAAGACCCGTCCATGTCCCGTTTCGACCACGTACCCAACCGCCGCGCGCTGATCGATCGTCGCGCGATCGCCGACCGGCTCGCTGCGATCGAGGGCGACGATACCGCGGCCCTGCGGCGCGCGGGAACGCTGATCCTGAAACAGGTGCTCGATAGCGGTCGCGCGGAGATCGCGCGGCGGCTGACCGAGCATCCCTCGCGCGGGCTCGAGGCGGCCAACGCCGGCGCATACCTCACCGACCAGTTGCTGCGGCTGTTGTGGGACTTCACCGTCCAGCGGCTCTACCGCAATACCAACCCGACCGCTGCCGAGCGGATGACGCTGGTCGCGGTCGGCGGCTACGGCCGCGGCGAGATGGCGCCGCATTCGGACGTCGACATCGCCTTCCTGACCCCCTGGAAGCAGACCGGGTGGAGCGAGCAGGTCATCGAATCGATGCTCTACGCGCTCTGGGACATGGGCCTGAAGGTCGGCCATTCCTCGCGCTCGCTCGACGAGATGGTGCGCCAGGCCAAGGCCGACGTGACGATCCGCACCGCGATGCTGGAGGGGCGCTACGTCTGGGGCGACGAGACGTTGTATGCCGAATCGGAACGCCGGTTTCGGACCGAGGTCCAAGCTGACACGGCGCGCGCCTTCATCACCGAAAAGCTCGCCGAGCGCGACGCGCGCCACGTCAAGATGGGCGACAGCCGCTATGTCGTCGAACCCAATGTGAAGGAGGGCAAGGGCGGCCTGCGCGACCTCCACGCGCTGTTCTGGATCGGAAAATACGCGTACAACGTCGGCACCGCGCCCGAACTGGTCGGGGCAGGCCTGCTGACCCGCGACGAGTTGCGCCGCTTCTATCGCGCCGAGAACTTCCTGTGGGCGGTGCGTTGCCACCTGCACATCATCGCCGGTCGCGCCGAGGACCGGCTGACCTTCGACTATCAACGCGAGATCGCCGATCGGATGCGCTTCACCGACCGGCCCGGCAAGTCGCGGGTCGAGCGATTCATGCAATTCTACTTCCTGCAGGCAAAGGCCGTCGGCGACCTGACCGGCGTGTTCGTCGCGCATATCGACGAGAAATTCGCCGCGCGCGGCCGCCGCTTCGGGCTGCCGACAATCCGGCGACGGCCGTCGAAGCTGCACGGCTTCGTGCTCGACCGCGGCCGTTTGGCGCTGCCGTCCGACGATTTCTTTGCCAGCGATCCGGTGCGGCTGATCGAGATGTTCCAGTTGGCGGAGGCCAATGCGCTGGAGATCCACCCGCTCGCCATGCGGGCTGCGGCGCGCGATGCGCGGCTGGTCGACGGCGTCCGTAACGACCCGCGCGCCAATACGCTGTTCCTCGACCTGCTGACCGGCGGGCGCGACCCGGAAATGGTGCTGCGCTGGATGAACGAAGCGGGCGTGTTCGGCCGCTTCGTTCCCGACTTCGGGCGTGTCGTGGCGCAGATGCAGTTCGACATGTACCATCACTACACGGTCGACGAGCATACCATCCGCGCGATCGGCCTGCTCAGCCGGATCGAACATGGGCATCTGAAGGACGACCACCCTCTGGCGACCGCGATCTTCGGTCAGATCGTGTCGCGCCGCGCGCTGTACGTCGCGGTGCTGCTGCACGACATCGCCAAGGGCCGCGGTGGTGATCATTCGATCCTGGGCGCCGAAGTCGCCGAGCGGCTGTGCCCCCGCTTCGGGCTGACAGCGGCCGAAACCGAAACCGTGTCGTGGCTGGTCCGCTGGCACCTGCTGATGTCGTCTTTCGCGTTCAAGCGCGACCTCAGCGACTTCAAGACGATCCTCGATTTCGCGCAAGCCGTGCAGAGCCCACAGCGCCTGATCATGCTGCTGGTGCTGACCATCGTCGACATCCGTGCGGTGGGCCCCGGCATCTGGAACGGGTGGAAGCGCCAGTTGCTGACCGACCTGTTCGAGGGCGCGGAGGAAGTACTGCGCCTCGGCCACAAGCAGCGCGGGCGCGGCGAACGGATCGCGGCCAAGCAGGTCGAGCTGGGCACGGCACTCGGGTGGGACGGCGAGCGGTTCGCCGCGGTGGTCCGTCGCTTGCCCGAGGCGTATTGGGTGGCCGAACCCAGCGACGTGCTGGAGCACAACATCCGCCTGATCGAAGCGGCGGGCATGACCGATCTGGCGATCGACACGCGACCGCACCCCGCGCGCGGCGCAACGCTCGTCACCGTCTATGCCGCCGACCATCCGGGGCTGTTCTACCGCATCGCTGGCGCGATCCATGCCGCGGGCGGCAACATCATCGACGCGCGCATCCACACGACGCGCGACGGTATGGCGCTCGATAATTTCCTGGTCCAGGACCCGCTGGGGCGCCCGTTCGACGAGACGGGGCAGCTCGAACGCATCCGCACCGGCATCGCCGATGCGCTCGCCAACCGCGTAAAGCTGCGCGACCGGCTGAAGGCAAAGGCCCCGCCCCGCCCGCGCGCGGACGCCTTTGCCGTCCAGCCCAACGTGCTGATCGACAATGCCGCGTCGAACCGCTTCACTGTGATCGAGGTGAACGCGCGCGACCGCCCGGCGCTGCTTCATCATCTGGCCAACGCGCTGTTTCAATCGCGCGTCACGATCCACTCGGCGCACGTCGCGACCTATGGCGAGCGCGCGGTCGATACCTTCTACGTGACCGACCTGACCGGCGATAAGCTGGGCGGCACGCGGGTGAAGACGATCGAGAAGCGGCTGCTCGACGCCGCGATCGGCGAGGAGATGGCGGTGGCGGCGTGACGCCCGACCTCGACACGCAGCCATATCTTGCCGATGCGCGCGTCCGGCTGCGACCGATGGTAGAGGCGGATTTCGGCGCGCTGTTCGCGGTCGCCCGCGATCGGGAGATCTGGACGATCCACCCCGCGCACGATCGCTGGCAGGAACCGGTCTTTCGCCGCTTCTTTGCCGACGGGCTGGCGAGCGGCGGCGCGCTGGTGATCGAGGATGCCGTGAGCGGCGCAATCGTCGGGTCTTCGCGGTTCGATCCTGCGCGCGCCGCGCCGGGCGAGACGGAGATCGGCTGGACCTTCCTGGCGCGGAGCCACTGGGGCGGCGCGGTCAACCGATCGGTCAAGCGGCTGATGATCGGCCACGCGCTGGCCACGGTCGAGCGGGTGATCTTCCTGGTCGGCGAAGGCAACGCGCGGTCGCGGCGGGCGATGGAGAAGATCGGGGCGGTACTGACCGATCGTGTCCACGACGTGCCGCTACACGGCGGTGTCGCGCGGCATGTGATCTACGCGGTCGATCGCGATCGGTTTGCCGCTGGGCCGCTGAGCGGTTGAGTGCGCCCCCCCCTTCCCGTTCGTCCTGAGCTTGTCGAAGCACCGTTCTTTGGGCCGCGATATGTGATGACTGGAAGACGAGCTCTAGCCTGAAGCCACGACGTCAGACGGGGCC
>NZ_LMLB01000001.1:1292321-1375007 GCF_001421785.1 Sphingomonas sp. Leaf33 | reverse complement strand
GTCGGCGGTTTGCTTGCGCAAACCGCGCGCCGCCCGCGTTTAGAACCGGATCCGACCCGTCACGCCGTAGGTGCGCGGTTCGGCCAGATACTGCGAGAAGATCTGGCGGCCACCCGGATACTGCGGGTCGACGAACGGAGCGCTGGTCGTGCCCGCCTGGAACGGCGAGTTGAAGGCGACCTGGGCATAGTCCTTGTCGAAGATGTTCTGGCCCCAGAATTCCAGCGCCCACCGCTCGCTGGGCCCACGGATGCCGACGCGGGCGTTGGCGACGAAGAAGCTGTCCTGCGCCTTCTGCGGGAACAGGTCGGAGCCGGTGTTATAGTCGTCGCTGAGACGGCCATCGATGTAGAACAGGCCCGACAGACCCGAATTGCCGAGGCGCGGGGTCCAGGCGAACGAGCTGGTCGCCACCCATTCCGGCGCGTTCGACAGCTGCTTGCCCGGAAGGACGCGCAGCGCCGGGTCGAGCGGCACGCCGCGCGCCGAGCCGACCAGATCGTTGCGATAGCTGGTGTCGGTGTAGGTGATGCCCAGCGTGAAGTTGATGTCGCGCGCCGGCTGCAAGGCCGCTTCGAGTTCGACACCCTGCGACCGCACGCCGTAGCTGACGTCGCCAGGCGCGCAGGCGCCGGTCGTCGCACTCAGGTCGCGATCCGCGCCGCCAAGCCCGGTCTTGCACGAATTGACCGTGGCGACGAGGAAGACGGTGCCGTTGAAGGTGTTGAGCTGGAAGTTCTCGAACTCCTGGCGGAAGGCGGCGGTGGTGATCGTCACCGGGCCACGCGAGAACTTTGCGCCGATTTCGTAGGCGTTGACCTTTTCCGGATCGAACTGGAGGTTGCCCACCAGCGCCTGCGCCCCGCCCAGCGAAGCGAAGCTCGCCACCGGATTCTTCAGCGCCGAGCGGTCGAGGTTGAAGCCGCCCGCCTTGTACCCGCGCGAATACGACGCATAGACCAGTAGCGCGTCGGTCGGCTTGTACGACAGCACCGCGGTGCCGGTGAATTCGTCTTCCTTGCGCTGGCTGTTGATGCTGACGCCGTTCAGTTCCGACGTCGAATTGCCCTGGCACGACAGGCCGATGATGCCGCCTGCCGTCGCGGCGAGCGCGGTCGACAGGAACGGTGCCAGCGCCTGCTGGTTGGCAACGCACCCGGTGTTGTCGTTGGTGAAGTTGGCGTTCAGCCGCTTGCGCTCGTTCGTGTAGCGCGCGCCCAGCGTCAGATCGAGATTGTCGGTAAAGTGGATGATGTTGTGCGTGAAGACCGCATAGTTGCGGCTCTTCTGGCGATAGCGGTCGGCGATCGAGCCCTTGTCGTTGATCGCATCGAGGCGATCGAGCGCCGCCAGGATCGCCGGACCACCGGAGCCCAGCGCGGTGACGCCGGCATTGATGCCGGCACGCACCTGCGGCGACAGGCAGCTTGCACCGCTCGGGAGGTAGCCGGCAGCAAGCGCCCCACCCGACACGACACGGCACGTCGCGAAGCGGCCGTACTGGCTGCCGAAGCGCAGGTTGTCGACGACGTCGAGCGTCTCGTCGGCGTAGTAGCCACCGATCAGCCAGTCGAGCTTGCCACCGAACGCTTCGCCCTGCAGGCGCAGTTCCTGGCTGAACGTCTTGAACGCGCGGCCGGCATTGCCGTTCGCCGCACGATAGAGGATGTCGACGCTCGAATAATCGACGTCGGCGCCCTGCGTCGAATTATAGTCGCGGTACGCCGTGATCGACGTCAGCGTCGCGGGCCCCAGGTTCAGATCGACCTGCCCCGACACGCCCCAATCCTTGGTGACGCCGTCGAAGCTGCGGCCGCGGCTGGTCGAGATCGTGCGGCTGTACCCCGGCGCGTTTACCAGCGACAGGTTCTGCCCCAGGTCGCGGATGACGTTGACGATGTTGTTGCCGGTCGTGCTGGGGGTCGCCGCGGTGGTCGGCAGGGTCGCCAGTTCGTTCAGGTCGCCGACGTAGGGGTTGGTCCGGCGGTCGACATAGGTCGCCGCGCAGCAAGCCTCGTCGCGCTTGGTGTAGTCGCCGATGATGCGGATGCTGAGGTCGCTCGACGGTTCGAAGCGCAACTGGCCGCGGACGAAATACCGGTCGCGATTGTTGACGTCGGTGCCGTTGGCGGGATCGAAGTAGAAGCCGTCGCGCTTCGTATAGACACCGTCCACGCGTGCCGCGAAGGTTTCACCCAGCGGCACGTTCAGCGCGCCCTGGAAGCGCCACAGGTCGTAGTTGCCGTATGTCGCCTCGGCCATGCCGCTGATGCCGGTGAAGCTCGGCTGCTTGGTGATGATGTTGATGACGCCGGCCGATGCGTTGCGGCCCGACAGCGTGCCCTGCGGCCCGCGCAGCACTTCCACGCGCTCGACCTCGCCCAGCTCGTTCATGCCGACGCCCGAGCGCGAGCGATAGACGCCGTCGATGAACACCGCGACCGAGCTTTCCAGGCCGGGATTGTCGCCGACCGTACCGATACCGCGGATACGCGCCGATGTGTTGGCTTCCGTGCCGGTCGACGACACGAGCAGCGACGGCGCGAGCTGGTTCAGCTGGCGGATGTCGTTGGCGCCCGACAGCTGGAGCTGTTCGGTCGATACGGCCGAGACCGCGACCGGCACGTCGGCCAGACGTTCGGCACGGCGGGTGGCGGTGACGACGATGTCGCCCTGGCTGACGATCGCCCCGTCCTGCGCCGCCTCGGTCTGCGCCTGGTTGGCGTCGGTAGTCTGGGGGGATGTCGTCGTGCTCTGCGCCATCGCCGGAAGGGCGATGGCCGTGGACGCGACAGAGATCAGCAGCGCGAGCTTACGCATGGTCGGCAATCCTCTCCTGCGGGGCGGCATTTTAGGATCGCCGCCCTCGTCTGACAGACAAGCTGACAAAAAGCCGCGCACTTGCCTAGCCCCCACCATACCCGAATGCGCGATTTTCGGGACGGACGTGCGCGAAGGACACAGTTGCAAGACAGGACTGATTTTCGAGTTTGCCGGCCTTGCCCCTAGGGAAGTCGCGATTTTCCGCCGCCCGAAAATGAAAACGGCCACCGACGGGATTTCCGCCAGCGGCCGTGTTTCGATACCCAGCTTTCGAAAAATTTATTTCGGCGCGAGCACCATGAGCATCTGGCGCCCTTCCATCCGCGGATAGGCCTCGACCTTCGCGATCTCGGTCACCTGCTCGGCGACACGCTGGAGCACCGCCATGCCGAGCTGGCCATGGCTGAGCTCGCGACCGCGGAAGCGCATGGTGACCTTCACCTTGTCGCCTTCGCCGATGAACTCGGCGACCTTCTTCATCTTGGTATCATAGTCGTGGTCGTCGATGTTCGGACGCATCTTGATCTCCTTGATCTCCTGCGTCTTCTGCGACTTGCGCGCGAGGTTCGCCTTTTTCTGCGCCTCGTACTTGTACTTGCCCACGTCCAGGAACTTGGCGACCGGCGGATCGGCGTTCGGCGACACCTCGACCAGGTCCAGCCCGACTTCCGCCGCAGCCTCGATCGCAGCGCGCGTGTACATCACGCCCAGATTCTCGCCCTCGTGATCGATCACGCGGACCTTCGGGCTGACGATGAATTCGTTGAACCGGGGGCCGTTCATTGCCGGCTGCATCGGTCGGCGCATCATTGGCGGACGGATAGTCAAGTCTCCTGTGGTAATTCCAGCGCTCTATATAGGCAAAACGCGCTTAAAGCGAAAGTGCCCCCGTCAGCGCAAATCGGGCGGGGTCGCTTCGTCGCGCAGACGGGTTACGATTTCGTCGAGCGTCACGAATTCCTGGCGGTCGGACCCCAGCCGGCGGACGGCGACCTTGCCCTCCTCGGCCTCGCGCTTGCCGACGACCAGCAGCGCCGGAACCTTCGCCAGCGAATGTTCGCGCACCTTGTAATTGATCTTTTCGTTGCGCAGGTCGACGTCGACGCGGATCCCGGCGGCGCGCAGCTTTGCCACGACCTCCTTGGCGTAGTCGTCGGCGTCCGACACGATCGTCGCGACCACCGCTTGGACCGGTGCCAGCCACATCGGGAAGCGGCCGGCGTGATGTTCGATCAGGATGCCGATGAAGCGTTCGAACGTGCCCAGGATCGCGCGGTGCAGCATGACCGGCCGGTGACGCTCGCCGTCCTCGCCGACGTAGCTGGCGTCGAGACGATCCGGCAGCACGCGGTCGGACTGGATCGTGCCGACCTGCCACGTCCGCCCGATCGCGTCGGTCAGGTGGAATTCGAGCTTCGGGGCGTAGAACGCGCCCTCGCCCGGCAGTTCCTCGAACTTGTCCTTGATCTCCTGCGGCAGGTTCGACGCCTGAACCGCATCGCGCAGTTCCTGCTCGGACATGTCCCACATCGCATCCGAACCGAACCGCTTCTCCGGGCGCAGCGCCAGCTTCACGGCGTAGTCGGTGAAACCCAGGTCCTGGTAGACCGAGTGCAGCAGCTCGCAGAACTTGCGGACTTCATCGACCAGCTGGTCCTCGCGCACGAAGATATGCGCGTCGTCCTGGGTGAACTGGCGCACGCGCATGATGCCATGCAGCGCGCCGTGCGGCTCGTTGCGGTGGCAGCAGCCGAATTCGGCCATGCGGATCGGCAGGTCGCGGTAGGACTTGATGCCTTGTTTGAAGATCAGCACGTGCGCCGGGCAGTTCATCGGCTTCAGCGCCATCAGGTCGCCTTCGCCCGTCAATACCGGCCCCTCGTCCTCGACGTTGGGCACTTCGTCGGGCACCACGAACATGTTCTCGCGGTACTTGCCCCAATGCCCGGACTGCTCCCACTGGCGCGCGTCCATCAGCTGCGGCGTCTTCACTTCGGCATAGTCGGCCGCGTCGAGCCGGCGGCGCATATATGCCTCCATCTGGCGCCACAGGATGAAGCCGTTGGGATGCCAGAACACCGACCCTTGCGCCTCGGACTGCAGGTGGAACAGATCCATCTCCTGCCCGATCTTGCGATGGTCGCGCTTGGCGGCCTCCTCCAGCATGTGGAGGTGCGCATCGAGCTGCTTCTTCGACAGCCAGCCGGTGCCGTAGATGCGGCTGAGCATCGCGTTCTTCTGGTCGCCGCGCCAATAGGCACCCGACACGCGGGTCAGCTTGAACGCCTGCGGATCGAGCTTGCCGGTCGATGCCAGATGCGGCCCGCGGCACATGTCGAGCCAGGCGTCCTCGCCCTTGCCGGCGCGATAGACGGTAAGTTCCTCGCCCTCGGGGAGTTCGGCGGCCCACTGCGCCTTGAATGTCTCACCCTGCGCTTCCCAGCGCGCGATCAGGTCGGCGCGGCTCCATACTTCGCGGATCAGCGGTTCGTCGCGCGCGATGATCTCGCGCATCTTCGCCTCGATCGCGGGCAGGTCTTCCTCGGTGAAGGCCCGGTCCTTCGGCGCGAAGTCGTAATAGAAGCCATCGCTGGTCGACGGGCCGAAGGTGATCTGCGTCCCCGGAAACAGCGCCTGCACTGCTTCGGCCAGGACATGCGCGTAGTCGTGGCGGGCAAGCTCCACCGCGTCGGCCTCGTCACGCGACGTCACCAGCGCCAGCTGCGCGTCCCCTTCGAACGGGCGCATGATGTCGCGCAGTTCGCCATCCACTCGCGCGGCGATCGCCGCCTTGGCGAGACCCGGCCCGATCGCCGCAGCGATATCCGCCGGGGTAGTCCCCGGGGCTACCTCACGGACGGAACCGTCGGGCAGCGAGATGCGGAAATGCGCGGACATGGGTGGAAACCTTCGAGAGAATGGAAGGCGCGCCTATGCCGTGGAGAGGGGACTCAAAGCAAGGCGCCGTCTGCGTCAATCCTCGGGCGATCGCTCGGGCGGGACCCCGCCGAACCAGCCCCGAAACGTATCGCGAACCAGCGCGAAAATGAAATATCCCGTCCACGCGACCGATCCGAGGACCAGAAGCCAGCACGCCAGTGCATCCGGCGCCAGGTTGATCGTTCGCCAGTCCGTCAACACCACCGGTCTGCCGGCCGGGCTCAACACGAACGCCGGCACCGCCAGCAGCAATAGAGGAAGCAACCACAGGACCGTCAGGATTCTCGAATCCGATCCCGGCGAGCGCGCGGCCGATCTCATCATCCAGCGGTAATATCGCTCGAACGGATTCCACATCAGGCGATGCCGAACGGGATCACCAGATTGTCGCTGTCATGCCCGATCCGCGCGCGGCCCAGGTACGGCACGCCCATGTCGCGGCACCAGCGCTGCATCATCACGTCCAGCGATTCGCCGAATTCGGCTTCGGTATCGCCGTCCGGCACGTCGGTGACCGCGCCGAGCCGCACGCCGGCGATGCCCTTCAGCTGCGTCGCGTTCGCCATCTGGAACAACAGCCGGTCGATCCGATAGTACGCCTCACCCACTTCCTCGATGTAGAGCACATGGTCGGTCAGGTCGGGCATCCACGGCGTTCCGATGAGCGCGCAGAGGATCACCAGGTTGAACGCTGCGGCCGGCTGCCCGCCCAGCGTCGGCTCCAGCACCGATCGGTCGCGGTTGACCAGCCAGCCAAGCGCGCGACCGACCGGCCGTCCCTTCGACGCTTCGCTGACGTTCGACGCCATCGGCCCGTGCACCGGCCGCCCGATCCGCCGCGCGTAGAGTGCGCCCAATAGAAAGCCCATGTCGGAAAAGCCCATGTAGCTCTTCTCGCGCGCGGCCGACTTCAGTTCGGGCATGACGCTGGCGAGGATGCGGTTCGACCCGTAGCCGCCGCGGGCGAACCAGATCGCGTCGATGCCGGGGTCGTTTGCGTGGCGCAGGAACGCCTCGGCGCGTAGCGCGTCGGGGCCGGCGAAATGCCCGGCCTCGGCAAAGCACTGCGGATCGACGATCAGATCGACCTCAGGGTAATAGAGCGCGGTGAAGGCAGCGACGCGGGCGGCACCGGCGGGTGTGATCGATCGCGCGGGCGCGACAACGGCAATCTTCATCCCTAACGCCCCTCGCCTTCGCTCAGTCTCTGGTCGCCAACCGATGGAGCCGCAGTGGCTTGCCCCCGTCCGCGCACGTCGATAGCGCGGGGCCATGCTTGATCGCAAACGCTTCTTCTTCGTCGGCATCGGCGGTTCCGGCATGATGCCGCTGGCGATGATCCTGGCCGCGCGCGGGGGACACGTCGCCGGGTCCGACCGCGGGCTCGACCAGGGCCGCGTGCCCGCCAAATTCGCCGCGCTGGAGGCGCTGGGCATCGCGCTCCATCCCCAGGACGGCAGCGGAATCGTGTCGGCCGAGCAGACCGTCGTCGCCTCCGCCGCGGTGGAGGACAGCGTCGCCGACATCGTCGCTGCGACGCGCGTCGGCGCACCGCGGATGACGCGCGCCGAACTCAACGCCGCTCTGTTCAACGCAGCCGAGCAGTCGATCGGCATCGCGGGCACCAGCGGCAAGTCGACCGTCACCGGTATGATCGGCTGGATCCTCGACCGCACCGGTCGCGCGCCGACCGTCATGAACGGGGCGGTGATGAAGAATTTCGTGGCACCCGACCGCCCGTTCGCCAGCGCGCTGGTCGGCAGCGATGCGAGCTATGTCAGCGAAGTCGACGAAAGCGACGGGTCGATCGCGCTCTACCACCCGACGATCGCGGTGCTGAACAACGTCAGCCTGGACCACAAGTCGCTGGAGGAACTGCGCGCCCTGTTCGGGGACTTCGCCGCCAAGGCGCGCACAACCGTGCTGAATATCGGCGATGCGGAGGCTGCCGCGCTGGCAACCGCACTGGACCGCGACCGGCTGGTGACCTTTGCGGTCGACCGCGATGCCGATCTCAGCGCACGCGCCCTTGTCGAAGAACCGTTCGCGGTGTCGTTCGACCTGGTCGCCGATCGCGAGACGCATCCCGTCCGGTTGGCGGTGCCGGGGCGGCATAACGTCGCCAACGCGCTGGCGGCGATCGGTGCCGTTCGCGCAGCCGGCGTGCCGCTGGCCGACGCGATTGCCGCCATCGCCGGCTTTGCGGGCCTGCGCCGCCGGTTCGACCTGGTCGGTGAAGCGGGCGGCGTCGCCGTGATCGACGACTTCGGTCACAACCCCGACAAGATCGCCGCCACGCTGGCGACGCTCCACGCTCATCCCGGGCGTCTGCTCGTCCTGTTCCAGCCGCACGGTTATGGCCCGTTGAAGCAGATGCGCGGCGAACTGGTCGCGACGTTCCTGTCCGGCCTGGCCGATGGCGACCTGCTGGTCCTGCCCGATCCGGTCTATCAGGGCGGCACCGTGGCGCGCGACGTCGGCAGCGCCGAGATCGTTGGCGACATCATCGCCGGTGGAGGCCTCGCGTTGCACGTCCCCGACCGGACAGAGGCGGCGGCGCATCTGGTTGCCCAGGCTCGTCCGGGGGATCGTATCGTCGTCATGGGCGCGCGGGACGATACGCTCAGCCTGCTGGCGACAGGTATAGTGGAGCAGTTGCCGAGCTGATCTCACTGCAGATATCTGATTTTGGAAAGCCTGCTGGTCATTATATACATGACAAAGCAAGCAAATGTCGTTGAGCTAGTTAGCCCTCTCCCTCCAAGGCGCGCTTGTCCGCCGCATCCTCATCAGCCAATCCCTGAAGGATGGCGGGATCGAGAAGCCTTAGTGCAGGCAGTGGCTTCATCTTTGGGTGACTCCATACCCGCTTCTCCAGCGCACTTGGCAATTGTAGCGGTTGAGGCAATGGAGCGGTTTTTTTGTAATCGAAGCGCCTGAAGTAATGCCCTACAGTCAAATTCAGATTTTCAGTGTAGTCACCCAGGTCGCCTAGTGTATTATTGAACCGTACAAGCTGTTCTGTGTCGACATGATCCATGCCAAACTTAAATTTGTTCTTCCCTGATCGGTTGTGAATTGTGCCGTATGGGCCTTCCCTCATGGCTTCATGCAAAGGCGTGTCTTTTTCGAAATCCTCTGCGTCGATAAATATGCCGTAGCGGGTCACCGCGCTGATACCGTGGACGTAGTAGTTACGATATGCGCGACAGCGCTCATACATGTTTGCGACGTGCCGCACGCCCTCGGCGATGTCATGTTGTTCGGTTGGAAATTCTTCGGCTAGGCAATTTAGTGCTTGGGCCATACCTACAGTGCCTAGTTCTACGATAATTGGTTCGATCGCTCTTTGCCGAAGGACGTCTCCAGCGGTCGTGAGAGCTTTCAGCAATTCTCTGATGTGGAGCTCGCAGCGATTCCATCCTACAACGATCATTCCCAGCGCGAAGGGAATGTCGCGATGGTCTCCGATTAAATGGAGGTTTTGTTTTTCCGTCATGAATAAGCCAGACACTGAGGATGACGTGCTCCGCAGGATGCTGAACACGCCACCAACACCGCACCCCAAGCCGCCAGAGTCAAGCGAGCCTCGGCGGCGGGGAAGGCCGATAGGTGGTTCCGGGACTGGCGCCCGCTCCTAGACACTGGCCGCCTGAATCTCTATATGTTCACCTGAAATGGCCCTCTCAATCTTTCAGGTGGCACGGACGATTGGCGACTTGAGCGGCTGGACAAAATCCAACCTCGAGTTGCAGAAAATCGCTTACGTCGCAGAGATGATCCATCTTGGGCGAACCGGTCGGCCGCTCACGGATTCGGATTTTCAAGCGTGGGATAGAGGCCCGGTCAGCCCCGATCTTTATCACTGGGCGAAGATGTACGGGTCGAAGCCTGTCGACGCGAGCCTGTTTCGACACGTTACCCCGCTATCTCCCGTCCTTGAGGAATATCGGTCAATTGCTGACGCCTACGAGGCAATGAAGTCGCTAAGCCCTTGGCAAATGGTCGATGCGACTCATCAGGCCAATGGCGCATGGGCGGCGCATTACCATGCCGGGAGGCGCGGGGTTGCTATTCCCAAAACGGCGATCCAGCAGGAATACCATGCTCGGATCATTGAGGATGCTTGAGCCTCACAAAGTTTCCATTCGCGTAAGCGATAATAACCCTAATCGGAAGCTTGCAGAGGCTAACGACGAATTAGGAAATGATGTCGAAGCCTCTCTAAATGCTCGGGGTGAAGAGCGATTCGCGTGGCTTTTGTGCTGCATAATACTGTTTGATTGCTTTGCCTTTTCTAATATGAGCAATTGGACAGGGCCGATCGTGATCGGCATCATGCAGCTAGTTTTGATAATTGGGCTAGCTCGAAAGCTTCGGGTTGAGGAAATCGGGAAAATGCTTTCGCGATTTATGGACCGTGTAAGTGATATGCCCGACAAGAAAGGCTAATCTTTCTTGGTCCATCGCCACCCATAAGCGCCGCCCTTGAACTTGCGCTTTCGGCCCATCGCAGGGTGCTTAGGCTGCGACTGCACCAATCCGCCGATAGGTCAGGCGCTTACCGGCGATGCCCTTGAGAGCAATGTCAGTGCGCATATCGTCGGTGATGCCGAGGGCGGCGCGATGCGTGTAGCGGAAGTCGAACTCATGCATGTAGCGCTGTAGGTGCTGCGAACCGCAGTGCTGATAGATGCCACGCATGCCGCGCTTGAAGATGCCGAAGAAGCCTTCGACGGTGTTCGTGTGGATCGTATCGTCACCCTTGCGGACGTACTCGCCACGGGCATGTGCGACGCTGGTGTGACCGGCGTAGTGGTAGCCGATGCCCTTATAGTGAGCGGCTTCGTCGGTCATGATGCGCGCCTCTGGCGAGACGTGCTGTGCGATAATCGCGGACATCGCCTTGAAGTTGAAATGACCGGTGAACACGACCGACGTTGCGCGGCCCGTCACGCGATCGACCAGTGAGACGACCTTGTTCATGTTGTGGATCGCCATGCGGCTGTTGCCGGGGACGCGACCGATGAAAGTCTCGTCGACTTCGACCATGCCACCACCGCTGCCCATCGGGGTAGCGCCGTCGTTCGTCATCGCTTCGCGAATGCGGTGAGCCATGAACCAAGCCGACTTGTACGTGATGCCGAGCATGCGATGAAGCTGGTGAGCGCTTACGCCCTTCTTGCTGGCGACCATCAGGTGCGTAGCTAGCAGCCACTTGTTCAGTGCGATCTTGCTGTCTGCGAACACGGTGCCGACCGTTACGGTGAACTGCTGGCGGCATCCGTTGCACTGAACGACACCGTTGCGCAGCTTGCCTTCCGGGTGAGCCTTGCTCGCCGTCCCACGAACCGGGGGCATGCGCTTCGCGTCGTACGAACCGCAGTGCGGGCACACCGGACCTTGGGGCCACCGCAGCGCTTCCAGATGCTCGCGGGCGGCTTCTGCGTCGGTGAAACGGGGGGCAGTGATGTTCGTCATGCCCTCTTATGGGCGTTCACCGGCTGCTTTGTCAAGTATATAATGACCAGCCTGCTTGACATGACAAGCAGGCTTTACGTAAAGTCTCCTTGTCAACGAATCATCTGACAGGAGCCTTCCATGCGTTCCAATACCCTTGCCGGGCGGCGCTATCTGCGTCGCTTCTGGCCGACGATGCTCGCCTATGTCGCGGCGCTGTTCTTTGCGGTCTGGGCGATCAAGACATGGCAGCCGACCGGCATCCTGCTGGTCGCGCTGTCGATCCTGCCCGCGCTGCCGATCATCGCAATCATCGGCGTCATCGGCCTCTACATCGTCGAGGAGACGGACGAATTCATCCGCGCGCGCGTGGTACGAGCCATGCTGATCGGCATGGGCTTCATGCTTGCCGTGTCGAGCGCCTGGGGCTTCTTGGAGGACGGCGGCGTCGTGCCGCACGCGCCGGCCTATTGGGCGTTCATCCTGTGGTGCATCGGCTGGGGCTTTGCGCAATGCGTGCAGGGCTTGCGTGACCGCATGGCTGGCAGCGGCGAGGAGGCATGAACAACCACATGCGCACGCTGCGGGCCGAGCGCGGGTGGAGCCAGCAGCATCTGGCCGACCTGCTCGAGGTGTCGCGCCAGAGCGTGAACGCGATCGAAACCGGCCGCTACGACCCGTCCCTCCCCCTCGCCTTCCGGATCGCCGACGTGTTCGGCCAGCCGATCGAGGCGATCTTCGTCAACCCGAAGGATGCCGAGCAATGAAACGCCCTAACCTGTTCCTCCTGATCCTCGCCGCCGTCCTGATCCCGATGATGGCAAAGGCGCAGACGCATCCCGTCGTCCAGCGCGAGCATATCTCGATCCGCGACGAGGGCGGGCGCGGGTCGACCGTCATCCTGATCCCCGGCCTGTCGTCGCCGCGCGCGGTATGGGACGGCGTCGTGCCGGGGCTGAAAGCGAAGCACCATGTACTGACCGTTCAGGTCAACGGCTTCGGCGGCGACGATCCGCGGGACAATCTGAAACCGGGCATCCTCGACGGCATCGTCGCCGAACTGGACTCCCACATCCGCGACCGAAAGATCGCCAGCCCCGCGGTGGTCGGTCATTCGATGGGAGGGCTCGTCGCGATGATGCTGGCGGTCCGTCATCCCGACAGCGCTGGCCGGGTGATGGTGGTCGATGCGCTGCCCTTCATCGGCACCATCTTCCAGGGCGGCGCGACCGTCGCTGCGGTGACGCCGAACGCGGTACGGATGCGCGACATGATCGCCGCGACGCCGCCTGCCAAGTCTCCGGTCACCGCCGATCCGGGCGGCATCTGGTCGAACACGCCCGCCGGCCGCATCCAGGTCGCCGAATGGGGCCGCCGCGCCGACCCGCGCGTCGTGGCGCAGGCGATGTACGAGGACCTGACAACCGACCTGCGCCCCGACATAGCGAAAATTACCGCCCGCCCGTTCACCGTGCTCTACGCGACCGGCGCCGGACCGCAGGCAAAGGCGATCTGGGAGCGCGACTATGCCGGGTCGCCCGCGACACTGGTGCCCGTCGCCGACAGCCTGCATTTCATTATGCTCGACCAGCCAAAGATATTCGCCAAGGCGCTGGACGAATTCCTGGCGAAGTGATTGCACGGCGCGCCGTCGCAACCGGATCGACACAGATTGTCGTTGCGTCGGCGCCCGACCTACCCTCCAATACCCGACGGGGAATTAGGGGGGATGTATGCACGACCGCGTCACGCGCCACGAAAGCGCGTTCGAATTTCATGGGACATGGCGCGACTATGCCCCGATCGCGTTTACCAACCTGCTGCTGACCATCGTCACGCTCGGCATTTATCGGTTCTGGGCCAAGACGCGCGAGCGGCGCTATCTGTGGAGCCAGACGCGCTTCATCGACGACCGGTTGGAATGGACGGGCACCGGGCTGGAGCTGTTCATCGGGTTCGTGCTGGTGATCGTCGCGGTCGGGGTGCCGGTGCTGATGCTGCAGTTCGGCATCCAGGCGCTGGCACTGCGCGGGCTGGAAGTCGTCGCCGCGATCATCGGCATCGCGATGTACCTGAGCTTCCTGTACCTCTTTGGCCTCGCCCGCTTTCGCGCGTTGCGCTATCGGCTCAGCCGGACGAGCTGGCACGGCATTTCGGGCGGTAGCGACGACCAGGGGTTCGCCTATGCGGTCCAGGCGACGTGGATGCCGATCGTCGGCGGGTTCGCCGGTGGCCTGCTGATCCCGTGGTCGCTGGTGACGCTGTGGAACGAGAAATGGAATGCGATGAGCTTCGGCCCGCATCCGTTCACCTCCGGCGCCAGCCCGACGCCGCTGTTCCGCCGCCTGTTCCTGTGCATCGGTCTGGCGATCGCCGCGCTGATCGGCTTTGCGGCCTTCGGCTTCCTGACGGCTAACGCGGTTCAGGCGCTGGTGCCGCAATCGCCGTTGCAGATCCTGCTGATGATCCTGCCGATCTTCTACCTGCTGGTCTTCGTGATCTTTCCGATCATGTTCTACGCCGCGTTCTTTCGCGAATGCGTCAGCCACATGACGATCAGCCATCTCGATTTCGGGTTCGATGCGCGCACCAAGGATTGGCTGAAGCTCTACGCGGGCGACGTCGCGCTGGTCGTCTGCACGCTCGGGATCGGTGCGATCTTCCTCGGTTACCGCCACTGGGCGTTTTTCATCGGGCACTTGGAAGCCTATGGCCAGATCGACCTCGACACGCTGACCGTGTCGACCACGGCCCGTCCGGGCCAAGGCGAAGGCCTGCTCGACGCATTCGACATCGGAGCGATCTGACCGATGCAAGCCCGGCATTACGATGGTGTGACCGCGCGGCCACGCGAGCCGCACGTCCGCGCCGACGATGCCGGACTCTGGCTGTCGGACGGCGATTGGACCGAAGGGCCGATCCCGTGGGCGCTGCTGGCGACCCGCGACCGCAACCGGACGCGCTGGCTGCTCGGGCGGCCCGATCGCCCTGGCTGGCGGCTGACGCTGGAGGGCGACGTGCCTGCCGACCTGGCCGCGCGTCTGCCCAAGAACGGGCAATACGGCCGCTGGATCGATGCGGTCGGGCTGTGGAAGGCGGCCGCAGCGTGTGCGATCGTTGCTGTCGGCGTGGTCGCGATCGGCCTTGCCGCACCGGCGTGGGTCGCACGCGCGGTGCCGATGGCGTGGGAGCGCCGGCTTGGCGACGCGATGGTCGGCGATTTCGGCACGCGGCTGTGCCGGGCCCCGGCGGGACGCGCCGCACTCGACGGCCTCGTCCGGCGTCTGTCGCCCGACACCGACGATTTGCAGGTCAGCGTGACCGCCGTCCCCGTCGTCAACGCAGCCGCCCTGCCCGGCGGGCGGATCGTCATCTTTGAAAAACTGCTGACCGAAGCGCGGTCGGCCGACGAGGTCGCCGGCGTGCTCGCGCACGAGATCGGCCATGTCCATAACCGCGACGTGCTGGCGGCGATGGCGCGGCAGGCGGGGATCGGCGTCGTGCTGGCGAGCTTTACCGGCGACGTCGGCAACACGCTCGGCACGCTGATCGCGGCACGCTACTCGCGCGAGGCGGAAAGCGCCGCGGATGCCTACGCCATCCTGACGCTGGGTCGGGCGCGCATCTCGCCCCTGCCGACCGCCCGGTTCTTCGCGCGGCTGGCGACGATCGAGGACAGAATGCCGCAGCTTGCGTTCGGCTATCTGTCCAGCCATCCGCTCTCGACCGAGCGCCGCCGGCGGTTCGAGCGCGCGGCCGCGACGCATCGCGACGACCGGCCGGCGCTGACCGCAGCCGAATGGACCGCGCTGCGCCGCATCTGCACTGACGATCCCGCGGTCGAGCGCAGCGAACTGGCGTTCTGATCGCATCGGGCGTAGCGCACACGCCCATGTCCGATCGTCCCCTCGCCTATCACCACACCCCCGGCCGCGGGCCGACCCTGATGTTCCTGCCCGGCTATGCCAGCGACATGACCGGGACGAAGGCGCTGGCGATCGAGGCCTGGGCAAAGGCGCACGGCCGTGCCTGTGTACGCTTCGACTATTCAGGCTGTGGCGCCAGCCCCGGCACGTTCGAGGATGGCACGCTGGAGCTGTGGCGCGACGACGCGCTCGCCGTACTGGATCACCTGATCGATGGGCCCGTCACGCTGGTCGGATCGTCGATGGGCGGGTGGATCATGCTGCTGGTCGCGCTGGCCCGGCCCGATCGTATCGCCAGCATCGTCGGTGTCGCCGCCGCGCCCGACTTCACGAGCTGGGGATTCAGCGACGACGAGAAATCGACGCTGGCGCGCACCGGACGCCTCGAACAGCCCTCGCCCTATTCGGACCGGCCGACCGTCACGACCCGCGCCTTCTGGCAGTCGGGTGAGAGCCTGCGCGTGATGTGGCCGAACATTCCGATCGATTGCCCGGTGCGGCTGATCCACGGTCAGCGGGACGAGGACGTGCCATGGGAGCTGAGCCTGCAACTCGCCCGCACGATCCGTTCAGCCGACGTGCAGACCATCCTGGTCAAGGACGGCGACCACCGGCTGTCGCGCGATGCCGATATCGGCACGCTGCTCAGCACGATCGAAATGCTGACGCCATGATCCTGCTTGCCCTTGCCCTCCAGACCGCGGTGACGCCCGCGCTGACCGATTCGCAGGATGCGCGGATGCAGCGCTGCGTCGATCTCGCGGTCGGCGATCCGGCCGCAGCGCAGACCGAGGCGTCGCGCTGGGTGCTGGCAGGCGGCGGCTTTCGTGCGCAGCAGTGCCTGGGGCGTGCCTATACCGGCCTCAAGCGATCCGCCCCTGCGGCGCTGGCGTTCACCGAATCGGCACGCGGCGCGGCCGATGCCAAGGACGCGCGTGCGGCGAGTTTCTGGGCGCAGGCGGGCAATGCCTGGCTGGTCGCAGGTGATCCGGTCAAGGCGAAGACAGCGCTCGACACGGCGCTGGCCGGCAGCGGCCTGACCGGCCTCGCGCTGGGCGAAGCGCATCTCGACCGCGCCCGCGCGCTGGTCGCGGCTGGCGATACCGTGGCCGCCCGCAAGGACATCGACGCGGCGCTGCTCCACGCCGCCGACGACCCGCTGGCATGGCTCCTCTCGGCGACGCTCGCGCGGCGGATGAACGACCTGCCCCGCGCGCGCACCGACATCGCCAAGGCTCTGGACCGTGCCAGCGACGATGCGTCGGTCCAGCTTGAAGCCGGCAACATCGCCGCGCTGTCGGGGGACGAGGCCGGCGCCCGCAGCGGCTGGACGACGGCCGCGCAGATCGGCCAGGGGGCGGTCGCCGCGTCAGCCACGGCGGCACTGGCGCAGTTCGGGACGGCCAAGTAGAACTTGGCGGAGCCGGAAGCCGTCCCGACCGTTCGAGCAGCGTCATTCGCCTAAAACGATAGAAGGCTGCCGATGCATTACCTCCATACCATGATCCGCGTCACCGACCCGGATGCGACAATCCGCTTCTTCGATGTGCTGGGCCTGAAGGAAGTCCGGCGCCTGGAAAGCGAGAAGGGCCGCTTCACGCTTATCTTCCTCGCCGCCGACGAAGACATGAATGCGCCGGGCGAACGCGCCAAGGCGGAGGTCGAGCTGACCTACAACTGGCCGGCCGAGGACGGTTCGGCGTCAGAGGAATATACCGGCGGGCGCAACTTCGGGCACCTGGCCTACCGCGTCGATGATATCTACGACACATGCCAGCGGCTGATCGACGCCGGCTACACGATCAATCGCCCGCCGCGCGACGGTCACATGGCCTTTGTCCGCACCCCCGACAACATCTCGATCGAACTCTTGCAGAAGGGCGAACTGGAGCCCGCCGAGCCGTGGACGTCGATGCCCAACGTCGGCGAATGGTAGGCTGATGCTAGAAGTCGTCCGGGTCGCTGCGCTGAGCGACAATTACGTCTGGCTGATCCACGACGCTGCTACCGACACGACGGTGGCGGTCGATCCCGGCGAGGCGGCACCCGTTATCGCCGCGCTCGATGCACGTGGCTGGCGGGCGGCTGCGATCTGGACGACCCACTGGCACCCCGACCATACCGGCGGCAATGCCGAGCTGATCGCGCGCTACGGCTGCGCGGTCACCGGCCCCGAGGCAGAGCGCGCGAAGATCGCGACGCTCGATCACGGCGTCGGCGAAGGCGACACCGTGCGGATCGGCGACCGTGTCGCGACCGTGCTGGAGACGCCCGGCCACACCGCCGGGCACATCGTCTTCCACTTTGCCGACGACCACCTGATGTTCAGCGGCGACACGTTGTTCGCGATGGGCTGCGGACGGCTGTTCGAAGGGTCAGCGGCTCAGATGTTCGCCAACATGGCGCGCTTCGCCGCGATGCCGGACGAGACGGTCGTCTACGGCGCCCATGAATATACGCTGTCGAACGGTCGTTTCGCCCTGACCGTCGAGCCCGGCAACGCGGCGCTCCGGGCACGGATGACCGAGGTCGAGCGTTTGCGCGACGCCGGCGGCGCAACGCTGCCGACCACGATCGGGCTGGAGCGGGCGACCAACCCGTTCCTGCGGGCCCGCGACGTGCAGGAATTCGCCGAGCGACGCGCGGGCAAGGATGCATTTCGCGGCTGATGCGTTATCGTTTCCTCAGACGGAGGATTTGACGATGCGTATCATCCTGCCCCTCGCTGCCCTCGCGCTGACTGCGGGATGTGCCGCCACGCCGCAGCAGACAGCCCGCGCCGATGCCGAACAGTCGCGCGACATCGCACGACTTGAACGAGATCTCGCCGGATGGAGCCCGGGCGCGCCGCAAAGCTGCATCCAAACGCGCAACGCGAATGTGAAGATCTATGGCGACACGCTCGTCTATGACGACGGCGCGCGACGCTATCGCAACCAGACCACCGGCGGCTGCTTCGGCCTGAAGCGCGACGACATTATCGTCACCCAGACGTTCGGCAGCCAGTTCTGTCGCGGTGACATCGTCCGCACGGTCGATCGCACCGCGGGTTTCCCGTCTGGCGCCTGCGCGTTCGGCGACTTCGTGCCCTACACCCGCGATCGGCGATGAGGAGCGGGCTGGTCCTGCCGTTACTGGCGCTGGCGGGGTGCGCGGCGTCGGCGGCCGGCGGACACAGCGACGCCGCCGAGTTGGCCGACGCGCTGAAGGGTCGGACGGCGGGTGCGCCACAGCGGTGCATCAACGCCTCCAGCCTGGAGGCACCGCGGATTATCGGCGAGACGCTGGTGTATCGCCAGGGCGGCCGGCTGTTCGTCACCCGGGCGGAGGGCGGTTGCCCGTCTCTCGGCGGCGACCCGCTGCTCATCACCGAAATCTACGGCGGCAACCTGTGTCGCAACGACCGCTTCCGCACGGTTCCCCGCGGGGCGAGCATCCCAGGCCCCTACTGCCGGTTCGGCGATTTCGTACCCTATAGTCGCGCGCGGTAACGCTGCGGCTCTACAGCACGTAGCGGCTTAGATCCGTGTTCCGCGCGATACTCGCCAGCTGCGCGTCGACATAAGCCGCATCGATCGTCAGCGTCGATCCGCCACGGTCCTCGGCGTCGAAGCTCACTTCCTCAAGCAGCTTTTCCATCACTGTCTGCAAGCGCCGCGCGCCGATATTCTCGACCTCGCCGTTCACTTCCGCCGCAATCCTGGCCACCGCGCGGATACCATCGGCGGTGAAGTCGATCGTGACGCCTTCCGTCCCGATCAGCGCCTTGTACTGCTCGGGCAGCGACGACTTGGTGTCGCTGAGGATCGCGACGAAATCCTCCTCGGTCAGCCCCTTCAGCTCGACGCGGATCGGCAGGCGACCCTGAAGCTCGGGCAGCAGGTCGCTCGGTTTGGCGACGTGGAAGGCGCCACTGGCGATGAACAGGATGTGGTCGGTCTTCATCGGACCGTATTTGGTCGCGACGGTCGTCCCCTCGATCAACGGCAGCAGATCGCGCTGGACGCCCTCGCGGCTGACCGATCCGCCGCGGACATCGCTGACGGCGATCTTGTCGATCTCGTCCAGGAACACGATCCCGTTGGCTTCGGCATCCGCCAGCGCGACGCGGCTGACGTCGTCCTGATCCAGGCGCTTGTCAGCCTCTTCCTCGACCAGTTTCGCCCAGGCGGCGTGGACGTTCAGTTTGCGACGCTTCAACTGCGGCCCGCCGAAGCTCTTCATCATCTCGCCAAGGTTGATCATCTGCGGCGCACCGCCCGGAACCTCGAACGGGGTCAACGGCGTCGCTTCCAGCTCGATCTCGACTTCCGTGTTATCGAGATGGCCGTCATTCAGGCGCTGGCGAAAGGCCTCGCGCGTTGCCGCGCTCGAATCCTTGCCGGTCAGCGCATCGAGCAGTCGCGTCATCGCCGCGGCCTCTGCCTTGTCCTTTACCGACAGGCGGCGGCGTTCCTTTTCCAGCCGGATCGCTTCCTCAACCAGGTCGCGGGCGATCTGTTCGACGTCGCGGCCGACGTAGCCGACCTCGGTGAACTTGGTCGCCTCGACCTTTACGAACGGCGCGTCGGCGAGTTTGGCCAGACGCCGGCTAATCTCGGTCTTGCCGCAGCCGGTCGGCCCGATCATCAGGATGTTCTTCGGGCTGACTTCGTCACGCAGGTCGGGCGCAAGCTGCTGGCGGCGCCAGCGGTTGCGCATCGCGACGGCGACTGCCCGCTTGGCGTCGGCTTGGCCGATGATGTGCTCGTCGAGTGCGCGGACGATGGTCTTGGGGGTGAGGGCGTCGTTCATTGTCACTTCTTCAAAGGCCTGTTCCAACCGTCGGCGGAAACGGGCTGCAAATCAGGAGGTGCTGTCCAGCACTTCGATCGTCGTGCGATCGTTGGTGTAGACACACAGGTCGGCGGCGATCTTCATCGCCTTCTTCGCCAGCGTCTCGGCATCCGCCTCGTAATCCGCCAGTGCGCGGGCGGCGGCGAGTGCGAAATTGCCGCCGGAGCCGATCGCGGCGATGCCGGCCTCCGGCTCCAGCACGTCGCCGTTGCCGGTCACGACCAGCGTCACATCCTTGTCGGCGACGATCAGCATCGCTTCAAGGTTGCGGAGGAACTTGTCGGTCCGCCAATCCTTGGCGAGTTCCACCGCGGCGCGCAGCAGCTGGCCCTGGTGGCGTTCCAGCTTCGCCTCCAGCCGCTCGAACAGCGTGAAGGCGTCAGCGGTCGCGCCGGCGAAGCCGGCAATGACCTTGCCGTCACCCAGCGGGCGGACCTTGCGGGCGTTGGGTTTCATGACCGTCTGGCCCTGGCTGACCTGGCCATCGCCGATGACGACGACCTTGCCCCCCCTGCGCACGGATAGGATCGTGGTGCCGTGCCACACCGGTGTCTTGCTCATGCGGCGGCATTTGGGGGCGGTTCGAGCAAGGGACAAGAGCCCCCCGCCTAGCCGTCAGACGGAGCCGGCTGCGCCGACCCCGCTGCCCGCCGTGGCGACTCCGCGATTCGCTACCGCAAATCGCTGGGCGCCCGCGCCTTCCCCCATTCCCTGGCAACCGTATATCCCAGATACCCCGTCCCGAAGAGAGCGTAGAGCGGCTCCGGCAGGCCGTTCAGATACGCATTCATGCCCTTCGCGATCGCCGCCGCCATGTCCGGCCGCACCGCCGAGATCAGGCCCATCGGGATCGCCCACAGCAGCAGCGCGTACATGACGTACAGGAAGCTGGGTCGGGCCCGGCTGGTCCACGGATCGGCCGATTGCGCATCGGCGACGATCGCCGCCATCTGCGCCTTCGTCCGTTCCATGTCCTGCGTGCCCTGCAATCGCAGCAATTCCAGCTTGGCCGCGTCCCGCGCCTTGGGGTCGGGGATAATGTTGTCGAGCAACTTTGCGACCGGGCCGATGATACCTTCGACGATGCCCATGTAACGTCCTTTCGATACTGCTAAGTTTAGAAAGTTGAGAGCTGCTACATTCTAACCGATCCGGTTCGCCAGCCAGCCGTAGAGAAAGGCTTCGTTGGCCGGGCGCCGCTCGGCGAGGTGGAGGTAGCGTTCGCCCTGCAGCGCATCGATCGCCTTCAGCAGCACACCTTCCCCCGATGCGCCGCGCACGCGCAGGAACGTGTCGAGCGCCGCGAGCGTCCCCGGCCCGATCCGGCCGTCGGTGGCGATGTCGGGGAAGTCGCGAGCGCCGCGATTCAGCGCGTTAAGCGCACGTTGCAGGAAACCGGCGGCGACAGCGGGTCCCATGTTGACCCCGGTGTCGAACAGTTCGCCGCCCAGCATCGGCGCCAGGTCGGCGATCCGGTCGAACCCGGGGTGTTGCCAATACAGGCGGCGGTAGATCGCGACGGCCGAGGGGCGCGGGAAACGGCGCATGTCGCCAGCGTAGCCGTGCCTGGCGGCGACCGCCTGGGTCACGCCCCAGCGCGTCGGCCCGCCGAGGTCGGCGGGGTGATCGCTATATCCGCCCTCGCGATCGATCACCGCGTCGATCAACTGGTCGATGTCCATATGGCCCTCCTGTGTTCAGAGGGCGGATCATCTAACCGCAAAACTCCAACTTTGACAGCCTTGATAAACCAGTGTGGTTACAAGAAAAGGGCCGCGGCGATCATGTCGCAGCGGCCCCGATCCGATAGTGAGACCGTGTCTCGGTTAGCGGCAGCGCACGTTGCGGCGATCGATCGCCTCGCCGCCTGCGGCACCCGCCGCGCCACCGATAAGAGCGCCCAGCAGGCCGCTGCCGCCTGGCGAAATCGCCGCACCCAGCGCGCCGCCGACCAGGCCACCGACGACCAGACCGGTCGTACCGTCACCGCGACGGCAGTAGTAACGGCCATCGTTACCGACGTAGACGCGATCATTCGAATTCAGACGACGCTCGCGATAGCGTGCGTTGTCGACGTAATAGCGGTCGGCGTAATAGCCGTTGTACGACGGATCGGGCCGGTCGTAGTCGTAGCTGGCATAGCCGCGATAGCGCGGGTCGACGCCGTAGTCGCTGCCATATTGCGAGCAGCCGCCAAGCGCGGCGCCGGCCGCGACGATTCCGAGAACAAGGGTACGCATCGGGGAACTCTCCTCCTGTTTCCCCCACGCCCGGTCATGCAATGATCGACCGGGCGTAAAGTTGCGCCCCGACGCCGCTTTACCTGACCAGCATCATCCGTGCGGTCAGCGCGGCCATGCCGCCGACGACCACGCGATACTGGCCCGGTGTCAGGTCGTAGCGCACGATCTTGCGGATGCCCGAGCAGTCGGGACCATGGCCATGCCGCGCGGATGGGAGCGCGGTCATCGTGCCAAGGCGATAGAGGTCGATCCAGCCCTTCTGGTCCAGAGCGATGCCATAGGTGCCGGCGGTCGTGATGCGGACCGTCTGGATCGCCATGCGCCCCGGCTGCTTCGGCAGCGGAACGCCGGCCAGGCGGAGGGTTGCGGGATCCATCGTTGGCACCGACACCGCCTTGCCCGATGCGAGATCGGCGCCGGTCGATCGCCAGCCGCCGAGATCGGCTGGCAGCGCCGGCGGAGCGGCGGGGCAGACGGGAGCGGGAGCCGCGGCGGGCGCGGCGACGGCCTGGGCGAGCAGGAGAGCGGTAAACATCATGCCGCCGGCATATCCGTTTCGGACGCGGGTACATAGAGCAACACATCGCGGTCGGCGCCGGGCAGTCGCAGCGTCCGGTCGGGGACCATGCCGACCCGCCCCAGAATCGCGCGTGACGGCGCGTTCTCCTGGTTCACGATCGCCACCACCGGCGCGATGCCCCGTGCCGCGGCCCAGTCGAGGACGGCGCGAACCGCCTCCGTCGCATAGCCGGCGCCGCGGGCGGCAGGCAGAAAGGCATAGCCGACATCGACGTGATCCAGCCCGTCGCGCCGCACGAGCCCCGCCATGCCGAGCTTCTCCCCATCCGCCGTGCGCTCGACCAGCCACATGCCGAAGCCATGTTGGGCATAACCGGCCCGATACTTCTCCTGGACCGCGCGTTCGGCGTCGGCCAGCGTCTCGACCCCGCGACTGCCGATCATCGCGACGAAATCGGGATCGGTCAGCAGCGCGTGGATGAACGCGGCATCGCTGGCGACGATCTCGCGAAGGGTGAGGCGGGCGGTTTCGGTGATGGTCATGACTATCCCCCAGGCCGATCCATGTTCCCGACCGAGCGGGACCACGGGGAATTGCGCCTAGGATACAACGAAGCCCTTCCCCGAGTCGCCCGGAATCCCGATATGGGTGCCATGTCCTCCCGCGCCCGCGTAATCGTGATGAATTCGGCTCTCGGTCCGCTCGACTACCGCGTACCGCAGGGGATGCATGTCGAGCCGGGATCGATCGTCGTCGCGCCGCTGGGTCCGCGCCAGCTGCTGGGCGTTGCCTGGGATGCCGATCGGCTGAAGTCTGAACATGTCGGCGACAACCGCCTGCGCAACCTGCTGGGCGTGGCCGATGTGCCCCCCCTGCCCACCCCGCTCCGGCGGTTGGTCGAATGGACCGCGGACTATTATTTGGCCCCCCTTGCCGCGGTGCTGAGGATGACGATGCCGTCGTCCTCCGCGCTCGAAGGGACCAAGCTGATCGTCGAATATCGCGCGACGGGGCACGTCCCCGACCGCCTGACCCCGCAGCGCGCCCAGGCGCTGGAGCGGATCGGCGACCGGCAGGGGCTGGTGCGCGAACTGGCGACGATCGCCGATGTCAGCGACGGCGTGATCCGCGGGCTCGTCAAGGCCGGCGCTATCGAGGGCGTCGAGGTCGATCTCGATTCCCCCTTCCCCGAACCCGACCCTGATTTCGGCGCGCCGGTGCTCTCGACCGACCAGGCCTATGCCGCGGGCATCCTGCAGGGGTCGGTCGCGGCGGGCGAGTTCGAGCCGTTCCTGCTCGACGGCGTCACCGGATCTGGCAAGACCGAAGTCTATCTGGAAGCCGTGGCGGAGGCGATCCGGCGGGGACAGCAATCGTTGGTCCTGCTCCCCGAAATCGCGCTGACCGAGCCGTTCCTCAAGCGGTTCCACGCGCGCTTCGGGGTCGAGCCGGTCGCGTGGCATTCGGGCCTCAGGGCATCGCAGCGACGCCGTGCCTGGCGGGGCATCGCGACGGGCCAGGCGAAGGTGACGATCGGCGCGCGATCGGCGCTGTTCCTGCCCTATGCCAACCTGGGCGTAATCGTGGTCGACGAGGCACACGAGACGAGCTTCAAGCAGGAAGACGGCGTTCATTACCATGCGCGCGACGTCGCGGTGATGCGCGGGCGGTTCGAAGGCTGCCCAGTGGTGCTGGCGAGCGCGACCCCCGCGATCGAGACGCGCGCGCAGGTCGAGGCGGGGCGCTACCGCGAACTGAAGCTGCCGGGCCGCTACGGTGCCGCGCAGATGCCGAAGATCGAACCGATCGACCTGCTGGCCGAACCGCCGCCCAAGGGCAGGTGGATCGCCCCGCGGCTGGTGAGCGCGATCGATGCGACGCTGGCGCGCGGCGAACAGGCGTTGTTGTTCCTCAACCGCCGCGGCTATGCCCCGCTGACGCTATGCCGGACGTGCGGGCACCGTTTCCAATGCCCCAATTGCACCGCATGGATGGTCGAGCACCGGCTGATCCATCGCCTGTCGTGCCATCACTGCGGCCACGCCTATCCGACACCCAAGGCATGTCCGGAGTGCAAGGACGAGGATTCGCTGGTCGCCTGCGGCCCCGGTGTCGAACGGATCGCGGACGAAGTAACGGCGCTCTATCCGGAAGCGAAGGTCGCGGTCGTGACCAGCGACACCATCTGGTCACCCGCCAAGGCCGCGGAATTCGTCGGACGGATGGAGGCCGGCGACATCGACATCGTCGTTGGTACGCAGCTGGTGACGAAGGGGTATCACTTCCCCAACCTGACGCTGGTCGGGGTGATCGATGCCGACCTGGGGCTGGAGGGCGGTGACCTGCGTGCGGCCGAGCGCACCTTCCAGCAGATCATGCAGGTCGCTGGGCGCGCGGGTCGTGGAGCCAAGCCGGGCAAGGTGCTGATCCAGACTCATGCCCCAAGCGCCCGCGTGATCGCGGCGCTGGTCAGCGGCGACGCCGAAAGCTTCTATGCCGCGGAGACCGAGAACCGCCGCGATGCCGAAGCGCCCCCGTTCGGCCGTTTCGCCGCGATCGTCGTGTCGAGCGAGGACAAGGGCGAAGCGGAAGCGACCGCGCGCACCATCGGCCGCACCGCGCCGCAGGTGGAGGGCATGAACGTGTTCGGCCCCGCCCCTGCCCCGCTCGCCATGCTGCGCGGCCGCCACCGATACCGGCTGCTGGTCCACGCAACCCGCAGCCTGGACGTACAGGACATCATCCGCGACTGGCTGGGCGCACTCGATTGGGGTGCAAAGGTACGGGTTGCAGTCGACGTAGACCCGTATAATTTCCTGTAAGTCGCCGGACGGTCAGGCGGCCAGTCCCTGGTCGTCGTCCAGAAAGCCGACGAACAGGTCGGTCGAGGTGCGGAGTTGGCGGGCGGTGGCGCTCAGTTCGGCGGCGCTGCTGCGCAGGCTGGCGCACAGCGTCGAAGCAACGCCCGTCGCTTCGGCAACAGCGCCGATCCTGAGTTCGATGTCGTTGGCGGACCGCATCGCGCGGTCGGCGGAGACGTGGACATCGTTTGCGGTCGCGCGGTGATCCTCGACCGCGGTCGCGATGCCGCCGGCGGCGCAGGCGACCTGGCCGATCGCGTCGTTGACCCCGCGCAGGGTCGCGGCGGAATCCGCGACGCCGACGCGAATGCCGGCGAGCAATCCGCTGATCGTGTCGCTGATTCGTGCGGTGTCGGTGGCCAGCGTCTTCACTTCGCCCGCCACGACGGTGAAGCCGCGGCCCGCCTCGCCCGCCCGGGCCGCCTCGATCGTCGCGTTGAGTGCCAGCAGATTGGTCTTGCCGGCGATCTCGCGGATGGCGTCGACCAGGCTTTCGATCTGGTCGGCCTGATGCTCCAGATGCGCGATCGTCCGCACGCTCGATTCGGCCTCGCCGCTCGCGGCGGTCGTCAGGCTTGACTGGTCGGCGGCGGCCAGCGCGATCGTGCGGATCGATTGCGACAGATCTTGGATGGCGCCGGTGACCAGCGTGATCTCGTCGGCCGCGCGCGCGGCACCCGCGGTCACTTCGCAGACCGCCGCATCGGTATGGCGCGTGCTATCGCCCAGCCGCATCGCCGACGCCTCCAGCTGCTCGGTCGCGACGCCGATCGCCTTGACCACCGATGTGACCGAATGATCGAATTCGTTGGCGAGCGTCACCAGTTCGCCACGGCGCTCGCCGGCCGCACGGGCAGACGCCGCGGCGCGCGCAGTACGTTCGCTCGCTGCGACCGCCTCGGCCTCATGTGCCTTGCCGAGCGCCTGTTCGGCCCGTTCGCGTTCGTCGCGTGCCGTCGTCGTCAATCGTCGCGCGCGAGCAATGGCGCGGTCCTGCGCGCCGAGCAGTCGCTCGAGACGGACCGTGACCATCGCCAGGACGCCAAACTGCAGCAGGACCGCTACGGCGTGAAACATGACCCGGCCGAGATCGCCGGCACCGGCGAACACCCAACCCGGCGCCAGAAAGGCGAGGACGAGGTGGTGGAGCGCGGTCAGGACGGTCGCCACCGCGATCGGCCGCCAGTCGCCGAGCACGACCAGCGCCGCCATCGCGACGAAGAAGAACATGTGCGCGTCCATCTGCCAGGCGTGGCCCTGCAGCTGGAACACAGCGACCGCCGGCAGGACGGCGGCCAGCGCCCCCATCACCAGGCGGGCCTCGGCATCATGACGATGGCGAAGTGCCATCACGGTCGGCAGGACGTTGATGACGATCCCGATCGCCAGCAATAGCGGCAGCGGCGTCGCAGTGTCGGAGGCGATATCATGGATGATCAGCGCGAGCAGCGCGATCCAGCCGGTCAGCGCCCAGGCGCGAATGCCCTTGGCGCGGACCCGGTCCAGCGTCGCAGGCACCGCTGCCAGCGTGTCCCTTTCGTTCATGACGGCACCCCGTCCGCTCCACCGGCGTTGCACAGCGCACCCGGCGCCGCCAGCAGCAGGATACCGCGGTGGAGAGCCGCCCGACCGAGCGCCGTGCGGTCGCCCATGACGATCATCGATCCCGGAAACGGCCCGGCTGCCAGCACCCCCGCCCGGCCGGTCAGCGCGACGTTGATCGCATCGGCGGCGTGGCCGGTCAGCGGAATCATCAGCATCGCGCCGCGCTGCGGCGGCCACAGGGCGATGGCGACGATGACCAGCGCAACCGCAATCAGCTGGCCCATGGCGGCGCCGGGGAAGGTGGATCGGGACATATCGATCCCGATAGCAAAGCGGCCGTTAACGATGACTTTCACAATTTACGTAAAATCTGAAATCCCGTCGCCACAGCGGAAGCCATTCCCTAGGCGTAGGGCTTGCGCTAGGCACCGCCCATGCGGCTGATCCTCGCCTTTCTCGCGCTTTTCACCTTTTCCACCCCGGCACTCGCCGACGATATCTCGGCGGCCGGGCGCGGTGTCGTACGGATCGTGACGATCGCCGTGGCAGACGACGAAGTCGTCGGGTTCGGCCATGGCTCGGGGCTTGCCGTGTCGCCGACGCGGATCCTGACCAACGCGCACGTCGTCGAACTCGCCGCGCGCTATCCGGGCAATGTCGTCATCGGCGTGGTGCCGTCCCAAGGCGACAAGTCGGTGCAGGGCAAGCTGGTCGCGATCGATCCCGAACGCGACCTGGCGCTGATCGAAGTGGCGGGCCTCCGCCTGTCGCCGCTCGCCTTCTACTCCGGCCCGGCCAACGAGGGGGAGACGCTGTATGCGCTCGGCTATCCGGGCAATGTCGACCTGGCGACGGCGCGGTCGTCGGCGGACTTCATCACGCCGACGTCGCCGGTGCGCAGCCAGGGCGTGTTTTCCGGCCGCCGTAGCCTGATGGGGACCGAGATGCTGCTGCACACCGCCAGTATCGCGCGCGGCAATTCGGGCGGACCGCTGCTCGATCGCTGCGGTCGGGTGCTGGGCGTGAACTCCGCGCTGACCCGCGGCGACGAGGGCGATGCGAGCTTCGCCTTCGCGATTGCCTATGCGGAGGTCGCCGCTTTCCTGCGCGGGGCCAAGCAGCCCTTCGCCAGCGTCGCCACGCCGTGCCAGACGATGGAGGAGCGCCTGGCCGCGGACCGTGCCGCGGACGAGACCGCCCGCTCCGCCAGCGACGCCCAAGCACGCGAAGCGACGGAAAGAGCGCGGGAGGCGCGCGCCGACGCGCTGGTGCAGGCACGCGCGGCAAATGCCGTCCGTCGCGAGAATTTCATGGCGGGCGCCGCGGTCGCGCTGGTCTTCGGCGCGCTGGCAATCGGCGCGGCCGGATTGCTCGCCTCGCGCAGCGACCCGCGCTGGCGCTATGCAGCGGCCGGCGGCGGCGTACTGATGATCGCGGCGATCGCACTGTTCGGGCTGCGGCCCGACTTCGATGCGGATGCCGTGTCGGCGTCGGGGCGCAGCGACGCGCGGACGAGCGATGCGATCGGCCCGCTCACCTGTGCCTTCGTCCCCGAGCGCAGCCGGGTCACCGTCTCCACGCCGGAGCCGACGACGCTCGCCTGGGGCGGCGACGGGTGCATGAACGGGCGGACGCAATATGCCGAGGACGGCCGCGGCGGCTGGAGCCGCGTGCTGGTCCCCGACGGCGAGGCGACGGTGTCGATCCTCGATTATCGGCCGAGCACGCGCATCTACACCCAGACGCGCTATTTTCTGGACGACGCGCGGATGACCGAGGCGCGGCGCTTGCGGCAGGGCGTGGAGATAAAGGCCTGCACCAGCGATGCGGCGGCCCGCGCCAACCTGTCGGGCCAGCAATCCGCGATCCGCGCCGCGCTGCCCGCGGTGCCCAATGAAAAACTGGTCTATTCCTGCAAACCGGCGGAGTGACCGGCACCACCTGACCGGTTCCGCACGACCGCCATCGACGCCGCCTTTCCCTTTTGCGGTCAGGCGCTTGCACCCCTTTTCGAGAGTTAGCCGTTGGGCGCCCCATGACGATCCATATCCACGCCGCCTTCACCTACGACTTCGCCGAGCCGAGCGACGTGCTGCTTCAGATCGAAGCGGCGGCGATCCCCGAACAGACCATCATTGCGGCGCATCTGGACGTATCGCACAGCGAGCATTTCGCGCGTGTGCCCGCGCAGGATGCGATCGGCGAGCGGATCTGGCTGCGCGTCGTCGGGCGGATGGCGGTCGAGTACCGCGCGACGGTGCGGGTCGAACGGATGCTGGCGGATATCTCCACCCTGCCCGCGGTCCCCTTCCACAAGCTGCCGGGCGAGACGGTCCAGTATCTGATGGCCTCACGTTACTGCCCGTCGGACCTGTTCGAGGATTTCGTGACGTCGGAATTCGACGAACTGACCGGCGGCACGAAGATCGCGGCGATCCGCGACTGGATCGAGGAGAAATTCACCTACAGCCCCGGCGCCAGCACATCGGCGACGACCGCGCTGGAAAGCTTCGTCCAGCGCCAGGGCGTCTGTCGCGACTATGCCCATGTCCTCATCACGCTGGCGCGCGCGGCCGGCATCCCGGCGCGGATCGCGAGCGTCTATGCACTTGGCGTCGATCCGCAGGATTTCCACGCGGTGGCGGAAGTGTTCCTGGGCGGAGCGTGGCATCTGGTCGACCCGACCGGCATGGCGGTGGCGGGCGAGATGGCCAAGATCGGCGTGGGCCGAGATGCCGCCGACGTTTCGTTCCTGACCAGCTATGGCGCCGCGGTGTTCTGCGAACAGCGCGTGCAGGTCTGGCCGGCCTAGGTCGCCCTGCGCCGGCGCGCTACGTCTCGCGCGCCAGCAACGCGCGCTTGCGCTCCGGGCCATAGGCATAGCCGCCGATGTCGCCGTCCGACCGCGTCACGCGGTGGCACGGGATGACCACCGCAACGCTGTTCGCGCCGCACGCCGTCCCGACCGCGCGGACCGCACTGGGTGAACCCGCAGCCGCCGCGATCTGGGCATAATTGCGCGTCTCGCCCTTCGGTATCGCGCGCAATGCCTGCCACACGGCTTCCTGGAACGCCGTGCCCCGGACATCGACGGGCAGGTCGGTGTGCCGTCCGGGGCTCTCGACCTCGGCCACGACCCGCACGGCTAACTTGTCGAGCGCCCCGCCGCCCCGGACGATCTGCGCGTTCGGAAAGCGCGCGCAGAGAAGTGCCTCGTCCTCATCGAAGGCGACGCGACACAGGCCCTTGTCGGTCGCGGCGATCAGGAGCGGGCCAAGGCTGGTCGCCGCCACCGTCCAGCGGATCGTCACGCCCGCCCCGCCGCGCTTCCACGCCGATGGGGTCATGCCCAGGCGATCGGCTGTGGTCGCGTAGAAGCGGCTGGGGGCGGTATAGCCCGCGTCGTAGATCGCCGCTGTGACGCTGTCGCCGCTCGACAGCGCAGTCGCCGCGCGATCGGCCCTGATGGCGCGGGCATAGGCGGCGGGGGTGACGCCGGTCGCGCGCTTGAACAGCCGGTGGAAATGGTGGGGCGCATAGCCGACCGCCGTAGCGAGTGCGTCAAGCGCGATGCCCGCGTCCGCCGCTTCGATCAGCGCGACGGCGCGGGTGACGGCTTCGGCATCGCGGCCGACCACGTCGGGTGTGCAACGCCGGCACGCGCGATATCCCGCGTCACGAGCGGCGGCGGGATCGGGGAAGAAACGGACGTTCTCGCGCAACGGGCGGCGGGCCGGGCAGGACGGCTTGCAATAAATGCCGGTTGTGGTGACCGCGACGATCACCCGGCCATCCATCCGGCGGTCGCGGGCTTCGAAGGCGGCCCAGGCAGTGGCGTCGTCTGTCGTCATGCCACCGATATAGCGCACCGTCGCGTTCCCCGCCTCCCGCGGCTTGCGATCAAATCAGCGCGGCAGGGTGCGCCCCGCGCGGCCGGCCAGCTCCACGACGTACTGCCACGCGACCCGTCCCGACCGACTGCCGCGCCGGGTCGCCCAGCCGATCGCATCCTGCGGGTCGAACGCCAAGCCGTACGCCCGGGCATAGCCGGCGACGATCGCGACATACGTATCCTGGTCGATCGCATGGAAGCCGAGGCTGAGGCCGAAGCGGTCGGCGAGTGCCAGTGCGTCGTCGACCACGTCGCGCGGGTTGATCGCCCGCGGCTCGTTCCACGAGCCGGCTCCGGCGCTATGGCCTGCCGCCGGCAGGCCATTGATCGCGCCTCCGCTCTGCTCCGCGATATCGCGCGCGACCAGGTGGCGGCGGTTGGATGTTACGAGCAACCGGACGGTCGACGGTCGCGCCTCCGCCCCGCCTTCCAGCAGCGAGCGCAGCGTGCGCGCCTCGTCGGGCGAGGAGAAGCCCAGGTCGTCGATGAATACCGCAAAGGCGCGCGGGCTGGTCGCCATCCGGGCGAACAACCGCGGCAGGCTGTCGAGCGTGTGGGTCGCGACCTCGACCAAGGCCACTCCCGTCGCCGCGGCGGCGGCGGCGGCCAGCGCAGACTTTCCGGTCCCCCGCGCGCCCCACAACAGCACGTCGTGCGCGGCATGGCCCGCAGCCAGACGCCCGAGGTTGCTGACCAACGCCGCCTTCTGCTGGTCGATCCCGGTCAGCGTATCGAGCGGCAGTGCGGCAAAGCTGCGCGCGGCGGTGAGCGCACGGCCGTCCCAAAGATAGGCCGGATGCGCGGTCAGGTCCGCATCGGGTACAGGCGGCGGGGCCAGCCGTTCGAGAGCGGCAGCAATGCGGTCGAGGGCTTCGGTCATCGCTGCGCCCCTAGCGTCTTATGCGCGCAGTTGCGACAGGTGCCAGCGGACCTGCGGATTGGTCGGTGCCAGGATCGCCGCCTTGCGCAGCAACTGCCCGGCACGGGTCCGATCGCCGGCACGCAGCAGCGCCCAACCGTAGGCGTCGCATGTAAGCGCACTCGCCGGCGCGAGACGATACGCCGCGGCACCCGTCGCGACCGCCTGCTCGCCATCGTAGACCAGCGCCAGCGCCGCCAGCACCGCCGCATCGCCGCCGTCGGAGAGCGTGCGCAATCGCTCAAGCGGGCCGCGCGCCGCGGCGGGGTCCTGTCGGGCAAGGGCGCTGAGCGCCGCAAGCCGCCAGCCGGTCGGATCCGCCGGATTGGCCGCGCGATAGTGGTCGAGCGTGGAACGGACATCGTCGGTCGCCGCCAGCCGGAGCATTGCGGGCGCATCGAGGCGCAGGGCAGCACCGCGGCGGTAGGCACCGGCCGCCGCCGACCGACGGCCGGCCAGATACTGCGCATCGCCGTAAGCCAGCCACGCAGCCGGACGCATCGCGCTCAACCGAACGAGCGGGGCGGCGACCGTCACCGCGGTCTGCGTCTGCCGTTCGTCCAGCAGCGCGCGCAGCAGCGGTACGGTGGTCGTGACATCGCCGGCCGTTGCCGCGGCGGCGGTAATCGCGATGCTGTCCTCCGCCGCGAACTGCCGCGCAGGGCCGGCGCCGAGCGTCGCGGCGCGGTCGAGCAGCCCCGCCGCCGTCGCGCGGTCTCCGGTGTGCTCGAACGCGCGGGCCGATACGATCAGCGTATAGGAATCGGCGTCGTCGCGCAGCGCGACCGGCCGCAGCGTCGCCAGCGCCTCCTGCGCCGCATCCAGCCGAAGCAACGCCACGCCCAGCAACTGGCGCGCACGGATGTTCATCGGTTGCAGGCCGATCAGGTTGCGCAGCCGCGCCACCGCCTGTTCGTTGTCGCCGCCGTCGATGTCGAGCATGGCTCCGAGCAACAGCGCGCCCGGCGTCCGGTCGAACCCGCCACCGACTCGGTCGAACAGCGCGCGGGCAAGCGTGAACTTGCCGGTCCGCGCCGCCAGCGTGGCGAGCAGGTAGAAGGCCTGCGGATCGCCGGGCCGAACGGCCAGCGCGCGCCGCGTCGTCGCCAGCATCGCCCGCCCCTGCCCCACGTCGCCCAGCGTCGCGGCGTGGTCGATCAGCGCGGCGTAGCTGTTCGGATCGCGCGCGAGCGCCCGCCGCTGCCACGGCAGCGCCGTCACCAAGCCGACGCGCAAGCGCGCGACGCGCGCCCGGGCCAGCAGCGCATCGACACGGGCCGGATCGAGCGCGACGGCGCGGTCCGCTGCCAGCCGCGCGCGGCCGAGATCTCCTTGGGCTAGGCTGAATCGCGCAATGTCACTCCAGAGTGCGGCATCATCGGGCGCTTGGGCCAGCGCGCGGTTCCACACCATCTGCGCGCCGGCAATGTCGCCGTTGGCAGCGAGCGCCAACGCCTCGATCCGGCGGGCATAGCTGCGGTCGGCATCGGGCGCGGTCTGCGCGATCGCCAGCGCGCCGGTCGCGTCGTTCTGCAACAGCCGGGCATGGGCGCTCATCGCCCGCGTGGTCGCGCGCGGCGTCCCGGCATCGACCGCACGACCGATCTCGGCCTCCGCGGTCAGTCCGTCGCCTTCCGCCAGGGCTGCGCGGGCCGCGGCCAGATGCGCCGGTGCCGAGGACACGTCGGCCGCGACCGCTTGACGGGCGAGCCCCCGCGCGCCGGAGACATTGCCGGCCCGCAATGTGGCATCGCTTCGCGCGACAAGCGTGTTCGCGTCCCGCTCGACGGCGGTTGGACGCAGGAGCGCCCGCACACCCAGGCCGGCCGCGATCAGCAGCACGACGGCAGCGATCGGACCCAGCAATCGCCGACGGCTACCCTGCGATGTCCGGGACGCGCCGCGCCGGCGCCAGCGACGCCTACGGCTGGAGGTCATAGGCGCGCATCAGATCGTACAGCGTCGGCCGGCTGATCCCCAGCAGACGCGCGGTGCCGGAAATATTGCCGTCGCTGCGCGCCAATGCGTGGCGGATCGCCTTGCGGTCGGCCTGTTCGCGGACATGGCGCAGGTTGATCGCGGCCGCATCCTCGCGCGTGCCGAGATCAAGGTCGGCGGCGGTGATCTTTGTCCCCTCCGCCATGATGACCGCGCGCTTCACCCGATTTTCGAGCTCGCGGACATTCCCCGGCCAACGATGCGCGTCGATTGCGGCCAGCGCATCGGCGGCGAGCGTCGTCGCCCCGCTCTTCATATGCGCGGCGTGGCGCTTGACGAAGGCCTTGGCCAGCAGCGCGGCGTCCCCGGGGCGCTCGGCCAGCGACGGTATGCGCACGACGATCTCAGCGAGACGATAATAGAGGTCTTCGCGGAAGCTCTGGTTGGCGACCATCGCGTCGATGTCGCGGTGCGTCGCGCAGACGATGCGGACGTCGATCGGGATCGCCCTGCGCCCGCCGATCCGCTCGATCACGCGTTCCTGCAGGAAACGCAGCAGCTTAACCTGAAGCGGCAGCGGCACGTCGCCGATTTCGTCGAGGAACAGCGTGCCGCCGTGCGCCTGCTCGATCTTGCCCTCGGTCGTCTTCACCGCGCCGGTGAACGCGCCCTTCTCGTGCCCGAACAGCTCGCTTTCGAGCAGCGTCTCGGGGATGGCGGCGCAGTTGATCGCGACGAACGCACCCTTCCGCCCGCTTGACTGATGCAACCCGCGCGCAAGCAGTTCCTTGCCGGTGCCCGACGCGCCCAGCAGCATCACCGACACGTCCGCCGAGGCGACACGTTCGATGGTGCGCGTCACCTTCAGCATTTCCGGGCTGGCGGTGATCATGCCGCCCAGAACGGTCGTCCCACCCACCGCCGACGCCGCGGCCAGCCGGCGGTTCTCCGCCTCCAGCGCATGGACGTGGAACGCGCGGGCCACGATCAGGCCCAGCGCGTCGATGTCGATCGGCTTGGCGTAGAAGTCCCATGCGCCCTCACCGATCGCGCGTAGTGCGCTGTCCTGCGCGCCGTGGCCGGACGCCACGATGACCTTCAGGTCGCGTTTCAGCGCCAGCATCTCGGCGAGCGTCGCAAAGCCCTCGGTCGTACCGTCGGGATCGGGCGGCAGGCCCAAGTCGAGGGTGACGACCGCCGGCTCCTCCGCACGCAGCAGTGTCAGCGCTTCGTCACGGGTTGAGGCGACCAGCACGCGGTAACCATCATACGCCCAGCGCAACTGCCGCTGGAGCGCGGGATCATCCTCGACGATCAGGAGGACGTTGTCGGTCATGCGGCAATCTCGATGGCGGCGGCGGCGGGCAGGATGACGCGGAACGTCGATCCCTCGCCTTCGCGGCTGGTGACGGTCACGGTGCCGCCCATGGTTTCGGCCAGTTGCCGCGCCTCGAACGCGCCGATGCCGAAGCCATCGGGCTTCGACGAGGCGAAGGGACGGAACAGGCGGTCGCGGATGAAGCCGGGCGACATGCCGCAACCGCGATCGATGACGGCGATGACGGCGCGCTCGCCCTCGACCGATACGGTCAGGCTGACAGGCTCGGCCGCCGGACTGGCTTCGACAGCGTTGCTCAGCAGATGCGCGACGATCTGGTCGAGGCGAGACGGATCGGCGAGTGCAACGGCGTGCCCGTCGCCACCGGCGACGATCGGATGCCCGGCGCGACGGGTGGCGGCAATACGCTGCACGAAATCGAGCAGCGGCACCGCTACCGGCGGTTCGGCCCGCCCACGCGGGCCAGCCGACAACCGACCGAGCAGCAGCGTCATCTTGGTCGCCGAATCCTGCAACGTCGCGACCATATCGGCGCGGAAATCAGGATTGTCGGCGTGGCGTTCGGCATTGCGGGCGACCAGGCTGAGGCCGCTCACCAGATTCTTGATGTCATGGACGATGAAGGCGGTGCGGCGGTTGAATTCGTCGAAGCGTTGCGTGTCGGCCAGAGCCTCCTGCGCGCGGGCTTCGGCCAGATAGCTCGCGACGCCGCGGCCGGCGACCTTCAGCAGGTCGAAATCCTCCCAGTCGAGCGCCCGGTCGACACTTGGGCGCGCGAGCAGCACGACACCGACCAGCGTGTCGCGGTGGAGCATCGGCACCGCCGCCCAGATATCGCGATCGTCCAGCATCCATTGCGGCACGCAGGCCAGGTCGACGGGATCGGCGGCGTCGGTCCTCAGGTCGTCGAACGCCAGGATGCGCGCGGTCATGGTCAGGTGGCGGACGAAGCCTGCGTCCGCCGTGCCGCCGGCGGCCAGGCTGTTCCATCGCGCCCCGACGCCCAGGCCATCGCCTTCGGGTACCAGCAGCAGGCCGCGGTCGGACATCGTCAGATCGGCGATCGCCTTCACCACGCGTTCGCCGAGCGGCAGGTCGCCTTCCCCGGCACCGAGCGTTCCGGTGAACCGCAGCCATTCGGCGCGATAGTCGTAGCGGTGGGTGAACAGATGCTTGGCGATCTTCACCTTCGCCCAGGCGCGCAGCCAGGGCGAGGACATCAGCGTCACCGCCGCGACGGTCACCCCCAGCACGAACGCGGTCTGGACGATCCGGGCGTAGTCGCCGGCCGCCGACAGCGCGCTGGTCCCGGCCGCGAGCACCGCGAAATAGGCGGCGACCGCAACCAGCGAAAAGGATTGATAGGCGACCGTGCGCGACACCGCGACCGGCCGGTGCGCCCCGGTCCGCAGCGCGAGCGCGGCTACGGCGGCCGACAGGACCAGCAAGACGCCGCGAAAGACGAACAGCATGACCGGCCAGTCGCCCGACAGATAGGACACCGTCGTCACCGCCAGTTCCGCTCCCCAGACCATCGCCAGGGCCGCGCACAACAATCTCACAGCGCCGTCGCTTCGCGCCATCGCCAGGTTGTTGACCAGCACCAGGCCCGACACCGCGACCAGCATCCTGAGCAGGGTCGCGACGGCAACGATCCCGGAGCGCGCCATCGGCAACGCAGGCGCGCCCAGAGACAGTATCTGCACGATGGTCGAGATCACGATCACCCCGGCCACCACGCCATAGACCGGGATCAGGCCGAGCGGCTGGGCGGCGGCGCGACGATGCAGGATGGCCATGACGCCGAGCATGGCCAGCGCGTGCAGTCCGGCCATCAGCCGCGTCGCCGGGTCGAGCCCCCCGACGCCCGCCACCGCCAGCGTCCAGGCCGCCCCGATCGCGAACATCACGACCAGCGGCCGTCGCGGCAGACCCGCGACATCGCCGCGCGCCGCCGCGAACGCGACGGCCGCGAACAGCAACGCCGCCAGCGCATGGCTCCAGAGGGTCAGTTGCTCCATCGCGGCGCGGTGCCCGTCAGCGGGCGCCGTCGGGCCACAGCACGACGCGCATCGTCTGCAACAGGATCAGCAGGTCGAGGAACGGCGAATAATTCTTGGCGTAGTACAGGTCGTATTCCAGCTTCTGCCGGCTGTCCTCGATCGATGCGCCATAGGGGTAGTTGATCTGCGCCCAGCCGGTGATGCCCGGCTTCACCATGTGACGCTCGGCATAATAGGGCAGCTTGGTTTCCAGATCCTCGACGAACTGCGGGCGTTCGGGGCGCGGACCGACGAAGCTCATCTCGCCCTTCAGCACCGACCAGCATTGCGGCAGTTCGTCGATGCGGAGCTTGCGGATGATGCGGCCGATGCGGGTGATGCGCGGATCGTCCTTTTCCGCCCAGACCGCGACCCCGGCGACTTCGGCATCCGTGCGCATCGAGCGCAGCTTGATGCAGTCGAAGGGCACCCCGTACAGGCCGACCCGGCGCTGGCGGTAGAAGGCGGCGCCCTTGCTTTCGATGCGGATGGCCAGCGCGGTCGCCAGGATCAGCGGCAGCGTGAAGACCAGCAGGATCAGGCTGGCAAGGACGTCGAACAACCGCTTGAAGACGCCCGACAGCATCCGTCCCGACGAAAAGCCGTCGGAAAAGATCAGCCACGACGGATTGACGCTGTCGAGGTCGACGCGCCCGGTCTCGCGCTCCAGGAAGGTCGAGGTGTCGTTGACGTGGACGCCGGTCGTCTTGATCCTGAGCAGATCCTTCAGCGGCAGCGCGTTGCGACGCTCCTCAAGCGCCAGCACGACTTCGCTGGCGTTCAGCAGCACGACGTGGTCGGCAAGGTTGTAGATGGCGTCGCGCGCAATCGCTTCGGGGATAACGCGGTTGCTTTCGCTCATCGAGACATAGCCGACGACAGCGAAGCCCGCCCCCGGCCGCCGCGACAACTGCCGCAGCCGCTCGGCGCGCGCGCCCGCCCCCAGCACGACGATGCGGCGCTTGAACGCCTGGCTGCCCAGCGTCTTGCCCAGCAGGATGCGCAGCAGGACGAGCGAGACGACGGCCAGCGCCATCGCGTAAAGCAGGTTCGATCGCCACAGGCTGAACGCCGGCACGATAAAATAGACCGCCGACAGCGCCAGCACGCCAAGCGCAATGCCGACCGTCAGCCGCACGGCGGCGAAGCGGATCGACTGCAGCGATTCGGCCGAATAGACGCCGACCCCGACCATCGCGATCTCGATCGCCAGGGCAAAGCTGACAAGCTGGGGCAGACGTGTATGGACGGGTTCGATCGCCATGCCGACTTGGGCGGCGCGGATCGTCCAGCCGAATTCGGCGGACATCATCAGCAGGATGATGTCGAGCACCCCCAGCAGCAGGACCGCATTGGGCACATAATGTTTGAACAGGCGGATCATGGCGCCCCCAATCCGGCCAAGCAGGGTGTAAAGCGTACCGACACGCATCCCCTGTCGCGCAAATTGGCGAAGATTTCCTGAACGTGCGGAAATACCGACAGGTTTATGCGTTGTTACGACCGGGCAACTAGTCTCATAAAATTCGAACAGGGAGTTTCCGCGACAATGCCAGCCGCGCCATCGATCGTACCCGTCATTCTTTCTGGCGGGTCGGGCACCCGGCTGTGGCCGATGTCGCGCAGCGAACGCCCCAAGCAGTTCCTGGCGCTGACCGCCGAGGAAACGATGTTGCAACTGACCGCGCGCCGCGCGCTGCCCGACCGTGGCTATGCCGCACCGATCGTCGTCGGCAACGCCGCGCACGCCGACGATGTCGAAACGCAACTCGACGCGATCGGGATCGGGCCCGCGGCGATCATCCTGGAGCCGATGGGCCGCAACACCGCCCCCGCCATCGCGCTGGCCGCGATCGCGGCGGGCGGCGGCGACCAGCCGTTGCTGGTGATGCCGTCCGACCATGTCATCACCGATGTCCCTGCCTTCCATGCCGCGATCGCGGCGGCGCTCCCGCTGGTCGAGGACGGCTGGCTCGTCACCTTCGGCATCACGCCGGACGCGCCCGAGACGGGCTATGGCTGGATCAAGGTCGGCGAACCGATCACGCAGGGCGTCCACCGCGTCGAGCGCTTCATCGAAAAGCCGCCGCTCGACCGAGCGGAAGCGATGCTGGGCGAAGGCGGTCATGCCTGGAACGGCGGCATCTTCCTGTTCCGCGCCGATCGCTATCTCGAGGTTCTCGGTCGCGAGGCGCCAGAGATGGTCGCCGCTGCACAAGCCGCAATGGACGCCGCGCGGCGCGACGGCATCCGCATCTGGCCCGACCCGCACGCCTTCGCCGCCTCGCCCTCCGACTCGATAGACTATGCGGTCATGGAAAAGGCCAACCGGGTCGCCGTCGTGCCCGTCGCGATGGGGTGGAGCGATCTCGGCAGCTGGGATGCGCTGGACGCGATCACCGACAGCGACGCGACGGGCAATACCCATGCCGGCGAAGTCATCGCGGTCGACACGCGCAACTGCTTCGTCCGCGCCGACGGCATCCGCGTGGCGCTGGTCGGCGTCGAGGATCTGATCGTGGTCGCCAGCGGCAACGACGTGCTGATCCTGCCGAAGGGCCGCAGCCAGGACGTGAAGAAGATCATCGAAGCGATGAAGGCGGCCGGGTGATGGGCCGACGCGCGCAGTCTATCCGGTGATAGCGTCGGCGTTCGGCGAGGGCGGGTAGGCTGCGGCGATCATGGTGTCGGCGATCAGGCCGTACGCCTCGATCCACGCCGCGCGCACGCTGTCGTCGAAATCGTCCGGGCAGACGACCTCCAGCATGTCGATGATGGCGGTGCCGACGATCGCGTAATGATCGCGGCGGACGCCGTAGCCGTCGTGGCGGATCGCCAGATCGGTCAGCGTCGGTACCATCGCGTCGAAGCGTGACAACCCGGTGATGATCGTTGCCAGCGAGCGGATCAACACGCGTCCCTGTTCGTCCATGTCGCTCTTGAACAGCGGCCGAGTCTCGGGCGCCAAGTCGAACAGCCGCCCGTAGAACACACCGGCCGCGCGTTCGGGGTCGAACAGGACGTGGACGAAAGTATCGCGGATCTGTTCGATCTGACGGGCGTGCATAGAGGCATCCTGCGGCGACGTACCCGCACTCTACAGGCGATCCGAGCAAACGACAAAGGGCCGATGGAATGATCCACCGACCCTTCGTGGTTTTCGCATCGGGCGGGCGACGGCGAAGCCGCCGCCCTGACGTCAGACGGTCTGGCGGCAACGCCGCCGAACCGCTGGCCGTTCTGATTTTCTGTCCGGAGCGGCACCGCCGCTCCGGTCGAAAATCAGAAGTCCATGCCGCCCATGCCGCCCATGCCGCCGCCGCCCATCGGCATCGCCGGCTTGTCTTCCGGCAGCTCGCTGACGGCCGCTTCGGTCGTGATCAGCAGGCTGGCGACCGACGCTGCGTTCTGCAGCGCGGTGCGCACGACCTTGGTAGGGTCGATGACGCCGGCCGCAACCAGGTTCTCGTACGTGTCGGTCGCAGCGTTGAAGCCCAGCGACGTGTCGTTGCCATCGAGCAGCTTGCCCGAGACGACGGCGCCGTCGTGCCCGGCGTTCTGCGCGATCTGGCGAACCAGCGCGGTCAGCGACTTGCGGACGATATCGATGCCGCGGGTCTGGTCCTCGTTCGCACCCTCGACGCCGTCGAGCGCCTTGGTCGCGTACAGCAGCGCCGTACCACCGCCCGGGACGATGCCCTCTTCGACGGCCGCGCGGGTCGCGTGCAGCGCGTCGTCGACGCGGTCCTTGCGCTCCTTCACTTCGACTTCCGACGCACCGCCGACCTTGATGACGGCAACGCCGCCGGCTAGCTTGGCGAGGCGCTCCTGGAGCTTCTCGCGGTCGTAATCGCTCGTCGTGACGTCGATCTGCTGGCGGATCGCGTCGGTGCGGCCCTTGATCGAATCGGCTTCACCCGCACCATCGACGATGGTGGTGTTGTCCTTGTCGATCGTGACGCGCTTCGCGGTGCCGAGCATCCCGAGCGTGACCGTCTCGAGCTTGATGCCCAGATCTTCGCTGATGACTTCGCCCTTGGTCAGGACGGCGATATCTTCCAGCATCGCCTTGCGACGATCGCCGAAGCCCGGTGCCTTCACCGCTGCGACCTTCAGGCCGCCGCGCAGCTTGTTGACGACCAGGGTCGCCAGCGCCTCACCCTCGATGTCCTCGGCGATGATCAGCAGCGGGCGACCCGACTGCACGACCGCTTCTAGGATCGGCAGCATCGCCTGCAGCGACGACAGCTTCTTCTCGTGGATCAGGATATACGGGTCGTTCAGCTCGACCTGCATCTTTTCCGGGTTCGTGATGAAGTACGGCGACAGATAACCGCGGTCGAACTGCATGCCCTCGACGACGTCCAGCTCGAAATCGAGGCCCTTGGCCTCTTCGACCGTGATGACGCCTTCCTTGCCGACCTTCTCCATCGCTTCCGCGATCTTCTCGCCGACTTCCTTGTCGCCGTTGGCCGAAATCGTGCCGACCTGCGCGACTTCGGACGAACCCGAGACGGGCTTCGAGCGCGACTTCACGTCCTCGACAACCTTCAGGACGGCGAGGTCGATGCCGCGCTTCAGGTCCATCGGGTTCATGCCGGCCGCGACCGACTTCATGCCTTCACGCACGATCGCCTGCGCCAGCACGGTTGCGGTCGTCGTGCCGTCACCGGCGACGTCGTTGGTCTTCGAGGCCACTTCGCGCACCATCTGCGCGCCCATGTTCTCGAACTTGTCCTTCAGCTCGATTTCCTTGGCGACGGTAACGCCGTCCTTGGTGATGCGCGGTGCGCCGAAGCTCTTGTCGATGACGACGTTGCGGCCCTTCGGCCCCAGCGTGACCTTGACCGCGTCGGCCAGGATATCGACGCCGCGCAGGATGCGCTCCCGCGCGTCGCGGCCGAATTTTACGTCCTTGGCTGCCATGATGGCTACCCTTTCAGATTACGAAGTTGAGAAAGTTGAGAGGTGCGAACGATCGCTCAGCCGATGATGCCGAGGATGTCGCTTTCCTTCATGATGAGCAGGTCTTCGCCGTTGACCTTGACCTCGGTGCCCGACCACTTGCCGAACAGAACGCGGTCGCCGGCCTTGACCTCGAGCGGGTGGATTTCACCCGACTCGCTGCGGGCGCCGGTGCCGGCCGAGACGACCTCACCCTCTTGCGGCTTTTCCTTGGCGGTGTCGGGAATGATGATCCCGCCCGAGGTCTTTTCCTCGGCCTCGACGCGGCGGACGAGCACGCGGTCGTGCAGCGGACGAAAGTTCATGGGGTGTCCCTTTATCCAGTCGGATGAATGCATGTTTGGCACTCGACGGAATCGAGTGCCAGCAGCCGGGATATGTGGAGGCGCCGGCGCGGCGTCAACGACCCTGGAACAAATTTTTGACGTGTGCGTGACGCTACCGGTCAGACCGTGGCGGGAACGAGGCCAAGCCGTTCGCGTATCGCCCAGCGCCAGACCAGCAGGATCGAAACGGCCAGCAGCCCGACCGCCAGCCCCATCCACACGCCCACCCCCTGCATCCCCAGTGGAAAGCCCAGCAGCACCGCGGAGCCGAAGCCCGCGACCCAGTACCCGATCGCGGCCAGCACCATCGGCACGCGGGTGTCCTGAAGTCCGCGGAGTACACCCGCGGCAACGACCTGAGCCCCGTCGAACAGCTGAAACGCGGCGGCGACCGCGAGATACTGGACGGCCAGCGTCACGACCCGGGCGTTGTCCGTCGCATCGACGTCGATATAAGCCGACACGAACGCGCGCGGTGCGACCCAGATGGCGAGTGCCGTCAGCACCATGAACCCGGTACCGAGCGTCAGCGCCACCCACCCCGCGCGACCGATCCACACCCGGTTCCGCGCGCCATACGCCATGCCGACGCGGATCGTCGCGGCCTGCGATATGCCGAACGGCACCTGGAACGCGACGGCTGCGATCTGGAGCGCGATCGCGTGCGCGGCGACTTCGGTCACGCCGATCAACCCGACCAGGAAGGCGGCAGCCGAGAACAGACCGCCCTCGAACGTCAGCGTCACGGCGATCGGCACGCCGATGCGGATCAGCTCGCGCAACCGTGCCCATTCGGTGCGCCACCAGTTGCCGAACAGGCGGTACCGGCGGATGCGCCGGTCGGTGAGCGCGATCACGGCATAAGCCAGACACATCGCGATCGACGTGACCACGCTGGCAATCGCCGAACCCGCCAGACCCAGCGCCGGGAAGCCCCCGTTGCCGAAGACCAGCAGCCAGTTGCCGAGCAGGTTGACGCCCAACGCCGCCGCCGCGACTCCGATCGCCCAGCCCGGCCGCCCGAGCGCGGCGATGGTGATGCGCAGCACGCTCGCCAGGATGGCGGGGATCATCGCCCACAGCAGGATGTCGAGGAACTGGTCGGCGACGCCCGCCGCACGAATATCCTGCCCGATCAGCAACAGGATGTCGCGGCCATGGGCCAGCGCCAGCATGAACGGCAGGCTGGCCAGCACCGCCAGCCACATCGCCATGCGGAACGACCGCCGGACCTCGCGCACCGCATGGCGCTTGCGCCCCAGCTCCGCGGCGATCACCGGCGCTGCGGCGCCCACCAGCCCCTGGAGCGCGAACATGACGACGGAATAGAGGTACACCCCCAGCGTGGCCGCCGCGAGCACATCCGTCCCCAACCGCGCGACGAAGATCACGTCGCTGGCATAGATCGACATCTGGAGCAGGTTCGCCGCCACCAGCGGCCCGGCGAGACGAAGGAGCGCGAACACCTCCGCCCGCACGGTGGCGGGCGCGGACGCATCCAGCGCCTTGATGGGGAGGATGGCGTCCATGGCTGCGTGCCTTAGCCGCTCACGACCAAGCTGCAAACGCGAGCGGTTGCGCGGGCGCGCCTAACCGCGCGCGGCAAAGCGCTCCGCCAACCACCGCTCCCAATCCTGTTGCACACCGGCGACAGTGGTCGGCAGACCCGATCGGGTGCCCGAATCCGCCAGCCACTGTGCTGTCGTCTGCCCCTTCGCAAAGGCCTCAGCCACCGACCGGAAGGCGTCGCGACGCCCGCTGCGCGCACCTACATAGTCGGCGAACAGCCGCGCCTGCAGATAAAAACCGGAGGCAGCGGCCGCGACGCGGGCACCTTCGTCGCCGGTCAGCACCTGCACGCGCGCGCCGTCCTTCGGCAACGCGATCTTCGGCAGCGCCGGATGACCGCCGGACAGAAAGGTCGACAGGTCGATCAGTTTCGCCTTCGCATCTGCATCACCACCGCGGTAGATTTCGGCGAAGCGAGCGCGACGCGTGGCGGCCGTCGCATCGTCCTCCATCATCACCGCGGCGGTTTCGTCCATCCAGTCGGGCGCCGGGCCACCGTAATGGTCGCTGACGCGCACCTCCGCCTTTGGCCAGTAGCTGTTGATGAACCAGCCATGCCCCAGCTCGTGCGGCAGCGCGGCGGCCTCCTTTCGACGCAGTGCCTCCGGGGACAGACGGTCGGCCTGCTGCGCCAGTGCAGCCTCGACCATCGCGGCGGTACGCGCGGCGTCGAACTTCAGCGATTCGGCCTTTGCCGTCACTGCCCGGCGGATCGAGCCCCGATACCCCTCGGCCATGTCGGTCTCCGAAAGCCACGGCAGGCGCCAGACCACCCCCTTGCGCGCAAGCAGGGCGTCGAGTGCCGGATCGACCCGCCCGTCGATCATCTCGATGACCGCGTAGCTCGGTGCGCTCCGGTCGAACGCCGTCCGGAACCGCGTTTCGCCCTGCGTCGCGAGCGCGGCGAGCGCGTCGGCCCGCTCGCGGCCTTTGGCGACGATCAAGCCACCGCTGGTCTGGACGCAGTGCCACGCCGCCGGCACCGCCGCGGCAATCACCGCGCAGGTCGGACGCGCTCCGGCCGGATCGCCCAGTACCGCAACCAGCATCATTGCCCCGATCATTCCCGGCCCCTCACGACTCGACTACATTTGTAGTCATCGATCAAGAGCGGGTGTCCGTCAATGGCGTCGATCGTTCATTCGCGTCTTACCCCTGCAATACAGCCCGTTGCCCCTGCCCCGCCCCTCGGCTAGGACTCGGGTTAAACCTCCCCTCTCGAAAGTGCCGACAACCGTGAAATTGCTGCGTGGCGCGTGGAAGCTGCTGGTGGGCATCAAGGACTTCATGGTCCTGGCGCTGCTGCTGATGTTCTTCGGCATCCTGTTCGCGGCACTCAACGCCCGTCCCGGCGCGAAGACGATCACGCCGGGTGCGCTGGTCATCGATCTCGACGGGCGCGTCGTGGAGCAGCCGGCGGAGGTCGATCCGTTCGCGGGCCTGAGCGGCGGCGAAGTGCTGCGCGAGGCGAGTGCGCGCGACGTCATCCGCGCGCTCGACACGGCGCGCGGCGATGCCCGGGTTAAGGCGGTCGTGCTCGATCTCGATCGCTTCGCCGGCGGCTATCCCGCGACCGTCGCCGACGTCGCGTCGGCCGTGCGCCGGGTGCGCGACAGCGGCAAGCCGGTGCTCGCCTATGCGACCGGATACATCGACTCGAGCTATCTGATCGCGGCCAATGCGTCGGAAGTCTGGATGAACCCGCTGGGCGGCACGCTGTTCATGGGGCCGGGCGGGTCGCAGCTCTACTACAAGGGGCTGATCGACAAGCTGGGGATCAACGTCCACGTTTACCGCGTCGGCCAGTTCAAGTCGGCGGTCGAGCCCTATACCGAGACGCAGCAGTCCGCGCCCGCACGCGCGGCGAGCGAGGCACTGTACGGCACGCTGTTCAGCCAGTGGCGCGAGGCTGTCGCCAAGGCGCGGCCCAGGGCGAAGATCGCCGACCTGATCGCGCGACCGGCCGAGCTGGTGCGCGCTGCCGGCGGTGACATGGCGAAGATGAACGTCGACCTCGGGCTGGTCGACAAGCTGGGCGACCGCACCGCGTTCGAGGCGCGGGTGGCGCGACTGGCCGGCGCAGGTACGGCCAAGCGCGCGGGCAGCTTCGCCGCCATCCCGATGAAGGACTGGGTCGCGGCCAACCCGCTGCCGACCGGCGGCAGCAAGGTCGGGGTCGTCACCGTCGCCGGCGAGATCGTCGACGGCAAGGCGAAGGCCGGCACCGCGGGCGGCGAGACGATCGCCAAGCTGATCCGCGACGGGCTGGCGAAGAACGACTTGAAGGCGCTGGTCGTCCGCGTCGATTCGCCCGGCGGATCGGTGATGGCGTCCGAACAGATCCGCCAGGCGGTGCTCCAGGCAAAGGCGAAGGGCCTGCCGGTCGTCATCTCGATGGGCGGCCTGGCTGCGTCGGGCGGCTATTGGGTGTCGACCGCGGGCGACACGATCTTTGCCGAACCGAACACGATCACCGGGTCGATCGGCATCTTCGCCGTGCTGCCGAGCTTCGAGAACGCGCTCGCCAAGATCGGCGTGACCGCCGACGGCGTGCGCACGACGCCGCTCAGCGGTCAGCCCGACGTGTTCCGCGGCTTCACGCCCGAACTCGACGCCGTGCTGCAATCGTCGATCGATGCGGGCTACATGCGCTTCATCAACCTGGTCGCGAAATCGCGGCGGATGACGCCGGCGCGGGTCGGCGAGATCGCGCAAGGCCGCGTGTGGGACGGCGGTACCGCCCGCCAGATCGGGCTGGTCGATCGCTTCGGCGGGATCGACGACGCCGTCGCCGAGGCGGCGCGGCGTGCCAAGATCGATCCGGCAGCGGTCGAGCGCGTGTATCTCGACCGGCCGGTCAGCTGGCAGGCAAAGTTCGCCGAGACATTCGCCCGCGACCCCGACGACGCGAACGACGCAGCCGGTGGCGATGCCTTCGCCCGGATCGCCGCCGATCGCCGCGCGGTGTTCGCGCAGGCCATCGCCGACGCACGCCGGCTGGTCCGGGGCCCGTCGATGCAGGTCCGCTGCCTGGAATGCGCCGCGCTGTCGCCGGCGGCGCCTGCGCCCGCCGACCGGACGATCGCCGAAACCCTGCTCGCAAAGGTCCTGCAATGGTAAGCATCCGCGCCGCGCGTCCCGAGGACGCTGCCACCATCGCCGCGATCTACGCGCCCTACGTGCTGGGCGGCACCGTGTCGTTCGAGACCGAGGCCCCCGACGCGCGCGCCATCCGGACGCGCATGGCCGCATCGGACGGGTTGTATCCGTGGATCGTCGCGACCTCGGGCGAGGACGACGCCGCGATCCTCGCCTATGCCTACGCCACCCGGTTCCGGGATCGTCCGGCGTATAAATGGACGGTCGAGACGTCGGTCTATGTCGCCGGTGCGGTGCAGGGCCAGGGCGTCGGACGCCTGCTGTACGAGGCGCTGGTCGATACGCTCCGCGCACAGGGCTTCATCCAGGCGATCGGCGTCATCTCGCTGCCCAACGATCAGTCGATCAAGACGCACGAAGCCGTCGGTTTTCGCCGTGCCGGCGTGTACCGCGAGATCGGCTACAAGCAGGGCCGCTGGATCGACGTCGGTTTCTGGCAATGTACGCTGCGCGACACCGCCACCCCACCCGCCGACCCGCGGCCATTCCGCAATGTCGGCGTGGTCCGCGGCTGAGGCGGAACCACACCCCCTGATGCTTGAATGTAATGTTGCAACATTGCATTGACATTCTGTGCCGCGTTCGCGATGGCCCAGCACCCCCGTCCTGACGCGGTGGACCCTGATCTGGCCGAGGACTTTTCGACATGACGCGACTGCCCTCCCTGTACGCCGGTCCGATCGCCGTTGCCCTGATCGCGTCTCCCGCCTCGGCGCTACCGACGTCGGACACCCCGCCGGTTGCAGCCGACGCGGAGGACCAGGGCGGCGAGATCACCGTCACCGGGGTGCGCCAGCCCTATCGTGGCACTTTCGCAGTCGTCGAAATCCCGCAGGCGATCAGCGAGATCAGCGCGGAAACGCTGGAGCAGAATGTGATCCTGCGCCTGACCGACGCGCTCGACCTCAACGCCTCGATCGCGCGGCAGAATACGCTCGGCGGCCTGTGGGACGCGTTCGCGGTGCGCGGCTTTGCCGGCGACGAGAACCTGCCCAGCGGCTATCTGGTCAACGGCTTCAATGGCGGTCGCGGCTTCGCCGGTCAGCGCGACACCGCCGGCATCGCCCGGATCGAAGTGCTGAAAGGGCCTGCTGCCGCGCTGATCGGGCGCGGCGAGCCCGGCGGCACCGTCAACATCGTCACCAAGCAGGCCGAGATCGGCCGCACTTTCGGCACCGTGTCGGGGCAGTACGGCAGCTTCGATCGCTGGCGGGCGGAGGGCGACGTGAACCTCGCGCTGACGAGTACGCTGACCGCGCGGCTGATCGGCTATGGCGAGACAGGCAATTCGTTTCGTGACACGCTGTCGCAGAATCGCTGGGGTTTCCTGCCCTCGATCGGCCTGGCGATCGGGCCCGACACGCGCATCACCTACGACTTCGAAAAGACGCGCACGGCCGTGCCGTTCGACCGCGGGATCGTGGTGCTGAACGGCAATTTCGACACCGTACCCCGCACCCGCTTCCTGGGCGAGCCCGGTGACGGCGCCACCGTCGCCCGCGCGACCGGGCATCAACTGCGTGTCCAGCACGACTTCAACGACAAGTGGAGCCTGCTGCTGGGTGGCAGCCTGCGCGACACGCTGCTGACGGGCGCGTCGTCGGATGCGGAAACCGTCGCGTCGCGGCAGAAACTGTTCGTCGACGGACGATCGCTGTCGCGCCAGCGCCGCTCCCGCCGCTACGATTCCGCGCACGGTGTCGTCCGGGCCGAACTGGCGGGCGATTTCACGACGGGCGCGCTGCGGCACCGCGTGCTGATCGGCGCGGATCACGACCGGTTCGAGAACGACCAGCTCTTCCTGCGCTTCCGCCCGCCCGTGGTCGCGGCGCAGGGGAGCGATGCGGCGGGGTATATCCTGAATCTCGCCGACCCGGTCTACGGCCGCTTCCCCCTGCCCGTGCCTGGCCGCCAGACCGACCGCGTCGACACGCAGCGCGCGACCGGCGTCTATGCTCAGGACCAGATCACGCTAACCGACCGTCTGCAACTGCGCGTCGGCGGCCGGTACGACCGCTATTCGCTGCGCGTGAACAACCGCCTGACCGGCGTGCAGAGCGAACGATCGGACAGCCGCTTCAGTCCGCAGGTCGGCGCGGTGTATCGGCTGAGCGAACCGCTGACGCTATACGCGGCCTATGGCGAAGGCTTCCGCGCGAACATCGGCACCGACGTCGCCGGCACGATCTTCGCGCCCGAAACGTCCAAGAATCTCGAGGCCGGCGTGAAGCTGACCGCGTTCGGCGGGCGATTGAACGGCACGGTCGCGGTATTCCAGCTCGACAAGGCAAACGTACTGGCGAGCGATGCCAACAATCCCGGCTTCTCGGTGGCGATCGGCCAAGCGCGCAGCCGTGGTATCGAGCTCGACCTTGCAGGGCGACTGCCCGGCGACATCGATGCGTTGCTGAGCTATGCCTACATCGATGCCGAGGCGCGGTCCGGCGTGCTCGATCCCAATTTCTCGTTCCGGATCAATCCCGGCGACCCGCTGATCAACATTCCCGACCACACGATCAACGCACAGCTGTCGAAAGCGGTAAAGGTCGCAGGGCGCGCGGGGTCGTTCGGCGGCGGGGTGCAGCATGTCGGCGCTCGCGCGGGCGAGACGGGCACACGCTTCGCCCTGCCCGCCTATACGCTGGCGCGCGTGTTCGGCGAGGTCGATCTGTTGCCGGGGCTGCAGCTGTTCGGCACCGTCAGCAACCTGTTCGACACGCGCTGGTTCGCCAGCAGCTATACCCAGCTCTGGGTCCAGCCCGGCGCACCGCGTACCGTCACGGTGGGCCTGCGCGCGGCATTCTGAAGCCTTGGCTCGAGCCGGACGTCAGCGCCGCCCGAGCGTCGACCGAACCAGCCGATCGAGCAGACCGGGCAACCCGGCATAGCTCGCCTTGTGGTACAGCGAACCAGTTTCCAGCGTTGCGGTCAGGCGGCGGTGCGCCTCGCCCAGCGCGTGGTACGGCACGCCCGGCAGCAGGTGATGCAGCGCGTGATAGCGCAAACCGACCGGTGCCCACAGCATCGGCAGGAGCGCCGGCGGGGGCACGTTGACCGAATCGAGATACTGCGCGGTCACGCTCATCTGCTCGCCGTCGTTCTCCCACAAATGGGCGACGAGGGTGCGGACCTGATTGAGGACCATCGTCGCCGACAGGATGCCGAGGTAGATCGCAAGCGCGCGCAGCGGCAGCACGCCCGTCATGACCAGCACGATCAAGCCGATCGCCCAGGCGCTGGTGGCGATTTCTAGGCGGACCCACAGCTTGCGATAGTCATCCTTCATGTCGCGGCGACGAAAGGCCGGATTGATCGCGAGTGCCGAGAAGCGCGCGGCGATCGTCCGCCGCAGCGCCGGCACCGCCAGAGACAACGGCGACAGCACGGCGAAGCGGAACAGCAGCGCGATCGGCGCGAGCGCGGAGGCAACGACGAACAGCGGCACCGACCACGGCTTCATCAGCGCCAGCGGCAGATACTCGGGGTCATCGACGGTGCCGTAACGCGTCTTGGCATGGTGCAGCGTATGCACCCCTTCGTACATGAACGACGGGATCAGCAGGGGGACGCCGACCAGCGCGTTCCAGCCGGCCCGGAAGCCCGGCACCTGTGCGTGCTTCATGTGGCTGACTTCGTGAATGAAGCTGCCAGCGCGGTAGAGCGCCAGGACCGCAACGATGCCGCTGGCGATCGCCAGGCCGAGCGACGGTGCCAGGATCGCGCCCGCCAGTCCGGCATAGCCGATGAAGGCCGACGCCAGCATGTCCGCCCAGTATATCTTCGGATTGGCCGCGTGCAGATCGCGCGCCAGTTCGGCCGCGGTGCGCAGCAGCGTCTTGTCGTCGACGATCCTGTCCGCTGCGGCGCGCGGCTGGACTCCGGCCCAGGCACCCGGTGCCCGGCGGTCGAGAGTGGCAGTCGTGGTCATAACCTGGTCCATTGCCTGAAAATAGTGGCTGCATGGTGGCGATACGAGGGGCAGCGTGCGCGGAAAACTCGCTTGCTATGATCGATTGCGCCCGTCACATCGGCGCCGCAAAGCCGCAATACCGAAAGCCTCCAATGGCCGACATCACCATCCGTCCGATCTCGTCGAAGGCCGATTACAAGCGCTTCGTCGACCTGCCGTTCCGCCTGTACGCCGACGACCCCAACTGGGTTCCGCCGCTGAAGGGCGAGGCACTGGGTCTGTTGCTGCCGGAAAAGAACGGCTGGTTCAGCCACGCGAAGGCGCAGCTGTTCCTGGCCGAGCGCGACGGTGCGCTGGTCGGGCGGATTTCGGCGCACATCGACACGCTGGCGCTGACCATGCCGGCGGAACAGGGCTTTGGCCCCGGCGTCGGGCAATGGGGCCTGTTCGACGCGGTCGACGGCGATGTCGCCGCGCGGCTGATCGCGACCGCCGAAGATTGGCTACGCGGCCAGGGCATGAGCCGCGCACTCGGCCCGGTCTCGATGTCGATCTGGGAAGAGCCGGGTCTTCTGATCGAAGGCTTCGACCATGCGCCGACGATCATGATGGGCCATGCCAAGCCCGAATATCGCGGCTGGATCGAGGCTGCGGGCTACACCGGCGTCAAGCAGCTGCTGACCTACGAGCTGGACATTACCCAGGAATTTCCGCCGATCGTGCGGCGGATCATCCAGTCGGGCGAGCGCAACGAGCGCATCCGCGTGCGTGAGGTCGATAAGTCGAAGTTCGAGGAAGAAGCCGCGATCATCCTCCACATCCTGAACGACGCATGGTCGGACAATTGGGGCTTCGTTCCCCTGACCCCGCCCGAGATCAAGGACGTCGGCGTCAAGCTGAAGCCGATCGTGTTCAACGACCTGATCCGCATCGCCGAGCTGGACGGCAAGCCGGTCGCGTTCATGATCACCCTCCCCGATCTCAACGAAGCGATCAAGCCACTGAACGGCAGCCTGCTGCCCTTCGGCTGGGCCAAGCTGTTGCTGTGGCTGCGGCGCCCGAAGGTGCGCACGATGCGTGTCCCGCTGATGGGCGTGGTGAAGGAACTGCAATCATCACGGATGGCCAGCCAACTCGCCTTTATGATGATCGAATATATCCGCCGCGCCTCCGTCCAGCGCTACGGCGCGACGCGCGGCGAGATCGGCTGGATCCTCGACGACAACCAGGGGATGCGCTCGATCGCCGAGACCATCGATAGCCGGGTGAACAAGGTCTATCAGGTGTACGGCAAGGATCTGTGAGCGGCGGGTGGAGGCGCGTGCCCCGCCCGCCCGTCCGGCTCGGTTGGCGTCCAGCGGATCGACCCCAGCGCCGCCCGGACCCCGAAGTTGTCCGCTGACCGTAGAAGTTGGTGCTCGCATACGCGCCGGGGCGCCGGGGGTTTCTACTGGAGCATCACCCAGGTCGGTGCGTGATCGCTGGCCTTTTCCCGGCCGCGATAATCCTTGTCGACGCCGGCACCGACGAAGCGGTCCGCCGCTTGCGGGCTGAGCAGCAGATGGTCGATTCGGAAGCCCGCATCGCGCTGCCACGCACCGGCCTGGTAGTCCCAGAACGTCCACACGCCCCCGCGCGGGTGCTGCGTGCGGAGCGCGTCGGTCCAGCCCTGGGCGAGCAGTGCGCGGTATCCGGCGCGGCTTTCGGGCTGCATCAGGGCATCGTCCTGCATCACGCGGACGGAGAAGGTGTCGTCGTCGTTCGGTATGACGTTGTAATCACCCGCGAGTACGACCGGCAATTCCTCTGCCAGCAGCGCCTGCGCGCGAGCGGCAAGGCGGTCGATCCAGCGCAGCTTGTAATCGAACTTCGGCCCCGGCTGCGGGTTGCCGTTGGGCAGGTAGATCGACGCGATCACCACGCCGTTCACCTCCGCCTCGATATAGCGGCTGTGGTCGTCGTCGGGTTCGCCGGCCAGGCCCTTCTGCCGCTCCACCGGCTGCGCGTCGCGCGCAAGGATCGCGACGCCGTTGAAGCCCTTCTGCCCGTGCCAGACCGCGCCGTAACCGGCCGCCTCGATATCCTTGAGCGGCAGCGTGTCGTCGGACGACTTGAGTTCCTGCAGGCAGACCACGTCGGGCTTCGCCTCGTCGAGATATTCTAGCAGCCGCGGCAGCCGGGCCTTGATCCCGTTGACGTTGTAGCTGACGATCCGCATCAGACGGAGAAGCTGGAGCCGCAGCCGCAGCCCGACGCGGCCTGGGGATTGGTCACGCGGAATGCTGCGCCACCCAGGCTCTCGACATAATCGACGCTGGCGCCGCGCACGAGGTCCAGGCTGATCGCATCGACCACCAGCCGCACGCCATCGGTTTCGGCGGTGGTGTCCTCGGCCGCCGGCGCATCGGCCAGCTCGAACTTGTACTGGAAGCCGGAACAGCCGCCGCCGTCGACGGCGAGGCGCAGGATCGCAGGCTTGTTCTGGCGGACCGCGATCGCGGCAACCCGCGCCGCAGCGGACGGGGTCAGGGTTATGTCAGGAAAGGCTGTGGCCATGTCGAGCGAGATAGGATGCCCGAGCAGTCCAGACAACCTCAGTGGTCGGCCGACGACGGTCCGCCGACGCCACCCGCCGCATCCATCGACGGCAGCGTGGTCATGCTGGCGACCTGCATATACGGCGTCGGGTTGACGGCGTGGCCGTCGATGCGGACTTCGTAGTGCAGGTGGCTGCCGGTCGAGCGACCGGTCGAGCCCATCAGGCCGATCAGCTGGCCGCGCGACACGCGGGTGTTCGGTGCGACCAGAATCTTCGAGAGGTGGCCGTAGCGGGTCTCGATACCCTTGCCATGGTTGATCTCGACCAGGTTGCCATAGCCGCCGGCGCGCTCGGCGCGGCCGATGACGCCGTCGGCGGTCGCGTAGACCGGAGTCCCGATCGGACCGGGGATATCGACGCCGGCGTGCATCGCGGCGGTACCGCGGAACGGGTCCGAACGGACACCGAAGTTGCTGGTGAACGACAGGCTGGCGACAGGATGGGCGGAGGGGATGGAGATAACGGTGGATTCGGTGGTGTCGAGCTTCTTCCAGGTCTGGAACAGCGCCTGGAACTGCTGGTCGCTGGCGGCTGTCGTCGTGCCGGTTTCGGCTGCGGCGACGGTTTCAAACGGGCCGCCGACCGCGGGCTTGGTTTCGGCCTGGGCCAGCGCCGGCATGGCTACCGCGGCGGCGAACAGACAGGTTCGAGCAATCTGGCCCGTGAACGTCGAAAAGGTCATCGATCCCCACACTTCCAAAGCGCCCGCGCGCCCTGAAGCGCGAACGAGAAACACCGTGTCAAAATTTGGAGCCCCCTCCGCTTCCTGACGATCGTGGGGATGCCGGCAAGCTTAAGTCTGAGCAATAGCCGCGTAGTAATCGCGCGTCAGACCGGCAGTCTCGCGCGCCGAGTCGTTGAACGGCGGCTTAATCGTCCCGCGAAAATGACGCCGGACGCGGTCGTGCCACGTCGTGATCGGGTCAAGTCCTTGCGCCGCGCAGCCGAATCCGAACCAGCGCGACCCCGCCGCGACATGGCGGACTTCGTCGTTCAGGATGCGATCCAGGATCGCGGCTGTCGCGGTGTCGCCGACCGCGGCGAAGCGGTCGCGCGTCGCCGGGGTTACGTCCAGCCCCCGCGCCTCCAGCACCATCGGCACGACCGCGAGACGCGCGAGCGCATCCCGTGCCGTATCGCTCGCGGCCTCCCACAGGCCGTCGTGCGCGGGCATCGCGCCGTAGACACTGCCGAACGCGCGCAGCCGCCGGTCGAGCAGCGCGAAATGCATCGCCTCGTCCGCGCCGACCGCCATCCAGTCGTCGACGAAACCCCGCGGAAAGGCCTGTCCGAAGCGACCCACGACATCGAACGCCAGGTCGATCGCGCCGAATTCGATGTGCGCGAGCGCGTGGATCAGCGCGGTGCGGCCCCGCTCCGACCCGCCCTTCCCGCGCTTCGGCATCCGGCTGGGCGGCAGCAGTTCGGGCCGCTCGGGCCGCGCCGGGCGATCGGGCATCACGACATCGAAGACATGGGTAAGCCGCCCGAGCCGCCAGTCGCGCGCAGCGGCGCGCGCCAGACGGATCTTCTCGCGCGGCTCGCCGGCCAGCAGGACGCCGCGGACCGCAGCGGCGATGCTGGTCACGCCGTCATGGCTCACAGCGCCTTGGCGGCCGCAAGCACGGCTTCCGCATGACCGGGGACCTTCACCTTGCGCCACGCCTTGGCGAGCGTGCCGTCGGCACCGAACAGGAAGGTCGAGCGGTCGATGCCCATGTATTTCTTGCCGTACAGGCTCTTTTCCACCCAGGCACCGAACGCGTTCAGCACGGTGCCATCGTCATCGTCGCTGGCGAGCGGGACGGACAGGCCGTGCTTGGCGGCGAACTTCGCGTGCTTGGCGGGCGGGTCCTTCGACACGCCGAGCAACGCGACACCGGCAGCGGCGAAGTCGTCGGCCAGCGCAGAGAAATCCTGCGCCTCGCGGGTGCAGCCCGGCGTGTCGTCCTTAGGATAGAAATACAGCACGAAGGGCTTGCCGCCGTAGTCGGCCAGCCGGATCGGGCCGTCTGCGCTGGCCAGCGTCAGATCGGGAATCGCATCACCTTCGGTCACATGTCGTCTCCTCGTGCGTCGGCCCAGGCCGTGCGGACGGCTTGGCGAACAGTATCGAGCCGCTGCAGTACCGCGTCGAAATCGTCCAGCCCGAGCGCGCGGGCGAGCAGCGCGCGCGTCGCCTCGGACGGCGGCTGGCCATCGGGGGCAACCAGCCGTGCGGTGACCAGCAGGCGGGTCAGGAAATCATGCGCGTCGCGCATGGCCCCGTCGATCAGCCCGGCCGCGACCAGCGCGTCGATCGCGCGCCCCAGATGCGGGTCGAACCCGGTGCGATGGACCAGCTGGAGGACGTGGACGGCGAACTCCAGATCGACCAGCCCGCCCTCCAGCAGCTTGGCATCGAGCGGGCCCGACGGCGGTTTGTGCGCGGCCATGTCGGCGCGCATCTTGGCCGCATCGGCGCGCACGTCGCGCTCCGGCCGGTCTCCCAGCAGTACTCGGTCGATGATCGCCTGCACCGCAACACGCGCCGCAGCCGATCCGAAAATGGGCCGTGCGCGGGTGAGCGCCATATGCTCCCACGTCCAGGCGCTCTCGCGCTGGTAGCGTTCGAACCCGTCGAGCGAGACGACCAGCGGCCCCGACACGCCCGAGGGTCGCAGGCGCGTATCGATCTCGTAGAGCGGCCCCGAGGCGGTCGGCACCGACAGCGCGGCCGACACCCGCTGTGCCAGGCGATTGTAATAGAGCACCGCGCCGAGCGGCTTGGCTCCGTCCGACTCGCTCGCGAAATCGCCGGTGAAGAGGTAGATCAGGTCGAGGTCCGACGCGTGGGTCAGTTGCGCGCCGCCCATCCGGCCGAGCGCCAGGATGACGAGTTCGCTGTCGGGCACGCGCCCGTGGACCGCGACGAACGCTGCGACCGCCGCACTTGCCAGCACATCGATCGCCCCTTCCGCCACGCGGGCGTAGCCGGCCGACACGTCGAGCGGGTCGCTGGCGCCAGCCAGGATCTGCGCGCCCAGAGCAAAGCGTTTTTCGTTCACCACCTTGCGCACGCGGTCGAGTTCGCGTTCGTAATCGTCGCCGCGTTCGCCGGCGCGCATCTCCGCCGCCAGCGCCGGCACGTCGCCGGGTAGATCGAGCGCCGATGCATCGATCAGCCCGTCGAGCAGGTCGGAGCGGCGGCCGAGCTGGTCGGCGAGCGTCGGGGCGTGCGCCAGGATCGTCGCCAGCAACGCGAGGAGCGCCGGGCGCGCCGCAATCAGCCGCAGGACGTTGATCGCGGTCGGCAGCCGCGCGAAGGTCGCGTCGAGCCGCAGCAACGCGCGGTCGGGATCGGGCGCGTCGCCGATCGCGGCGATCAGCGCGGGCAGGACCGCTGTCAGCGCCTCGCGCGCGGCTTCGCTGCGCAGCGCCGGATAGCGGCCGTCGCGCCAGCTGGCGATCCGCGCCTCGGCCGCCGCGGGATCGGCAAAGCGGCCGGTGTCGGCGTCCGCGGTGGCGATAGCGGCAACCGGCACCTGCGTCGGCCGATCGCCATCCAGTGCGTCATAGACCCGCCCCACCCGCTCGACATGCGGACGCAGCAGGCCGAGCAGCTCGGCGCCGTCGCGGACCCCGTGCAGCCGCGCGACACGGTCCAGCGCCTCGAGCTGCTTCGGCAGGACATGGGTCTGGCGATCGTCGACCATCTGCACGCGGTGCTCGATCGTGCGGAACAGGGTGTAGGCCTCGGCCAGCGCCCGCGCATCGTCGGGGTCGATCCGGCCCGCTGCGGCCAGCGCGGCCAGGGCATCGCGTGTGGCGGGCGTGCGCAGAGCCGGTTCGCGCCCGCCGTGGATCAGCTGGTGGATCTGCGCGAAGAACTCGACTTCGCGGATACCGCCGCGGCCGCGCTTCAGGTCGAAGCCGGGGCCGAACGCCTGCCCCTGCGCATGGTGGTCGCGGATGCGGCGCGAGATACCGCGGATTTCGCCGATCGTCCCGAAATCGAGCGCGCGCCGCCAGACGAACGGCCGGATCGCGGTCAGGAAGCTCGCGCCGAGCGCCTGGTCGCCGGCACAGGACCGTGCGCGAATGAAGGCGGCGCGCTCCCACGGCAGCGCCTGCGATTCATAATAGCCGATCGCGGCCTCGACCGGCAGCGCGATCGGCGTGACTTCGGGCGACGGGCGCAGCCGCAGGTCGACGCGCAGGACATAACCGTCGCCGTCGCGCGCCTGGAGCAGCTCGACCGCGCGCCGCCCGACTCGCACCGCCGCGTCGTCCACGTCGTCCCGCTCACGGTGAGCCAGCGTCGCGGGATCGAAGATCAGGATGGGGTCGATATCGGACGAATAATTTAGTTCTCGGCTACCCTGCTTGCCAAGCGCGATCGCGGCGAACCCGTCGGTCGGCGCCCCCGGTACCCGCTCGGCCACTGCGATGCGGATCGCGCGGTCGAGCGCGCGGTCGGCGAAATCGCTCAGAGTCTGCGTGATGCGGGTCAGGTCGTAGCGGCCCGACAGGTCGCCGATCGCGACGACCAGCGCCAGCCGCCGCCGCGCCAGGCGCAATCCGCGCGCGGGCGGTTCGTCGGCGACCGCATCCAGCAACGCAAGCGGATCGGCCAGCCAGTGTTCCAGTTCCGCCACGACATCGGGATCGCGCCGGATGATGTTGGCGAGAAAGTCGGAGCCAGCCTCGGCTGCCGCAAGGGCATCGGACAGCGCTCGTACGGGCAGAGCGACGCCTGTCATAGCTTTGCCACAGCCCGTCGCCGTTCCGCACGAGATCGGCAACAAATCGTTAGCTGGCGAGTTTTAGCGCCATGGTTCCCGCTGCGCACGATACGAATGCCCCTTATGTCGTCGCGTCGCCGCGTAGCAGCGACGCGGTCGGCTCGGCGTTGCGCACGGCCTACCGTGACAGCCGGCTACCCGACGATATGCTGACATTACTCGGGAAACTCAACGACGCACCGCGCAGCCGCGACCACTAGGCAATCCACGGTCCGGGGAAACATACCCTGCTGACGATCACCTAGTTACGCTGATCACGGCTCAGATCGTCGACCTCATCCATGATCGAATCGAGCGCGCTCTTGTCGCCGTCCTTGTGTTCGCGCCGTGATGGCAGCCGACCTTCGGTCAGGATGCTTTCCAGCGCCACACGCCCGCGCGCGACACGGCTCTTGATCGTACCGACCGCGACACCGCAAATGTCGGCCGCTTCCTCATAGGCGAAGCCCCCGGCCCCGACGAGGATTAGCGCCTCGCGCTGCGGCTGCGGCAGATGAAGCAGCGCGCGCTGCATGTCGGTCAACTCAACGTGACGATCCTGACTGGCGGGAGCCGCCAGCAGGCGGTCGGCGACCAGATCGTCCCACTCGCCCTTGAACCGCGCGCGGCGCATCTGGGAGAGGTAGAGGTTGCGCAGGATGATGAAGGTCCAGGCACGCATATTGGTGCCGGCCTGAAAGCGCTGGCGCGCGGCCCACGCCTTCAGCAGCGTTTCCTGCACCAGATCGTCCGCCAGATCGCGACTGCCCGACAGCGAGCGGCCGAACGCGCGCAGATGAGGAATGACCAGCGCCAGCTGCGCCTTGAATTCGGGATCGCTGAGCGCGACGTGCGGCACCGGCTCCGCAGGCGCGGCCGAGCCGGTCTCGTCGTGATCATGCGCGGTCTGTATCATGGAAGTCCGATCGGGAACGGGTCTCAAACATAATGCGCCGCCGCTCGATTGCGAGGAACGGCGCAAATTATCCCGTTCGTCAGGTCAGGAAATAGATCAGGGCGAAGATCACCACTACAAGCACCAGCGAAATGCCGAGGATATACCGCGTCATTCCGGGCGTCGCGCCGGCACGGGCGCGATTGGTGTCGATATGCTGATGACCTTCGGAATCGATATGGTTCGACATAAGCGGTCAACCCCCCAGGACCGTTTTGGGTCCGTAATTTTCTCGTAACCGGCAGCCTCAGGCCACCGGCACCGTCGCTTCATCGAAGAACAACGCTTGGCTGATCGCCGCCTTCACCGTCGACCGCTGGAACGGCTTGGTGATGAGGAACGTCGGCTCCGGTCGCTCGCCAGTCAGCAGGCGCTCGGGGAAGGCGGTGATGAAGATGACCGGCACGTTAAATTCGGCCAGGATGTCCTTCACCGCATCGATGCCCGAGCTGTCGTCGGCCAGCTGGATGTCGGCGAGCACCAGACCTGGACGATCCTCCATCGCCAGCGCGACCGCTTCGTCACGCGTCACTGCGACGCCGGTGACTTCGTGGCCCTGGTCGCGGACGATCGATTCGATGTCCATCGCGATGATCGGCTCATCCTCGATGATAAGGACGCGGGCGCGGGTCTGCTTGTCGATTTCCGACAGAGCGTCGGTCACCAGATCGTCGACCTCTTCCGGGGTCGCGTCGATCAGATACGCGGTATCTTCGGTCGAGAAACCTTCCATCGCGGTCAGCAGCAGTGCTTGGCGCGACAGCGGGGCGACGCGGGCGAGGCGGCGTCGAGCGATCGCTTCGTGACCGCTGGACCCATCGTCTTCGGGCAGGGCGCGATTGTCGGCGTGCGTCGACGACCAGATCGCCTGAAAGGTGCGATAGAGCCCCAGGCGAGGGTCGACATCCTTGGGGAATTCCTCTGGCGCCGCGACGATCGCTTCCAGGGTCGCGCGGACGTACTGATCGCCTTCGGACTGGCTGCCGGTCAATGCACGGCCATAGCGCCGCAGGAAAGGGAGGTGCGGCGAGAGCTGCTGTCCAAGCGACATGTTCGATCGAAACTCCTAATGGGACGCCCAACGTGTGGCGGCGCCCGGTCCTTTGCAATCGTCTAGAAAGCCGCTTGTCGGCCCCCTCCCCGATATTTCGCAAGCACTGGAACAAACGAGGCGGTCTTTGGTTTCATCGCCGTTCCAATCCGGATATGCGCACATACCGGACAGAATGCCCGCCAAGGTCTTGCCGGGCTTATTTTTTTTGGTTCGCGTATCCGTCCCGATACATCGGGACGCTCAGGGGGACGAGGTGGCTTCCAAGACGGACGACGACAAGACGCCTCGGCAGAACGGCGGCAAGGGTGGTGGACAGGAACGCGATGTCGGTGAGGCATTGCGCGCGGTCTATCATGACGCCGCGTCCGAAACCGTTCCCGACGAGATGCTGGAATTGCTGAAGAAGCTGGGATAGTCCGCCGCGGATGACGGACGCCTCGCTTGCGCAACCGGCCCTGGTGCCGAACGGCCGGTTTGCCCGGTTGCCGACCGGCGCCAAACTCTTCCTGATCCTGAGCGTGGCGCTGTTGCCGTTCGCGCTGATCATCACCTTTGCCGCCTATCAGACGACGCGCGTGTCCGACGGCGAGAATCAGGCGCGCCTGAGGGTCGCGACGGCCGAAGCGGCGCGCACGATGACGATCGAGTTGGTCGGCGACATGACCGCGCTGCGCTCGGCGCTCGACGCGATCGAGCGCGATCCCGCTGACGCGCTGAGCTGTGCCCGGGTGCGCGGCGTATTCGCGCCCGATCTGGGTGCCGGCGGGGCCTTCGGGATACACGACGCCGCCGGTCGCCTGCGATGCGGGAGCGACGTACCCCCCGCCGACGCATCGGACGGCGCTGCGGTTGCCACCACGATCACGCCCGATCGCGGGCTGACGCTGACCGTCCGCGGATCGGGCGGGCAGGCACGCGCGACCGCCTTCTTCCCGACCGCCTTCCTGACCGCGCTCAGCCGGCCGAGTGGCTTCGTGCCCGAATATGGCGCCGAGCTGCACGACGACCAGGCGGTATTGCAGCTGCGCCGGCTCGACGGTCCGCTGCTGGCACGCCGCGACAGCCTGACCATTCCGGTCGGCCTGTCCGACCTGGAACTGACGATGACGATGGCGAGCACGCCGATCACATCGCCGGTGCTGATCGCGATGCTGCTGCCGCTGCTGATGTGGGCGGTTGCCGCCAGCGTGGGCTGGTTCGTCGTCGACCGGATGCTGATCCGCCCGCTCAGGCGGCTGCGCACCAGCGTCGTGCAATATCGGCCCGGCAGCTCGTTCGACGTGATCTCGATCGGTGCGGTGCCGGCGCATGAAATCCGCGAGCTCGATCAGGCGTTCCTCGGGCTCGGGCGCACCGTCCAGGCGCACGAAAGTGACCTAGCGGAAGGGCTCGTCCGCCAGACCCGTTTGACGCGTGAGGTGCATCATCGCGTCAAGAACAACCTGCAAGTCATTGCGAGCCTGATTAATTTCCACGCTCGTGGATCGAAGTCGAAGGACGCGAGCGCGGCCTATGCCTCGATCCAGCGGCGCGTCGATGCGCTGGCGGTCGTTCACCGCCATCACTTCGCGGAAATGGAGATCAACCGGGGTCTCGGCCTGCGATCAGTGCTGGGCGAACTGTCCGCCAACCTGCGCGCCACTGCACCCGAGGGCGGCGCGCGCATCGCGCTCGTGCTCGACATCGATCCGTTTTATGTCAGCCAGGATACCGCCGTCGCGGTCGCCTTCCTGACGACCGAGCTGGTCGAGCTGGCGATGACGATCGCGCCGGCGTCGCAGGTACGGATTTCGCTGAAAGCCGACCCGGCGTCGGAGGATCGCGCGATCCTGCGGATCAATTCGCCCGCGCTGGTCGAAGGCGACGCGCTGCGCGACCTGCTGGCGACGCGCTATGGCCGCGTGATCGAGGGCCTGTCGCGTCAATTGCGCACGAAGCTGCACCACGACCCGCTGGTCGGCGCGTTTGAAGTCGTCATCGCCGTCGTCGGCCGCGACTGAAGCGCGCCTCTGCTCAGATTTTTTGAATCGGTTTCGGAACCGCGGACACGACGGGCCGTTCTGCAAGACGGATAGCGACCTTATGCCCCCCCGCTCTCGCTATCCAAGACATAGGCCCGGAAGCGTCCACCCCCCCCCCCCCCCCGGTGACGCTTCCGGGCCTAAATTCTTTCCGGGGCTCTTCTCAAAATTATTGGTATCGTGGTTTTCCGACCGTCGCCGGCCGCGGCACGGGAACGAAGGCCGACCTCGATCATTGAGCGAGCGCAACCATTTTCGGGAGTGACCTTCCATGCGTAAGATCCTGACCGCGCTGACCCTCGTCGGTGCCTTGGCCGTAAGCGCCTGCAACACCGTCGAAGGCGTCGGCAAGGACGTTGCCTCGGCGGGCAGCACCGTCGCTAAGACGGCCGACAAGTCGAAGTAAGCCGATCGGCCCTCACAGGCAAAAATGGGCCGCGATCCATACCCGGATCGCGGCCCATTTTTTTGTGCGCGTCCTGAGCGTCAGGCGTCGACCGTAGCCGCCACCTTCGCGCGCTTGCGTTCGGTAAACCAGATGCCGATCAGCGCGATTTCGTAGAGCAGGATTAGCGGGATCGCGAGCATGAGCTGCGACCCGACATCCGGCGGCGTCAGCACCGCAGCTATGCCGAACGCACCGACGATCGCGTAACGGCGCGCGCCGATCAGTTGCTTGCGCGTGACGATGCCGGCGCGCTCCAGCAGCATCAGCAGGATCGGCAGCAGGAACGAGATGCCGAACGCGAACAGGAACTGCATGACGAACGACAGATACGGGCCGACTGTCGGAATCGCTTCCTGCTGCACGCCGCCCAGGTCACCCTGATAACTCAACAGGAAGTGCACCGCGATCGGGATCGCCATGTAATAGGCGAGCGCCGCCCCCATGGTGAACAGCACCGGCGTCGCCAGCAGGAACGGCAGCAGTGCCTTCTTCTCGTTCTTGTACAGCCCCGGCGCCACGAACTGCCACAGCTGCATCGCGATGATCGGGAAAGCGAGCATCATCGCGGCGAAGAACGCCACCTTGATCTGCACGAAGAACGCTTCGAACAGCTGGGTGAAGAAGATCTTGTTCTGTCCCGCCTGGACCAGCGGATGGACCAGGAACGAAAAGATCGGCCGCGCGAAATAGAAACAGACGGTAAAGCCCAGCACGACCGCGATGACGCAATACAGCAGGCGGCGGCGCAGCTCGATCAGATGGTCGAGCAGCGGGGCCTGGGTGTCGTCGATATCTCTCATGACGGGGTCTTGTCGGCAGGCGGCGGCGGAGTGTCGCCGGAAGGGGCAGGAGCGGCAGGCTCGACGACGGGCTTCTCGACCATCACCGGCGGATGCTCGCCGTCAGCCATGGGTTCGGGCGATTCCGTGCCGAACACCGGCGGCTGTCCGGGGGTATGTGCGTCGGGCGTGTCCTGCGGCGCCGGCAGCGCGGCGGGGGTCGGCGTCATCGGATGCTCGCGCATGATGCGCGCATTTTCCTCCGCCCACTTCTTCTCCATCTCGGCCAGTTCCGCCTCGCGCACCATCGAATCGAAGCCCGAACGGAATTGCCGCGCGACACCGCGCGCCTTGCCGACCCACTTGCCGACAAACCGCATCGCCTTGGGCAAATCCTTCGGTCCGATCACCAGCAGCGCGACGATCGCGACCAGCAGCAGTTCGGTAGGAGCTACGTCGAACATCTAGAAGTAAAGCCCTGCACCGACCCTGTTCGGGCCGGACGTGTCAAAGCCCTGTCCTTCTTCGCATCCGAAGAAGTGCAGCCCTTCGACACGCTCAGGGCGAACGGGAATGGTATGACGCGCTTCGATCACGCGGGAACGGATCAGCGGTCTTCGCGGACGCGTTCGACCTCGGGCTTGTAGGCGGGCTCAGCGGCCTTCTGCGCCTCGATCCGGGTCGGCTCCTTGGTCGACGGCGTATCGTCGTCCTCGGCCATGCCCTTCTTGAACTGCTTTATGCCCTTGGCGACGTCGCCCATCATGTTCGAGAACCGGCTGCCGCCGAACAACAGGATAACGATCACGGCGACGACCAGCCAGTGAACCAGACTCATGCTACCCATGATCAACTCCTTAGGTTGATCGTCATCTAGTCGCTGTCGTCGTCCTTTTCCACGGCATTCTCGAAGGCCAGGTCGATGGGGTCGAGCAGGCCGGCCGCGCGCAGGTCGTCCAGCCCCGGCAAGTCGCGGCGGGTGGCGAGGCCGAAGTGGCTGAGAAAGCCTGCCGTCGTCGCATAGGTCAGCGGGCGCCCCGGAACTTCGCGGCGGCCGGCGGGGCGGATCCAGCCTGCCTCCAGCAGCACGTCGAGCGTGCCCTTGGCGACCTGAACCCCGCGGATCGCCTCGATTTCCGCGCGGCTGACGGGTTCGTGATAGGCGATGATCGCCAACGTCTCGATGCCCGCCCGGCTCAGCCGCCGCGTCTCCTCGCGGTCTCGGCGCAGCAGGTGGGCGAGGTCGGCGGCGGTCTGGAAATGCCAGCGGCCGCCGCGCTCGACCAGTTCGATGCCCCGCCCCGCATAGCGCTCGAGAAGCATCGCCAATGCGCCGCCCACGTCCGCCTGCGTACCGACATGGAGGCGGATATCGTGAATGGTCAGCGGAGTCTCGGCGGCGAACAGCACGGCCTCTACCGCCCGCACCAGCGATTCGCCCTGCGTCATGATGCCGCCCGCACGTACAGCGGGGCGAAGGGTGATACTTGGCGCAGCTCCGCCCGCCCCTGCTTGGCGAGTTCGAGCACCGCGACGAAGCTGGAGGCGACCGCCGACTTGCGATAGTCGCCGATAGCGCTCGACGGGACCAAACTCTCGATCGTTGCCCAATCAACCCTCATGCCGATCAACTCGGACACCCGCGCCAGTGCCTCGTCCAGCGTCATGACGTCGCGGTGGGCGACGACATGCATGACCGGGCGCGACCGCGCGCTGATGCGGCCATAGGCGGCGATCAGGTCGTAGATCTCGGCCTCCCAGGTGGCGTGGCGGACGGTGCGCAGCCCTTCGGGCGTGCCGCGCAGGAAGACATCGCGGCCCAGCCGGTCGCGCGCCACCAGCCGCGCGCCTGCCTCGCGCATCGCGTTCAGCCGCTCGAGCCGGCGTTGCAGGCGCAGAGCCATATCCTCGGGGCTTGGCGTTTCTTCCGGATTGCGTGGCAGCAGCAGCGCGGATTTGAGATAGGCGAGCCAGGCCGCCATCACGAGATAATCGGCCGCGACCTCCAGCTTCAGCGACCGGGCCTGGTCGAGGAAGGCGAGATACTGCTCGACCAGCGCCAGGATCGAGATGACCTTGAGGTCGACCTTCTGGTTGCGCGCGAGCGCCAACAGCAGGTCCAGCGGCCCTTCCCACCCGTCGAGGTCTAGCGTCAGCGTATCGGGATCGGCCGCGGTCATCGCAGGCGAGTTAAGCAGGGCGACGTCGCCTCACGCAAGCGCGAGGAACGAGTCCCGCCGCGCGATCGCTTCGGCGAAATCGACGCGGCTGGAGGCCGGTACGCTCGCCATCGCGCGGTCCAGCCGGGCTTGTGCCGCGTCCGAGATATCACCGATCCGCGCGGCGATCTCGACCATCTCGTCCATTCGCGCCCAGCAATCGAGCACGATGTCGCAACCGGCCGCCAGCGCGGCTTCAGCCTTTTCGCCTGCGGTGCCCGACAGCGCCTTCATGTCGATGTCGTCGGTCATCAGCAGCCCGTCGAAGCCGATCCGGCCGCGGATGATCTCGGCGATGACGGTCGGCGACAGTGTTGCGGGCCGGTCGGCGTCCCACGCCTTGAACACGACGTGGCAGGTCATGCCCATGGTTGCGCGGGCGAGCGTCCGGAACGGACGGATATCCTCCTCCAGATCGGCGTCCGAGGCATCGACGACGGGCAGTTCGTAATGGCTGTCAACGCCCGCGCGGCCATGGCCCGGCATGTGCTTGACGACGCCGACGACGCCGGCGGCCGCCAGTCCATCGAGCATCGCACGGCCGAGCGCGGCAACCTGCATCGCATCGCCGCCATACGCGCGGTCGGCGATGGCAGATACCGTGCCGGGGAAGCGGCGGTCGAGCATCGGCGCGCAATCGACGGTGATGCCGACCTCCGCCAGCATCGCGCCCAGCGCCTCGCCGTTGGCGCGCGCCGCCGCGATGGCCGAGGCGGGTGCCGTGTCGTAGAGCGCGTCGAACGCCGGCCCGGCCGGGAACGCCGGCCACTCCGGCGGCTTCATCCGGGCAACCCGGCCACCCTCCTGATCGATCAGGATCGGCAACCGGTCACGACCGGTGATCGAGCGTAATTCCGCTGTCAGTGCAGACAGTTGCGCACGGTCCTGCACATTGCGTCCGAACAGGATGTAACCAACCGGATCGGCATCGCGGAAAAAGGCGCGCTCGTCAGCGGTAAGCGATAGGCCGGACAGGCCGTAGATGACGGGTTTCATGGGCGGGGGCTTTAGCGGGGAAGGCAGGTGGCAGGCAAATCACTTGAGCGCCGCACGCCCTGCACCGTCATCCCCGCGAAGGCGGGGATAAATTCCGGCTGACGTTGATGAGTCTCATGACGTTCAGCGACTATTTATCCCCGCCTGCGCGGGGATGACGGTTGCTAGCGATGCACCCTCCCCCGTCAATTCGGAACGAAGCACGCTTCCCCCGCGACCTTCAGCCGGCCGCAGATGGTGTTGGCGTTACCGTTGCTGCCGGCGTTCACGCGCAGGCGATAGACGGTGCTGCCGCGAACATCGGCTTTCTCGATCGACTTGCCCAGGTTCGCGACATAGGCGAAGCGCTTCGACAGCGCCTCCCACGCCGAATTCGCCGCGGCTTCGGTCGGGAAGGAGCCGAGCTGGACCAGCGCGCCGCCGCCGCCGCCCGCGGTCGCCCTGGGCACCGCCATGTCGGGGGACTGTGCGGTCAGGCGACCGCCGGTGCCTGTCGGTACGGCGGTGACGACGCGGGTGGCGCCTTCGGCCGGCTTGGCCGCGGGCTTGGCGGTGCGGCCCGCGACGGGTGCTTCGGGTACGGCACGGGTATCGATCGCGCCGGTGGCGCTGGCGCCTTCCGACGTGCGGAACACGCTGTCGCCTTGCCCGTCGACAGTCATGCCGCCAGGCGTCTCGGGCTTGACCTTGTAATCGCCGTCCTGCGCGGTGATGAGCTCACCCGATCCGGTCGTTCCGGTGCTGCGGCCATAGCGATTGAACGCCCACACCGCAGTTGCGATCAGCGCGATGGCGATGACCGCGATGGCCACGATGCGCAGCGGCGACGGGCCCTCGCGATAATCGTCGTCCGCGGATTCGAGCCACGGCAGCCGATCGTCCTCGGCAATGACCGGACGACCGCCGCTTTCGCTACCGGTGTTCACGCGCCCATCTCCTCGACCGCCTCGACCCCCATGATCGCCAGCCCGCCACGGATAACCTGACCGACCGCATCGGCCAAGAACAGTCGCGCCGCGGTCGTCGCGACATCGTCGACCAGCAGGAAGCGCCTGGACGGATCGTCGTTACCCTGGTTCCACAGCGCGTGAAATTCGGCGGCCAAGTCATAGAGATAAAAGGCGATACGGTGCGGCTCACGCGCAGCCGCAGCCCCTTCGGCCACGCGTGGAAATTGCGCCATCCGCTTCACCAGCGCCAGTTCTGCCGTATCAAGCCGGGACAGGTCGGCCTGCTCCGGCAGCACGATCCCCGCCTCCTTCGCGCGGCGATGCAGCGAATGGACGCGGGCGTGGGCGTAGTTGACGTAGAAGACCGGATTGTCCTTCGACGCCTCGACCACCTTGGCGAAGTCGAAATCCATCTGCGCGTCGGCCTTGCGGGTCAGCATGGTGAAGCGGACGACGTCCTTGCCGACTTCACGCACGACATCGGCCAGCGTCACGAAATTGCCCGCGCGCTTCGACATCTTGACCGGCTCACCGGCACGCAGCAGGCGGACCATCTGGACGAGCTTCACGTCGAACCGCGTCCGGCCTTCGGTCAGCGCGGCGACGGCGGCCTGGATGCGCTTGACGGTGCCGGCATGGTCGGCACCCCAGATGTCGATGAGTTGGTCGGCGCTCTCGGCCTTTTGGAAGTGATAGGCGAGGTCGGCGCCGAAATAGGTCCAGGTCCCGTCCGACTTCTTAATCGGGCGATCCTGGTCGTCGCCGAACCTCGTCGACCGGAACAGCGGCAGTTCGACCGGCTCCCAGTCCTCGGGCGTCTCGCCCTTGGGTGCCTCGAGCACGCCGTCATAGACCAGGTCGCGCGCGCGCAGCCACGCCTCGGCCGCTTGCGGTTTGCCGGCCGCCTGCAACTCGGCTTCGGAGGCGAACACGTCGTGGTGAATGCCGAGCAGCGCGAGATCGGCCTTGATAAGCTCCATCATCGCATCGACGGTCTTCACGCGGAAGGTCGCGAGCCATTCGCTCTCCGGCGCGCCGACGTAGCGGTCGCTGAATTCGGCGGCGAGGGCCTGGCCGATCGGCACGAGGTAATCGCCCGGATACAGCCCCTCCGGCATCGCACCGATGGCCTCGCCCAGCGCCTCGCGGTAGCGCAGGTGCGCCGAACGGGCGAGCGTCTGCACCTGGCTGCCCGCGTCGTTGATGACATATTCGCGGATGACTGTGTGCCCGACGAAGGCGAGCAGGTTGGCGAGCGCATCGCCTACCACCGCACCGCGGCAATGGCCCATGTGCATCGGCCCGGTCGGATTGGCCGAGACATATTCGACGTTGACGGCGATACCCGCGCCAACGGACGATTTGCCGTAATCGTCGCCTGCGGCAACGATGCCGGCAAGCTCGTCGCGCCACGTGGTGTCGTCGAGTGTCAGGTTGATGAAGCCCGGCCCCGCGACCGCGACGCCCGACACGCCGGGGATCGCACGCAGTTCGCCGATCAGCGCTTCGGCCAGCACGCGCGGATTGGTGCCGGCGGGCTTGGCCAGCACCATCGCGGCATTGGTCGCAAGATCGCCGTGGCTCGGGTCGCGCGGCGGTTCGACGGTGACCGCGCGTCGTTCCAGCCCCGCCGGCAGCGTGCCTGCGGCGACGAGCGCATCGAGGGCGGAATCGAGATGAGCGGCGAAGCGTGAGTAGAGTGTCATAGCGCCCCGGCGCTTAAGGGCGGCGGCGCATCACCGCAAGCGGGACGCCCCGCGCGATTGCAGGAACTGCAACTACGATGGCAATCCTCGCGATTGCCGCCATGTTGCAGTGCAATATGTTGAGCCGGTCAGGAGACGCCGCGAACCACCGCCGGACCCGACGCCAACCCGGAGACCGATAATGTTCAAGCTGCTCAGCCTCATCGCAACCCCCGCCGTTGCCCTTGTTGCCACCGCTAGCATCGCCGGGGAGCCGACTAAGAGCTTCGTGCATGACGGCGTCACCTATCGCTACGAAAGCACGGTGTCGGCCGGTGGCGCGACGGTCCTGACCGGAACCGCCCTGCCGCAGGGCGACGCGTTCCGCCTGGTCGTCCGCAACGGCGTCGTGACCGGTTACGCCGGCACCCGCCCGGTCCGCTTCTCGGTCGCCTCGGCCAAGGGGGCGCTTGCCCGAGGCGCCGCCGACCGCACCGCCAGCGCGGACTGAGCGCCCTCCCTGTCACGTTCGTGCTGAGCCTGTCGAAGCACTGCCTTCTCTTCAGATGCCGCGCAGTCCGCGGCACGAAGAAGGACAGCCCTTCGACAAGCTCAGGGCGAACGGACTTTTGGGGTTACCCGCCCTAGACCAACCCCTCCACCGCCTTTACCGCCCCCGCCTTCGGGAACAGCGCCGCAACCGTGCGCGCCGGATCGATCGCGAAATGCGCCGCCACCGCGCCGGCGATGAAGCCGTCCAGGCTCGTCGTCGGCTTCAGGTCGCGGCCTTCGTAGAGATTGGCCGCCGCCAGCCCCGGCCAGTCGGCCAGTACCCGGCCGCCCTTCACCCCGCCGCCGAACAGCATGGCCGCAGACGCGGTGCCGTGGTCGGTGCCGCCGGTCCCGTTGACCGCGACCGTCCGGCCGAATTCGGTGGCGACCAGCACCATCGTATCCTTCCACGCCGGGCCCATGCCCGTCTTGATCGCGGCGACCATCGCGTCGAGCCCACGGAGCTGCGCGCCGAGCCGCGCCTGCTGGCCGCTGTGCGTGTCCCAGCCGCCCGTTTCGATCATCGCGATCCGCGCGCCGTCGGCGGGCGCGAGCAGCTTGGCCGCAAGCGCACCCGTCGCGGCAGCATTGCGACCATCGTCGGCGCTCAGATCGCCGGTCAGGGTCCGCGTCGCCATCGCCTGTTCCCACAGCCCATGCAGCTGCGCGTCACCCTGATACAGCTGCGTCACCCGCGCCAGCAAGTCGTCGGTCGCATCGGGCAGTGCCGAGGGCGCGTAGGACGCGACCTCAACCGGCCCACGCAGCGCCATCGGCACCGTCGCGGCGATCGCGATGGCGCGATTGTCGCCTTGCGGCAGGACGGTCAGCAGCCGGTTGAGCCACCCATCCTTCACCGCATAGGCCTGAGCCCCGCCCGTCTCGAGCACGTTCTGCCCGTCGAAATGCGAGCGGTCGCGGTAGGGCGAGGCGACGGCGTGGGCGAACAGCGCCTCCTTCGACCGGAACATCGCCGCCGACTGGGTGAGCATCGGATGCAGCCCGAACATCCCGTCGAGCTTCTGATGCTGACCGTCCGCCAGCACGCCGCGCACCGCGGCATAGGCCGGGTCGCCATAGGGCACGAGCGTGCCGAGACCGTCGGCGGCGCCGCGTTGGATGATGAAGACGAAGCGTTTGTCCGTGGGCGCCGCGGCGAAGGCGATGCGGGGCGCAAAGGTCGCCCCCAGCATGGCGAGGCCGGCGGAGGAGACGAAGTGTCGACGCGTGACCATGGGCTTATCTCCGCAGGAAATCGGGGGACACGAGCAGGAGCGCCAGGCCCTGGGGCGGGCTTTCGGCGCGGGCGATGGCCTGCGTCGTCGCGGCACTGGCGCCGCCGGGGAAGAGTTCGGCTGCGCGGGCGCGCGGGTCGATCACCTGGCCCACACGATTGGCGAAGCGCTCGGCGGCCTCGACCCGCCGCAAGACCGCATCGGGCCCGGCCCAACTGGCGGCGACATCGTCCCAGCCGGCAGGCGAGCCCGGCCGCCACACCGGCTGGCCGAGTTGCTGGAGCAGGCCCACCGTCTGCGGCGTGCCGAATTCGGTGATGCCCAGCGCGCGTAGCGCCGAAACCGACCAGTCCCACGGCGTCTTGAACTTCGTCGCCTGCGCGCCCCAGGCCTCGGGCGCGGCGATCAACGCGCGATAGACGGTCGGCAGGTCGCCGTTCGATTGCAGGAACGCGGCCTCCACCCGCGCGACCGCAGCTGGCGGCGGATCGTCGGCAACGAAGTGGCGGACCAGCTTCGTCGCGATGTGCCGGGCGGTGGAGGGGTGGACCGCCAGCATATCGAGCACGGCGGCGGCCTGCGCCACGCCCTCCTGCGGATAGCTCTTGCCCAGGATCGTCCGCGCACCCGGTTCGTGGAGCCGCGGCGCGAACTGGAAGCTGCCGGGTGCGCCGCCCTGCCCGCGACCCGCACCACGGCCCAGCCCGGCGATGGTCCAGCCGGTCATGGCGCGCGCGAATTCGGTCACGTCAGCCTGGGTATAGCCCGTCCGCACGCCCAGCGTGTGGAGCTCCAGGATTTCGCGCGCGAGATTCTCGTTCAGCCCGAACTTGCGCTGCGTCGCCACCGGGCGTTGCGCGGCAAACTGCGCAAACACCGAATTCGGCCCGACCGACTGCGCCTGGTCGAGGAAGGCGAGCATGGCCGGGTGCTGCTCGACCGCGAACAGCATGTCGCGAAAGCTGCCCAGCACGTGCGGGCGGATCGCCTCGAATTCGAACGGCCCGGCCAAGGGCGTCACGCGCATCCCGTCCGCCGATACGGCGAAGTGGTTGGCCCAGAAATGCACCAGCCGCTCGACGAACGGCGCGGGCGCAGTGAGGGCCGCATTCATGCGCAGCCCGATCGATCGCGTGTACAGGCCCTGCCCCTGCCGCCGCAGCGCCTGACGCATCCGCTCCGTCTCGGTCAGCGGCGTGTCGTCGGCCTGCGCCACCTGTCGCGGGCCCGCCGGACGACGGCTGGCGGGCGCCATCGCCGTGTCGGTCATGGACGGGTCAGCGGGCGCCTGCGCACGGCGTTCCTGCCGCACATCCTGCCGGATCGCCTGATATTGCCGGAGATACTCCCCCGCCTGCACCGCGGTCGGTGCGTCGGCCAGAACAGCCGGGCGCGGCTGGTAGCGATCGAACTGCGCGACCAGCCAGCGGCGCGGATCGGCGGGCGGCGCTTCGCCGGGGCGGGCCCCCAGGCCGAAGCGGTTGAGGGCAATGGCGGTATCGGACATCGGCGGCGATCTCCTGCTCTATCGCCAGCCGGCCTACGCCTGCCCTGTCGCAGAACTATGTCAGCCGCGCGGTTCGTCGCAGGTGAGGCTCGGCCGGCGTCAGAATCCCTCCGGCAGGGCGACCGGGCCGGCGATGTCCTGGAAGCGGCGGATGGCGTAACGATCGGTCATGCCGGCGATGAAATCGGCGATGTGGCGGCTGCGCAGAGGCTCGTCGGCGGGCATCCGGTCGCGCCATTCGGGCGGCATCAGCGCAGGATCGGCGCGGTAGGCCGCGAACAACCCGCTCACGACCGTGCGTGCCGCGTCCGCCGCTGCGATCTGGCTGGGGTGGTGATAGAGGTTGGCGTACATGAAGCGCTTCAGCACGCGCTCGTCCTCGCGCATAGCCTCGGAGAAGCGCCCGAGCGTGCGGCCGGCGTTGCGGACATCATCGACCGTCTCGACGCGCGCGTCGGCGACCGCGGCCCGCGTGGTCTCGATCAGATCGTTGACCATCGCGCCGATCTGCGAACGGATCAGTTCGCCGATCAGCCGATCGGCGGGCACGTCGGGGAAGCGCGCCCGCACCGCGTCCCAGCCGCGCGCGACCAGCGGGACGGCAAGCAACTGGTCGAGCGTCAGCAGACCGGCGCGCAGGCCGTCGTCGATGTCGTGGTTGTCGTACGCTATGTCGTCCGCCAGCGCCGCCACCTGCGCCTCCAGCGACGCGTGGCTGGCGAGGTCCAGCGGCATGTCCGCATCGGCCGCAGCCAGCGCCCAGCCGGGTGCGTGGACCGGCCCGTTGTGCTTGGCGAGCCCCTCCAGCGTGTCCCACGTCAGGTTGAGCCCGGGCCACAGGGGATAGGGCGAATCGAGCCGGGTCAGCGCGCGCAGCGTGTGGCCGTTGTGGTCGAAGCCGCCGTGGCCGACCATCGCCGCCTCCAGCGCATCCTCGCCGGCATGGCCGAACGGCGGGTGGCCGATGTCGTGCGCCAGGCACAGCGCCTCGGTCAGATCCTCGTTCAGCCCCAGCGTGCGGGCGATGGTGCGGCCGATCTGCGCGACTTCGATGCTGTGGGTCAGCCGGACGCGGAAATGGTCGCCGTCGGGCGCCAGGAACACCTGCGTCTTGTGCCGCAGCCGGCGGAAGCTGATCGAGTGGATGATGCGGTCGCGATCGCGCTGGAACGCGTCGCGGGGCCCACGGGCCGAGCCGCCGGGTTCGGCGTGAAGCCGTCCCTTCGTCGTGTCCGGGTTGGCCGCCCAGCTGGCGCGTTCGATCACTTCGGCGCGAGCCTGGTGACCTTCTGACCCGCCGGGCTCTGCCACGCGAATGCGGACGTGCCGTCCTTCTTGAGGGAGTTGACGAGGGCCATGGCCTCTTCTTGCGATTTGAACGGCCCCGTCAACAGCCGGTTGGTCGCGCGCAGCGGTGTGGTGTAGGCGCCCTTGCCCTTCAGCGCCCCGGATTTGCCCGCGACGCGCTTCCAGTCCTTGCCCAGGTCATCCTCGTTCGCACCACCGGCGACCTGGACCCACCAGCGCTGCGGCTCGGCCTTGGCGGGGTCGGGCTTCTTGGCTTCGGCGGCTTTCTTTGCGTCTGCCTTTGCGTCTGCGGCCTTTTTCGCGTCCGCGATCCTCTTCGCCTTCGGATCGGATGCGGTCTTGGCGTCGGCCATCGCCTTGGCCTCCGCCTTCTTTTCGGCGGCGGTCTTCTTCGTCGCCTTGGCATCCGGCTCGGCTGCGATCGCCTTCGTCTCCGCGCGGGCGGCACGCACCGGGCGGGCCGCGACGGCTTTGGGCGCCGCGACGTCGAGTTCCGACGCAGGCACGTCGATCTTCTCGATGATCGAGGCGAGCATCTGCGTGTTGCGCCGGGCGACCTCGGGCGTGCGGGCAAGGGGGCGCGCCGCGGTGGCCGGCGTCGGCGTCGAAACGGGCGTCGACGCGACCTGCCGTGCCGGCAGGGTCACGACCTCGACCGGGACGGCGGCCGGCTGCGGCGCAGGGGTCGGCATCGCCGCTGCCGGGGTGGGCGTCGATGCCACGACCGGGTTCGGTGTCGGCGTGGCCACAAACGGCGCGGCGGCTCGGACGACGTTGGGGGCCGGCGCCGCGGTCAGGCTGGACGGCACCGGAATGGGCGTGCCCATCGCGACGCGCCCGGGCGCGATCCCGGTCGAGACCGTCGCAACGGCGGATGGCGCTGGCGTCGCCACGGCGGATGGCGCTGGCGTCACCGCTGCCACCACCGGTGCCGCCGCTTCCCGGACGAGCGACACCGGCGGCGCTATTTCGGTCGAGAAGATGCGGGTCGGCGTGCGCGACGCCATGCGGGTCGGCGCGGGCGTGCTCACGCGCGGCGTCGCCGCGGCAAAGGTCGCCGGCGGGGTCTGGGTGATCGGCGGGCGCACCGCCTGACTCGCGACCTGCGGTGCGACCTGCGCATAGGGCGTCGGCGCAAGGCGCGCGTCGGCGACCCGCGTCGGGCTGGGCGACAACTGGCCGAAATGCACGGCAAAGGCCCGGTCGGTCACCGGCAGCGTCTCCAGCCGCGCCAGGAACGGCGACAGCGCCGCGCCGCCCGCCATCATGCCCGCTGCGATCTGCCGTGCCTGCGCCTGGTCGCCGGTCATCGCCAGCACGAACGCCCATGCCCGCCATGCCGCACGATCGTTGCGGCGCAGCAGCGGATCGAGCAGCGCCAGCGCCGCGTCGCGCTGGCCGGCTATACCGAGCGACAGGCCCAGCCGGCGCGTCGTCTCGTCATCCGGCGCCAGCGCCAGCGCGCGGCGATACTCGCGCTGTGCCAGGGCGCTCTGCCCGGTGAGGTCGTACGCCAGCCCGCGCTGCGGCAGATAGGGGTCCATCGCGACCCCGCGCCGCTCGGCCTGATCGTACAGGCGCAGCGCCTCCACCGGGCGCTCCATCGCGACAAGCACCGACGCCCGCGCCGCCAGCAACCGCGGGGTGTTAGCATCGACGGCCTGCGCGCGCGCGAGGAACGCCAGCGCCGCCGAGGTATCGGCCAGCCGGACGCTGAGTTCGCTCGCCTGAAGCAGCGCGGACACGTCGCGCGGGTTTTGCGCCAGCACGCGCATCTGCGTCGCCAGCGCATCCGCGGTCGGCGTCGGCGCAGGCATCATATGCTGGGCAAAGCCGGTCGCCGGAACCACCAACAACGCGATCGCAGCGACGCCGGAAAGGAAAGGTCGGAGTGTCATCGCGGATCATACCTGGGCGCGGTCGCGCCTGAACCTGCGCTGTCCTGTCGGCGGGTTCGCGTCGAACCGGCTGAAAACGGGGACGGAATCGACCGGTCGGGCTGGTGTCGGGCGCGCATCGTGATCGCTGCCTAGCAGGTCGGGCACACGACGGGGAGTCGGGACGGCCGCGGCTTCGTCGACGAAATGTGTCGGGACGGCGCGGGTTTTGGACCGAGGCCGACAATCCTACCCGCCCGCGGGGAGGAGACGGGCATGGAACCCCATCCCCGGCACCCCGCACAATCCTCCCCGCCTTGCGGGGAGCGGGACGACGAGACCCTGAGCGGACCCAAGGTGTATTCCAATCCTCCCCGCCTGCGGGGAGGGGGACCAGCCGCAGGCTGGTGGAGGGGCCGGGCCGCGGGGGATGCGTTCGCGGATGGCACAGCTCAAGGCGATGCAGCAGCCCCACGACACGTCCTCCACCGTCTCGCTTGCTGAGAGCTCTATCTGCCGTTGATCGTCGGGATCACGACAGACCCTCCGCCGTCTCGGTCGCGGAGAGCCCCCTCCACCCCGCCGCTGACGCGGCGCGGTCCCCCTCCCCGTGCCGGGGAGGAATTCAGCTTCAGGTGACAACGGAACGTCATGCATCGATCCCCCTCCCCGTGCCCGGGAGGATTGTACGAAAAACGGGCGCCGGTTGCCCGACGCCCGTTATTTCCGGTAACCGGATCGACCGGATTACTGGTTGTTCTGGCGGTGCAGGAAGCGCGGGATGTCGAGCGGGGCCTTGTCGCCTTCCTCTTCCGCCTTCGGACCGCGGCCCGACATGCGTTCGAACAGCGTGCCGCCCATCTTGACGCGCGGGGCGGGCTCGGCCGGGGCCGGCGCTTCGTCGGCCGCGCCGGTCAGCCAGCGACGGCGGATCGACGGTTCGGCCGGCAGATCGCCGTAAGCCTGCGGCTGGGCAGGCGCCTGCGACGGCGGCACGTCCATCATCGCGTCGGAGCCAAGCACCAGCTCGTCATCCTCGTCGCGCGCGGCGACGGCGGCGGGAGACGACACATGGGTCGGCTCGTCATAGCCGCCGGCATCGACCTGCGGCGACACCGGTGCGGTGGTGCCGTAGGTTTCGTCAGGCGTGGGCGCCGGCGCCGGCTGCGCAGCCACCGGTGCGGGGGCAGCGGCAGGTTCCGGGCGACGCGGGGCGTTGAACGAGAACACGCGCGGCGCTTCGGCGACCGGAGCCGGCGGCGCTTCGCCCTCGGCCACCGCCTCGATGCCCGTGGCGACGACCGACACGCGGATCTTGCCTTCCAGGTCCGGGTTGAATGCCGAGCCCCAGATGATGTTGGCGTCAGGATCGACCAGCTCGCGGATGTGGTTGGCAGCTTCGTCGACTTCGAGCAGGCGCATGTCGTCGCCGCCGGTGATCGACACGATGACGCCCTTGGCGCCGCGCATCGACACGCCGTCGAGCAGCGGGTTGGCGATCGCCTTCTGCGCCGCTTCGATCGCGCGGGCGTCGCCCGAGCTTTCGCCCGTGCCCATCATCGCCTTGCCCATTTCCTGCATGACGGAGCGGACGTCGGCGAAGTCGAGGTTGATGAGGCCCGGCATGACCATCAGGTCGGTGATGCCGCGCACGCCCTGCTGCAACACTTCGTCGGCCAGCTCGAACGCTTCCTTGAAGGTCGTGTTGGCGTTGGCGATCAGGAACAGGTTCTGGTTCGGGATGACGATCAGCGTGTCGACGAACTTCTGCAGTTCCTCGATGCCGGCTTCCGCCGACTGCGCGCGGCGCTTGCCTTCGAACGCGAACGGCTTGGTGACGACACCGACGGTCAGGATGCCCATGTCGCGCGCCGCCTTGGCGATGACCGGGGCCGCGCCGGTGCCCGTGCCGCCGCCCATGCCGGCGGCGATGAAGCACATATGCGCGCCCTCGAGGCTCTTCTGGATCTGCTCGATCGTCTCCTCGGCCGCGGCGCGACCGATTTCCGGACGGCTGCCCGCGCCCAACCCTTGCGTGATCTTGGTGCCCAGCTGGATGCGCGTCGGCGCGTCCGACTGCTTCAACGCCTGCGCGTCGGTGTTGGCGACAAGGAACTCGACCCCCTGCACGTCGGCGCGGATCATGTTCGCGATCGCGTTGCCGCCGGCGCCGCCGACGCCGATCACGCTGATGCGCGGCGTCAGTTCATCCACGTCGGGGGGAAGGAATTCGATGCTCATGCCCTGATCTCCCAAGGACCCCAACTACTCCGGGATCCACCTGTTACTGTCTCGTTTTGCACCAACACCCGCTTTCCGACTAGGGAAAAACTGCGGGCTGTCGCAAAAGGTTAATAATTCGCCCGAAATGCCGACATCAGCCGCTGGAGCAGCGCCCCGCCCTTCGGCCGCGACACCATCTGCCCGCCATTCGGCTCGATCGCGCGCAGGTCGATCGGGTTGGATGCGGCGAAGGCGGCAAGGCCGGCCAGCGTCGCGAAGGCGGGGCCGGAATGTGCGTCGGGCAGCGCCGACAGCCCGCGCGGACGCCCGACCCGCACTGCCCGGCCCAGCGCCTGTTGCGCGTAATCGGCGATGCCGCGCAGTTCGGAGCCACCGCCGGTCAGCACGATCTGGCGCCCGACCGGATCGTCGAAGTTCAGCCGCTTCAGCTCCTTCGTCACTTCGGCCATCAGCCGCTCCAGCCGCTGGCGGATGACGGTGTTGAGCTGCGCGCGGGTGATCCGCGTGACTTCCGCCTCGCCCTCGTGGCTGATCGGCGCGACGTCGATCATCTCGTGATGGTCGCGCGGGCTCATGTTCGCCGAGCCGTGGAAGCATTTCATTCGCTCCGCCTGCGCACGCCGCGTGCCGAAGGCCGATGCGATATCGTCGGTGATGTCGGCCGCGCCCATGCCGATCGAGGCGAGGCTGGCCAGCACGCCTTCGCGAAACACACTGACGTTGGTGACGCCCGCACCGATCTCGACCAGCGCCACGCCCAGCTCGCGCTCCTCCTCGCTCAGGCACGACAGCCCGGTCGCGACGGGCGCGGCGATGATCGACTTGACCTCGAGGTGCGCGGATCGGACGCACAGGTCCAGGTTGCGCACCGGCGAGCCGTCGGTCGCGACGACGTGGATATCGACGCCCAGCTTGTCGGCGTGGAGGCCGAGGGGATTGCGCACGCCGTTGCGCCCGTCGAGCGTGTAGCGCATCGGCTGGGCGTGGAGCACCATCCGCCCGCCGGGATCGATCGCGTTGCGTCCGGCGCGCAGCAGGTCGTCGATGTCGGCCTGTTCGACGCGGTGGCCACCCAGATCGACCTCCAGTTTCACGACGTCGCTGACGAGGCCGCCGGCGGAGAAGCTGACCCAGACATCCTCGATGTTGAGACCAGCGATCCGCTCGGCCTGCTCGACCGCCTCGCGCACCGCGGCTTCGGTCGCGTGCATGTCGCTGATGTAGCCGCGCTGGACGCCGCGGCTCTCGCGCTGGCCGGTGCCCAGCACGACCAGTTCGCCGCCGTCGCCCTTCTGCGCAATCAGCGCCGACACCTTCGACGACCCGATGTCGAGCGCGGTGATGAGTTCCTCAGGCCCTGCCTTCGCCATTGCCTTGCCCCCGTGTGGCGCCCCTCAGACGCCGTCCCCCGTTATCGCCTTCGCATTGGTCGCGCCGCCCGGCAAGCGCAACACCATACGCGTCGGATCGCGCAGGTCGAAGCTGAGATAGCCGCGCCCGAGCAGGCGGTCGCGTGCGTCGAGCTGCGCGAATTTCGCCAGCGCCCTGGCCGCGGCGTCCTCCCCTTCGGGCAGCGACAGCTTTTCGCCGCTGGCGAACAGCAGGTCCCAGCGCCGGTCCCCGACCCAGGTCGCCGCCTTCACGACCCGCCTGAACTGCGGGGCGGCGTTCAGCAGCGTCTGGTACTGCGGCTCGCGTTCGTTGGCGCCGTCGCCGATGACCAGCGGCAGTGGCGGCATCGCGTCGGGCGACACCGGCTCCAGCGGCTTGCCGGTCACGTCGATCAGCATCAGCTGGCCGTGGTTCTGCCAGATCGCGACGGGCTCGCGCTCGACGATGTCGATGACCAGCATGTCGGGCAACCGCCGCGACACGCGCGCATCGGCGACCCAGGGGTAGTCGAGCAGGCGGTTGCGCACGCCTTCCAGGTCGATCAGCGGCATCGCCCGACTGCGCTGGTCGAGCGCGACGGCGTAGATCGTCATCCGATCCATGCGGTTGGTGCCGGTGACTTCGATCCGGTCGACCTTCAGGCCCGCACGCCCGACCGTTTCGGCGAGCGCCGTGCCGATCGTGCCGGGAATGCCGAGCCACGCCGCCATGACCAGCAGCACCGCGAGCGCCGCCGCGAACATCGACCAGCCGGTCGCCTTGCGCAGCGTCTGTTCGCTGACCGGGATCGCGGCGACGGCGCGGTCGAGCAGGCCGACCTTCTTCACCGGCTTGCGTCCGCCGCGGCCCGCCGTCTGCGGCCGGCGCTTCAGCGTGCGTTTGGCAGGCGCGCGGCTCATCGCGAACCCAGCGCTTCATCGACGATCCACTGGACCAGTTGTGGATAGCTGATCCCGCAATGCGCCGCCTGTTCGGGAACCAGGCTGAGCGGGGTCATGCCTGGCTGGGTGTTGACCTCCAGCAGGAACAGCCCGTCCACGCCGCGTTCGTCGTCCCAGCGGAAGTCCGACCGCGACGCGCCCTTGCAGCCGAGCAGGCGGTGCGCGTCGGCAGCGACCCGCTTGCACGCGTCGGTGATCTCGTCCGGGATCTGCGCGGGGAAGACGTGCTCGGTCATTCCGTCGGTGTACTTCGCGTCGAAATCGTACCAGCCCGACTTGGGCCGCAGTTCGGTGACACCGAGTGCCCGGTCGCCCAGCACCGCGGTCGTCAGCTCGCGCCCGCGGATATAGGGTTCGGCGAGCAGCTCCGCGAAGTCCTGCCACGGGCCGGCAACATCGCGCCCGATCGGTGATCCGTAGTTGCCGTCATCGGTGACGATCGCGACGCCCAGCGACGATCCTTCGTTCACCGGCTTCACGACATACGGCCGCGGCAGCGGATCGCCGTCGAACAGCTCGGCGGACTTGACCATCCGCCCGCCGGGCATCGGGATGCCGTGGGGAACGAGCTGGTTCTTGGTCAGCACCTTGTCGACTGCAATGACCGACGTGGCGAGCCCGCTGTGGGTGTACGGGATGCCCATCAGGTCGAGCATCCCCTGCACGGTGCCGTCCTCGCCCGGCGCACCGTGAAGCGCATTGAAGACGAGGTCGGGCTTCGCCTCGGCGAGGCGCGCGGCGACGTTGCGGTCCATGTCGATGCGCGTGACGCGGTGGCCAAGCGATTCCAGCGCATCGGCAACGCCCGCGCCGGACATGAGCGACACGGGACGCTCGCCGGACCAGCCGCCCATCAGAACGACGATGTGGAGAGGGGAGGTCACAGACAATCCTCCCCTGCAAGGGGAGGTGTCATCGTGCAGCGATGACGGAGGGGTGTCACGCAATCGAGGGCGCGACACCCCTCCGTCTGGCCTTCGGCCAGCCACCTCCCCTTGCAGGGGAGGATCGCAATCGGCCGCCTCACGTCGCCACCCCCACCCGCTGGATTTCCCATTCGAGCTCCACCCCGCTCGCCGCCTTCACCCGTGCCCGCACGTCTTCGCCCAGTCCTTCGATATCCGCGCTCGTCGCGGCGCCTGTGTTCAGCAGGAAATTGGTATGCTTCTCGCTGACCTGCGCGCCGCCGCGGGTCAGTCCGCGACAGCCCGCCGCGTCGACCAGCGCCCAGGCCTTGTGGCCGTCAGGGTTCTTGAAGGTCGATCCGCCGGTCTTGCTGCGCAGCGGCTGCGACGCTTCGCGCGCGGCGGCGATACGGTCCATCTCCGCCTGGATCGCGGCCGACTCACCCGCCTGGCCGCGAAAGGTCGCACCGACGACGATCGCGCCTTCGGGCAGCGTCGAGTGGCGATAGGTGTAGCCGAGGTCCTCGAGACCAAGCGTGCGCCGCTCGCCCGAGCGCAGGACGACGTCGACGGAGACCAGCACATCGGCGGTTTCCCTGCCGTACGCTCCGCCGTTCATCCGCACGAAACCGCCGACCGTGCCGGGAATCGAGCGGAGGAACTCGACGCCGGCGATGCCGGCATCGCGCGCGGTCGAGGACACGAGGATACCGCTTGCCCCGCCGCCGCAGGTGAGCGTCAGGCCATCCGCTGAAACCCTGGCGAAGGGCTTGCCGAGCCGGACGACGACACCGGGCACGCCGCCGTCACGGACGATCAGGTTGGAGCCGAGGCCGAGCGCCATGACTGGCACCGCTGCGTCCAGCGCTGCCAGAAAGGCGCTCAGATCATCGATATCCGCGGGCTCGAACAGCCACTGCGCCGTGCCGCCGGACTTGAACCAGACGAGCGGTGCGAGGGGGGCGTTCGGGGTAAGCTTGCCGCGGACATGTAAATCCTCCCCGGCACGGGGAGGGGGACCAGCCGCAGGCTGGTGGAGGGGG
>NZ_LMLB01000001.1:1290543-1292290 GCF_001421785.1 Sphingomonas sp. Leaf33 | reverse complement strand
GCCCCTCTCCGCGAAGGAAGCACAATGAGGTGCCCCCCCTCCACCACCGGCTTCGCGAGCGGTCCCCCTCCCCGTGCCGGGGAGGATTTGGGTTTGACTCACTTCCAGCCCCACAATTTCGCCCAGGCCTGGAACGCCTTCACATTCGCCTCGGCCGCCTTCTGCGTCACGTCCTGCGCGGCCGCGACCTGCTTGCCGGCGTCGAGCATCTTCTGCGCGGCATCCATCTGCGCCTTTTGCGCCAGCAGGATCTCGCGTTGCATGTCGACCGCGATCGAGAAGAAGTCGCTCATGTCCGTTTTCCTTCGATCGCCGCGGCGAGACCTGCCGCCCATTTGGTGATGTCGCCGGCACCCAGACAGATGACCTGATCGCCCGCCGCCAGGTCGCCCGCCAGCACGCCCGCCAGATCTTCAGCATCCGCGACCGTCGCCGCCTGGCGGTGCCCGCGACGCTTCAGCCCCTCGACCAGCGCGTCGGCATCGACGCCCTCGATCGGCGTTTCGCCCGCGGCATAGACCGGGGTCACGTAGACCGCGTCGGCGTCGTTGAACGCGCCCTGGAAGTCGTCCATCAGGTTGCCGAGCCGCGAGAACCGGTGCGGCTGGACGACCGCGATCACGCGGCCCTGCGCGCTTTCGCGAGCCGCCGACAGCACCGCGCGGATTTCGACCGGGTGGTGGCCGTAATCGTCGACGATCGTCGCTGCCCCGGAGCCGAACGGCACCTCGCCGACCTTGGTGAAGCGGCGCTTGACGCCGGTGAAGCGCTCGAAGCCCTTGCTGATCGTCGCATCGTCGATGCCGAGTTCCAGCGCCACACCGATCGCGGCCAGCGCGTTCTGAACGTTGTGACGCCCCGGCATCGGCAGTTCGATCCCCTCGATCGAGCGGACCGATCCGTCGCGCTGGCGGACCTGCGCTTCGAACCGGTTACCGCCGGGAAACGGGGTCACGTTGACGCCGCGCACGTCCGCGCTGGCCGCGAAACCGTAGGTGACGATCCGCCGGTCGCGGACGCGCGGGATCAGCGCCTGGACCTCCGGATGGTCGAGACAGAGCAGCGCCGCGCCATAGAAGGGGACGTTCTCGACGAATTCGACATACGCATCCTTGGCCCGCTCGAAGCTGCCGTAATGGTCGAGGTGTTCGGGATCGATGTTCGTTACGACCGCGATGGTGCCGTCCAGACGCAGGAAGCTGCCGTCGCTCTCGTCCGCCTCGACCACCATCCAGTCGCTCGCGCCCAGACGTGCGTTGGAGCCATAGCTATTGATGATCCCGCCGTTAATGACGGTCGGATCGACCCCACCTGCATCGAGCAGTGCGGCGACCATGCTGGTCGTGGTGGTCTTGCCGTGCGTCCCCGCGACTGCGACGGTCGATTTCAGCCGCATGAGTTCGGCGAGCATTTCCGCGCGGCGAACGACCGGGATGCGGTTGGAGAGCGCCGCCTCGACTTCCGGGTTACCGCGCTTGACCGCGGTCGAGGTCACGACGACCGCGGCGTCGGTCACGTTCGCCGCGGCATGGCCGATCGTGACGGTGATCCCGCGTTTCCGCAGGCCCTCGATCACATAGCCCTCGGCGACGTCGCTGCCCTGCACCTGGTAGCCCAGGTTATGCATCACTTCCGCGATGCCCGACATGCCGATGCCGCCGATGCCGACGAAGTGGATGGTGCCGATATCGGTCGCGACGCCTTTCACAGCGTGATCCTCCCCGGGACGGGGAGGGGGACCGCCGCG
>NZ_LMLB01000001.1:1288895-1290527 GCF_001421785.1 Sphingomonas sp. Leaf33 | reverse complement strand
GAGCCGCCGGCGACTCGCCCGTGGAGCCCCCCCTCCGTCGCGCTGGCGCGCGCCACCTCCCCGTGCCGGGGAGGATTTGACCCAAGCTCACGCGAACGCCTCCTTGTGCTGGGGGATGACGACCGGCGGCCGGGAAGGCTGCGCATCGATGCTCTCGACCAGGTCGGCCAGATCGCGCGCGGCGTGTGGGCGGCCGCAACTGCGCGCACGGGTCGCGGCGTTGGCGAGGCCGTCGGTGTCGAGGCCGAGCCGCTGCATCTGCTTGGCGAGTTCGGCCGCGGTGAAGGCGCCTTGCGCGATCGTCCGCGCGCCGCCCGCCTTGGTGATCTCGCGCGCGTTCGCGGTCTGGTGGTCGTCGGTCGCGCTCGGCAGCGGAACCAGGATCGCCGGGCGGCCGGCCGCGGTCAGCTCGGCGATGGTCGACGCGCCGGCACGGGCGATGACGAGATGCGTCCACGCCAGATGCTCGGGCAGGTCCGGCAGATAGGTCGCGGTCTCGGCCGGGATGCCGTGTTCGGCATATTTCGCGCGGACGGCGTCGATATCCTCGATCCGCGCCTGATGCGTCACCTGCAACCGGCGGCGGAAGTGCACGGGGAGTAGCGCGAGGCCGTCGGGGACGACCTGGCTGAGGACGGTCGCACCCTGGCTGCCGCCAGTGACGAGGACGCGGAACACGCCGTCCTCGTCCAGCATCGGATAGGGGCGTTCGCGAATGTCGAGGATCGCGTCGCGCACCGGATTGCCGACGAGGTGGGTCTTGGCCGCATGCGCCGGCTTCATTCGCGCCACATCGGCGTAAGAGGTGGCGATACCGGCGACCTTCCCCGCCACCAGCCGGTTGACGCGACCGAGCACCGCATTCTGTTCATGAACGATCGTCGGGATATTGTCGGCGAATGCCGCCAGCAGTGCGGGCAGCGCCGGATAGCCGCCGAAGCCGATCACCGCGGCGGGCTTGAAGTTGCGATACAGCTCGCGCGCCATCGCCCGTCCGGCGAGCATCTTGCGCCCCGCCTTCAGCCAGCCGACCGGCCCGCCCGCAAACCGCCCGGCGGGCAGGACATGGGTCTGGATGCCGTCGAACAGGTCGGGAAAGCGCACGCCGCGATCGTCGCTGACCAGCGCGACGCGATTGCCGCGGCGGGTGAGTTCCGCGGCAAGGGCGGCGGCGGGCACCATATGGCCGCCCGTTCCGCCGGCAGCGAGGACGTAATGACGGGGCTTGGACATGAGGCGGACTTACCGGACGATATAGGGTGATCGGTGCAGATACGGGTTCCGGCGGGTAAAGGCGAGCAGCAACCCCATGCCGATCGACAGCGCGATCATCGACGACCCGCCATAGCTGATGAAGGGCAGCGTCATGCCCTTCGACGGCGCAAGGCCGGTATTCACCGCCATGTTGATCGTCGCCTGCACCCCGAACTGCGACGCGAGGCCGGCGGCGGCGAGCAGGCGGAAGGCGTCCTCCTCGTCCAGCAGCTTCACGAACACCCGTGCGACGATCGCGAAGAACAGCACCGCGATGACCGCGCAGGCGAGCAGACCGAATTCCTCGCCGACCACCGAATAGACATAGTCGGTATGCGCCTCGGGCAGGCGGAACTTCACCGTACCGCCGCCGGGGCC
>NZ_LMLB01000001.1:1263640-1288858 GCF_001421785.1 Sphingomonas sp. Leaf33 | reverse complement strand
CCCGGCCCGCCGTGATCGGGGAACAGGAAATTGTCGATGCGGATGCGCGCGGTGTCGTAGAACACGTACGCTGCGACGACGCCGACCAGTCCGGCGCCGATCATCCCGCCGATCACCTTCGGGTTCACGCCCGCGACCATCAGCAGGATCAGCCAGACGCTGCCGAAGATGATGGTCTGGCCGAAATCGGGCTGGAGCATCAAGGCGCCGCCGACGACCGCGGTCATCCCGAACGTGACCGGCACCATCGGCAGGTCGGGATCGCGCGCGCGCAGCGACAGCATCCAGGCAATGGTGACGATGAAGACGGGTTTCAGGAACTCGGACGGCTGGAACTGCGCGATACCGGCCCCGATCCAGCGCCGCGCGCCGTTCACCTCCACCCCGACGAACGGAGTGATGAGGAGCAGCGCGCCGAAGAAGATGCAGGCCCCCAGCGCGAATCGCTTCGCCAGCGTCGGCGGCAGCATCGAAAAGACGAGCATCACCGGCACCGACAGCGCGACCCACATCACCTGCCGCCAGAAATAATACATCGGCGCGAGCTGGTGATTGAGCCCCGAATAGCGCTGCGCCGTCGCCGGGCTGCCCGCCGCGACCGCGATCAGGCCGATCGCGATCAGCAGGAACGCGAGCAGCAGCAGGACACGGTCGAGCTCCCAGAACCACATCGCAACGGGTCCGCGATTCGCCCGGCCGAGCCGTTCGTCGACCCGGCTGCGAAAGCCCTTGGGAGAAGTGGTACGCGCCATATCGGTCATGCTAGCGCCTGAACCGCTGAACGGAAGCTGTCGCCGCGATCTTCGTAATCGCGGAACTGGTCGAACGACGCGCAGGCGGGCGACAACAGCACCGTCTCCCCTGCCCGCGCGCTGGCGGCGGCGGCGCGGACGGCCTGGTCGAGTGTCCCGCTTTGGGTCACCGGCATGTCATCCGTCAGCAGTCGCGCGAACAACGGCGCCGCCTCGCCGATGACATAGGCGTGCGCGACATGGCCGAACGCGGGGCGGCAGGCGTCGAGATCGTCGGTCTTCGCCTGCCCGCCGACGATCCAGTGGATGCGGTCGAACGCGGCGAGCGCTGGCGCGGTCGAGGTCGGGTTGGTCGCCTTGCTGTCGTTGACGTACAACACGCCGTTCACGGTCGCGACGCGCTCCATGCGGTGCGGCAGGCCGGGGAAGCTTTCGAGCCCGCGGTCGATGGCGGCGGCGTCGATGCCCAGCGCCTCGCACGCGGCGATCGCGGCGAGCGCGTTCTGCGCGTTGTGCGGTCCCTGCAATGCGGGCCAGCGCGACTGGTCCATGCAGACGCCGGGCGCGATCCTGGTCAGATCCTCGGCGCGGCCGGAGCGCGCGACCTGCCTGGCGACCGCGGCGGACGCTTCGTCACCGATGCCGACGATCGCGGCATGGCCTTTCGACTGCATGGCGAACAGGCGGGCCTTTGATGCGGCGTACCCTTCGAAACCATCGTAGCGATCGAGGTGATCGGGCGTGATGTTCAGCAACACCGCGACATCGCAGTCGAGGGTGCGGGTCAGGTCGATCTGGTAGCTCGACAGTTCGAGGACGTAGACCCCGCCCTCGGTCAGCGGGTCCTGGCCCAGGATCGGCAGCCCGATGTTCCCACCCAGCCGCGTCGGCAGCCCTGCGGTTTCGCAGATGTGCGCGATGAGGGCGGTGGTCGTGGATTTGCCGTTGGTACCGGTAATGCCGACGACCTTGTGCGGCGGCAGCTCGGCGCGGGCCTGGGCGAAAAGTTCGATATCGCCGATGACGGGGACGTCACCGGCGTGCTGCGTGATCGGATGTCGGTTGAGCGGCACGCCGGGCGAGACCACGACCCCGGCGAAACCGGCGAGGTCGAGGGATAGCGGATCGGCGAGGCTCAAATCCTCCCCGGTACGGGGAGGGGGGCGTAGCGGGTGCGAACGATCTGCCGGGGGCAGATCGTCCCGCGAAGCCGGCTGCAAAGCAGCCGTGGCCGCAGGCTGGTGGAGGGGGTTCTCGGCAGAGGATATCGCCTGTGGCGCCCCCCCTCCACCGGCTGCGCCGGTCCCCCTCCCCGTGCCGGGGAGGATTTGAAGCCGGCGGGTCTCGTCGCTGTCCCACGCCACGACGCTCGCCCCGCTCGTCAGCAACGCCTGCACGGTCGCCGCGCCCGAGCGCGCCAAGCCGAGCACCGCATATCGCCTCCCCGCCCATGCGCGCGTGGTGATCACCGCAATTTCAGCGTCGACAGGCCGGCGAGCGCGAGCACCAGCGAGATGATCCAGAAGCGGATGACGACGGTCGGTTCGCTCCAGCCCATCTGTTCGAAATGATGGTGGATCGGGGCCATGCGGAACACGCGCTTGCCGGTGCGCTTGTAGAAGAACACCTGGATGATGACGCTCATCGCCTCGACGACGAACAGCCCGCCGACGATGCCCAGCACGATCTCGTGATGCGCGGTCACCGCGATGGTGCCGAGCGCGCCGCCCAGTGCCAGGCTGCCGGTATCGCCCATGAACACCGCCGCTGGCGGCGCATTGTACCAGAGAAACGCGAGGCCGCCGCCGACCACCGCGCCGCAGAAGATCGTCAGGTCGCCGGCGCCCAGTACGTGCGGGATGCCCAGATACCCGGCGTACTTCGCGTTACCCGCGAGGTAGACGATGATCATGAACGTCACGCTGGCGATGATGACCGGCATCGTCGCCAGGCCGTCGAGCCCGTCGGTCAGGTTCACCGCATTGCCGAACGCCACGATCGTGAAGGCGGCGAAGACGATGTAGAGCGGCCCCAGATCGACCGAGAAATAGCTGAAGAACGGCACGTACAGGTTGGTGCCGTTGTAGCGCGTGATGACCCAGGCGGCGGCGGCGGCGATGACGAATTCGCCGAGTAACCGGACGCGCCCCGACACACCCGCGGTGCTCGCCTTGCGCACCTTGTCATAGTCGTCGAGGAAGCCGATCATCCCGAAGCCGAGCGTCACGAACATGCACGCCCAGACATACGGGTTGCGCAGGTCCATCCACAGGAAGACGCTCAAGGAGAGCGATGTCAGGATCAGCAACCCGCCCATCGTCGGCGTCCCGACCTTGGCAAGATGGGTCTGCGGGCCGTCCAGACGGATCGGCTGGCCCTTGCCCTGCCGCACGCGCAGCCAGCCGATGAACTTCGGCCCGATCAACAGCCCGATGACCAGCGCGGTCGCCACCGCTCCCCCTGAGCGAAAGCTCAGGTAGCGGACGAGGTTCAAGACCCCGGGAAAGCCGAGCTGTTCGGCGATCCAGTAGAGCATCAGTCCCCCGTCCCTGCCACTGCCGGGGTCTTGAGCGCGGCGACCACCGCCGACAGCCCGATCCCGTTCGACCCCTTGATGAGTACCGCGTCGCCCGGCGCCAGCACGTCGCGAAGACACGCCTGCGCGGTCGCGGCATCGGGCACATGGACGAAATCGACCCGCCCCTCAAGCGCCTGCGCCAGCGGCAGCATCTCCGCGCCCACCAATATGGCGTGGGAAATGCCCGCTTCGTCGATGGGGTGGATCAGCCCGGCGTGATACGCCGCGCTGTCGTCGCCCAGTTCGCGCATTCCACCCAGCACGGCGATCCGCCGGCGTTCCTCCTGCGCGAGCACGGCCAGCGTCGCGCGCATCGAGGACGGATTGGCGTTGTAGCTCTCGTCGATCACCAGCGCCTCGCCGCCGGGCACGCGCGCATGGAACCGCTGCCCGCGCCCCGGCAGCCCGGCCATGTCGGCAAGCGCGAGGCCGGCGCGGCCAAGATCACCCTCGACCGCGTCGATCGCCGCCAGCACGGCCAGCGAATTCGACACCCAGTGCAGGCCCGGATGGGCGATGGTATAGCTGAGTTCGCGACCACCGACCTGGGCGGTCACGAACGTGCCGCCGTTTGCCGTGCGCATCGTCTCGACCGCGCGCACGTCGGCACCTGCGCCCGACCCGAAGGTCACGATCCGCCCGGCATAGGGCCTGGCCGCAGCGAGCAGCCGGTCGCGGTGCGGGCTGTCGAAGGGGATGATCGCGGTGCCGCCGGGTTGCAGCCCCTGGAAGATCTCGCCCTTGGCGTCGGCGATCGCGTCTTCGCCCGAAAAGAACGCCGTGTGCGCCGGCGCGATCGCGGTGACGATGGCGATGTGCGGGCGAACGATCCGGGTCAGCGCGGCGAGTTCGCCGGCGTGGTTCATCCCCATCTCGAACACGCCGAACGCACTGTCGCGGGGCATCCGCGCCAGCGACAAGGGCACGCCGGTGTGGTTGTTGTAGCTCTTGACCGACCAGTGGACACGTCTCGGCGTCGCGCGGTCGAGGGCTGCGGCCAGTGCCTCCTTCGTGCCGGTCTTGCCGACCGATCCGGTGACGCCGATGATCGTCGCATCGACCCGCGCGCGCGCGGCGCGGCCGAGGTCCTCAAGCGCCGCCATCGTGTTGCGGACACGGACGGCGGGATAGGTGACGCCCTCGCTGGTGATCGCTCCCGCCGCGCCATTGCCGAACGCGCCGCCCAGGAAGCGGTGGCCGTCGGTGTCCTCACCGGTCAGTGCGATGAACAGGTCGCCCCGACCGACTTCGCGTGAGTCGAAGGTGACGCCGGTCGCGGCGAAGTCCGCCGTTGCATCGCCATCGGTTGCTGCGGCGATCTCGGCGGCGGTCCAGAGCGGAGTCATAGCACCCTACCATACAGCGTCACACCCGCGCAGGCGGGGGTAAATTGGCGCAGGTGGCCGTTGTTAGGCGAGACGTCAGCCAGGATTAATCCTCGCCTCCGCGGGGATGACGCATGAGGGATCAGGGATGAGGGACGAGAGGTAAGCGTCACGCCGCGACCTCGCGTGCGACCTGGACGTCGTCGAACGGCAGGACGAGGTCGCCGACGATCTGGCCCTGTTCGTGTCCCTTGCCCGCGATCAGCACGATGTCGCGCGCCCCGGCCATGCGCACCGCTTCGGCAATCGCGGCGCGTCGGTCACCGATTTCGGTCGCGCCGGGCGCGCCCTTCAGTACTTCGGCACGGATTGCCGCGGGGTCTTCGGAACGCGGGTTGTCGTCGGTCACGATGACCACGTCCGCGCCGCGCGCGGCAGCCTCGCCCATCGGCTCGCGCTTGCCCACGTCACGGTCACCGCCCGCGCCGAACACCAGGATCAGGCGGCCAGTAACATGCGGCTTCAGCGCGGCGATGGCGGCATCCAGCGCATCGGGCGTATGGGCGTAATCGACATAGACCGGCGCGCCGCTGGCGGTGATGACCGCCCGCTCCAGCCGCCCGCGCACCGGCTGCAACCGGCCGAGCGCGGCGATGGTCGACGCCACGTCGCCGCCGGTCGCAATGACCAGCCCCGCCGCGGTCAGCGCGTTCGCCGCCTGATAGGCGCCGATCAACGGCAGCATGACCGTGTGCGTGCTTCCTCCGGCCTCGATCGTCAGCGCTTGCCCCAGCATCGTCGGATCGCGGCCGACCATGCGCAGCGTATCGCCATGTTCGCCGACGCTCAGCAGTCGCAGACCGCGCGCACGAGCCAGGTCGACGACCCGCTCCGAATTGGGATCGTCGGCCCAGACGACGACCGCGCCGTCGTCGGCGACGACTTCCGCGAACAGCCGCAGCTTGGCGGTGAAATAGGCCGCCATGTCGCCGTGATAGTCCAGGTGATCGCGGCTGAGGTTGGTGAAGGCCGCCGCCCGCACCGGCAGACCTTCGGTGCGGTACTGGGTCAGCCCGTGACTCGACGCCTCGAACGCGACATGGGTCACGCCTTCGCGCGCCAGCCCCGCCACGTTGGACAGGAACGTGACGACGTCTGGCGTGGTCAGCCCGGTCGTCACGCGGTCATCCGCGGTGGTCACGCCCAGCGTCCCGATCGAGGCGGCATGGTGCCCGGCCAAGCGCCAGAGCTGGCGGGTCAGTTCGACCGTGGATGTCTTGCCGTTGGTGCCGGTGACCGCGACCGTCGTCTGCGGAAACGGCGCGAAGAAGCGCGCGGCGATTCCGGCGAAGCACTCGCGCGGATTGTCGGCGGCGACGTGCACCGCACCGTCGACCACTGTGCCCGGCCGCGCGACGACGGCGATGGCACCGGCGGCGACCGCGGCGGGGATGAAGTCCTCGCCGTTTACCCGCGTGCCTTCGAACGCGCCGAAGATCGTGCCGCGCGCGACCTTGCGGTGGTCGATCGCGAAACCGGTGACGGTGTCGGCCTCCGCGCCGCCGGTCAGCGCGCCGAGTTTCACTCGGCCGCGCCGTGCTTGGCGTCGCCGGGCGCACGCCAGATGAGCGGCGTCAGGTCGGACAGATCGACGTCGCGCGTCAGGCTCGGCTGGACGCCCAGCAGCGAGCCAGTCCGGCTGATGACGCGGCTGACGACCGGCGCCGCGGTATAGGCCGCGGTCGTCTGGAACGAATTCGCTTCAACGCGCTGGGACGAATCGAGCATCACGATCACCACATAGCGCGGTGCGTCCATCGGGAAAGCCGCCGCGAAGGTCGAGACGTTGACGTGCTTCGAATAGCCGCCGACGCCGGGCTTTTCCGCGGTCCCCGTCTTGCCGCCGACGCGGTAGCCGGGCGCCTCGCCCTTCTTGCCCGTACCGTCGGTGACGATCAGACGCAGCAGCTGGCGCATCCGCGCGCTGGTCGATTCGCTGATGACGCGGCGACCCGCGGGGGCCTGGCCCGGATCGACCTTCATCATCGTCGCCGGGCGCCACACGCCGCCGTTGACCAGCGCGGCATAGGCGCTGGCGAGATGCAGCGGGGTCACCGCGATGCCGTGGCCGTAGGCCGTTGTCATCGTCGTCGCGCGACCCCAGTTCGTCGGCCACAGCGGCTTGGCCTTTTCGATCTCGATATCGGGCGCGGTGTCGAAGCCCATCTTGCGGAACATCGCCTCCAGCCGGTCGCGGCCGATCTCGTCCGCGATCCGCGCGGTGGCGATGTTGGACGAGTAGATGAGGGTTTCGGGGATGTTCAGCCAGCGCTTCTGGGCGTGGTCGTCCTTGATGTGGAAACGACCGATCGGCAGCGGCTGGGTCGCGTCGAAGCGGCGCGACATGTCGGTGACGACGCCTGAATCGATCGCCGCCGCCATCGCGATCGGCTTGAAGGCGGAGCCGAGCTCGTAGCGGCTCTGCGTCATGTTGTTCATGCCGCCGTCGCCCGACATCACCTTGTTCGGGTTGAAGGTCGGCAGCGACGACATCGCCATGACTTCGCCCGAGTGCACGTCCAGGATGACGCCGGCCGCACCGACCGCGCGGTAGGCGACCATCGCGCGGGTCAGTTCGCTGTCGAGTGCGCCCTGCACGCGCGCATCGATCGACAACGCGACCGGCTGGCCGCGGCTGGCGTCGGCGGTAAGGCGCTCGTTCAGCACGCGCTCCATGCCGCGCACGCCCTGGCGGTCGGCGTTGACATAGCCGATCGCCTGCGCAGCCAGGCTGGACTGCGGGTACAGCCGCTCGGGCTCGCGCGCGAAGATGATGCCGGGGTTGCCCAGCGCATTCACCGCGCTGACCAGCTCGGGCATCGCGCGCTTCTTGAGATACACGAAGCGCGAGGAGGCGGTCAGCATCCGGTAATAGGCGTCAGCGCCCTGTTCGGGCAGGACGTCGGCCAGCTTCTGCGCCAGCTCCATCTTGTCGCCGATGACATTGTGCGGCTGGATGCCGATCGACCAGGCGTCGATCGTGCGGGCGAGCGGCGCGCCGTTGCGGTCGACGATGTCGCCGCGCAGGGGCACGAGCGCGGCGGCGGCATCACGCGTCGTCGCCGGCTCGGCCGAAATGGCGAGGTAGCCGAGCTTCCCGATGATCGCGAGATTCGCAAAGGCGAACAGCAGCATCAGGATCATCAGGCGAACGTGGGCCACCGCGACCAGCGAGTGGCGGCCGGTTTCGCGGCGCCGGTCGTTCGACTGCGGCGCGACGAGCACGATCAACGGAGGGTCCCCCGTTCACGGCGCGCGCTGGAGACCAGGTCGCCGAAGGTCGCGTCGCTCAGCAAGCCGCTGTCGATCATCGCCACCTTCTGGATGCGCGGCTTGGCCGTGGCCGCAGTCGCCAGCGCCTTTTGCAGCGTCGGGCGCGACACGAGCGGTGCCGGGGCGGCATCGGCAGTCTGGATCGGCGCGACCTTTGGCAGCGCGAGCTTCACCGCGGGCTGTTCGACCGGCTTCACTTCGGCCAGCGCAAGGTCGGTGGCGGCGGGCACGACTAGCGAGGCGTACTGGTGACCACCCTCCACCGGGCGCAGCGCGGCGAGCTGGGCATCGCTCGACACATATTGCTCGGGCCGCGGCGCGGAGAGCGACAGGATGTCGCCGTTCCATCGCTCGAGCTGCGCCAAGTTCGCACGCGTGTCGAACTCCGTCTCCAGCGCGCGGATGTCCTTGCGCGCGTCGAGGATGGCCATCTCGACCGCCTCCACGCGCCCACGCTCCGCCGCGACCTGCGACGACACCATGTAACAGGCCGGCGACACGACCGCGATGCCGAGCAACCAGCCGAACCCCTTGAAGCCGCTTACTGCCATTGCCTTACGCTCCTAACACGCCCCATGCTCACACGCCCCACACGCATACTCACTTGTCCCACGCCGCAGCGGTCGTCCGCTGCGCCACCCGCAATGTCGCCGACCGCGCGCGCGGATTGCGCGCCAGTTCGGCCTCGTCCGCCCGGATCGCCTTCGACAGCGCCGTAAACGTCGGTTCGTTTGTCGCCTGCACTGCCGGCAGATGCCGCGAGCCCGCCGGCGTCCCGCCCGAGCGTTCGCGCAGGAACCGCTTCACGATGCGATCCTCCAGGCTGTGAAAGCTCACCACCGCCAGCCGCCCGCCGGGGCGCAGCAGCGCTTCGGCCGCGCGCAAGCCGTCGGCCAGCTCGTCCAGCTCGCGGTTCAGATGGATCCGGATCGCCTGAAAGGTCCGGGTCGCCGGGTCCTTCTTGTCGTGCGGCTTGTGGCCCAGCGCCTTGCGCACGACGTTGGCGAGTTCGCCCGTTCGCGTGATCGGCCGCGCGGCGACGATCGCCCGCGCGATGCGGCGCGACTTGGGCTCCTCGCCGTAGAGATACAGCACATCGGCGATCGCGGCTTCGTCGGCGGTGTTGACGAAATCGGCGGCGCTTGTCCCCGACTGGCTCATCCGCATGTCGAGCGGGCCGTCGGCCTGGAACGAGAAGCCGCGGTCGGCGCGGTCGAGCTGCATCGACGACACCCCGATGTCCATCGTGACGCCATCGACCGCATCGAAACTCCGCGAGGCGAGTTCGGCGACCATGGCCGAAAACGGCGCCTCGACCAGCGTCAGCGCGCCGTTCGCGTCCGAGACCACGTCCTGCCCTTCGCGCACCGCATCGGGATCGCGGTCGAAGGCGATGACGGTCGCGCCGGTCGCCAGGATCGCACGGGTGTAGCCGCCCGCGCCGAACGTCGCATCGACGTGCACTTCGCCCGGAGCGGGGCTGAGGCCGGCGATCACTTCGTCGATCAGTACGGGAATGTGGGGCGCGGCGCCGGTCATGCGCGCACCTTGCGGTTGGCCATCAGATGCGCGCAGCGGCGGCGGGTGACCGCGCTGACGCCGTCGGCCTGCGCCATCAGGACGTCCGGGTTCCAGATGTTGAAGGTCTGCGCGTCGCCCGAGAAGAACGCCCAGCCGGGCGCGTCGATCTGCGCTTCCTGGCGGAAGAATTCGTCCAGCACGAAGCGGCCCGACGGGTCGAACGGCGCCTTGTCCACGTCGGAGAAATCGGCGTTCCGCTTGGTGGCGAGCGCGCGCACGTCGGCGTCGGGACTGCGCATCGCCTCGCGGATTTCCTCGAAATTGACCCGCGACCATGTCAGGTCGTAGGCGCGCAGGCACGGCAGCGTCGGGTGGATGCCGATGACGATGGTGCGCGCGTCGCTGTTCTTTTCGAAGACGGCGCGAAAGTCGGCCGGGATCGCGACGCGACCCTTCGCATCGACCCCCTGCAGTGCACTGCCTTCGTATAGCTCGAAGTCCGTCACACCCGTTCGCCCCACGAGCGGCAAAACACTCCCGCCTTCGAAAGCAGCCCGTCGCCGCCCTCGAATCCCGACCATCCAAAACGGGAGAGTGCCCCTCTGCCATTTTGGTAATCCAAACATACTAACGTCGCAAGGGGATGCGCTGCCTGAAACGGGGATTTCGCGCCCAGATTGGGGAATATATCACAGGATTCGCGTTACGTTCCCGTATCGATCACAGCCGTTCCAGATCGGGTGCGTGGACGACCGTTTACGAGGATGGTAAACGCACTACCCATGGGGGTGCAGTCGCGGTGACGGGGTTCGAGCCTTGGGTATGGTTTGCGATCGCCTGCAATTTCGCGGGCTACGCGACCTATCTGACCGGCCTGCGCCGTCATTCGGTCGAGCCTAACCGCGCCTCCTGGCTGATCTGGAGCGCATCGACCGGCCTTGAGGCGGCGACCTATTGGGCGGTCAATCCCGGTGCCGTTCAGACCGCGATTTTCGCCGTGTCCGCCGTCGCCTGCATCGCGGTGACGGTCAGCCTGTGGCGACGCTCGGCGTGGGCGCTGCCGAGCGCGACCGAGGGTGTGTGCATCGTCGCTTGCCTGGCAGCGCTCGCGCTGTGGCTGGTCTTCAGCGAAGCCTATTGGGCACATATGCTGGTCGTCGCGGCGGTACCGGTCAGCTTTCTGCCGACCTGGGCCAGCGTTGCCACCGCCCCTGCGCGCGAGCGGTCGCCGGCCTGGGTGCTGTGGACGATCGGCGATCTCGCGACGCTGTTCGTGGCCGTGCGTCACGGTGGCGAAGGCATCGGCGAATATGCCTATCTGGTCGTCGAATTCCTGTGCCACGCCAGCGTCTGGGCGGCGGTCGCGCTCATGCTGCGCGCGGGTCGCGCGCGCGGGGACGCCCGGACCGCGGCGATGTTCACGGTCGGCGAGACGCATCTGGGCAAGGCGGTCTTCGCGGCGCGGGCCTTCGGTGAAGGTGAACCGCTACTGGAATTCACCGGGCCGCGCCTCGCGGCGGGCAAGGTCCCCGGTCTTCTGCGCGGCGGGGCCGATCGCTATGTCCAAGTGACGCCGGATCATTTCATGGGTCCGTCGGGACGGCTCGACGACCTGGTCAACCACAGCTGTGATCCCAACGCCGGCCTGCGCTTCACCGACGCCGGCGTCTTCCTGGTCGCGATCCGCGATATCGTGGCGGGCGAGGAAGTGACGTGGGATTACTCGACCACGCTCACCCAGTCGAACTGGCACATGATCTGCGGCTGCCGGGCGGCGAACTGCCGTCGGGTGATCGGCAATTTCGAGACGATCGATCCCGAGCGGCAGCAATTCTACCGCGCACGGAATCTGGTGGCGCCGTATCTGCGGCGGCGCGATGCGGTGGAACGGGGCGCGCGGGCGGGCTGATCGCTCCTCCATCGTCATCCCCGCGCAGGCGGGGATACAGTGACGCAGGTGATCGCAAGGAAGCGAGTCGGCAGCCAGGATTGATCCCCGCCTTCACGGGGATGACGGTTGATGGGTTCAGGCCGCCTCGTCCACCGGCAGCACGTCCGCGGCAGGCGCCGGCAGCGTCAGGATGGCGCTTGCCCCCGTCCCCTTCCCCCGACTCTCCAGTCGCAGCGAGCCGCCCATCGCGAGCATCGCATTCGCGCACCAGTGCAGCCCGAGGCCACCCGACTTGTGCGGCCGCGTCGAATAGCCGCGCTGGAAGAATTTCGGTTCGTTCTCCGGCGCGAACCCTTCGCCGTTGTCGCGGATGTGGAGTTCCACGCGATCGCCGACCTCGACGATGGACGCGGTGATCTGTCCCGCGTCGGCGCCCGCCGCAACGATCGCCTCGCCCGCATTCGCCAGCAGGTTGCCGATCACCTGGCTCAGGATAACGCGGTTCGCTACCGCCCAGTGTGGAGCGGACGGAAACACGAATGCGATCGAGGCGTCCCCCGAATAGCGCGCGATCGTCGCATTCTGCGCGACGACATCGCTCAGGTCGATCAACGACAGCGGTGGCTTTTCATGCGCCTGTTCCTGTTGCTGGCCGATGATCTCCAGGACGTTATGCAGGGCCTTGCGGCCGACCTCCAGCCCCTCGCGCCGGGCCTCGCGGTCCTGGCGGTCGGCCTCCAGCGCGGCGGCGACGAACGCGACAAGCTTTTGCCGGCGCGCAAGCGGCACCCGCTCATCGGTCAGTTCCGTCATCGCCCGGTCGAGCAAGGCGCGGTCGGCCGGCGGCGATGCCGCAAGCCCGTGCGACAGGATCGTCGCGATCGGTCCCAGCGCATTGCGGACATTGTGCATCACCGCCACCGCGCTTTCGCTCTGGCCCAGCTTGAACGACTGGACCTCGACCTGTTCGCGCAGATCCTTCAGCTGGCTCAGCATCGAATTGAAGCTGGTGACCAGGCTGCCGATCTCGTCGGCACGCGCGTCGTCGGTCAACGGCCCGAGCGTGCCCGATGCGCGGACGACGCCCATATGCCGCTCAACGCGGTTGAGCGGCTTCAGCACAAGCCGACCGATCATCCGCCGCAGCACCACCAGCACGACCGCCAGCAGCAGGATCGCGCCACCGACCGCCAGTAGCAGCATCCGCCGTCCCAGCACCGACAGGTCGCGCGGGATGCCGAAATGCGCGCTGGCGACCGCGGTGCCGTCGACGCCTGCGATCGGCACGGCAATCCGCAGCCGGTCGCGAGTCGATGTGATCGACACCGCCCCGTCCCGCGCCGTCAGGTCGATGCGCGCGGGAAGTTGCAGCAGCTGCCCCAGTTGCACCGGCGTCAGCTCGCGCGCCATCAGCACATAACCGCGCGGGCGCCCGCTGCCGTCACTGCGCCGCACCTGCGCCACGCCGACCGCAGCCAGCGTCGTGCCGAACCGCATGTAAAATGATCGCGAGCTTTGCCGGGCCAGGACCGTCGGCAGTCCCATGGCGGGAATCTGCGCGATCAGCCGCGCGCGCATGTCGGCGCGGTCCCGACCGGCGCGCGGGTCGAGCCAGCGCGCGATGACGATCCGCCCGTCGGGCGCGACATAGGCCATGCCGCTGACATCCAGGTTCTGCATCGCCAGCGGCGAGAAGCTCTCACGCTCGAATTCGGCCGAGGGTGCGGCCATGTAGTCATAGCTGGCGTTCCAGTCGCCATAGTCGCGCACCGCCGTCTCGACCTTGGCGGCGAATTCACCAAGCGCCGCCTGCGTGCGTTCGACATTCGCCTCGACCGCAGCGGCCTCCAGACGGTTGAAGCTGGGCGTGATGACGCCGGCCAGCAACAGCGTGATCGCGATCGACCCGACCAGCCCGACGCCGGTCAGGATCAGGACGAGCTGCGCGCCCAGGGACTTTGGAATACGTTTGAGCCCGATGCGGTCGAGCCAGCGCAGCGTGCGGCCTGGCATCAGCCTTCGGTCCCGGTCGCCGCCCCCTGGACCGCATCTGCGCCGCCATCGAACAGAAACTGCTTGCCAGCGAGGTCGCGGGCGTCCTCTTCCGCCATCGGACGGGCCAGGAAATAGCCTTGCAGATGGCTGCAACCGGCGACGCGGAGCGCCTGGACCTGCGCTTCGGTCTCGACCCCTTCGGCCACCACTTCCATCCCCAGCGCACGGCCGAGGTGGATGACCGAATGGACGATCGCCGAGCTTTCGCGCTCGCGGCCCAGGCCGTCGATGAAGCTGCGGTCGATCTTCAGGCAGTCGAGCGCGAACTTGCGGATGTTGTAGAGCGACGAATAGCCGGTACCGAAATCGTCGAGCGCGATGCGGAAGCCCATCTGGCGCAGGCGGTACAGCGTTTCGGCGGCGCGTTCGGCATCGTCGAAGATCGCGGTTTCGGTGATCTCGATCTGCACCCGCGTCGGGCTGACGCCCGATCGCTGGACGCGTTCGATCACGCGGCCAACAAAATTCTGGCGGCGAAACTGGCGCGGCGAGAAATTGACCGAGACATACTGGTCCGGCCAGTGCTTGACCGCATCGAGCGCGGTTTCCAGCACCCAGTCGCCCAGTTCGTGGATCAGGTTCGATTCCTCGGCGATCGGAATGAACATCGCTGGCGAGATCATGCCATAGTCCGGGCTGTGCCAGCGCAGCAGCGCCTCGAACCCGGTGACCTTCATCGCACCACTGGCAACGATCGGCTGATAAACCAGCTTCAACTCGCCGCCGGCGATCGCCTTCGACAGACCGCCTTCGATCTGGCGACGGAAGCGGATCGATTCATCCATGCTCTCGTCGAACACGCGGACCAGCCCGCGCCCGCCGCGCTTGGCTTCATTGAGCGCAAGGTCGGCGCGGCGCATGACGTCGATCGGGTCGTTGGTGGAGCCGGGCTCGATCACGACCACGCCCAGCGACGCACCGCCCTGCACCGAATGGCCGAAGACGCTGAAGGTTTCCGAGCACGCCTTCAACAGCCGCTCGCAGACCATCACCGCTTCGTCCTCGCCGGTCGCGGGGAACAGCGCGGCAAATTCGTCGCCGCCGAGGCGCGCGATGAACGATCCGCGCGGGGCAGCCGCATGCAGCTTGCCGCAGACGACACGGATCAGTTCGTCGCCGGCCAGATGGCCGAAGCTGTCGTTGATCAGCTTGAAGCGATCGAGGTCGATCATCGTCATCGCAAACCGCTCGTCGCTGCGGACCGAGCCGTGCAGCGCGCGCAGGAACGCCAGCCGATTGGGCGCATCGGTCAGCGAATCATGGTTCGCCATGTGGACCGCGCGGCTTTCGTTGGCGCTCAATTCCAGCGCCTGCTCCTCCAGCAGCCGGACCTGCCCGGCCAGCGCTTCGCGGGCGGCGGCCAGTTCGCGGTCGGCCGCCCAGCGGTGGCAGAGCGCCGTCGCGGTCTGCACGATCTCCTCCACCTCGAACGGCTTGGCGATGTAGAAAATCTTGTCGGCGGGACCGGCGGCGCGGCTGATCTCCAGCGGCGAGAAGTCGGAATAGCCGGTGACGATCACCAGATTGATATCGGGATCGAGCGCGCGGATGCGGCGTGCGGTTTCCTTGCCGTCGATGCCCGGGGGCATGCGCACGTCGATGAACGCGACCGAATAGGGCTCGCCCAGCTTCAACGCCGCCTCGACCGCGGCGACGCCGTCCAGGCCCTGCATCCGGTGGGTCAGCGCAAAGGCGGGGCCGGCGGGTTCGGCAGACGGCGCATCGGCCGCCGCGTCGCCGAACAGCTCGCTGGCCATCGCCGACAGCGCGTCACCCGCCGCGGTATCGCGCGGAGCAAAGCTGCGGGCGTAGCTGTCATGCATCGCCTGTTCGTCGTCGATAATCAGAATGCGCACGTCGAATGACCCCTCGCTACCGCTTGTCGTGGCGTAACCGGAGAGGGTTAAGAACGCGTTGACGATTGAGGCTGCGGGGGCTCGGCGCGTCGTGCCGCCCGGACGAAAAAGGGCGGCGAACCCGAAGGTCCGCCGCCCCGAAGGTCAGATCCTGTGTCCGCGGATCACAGCTTCAGGCGAACGCCGACCGTGAAGCGACGACCGATCGGATCGTACGTCGTCGGGAAGGTGTTGCCGTTGTTGAACGACGTGCCGCCGACACCCGAACCCACCAGCGGCGGATCCTTGTCGAGCAGGTTGTCGACCGTCAGCGTGAACTCCAGATTGTCGCCGACCGAATAGCGGGTGGCGAGATCGAAGTAGTTGTACGCCGGGATGCGACGGAACGCTTCCTGGATACCCGCGGTCGGGACGGTCAGCGTCTGACCGTTCAGCACCAGCGTCGCCGAGCCCGACAGGGCCGGATTCGGACCACCCGGCTGCGGGGTCGACAACGGCGTGATCGCGGTTGCCAGGTACCGCTCCAGGCGGACGGCCGACAGGTGCGTCCACAGCAGCGATACGTCGAAACCACCGGCCGACAGGGTCGCACGGGTGTTCCACTTCCACTCGGGCCGCGGATTGGTGCAGTTCGTGCTGTAATAGCCGGTACAGTCGCGGTTGATCGAGTTCGATGTCGCCTGGAAGTGGTAGTAATCCAGCCACGTGCCGTTGAAGCCCAGGTTCAGCTGGACATCGTCGGTCAGGCGGGTGCGATACGACACGCCGGCATCGATACCCGCCGTCTCGATTACGCCCAGGTTCGATCCCGCCAGGATGACGCCCGGCGTTTCGCCCGCACCGTTCAGCGAGCCGTTGAGCGGGTTGCGCCCGATCAGTTGGCAGAATCCGTTGTTGGCGAAGCTCGGGTTCAGGGCCGACGAATAGCAGCCGTTCAGGATGTCACCCTGCGCCGGCGAGCTGATGGCGTCACGAACCTTGATGTTGAAATAGTCGAACGTCGCCGAGAAGCCCGGCACGAAGCGCGGCGTCAGCACCGCACCCAGCGTGTAGGTCTTCGCCTTTTCGACGCCCAGGTTCGGGTTGCCCGAGGTGGTGACGTTGATCTGCGTCGACGACGGCTGCGGGATCGAACCGATCGTGCCGGCCGGTGCACCGGTGGCGATGCAGAGCGCGGTCAGGCCGGCATTGCCGACCGGCGCGCTGCCCGCGCACGGATCGGTGGTCAGGTTGCCCAGGCCCTGGACGACACCCTGGTACAGTTCCGAGATGTTCGGCGAGCGCACCGCGACCTGGTACATGCCGCGGAACTTGAAGCCCTGGATCGGTTCGAAGCTGCCGCCGGCCTTCCACGTGAAGCTGTCGCCGGTGGTCGAATAGTCCGAATAGCGCGCACCGGCTTCCAGCGTCAGGTTGTGGAAGAACGGCTTGTCGGTGATCAGCGGGACGATCAATTCGCCGAATGCTTCCTTCACCTTGTAGCCACCGATGTCCGGCGGCGTGCGCGCGCCGGTGCCGAGCACTTCGCCCTGGATCTGCGAGGCCGAATCCGGCTGCGAGTAAGCGAAGATGTCGCGGTATTCGGCACCGATCGAGAACGCGACCGGCGATGCCGAGAACGGCGACGTCAGGCCGAAGAGATCGCCCGAGATGCTGCCGGTGACGACCGTCTGGTCGGTATGGCGGCGGATCAGCGCGTCGAGATCGATGAAGCCGAGCATCGCCGGCGTGATCGAGCCTTCGGCACCGAACAGGTTGATCGGAACGCAGCCGTTGGCGGTGTCCGCGCAGGTCGGCGTACCGGCAGCGTTGCGGAACGACCGCAGCGACTGCTGCAGACGCGAGAACGACCCCCAGTTCTCACGCGTCTGGTTCTGCGTCGTCTCGCCATATTGCGCCGACAGGTCGAACTTCAGCGTGTTGGTCAGGTTGCCGCGCAGGCCCGTCACGACCTGGAACTGCGTCGATTCCACCGGATTGCCGCGCGGGCCGTATTCGGTGAAGCGACGCTGCGCAATGACCGGGATTTCGACGTAGCCCGCCGTGCCCGGACCGCCGCGGACGGCGGCCGCCGTGTCGCAGGTCGCCTGGGCGATGCCGCGCGCCGCGCACAGCTGGTTGCGCGCCGCTGCCGGCAGATAGGCGTTGTTCAGGCTCAGCTGATAGGTGTTGGTGAAGCTGGCCGACGACGCGAGCTGGATCGTGACCAGGCTGCGCGTGAACATGCCCTGCGCATACACTTCGACGTCGTTGAAGACGTTGTGCCGCGCCGATGCGAAGACGTTGTACTTCTCCAGCGGGGTCTGGAAGTACGTGTTGATGTTGGTGTTGTAGGTGTTGCCCGCGGTCGCCGCCTCGAACCGACCGGTGGTCGGATTGATGACCGCGCCGGCACTGGTGCCGGGGAAGCCGAAGGCGGTGGCTGCCGGCGACGTGAAGATCGTCGGCACCGCAGCGGTCGACCCGCTGAAATAGCCGGTCGTCGAGCTGATCGGAATCCTGCCGATGTCGCGGCTGGTGACCAGCAGCGGGTTCGAACGCTGATAGCCGACGCTCAGCACCGCATTGCCGCGGCCGTCGCTCAGGTTCGTACCGACGGTCAGGTCGGCCGAGAAGCGCGTCGCATCGCCGCGTTCGGAAACGCGGTAGTTGGTGCTGAGATCGACACCCGAGAAATCACGCTTCGTGATGAAGTTGACGACGCCCGCGACGGCGTCGGCGCCGTACACCGACGATGCGCCGCCGGTGACCAGGTCGACACGCTCGACCAGCGCGACCGGGATCACGTTGGTGTCGGTCACGCCGTCCAGGCCGAACGGCACGACGCGGCGGCTGTCGAGCAGCACCAGCGTACGGTTGTCACCCAGGCCGCGAAGGTTGATCGTCGCGGCGCCCGTGCCGCCGTTGTTGACGGCCGGACCGATCGATGGACGAACCGACGGAAGGTCGCGCAGCAGCGCCTCTGCCGTGGTCGCCTGGCGCAGCTGGATTTCCTGCTGGCCGACGACGTTCACCGGGCTGGCGGTCTCGAGATCGGGACGCGCGATACGCGAGCCCGTCACGACGACGTCCTGGCCCGGTTCGGCCTGTGCTTCGGGTGCGGCTTCCGCCGGCTCGGTCACCTGCGCCATCGCCGGCGCGGCCGCGATCGCAGCGGTCAGGAAAAGCGTCGACGTCAACAGACGCCGGCGAAAAATCGAGGTCATGCTCTCATCCCCTTTTGCCGCCACGTGCCGACGGCAATCATTGCCCCCCGGTTAAGAAACCAGGTCCGTTGCTATCGTCACTTCCGGATCGAAACTGTGCAATGCTAGAAGTCGACGGGACTTGAATTCGCCAAAACATGTTGCAGCGCCGCAACAGGCAAGAAATTCACGGGGCTTTTCAATTACGTTTCGATGACCAATGCCTAGCCGGGCAAGTAAATGAAGGGGCAAGCTGATGAAATGTGGCCACATTCTGACCATCGCCGCGCTGGTCGCGATGCCGTCCGCCGGGATCGCACAGGATCGCAAGGTCGATCCGTCGCTCGTCGATGGCGTCGCCGCCTGCCTGGATATCCGGGACGACACGCAGCGCTTGGCGTGCAGTGACGCAGCCGCCCGCAAGCTGGTCGATGCCGTGCGTCGCAAGGACGTCGTGCTGGTCGATCGGGAGGAAGTGAAGTCGACCCGCCGGTCGCTGTTCGGCTTCCAGCTACCGCGGATCGGCCTGTTCGGCCGCGGCGGTCCCGACAAGCCGGAGGACGAGATCACGCAGCTGGAGGCCAAGGTCACCCGCGTCGTCGACCTGGGCTATGGCAAGTACGGCCTGACCGTCGATGGCGGCGCGCGCTGGAACACGACCGAGGCCTGGTCGGGCGGCAATCCGCCGTCCGTCGGCACGATGCTCACGATCAAGCGCGGCGCGCTCGGCAGTTACATGGTCCGGACCCCGAAGTCGGGTGCTGTCCGGGCGATGCGGGTGGGATGACAGAAAAAAGGGGCGGCTCCGGAAAGGAACCGCCCCACTTTTCAGGTCAGATACCGGTCGATCAGAACTTGAAGTTCGCACCTGCGCGGAACGATCGGCCGATCAGGCCGGGCAGGTGCCACGACGCCAGATAGTTCGGCTGCGTGGTGTAGAAGGTGTTCGGGTAGAACGGGGCGCGGGCGTTCGTCACGTTCCCGACAAAACCGAAGAAGCTGAACTGGTCGTTCACCTTCACCGTCGCGTTCAGATCGGTGTAGATGAAGCGACGGATCCGGCAGAACGAGTTGCCGCCCTGGGCGTCCTTGTACACCGACGCATTGCACGACGTATCCAGGTTGCCCTGGTCGGTCGCGACCGCACGCATGGCCCCGACGAAATAGGTCGTCGCGCTGAGCGAGAAATTGTCGGTCAGGAACGTGTTCTGCCAGTTGCCGCGCCATTTCGGCGTACCACCACCCGACGACAGGTCTGCCGGGCCGACCGAGCCGGCGAAGCGCTGCACGCTGCCGTTGTCCAGATGGCGATCGAACTTCAGCGTACCCTGCAGATCCAGACGGCTTTCGAAGCGGATACCCTCGCTGATCGGTGCCTGGACGTTCGCGGTGAACTGCAGACCGGTCGTCACGTCGTAGTTGACGTTCACGTACGGCGCATTGAGCACCAGCAGACGCGGCAGGGCGTTGAGCGCGAACGGATCGGCACCGTCGATGACGTTGCACGAATAGCCCGCACCGACCGCCGCCACCCGGGCACAGCCCGCGGCCGAAGCCGCGGCCGCCGAGGCGAAGTTCTGGTTCGCCACCGAATAATAGGCGGAGATCGCCTGACCGGCGAGCGAGCCCGCAGTGATGAGTCCCGACTTCTTCACGTTGAAATAATCAGCGGTGACGCTGAACCAGGGCGTCGGCTGCACGATGGCGCCGACCGTGAAGCTGCGCGAGGTTTCAGGCTGGATGTTCGGGTTGCCGACATAGCCACGGCCGACCGAATAGGCCGTCGTGTAGCTGGAATTCGTCGGGTGAGCGGCGCGGAAGGCAGCATCCGGCGTGTAGCCGACGAAGCCCGAGAACGAGCTGCGCGGATCGATCTCGGCAAAGGTCGGCGTGCGGAAGCCTTCCGAATAGGAGCCGCGGATCGACAGCTCCTTGAACGGGGTAAACTTCGCACTGACCTTCGGCGAGAACTTGTTGAAGCCTTCCGAATAATCGTCGTAGCGGCCCGACACGTTGACGCTCAGCTGGTCGATGATCGGCGCGGCGATTTCGAAATAGCCGGCCCACACGTCACGATCGCCGAACGCCTGCGCGGTCGACAGGCCCGGAACGTCCAGGTTCGGATTGGCGCTGCGGTTGGTCAGCTTTTCCTTGCGATACTGGCCACCGACCGCAACCTGCACGTTGCCACCCGGCAGCGCGAAGAGTTCGCGCGACACCGATGCGTCGGTCGTAAAGATCGACGAATTCGACAGCGAGGTGATCGGCGGCAGCACCGAATCACGCACTGCCTGCGAATTCAGGCTGGGGTTCACGAAGTTGTACGCGCCCGTGTTGATCGCGCGGACCAGGCCGTTCAGATTGGCAAAGCCGGTCTGGATCAGTTCGAGATCGTCACGCGAGTAACCGACGTCGATGTTCCAGCGCCATGCATCGGCAATCGTGCCGTGCAGGCCGCCGGTGACGCGGTACAGTTCGTTCGTCCGCTCCGACCCTGGCTTCACATCACCGAACAGGTAATAGATGCGCGCGGCATTGGCCGCTGCGATCGCCGGCGTCGCCGCGGCGTTCGTGGCATAGGGGTTGTTCGGGTTCAGCTGGCGATCCGCCGCCGTCGCGCAATTCGTGCCCGCGGAGCAGATGAAATACGGGAGGACGATACCGGGGTTGCTGGTCGAGGTGCTGGGCGCGCCACCGAACGCCTGGTTCTGGCGTATACCACGCGGCAACAGCTGGATGTCGACCTTGTTGTTCGAATAGCTGCCCTGGACGTATCCTTCGATATTGTCCGACAGGCGGACGCTCAGGCGCGCCTGGGCACCGATGCGGCGCTGCTTCGGCAGGATCTGGACATATTCGCGGGTCAGGTCGTGCGCACAAGCGGTGCCGACGCGCGAGGCCGTGTTTTCCGAGAACGTCCCGAACGGGCAGTTCGCCAGCGGCGTCAGCGACGTGAAGATCGCCGGCGTCGTCGCGTTGGCGACGCTGCCTGCGAGCGGGTTGTTCAGGTCGGTCTGCGTCGTGCGCGTGACGACCGCATTGGTCGTTGGCGTGGTCAGGGTGTCGTCGGCGCGGTTGTTGTCGACGCCGCCGGCGGCGCGCAGGTCGAGCGTGTTGAACGGGAAGCCGCGCGAATCCGCGGTGATCTTGCCCGAATCCTCATATTCGCCGCCGATGTAGAAATTCCAGCCCTGGCGGTCATAGTCGCCGATGCCGCCCAGCAGGCGCAGGCGGTACTTGTGGCCGTCACCCTTCTCGGTCACGCCGGCTTCCGCGCCGCCGTCGATACCGGTGAACTTCTTTCGGGTGATGATGTTGACCACACCGCCGATCGCGTCCGCGCCGTACAGCGACGATGCGCCGTCCTTCAGGACTTCGATCCGCTCGACACCCACCTGCGGGATGCTGTTAAGGTCAACGTACGAATTGTGACCGTCGTCGCTGAGCGGGAAGTTCGCGACGCGCAGGCCGTCGACCAGTACCAGCGTCGACGAAACGCCCAGGTTGCGCAGCGAAATCGCCGAACCGCCGGCCGAGAAGCCGCTGGTGAAGCCGATGCCGATCGAGCCGGCGCCATCGGCCGCGGCCTGGCGGATCGCGTCGGCGGTATTGGTGATGCCCGCGCGAGTCAGGTTTTCGGCGGTCACGACGGTGACGGGCAGCGCCGTCAGCGTGTCGGCGCCGCGGAACAGCGTGCCGGTGACGACGACGTCCTGCGCCGCATCATCGGTGGTGTCGGTGGTCTGGGCGACGGTGGGCGTATCCTGCGGCGCCGGCGCTGGCGCGGTCTGCGCAGAGGCCGGCAGAGCGGCAGCAGCGGCCGACAGCAGCAGCGTCGACGCCAGCATCTTCCCACGGAAGGTGGAGATCATGGTGTTTCCCTTCGATCGTTCTTTTCGTTGCGCGTGTCCGCGCACGGCCGATGTATCGGTCGAGGGGGTGTATCTGCCCGTCCGGCAGCGCCGACAATCTGGATAAGGTTATACCGTGGGCGTGTTGTATCCGTACAACACTACGGCCGATGGCGGTCCGATCAGCGTCCTGCGGCCACCGCGATCACCGTGTCCGCCACCGCCGGCGAACAGATCAGCAGGTCGGGCAGCCATGTCTCCGCGCGGTTGTAAACGAGCGGGCTGCCGTCCAGGCGGCTGACGTGGAGGCCCGCCGCCAGCGCGATCGCGGCGGGGGCGCAGTTGTCCCAGACATACTGGCCGCCGGAGTGGAGGTAGATGTCCGCCTCTCCCCGCACGACCGCCATCGCCTTGGCGCCGGCCGATCCCATCGGGACCAGTTCGCCGCCCAGCGCTTCGGCCACGCGGACCGCTTCGACCGGCGGGCGGCTGCGGCTGACGACGATGCGCGGCGGCACGCGCGCGGGCGGCGCGGCGTGGCAGCCATCGGTGCACAGCGTCACGCCGCGCGCGGGCAGCGCGACGGCGCCGACCGCGGGGCGACCGTCGATGCTGAGCCCGATGTGGACCGCCCAGTCGGGGCGCATCGTCGCATATTCGGCCGTCCCGTCCAGCGGATCGATGACCCAGCAGCGGCTGGCCGAGCAACGGCGGGGATCGTCCTCGCTCTCCTCCGACAGCACGAAATCGTCCGGCCGCGCGGCGCGCAGACGCTCCAGGATCAGCGCGTTTGCAGCCCGATCACCCTCGTCGCCCAGCGCCCTGCCCTCCAGCAGGCCGGCGTGTTGCAACTGGTGCAGCAGCGCTCCTGCCTCGGTTGCGATCGCGCGCGCCAGATCGGCATCAGAAACGGCGGACAGGCTCAAATCACCGGGCTCCACATGCCGACGACGCGGTCGACGATCAGTTCGGCGGCATCCTCGGGCGATATGCGGCCGGTGTCGATACGGATGTCGGGATTTTCCGGCGGCTCATAGGGGCTGGAGATGCCGGTGAAATGCGCGATCTCGCCGGCGCGCGCCTTGGCATACAGACCCTTCACGTCGCGCGCCTCGGCGACGCTCAAGGCTGTGTCGATGAAAATCTCCAGAAATTCGCCCGGCGGGATCAATGCGCGGACCATCTCGCGTTCGGCGCGGAACGGCGAGATGAAGGCGGTAAGGACGATGAGCCCTGCGTCGGTCATCAGCTTGGCGACCTCGCCGATGCGGCGGATATTCTCGATCCGGTCGGCATCGCTGAAGCCCAGGTCGCGATTGAGGCCGTGGCGGATGTTGTCGCCGTCCAGCAGGAAACTGTGCTTGCCGAGCGCATGAAGCTTCTTCTCGACCAGATTGGCGATGGTCGATTTGCCCGACCCCGAGAGCCCTGTGAACCACAGCAGCTTGGGCGCCTGCCCCTTTTGCGTGGCATGGGCCTCGCGCGTGATCTCGACCGTCTGCCAGTGGACGTTCTGCGCGCGGCGCAAGGGCCGGTCGATCATGCCCGCCGCGACGGTCGCGTTGGTCAGCTTGTCGATCAGGATGAAGCCACCCAGATCGCGGCTGTCGGCATAGGGCGCGAACGGGATCGCGCGATCGGCCTGGACGTGGGCGACACCGATGTCGTTCAGGCCCAGCGTCTTGACCGACAGGTGCGCCAGGCTGTTCACGTCGATCGCGTGTTCGGGCGGGCGGACGGTCGCGCTGACCGTGGTCGCACCGGTCTTCAGCCAATAGGCGCGGCCCGGCAGCAGCGCGGTTTCGTCCATCCAGACGATCGTCGTCTCGAACTGGTCGGCGGCCTCGACCGCGGCCTCCGCCGCCGAGATCACATCGCCGCGCGAGCAATCGACCTCGTCGGCCAGCGTCAGCGTCACCGACTGGCCGGCCCGCGCTTCCGCCAGGTCACCGTCGAAGGTGACGATGCGGGCGATCCGGCTGGTCTTGCCTGAAGGCACGATCCTGACCGCATCCCCCGGCCGCACGACACCGCGCGCGATGCGGCCGGCGAAGCCGCGGAAATCCAGGTTCGGGCGATTGACCCATTGCACCGGCATCGCAAAGGCGCCGGCCGCGTCGCGAGTCGCATCGACCTCGACCGTCTCGAGATGGTCTAGCAGCGTCGGGCCGGCGAACCACGGCGTGTTACTCGACCGCGATGCGATATTGTCGCCGCCGAGGCCGGAGATCGGGAAGGCGACCGGCGGGGCCATGCCGATCGACGTGGCGAACTGGCCGAACTCGGCGACGATCGCGTCGTACTTCGCGCGGGCCCAGCCGATCAGGTCCATCTTGTTGATCGCCAGCACGACGTGGCGGATGCCCAGCAGATTGACCAGGAACCCGTGCCGCCGCGTCTGCGTCAGCACGCCCTTGCGCGCATCGATCAGGATGACCGCCAGGTCGGCGGTCGATGCGCCGGTGACCATGTTGCGCGTATATTGCTCGTGGCCCGGCGTATCGGCCACGATGAACTTGCGCCGGTCGGTCGCGAAGAAGCGATAGGCGACGTCGATCGTGATGCCCTGCTCGCGTTCGGCGGCCAGGCCGTCGACGAGAAGAGCGAAGTCGATGTTCTGGCCCTGCGTGCCGAGCCGTTTGGAGTCGGCCTCCAGCGCTGCAAGCTGGTCGTCGAAGATGGTGCGGCTGTCGTAGAGCAGCCGCCCGATCAGCGTGGACTTGCCGTCGTCGACCGACCCGCAGGTCAGGAAGCGCAGCAGCGACTTGTCCTGATGGCGGGCGAGATAGGCGTCGATGTCGGACGCGATGAGCGCGTCGGGGCGATACGTGGTCATGCGCCCATCCCCCCCGGCACGGGGAGGGGAACCGC
>NZ_LMLB01000001.1:1159961-1263617 GCF_001421785.1 Sphingomonas sp. Leaf33 | reverse complement strand
GGGGGGGGGGGGGGGGCGGGCCGCGACGGATGTCGCAAGAGGAGAGCCCCCTCCGTCAGCGCTTCGCGCTGCCACCTCCCCGTGCCGGGGAGGATGTTGAGACCGCTCATCAGAAATACCCCTCCGCCTTCTTCTTCTCCATGCTCGCCGCCTGATCGTGGTCGATCGCGCGCCCCTGCCGCTCGGAGGTCGTCGTCAGCAGCATTTCCTGGATGACCTCAAACAATGTCGTCGCTTCGCTCTCGACCGCGCCGGTCAGCGGATAGCAGCCGAGCGTGCGGAAGCGGATCGAGCGGTCGACCGGCACCTCGCCCGGCGCCAGCCGGAAGCGATCGTCGTCGACCATCAGCAGCATCCCGTCACGCTCCACGGTCAGGCGCGGAGCGGCGAAATAGAGGGGCACGATCTCGATCCCCTCGCGCAGGATGTACTGCCAGATGTCGAGTTCGGTCCAGTTGCTGATCGGGAAGACGCGGATGCTTTCCCCCTTGGCCTTGCGCGCATTGTACAGCCGCCAGAGCTCCGGCCGCTGCGCCTTGGGGTCCCAGCGGTGCGCGGCCGAGCGGAAGCTGAACACGCGTTCCTTCGCGCGGCTCTTCTCCTCGTCGCGCCGCGCGCCGCCGAATGCCGCGTCGAACCCGTGGAGCGTCAGCGCCTGCTTCAGCCCCTCGGTCTTCCACAGGTCGGTGTGCACGCTGCCGTGGTCGAACGGATTGATCCCGCGCGCCTCCGCCTCCGGATTGCGGTGGACCAGCAGTCGCATTCCCGCCGCAGCGGCCGCGCGATCGCGCAGTTCGTACATCGCGCGGAATTTCCAGGTCGTATCGACATGGAGCAGCGGAAACGGCGGCGGCGCGGGGTAAAAGGCCTTGCGCGCCAGATGCAGCATCACCGCCGAATCCTTGCCGATCGAATAGAGCATCACCGGATTTTCGGCCTCGGCGACGACTTCGCGCAGGATGTGGATCGATTCGGCTTCGAGCGCGTCGAGATGGGTCAGGCGGGACATGGTGGCGCCTATCTAGCCACGGCGAGCGGCCTTGCCGCAAACAATTGCTTGGGGGCGGCGAACGTCACCCGCGAGAAGTCGCTTGTCCGGTGGCCCGCCATGAGGGATCAAGCGTGCCCAAGGGTGACGGGCAGGACGGACATGAAAGCGGCTTTCGAACGGGCGCGGGCGGCACTCGATTTCCTGGAGCGACACCAGATCGATCCGTCGCCGGTGCATTTCGACCTGGCGCTGCGTTATCGCACCGATCCCGGTGGAGCGCTCGGGCGGCAGATCGCCGTACTGACCGATGGCGGCCTGCGGCTGACCAGCGAACAGGTCGCAGGGCTGGTCGAGCGGCATCTGGACGGGGATGCCGATGCGTCGATCGGCGCGCGGGCGCTCGCGGTATCCGAACAGAGCGCGCAGCTCAGCACGCTTGCTTCCGATGCGCATGACCTGACCGCGGCGCTCGGCCGCGACGTCGGCGATTTCGCGGCTGACCGGGCCGGCTGGCCGGACACCGCCGATATCTTTTCCAGCCGTCTGACCCAGGCCGAGCGCGACCTGGCCGACATGCGCGGCGAAATCTCGGCTCTGCGCCAGCGGGTCGCGGCGGCACGCGACGACGCCGATGGCTCGCACGGCGGCGCGTCCGACCGGCTGGCCGACCCGGTTATCGACACGATGACCGATGCGCTGACCCGTCGCGGCGCGGAAGCGATGCTGGCGCAGTTGGCCGACGACGACCGCGGCGTCGCGCTGGTCCTGATCCAGCTCGACGACCTGATCGCGATCAACGACCGTTATGGACAGTCGGTCGGCAACAATGTGCTGAGCGCGCTCGTCTCGACACTTCGCCAGACCTTTGCCGGGCAAGAGCTGATCCGGTGGAGCGGCAACGAATTCGTGATCGTCGTGCGCGACACCGCGGTGTCGGTCGTCCGCGACCGGGTGCGCGAGGCCCTCGATGCGCTGTCCGCCCGGCGCCTGCGGTTGCGCGACAGCGGCGAATTCATCGGCACGGTGACCGCTTCGGCCGCAGTGCTGGCGGGCCGCGCCGAATCGGGCGTCACCCTGCTCGGCCGCGCGCGCCAGTGCCTGGCCGAAACGGCGGACCTCGGCGGCAACCGCATCGAAGGCTGAGCGGGGGCGCCGGTCTGTAGCCTGACAATGTAATTCTCCGCCACTCCCTCTCGTCGGGGTGGGTGCCGACCGGGGTTGAATGACATCTAAGTTTTCCGGCAAACCTGCCCCCTGAATGCGCATCCGCGATCCGCACCGCAGAAGGTTAGCGCCTGCGACAATAGAGACTTCCGTGGGAAGCTCGTCAACGCCGCCCATACCGTGCGGAGAGCAGGCCCTCCAGCAGGAGATGGTGGAGCGGCGGACTGACATGCTCGCCGGTGAGCAGCGTCGCGAGCCATCCCTGCTCGCATCGACCGTCGCGCCTCAGTCGCGGCCATAGGTCGAGCGATTCACCCCAGCGTCCGTCCATTGCCTTGGCGATGCCGGGCAGGTTCGCCTCACCGATCCTGTTCAGCAGCCCCAGCCCGTCCAAGCCCTGAAGGTAGGCCTCCCGCCTGTCGTCGGGATGCGTCTCCCCGCAATCGTTCAGCACCGACTCGCTCTGCCGCGCGAGATCGAGAAGGGTTGCCATGACCCATGGCTCCCGGCCCTCGACCACCTGCGCGCCGTCGGGTGGGCAAGTGCCGGGTATGGCCGCCACGTAGCGCTTGCGACGGTCCGCTGGTTCGACCGTGGAGAAGCGCAGCGGCACCGCATGGTCCGGGCACACCATCACGGATGGCAGCTGATGGACGCGGCGCCACCACAAATCATCATGACGACCCAGCATCGCGGCGCAACAGGCGGAGCAGAAGCGCAGCCGACCAGGCGGTGGAGCCGCCGACCACCGGCTGCCCAACACCGCGTGCGGACGACGACCCTCCCCCGCCATGGCGCGGGCAGCGACACGCGCGAGGGCGGGCTCCGTATAGTGCGCGTAGTATTGGATCAGCGTCCACTCGCGGCCCGCGCCGCCGTCGTCGCACGGGCCGAACACGCCGGATGCCATCACGCGATCAAGGCCTGCCGGCAGGTCGTCGAACAACGCGAGATCAGCACCGAAGAGCGCCTCATGCAGCAGGCGCGGACGCGGCGTGCCCAGATAGCGGGAAGCGCGGGCCATCGCCGAGTAGAGCGTCTCGTCGGCACGCGGCCTAGTGATCACCTCTGCCGGTATCACGCGGCAACCCTGCCACGGTCCCGCAGCGACGAGATCGCATCACGCACCGCCGGCAACCAACCCATCGGCAGACCTGCCGCCCGCAGCACCTCGCAGGCACGCAGGTCACCCGTCCTCACCGCCTCGGCCACCTGCCAGTCGAGCCGTCGACGCCGGAAAGCGTCGGTCCCTTCCACCGCACCGCGGAGAACCTCGACCGTCTGGGGCAGCTTCGCCCTGCGCTTGGCCACCCAGTCGCGCTTCGAGATGCGCCGTTCCATCTCGGCGAAGGTGACACGCACGGGCGGCATCTCGGCGGCGACCACGTGCGCCGCCTGACGGGCCGACCGCGCCAGACGCGTGTCGATCGAGAACCAGTTCCGCTTCGCGCGCGCCCGCCCCCTGACGCGTCGCGCTTTGACCGTCACGGCGGCGACATTCTTCTGAGCCGGCACGACGCCGGACGGCATGGCGTTCCACGGCACCACGACACCAGCCATCGCCGCTTCCCGCATCAAGGTCTTCGGGTCGAGCCCCAAGGCACGCGCCGTGCCACGCAACGTGCCGCCCCGCTTGAGGGCACCGCACAGGGCGGGCGCGAGCAGCGGACCGAAGCGGCGAAACCTGGGTTCGCCGACCGTTCCGTCCGGTCGTCGGGCGATCGTGTAGAGGTAGCCGCACGCGCATGCGAAGTCGCCGTAGAGGGTTCCCCGGTCGCTGCGGACGACGACGTCGCGGATCACCTCGCAGCCATGGTGGTCGGCGGCAGGGTTGCGGCACGGCCACGGGCCGGTGCCGAAGGGACGATCCGCACGCCTGGATCCCTGCCCGTCCAACATCGCCGACAGCATCAGGTGCTGGTGCGGATGTGCCGCGCGACGGCCGGTCCGAACCATCGCGGCGAGCCAGGAGCGCTCGCGGTCTTCGCCCAGCTCCAGACCCGGGATCAGATCCGGCACCCCGCCCCAGCGGGCCATGAAAGCGTCGAACAGCGCAGGGTGGTCGACCTTTCGCGCGGAGCGCATCAGGCCGGCTTCGGTGAGGCGGGCACGAAACGCCTTGGCGCGATCGGCATGGTCCAACGCAGCGGGCGGTGCGTCCAGCAGCGCCGACGCAAGCGTAGCCAGCTCGAGGAGCCGAGACAGATCCGCATCGGAAGCCGAACCGATGGCGAGGTCGGCATCGCCACGACAGACCACCCGCGACGCGGCCACGAACGAATGCCGGTTGCCATCGCCTGGATCGACATCGCTGATCCGCAGCACCGTGCCATGAACGGAGCAGACCGGGACGCCGGGGAGCTGATGGTCACGCCGCCACCACGCATCGCCGAAGTCGGCCTCCATCGCGTCCAGGCAGTCAGGACAAAACCGCAACCGCTGCGGCGGCCGGACCTTGAACGCGGCGAGACCCAGCTTGGTGTAGATCCCGCTTACATCGCCCCGCATCGCTTCACGGACCTGCGACCTAACCTCGATGGGCATGAACGCCGTGTGGAAGGAGAACAGGGTCGCATCGTCGATCAGCCGGTCGACGGCAGCGTCACGGGCATGGTCGGGCTGGTCGCGCACGAGCGTGGCGAGGTGGCCGGGAAGACCCACCCCCGCGATCGCCCAGCGCCGACCCAGCAGCTCGCGCATGAATGGACCCGCTTCGGGCGCCTGCAGGTAGCGTCCGCATCGCGCCACCACGCTGTAGAGCAGTTCCTGCTCGCGGCGGTCAGGCAGGTGGCACAGCATGGCGCGTCAGGCGGCGGCCGCGATGCCGCTACCGGAGTCAGAGATCGCGCCGGGCACGTTCTCGCGGGCGGCATGCGCCCGTGCCGCCACCTGCCGAAGGTCGCCGTCGACATAGGTGGCCGCGACCTCATCGGGCGTCAGCGGCCTGGACCTCTTCTTCGCGCCGGCCGCCTGCATGCCGGTCAGGATGTCATCGACCTTGGCGAAATAGGCGGGCATGTTGCGGTTGTCCGGCGGCCCCAACGCCTCCGAGGCCTGACGCATGACCTCCGCGATCGTGGCCTCGTCGAGCTTGCGCCACTCGAGGTTCTCGCGGACGATCGCGGCGTTCTGGCCGACGTGCGCCGGACCGCTCCTGCCCGGCGCGTCAGCGTCCGCATCGATCCCGGCCAGCGGACCGTCGGCCTCGCGCAGCGACTTCCAGAACGCGCGCTGCATCGGCACGATGTCCTCGAACTTGGCGATCTCGCCGGGCTTGCCGCCCTTCAGCGCGTCGAGCAGCTTGCGCATGGGGGCCAGGTGCTTCGCCGCCGCCTCGCGGATCACCTTCTCGGTGATGATCTCGGGCTCATCTCCTCCGCTCGCCTTGTTGTCGTCGATGACGCGGACCTGCACCGCGATCCACAGCTTCACGACCAGGTCGACCACACCCTGAGTCTCGTCATGAAGGGCGTCGATCATAGCATCGTCGAGCGGGGTCGGCACGGCCGTCCACTGGTAACCCCACAGCTCGCGCACGAACTTGCGCCACTGGCCGTCTGTCCGTTCGAACCGCGGCCACTCGGCCGACGCCAGGCCGATCGCCCGGCGGCCCATGCGACCGGTCCGCTCGAACCGCTCCGCCGCCGACATGGTGCCCACGAAAAGCACCGGCACGCCGATCTTGTTGATCAGCGTGGTGAGGAACGTCATCAGCAGGTGCTCCTCGTCGCCGGCCTTGCCCAAGTGCTGGATCTCATCAACCACCAGAAGGCCGATCGAGTGGCGGTTCGCCACCACGACCATGTGGCTCATCATCGATTCCTCCGACGCGTTCTCGCCGCCGAAGAGGGTCTTGTAGGTCGTCTGGCCCAGCAGCGCGTCGACCTCCATGAAGAAGTCGGCGCACAACGCCCGAATCGAGCCGCGCGGCGGGCACGCCAGCTTCAGCCAGACGATCTGGACCTCGCCGTCGTCGTGCCGCACGACCTGCGGGTATCGGCCAAGGACGCGGTCCAGCGTCAGCGTCTTGCCCATGCCGGGCAGACCGATCAGGCACGAGCTGTCCGCCTTCCTGATGACGACCGGCGATCCGGGGGAGAGCAGGTCCCCGGCCTCAAGGGCCGCGGCGACATCGTGCTGCCTCGCCTCGTGCGACCGGTTCGACCCGTCGCGTCCGAAATACCCCTCGCGCAGGACGGCGTCCACGCCGCGCGCGAACTCGGCCTGCCTCGCGCCAGCCCGGAAGAACCGGGTCAGGCGGAGGATCTTCAGGTATCGATCCTCATGCGGCAGGGCGCGCTCGTCCTCGTCGCGGCTCGGGAGCGAGTTGAGCGCCAGCACCCAGTCGTGCAGCGACAACGGGCGAGGCAGTGCCTCGATGTAGCGGTTGCCGGCATAGTCGTCGGTCATCGGCTGATCCTCACGGCAGATAGTCGTTCATGCGGTTATCGCGGTCGTTCGACGAGGGTGCCGCGCCGCCGTCCAGCGCCTTGCCCAAGGGCTCGACGTCGTTCGCGGCCACCGACGTCGTCGGCAGCCCGGTGCCGCGGCGGCTCCGCTCGCGATCGCGCTCGTCCACCTTGTTGGGCCTGTGGCCCTGAGCCTGGCTGGCCGTCAGGGGGCGCTTACGCTCGGCCTTAGCGGAGGCGTTGATCCCGCCGATGGTGCTCGACAGGCGTGCCAGCCCGACGAACCGGTCCTGCTGTCGATTGGCCGTGTCGACGTCATCCGCCTTCTTGAGCGCCGTCGCGTCGTCGAACGATACGTCGGCATAGGCGACGGACCTGTCGGTCAGTTCGAGCACGACGAAGTCGGACCCGTCGTCACCGGCCTCGTGCAGGTAGATGTTGGTCGTGCGCAGCGGGTGGTAGGAGACGCGGGCCGCCTTCACGCCATCCTGGCGCGCCCGATCGAAGACCTTCCACTGCTCGCGGCCGGCCGGCTTGTAGTAGAGGTTGCGATACCGGTAGCCCATCGGCGTGACCGTTGCGTTCGCGACGGGCAGCAGCGCGAACTCCACCTTGGACACCGACGCGCGGGTCAGTTCGTCCATGCCCCGGTCGATGCACCAGTCCCACAGCATGACCGGGATGGCGGGAACGCCCTCGGCGATCATCTCGCGCGTGCGCGGATAGTCCACCAGCTTGTTGTGGTTGTTGAGGAAGATCGCGACCTCGATCACGCAGGCCGTGACCTCGTTGAGGTTGAGGATGGCGTCGCGGCGGTAGTCGGCGTCACCCCGCTCCCGCACCTGCTTCTCGATCATGCCGTCGAGCTTCGTGCGCAGCAGCCGGTGGAACTGGTCGAACTTCTTCTCGGTCGAACCCTTCTGGTCACCGCGGTAGGGGGCCGCCACCTCGACGGTGACGGTCGACTTCGACACGAACTCGGTGGCGTCGAAGCCCTCGAATTCGCCCCGATCCGCCATGTACCGCGCGGGGTTCAGACCCTGCACCGGCCATTGGCCCGCCTCGATGTCGACGCCGTAGCGGGCGCAGAACTCGACCTTGTCCTCGACGACGTTGCGAACCGCCAGCCCCGCCGCCAGCCACGAGGCGTTCTCGAAGCCGACGTAGATCCCGCAGATCATCTTCGATAGGACGTCGGTGACCTGGTAGAAAGTCGGCCGGCTGACCGGCACCGTTCGGTTGATCTCCGACACGCAGCCGATGTCGAGCGGCGTCGAGTCGATCTCGAACCTGCTGCCGACGCCCATCAGGCCCGCCACGGCGGTGCCGACGATGCCGCGCATGTCCTTGTCGTATTTCGATCCGCCCGCGCGCTTCCGGCGGATGCCAAGGATGTCGGGATGCTTGTCATACCAGTAGCGGAACTGGCGGAACGAGGGATAGCCCGACTGCGCGAACTCGATCCTGGGGAACCACTGCTTCTTGCCCGTGACGGGATCGACCACCTCGTCGACGAAGAAGTCGGTCATGGTCAGTTCGTATGCGCCCTTCAGGCTGTTCTTCCGGTTGCCGACGTAGAACCGGTCGAGACCCTTCTGGAAAATCTTCTCCATCTGCCTGGTGACGTTCACGCCCAGCGGCTTGCCCTCGCCGGGACGCCGCCCGAGCTTCGTCTCGCCAGGCGTCCGGTCGCCGCGACCGCACCGGGAGAAGGAGGGCGTAAGCGCGTTCTCGCTCATGCCGAACCGCCAATACCGGTCGAACGCGCTGTGCACCGTCTTGGCGGATGCGACGCCCTCGCGTTCCAGATCCGCGATGGCACGGCCCCGGACCCGATCGTCGAAGATGTCCGGCACCCGTTCCAGCAACGGCTGCAGCAAGCCGAACAGCTTGCGACGGCGCTTGATCTGAGCCTCCGTCAGCTTGGCGGGGTTCGGATGGCGGTCGAAGGCATGGTCGAGAAGCAGCTCGGCGCCCGCCCTGATCTCATCCACCACCTCGGCCCGCGGCCTGCGGACGAGCCGCGTGTCGGGCGCGTCCAGGTCGAACAGCACGACGTCGTCGCCCTCGGCCCAGACCACGCGGAAGTGACGGGGCTCCTCACCGCCGTATCGGATCACGTCCCGGCCGACCAACATCACGCTGCCTCCGAATTCGTAGCGGCAACGACGAAGTCCGACGCCGGCCGTGACAGCTCAAACTTGCGATCCATGTCGAACGCCAGCGCGCGACGGGCGCACAGCAGACGCACGCAGGTGGGAAAGTCGCGGCGGGCAAGCGTGCCGTCGGCATCCAACCCGCGTGCGATGGCGTCGAGTGTCCGGCGGCCGCCGCCGGCGATCGCCTCGTGCACGATCCCACACGCCGTGCGCCAGTGGCCGGTCGGTCGATCAGGATCGGGCCGAACGCCGAGCATGAATTCGATGTTGACCTTGCGCACCTTCGACAGATGCTGGTCGGTCAGCAGGAACCAGTCGACGCCCCGCTCGGCCCAGTAGCGACGCTCCAGCTCCAGCTTCTGCAACGTGCGACCGATCTTCACCCGCTCGCGGCGATTGCGCGCTGCGCCCAGGTCGATCGCCGACTTCTCCTTGATGGCACGCGCAAGCCTGACGGCCTTGCCGTCCTCACGCCGGGTCACGACCAGGTCGCTGGTCACGACGATCGGCTCGCGCGGCCTGCCGTCGGCAGGATGGCTGATCCGCATCTCCGCGGCGATCCGCAGCGTGTCCTCGATAGGCAGCGGGTATTGCTCCTGGATGTCCTCGACCGCCGGATCCCACTGGAAATCTCGATACGCGGCGGTCTCCCAGTCGGAGAGCGTGTGGATCACCCGGCCGCCGCTGGCGATACGGCTCGAGCGACCTCGCGACGCGACGTCATGGACGAACAGCCAGGGCGTGTAGCCGACGCCCTCGCCGCGACCACGGCCCTGCCGGGCGCGGTTCTCCATCACGGCACGCGTCTGCGTGCGGTTCCTCTTCTGCATGTCAGGGCCTTCGAATCGGTGGCGACGGGTGCGCGAGTCGCGGACCATCATCGCCGAACGGCGTTAAGGTCCGGTTTTCCACCGGACCCCGCGAGCGATCAGCCGCGTATCGCCGCAGCCGAGCGATGCCACCTTGGTGGCTCGCGCATCGATCTCTCTTCGAAGGACATCCGAACCGCATCGCATAAACCTTGACATTGTGTCAAGGTTTAATGTCGGGGCTAATCGGCGGTGGTCAAGTCCCGCTCTCGCACCACACGCCGGGCAGCTGCCGCGCCTGGGCGCCGACCGTCCCGCTCCGGGCCGACCGTCACGATGGTTGGCCCACGCAGCGGTCCCTCTTCGAGGTTCGCCGTCGGCGCTCCCCAATCCATGTCAGGCCCGTGGGCGTCCAGCCTGGACCGGGCCCTGTCGACGACGGTCCGTATTCGTCCGCGCAGCTCCTGCAACGCCTCGGTCTTTCGGTCGAGCTCGGCCATAGCCTCGGCCTCCGCGTCGGGGTTATCCCGCTGAGCCTGGTCCATCATGGTGACGAGCTGCGCGATGACCGGCGTGGGGAATCCGACGTCCTGGGCCAGCGCGATCGTCCGCATGCGGCGGACATCGGCATCGCCATACGAGCGATAGCCGCTGTCGCGCCGCTCCGGCACGGGGATGAGGCCCTGCTTCTCGAAATACCGGATCATCCGTTCCGAGAGGCCGCTCGCCTTGGCTGCCTGACCGATGTTCACCCGCCTAACATAGTGAAGAAGGTGCAACAGATCAAAGCGGTGTCAGTCGAATGAAGGTGGCCTTGAGGAAAAGGTCGCCATCGCGACGGAGACGAACATGGGCAAGGCGATCACCGAGGCATCCTGGATCGGCAAGGCGGCATACGAGATCATCCAGATCCAGGGCTGGAACGGCCGCCAGGCCAACGCTACCGCACGCGACCTCGCCGACGGCCTGCTCGACTACGGCATCGACATCGGCCGCATCGACCCGCGCGACTACGCGCGGCAGCACTTCGGCGCCGGCAGGGGCACCGCCGCGCTCGACGCCACGCTCGGCGAAGGCAAGGCCGTCGCCACGAGGATCCACGTCAGCCACTACGACGACGATGGCCTCGAACTGCACGTCGACGGCGCGAACGGGTTGTTCGGCGACCGCTCCATCTCGTGGGACTTCGCCAACGGCATCGTCGAGGCCCATAACGGTCGCCACTGGGACAACGGGCGCGGCTACACCGTCCGGCCGGTGCACGGCCACATCGTCGTGACGATGCCCGCGACCGTCGTCCGCCACGCTGTGACCTTCGTCCTGACCCGTGCCCAGGTCGTCGCATTCGGCAACGCCTGCCTGAAGGCCGCGACGGACAAGACGGGTGTCGACGTCGGCAACGTCGACGCCCGCTGGGGCGTCGGGCCGACCAGCCCAGTCGTGCGCGCGCGCATCGCGGAGCGGCTGCGCATGGCCGCATAAGGCGCGGCATACTCACGCCGCCTCGAAGGCGGTCAGTATCGGACACGGTCCGGCAGATCCGGACCCGCACTCATCGGCCAACCGCGCCAACGCCCGACGCGCCGACCTCATCTCCGTAATTCGCGCGTCCAGAGCGGCGATGCGCGAACGCGCCAGATCACGCGCACGGGTCCGATCCTCGGTCGCGTCCAGCGCCAGCAGCTCGCCGATCTCCTCCAACGTGAAGCCGGCCGCCTGCGCCTGACGGATGAACCGCAGACGGTTCACGTCGACGGCACCGTAGCTGCGGAACCCGCTGCCACCGGGGCGCTCCGGCTCGGTCATCAATCCACGCTTCTGATAGTAGCGGACGGTCTCCACTCCCACCCCACCGGCATCCGCCAGCCTCGCGATCGTCATCTTCGACATCGGCCCTTGACTCCGGACTATGCTACGGACCCTATATGGGTCGGGTGCCGGCATCGGCAATTAGGAGCGCACCCGTGTCGAACAGTCCCACCGCCGTCCTCCACCGCATGGTCATGGCCGACCACACCTGTCCCTACGGGCTCAAGGCGCTCGACCTGCTCAAGCGGCGAGGCTTCGACGTCGAGGACCACCACCTCACCACGCGCACCGAGACAGACGCGTTCAAGTCGGAGCACGGCGTCAAGACGACGCCGCAGGTGTCCATCGCGGGCGAGCGGATCGGCGGCTACGACGAACTGCGCCGCCACTTCGGCCTGCGCGTCGCAGAGCCCGGCGCAACCAGCTACCGGCCGGTCGCCGCCCTGTTCGCCATGACCGCGCTGCTGGCGATGGCTGCCAGCCACGCCGTGCTTGGCTCGCCGTTCACCGCCCAGGCGCTCCAGTGGTTCGGTGGCTTCAGCATGGCGACGCTGGCACTGCTCAAGCTGCAGGACGTCGAGAAGTTCTCGACGATGTTTCTCAACTACGACCTGCTGGCGAAGCGATGGGTTCCTTACGGCTACATCTACCCGTTCGCCGAGGGGATCGCCGGCATCCTGATGACCGCCGGCGCGCTGAACTGGCTGTCGATCCCGATCGCGCTATTCATCGGCACGGTCGGTGCCGTCTCCGTCTTCAAGGCCGTCTACGTCGATCGGCGCGAGCTGAAGTGCGCCTGCGTCGGTGGCTCGTCGAACGTGCCACTCGGCTTCGTCTCCCTGACCGAGAATGTCGGGATGGTTGCGATGGCCATTTGGATGCTGGCCGGCACGGGTGCGATGTGACCGGCGCGGTTGTCGATCCAGGGTCGCGGTCCTAGAACGTGGACATGGCGCGCGTCCTGCCCCGATACCTTGCCGACATCCGGCACCTGCTGCTCGCGCTGCTCGCGGTCGGGCTCGTCCTGCGCATGGGCGCGGGCTGCGAGGCGATGGCGGCAACCCCGGCGATGCCGATGGCGATGCAATCGCACTGCGCCGAGATGCCGGCCAAGCCCGGCAAGCCCATCAAGGCCGACGCAGCCGCGTGCGCGCTGTGCATCGCCCTACCCGACGCCGCCGTGACCAAGGCCAACGTGCCCTTGCTGGTGGCGATCGCGCCGATAGCCGGGCTGTACGACGGCCTAGCCGGCCTGTCCGGCGGACCCGCACCGCCCCCTCCGAAGATCGCGTGACGTCGAACACATCCGAACGGCAACGCATCCAAGGAACCCCGAAATGAAGAAGCTCTCGATCCTCGTCGGCGCGCTCGCGCTCGCCATCCCGGCCACCGCCTACGCGGCCGCCGACTGCTGCAAGGGCATGGAGTGCTGCAAGGACGGCGCCGACTGTTGCAAAGACGGCAAGGGCGACTGCTGCAAGGACATGAAGAAGGGCGGCGACCACGCCGGCCACGACATGCCGGCGGCCCCCGCCAAGTAACGACCCCGGGGGAGCGCCTGCGCGTTCCCCCGGCGATCACCCGATCCAGGACGAAGCCGACCGCGCGCGTGCACCGACACGCGATAGCGGTCGCGCGTCCCGATCGCACGCGACTGGAACACGAGATGCTGATCAGAACACTGCTGGCGGCGACGGCGCTATCCGCGCCCGTCGTCGTCCACGCCCAGTCCATGCCGGGCATGGACATGGGACAACACGGGCATCACGCGCCCGCACCCGCCAAGGCCAAGCCGGCCAAGGCGAGAACCGCCAGGCCGACACAGGCACCCGCCACCCGGCCACAGCGCCGTGCCCCTGCGGCGACGATTGGGGCCGCCCGACCGAACACTGCACCAGCGGACCACAGCTCGATGGATCATGGCGCGATGGATCACGGCACGGTGGCACCCACCGCGCCGATCGCATCCGCCGCGCCGCAGAACGAGCCGGCCCCAAGCACGACACCCATGGACCGCAGCACCATGGACCACGGTTCGATGGCGGGCATGGCCCACGCCGGCATGGACATGCACGGCATGAAGGGCATGCTCGGCGGCTACAGCATGATGCGCGACGCCTCGGGCACCGCGTGGCAGCCGGACAGCTCGCCGATGTGGGCGATCATGGGGAAACGCGGCGACTGGTCGACCATGATCCACGGCTACGCGACGCTGGTCTACGACAAGCAGGGCGGCCCGCGCGGCGACGACAAGACGTTCGTCGCATCGATGTTCATGGGCATGGGTCAGCGCCAGCTCGGCGACGGCACCCTGACGCTGAAGGCGATGGGCAGCCTTGATCCACTCATGGGCAAGTCCGGCTATCCGCTGCTGCTCGCCACCGGCGAAACCGCCGACGGCCGCACCGAGCTCGTCGACCGCCAGCATCCGCACGACGCCTTCATGGAGCTGTCGGCCACCTACAGCCACCCGCTGGGGCGCGACCTGTCGGGCTTCATCTACCTCGGCCTTCCGGGCGAGCCGGCGCTCGGGCCCGCCACCTACATGCACCGCTTCTCGGGCGTGGCGAACCCCGAGGCGCCGATCTCGCACCACTGGCTGGACAGCACGCACGTGACGTTCGGCGTTGCCACCGCGGGCCTCGTCTACAAGGGCCTGAAGCTCGAAGGCTCCATCTTCACCGGCCGCGAGCCTGACGAGAACCGCTGGAACATCGAGCGGCCGCGAATGGACAGCTGGTCGGTCCGGGCGACCGTCAACCCGACCGCCAACCTGTCGGCGCAAGTGAGCCATGGTTTCCTGAAGAGCCCCGAGGGGCTGCACCCCGATGAGAATGTGCGCCGGACGTCCGCATCCGTGACATGGAACCTGCCGCTCGGCGACGACCGCAACTGGCAGTCCACGTTCGCCTGGGGTCGGAACGACCCATCGGGCGGCGACCACGGTCACACGACAGACGCCTTCCTGCTCGACAGCGCGGTGCAGCTCGGCCGCTGGACGGTGTTCGGCCGCGCGGAGAACGTGGACAAGGACGAGCTGTTCGGTGACGAGGGCGGCGATCCGCTGGCGGGCCGCGTCTTCAACGTCGGCAAGATCAGCCTGGGCGGCTATCACTCGATCCCGATCGGAAAGGTGGCGCTCGATCTGGGCGGACTGGCGAGCAAGTACGACCTGCCCCGAGACATCCAGCCGCGCTACGGTTCGGACCCGACCAGCTTCATGCTGTTCACCCGTCTGCGAATCGTGGGCTAGCGGCAACCGGCCCGGGGGCGGCGTCCAGCGCGCCGGTGCCAGCCCCCGGCACGGTTGCTGATCGAACATGAATATGGTGAGCTGCGGGAAAAGCGGGAGCCGAAGATGACCGATCATGCGACGCCGAACCTGCCATCCCGCGACCTCGATGCGACGTCGCGCTTCTATGCCGGCCTCGGCTTCGTCGAGGGTTGGCGGGACGACGGCTGGATGATCCTGACCCGCGGCACACTCACGCTCGAGTTCTTCCCGCACCCCGATCTCGATCCGGTGACGTCGTGGTTCAGCTGCTGCCTGCGGCTCGACGACGTTCACGCCTTCTACGCGGCGTGCCTGTCAGCCGGCGTGCCCGAGGCCTGCCACGGCGCACCGCGCGTGCACGCGCCCAAGACCGAGGATTGGGGCGGGCGCGTCGGTGCCCTCGTCGATCCCGACGGCACGCTCCTGCGGATCATCCAGAACGAGTCATAGGCCCGTCGGACCGGCGGAAAGCGCGTCGAGGATCGGGCAGCCCGGACCCACGCCGCCTGCCTCGCACTGGCCTGAGATGGTCACCAGCGTCCTCTCCAATCTGGCCAGGTCGCGCAGCTTCGCACGGACGTCGGCAAGATGCCGCTGGGTGAGCGCGTTGGCCTCGCCGCAGGCCGCCGGGTCGGAACCGCCAAGGCTAAGCAGTCCGCGCAGTTCCTCGACCGAGAAGCCGAGCTGGCGGCCCCGCAGGATGAACGCGAGCCGCGCCTCGTCATCGGCCGAGTAGAGCCGGTGGCCCGACGCCGTCCGTCCGGGGGCCTCGAGCAGGCCGATGTTCTCGTAGTGCCGCACCGTCTCGATGTTGCACCCGAACCGCCGAGCCACGTCACCGCGCTTCCTCGATCGCCCCGTCGTCATGAAAATAGCCCTTGAACCTGTAGTGACTACAGGTCCTATACCGATCCCATGCCCGCATCGGAACCAGCAATGATCCAGCCAACGACGCCCAGCGACCGCCGCGCCGGATGGCTGGCCGCAGGCGGCATCGCCGGCGCACTGTTGGCCTCGTCGTGCTGCGTCCTTCCACTCGCCCTAGTCCTGCTCGGCGTGAGTGGCGCATGGATCGGCCAGCTGACCGCGCTCGAGCCCTACACCCCGGTATTCGCGGTCCTGACGCTGGGGCTAATCGCTGGGGGCCTGTGGCACGCCTATCGGCAGCCGATCGAGTGTGCCGACGGCACCTGCGCCGATCCCCGCCGCCGAACGGCCACGCGAATCGCGCTCTGGGTCGGCGCCGCGCTCGTCGTCGTCGCTCTCACCACCCGGTGGTGGGCACCCCTCTTCTATTAGGATTCGCCATGAACCGACACCTCATCTCAGCCCTGGCGCTCCTGACGCTGCCGACCGCCGCAGTCGCCGCGCCCGAGCGCAGCACCAGCTTCAAGGTCGGCAATCTCACCTGCCCGACCTGCCCGATCGCCGTGAAGACGGCGATGAGCCGCGTGCCCGGCGTCAGCCGCGTCACCGTCGACTTCACCACCAAGGTCGCGACTGTCACCTACGATCCGGCACGAGCCACCCCGACCGCGATCGCGGCGGCCTCGACCAAGGTCGGCTACCCGGCGCGGATCGCCGCGCGATGAGCGATGCCGCCATCGCCACGACGGCGATCGAGCCGAGGTCGACGATCACCTGCCCGGAGTGTGGGCACGTCGAGACCGAGACGATGCCAACCAACGCGTGCCAGTTCTTCTACGACTGCAAGGGCTGCAGCGCAGTGCTGCGGCCGAATGCCGGCGACTGCTGCGTCTACTGCTCGTTCGCCGACGTGCCGTGCCCGCCGATCCAGGAGGCGCGGGCGACGGGCGGCACGGCGAGCTGCTGCACCGGCTAGCGGATCAAAGCACCGACGGGCCCATCATCGAAGTCGGACCCGGGCAAGGCTTCATGCTTGTTCACACGACTTCGGATCGCGGGCTGACACCGCCGCGCAGGTGCCCAACTGAACGGAAGTCTTCGTTGTCACTCTCTCACGGCGACGGAGATTTCTAATGCCTCACGGAAAAGTCGATTGTTCGCCCACACGGTCGAGCACCCCCGCCCCGCCTCTCATTCGACGGTGACGGACTTCGCCAGGTTGCGCGGCTGGTCAACGTCGGTGCCCTTGGCGACCGCGACATGGTACGCCAGCAACTGCACCGGCACCGCATAGACGATCGGCGCGATCAGCGGGTGGACCTCGGGCATCTCGATCGTCGCGATGGTGTTTTCGCCGGCCTGGGCGATGCCGGCGGCGTCACTGATCAGCACGACCTGCGCACCGCGCGCCTGCGCCTCCTGCATGTTGCTGACGGTCTTGTCGAACAGCGAGCCCGAGGGGGCAAGCACGATCAGCGGCACCGAATCGTCGATCAGCGCGATCGGCCCATGCTTCATCTCGCCCGACGCATAACCCTCGGCGTGGATGTAGCTGATTTCCTTCAGCTTCAGCGCACCTTCCAGTGCCAGCGGATAGTCGGGACCGCGGCCTAGGTACAGCACGTCGCGGGCCACCGCGATCTTGCCCGCCATCGCCTTGATCTCGTCGTCATGCGCCAGCGCCGCGTTAATCGCCGCAGGGCTCTCGGTCAGGTGGGTGACGATGTCGGCTTCTTCCTCGCGGGTCAGCTTGCCCTTGGCGCGGGCAAGGTTGACGCTCAAGGCGGCCATCACCGCCAGCTGGCACGTGAACGCCTTGGTCGAGGCGACGCCGATTTCAGGGCCGGCATGGGTCGACAGCAGCAGATCGACTTCGCGCGCCATGCTCGACGTCGGCACGTTGATGATGCCCGCAGTGGTGACGCCGTTCGCCTTCATGTGGCGCAGCGCGGCCAGCGTGTCGGCCGTCTCGCCCGACTGGCTGACGACCACGCCCAGCGTGTTCGGCGGCAGCACGGGGTCGCGGTAACGATATTCGGACGCGACATCGACCTCCACGGGCAAGCGGGCGAAGCGCTCGATCCAGTATTTGCCGATCATCCCGACATAGCTCGCCGTCCCGCAGGCGATGATGACGACGCGCTCGATGGTGCCCAGGTCGAAGTCCATCTGCGGCATCGCCACCATCTGCTCGACCGGGCGGATGTAGCTCTGCAGCGTCTGCGCGACGACGACCGGCTGCTCGTAGATTTCCTTGAGCATGAAATGGGCGTGGTTGCCCTTTTCGATCGCGGCCGGCGACACGCCCGACGCGACGATCGCGCGCTCGACGGGATTATTGTCGCGGTCGAAAATCTCGATGCTCTCGCGCGTCAGCACCGCCCAATCGCCTTCGTCGAGGTAGGCGATCCGCTGGGTCAGGCCGGCCAGCGCGTGCGCGTCCGACCCCAGGTAGTTCTCGCCCTCGCCGTAACCGACCGTCAACGGCGCACCCAGGCGCGCGGCGATCAGCAGGTTGGGCTCACCCGCAAACATCGCCGCCAGAGCGAAGGCGCCGTGCAGGCGCGGCAGGACCGCGGCGACCGCATCGCGCGGGCTCCTGCCGGCCTGCCGCTCGCGATCGACCAAATGCGCGACGACTTCGGTGTCGGTCTGCGACTTGAACTCGCGGCCTTGCGCGATCAGCTCGTCACGCAGCGGCTTGAAGTTCTCGATGATGCCGTTGTGGACGATCGTCACATCGCCGACGATGTGCGGATGCGCGTTGTCCTCGGTCGGCGCGCCGTGGGTCGCCCAGCGCGTATGGGCGATGCCGATGTCGCCGGGCAGCGGATCGGCGGCGAGCTTCGCGCCCAGGTTCGACAGTTTGCCCTCAGCGCGGCGACGCTCGATCTGCCCGTCGACCAGCGTCGCGATGCCGGCCGAATCATAGCCGCGATATTCGAGGCGCTTCAGCCCTTCGAACAGGCGCTCGGCCACGGGGCGCGTGCCCAGGATACCTACGATGCCGCACATGATGGTCTTCTCCTCGGCCCGGGCGTGTCGCCTCTGCGCCGCCTGTTGGTCGGTTTATCTTGGAAACTTGCTGTCGACGAACGAGTGGGTGAACTGCACCGGATCGGGCTCGTGCCCCTGCGCCGCGACGAACTTCTCGCGCCCCTTTGCCCACATCTCGCGGATCGCGCCTGCCATGCCGGCGGGGAAGCGCATCTGCGCGGCGCACAGTGCGCGCCAGTCGCCGCTCCCGCCCCATTGCCGGCGCAGATCGGGCTCCATCGCGCTCAGCGCCCTCGCCTCGGCCGGGTCGAGATGGCCGATCGCGTCCATCACATAGCCATCGAGCAGGCGCAGCAGCGGTTTGCCGTCGTGTCGCGGGTTCATTTCGCGGCTTTCTTTGCGGCCATGACCTGGCGGAACTTGGCCGCCCAGCCGGGCTTGGCGGTCTGGGGGGCTCGCACGAGCGCCAGCGCGTCTGTGGCCACGTCCTGCGTCACGGTCGATCCCGCGCCGACGATCGCGCCCGCACCGATGGTGACCGGTGCGACCAGCGCCGAATTGGAGCCGATGAACGCCCCCTCGCCGATCGTCGTGCGATATTTAAGGAAGCCGTCGTAGTTGCAGGTGATGGTGCCCGCGCCGATGTTGGCCCGCGCCCCGACATCGGCGTCGCCGATGTAGCTCAGGTGGTTGACCTTCGCGCCCGCGCCCAGCGTCGCCTTCTTCATCTCGACGAAGTTGCCGACCTTGGCCTTTTCGCCCAGCACCGCGCCGGGACGCAGGCGGGCATAGGGGCCGACGTCGGCGTGGCGACCCACGCTCGCCCCTTCGAGATGGCTGAACGCACGGATCGTCGCACCGTCGGCGACGGTCACGCCGGGGCCGAAGACCACGTTCGGCTCGATCGTCACGTCCCGGCCGACGACGGTATCGTGCGTGAACCAGACCGTATCGGGCGCGATCAGCGTGGCGCCGTCGACCATCGCTTGGCGACGCCGCGCAGCCTGCCACTGCGCCTCCAGCGCGGCCAGTTCGCCGCGGCTGTTGACGCCGGTCACTTGTGTCGCGTCGGTTTCGATCACGGCGGAATGGCGGCCGTCCGAACCGGCCAGCATGACGATGTCGGGCAGGTAATATTCGCCCGCGGCATTGGCGTTGCCGACGCGGGCGAGCAGCGCGAACAGGTCCTCGCCGCGCACCGCCATCAGCCCCGAATTGCACAGGTCGACCGCGCGTTCCTCCGCCGAGGCATCCTTGAATTCGACCATCCTGGCGATGCGGCCGTCGCCATCGGCGATGACCCGGCCATAGGCGCCCGGATCGGCCGGGCGGAAGCCGAGCACGACCGCGGCCGGCGCATCGTCGCCGTGCAGCCGCGCGATCATCGCGCGCATCGTGTCGGCGCGGACCAGCGGTACGTCGCCGTAGAGGATCAGCACGTCGCCGGCGAACCCGCCCAGCGCCTGCTCGGCCTGCTGCACGGCGTGGCCGGTGCCCAGTTGCTCGCGCTGTTCGACGATCTCCGCGCCCAAGGGCGTCGCCGCCGCCTCGACCTGTTCGCGCCGCGCGCCGACGACGACCATCGTCCGCGCCGCGTCCAGTTCGCCGACGCTCGCCAGCAGATGCGCGAGCATCGGCCGCCCGGCGATCGGGTGCAGCACCTTGTGCAGGTCGGATTTCATCCGCGTGCCCTGGCCGGCAGCCAGGACGATCGCGGCAAGAGGGCGCATCGACATAGCCGCGCGCCCTGCCACGAAAGCCTTATCAATTCCATAGCCGGTCCGGCTATGGGGCCGACATGAACCAAAATCCCTTCGCCATTGTCGGCTTCGACCTGGACGGTACGCTCATCGACACCAGCGGCGACCTGGCCGCGGCGGTCAATCATGCGCTGGACATCGCCGGTCGTGCCCCGCTGACGCGGGAACAGGTGACGTCGATGATCGGTGGCGGGGCGAAGCATATGCTGGCGCAGGCGCTGGAGGCGACCGGCGGGTGCGGGGCGGAAGAGTTCCGTGCCTACTACAAGGCGCTGCTGGCCTATTACGGCGACCATCTGTCCGTCTACAGCCGCCCCTTCCCCGGTGCGATCGCAGCGCTGGACGCCTTGGCGGCGCGGGGTGTTCGGCTGGCGGTGGTCACCAACAAGTTCGAACGGTTCGCGACGCGCCTGCTGAGCGACCTCGGCCTCGCCGAGCGCTTCGCCTGCGTCATCGGCGGCGACACACTGGGACCGGGCAGCGCCAAGCCCTCCCCCGCCCCGATCCACACGATGATCGACCGGCTGGGTGGCGGGCGCGCGGCGTTCGTCGGGGATTCGATCTACGACGTGCAGGCGGCGCAGGCGGCGGACGTCCCGGCGATCGCGGTGTCGTTCGGCTTCCTGCTCGGCCCCGTCGAGGCGATGGGCGCCGATGCGGTGATCGACGACTATGCGCAGCTCATCCCGACGCTCGATGCCCTTTGCGCCACTTCGTGAGCAGATGCCGCGCCAGCATGGCGGGCGGCATCCGCAGCCAGTGCGAGCGGACAAAGAAAGCAAAACGGGTGACGGGGCGCGTCGCGCGACCCCAGCCGTCTCGGGCCAGCAGGCGACGGCGGTACGGGCGGTCGCTCCACCGCCCGTCATCCCCGCGCAGGCGGGGATCCATCTCCCGGACGTGCGCGGGGCCACCGGTGGAGATGGGTTCCCGCCTGCGCGGGGACGACGTTTCGAACAGGAGGCCCGCCAACCGCCACGCCCGCGCCACCGCCGCTTCCAGCCCATGCAACCGCGCCCGCGCCCACAAATCCGGCGTCGCGACCTCCGCGAACAGGCAGTGCAGGTCCCACAGGTTGCGCAGACCGCCAGCCAGGTCGCCGTCCGCCAACAGATGCGCGGCGGAATGGCAGATCATGTCGTCGCCCGACAGCACCGCCATCCCGTCGCGCAGACGCACCGCATCGCGAAGCATCGCGCCGGCATCGGGCGTGATCCGCGCGGTCAACGGCAGCACCGTGTGGTGGACGTCGATCATTCGGTCGCGCTCGCGGTGGATGAGCGGCGGCAGTTCGTGCATCCAGCGCCGGTAATAGGCGTCGTCATACGGATCGGGCTTCACCCATTCCCACCCGGCCGCCAGCAGCGCCGCCTCGACGTCGTCAAGCCGGTCGCGCGGGACCAGGATGTCGAGATCGCCGATCGACCGTCCCTGTCCTGCGGCGAGGCCCGCGGCGACGTACGCCGTGCCCTTCAGCAGCACGACCGGCAGGCCGAGCGGGGCGAGCGCGCGACGCGCCATCTCCGCTTCCCACAGCGCCTGCGTCCGCCCCTGCTCCGCCGAGGCCCGCGCCGCCTCAAGCAGCCGGTCGGCGGCATCGGGCTTCGGCAGGCCCCGCACTCGATTCGCCAACGTGCCGACCAGTTGTTCAGCCCGCGCCAGCGCGATCAGACGTGTCCAGCCTTCGCCATCCAGCCCCGCGGTGCTCGCCGGGTCGCGAAGCGCGCGGACGAGCGGCATCGCATCCCTCACAGCGCCGCCCACAGCCGCTCGACCTGGGCCAGCGCGTCGTCGGTGTCGGGATAATCGATCGCCATCGCCGGCACCTCGCGCACCAGCCGGACGAGCGCGTCGAACCCCGCCTCCCCCAGCGCGGTATAGTTGGTCGAGGCCTGCGTCAGCCGGACGAAGCCCTCCGCCGGCGGGACTTCGCGTTCGGCGGATGCGAAGCCGAAGCGGGGGTAAAGGACTAGCGCCGGTCGCGCCGGCTCGGCCATCCGTGCGATCGCGGTCGCATCGGGGACCAAGTGGCGCAGGTCGCCCTTCGGCGTGCCCGCCAGCAACGGCCCGAACCGCGCTTGGGGCACCGCTCGTGCCATCACGCCGACGCTTTCGTTCTTCAGGCTGACCAGCCGCGGAAAGGCGTGGGCAAGGCCGGTCGCCGGATCGACCAGCGCGAATTCGTCGCCCATCAGCCGCCATCCGCGCGTCGCCAGCAGCGCGGCGAGCGTCGACTTGCCCGCCCCCGACAGCCCGGTCATCAGCAGCGCGCGCCCGTTGCGCTCGACCGCGGAGGCATGGAGCAGCAGATAGCGCCGCTCGCCCAGGGCCAGTTGCAGGTTCATCGCCATTTCCGCGGCCAACACGCCCCAGGCAAGCGGCATCGGCACCGCATCGGGCAGCGTGAAATCACCGCCCAGCGTGATCGCCGGGCGGACGAGCCGCCGCCACGGCCGTGCGGCGAACAGGCGGACGGTATAGTCGCAGACGCCGTCCGCCGGCGCAGGATAGTCGCGGTACAGGTCGGCGATCTGTGCGACGGGCGCGCGCCAGTCGCTGCCGATACGGAACGATGCCGGGCCGATCTGGACGCGGTGGACGTGCCTCACACCCGCGACACCAGCCCCGCGGCTTCCAGCTCGGCCAGCCGCTCGGTCAGGGCGGCGGGATCGGCGTCGGTCAGGTCATAGTCTGTGGCAAGCTGCCCGAGCAGATCGCTCAACGAGCGCGGTTCGCTCAAGGCCTCAAGCAGTTCCGGCACCGGGCTGTCGACGATATGGGTGATGCCCGATGCACGGTGGTAGATCGCAGTCAGCGTGTCGAGCGGCGCAATGCGCAGGGTATCAGCCGCAGCAGCGACATACCGCCCGCCCCCACCCCGTTCGTGCTGAGCCTGTCGAAGCACTGTACTTTCTTCCTCGAAGAAAAGGACAGCCCTTCGACAAGCTCAGGGCCAACGGATTTTGCGACGGGGCTGTCAGCCCCGCGGCATCTGCAGCGAGGCGAAGCAGGTGAAGCCGCTCTGCCCCGACTGCAACCGGCGGATATAGTTCGTGTACGCCTTCGACCGGTCGTAGTCGGTGCCCGGCAGTTGCCCGCCCGCCATCGCACGCTTCACGTCCTCGCCCTTGAACGCGCCGCTGGCCGGCGGAAACGCGCCCGGTGTGCCGGGATCGACCAGCGTGCCGTCGGCGGCGATGTACTTGCCCGCCCGCGCCGGGTCGGGGACGGGGATCTCGCACGTCAGCACCGATCCGGCGGCCTGCGCCAGCGCCGGGCGGATCGAGACGACCGCGGTCGCACCGATCGCGCCCAGTCTCAGGGCGCGGCGGCGGGTGGTGCCGCCGGTGATGTCGCTGTCGTCGCTCATGTCCCGCCCTTTCTGCACCCGCACGCCTTTCACAATCGTAAAGCGTGCGCAAGCGGCCCCTTGGCCAGCCTGTCCCATCTCGGCTATCGCGAGGTCCATGGGGATGGGGCGCCGCTTGCCGATGCTGCTCGCGATGGCGTTGGTCGTGGCCGCCACGGCCGCGATGGCCGTCGTCACGCGCGATGCGTCTGCCAGCGCCATCATGATCGTCTTCGGGATCGCCTCCGTGCTGGTCGCCGCCAGTGCGCCCGCGCCCGCCTATCGCCCGCCGGTCGATGACGGGCGGACGGACGGTCCCGATGCCGACGCCCTGCTCGACGCGCTCGACGATCCGGTCGTGGTCATCGCCGGCACCCGCGTCGTCCGCGCCAACCGCGCCGCGCGCACGCTGCTGGGCGACCACATCACCGGCGAGGACGTGCGGCTCGCCATCCGCCACCCGGCCGCGGCCGAGCGCCTGCTCCAGCTTTCGCCCGACGACGGGATGATCGAGCTGGTGGGCCTGGGCGCGCGCGACCAGCATTGGGCGATGCGGGTCAAGACCGCGGCCGAGCACCGGCTGATCCACCTGTCCGATCGCACCGCGAGTGCCGCCGCCGACCGCATCCGCGTCGATTTTGTCGCCAACGCCAGCCACGAACTGCGCACGCCCCTCACGTCACTGCTGGGCTTCATCGAGACGCTGCGCGATGGCGCGGGCGAAGACCCCGCGACACGCGACCGGTTCCTGCAGGTCATGGACGACGAGGCGCGGCGGATGGAGCGGCTGGTCGGCGACCTGATGAGCCTCAGCCGGATCGAGGCGGAGAAATTCCGCCTGCCCGAGACGCCGGTCGATCTGGCCGCCCTCGGTCGCGACGTGTGCCGCGAACTGTCGGCCAGCGGCAGCCCGCGCGGGGGCGACCTGATGCTGGACGTGTCCGAGCCCGCCGACGTGCTCGGCGACCGGGTGCAGCTGTCGCAGCTGCTCCACAATCTGGTCGGCAATGCGATGAAGTACGGCCGCGCCGGCACGCCGGTCGCGATCACCATCGCGCCGGACGGCGATTCGATGGTGCGCGTCGCCGTGGCCGACCAGGGCGACGGCATCGCACCCGAGCACCTGCCGCGCCTGACCGAACGCTTCTACCGCGTCGATCCCGGCCGCAGCCGTGCGGTCGGCGGAACGGGCCTGGGCCTTGCCATCGTGAAGCATATCGTCGAGCGCCACCGCGGGCGGCTGCGCATCGACAGTGCGGTGGGCAAGGGCACGACGGTGACCGCGCTGCTACCGGCGGCGGTGCGCTGAGGGGGACTCCCCCGGACCTTGATCCAGGGCAAGCCGGTGTCATCACCACGTAACGAAACCGCAACAGGGGTCCTGTGAGCGCACGGTGAGTCGCGCTGGGGGCCTTGGGGACAGTGGGATCACGGGTGCGATCTTTGGCGGTTACGGGGGCGGTTACGGGAGCGGCGCTCCTTGCACTGGCCGGCTGTGACGGCGGCACGACGCGCGACCAGATCCGCATCGTCGGATCGTCGACCGTCTATCCCTTCACCACCGCGGTCGCCGAGAATTTCGTCAACAGCCGCGGCCTGAAGCCGCCGGTAATCGAATCGACCGGCACCGGCTCCGGCGTCAAACTGTTCTGCAGCGGGATCGGTCCCGCGCACCCCGACGTACTGAACGCCAGCCGCCGGTTGAAGCCCGCCGAGTTCGAGACCTGCCGCCGCAACGGCGTGACCGACATCCTGGAAATCCGCATCGGCACGGACGGCATTGCGCTTGCCGAATCGAACACGGGCCCGAAGCTGACGCTGACTCGCGCCGACGTCTACCACGCGCTCGCCGCAGCGCCGGACGGCAAGCCCAACACCAGTCGCACCTGGGCCGATGTGAACTCCGCCCTGCCCGCGATCCCCATCCAGTTCTACGGCCCGCCCGCGACCAGCGGCACGCGCGACGCCTTTGCCGAACTGGTGCTGGTGCCGGCGTGCGAGGCGGAGAACCCACGAGCCAAGGCGCTGAAGGACGCCGACCCGGATGCCTTCGCCAATCTGTGCACCAAGCTGCGCGACGACGGCGTATATGTCGACAAGGGCGAGAACGACAATCTGATCGTTCAGAACCTGACGACCAATCCGAACGCGATCGGCATCTTCGGCTACAGCTATCTCGAGGAAAACGCCGATCGCCTCCACGGCGTGCCGCTCGACGGCGTGGCGCCGAGCTACGACACGATTTCCAACGGCAGCTATCCCGGCGCCCGCCCGCTGTTCATCTATGTCAAGAAAGCGCATCTGCGCGCCGTGCCCGGCCTGCGTGAGTTCATCACCGATTATGCCAAGGCGTGGGGCTCCGGCGGACCGCTCACGCGACGCGGGCTGATCGCCGCCTCGCCCGACGTGCGCGCGGCATCGGCACGGATCATCGCCGAGGGCTCCATCCTGTCAGCAGGCGACCTGAAATGACGCCGCTCGCGCTCCTGTTCGTCATCGTCGGGCTGGGCCTGATCGGCTGGCTGACCGCCCGGACGCGCGCGCTGGCACAGGCAGCGACGAGCCCGGTGCAGCCCAACTCGCTGCCCAGCCAGCATGGCTTCTACGTCGCGCTGTGGACGGTGCTGCCGGCGCTGGCGTTCCTGGGCGTCTGGGCCGCGGTCAGTCCGTCGCTCGTCACCGCATCGGCGTTGGCCGATCCCGCCGCCAGCGTGCTGCCGGCAAGCGGGTACGAGCGCGAGATGATCCTGAACGAAGCGCGGAGTCTCGCCGGCGGCAGCGCGTACGGCGCGTTCTTCACCCAGTCCGAAACGCTCGCCCCCGCCTTTGCCGCAGCGATGGCCAAGTTCCGCTGGATCGGCGCCATCGTTGCCCTCCTGCTCGCCTTCGCCGGCGGCGCTTTCGCCTACAGTCGCGTGTCCCCTGCCTTGCGCGCCCGCACGCGGGTCGAACGCGGCGTCATGCTGATCCTGCTCGTCGCCTCGCTGATCGCGATCCTGACGACGCTCGGCATCTTCCTGAGCCTGGTCTTCGAAAGCGTGCGCTTCTTCCGCATCGTGCCGATCACCGACTTCCTGTTCGGCACGCACTGGAGCCCGCAGATCATCAGCGCGAAGGACCCCGGCGAATCGCTCGGCGCGGTGCCGCTGTTCTGGGGCACCTTCTTCATCGGCGCGGTGATCGCGATGATCGTTGCCATCCCGTTCGGGCTAATGAGCGCGATCTACCTGACGCAATATGCCAAGCCGGGTTTCCGCCGCTGGATGAAGCCCGCGCTGGAGATGCTCGCGGGAGTGCCGACCGTCGTCTACGGCTATTTCGCGGCGCTGACCGTGGGTCCGGCGATCCGGCAGGTCGCGGTGATGCTGGGAATGCCCTACGCCAGTTCCGAAAGCGCGCTGTCGGCGGGCCTCGTGATGGGCGTGATGATCATCCCGTTCGTGTCGTCGATGGCCGACGATTCGATCGCCGCCGTCCCCACCGCGATGCGCGACGGCAGCCTGGCGATGGGCGCGACGACCAACGAGACGATCCGCAAGGTGCTGCTGCCCGCAGCCCTGCCCGGCGTCGTGGCCGGTGTTTTGCTGGCGGTCAGCCGCGCGATCGGCGAGACGATGATCGTGGTGATGGCAGCATCGGGCGCCGCGACGATCACGCTCAACCCGTTCGACAGCGCGACGACCGTCACCAAGCAGATCGTCGATCTGCTGACCGGCGAGGCGGAGTTCGACAGCCCGAAGACGCTTGCCGCCTTCGCACTCGGCCTGACGCTGTTCGCCATCACCTTCCTGCTCAACGTCGTCGCGCTGAACGTCGTGAAAAAGTACCGGGAGGCTTATGAATAGCGCCACCATGGTCGCCGGCAGCCCCGCGCAGGGCGTCGAGCCCGCCGCGCGCGCGCCGACCGATTGGCGCGGGCAAGCGATGCAGCGTCGCATCCGCCGTCGCTACGCGGCCGAGCGCCGCTTCCGCCTGATGGGTCTGGCCGCGGTCGTGCTGTCGGGCGCGTTCCTCGCATTCCTGCTCGTGACCATGATGGCGAGCGGGCTGCGCGGGTTTCAGCGGACCGAAGTCACGCTGTCGCTCGATTTTCCGGCGATGGCGCTGGCCGTCACGCCCGCGCAACTCGCCGGTCCGGGTGCCGATCTCGCGCTGGCGGGCGCGGAATTGCAGGACAAGGTGTCGGGCGCGGCGGAAGGCGCCTTCGGTCCCGGCGGATCGGACCATATCGCCGACACGGCCTGGCTGAGCGTCCGCGATGCGATCAAGACCGATCCGGCGATCCTGAAAACGCGCGCGGCCATCAAGGTCCCCGCCTCCACGGGTATCGATCTGGCCGCACGCGGTGACGGCAAGGCCGCGGATAAAGCGGTCGTCGCGCGCCTCCGCAGCCTGAACCTCCTCTCGACCGGCTTCAACTGGCCGTTCTTCACCCGCGCGGACGCGACCGACCCCGGTGCCGTCGGCATCTGGGGGGCGCTGAAGGGCTCGCTGATGACGATGGCGATCACCCTGCTGCTCGCCTTCCCGGTCGGCGTGCTGTCGGCGGTCTATCTCGAGGAATATGCGCCGAAGAACCGCTGGACCGACCTGATCGAGGTATCGATCAACAACCTGGCGGCCGTCCCCTCGATCATCTTCGGCCTGCTCGGCCTCGCCGTCTTCCTCGGCACGCTCGGCCTGCCGCGTTCCGCGCCGATCGTCGGCGGCATGACGCTGGCGCTGATGATCATGCCGGTCATCGTCATCGCCGGGCGCAACGCGATCAAGGCGGTGCCGCCCTCGATCCGCGACGCGGCACTCGGCATCGGCGCGAGCCGCATCCAGGTCGTGTTCCACCACGTCCTGCCCCTCGCCCTGCCCGGCATCCTGACTGGCACGATCATCGGCATGGCGCGTGCGCTGGGCGAGACCGCGCCGCTGCTGATGATCGGTATGCGCGCCTTCATCGCCGCGCCCCCGCAAGGCTTCAGCGATCCCGCGACCGTGCTGCCGGTGCAGATCTTCCTCTGGTCGGACGAGGTCGGGCGCGGTTTCGTCGAGAAAACGTCGGCCGCCATCCTGGTGCTGCTCGCCGTCCTGCTGGCAATGAACGCGCTCGCCATCTACCTCCGCAACAAGTTCGAGACCCGCTGGTGAGCCTCACTCCGCCCAAATTGTCCGCACAGAACGTCAGCGTCCATTACGGCGCCAAGCAGGCCGTGCGCGACGTGTCGATCACCATGTCGATGGACGAGGTGACCGCTTTCATCGGCCCCAGCGGCTGCGGCAAGTCGACGTTCCTGCGCACATTGAACCGCATGAACGATACCATCCCGTCGGCGAAGGTGACCGGCGACATCCTGCTCGACGGCGAGGACATCTACGCGCCCGCGATGGACGTGGTGCAGTTGCGCGCGCGGGTCGGCATGGTGTTCCAGAAGCCCAACCCCTTCCCCAAGTCGATCTTCGAAAACGTCGCCTACGGCCCGCGCATCCACGGCCTCGCCAGCGGTCGCGCCGAGCTTGGCGAGATCGTCGAGCGCTCGCTGAAGCGCGCGGGGCTGTGGGACGAAGTGAAGGATCGCCTCGACGACAGCGGCACCGCCCTGTCGGGCGGGCAGCAGCAGCGCCTGTGCATCGCCCGCGCGATCGCGGTCGATCCCGAAGTCATCCTGATGGACGAGCCCTGCTCCGCGCTCGATCCGATCGCGACGGCGCGGATCGAGGAACTGATCGCCGACCTGCGCGGCAAATATGCGATCGTCATCGTGACGCACAACATGCAGCAGGCCGCGCGCGTGTCGCAGCGCACCGCCTTCTTCCATCTGGGCGAACTGGTCGAATACGGCCTGACCGACGAAATCTTCACCGCCCCGCGCCAGCCGCGGACAAAGGATTATATTACGGGGCGCTACGGCTGAGTCCGTCCCGTTTGGAGTAGACGCACATGGCCACCGGCCAGGAACACACCGTCAAGGCGTTCGACCAGGATATCGGTCATCTGCGCGGGCTCATCAGCCAGATGGGCGGGCTCGCCGAGGAAGCCATCGCCGATGCCATGACCGCCCTGTCGCGCGGCGATGCCGAACTCGCCAAGCAGGTCCGCATGAAGGACAAGGCGATCGACCTGATCGAGGCGGAGGTCGAGAAGCTCGCCGTCCGCGTCATCGCGCTGCGTGCGCCGATGGCCGACGACCTGCGCGACGTCGTCGCCGCGCTGAAGATCGCAGCCGTCATCGAACGGATCGGCGACTATGCCAAGAACATCGCCAAGCGCGTGCCCTCCATCCACACCGGACCCGACCGGATCGAGGCGATATCGATCCTGCCCGCGATGGCGAACCTCGCCAGCGACATGGTGCGCGACGTGCTCGACGCCTTTGCCAGCCGCGATGCCGAGGCTGCGCTGGAGGTCTGCCGCCGCGACCGTGCGCTCGACGATTTCTACAATTCGATCTTTCGGGTACTCCTGACCTTCATGGTCGAGAACCCCAAGACGATCAGTGAAGTCGCGCACCTGCTGTTCGTCGCCAAGAATCTGGAGCGGATCGGCGACCACGCGACCAACGTCGCCGAAATGGTCTATTTCGCCGCGACCGGCAAATATCTTGCCGATCGCGATAGCCTGGAGGGCCGCGCATGAGCCGTGCGACGATGCTGCTGGTCGAGGACGATCCCGCTCTCGCCGAACTGGTATCCTGGAATTTCCGGCGCGAGGATTTTGAGGTCCGCCACACCCCCGACGGCGAGGAAGCGCTGTTGCTCGCGCGCGAGGTTACGCCCGACATCGTCCTGCTCGACTGGATGATCGAGGGGCCGATTTCGGGCCTGGAGGTGTGCCGTCAACTCCGTCGCACAGCCGCGACGCAGAACGTGCCCATCATCATGCTGACCGCGCGCGGGGAGGAAGAGGACCGCGTGCGCGGACTGGAAACCGGTGCCGACGATTATGTGACCAAGCCGTTTTCCCCGCGCGAACTGATCGCCCGCGTCGGCGCCGTCCTGCGCCGGGTACGCCCGGCGCTGGCCGGGGAATCACTCAGCTACGGCGATCTCGAGATGGACACCGTCGGCCACAAGGTGAAGCGTGGCGGCGAGACGATCCAGCTCGGCCCCACCGAATTCCGCCTGCTGAAGCATTTCCTGGAGCATCCCGGCTGGGTCTTTTCGCGCGAGCGGCTGCTGGACGCGGTCTGGGGTCATGATTCGGATATCGAGGCGCGGACGGTCGACGTGCACATCCGTCGCCTGCGCAAGGCGATCAACGTCGGCGACAAACCCGACATCATCCGCACGGTGCGCTCGGCGGGGTACGCCCTGGATTCGAGCGTCTGACAGCGGACCTCTGATAGAGATTAGGGTCGGGAGGGAAACGACTTGGCCGATGCGGCGTTACCCCCCGAGACGCACGCTTTCCTGGTGCGCCCCATTTGCGAGGACCCTACCATGGCGTTCAAGACGATTTTGCTGGCGAGCGCGCTCGCCTTCGGTGGCACCGCCATCGCGCAGGACACGATGACCACCCCGCCAGCCGACCCCGCCGCGCAGACCCAGACGACCCCGACCCCGCCGCCGGCAGATCCAGCCGCGATGCCGGCGCCGACGCCCGCACCCGAACCGGCGACGCCGATGCAGCCGGCTACCCCGATGCAGCCCGGCGCACCGATGACGCAGACCGCGCCCGCCGATCCGAACGCGCCGATGGCCCCGACGCCGCCGGCCCAGCCGATGGCACCGGGCAACTTCACCGCGCAGGAAAGCGCAGGTGGCTACCAGCCCGCGACTCCGGCCCTATCGGGCATGGCCCAGCCGGGCGTGACGCCGACCTTCATGGCAGCGCCGCCGGTCGCGCAGGCCTATCCGGCCCCCGCCCCCCTGCAGAGCTATCCGATCTGCAAGAAGGGCCAGACCGACAAGTGCCGCCAGCGCGGCGGCTGATCGGCACAGCCTGACCAAAACAGCGGGCGCGCCCTCCAAAACGGAGGTCGCGCCCGTCTTGTTTTTCGTCGCCAGTCCGTCGAGATGCCCGGGTGACGTTTACGAAGAGGATGTACGGCATGACGATCTCGTTCGAGGGCAAGGTGGCGATCGTGACCGGTGCGGGCGGCGAGCTTGGCCGGGCCTATGCGCTTGATCTCGCCCGGCGCGGGGCGAGGGTGCTGGTCAACGATCTGGGCGGATCGCGCGACGGGACGGGCACGTCGGACGCCGCGGCCAAGGTGGTCGCGGAAATCGAGGCGGCGGGCGGCACGGCGCTGGCGAATGGCGGCAGCGTCACCGATTACGCCCAGATGGTCGAGATGGCGGCGCAGGCGAAGCAGGCGTGGGGCCGGATCGACATCCTGATCAACAACGCCGGCGTCCTGCGTGACCGGAGCTTCGCCAAGATGGAGCCCGCAGACTTCGCATTCGTCGTCGACGTCCACCTGAACGGATCAGCCAATTGCACGAAAGCGGTGTGGGACACGATGCGCGAGCAGGCCTATGGCCGCATCCTCATGACCGCATCGTCGACCGGATTGTACGGCAATTTCGGCCAGGCCAACTATGGAGCGGCTAAGCTCGGGCTGGCGGGGCTGACCAAGACACTGGCGATTGAAGGCGCGAAGTACGGCATTCGCGTCAACACGATCGCGCCGACCGCCGGTACGCGGATGACCGAGGACCTGTTCCCCGCCGACGCCTTTGCCCTGTTCACACCGGAAGCGGTGGCGCCCGCCGCCGTCTATCTCGTCAGCGAAGACGCCCCGACCAACGCGATCGTGGGTGCCGGCGCGGGGGTGTTCCAGGCCGCCTACGTGACGCTTACGCCGGGCGTAGCGCTTCGCGGCGACGATTTGTCCGCAGAGGGGATTGCGGCGCACTGGACAGAGATTACCGATCGCACGGGCGAGACCGTGCCGCAGTCGGGCGCTGACCAAGCAATGACGATCCTGCGCACGCTACAAAGCTGATCGCGCGCGCGGCCGCTTAGTCCGTCGCCCGCCGGAGAGCTATCGCCTCGCCCTGCGGCGAGCGGCCCTGCCCTGCGGCGTCGAACATCACCACCGTCCGCCGGTCGGCGGATACCAGTTCGATGCCGTCGGGCGCAGGCCGCCATCCGACGATTCGCGGCGCGATCCCGTCGAGGCACCGCGCTTCGTCCGAAACCCGCCAGGCGTTCGCCGATTCGATCCGGTCGCTCGTAAACGCTAGCGTGCAAATCGTTTTTCCGGCGAAGACCGTCCAACGTCCGGTCAATTCGGATGGCTCGCGCATCATCAAGCTATCCTGATTTGAGCTCGCTTCGCCGCCCATTTTGCGTCCTTCCACTGCACTTGCCGAAATCGGGGTTGCCGAACATGCGCTAGTAATCGAAATCAATCCGGCGATCACCGTTCGGGAAAAACGGTGCAGCATTGGGGGCCGAGCGCGTTGCACTCGGTTGGAGGCGAGCGCTCGGCCGATTGATCGGGAGAGCCTTATGCGTTGGCAAAAATCATTCGCCGCATCTGCGGAAGTCGGCATCGGCGAAGCGCTGTATTTCGATACGGACGCCCTGCGCGCCGTTACCGCTGCGTCGTCACCGGTGTCGTACATCGCATCGCCCTCCGCCGGACTGCCGCCGCTCAATCTCGCCGGCACCCTAACGCAGGACGAGCCGCAAATGTGCCGCTGTCCGTCTTGCCTCGGCAACGCCGGGCCGGACACCACGACGCACAGCGGGGCGCCGATGTTTGCGCTCAACAGCGAGGATCGCGGCGACGCCGGATCGAACGGCAAGACGTCGCTGACCATCGCGGAGGCCGCCGCGCAGCTCGGTCGCGCCAACCAGACGTGGAACGGGTCGACGCTCGGCCAGCCCGCCGAAGTGACCTATGCCTTCCGCGCGAGCGCACCGACGTCGATGCCGAACGGCACCTCGGGCTTCTCGGTGTTCAATGCCGCGCAGATCGAACAGGCGCAGATCGCCCTGCGCGCCTGGTCCGACGTCGCCGGCATCACCTTCACGCGCGTCAGCGGCACCAACGGCTACTCCAATTCGGCGCAGATGCTGTTCGGCAACTATTCGACCGGCGCCAGCGGCGCGGCGGCCTTCGCCTACTATCCCGGCAGCGGCGTCGGGGGTGACAGCTGGTACAACAGCTCGCTCAGCTACAACCGGGCACCCGACAACCTCAACTATGGCGGGCAGGTACTGGTCCACGAGATCGGCCATGCCATCGGCCTGGGGCATCCCGGCGACTACAACGCCGGCAACGGCAGCCCGACCTATGCCAATAGCGCGCAATATTACGAGGATACGCGCCAGTATTCGGTCATGAGCTACTGGTCGGAAACGAACACCGGCGGCAACAACGGCGGCTATTACGCCGCGGCCCCGCTGCTCGACGACATCGCGGCGGCGCAGCGGCTGTACGGTGCGAACATGACGACGCGCACCGGCGACACCACCTATGGCTTCAACTCCAATACCGCGCGGGATTATTACTCGACCGCGTCGTCGTCGACGCCGGTGATCTTCGCGGTGTGGGATGCCGGCGGCAACGATACGCTCGACTTCTCCGGCTACACTCAGTCGCAGCTGATCGACCTGAACGACGGGCATTTCTCGAACGTCGGCGGGCTGACCGGAAACGTCGCGATCGCTGCTGGCGTGGTGGTCGAGAACGCGATCGGCGGGTCGGGTGCCGACACGATCCTGGGCAACGAATTCGCCAACACGATCCGCGGCAATGCCGGCAACGACAGGATCGACGGCGGCGGCGGTGCCGACCTGCTCTATGGCGGGTCGGGGGCCGACACGTTCCTGTTCGATGCGCTGACCGACAGCGCGCCGAATGCGATCGATCGCATCCTCGACTTCACGTCGGGCAGCGACCGTATCGACCTGTCGGCGATCGACGCCAACGCCGGCGTGTCGGGCGACCAGGCGTTTACCCGCGTCAGCGCGTTCTCGGGCGCGGTCGGACAGGCGGTGTTCGCCTATGACAGCGCCACGAACGTCACCAGCGTCAGCCTGGATGCCAACGGCGATCGTATCGCCGACATGGTGTTCCAGGTGAACGGAACGCTCAACCCGACGATCGACGTCATCCTCTGATCGCCACAACGTCGTGGTGTGTTGCAACACCATGACACTAATGATAGTCCTCCCGTAACAGGGAGGACTATCATGTATAGCGAACAGGACCTGCGCAGTGCCGTCGATGCCGGGGCGATCACCCCCGATGCCGCGGCGGCACTACGCAATCACATCGCCGCGCAGCGCCAGTCGCCGACGGTCGACGAAGAACAGTTCCGGCTGCTGACCGGCTTCAACGACATCTTCGTCGCCATCGCCAGCGCCTTGCTGCTGGCCGCGGTCGGCTGGATCGGGGGCTCGATCTGGGCGCCGCTCGCCGGGGCATCGGTGGCGGTCGCGGCGTGGGGGCTCGCCGAATATTTCACCCGCCAGCGTCGCATGGCGCTCCCCAGCATCCTGCTGCTGCTCGCGTTCGTCGGCGGTGTGGCGGGCGCGCTGGCGGGCGTGATCGCCGACAACGGCGAAACACTGGAGCCGTGGCTGAAGAGCTTCGATTCCGAACAGGTCCAGTACGCCATTGTCGGGACCATGGCGGCGGTGATCGCCGCACTGACCGCCGCAGCCGCCTGGCTGCACTGGCGCCGGTTCATGGTGCCGATCACGGTCGCGGCAGGTGCGGTCGCGGTCGTCGCGGTCGTCATGGCGCTGGTCTTCGGCCTGATCCCCGGCGCTAAGGACGCCGTCTTCCCGCTGGTGTTCGTCGCGGGCCTCGGCATGTTCGCCTTTGCCATGCGCTGGGACATGAGCGACCGCGAGCGGCTGACGCGTCGCAGCGATGTCGCCTTCTGGCTCCACCTCGCCGCCGCGCCGATGATCGCGCATTCGGTCTTCAACATGCTCGGCGTGTTCGACGCCGCGATCGGCGTGCCGACCGCGTTGCTGGTCATCGCGCTCTACATCGTGTTCGCCGCGGTGGCGCTGGCGGTCGATCGCCGCGCGCTGCTGGTGTCGAGCCTCGCTTATGTCCTTTACGCGCTCGTCTCGCTGTTCAAGACGGCGGGCGCGGTCGAGCTGTCGGCGGCGTTCACCGGCCTCGTCATCGGCTCCGCGCTGCTGCTGCTCTCGGCATTCTGGCACAAGGCCCGCGCGGTCGTGGTCGGCCTGACCGGTAGCCTGTCCGACCGCCTGCCCCCGGTGAACCAGCCGCGGATGGCGACGGCATAGAGCCCAACCAGCGCGACAAGGGAGCCCGTCGGCCGAGCGGCCGGCGGGCTTCGGCGTTTCTCTATTCCTCGATCAGCTTCATCAGCCGCCGCTCGACCGGCGCCAGTACCGGGCCGAGCTCGTGCCCGCGCTTCAGCACCGCGCCCTGTTCGCCGATCAGCGCCCATTCGCCCTGGCGGTTGCGCAGGGCCGGACGCTTCTCGATGCGATATTCGGGGCGTTCGGCGGCGCGGCGGAAGGCGGCGAAGATCGCCGCATCGCGGCCGAGGTCCATTGCATAGTCGCGCCAATGCCCCGCCGCGACCATCCGCCCGTAGAGGTCGAGGATGCGCATCAGTTCGGCGCGGTCGAAGCCGACCTGGTTCGGCTTGCCGGCCGTCAGCGGAAAGGGCGTGACGGTGCCCATCAGGCGCGGTCGCGCGCCTCGTCGTCACCGCGCAGCGTCGCCATCTCGGCGCGCAAGGCGCCCAGTTCGCGCTCCAGCTGGTCGAACCGTGTCATGCTCGCCTCGCTCATCTCGCGGCACGGCGTGCCGTAGGGCACGAAGTCGCGGCTGTACGTCTCCGCCTCCACCACCACCGGTCGCGCCGGGATGCCGACCATCGTCGCGCCGGGCGGCACGTCGCGCGTCACCACGGCGTTCGCACCGATCCGCGCGCGCGTGCCGACCGTGATCGGGCCCAGCACCTGCGCGCCCGACCCGACGATCGCGCCGTCCGCCAGCGTCGGATGGCGCTTGCCCGCGACGCCGTTGTCGGGACTGGTCCCGCCCAGCGTCACGCATTGATAGATGGTGACGTCGTCGCCGATTTCCGCCGTCTCGCCGATGACGGTAAAGCCGTGGTCGATGAAGAAATTGCGCCCGATCTTCGCACCCGGGTGGATGTCGATCGCGGTCAGCGCACGCGACAGATGGTTCACGAACCGCGCGAGGAAGAACAGGTCCGCCTGGAACAGCCAGTGCGCGATGCGGTGCATCCCGAGCGCGAGGACGCCCGGATAAAGCAGGATTTCCCAGCGCGACCGCGGCGCCGGATCGCGCGCCTTGATCGAATCCAGATAGTCGACGAGCCGTGACATGGCGGTAGGCGCTTCCCCTTTTACGATGCAAATGTAGGGCACTGCCCGCGCCAATTCCAGCGTCCGGCCACAAGGCTTGTCCACGTTAAAGCCTATCTGTCTTGTCGGGTTTCTCCCGTGCCCTATGCTCAGGCGCGAATACGGACAGGGGACGGTAATGTTCGAAGGGTTGGACTGGTCTCAGGTCTGGACGTTCGTCGCGGTGGGTTTCGCGGCGCAGGTCGTCGACGGGGCGCTGGGCATGGCGTTCGGTGTCATCTCCAGCACATTGCTGGTGAGCGTCCTGGGCGTGCCGCCCGCGACCGCGTCGGCGGGCGTGCATCTGGTCGAGTGCTTCACGACCGGCGTGTCGGGCATCAGCCATGCGATCCACCGCAACGTCGACAAGAAGCTGTTCCTGCGCCTGCTGGTCCCGGGTATCGTCGGGGGCGTCGCGGGAGCGTATCTGCTGACCTCGCTCGATGCGTCGGTCACGCGGCCGTTCGTCATGGCCTATCTGGCAGCGATCGGGCTCTATCTGCTCTACCGCGGCATCCGTTTCCCCGGAAACCAGCACCGGGAGCCCCGGATCATCGAGCCGCTGGGCCTGGCCGGGGGTTTCCTGGACGCGGCCGGCGGCGGCGGCTGGGGGCCGGTCGTGACGTCCAACCTGCTGGTGCAGGGCGCCCAGCCGCGCATGACGATCGGCACGGTGAACAGCGTCGAATTCTTCCTGACGCTGACGGTGTCGATCACCTTCATCGCGCACCTGGGCTTTGCCGCGTTCACGACCGCCGTCGTCGGCCTGCTGATCGGCGGCGTCATCGCCGCCCCGTTCGGCGCGATCATCGCCAAGCGCGTGCCGACGCGGACGCTGCTGGTCATGGTCGGCGTCGTGCTGACCGCGACCAGCGCGTTCAGCCTGTACCGCGCGCTGGCCTGAGGCGGCGGAGAGAGCTAGACCCGCAGGCGTGACCACCTACCTGCCCACGCTGAAGCAGCTGCAATATCTGGTTGCGCTCCGCGACATCGGCCATTTCGGCCGCGCCGCGGAGGCGTGTTTCGTGACGCAGTCGACGCTGTCGGCCGGCATCCGCGAGCTGGAGACGCTGATCGGCATCACGCTGGTCGAGCGCACCCGCCGCGTCGTCCGCTTCACGCCGCTGGGCGAACGCATCGCCGAAAAGGCCCGCCGCGTGCTGCGCGAGGCGGAGGAGCTGGGCGACATGGCGCGCGCCGCTGGCCAGCCGCTGTCGGGCGAGATGCGGATGAGCGTCATCCCGACCATCGCGCCGTTCATGCTGCCGCAGATCCTGCCGCGCCTGCGCCGCGACTATCCCGACCTGAAGCTGTACCTGCGCGAGGAGCCGAGCGGCCCGGCGTGCGAAGGGCTCCACCAGGGCCGCACCGACTGCGTGCTGCTGGCCCTCCCCTACGCCTGCGGTGACGTGGAGGCCGCGCGCCTGTTCGAGGACCGGCTGTACCTCGCCTTCCCCAAGGGCGAACTGTCGCCGCCCGCCGCCGGCATCCGGCCGAGCGACATCGACGAGAGCCGACTGCTGCTGCTGGAGGACGGGCATTGCCTGAAGGACCACGCACTCGCCGCCTGCAACCGCCCCGAAATCCGTGCCGAGGCGACGATGCTGGGCACGTCGCTGCACACCGTCGTGCAGATGGTCGACAATGGCCTGGGCATGACGATCCTGCCCGAAATGGCGCTCGACGCCGGCATCCTGGAGCGCACGCACATCGCATCGGCGCCGCTGGCCGCCGACAACCCGTCCCGGCACATCGCGCTGGTCTGGCGCAAGGCGAGCCCGCGGGAAAAGGACTTTCGCTTGCTGGCGGGGGTGCTGGGCGAGCGGTGAACCCCGCCCATCTTTACCGTCACCCCGGACCTGTTCCGGGGTCCACTATGCCGCGACGGAAGTTGCTCGACCCTCTAGCCCTTCCCCAAACCGCCTGGTGGACCCCGGAACTAGTCCGGGGTGACGGGAGGTAGGGAATCACCGCCGCCGCGCCGCCATAGCCTCGTCGCCACCGCGCGCTTTGACCCAGCGGCTGCCCTCGTCGGTCACTTTGCGCTTTCAAAACGGCGCTTGCGTCTTCAGCCGGTCGATCAGGCTCGATTCGACCAGGCGTGGCTAAGGTCACACGAAGGTCACACTATGCCGGTCCCAAATCCCCGTCCGGGCGATCCACTGGCGGAGCGACGCGACACCGCCATGGGCGAAGGAAAACCATCGATGAGAAAGAGCTGCTAGTCGAAGCTATACACAACATTTTCCAACTTTACTTCAACAAACGACTGAACGAGCGTCTGGCATCGCCTCCAGGCGGTTCAGCAGCGACGCTGGAGCTCAAAAAAAGCGGATATTCCGCTTCCGCCCAATAGCAGCCGTTGCAATTCGCTGGTATGTCAGGAAGCGACTGGGAGAGCAGCTTTGAGCCTGATGGTGCTAAACGCGATCGGCCTAGCCGCTATCATCGTGTTCCTGATTATCGACTATCTGTTCTTCCAGGTGGTGCTGCGATCGTTAAATTGGGTCGTGGAACGTGTGCTGCTCGACCGGGCCGGAGGGCGCTACAGATCGCAATCATCACCCAAAAAATATGCTCGGTTTCGCAAGCCGCGTAACGGCAGCTGACGCCCAACACCAGTCGTCCATGCACGGCTTGAGTACCTCCCAAGTCACCGGCATAGATCGATTCATGGGATCAATGGCTTTGATGATCGTGCTTGTTCCGGTGGCTCTGCTTCTCGCAGTCCTGTTTGGACGCAATGCGCTGGTTGGGCTGCGAACAGGAGTGATCTACGCGCAGAGCCACCGCATCGAGCGCAGCGTCCAGCCGATCAACTTCTGGATCGCTTTCGTCTTCACGGCGGCATTTGCGACCGTCAGCGTCGCGATGATCGGGGTAATTGGTTGGGCGATCATCGCCTTTGGATAGCGTCCGCTTACCACCCAAAAGCGGATATTCAACACCCCCGCCGCACGTCGTCGTTTACGGGTTCACGGCCTAAATCGCTATCGCCACCGCGCCGCCGCGTCCTCGTCGCCACCGCGCGCTTCGACCCAGCGGCTGCCCTCGGTCGTCACTTCGCGCTTCCAGAACGGCGCTTCGGTCTTCAGCCGGTCGATCAGGCTCGCGCACGCCTCCAGCGCGGCGCCGCGGTGGCGGGCGGCGGTGGCGACGAAGACGACGCGCTCGCCGGGGCGCATCGGGCCGACGCGGTGGACGATCGTCACGTCGAGCAGGTCCCACCGCGCCGCGGCGCCTTCGGCCAGCGCGGTCAGCGCGGCTTCGGTCATGCCGGGATAATGTTCGAGTTCGAGGATGCTGACCCCGTCGTCGGCGCGGACCAGCCCGGTGAAGCTGGCGATCGCCCCCGCCCCGTCGGCTTCCACAGCGGCAAGCGCGGCGGCGACGTCGATCGGTTCGCGCTGGACGGTGACGCGGATCATCCGCCGGTCACCGGTGGAAAGATCGCCACTTCGCGCGCGCCGGCTATGCCTGCGTCGAGCGGCACGAACGCCTGGTCGACCGCCGCGCGCAGCTTCGCGCGGTCGCCGAATGCCTGTGCGTGCGCCGGGCTGTCCGCGGCGAGCCAGTCGAGCAGGTCGGCGACCGTCGCCACGTCGGCGGGCGGATCGACCCGCTCGCTGCCCCGGCCCACGCCTTCACGGACCCAGGCGAAATAGAGCATCTCGATGGCCATCAGCTGTCCATGTGCTTCAGGCCGACGCGCAGGTAATCCCACCCCGTCAGCAGCGTCAGCGCGGCCGCCCCCCACAGGCTGGCGAGGCCAACGATCTTGACGAAGGCGATGCCGGGCACCGCGCCCGCCAGGATCAGCGCGCCGAGCGACACCAGTTGCAGCGTCGTCTTCCACTTGGCGAGTTTCGAGACCGGGACCGAGACCTGGATGCCGCCCAGGAATTCGCGCAGGCCGCTGACCATGATCTCGCGCAGCAGGATGACCATCGCCGCGATCAGGTGGATGCCGGTGATGATCGCGCGATCCTCGAACCGGGTGCCGACCAGCATCAGGATAACCGCCGCAACCATGATCTTGTCGGCGATCGGATCGAGGAACTGGCCGAGCTTCGACACCGCGCCTTGCGCGCGCGCCAGATAGCCGTCGAAATAATCGGTCACGCCCATCAGGCAGTACAGCACGAAGGCCATGGCATAGCCCGCCTCCCACTGCGGCCACCACAGCAGCGCGACGAGCAGCGGCACCGTGACGATGCGGGACAGGGTCAGGAGGTTGGGGAGCGTAAGCATCTTGACCCGGATGGCTTACGCGGCGGTTGCGCGTGGGGCAACCGGGGATGACCCGGCGCACCACCACGTATCCACCATTGCCGCCCCGCCCCCGTGTCCGCTATTGCACCCGCCAGGGGACAATCGCTCGAAGGCACCGCGTACCATGTTCAATGCCCTCGGGCTTCTCAAGGAGCGGCGGTTCCTGCCGCTCTTCGTCACCCAGTTCCTGGGCGCGTTCAACGACAACCTGTTCAAGACCGCGATGGTCCTGTTCGCGACCTACCAGATCTTCAACGACGCCGAGATGGAGGCGCATTTCAACGCGCTGGCGACGGGCCTGGCGATCCTGCCCTTCTTCCTGCTCTCCGCGCTGTCGGGTCAGTTGGCCGACACCTACGACAAGTCGCGCATCATCCGGCTGGTGAAGACCGCCGAGATCTTCATCATGGTATTCGGCGCCGCCGGTCTGCTGGCGGCCAAGGCCGGCTATACGTCGGTGGGCCTCGGCATGATGCTGGGCGCGGTGCTGATGCTCGGCACGCATTCGACGTTCTTCGGGCCGATCAAATACGCCATCCTGCCGCAGCATCTGAAGGATCACGAAGTCCTGGGCGGCACCGGGCTGGTCGAGGCGGCGACCTATCTGTCGATCCTGCTGGGCACCGTGCTCGCCGGCTGGATCGCGGTGGAGGCCGCCGCGGGCCTCGTCATCATCGTCGCGCTGATCGGCTGGGTGACCGGCCGCATGGTGCCGCCGGCGCCGCGCATGGGGCCGCCGCTCAAGATCAACTACAATCCGATCACCGCGTCGTGGCACCTGATATCGGCGACGATGCACATCCGCCGGCTGTTCCTGGCGATCCTGGCGATCAGCTTCTTCTGGACGATCGGCAGCGTGCTGATCATCATCTTCCCCCCGCTGGTGAAGAATGTGCTGACCGCGGACGAAAAGGTCGCGAGCCTGGCCATCGCGATCTTCTCGGTCGGCGTCGCGATCGGCTCGGTCGCGATCAATGCGATGCTGAAGGGCAAGATTTCCGCGCGCTATTCGCCGATCTCGGTTGTCGCGATGGGCGCGTTCGTCGTCGCCTTCTCGGTCGAGGCGCGGCTGTTCCGCCCGGCGCCGGCCGGGCAGATGTACGATGTCGCGACGTTCCTGACCCATTCGCAGTCGCTGATCATCATGGCCACGCTGCTCGCCATCGCCGTCGCCGGCGGCATGTTCGTCGTGCCGCTCTACGCCTTTCTGACGACGACGGTCACGAAGGACCAGACCGCACGCACGGTGGCGGCGAACAACGTGGTGAATGCCGGCGCCATGACGATCGGCGCGGTCGCGGTGCTGGTCATCACCGGGTTCGGCGTGACACCGCAGGACATGCTGCTGCTGGTCGCAGCGATGTGCCTCGTCTCCGCCTGGCTGGCGCAGAAGCTCCACCGCGCCTGCGACTGACGCCGCCCCCGTTCAGGCGAGGAACGTGTAAAAGCACACGAAGAAGGCCGTGAAGCTCAGCGCGAAGAGCTTCAGGTCATTATCGTCGCTCTTCACCGCGACCACGCGCTGCGGCGGCAGCGACTGGCGGAACGGGTGACGGCGGGCTTCGTCGGTCAGGACCAGATAACGGCGTTTCATAGAGCGAGTTAACGCGCCGTTTACGATTCCGGCCATCCCGAATCTGCGGTTAACGCGCGTCCGATTTCGGCACGGTTGCCGCTGCCCCTGCGCGCCCGCGCCCCTTGGAAACGCTGTCGCTATTTGCGCTTGCCGTTTTGCGACGACCTGAATATGTCTCGTTGTGATACCGGTGTCATCACCGGAACCATGAGCGCCCGTGCAACGACACGGGAGCCCGGCAAGGACGATCCTGGGAGGGGTTTCATGATGTTCTCGACATTCATCCGCCGCATGAACGGCGTCTCGACCACCGCGCTGGCGATCGCTGCGATCGTCGGCACGACCGCGGCCAGCGCCCAGACGGCGCCGCCCCCCGCCCCCAACGCGCCAACGAACCCGGCCAATCAGCAGCCGTCGCCGATCGCGCCGGAAGAGACCACGGCCGACGGTGTCGAGACGTCGGAAATCGTCGTCACCGGCTTTCGCGCCAGCCTGGAAAACGCGCTCGACCTGAAGCGCAGCTCCAACCAGATCATCGATGCGATCACCGCGGAGGACATTGCCGACTTCCCCGACGCCAACCTGGCCGAATCGATCCAGCGCCTGCCCGGCGTCTCGATCGACCGCGACAACGGCGAGGGTCGCACGATCACCGTCCGCGGCCTGGGCGGCGATTTCCAGCAGACCCGGCTGAACGGCGTCGATGCGCAGTCGGCCGCGGGCGGCAGCAATTCGGACAGCGGCGCGAACCGGTCGCGCGGGTTCGACTTCAACACCTTCGCCTCCGAACTGTTCGGCGGGGTGAAGATCACCAAATCGGTCGCGGCGGTGAACGACGAAGGGTCGCTGGGCGCGATCATCGACCTGACCACCGGCCGCCCGCTCGCCTACAAGGGCAGCCGCTATGCGCTTGGCGCGGAGGCCGAGTATCGCGAGAACGGCAAGTCGATCAATCCGCGGCTGACCGCGCTGATCTCGCAGAAGATCGGCAACAATTTCGGCATCCTCGCTTCGGTCGCGTACCAGAAGCAGGAACAGCAGATCGACAGCTATCGCCGCTCGATCGGGTCGTTCGACTACGCCTATCGCAATTCGCAGCTGAACGGCGTGACGCCGAACACCTTCGGCTTCGCGCGCCCGTCGACCGCCGGCACCGGCGCGACCTTTGGTTCCGACCCGGCCGCCTATGCCCTCGTCACGCCGACGACGATCATCCCCGCGCTGCCGTCGATCCAGCGGCAGGAGCTGGCGTACGAACGGCTCGGGGCGACCGCGACCGCACAGTGGCGCCCGACCAGCCGCACCGAAATCATCCTCGACGGCGTCTATTCGCGCTACAAGCAGGACAGCACGAACTTCGGCATCACCACGATCGGCCTGAACCGCAACGGCACCAATGCTCGCGTCGCGCAGAACACGCTGCGTGCGGCGAACACCGCCAACGGCCTGGCCGACCGCCTGGCGCTCTACGCCAACTGCGTGCCGTCGGCGGTCGTCAACTGCGCCGGCACCGAAGGCAGCACGACGCTGCTGCCCGGCACGCAGGCGAGCTACAATCCGAACAACCTGAACACGTACGACTATTACAATTCGACCCGATCGCCGGGCTATATCGCGAACGCGCAGTCGATCGCCTATTATAACGAACTGATCGGTCGCCCGAACTCCAAGATCCGCGCCGCCAACGTCAATGCCGCAGGCCAGGCAGATTATCTCGTGCTGGATGACGTCGACTGGCGCAGCTACGCCGACGCCCAGTTCGGCACGACCGAATTCTACCAGGGGACGCTGAACGCGACGCAGGAGATCACCGACCGGTTCCGCGCCGACCTGACGCTCGGCTATTCGAAGTCCAAGTTCGACGCGACCGGTTTCCTGACCGAATTCAACGCGATCGACCAGGATGGCTATACGTTCGACGAACGCGGCGACGGCAACATGCCGGTGTTCAACCCCGGCTTCAACGTCGCCAACCCGGCCAGCTGGTCGCTGGTGAAGGGCCTGTCGACGATCCGGTACTTCACCAATATCGTCAGCAACGAATATCGCGTCGGCCGCCTGAACTTCGCGCTGGATGCGATCCCCGACCAGCTGACGCTGCGCTTCGGTGCCACCTGGAAGAAGTTCGACTTCGACAGCGACCAGGGCCGTCGCAACCAGTCGATCGAGGCGATCAACCCGACGCTGGCCGAAGCGAAGCTCGCGATCACAGACCTCGGCCAGACGGTCGGTTTCGGCAAGGGGCTGGACGTCAGCACCGGCACCCCGACCAGCTTCTATGCGCCCGATCTCAACAAGTTCATCAACGCGTTCGGCATCGACTGCAACTGCGTCAACAAATGGGGCGATTTCCGCGCGGTCGTCGATGGTCGCCAGCGGGCGGCCGTGACCGAGCAGGACCTGTCAGGCTTCTTCCAGGTCGATTTCAACTTCGACGTGTTCGGTGCGCCCTTGCGCGGCGACGTCGGTATGCGCGTCGCCCGCACGCGGGTGAAGGGCTTCGGCAACGTCGGCGGCAGCGATGGCGTGCAGGGCCTGCCGGTCACCGCGACCAACGAATATTTCGACTGGCTGCCCTCGACCAACCTTACCTGGGAGCCGGTCCGCGACCTGCTGATCCGCTTCGCCGCGGCAAAGGTCATCGCGCGTCCACAGCTCGCCAGCCTGACGCCGGGCACGACCGCCTTCCCGAGCGGCCTGGCGACCAACGGGTCGGCGCCGTCGGTCACGGTCGGCAATCCGTACCTCAACCCGTTCCGCGCGACCAACTTCGACCTCAGCTTCGAGAAATACTTCGGTCGCGGCGGCCTCGTCGGCGTGACCCTCTTCAGCAAGAAGATCGACAGCTTCCCGCAGCAGATCGCGGGCGAAGTGCCGCTGTCGTCGGTGTTCGAACCCGCCGTCTACCAGGCGATCGTCAATTCGATCACGAACCAGCCGCTGAAGGACTATACGGTGGCGGGCGGCGTCTATGCGGTGCGTCAGTTCAACGACGCGCCGGGCGGCACCATCCGCGGCGTCGAGGTGAACGTGCAGTCGAACTTCTTCTTCCTGCCCGCCCCGTTCGACCAGTTCGGCGTGACCGCGAACTACACGCACATCACGTCGAAGCTGAACTACCTGACGGGCACGGTGCTTTCGACCGCGCAAGGGGCAGCGGCGTCGACCGCGGTCAATACGTTCGCCGAAGGGCCGTTCCTCAACACCTCGCCCGATGCGTTCAACGCGACGCTGTATTTCGAGAACAAGGTGTTCTCGGCGCGCGTATCGGGGGCGTACCGCACGCGCTACGTCAACCGCTTCCCGCTCGCCTCGGGCACCTGCTCGGTCGGCACGACGACGAACGCGGGTGCCGCCTGCAACTCGCCGGTGGTCGCGGACTTCGGGTATAACGAGAACCAGCTGAACATCGACTTCGCGCTGGGCCTGAACGTGACCAGCTGGGCGAAGCTCTCGCTCGAGGGGCGCAACCTGACCAACAACGCGCAGTACCGCACGATGTACGCGGCGAACCCGGTGACGCAGACCTACGCCAGCACCGGCCGCATCCTGACGGCCGGGCTGCGGATGTCGTTCTAAGGTAACGCGACCACCTCCACTCCGTTCGTGCTGAGCTTGTCGAAGCACCGCCCTTCTTCTTCGTGACGCAACGCCAGTGGCACGAAGAAGGACGGCCCTTCGACAGGCTCAGGGCGAACGGGTGAAGTGGAGGCAAGAGAAAGGACCAGGACGATGCATCTGACGCGGCGAAACGCCTTCGGGCTTCCCCTCGCCGCGGCGGTCGCGTCGCCCGTTCTCGCCGCGGGCAAGCCCGCCCCCGACTGGAAACGCGGCTTCGACAACCAGCGGATCGCCGACCTCGGCGACGGCCGCTTCCTCAATCCGCTGATGGCCGGTGACCATCCCGACCCGACGATCCTGAAGGACGGGGCGGATTACTACATGACCTTTTCGACCTTCGATTCCTATCCGGGTCTGGTCATCTGGCACTCGCGCGACCTCCTCAACTGGGTGCCGATCACCGCGGCGCTGACCACCAACATCGGATCGGTCTGGGCGCCCGAACTCACCAAGCACGACGGGCGCTACTTCCTCTACGTGCCGACCAAAAACCCGACGACCAACTGGGTGATCTGGGCCGACGATATCCGCGGGCCGTGGAGCGAGCCCATCGACCTGAAGCTGCCCGCGCACATCGACCCCGGCCACGCGGTGGGCGAGGACGGCAGCCGCTGGCTGTTCCTGTCGGGCGGCGACCGCGTTCGCCTGTCCGACGACGGCCTCCGCCGCATCGGCGAGCCCGAGCATGTCTACGATCCATGGCGCTACCCCAACGACTGGGATGTCGAGGGCTTCAGCCCCGAAGGGCCCAAGGTGCTGCGCCACGGGGGCTGGTTCTACCTGATCCTGGCGGTCGGCGGCACCGCGGGTCCGCCGACCGGCCACATGGTCATCGCCGCCCGCTCGCGATCGATCCACGGGCCTTGGGAGAATTGCCCGCGCAACCCGATCGTCCGCACCACCGACCCGAGCGAAAAATGGTGGTCGCGCGGCCATGCGACGTTGGTCGAGGGGCCGGCGGGCGACTGGTGGAGCGTCTATCACGGCTACGAAAACGGCTATTGGACGCTCGGCCGCCAGACGCTGCTGGATCCGGTCGAGTGGACCGCCGATGGCTGGTTCCGGATGACGGGCGGCGACCTGTCACGGCCGCTCCGTGCGCCAAGGGGCGGCAGCAGGGTCGGTCCGCACGGCCAGCCGCTCAGCGACGATTTCACGACGCTGGCCATCGGCAGCAAATGGAATTTCTTCAAACCCGCCGCCGACGAGCGCGCCCGTGCGCGCGTCGAGGACGGCGCGCTGGTGCTGACCGCACGCGGGACGGCGCCGTCATCGTCCTCCCCGCTGCTGTTGATCGCGGGCGACCAGGGGTACCAGGTTGACTGCGACATCGAAGTCGCGCCCGGCGGCACCGCGGGGTTGATCCTGTTCTACGACGAGAAGCTCTATTGCGGCCTGGGCTTCGACGAGACGCGGTTCGTCACGCACCAGTACGGCATCGAACGCGGCCGCCCCGCCAATCCGCACGGGCGACGGATGCGGATACGCGTGACCAACAACCGGCACATCGTCAGTTTCCACACCTCCGGCGACGGCGGGCGGACGTGGACGCGGTTCGACCGGGGCATGGAAGTCTCCGGCTACCACCACAATGTCCGCGGCGGCTTCCTGATGCTGCGGCCGGGGCTCTATTCCGCCGGCAAGGGCGAGGCGCGGTTCCGCGATTTCCGGTTTCGGGCGCTGTAGTATCGCCTTGAAATACCGTTCGCACTGAGCTTGTCGAAGTGCTGCCCTTCTTCGAGCCCGGGACCTTCCGCCCCGAAGAAAAAGGACAGTGCTTCGACAAGCTCAGCACGAACGGAGTGGAATCAATGCGCCGACGCGCCGGCCGCGCCGATTCCCGTTTCCTGCCGCACCTGCTGCGCGGCAAAGCCGGCGCGATCGACCGCCGCCCGCCCGCTGCGATCGGTCACCGACACCAGCCAGATGACGACGAAGGCGACCGGCATCGAGAAGATCGCCGGCGATCCATAGGGGAAGATCGCTTCCGGGTAGCCGAGCACCTTCACCCACACCGCCGGCGACAGCACCGTCAGCACGAACGCCAGCACGACGCCCGACAGTCCGCCGGCAACGACGCCGCGGGTCGTGCAACCGCTCCACAGCAGCGACAGCAGCAAAACCGGGAAATTGCCCGACGCCGCCAGCGCGAACGCCAGGCTGACCATGAAGGCGACGTTCTGCTTTTCGAACGCGATGCCCAGCGCGATCGCGACCACGGCGAGCACCAGTACGGTGATCCGCGACACGCGGAGTTCGGACGCGGTGTCGGCAGCCCCCTGCTTGAACACGCTGGCATAGAGGTCGTGGCTGACCGCCGACGCGCCCGAAAGCGTCAGCCCGGCGACCACCGCCAGGATCGTCGCGAACGCGACCGCGGAGATGAAGCCCAGGAACAGGTTGCCGCCGACCGCCTGCGCCAGATGGATCGCCGCCATGTTGGTCCCGCCCCTGAGCGCCCCGTCGGCATCCAGGAACCCCGGATCGGTCGCGACCAGCACGATCGCGCCGAAGCCGATGATGAAGGTCAGGCAGTAGAAATAGCCGATCCAGCCCGTCGCCCAGAGCACCGACGTCCGCGCCGCCTTGGCATCGGGCACGGTGAAGAAACGCATCAGGATGTGCGGCAGGCCGGCCGTGCCGAACATCAGCGCCATCCCGAGCGAGATCGCACTGACCGGATCCTTGATGAACCCGCCCGGCCCCATGATCGCCGAATTGCCCTTCACCTCGACCGCGCGGGCGAACAGTTTCTCAGGCGAGAAGTCGAAGCGCCACAGCACGGCGATCGCGATGAAGCTCGCCGCGCCCAGCAGCAGCGCCGCCTTCACGATCTGCACCCACGTCGTCGCGGTCATGCCGCCGAACAGGACGTAGCAGGTCATCAACACGCCGACGATGCCGACCGCATACGGATATGGCAGGCCAAACAGCAGCTTGATGAGCTGCCCCGCCCCCACCATCTGCGCGATCAGGTAGAAGAGGACGACCGCCAACGTCGAGATCGCAGCAAAGGTCCGGACCGGCGTCTGCGCGAAGCGGAACGAGGCGACGTCGGCAAAGGTGAAGCGTCCCAGGTTGCGCAACCGCTCCGCCATCAGGAACAGCAGGATCGGCCAGCCGACGAGGAAGCCGATCGAATAGATCAGGCCGTCGTAGCCATCGGTATAGATCTGCGCCGAAATACCCAGGAACGACGCTGCCGACATATAGTCGCCCGCAATCGCCAAGCCGTTCTGGAAGCCGGTGATGCCGCCGCCCGCGGTATAGAAATCGGCCGCGGTCTTGGTCTTGCCTGCCGCCCAGCGGGTGATACCCAATGTCGCGAGGACGAACAGTGCGAACATGCCGATCGCCGTCCAGTTGGTGGCCTGTTGCACGGCCGGCGCAACGGCGTGCGCGGAGGCGGCGGTGCCGGCGCAGATGAGCGCGGCAGCGATCAGCCAGCGCGGGATCATGCGTCATGCTCCGCACGGATCGCGGCCAGCACGGCGTCGAACTCGCCGTTGGCGCGGCGGACGTAGAGGCCGGTCAGCACGATCGAGAGGATGATGATGCCAAGCCCGACCGGGATGCCGATCGACGTCGCCCCGCCCGACAGCGAAGCGCCCAGCAAAGGCTTGTCGAACGCGACCAGGCCGACGAACCCGAAATAGACGATGAGGATGATCGCGGTCAGGATCGCGGCGAACCTGCCGCGGCGCTTGAGTAACGCCCGGTACCGCGGATCATCCGCAATTCCCTGATGCCTGTCCATCGCCCGTCCCCTCCGCTCGCTGTCCGAACGATAGCGCGCCGCGCCCGGGAGGGAAGCAAATTCACCACATGATGGACTGCGGTTCCATTAGAGCGGTTTCTGACCAATCTGCGCCACCGTGATTGTGTCAGGAAGGTTGCTGGCGAGGAGCGGCGCGAAGCAGGGGCTGGCCTGCCCCTGCAAGCGTCGCGACGATGTCCAGCGGCTTTCCTGACACAACCCCTTCGGGGCGGGCGGAGCAGCCCGAGGTTCCGACGATGCGTAGCATCGGTGGAATGGCTGCGGAGGGCGATTTTGCTCCGTGGAGTCGTCCCTCGTCAGTCACGGGGGCAAAGCCCCGCTCCTTCCTCGATCCTAGCCACAAACCGAAATCGGCTCCGTCACGATGGTGCAGATTGATCGGAAACCGCTCTAAACGGCGCGACGTCCGAAGCCGCCGGCGGGACGGCGTTCGACCAGCGGGCTGGTCTCGCGTTCGAGCAGGGTCAGGGTCTGTTCGAACAGGCCGCGCAGGCTGGCGACATGCTCCAGCGCCTCCTGCGGCGAATCATGGGTTTCGACGCAGTCGCGCGCGATCGTCTCGATCGCCTCGGCCCGCGCGGTCAGGAGCTCGGCCCCGAATTGTGCGGATTCGCCTTTCAGCGTGTGCGCCGGGATGACCATTGCCGCGGCGCTGCCGCTGCGCATCGCCGCTTCGATCGCCGCAACCGATTTTTCGCCGTCTTCGCGAAAATAGCCGAGAATGCGGACGAAATTGGCGCCGAGCTCGATTCGCGCTGCCGACAGCACGCCCCAGTCGATCACCGCCGCCTCAGGAATTCCGCTCGTCATGTGCCCACTCCACGGCGCGTCATTGCACCGGCCAGTGGCGTCGTTTTAGGACGATCGGGTAAACAGCCCGTTGATTTCACCGCAATCGCACGACCCGGAAATGATCGGCGGCTATCGGTTCGATCGACCAGCCCGCCGCGGTCGCCACCGCCGCCAGTTCGCGCGGCGCGATGGGATCGTCGGCCATCACCTCCACCGGCCCGTCCGCGGTTCGCAAGGTCTTGGCGAGGCGCAGCGCCGGCCATGGACAGCGCATTCCGCGCGCGTCGATCCGCATCGGGGCCGTTACGACTTGCTGTGGTCGAACGGGTTCTTCGGTGCGCGCAGGGACAGGCGCACGGGCACCGCGCCGAAATCGAATTCCTTGCGCAGGCCGTTGACCAGATAGCGGCGGTAGCTTTCGGGCAGCAGGTCGACGCGGGTGCCGAACAGCACGAAGGCCGGCGGGCGCGTGTTCACCTGTGTCATGTAGCGCGGCTTGATCCGCTTGCCGCCGGGTGCGGGCGGCGGGTTCGCCTCGATCGCGCGTTCGAACCAGCGGTTGAGCTGGCCGGTCGACACGCGGCGCGACCAGGCCTCGCGCGTCTCGAACGCGACCTTGAGCAGCACGTCGATGCCCTTGCCGGTCGCGCCCGACACGGTCAGCACGGGCACCCCCTTCGCCTGCGACAGGCCTTCGTCGAGCGCCGCCTTGATCCCGTTGAACAGGCTGGAGGCGTTTTCCGCCACGTCCCATTTGTTGAGGGCAACGACCAGCGCCCGGCCTTCCTGAAGCGCGCGATCGGCGATCTTCAGGTCCTGCACTTCCAGCCCGCGCGTCGCATCGATCATCAGCACGACGACTTCGGCGAAATCGACCGCGCGCAGTGCGTCCATCACCGACAGCTTCTCGAGCTTTTCCTGCACGCGCGCCTTCTTGCGCATGCCCGCAGTGTCGATCAGCCGCACCGGGCGCGGGCCGTCCGGCCCCTGCCACGTCCAGTCGATCGCGATCGAATCGCGAGTGATGCCGGCTTCGGGCCCGGTAATCAGGCGGTCCTGCCCCAAGATGCGGTTGATGAGCGTCGACTTGCCCGCGTTCGGGCGGCCGACGATCGCCAGTTTCAGCGGGGCGTCCGGCGCGTCGGGGTCCTCATCGACGGTGTCGTCGGCGTCCTCGCGCTCGATCAGCGGGCGCAGCGCCTCGAACAGCTCGACCACACCCTCACCGTGCTCGGCCGACAGCTGCACGGGCTCACCGAAGCCCAGCGCCATCGCCTCGATCACGCCCGTCTCGCCCGCACGGCCTTCGGCCTTGTTGGCGACCAGCACGATCGGCGTGTCGGTGCCGCGCAGCCAGCGGGCGATCTCCTCATCGAGAGGCACGATGCCGGCGCGCGCATCGACCATGAACAGCGCGACATCGGCATCCTCGACCGCCGCTTCGGTCTGCAGGCGCATCCGCCCCGGCAGCGTCGCGACGTCCTTGTCCTCGAACCCGGCGGTATCGACGACACGGAAGTCCATGCCGATCAGCGTGGCATCCCCCTCGCGCCGGTCGCGCGTGACGCCGGGCTGGTCATCAACCAGCGCCAGCCGCTTGCCGACCAGGCGGTTGAACAGCGTCGACTTGCCGACATTGGGGCGCCCGATGATGGCGACGGTGGGAAGGGGCATGGGTCTAGCAATCCAACAGCAGGTACGCCCGGCCCCCTACACGATTCGGACCGAACGGAAAAATGGCAGAGCCCCGGTCACCGTGGCGACCGGGGCTCGGAAGGGTTCAAACGGGGTCGACGGTCACCGATAGGCGACCAGCGTCCCTTCGTCCGACAGCAGGTACAGCGTCTGGTTCGCGACGACCGGCGACAGGCTGAACACGGCCTTCTTGTCGGTAAGCGTCGTCTGGACGCTGCCGTCGGTGACCGAGGCCGCGACGATCTCACCCAGCGAATTGGCCAGCCACAGCTTGTTGCCGGCCAGCACCGGGCCGACCCACGACACCGGGTCCTTCTGCGTCTTCTTCTTCTCGACGCGGTACTTCCGCAACTGGCTGATCCAGCGGATCTTGCCCGATGCGCGCGCCAGACAGATCAGACGCGCGTCGTCGGTGACGACGAATATCCATTCGCCCGAAACCCACGGCGTCGCGATGCCGGCGAGGTTCTGTTCCCACAGTCGCTGGCCGCTCAGCACGTCCAGCGCGACCATGCGGCCGCCCTGGCCGATCGCATAGAGCTTGCCCTGGTCGATCACCGGCTCGGCATCGATGTCCGACAGCGCCGACACGCTGGTCGATATGCTGGAGCGCGACAGCGCGTCGGCCCAGAGCGTCCGGCCGTTCTCGTAGCGATAGGCGTTCAGCTCCCCGCTCGAGAAGCCCGCGACTACGGTCCCCTGCGCCGCGGCCGGTGCGGCCACGCCGAACACGCCCTGCGATTCGAGGCTGCCGGAAGAGGTCCAGGCGACCTTGCCATCGGCCTGGTTCAGCGCGAACAGCTGGTTGTCCTGGCTGAGCACATAGACCTGGTCGTTGGCGAGCGTCGGCGCACCGCGCAAGGGGCCGCCGGGCTTCGCCCGCCACAGCTCGGCGCCGGTGTTCGCATCGAACGCGACGACATCGCCCAGGCCGTTGGTGGCAAAGGCCTTGCCGCCCTCGACACTGACGCCGCCGCCGAAGCGGGCGCGGGCGTTTTCGTCGCCCTTCACCGTCTGCGCGGTCCACAGCGTCGCGCCGGTGTCGGCGGCATAGGCGTGGACGGCGCCGGCGGTGTCGGTGATGTACAGCTTGCCGCCGTCGACCACGGGGGCCGCGGCCAGGCGCGTGCGCTTGTCGCCGCCGGGAATTTCGATCGACCAGGCGCGCACCGGCGCGTCGGCCAGGGCGACATGGCCCATCGCCTTGGCGGCGTTACCGCCCGGCTGGTTCCACGCGTCGTTGGCGGCGGCCAGCGGCACGACGACCTCGATGTTGGCGATGGTCCGATCGACGTCGATCGAATTCTCGGTCATCAGGATCGGCACGCGATCGCCGAGCACCGGCGTCTTCTTGGCCCCGCCCTTGAAGATGCCGCAGCCACCCAGGCTGACGATCAGCGCGATCGCCGCGGTGGTCCGAACAAAAGACTTCATCCTGCCTTCTTTTCCTCAGTCTGGTCGACGGCATCGACACCCAGAACACCCGCCATCTGAACCGCGCGTTGACGGATGCTGGCGGGCACGTTTTCGTCGCGTGCGATTTCGCCGAACATCCGTCCGGCCAGGTCGCGGCGGTTCATCCGCAGGTGGGCGACAGCGGTCATTTCCCCCGCGGTGCCGTAATAGGGATTGCCCTTCACCGCCAGCGGCCGCAGCCGGTCGATCACGACCTGCGGCTTCAGCGTATCATATTCAGCGAGCGTCTGGCGGAGAAGCGCCAGGTTACGCAAGGGTTCGGCCGCGCCGCTGTCACCGGCGACTTGCGCGAACAGCGTCGCCGCGCCCTTCAGGTCCTGCTTCTGGAGCAGGATATCGGCCTGGGTGAACTTGGCGAGCGCGGCATAGCCGTCGGTGCCCGTCTTCGCGAGATCGGCGAGCACCGGCGCTGCCTTGTCCGGCTGCTGGTTGCCGAGCGACTCCATCGCCTGGTTAAACTTGACACCCTGCTCGCCCGCCACGCTTGCGCGGTGCGATTGCCACCACAGCCAGCCGGCCAGCGCGACGAGCGCCGCGACGAGTCCGCCGACGATGACCACGCCCCAGCGCTTCCACAGCTTCAGCGCTTCCTCGCGACGCAGTTCTTCGTCGACCTCGCGCAGGAAGGCTTCGTTCGATTGCGGGGTCAACGCCACGTCAGGGACACTCCAAGGGAAACAGCGCGGACGCCTTAGCCGCGATGCGGGGGAAACGGAAGCGGCGGCGAATCAGCTCTTGGGACGATAGAGCTGCGCGTCGCCGGGGAAGCTGCGCGCGCGCACCTCGTCGGCATAGGTCGTGACCGCGGCGGAAATACGGCCGGCGATGTCGTCGTACGTCTTCACGAAGCGCGGGGTGCGCTCGAACAGGCCCAGCATGTCCTCGGTCACCAGCACCTGCCCGTCGCATCCGGCCGACGCGCCGATGCCGATCACCGGACAGGCGACCGCCGCGACGATGTCGTTGGCCAGGCTTTCCATCACGCCTTCGACCACCAGGGCGAAGGCGCCGGCCCCGGCGACGGCCTTCGCGTCCGACAGGATCTTGGCCGCTTCGGCATCGCTGCGCCCGCGCGCGCCGTAGCCGCCCAGCGCATTGACCGCCTGCGGCGTCAGACCGACGTGCCCGCACACCGGGATCCCGCGCTGCGACAGGAACGCGACGGTCGGCGCCATCGCCGCCCCGCCCTCCAGCTTGACCGCCGCCGCGCCGGTCTCCGCCATGATCCGCGACGCGCTGGCAAAGGCCTGTTCGGGCGAGGCCTCATAGCTGCCGAACGGCATGTCGATGACGACGACCGCGTGATAGCTGCCCCGCACCACCGCCGCGCCATGCGCGCACATCATGTCGAGCGTCACCGCCAGCGTCGACGGCAGGCCGTAGATCACCTGCCCCAGGCTGTCGCCGACCAGCAGCATGTCGCAGTGCGGGTCGAGCAACTGCGCCATCCGCGCGGTGTAGGCGGTCAGCATCACGATCGGCTCACCGCCCTTGCGCCGCTGGATCGCGGGCACGGTCAGCCGCTTCATCGGTGCCGGCGTCGGATTGGCGCGGCTGGTCGCGGTGTCGAGCGTGAAGGTCGTGGACATGGGGGTGGCCTACGCCGGGCGCCGGGCCGGGTCCAGCGCGGGGTGCGCGACGCCCAAAAGTTGCGATGCCGCGGTCGATCGGTCAGCCTTCGTCACCTTTGTCACTTTTGCCGGTGAGAAACCGCGCGAGCGATGGGTCTGGTCCATTCGACAGGGTGAAGCAGATTGCGGCCGTGTAGGAAAATGGTTTCCGAGCCAATCCTCCCCTGCAAGGGCAGGTGGCAGACCGCAAGCCTGACGGAGGGGTGTCACCCTCTCGATAGCGCGACACCCCTCCGACCGGCTACGCCGGCCACCTCCCCTTCCAGGGGAGGATTGGCGTTACCCGATCCACCCCCGCCGTATCGCCAAGCCCGCCAGCCAGATCTGAAACACCGCGACCACCACGATGAAGATCGGAAACCCCGCCGCGACGGCGAACCCGCGCACTGCGACCATGTCGGTCGTCGCGAACAGCCAGCCGAACTGAACGATTACCGCGATCAGCGAGACGATGAACAGCAGCTTCGCCAGCCGCGACCGCAGGAACAACGCGACGCTACCGACGAACCCGGCACCCACCGCCACCGCATAGACAATGTTGTACCACGCCGGCAGCCCGGCATAGAGCGCGCGGTAATAGTCGTCCGCCGGTCCCATCGCATCGGCGCCCAGCCGGAATTGCTGGATACAGGCGAACACGCCCATCGCGCCCCACAGCGCCAGGAGCACCGCCACCAGCCAGAACCACGCCGGCGCCTTCGCGCGACCGATTGCCTTCATCTCATCTCTCCCCGAATGTGCCGGCAAGCTATCGGATCGGGCGACGCGCATCCAGCCCGCTGCGAGGTCAGCCGAAAGCGGCCGCGTACATCTCCGGCTTGAACCCGACGAGCAGCGCACCCGCCCCCTCAACCACCGGCCGCTTGATGAGCGACGGCTGCGCGACCATCAGGTCGATCGCCTTGGCCTCGGTCAGATCGGCGCGGTCGGCGTCGGATAGCTTGCGGAACGTCGTGCCGGCGCGGTTGAGGAGGTTTTCCCAGCCGACCTCGCCTGCCCAGGCGGCAAGTTTGTCGCGATCGGCGCCGAGTTTCTTGTAGTCGTGGAATGTGTAGGCGACGCCGTATGCGTCGAGCCACGTGCGGACCTTCTTCACGGTGTCGCAGTTGGGGATGCCGAAGAGGGTGAGGGTCATAAAATCTGACTTCAAAAGTATTGCATGATTAGCGATTGGTCCGAAGCGGTCCGTAATCTGGCGGCAGAATGCCAACCCTTTTCAGCGACGCAATCCCCTCGGCGTTCACGAAGCTATTTCCAAAGTCTAGCCCCTCCTGCCCCCAACCAGCCAATATCAGACCACGGTCACCCTTCTCAGGAATGTTGAGACTACAGATGTCTCGGCTCGACGTGCCTCGCAAAATCTGACCTTGCTTCAGCGATCCGAGAAAGACCCTCCGGACTTTCAACTCCCACACACCGGGAACGTTATTCATGACAATCTGAGCTTCGAAGATCTGACTAAGCCGACGGACCGAAGCGAGCATCGCGTCATCGGCTTCATCCCGTGCAGGTTGCTTGGATGGTGACGCAATGAAGCATGCCGCACTCTCACTGCCAAAAAACGGCAGGAGCAGGCCAATAGAGAGACCGATGGTGCGCAACATGACAATCCATTTATCGTGTGTATGGACGGCATCAAACGCAATAATTACTACAACCTTCTACTCAGACTACCCTGCCGAGAAAACGTCCGAATGTCACGACAGGCTGACGCTTCAGTCCCAGCGCTTCGTAGAAACCCGTCGCTGCCTCGTTCCCCTCACGCACCATCAGCTGTATCTTCGGCGCCTCGCGCGAGATGAGCCACTCTTCCGCCGCTGCCATCAGAGCGCGGCCGAGGCCGGCGCGGCGGGCTTTGGGGTGGACGGCGACGTAATACACCCATCCGCGATGGCCATCGAAGCCGACCATGACCGATCCGGTGACACCTTCGCCGTCTCGCACCACCAGCACCGCGGAGGTCGCGCCGCTGACGGCCTGGAGAAAGTCGCGGTCGGGGTCGTTCCAGGGCCGCGTGAGATCGCAGGTGCGCCAGAGGGCGACGACTGCCTCGCGGTCATACGCCGTCGCGGCCTCGACCTGCGGCGCGGCAGCTGTCGTCGCCGAGTGACGCTGCCGAAACCCTCCCCCGGAGGGTTTCGAGTCAGGCGTTGCGGCAGCTGTTCGCTGCCGAGTGCCCGGGCCGGGCTCGCGCCCCGCGCGATCCCGAGTCCCGGTCACTCCCATTCGATCGTCCCAGGCGGCTTCGACGTATAGTCGTACGTCACGCGATTGACGCCCTTCACCTCGTTGACGATCCGGGTCGCGACGCGGGGCAGGAAGTCGCCGGGGAAGCCGAACACTTCGGCCGTCATGCCATCGGTCGAGGTGACCGCGCGCAGGGCGAGCACGCTGTCGTAAGTGCGACCGTCGCCCATCACGCCGACGCTGCGCACCGGCAGCAGCACCGCGAACGCCTGCCAGATCGCGTCGTACAGGCCCGCGGCGCGGATTTCCTCGAGGTAGATCGCGTCGGCCTTGCGCAGGATGTCGCAGCGTTCGCGGGTCACTTCGCCGGGGATGCGGATGGCCAGGCCGGGTCCGGGGAACGGGTGGCGGCCGACGAAGACGTCGGGCAGGCCCAGTTCGCGGCCGAGGTCGCGGACCTCGTCCTTGAACAGCTCGCGCAACGGCTCGACCAGCTTCATGTCCATGCGTTCGGGCAGGCCGCCGACATTGTGGTGGCTCTTGATCGTGACGCTTGGGCCCCCGGTGAAGCTGACGCTTTCGATCACGTCGGGGTACAGCGTGCCCTGCGCCAGGAATTCGGCGCCGCCGATCTTCTTCGCCTCGGCCTCGAACACGTCGATGAAGGTCTTGCCGATGAACTTGCGCTTGGCCTCCGGGTCGGTGACGCCGGCCAGGCCCGACAGGAACAGCGTGGCGGCATCCACATGGACCAGCGGGATATTGTAGTGCCCGCGAAACAGGCTGACGACCTGGTCGGCCTCGCCCGAGCGCATCAGGCCGTGGTCGACGAAGACGCAGGTCAGCTGCTCGCCGATCGCTTCGTGGATCAGCACGGCGGCCACCGCCGAATCGACGCCGCCCGACAGGCCGCAGATCACCCGGCCCTTGCCGACCTGCGCGCGGATTTCGGCGATCTTGGTCTGGCGGAATTCGGCCATCGTCCAGTCGCCGGTCAGGCCCACGACGTGACGGGCGAAATTGGCGATCAGCTTGCCGCCGTCGGGGGTGTGCACGACCTCCGGGTGGAACTGCATCGCATATATACGGCGCGCGTCGTCGGCGATGATCGCGTACGGCGCGCCGGGGCTGGACGCGACCGCGCGGAAGCCGGGGGCGAGTTCGGTCACCTTGTCGCCGTGGCTCATCCACACCTGATGGGTTTCGCCCTCCGCCCACAGGCCGTCGAACAGGCTGCAGCCGTCGCTGATCTCGACATAGGCCTTGCCGAACTCGCCGCTGTTGCCCTTGTCGACCTGGCCGCCCAGCTGCGCGTTGAGCGCCTGCTGGCCGTAGCAGATGCCGAGCAGCGGGATCCCCGCGTCGAGGATCGCCTGCGGGATGCGCGGGGAGCCTTCATCGACGACCGAGGCCGGGCCGCCCGACAGGATGACGCCCTTCGGCTGCATCCGCGCGAACGCCGCTTCGGCGGAGGTGAAGGGAGCAATCTCGGAATAGACCCCGGCTTCACGCACGCGGCGCGCGATCAGCTGGGTTACCTGGCTGCCGAAATCGACGATGAGGATGGAATCGGGATGGTCGACCATGTGCCCATCTAGCGGGCCGGGCGCGCGGAGCAAGCGCGGGCTACTCGGCGTAGTGATCGTCAGGCCGCAGCCAGACCGATCGGGCGATTCGCATCGGGCAGCGCCGCCGCGAGCGCGGAAGCCCGCCAGACGTCGCCCATCGCCAGATCCAGCGCCGGCGGGTCGAACGGGTCCAGGCCCGATCCTGGGTAAAAGGTGATCTCCCCGAACAGCGGGCGGTCACCGGATTGATAGAAATCGACCCGCGCAAAGACCAACCCGCGCGCCAGTTCCTCGGCTGCCGCCAGCATCGCCGCCAGTGCCGATGGCCGCTCGATGCGCTCGGCGCCGGTCTTAAGTGGTTTCCAGTCGGTGTCGTGCAGCACCCAGCGATGCCGCGTCGCACGGTCCAGATGGACCTGCACATATCGCGCTTCACCGGCAAAGACGTAAATCTTGTAATCGACCGGCAGCTGCTCGGTCGCGCCGATGAACGGCTCGACCAACAGCCCGCGCGGGATGTGCGCGTAGAGCCATTCGTCGAGCCAAGCGCCATAGGCCTTTTTCATCCAGCGCGCACTCGATCGCCGGACGGCAGGCCAGTCGACGGCGGCATCGCGGACGACGGCATACTGGTTGCACCCGTGTCGGGATTTGACCACGACCGGCCCGGACCACAGCGATGCAGACGGAAGCTTGGTCCCCGACCACAAGGTCGGGATGACCCATTCCGGCCCCAGGCGATCGGCGACAATCGATTTGACCGCGACCTTGTCCGCCATGGCCGGCAGGCGCGGGTCGCGATCGTCGAGCTTGCGCGCCTGCACCAACTCGGTGAACCGGCGCGGATCGTCGAGGTTCGGCAGGCGGCCGTGCCGCCACAGATACGTCAGGCTGATCCTGACCCGGGCCGCGAAGTCATGTCGTCCAGCGCTGCCCATGGTCGCTCAAGTGCTTGCGCAGGGCATTGTTCCATTGTTCCAGTTGCGAACCCATCGCGGCCATACAGCGTCGGGCGGGGGCTGACGACCGCGCAAAGCTCTGCCTCACACGGTCGCCAAATGCCTATCGAACCGGCTTGACGTCCATCCCCGTCCACTTCGCCGAGAACGCCCACAAATCGGCGGCTTCCTCGATGATCTTGTCCGTCGGCTTGCCGGAGCCATGGCCGGCGCGGGTTTCGATGCGGACCAGGTGCGGCTTGGGGCCGATGTCGGCATTCTGGATCGCCGCGGTGTATTTGAACGTGTGGCCGGGGACCACGCGGTCGTCGGTGTCGGCGGTCGTCGCCAGGATCGCGGGGTATGCCTTGCCCGATTGGACATTATGGTACGGCGAGTATTTGTAGAGCGCCTTGAAATCGGCCTCCTTCGACGGATAGCCATAGTCATCGACCCAGTAGCGCCCTGCGGTCCAGCGGTCGAAGCGGGTCATGTCCATGACGCCGACCGCCGGCAGCGCGGCGGCGAACAGGTCGGGACGCTGGTTGATGACGGCGCCCACAAGGAGCCCGCCGTTCGAGCCGCCCTGGATGACCGTCTTCTGCGGCGACGAGATGCCCGTCTTGTCGAGATATTCGGCCGCGGCAATCATGTCGTCGAACACATTCTGCTTGTTCTGCAAGCGGCCGGCGTCGTGCCACGCCTTGCCGTACTCGCCGCCGCCGCGCAGGTTCGGCTGGGCGATCACCCCGCCCTGTTCCATCCACGCGATGCGCGTCGCCGAGAAGCTGGGCAGCAGTGACACGTTGAAACCGCCGTAGCCATAGAGGATCGTCGGCGCCGGTCCCTTCAGCCCCTTCTTGTGGACGATGAACATCGGGATCTTCGTGCCGTCCTTCGACGGGTAGAACACCTGCTTGACCTCGTACGCATTCGGATCGAAATCGACCTTCGGCGCGGCCCAGACGGTCGCCTGGTTGGTCCGCACGTCGTAGCGATAGATGGTCGATGGCGTGGCAAAGCTGGTGAAGGCGAAGAACGTCTCCGGATCCTGCGGATCGCCGCCGAAGCCGCCGGCCGAACCGATCCCCGGCAGCGCGACCTTGCCCATCGGCGTGCCGTCCAGGCCGTAGCGGCGGACTTCGCTCTTCACATCGACCATATAGTCGGCCAGCATCACGCCACCGACGATGCTGGCGCCATCGAGCACGGCCGCGTCTTCGGCGATAAGCTGCACCGGCTGCGGATTGGCGCTGGCGATGTCCATCGTCACGACACGATTGCGCGGCGCGTCCTTGTTGGTCTTCACGTACAGCTTGGACCCGGTGCTGCCGATGACCGACCATTCGTTGGTCAATCCGTCGATGAGCTTGCGCGGTTTCCAGTCGGCCGACTGGAGATCGACGACCGACAGCTCGTTGCGATTGTCGGTGCCCTCGCTGGTGTAGATCAGCAGATAGCGCCCGTCGTCGGTCACGCCCGCATAATGCCCGCGCTTGGGCATATCCGGCGTTTCATAGACCAGGCGATCGGCCGACTGCGGCGTGCCGAGCTTGTGGAAATAGACCTTCGAATTGAGCGTCAACGCCTGATACTTCTGCCCCGCCGGCGGTTCGGGATAACGCGTGTAGAAGAAGCCCGAACCGTCCTTCATCCAGTCGCCCAAGCCCCGTACCCATTCGAGCTGGTCGCCGGTGTCCTTGGCCGTAGCGACGTCCATCACCTTCAGCGTGCGCCAGTCGGTGCCGCCATCCTGAATCGAATACAGCAGCTTCGTGCCGTCATGCGACGCTGCGTAGCCGCCCAGCGCGGTCGCGCCGTCCTTGGCCCAGGCGTTCGGGTCGATCAGCACGCGTCCCGCACCGTTCAGGCCGTCGCGGACGTAAAGGACCGACTGGTTCTGCAAGCCGGTGTTGCGCGAATAGAAATACTTGCCGCCCTTCTTGGTCGGCAGGCCAAAGCGCTCGTAATCGTAGAGCGCCTTCATCCGGTCCTTGAAGATCTGGCGGCCCGGCAGCGTCGCCAGATACGCGTCGGTCACGCCGTTCTGGGCGGTCACCCAGGCGCGGACCTTGTCGTCGCTGCGCACATCGGCTTCCAGCCAGCGATAGGGGTCGGCGACCTTCACGCCGAACTGTTCGTCGACGGTGGGCCCACGTTCGGTCTGCGGATAGGTCAGCTTCGGCATGGCATCCTGGGCGATGGCGGGAGAGGTAGCGGCAAGCAGGGCGGCGAGGAACGCGCGACGCATCGGTATCTCCGGATACGAAAAGGGAGGCGACACCGTAGCCGGTGCAGCCTCCCCTTCAAGCGCTTAGACTGCGAAGTGCCGATCCCATTCTACGAACGCCGCGGCAAAGCCGCGTCGTCGGACGGTGCCTGAACACCGCCGGCCGTTCGAAGAGGGTTCGGGCGCCTAGCTACGCTAGGCTCACGCCTCTTCGAATTCCTCGTTCATCACCGGACCCGAATCCTGGCCCTTGGCCGAGACGTCGCGGTCGACGAACTCGATGATGGCCATCGGCGACGCGTCCGATGCGCGGATGCCGGCCTTGATGATGCGGGTATAGCCGCCGTTGCGATCGGCGTAGCGCGACGCCAGCGTATCGAACAGCTTGCCCAGCTGCGCATCGTCGAGCAGGCGAGCGTGCGCGAGACGGCGGTTCGAAAGACCACCCTTCTTCGCCAGCGTGATCAGCTTCTCGACGTAGGGACGCAGTTCCTTCGCCTTGGCGACGGTGGTGGTGATCTGCTCATGCTTGATGAGCGCGGCCGACATGTTGCGGAACAGCGCAATACGATGGGCCGAGGTACGCTGCAGCTTACGGCCGCCAACGCGATGACGCATGGGTCTTTCCTTCGTTCGTTCGGGGGCCGTGTGAGGTACCCCGGACCAGGCGATGAAACGGCACCGCCAAAACCAGCTCTATCGAGAGAGCCGCAGCCACAAGCGGATTTCGCCGCGGCTGTCAAGCGAGCCGACCATGTCCGATGTCTCTCCCCAGGGACACGGCCGGCTCACCGACGCGAGTGTTATCGCGGCGTCGCCACCGACGAGGCGGTCGCTGCGGACGCCACCTGATCGGGGCGAAGTGCCCCCTCGCCTGGCCCCATATCGTCTGCGTCGACCATTTTCAGCTTTGCGTGCTTGCGGAACTCCGCTTCAGTCGCCGGGCGGATATCGGGGCGGCCCGCCATGATCCCCATCTTTATCTTGCAAGCGGCGTACTGCGTTTCGTCCGCTTCGACTTCCAGCGCGAGCGTGTCCTTGGCTTCGCTCTTGACCGAGAATTCATGACGTCCCGGCGGGGCCACCATGATGAAATACTTGCCCGACCCCAGCGAGCTGACCTTCTTTCCGTTTTCGTTGACGGAACACCCCATTGCCATGCCCATGCCACCGGGCCGGAAGAAGACGATCTGCCCCATGCCGGCCGGCGGTGCCGGGATGGCGATCGGCGTCGTCGCCTTGGCGTCGGCGGCAACCGCCGGCGCGACGGTCGATGACAATGCGACGGCAGCCGCAAAAGCGTACTTAACGAACATGGAACATCCCCCTCTTGTGAATTCTAGCCCGCCGGACAGCCGGTGCCTGATGCCGCTCCGCCTTCGACAGGTTGAATCGTGAATGGCTGCGCGGTCTTGGCGACACCCAGCGTGCCTTCCGCCACGTCGACCTCACCGCCGCGGATCAGAAAGGCGGACATGGCGGCTATCGGTCCCAGCGCCGCACTCGCGACGTTGATCGCATTGACCAAATCCGTCTTCGACCGTCCGTTCGGCGCCATATGCAGGCTGCGTAAGCGCAACTGACGCCCGCAGACATCCAGATACCGCGCAGCCAGCACGAGCTCACCGCCCGTACCACTACCGCCGGCCTTCTTGGCATGAACCACTTCGCCGGTTCCGGTCGCGCCCGCCGGCACGACCACCCGGTCGCCGTCCATGATCGGATCGACCAGACGGATGGGAAAGAGATCGCCCGGCTTGCTCAGCTTGCTGCCGAGCGCAGACCGGATTTCCAGCGTCACGACTGTAAGGGCCGGAACGACGAAGCCCGACGCGTCGCCCTTCGCTTCAGCGACTGGTTTGGAAGACTGGGCATCCTGCGCCCGCGCAACGCAAGGTATCGGCGCAATCGCCGCTAGCGCGATCACCCAACGCGCCGGTCGAAAAGACAGCCTCCCCCAAGACATTACCGGAGGCTAACAACAGTTTTCCCGAACCGCAAGCAACCGACCGCGCAATTCTTCGGACAAAAAAAGGGCGCCCGATGAGGGCGCCCCTTTTGTCTTGCCGGTACATCCGTGACAGATCAGCCGAGGATTTCCTGCTCGAGCTTCTTCGCCATCTCTTCGATGTTCTCAGGCGGCCAGCCCGGGATTTCCATGCCCAGGCGCAGGCCCATCGAGGACAGCACTTCCTTGATCTCGTTGAGCGACTTGCGGCCGAAGTTCGGCGTGCGCAGCATCTCGGCTTCGGTCTTCTGGACCAGGTCACCGATGTAGATGATGTTGTCGTTCTTGAGGCAGTTGGCTGAGCGGACCGACAGTTCGAGCTCGTCGACCTTCTTCAGCAGGAAGCGGTTGATGGTCGCGGTGTCGCCGGTTTCCGCCGGAGCCGCCGACGGGGCGGCAACGCCGATCGGCGCAGAGCGGGTAACGCTCGAATCGTCGAAGTGGACGAACAGCGCCAGCTGGTCCTGGAGGATGCGGCCGGCATAGGCCACCGCGTCGTCCGGGGTCACCGTGCCGTCGGTCTCGACCGTCAGCGTCAGCTTGTCGTAATCCAGGTCCTGCCCGACGCGGGTCGGATCGACCTTGTACGACACCTGGCGCACCGGCGAGTAGAGCGCATCGACCGGGATCAGCCCGATCGGCGCATCGGCCGGACGGTTGTTCGCAGCCGGAACGTAGCCCTTGCCGGTGTCGGCGGTCAGTTCCATGTTCAGCGTCGCGCCGTCGTCGAGATGGCAGATGACGAGATCGGGGTTCATCACCTCGATATCGCCCGACACCGCGATGTCGCCGGCCTTCACTTCGCCCGGGCCGGTGGCCGAGAGCTGGAGGCGCTTGGGGCCTTCGCCCTGCATCTTCAGCGCGATCTGCTTCACGTTCAGGACGATGTCCGTCACGTCCTCACGGACGCCGGCCAGCGACGAGAACTCGTGCAGCACGTTCTCGATCTTGATCGAGGTGACGGCGGCACCCTGCAGCGACGACAGCAGCACGCGACGCAGCGCGTTGCCGAGCGTCAGGCCGAAGCCACGCTCCAGCGGCTCGGCGACGAAGGTCGACTTGCGCTTGCCATCGCCGCCCTTCTTCTCGAGGCCGTTGGGCTTCTTGAGTTCCTGCCAGTTCTTGGGATTGACGGACACGGGCTACCCCTTGCTCTTGGGCACCGGCTGATCGGGCCGATGCCTGAAAAAAATTCGGTCCGCGCAGCGCGATCAACCGCGCGCGGACCGACGAACGGTAATTAGACGCGGCGGCGCTTCGACGGACGCACACCGTTGTGCGGGATCGAGGTCACGTCGCGGATCGAGGTGATCTGGAAACCGACCGCCTGCAGCGCACGCAGCGCCGATTCGCGGCCAGAACCCGGACCCTTGACTTCCACTTCCAGGGTGCGGACGCCGTGCTCGGCGGCCTTCTTGCCCGCGTCTTCCGCGGCGACCTGTGCCGCATACGGGGTCGACTTGCGCGAGCCCTTGAAGCCCATCATGCCGGCCGACGACCACGAAATGGCGTTGCCCTGGGCATCGGTGATGGTGATCATGGTGTTGTTGAAGCTGGCGTTCACGTGCGCGACGCCGGCGGTGATGTTCTTGCGTTCGCGACGGCGAATACGCTGCGGTGCTTGTGCCATGTGGTGTTCCTGACCTGATGTCTCAAGTGGATCGGGGAAAATCCGGATGGCGGTGGGCGGTCTGCCTCACACCTGCCGTCCGGCGGAGAAGTAAGCGCCCCGCGCTTACTTCTTCTTGCCCGCGATCGGCTTGGCCTTGCCCTTGCGGGTGCGCGCGTTGGTGTGCGTGCGCTGGCCGCGGACCGGCAGGCCCTTGCGGTGACGCAAGCCGCGGTAGCAGGCCAGGTCCATCAGACGCTTGATGTTCATCGCGGTCTGGCGACGCAGATCGCCTTCCACGGTGTGGTCGGCGTCGATCGCTTCGCGGATCTGCAGCACTTCCTGGTCGGTCAGGTCCTGAACGCGACGTTCCGGCGCGATCGCCAGCTTGTCGGTCAGCTGCTTGGCCTTCGACGGGCCGATACCGTGAATATACTGCAGCGCGATGATCACGCGCTTGTTGGTCGGGATGTTGACGCCCGCAATACGTGCCATGAAATTTGGTCTCCCAGCTCCACACGTCAGCATGGCCGCCGACGCATCTCAACGCGTTGAAATTTTCCCGAAACGCACGAATACCGACGTGCGCCAATGGCGCCGCCGGTCAGCCGGAGGTTCGGAAGTCGCCGCAATTACGCACCGGCACGCGGCAAGTCAACCCGCCTGTCGGCCGCTTCGGCGCAAGCGATGCCATCTGGCGACCGCGACACCCGCCCAGACCAACTCGACGAGGCCGAACGGCCACGCGCCCTGAAGAAAGCCATAGGCCGAACCGCACGCGCAGGCGAGGGCGAACACCAGCGTCCACCAGGGCGAGCGGTCCTCCAGCATATAGCAGACCAGCATTGCGGTAACCGCGAACAGGCCGAAAGTCGTGAGTGCGTCCATGGTTCGGGGCTGACAGGTTACCGGCCGAAGATCAAACCTGCCCGGCCCTCCCGTATGACCGGTCGCTACGTCCGTGGCAGGACCAGCGTCGCCAGCAGCCCCGGCGCGTTGTCGCCCAGCTCCAGGTGTCCGCCGTGCAGCCGCGCGACCGCAGCGACCAGCGTCAGCCCCAGCCCGACCCCCGGCGCGGTGCGGGCGGGGTCGAGGCGGCCGAACCGGCGCAGTGCCGCATCGCGGTCCTCGGGTGCGATGCCGGGGCCGCGGTCGGCGATGGCGATCCGCACGCCCTGCCCGTCCTCGACGACCGACAGCGTGATGCTGCCGCCCGCAGGAGCATGGCGGACGGCATTGTCGATCAGATTGGCCAGCGCCTGCGACAGCAATTCGCGGTGCAGGTCCAGCGGCGCAACCGGCGTGATGGCGGTCGCAAAGGCGATGCCCGCATCCTCGAGCACGGGTTCGTACAGGTCGGCGACCGCCGCGGCGATCCCGGCGGGATCGGCCGCCACGAAGCCGGTGCGGCGCGCGATCCCTTCGAACCGGCTGATGTCGAGCAGGACGCCGAGCATCCGGCCCAGTACGTCCGCCTCGCCGATCAGGCCGTTCAGCGCCGCGTCGCGCTGTCCGGCATCGCGGGCCGCCAGCGCGGCTTCCGCCCTGGCCCGCAGGCGCGCGACCGGCGAGCGCAGGTCGTGGGCCAGGCTGTCGGTGACGACGCGCAGTTCCTCCATCAGCCGCTCGATCCGGTCGAGCATCGCGTTGACGCGCAGGCCGAGCCGGTCGAACGCGTCGTGGCCGGCGGGCGGCAAGGTGACACGGCGGTGCAACTCGCCCGCCGCCACCGCGTCGGCGGTCAGCGCGACGGCATCGACCCGGCGCGTGACATAGCGCGTCAGCAGGACGCCGCCGAGGACGCCCAGCACCAGCGCGGCGATCGCCGACGCCAGCAGCGCCCGCTCGATCCCGCGCTGCGCCTCTTCCCATTCGTCGAGCATCCGCCCGGTCACCAACCATCCGCCGTGCCATCGGCGCAGGGTCACGCCCGCTTCACGCGCGGCCCAATCGCCCGCCGTGCCGATGCGCGCGATACGAAAGCCGGCGGTCGGGGCGAAAGACAATCGATCGGGCCCCAACCCGGCCCGGCGGCGGCCCGCCGCATCGACCAGCGCCAGCACGAGCGAGGGATCGTCGGCAGAGCGGACCTGTGCGATTTCCTGCGCCAGCGCGGTATCGCCACGGCGCGCGACGGCGACGGCCAGTTCGCGGTCGCGCTCGCCGACGTCGCGACGCAGTGTCTCGATCGCGTCATCGTGGGTCGACTGCCACAGCAGCGCGACGGGTATCCAGCCCGCGACCAGCGCCAGCGCGATCGCCAGCAACCCCATCCGAGCGGTCGTCGACAAGCGGGTCACGCGTCGGCCGACAGCATATATCCCGCACCCCGCACCGTATGCAGGATGGGCCCTGCCCCCTCCTCGATCTTGCGGCGCAACCGCGCGATGTGGACGTCGATGACGTTCGACCCGGGGTCGAAATGATAGTTCCAGACCTTCTCGAGCATCATCGTCCGGGTGACGACCTGGCCGGCATGACGCGCGAGATATTCCAGGATGGCGAATTCGCGGGCGCCGACCGCGATCGGGCGGCCGGCGCGCGTGACGCGGCGCGACAGCAGGTCGATGTCGAGGTCGCCGACCCGCAGCGCGGTCGCGGCGGTCGGTTGGGCGCGACGGTCCTGTCGGCGCAGCATCGCCTCCACGCGCGCGCTGAGTTCGGAAAAGGCGAAAGGCTTGGGCAGGTAATCGTCGGCCCCTGCCTTCAGTCCATCGACTCGGTCGTCGACGCTGGCGAGGGCCGATACGATGATCGCCGGAGTCGCGATGCCCGCCGCGCGCAGGGCGCCGATCATCGCCAGGCCATCCAGCCCGGGCAGCATCCGGTCGACGATCAGCAGGTCGAAACTCGCCTCGCTGGCGAGGAACAGCCCGTCGCGACCGTTCGACGCGGTTTCGACCGCAAAGCCATTCTCGGCGAACGCCTTCGCCAGATAGGCGGCGGCCGCGGCGTCGTCTTCCACGATCAGAATCTTGCGGCTCATGACCTGTTCGATAGCATCGTGCGCGCCCCGCACAAACGCGGTGCGGCCGGAGGGGTGGTGGACACCCCTCCGGCCGCTGCCTCGCCTTGGGGGGAGCGAGTTACTTCTTGGCGGCGGTCGTCGTGCGCGTCGTGGTCTTCACGACCTTGTGCTTGGCGGGCGCCGGGTGCGGCTTCTTCGCCTCGGCGATCGTCGGGGCGGCGATCAGGGCCAGGACGGCGGTCGACAGCAGCAGACGGGTCATCGCAAATCTCCTTGTACGGTCATTCCAGGATCGGCGCATCGCCGTTCCGAGGTCCGTTATGGAGTGTGCCACCCGACGGCGTGGTGACGCCCACATGACAAATATGTCATCCGCCCGCGCGATCGGCACGACACCGCATTGCACGCGCCGGCATCCGCGACGCGCGGACATCCGCCAATACTTGCGCAATGTCAGGAACCCGACCGCCGAGTCGACGCGAACCCGGGCGGTCGCCTTACCCTAGTCGGTCGAGGATCGCTTCGATCTCGGTCGTGACGTGGGCGATATCGGCCATGCCGTCGACACGGTGGACGATGCCGCGCGCTTCGTAGATCGGCAGGATCGGCGCGGTCTTCGCGCGATATTCTGCCATGCGCGTACGCACCGTTTCCGCATTGTCGTCCGGGCGGCGCTTGAATTCGGTCGAGCCGCAGACGTCACAGACGCCGTCCTCGCGCGGCTGTTTGTAGGTGTCGTGGTATCCGGCACCGCATTTGGCGCAGGTGAAGCGGCCGGTGATGCGATCGACCAGCGCCTCCTCGTTCACCGCCAGTTCGATCACCGCGTCGAGGCGGCGCCCGCGCTCGCTCAGCAGCAGGTCGAGGGCAGCGGCCTGGGGGGCGGTGCGAGGATAGCCGTCGAAGATCGCGCCCTTGACGGTGTCGGCCATGTCGAGCCGCTCGCCGATCAGCGCCGACACGATCGCGTCGGACACCAGCTCGCCCGCTTCCATCACTGCCTTGGCCTTCAGGCCGACCGGCGTGCCCGCCTTGACCGCGGCACGCAGCATGTCGCCGGTCGACAGCTGGACCATGCCGCGATCGGCCTCGAGCCGGCTCGCCTGGGTGCCTTTACCTGCGCCCGGAGGCCCGAGAAGGATGATATTCACGTCGCGGCTCCCCTTGTCGCGATAGACGGTATCGGTGGACGGCGCGCCTCAGCGCAGCCGCCCGCCCTTCAGCTTGGCCTTCTTGATCAGGTCGCCATACTGGTGCGCCAGCAAATGCGACTGGATCTGCGTCACCGTGTCCATCGTCACGTTGACGACGATCAGCAGCGACGTGCCGCCTAGGTAGAACGGGATGCTGAGCGCCGACACCAGATATTCCGGCAGCAGGCAGATGATCGTCAGATACGCGGCACCGATGACGGTGATGCGGGTCAGGACGTAATCGAAATACTTCTCGGTGTTCTTGCCCGGACGGATGCCCGGAATGAACCCGCCATAGCGCTTCAGATTGTCCGCCGTCTCTTCGGGATTGAAGACGACCGCGGTGTAGAAGAACGAGAAGAAGATGATGCCTGCGCCATACAGCGCCATGTACACCGGCGACCCGTGCGTGAGATACTGGTTCAGCGTGATGACGAAGTCGCCGAACGTGCTCTCGCCTGCAACACGCTGGCCGGCGAACTGCGTGATCGTCAGCGGCAGCAGCAGCAGCGACGAAGCGAAGATCGGCGGGATGACGCCCGCGGTGTTCAGCTTTAGCGGCAAGTGGCTGCGCTCGGCCTGGACGCCGCGCGCGGTCTGGCGCTTGGGATACTGGATCAGGATGCGGCGCTGCGCGCGCTCCATGAAGCAGATGAACAGCACCAGCGCGATAACCGCGACGATGATCGCGGCGACCGACAGCGGATTGAGCGAGCCCGAGCGGCCACCCTCGAACAGCTGGATCAGCGTGCGCGGCAGGTGGGCCACGATGCCCGCCATGATGATGAGCGATATGCCGTTGCCGACGCCGCGGCTGGTGATCTGCTCGCCCAGCCACATCAGGAACATCGTGCCGCCGATCAGCGAGATGATCGCGGTCACGCGGAACACCATGCCCGGCTCGACCACCGCACCGCCGGCTTCGAAGCCGGTCGCGATGAAATAGCCCTGGATCGCGGTCAGCAGCACCGTGCCGTAGCGGGTGTACTGGTTGAGCTTCTTGCGGCCCGATTCGCCTTCCTTCTTGATGGCGGCGAGCTGCGGGCTGAGCGAGGTGGCGAGCTGCACGACGATCGACGCCGTGATGTAGGGCATGACGCCCAGCGCGATCAGCGAGGCACGCTCCAGTGCACCGCCCGAGAAGGTGTTGAAGAAGTCGAGCACGCCGCCGCGCGTGCGGTTGGCGAGCGCGGCCAGACCCGTCGCATCGACGCCCGGCAGGGGCACGTAGCTGAGCAGGCGGAACACGATCAGCGCACCGATGGTGAACCAGAGGCGCTTCTTGAGGTCGGTCGCCTTGCCGAACTTCGACAAATTCAGGCCGGATGCCAGGTTATCGGCTGCGGATGCCATGGGTGATGAGGTTCCCGGAAACAAAGACGGCGGGATGCGTTGTGACCCGCCCCGCCGCTCATATAGGCGCCGACGCGCGCTTGTCTAACCCGCGGCGCCAATCATTGTGAACGCTGAAGCGGGCCGGAACGCTGTCCGGCCCGCCGCCACGATCACTTCTTGAACGACGCCTTCTTCTCGGCCTTGGCCTTCTGCACGACACGGTGCTTGGCCTTTGCCTTGTCGGCGGCGGCCACGATCTCCGGGATCGTCACAGAGCCACCGGCCTTTTCGATCGCTTCGACAGCCGACTTCGACGCACCCGCGACCGTCAGGGTCAGCTTTGCGGTCAGGTCGCCCTTGCCGAGCACGCGCACGCCGTCCTTGCCGCCGCGCGTCAGGCCGGCGGCATTCAGCGCTGCCTGGTCGAGCGCTGCCGATGCATCGAGCTTGCCCGCGTCGATCGCCTTCTGGATCGCGCCGATGTTCACCTCGGCATAGTCCTTGGCGAAGATGTTGTTGAAGCCGCGCTTCGGGATGCGCATGTGGAGCGGCATCTGGCCGCCCTCGAAGCCGTTGATCGAGACGCCTTCGCGGCTCTTCTGACCCTTGACGCCGCGGCCTGCGGTCTTGCCCTTGCCCGAGCCGATACCACGGCCGACCCGCATCCTGCGGTGGCGGGCGCCGGCGTTATCGCGGAGTTCGTTCAGTTTCATGGTTGTGCACTCGCTTTCGCTATGTTCGCGCTTGATAAAAGAGGAAGGGGGCCGTTAGCCCCCTTCCCCGCATTTGTCACCTGGGAAAGGTGGAAGGCTTCAGCCCTCCACGATCTCCACCATGTGCGGCAGCTTGCGGATCATGCCACGAACTTCCGGGCTGTCCTCGAGCTCGCTGACCTTGTGCATCTTGTTGAGGCCCAGGCCGATCAGCGTTGCGCGCTGATCCTTGGTGCGGCGGATCGGCGAACCGATCTGCTTGATCTTGATGGTAGCCATTGCTCGGTTACTCCGCGATCGCAGCTGCGTCCGCCTCGGCGGTCTGAGACCCACCGCGGCCGAGCAGGTCGGCGATCTTCTTGCCGCGACGCTGGGCGACCGACTTCGGCGAAGTCTGCTCGGTCAGCGCCTCGAAGGTGGCACGGATCATGTTGTACGGGTTCGACGTGCCGACCGACTTCGTCACGACGTCATGGACGCCGAGCGATTCGAAGATCGCGCGCATCGGGCCGCCGGCGATGATGCCGGTACCGGCAGGTGCCGTACGGATGGTCACGCGACCGGCACCGAAGTGGCCGTTGCCGTCGTGATGCAGCGTGCGGCCATCCTTCAGCGGCACGCGGACCATGGCCTTCTTCGCAGCGGCAGTCGCCTTGGAGATGGCTTCCGGCACTTCGCGCGCCTTGCCGTGGCCGAAGCCGACCCGGCCCTTGCCGTCACCCACGACGACCAGCGCGGCGAAGCCGAAGCGCTTGCCGCCCTTCACCGTCTTGGAGACGCGGTTGATGTGGACCAGCTTCTCGATCAGCTCTTCGCCGCCGTCGTCCTGGCTGCCGGGGCGACCACCGCGGCCGTCACGACCGCGACCACCGTCACGACCGCCACGATTGCCGCCGGGGCCACCCGGACCGCGACCACGGCCACCGCCGCCGCCGCCCGGACCACCGCGACCGCGGCCACCGCCCTGGTATCCGCCGCCACCCTGCTGGGGCGCGTCGTTGGTTGCAGCCGAAGTCTCGACCGGCGCGCCGGTTTCCGGCGTGTTGTTCTCGTCGGCCATCTTAGAACTCCAATCCGCTTTCACGTGCGGCTTCCGCCAGCGCCTTGACGCGACCGTGGAACAGGAAGCCACCGCGGTCGAACACGACCTGGGTGACGCCCGCGGCCTTCGCCGCTTCGGCCACGCGCTGACCGACCGCCTTGGCAGCGTCGATCGTCGCGCCGGACTTGCCGGCATTGTCCTTGCCCAGCGTCGAGGCGGCCGCGAGGGTCTTGCCCTCCGCGTCGTCGATGACCTGTGCGTAGATGTGCTTGCCCGAGCGATGCACGCTCAGACGGGGGCGAGTGCCCGCACGCGCGCGCAGCGCAGTGCGGTTGCGGCGACGCCGCTTCTCGAAGAGGGAGAGACCCTTGGTCATTACTTCTTCTTCCCTTCCTTGCGGAAGATGAACTCGCCGTCGTACTTGATGCCCTTGCCCTTGTACGGCTCGGGCTTACGCCAGCGACGGATTTCCGCGGCGAACTGGCCGACCGCCTGCTTGTCCGACCCCGAGATCTCGACCGTGGTCTGATCCGGCGTCTTGACCTCGACGCCTTCCGGCACATCGAGATCGACGTCATGCGAATAGCCCAGCTGCAGCTTCAGCTTGCGACCCTGCGCGTTGGCACGATAGCCGACGCCGGTGATGAGCAGCTTCTTCGAGAAGCCCTCGGTCACGCCGGTCACCAGGTTCTGCACCAGCGTCCGCTGCATGCCCCAGAAGGCGCGCGCCGACTTGCTCTCGTTGGCCGGCTGCACCGAAATGCCGCCGTCCTCGAGCGTGTAGCTGATCTCGTCGCGCATCGCGAGGTTCAGGGCGCCCTTCGGGCCCTTCACGGTCAGCGTCTTGCCCTCGATCGAGGTCGTCACGCCTGCCGGTACGGTGACCGGCTTCTTACCGATGCGGCTCATCAGAACACCTCCGCGAGCACTTCGCCACCGACGTTCTGCTCACGCGCTTCGGCGTCGGACAGAACGCCGTTCGGCGTCGAAACGATGGTGATGCCCAGGCCGTTGCGGACGCGCGGCAGTTCGGTCGAACCCGAATAGACGCGGCGGCCCGGCTTCGAGACGCGCGCGACGTGCTTGATCGCCGGCTGGCCCTCGAAATACTTCAGCTCGATGCGGATACCGGCGGCGGGGCCCATCTGCTCTTCGCTGTAGCCACGGATGTAGCCTTCGCGCTGAAGCACATCGAGCACGCGCTGGCGCAGCTTCGAACCCGGGGTCAGCACGCTGTCCTTGCGGGCACGCTGGCCGTTGCGGATGCGGGTGAGCATATCACCCAGGGGATCGGTCAATGCCATCTTGCTACCCTTACCAGCTCGACTTCGTGAGACCCGGGATCTGGCCCTTGTTGGCCAGTTCACGCAGCATCACACGCGCGAGGCGGAACTTGCGGTAATAGGCGCGCGGGCGCCCGGTCAGCTCGCAGCGATTGCGGATGCGCGTCGGGTTACCGTTGCGCGGGATTTCCGCCATCTTCAGACGCGCGATCAGACGCTCGGTCTCGTCGAGACTCTCGTCATTCGCGGTCGCCTTGAGCTTCGCATACTTGCCGGCGTACTTCTTCACCAGCAGCTTGCGCTTCTCGTTCTTGTTGATCGAACTCAGTTTCGCCATTGGACTTAAGCTCTCTTTATGCCGCTTGCTTCTCGGCCTGGTCGCCGACCATGCCGATGAAGGGGAAGCCGAACAGACGGAGCAGCTCGCGCGCTTCCTCGTCGGTCTTCGCGGTGGTGGTCACGATGATGTCCATGCCGCGGATCTTGTCCACGCTGTCATAGCTGATTTCCGGGAAGATCAGCTGTTCCCTCAGACCCATCGCATAATTGCCGCGGCCGTCGAACGACTTGGGGTTCAGCCCGCGGAAATCTCGGATACGCGGCATCGCGATCGTCACGAGACGATCGAGGAATTCGTACATGCGCTCGCGGCGAAGGGTGACCTTCACGCCGATCGGCATGCCTTCGCGCAGACGGAACTGCGCGATCGACTTCTTCGCCTTCGTGATGACAGGCTTCTGGCCGGCGATCTTCTCCATTTCGGAGGCAGCCTGGTCGACCTTCTTCTTGTCCTGGGTCGCCTCGCCGACGCCCATGTTGATCACGATCTTGTCGAGACGCGGAACCTCGAGCACGTTCTTGTACCCGAACTTCTCCTGCATCGCCTTGGCGATGCTCTCGTCATACTGCTTGCGCAGGCGCGGCGTGTAAGCATCAGCCATTGATCGCCTCCCCGGTCTTCACGGCCACGCGGACCTTCTTGCCGTCCTTGGTCTCGAACCGGACGCGCGTCGGCTTGCCGTCGGCGGTCACGTGCGCGACCTTCGAGATGTGCAGCGGCGCTTCCGAACGCTTCAGGCCGCCCTGCGGGTCGCCCTGCGTCGGCTTGGTGTGGCGCACGGCGATGTTCACGCCCGACACGACGACCTTGCCGTCCTTCGGGTGCGACGCGGTGACTTCACCCGTCTTGCCCTTGTCCTTGCCGGACAGGACGATGACGCGGTCACCCTTCTTGATCTTCGCGGTAGCCATTACAGCACCTCCGGAGCAAGCGAGATGATCTTCATGAAACCCTTCGTACGCAGCTCGCGGACGACCGGGCCGAAGATACGGGTGCCGATCGGCTCCTCGTTCTTGTTGACCAGGACGGCGGCGTTGCCGTCGAAACGAATGACCGAGCCATCGGCGCGGCGAACGTCCTTGGCGGTGCGGACGATGACGGCGCGGTGCACGTCACCCTTCTTCACCTTGCCACGGGGAGCGGCTTCCTTGATGCTGACGACGATGACGTCGCCCACGCCGGCGAAGCGACGCTTCGACCCGCCCAGCACCTTGATGCACTGCACCCGCTTCGCGCCGCTGTTGTCAGCGACGTCGAGATTGGACTGCATCTGGATCATCGATCCGTATCCTTCTCTCTATCTGGCACCGGATACCGACCCGGCGCCGCCTTAAAATTTCGCCCAGTCCCTTTGCAGGACCGGGCGAAGTCGAAAGCCCCTGCCCCAACTTGCCGCATCGCACAAGGCAACGCGCAAATCGGGACGGAGCGATTGGCTTACGCCGCTGCGGCCTCTTCGCCCGACAGCTCGACGCGTTCCGGCGTCGCGTGGGTGTTGACCCGCTCGACGACCTTCCACGTCTTCAGCTTCGAGATCGGCGCCGTCTCTTCGATGCGCACGGTCTCGCCCTGCTTGTACTCGTTCGCCTCGTCATGGGCGTGGTACTTCTTCGAACGGCGGATGATCTTGCCGTAGAGCGGGTGCTTGACCTTGCGCTCCACGTTCACAACCACCGTCTTGTCGGTCTTGTCCGAGACGATCACCCCGGTCAGCACGCGCTTCGGCATGTCTTCTCAGTCCTTACTTGGCCGCTGCGGCGCGCTGCGCCTGCAGGGTCTTGATGCGTGCGATGTCGCGACGGACTTCGCGGACGCGGCTGGGCTTCTCGAGCTGGCTGGTGGCCGCCTGGAAGCGCAGGTTGAACTGCTCGCGCTTCAGGTTGCCCAGCTGCTCGTTCAGCTGATCGTCGCTGTTGGCGCGAAGATCGGTTGCCTTCGTCATTGTCTTATCCTTCCAGGTGCGACGTGTCGCCGAGGCGCGCGACGACCTTGGTCTTGATCGGCAGCTTCATGGCCGCACGCTCGAACGCTTCTGCGGCGAGCGGACCCGCGACACCGTCCAGTTCGAACAGAATGCGACCCGGCTTGACGCGCGCGGCCCAATATTCCGGCGCACCCTTGCCCGAGCCCATGCGGACTTCGGCCGGCTTCGACGAAACGGCGACGTCCGGGAAGATGCGGATCCAGAGGCGACCCTGGCGCTTGATGTGGCGCGTGATCGCACGGCGAGCCGCCTCGATCTGGCGTGCGGTGATCCGCTCCGGCTCCATCGCCTTCAGCCCGTACGAGCCGAAGTTCAGGTCCGTGCCGCCCTTGGCCACACCATGGATGCGGCCCTTGAACTGCTTGCGGAACTTGGTCTTTTTCGGTTGCAGCATGATCTAGCCCTTAGTTCCGGCGATCGTCGCGCATCGGGCGGACGCCCGAGGTCTGCGCTTCCATCATCAGCCGCTCCTGCGCGAGCGGGTCGTGACCCAGGATCTCGCCCTTGAAGATCCAGACCTTCACGCCGCAGACGCCGTAGGCGGTGTGCGCCTGCGCTTCTGCATAGTCGAGGTGCGCACGCAGCGTATGCAGCGGCACGCGGCCTTCACGATAGCTCTCGGTCCGCGCGATCTCGGCACCGCCCAGGCGGCCACCGCACATCACCTTGATGCCGTCGGCACCCAGACGCATCGCCGACTGCACCGCACGCTTCATGGCGCGGCGGAAGGCGATACGACGCTCGAGCTGGTCGGCGATGCCCTGCGCGACGAGCTTGGCATCGATTTCCGGCTTGCGGATCTCGACGATGTTCAGCGAGACTTCCGAAGAGGTCATGCCGTTCAGCGTCTTGCGCAGCTTCTCGATGTCGCTGCCCTTCTTGCCGATGATGACACCGGGACGGGCCGCATAGATCGAAATACGCGCCAGCTTTGCCGGACGCTCGATCACCACCTTCGAGATCGCGGCCTGCGGCAGCGTCTTCAGGATATACTGGCGGATTTTGAGATCCTCGAGCAGCAGGCGACCGTAATCGGCGCCCTCTGCGAACCAGCGGCTATCCCAGGTGCGGTTGATCTGCAGACGCAGACCGATGGGGTTGCTCTTGTGACCCATTACGCTTCTTCCTGCTCGCGCACGACGATGCGCAGACGGCTGAACGGCTTCAGGATGCGGGTGGACTTGCCACGGCCGCGCGTCGCGAAGCGCTTCATGGTGATCGACTTGCCGACCGACGCCTCGGCGACGACGAGGGCGTCGACGTCCAGGTTGTGGTTGTTCTCGGCGTTGGCGATCGCGGAGGCGAGCACCTTGCGCGCATCGACAGCCATCGCCTTCTTCGAGAAGGCGAGGATGTTCAGCGCGTCACCGACCTTGCGGCCGCGGATCAGCCCGGCGACCAGGTTCAGCTTCTGCGCCGAACCGCGGATCTGCGTGCCGACCGACAGCGCTTCGTTGTCGGCGACGCGACGGGGAGCCTTATCCTTAGACATCAGCGCTTGCCCTTCTTGTCAGCGGCATGGCCCGGGAAGAACCGGGTCGGCGCAAACTCACCGAGCTTCATGCCAACCATGTCCTCGTTCACCGACACCGGCACGTGCTTGCGGCCGTTGTAGACGCTGAAGGTCAGGCCGACGAACTGCGGCAGGATGGTGGAACGACGCGACCAGGTCTTGATCGCACCGGCACGGGTGCCGGCGTCCTGAGCGGCCTCTGCCTTCTTCAGAAGGTTCAGGTCCACGAACGGACCCTTCCAGACGGAGCGAGCCATTACTTCTTCCTCGCGTGGCGGCTGCGGATGATCATCTTGTCCGTCGCCTTGTTGTGACGGGTGCGCGCACCCTTCGTCGGCTTGCCCCACGGGGTGACCGGATGACGGCCGCCCGAGGTCCGGCCTTCACCACCGCCGTGCGGGTGGTCGACCGGGTTCTTGGCGACGCCGCGGGTCAGCGGGCGCTTGCCCAGCCAGCGATTGCGGCCGGCCTTGCCGAGGTTCTGGTTCTGGTTGTCGGGGTTGGACACCGCACCGATCGTCGCCATGCAGTTGGCGTGGATGTAGCGCTGCTCGCCCGAGTTCAGACGGACGATGACCATGCCGCGATCACGACCGACGACCTGAACGTACGTGCCTGCCGAACGGGCGATCTGGCCGCCCTTGCCCGGCTTCATCTCGACGTTGTGGACGATCGTGCCGACCGGCACCGAGCCCAGCTCCATCGCGTTGCCCGGCTTCACGTCGGTCTTCTTGCCCGCGATCACCTTGTCACCGACGCCGAGGCGCTGGGGAGCGATGATGTAGGCCTGGTCCGCCGCGTCGCCGTACGACACCAGCGCGATGAACGCGGTGCGGTTGGGATCATATTCGATCCGCTCGACGGTGCCTTCGATATCCCACGTACGACGCTTGAAGTCGATGATGCGATAGCGCTGCTTGTGACCGCCGGCGATGCCGCGCGAGGTCACATGGCCCTTGTTGTTGCGGCCACCCGTCTTGGTCTTGCCCTCGGTGAGCGCCTTGACCGGACGGCCCTTCCACAGCGCCGAGCGGTCGACCAGGATCAGGCCGCGGACGCCGGGCGAAGTGGGGTTGTAATTCTTGAGTGCCATGACCCTCAGACCCCCGTGGTGACGTCGATCGAGTCGCCGTCCTTCAGCGTGACAATCGCCTTCTTCATGTCGCTGCGGCTGTAGGGCGTGCCCTTCCAGCGCTTCGTCTTGCCCTTCTGGACCAGCGTGTTCACACCGGTGACGGTGACGTTGAACAGCGCCTCGACGGCAGCTTTGATCTCAGGCTTCGATGCGTCGTTGGCGACCTTGAACACCACCGCATTGGCTTCGCTGATCAGCGTCGACTTCTCGGTGATGTGCGGCGCCAGGATGACGTCGTAGTGGCGGTTCGCGACCGCGGCTTTCTGCGGCTTAGCCATTGAAGCGCGCCTCCAGCTTCTCGACAGCGGCGCGGGTCAGCACCAGCGTGTCATGCTTCAGGATGTCGTAGACGTTGGCGCCCACGGCCGGTAGGATGCTGACTTCGCGCAGGTTGCCCGCGGCCAGAGCGAAGCTCGTCTCGACGGCATCGCCATCGATGACCAGCGCGGTCTTGCCGAAGCCGAGCTTCGCGAGGTCGCCCTTGAGCGTCTTGGTCTTGTTGCCGTCGACGTTCAGCGTGTCCATGACGACCAGCGTGCCCGCCTTGGCATGGCTCGACAGAGCCATCTTCAGGCCGAGTGCGCGAATCTTCTTGTTCAGCGACGGATTGAAGTCGCGAACACGCGCACCGTGCGCCTTACCACCACCGACGAACACCGGAGCGCGGCGATCACCGTGACGGGCGACACCGCCGCCCTTCTGACGACCGAGCTTCTTGCCGGTGCGAGCGACGTCCGAACGCTCGCGAGTGCCACGCGCGGTCGCGCGACGCTTCTCGAGCTGCCAGGTGACGACGCGGTGCAGAATGTCGGCGCGCGGTTCGAGGCCGAAGACCTCGTCGTTCAGCTCGACATCTGCCGCATTCGTACCGGCGAAGGATTGAACCTTGACCTTCACGTTCAGCCCTCCTGGCCGTCGGTCGCGGGCGTTGCCGTAGCAGCGTCAGCGGTATTGGTGTTGGCGGCCTGCTTCAGGCCGGCCGGACGCGGCGCGTCCTGGTTCGGCTTCAGCTTGACCGAGTCCTTGACGAGCAGCCAGCCACCCTTCGAGCCGGGCACCGAGCCCTTCACGAAGATCAGGCCGCGCTCTGCATCCGTCGAGACGATCTCGAGGTTCTGCTGGGTGCGGGTGCGGGCGCCCATGTGGCCGGCCATCTTCTTGTTCTTGAAGACGCGGCCCGGGTCCTGGCGGTTACCGGTCGAACCGTGCGAACGGTGCGAGACCGACACGCCGTGCGTCGCGCGCAGACCGCCGAAGCCCCAGCGCTTCATGGCACCGGCGAAGCCCTTGCCCTGGGTCGTGCCCTGGACGTCGACCATCTGGCCGGCGATGTAATGTTCTGCCGAAATCTCGGCACCGACGTCGAGCAGGTTATCCTCGGTCACGCGGAATTCCGCCAGGATCGCCTTGGGCTCGACCTCGGCCTTGCCGAACATGCCGCGCTGCGGCTTGGCGACATTCTTGGCCTTGGCGCTGCCCGCGCCCAGCTGCACCGCGACATAACCGTCACGGTCGTTTTCCTTGCGTGCGACGACCTGGAGACCATCGAGCTGCAGGACGGTCACGGGCACGTGGCGCCCATCGTCCTGAAACAGCCGGGTCATGCCCAACTTCTTCGCGATCACGCCTGTGCGCATGATGCGTATTCCTTCCAAACAGAGGCTCCCGTTCCCGGGAGCGTGCCAACGAAAAGACCCCCCGACTACGTCGAAGGGCCAGCCCAATTCCAAGTGCCCCCGTCAGGGCCAGCGTTTTCGCTTCGTCATAAAGCGAAAGACGGGGACTCAGGCGCCAGTCGGTGACTGGCCGGTATCCCTGCTTTCGTGAGGATCGCCGAAGCGATTCTCAGCACGCAGCGGGTAAACCCGCGGCGGGAGATGGCCCCTTAGGGGAAGCGACCGCTTCCGTCAACAGGACCACCCCGCTTCACCGCCATGCCCGGGATGGACAAGGCGGCGTGGAATTATGCCAGCTTGATCTCGACGTCGACGCCGGCGGCCAGGTCGAGCTTCATCAGCGCGTCGACCGTGTTGGCGGTCGGCTGCACGATGTCGAGCATACGCTTGTACGTGCGCACCTCGAACTGCTCGCGGCTCTTCTTGTCGATGTGGGGACCACGGTTGACCGTGAACTTCTCGATCTTGGTCGGAAGCGGGATCGGACCACGGATCAGAGCGCCGGTGCGGCGCGCGGTGTCGGCGATCTCGCCGGTCGCGGCATCGAGCACGCGGTGGTCGAACGCCTTCAGACGAATGCGGATATTGTTGTCCATGTACCCTACCGATGCGAAAGAGCGGACCCCGTTGCCGGGGTTCTTGCTGTTGAACCTAACTGAGACGCGGGCCCTTACAGGCGAGTCAGGACGGGATCAACCCCGGGACACGAAAAAGCGACGAGTGCCCGCGCGCATCACCAGCATTTTCCGGTCGCCTGCCCCGCTTCGGGCAGGACGCGCAGGCGGCGCTTGCCCCAGTAGCTCAGGTCCATCGAGAAGCGGACCCGCGCTCCGGCCTTCGTCCAGATTTCCTGGTCGCCCTGGTTTTCCGAACCCGTCCGGCACCGCTGCCAACCCCGGATGCCCAGCGCCTCCACGACAGCGAACAGCGCCGACTGATCGGTATCGTGCCACAGCGTGAGCTGGGAGAAGCCGGCCGCCTGCCGCCTCGCGACATCGACCGCGCCCTGATACGGCCCGGCCCCGAGGATCGTGACGCCACCACGGCGGCACCGCAGTGCGCTGCCGGTATCGATGCACGGCGTGAAGCCGAGCTGCTCGGCAAAGGCTCGGGTGCCGGTGACGGGCAGGCCGTCGAAGCTGACGTTTGCGGGCGGTGGTGGCGGCGGGGCGGGCTGGCACGCCGCAAGGGTCGCGCTCACGATGGCAGACGCCCATCGATGTGCCGTCTTCGCCATGTGCCTTCCCCGTTCGTGCTGAGCCTGTCTAAGCACCGGTCTTCGTGCCGCAAGGCCATAGCAACTGTATCGTAGTACGGTGCTTCGACAAGCTCAGCACGAAAGGAGGGAGTCGCGCCCCACCCCTCCCCCCATCCGTCATCCCGGCGAAGGCCGGGGTCCATCGGGAGGCTCGTGGAAGGACTTGAGCCTCTGCGGAGTCCGTCGCGGCGCGGTGGACCCCGGCCTTCGCCGGGGTGACGGACGGGTGGGGTTACGCCGCGCGCATCGCTTCCCTGCGTCGGCAGGAGAGCACGTCCCTTCCCCGCCCCTAAACGAAGCGTCCGCCCAACCACACGCCCCTTACCCGCCCCAGAACGAAAAAAGCCCGGCCTCCCCTTGGGGAAGCCGGGCTCTTCGAACTCAGCCCTTTCGGGCGAAGCTTACTTCTCGATCGTCGCCACGACGCCTGCACCGACGGTGCGGCCGCCTTCGCGGATCGTGAAGCGCTGGCCCACGTCCATGGCGATCGGCGCGATCAGCTTGATGCCGAGAGCGACGTTGTCGCCCGGCATCACCATCTCGGTGCCTTCCGGCAGCTCGATCGTGCCGGTCACGTCGGTCGTACGGAAGTAGAACTGCGGGCGATAGTTGGCGAAGAACGGCGTGTGACGACCACCCTCGTCCTTCGACAGCACGTACACTTCCGACTTGAAGTCGGTGTGCGGCTTGATCGAACCCGGCTTGGCCAGAACCTGGCCACGCTCGACTTCTTCACGGCCCACGCCGCGGATCAGCGCGCCGATGTTGTCGCCGGCCTGGCCCTGGTCGAGCAGCTTGCGGAACATTTCGACGCCCGTGACAGTGGTCTTGCGGACAGTGTCCTGGATGCCGACGATCTCGACTTCCTCACCGACCTTGACGATGCCGGTCTCGACGCGGCCGGTCACGACGGTGCCGCGGCCCGAGATCGAGAACACGTCTTCGATCGGCATCATGAACGGCTTGTCGAGCGGACGATCCGGCTGCGGGATCGATTCGTCGACGGCGGCCATCAGGGCCAGGACGGCGTCCTTGCCCAGCTTGTCGTCGGTGCCGTTGAGGGCGGCGGTCGCCGAGCCACGGATGATCGGAATGTTGTCGCCGTCGAACTCGCGCTTGCTGAGCTCTTCGCGGACTTCCATTTCGACCAGCTCGAGGATTTCCTCGTCGTCGACCAGGTCGCACTTGTTGAGGAAGACGACCATCGTCGGCACGCCGACCTGACGCGCGAGCAGGATGTGCTCCTTGGTCTGCGGCATCGGACCGTCGGTCGCGGCGACGACCAGGATCGCGCCGTCCATCTGGGCGGCACCGGTGATCATGTTCTTCACATAGTCGGCGTGGCCTGGGCAGTCGACGTGCGCATAGTGACGCGCGTCGGTCTCGTACTCGACGTGCGCGGTCGAGATGGTGATGCCGCGCTCACGCTCTTCCGGCGCCTTGTCGATGTTCGCGAAGTCGACGGCGGCGTTGCCGGCAACGTTCTCTGCCAGGATCTTGGTGATCGCGGCGGTCAGCGACGTCTTGCCATGGTCGACGTGACCGATGGTGCCGATGTTCAGGTGCGGCTTGTTCCGCTCGAATTTTGCCTTGGCCATTGTTTCCTACCTTCTGGTCTGAATTGTCTTGTTCGCGAGCGGTGCCGCGTGCTGGACGCGGCCCCTTAGCGAGGGATTCGATTGATTTCCAGCCCCCTCCCCGATGGAAGGGCCGACAGCGGAGTTAATCCGCTGTCGTCGGACCGTGGCGTCGCCACGGCCGGCCGGCCTTTCGGCGTCTCGGGGCCAAGTCGCCTTGGCCCCGTGCGCCTTAGGCCAGCTTGGCCTTCACCTCGTCGGCGACGTTCTGCGGAACCTCGTCATAGTGCGAGAACTGCATCGAGTAGTTCGCGCGGCCCTGCGTGAACGACCGCAGCGAGTTCACATAGCCGAACATGTTCGCCAGCGGGACCATTGCCGTCACCGCCTGCGCGTTGCCGCGCGTGTCGGTGCCCTGGATCTGGCCACGGCGGCTGTTCATGTCGCCGATGACGTCGCCCAGATAGTCTTCCGGGGTGATGACTTCGACCTTCATCACCGGCTCCAGCAGCGTGATGCCGGCCTTCTGGGCGGCTTCACGCATCGCACCGCGCGCGGTGATTTCGAACGCCAGCGCCGACGAATCGACGTCGTGGTACGCGCCGTCGTACAGGACGATGTCGAAATCGATGATCGGGAAGCCGACCAGCGAACCCGTGGCGGCCGTCTCGCGGAAGCCCTTTTCGATCGCGGGGATATATTCCTTGGGAATATTACCGCCCTTGATCTCGTCCTTGAAAACGATGCCCGCACCGCGCTCGCCCGGCGTCAGCTTCACCTTCACGCGACCGAACTGGCCGGTACCACCCGACTGCTTCTTATGCGTGTAGTCGACGTCGACCGGCTTCTTCAGATATTCGCGATATGCCACCTGCGGCGCACCGACGTTCGCCTCGACCTTGAACTCGCGCTTCATGCGATCGACGAGGATCTCGAGGTGGAGTTCGCCCATCCCCTTGATGATCGTCTGGCCCGATTCGTGATCGGTCGACACGCGGAACGAGGGATCCTCGGCAGCCAGGCGGTTGAGCGCGATGCCCATCTTTTCCTGGTCGGCCTTGGTCTTCGGCTCCACCGACAGCTCGATGACCGGTTCCGGGAACTCCATGCGCTCCAGGATGATCGGATGCGCCGGATCGCACAGCGTGTCGCCGGTCGTCGTTTCCTTCAGGCCCGCGATGGCGACGATGTCACCGGCACGCGCCTCGTCGATGTCCTCACGCGAGTTCGCGTGCATGAGGAGCATACGGCCGATCTTTTCCTTCTTGTCCTTTACCGAGTTCAGGTAGCCACCCTTGGTCAGGGTGCCCGAATAGATGCGGGCGAAGGTGAGCGAGCCGACGAACGGATCGTTCATGATCTTGAACGCGAGCAGCGACAGCGGCGCGTCGTCTGACGCCGGACGCGAATCCGGGGTCTCGCCGTCGAGCTTCACGCCCTGAACGTCCGGGATGTCGAGCGGCGACGGCAGATAGTCGACCACCGCGTCGAGCAGCGGCTGAACGCCCTTGTTCTTGAAGGCCGAGCCGCAGACGATCGGCACGAATTCCATCGCCAGCGTGCCCTTGCGGATCAGCGCCTTCAGCTCGGCCACGGTCGGCTCGGTGCCTTCCAGGTACGATTCCATGGCGGCGTCGTCCTGCTCGACCGCCATTTCGATCAGGTCGCTGCGATACTTCGCGGCCTTCTCGGCGAGGTCCGCCGGGATGTCCTGATATTCGAACTTCGCGCCCAGCGACTCTTCCAGCCAGATGATCGCGCGATTGTTGACCAGATCGACCAGGCCCTTGAAGCCGCCTTCCATGCCGATCGGCAGGTACAGCACGGCCGGGCGGGCACCCAGGCGATCGACGATCGTGTCGACGCAATAGTAGAAATCGGCACCGGTGCGGTCGAGCTTGTTGACGAAGCACATCCGCGGAACCTTGTACTTGTCCGCCTGACGCCACACGGTTTCCGACTGCGGCTCGACACCGGCAACGCCGTCGAAGCACGCGACCGCACCGTCGAGCACGCGCAGCGAACGCTCGACTTCGATCGTGAAGTCGACGTGGCCCGGGGTATCGATGATGTTGATCAGATGCTCTTCGCCCTGACCGTCCTCGGCCTTCCACTTGCAGGTGGTGGCAGCCGACGTGATCGTGATCCCGCGCTCCTGCTCCTGCTCCATCCAGTCCATCGTCGCGGTGCCTTCATGCACTTCGCCGATCTTGTAAGACTTGCCGGTGTAATAAAGGATGCGCTCGGTCGTCGTCGTCTTGCCGGCGTCGATGTGCGCCATGATGCCGATATTGCGGTAACGCTCGAGCGGATGGCTGCGGGCCATGATCGTTCACTCCTGTGCCGACTGTGCGGCGGGCTAAATGCGTATGAGGGCTCCGAGTCCCAACCCGTTCGGGCTGAGCTTGTCGAAGCCCTGTCCTTCCTTCTTCACTTCGGAAGAAGTGCAGCCCTTCGACAAGCTCAGGGCGAACGGTATTGGGTGGAGGCGCCGGAGCGCTTCCACCCATATAGTAACCTAAATTACCAGCGGTAGTGGCTGAACGCGCGGTTCGCTTCCGCCATGCGGTGCGTGTCTTCGCGCTTCTTGACCGCATTGCCGCGGTTGTTCGACGCGTCGAGCAGTTCGCCCGACAGGCGCGCCGACATGGTGTGCTCGCTGCGGTTGCGGGCCGCAGTGATCAGCCAGCGGATGGCCAGCGCCTGGGCGCGCTCGGGGCGCACCTCGACCGGGACCTGGTAAGTCGCGCCGCCGACGCGGCGGCTGCGGACTTCGATGCCGGGCTTGATGTTGTTCAGCGCGTCATGGAACACGCCGAGCGGGTCCTTCTTCGCACGCGTTTCGACGGTTTCCATCGCCGAATACACGATGCCTTCCGCGACGGCCTTCTTGCCGTCCAGCATCACGCTGTTCATGAACTTGGACAGAACCTCATCACCGAACTTGGGGTCCGGCAGAATTTCCCGCTTCTCGGGACGACGACGACGAGCCATTGATTTCTTCCTTCAAACTTCAGCCATGCGAGGGTCGGCTAGCTAGCCGACCGGCTTACTTCGGACGCTTTGCGCCGTACTTCGAACGGCTCTGCTTGCGGTTCTTCACACCCTGCGTATCGAGCACGCCGCGCAGGACGTGGTAACGAACGCCGGGAAGATCGCGCACACGGCCGCCGCGGATGAGCACGACCGAGTGCTCCTGCAGGTTGTGGCCTTCGCCCGGGATGTACGAGATGACTTCGCGCTGGTTGGTCAGACGGACCTTGGCGACCTTGCGGAGCGCCGAGTTCGGCTTCTTCGGAGTCGTCGTGTAGACGCGCGTGCAGACGCCGCGCTTCTGCGGGTTCTGCTCCATCGCAGGGACCTTCGACTTGGCCTTCTGCGGTTCGCGACCCTTGCGGATCAGCTGGTTGATCGTTGGCATGAAGCCCTTCACCTTTGTGTTTACCGGCGAATTCCGGCGGTTACTTTGCTGGAGCCCTTGATGTTTCTCGAAACGCCGTAAAGGGCCGTGGGAAGCACATGCCCCCCGGGCCCCGTCAGTCTCCAGCAACGTTCAGCTCTGTCCCGGTTATGCTCGCACGGGCGGAATCACCCCCGCGGCCATCGACCGGGACGGAGGCGCCTATACGCAGATGGGTGCTTTCGGTCAACCGGGGCGCTCTGCCGGGTCAGGGGCTTAACCGCCTCGAAACGGGTCGCGGGGCATGGAAGCGGCCATGGCCTGTCCGCCCTGCCCCGCCCGCCCGCCCCTGCGCCGCAGCCTGCCTCTGATTCTGCGCGACTGGGCGCGGCGCGCGGCGAACGACAACCTGCCGATCGGAGCCGGCGCATGGATCGCCGTCAGCCGCGAACGGGCGGCACGCTATTACGCGGCAATCGCCCGGTCGGACGCCGAATAGGCCGCACCGGCGTCAAACCACCGCGTCGCGTCGCGGGATGCCGTCAATGGGGCCGGCGGCGGTCGGACGGTTCCGGCTTTGGGACGAAATCCTCACGCGGCACCCCGGACACCGACGACAGGCGTTCGGCCGGAAACTTGACCCGCAACCCGCTGGCGGGCAGCGTGAAATCATAGACCGCGCCGAGCAGTCCCGCCATCCGCGTTCCCATCACTGGAACGCCGATTGCGTCCAGGCCGATCGCCATTCCCTCGCCCATGCTGCCGGTCCATCGGCCCACCCGCGCGGACACGTGGCCGCGCCAGCGCTTGCCGGCGCGCGGCAGGACCTGCTCGATCCACTGGCGAGCGATGCCGGTTTCGCGCTCCTCGACCGGCAGGGTATGCACTTGATAACCGGTCGGCCGGTCGACAAACCATCCCATGACGGCCCGCGCGACGCTAGTATTACCGCCCGACCCCGTATCGGTCAGGTCCAGCACCAGCCGATCCCCCGGCGGCACCGCAGCCATGGCCGTGTCGAAGGCCGCGATCGTCGCTGAATCGCCCAGGCTGTCGTTGAAGCGTAGCGTGCTCGTACGGCCCGTGCGATCGACGATCACCGGAGGACCCGAGCGCGTCCGGGTATAGAGGCTGTCAAGCGTCAGCTCCCGCCGCACGGCATTTCGTTCGACGATCAACCGTCGCGGTCCATCGCGACGTCCCGCCACAAGCACCCGGACAGCATAGTCGGCACGCTGCGGAGTCTCGGTCAGGCCCAAGCGATCCCAGAAGCCGGTGACAGCGTCGGCGACCGGGCGTCCGCCGACCGCGACCAGGCGGTCTCCGGCGTGGATCCCCGCCTCGGCCGCCGGACTGCGATCGCGGACCGCGTCGATGACATAGCCGTCGCCATCGCGCACGACCCATACATCCGTAAAACTCGGCACCAGTGCCCAGCTGTCCCTGAACGACTGGCCCGTGATCGCATGGTGGTCCGCCAGGCTCGCGATCCGATCCTCGGCATAATGCAGCAGCGCCTCGCCACTGCGGACGGCGTCGCGTTCCGCGGCGAGGGCTGGAGAATCAGGCAGACGCCCGCCGGGCAGACGATCGATATAGGCGTAATTCTCGACGATCAGCCGATCCAGCGCGCGGGCATCGGATGCGTGGTCGAGTGGCGGGTCAGCGGCGGCCGTGAGGAGACATACGCAGGCAGCGGCGACGAGGCGGCGGATCATCAGTGAATTGTCCAGTTCGGAGCGATGTGTACCGCGCCACGCCGTATAACGGTGGCGGCTTCGCCACCACCGCTGCGCGCCGCGGCAAGCCTGCGATCGGCCGGAGCACATCGCAGGCCGCCCGCATCAGATATGCAGCGCCCGTCCGTACGCCGCCAACACGCTCTCGTGCATCATCTCGCTGAGCGTCGGGTGCGGGAAGACCGTCTCCATCAGCTCGGCCTCGGTCGTCTCCAGCGTCTTGCCGACGGTGTAGCCTTGGATCAGCTCGGTCACTTCCGCGCCGACCATGTGCGCGCCCAGCAGTTCGCCGGTCTTGGCGTCGAACACCGTCTTGATGAAGCCTTCCGCCTCGCCCAGCGCGATCGCCTTGCCGTTGCCGATGAACGGAAAGGTGCCGACCTTCAGCTCGTAACCGGCTTCCTTCGCCTTAGCTTCGGTCAGGCCGACACTGGCGACCTGCGGATGGCAATAGGTGCAGCCCGGGATGTTTTTCGGGTCCATCGCATGCGGATGGCCGCCGGCGATGGCTTCGGCCGCGATTACGCCTTCGTGGCTGGCCTTGTGCGCGAGCCACGGCGGGGCGGTGATGTCGCCGATCGCCCAGACCCCCTCGACATTGGTCCGGCACATCGCGTCGGTCTTCAGGAAGCCGCGGTCGTCGATTGCGACGCCCAGTTCCTTCAGGCCGATGTCGGCGGTGTTCGGCACGATGCCGATCGCGACGATGACGTGGCTGAACTCCGCCGCGGTTTCCTTGCCCGCCTTGTCCTTCAGCTTGGCGGTGACGCCCGTGTCGGTCGCCTTGAGGTCCGACACGCTAGCGCCGGTCAGGATGGTCATCCCCTGCTTCTTGAGCGCCTTTTCGAGGAAGGCGGACACGTCGGCATCCTCGACCGGCACGATGCGGTCCATCATTTCGACGACCGTCACGTCGGCGCCCATATCGTTATAGAAGCTGGCGAATTCGATCCCGATGGCGCCCGATCCGATGACCAGCAGCTTGGTCGGCATCTCAGGTGGCACCATCGCGTGACGATAGGTCCAGACACGCTTGCCGTCGGCCGGCAGGTTCGGCAGGTCGCGCGCGCGCGCGCCGGTAGCCACGATGATGTTCTTCGCGGTCAGCTCGGTCGTCTTGCCGTCCTTGTCGGTGACGCTGAGCTTCCCCTTCCCCGTCAGCTTGCCGGTGCCCATGTGCACCGCGATCTTGTTCTTCTTCATCAGGTGCGTGACGCCCTGATTGAGCTGCTTCGAGACACCGCGCGAGCGCTTGACCACCGCGTCGAGGTCGGCCGAGATGTTGTCAGCCTTCAGCCCGTAATCCTTGGCATGCTGCATGTAATGCAGGATCTCGGCCGAGCGCAGCAGCGCCTTGGTCGGAATGCAGCCCCAGTTGAGGCAGATGCCGCCAAGCAGTTCGCGCTCGACGATCGCGACCTTCAGCCCCAACTGGCTCCCGCGGATCGCCGCGACATAGCCGCCCGGGCCGGAGCCCAGCACGATCAGGTCATAGGTTTCGGCCATGTCGTTTCAGACTCCCGTTCAGAGATTGGATTTGCCGGGCAACAGGCTGAGCCCGCCGGCGAGAATGAGCATGTCGGCGACCGCCAGCAGCACGACCGCACTGGCAGACACCGGATTGGATCGGCGCCCGAAGGTGCCGCGCTGGCTCCAGACGCAGGCGGCGGCACAGACCACACCCGCGGCCAACACCGCGACGAGCCGTGCGGCCATCGGCGCGACGATGCTCGCGATCTGCCCGACCAGCACGCCGACGACGTTCCCGGCGATCGAGACGAAAAAGATCAGCGGGACCAACAGGAAAACCATCGGCAGGAAGACACTGTCGACGCTGTCATGATCGACCACCGCCGCGCGCAGCATCCAGAGCGCCAGCACGACCAGCGTCGTCGGCACCGCCGCCCCGATCGCGACCGGATACGCGAGCCAGGGGATCATCCCGCGATCGGACGCGGTTTGCGGTCCGCGTCGATCGCGACGAACACGAACTGTGCCTGGGTGACGAGGCAGCTTTCCTCGACATGGCGGCCGCGGCGCCAGGCCTGGACGTCGATCGTCATCGATGTGCGGCCGACCTTTACCAGATCGGCATAGACCGACACTTCGTCACCGACCGCGACCGGCGCGTGGAATTTCATGCCCTCGACCGCGATCGTCACCGCACGGCCGTGCGCGTGGCGCGATGCGACCAGGCCGGCGGCCATGTCCATCTGGCTCATCAGCCAGCCGCCGAAGATATCGCCGTACGGATTGGCATCCGCCGGCATCGTCGTCACGCGGATAGCGGGTTGTTGCGCCGGCGGGGTCTGAAGGGTCCGGATAGGCTCAGCCATGAGTGCGATCCTGTCGCCATGCGCGGCGGATGGGGCCGATACCGATCAACAGGATGATGACCGCGATCACCCAGCCACTGACCTCGATCTCGCGCCGCGCGAGGGGGTAGGCCCAGGCCGCGACGGAGACGATCGCCACCGTCGCGGCCAGCCCGGTCCCGATGAAGAAGAGTTCGATCAGCGTGCGCTTTGGCACCTGTCCGCTCCCTCGGCTCAGGCGATCATGCCGAGCGGTGATTCGACCAGCTCCTTGAACGCCTTCATCAGCTGCGCGCCGTCCGCGCCGTCGATCGCGCGGTGGTCGAAGCTGCCGGTCGCCGACATGACGGTCGCGACGCCCAGCGCGTCGTCAACGATGTACGGCCGCTTTTCGCCTGCGCCGATCGCCATGATCATGCCCTGCGGCGGGTTGATGACGGCTTCGAACTGCTTGATGCCGAACATGCCCATGTTGCTGAGCGACGCGGTGCCGCCCTGATATTCCTCCGGCTTCAGCTTCCCTTCCTTGGCGCGGCCGGCAAGCTCCTTCATCTGCGTCGAGATGCTCGACGGCGAGGCGTTGGCGGCGTCGCGGATGATCGGGGTGATGAGCCCGGTCGGGGTCGACACCGCGACCGAAACGTCGGCGCGCTTGTAGCTGACCAGCGAATCGCCGGTGAAGGTGACGTTGCACTTGGGCGTCGCGTCGAGCGCCACGCCCAGCGCCTTGATCAGCAGGTCGTTGACCGACAGCTTCACGCCGCGCGCGTCGAGCGCCTTGTTCAGGTCGGCGCGCAGCTTCAGCAGCGCATCGAGGCGGATGTCGACCGTCAGATAGATGTGCGGGACGGTCTGTTTCGATTCGGTCAGGCGACGCGCGATGGTCTTGCGGATGTTGGTGAGCTTCTCGACCTCGTGCGGGATGCTCTCGTCCCACCAGACCTTGGCCGGGGCCGCGGGGGCAGCGGCGGCAGGCGCTTCGCTGGCGGTCGGCGCCGGGGTCGGGGCACTTTCGGCGGCCTTCGCCGGAGCGGCGCCGGCCTTCGCGCTCTCTATGTCGGCCTTCACGATCCGCCCGTTCGGACCCGAGCCGGTGACGCCCGACAGCTCGACGCCCTTCTCCGCCGCCATGCGGCGCGCAAGCGGCGATGCCTTTACGCGGTCGCCCGAGGCGGCGGGGGCCTGAGCCGGCGTCGGCGTCGGCGTCGGGCTCGGCGCGGGCGCCGCAGCCTTGGGCGCTTCGGCGGGCGTTTCTTCCGCCTTGGGGGCTTCGGCCTTCGCCGCCGGTGCGGCGGACGCATCCTCGCCCTCGGCGGCGATCGTCGCGATGACAGTGCCGACCTTCACGCCGTCCGTACCCTCGGCGACCAGGATGCTGGCGATGGTACCTTCATCGACCGCCTCGAATTCCATCGTCGCCTTGTCGGTCTCGATCTCGGCGAGCAGGTCGCCCGCCTTTACGACGTCGCCTTCCTTGACCAGCCACTTGGCGAGCGTGCCTTCCTCCATCGTCGGGGAAAGCGCGGGCATTTTCAGATCGATCGCCATGACGGGTCCTGTTTCCGTTAGGGCGCCCTCTCTTGCGAACGCACCGCCTGCGGTCAAGGCCGCTTCTCGGGGCCGGCGCTTGCGTTGCCCCTCCGCAGACGGCACGTAGAGGCCGAAAAGGCGGGGGATGTGTGCAATGCGGACCTATCTGGTCGTGGTCGATGACAGTCCCGAGGCAGAAAATGCCCTGCGCTTCGCGGCGCGGCGCGCGGTGAAGACCGGCGGCGGGGTCGAGATCCTGGCGCTGATCCCGCCGTCCGAATTCGTCCAGTGGGGCGGCGTTCAGGCGACGATCGAGGACGAGGCGCGGCTGCATGCCGAAGCGGTCGTCGCGGGGGCTGCCGGCACGCTACTGGCGGAATCGGGCGTGACGCCGTCGATCGTGGTGCGCCAGGGCGACGGGCCGAAGATCGTCCGCGAGATGATCGACGCCAATCCCGAGATCGCCGCTCTGGTATTGGGTGCTGCGTCTAGCGGCGCGCCGGGGCCGCTGGTCAGCCACTTCGCAGGGACGGACGCAGGCGCGCTGAGCGTGCCGATTATGCTGATCCCGGGATCGCTCAGCCGTGAGGATATCGACCGGGTGAGTTGAGGGGCGCGAGCCCTCCTCCCTCCCCCCGTTCGGGCTGAGCTTGTCGAAGCCCTGCCCTTTCCTTCGTGTCACACTATGCCGCTCGAAGAAGAACAGCCCTTCGACAGGCTTAGGGCGAACGGAGGTTTGCCTAGCTGTCCTATTCCGAAGACCTCGTGAGCGCTGGCCCCAGAGGATGGGGTGGGCCGGGCACCTGCCCGACCCCACCCGATCCGGTCAGCGACTCAGGATCTTCGAACGCTGGAGGATCTTCGTCGGCGCGCGGTAGTGGCGCACCACCGCCCTCGGCTTGCGATAGACGTGTCGCGGGGTCTGGACGTTGTCGTAGTAGGTAATCGTCTCGACCGTTTCGGTGGTCGTCGGCATCACCGTGACGGTCGTCGTGGTACCGCCATAATAGCCGTACCCGCCCGAGCTGTAGACGCGGGTTTCGTACCCGCCGGCATAGCCGCCACCATAATGGACGACCGGCGGCGGGGGCAACATGCCCGGAGGCGGCGGCGGGGGCGGATAGGCGCCCGGCGGGGGCGGGGGCGGGAGGTCGCGGCCCGGATAGCCATAGGGCGTGCCGCGGTCGTCATGGCGCCGCTCATCGTGATAGCGCCGGTCGCGCCCGCGATCCTCGGCCCGATCGATCGCCGCACCGGCGACCGCACCGACGCCTGCGCCGATCACGGTGCCGGCCAGGCGATCGCCACGGCCGGCGATGACGTTGCCGGCCACACCGCCAACGACGCCGCCGATCACCGCGCCGCCGACACCGTTGTCGCGTCCGCGACCGCGCGGGGCGTAGTCATCGTCCACGCCGTCGGCGTAGTAGGCGTCGCCATCGTCATAGGCATAGTCGTCATAGGCGACCGCGCCGTCGTAGCGGTTCCAGTCGATCCCGCTGACACTGTCGAACACGCGCCCGCGCCCGTCGACCAGCACCGCGTCGTCGTAGTAGCGCGACCAGCTGTAGCCGACCGGCGGCGCGCCCAGACCATAGAAGGCAAAGTCGTTGATCGCGTAGCTCGGCGCGTACCAGTAGCTCGGCAGCACCCAGCCGCGGGTCGGACGGCGATACGCGCTCCAGCCGCCCGGCGCCCAGCCGCCGACCGCCCAGCGCCCGTCGATCCGGTTGCCCCAACGCGACCCGCCGGTCCAGCGCTGGCCGGTCCAAGTGCCCCGCGGGCCGCTCCAGCTGCGCGACCAGCTGCCCGAGCGGGCCTGGCTGTTGGCGCCCGACCAGGCGCCGCCGCGCGGACCCGACCAAGTACCGCCGCGGACCTGGACCCCGCTCCAGCCGCCACCGCGCGGCATCGCCATCGGCGGTGCGCTGCGCGCCTGGCTGAAGGCGCCGCCGGCACCGGCCCGCGCACCGGCGAACGTGCCCGGCGCGCTCATTGCGCCGCTGCGGGCGACGGACTGGGCAAAGGCCGCCGCAGGAACCAGTGCGGTCGCGGTCAGCGTGGCAATCCAAAGGCTGCGCATCGTTAAAACTCCCTGTCGGTGCGCCCCCGCACCAAGGTTAAGGCTTAACGAGAGAATAAGCGTCCGGAGCCATGTTTTGAACGCGAAACGATGGTTAATCGAATCCCGATCCGGGGCAGCGACCGGTTAACGCGCGAGCCGCGGCGCAAGGATGCGCATCAGCGCCTCGCATCCCGCGGCATCGCCGGCATCGAACCGGGCGGGCGACGGGCTGTCGAGATCCAGCACGCCGATCAGTTCACCCTGGCTGACGATCGGCACGACCAGTTCCGACCGGCTGGCGGCATCGCAGGCGATGTGGCCCGGAAAGGCATGGACGTCTTCGACCAGTTGCGTCTCGCGCGTCTGCGCCGCCGCACCGCACACGCCCTTGCCGACCGGGATGCGGATGCACGCCGCCTTGCCCTGGAACGGCCCCAGGACGAGTTCGTCGTTCACGTTGCGATAGAAGCCTGCCCAGTTGAGGTCGGGCAGATATTGCCAGATCAGCGCGGACACGTTGGCCATGTTGGCGATCGCGTCGGGCTCGTCGGCGGTCAACGCGTCGAGCGCGGATTCGAGATCGCGGTAGAGGTCTGACTTGGACTCGGCGGTGATGGTGAAATCGTACATGGGCCTGAATATAGCGTGCCTGGTGCCGTCCGGGGAGAGGCGCCGCCGCGCGGTATTCCGCGACGGCGACAAATGCGATGTGGATTAGCTTTTTCTAAGGGTCGGCCGATCTATCGATGGCACATGCCGGCGTTCTCGGCAGGAAGAGCAGCCCCATGTCCCGTCGCCACGATGTCTCACCGGAAACGATCGGCGCAGCCGCCGCCTGGGAGGTCGCGAGTTGCACGGAGCGCAAATGTCTATCCCTGCGGATCCGCGGATTCTTTTCCGAAACGGACGTTCACGCCTTCGCCCGGACGGTCGGCAACCACATTCGGGCGATGCGCCCCCTGCCCCCGACCGGGCACGTCAGCGTGTGCGACGCGAGCGGCATCGTGATCCAGTCGCAGGCCGCGGTCGCCGCGTTCAGCGCGATGTTGCGAAACCCCACGGCACGATCCCGTCGGCTGGCCTTCGTATCGGATTCGGCGCTGGCCAGGATCCAGATCCGCCGCCTGTCCGGTCGCGAGGATATCGCCTTCTTCGACACGGTCGAACAGGCGGAGGCCTGGGCGACGGCGCCCGACACGCCGTGAGCGGCGCCACGCCGGGCAGCCGCGTGACAGACCCGCCCAATCGCCATATCGAAGGCCCATGCCCCGCATTCCGGTCACCCGCTCGATTGCCCTCGACGACGACGAACTGACCTATACCGCGACGCGGGCCAGCGGCGCCGGGGGGCAGCATGTCAACACCACCGACAGCGCCGTCATCCTGCGGTTTGACGTGGCCCAATCCCCCAATCTGCCCGACGCGGTGAAGCGTCGGCTGGCGGCGCTGGCGGGCAGCCGGATGACGCGCGACGGCGTGCTGTCGCTGCGTAGCGAGGGATCGCGGTCGCAGCACATGAACCGCGAGGATGTGCTGACGCGCCTGCTGGAGATGATTCGCGAGGCGACGATCGTCCCGAAGGCGCGACGTCCGACGAAACCCGGCAAGGCGGCGAAGGCGCGGCGGATGGACACCAAGTCCAAACGGTCGTCGGTCAAGGCGCTGCGCGGCAAACCGACCGACTGACAATCGCTAGTTGCCGAAGCCCAGCGTCCCGAAGCGGGCCGGCAGGTCGGCCTCCGCCTCGATCGGCGGCTTGCCGGGGCGGGCGAGGCGCAGGCTGGCGGCGTGGAGCATCATGCCCTCGCCGCCCCCACTGCCATAGACGGGGTCGCCGACGATCGGCAAGCCGAGCCCCGTCGCGGCATGAACGCGCAACTGATGGGTCCGCCCTGTTTCGGGCCGGAATTCGACCAGCGCGCGACCGTCCTGCACCGCGACCAGCGACCAGTGGGTGCGCGCCGCCTTGCCGTCGGCGCGACCGATCATCCGCCAGCCACTCTCGCGCGTGCTGACCTTCGTCAGCGGCAGGTCGATCAGCCCGCCCTCCCCCTCCGGCACGCCGTCGAGGACGGCGAGATAGCGCTTGGCCACTTCGCCCGCCTCGAACGCCTGGCCGAAGCGTTTCATCGCGCCGGGATTGCGGGCCAGAAGCAGGCAACCGCTGGTGTCGCGGTCGATCCGGTGGACCGGCTGCGGCAGGCGGTGGAAGCCGAAGGTCAGGTCGCCCAGCATCGTCTCGACGCTGGGCGACCGGTCGCGCGGGGAATCGACCGGCAGGCCGGCGGGCTTGTCGAGGACGATCGCCTCGCCATCGAGGAAGATGATACGATCTGCGAGCATCACCGCCCTATACACGCTGCGCTGGCCACCGCGAGGGGGTCAGCCGACCAGCTTCGCCGCAACCTCGGCGACGCGGCGCCCCTGGTAGCGAGCGCCATCCAGATCGACGCTGCTCGGCTGGCGGCTGCCGTCGCCGTCCGCGATCGTCGATGCGCCATAGGGGGTGGTGCCGTGGACTTCGCTCACGCCGCTGTGGCCTTCATAGCCATAGTCGAGCCCGACCACGACCATGCCGAAGTGCAGCAGGTTGGTGATGATGCTGAACAGGGTGGTTTCCTGACCGCCATGCTGGGTGGCGGTCGATGTGAAGGCAGCGCCGACCTTGCCGTTCAGGCCGCCCTTGTACCAGAGCCCGCCGGCGGTGTCCCAGAACGCCGCCATCTGGCTCGACATGCGGCCGAAGCGGGTCGGTGACCCTACGATGATCGCGTCGTAGTCGGCCAGCTCGTTCGGGTCGGTCATCACCGGGTGCGCAGTGTCGGTCTTGAATCCGGCGTTCTTGGCAACCTCGTCCGGCGCGGTTTCGCGGACGCGACGGATGTCGACCTCGGCACCGGCGCCGCGTGCGCCTTCGGCGACGGCATCCGCCATCTGCTCGATATGGCCGTAGGACGAATAATAGAGGACGAGGACTTTCGCCATGACATGCGCTCCTGAATCTGGATGGGCCTAAATCTGGATGGGGCGGCCCGAGGTCGCAGGGACAACGCCTCGGGCCGAAAAGGGTTTACTCGCTGTCGACCAGGACGATCTCGGCCTCGTCGGTGGCGGTGATCGTGTAGGTTCGACCGCCGACCAGTGCGGCGCCGTCGCGGGCGGCGATGGTTTCGCCGTCGATGTCGAGCGCTCCCGTCGCGGGGACGAGATAGGCATGACGGCCGGCGCCCAGGTCGTAGGTCAGCGTTTCGCCGGCCTTCAGCGTCGCGCCGAGCACGCGCGCCTCCGCCCGGATCGGCAACGCGCCGGCCGCGATCTCGTCGGTGAAACCGCTGGCGAGCGTCTGGAAGCTACCTGACCGGTCGCCCTTGGGAAACGGCTTCGCGCCCCACGACGGTGCGCCGCCGCTGGTGCGCGGCTCGATCCAGATCTGGAAGATTCGCGTCTCTTCGCCCTCCAGGTTATACTCGGCATGGCGCACGCCGCTGCCCGCCGACATCACCTGCACGTCGCCCGCACCCGTGCGTCCCTGGTTACCCATCGAATCCTGGTGCGTGATCGCGCCTGCGCGCACGTAGGTGATGATTTCCATGTCGCGGTGCGGGTGCGGCGGAAAGCCGCTGTTGGCGGCGATGGCATCGTCGTTCCACACGCGGATCGCGCCCCAGCCCATGCGGGCCGGATCATGGTAATTGGCGAAGCTGAAATGGTGCCGCGCATCGAGCCAGCCGTGGTTGGCATGACCCAGCGTTTCGAAGGGGCGGCGGTCGATCGTCTTACGTGTGTCGAGCATCGGACAACTCCTTGGGTGTCACCAATATCGGCCCACGGGCCGGTCGCGTAAATGGAAACGTTGGAAACAGATTGTTTCGTGGTTATGATGCGGCACCGTTGATATCGACTGGGAAACGAGAGATGCGCCTGCCCGATTTCGAAGCCTGGGCGATGTTCGCCTGCGTCGTCGAGCATCGCTCGTTCACCGCGGCCGCCAACGCGATCGGGGTGAGCAAGGCGACCGTCAGCAAGGGCGTCGCGCGGCTGGAGCAGTCGCTTGGCACGACGCTGTTCCACCGCACCTCGCGTCGGCTGGCGCTGACCGACAGCGGGCAGGCCCTGGCGGAGCGTGCCGCGCGTATCTTGGCCGAGGCACAGGGCGCGGAGGAAGCCGCCCGCGACGCTGCGCGCGCGCCGACCGGGCTTGTCAGGATCGCCGCGCCGATCACCTTCGGCATCCGCTTCGCCGCCGACGCCATCGCCGACCTGATCGCGGCGCATCCGGGGATCGAGATCGACCTGCGGCTATCGGACGCACGGGTCGACATCGTGGCGGACAATTTCGACATCGCGCTGAGGATCGCCGACCTGCCCGACAGTTCGCTGCGCGCGCGCCGGCTGGCCCCGGTCACCGTCCGCGTCGTTGCGTCACCCAGATACCTGGCCGCGCATGGCACGCCGCGCCACCCGGCCGACCTCGCGACCCACGCCTGCTTCGCCTATGCCAACGCCATCGGCGCCTGGCACTTCCGCGGCCCCGGCGGCGAGGAAGCTGCGGTGCGCCCGGCCGGGCCGCTCGTCACCGACAACGGCGACGCGATGCTGCCGGCGCTGTGCGCAGGCCTCGGCATCGCGCGGCTGCCCGATTTCATCGTCGATCCCGAACTCGCCGCCGGCCGCCTGGTCGAAATCCTGCCCGAATGGTCGAGTGCGGGAATCACGCTCCACCTGCTGACGCCGCCCAGCCCCCTGCGCCCGGCGCGAGTGGAGGTGGTGATCGACTTCCTGGCGGCGCGCTTTCGGGAGTTGTGTACCGGGCGGTGAGCCCACATTTGCGTGTCACCCATCACCGTTCTTACTGAGCTTGTCGAAGTGCTGCCCTTCGTCGTCGCGACCGCACGAAGAAAAGGACAACGTCTCGACAGGCTTAGCACGAACGGGGATGATGGAGTGATTAGCCACGCGCCGCGGCAAAGCCGCGTCGTCGGTCGGCGCTTTTAGCGCCGCCGGCCGGTTCGGGCTCAGGCTCGGCGCCAGCTTTCGCTGGCGCCTTGCCGCCCGTCCTTAGAACTTCGCATCCACCCCGATCGTGAACGAGCGCAGCCGCGGGTCGGCGACGCGCGGTTCCCACGACCCGCCGGCACCGGTATTGCCGTCATAGGTGATCGCGAACGGCGGCTTGGTGTCGAACAGGTTGCGGATGCCGGCCGTAATCTTGAAGTCGGGCGACAGGCCCGTGTACGCGACCGACAGGTTGTACACGATGTATTCCTGCACGAACCGGTTGTAGTCCGGCCGCGTCACCGTGCCCGCGGCGATGCCCGGCAGGGCGCCGTTGCGATACCCGTCGCGGTAGATCTGCGTCAGCGTGATACCGAAATCCTGCCGCGTGTAGTTGATGAAGGCGGTGTGCTTCCACTTCAGACCCAGATCGCCGGCGAAGGTGAAGACGCCGATCAGGCTCGGGCCATAGGCCGAGGTCTGGGTCAGCTTCTCGCGCTTCTTCAGCAGGTAGGTCCCCTCCATCCCGAAGTTCACCCGGCCGCCGAGCACGTCCTCGAACCCGCCGCGCGCGGAGAAGTCGAGCGCCTGGGTCCGCCGGGCGCCGGCATTGATGAAGCGGTTGTCCAGGTCGGTGATGACGTTGGTCGCCGGGTCGCGGATGAAGCGTTCCGGGAACAGCGCCGCATTCTGGATCAGCTGCGTCAGCGTCAGGCTGGTGATCGTGTTATCGACCGCGACGCTCCAGAAATCGACCGAGGCCGACCACAGCCGCGACGGGGTGAACACGACACCGCCGGTGAATTGCTTGGTCGTCTCCGGCCCGAGGTTCAGATTGCCGCCGGTCAGGATGTCGGGGCGGATGAAGGCGCAGTTGGGATCGGTCGTGTTCGGCGTGAACGTCGGGCACCGGATCGGATCGACCAGGTCGCTGCCCGAATACGGGCTGTCGGTGACGCCGTTAAAGATCTGGTTGAACGCCGGCACGCGGAAGCCGGTGTTGTACGACCCGCGGAACATCAGCCAGTCGGTCGGCGTGAACTTGGCCGACACCTTCGGATTGAACGTGCTGCCGAAGCCCGTGTAATCGTCGACGCGGCCGGCAAGCGTGATTTCCAGCGGACGGCCGATCGGGATCATCACTTCGCCGAACGCGGCCTTCACGTTGCGGTTCTTCGGCGTCAGCGCATTCACCGCGTCGAAGGCGGCCAGGAAGATGACCGGCCCGGTCGCGGATGCCGGCGTGCCGTTGAACGAATAGGTCTCGCGACGGTAATCGACGCCGAACGCCGCCTTGATCTCGCGACCCCAGATCGGGAACAGGCCGCCCGACACCGATCCGTCGAACTGCTTCACCTCGTACTTGCCGCCGTAGAGCGTCGCACCGAACGCCGATATCGCGGCCAAGCCCGCCTTCGCGGCATCCGACTGCTCGACGCTGAACGGATTGATGATGCCGCTGTTGAGCAGGCCGAGCAGGCCCGGCGCGCTGGCACCGGGCGCCGTCGGCGCCGTGGGATCGACCGCGTTGGTCGCCGTCGTGCCGCGGTAGTAATAGCCGTTGCCGAGCGTCGATTGCGCCGAACTGCGCGCATAGGATGCGCCGGCGCGATAATCCCAGTCGCCGAACAGCGGGCCTTCGAAGCCCAGCGCGGCGCGGAACGTCTTGGTGTTCGTGTTGTATTCGCGGGGCCCGCACTCGATACACCGCCAGCGGTACGCGATCGGTTTCCCGTAGTTGCCGATGTTGTCGTCGGTCCGGTCATTGACCGCGCCGATCGCCGGGAAGATTGCGGCGATCTGGCTGTAGATCGCATTGTAGGTGGTGCGCGTGATGTCGTTCAGCGGGTAGGCGACCTGCAGGTTGCTGGTGTTGCCGCTGACCTGCGCGTTCGAGAAGCGCTTGGCCGACGTCGCGTCGGACCCGGTGATCTCCAGCGAGATGTCGTGCCGCCCGCCGATGCGCAGCACGCCGCGCCCGAAATAGGTCAGCGTCTCGATCGGCTGCTGGAGCACCGCGGCACGGCCCGTATCCCAGGCGCAGGCAAAGCGCGCGCCCGGCGCATTCCACAGCTGCTCGTCATAAGCGAGGCCGCCGTCCATCGTCTGGCAACCTGCCCCGCCCGGCAGGTCGAGCACGTTGATGCCGCCGTTGGCGACGATGTTCGTGCCCGGGATGAACAGGTTGGTCAGCTGCGTCGCGCCGCTCGTCCCGCCCAACAGCGTACCGCGCGGGAAGAACGCGGCGCTGGGGTTGAGCGGAAACGCCGTCGCGATCGGCGTGCCGCGCGTATCGATCGTCAGGCCGCGGTTCGGCTGGTTGCCGTTCACGAAGTCGCGCGCGGCACCCTGCAAGGCGCCGTTCCAGCTCTTCGACACCGAGGCCATGACGTTGAAGCCATTTTCCTTGATGTCGCCATATCCGGCGATCGCACTGAGGCGATAGATCGGCGCGTCGCCGCGCTGGGTGATATCGGTGAAGCCCTGAAGCCCCACGCCCTGATAGTCCTTGCGCGTGATGAAATTGATGACGCCGCCGACCGCGTCGGTGCCGTAGATGGCCGACGCGCCGTCCTTCAGCACCTCGACCCGCTCCAGCGCGGCGAACGGAATCTGGTTCACGTCGACGGCACCGCCGGTCAGCCCGTGCGCCGCGACGCGACGACCGTTCAGCAGGACCAGCGTGCCGGCCGGGCCCTGCCCGCGCAGGTTCGCCGCCGACAGGCCGTTCGTGCCGCGCTGCGCGCCGCTGGTCACGTCGGCGTTCGACGCCAGATTGTCCGCACCCGTTCCGTTGACCGACAGGAAGCCGATCAGCTGCTCGGGGTTGCTGATCCCGTTTTCCTCCAGCTGCTGCGTCGTGATGATCTGCAGCGGCAGCGCCGACTTGTTCGGGTCCTGCTTGATCCGCGATCCGGTGACCAGGATTTCGCCGCTGTCGTCGCGGCCGCTGTTCAGGCCCGCGCCCGTCTGCGGCAGCTCGGCCCCGGTCGGCGTCGCGGCAGGCTGCGTCGTCCCTCCGGTCGATGTCTGCGCGAGCGCGGGGCTGGCGAGGCAGGTGGCGGACAGGAGCAGCGCAGCCGTGAACTTCATGATTTCCCCCAAAGACGTCGTGCGCGGCGGTTTGATTGTGCGAGGCACCCCCGTGCCTTGCTGCCGCGCTATCGATGAAAACGCTATCATGGCGGCGACCGATAGCAATGGGGCTGCCGCTGCGGCGGTCGCTTTCCGTCGCCGAGTGACGCGAAAACGCAACAATCTCTCTTAGAGCGGTTTCCGATCAATCTGCACCATCGTGACGGAGCCGATTTTGGTTT
>NZ_LMLB01000001.1:1141070-1159943 GCF_001421785.1 Sphingomonas sp. Leaf33 | reverse complement strand
AAGGAAGGAACGGGGCTTTGCCCCCGTGACTGACGAGGGACGACTCCACGGGGCAAAATCGGCCCGCCCCGAAGGGGGTTGTGTCAGGAAGGTTGCTGGACATCGTCGCGACACTTGCAGGGGCAGACCAGCCCCTGCTTCGCGCCGCTCCTCGCCAGCAACCTTCCTGACACAATCACGGTGGTGCAGATTGGTCGGAAACCGCTCTTAACGTCCGCGCCGCGCAGCGTCAGGCGACCCACTGCGACTCGCGGATTTCCGCGGGTTAGGAAGAAATTAACCTTTTGCCTTCAGTGATGCTTAGGTTAATGAATTGCGGAATGGCGTGGGGCTGACAGGGCTGTCCCCACGATCCGGCCAAGGGGAAACGCAGATGCGCGTGCTGTTGATCGAGGACGAGCCGACGACCGCCAAGGCGATCGAGCTGATGCTCCATAGCGAAGGCTTCAACTGCTATACGACCGACCTGGGCGAGGAAGGCTTGGATCTCGGCAAGCTGTATGATTACGACATCATCCTGCTCGACCTGAACCTGCCGGACATGCACGGCTACGACGTGCTGAAGAAGCTGCGCGTCGCCCGCGTCCAGACGCCGGTGCTGATCCTCAGCGGCATCAACGAAATGGATTCGAAGGTCCGCAGCTTCGGCTTCGGCGCCGACGACTATGTGACCAAGCCGTTCCACCGCGAGGAACTGGTGGCGCGCATCCACGCCGTCGTCCGCCGTTCGAAGGGCCATTCGCAGTCGGTCATCAAGACCGGCAAGCTGGCGGTCAACCTGGACGCCAAGACCGTCGAAGTCGACGGCGCGCGTGTCCACCTGACCGGCAAGGAATATGCGATGCTGGAGCTGCTGTCGCTCCGCAAGGGCACGACCCTGACCAAGGAAATGTTCCTTAACCACCTGTACGGCGGCATGGACGAGCCCGAGTTGAAGATCATCGACGTCTTCATCTGCAAGCTGCGCAAGAAGCTGAGCATGGCGACCGATGGCGACAATTACATCGAGACGGTCTGGGGCCGCGGCTATGTGCTGCGCGAGCCCGACGAGGCGAACCTGCCGGTGGCGGAAGTCGCCGTCGCCTGAGGTTTTCCAGTGTTGAACGAGAAAAGGCCGTTGCTTCGGGAGGGAGTGACGGCCTTTTTCTTTGCCATAATCCTCCCCTGCAGGGGGAGGTGGCCGGCGTAGCCGGTCGGAGGGGTGTACCCCTTTTCGGATAGCTCGACACCCCTCCGTCAGGCCTGCGGCCTGCCACCTCCCCTTACAGGGGAGGATCGAGTGTGCGCTATTTCCGCTCCCACATCTTCTCGCCGCCCACCCAGGTTTCCAGCACCTGCGTCTGGCGCAGCTCGGCTGACCCCACTTCGGTCGGATCGCGGTCGACGATGATGAAGTCCGCGCGTTGCCCAGGCGCGAGCGTGCCGAACTTGTCTTCGGCAAAACCAGCGTAGGCCGCGCCTTGCGTGAACGCGGTCCACGCCTGCATCAGCGTCACGCGCTCTTCGGGGCGCCAGCCCTGGATCGGCTGGCCGCCGGCATCCTGGCGGGTGATCGCGACCGCCCAGTTGACGAAGGGATTGGGGTTCTCGACCGGATAGTCGCTGCCGAACGCCAGTTTCGATCCGGCGCGCAGCATCGAGTTCCAGGCATAGGCCCCGCCCAGCCGCGCCGGGCCCAGCCGCGCCTCCGCCATCCGCCAGTCGCTTGATTCATGGACCGGCTGCATTGACGCGATAATGCCGTTCTTGCCGAAGCGCGGCAGATCGACCGGATCGACGATCTGCGCATGTTCGATCCGCCAGCGCCGGTCGCCGGTGTACGATCCGGCGATCTCGTCGATCGCATCCAAGACCTGCTGGTTGGCTCGGTCGCCGATCGCGTGGACCGCGATCTGGAAATTGTCCATCGCGCCGCGACTCATCAGGTTGAGCAGCTGATCGTCCTTCAGGAACCCCAGGCCGCTGTTCTTGGGCGAATCGGCATAGGGCTGCTTCAGCCACGCCCCGCGCGATCCGAGCGCACCATCGGCGTAGAGCTTGATCCCGCCCATGCGCAGCTTGTCGCCGTACAGCCACGGCGTCGGGCCGGTACCCGCCACCGCCAGCGCCGGCTCGACACCCGCGGCGTAGGACATGATCCGCACGCGCAGCTGGCCCAGGTCGCCCATGCGGCGATAGGTCAGCCAGTCGTCGACCGTCGTGCCCATGTCGGCGGTCGCGGTAATGCCCGCCGACAGCAAAGCCTCCTGCGCCTTCAGAAAGGCGTTGTTGCGGTCGCGCGGGTTGGGCTTGGGCATCTTCGCCGTGATCAGATCCATCGCGGCATCGACGAAGACGCCGGAGGGCTGGCCGTTCGCCAGCTTCTCGATCCGCCCGCCCGGGGGCGACACGGTCTTGGCGGTAATGCCCGCCGCACGCATCGCGGCGGAGTTGGCCCAGCCGGCATGGCCGTCCGCGCGCTGCATCCACACCGGGCGGTCCGACACGACGGCGTCGATTTCCGCCGCCGTCGGGAAGCGGCCGAGGTTCCAGACCTCCTGGTTCCAGCCGCCGCCGATGATCCACGGCCGCGTCGGATTGGCCGCGGCGAAGGCGGCGATCCGCGACTGCGCCTGCGCGAGCGAGGTCGTCGAGAACAGGTCGAGTTCCAGCGCACGGAACCCCAGGTCCATGACGTGGCCGTGCGCATCGATCATGCCCGGGATCGCGACACGCCCGCGCATGTCCGCACGCCAGTCGAGCCGGTCGGGGCGTTTCTCGCCGCGCTTCAGCAGACGGACGACCTTGCCGTCGTTGATGAGGATGCCGGTGAAGCGCACCTCACGCCCGTCCTTGTCCAGCGCGATCCCGCTGACATTGTCGACCAGCGCATCGGCCAGCGCCGGTGTCGCGACGAGAGCGGAGGCAGCGAGAAAGGCGACGCGCAACCGCAGCGTTCGGAATGGGTTCAGCATGGATGCGGTCCTATCGGGCGGACGTGGTTTTGGCGAGTAGAGTGATGCGCAAGCTTGGGATTTCGATGGCCGGCGGCCTGACGCTGGTGCTGGCGGCCTGCAACGGCGGTGGCGACACGGCGACGACCGGCAATGCGGGTACGCCCGCGGATACCGCGACCGCGCCACCGGCGGCACCACCGACGCCCGCGGCACCCCCCGCCCCTGCCGCGGCGCCCGATTTCACGGCGAAGACGACGACCAAGACCGACGACTACGACTTCACCTATGCCATCCCCGCGGAGGTCGGGCGCATCCCGGCGCTGGTCCAGTGGTTCACCGCCGATCGCGACAAGGCACAGGCAAGTGTCGCACGCGATGCCGCAGGCTTCCGCAAGGAGGCCGCCGCGAACGACTTCCCGTTCCGCAAATATGAATCGACGACCGCCTGGAAGCGGGTGACGTCGACGCCACGGTTCCTGAGCCTGTCGGCGGAAACCTACGACTACACCGGCGGCGCGCACGGATCACCGGGGTTCCGCAGCCTGGTCTGGGACAGGCAGGCGAGCGAGCGGCTGGAGCCGACCGCGGTCTTCATTTCCCAAGCCGCGATTCAGCAGGCGATCGGCGCGGCGTTCTGCGACGCGCTGGACGTGCAGCGCGGCAAGCGTCGTGGCACGCCGGTCGTGCGCGGCAACGGCGACAGCTTCAACGACTGCCCGAAGGTGTCGGAGACGACGCTGATCCTGGGATCGAGCGACGGACGCGCGATCGACCGCATCGGCCTGCTGGTCGGCCCCTATGTCGCGGGGGCCTATGCCGAGGGGTCGTACGACCTGACCCTGCCGGTCACGCCCGCGGTACTGCGCGCGGTGAAGCCCGCCTATCGCGACGCCTTTGCCACACGGGGCTGACGCGAGCGTGGATATGGGTTAGGCGGCGCGGCCATGGCTACGAACCCCGCGCCCGCCGAGCAATCGCTCCCCGTCAGCTACGCCGACGTCCAGGGCGCGGCGATGCGGATTGCCGGCGCCATCGTGCGGACCCCGACGCTCCATAGCAAGACGCTGAGCGACCTGACGGGTGCGCGGGTCTACATCAAGTTCGAAAACCTGCAATTCACCGCCGCCTACAAGGAACGCGGCGCGCTCAACACGTTGCTGCAACTCGACGACACCGCCCGCGCCAAGGGCGTGATCGCAGCGTCGGCGGGCAATCATGCGCAGGGGCTGGCGTATCACGGCAACCGGCTTGGCATCCCGGTCACCATCGTCATGCCGCGCCTGACGCCGACCGTGAAGGTCATGCAGACCGAAAGCCACGGCGCGACCGTGATCCTGGAAGGCGAGACGTTCGATGCGGCGTATGAGTTCGCCCGCCAGCTTGAGAGCGAGCGCGACCTGACCTTCGTCCACCCGTTCGACGACGCGCGGATCATCGCGGGCCAGGGAACGGTCGCGCTGGAGATGCTGGCCGACGTGCCCGATCTCGACACGCTGATCGTACCGATCGGCGGCGGCGGGCTGATCTCGGGCATGTCGACGGTCGCGCGCGCGCAGGCGCACGACATCCGCATCATCGGCGTGCAGGCCGAACTCTATCCGTCGATGTACAATCGCATCAACGGCACGCATCTCGACTGTGGCGGCGATACGCTGGCCGAGGGCATCGCGGTCAAGCAGCCGGGCGGGCTGACCGCGCAGGTCGTCGCGGCGCTGGTCGACGACATCGTTCTGGTCAGCGAGCGCCGGCTGGAGGAAGCGGTCAGCCTGCTGCTCCAGATCGAGAAGACCGTGGCCGAGGGCGCCGGCGCCGCGGGCCTCGCCGCGCTGCTCGACCATCCGGAGCGGTTCCGCGGACGGACGGTCGGCATCGTCATCTGCGGCGGCAACATCGACACGCGCCTGCTGGCGAACGTCCTGCTGCGCGACCTCGCCCGCTCGGGTCGCCTCGCTCGCCTGCGTATCCAACTGCAGGACCGCCCCGGCGCGTTGTTCCAGGTCGCGCGGCTGTTCGACCAGGAACGCGTCAACATCCTCGAGCTGTCGCACCAGCGCATCTTCACCAACCTGCCGGCGAAAGGCTTGAGCCTGGATGTCGAATGCGAGACGCGCGACAAGGCGCATCTCGACCGGCTGCTGAACGCGCTCAGGGGGGCGAAGTACGAGGTGAGCCTGGTCGAGCTGGCCTGACGGACGTCTTGCGTGCCCCCGACAGCACGGGAGTACGACAAGACGAGTCGAGCCGAGTCGTTCGCGCGACGAACCGATGTCGCCTCCGCTTTCGCCTGCGCAGCGCTTGCATCATGATCGTCGATGCGCGCCACCACGCCCGGCGATGCCGATCCGGCCGTTAACGCTCTTTCATGGTAAAGCGCCTTTTCATAAGGATTTTTGCGCTTCATATACCGCCGTGACACGGCTGCACGGGCAGCGTGACGAGAGGTTCGACGACGACGTGACGGCTCCGTTCCGCTATCCCCGGTTCTTTGTGACGAGCCCATCGCCGTGCCCGTACCTGCCGGGCCGCGAGGAGCGGAAGGTCTTTACCGAGCTGAACGGCCAGCACGCCGGCGAACTGAACGATGCGCTGGGCCGGATCGGCTTTCGCCGCAGCCAGTCGGTCGCGTATCGCCCGTCGTGCGTCGGCTGCTCCGCCTGCGTGTCCGTCCGCGTCGTCGCGGGGGAATTCCGGCCAAACAAGACCCAGCGCAAGTTGATCGCGCGGCACTCCGATCTGGAGGTCCACGCCTGTCGTCCGTGGGCGACCGACGAGCAATACCAGTTGCTGCGCGGCTATCTGGCGTCGCGCCACCCCGGCGGCGGCATGGCGATGATGGACGAGGGCGACTATTCGGACATGGTCGAACAAAGCCCGGTCAACAGTTTCGTCGTCGAATATCGCGAACCGACGATCGACGGGCGCCGCGGCAAGCTGGTCGGCGCGTGCATCACCGACCAGCAGGCTGACGGCCTGTCGATGATCTACAGCTTCTTCGACACCGACGACGCGACGCGGCCGGGGATGGGCAATTACATCATCATGGACCACATCCTGCGCGCACACGCCGCGGGGCTTGGCTATGTCTATCTCGGCTATTGGGTGAAGGGGTCGCAGCGCATGGCGTACAAGGCCCGCTATCGCCCGATCGAGGTGCTGGGTCCCGACGGCTGGGCGTCGTTCGATCCGGATGCCGACGACGCGCCTTTGCACGCCCCGCGAGTGCGCGCCTTCGCCTGACGCTCAGGCGTCGCCGGTCAGTTCCTCGACCTGCACATCGACGTCCAGCCGCTCGCGCCCCGATCCGATCCGCATGCCCGCGACCGGAGCCGCGCCACCCGAATCCAGCGCGACCGCGACGCGGATGTAGCGCGCATCCGCCGACAGGCCGCTCGACGGGTCGAACGCGATCCAGCCGAAGTCGTCGACATGGGCCTCCGCCCAGGCGTGCGGCGCATGGCCTTCGCCATCGTCGCGGGTGTGATAGCCCGAGACGTAGCGCGCGGGCACGCCCTCGGCGCGGGCCAGTGCGATGAACATATGGGCGAAGTCGCGCGGCGCGGCGTGATCGGCCTGGAAGGCAGCCTCGGCGCTCAGGCCGGCGTCGCTCGCCTCTTCCTGCACCGCGAAACGGGCGTGGAGCGCGGAATTGATCGCGTGCAGCCGGGCGATCCGGTCGCCCTTCGCTCCGGCGACCTCCGCGGCGAAATCGCGCATGGCCTGCGACAGGCCGGTGCGGTCGGTCATCCGCAGGAACAATGCGGGCGGCAACGGTTCGGTCACGCCGCGCACCACACCGGCGTCGCCCGCGGTCAGGACTTCACCCGACACGGTGATCTCGATGCCCTCAATCGGCCCTTCGGCATAAAGCATCGTCACGCGGTTGCCGAAGCCGTCGCGCGCGTGGCGCAGGCGCGCGTCGCAGTCGACGCCGATGTGCCAGCTGACCACCGTCTGGTCGGCCGAATCCTGCGGGGTCAGCCGCAGCATCTGGATCAGCCGGTCCTGCGGGCGGGTGAACTGATACCGCGTGCGGTGATCGACGGCGACCCTCATCGGCTGAACCGGAATTGCTTGGCGATGGCCATGTGCAGTTGCTCGTTCTCGCGGATGAACGCGGTCAGATATTGGTGCAGGCCGCGGACGATGACGTCGTGCGACCGGGTCCGCTGCATCGCCGACAGCCGCGCGCGCGCCATCCGGTCGGCCTCGCCCTGCAAGCCCGTCCGCTTGCCGAGCGCGGTGAGGATTTCGACCACCTCCTCGACGCAGCCGGCGAGACTCCGCGGCAGTTCGAAACGCGTCGTCAGCAGGTCGATGACCAGGTGCGGTTTCAGCCCCTCGTCATACAGCCAGCGATAGGCGGTGACCGCGGACACGGTCTGGAGCAGCGTCGTCCACTGATCGCGATCGACCACGCCGTACACCGTCTCGCCCTCGGGCAGCAGCAGGTGGTATTTCACGTCGAGCAGCCGCGCGGTGTTGTCGGCGCGCTCGATCGCCGCACCCAGGCGGATGAACCACGTCGCCTGGTTGCGCATCATCCAGTGGATCGCGCCTTCAAAGCCACGGGTTTCAGCCTTCACCGCCTCGACCAGCGCCAGCGGCTCCATCCGCGAGGCCGGACGTCCGCGACCGTTGAAGATCAGCCACGCGCGGTTAATCGCGGTCCAGGCATCGCGGGTCAGCGCGGTGCGCACAGCCTTCGCATTGTTCCGCGCCATGTCGAGGCACGCGGCGATCGAGCCGGGGTTGGCCGTATCGACGGTCAGGAAGCGCGCGACCGGGTTGGCGGAAAAGCCGACGTTCGATGTCGCAAAGGCTTCGTCGGAATAGGTGACCTTCAACGCCGACGACCACGCCGCCTCCCCCGCCGGGCGCGGCGACAGCGCATCGAGACGCACGGTCGCCTCGACCAGCCGCGCGGCAAAATCCGCGCGCTCGACATAGCGGCCGAGCCAGTAGAGCGACGATGCGGTGCGGGAGAGCATCATGCGACGGCGCCCCCCTTCACTTGCCCATACCCTGCGACTGGCTCTGCGATTGGCTCTGCGACTGCCGCCTGGACTCGTCGGGCATCAGGACGAAACTGTCCTTCGTCCCCCCGCCCTGGCTGGAATTCACCACCAGCGAACCTTCCTTCAGCGCCACCCGCGTCAGCCCGCCGGGGACGACCTTTACGCCATCGCTGCCGGTCAGCACGAAGGGGCGGAAATCGACGTGACGTGGGGCCAGGCCATGATCGGTCACGGTCGGCACGGTCGACAGCGCCAGCGTCGGCTGTGCGATATAGCGGTCGGGGGCGGCCATCAGCGCCAGGCGGAAGGCTTCGATCTCCGCCTTCGACGCGGTCGGACCGACCAGCATCCCGTAGCCGCCGGACCCGTCGACCAGCTTCACCACCAGTTCGTCGAGATGATCGAGCACGTAGCGCAGCGCGTCGCGCTCGCGACAGCGGAACGTCTGGACGTTCGGCAGCTTCGCGTCCTGCCCAGAATAGAAGCGGACGATTTCGGGCATGTAGCTGTAGATCGCTTTGTCGTCGGCGATGCCGTTGCCCGGCGCGTTGATGATCGCGACGTTGCCCGCGCGGTAGGCGGAGATCAGCCCCGGCACGCCCAGCATCGAATCGGGACGGAAGACCAGCGGATCGAGATAGTCGTCGTCGATCCGGCGATAGATGACGTCGACCTTCACCCGCCCGCCGATCGTCCGCATCCAGACGATGTCGTCGTCGACCAGCAGGTCGGCCGCCTCGACCAGCTCGACGCCCATCGAATCGGCCAGAAAACTGTGTTCGTAATAGGCGGAGTTGAAGTGGCCGGGCGTCAGCACGACGCACACCGGGCTCTGCCCCGCCCCGCGCGGCGCGACCGATCGCATCGTCGCCAGCAGCATATCGGGATAGCTGTCGACCGCGGCGACGCGGAAGTCGCGGAACAGTTCCGGGCACAGCCGGATCATCGCCTCGCGGTTCTCCAGCATGTACGACACGCCCGACGGCGTGCGGGCGTTATCCTCCAGCACGTAGAATTCGTCGGGGCCGGTGCGGACGCAGTCGATGCCGCAGATATGCGCCCACACGTCGTGCGGCGGGCGGATGCCAGCGATCTCGGGCCGGAACTGCGCGTTCTGGAAGATCAGCTCGGGCGGCAGCACGCCCGCCTTCACGATCTCGCGCGCGCCGTAGATATCGGTCAGGAACGCATTGATCGCCTCGACCCGCTGGATCAGGCCGGCACTCAGCCCGTCCCATTCCTTCGCCGTGAACACACGCGGCACGATGTCGAACGGAATGATGCGTTCGCCCGCATCGATGTCGCCGTACACGGCAAAGGTGATGCCAAGCTGGCGAAAGGTGATTTCGGCAGCTTCGAGCCGGCGGTCGAGTTCGGATTGTGGCGTATCATCGAGCCACCGCGCGAGCGCGGTAAATTCCGGACGGACCGATCCCGGTCCGCCATGTCCCCAAATCTCGTCGAACGCGTCCCCCGATGCCATCGCGGAACTAAAGTTTCGAAGCCGTCATAAGTTGCATGCTGCATTGTCGTTTTGCAGTGCACAAGGGAATTCGCCGCAGACCGCGGCGTCGGCCCGAGATCGGGGCCGCCCTGACCCCCTGCTCACTTCTTGGCGCGTGTCGTCAGCAGTCCTTGCGTCAGTACCTGAGGCAGGACCTCCGCTTCGCTCGCACCGGCCTTGTACCAGAGATACAGCGGCACGCCGGCGCGGTTGTGGCGTTCGATGAAGCGACCGAGTGCAGGATCGCCATCGGTCCAGTCGCCCACCAGCACCGCGACCTTGCCGTCCCTCAAGGCGTCCTGCACCGCAGCGGTCTCGATCACCGCTTTTTCGTTCACCTTGCACGTCACGCACCAATCTGCGGTGAAGTAGGCGAACACCGGCCGCCCCTCTGCCCGAAGCGCGGCGAGGCGGGTTTCGGTGAAGGGTTCGACGCCCGCGGCCACCGCTACCGCCTGCGCCGGCGCGCGCGTGACCACGGCGGACGTACCGAGTGCGACAACGCCGGCCAGCACGCCCGGCACCCAGGCGAGCGCGCGCCCCTTCGCCTGTCGCGCACCTGTCCACCAGAGGCCGGCGGCGAACAGCAGCGCGACGGCCAGGCCCAGCGTCATGCCGTCGACCCCGGCCTGTTTGCCGAGCACCCAGGCGAGCGCGAGCGCGGTCAGGAACATGGGCACGCTCAGGATATGGCGGAACGTCTCCATCCATGCGCCGGGCTTGGGCAATTTGCGGCGCAACGCGGGAATGAACCCGAGCGCCAGGAACGGCAGCGCGAGGCCAAGGCCCAGGCCGCCGAATACGGCCAGCGCGCCCCACCACGGCAGGATCAGCGCGGTGCCCATCGCCGCACCCATGAACGGGCCGGTGCACGGCGTCGCGACGAAGGCGGCGAGCGCGCCGGTGCCGAACGCCCCGCCCCAAAAATTCCCGGAGCCGCCGCCCGCCGCCATGCGATTGACCGCGCCAGGCGCGGACAGTTCGAACAGCCCGGCCAGGTTGAAGGCGATGGCGGTCACCAGCAGCAACAGGACCAGGATGACGCGCGGATCGGTCAGCTGGAACGCCCAGCCCACCGCCGCTCCCCCGGCCCGGAGCGCCAGCAAGACGCCGCCCAGCACCAGGCACATCAGCACGACACCGGCGGTGTAGGCCAGCGCCTCGCCCTTTGCGCCCTCGCCGCCCGACTTGGCCAGGCTCAGAGCCTTCAGGCTGAGAATCGGGAAGACGCACGGCATGATGTTGAGCAGCAGCCCGCCGAGGATCGCTCCGCCAAGCGCGACGAGCAGCGTCATCGCCGTTTCGCCGTCGACACCCCCGCTCGGCACGACACCCGGCGCGGCCGTCAGCCGGAAGCCTTGCCCCGCACCGACCGCCAGCACGCCGTCGACCTGCGCCGGCCGCCCGGTCTTCGCGGCAGTCTCGACGATCAACGTGTCGCCCTGCCGCGTGACGACCTGCGGCTTGCCGTAATCGACCACGCCATCGGTCAGCAGAAAGAAATAGGCCTCGGTCGCGGGTGACGCGGCGGGATAGGGCACCGCCAGGCGGAAACGCCCGCCCTCCACCGCGTAGGTCGCCGGGCTCCCCAGCGGCTTGGGCATCGCGCGGCGCCAGCCATCGAAGCGTGCGCGCGTGGCCGGATCGACCGCGCCGTCGCCGACCGTCAGTCGCGTCGACAGTTCCGCGCTTTCGGGAACGCAGATTTCCCGGGTGCAGACGAGATAGTCGAGCTTCACCCGCACGGGCAGCACCGTACCCGCGGCCAGCCCCGCCGGCAGTTTCAGCCGCACGAACTGCGCGAAGGGGCCTTCGTAGACATAGTTCATCAGCCCGGCGATCAGCAGCCGCTGCGGCACCGGATAGGCGATCGGCCCCGCCGTCACGCCCGGCGGGAGTGTCCATGTCGCCGATGTCTCGACGCCGGCATCACCCGGATTCTTCCAATATCCATGCCAGCCCGGCTGCGGCGTGGAAGCAAAGGCGAGCGTGACCTCGCTGCCGGCGCGCGGCGTCGGTGTCTCCGCGACCAGGTCGATTGCGATATGGCGTTCGCCCGGGGTCTGGGCATGGGCAGCAACGCATGCGAACAGTGTCATCAGGACGAAAAGAACGAACCGCATGTGCTTCCCTTGCCGCCCCCGCGTCGCTGGAATAGCGAGGAGCGTAGTCCCCTTGCCCGATCGGAGCGCCGTCGTGAAGCTTGCCCCCCTCGCCCTTCTGGCCGCAACCGTCGCCGTCCCGGCACCCGCGCAGGATGCACCCGTCTCCGCCCCCGCGACCGTGGGCATGGCGAAGACCGCGCCGAAGCTGCTCGTCGTGATCTCGGTCGACCAGTTCTCCGGCGACGTGTTCAACGAATATCGCCGCTACTTCACCGGCGGCTTCGCGCGGTTGCAGGACGGCGTCGTCTTCCCGGCGGGCTACCAGAGCCATGCGGCGACCGAGACGTGCCCCGGCCATTCGACGATCACCACCGGGGTGCGTCCCGGCCGCACCGGGATCATCGCCAACGACTGGACCGACCTGAAGACCGCGCGCGACGACAAGACGGTCTACTGCGCGGAGGACGAGAGCGTTCCGGGCTCGACTTCGAACGCATACACCGTGTCGGACAAGCACCTGCTGGTCCCGACGCTCGGCGAGCGGATGAAGGCGGCGAACCCTGCCGCACGCGCGGTCTCGGTCGCGGGCAAGGACCGCGCCGCGGTGATGACCGGCGGGCACAACCTGGACGAGATCTGGTGGTGGGACGGCGACAAGAACGCCTATGTCAGCTACGCCGGTCGCCGCGAGCCCGGCGCCGTCACTCGCGCCAACGCGGCCGTCGGCAAGATGATCGCCGCGGGCCAAAACGCGCTGCAACTGCCCGACTATTGCCGGTCGCGCGACCATGCCGTCGCGATCGGCGGCGGCAAGACGGTCGGCACCGGCCGGTTCGAACGCAAGCCGGGTGAAGGCGGCCGCGCGTGGCGCGCATCGCCCGCCTTCGACGGCGCGACGCTCGCGCTGTCGGCCGGGCTCATTCAGGACATGAAGCTCGGCCAGGGTCCGGCGACCGACATCATCACCGTTGGCGCGTCGGCGACCGATTATGTCGGGCACACCTATGGCACCGGCGGGACCGAGATGTGCCTGAACCTGGCGTCGCTCGACCGCGATCTGGGTGACTTCTTCGCGACGCTCGACCGCACGGGCGTCGATTACGTCGTCGCGCTGACCGCGGACCACGGCGGGCTCGACCTGCCCGAGCGGCACCGCGAGGACGCCGTGCCTTCGGCGCAGCGGCTCGACGCGAACTTCACGCCGAAGAAGATCGGGGAGCAGATCGCCGCGAAGCTCGGCCTTCAGGGCCAGTTGCTGTGGGGCGGATCGATCGGCGACGTGTGGATCGACCCCAAGCTGTCGAAGGTCGACCACGACCGCGTGCTGACCGAGGCCGTGCGGGTGGCAAAGGCGCATCCTCAGGTCGAGACGGTGTTCACTGCCGCACAGATCAGGGCAACCCCACTGCCGACGACGCCGCCCGACGAATGGAGCCTGCTGGAGCGTGCGCGGGTCAGCTACAACCCGCAGCGGTCGGGCGATTTCGTGGTAGTGTTGAAGCGGTTCGTCACGCCGATCCCCGACCCGACCAAGGGCTATGTCGCGACGCACGGCAGTTTCTGGAACTACGACCGCCGCGTCCCGATCCTGTTCTGGCGCAAGGGCATCGCCGGCTACGAACAGCCGCTTGCGGTGGAGACGGTCGATATCGCGCCGACGCTGGCGGCGCTGGTCGGGCTGCCGCTGAAACCGGGCGATGTCGATGGGCGGTGCCTGGACCTGGCATCCGGGCCGGTGGACACCTGCGCCGCGCGATAAATTCGCGGCGCCGGACTTACCGCGTCTCGAACTTGCGCACGCCCGCGCCCAGCCGGTTTTCGCCGATCGCCAGGGCGTCACGCGAGTAGCTGGCGACGAACGCCGGGCTGCGCGTTTCGCCCGGGGCCAGCCGCGCGTCGTTACCCTCGACCTGCAGGCCGGTCGAGCGATATGTCCGGTTTTCCGCCGCGACGACGATGAAGCCCGTCCAGTTCTCCTTGTTGCGGCCCTGGACGAAGCTGTTGTCGGCGATCCGGCCGGTGCCGCCTTCGGGCAGGTCGATCATGTAGTTGGTCTTGGACCCGCCGGTGTCGTCGAAGCTGTTGTCGACGATGCGGACGTTGGGCACGCGCAGCTTGACGTAGTGCCCGCCGGTGCCCTTTTCGAACCGGCTGCGCGTGATCGTCACCGACCCCTTGTTGGCAAGGTAGATCGCGTGCGCGCAGTCGGGCGCCTCGTCGCAGGTGCCCAGCCTAGAGAAGGTCGATTTGTCGATGACGATCTGCTGGTTCGTCGGCTCGCCGCCCAGGATGCCTTCCTGGCTGTCGAGGAACATCGAATTGGTGACGGTCAGGTTGCCCATCTCGGTCCGGATGCCCGCGCCATTGCCATCGGGCACGCGCACGCCGCGGAAGATGACGCCATCGACGGTCGAGCTGCGCCCGCGCAGGACGAAGATCGCCTTGCCTTCGCACGGCGACCCGTCGAAGGTCACGCTGCCCGGCTGCACCGCCTTGAAGGTGATGTCGCCGCCCGCCTGCACGGTGCATTCGCGGTAGGTGCCGGGCTGGATCAGGATCGTGCCGCGGTCCATGCGGATCGACCCGACCGCTTCGTCGAGCGTCGCGTAGCCTTGCCCGGTTTCCTGCACGGTGAACGGCGCCCCGGCCTGCTGGGCGGCGAGCGGGCTTGCGAGGACGACGGCGGCAAGAGCGAGGGCGGGACGGCGCATGGGGGGACTCCTTTGGACGGAGTCGATAGCGGCGCGATCTAAACAATCCGTTCGTGCTGAGCCTGTCGAAGCACCGCTCTTCTTCGTGCTCCGAGCTTGCGGCACGAAGAACGGTGCTTCGACAGGCTCAGCACGAACGGGGAGTGTTCAGTCCTTTCGCAACGTCCGGATGATCGCCGAAAAGTCATGCCCGCCTTCGTCCGCCGCCACGAACGCCTCGTACAATTCGGTCGCGCGCGCGCCCATCGGCGTATCCGCATCGACGCTGCCGGCGGCTTCCATCGCGAGGCGCAGGTCCTTCAGCATCAGCGCGGCGGCGAACCCGCCCTGATAGTCGTTGTCGGCCGGCGTCTGCGGCCCGACGCCGGGCAGCGGCGCGTAGGTGTTGAGCGACCAGCACGACCCCGACGACACGCTGGCGATGTCGTAGAATTTCTGCGGGTCGAGCCCCAGCTTCTGCGCCAGCACCAGCGCCTCGCACGTCGCGACCATCGATGCGCCGAGCAGCATGTTGTTGCAAATCTTCGCAGACTGTCCGCTGCCATTCGCACCGGCGTGGATCACCGCCTTGCCCATGTCGGACAGAAACGGCTCGGCCCGGTCGAACGCCACGGCGGACCCACCGACCATGAAGGTCAGCGTGCCGGCATTGGCCGCGCCTATCCCGCCGGACACGGGGGCGTCGACCATCGTCAGCCCCTTGGCCGCGGCCGCCTCGGCAACCCGCTTGGCGGTCGCGACGTCGATCGTCGAACAGTCCATCAGGATCGCGGTCCTTGGCACCGTGTCGAAGATGCTGTCGGTGTAGACGCTTTCCACGTGCTTGCCCGCCGGCAGCATCGTGACGACCGCCTCCGCCCCGTCGCACGCCGCCGCGGCGCTTTCGACCGGCAGGCAGCCGGCGGCCTTCGCACGATCGAGCGCGTCGGCCGACAGGTCGAACGCGCGGACGTCGTGCCCCGCCTTCGCGAGGTTCGCGGCCATCCCGCCGCCCATGTTGCCGAGGCCGATGAAGGCGATGCGTGCCATTGCGTATTCCAATCTCAAGCCGTTCGTGTCGAGCGAAGTCGGGACATCTCGCCCCTTAGCGTCCCGTCCAGTTTCCCGGGCGCTTTTCGACGAAGGCTGCCATGCCTTCCTTCTGGTCCTGCGTGCCGAACAGGCCGTGGAACAGCCGCCGCTCGAACGCGATGCCTTGCGTCAGCCCCGTCTCGAACGCGGCGTTGACCATTTCCTTGTTCGCCTTGACCGCCAACGGCGCCATGCCCGCGATCGTCGCGGCGGTCTTCACCGCGTCGTCGATCAGGTCGTCGGCCGGGACGATGCGCGAGACGAGGCCGGCGCGCTCGGCTTCGGCGGCGTCCATCATCCGGCCGGTCAGGCACATCTCCATCGCCTTGGCCTTGCCGACCGCGCGCGCCAGGCGCTGCGATCCGCCCATACCGGGGCTGACCGCCAGCTTGACCTCGGGCTGGCCGAATTTCGCGGTGTCGGCGGCCAGGATGAAATCGCACATCATGGCGAGTTCGCACCCGCCGCCCAGTGCGTAGCCGGCGACCGCGGCGATCACCGGCTTGCGGGTCGCGGTCACCCGGTCGTAGCCGCCGAAGTGATTGGTGCCGTACATGGCGGCGAAGTCCATCGCCTGCATTTCCTTGATGTCGGCACCGGCCGCGAACGCCTTGGCGCTGCCGGTCAGCACCGCACACCCCTGGGTGTCGTCGGCGTCGAACGCTTCCAGCGCGGCGATCAGTTCGCTCAGCACCTGCGAATTGAGTGCGTTCAGCGCCTGCGGGCGGTTCAGCGTGATGAGCGTCACGCCGCCCTCGCGCTGTTCGACGATCAGGGTCTCATACTGGCTCATAGCGGGCTCCACGCATCGATGGGGGATAGCGGTTCGAAGAACGGGTCGGTGTCGGCCTGCGGCTGCCACTGCGGATCGCCCGTCTTGTCGATCAGCAGCGCGCGCACGCCTTCGGCAAAGTCGGGGAAGGCGATCATGCGGACCATGAGCGCATATTCCATCCGCATTTCGTCGACGAAATGCGGCTGCTTCGGGCTTTCGACGAGCATCCGGAGCGAGACGGCGCAGGCGGTCGGTGACTTGGCACGGATGCTGGCGGCGGTCTTTGCGGCCCAATCGTCACCCTCGGCATCCAGACAGGCGAGGATATCGACGAGATCGTCGCTAGCGAAGCATCGGTCGATGACGGCCAAGTGCGCCATGATCTCGGCCTCAGGCGGGGCGACCGAGAGCTCGTCGAGGATCGCCTCCACCCGGAACGGATCGGCGGCGATGCGGCGCTTGGCCTCGGCGAGCGCGTCCGAGGGAAGGTAATGCGTCGCCAGCCGCAGCGCCTTGCAGTCCGCACCCGTCAGCCGTGCGGAGGTGAGCGCCAGATACTGCGCCACTCGCCCCCGCAGGCGCGACAGGTACCGCCCGCCGCCGACATCGGGGAAGATGCCGATCGCCGTCTCCGGCATCGCGAACACCGTCCGCTCGGTCGCTACTCGGTAGCGGCACGGGCAGGCGATGCCGACGCCGCCGCCCATCGTCACCCCGTCCATGAAGGCGACACCCGGCTTCGGAAACGTGTACATCAGGTGGTTGAGGCGATATTCCTCGTAGAAGAACGAGCGCGCGGCCTTTTCCTTGCCCTCCAGCGCCTTGGCGATCGTCACCACGTCGCCGCCTGCGCAGAACCCCCTGCCCTCGGCATGGTCGATCAGCACGATGCGGATATCGGGATCGTCGCGCCACGCGAGCAGCGCGTGCGTCATCTGGCGCACCATCGAGAGGTCGAGCGAATGCAGCGCCTTGGGCCGGTTGAGGCGCAGGCAGCCCGCCGAACCGTCGCGTTCGGCGAGCACCGTGTCAGTCATCGAATGTGTCATTGAGCTTTCGCGTAAGAGCCAGGAGCGGGTTCGATCCCGTCGGTTATCGTTCGTGCCGGCACGCGGTCGCCCGCGCCGTGGCGGTCGAGCCAAAGTGTCCACCACGGCCACCACGACCCGTCGTGCTTGGTCGCGCCCTGCAACCACTCGGCACCCGTCCCGGGAGTCGCATCGTTGGTCCAGAACCCGTGCTTGTTCGCCGCCGGCGGATTGATGACGCCGGCGTTGTGACCCGATCCGCCGAGCACGAAGTCCGCGTTCAGCATCCGCGCGCCACCATAGACGGCTTCCCATGCGGAGACGTGATCGTCCTTCAGCGCGATCGACAGGACCGGCGTCGCGATCCTGGCGAGATCGATCACTTCGCCACCGACCGCGAAACCGGCGGGTTCGGCAAGCGCGTTGCCGAGCAGAAGATCGCGGTTGTAGCTCTTGAGGAACGCCGCCGGGATACGCGCGCCGTCCTCGAACCAGTAAAGCAGGTCGCTGGGCGGCGACGGCTTGTCGAGCAGGTAATGGTTCACGACCGAAGACCAGATCAGGTCGTTGGCGCGCATCGCTGCGAACAGCTGTTGCAACTCGATCGAGTCGATGAAGCCCTGGCGTTCGAGATGCCCCTCCAACGCGGTCAGATGCGCTTCGTGGACGAAGGCCGACCAGTCGCGCATGTCGGCGAAATCGACCATGCTGCCGATGAGCGTCGCGGAATTCACTTCGTTCGCACGGCCCTTCGCGGCGAGATACGCCAACGCGATCGCGGTCAGCGTGCCGCCTAGGCAGAAGGCGAACAGGTCGGGCGCCTTGGCCGCCCGTTCGCGCACGACACCCGCCGCCTCGACGATGCCGGACAGGACATAATCCTCGACGCCCTTGTCGCGGTGCGCTTCGGTCGGGTTGACCCACGAGATCACAAAGACCGTGCGGCCCTGATCGACCAGCCACTTCACCAGGCTCGACTTGGGCTGGAGGTCGATCATGTAGAAGCGATTGACCAGCGGCGGCACGTAGAGCAGCGGCTCGGCGGCGACGTCGGGCGTGGTCGGCGTGTACTGGATCAGCTGGCACAGGTCGTTCTGCCAGACGACCTGTCCCGGCGTCGCGGCGATCGTCTCGCCCTTCACGAACGCGTTCGGGTCGGTGCGGCGCTTGACGATACCCTTGCCGCTGGCGACGTCCTCGACCAGATTGGCGAAACCCGCCAGCAGGTTCGCGCCTTTCGTTTCCAGCGTGCGATAGACGACCTGCGGGTTGGTCATCGCGAAGTTGGTCGGCGACACCGCGTTCAGCCAGCCGTCGAGCAGGAAGGCGATCATCGCGCGGTCGGCGGTACTCCCGCCGGCGCCCGCCGCCAGCCGGCGCATCTGCGTGGAGGCCAGCAGATACGCATCGCGGATCGCGCGGTACCAGGCGTCCTCCTGCCATTCGGGCGCGGCGAAACGCCGGTCACGCGGCTTCTCTCCGGGCGTCCAGACATCCGCCCAGAACCGCCCCCATTCCCGAGCGGCTTCCGCCTGCACCGCGAACAGCTTTTGCGGATCGGCCATCACGGTCCGCGTGAAGTCGCCCATCGTCTGGAACAGCGCGAGCGGGTCGTAGGGCCGTGTCGCGGCCGGGGCGAGCGGCTTGCACATTGCCTCGCTCACCGCGGTGACGGCCTGGGTCCAGGAGTCGGTCATTGAAAATCCTCCCCGCACGCGGGGAGGGGGA
>NZ_LMLB01000001.1:1113575-1141048 GCF_001421785.1 Sphingomonas sp. Leaf33 | reverse complement strand
CCTGCCGCAAGGTGGTCGCCCGCGGCGATCCCCCTCCACCGGCTTCGCCGGTCCCCCTCCCCGTGCCGGGGAGGATTTGCCCGCCCATCACTGCCGCACCAGATCGCGGCCGACGATCATCCGCATCACCTGGTTCGTCCCCTCCAGGATCGAATGCACGCGGAGATCACGCCAGAAGCGTTCGATCGGATAGTCCATGAGGTACCCGTAGCCGCCATGCAATTGCAGCGCACGGTCGACGATGCTCGATCCGTTGTCGGTCGCCAGTCGCTTGGCCATCGCCGAGAAGCGCGACTTGTCCGGCGCATTGTTCGTGACCTTGGCGGCCGCGAGATACAGCAGCGCGCGCGACGCCTCCAGATCGGTCGCCATGTCGGCCAGCATGAACTGCGTGTTCTGGAAATCGGCGACCGGCTGGCCGAACTGCTGGCGTTCCTTGGTGTAGCGGACCGCCTCGTCGAGACACCGCTGCGCGCCGCCCAGCGAGCAGGCACCGATGTTGAGCCGACCACCGTCGAGGCCCGACATGGCGATCCGGAAGCCTTCGCCCTCCGCACCGACCATGTTCTCGGCCGGCACGCGGCAGTCCTCGAAGATCACCTGCGCGGTCGGCGACGCATTCCAGCCGAGTTTCCGCTCCGGCGCGCCGAACGACAGGCCCGGCGTGTCCTTTTCGACGACGAAGCAGCTGATGCCCTTGGACTTTTCATCCCCCGTTCGCACCATGACGACGTAGACGTCGTTGTATCCCGCGCCCGAGATGAACTGCTTGGTGCCGTTCAGCACGAAATGGTCGCCGTCGCGCCGCGCGGTCGTCTTGAGCGCAGCGGCATCGGAACCCGAACCCGGCTCGGTCAGGCAATAGCTGCCGATCTTCTCCATCGAGACCAGGTCGGGAAGGAACCGGTCCTTTAGAGCCTGGGTGCCGAAGCGCGCAATCATCCACGCGGCCATGTTGTGGATCGAAATGAAAGCCGACGTGGCGGGACAGCCATAGGCCATCGCTTCCATGATGAGCGCGGCTTCCAGCCGGCCAAGGCCGATGCCGCCATCCTCCTCGCCGACATAGATCGCGCCGAAGCCCAGCTCGCCCGCGGCTTTCCAGACATCGACCGGATAGTGGTGCTTCTCGTCCCATTCGGCCGCGAACGGCGTGATCCGGTCGGCGGTGAAGCGGCGCGCCAGCTCCTGGATTTCGCGCTGGTCAGGGGTCAGGTCGAATTGGTCGGTCATGGTGTCTTTCACTTCCTGACGCGCGGCAGGTAATCGCGAGCGTCGACAAGGGTGATTCCGCTGGATTCGGACAGGCATTGCCGCAGCAGGTGCAGGTGGCCGCCACCGAAGAAGACGATCATGCGACCGCCGGGCCGCGCCGCCTGCAGGATGTTGGCGCAGATCGCCAGGTTACGGCGATACCAGACCGCCACCGCGTTGACCCCGGGTTGCTCAGCACCATCACCGATACGCAGCGTATCGGTGTAGAGCATATGGTCGCGGCGTGCCTTCACCGGATCGCTCAGCAACCGCAACACGCCGGCGATGCCGACCGTCTTCAGCAACCGGTCCTGCTCGGCGACATTGGCCTCGCTGACGGTGCCGACATGGTCGATGAAGGCCTGTTGCCCATGCGACTTGGCATAGGCCATCACCGGCCCGAACGGCAGCGACGCCGGCGCGTCCATGCCCAGGACGGTCGCGTTGACTGCCTGCTTGCCTAGCCGGAACGCAAGCTGAACGGTTTCGTCGCGGCTGGGGGGCAGCGTCCCGTCGAGATATTTGCGGAAGCTGGCGGCCGCCGTCTCAGGCCGCCATTCGGTGCCGATCACCGTCGGGCGGAACCGCGCAAGCGCGTCGACGATGCCTTCGATCTCGCGCTGACGGGCCGGCGCAAGCACGTCGTCGACCGCGAGATTGCGGTAATCGAGGCCGGGATTGGCGAAGTGGAACATGCCCACCACCATGACCTGCGTCGGTGCCTCGGCCGGCTTCGTCTGCGCCGCCGCGGTGCCCGCGCTCAGCGCGCCGGCGATGCCCAGCGCAAGGGTGCGCAGCCACGTCATGCCGCGATCTCCGCTTCGGCTTCGATCTCGATGCGCCATTCGGGGCGCAGCAGGCCGCCGACGACCAGCATCGTCGATGCGGGCCGCACGTCGCCGAACCAGCGGCCATGCGCGCGACCGACCGCATCGGCATCACCGGCATCGACCAGATACTGCCGCGTGCGCACGACATCCTCGGCCGACCCGCCGAGTTGCTCGATCGCGCGGACGATGACGGCCAGGCACCGCTCCGCCTGCGCCTCGGCGTCGCCGGGCGTCGAGCTACCGTCGTCCTCGACCGGCGCAGTGCCGGAGACGAGGATGCGATTGCCGACGCGGACAGCGCGGCTGAAGCCGATCGTCGCTTCGAAGGGCGAGCCCGAAGATGCACGGTCGCGGGTCATGCGTCAGCCCATCGTCGGGATGACGAAGGCGTTGGCGCCGTCGCCGACCCCGCCATCGGGCCAGCGCTGGGTGATCGTCTTGACCTTGGTCCAGAACCGCACGCCCTCCATGCCGTGCTGGTTGACGTCGCCGAACGCGCTGCGCTTCCAGCCGCCGAAGCTGTGATAGGCGACCGGCACCGGGATCGGCACGTTGATGCCGACCATGCCGACCTCGACCCGCGCGGCGAATTCGCGCGCGGCGTGGCCGTTGCGGGTGAAGATGGCGACGCCGTTGCCGTACTGGTGCTCGCTTGGCAGAAGCACCGCAGTCTCGAAATCGGGCGCGCGGACGATCTGGAGGACGGGTCCGAAGATCTCCTCCTTGTAGCTCTGCATCTGCGGCGTCACGCGGTCGAACAGGCTCGGGCCGATGAAGAAGCCCTGCTCATGCCCCTGGAGCGAGAAACCGCGGCCGTCGACGACCAGTTCGGCGCCTTCGTCGACGCCGGTCTGGATCCAGTTCTCCACCCGCTGCTTGTGCGCGGCGTTCACGACCGGGCCGTAATGCGCCTCGGCATCGGTCGACACGCCGACCCGCAGCGCATCGATCGCCGGGATCAGCTTCTCGCGCAGGTTGTCGGCGGTCTTCTCACCCACCGGCACGACGACCGGCAGCGCCATGCAGCGCTCGCCCGCCGAGCCGAATGCCGCACCCGACAGGTCGGCGACGACCTGGTCGAGGTCGGCGTCGGGCATGACGATGCCATGGTTCTTGGCGCCGCCCATCGCCTGCACCCGCTTTCCGGCCGCGACGCCGCGGCTGTAGACGTACTGCGCGATGTCGGACGATCCGACGAAGCTGACCGCGCCGATGGCCGGATGGTCGAGGATCGCATCGACCATTTCCTTGTCGCCGTGGACGACCTGCAGGATGCCCTCCGGCAGCCCCGCCTCCAGCATCAGTTCGGCCAGCCGCACCGGGACCGAGGGATCGCGCTCGCTCGGCTTCAGGATGAAGGCGTTGCCGCAGGCGATCGCGACGCCGAACATCCACATCGGGATCATGCCGGGAAAGTTGAACGGCGTGATGCCGGCGCCGATGCCGACCGGCATCCGCATCGAATAGACGTCGATGCCCGGCCCGGCGCCGTGCGTATATTCGCCCTTCAGCGCGTGCGGGATGCCGCAGGCGAATTCGATGACTTCCAGCCCGCGCTGGATGTCACCCTTCGAATCGGCGATCACCTTGCCATGTTCGCTCGACAGCGTGTGGGCGAGCGCATCCATGTTCGCCTCGACCAGTTCCTTGAACTTGAAGAGGACGCGCGCGCGCCGCTGCGGGTTGGTCGCCGCCCACGCCGGCTGCGCGGCCTGTGCCGCCGCGATCGCACGTTCGAGGTCGGCCGCACTGCCGAGACCGACGCGCGCCTGCACCTGCCCGCTGTTGGGGTCAAAGACGTCGCCGAAGCGGCTGGCACCCGCGCCGCCACTGCCGGCGATCACATGGTCGATATTACGCATGAACCTCTCCAAATCATTCGAATTCGACGATGGCGGCATCGACGACGACGCTGTCGCCGGCCGCAAAGTTGACCGCCTTTACCGTGCCTGCCTTTTCGGCGCGAAGGATGTTTTCCATCTTCATCGCCTCCATGACCGCGATCGGCTGACCGGCCTCGACGCTGTCGCCGACGCCGACATCGATGCGCGTCAGCAGGCCCGGCATCGGGGCGAGCAGCAGCTTCGAGGTATCGGGCGGCACCTTCTCGATCATGTGCTTCGCCAGCGCGGCGACATGCTTTGGATAGACGCGGACGTCATGGCTGGCCCCGTGCGCGGTCAGGCGATAGCCGCTGCGGGTACGGGTGATGCCGGCATGGAACGGCTGATCGTCGATCGTCGCCGTCACCAGCGGGTCGCCAGGGCGATAGCGGTGGCGGACATCGAGCGGCGGCTCGTCGGGATCGTAATTGACGAGGAGGCCGCCGTCATAGCCATCGACGATGATCTCGAACCGGTCGTCGCCGATCGTCACCACGCGCTCGGCATCGTCGTATACGCGCCCGCCGAGCTGGCCGGAGATGTCAGCGGCCCGCGTCGCGCGGTCCATGTCGACGACGGTCGCAACGGCCGCGAGCTTTCGGAGCAGTTCCGACGATGCCGGCGCGCCCTGGAAGCCGTCGGGATATTCCTCGGCGATGAACCCTGTCGTCAGCTCGCCCGAGCGGAAGCGCGGGTGCTGCATGATCGCCGACAGGAAATCGATGTTATGCCCGATCCCCTCGATCCGGAACGCGTCGAGCGCGGCGACCTGTGCGTCGGCCGCCGCCTCGCGGGTCGGCGCCCAGGTGACGAGCTTGGCGATCATCGGGTCGTAGAACATGCTGACCTCGCCGCCCTCGCGGACGCCGTCGTCGACGCGGGTGTACCCCTCATCCTCCCCGGCACGGGGAGGGGGACCGTCGGCGAAGCCGATGGTGGAGGGGGCGGGCCGCACGCGATTCGCCTGTGGAGCCCCCCCTCCGTCAGCGCTGTGCGCTGCCACCTCCCCGTGCCGGGGAGGACTGTACGGCGTCTCCACTGCCGCCGGGGGGCGATAGGTCACCAGCCGCCCGGTGCTCGGCAGGAAGCCGCGATACGGGTCCTCGGCATACACGCGGTTCTCGATCGCCCAGCCGTTCAGCGTCACGTCGTCCTGCCCGAACGCAAGGCGTTCGCCCGCCGCGACGCGGATCATCTGCTCGACCAGGTCGATGCCGGTGATCGCCTCGGTCACCGGATGCTCGACCTGGAGGCGGGTGTTCATTTCGAGGAAATAGAAGGCGTCGCCGGTCGTGTCGGCGCCCGACACGATCAGTTCGACCGTCCCGGCGCTGTAATACCCAACCGCCGCCGCAAGCGCGACCGCCTGCTCGCCCATCGCCTTGCGCATTTCGGGCGTGACGAACGGCGACGGCGCTTCCTCGACCACCTTCTGGTGGCGCCGCTGGATCGAGCACTCGCGCTCGCCGAGATAGACGATGTTGTCATGCTGGTCGCCGAGCACCTGGATTTCGATGTGGCGCGGGCTTTCGATGAATTTCTCGATGAACACGCGGTCGTCGCCGAAGCTGCTGAGCCCCTCGCGCTTGGTCGCCTCGAAGCCTTCGCGGACATCGGCCTCGGACCATGCCAGGCGCATCCCCTTGCCGCCGCCGCCTGCGCTCGCCTTCATCATCACCGGATAGCCGATCTCGCCCGCGATCCGGCACGCCTGGTCGGTGTCGGCGATCTCGCCCAGATAGCCCGGCACGACGTTGACGCCCGCGGCCTTCGCCAGCTTCTTCGACTCGATCTTGTCACCCATCGCCGCGATCGCCTTCGCCGGCGGCCCGACGAAGGCGATGCCTGCCTCGGCACACGCCCGCGCGAAGCTTTCGCGCTCGGACAGGAAGCCATAGCCGGGGTGGATGCAGTCCGCCCCGGTGATCTTTGCCGCGTCGAGGATCAGTTCGGCCTTGAGATAGCTCTCCGCCGCCGGCGCCGGCCCGAGCCGCACGCTCTCATCGGCCATCAGCACATGGGGCGAGCGCGCATCGGCATCCGAATAAACCGCAACGGTGGCGATCCCCATCCGCTTGGCGGTGCGCATGACCCGACACGCGATCTCACCGCGGTTGGCGACCAGGATTTTCTTGAACATCAGTTTGGCTTCTTTGTACCGAGGAGCTCGACTTCCGAAAGCGTGGCCACGGTTTCCTGACCGGCAAAGCTACGCAAACCAACAATTTTGCTGCCGTCAGGGGCGATTTCAGCCTGAATGAGGATCATCGGGTGTTTGACGCCGGCTTCATCGGTCCACCACGCGTATTGAGGAACTTTTACGGGAAGAACGCCTCGACCCTGTCCGTCCATCGAGAAGGCAGCATCGCCGCGTTTCGTGTCTTCCACGGTCGCGACACGACCGGCGATAAATCCAGTTTTGGGAAGGTCCGGCCAGTTCGTCCCAACGCCCGCAACCGCTGGTGACGCAGCTAGGCCAAGAACAGCAGCGAATCGTCCAATCAATTTCATTCGACACACTCCATCTTGACCCGCATCGGCTCGTCCGCCGTCATTGGCCGCACGCCCAGCTTCGCGAACAGCGCGGCATCCGCACTGTCGCCGCGGTTGCCGGCGGTAAGCAATTTGTCACCGGTGAAGATCGAGTTCGCGCCCGCCATGAAGCACAGCGCCTGCGTCGCCTCCGACATGCTCTCGCGGCCGGCGGACAAACGGACCATACTCCGCGGCATCGTGATGCGGGCGACGGCGACGGTGCGGACGAATTCGATGTCGTCGATCTTCGCCATAGGCGTGTCGGCGAGCATGTCGCCGAGGACGGTGCCCTTCACCGGCACCAGCGCGTTGATCGGGACCGATCCGGGATGCTCGGGCAGGGTCGCCAGCGCGTGGAGGAAGCCGATCCGATCTTCGCGATCCTCCCCCATGCCGACGATGCCGCCGCAGCACACATTGATCCCGGCCGAGCGGACATTCTCCAGCGTTTCCAGTCGCTCACCGAAGCTTCTTGTCGTGATGACCGAAGAATAGCGTTCGGGCGAGGTATCGATGTTGTGGTTGTAGTAATCGAGCCCCGCCTGCCCCAGGCGCTCAGCCTGGGCGGGCGTCAGCATGCCGAGCGTCATGCAGGTTTCCAGCCCCATACCGCGCACACCCTCCACCATCTGAACGATCGCGTCCATGTCGCGGTCCTTGGGATTGCGCCACGCCGCACCCATGCAGAAGCGGGTAGAACCATGATCTTTCGCCTGCGCCGCGGCCTGTAGGACCGACTGAACGTCCATCAGCTTGGTCGCCTTCAGCCCGGTTTCGGCATGGACCGACTGGTTGCAGTATCCGCAATCCTCCGGACAGCCGCCGGTCTTGATGCTGAGCAGGGTCGACAGCTGCACCTCGTCCGCCGCGTGATGCGCGCGGTGGACCTCGGCCGCCTGGAAGACCAGAGTGGTGAAGGGCAAGTCGAAGAGGGCAGCGACCTCGTCGCGAGTCCAGTCGGTACGCTGGGTCATAGTAACGTCTCTATCCAGATGATGAGGAAGCCGCCGACGCCGATCCCCAGAAACATCATCGCGAGCCGACTGCTGAGCCATGCGCCGCGGCCGACGGCCACATCGCGTTCGCGCGCGCGGAGGATGCTGGCGCTGCAACTCAGCGCACAGAAGCCGGACAGCGCCAGCGCTCCGAGCATCATCGACACGATCAACCCGGGGATCTTCTGTCCCTGCGGCGACTGCGCCAGCGACACGATGCCGCCGATGCCGAGCAGCGAGAGCGACAGCAGATGCTTCGAATAATCGTACAGCAGGACGACATTGTCCTGTCCGGGGTCGGGCTCGACCGATGCGGAGTTGGCGCTCATTTGAACAGCGCCGAGATGAAATTATAGGCGAAGCCGCCCAAGCCGATCGACAGCGACCCGCCGACGATGATCGACGCGATGCGGATACGGCGCGCGACGATTTCGCGCGGCTCGGGCTTCACCTCCAGCGCAGCGAGCTGGCCAGCCATAATCATGCTGGTCAGCGCCGCCATCAGGATGCACCCCAGGATCACGACTAGCTGCCGTCGCTCGAACTGCATCCCCCCGCCATCGGCAAAGGCAAACACGCCGCCCAGCGACAACAACGCGATACCCGTCATATGCTTGAAGGAATCGTAGGAGCGCGCAAATGGCAGACCGTCGCCATCGCCGCCATCGTCGTCGATCATGCCGCCACCTCCCCATGCATCCGTCGCGCCGCATAGCCGGCCAAGGCCTGGGCATAGCCGGGCGCGGCGCGTCGTTCCCGCTCACCGTCCGGCACCGACGCCACCGCCGCAGCCACCGTTGCGACGACGCCGTCCGAAAGGCTCGCAAGCGGCGCGACGTACACGCCGATCGTGAACAGCACTGCGCCGGTCCGCGGCAGGCGGCGGAGCGTCTGGCGTTCGCTGCGGACGAACAGCGTGTCGCCGGCATTGTCGGCGGTGACGTGGGCGAAGCGGGTCGCGGGGTCGCCATGCGGCAGGTAGCGCCAGTCATCGGACGCGACGACGAACCAGTTGGCGCGGCCGTAGATCTGGTCGGCCGCCAGCGTCGCAACGAAATGATCGACGCCCGCCGACAGTTGCTCGGCATAGCCGTGGATCGGGGCATGGACCGCGGTGAGCGGCAGGCCGAGCTTTTCCGTCAGCCGCCAGTCGGTCGGGAATGCCACCGCGCCCGCCGACAACACCGGCGCCCCGCCGTGCGGTGGAGCCTGGACGAGGCACAGGTCCTCCCACACCGTCCGCGCTGCGCCGCCTAAGTCCGTGACACCATTGCCGATCATCGCGGCCGCTTCGGCCTCCGCCTCCGCTGCCCAGGGCAGGCGTTGGACACTGTCGGGGTGCGCATCGAACGTCCTCGCGCGGGTGGCCGTGTCGGGATCGCTCTGGAGCCACGCGTCGGACGCGAGGCGCCTGAGCCCCATGCGCAACGCCCCGCCCCCGCGCGCGGCGGGCACCAGATCCTCGACCGACCAGCCGAGCGTCATCAGGCGGCCGCGCCTTCCGGCGCCATATTGTGGCCGAGCAGGCGCAGCACTTCCTCGGCCGCGGCGATCAGGTTGGTGCCGGGACCGAAGATCGCCTGGACGCCTGCGTCGCGCAGCGCCTGGTAATCCTGCTGCGGGATGACGCCGCCGGCGATGACGCGGATGTCCGAGCGACCGGCGTCCTTCAGATGGCCGATCAGTTCGGGGATCAGCGTCAGGTGCCCGGCCGCAAGGCTGGAGGCGCCGACGACGTCCACGTCCTTGGCAATGGCCAGTTGCGCGACTTCCTCGGGCGTCCGGAACAGCGCGCCCGGCACGATTTCGAACCCCAGGTCGCCGAACATGCTGCTGACTAGGTTCGCGCCGCGGTCGTGGCCGTCCTGGCCCATCTTGGCGACGAGCATCCGGGGCTTGCGGCCGAGACGCCGTTCGGTGGCGGCAACGCCGTCCTGGAGCCGTTCCCACCGCGCGTCGCTGTCGAAGGCGCCGGCGTAGATGCCCTTTACCGGCGTGGGGACGGTTTCGTGGCGGCCGAAGCCCGCCTCCATCGCCGCGGAGATTTCGCCGAGCGTCGCGCGGGCGCGGGCGGCGGTGACGGCGAGGGCGAGGAGGTTCGATCCTCCCCGGTCCGGGGAGGTGGCAGCCGCAGGCTGACGGAGGGGGGGCTCCTCATGGGACTGACCTTGCGGCACGCCCCCTCCACCAGCCTTCGGCTGGTCCCCCTCCCCTTGCAGGGGAGGATTTGCCGCCGCCTCGCGCAACGCATCCAACGCCGCCGTGCAGGCCGCTTCGTCGCGGGTCGCGCGCACCTTCGCCAACCGCGCCACCTGCGACTCGCGCACGGCGTGGTTGTCGATCGCCAGGATCTCGATCTCGTCGGCGTTCGCCGGCTGGTACTTGTTGACCCCGACGATCACTTCCTCGCCGCGATCGACGCGGGCCTGGCGAGCGGCGGACGCTTCCTCGATCATCGCCTTGGGCCAGCCGGCGGCGACCGCCTTGGCCATGCCGCCCTCGGCCGCCACGCGGTCGATGATCTCCTGCGCCTTGTCGACCAGTTCGCTGGTCAGCGCCTCGACATAATAGCTGCCGCCCAGCGGATCGACGACCTTCGTCATCCCCGTCTCTTCCTGGATCACCAGCTGGGTATTGCGGGCGATGCGCGCGGAGAAGTCGGTGGGTAGCGCGATGGCTTCGTCGAGGGCGTTGGTGTGCAGGCTCTGCGTGCCGCCCAGCATCGCCGCCATCGCCTCGATCGTCGTGCGGATGACGTTGTTGTAGGGGTCCTGCTCCTGCAAGCTGACGCCAGACGTCTGGCAATGCGTGCGCAGCATCTTCGAGCGTTCGTCCTGCGCGCCCAATTCGGTCATCGCGCGGTGCCACAGCACGCGCGCGGCCCGCAGCTTGGCAACCTCCATGAAGAAGTTCATGCCGATCGCGAAGAAGAAGCTGAGGCGCCCGGCGAATTTGTCGATGTCGAGGCCCGAAGCCTTGCCGTACTTCACATATTCGATGCCGTCGGCGATGGTGAAGGCCAGTTCCTGCACCTGCGTCGCGCCGGCCTCCTGCATGTGATAGCCGGAAATCGAAATGCTGTTGAACTTCGGCATATTGGCCGATGTGTAGGCGAAGATATCGGAAATGATCCGCATCGACGGTTCGGGCGGGTAGATATAGGTGTTGCGGACCATGAACTCCTTCAGGATGTCGTTCTGGATCGTGCCGTCCAGCTTCTCCTGAGGGACGCCCTGTTCCTCGCCCGCGACGATGAAGAAGGCGAGGATCGGAACGACCGCGCCGTTCATCGTCATGCTGACCGACATTTCATCCAGCGGGATGCCATCGAACAGGATCTTCATATCCTCGACGCTGTCGATCGCGACGCCCGCCTTGCCGACGTCGCCGCGCACGCGCGGATGGTCGCTGTCGTAACCGCGGTGTGTGGCGAGGTCGAAGGCGACCGACAGCCCCTTCTGCCCGGCGGCGAGGTTGCGGCGGTAGAAGGCGTTCGATTCCTCGGCGGTCGAAAAACCGGCATATTGGCGGATCGTCCACGGGCGGCCAGCGTACATCGACGCGCGCACGCCACGGGTGAAGGGCGCGAAGCCCGGAAGGCCGGGGTCTTCGGTGACGTCCTCGGCGGTGTAGAGCGGCTTGACCGCGATCCCCTCCGGCGTGTGCCAGGTGAGGTCGCGGCCTTTCACTTCCTTAGTCGCGGCGGACTGCCAGTCGGTGAGGGTGGGCTTGTCGGTCATGCCACCGTGCTCCCGCGCAGGCGGGAGCCCAGGGCCGCGCGCGCTGTCCTCTGTAACTCTAGGCTCCCGCCTGCGCGGGAGCACCGGTCAGTGTTGGTCACGCGGCGTCTCCATGATCTCGGTCAGCACCCCGCCCATGTCTTTCGGATGCACGAAGAAGATCGGCGTGCCATGCGCGCCGATCCGGGGCTCGCCGAGCACCTTCGCGCCCTTCCCTCGGAACCACGCCAGCGCCGCCTGGATATCCGGCACTTCGTAGCAGAGGTGATGCTGCCCCCCGGCCGGGTTCTTCTCCAGGAACGCGCGGATCGGCGAGGCGTCGCCCAGCGGCTCGACCAGCTCGATCTGCGTGTTCGGCGTATCGACGAAACACACCCGCACGCCCTGCGCGGGCAGGTCGAACGGTTCGCCGATCGATGTCGCGCCCATCACGTCGCGGTAGAAGGCGACGCTGGCGTCGATCGACGGCGTAGCGATGCCGATGTGGTTGAGGCGGCCGAGTTTCATTCTTCGAGCCGCCGTTGACGCGTCGCCATTGCCGCCCCTTCGATGATGCCTTCCAAGCGGCTGACCCGATCGCGAACATTCGCAAGCGCGTCGGTCAAGCCCTCCATGTCGGCTGCCATTCCCTTCATCCGCTGATCGAGTTGATCGATGCGGGATTGCATCAGGATGACTTGCCGGATGGCACTGACCGCATCGCCGAAAATGCTCATTTGCGAACGCCTGCTTCGCGCAGAAACGCATCGACCTTGCGATGCGTGCGATCCATCGTCTCGATCATACTATCCAGCGACGCCCGCATTTTCGGGATCGCTTCGTTCGCCTGCTGCACAAGAACGGCGAGTTCGGCTTCCTCTTCGGCAGTCGGCTGGCCGATATATTGGCTCGATGCCTCACGCAGCACATGCCCGACGGATTGGCCATTGCTGGCGGCGTAGGCGTCTAGCGCCGCTTTATGGTCGCGGGTGGTCAGGAAGGTCACACGTTCGGTCTGCATCGCACTCTCCTTCCCATGTCATTATAATGTGCAGGCGATGTGCTCACAACGGGATATTGTCATGCTTCTTCCACGGGTTCTCTAGGCTCTTTCCCCGCAGCTTGCGCAGCCCCAGCGCGATCCGCCGCCGCGTGGAGTGCGGCATGATGACCTCGTCGATGAAGCCCTTCGACGCGGCGACGAACGGGTTGGCGAAGCGCGCCTCGTACTGCTGGGTCCGCTCGGCGATCTCCTCGGGCGTCTTGCCGCGGAAGATGATCTCCACCGCGCCCTTTGCGCCCATCACCGCGATTTCTGCCGTAGGCCAGGCGTAGTTGAGGTCGCCGCGCAAATGCTTCGACGCCATCACGTCATACGCGCCGCCGTACGCCTTGCGGGTGATGACCGTCAGCTTCGGGACCGTCGCCTCGGCATAGGCATAGAGCAATTTGGCGCCGTGCTTGATGATCCCCGAATGCTCCTGCGCGACGCCGGGCAGGAAGCCGGGGACGTCGACGAAGGTGACGATCGGGATTTCGAACGCATCGCAGAAGCGGACGAACCGCGCAGCCTTTTTGGAGGACGCGATGTCGAGCACGCCGGCCAGCACCATCGGCTGGTTGGCGACGATGCCGACGCTGTGACCCTCGATCCGGCCGAAGCCGCAGATGATGTTGGCGGCGTGGGCCGGCTGGACCTCAAAGAAGTCGCTCTCGTCGACGACCTTCCGGATCAGCTCGTGCATGTCGTACGGCTGGTTGGCGCTCGCAGGGATCAGCGTATCGAGGCTGTCGATCGTCCGGTCCCACGGGTCGTCGGTCGGCCGCACCGGCGGCGCCTCGCGATTGGAGGCGGGAAGGAAGTCCACGAAGTCGCGGGCCGCGAGCAGCGCCTCGATGTCATTGTCGAAGGCCACGTCAGCGACCCCCGACTTCGTGGTATGCGTCACCGCTCCGCCCAAATCCTCCTGCGTGACGATCTCGTTGGTAACGGTCTTCACTACATCGGGCCCGGTGACGAACATGTACGATGAATCCTTCACCATGAAGATGAAGTCGGTCATCGCTGGAGAGTAGACGGCGCCGCCCGCGCACGGCCCCATGATGAGGCTGAGCTGGGGCACGACGCCGGAAGCAAGCACGTTGCGCTGGAACACTTCGGCATAGCCGCCGAGGCTGGCGACACCTTCCTGGATGCGCGCGCCGCCGGAGTCGTTCAGGCCGATGACGGGCGCGCCGACGCGCATCGCCATGTCCATGATCTTGCAGATCTTCTCCGCGTGGCGCTCCGACAGGGAGCCGCCGAAGACGGTGAAGTCCTGGCTGAACACGAACACCAGCCGGCCGTTGATCGTGCCGCTGCCGGTGACGACACCGTCGCCGGGGACGCGCTGGTCCTCCATGCCGAAGTCGACGCAATTGTGTTCGACGAACATGTCGAGCTCTTCGAAGCTGCCATGGTCGAGCAGCACGTCCAGCCGCTCGCGCGCGGTCAGCTTGCCCTTGGCGTGCTGGGCGGCAATCCGCTTCTCGCCGCCACCCTGGCGGGCGGCTTCACGGCGGCGTTCGAGTTCCTCGATGGTCGACGACATGCGCGCTCCTTCTTGCGGACCTCCTCTGGTTGGAGCGGGACGCAGAGGCAAATGCAATGTTGCAAAATCGCCCACTCCCTATTTGCAAACCCACCCCGTTCGTGCTGACGTGCAGTATGCCGATCGTCAAACGCCGCCTGTTCGCCGGCCCCGAAGTCCGTGCGCTGCGCCTTCAGGTCGGCGCTAGCCAGGCGCAGTTGGCCGCGACGCTCGCCATCTCGGTGCCCTATCTCTCACAGATCGAGAGTAACGACCGCCCGCTGACCGGGCCCGTTCTGCTCGCCCTCGCCCGTGCGTACCCGGACGACTGGGCCGGGATCACCGGGGTCGACGAACCGCTGCTGGTCGCCGCCGCGACCGCGGGGGGCGATCCGAGCATCGCCGCACCGGTGGCGGAGGACGTGCTGCGCCGCGCGGTCGAGCAGCAGCCGCAGGTCGCGCGGCGGCTGGTCGCGGTGCACGAGGCCTATCGCCGCAGCCAGGAACAACTCCGCCTGCTCGACGACACGGTGGGCGCCGGCACCGGCGACACCAGCCGCCTGCCCTGGGAGGAAGTGCGCGACTGGTTCCATGCCGAGGGCAACTACATCGACCCGCTCGACCGCGCGGCGGAAGGCTTGGCGGGCGAGATCGGCACCGGCACCCCGGCGCTGGCCGAGCGATTGCGGGCGCGGCATGGCGTATCGATCGACACGGTCGATACCGGGGGACGGCAGTTGCGGGCGTTTGATGCCGACGCCCGCCGCCTGGCGCTCGACAGCGCGCTGCCGCCCGAAAGCCTGGCGTTCCTGCTCGCCCACACGCTCGTCCGGCTGGAGATGGCCGACGCGATCGCGGCGACGATCACCGGCGCGGGCCTGAGGTTCGACGCATCGCGTGGGCTGCTCGCGGTGGGCCTCGCCAACTATGCTGCGGGGGCGCTGACGATGCCCTATGCCGAATTCCGCGCGGCCGCAGTGGGCCTGCGGCACGACATCGACCGGCTGCGGCGGCGGTTCGGGGTAAGTTTCGAACAGGCGTGCCACCGCCTGTCGACGCTCCAGCGGCCGGGCGCGGCGGGCATTCCGCTGTTCTTCCTGCGCATCGACATGGCGGGGAACATCACCAAGCGCCACTCCGCCACCCGCCTGCAATTCGCCCGCTTCGGCGGCGCGTGTCCGCTGTGGGTGGTGCACGAAGCGGTCGCGATCCCCGACCGCATCCTGGTGCAGCGCGCCGAGATGCCCGATGGCACCCGCTACGTCTCGATGGCCAAGGGGCTGGTGAAGCCGTCCGCCAGCTACGCGCGTCCCCCGCGGCGCTATGCGGTGGCGCTGGGGTGCGAGGAGGCGGATGCGGCGGACTTCATCTACGCCGATGGCCTGTCCGCGCAGGCCCCGACCCCGATCGGCATGAGCTGCCGCATCTGCCCGCGCACCGACTGCGACCAGCGCGCCTTCCCGCCGGCCGGAACGACGCTGAGCATCGATCCCGATGTCCGGCCGGTCGTACCCTACGGCTTCGGCTGATCGGGCAGGCGACGGACGCTGGTGACGAGACACGTCCGCCCGCCCCGGCCGGACGCATCGGGGACGAAGATCTCGGCTGGTCGTCCCGGACAGATCGCTTGCCCGCCGCGCGGCCGGATCGCGATGGCGAGCGCCCAGTCGACATCCGGACACCCGCGCGACAGGTCCAGCGCCCAGCGTTCCCTCGTGCCGATGCGGACGACCGCCGTGTCGGGGCCGCTGTCGGAGAACCCGCTAACCTGGCTGGGCCAGAAGCAGGCAGGCGCTGCGGTGGCGACAGGCGGCGAACGATCGTCGCCCGCGCACCCGGCTAGGATCAGCAGGCACGACCAGCCCAGGCATCTACGCATCGTCGCCTCCAGGAAAGCGAACCGGGCACCCCTGTCAGGATGCCCGGCCCCTCGATCGATCAGCGTCGTCCGTTCGGCGCGCCGAACCGCAGGCTGGCGCCGGCCAGCACGCGGAACCCGCCGTAGGACAGCTTCATGATCTTGGGCGTACCGTCGGCAAAGTCGGTATAGCCGCCCGTCGAGATCGTCTGCGCTTCCCGGGTCAGGTTACGACCCTCGACGTAGATCTGGGCATTGCGCGTCAGATTGTACGACATCTTGGCGTCGATGAAGGTCGTCCCATCGATGAACTGTGGTACCCCGGGGTTCCAGCCCGGGCCGACCAGGCGAACGTTGGACCACTGTTCACCCGGATAATTGATGTCGTTGCCGTTGGTCGCGCCGCATGGCGTGATGCAGCTGAACCGCGACGCACGCTTCTGGTAAGCGACACGCATATTGAACTTGCCGTCGTCGTACCACAGCGATGCGTTGATATAGTATTTCGACTCGTTTGGTGGCGCCATGATATCGCCGGTCAACGGATCCTGCTGGCCCGCCGATGTGGCAGAACTCAGGATCGAGACATTGGCATCGGCACCGGTATACCGAAGAAACCAGGGCAGGAATGTGAACGCGGTCTTGGCCTGGAATTCAAGAATGCTGCGCTTGTAGCCCGGACCGTTGATGTACGTGGGATAGGTGAAGGTCAGGTCGGACAGCGGCTGGCCGGTCGACGGATCGGTCGCCGGGCTGCCGGCGAACGGACTGCCGGTAAGCGAGAATGCGATCGGCTGACCGATCTTGACGTCAAGCGTGCCGTATGTCGCCGACAGCAGCGTATCCTTGTTGACGTACCATTCGATCGACGCGTTGTAATTCCACGCGGTGAACGGCTTCAGGCCCGGGTTGCCGACACGACCGGTGCAATCGAACTCGTCGTCGGCCGGATTACGCTCGTCATAGACGGTGCAGGTACCGCCCGGAATGATGCGATCGACGGCTGGCTGTGCCACCGTCTTGCCGCCGTACAGACGCAGGACGACCTGGTCACCGAAACCCCAGAAATTGAGGTTCGCGGACGGCAGCCAGTCGGTCGTGCTTGCCCTGAAGTTGGAATTTCCGGAATAGCTCTGCGTGAAGATGCCGGTCGCGACATTCGGGTTGTTGGGATCGTAGCTCGCCGTCGTACGGATGACGTTCAGCGTCTGGAACCCGGCCGTCTTGCGCTTGGTGAAGACACCGCGGACACCGAAATTGCCGTCGAAGCGAACCCCGAGCGGCAGGCGCTGCTCGAAATCGAACGTCGCATACACGTTCTTGATCGTCTCGTCCGCGCGCTGGAGCGGCTGGTCGTACACCTTGCCGTCGCTGCCGACGCAGGTGATCAGGCAGTCGGTGTTGATGAATTGCGATGCGCCAAGCGCTGCGAACAGCTCGTCGGTGCGGATGCCCTGCCACGACGGCGGAAGGTTACCGCGATTGGGCAGATCGCCGAAATATGCCGAGTCCGCAGGCTCCAGCGTCCGTTCGAACAGAGCGCGGAGGTCTGCCGGCGTCAGCGTATCGACGCCCGATCGCACGTTCAGCGGATTGGTGCTGGGGACGAAGCCATAGTTGCACGACAGACCGCCCGCCGCCGCCGAACCGGCCGTGGGCTCGCAGGCACGGAAGCTGCCGCGGACCTGCGCCGTCGGGACGATGACCGCAGGAACATAGCCGGGCTGCCCGAACGTCCCGACCTGGCTGACCGCGGTATAGCCACCAGCGTCCCAGCGCTTGATCAGGCTCTTGCGATACTGCCCGCCGACCTTAACGCGCGTGATGAACGGCAGGAGGTCCCGCGTGCGGTAGGTCACGTCCGCCTTCGCGCTGGCTTCGCTAGAGATGCCGAGGCGCGGCGAATATTGCACGTTGAAGCTGGGCGTCGTCAGCGGCAGCTGCGAAACCAGATATGCCGGCGACGCCGGATTGTTGGCGCTCGCCGCCACGGCGTTCTGGCCGATGCACGTCGCGGGGTTGGTGCCGCCGGAAACGCACGCGGCCGGGCGCAGCTGCACAAAATTGGCGGGATCGGTTTCGTTATAGCCGGCCGGTAGCTCGATATCCCACAGCCCGTTCGGCTGAAGCTTGATGGTCGAGGTGCCATAAGTGTAGGACCGGTTGGTACGCTGGTCACCGCGCGATGCGTCCGCCCGCGTGTACCCGCCCCACACGTCGATATCCAGGCGCTGGCTGCGCCACTCGGCGCCGGTCTGTACGTACTTGGTCTTGCTGTCGATCGTATTCTCGATCTGATCGATCGTGACCGAATTGTTGGTCAGCGTCATCGCCGTCACGTTATGCTTCGCATCGACGGTAACGCTGCCGGGAACGACGTTCAGGACCTGGCCGAACGCCGGTCGCACCGCCGAAAAGCCTGGAGCCCCGGACAGCCCCGTTACCGAGCTCAGGCCATATTGCGGATCGAACAGCGCATAGCCGGCCGGGGCGTTCGGTGAAACGGCCCGCGTGACCGTGCCGTTGGCGTTCACCGTGTCGACGAAGGTACCGGCGACGTTCTGAGCGAACATCGTCAACGGGCTGCGGCTGCGGTTCTGGTCATGGACCAGACGGTTGGCGATCGTTCCCTTGGCAAAGATCGTCAGGTTACGGCTCGCCTTGAAATCGACGCGCGCGTCGACGCCATACCGCTGGTCCGTCTGCGTGTTGACAAAATTGCGGATCAGCGACGGCGTGTAGTCGTTCCATTGATTGAGGCAGGTCTGCTGCTCAAGAATGCGCTGCGTCCTCGGCGCATTGGCCGCCGCATTCTGGTTCGCGGTGGGTGCTGGCAAGACCGGGAAGATCGAGAGACATTCCGCCTTCGTCCGCGCACCGGCGGCAAGTGCCACGAGTTCGCGCGGGGTCAGCGAGGTACCGTCCGGCGCCGTGCTGTTGGCGAAGGGCACGTCCGCCGCGTCGGTGCCGACCGTCGCCGGGTTAAAGCTGAACGTCTTTTCCGGCGACTGGTCAAAATCGAACAGGCGCGCGTAGCCGTTGCGACCGCTGGTCGTATTCTCGTAATTGTGACCGTTGTTCTGAATCTTCTGGTAATTGCCGCTGACGATCACGCCGACACGATCGTTGAAGAATTTGCGCGAGGCGACACCGTTGAAGTCCGGCGTCCATTTCTTGCCGAGCGAATTGGCCTGGGCACCCGCGCGCAGCGAAAAATACGGCTTCGCGAAATCGAGACCGGTTCGCGTCTTGATCTGCACCGTCCCGCCCAGACCGCCTTCGGTCATGTCGGCGGTGGAGCCCTTGACGATATCGACACTCTTGATGAGGTCGGCGGGCAATTCGCGCAGATCCGCGCCGCGGCTGCTCTGGCCGGTGATTGCGAGGTTGGTGGTGCCCTGCACCCCGATCCCGTCCAGTTCCACACGCGTCAGGTCCGGGCCGTTGCCGCGGATCGCGACGCCGTCGCCTTCGCCGAATTCGTTGCGGCTGAGCGCGACGCCCGGCACGCGGCTGATGGCTTCGTTGACGTTGCGGTCGGGGAAGCTGCCGATGTCGTCGGCGACGATCGAATCGGTCGCGGTGCGGGCGTCCTTCTTGCGCTGGTTGGCGCTCTGCTGGCTGGCGCGCGAGCCGACGACCAGGACTTCCTGCGACGTCGCATCCTCTTCAACGGCAGCGCCGCTGGTGGTCGGCGCGGTGGTGGTCGACTGGGCTGCGGCCTGGCTGGAGCCGAACGCGAGCACCAAGCTCAATGCCATCCAGGACGTCGTGGCAACTGCCCCCCGGCGTCGCACGGTAAAACGATCGGTCATGCCCCTCTCCCGCTAAATCCCTGATTACCCGGCTGTCCTCGCCGGTAAACAACCTTCCCATTATTTGGGAATTGACTGCATATCGTGAGATACCACTTTAGTCAGACAATTGCAATGCCGTCGCTGATGCGGGTGCGTGCCGACTTATCGATCGAGATCAAGGGTCAGCCGAGATCAAGGGTCAGCCGGTATAGCCGGTTCGCGGTGCCGGCAAACAGGGCGCGGCGATCGGCGGCGGCGAAATCGGCGGTGATCGCGTCATAGGCTTCTAGGTGGCGGGCGAAACTGCCGAACAATTTGTCGGTCGGGAAGTCGCTGGCGACCATCGCGCGCGCCGGCCCGAAGATGTCGATCGCCTCCAGCACATAGGCGCGCGCCTGGGGCAGCGACCACGGCCGATGCGTGAAGCCCATGCCCGACAGTTTCGTCGCGACGTTGGGCAGGCGGCCGAGCGCACGCATACCGCTGCGCCAGACGTCCCATTCCTGCGGAACCGCCATGCCGGTGTGGTTGACGATGACCTGCGTCTCGGGATGCCGCGCGATGATGTCGGCGAGGTGCGCGAACTGCCCCGGATAGGCCTGGAGATCGAAGCTGAGGCCGTATTTGCCGAGCAGCGCGAAGCCGCGGGCCCAGGCGTGGTCACGGGTCACGTCGCGCGGGGTGTAGGTGCGCCGCTGGTCGGCGTGCCAGTTGACGATGTGGCGGATGCCGCGGACGTTGGGCCGCGCGGCGTGCGCGGCGAGCAGGCGCTCGACATCCGGGTCCGACAGGTCGGCGAAGGCGACGATCGCGTTCGGCATCCCGCGCGTGTCGGCCTGGGCCTGGAGCCAGTCCGTTTCTCGCAGCGCATCCGCCGGGTCGGCGCCGGCATCGACATGGACGATACCGCGGACGTCCCACCCTTTCGCATCGGCCAGATAGTCGTCGAGGAGGTAGTTTCGCGCGATCGGCTCGACGCTGCCGTTGGGGCCGTCGTCGGCGAACGGCGGGGTCAGCCACGGGTAGCGGATGTGGCTGAGGTCCCACAGGTGGACGTGCGCGTCGATGAAGGGGAGCTTGTCGGTCATTTATAATCCCCTCCCGGCTATCAGATCGGGTGCGAGCCCACCCCAATCCGTTCGGGCTGAGCCTGTCGAAGCCCTGCCCTTCTTCTCGCTCGATCGTCCGCGGCACGAAGGTTAAAGGCAGCCCTTCGACAAGCTCAGGGCGAACGGGGTAAGTTTGGTCCCGCCCCCTTCCCCCGATCAATATGTCGTCCGGCCACCCGACGTGTCGAAGGTGCTGGCGGTCGTGAAGCTGCATTCCTCGCTCGCCATGAAGCACGCCATCGCCGCGCTTTCGTGGACTTCGCCGAGGCGCCCCATCGGGATCTTTGAGCGCATGTAGTCGACCTGGCTCTGCGGCAGCTGCGCCAGGATCGGGCTTTCGAACGTCGCCGGGGTCAGCGCGTTGGCGATGATGCCCTTGCCGGCCAGTTCCTTGCCGAGCGACTTGGTGAAGCCGATCACGCCCGCCTTCGTCGCCGAATAGGCCGATGCGTTGGGATTACCTTCCTTGCCTGCAACCGACGCCACGTTGACGATGCGGCCATAGCCGTGTCCCAGCATGTGCGGCACGATCGCGCGGTTGCAGTAGAACAGGCCGTTCAGGTTGACGTTGACGACCTTCAGCCAGCTCTCGATCGGGAATTCGTGCACCGGGTTGGTCGCCCCGGTGATGCCGGCCGAACACATCAGCACGTCGACCCTGCCCAGCGCTGCGATGCTTTCTTCCGCCGCGGCGGCGACCGCATCGGCGTCCGACACGTCGACGTTGACGCCGTGGCAGCCAAGCGTCTCGCGCGCGGTCGCCAGGTTGCCGTTCATGTCCCACAGCGACACCTGCCCGCCTTCGGCGATGATGCGCTGCGCGACCGCATAGCCCAGGCCCGACGCGCCGCCGGTGATGACCGCGGCGCGACCCGCGAAGCGACCCGCATAGACGCTCACTTCGCCGCGTCCCAGGCGATGAAGTCCTGGCGCTGCTCGCCCAGCTTGTCGATGCCGAGTTCGACGACGTCGCCCGCCTTCAGATACCAGGGCTCGGGCTTCTGGCCCAGACCGACGCCGGGCGGCGTGCCGGTGGTGATGATGTCGCCGGGCAGCAGCGTCATGATCCGCGACAGGTAGCTGACGATCTGCGCGACCGTGAAGATCATCGTCTTCGTGTTCCCGTCCTGCACGCGCTTGCCGTTGACGGAGAGCCACATCCCGAGGTTCTGGACGTCGCCCACCTCGTCCTTCGTCACCATCCACGGGCCGACGGGGCCGAAGGTCGGGAAGCCCTTGCCCTTGTCCCAGGTCATGCCGCGTTCGGTCTGCCAGTGGCGTTCGGACACGTCGTTGACGACGCAGTAGCCGGCGACGTGGTCGAGCGCTGCGCCCTCGTCGATGCTGTGCGCCTGCGTGCCGATGACGATGCCGAGTTCGACTTCCCAGTCGGTCTTTTGGGAATCCTTCGGGATGCGGACCGGGTCGTTCGGACCCTGGATGCAGCTGACCCACTTGTTGAACACCACCGGCTCTTCCGGGATCGGCAGGTTCGATTCATGCGCGTGGTCGACATAATTCAGGCCGATCGCGACGAACTGGCGCGTGCCGGCGACGCACGGGCCGTAGCGCGGCGTGCCGTGAACCAGCGGCAGCGTCGCCGGGTCGATCGTCGACAGGTCGCTGAGCGTCTGCGGGCTGAGCGCACGCGCATCGACGTCGGCGATATAGGCGTGCAGGTCGCGGACGTTGCCATCGGCGTCGATCACGCCGGGGCGTTCCGCGCCCGGATTGCCGTAGCGGCAGAGCTTCATGGGACTGGGTTCCTCAGTGCGTATAAGGGCGGTGCATGTCGAGCGCGCGATTGAGCTCGACGCCGAAGCCGGGATTGTCGAGCGCGGAGGCGCGCAGGCGTCCGTTCTGCGGCACAGGCTCGCCGATCAATTGCGGATGGAACATCGGTACAACTTCGGTCGGGCCGGGGTGCATCATCAGATATTCGGCGAACGGCGAATTGTGCCGCGTGATGACGAAGTGATAGCTGTAGACCGACGAGCCATGCGGCACGACCATCTTGCCGCGCGCGTCGGCCAGCGCCGAGATCTTCAGCAATTCGGTCACGCCGCCGCACCAGCCCACGTCGGGCTGAATGATGTCGCAGCAGTCCATCTCCAGCAACATGCGAAAGCCCCAGCGGGTCGCTTCATGCTCGCCGGTGGTGACCAGCATCCCCTTGGGCACGTTGCGCTTCAGTTCGGCATAGCCCCAGTAATCGTCGGGGCTGATCGCTTCCTCGATCCACTTCAGGCCATGTTCGTGCGCGGCGATGGCGAGGCGCGTCGCATAGTCGACGTCGAGCGCCATCCAGCAGTCCCACATCAGCCAGAAGTCGGGGCCGCATTTCGCGCGCATGTCGGCCAGCTCGGCGATGTTCTTCTTCAGCCCCTCGATCCCCTCGGCCGGGCCATGATGGAGCGGCATCTTGCCGCCGATGAAGCCCAGCTCCCTGGCAACATCGGGGCGCGCGCCGGTCGCATAGAATTGCAGCTCGTCGCGCACGGCGCCGCCCAGCATATGATAGACCGGTTCGCCGCGCAGCTTGCCGAGCAGATCCCAGAGCGCCAGATCGACGCCCGACAGCGCGTTCACGACCAGACCCTTACGGCCGTAATATTGGGTCGAGAAGTACATCTGGTCCCAGATCTTCTCATATTCGGTCGGGCTGCGGCCTTCGAGGAAACGCGCGAGGTGCTTCTCGACGATGTAGCAGGCCGGCTCGCCGCCGGTCGTGACCGCAAAGCCGATCGTGCCGTCCTCGGCCTCGATTTCCACCACCAGAGTGCCCAGCACGTTGATGCCGAAGCTCTGCCGCGACTGGCGGTATTCGGGGTATCGGCTCATCGGCGTCGCGATGTGGTTGTCGATCCAGTGGCCGTCGCCCTGGTCGTGATAATCCGCGCCGCCGCCACGCACCGTATAGGCGCGGACATGCCTGATCTTCGACAGACCCCCTGAACCCACCGAACCCGCTCCGTCCATATATGCGCAGATTGCGCGACGATGTGAAATTTCGAGCTTGCGCCGTACCACTATATGGTACCACGGTGCACCCTGACATTGAGGAGGTGCGAGGCGTGCGCCCGAAGGCCGCAACGTTCGACATCCCCTCCGCCTGTTTACTTTCTCAATTTATGGGATAGGATATTACGAGATGGGAAGCAACACGTCAAACGACAAAGTCGGGAAAGCTGCCGGCGCGCCGGCCGTCGCCGGCAGCCAGACGCTGCTGCGCGGCCTCGACATGCTCGACAAGGTGATCGACGGGCCGGTGAAGCTGGCCGAGTTGTCGGCGCGGATGGAGCTGACGCGCTCGACAACGCACCGCCTGGCCAACGCGCTTATCAACCGCGGATTCCTGACGCACCTGCCGCGTGACGGCTATCAGCTGGGGCCGAAGCTGATCCAGCTGGGCTTCCTGGCGCAGAGCCAGGCCGATATCGTGCAGATCGCGCGCCCGCGGATCGAGGAACTGGCCGCGCAGACCGAGGACACGGTGCATCTCGGCCGCCTCGATAGCGACCAGGCGCTGTATCTCGACAAGATTCCCGGCCGTCGCCGCGTCGATATCTCCAGCCGGATCGGCGACCGTCATCCGCTGACCTCGACCGGTCTCGGCAAGGCGCTGCTGATCGACGCGCCGGAGGCGGAATGGGCCCGCGTGTTCGACGGCGAGCAGGCCGCAGGGACCGCCAAGGCCGACCGCGCCGTCTGGTTCGACCGGATGCGCGGCTATGCCGGCGCCGGCCACGCCTACGACCTCGAGGAGAACGAGGATCTGATCCGCTGCGTCGCCGCGCCCATCCGCGACGTGTCGGGCCGGATCGTCGCCGCGATCAGCGTGTCGAGCGCGGCGCAATATATGGACGACGACCGCATGACGACGCTGAGCGACGACGTGCGCGGCACCGCCGAGGCGATCAGCCGCGACCTGGGCTGGGCGCCGGGGACGAAACCGGCACGCGGGCGCAAATAGCATTTCCGTGCTCCCGCGCAGGCGGGAGCCCAGGGCCACGAGGGCCATCGCCCGTGGCTCTAGGCTCCCGCCTTTGCGGGAGCACCGTGGTTCTTGAGGAGAGTGACGTGAAGCTGTTGCAGGGCAAGACCGTGTTGGTGACCGGCGGATCGACCGGCATCGGCCGCGCCGCCGCGATCGGGGCGGCGAAGGCGGGTGCGGACGTCGCGATCAACTATCGCAGCAGCAGTGCAGAGGCCGAAAGCTGCATCGCCGAGATCGAGGCGGCGGGTGGGCGGGGTCTGGCCGTCCAAGGCGACGTCGCCGATCCGGCGGTCGCGGGCGAGTTCATCGCACGCGCAGTCGAAGCGTTCGGCAAGGTCGACGTGATGGTCAGCAACGCCGGCATCTGCCCGTTCCACAGCTTCCTCGATATGCCGGTCGAGACGGTCCAGCGGACGGTGAACGTCAACCTGCTCGGCGGCTATTTCATGTGCCAGGCCGCCGCGCGGCAGATGGTCGAACAGGGCCATGGCGGTGCGATCGTCGCGGTGTCGTCGATCTCCGCGCTGGTCGGCGGCGAATATCAGACGCATTACACGCCGACCAAGGCGGGGCTGCATTCGCTGATGCAGTCGGCCGCGATCGCGCTGGGCAAACACAACATCCGCTGCAATTCGGTGCTACCCGGCACGATCCTGACCGAAATCAACCGTGACGACCTGGCCGACCAGGACAAGCGCACGCGGATGGAGGCACGCATTCCGCTCGGGCGGCTGGGTGAAGCGGAAGATCTGGCCGGGCCGATCATCTTCCTCGCCTCCGACATGGCCTCCTACGTCACCGGCGCGGCGCTGCTGGTCGACGGCGGCGCGTTCGTGAACCTCCAGTGAGGGCGCTGCTGACCGCCGCAGCGCTGGTCGCCGCCACCGCTGCGGGCGCGCAGACGCAACTGGCGCCCGACCCCGCCCCGACGCCCACCGTCGCGCCGACGGCGGCCCCCGCCTATCCGGCGACGCGCATCCTGATCGCCAGCGATTCGACCGCGATGAGCTATGGCGCGGATCGCTATCCACAGACCGGCTGGGGCCAGATGCTCGGCTGTGGCCTGCAACCGGGTACCGACGTCGTCAATCGCGCGATCGGCGGGCGCAGCACCAAGAGCTTCATCGCCGAGGGACGCTGGGACAAACTGATGGCCGAAAGCCGCCCCGGCGACACGCTGCTGATCCAGTTCGGGCACAACGACGCCAGCAGCAACCGGCCCGAGCGCTTCGCACCGGCCGCGACGCTGTACCGCGACAATCTGCTCCGGATGATCTGGGAAGCGAAGGGTCGCGGACTGACCCCGGTGCTGGTCACGCCACCCGCCCGGCGATCGTTCCAGAACGGCCGGGCCAGGGCCGATTTCGCCGCCTACAGCAATGTCATGCGCGATCTGGTGGCGACGACGGGCGTCCCCGTGCTCGATCTGGAAGGCCGATCGCTGGCCCTGCTGGACGCGAGCGGCGAGACGGCGGCGCGCAAATACTATCTGCATCTGACGCCGGCCGACAAGGCGCCGGGCTTCCCGAGCGGCACCGACGACGACACCCATTTCAGTGAGTTCGGTGCCCGCGCGATGGCCGACATCGTCGCCGCCGAGCTGAAGGGCGCCAAGCTGCCCATATCGGAACGCGTGCTGGCGACGCGGCCCGACCTGACGCGCGCCAAGCCGTTGGGCACCACCCGCTGTCATTGATATAAACTCAGACAAAAGGGCTTTCCCTTTCCCGTTCGCTTCGACATAAAAGCTGAAACGCCATCGCATCATCTGGGAGCGAGGCGAAACGGGAGGGGACGATGCGAACACTCAACCTCGGTCTGGTCGCGGTCGCGGCGCTGGCCGTGCCGGCGGCGGTCCACGCGCAGCAGCCCGCCGTCACCGCGACGCTGACCGTTCGCGCCGATACGCCGGGTCCGAAGATCGACCGTCGCATCTTCAGCCAGTTCGCCGAACATCTGGGGACGGGCATCTACGAAGGCATCTGGGTCGGCCCGAATTCAAAGATCCCCAACACGCGGGGCTATCGCAACGACGTGATCGCCGCCCTGAAGGCACTGAAGGTCCCGGTCGTGCGCTGGCCCGGCGGCTGCTTCGCCGACGAATATCACTGGCGCGAAGGCATCGGCCCGCGTGCGGCCCGCCCGATCAAGATCAATACCCACTGGGGCGGCGTGACCGAGGACAATGCGGTCGGCACGCATGAATTCATGGACTTCGCCGAGCTGATCGGCGCGGAAGCCTATGTGTCGGGCAACGTCGGCAACGGCACCGCGCAGGAAATGGCCGAGTGGGTCGAATACATGACCGCGCCCGCCGGCACGCTCGCGGACCTGCGCGCCAAAAACGGCCGCAAGCAGCCGTGGACGCTGCCGTATTTCGGGCTGGGCAACGAACTCTGGGGCTGCGGCGGCAACATGCGTCCCGAATATGCCGCCGACCTGACGCGGCGCTATTCGACGTTCGTGAAGGTGCCCGAGGGCGTGAAGATCGCCAAGATCGCCAGCGGCGCGAACTCGGTCGACTACACCTGGACCGAAGTCATGATGCGCGACGCCAGCCGGCAGTTCGACGGCATCGGCGTGCATTACTACACGGTCCCCGGAACGTGGGGAAAGAAGGGCCCCGCGGTCGGCTTCGACGAAGAGGAATATGCCCGCACGCTCAGCAAGACGCTGCTGATGGACGAGCTGATCCGCAAGCATTCCGCAATCATGGACAAGTACGACCCGAAGAAGCGGGTCAACCTGGCGGTCGACGAATGGGGCACGTGGTACGACCCCGATCCGGGAACCAATCCCGGTTTCCTGCGCCAGCAGAACAGCATCCGCGACGCGATCGTCGCTGCCATGAACATCAACATCTTTACCCGTCATACCGACCGCGTCCGCATGACCAACATCGCGCAGATGGTGAACGTGCTGCAGG
>NZ_LMLB01000001.1:1059415-1113549 GCF_001421785.1 Sphingomonas sp. Leaf33 | reverse complement strand
CCTGCCGTTCCAGGATGCGACGGCGATTCCCGTCGAGCTGAAGTCGCCGTGGTACAACAAGGACCAGTGGGTGATGCCGAGCGTCAGCGCATCGGCGGCGCGCGGGACCGACGGCCTGGTCCGCGTCGCGCTGACCAACGTCGATCCGAACCGGTCGGCAAGCGTGACGACGACGCTGTCCGGCGTGGCGGCGTCGGCGGTCGAGGGCGAGATCCTGACCGGCGCGATCGATGCGCACAACACGTTCGACCGGCCCGACGCGGTGAAGCCGGTGGCGTTCACGGGGGCAAGTGTGTCGGGCAGCACGCTCAATGTCACGCTGCCGCCGGCATCGGTGGTCGTCCTGACGTTGCGATGATCCGTCCCGTGCTCCCGCTCGCGCGGGGCACGGGTCGCCTGATCCCGATCGAGCCCATTCCGATTGCGTCCCGTTATCCGGCACGATAGATCATAAGATGAGACAAGGGCCGAAAGGGCTTCTCTGGAGAGGTCGGACATGCTGACATGTGTAATGCTGGGTCTGGCCGCGATGGCCGCACCACAGGCCACCGCTCCGGTGCAGCGGATGATCGAGACGCTGGACCGCGGCCTGGTCGCCGTCCCCGCGGCGCAGGGTGGCGGCAATCATGTGTCGTGGCGGCTGCTCGCGACTGATGCGAAGGGCATGCGCTTCACGCTGCGCCGCGACGGCAAGGTCGTCGCGCGCGTCGGCGGCGGCGATGCGACGAGCGTCCACGACACCGGCGGCACCGCGACGTCGCGCTACACACTGGATGTGCCCGGCGGCGCGACGGTCAGCGCAGGGGTATGGGCCGGCGGCTATCTCGCCATCCCGCTCGACAAGCCCGCCGATCGCACGACGCCCGATGGCCAGACCTATGCCTACACCGCCAACGACGCATCGGTCGGCGACCTGGACGGCGACGGTCGCTACGAGTTGATCGTCAAATGGTATTCGACGCTGGCGAAGGACAATTCGCAGGCCGGCTACACCGGCGAGACGTTGCTCGACGCCTATACGCTGGACGGCAAGCGGCTGTGGCGGATCGATCTCGGGCGCAACATCCGCTCGGGCGCGCATTATACTCAGTTCATGGTCGCCGACTTCGACGGTGACGGCCGCGCCGAAGTCGCGATGAAGACCGCCGACGGCACGGTCGATGGTGCCGGCACGGTGATCGGCGACGCCAAGGCGGACTACCGCGTCACCGGCGGCGAGCAGCCGTCCTCCGACAAGACCGGATCTGACATCAACGCCGCCGGCCAGCGGGTCGCGCGGACGACGGGCCGCATCCTGTCGGGACCGGAATATCTGACCGTGTTCGACGGCCGCACCGGCCGCGCGCTCGCCACCACCCGCTACTGGCCGCAACGTTCGCCCGAGGGCGACGATCCGACGCCCGAGCGGCAGACCGCGATCTGGGGCGACGCATATGGCAACAGGTCGGAACGCTATCTGGCGGGCGTGGCCTATCTCGATGGCCGGTTGCCCAGCATGGTCTTCGCGCGCGGCTATTACGGCCGTACGACGCTGGGCGCCTGGGACTGGCGGGGCGGCAAGCTGACCCAGCGCTGGACCTTCGACAGCCTGACGCCGGGCAACGAACGATATGCCGGAAACGGCAACCATCAGCTGTCGGTCGCCGATGTCGATGGCGATGGCCGCGACGAGATCGTCTATGGGTCGATGGCGGTCGACGACACCGGCAAGGGCCTGTGGTCGTCGGGCCTGGGGCACGGCGATGCGATGCACGTCGGCGACCTCGACCCGACGCGGCCGGGCCTGGAGAAGTTCGGCGTTCACGAAACGATGCGGATGAGCGGCAACCGCGGCGCCGCGATGCTCGACGCGCGCACCGGCGCGATCCTGTGGTCCACCCCGGCCGACAAGGACACGGGCCGCGGCGTCACCGCCGACATCGACCCGCGCCATCCTGGCGAGGAAGCCTGGTCGTCGAACGCGCCCGACCTGTACGACGTGAAGGGCAACGTCATCCCCGGCGGGCGGCCGCGCGCGGCGAACTTCGCGATCTGGTGGGACGGCGATCGGTTGCGCGAACTGCTCGACGGGAAAAAGATCAGCAAGTGGGACTGGGCCGCAGGCAAGGAGGTCGTGCTGCTCGATCCCCAAGGCGTCGTGTCGAACAACGGCACGAAGCAGAACCCGTCGCTGAGCGGCGACATCCTGGGCGACTGGCGCGAGGAACTGGTCGTACCGAGCGCGGACAGCCGCGAGATGCGGGTCTACACGACGCCCTATCCAACCCGCGAGCGGATCGTGACGCTGATGCACGACCCCGTGTATCGCGCCGGGATCGCGTGGCAGAACACGGCGTACAACCAGCCGCCGCATACGGGGTTCTTCCTGGGGGCGAAGTAAGGTCTCCGCTCCGTTCGTGCTGAGCTTGTCGAAGCACCGTTCTTCGTGCCTCAAGCGGTGTGCGCAAGTATCGCAGAACAGTGCTTCGACAGGCTCAGCACGAACGGGGTAGTTGGTGAGGACAGGTAGCAGTTTCGACGTCCGTGATTACGGTGCTTCCGGCACCGGCACTGTACTCGACGGCGCGGCCATCCAGTCCGCGATCACCGCCGCCCACGCGGCCGGCGGCGGGATCGTCGTCTTGCCGCCCGGCCGCTATCTAAGTTTCTCGCTCCGCCTGCTGAGCCGCGTCACCCTCGCGATCGAACCCGGCGCGACACTTATCGCCGCCACGCCGGGCCCGCTCGGGGCCTATGACCTGCCCGAAGACCGCGGCCCCCAGCTTTACCAGGATTTCGGCCACAGCCACTGGAACAACAGCCTGATCTGGGCCGAGGACGCGGAAGATATCAGTGTCTTGGGCGGCGGGCGGATCGATGGCCACGCCCTGACCCGCGACGGTCCGGGCACGCCGTGGAAACCCCAATCGGGCGAGCGGCCACTGTCGATGGCGGCCATGACCGAGGACGAAGTCGCGGCGCTCGAACGCACGCCCGAGGCGATGCGCGGCTTAGGCAACAAGGCGATCGCGCTGGCCCATTGCCGCCGCGTCGCGATCCGCGATCTGACGATCGACCGCGGCGGGCATATCGCCTTGCTTGCCGGAGAGGTCGAGAATCTGACGCTCTCCAAACTTACGATCGACACGATCCGCGACGGCATCGACCTGGACTGCGTGCGGCGGGCCACAGTCGAGGGGTGTCGGGTGAATTCGCCCAACGACGACGCGATCGTGCTGAAGACCAGCCTCGGTCTCGGGCGTCGATCGGCTTGCGAAGACGTGACCATCCGCGACTGCACGGTCAGCGGCTACGACGTCGGCACCTTGCTCGACGGCGCGCTTGGCCGCACGCAACGGATCGCGCCGGACCGCGATCCGGTGACGGGGCGCATCAAACTGGGCACCGAAAGCAACGGCGACTTTCGCCGTATCCGCGTGACCGGCTGCCGGTTCGAGCGCAGCCGGGGGCTGGCGATCGAAAGCGTCGATGGCGGGACGATCGAGGACGTGCGCGTCGAGGGCGTGACGATGGAGGAAGTCACCACCGCCCCCCTCTTCCTGCGCCTCGGCGCACGGTTGCGCGGGCCGGAGGGGACGATGCCCGGTGCGATCCGAGGGGTGTCGATCGAGGGACTGACGGCGACGGGCATCGACCCGCGCTTCGCCGCGACGATCGCCGGGATTGCCGGGCACCGAATCGAGGACGTGACGCTGTCCGACGTCACGTTGCACTATGCCGGGGCGATCGACACGCTTCCCGCCGACCCGCCCGAGCTGGCCGATGCCTACCCTGAACCCAGCATGTTCGGGCCGACCCCGGCCTGGGGCCTGTGGGCGCGGCACGTGCGCGGGCTGGACGTGCGCGAGCTGACGCTGTCGCGGGATGGCGAGGATGGGCGGCCGCGGGTGAAGTTGGACGACACGGAAGGCCCGTCCCTGCCCCGCTCGTGCTGAGCCTGTCGAAGCATCGTTCGTTGATACCAGCGCTGTCCTCGCAGCACGAAGTACGATGCCTTCGACAGGCTCAGCACGAACGGATTGGGTTTGACCCTCCCCGCAACAAACGCTACCATATCCTGCATAATCATCCCACATGATGGGCAAAGGAGGGGCCGTGACGACAACCCATGCTTTCCGGATGCAGCTGAAACCGGGTGTGGTTGCCGAGTACAAGGCCCGCCACGACGCGATCTGGCCGGAACTCGCCGAACTTCTGCACGACAGCGGCATCCGCGACTATTCGATCTTCCTGGACGAGGACACCGGCGCGCTGTTCGCGGTGCTGAAGCTGACGCAGGACAACAATCGCGATGCGCTGCCCGACCATCCGGTTATGCGCAAATGGTGGGATTACATGGCGCCGTTGATGGAGGTCGAACCCGGCAACAAGCCGAAGGAATGGCCGCTCACGCCAGTGTTCCATCTCGCATGATGCGCGCCGCATTCCTCGCCGCCGCAAGCCTGCTAGCCCTCCCCGCCGACGCCCAGGACGCCAAGCCGACCGCGAATTTCGCCGCCCCGGTGAAGACCTTCGGCCGCGTGTCGTACGACGCGCGTTCGATCATGATCGATGGCCAGCGCAAGGTCATCTGGTCGAGCGAGATGCACGCGTTCCGCCTGCCGTCGCCCGACCTGTGGCGCGACGTACTGCAGAAGATGAAGGCCAGCGGCTTCAACACCGTCGCCTTCTATTTCGACTGGGGCTTCCACAGCCCGAAACGCGGCGTGTACGATTTCAGCGGCATCCGCGACATCGACCGGCTGCTGACGATGGCGGAGGAGGAAGGGCTCTACGTCATGACCCGCGCGGGGCCCTATGTGAATGCGGAGCTGACGCGCGGCGGCTTCCCCGGCTGGCTGGTCAATCAGCGCAGCCGCGCCCGCACCGACGATCCCGACTACATGGCCGCCGCCGACGAATGGCTGACGCAGGTCCACGCGATTATCCGCAAGCATCAGATCAACGGCGACGGCAAGGGCAACCGCGGCACGGTCATCCTGCACCAGATCGAGAACGAGTTGGCGCTGACCACGCCGTCGCAGCGCCGCTACATGGATCACCTGTATGCCAAGGCGCGCGCCGATGGCATCACCGTGCCGATCTTCCATAACGACCAGGGCCGCAACGGATATTGGGTGCCCGAGGACAGCAAGGTCGAGAAGGTCGTCCACGGCCCGAACGACATGTATGCGTTCGACGGCTATCCCGGCGGCACCTGCACCGTCGGCGGCAAGGTCACGCGCGGGTCGGCCGCGCCGGATTGGGGTTTCTACGGTCCCGGCGGCGCGAAGGGCGGCGCGTCGGCCAGCCCAAACACACCGGGATTCCTCGCCGAGTTCGGCGGCGGCTGGTTCGATTACTGGGGATCGAACGGCGGGTACGAGTGCAACGCGCGTCAACGCGGCAAGCGGTTCCAGCGCGTGTTCTACGGCACCAACCTGGCCAACGGCATCGGCATCCAGAGCTTCTACATGGGCTTCGGGGGCACGAGCTGGGGCTGGCTGCCCGGACCGGTCGTCTTCACCAGCTATGATTACGGCGCGGCGATTTCGGAAACACGTGAAGTCCGCGAAAAGGCCGAGGAGCTGAAGCAGCTGGGCGGCCTGATCCGCGCCGTCCCCGGCCTGGCCGGGATGGTGCCGGCGGGCGCGCCGATAATCTCGTCGCCGAACATCCAGGTCTATCACAACAAGTCGCCCGAAACCGACGCGCGCTTCCTGATGGTGACGCACAAGCCGTCGAACGGGCAGACCGACGACCGCTTCACGGTCACCGCCGACCTGCCGGACGGGCGCTACACGCTGCCGATGCGGCTCAACGGTTTCGATGCGAAATGGCTGGTGGCAGGGGTGAACCTCGGCGGGCAGCGGCTGGTCTATTCGACGTCGGAATTGCAGGCGCTGACCAAGCATGCCGGCGGCGACCTGATGCTGCTCTACGGCCGCACGGGCGAAGCCGGCGAGACGGTGCTGCGCTACAAGAGCGAGCCGCGGGTGACCGTGCTCGACGGGCAGGTCACCTCGACCCTCGCGTCGAACGGCGACCTGAAGCTCGGCTACACCCACGGGACGCTTGCCCGCGTTCGCATTTCGGGCGGCGGGCGGCCGGACCTGACGCTCCTGATCGGTGACGAGGCCGAGGGCGTAAAGTTCTGGCAGGAAGGCGACACGCTCGTCCGCGGGCCGGCGCTCGTGCGATCGGGCACGCCGAAGGGTGGCACGCTGGCGCTGACCGGCGACACGCGCGGGGCCGAGCCGCTGGAAATCTGGGCACCGAGCGCGCTTCGCCGGGTGACGTGGAACGGTGTCGCCGTCCCGACGCGCATCGCCGGCGGTACGGTCGTTGCGACGAAGCCCCTCCCTGCCCCCGCCAGCTTCGCGCTGCCGGCACTGACGTGGCGCTCGGCACCGGGATCACCCGAGACGGCAGCCGGCTACGACGACAGCACATGGCAGGCGATCGACAACCGCGCCTATGCCAGCATCACCGCGCGGCCCGATGGCCAGCCCAACATGCTGATGGACGCTTACGGCTTCCACGAAGGCGACGTCTGGTACCGCGGCCGCTTCCAGGGCACCGCGGCGGCCGAGCGCATCCAGGTCTATTACGGCGCCGGCGGATCGGGAATGATCCAGGTCTTCCTCGACGGAAAGCTGGTCGGCGAGCATGAACTGCCCTCCGGCCTGCCGCGCCCGATCACCACCGGCACCGCGACCTTTGCCCTGCCCGACACCGCCCGCGCGCCAGGCGAGCATGTGTTGAGCGTCATGCTGCGCAACAACGGCCATAACTGGGATCTCGACGCCGACGACTTCCACAAGGAAGCTCGCGGGATCGTCTCGGCGTCGATCGAACCACGCGTCGGCCCCAGCTTCTCGGTACCGATCGCCTGGAAGATCCAGGGCCGCGCTGGCGGCGAAGACATCGCCGATCCGGTGCGGGGCGTCGCCAATTCGGGCGGGCTCGATGGCGAGCGGCGTGGCTGGCACCTGCCGGGCTTCGACGACGCCAAATGGAAGGCGACCATACCGGCCGCCGCCGGCACGACATGGTATCGCTCCAGCTTCGACCTCGCCGTGCCCAGGGGCCAGGACGCGACGATCGGGCTGGCGTTCGGCGACACCACCAAGCCCCGCTCGCCTGGCCGCTACCGCGTGCTGATGTTCGTCAACGGCTGGAACATGGGCCAGTTCGTCGCCCATATCGGCCCGCAACGCATCTTCCCGGTGCCAGAGGGCATCCTGAACCACCGCGGACGCAACACGATCGCGCTCGCGGTCACCTCCGACGGCGCGCCCGCAAACGCGCTGGAGGACGTGAAGCTCGTCACCCTGCGCAACGTCCGCGGCGGCATCCCCGTCGCGCCCGTTGCCGCTCCCACCAAACCCAGCGAACTCAAGGCAGACTGATGGCAGCCCTTACCCACGACGTCCCGCGGCAAACGGTCGCGGACAAGATCGACCTCCTCATGGACAACCTCGTCAACATCAAGGACGAGACCGGCGAGTTCCTGCTCCACCTGGAGGACGGGCGCATCATCGACACCAAGGGCTGGGCCGGCTGGGAATGGACCCACGGCGTCGGCCTGTTCGGCATGTGGCGCTATTTCGAGCAGACCGGCGACAAGAAGGCGCTCGACATCATCAAGGGCTGGTTCGCGGATCGCTTCGCCGAAGGCACGCCGACCAAGAACATCAACACGGTCGCGCCGTTCATCACGCTCGCCTACCTCTACGAATACGAGCCGGATCCGAGCTACATCCCCTATCTCGACACCTGGTGCGAGTGGCTGATGGCGCCCGATGGCCTGCCCAAAACGCAAGAGGGCGGGTTCCAGCACATCGTCTACAACGACGAGAACCCGGGCGAGATGTGGGACGACACGCTGATGATGAGCGTGCTGCCGCTGGCCAAGATCGGCCTGCTGCTGAACCGCCCGCAGTATGTCGAGGAGGCGAAGCGCCAGTTCCTCGTCCACATCAAATACCTGTTCGATCGCAAGACCGGCCTGTGGTTCCACGGTTGGGACTTCAACGGCCGGCACAATTTCGCCGAAGCACTATGGGCGCGCGGCAATTGCTGGGTGACGATCGCGATCCCTGAAATCATCGAGATCCTCGATCTGCCGCAGGGCGACGCATTCCGCACCTTCCTGATCGACACGCTCGAGGCGCAGGTGAAGACGCTTGCCGAAACGCAGGACGAAAGTGGCCTGTGGCACACGCTGGTGATGGACCCGTCGAGCTACCTGGAGGCGTCGGCCACCGCGGGCTTCGCGTACGGCATCCTGAAGGGCGTCCGGAAGGGCTATCTGCCGCGCAAGTACGAGGGTGTAGGGATCAAGGCGGTGAAGGGCGTGCTCGACAACATCGACGCGACGGGCGAGCTCCAGCAGGTCAGCTTCGGCACCGCGATGGGCGATACGCTGCAATTCTACAAAGACATCCGCCTGACCTCGATGCCCTATGGCCAGAGCCTGGCGATCTGCGCGCTGGGCGAGTTCTTGCGGACGTATATCTGATGTTGTTGAGGGGGTGGCGCGATCACCCCCTCCCCGTTCGCCCTGAGCTTGTCGAAGGGCCGCCTTTCTTCGCGCCTCATGGCCTGCGGCACGAAGAAAGGGCAGTGCTTCGACAAGCTCAGCACGAACGGATTTGGGGTGCGGTCACTTCGCCTTCGCCAGCTCCACCGCGTACACCTGCGCCGCGCCGTCGAGATTCCCCCGGAACACCGCCCATTTGCCGTCCGGCGTGAAGGTCATGTTCGGCTCCATCCGGTAATCCTGCTTGCGCATGTCGACGAGCTTCTCGCTCTCGAACGTTCCCGGCACGATCAGCTTCTCGGCGTTGTCGGCGTGGATACCCGCCACGTCGGGAATCGCCTTGGGCGTGAAGAGGTAGAGGTATTTCCCGTCGGGCGCCTTGGCGACCATCTCGCTGTCGCCGCCGTCGCCTGAAAAACGCCGACCGTCGCGCGTCTGGTTGAAGTGCACCGACCATTGGTTGCGATCGAGGTTGTACCAGGTGCGCTTGCCCGTCGCGAGGTCATAGCCCGCCACCCAGAACACCTGGCCGCGCGGGGTCTGGAGGTCGTACCAGATCGTCTTGCCGTCACTCGACCAGAACTCGTGGCCCGCGATTTCCATGTTCATGCGGCGCTCGTGGACCAGGGTCTTGCCCGTCCCGTCGGCGCGGATCGTCCAGATGCGGTCGACGCGGTGCCAGGGGCCTTCGTGGCAGTACATGATCTGCATCGGATCGGTCGGCGAGAACTGGACGTGGTTCAGCCAGTCGGTCGATGCAGTCACGACTTTCCGCGCGCCGGTGCGGGTGTCGATGGTGAAGATCTCCATCGGTACGCCCGCATCCAGCCGGCGGTTCATGTGAACCTCCTTGGCGTCGGCATAGGTCATCGGCCGGCCATCGGGCCAATTCTCGCGATAGTCGTTCATGCCCGGCGCATTCTGCTCGCCGTTGCCGCGCGCCAGCGTGCCATCGGGCTTCAGCGGCACCACTGCCGTGGCGACCTGGCCGAGCAGCAAAGTCTCGTCGGCGTTGATCGACCCGATCCAGCCGCCGGGGACGGTCGCGATCTTGCGGATTTTCCCCGTGTCGGCGTCGGCGGCCATCACGTCGAACGGCGTGCCGCTGTCGTCGCGCTCGCGGCTGGCGAAATAGACGTTGCGCGTCCTGTGCCCGGTGAACAGCAGCACCGCGCCCTTCTGCGTGACGAGCGGCTTCACGGCCCATGTCTTCAGGTCGGCGATCATGATGCCCTGGGGCCCCAGGAACACCATCTTGTCGCCTTGGGGCAGATAGCTGTTCTGGTGGAAGTACAGGTTGACCGATCCGGGGTCGCGACTGACCTGTACGACGCGGTGGCCGGTCAGCGGATCGACCCAGTCCTTCGCCGGCTGCGCGACCGCCGGGGCCGCCACCATGATTGCCGCTATGGTCGCCAGATGCCGCATGTCCACTCTCCTGCCGCTTGTAATTTTTCCACATACCATGATAGCTGTCCATAATGTGGAGTAAAGGCGCGTAAGCGTCCGGGGAGGATGATCGATGGCCAGCGACAGCATGAGCGTGGGCGTGCGCCGCCAGCCGCGCTGGTACAATTACTGGGGCTGGGGGTCAGGCGACATGCTCGGCGCCGGCGCGCAGGCGGTCATCACCGGCTGGCTGCTGTATTTCTTCACCACCTTCTGCAACCTGTCGGCAGCCGAAGCAGGCCTCATCCTGGGCCTGCCGCGCCTGCTGGAGGCGATCACCTGCCCGTTGATCGGCTACGTCTCCGACAATCTTCGCCACACTTGGATAGGCCGCAAGGTCGGGCGGCGAAAGATCTTCCTGCTGATCACCATTCCGCTGCTGCCCAGCTTCGCGCTGATCTTCATCGCCGGGCACAGCTTCACCTATTATCTGCTGACCTTCATCCTCTTCGAATTCGTCTACACGATGTTCCTGATCCCGTGGGAGACGCTCGCCGCGGAGATGACCAACGACTATCGCGAAAAGGCGAAGTTCGCTGGTGCCAGGATGCTGGTCGCGCAGAGCTCGGCGATCCTGGCCTCCTACCTGCCGACACTCATCATCGGCCAGCTGGGCGGCAAGGATTCGCCCGATACCTTCTTCATCATGGCGGCGATCTTTGGCGCCCTGTTCAGCCTGGTCGTGCTGCTGGTCGTGATCTTTACCTGGGAACGGCCGTACACCGATGCGGAAAAGCTGGTGCAGCCCAGGCCGTTCGATCCCGCGACCGCGCTGATGATCCCGGTCAAGATGTTCCGCGACCTGTTCTCGACGCTGCGCATCCGTGCGTTCCGCCAGCATCTGTCGATCTACCTCGGCGGGTATATCTCGCAGGACATCTTCAACACCGCCTTCCCGATCTTCGTGGTGACGGTGATGATGGGCGCGACGTTGATTATCTCTCAGCTGCTGACGACGATGTACGTCGCGCAGCTGATCTCGGTGCTGATCGCGATCCGCATCGTCATCCGCACCGGGCCGGTCGTCGCCTATCGGATCGCGATCAGCTTCTTCATCTCCGGCCTCGCGCTGTTCCTCGCCTTCTACCTGCTCCGCCCGGCCGGGTTCGTGGACGACCTGCGCGCGATGAACGGCAACATCTTTGCCAGCTTCAGCCCGACGCTGGCGTTCTGGCTGTTCGTGCCGATCATCCTCGCGGGCCTCGGCCGCGGTACGCTGAATTTCGTGCCGTGGTCGGTCTACAACTATCTGCCCGACGTCGATGAAGCCGTGACCGGGCAGCGCCGCGAGGGCATTTTCGCCGGCGTGATGACATTGGTGCGCAAGCTGGCGCAATCGATCGCGATCATCTTCACCGGATGGATCATCGACCTCGGCGGCTATGTCTCACCGCCCAAGGGCACGCCGGTCGAGCAGGTTGTGCAGACCCCGCAGGCGATCGCGACGATCACCTGGCTGCTGGTGCTGGGACCGCTGGTCGTCATGCTGCTGGGCCTGATCGCGTCGTGGCGCTTCCGCCTGAACGCACGGACGCATGACGTACTGATGGCAGAGATCGACCATCTGCGCGCCGGCAATGCCGAACCGACGTCGCCAGAGGCGAAGGCCATCGTCGAGGACCTGTCCGGCTGGCGGTACGAGCACCTCTGGGGGAAGAACCCCGTTGCCAGCGGGGCGCGCTGAGCATGGACCGGCGCGCGTTCCTCGGCACGACCTCGGTCGCCGCCCTTCTTCCCACCCCCGGCATCGCATTTGCCGCTTCCCGGCGCGAGTGGGACCTGCCGATGCCGCCCCCACGAGACGGGCTCGACCGGCGCTACGAGCCGGAGGAGCCCGGCCGCCTGCTGCTCGACCGCGGCTGGCGGTTCCACCTCGGCGACATCGCGATGCCGGTCATCACCGGACACGAGCCGAGCTACGAGAATGCCAAGGCCGGCGCTGCGCACGGCGCGGCGGCGATCAGCTTCGACGACAGCGACTGGCGCGAGGTCGACCTGCCGCACGACTGGGCGATCGAGGCGCCGGTCGATCCGCAAGCCAACGTCGCGCAAGGCTATCGCCGTCGCGGCATCGGCTGGTATCGCCGCACGATCCGGCTCGACCCGGCGTTGCAGGGCAAGTTCCTGGAGATCGATTTCGGCGCGATCGCGACCCACGCGACCATCTGGATCAACGGCACGATCGTCGACCGCAACTGGAGCGGCTACAACGGCATCCGCGTCGACCTGACGCCGTTCGCGCGCTTCGGCGACCAGCTGAACACCATCGCGATCCGGGTCGATGCCGACCAGATGGAAGGCTGGTGGTACGAAGGTGCCGGCGTGTACCGCCACGTCTGGCTGGCGGTGCGCGAGCCCGTGCATATCGTCACCGATGGCGTGCATTGCGATCCGGTGCGTGCAGCGGATGGCAGCTGGAGCGTGCCGGTGTCGGTCGACTTCACGACGATCGGCGAGAAAGAGGAACTCGTCGACCTGAGCGTAGATCTGCTCGGCCCGGACGGTCGCAGCATCGGCGGCGGCAAGGCGGTGAACCACTGCAAGGCAATGCCGCTGGTTGTCTCGACCGAACGACTGACGCTACCGATCGCCGACCCGAAGCTGTGGTCGCCCGACAGCCCGACGCTCTACACGCTGGTCGTCCGGCTAGGCCAGGATACCCGCCGCATCCAGATCGGCTTCCGCTGGTTCCGCTTCGACAGCCGCACCGGGTTCGAGCTCAACGGCCGTCAGCTCAAGATCAAGGGCACCTGCAATCACCAGGACCATGCCGGCGTCGGCACCGCGATCCCCGATGCGCTGTGGGACTGGCGCGTGCGGCGGCTCAAAGCGATGGGGTCGAACGCGATCCGCATGTCGCACAATGCGCCGCCGACCGAGCTGCTCGATGCCTGCGACCGCCACGGCCTGCTGGTGATGGACGAGAACCGCCAGTTCAACCCCAGCCCCGATTACATGGAACAACTGACGTGGATGGTGCGGCGCGACCGCAACCGGCCGAGCGTTTTCCTGTGGTCGGTGTTCAACGAAGAGCCGATGCAGGGCAGCGTCCAAGGCTACGAAATGGTCCGGCGCATGGCAGCAGGCGTGAAGGCGCTCGACACCAGCCGCCCGGTCACCGCGGCGATGAATAACGGCATGTTCGAGCCATCGAACGTCAGCAAGGCGGTCGACGTCGTCGGCTTCAACTACCAGATCGCGCAGTACGACAAGTACCACGCCGCCTTTCCGGACAAGCCGCTGACCAGTTCGGAGGACACCAGCGCGTTCCAGATCCGCGGCGAATGGGCCGACGACAAGGCGAAGAATATCCTGTCGAGCTATGACGACCATGGTGCGCCGTGGGGCGCGACGCACGGCGACGGCTGGCGCGCGATCGCGACGCGGCCGTATCTGGCCGGCGGGTTCGTGTGGACCGGGTTCGACTACCACGGCGAGCCGACGCCGTTCGAATGGCCGACGACGTCCAGCCTGTTCGGGATCATGGACCTGTGTGGCTTCCCCAAGCTCGCGTTCCACCAGCACCGCGCGCAGTGGGTCGACGACGCGCCGGTGCTGGCGCTGCAACCGCACTGGACGTGGCCGGGCAAGGAGGGGCAGCCGATCCGGGTGGTCGCGCTGACCAACGCCGATCGCGTCGTGCTGATGCTGAACGGCCGCATGGTCGGCGAAGCGGTCGTCGACCGGCTGAAGATGCCGGAGTTCCAGGTGCCCTACACACCGGGCAGGCTCGAAGCGGTCGCGTACCGCGGCGGGCGGGAGATCGCACGCACGGCGATCGAAACCACCGGCCCCGCGATCGCGCTGCGCCTGACGCCCGATCGACGCGCGATGGTCGGCGATGGCGAGGACGTACAGCCCGTCACCGTGGATGCGGTCGACGCACACGGCAGCCATGTGCCGACCGCCAACCTGCCAGCGACGTTCGCATGTCAGGGCGGCAAGATCATCGGTGTCGGCAACGGCAACCCGAACGACCATGATCCGGAGAAGGGCGACGCGCGTCGGTTGTTCAACGGCCTGGCCCAGGTCATCGTTCACGCCGACGCCGGTCGCGGCCCCACGGTGCTGCGCGCGACCGCACCGGGGCTGAAGCCAGCCACCCTGACGATCGATCGCATCGCCGCCGAGCCGCGCGCGTTCGTCGCCATTACCCGTCCGGAAATGCTGCTGTCGGTCTGGCGCCGCCTGCCCTTTCAGACCGACCGCCCGAGCCCCACGCCGCCGCCCGCGGCCGAGGACCGCTTCGCCCTGTCGGTCGGACGCCCCGGTCGGCTCGAAGGACCGAACTCTGCCGGGCCGTGGAACGCCTATTACCTGACCTTCACCCCACCCGCGCGGGTGCGGGCCAAAAGCGGGCGCGTCGTATTCACCGAGTTGCACGGCGCGGCCGAACTCTGGCTGGATGGGCGCAAGATCGCCGAAAAGACCGATCCCGCACCGGCCCCGATGACGGCGGTTATCCCGGCCGGGCAAGGCGAGCGCACGCTGTCGCTGATCGTGCGGGCGGAACCGGGGAAGCCGTCCGGAATGGCCAAGCTGGCGGTGGTGCGGGAGTCATAAATCCTCCCCTGCAAGGGGAGGTGGCCGGCCGCAGGCCTGACGGAGGGGTGACGCGCTATCCGGACAGGGTGACACCCCTCCGTCGCGCTTTCGCGCGCCACCTCCCCTTGCAGGAGAGGATTATTTGATCAAATTCGCCACACCCGGAAATCGCCGACCGCCAAATGGCTCCACGTCGTCCGCAACCCGAAATGCCCGCGGGTGTACGGTTGCGGATCGTCGAGGTCGAACAGCACCGTCCCGTCGCGGATCAGCGCGATGCGGCGTCCATCCGCGATCAGGCGAATACGGATCGGCCGGTTCGGTACCAGCATATGCGCCGCGCCGGACAGGTCATGCTGCGGCAACAGCGGACGGTTGTCGCGCTGGCCAATGTAGCGACGGAACCGCGTCGTCATGTTCCGATTGCCGCCGATTCCCGCATAATAGGTCCGCAGCTCGTCATAGTCGGCGAACGCTGCGCTGCGCGTCCGCGCCAGCACGTCGCCGCCGGCGACACGCGGGTCGGTCGCCATCCAGAAGCAGTTGACGTCGCTGACCGTGTCCCACGCGCCGCCTGCGGACACCGGCGTCACGGTATAGTCGATCGCCACCGGTCCTTCGAGCACGGGGCGGAACCACAGGGTCACGCCCGCGGGTACGCCCACGTCCAGCACGCCACCCGTCGCCGTGATCCGTCCCGGCTTCTCCGCTTCAACCACCCACTGACCGAGCCCGTCGCGGAAATCATCGCGATAGAGCAGCCGCTCCCCTGCCCGCGGCAACGCGCAGCCGGCGAGCAGGCCGATGCCGCCCGCCATCGCCGTGCGCCGCGTCCACATCACAGCGCCGCCACAAACGCCCGCGCCGCGGCCCCGACATCGGCCGCCGGCTTGCCGACGCTGTAGAGCGCCGACCCCAGCCCGAACCCGTCGATCCCCGCCGCACGCCAGGCCGGCAGCGTCTCGGGCGTCACCCCGCCGACCGCCAGGCGCAGTACGTCCTTCGGCAACACCGCACCGATCGCCTTCACACCCGCCGGCCCCAGCACTTCGGCCGGGAAAAATTTCAGCGCGTGGGCGCCCGCCTTCAATGCGGCAAAGGCGTCGGTCGGCGTGAAGCATCCCGGCAGCGACGCGAGGCTGCGTTCGACCGTCGCCGCGATGACATGCGGGTCGGTGTTGGGGGACACGATGATCTGCCCGCCGGCATTCGCCACATCCGCCACCTGCCCCGGCGTCAGCACGGTGCCTGCGCCGATCAGCGCATGGCCGGCCAGCCGCTTCGCCATCCGCTCGATCGATACCAAGGGCTCGGGCGAATTCAGCGGCACTTCGATCAGCGAGAACCCCGCCTCGACCAGCACGTCGCCGACCGCATCGACTTCGTCCGGCGTGATCCCGCGCAGGATCGCGACCAAAGGACAGCGGGCGAAGGCTTGGGCGAAATCACTCGGCACGGTCATCGGATCAGGCTCCAGACTTGGGAGATGCCGGCCACGAAGGCGGCGTGGCTGTCGATCAGTGTCGCACGCGCGCCGATCGCTTCGATCGCGGCGACGTACAGGCCGCCGAGCGTCGCATCGGCGAGAACATGGGCATGATCGCCCGCGCCCAGCCGCTGGCGGACATCGGCGCCGATCAGCAGCCCGCTGATGTAGGAGGCGGCGTCGCCGATCGCGCGTTCCCCGGTTACCGCATCGGCGCGGACGCCGAACAGACGGGCGCTCAGGTCGCCGTCCGCGGCATCGGCCACGCCGCCCAAGAAATCCGCGCCCGGCGTCGCCTGACCCGTCATCTGCGCCGCGAGCAGGCTGTGCTTGCCGATCAGCGCATAGAGTTCGCCGGTCATCGCGGTGACGAAGCGATCGATCCGCCCGTCCGCCATCCACGCCCATTTGCAATGCGTCCCCGGTTGGCAGAGCAACGCATCTGCGGGCGCCAGGCCGGAGGCGACCGCGCCGAGCAGCTGCACCTCCTCCCCGCGCATCACGTCGCGGCGGCGCCCGTAGGCGACGGTCACGCCGGGGACGATCGCGGTCCGACCGGGTTCGACCCAGCGCACCGCGCCCGCCAGCGCCTCGACGCCGGCCTGACACGGGACATAGGGCAGTTCGGCCCAGCCGCGATTCGACCCGACCATGCCGGCGCACAGGATCGGCAGGTCGCCGAACCGCGCGCGGATGGCCGCGACCTCGGCCGTATAGCCGTCAGGCGCGATCGACAGGATGCCGCGGTCGTCTCGCTCGCTTGACACGACGATCCCATCCGCGCCGATCGCGTAGATCCGCCGGTTGGTCGTTCCCCAATCGATCGCGAGCCATTCGGCGTCCAACATCCGTCTCCTTGTCGGACTTGCCAGTCCCTCGCCATCGCTCTACCATAATGTCTGAGTTATTCAATCGGTGCGAACAAGCACCGCGGGAGGGGATGAACGCATGGCGGTGACCAGCCTGGTCCAGTTCGATGATGGCGCGCGCGGGGTTGCCGCGATCACGTCGGACGGGGCGCGTCGCGTGACGGGCGCGACGACGACGCTGGTGCTCGCGCAGGACGCGATCGCCGATGGAACGACGCTAGCCGCGCTGGTTGCCGACCGGCTGGGCGATGCGATCGATCTGAATACCGTTCGCCTGCTTGCCCCGGTTGGTCATGCCCACCCGGCGCATCTGCTCGTCTCCGGTACCGGGCTGACGCACCTCGGCTCGGCGGAGGGGCGCGATGCGATGCACAGGAAGGCGGCGGAAAATCCCGATCCGACCGATTCGATGAAGATGTTCCTGATGGGCGTCGATGGCGGCAAGCCCGCGGACGGGGCGACCGGCGTGCAGCCCGAATGGTTCTACAAGGGCGATGGCGCGATCCTGGCCGCGCCCGGCGAGCCGCTGGTGAGCCCCGCCTTCGCGCTGGACGGCGGCGAGGAGCCCGAGATCGCCGGCATCTACCTGATCGACGACGACGGAGTGCCGGTGCGGCTGGGCTACGCGCTGGGCAACGAATTTTCCGACCACGTCACCGAACGCGGCAATTACCTGTGGCTGGCGCATTCGAAGCTGCGCGCAGCAGCCCTCGGCCCCGAACTGCTGCTCGGTGACCTGCCGCAGGACGTGCGCGGCACCAGCCGCATCGTCCGCGACGGTGCGGTGCTGTGGGAAAAGCCCTTCGTCAGCGGAGAGGCGAACATGTCGCACAGTCTTGCCAACCTTGAGCATCATCACTTCAAATACGCCGGTTTCCGGCGGCCGGGCGATGTCCACGTCCATTTCTTCGGCACCGCGACGCTGTCGTTCAGCGACGGCGTGCGCCCGCAGGCCGGTGACGTTTTCGAAGTGGAAGCCTCGCCCTTTACCCTGCCGGTCCGCAATCCGCTCGCGATCGCGTCGGCCGACACCGTCAAGGTCCGCGCGCTGTGAAGATCGCCATCGTCGGTTTCGGCAAGATCGCCCGCGACCAGCACGTCCCCGCCATCGCCGGTAACGATGCGTTCGACCTCGCCGCCACCGCCAGCCGCCACGCCCACGCCGAGGGACTGCCAGCCTATCCGGACGTCGACGCGCTGCTGGCCGCCGAGCCGGACATCCAGGCGATTGCGCTGTGCCAGCCGCCGCAGGTTCGCCACGCCGCCGCGCGAGCCGCCATCGCGGCCGGGCGCCATGTCTTCCTGGAAAAGCCGCCGGGCGCGACACTCGGCGAAGTCGTCGATCTTGCCCACGCGGCCGACGACGCCGGCGTCACGCTGTTCGCCAGCTGGCATTCGCGCTTCGCCGCTGCGGTCGAACCTGCACGCGACTGGCTGGCGGATCGGACGATCCGCGCGATCCGCATCGACTGGAGGGAAGACGTGCGCCACTGGCACCCCGGCCAGCAATGGATCTGGGAGCCGGGCGGCCTGGGCGTGTTCGACCCCGGGATCAATGCGCTGTCGATCCTGACCCGGCTGCTGCCCGGCCCGGTCAGGCTGGAATCGGCAACGCTGGCGTTTCCCGACAACCGCGCCGCGCCGATCGCCGCCACGCTGGCCATGCGCACCACCGAAGGCGTCCCTATCGCTGCCGAATTCGACTGGCGCCAGACGGGCCCGCAGAGCTGGGACATCCTCGTCGAAACCGACGGCGGCACGCTGCGGCTGGCCGAAGGCGGCAACCGGATGTTCCTCGACGACAGCGAACAGACGCTGCCGCCCGAGGGCGAATATCCCGCACTCTACGCCCGCTTCGCCCGGCTGATCGCGGACGGGCGCAGCGATGTCGATGTGGCCCCGCTCCGTCTGGTCGCCGACGCCTTCCTAGCGGGCCGCAGAACGGCTACGGAAGCGTTTGAAGACTGACAGGAAAACAATGGACGAGGATCGGGGGCCAGCGCCGCGCATTCACGGGACGATCGCGCGTGACATCGGGATCGAGATCGTCGGCGGCGTCCGCCTGCCCGGTAGCGTGCTCGGCGGCGAGATCGAGACGAGCGAATCGCTCGGCATCTCGCGCACCGCCTACCGCGAGGCGATCCGCATCCTCGCTGCCAAGGGACTGGTAGAAAGCCGGCCCAAGGCGGGTACGCGGGTGACGCCGCGTGCGCGGTGGAACCTGCTCGATCCCGATGTGCTTGCCTGGGCGTTCGAGGGCGAGCCTGATGTCACGTTCATCCACGACCTGTTCGAACTGCGCGCGGTGATCGAGCCGGCCGCATCGGCCTTTGCCGCACGCCGCCGCAGCGATGCCGACGTGGCGGAGATGGACGCCGCGCTGGCCGACATGGCGCGGCTGGGGCTGGGCGTCGCGGAAGGCCAGGCCGCCGACCAGCGTTTCCACCGCGCGATCCTGGCCGCCGCGCGCAACGAACCGCTGGCCGCGCTTGCCAGCACGGTTGGCGCTGCGGTGCGCTGGACCACCAAGTTCAAGGTCCGCAAACGCCCGCAACCGCGCGACCCATTGCCCGACCATATCGCGGTGCGCGACGCAATCGTCGCGGGCGACGCCGATGGCGCCCATGCCGCGATGGGCCTGCTGCTCGACCTGGCACTGGTCGACATGGGCGTGCCGGCGCGGGATTAGGCCGCCTTCGCGTTCCGCCACCCGGCGAGGGCATAGAGTGCACAACCAGCCCAGATCAGTCCGAAGGCGACGGCGTGGAACCAGCGGAGCGGTTCACCGAACAGCAGCACCGCCTGGATCAGTTGCAGCGTCGGCGCGATATACTGGAGCAGGCCGAGCGTCGTGTATTTCAGCCGCTTGGCAGCCGCCGCGTACAGCAGCAACGGCGCGGCCGTGATCGCCCCCGCCGCGACCAGCATCAGGTCGAGCCGCCTGTCGTCGCCGAACGCGGCAGTGCCGTCGCCCATCGCCATCCCCAGCACGACCAGCGCCGGTGCGGTCAGCAACAGCGTCTCGACGGTCAGGCCACCCAACGGATCGATCGCGGCGATCTTGCGGACATAGCCGTACACGCCGAAGCTGAAGGCGAGCACGAGCGAAATCCACACCGATCCGCCCCCGGCGACCGCCATCACGACGACGCCCAGCGCGGCGACCCCGATCGCCACCCACTGCATCCGCCCCACCCGCTCGCCCAGCAGCGCCACGCCCAGCGCGACGTTGACCAGCGGGTTGATGAAATAGCCGAGGCTCGCCTCGATCACATGAGCGTTACCGACCGACCAGATATAGGTCAGCCAGTTGATCGCGATCAGCGCCGCGCTGACCACCAGCAACGCCAGGGTCTGCCCGCGCGCCGCCGCGCGGATCGCCTTCCCGCGACGCAGCACGACGACCGCGAGCAGCAGCAGGAGCAGCGACCAGACGACGCGGTGCGCGAGGATCTGGAGCGACGGCACCGCGTGAAGCAGCTTGAAGAACAGCGGCAGCCCGCCCCACAGGACATAGGCGACGACCGCCAGCCATAGGCCTTTGCCGTGTTCGCTCATGCGGCTGCCATCGGCGCTCTGCGGCGGGGATGCAACCTTGGCGGACGCTTACCTGCCGAGGATCGGTACCCTACCGACCGTTCGTCAGTGATTGTCGCGCGGCAGGCCCATGGTCTGCGCGATGCGCTGGTACTTCTCCGCGCCCTCCAGGATCGCGCCGGTACCCATCTGGCCGACGACCGCGCGCTGGATTTCCTGCCACGGGGTCTGCGACGCCGGATAGGCATAGCCCCCCGCCGCCTCCAGCGCACGGCGGCGCTCGGCGAGTTCGGCGTCGGGGATCAGCACGTCCGCAGTGCCGGTGTTCAGGTCGATGCGGACGCGGTCGCCGGTGCGCAGCAGCGCAAGGCCCCCCATCGCCGCCGCCTCCGGACTGGCGTTCAGGATCGAGGGCGATCCGCTGGTGCCTGACTGGCGGCCGTCGCCGATGCATGGCAGCGAATGGACGCCTTCGGTGATGAGATACGCCGGCGGGCGCATGTTCACGACCTCCGCCGCGCCGGGATAGCCGACCGGCCCGGCACCGCGCATGAACAGCAAGGTTTCCGGCGTGATGCCGGTCGCGGGATCGTCGATGCGGTGGTGGTAGTCCTCCGGTCCGTCGAACACGACCGCCGGCCCCTCGAAGGCGTTGGGCATATCGGGGTTGGACAGATAGCGCGCGCGGAATTCCTCGGAAATCACGCTGGTCTTCATCACCGCGCTGTCGAACAGGTTGCCCTTCAGCACGATGAAGCCGGCGTCGGTCTTCAGCGGCCGGTCGAACGGGCGGATGACCTTTTCGTCCTCGATCTCCGCGCCGCGACAATTGTCCCCCATCGAACGGCCGTTGACGGTCAGTGCGTCCTCATGGATCAGCCCCTGCCCCATCAACTGGTTGACGACCGCGGGCACGCCACCGGCGCGATAGTAATCCTCGCCCAGATATTCGCCTGCGGGTTGCAGGTTCACGAGCAGCGGGATCTTGTGGCCGTGTTCCTCCCAGTCGGTCACCGGCAGGTCGACGCCGATGTGGCGCGCGATGGCGGCCAGGTGGATCGGCGCGTTGGTCGATCCGCCGATCGCCGAATTGACGCGGATCGCGTTGTGGAACGCCTCGCGCGTCAGGATGTCGGACGGCTTCAGGTCCTCGGCCACCATCTCGACGATGCGCTTGCCGGTGCGCCACGATACTTCCTGACGATCCCGGTAGGGGGCCGGGATCGCCGCCGAGCCAGGCAGCGACATGCCCAGCGCCTCGCACAGCGAGTTCATCGTCGTCGCGGTGCCCATCGTGTTGCAATAGCCGGTCGACGGTGCCGACGACGCGACCAGGCGAATGAATTCCGCATCGTCGATCTCGCCCGCCGCCAGCATCTGGCGCGCCTTCCACACGATCGTGCCCGAGCCCGTTCGCTCGCCCTTGTGCCAGCCGTTGAGCATCGGGCCGACCGACAGCGCGATCGCCGGGATGTTCACGGTCGCCGCAGCCATCAGGCAGGCCGGGGTCGTCTTGTCGCAGCCGATCGTCAGCACCACGCCGTCCAGCGGATAGCCGTACAGCGCCTCGACTAGGCCCAGATAGGCGAGGTTGCGGTCGAGCCCCGCGGTCGGGCGCTTGCCGGTTTCCTGAATCGGGTGGACCGGGAATTCGATCGCGATGCCGCCCGCTTCCCGGATGCCTTCACGCACGCGCTCCGCCAGCACCAGATGGTGGCGGTTGCACGGCGACAGGTCACTGCCGGTCTGGGCGATGCCGATGATCGGCCGACCCGACTGGAGTTCCTCCAGGCTCAGGCCGTAGTTCAGGTACCGCTCGAGATAGAGCGCGGTCATGTCGATGTTGTCGGGATTGTCGAACCAGGCGCGGCTGCGCAAGCGTGGGGCATCGGTCACAGATTGGCTCCTCAACGCGCCACGGAGACGCGATAGATCATGCGGTGGTGATAGGGCTTGCCCGGGTCGACGCGGGCCGATCCGAACGCCGGCTGGTTGGGCGTGTCGGGGAATTTCTGCGGCTCCAGCGCGAAGCCGTCGCCCATGCGATAGACATGGCCCTGCTTGCCGACGAGCGTACCGTCGAGGAAGTTGCCCGAATAGAATTGCACGCCCGGCTCGGTCGTCAGCACTTCCAGCACGCGGCCCGACGCCGGATCCTCGGCGCGGGCGGCCAGCTGCGGCTCGGCGGTTGTTCCCTTGTCCAGCACCCAGTTATGGTCCCAGCCGCGGCCGGCAACGATCTGCGGATCGCGACCGTCGCGGATGCCGTCGCCCAGCGTCCGCCCGCGCGTGAAGTCGAACACCGTCCCCGCAACCGCCTTGCGCTCGCCGGTCGGGATCAGGTTCGCATCGACCGGCAGATACCGCTTCGCCGGGATCGTCAGCCGCTGGCCATAGATGGCGCCGGCCGCGCCCTCGCCCGCCAGATTAAAGATCGCGTGGTTCGTCATGTTGACGATCGTCGGCGTGTCCGTCGCCGCGCCGAAGTCGATCGTCAGCGCGCCCTTGTCATCCAGCGAATAGGTGACCGTCACGTCGAGCGTGCCGGGATAGCCCTGGTCGCCGGCGGGGCTGGTCAGCGCCAGCGTCACGCTGGCGACGGGGCCCTGCTTCACGTCGGTGATCCGCCAGACCATCTGGTCGAAGCCGCGATCGCCGCCGTGGAGCGAATTCGCGCCGTTGTTCCGGGACAGCTGATACGTCTTGCCGTCCAGCGTGAAGCGGCCGCCGGCGATGCGGTTCGCATAGCGCCCGACCGTCACGCCGAAATAGTTGGTCTTCGCCTCATACGCCGCGAGGTCGTCGTAACCGAGCGCGATGTCGGCGACCTTGCCGTCGCGGTCCGGGACATTGAGCGCCTGGAGCGTCGCGCCATAGGTGATGATCCGCGCCGACACGCCGTTCGCGCCGGTCAGCGTCACCGCCTCCACCGCCATGCCGTTCTTCAACGTACCGAAGCTCGTTCGCTTCGCCGTGGCCGCTGCAGCTTGCCCCGCCGCCACCGTCGCCGTCATCGCCACCATGCTCCAGATCGCCCGCATCGTGCATCCTCCCCGCGATCGGCTTGACCCGATCGTCCACCGCATATACTCAGACAAATAAGAGTATAGCAAGGTGGGAGGGATGACGATGGCAATGGCTCCGGGCGGATCGGCGACGGCCGCCGCGACTGGGACGAGTGCGGGGCAGAGCTATCGCTCGGCGCTGACGCTGCTCGCCAGTCTGTTTTTCATGTGGGGGTTCATCACCGTCATCAACAACACGCTGCTGCCGCACCTGCGCAGCGTGTTCGACCTCAACTACACGCAGACGACCCTGATCGAGAGCGTGTGGTTCATCGCCTATTTCGTCGCCTCGATCCCGTCGGCCAAGCTCATCGAGCGAATCGGATACCAGAAATCGCTGGTCATCGGCCTGATCGTCATGGCGGTCGGGGCGCTTGGCATGACGCTGGCGGCGAGCCTGCCGTCCTACGGTGTGACGCTCGTCATGCTGTTCGTCATCGCCAGCGGTATCACGCTGCTCCAGGTCGCGGCCAATCCGTACGTCACCGTCATCGGCCCGCCGGAGACGGGGTCGTCGCGCCTGAACCTGGTGCAGGCGTTCAACTCGCTCGGCACGACGCTGGCACCGCTGTTCGCAGGGTATCTGATCCTCGGCCGCTCGGTCAGCGGCACGACGACCGACCGCGTGCTGACGCAGGCCGAACGCTATGCCGATGCGCAGTCGGTGATCCTGCCCTATGTGCTGGTCGCGATCGTGCTGGTCGTGCTCGCGTTCGTCATCGCCCGCTTCCCGCTGCCCGCGATCGGCCAGTCGACGCAGCGCGTGTCGAAGGCGGAACGCGCGCAGCTGTCGCTGTGGAAGCACCGCAACCTGGTGTTCGGCGTGCCGGCGATCTTCATCTACCTGATCGCCGAGATCGGCGTCGCCAACCTGTTCATCAATTTCGTGTCGCAGCCCGACATCGCCGCGATCACGCACGAGCAGGCCTCGCGCTACCTGTCGCTGCTGTGGGGCGGGATGATGGTCGGCCGCTTCGTCGGCTCGCTCGTCATGCAGAAGATCCCGGCCGAAACGGTGCTCGCCGTATTCTCGATCGGCGCCTTCTTCGTCATGCTCGGCGCGACCTTCCTGACCGGCCCGGCCGCCATGTGGTCGCTGATCCTGGTCGGGCTGTTCCACTCGATCATGTTCCCGACGATCTTTTCACTCGGCATCCGTGGTCTGGGGCCGCTGACCGAGGAAGGTTCGGGCCTGCTGATCATGGCGATCGCCGGCGGTGCGCTGGTCGTCGTGCAGGGCTGGCTGGCCGATCGCTACGGCCTGCAGACCTCGTTCCTGCTGACCGTGGTGTGCGAGCTCTACATCCTGTTCTACGCAGTGTGGGGCGCCAAGCCGACGCACGCGCTGCCCGACCCGACCGTAAGCCCCGCTGAATGACGGCCGAAGTCGTCGCCGGCAGCGGCCGGTCGATCCTGGGCGAAGGCGTGACCTGGTCGGCAAGCAAGAACGCCGTGTTCTGGGTCGATATCCTGGGCCTGTCCATCCGCCGGCTGTCGCTGGCGGATGGATCGGTCACCCGCTGGGATAGCCCTGAGCGAACCGGCTGGCTGATCGAGCGGGCCGCCGGTGACGGCTTCATCGCCGGGTTGCAGAGCGGCTTCCACGACCTGGCCCTGCCGGACGGCGGTGGGGTGGCGGTGGTGGCAAGGATCGCCGATCCCGAACCCGACCTGCCCGACAACCGGATGAACGATGCCGCCGCCGATCCTTCGGGCCGCATCTGGGCCGGCACGATGCCGGTATCGTGCGAGGGCGCGAGCGGCGCCTTCTACCGGCTCGACGCGGATCGCCGCTGGGCAAAGGTCGATGCGCCCTACACCATCGCCAACGGTCCGGCGATTTCGCCCGACGGCCGCTGGCTGTTGCACACCGACACCGCACGCGACACGATCTTCCGCTTCGCCATCAACGACGACGGATCGCTGGGACCGCGAACCGTACACATCGCCATCGACAGCGCGACCGGCCACCCCGACGGCATGACGCTGGACGCCGATGGCTGCCTGTGGGTCGCGCGCTGGGGTGGCGGGCGCGTCACGCGCTTCGATCCCGACGGCCAGGAGATGCGCCACATCCCCCTCCCCGCCTCTCAGATCACGCGCATGGCGTTCGCCGGGTCGGACCTGACCCGCATGTTCGTCACATCGGCTGCGGACGGCGTGGATCACGAAGAGCACGCCGGCGCGCTGTTCGAAGTCGATCCGGGCTGTCGCGGACTGCCTACGCTGGCATTCGCCGCCTGACCCGTTAGAGCCTGCCGTCCATGATCATTTCGTCCGCCAGCGACTTCCGCGAGGCCGCCCGCCGCCGCCTGCCCCGCTTCCTGTTCGATTATGCGGACGGCGGCGCCTATGCCGAGGCGACGCTACGGCGGAACACGGACGACCTGTCCGACATCGCACTGCGTCAGCGCGTGCTGCGCGATGTCGCTACGATCGACCTGAAGACGACGCTGTTCGGCCGCGAGATGGCGCTGCCGGTCGCGTTGGGGCCGGTCGGCATCAGCGGCATGTATGCGCGCCGTGGCGAATTGCAGGCGGCCCGCGCGGCCAAGGCGGCCGGCATCCCGACCTGCCTGTCGACCGTCTCGATCTGCTCGATCGAAGACGTCGCGAAGGTCGCCGACCCCTTCTGGTTCCAGCTCTACGTCATCCGCGATCGCGCGTTCATGCGCGACCTGATCGCGCGGGCGAAGGCGGCGGGCGCGGAGGCACTGGTCTTCACGGTCGACATGCCGGTGCCCGGCGCCCGCTACCGCGACGCGCATTCGGGCATGTCGGGGCCCAACGCCCCGATGCGCCGCATATGGCAGGCGATGACGCACCCGCGCTGGGCGTGGGACGTCGGCCTGTTCGGCCGCCCGCACATGCTCGGCAACCTGCTGCCCGTGCTCGGCAAGAACAGCGGGCTGAACGATTACATGGGCTGGCTTGGCACCAACTTCGACCCGACGATCCAGTGGCGCGACCTCGACTGGATCCGCGAGCTGTGGGACGGGCCGCTCATCATCAAGGGCATCCTCGACCCGCAAGACGCCCGCGAAGCCGCGCGGATCGGCGCGGACGGCATCGTCGTGTCGAACCACGGCGGGCGCCAGCTCGACGGCGTGTTGTCGAGCGCGCGTGCCCTGTCCGCCATCGCCGATGCGGTCGGCGACGACCTGACCGTGCTGGTCGATGGCGGCGTGCGCAGCGGCCTGGATGTCTTGCGGATGCTCGCGCTGGGCGCGAAGGGCGTACTGCTCGGCCGCGCCTGGGTCTATGCGCTGGCCGCCGAAGGCGAAGGCGGCGTCGCCAAGCTACTCGACCTGATCCGCAAGGAGATGATTGTCGCGATGACGCTGACCGGGGTCAACCGGATCGACGCGATCGACCGATCGATCCTGGTCGATGCACGATCTTGACTTTCCGCACTGCACAATCTAGGTAGCACCGCAGCGAGGCCCTCCAACGGCTGCGTGATCGGACGGCATCTGCCTCCCCGGCCCGGACTTCGCCTAACCCAAGCTTCCCCTGTCACGCGGGTCGCCTCTTCGAAGGCCCGTCGTATCGCGCCGCCCGTCGTGGGCCGAGCGCGCGCCGACTCCGATTTTGAGTCTAGAAAACCCATGAAATTCACCGAACTCGGGCTGTCGAAGCCCGTCACCGATGCCCTGGCTGCCAAGGGCTATGAGACCCCCACCCCGATTCAGGCGCAGGCAATCCCCGCCCTGCTCCAGGGCCGCGACCTGCTCGGCATCGCGCAGACCGGCACCGGCAAGACCGCGGCGTTCACGCTGCCGTCGATCGACCACCTCGTCGCGTCGAACAAGCGCGCCCTGCCGCGCCAGTGCCGGATGCTGGTGCTCGCCCCGACGCGTGAGCTCGCCGCGCAGATCGCCGACAATGCCCGCGGCTATTCGAAGTTCGCCAAGCTCAGCGTCGTCACCGTCTTCGGCGGCACGTCGGTGCACAAGAACAAGGTCGACCTGTCGAAGGGCTGCGACATCCTGGTCGCGACGCCGGGCCGTCTGCTCGACCTGATCGACGAAGGCCATCTGAGCCTGTCGGCGGTCGAGATCTTCGTCCTCGACGAAGCCGACCAGATGATGGACCTGGGCTTCATCCATGCGCTGAAGCGCGTCGTGAAGATCCTGCCGCGCGCGCGCCAGTCGCTGTTCTTCTCGGCCACCATGCCGTCGGCGATCCGCGACCTGTCGAGCCAGTTCATCAAGGACCCGGTCGAAGTGAAGGTGACGCCGGTCGCCACGACTGCGGAGCGCGTCGAGCAGCAGGTGATCTTCGTCAACCAGACCGAGAAGCAGGCGCTCCTCACGATGGCGCTGCGCAGCCTCAAGATCGACCGTGCCCTCATCTTCACCCGCACCAAGCATGGCGCCGACCGCGTCGTGAAGCTGCTGGCCGCGAACGACGTCGCGTCGAACGCGATCCACGGCAACAAGTCGCAGCCGCAGCGCGAGCGCGCGCTGGGCTTGTTCCGCTCGGGCGAAGTGCCGATCCTGGTTGCCACCGACATAGCCGCGCGCGGCATCGACGTGTCGGGCGTCAGCCACGTGTTCAACTTCGAACTGCCGAACGTGCCGGAGCAGTATGTCCACCGCATCGGCCGCACCGCGCGGGCCGGCGCCGACGGCATGGCGATCAGCTTCTGCGCCGATGACGAGAAGACCTATCTGCGCGACATCGAGAAGCTGACACGCCAGAAGATCGCGATCCGCAGCCTGCCGGAAAACTTCCTGGCCGAGGCCGCGGAGATCGCGCGGACGCGCAAGCCGGTGGTGATGAGCCGCGACGAACAGAACGGCCGCAGCGGCCGCGCCCAGCAGGGCGGCGGCCGTGGCGGTCGTTCGCAGGGTGGCGCGTCGAGCGAGGGCGAACCGCGCCGCTTCTTCCCCGCGAAGAAGAAATTTAGCGCGAAACCGGCCGGCAGCGGCGGCGGACGTCCCGGCGGCAACCGCGGCGGCGGCCAGCGCAGCGCTGCCAGCGCCGGTATCGGTCGCTCACGCTAAGACACGATTTGGGCCGGCGGGGTTACCTTCGCCGGCCTTTTTTTCTGCTGCCCGGCAGAGCCCGGCTTGCGCCGGAGACAAATGTCAGTGCGCGCCCCGCTGCCGCGTCAGGTCGCGCGCCATAATCAGGCCGCGAATGCGCTTCGCATGGTCATCCGCCTCGTTGCGTGGTCCAAGCAGCTGCGACGCGCACTCGTACCGGATCAGCGCGCCTTCCCTGCCGAAAAGAGTATCGCGTCGCCCAGCTTAATCGCGGCTGCACGCTGCCGCGATCACCGTGCGCAGCAGATGATCGAAGTCGCGCCGCTCCGCCGCCGTCAGCCGGCCGAAGATCGCCGCCTCGCTGGCATCGATGCGCTCCAACAGTGTTCCGATCAACACAGCCCCCGCCCCGGTCAGCGCGATCGTCTGGTATCGCCGGTCGTCGCGCCCCGCCGCCGCGCGGACGACCAGTCGCTTGGCCCGCAGCCGATCGACCAGTCGCGTGACGGCGCCGCGGGTCAGCCCCATCCGCGCCGCAAGCACGCTGGGCGACACCGCGCCCAGATCGCGCAACGTCCGCAAAAGCACCGACTCGGCCAGCGTCACCTCCCGATCGGTCAGCGCCGCCGCCGATCGTTGCGCGACCATCGCGGCGGCCCGGCGGAGCGTGTCGCCGATCGATCCAACATCCTCAGACATACGCGGTCTGTGCCGACGAACTGGTTGTCTAGTCAACCATCCGGTTGCGTATCGGGCAACCCGATGCTAGGCGCCCGGCGACCCGACACCGGGGCCGCGTTGCCGGCCTCGTTTCGTGCAAGGGCACTCACATTCTGTCCGACGTAAGGAACGACGCGCGCGTGGAAAGCACCGGCGGTATTCAGACAAGCCTCAGCGGGCGCTACGCGACCGCGCTGTTCGAGCTCGCCAAGAGCGGCAAGCAGATCGACCCGGTAGAGGCGAGCCTCAGCACCGTGCGTCAGGTTCTGGCCGAATCGGAGGATTTCGTCGCGCTGACCAGCAACCCGTCGATCGGTCGCGGGCCCGCCGGCAAGGCGATCGCTGCGGTCGCGGGCGCACTCGGCCTCGATGCGACGACGACCAAGTTCCTGGGCGTACTCGCGCAGAACCGCCGCCTGCGCGACCTGCCGGCGATCATCCGCGCCTATCGCGCGCTAGCCGCGCAGCATCGCGGCGAGATGACCGCCGACGTCACCTCCGCGCACGCGCTGAGCGATACGCAGGTCGCAGAATTGAAGCAGGCGCTGCGCACGCGCGTCGGCCGTGACGTTTCCGTCGACTTGCACGTCGACCCCTCGCTCCTTGGCGGACTGGTCGTGAAGATCGGCAGCCAGATGATCGACAGCTCGATCAAGACCCGTCTCAACACTCTCGCGCACGCGATGAAGGGCTAAGAACATGGATATCCGCGCCGCAGAAATCTCGAAGGTCATCCGCGACCAGATCGCCAACTTCGGCACCGAAGCCACGGTCAGTGAAACCGGCCAGGTGCTGAGCGTCGGCGACGGCATCGCCCGTATCCACGGCCTCGACAACGTCCAGGCGGGCGAGATGGTCGAATTCGCCAACGGCGTGCAGGGCATGGCGCTGAACCTGGAGGCCGACAACGTCGGCGTCGTGATCTTCGGGTCGGACGCGGAGATCAAGGAAGGCGACACGGTAAAGCGCACCGGCACGATCGTCGACGTGCCCGTCGGCAAGGGCCTGCTGGGCCGCGTCGTCGATGGCCTGGGCAATCCGATCGACGGCAAGGGCCCGATCGTGTCGGACCAGCGCAGCCGCGTCGAAGTGAAGGCGCCGGGCATCATCCCGCGCCAGTCGGTCAGCGAGCCGATGCAGTCGGGCCTGAAGGCGATCGACGCGCTCGTCCCCGTCGGCCGTGGCCAGCGCGAGCTGATCATCGGCGACCGCCAGACCGGCAAGTCGGCGGTCGCGATCGACACGTTCATCAACCAGAAGACCGCCAACCAGGGCGATGACGAGAAGAAGAAGCTGTACTGCGTCTATGTCGCGGTCGGCCAGAAGCGCTCGACGGTCGCCCAGCTCGTCCGCACGCTCGAAGAAAACGGCGCGATGGAATATTCCATCGTCGTCGCCGCGACCGCTTCCGAGCCGGCGCCGTTGCAGTTCCTCGCGCCCTACACCGGCACCGCGATGGGCGAATATTTCCGCGACAACGGCATGCACGCGCTGATCGTGTTCGACGATCTGTCGAAGCAGGCGGTCGCGTACCGCCAGATGTCGCTGCTGCTGCGCCGCCCGCCGGGTCGTGAGGCCTACCCGGGCGACGTGTTCTATCTGCACAGCCGCCTGCTCGAGCGTGCGGCCAAGATGTCGGACGCGAACGGCGGCGGTTCGCTGACCGCGCTGCCGATTATCGAGACGCAGGCCGGCGACGTGTCCGCGTACATCCCGACCAACGTGATCTCGATCACAGATGGCCAGATCTTCCTCGAGACCGACCTGTTCAACGCCGGTATCCGCCCGGCGATCAACGTCGGCCTTTCGGTCAGCCGCGTCGGATCGGCCGCGCAGACCAAGGCGATGAAGAAGGTGTCGGGCAGCATCAAGCTGGAGCTGGCGCAGTACCGCGAAATGGCGGCGTTCGCGCAGTTCGGCTCGGACCTTGATGCGTCGACCCAGAAGCTGCTCAACCGTGGCGCGCGCCTGACCGAGCTTCTGAAGCAGGCCCAGTTCTCGCCGCTGCCCTTCGAGGAGCAGACAGTGTCGATCTTCGCCGGCACGCAAGGGTATCTCGACACCGTCGCTGTGCAGGACGTGGTTCGCTACGAAGCCGCGATGCTCGCCGACATGCGCGCGAACCACGCCGACGTGCTGACCAAGATCCGCGATACCAAGGACTTGGGGGACGAAGCGAAGGCCGGCCTGAAGGCCGCACTCGACGCGTTCGCGAAGACGTTTGCGTAAGTAACTCCGGTGCTTCCGCGCAGGCGGGAGCATAGAGCCGCACGCGGTTCGCTTGGTTACCCTGGGCTCCCGCCTACGCGGGAGCACATGAAAGAGAACGATGGCTAGTCTCAAGGCCCTCAAGATCCGGATCAACTCGGTCAAGTCGACCCAGAAGATCACCAAGGCGATGAAGATGGTCGCCGCCGCGAAGCTGCGCCGGGCGCAGGACACGGCGGAGGCCGGTCGTCCCTATGCGCAAACGCTGGAACGCGTCGTCGCCAGCCTGGTGTCGAAGAACAAGGGCGCCTCGCCGCTGATCGCGGGCACCGGCAAGGATCAGGTCCACCTGTTCGTCGTCGCGACCAGCGACCGCGGCCTGGCAGGCGCTTTCAACACCAACATCGCCCGCCTGGCGCGTCGGGAAGCCGACAAGCTGATCGCCCAGGGCAAGACGGTGAAGTTCTACACGATCGGCCGCAAGGGCCGGAACGCGCTGAATCGCCTGTACCGGGACCGCATGGTGCACGGGATCGAGCCCGGCGATCTGGGCAAGCTGACCTTTGCCGATGCAAAGGGCTATGCCGACGACCTGATCCGGCGCTTCAAGGAAGGCGAGTTCGACGTCGCGCACCTGTTCTATTCGACCTTCAAGTCGGTGCTGACGCAGGAGCCGACAGAGCAGCAGATCCTGCCGGTCAAGGTGCCCGCTTCGGCGCCGATCGTCGCCGACAGCGGCATGGCCGTCGTCGAGTACGAGCCTGACGAGGAATCGATCCTCGAGGAACTGCTGCCGCGCAACGTCGCCATCCAGCTGTTCCGCGCGATGCGCGAGAACGCCGCGTCGGAGCAGGGCAGCAAGATGACCGCGATGGACAACGCGACGCGCAACGCGGGCGATCTCATCAAGCGTCTCACCACCGAATACAACCGCACCCGCCAGGCCGCGATCACGACCGAGCTGGTGGAAATCATCTCCGGCGCAGAAGCGCTCTAAGAGACTTTGGGCAAGGAAACAGACATGGCCACCGCCGCAATCGACAACCCGACGCAGGGCATCACCAATAACGTCGGCCGCATCTCGCAGGTCATCGGCGCCGTCGTCGACGTGCAGTTCGACGGCAACCTGCCCGCGATCCTGTCGGCGCTGGAAACGGACAACAACGGCAACCGCCTGGTCCTGGAAGTCGCGCAGCATCTGGGCGAGAACACCGTCCGCACGATCGCAATGGATGCGACCGAAGGCCTGACGCGCGGCCAGACCGTGACCGACACGGGCTCGCAGATTCGCGTGCCGGTCGGCCCGAAGACCCTCGGCCGCATCATGAACGTCATCGGCGAGCCGATCGACGAGCGTGGCCCGATCGGTGCCGAAACGACCGCACCGATCCATGCTGCCGCGCCGCCGTTCGTCGATCAGTCGACCGAAAACGCGATCCTGGTCACCGGCATCAAGGTCATCGACCTGCTCGCGCCGTACGCGAAGGGCGGCAAGATCGGCCTGTTCGGCGGCGCCGGCGTCGGCAAGACGGTTCTCATTCAGGAACTGATCAACAACATCGCCAAGGGCCACGGCGGCACGTCGGTGTTCGCCGGCGTGGGCGAGCGGACCCGCGAAGGCAACGACCTCTACCACGAGTTCCTCGACGCCAACGTCATCGCCAAGGATGCCGACGGCAACCCGACCAGCGAAGGATCGAAGGTCGCGCTGGTGTTCGGCCAGATGAACGAGCCGCCGGGCGCGCGTGCCCGCGTCGCGCTGTCGGGCCTGACGATCGCCGAATATTTCCGCGACGTCGAAGGCCAGGACGTGCTGTTCTTCGTCGACAACATCTTCCGCTTCACCCAGGCGGGCGCCGAAGTGTCGGCACTGCTCGGCCGCATCCCGTCGGCCGTGGGCTATCAGCCGACGCTGTCGACCGACATGGGTGCGCTTCAGGAGCGCATCACGTCGACCAACAAGGGCTCGATCACCTCGGTGCAGGCCGTGTACGTTCCCGCCGACGATCTTACCGATCCGGCACCGGCGACGTCGTTCGCCCACCTGGACGCGACGACCGTTCTCAACCGCGCGATCTCGGAACTCGGCATCTATCCGGCGGTCGATCCGCTCGATTCGACCAGCCGCGTGCTGACGCCCGCGATCGTCGGCGAGGAGCATTACCAGACCGCCCGCCGCGTCCAGGAAACGCTGCAGAAGTACAAGGCGCTGCAGGACATCATCGCCATCCTGGGCATGGATGAGCTGTCGGAAGAGGACAAGGTCACGGTCACCCGCGCCCGCAAGATCCAGCGCTTCCTCAGCCAGCCGTTCCACGTCGCCGAAGTCTTCACCGGCATCAGCGGCAAGTTCGTGGCGATCGAGGACACGGTGAAATCGTTCAAGGCCGTCGTCGACGGTGAATACGACCACCTGCCCGAAGCCGCGTTCTACATGGTCGGCGGCATCGACGAAGTCGTCGCCAAGGGCAAGAAGCTGGCCGAAGAGGCGTAAGCCAAAAATTGCCCTCTCCCCTTCAAGGGAGAGGGTTGGGAGAGGGGCCTGTCTACAAACCGGTCGCTTTCCCCACTGCCCCTCTCCCCGGCCCTCTCCCTGCGAAGGGGAGAGGGAGAAGGTTGTAATATGCTGCACTTCGAACTCGTCACGCCCGAAAAGCTCGTCCGTGCGGAGGACGTCTATATGGTCGTCGTTCCGGGCACTGAAGGCGACTTCGGCGTGCTGGAGGGCCATGCGCCCTTCATGTCGACCATCCGCGACGGCGAACTGGCGATCTACAAGACCCAGAACGGCACGCCCGAGACGATCCGTATCGAAGGCGGATTCGCCGAAGTGAGCGGCGTCGGCCTGGTCGTGCTGGCGGAGAGTGTCGGGACGTAAGCCTGCGCGCGATATGCGGGATAACGTTTAGCGTGAGGGCTGCGGGCGGGGACGTCCGTGGCTCTTTTTGTTTGGCCCCGTCGTGAAGTGGCCCGCCGCGGCGAAGCCGCGTCGTCGGACGGGCTGATGCCCGCCGGCCGGGCCGACGCTTTATAGAGCGCGACTTCGTCGCTGTCCGCGTCGGCCATGGTTAGGCAATTGTAAAACCTTCGCGCCTAAACCTTCGCACAGGAAACATGCGCCATCGGTGCGTGTGCGAGGGTTTCGATGAGCGCTTTTGGTCGACGCAACGGAATGACGGGGGGGCCGGGGGCACGCCCGGCGTTCGGCGTGGCAAAGCCGATGCAGGGCAGCGGTCCTGCGCGGCCGACCGAACCGGAAGGCGGCGATCAGTTCCCGCCGATCGCCAGCGCGCCGCTGCCCAATTTCGTACCCGACGTCGATCCGGCCAGCCTGGGCGCACAGGCCGTCTCCAGCCCCGGTGGCGACCAGATGTCGCGTCTGGCCGACCGCGTCGCGGCCAGCGGCGATGCCGCGAGCCACCGCGGCGAAGGCTTTGAGAATTCGATCCACCGGATCAAGGAACAGGTCCTGCCCCGCCTGCTCGAACGCGTCGATCCCGAAGCCGCCGCGACGCTGAGCAAGGACGAGCTGGCCGAGGAATTCCGACCGATCATCGGCGAAGTGCTCGCCGAACTGAAGCTGACCCTCAACCGCCGCGAACAGTTCGCGCTGGAAAAGGTGCTGGTCGACGAACTGCTGGGCCTGGGGCCGCTAGAGGAGCTGATCGCCGACTCGGCGGTCAGCGACATCATGGTCAACGGCCCGCTCCAGACCTTTGTCGAGCGCAAGGGCAAGCTCGAGCTCGCCAATATCCAGTTCCGCGACGAGGAACATCTGTTCCAGATCGCGCAGCGGATCTGCAACTCGGTCGGCCGCCGCGTCGATCAGACGACCCCGCTGGCCGACGCCCGCCTAAAGGACGGCAGCCGCGTCAACGTCATCGTGCCGCCGCTGTCGCTCAAGGGAACGGCGATCTCGATCCGCAAGTTTTCGGACAAGCCGATCACGCTCGACATGATGGCGGGCTTCGGCAGCATGAGCCAGAAGATGGCGACCGCGCTGAAGATCGCCGGCGCGTGCCGGTTCAACATCGTCATCTCGGGCGGTACCGGCTCGGGCAAGACGACGATGCTGAACGCCCTGTCGAAGATGATCGACCCGGGCGAGCGCGTGCTGACCATCGAGGACGCGGCCGAACTCCGCCTGCAACAGCCGCACTGGCTGCCGCTGGAAACCCGCCCGCCGAACCTGGAAGGGCAAGGCGAGATCACCATCCGCGACCTCGTCAAGAACGCGCTGCGTATGCGCCCGGACCGGATCATCCTGGGCGAAATCCGCGGGAGCGAGTGTTTCGACCTGCTCGCCGCGATGAATACCGGCCACGACGGGTCGATGTGTACGCTCCACTCCAACTCCCCGCGCGAATGCCTGGGGCGTATGGAGAACATGGTCCTGATGGGCGACATCAAGATTCCGAAGGAAGCCATCAGCCGCCAGATCGCCGATTCGGTCGACCTGATCGTCCAGGTGAAGCGCCTGCGGGACGGTTCGCGCCGCGTCACCAACATTACCGAAGTGATCGGCATGGAAGGCCCGGTGATCGTGACGCAGGAGCTGTTCAAGTTCGAGTATCTCGACGAGAGCGCCGACGGCAAGATCATCGGCGAATACCGCTCGATGGGCCTGCGTCCCTACACGCTCGACAAGGCACGCCAGTTCGGGTTCGACCAAGCGATGCTGGAGGCGTGCCTGTAAGACAGTCGCCGCACGGCGCTTCCCCAACCCGCCATTGTTTCGCCGCGCAAACCCGCTAACAGCGCAGGCGAAAATGCGCGCCCTCCCGCTTGCCGTCCTCACCCTGGCCCTCGCCCTGCCCGCGTCCGCGCGGCAGCCCAAGACGATCGCGCCGACCGCACTGTCGCCCGCACCGACCCTGACCGCCGACAGCGAGGCGCGGTGGGTGCCGTTCGAGCTGACTCCGGGCAACCAGATCGCGTTCCGGATGACGGTCAATGGTCGGACGGCGACCGCGGTGCTCGATACCGGCGTGAACTTCACACTTGCGGCAAGCGCGTTCGCCGCGACGATCGGGCTGAAGCCGACCGCCAGCGGTCAGGCCGCGGCGGCGATCGGCGGGACGCTGCCGATCGCCTGGGCACCGGTCGAATCGATCGATTTCGGCGGCCTGTCACGCCACGGCGGGCGGATCGGCGTCGCCGACCTGACCGCGCTGGCGACGGGGACGCCGCAGCGGGTCGATGTCGTGGTCGGCGCCGACCTGCTGGCCGCGCACGCACTCGACATCGATTTCGACAATCGTCGCTTCCGCCTGCTGCCAAGCGGCCGGCTGCCGTTCCGCGGGACCAGCGTGACTGTGACGACGGCGCCGCGCACCGGCACCTTCCTGGTCGATGCGACGGTCGGCAGCGCGCGGGTGCGTCCGCTGCTGCTCGACACCGGCGATGGATCGACGCTGACGCTGGCGCGCGAGGCGTGGGCGACGACGCGATTGCCCGACGTCGGCCTGACGTCCGCCTACGCTGTCGGGCTCGCCGGGCCGATCGAGACAGACCTGGTCGTGCTGCCCCGCGTGCTGCTCGGCACCGCCGCCGCGCGCAATGTCGAGGTGCGGATCGAGCCTCCGCGCGGCTATTCCGCCTTGACCGGAACCGCCGGCCGCATCGGCAATGGCCTTCTCCAGCGCTACCGCGTGCTGCTCGACCCGAAGGCGCGCCGGATGGTGCTGGCACCCGGCCGCGATGTGGACGCGATGCCGCTCAAATCGACCAGCGGGCTGTTGCTGTCCTATGAGGGCAAGGCGCTGCGCGTGCTGCACGTCATGCGTGGGTCGCCCGCCGCAAGCAATGGCTGGCGCGCGGGCGAACGGATCTGCGCCATCGACGGCGCGCGGCTGCCCGATGACTACCGTACCAGCACGCTCGGCCAATGGCCGGCGGGCAAGCCCGGCCGCATCGTCCGGCTGGGCCTGTGCAACGGCGGCCCCGAACGCGCGCTGACGCTCGCGGCATTCTACTGATGCCGCACACGCGCACGCTTCCCGCCTGGGCGGCAGCGCTGCTGCTGCTCGTCGTCGCGGTCGCGCTGCGGGCCGCCGATTTCGGCAACCCGATCATCCATGTCGACGAGCAATATTATCTGCTGATCGGCCAGCGGATGCTGGAGGGCGCGGTCCCCTACATCGACATCTGGGACCGCAAGCCGGTCGGGCTGTTCCTGCTCTATGCCGGGGCCGCGGCGCTGCCGGGCGACGATGTGCTCGGCTACCAGTTGCTCGCAACGCTGTTCGCCGGCCTGACCGCCTGCGTCGTCGCCAGCGGTGCGCGGGCGTTGGGCGCCAGCCGCAGCGGCGCGGTCGCCGCCGGCCTCGCCTACCTCATCTGGCTGCCGCTGCTGGGCGGGCGCGGCGGGCAGGCGCCGGTGTTCTACAACCTGTTCGTCGCGCTGGCCGCGCGACTGACGCTACGCCTGCCTGGCCTGGCCGAGCGACGCAGCATCGGCGCGATCGTCGTCAACGGGGCGCTCGCCTGCCTCGCCGCCGGCGTCGCGATCCAGGTCAAGACGACCGCGGTGTTCGAGGCCGCGTTCATCGGCCTCGCGCACGTCTGGTGGCTCGCGCGCGTCCGGCCCGCCGCAGTTTTTCCCGGCGCTCTGCTGTGGCTCGCGATCGGCGTGGCGCCGACACTCGCGGTCGTGCTCGCCTATCGCGCGATGGGCCCAGCGGCGCTCGACGCCTGGTGGTTCGCCAACGCGCAATCGATCTTCCTGCGGCCGGGCTATCCGATCGGCGAGATCGCGATGCGCCTTCTCGGCATCGTCGCGCAACTGTCGCCGCTGCTGCTGTGCGCGGCGATCGGGTGGCGGCGGCGCATGGTCCGCATGACCGGCGAACGTGCTTTGGCCTTTGCGTGGCTCGCCGCCGCGGCCGTCGGCTTTGGCGCGATCGGGACATTCTTCGATCATTACGCGCTGCCGCTGCTGCCGCCGCTGACGATGATCGCCGGCATCGCGCTTGGCCGCATCCCGCGCGTGCTGGTCGGCACGTTGCTGCTCGGGGTGCTGCTGCTGGTCGTCGAGCGCGCGTTCATCGCCGATGATGCGGCAGGCGCGCGGCAGGTGGCCAACGTGGTCGCGCGCAACAGCCGCGGCGGATGCCCGTATGTCTTCATGGGCGATACCGCGACCTACACGCTGTCGCGTACCTGCCTGCCGACTGCCCATGCCTTCCCCAATTTCCTGGCCTACACGACCGAGGCTGGCGCGAGCGGGATCGCGGAGGCGGCAGAGATGCGTCGTATCCTCGCCGCGCGTCCACCGGTCATAGTCGCCTCGACTCGCCGCCTCGCGATCTGGAACCCGGCGACCGTCCCATTGCTGCAACGCGCGCTGCGTGACGACTATCGGCAGGTGCTGAGCGTACCGCGATCGAGCTATCGCACCGTCGTGTTCCTGCGCCGTGACTTGGCCGTCATCCGCTGATCGCCAGCGCCGCTAGCATGACGCCGCCGAACAACGCCGCAAACTGCACCGTCGTCCAGTCGATCGCCCCCACCCGGTCGAGGTTCGCACGTCGGCCGCGCCGCCATGACGCGATACCGCTCGCGACCGCGACAACCGCACAGGCCGCGACACCGCCCCATAACCGCACTTGCATCACCCCGCCCCGCCTCTAGACTTGCCGCATAATCGGATCGGGAGATGTGCTTTGCGTTGGATGCCTGCAACCCTTGGCCTCGCCGGCGTCGCGCTGGCCGTGGCCAGCGTCGCGACCGGCCAGCCGGCCAGCCTGCGCAGCGAGATCGCCCGCGCGGTCGCCGCGACCACGCGCACGCCCGCCAATGTCGCGCGCGACCGATATCGCCACCCGACCGAAACGCTGGCCTTCTTCGGCGTAAAGCCCACCGACACCGTCGTCGAACTGATCCCGGGCGGTGGCTGGTACACCGAAATCCTCGCGCCCTACCTGGCGCAGCGCGGCACCTATTATGCCGCTGGCGGAATGGCGAACGGCCTGAACGGGGTGAAGAAGCTTCAGGCCGCGAACCCGGCGGCGTACGGCAAGATCAAGCTGGCCGCGTTTCCCGCTGCCGCCGGTGAACCGACCGTGCCCGCGGGCAGCGCCGATGTCGTCGTGACGTTCCGCAACATCCACAACCTGCGCTTCGCCGGTGTCGATCGGACGCAAGCCGCGTTCGCCGAGATGTTCCGGATGCTGAAGCCCGGCGGGACGCTCGGCATCGTCGAGCATCGCTTGCCCGAAGCGCGCGATTCCGCCGCCGAGGAAAAGAGCGGCTACATGAAGACGTCGAGCGTCGTCGCCTTTGCCGAAAAGGCCGGCTTCAAGCTAGCGGGCAAGTCCGAGGTCAACGCGAACCCGAAGGACACCGCCGACTGGCCCGAAGGCGTCTGGACGCTGCCGCCGACCTACCGGCTAAAGGATGTCGACCGCGCGAAATACGCCGCGATCGGTGAAAGCGACCGCATGACGCTGAGGTTCGTGAAGCCGAGGAAGTAATTCGAAGAAACCTCCCCGGAACTGGGAGGCGAACCATGCGAAGCATGGTGGAGGGGCTGGCGGAGTACGTCCCAAGCCCCTCCACCACCGACCTTTGGTCGGCGGTCCCCCTCCCCATTCTGGGGAGGATTTTGATAAGCGAGACGTGCCGCGGCAAAGCCGCGCCGTCGACTAGGGCTGTGCCCCGCCGGCCGTAGCGTCGCCCCAGCCGCGGAATTAGCGCGCTAATTCCGCTGGCGACGCTACAGCTTCGACACCTTGTCCTGCAGCTTGGCGAGCTCGGCCTTCAACGCCGCGATCTCATCGTCCTTGCTCGACGGCGCCGACACCGTGCCAGCAGGCGCCGCGCCCGGAGCACCCGCCCCTTGCGCGCCCGGCTTGAACGCCTGCGCCGCCACCTCGAACATCTGCAGATTGCGCTTGGCGATCTCAGCGAACGGCGAATGCGCGAACGCGCCTTCGACCGCCGACTTGAACTGTTCCTGGTTGCGGCGGAAACTGTCCATCGACGCTTCCAGATAACCCGGCACCATCGCCTGCATGCTGTCGCCGTACAGCGCGATCAGCTGGCGCAGGAACGGCACGGGCAGCATCGTCTGGCCGCGCGATTCCTCTTCCATGATGATCTGGGTCAGGACGTTGTGCGTAATATCCTCTTCGGTCTTCGCATCGACGACCTTGAAGTCGCGGCCCTCGCGGGTCATCGCCGCCAGATGATCGAGCGTGATGTAGGATGAGGATTCGGTGTTGTAGAGGCGGCGGTTCGCGTATTTCTTGATGATGACCGGGCCGGTTCCCGTGGCAGTCTTTTTCATGGCTGACGGCGCCCCCCTACAGTTACGGACACGAACGTGATGAGCGACGGCGTACCACCGATCGATGACGCACCGCAACACGCGCCGCGCCCCTTCCCCCTGTTCCTGTCCATGCTGCGCAGCGAAACCGCACAAGATCCTGACAGACGCGCTGCCGCGCTGAGGGGATTGGCGCGCTATCAATCCGCCCTGCGTCCGCCCCGGCCGGCGGCAATGCCCGCAGTCGCGACGGCCGGGCGTGCGGCGTTGCGCGACTATGGCGGCCAGGGGCGACCGGTCGTGTTCGTGCCGTCGCTCATCAATCCGCCCTTCGTCCTGGACCTGGCAGCCGATCAGTCGCTGCTGCGCTGGCTGGCGAGCCACGGCCTGCGCACGCTGCTGGTCAACTGGGGCGGGCCGACGCACGCGGATCGCGAACAGGACGTGACCGCGCACATCGAACGCCTGCTGCTGCCGATGCTCGCGACGCTTGGGCAGCCGCCGGTACTGGTCGGTTATTGCCTGGGTGGCACGATCGCGCTCGCCGCCGCCCGCGCGGCACGGGCGCACGCGGTCGGTTTGATCGCAGCTCCGTGGCATTTCTCCGGCTTCCCTGCCCACGCCCGTGCCGAGATCGCCGCACTGTGGGACGCCGCGCGCCCCGCGTGCGAGGCCTTCGGACTGGTGCCGATGGAGGTTCTGCAATCCGGCTTCTGGAAGCTCGATCCGGCGCGTACCATCGCCAAGTACGAAGCGCTGGCGACCGCTGACAACGCGGCGCTGGCCCGCTTCGTCGCGCTGGAGGACTGGGCCAACGCCGGCGCCCCGCTGACGCTGGCGGCAGGCCGGCAGATGTTCGAGGACTTCTTTAAGGCCGACACCCCCGGCACCGGCGCGTGGCGGGTCGCCGGCGACCTGGTCGACCCCGCCACGCTCGACTGCCCCGTCGCCGACTTCGTCTCGCTGACCGATCGCATCGTGCCTGCCGGCACCAGCGCTAGCGTCGGCATCCGTCACGATATCGACGCGGGCCACGTCGGGATGGTCGTCGGCAGCCGGTCGCGCGCGCTGCTGTGGGAGCCGCTGGCGGACTGGCTAAAGACGGTCGCGCTCGCTAGATAGACGCCGTCTCGTCCCAGCCAGAGGATTCCCATGACCGACATCGTCATCGCCGCCGCCAAGCGTACCCCTGTGGGCAGCTTCCTGGGCGCGTTCGCCGCGACCCCGGCGCATGAACTCGGCCGTGTCGCGATCGAAGCCGCGCTGGCGCAGGCGGGCGTGAAGGGCGAAGAGGTCGATGAAGTCATCCTTGGCCAGGTGCTGACCGCGGCACAGGGGCAGAACCCCGCGCGCCAGGCGTCGATGGCCGCCGGCGTGCCGAAGGAAGTGCCCGCCTGGGGCGTCAACCAGGTCTGTGGATCGGGCCTCCGTGCGGTCGCCCTCGCCTTCCAGGCGGTCGCCAACGGGGACGCAAAGATCGTCGTCGCCGGCGGCCAGGAATCGATGTCGATGTCGACCCATGCCCAGTCGCTGCGCCCGGGCACCAAGATGGGCGACGTCAGCCTGGTAGACACGATGATCAAGGACGGACTGACCGACGTCTTCAACGGCTATCACATGGGCATCACCGCCGAGAACCTGGCCGAGCAATACCAGATCGGCCGCGACGAGCAGGACGAATTCGCTGTCCGCTCGCAGAACCTCGCTGAACAGGCGCGCGAGGCCGGCCGCTTCAGGGACGAGATCGCACCGGTCACGATCAAGGGCCGCAAGGGCGACACCGTGGTCGCCGACGACGAATATATCCGTGCCGGCGCGACCGTCGATGGCGTGTCGGGCTTGCGTCCGGCGTTCAAGAAGGACGGCACCGTCACCGCCGCCAACGCCAGCGGCATCAACGACGGCGCCGCGGCGCTGGTCGTCATGTCGGCGGACGAAGCCCGGGCACGCGGCATCACCCCGCTTGCCCGGATCAAGAGCTGGGCGTCGGCCGGCGTCGATCCGTCGGTCATGGGCATCGGCCCCGTGCCCGCATCCAGGAGGGCGCTGGAAAAGGCAGGCTGGACCGTCGCTGACCTCGACCTGATCGAAGCCAACGAAGCGTTTGCCGCGCAGGCATTGGCGGTCGGCAGGGAAATGGGCTGGACCGACGACAAGCTGAACGTCAACGGCGGCGCCATCGCCATCGGCCACCCGATCGGCGCCAGCGGCGCACGCGTGCTGACGACGCTGATCTACGAGATGAACAAGCGCGACGCGAAGAAGGGCCTGGCCACGCTGTGCATCGGCGGCGGCATGGGCATCGCCATGTGTGTCGAGCGGGATTGAGGGTAGCGCTACCGTGGTGAATAAGGCCGTCCGGAACGAACGGACGGCCGCAGCTTCGGGAAGGTACCGCAAGCGTATGGGCGTGACATGACACCCTAGAAACAATTCGCAACAATCTGTCACTTCCTTGCAACACGACGCTGCAAAGGCTCGGATTTTACCGCGTCTCGCCAGAAATGAGTTGCGATTCGAACCTAGTTTCCTGTCTCTTTGATGAACGGAATTTCCGTCAACCAAAGGGGCCTTTGATGACCATCTCCCGCTTGTTGGGGGCGACCGCGCTTGCGAGCACCCTGGCATTCGCAAACCCGGCGTTCTCCCAGACGACCGCACCGACCGATAACAGCAGCGTCGCCGGCAACCCTGCGCTTCGCGACGGCGTCTGCCCGCCGAACACCCCGGAAGATCCCGATTGCGTCGAACAGACGTCGGGTGACGGCGAAACCGTTCTGGTGACCGGTTCGCGTATCGCCGGTGCGACCGCGCTCGATTCTCCCGTTCCGATCACTCAGCTGACCGCCGCCGAACTCGTCGACGACGGCAACTTGTCGCTCGGCGACGCGATGAACCAGCTGCCGTCGCTGCGTTCGACCTGGAGCCAGTCGAACTCGACCCGTTCGATCGGTACTGCCGGGCTCAATCTGCTCGATCTTCGCGGTCTCGGCATCGACCGTACGCTGGTGCTGGTCAACGGCCGCCGTCACGTGTCGTCGGTTCCGGGGCAGTATGTCGTCGATATCAACACGATCCCGAACGCGCTGCTGGAAAGCGTCGAAGTCATCACCGGCGGTACGTCGGCGGTGTATGGTTCGGACGCAATCGCGGGCGTCGTCAACTTCAAGCTGAAGCGCGATTTCGAAGGCGTCGAAGCCCGTTTCCAGGGCGGTGTGTCGGACCGCGGCGATCGCGGTGCGTATCTCGCCTCGATCGTTGCCGGCAAGAACTTCGCCGAGGGTCGCGGCAACATCGCGATCTCGGGCGAATATGCCAAATCGGAAACCGTCCTCTTCTCCGATCGCAACGACCAGACCGGCGCCTACACCGGCACGCCCGGCTTCTACACCACGCAAGCGACGTCGCGGCTGGTGAACGGCGTTCTCGTCAACGAACCGGCCGCGGGTGACGGCACCCCCGACACCACCTTCTTCAACGCCTATCCCGGTTCGACGTTCGGCAACGCGTCGCTCGGCGGCCTCGTCGCGACGTCGTGCCCCACGCTCGTCAACGTGACGCCAGCTCTCCTCGCCCGTCGCAACGCGGTGTGTGCGGGCGTCTTCTCGCCGACGACCGGCGTCGAAGCGGCCGACGGCTATGTGTTCAACGACCTGGGCGTTCTGGTGCGCAATACGCCGACGATCGATCTGCGCGGCTTCGGCGGCGGTGTCCTGGGTGGTCAGGGTGCAAGCGGTGTCGAAGGCGCTATGCTGCTGCCGGGCCTGCAGCGCTATTCGACGAACCTGCTGTTCAGCTATGAATTTTCGCCGGCTGCGCGCTTCTACTTCGAAGGCAAGTACGTCGATGTCACGAACAACCAGACGTCGACCCAGCCGAGCTTCCTCAGCGGCTCGCCGCTGTTCAACTCGTTCCAGCTGACGAACCCGTTCCTGACGGCGGCGAACGCCAACACGCTGCGCACCATTCTGGCACCGAACGCGACCGCGTTCTCGATGATCCGTTTCAACAACGACATCGGCACGCGTGCGGAAGATCACAAGCGCCAGACCTATCGCTTCGTCGCTGGCATGGACGGCCAGCTGAGCGAGACGGCCAACCTGTCGTACGACATCGCGTTCAACTATGGTCGGACGAAGACGTACTACGAGACTGGCGGTAACGTCGATATCGCCAAGTTCAACGCGGCGCTGGGTGCCGTTGCGGCCCCGGCCGACTATGCCGGCCCGACCATCACGACCGCCAGCGGCGTCCGCGTCGCCTGCGCCGTGAACGTCGATCGCCCGACGGGCAGCACGACCACGTTCAACACGGCGAACGACGTCGCGGGCTGTCTGCCGTTCAACCCGTTCGGTCAGTACCAGAACTCGCAGGCGGTCATCGACAACTTCCTGTACACGTCGTCGCGTCGCGAGTGGGCGGAACAGATCAACGCTGTCGCGTCGATCAGCGGCGATACGTCGGGCCTGTTCGAACTGCCGGGCGGCAACATCGGCTTCGCGCTGGGTGCCGAATATCGTCGGGAGGACGCCTACCAGGCGTATGACGCCTTCACCGCACAGCAGCCGGTGCCCTCGACCGCGCTCAACACGTCGGGCCGCAACACCTTCCTGAACGCGTTCGCACCGTTCAATCCGCCGGCGGTGGACGTGGTCGAAGGGTTCGGCGAAATCCGCGTCCCGATCCTGCGCGACACGTTCATCAAGGAACTGACGGCAACGGGCGCAGCGCGCTATTCCAAGTACAGCAACCTGAACAAGGGTGTCTGGGCATGGAACGCGGGCCTGACCTTCGCGCCGGTCGACGACCTGCGCATCCGTGTCAGCTACGCAAAGGCGGTCCGTGCACCGAACCTGAGCGACCTGTACGCGACTGCGGCTCAGTCGTTCTTCACGCTGACCGATCCGTGTAACCAGGGCAACACGATCACGTCGAACCCGAACCGCGCCCGCAACTGCGCCGCGGCCGGTGTTCCGACCACGATCACCTACACCGACGACCAGGGCATCGTGCGGACGATCCCGTGGGTGAACAATGCTGCGACGACGCCGCAGTTCTCGACCAGCGGCAACCCGCTGCTCAACCCGGAGGTCGGCAAGAGCCTGACGGTGGGCGCGGTGTTCCAGCCGAGCTTCCTGCCCGGCTTCTCGCTGACGGTCGATTACTACCGGATCAAGGTGACCAACGTGATCGCCAGCCTCACGGCGCAGACGGTCATCAACCAGTGCTATGACGATCCGGTCGGCATCGACAATCCGTTCTGCGCGGTCGTGTTCCGCCGCACGTCGACGGACCCGCTGGCAAACGCGACGTTCAACGGCCAGACCGGGCGCAACCTCGCCGGCATCGCTGCACCGATCATCCTGCCGCTGAACGGCCCGTCGGTGATCTCGCAGCCGTTCAACTATGCGAAGTCGAAGACGTCGGGCATCGACGCTGATCTGCGGTACAACCACACGTTCAGCAACGACCTGCGCCTTGGCTTCCGGACCACGGTCAGCTGGCTGGAAAACCGTGAGACGTTCACCTTCATCACGGCACCGGAACAGTCGACCCGCGCGCATGGCGTCGTGGGCGATCCGATCTGGCGTGGCCGTATGAGCGTCAACCTGGCGTACAAGGGCTTCGATGCCGGGTACGACCTGAACTACACCGGCAAGGGCTCGATCGCGGCTTGGGAAGTCCAGCACACCCACCAGGGTCGTGGTCCGACCAATGCCGACCTGTACCCGTTCAAGGCCTATCCGGCGCAGGACACGCACGACGTTCAGTTCGGCTACCGCGTGAACAAGAACTACCGGTTCTACCTCGGCGTCGACAACATCGCCGACACGCTGCCACCGTACGGTGCGACCGGTACCGGTGCCGGCACCGGCATCTACAATGTTATCGGCCGCTACTTCTACGCAGGTGCGAACCTGAACTTCTAATCGCGCTCGACAACCAAAACTCTCTGGGGTCGCCATCCGGCGGCCCCTTTTTTTACGCGTAATACCGCTGGAAGCGCCCGCCCAGGCCGGTCAGCAATTCATACTGGCTGATCCCGCTGGCCGCGGACGCCGCGGCGGGGGCGTAATCGATCGCAACCCAGTCGCCGGGTGCGAGCATCGGTGCCAGCGTCACGTCCAGAGCGATCAGGTCCATCGACACCCGTCCGATCACCGGCAGCGTCTCGCCATGCGGTCCGCGCGCCGTGCCGCGGTCGGAGAAGGCGCGGCGGTAGCCGTCGGCGTAGCCCAGGTTGATGATCGCGACCTCGGTATCCCGCGTCGCCGTCCAGGTCGCGTTGTAGCCGACCGTCTCGCCCGGACGGACGGTGCGGTGTTGCAGGACCTGTGCCTCGATCGCGACCACCGGGCGGATGACATCCGCAAGCTCGGCCCGCGGGATGCCACCGTAGAGCGCGAGGCCCGGGCGGGTCAGGTCGAAAGCGTAAGGCTCGCCGAGCGCAATCCCGGCGGAGTTTGCCAGACTCAGACGCCGCGCGGCCGTCGTCCCCGCCAGCCCGGCGAACGCCGCCTGCTGGCGCGCGTTCAGGGGATGGTCCTCGTCGGCGCAGGCCAGGTGGCTCATCAGCGTGTCGATCTCGAGCCCATCGAGCGCGCCGCTCGCTACATCGTCGACCGACAGGCCCAGCCGGTTCATGCCGGTATCGACCATCACGTCACACGCGCCGCCACCCCTGTCGCGCCAGCGTCGGACCTGCTCGACAGTATTCAGCACCGGCCGTACGCCGGGCAGGCCGATGAGCGGCGCGTCCTCGTCCCGTACGCCGTGGAGGACGGACACGCGCGCCGGGCCGACATCGCCCAGGGCCTGCGCTTCACCCCAGGTCGCAACGAACAGGTCGCGGCAGCCCGCGGCGACCAGGCGGCTCGCGACCTCAGGCGCGCCCAGGCCGTAGCCGTTCGCCTTGACCGCTGCGCCGCATACGGCCCGGCCGCTCATGCGGGCAAGCGCGCGCCAGTTGGCGACAAGCGCGTCGCCGTCGATCCGCAGGCGTTGGGGAGCGATCCAGTCCATGCCGCAAGCGGCTAGACCCGAGCGCGCGTCACCGCAACCGCCCGGGCCGCAACTGCTCGTGCGCCGATCAATCCTTGATGAGGTCGCGTTCCTTGATGAAGAACAACATCACGACCAGCGCCAGCGCGACGACACCCCATGTGTACCACAGGCCCGCATACGGGTTGCCCGAACGCGCCACGATATACTGGCTGATGAACGGCAGGAACCCGCCGAAGTAGCCGGTGCCGAGGTGATAGGGAATCGACATCGACGAATAGCGGATCCGCGCCGGAAACATCTCGCTCAGCACCGCCGCGACGGGGCCGTAGGTCATGCCCGACAGGAAGGCGAGGCCGAGGATGCCGACCAGGATCAGCACGATCTCGCGGCCCGAAGGCGTCACCTTGTCGAGCTTGTACCCGGCGTTTTCTAACGCGGCGTCGAGTGCTGCGGGGCGGACGTCGGTCTGCGGCATTCCGCCGATCGAGACGGCGACGGAGCCCGCCTGCACCTTGGTATAGCCGATGCCCTTCTTCGACAGATAGTCCAGCACCTGGCCGCAGGCGTCCTTCTGCTTCGCGGCGAAGGGATCATAGGCGCAGTGCGGGCCCGCGACGATCACCGGCGCGCGGTCACTGGCGCGGGCAAGCTCGGGGTTCGCGGCGTGGCCGATCAGCCAGAACAGCGGGAACAGCGCAATCAGGGTGATCGCGTAGCCGACGACGATCGGCAGCTTGCGCCCGACCCGGTCGCTGAGCTTGCCGAACAGAATGAAGAAGCCGAGGCCGCCGAGCGCGCCGGCACCCACCAGCAACTGCGCGGGCGTCTCGGCCACGCGCATCGGGCCTTGCAGGAACGACAGCACGCTGAACAGCGCAGTGTACCAGATGACGGTCAGGCCCGCGGCGATACCGAACAGCGCGACGAACAGCCGGCGCGGATTGCCGGGATAGGTGAAGCTTTCGAGGAACGGGTTGCGCGCGGTTTCGCCGGCGGCCTTCATCGCCTTGAACACCGGGCTCTCGCTGAGCTTAAGGCGCATCCACAGCGACACCGCCAACAGCGCGATCGAGAAGACGAACGGCACGCGCCAGCCCCACGCGGCCCATGTCTCCGCCGGCATCGACGCCTTCGCCAGCAGCACGACGGCAAGGCTGAGGATGAAGCCGCCCGCGACGCTCGCCTGGATGAAACTGGTGTAATAGCCGCGCTTGCCCGCGGTCGCGTGCTCGGCGACATAGATCGCCGCGCCGCCGTACTCACCCCCCAGCGCCAGCCCCTGCCCGACCCGCATCAGCAGGATCAGCGCCGGCGCCCATACCCCGATCGCGGCATAGGTCGGCACGAACCCGATGCCCGCGGTCGCGATGCCCATCAGCGTAATGGTGACGAGGAAGGTGTATTTGCGCCCCAGCCGATCGCCGAGAAAACCGAACAGCACGGCACCGAGCGGCCGGAACGCGAAACCGACCGCAAAGGTACCCCAGGCGAGCAGTGTCGCCAGCAGTTCGTTCCCCTGCGGGAAGAAACTGCGCTGAAGAATGCCCGACGTCGTCAGCGTACCCCAGATGAAGAAGTCGTACCATTCGAAGATGGTGCCGAGCGAGGAGGCGGAAATGACGAGGCGGATGTCCTTGCTCGTCGGTTGCGCATCCGTGGCGGTGTCGTCGGCCATTCCATCCCCCAAAATTCCTTGGCGGAGGTTTAGCGGATCGGATGGGGTCGGCAAGCACGACCGCTTTCCCTATCGTGTATCTCTCTTGCGCGCCTTCGCGGGAACGCCGCGTCAGACCTCAGCCAAACCGCGACGGCGAATATTGGCCTGCGTCGATGTCCGCGACCGACGCATCCGGCGTCCGCCCGAGCAGCAGCGCGGCGGCGACGCGGGCGGCGGCGGGGGCGGTCTGGATGCCGAAGCCGCCCTGCCCTGCGCACCAGAAGAAGCCTTCGACGTCGCGGTCGAAGCCGTACACCGGCAGTCGGTCGGGTGCGAAACTGCGCAGGCCGGCCCATTTGCGCTCGACCGCGCGGATGCGCCAGTCGACCGCCTGCTCCAGCCGGTCGATCGCGATGGCGACGTCCAGTTCCTCGGGCGCGGCGTCACATGGGTCGGTCGACGTCTCGTCGCTTGGCGAGAGCCACAATTTGCCGCCCGCTTCGGGCTTGAAATAGAATTGCCCGCCGATGTGCGCGACATGGACCATGTCGTCGGGGACCGGCGGATCGGTACGCAACTGGACGAGGGTGCGGCGATAGGGCTGGATGCCGAGCGGCTCCACGCCGACCCGTGCAGCGACCGGATCGGCCCAGGCGCCGGCCGCATCGACCAGGATGCCGGCCGAAACCGTCCCTGCCGCCGTCTCGATCCGCCAATCGCCGCCCTCGCGCGTCGCGGTCTGGAAGGCGGCGCTCAGCCGCAGTTCGCCGCCCGCACGTTTGAACCGGCCGAGCACGTCGCCATGCAAACCACCCACGTCGATGTAAGCGCACGTCGGCTCCAGGATGCCGAGCGTCCAGTCGTCGCGCAGGCCCGGCACATGCTCGCGCGGATCGACGCGCGTCAGCTCGACGCCGCTGCCGGCGAATTCCGCGAGGAAAGCGTCGATCTTTGCGGCCTCGTCGGCGCGACCGATGTGCAGAGACCCGAGCGGCGCGAGATAGGGTGCGATCGCATCGCCCGACGCGCTGGTCAGCGGCTGGATGTAGGGCCCGCCGTAGGTTTCCGACCAGAACGCCGCCGATCGCCCGGTCGAGTGATAGCCCGCGGCATCCTCGCCCTCCAGGATCACGACCGAGGCATGCGGCGCGACTTCGGCGGCGAGCGACGCGCCGGCGATGCCGCCGCCGATGATGGCGATGTCGAAACGCTTCATGGCGTGTCCTGTGCACGCGCATCGAGGAAGGCGTCAATCTCGGTAAGCGCGCGCCCGCGCACCGAATCGACCTCGCGCAGGATTTCGTGGGCCGATTCGCTGCCGAAGCGGACGACTCGCGCATCCGGTAGCCGCGCCGCGACGGCAAGAGCCACGCGCGGATCGACCAGGCCGTCGGCCTCCGCCACCAGCATCAGGACGGGCGTTCGCACGTCCGCAAGGGCGGGCGAGGCGTTGAGCCGACGCGTCGAGGCAAAGCCCTGCGCCACCCAGGTCCAGCTCGGCGGCCCAGTCAACAGGCTCGCATCCTGCGCCTGCCACCAGAGTTCGTCGCAATAGCGCGCGTCGTCGTGGGTCAGCAGCGACTGGCGCGATTTCAACGTGTGCGGGCGTTCGTTGCCCTTCCACGCGGCGCGTGCCGGATCGCCCAGTCGCGTCATCAGTCCGGCGACCGCTTCGCCGACGCGTGCGGAGATCGGCGCGCGGAGCCCCAGCATCGGCGCGACCAGCACGACGGCTTGTGGGTCGATCGCCCGCTCCGCCAGCGCACGCAGGACCAGATGCCCGCCCATCGAATGGCCCATCGCGATCAGCGGCCCGGGCGCGGTCGCCGACCACGCCGCCCAGAACGCGCGCAGATCGCCGATGAAGTCCGCGAAATCGGCGATGTGCCCGACGTGGGGCGCCGGAGTCGTGCGGCCCGATCCCCCCTGCCCGCGCCAGTCGAACGCCGTCACCCGCCAGCCGCGCGCGTGCCAAGGGGCAAAGCTTTCCAGATATTTCTCGATGAAGTCCCCGCGCCCGCCCTGGAACAGGATCGACCCGCGCGGCGCGACACCGCCGCCCGCCGGCCAGTCGAACACGCGCAGCGGCCAACCGTCCGGGGCGAGCCAACGGGTGATCGTCGCGTCCGCCGGGTATCGGCGCCGCTCGCCGCTCGCATCGTGAAAATCCGACATGGACGATGGTTACGTTTTGGAAAGCCGCACCGTCTAGATGGTAAGGCTGATGGGGGATCATCTGTCCTTGGTTTTGCTCGGCGTGCTCGGCCTGTTCCTGCTTTCGGCAGGGATCGAGGACGTGCGGACGCGCGAGATCGCCAACTGGAAGACGGCAGCCATCGCTCTGCTGGCCCCGGCGTGGTGGTGGTCGATCGGGATCGGCCTGTGGCCGGGTGCGGCGATCCAGCTGGGTGTCGCAGCCGTCGTCTTTGCAATGTTCGTCGGCGCGTTCGCGCTCGGCATGATGGGCGGCGGCGACGTGAAGCTGATCGGCGCGCTCGCGCTGTGGCTACCGCCGCTCGCCACCGTGTCGATGCTGATCGTCATGTCGCTGGTCGGCGGCGCGCTGACCCTGGTCATGCTGATCGAGGCCCGGATGCGGCGCACCGGCCGGGCGATCGAGGTGCCGTACGGCGTCGCCATCGCCATCGCCGGACTTCTCGCGATTCGCGAACCGATAATTAACCAATTCGGCTGATGATTAACGGCGGATCAAACCGCACGACCGTGAAAGGCGCGTGACTCGAAATGGACGGACGCAAGATATTCCTGCTGGTGGGCGCTCTGCTGATCGCCGGCGTCACCGCGTTCATGGCTCGCAGCCTGATGTCGGGCGCTGCTGCACCGACCGCAGCTGCCGGCCAGCCGCAACCGGTCGTCATCGACGGACCCGAGGTGCTGGTCGCGACCAAACCGCTGCCGGTCGGCACGATCATCGACGCCGCGTCGCTGAAGTTCCAGCCGTGGCCGAAGGAACTGGTCGAGAACGCCTATTTCCTGAAGCAGGCGACCGACCTGAAGAATGTCGTCGGCACCGTGGTGCGCTTCGCCGTTCCCGCCGGTCAGCCGGTGACGCAAGGCGCGCTGGTGAAGCCGGGTGACCGCGGCTTCCTGGCCGCCGCGCTGGGATCGGGGATGCGCGCGGTGACGGTGCCGGTGTCGGCGCAGTCATCGGTCGCAGGCTTCGTCTTCCCGGGCGACCGCGTCGACCTGTTGCTGACGCAGACCGTCACCGGCGGTGGCGATGGCGCGCCGCTGAAGGCGACCGAAACCATCCTGCGCAACCTGCGCGTGCTGGCGACCGATCAGCGCACCGACAAGACGACCGACGACCAGGGCAAGACCGTGGTCAACGCCTATTCGACCGTCACGCTGGAAGTCACGCCGACGATCGCGGAAAAGATCTCGGTCGCACAGACCGTGGGATCGCTGTCGCTGTCGCTCCGCTCGATCGCCGACAACGCCGGCGAGCTGGAAGAAGCGATCGCCAGCGGCGAAGTCAGCGTGCCCGAAGGCACCGACCCGAAGGCCGAGAAGGCGATGCTCGCCCGAGTCGCGGCACGCCCGAGCGAAGGCAAGGGCAGCTTCGTGACCGGCGCCGACGTCTCGCGCTTCCAGCGCTCCAGCGTACCCGGCAAGGCGGCCGACATGTCGGCGCAGCCGATGGGCCAGCAGGGCGTGCCGATGGCCGCCCCGGCGCCGAACGGCGGTGCGGCACCGGCGGTGCCCGCGGGCCCGGTGGTGCGCATCTCGCGCGGCAACAACGTCTCAATTGTCCCGGTTGGGGGGAAGAACTGACATGCGTGTGTTCCTGAAGCCGCTGGGTCTGCCGCTGGCAACAGCGCTGGCGACGGCGACGATCGCCGCGATGCCGGCCGCGACGCTGGCGCAGACCGCCGACCGACCGGGCGATGTCCTGCAGGTCGCGACCAGCCGGGGCCGGATGGTGACGCTGCCCGCACCGATCAGCGACATCTTCGTCGCCGACGACAAGATCGCCGACGTGCAGGTGCGCTCGCCGACCCAGCTCTACATCTTCGGCAAGACCGCCGGCGAGACGACGATCTCCGCCACGTCGAAGTCGGGCCGCGTCGTCTATGCGACCACCGTTCGCGTCGGCAACAACTACGACTCGATCGGCGCAATGCTGCGCCTCGCCCTGCCCGATGCGCAGATCGTCGCGACGCCGATGAACGGCCTGGTCCTGCTGACCGGTGTCGTCGCCGCCCCGCAGGATGCCGCGGAGGCCGAACGGCTGGTCCAGGCCTTTGTCGGCGAACAGACCAAGGTGCTGTCGCGGCTGAAGACGGCGACGCCGCTCCAGGTCAACCTGCAGGTGAAATTCGCCGAAGTCAGCCGCAGCTTCATCAAGAACATGGGCGTCAATTTCTCGACCGTCGACCAGACCTCGGGCTTTAAGTTCGGCGGCACGCAGGGGCGCGGCGGTGGTTCGTCCTTTACGCCGGGCGGGCCGCTGGGCGTCGGGTTCACCGATGCCCCGGCGGGTGCGAGCAAGATCCTGAAGGGCGTCGATGCCGCGACCTTCGGCCTGGCGGGCAAGCTGTTCGGCCTGGACCTGCTCGCCGCGATCGACGTGGGTGAAACCGCAGGCCAGGTGACGACGCTGGCCAACCCGAACCTGACCGCGCTGTCGGGCGAGACCGCCAGCTTCCTGGTCGGCGGCGAAGTGCCGCTGGTCACGCAGAGCGGCCTGGGCGCCAGCAGCGTTCAGTACAAGGAATATGGCGTCAGCCTGACCTACACCCCGACCGTGCTGGCCGACGGCCGCATCTCTCTGCGGGTGCGCCCGGAA
>NZ_LMLB01000001.1:1050126-1059371 GCF_001421785.1 Sphingomonas sp. Leaf33 | reverse complement strand
CCCGCCGCACCGAAACGACGGTCGAGCTGGGTTCGGGCCAGAGCTTCATGATCGCAGGCCTGTTGTCGAACAGCCACGACAATGCGCTGACGAAGACGCCGGGGATCGGCGACGTGCCGGTGCTGGGCGCGCTGTTCCGCTCCAACGGGTTCAAGCGCAACGAGACCGAACTGGTGATCGTCATCACCCCGTATCTGGTGAAGCCGGTCAACGCGAACGACATCGTGCTGCCGACCGACGGCTACCGCGCGCCGACCGACGCCGACCGCCTGTTCATGGGCACGCTGGCGAAGGGCACGTCGGGCGCAAGCCGGCCCAAGCCGCAGATGGCGACGCCCAGCGCGCCGCCGCCCAGCGCCGGTGCGGTGACACCTGCCCCGGTCCTGCCCGCCCCCGCCCCGGCCGCGACGCCGGACCCGGTGAAGGCGATGGCACCGGCCAAGACCTCGTCGAAGAAGGGCGCGGCACCGATGCCGGGCTTCAGCCTCAAGTGAGTGTACGCGTGAAGGAGACGGATCGGATGTCGGCAAAGCTTCGAATCCTGCTGGTAGCGACGGCTGCGGTCGCGCTGTCGGCCTGCGGCACCCGCAATACTGGCATCGAATCGATCCACCAGCCGGTGGTGCAGCGGTCGGACTATGCGTTCGATGTCGCTGCCGCCGACAACGGCCTGACGGCGGAGGAGACCGACCGGCTGGCCGGCTGGATGTCGTCGCTGCGGCTTGGCTATGGCGACCGCATCGCGGTCGATGCCAACACCGGGGCGAACGCTGCGGTGCGCGATACCGTGTCGGCGCTCGCCGCACGCTACGGCCTGCTGGTGTCGGACGAAGTGCCCTACACCGCCGGCCAGATCGCGCCGGGCACTGCCCGCGTCGTCGTGTCGCGGATGCGCGCATCGGTGCCGAATTGTCCCGATCACAGCCGCGTGTCGGGCATCGAATATGAAGGCAACACCAATTCCAATTACGGCTGCGCGGTCAATTCCAATCTGGCGTCGATGATCGCCCGGCCGGAGGATCTGGTCCGCGGCCAGCCGGGTGCGCCGACCAGCGACCCGGCGGCGGCCTTCAAGGCGATCGACACGTATCGCAAGGCGCCGTCGACTGGCGCTGGCGGCCTAAAGGCCGAATCGACCAAGGGAGGCAATTGATGAACGCCCCATGGAATCCTGCACGGGCCGGCACCCGCGACCCGTTCGTCGCCTTCGTCTGCGACGAAGCGACCGCGGAGGCGATCCGTCCGATCGCCGGCGAAATGGGCTGGCCGACCGAAAAGGTGAACAAGGGCGGCCTGCGCAACGCGGTCCAGACGCTGTCGGTTTCGGCCAGCCCGAACATCCTGTTCGTCGACCTGTCGGAGAGCGGCGATCCGCTGAACGACATCAACGCGCTGGCCGAGGTCTGCGAACCCGGCACGATCGTGATCGCCGCAGGCCAGGTCAACGACGTCCGACTGTACCGCGACCTGGTCGCCAGCGGCATCCAGGACTATCTGCTGAAGCCGCTGCACCCCGACCAGCTGCGCGAAAGCCTGTCGCAGGCGCAGACGTCGCTCAACGCCCCGCGAAAGGATGATACGGCCGCCGTCGAACGCCCGCACTGCGCAGTCGCGGTCATCGGCGCGCGCGGCGGTGTCGGCGCATCGACGATGGCGACCTCGCTCGCCTGGCTGATGAGCAGCACGGCGAAGCGCACGACCGCGCTGCTCGATCTGGATGTCCATTTCGGCACCGGTGCGTTGTCGCTCGACCTTGAGCCCGGCCGTGGGCTGACCGACGCGATCGAGAACCCCAGCCGCATCGACGGCCTGTTCATCGAACGCGCGATGGTGCGCGCATCCGACCATCTGGCCGTCCTGTCGGCGGAAGCGCCGATCAACGCGCCGATCATCACCGATGGCGCCGCCTTCTACCAGTTGCAGGAGGAGATGCGCGGCGCGTTCGAATGCACCGTCGTCGACCTCCCACGATCGATGCTGGTCAACCACCCGCATCTGCTGAACGACATCCAGGTGGCGGTACTGGTTACCGATTTCACCCTGGCCGCCGCGCGCGACACCATCCGCATCCTGGCGTGGTTCAAGTCGAACGCTCCCGCCGTCCGCGTGATCGTCGTCGCCAACCGCGTCCAGCAGAATGCGGTGCTGGAGATCAGCCGCAAGGATTTCGAAGGATCGATCGAACGCAAGATCGATCATGCGATCCCGTTCGATCCGAAAATCGCATCGCAGGCGGCCAAGCTCGGCAAGTCGCTGGCCGAGGCTGCCAAGGGGCAGAAGAGCTTCGCCCCGCTGTCGCTGCTCGCCGACCAGATCGCCGACTGCGCCGAGGCCGAGGCTGCCGCCGCGCCGGCCAAGGGCAAGGGCAAGGCTGGAACCAAGGGCACCGGCGGCGGCGAGTCGCTGCTCGGCAAGCTCGGCACGCTGGGTGCCCGGCTGTCGTCCAAGAAGTCCAAATAGCATCATGCCGCCGCCCGCTTGGGCGGCGGACGGCATAACGAGAGGTCAAGGCACGTCGTGGAACCCGCATCGCTCATGATGGCCTGCATCGGCGCGCTTCTCGCGCTGCTGATGATCGGGATCGCGCTGGCCGGCCCGTCGCCGGCGCGCGCCCAGGCCCGCCGCGTGACCGCCGTGCGCGACCGCCATTCGGGCGTGAGCGGTGCCGGTGCGGTTGAAGCGCGCGTGCGCAAGATCGACACGAACCGCGCCAGCCAGATGGACCTGACGATGGGTCGGCTGCTGCCCAATCCGGAACAGTTGCAGAAGCGGCTGTCGATGACGGGCAAGTCGTGGACGGTCGGCCAGTACGGCATGGCGACCGGGGCGGCCGTCGCTGGCATCGTGGTCGTGTTTCTGATCCTTGGCCTGCCGTTCCTGCTGGCGCTGTTCGTCGGCCTGTTCGCGGGCGTCGGCCTGCCGCACGTCGTCGTCGGCACGCTCATCACGCGCCGCGTCGCCAAGTTCACCGCGAAGTTCCCCGATGCGATCGAACTGCTGGTGCGCGGCCTGCGATCGGGCCTGCCGATCACCGAGACGATGGGCGTTGTCGGCGCCGAGGTCGAGGGGCCGGTCGGCGAGGAATTCCGCGCGGTCAGCGACAAGATGAAGATCGGCAAGTCGATGGACCAGGCTTTGCAGGAAACGTCCGACCGCCTGGGCACGCCCGAATTCCAGTTTTTCGTCATCACCATCGCGATCCAGCGCGAAACCGGCGGCAACCTGGCCGAAACGCTCGCCAACCTGGCCGAAGTGCTGCGCAAGCGCGGGCAGATGAAGCTCAAGATCAAGGCGATGTCGTCGGAATCGAAGGCGTCGGCCTACATCATCGGCGCGCTGCCCTTCATCGTCTTCGGCCTCATCTGGTTCATCAACGGCAGCTACATGCAGAATTTCTTTACCGACCAGCGCCTGATCCTGACGGGCCTGGGCGGCATGGTGTGGATGTCGATCGGCGCGTTCATCATGCGCCAGATGATCAACTTCGAAATCTGAAGCGGGAGCACCGATCATGACCCCTCCCGCATCCGGGCCCACGCTCCTCGGCGTCGACGTGTTCCTCGTCGCGACGATCCTGTCGGGCGTCGCCGCCATGGCCGTGTTCTTCGCGATCTACACCGCGACCACGGTGCGCGATCCGATGACGAAGCGCGTGAGGGCGCTGAACGACCGCCGCGAGCAGCTGAAGGCCGGCATCACCGCGTCCACCAGCAAGCGCCGCGCGAAACTTGTCCAGAAGAACGAGGCGACCGACCGAATCCGCGCCCTGCTGAGCGGGATGAAGGTGCTGCAGGACACGCAGGTCAAGGCCGCGCAGATCAAGCTGATGCAGGCCGGCATCCGATCGAAGGAATGGGCCGTCGCGGTCATCTTCGGCCGGCTGGTCCTGCCGATCGTGCTCGGCCTGCCGGTCATGTACCTGGTCTATGGCACCGATACGTTCGCCGACTGGTCGCCGCTGAAGGCCTACGGCCTGGTCGCGGGCGCCTTCATCCTGTCGTACAAGGCGCCCGACCTGTACCTCAAGAACAAGATCAGCAAGCGCCAGCTGGCGATCCGTAAGGGGCTGCCCGATGCGCTCGACCTGCTCGTCATCTGCGCCGAAGCGGGCCTGACCGTCGATGCCGCCTTCGCTCGCGTGGCCAAGGAACTCGGCCGCGCCTATCCCGAACTCGGCGACGAGTTCCAGCTGACATCGATCGAGCTGGGCTTCCTGACCGACCGGCGCACCGCGTTCGAGAATCTGGCGCAGCGCACCGACCTGGATTCGATCAAGGGCGTCGTCACGACCATGATCCAGACCGAGAAATACGGGACCCCGCTGGCCTCGGCGCTGCGCGTGCTGTCGGCCGAGTTCCGCAACGAGCGCATGATGCGCGCCGAGGAAAAGGCCGCGCGCCTGCCCGCGATCATGACCGTGCCGCTGATCCTGTTCATCCTGCCGGTACTGTTCATCGTCATCCTGGGCCCGGCGGCGTGCAGCATCAACGACGCGCTGCTGTCGGGGAAATGACGGAACGCGGGTCGGCCGAAGACCGTTGAGCCTCCGTAACAGGAGGTTCCCCCGATGCTCTTCACCACGCCTACCCAGTTCGCGGTCCTCGCGCTGTGCGTGCTCGCCGGCTATATCTTCGGCCTCGCCAGCCGCGCCGGTGGTAAGGCCAAGGCCCAGCTGCGCGCGGCCGAGGCAGAGCATGTCGCCTATCGCAAGGACGCCGAAGCGCGGATCAAGGCCGCCGAGGCCGACCGCGACCGTATCGCCCGCGCATCGCCGGTGACCGCTTCAACGATGGGCGTGGTGCCGCAGAGCGAAGCGCGGCCGGCCGATCGCGTTTAAGGACACGCCTTTCAGCCGTCTTCCCCGCTGCGCGGGGATGACGGACGTCAGCAACGCAGACAAGCGGCGGCGTAGCGCTCTTCGACCGCCGCCAGCGGCATTTCATCGCCGTCGAGCACCAGCGCCCGGATCGACAGCACCGGATCGCCGGTCAAGCGTGTGCAGGCCAGCGTTTCCCGGTGTGGGTCCAGCGGCGCGATGACGATCCCGAACGGTGTTTCCGTCGCGTTCAGCGTCGCCAGCATGGCCGCCGTCAGCCGCTCCGGGACGAACCAGTTGTCCGCTTCCGACAGCACCAGCTCGCCTGACATCAGCCGGACGCGGCGGAAGCCGAGCGGTGCGTCCGCCCCCACCCGCAACCGCGCCCGCGTCTCGGGCGATGCCTCGGCCGATCCGGCGACACGGACCGCGCGGACCGGCCCGCCCGCCCACGCCTCCAGCACCCGCGTGACGATGCCGCCCGCGGTCAGATCGGCCTCGAATGCGTCGAGCGCCGTCGGGGCGATGGCCGGCGTCACTGCGCCTTCAGGGCTGGCTTTGCGTCGGCGAGGGCCGCCTGGGCCGCCGCCAGCCGCGCGATCGGCACGCGGTAGGGCGAGGCGCTGACGTAATCGAGGCCGACCGACTCGCAGAACGCGATGCTCGCCGGGTCGCCGCCATGTTCGCCGCAGATGCCGAGCTTGATGTCGGCGCGCGTCGCCCGCCCACGCTCGGCAGCCAGCTTCACCAGTTCGCCCACGCCCTCGACATCCAGGCTGACGAACGGGTCCTTGGCGTAGATGCCCTGTTCGACATAGTCGGTCAGGAAGCGCGCGGCGTCGTCGCGCGACACGCCCAAAGTCGTCTGCGTCAGGTCATTGGTGCCGAACGAGAAGAACTCGCCGGCCTCGGCGATCTCGCCGGCGCGCAGCGCCGCGCGCGGCAGCTCGATCATCGTGCCGACCAGATAGTCGACGCGCTTGCCCGTTTCCGCGAACACGGCCTCGGCCGCCTTGTCGACGACGGCCTTCATCAGCTCCAGCTCGCGCTTGGTCGCGACCAGCGGGATCATGATCTCGGGCACGGGTGCTGCGTCCAGGCTGACCGCGGCTTCGAAGATCGCGCGCGCCTGCATCTCGTAGATTTCGGGGTACGTCACGCCGAGACGGCACCCGCGATGACCGAGCATCGGGTTGAACTCATGCAGCTCGTTCGCGCGGCGCTTCAGCGTGTCGATGTCGAGGCCGGTGGCCTTCGCGACTTCCTCGAACTCCGCGTCGGCGTGCGGCAGGAATTCATGCAGCGGCGGGTCGAGCAGGCGGATGGTGCACGGCAGGCCTGCCATCACCTCGAAGATCTCGACGAAGTCGCTGCGCTGTTCGGGCAGCAGTTTCTTGAGCGCGGCGCGGCGGCCGGCTTCGTCGTTCGCCAGGATCATCTGGCGGACCGACGTGATGCGGCTCGCCTCGAAGAACATGTGCTCGGTGCGGCACAGCCCGATGCCCTCGGCACCGAACTCGCGCGCGGTGCGGCAGTCGAGCGGGGTTTCGGCGTTGGTGCGGACCTTCATACGGCGGATGCCGTCGGCCCATTCCATCAGCGTGCCGAAATCGCCCGACAGTTCGGGCTGCACGGTCGGGACGGCGCCGACCATCACTTCGCCGGTCGAGCCGTCGATGGTGAGGATTTCCCCCTCACGAATCTCGCGGTCGCCAACGCGCGCGACTCCCTTGCCGATCGACAGCGCGCCCGCGCCCGACACGCAGGGGCGACCCATCCCGCGGGCGACGACCGCGGCGTGGCTGGTCATGCCGCCGCGCGCGGTCAGGATACCCTTCGCCGCGTGCATCCCGTGGATGTCTTCGGGGCTGGTTTCGACACGGACCAGGATGACGTCCTGTCCGTCCTTTGCGGCTATCTCGGCCGCGTCGGCGGTGAAGACGACCTTGCCCGACGCCGCACCGGGGCTGGCGGGCAGCCCCTTGGTCAGCACGTCGCGCGGCGCCTTCGGGTCGAGCGTCGGGTGGAGCAGCTGGTCGAGCGCCGCCGGGTCGATCCGGGCGATCGCTTCCTCGCGGGTGATCAGCCCTTCGTTCGCCATGTCGACCGCGATCTTCAGTGCGGCCTTGGCGGTGCGCTTGCCCGAGCGGGTCTGGAGCATCCACAGCTTGCCCTGCTGCACGGTGAACTCGATGTCCTGCATGTCGCGGTAATGGCGTTCGAGCAGGTCGAAGACGCCCGCCAGTTCGCCGTAGACCTCCGGCATCACCTCTTCCATCGACGCGGGCTTGGCGCCGGCAGCTTCGCGCGCGGCCTTCGTCAGATATTGCGGCGTGCGGATGCCCGCGACGACGTCCTCACCCTGCGCGTTGATCAGGAATTCGCCGTAATACGCGTTGTCGCCCTTCGACGGGTCCCGGGTGAAGGCCACGCCGGTCGCGGACGTATCGCCCATGTTGCCGAAGACCATCGCCTGGACGTTGACCGCGGTGCCCCACGACGCGGGGATGTCGTTCAGCCGGCGATAGACCTTGGCGCGTTCCGACTGCCACGACCCGAACACCGCGCCGATCGCGCCCCAGAGCTGGTCGTGCACGTCCTGCGGGAAGGGCTTGCCCCACAGTTCCTCGACCAGCGCCTTGTACTCGGCGACCAGCTTGCGCCAGTCGTCGGCGGTCATGTCGGTGTCGAGGTAATAGCCGTTGTCTTCCTTGGCGATCTCCAGCGCTTCCTCGAAGCGGCTGTGGTCGAGCTCAAGCACGACGTCCGAATACATCTGGATGAAGCGGCGATAGCTGTCCCAGGCGAAGCGTGCGTCGCCCGACACGGCCGCCAGCCCCTCGACCGTCGCGTCGTTGAGGCCGAGGTTCAGGACCGTGTCCATCATGCCGGGCATCGACGCGCGGGCGCCGCTCCGGACCGACACGAGCAGCGGGTCGGCCGCGTCGCCGAAGCGCTTGCCGGTGATCTGCTCGATATGCGTGATGCCGTTCGCGACCTCGGCCTTCAGCGACTCCGGGAACTGGCCGCCTTCGTCGTAATAGACCGCGCAGACGGGCGTGGAGATGGTGAAGCCCGGCGGGACCGGCAGGCCGATCGACGCCATCTCGTCGAGGTTCGCGCCCTTTCCGCCGAGCAGGTTCTTGTCGCCCCGGCCACCGTCCGAAACTCCGCCGCCGAAGCGATATACGTACTGGGTCATGCCGGTCCTCTAAGTGCCCGCTATCACTGGCGTTCTTGCGTCATTTGGCGTGGAAGGTCACACGAAGGTCACACTGTCGCGGTCAACCCTCGATCTTCGAAAAGTCGGCCACGGCGTGGACCGCGTCGCGCATCCGGGCGAGCAGCGCCAGCCGCGCGGCGCGCTTGTCCGGATCGGCATCGTTCACCGTGACGCTTTCGAAGAACGCGTCGATCGGTGCGCGCAAGGTCGCCAGTGCCGCCATCGCCCCTTCGAAATCCTCCGCCGCGACCGCCGCCTTCGCCCGCGGCTCGGCCGAATCGAGCGCGGTGCGCAAGGCTTCTTCGGCCGGTTCGGGCATGTAGGAAAGCGGTTTGTTCTCGCCTTGTTCGAACGCTTCCTTCTTCAGGATGTTCGCGGCCCGCTTGTAGCCTGCGAGCAAATTCCTGCCGTTCTCGGATGCGACGAAGGCCTGGAGCGCGTGGACGCGGGCGAGCAGGCGGACGAGGTCGTCCTCGCCGCCGAGGGCGAAGACAGCGTCGATCAGGTCGTGGCGGACACCGGCTTCGCGTTGCTGGACTTTGAGGCGGTCGGCGAAGAAGTCGATGAGGTCTCGGCCGCCCTCAGCAAACGAGAGCAGGGAGCCAGCCAGCAGGTCAAGATGAGCATAATCGCCAAAATTGACCCCGACCTCCGCACCACCAACTGTCAGCGTTATGCCCTTCTGACTGCTGGTCAGGTTCGCTGCCTCGGTAGGGGAAATTGCATGAATCGCCTTCCAAAACGAATTTTCGCTTTGATGAGGTGTTTGACGCGCGAGTTCAAACAATACCCACGAAGCTGCTGCTACAGCTTCACCGAGATTTATTCGTAATTTATTTCGGAGAATCAACGTTATAGAAGAAATTGCAGCGCGACGCAGCGCGAACGGGTCTCTCGACCCAGAAGGCTTTTCGTTGATCGCTAAGAAGCAGACTAGCGTATCCAGCTTGTCCGCCAGCGCGACCGCCACCGTAACCGGATCGGTCGGTACGTCGTCGCCCTGCCCGACCGGCTTGTAGTGATCGCGGATCGCTGCGGCGACGCGGGGGTCTTCGCCCTGGGCGGCGGCGTAGTAGCCGCCGATCAGGCCTTGCAGTTCGGGGAATTCGCCGACCATGCCGGTGACGAGGTCGGCCTTGGCGAGGCGCGCGGCGCGTTCGGCGAGGTCGGCCAGATCCTCCCCGGCACGGGGAGGGGGACCACCGG
>NZ_LMLB01000001.1:946522-1050102 GCF_001421785.1 Sphingomonas sp. Leaf33 | reverse complement strand
GGGCCGCGAGGGAGTCGCTTGCGGCGCCCCCCCTCCACCATGCTGCGCATGGTCCCCCTCCCCGCCTTGCGGGGAGGATTTTACGATCTCCTCTTCCGTCAGCCAGCGCGCGAGTTTCGCGACGCGGTCGACCTTGTCGGCGACCGTCCCCAGCTTCTCGTGGAAGACGATCTTTTCGAGCTTCGGCGTCAGGTCCTCGAGTTTCGTCCTGAGGTCCGTCTCGTAGAAGAAGCGCGCATCGCTCAGGCGCGCCGCCAGCACCTTGCGGTTGCCCTCGACGATCTTGTCACCGCCATCGGTCGCGTCGATGTTGGCGACGCAGACGAAGGCGTTGGCCAGCTTCCCCTCGCTGTCCTGACACACGAAATATTTCTGGTTCACCCGCGCGGTCAGCTGGATGACTTCCGGCGGCACGCTCAGGAATTCGGGGTCGAACCGGCCGAGCAGCGGCACCGGCCATTCGGTGAGGCCTGCGTTTTCCTCCAGAAGCCCTTCGTCGCGGATCAGCGTGAGCCCCGCCTTGGCGGTCAGCATCGTCGCGCCCATCGCGATGATGCCGGCGCGTTCGTCCTGATCGACGATGACATGGGCGTCGCGCAGGCGTTCGACATAATCGGCCGCCGAACGCAGCGTGATCGCGTCCGGGTGGTGGAAGCGATGGCCGACCGTCGTCGTCCCGCTCTTGATACCGGCGATCTCGCAGTCGATGACGGCGTCACCGAACAGCGCGACGATGCCCTGGAGCGGGCGGACCCAGCGCAGGCTCTCGGTCGAGGCCGACGCCGCGCCCCAGCGCATCGACTTGGGCCAGGGGAAGGCGCGGATGATCGCCGGGATCGCCTGGGCCAGTACGTCCGCCGTCGCGCGGCCGGGTTTATCGACCACCGCGAAATACACGCCGTCGCGATCGACCAGCTGGTCTCGGGTGAGCCCGGTCTTGCGCAGGAACCCCTCCAGCGCCTGCGGCGGGGCCGAGGTGCGCGGACCCTTCAGCTCCTCGCTGACAGCCTGCGTCGCCTCGGGCAGGTCGCGCGCGATCAGCGCCAGGCGGCGCGGGGTGGCATAAGTGACGACGTCACCCGCGGACAGCCCGGCCTTCGCCAGTTCGCCGGCGAACAGCTTCGCCAGATCCTCACGCGCCTTGCCCTGCATACGCGCCGGGATTTCCTCCGAGCGGAGTTCGAGGAGAAAGTGGGTCATGCTCGTGCTCCCGCGCAGGCGGGAGCCCAAGGCCGCACGCGATGTCCGTTGAAACTCTGGGCTCCCGCCTGCGCGGGAGCACGATGTGCGCGCGTCACGCCGTCCACCCGTTCTTCGCCATCCACGCCGCGCAGGAGCCCTTGGCCAGATCGCGCACGCGGCCGATGTACGCCTGGCGTTCCGCGACCGAGATCACGCCGCGGGCGTTCAGCAGGTTGAAGATGTGGCTCGCCTCGATCGCCTGTTCGTACGCCGGGATCGGCAGGCCCCGCCCAAGCGCATTCTCGCACTCCGCCGCGGCTTTCCGGAACAGGTCGAACAGCGCGTCGGTCTCCGCGACCTCGAAGTTCCAGGTCGACATCTGGCGCTCGTTCTCCAGGAACACGTCGCCGTACGTCACGCCTTCGTCGTTGAACGCCAGGTCGTACACGTTGTCCTTGTCCTGGATGTACATCGCGAGACGTTCGAGGCCGTAGGTCAGCTCGCCCGACACCGGCAGGCAGTCGAAGCCGCCCATCTGCTGGAAATAGGTGAACTGGGTGACTTCCATCCCGTCGCACCAGACTTCCCAGCCGAGACCCCAGGCGCCCAGCGTCGGCGATTCCCAATCGTCCTCGACGAAGCGGATGTCGTGTTTGGCCATATCGACGCCGATCGCCGCCAGGCTGCCGAGATACAGCTCCTGCAGGTCGGGCGGGCTAGGCTTCAGGATGACCTGATACTGGTAGTAATGCTGGAGGCGATTGGGGTTCTCGCCGTAGCGGCCGTCCGTCGGCCGGCGGCACGGCTGGACATAGGCCGCCTTCCACGGGTCCGGCCCCAGCGACTTTAGCGTCGTCGCCGGGTGGAACGTGCCCGCGCCCATCCGCATGTCATAGGGTTGCAGGATCACGCAACCCCGCGCCGCCCAATAGTCATGGAGCGTCAGGATCATGCGCTGGAAGGAGAGAGGCGCTGTATCGGTCACGTTTGCCGCACTGCCGCACGAGGCGCGGAGGGTCAAGCAAGCCTGCCGGACCCGCAGGGTTCACGACAGGGACGCACAACATTTTGTCAGGTCTTATTGACATAGTCGTGACTCGCTGTCATTTAGTCATGGTAACCTGACATTCGGTCAGGGGACGGTGACAAGGATCACAAGCCATGCAACAGGAGTGCGAGATGAAGAATCGCCTCAAGGTGCTGCGTGCCGAACGCGACTGGAGCCAGGCCGATCTGGCCGTCCGGCTCGACGTTTCGCGGCAAGCGGTCAACGCCATCGAGACAGGGAAGTACGATCCGTCCCTGCCGCTCGCTTTTCGGATCGGTCGTCTGTTCGACATGGCGATAGAGGAGGTGTTCGACGATGGTGACGGCAATGATTGAGTGGCGCGGCACACAGAAGAGCACGTCGGAACGCGCCAATCGCCGTCTGATTTTGACCTCGGGCGCGCTGGGCGGCGTCATGGGCCTTGCCCTCGCGGTGGCGACGCTCGGCGGGCATCGCAAGGGCGACGACCTGGTCGACCTGATGCTGACCGGCCCGCTGCCGGTGTGGCTGGTGCTGGTGCTGGTCTTCGCGTGGGGCGTCCTGCTCCCGATCATCTCCTGGCGCTGGCACCGCGTCGTCGACGAGCACGAGCGTGAAGCGTACCGCGACGGCGCAGTCGCCGGCCACTATCTGATGAGCATCGGCGCGCCGGTCTGGTGGCTGCTCGCCCGGGCCGATCTGGTCCGCCCGATCGATCCGGTCGCGTTCTTCGCCGCCTTCATCGTCGTCAGCGGCGTCGTGTGGTCCTGGCGCAAATATCGCTGATTTTCTCCGACTTTCCCTTTTCAATACGAAGGACGCTCTCCATGAACCGTTTGATGAAGACTTCGCTTTCGACCGCCGCCCTGTTTCTGGCGCTGCCCGCCTGTGCGCAGCAGGCGCCGGCTCCCGCCCCCGCCGCAAAGGATGCCGATCCCGCGCTGTGGGTGGTGAAGGACGCCGACACGACGATCTATCTGTTCGGCACGGTGCATGTGCTGAAACCGGGTCTCACGTGGTTCGACGAAGCGGTGAAGACCGCGTTCGACGGGTCGAAGGAACTGGTGCTCGAAATGGTCGAGCCCGATGCCGCGACGATGCAGAAGATCGTGCTGACCAAGGCGACGCAGCCCGCCGGCACGACGCTGACCGCCAGCCTGCCCGAGCCGACGCGCGGCAAATATGTGAAGGCGATGGGCGATCTCGGCCTGCCGGCGACCGCGTTCGACACGTACAAGCCGTGGTTCGCGGCGGTGAACCTCAGCCTTATCCCGCTGATGAAGGCGGGCTATGATCCCAACAGCGGCGCGGAGAAAACACTGACCCAGGCGGCTAATGCCGCCGGCAAGACGGTCAGCGGGCTGGAGACGGCCGAACAGCAGATCGGCTTCTTCGACGCGCTGTCGCCCAAGGCGCAGACCGAATTCCTGGGCGGAACGATCGATGAAATGCCCAAGATCGGCCAGACGATGGAAACGATGGTCACCGACTGGTCGGCCGGTGCGCCCGACAAGCTGGCCGCGACGCTGAACGAAAGCATGAAGGATTCGCCCGAGGTCGCGAAAACGATCCTCTACGACCGCAACGCGCGCTGGGCGACGTGGATTTCGGAACGGATGAAGCAGCCGGGCACCGTCTTCGTCGCGGTCGGCGCAGGCCACCTGGCCGGCAAGGACAGCGTGCAGGACAAGCTGGGCGCGTACAAGCTGAAGGCGGTGCGGGTCGAATATTGAGGGGCAGCCGCCTCTCGACCGCGCCTTCGTCGTCATTCCCGCACCTTTCCTTCGTCATTCCCGCGAAGGCGGGAATCAATTCTGGCTGGCCTCGCCGATAGTGCCGATAGATCAGCCAGAATTTACCCCCGCCTTCGCGGGGGTGACGGCCGTTAGGGGGCGGCGGCGACAGTGGCGGACGCTTCGGGGCGGGCGACGGCGGCTCTCCATCAGCTGCCCGGCAATTGCTTTCCCGCCCCATCCCCGCTAAGGGCGCGCGCTTGTCGCGGCAGGGTCATCCCTGGAGGCCTGCCGGGGCGAAACGAACATTAGCATCTAGCGAATCGGAAACTACGACAATGAGCGACACGCTTAACCTGTCGGCCGAGACGCGTGACCGGGCTGGCAAGGGAGCCTCCCGGGCACTGCGTCGCGACGGCCGCGTCCCCGCCGTCATCTATGGCCTGAAGCAGGACCCGCAGAGCATCAGCGTCAACGAGCGCGAGCTCATGAAGCTGCTGAACACCGGCCACTTCATGAACTCGGTCGTGATGGTCAGCGCCGGCGGCAAGGCCGTCCGCACGCTGCCGAAGGACGTGACCTTCGACGTCGTGACCGATCGCCCGCTGCACGTCGACTTCCTGCGCATCGCCGAGCATTCGACCGTCACGGTCGCGGTGCCGATCACCTTCACCGACGAGGAAGAGGCCCCCGGCATCAAGAAGGGCGGCGTGCTGAACATCGTCCGTCACGAGCTGGAGCTGGTCTGCGACGCGTCGGACATCCCGAGCGACATCACGATCTCGCTCGCAGGGCTCGAAGTCGGCGACACCATCCACATCTCCGACGTCAAGCTGCCCAAGGGCACCGAGACGGCGATCGACGACCGCGACTTCACCATCGCCACCGTCATCGCCCCGTCGGCGATGAAGGCGGACGTCCAGGAAGCGCTGGCTGAAGACGCCGCGCTGGCCGCCGAAGCCGCTGCCGAGCAGCAGGCCGAGGAAGCCGCGATCGAAGCCGGCGAGGAGCCCGAGGGCGACGAGCCGAACGACGACGACAACCACGACGACAAGATTTCGGTCCAGAAGAAGGACTGATCTTTCGCCGCAAGGTCGAAATCGGGGGCGGGCGAGCGTTACGGCGCTTTCCCGCCCCTTCTCGTTTCCCTCCACTTGTCGAATGGCGCACGCGCGATGCAACTCTGGGTCGGCCTGGGCAATCCGGGCCCCGAATACGCCCTGAACCGGCACAATGCCGGGTTCCAGGCGGTCGATGCGATCGCCGCGGTGCACGGCTTTTCCGCGCCGAAGAAGGCGTTCCAGGGCTGGACGCAGGACGGGCGCGTCGGTGGCGACAAGATCGTCATCCTGAAGCCCGGCACCTACATGAACGAAAGCGGCCGATCGGTGCGCGCGGCGATGGATTTCTTCAAGATCGACGCCGGCGCCATCACGGTGTTCCACGACGAACTCGATATCCTGGCTCTGACGCTCAAGGTGAAGACCGGCGGCGGCACCGCGGGGCAGAACGGCCTGAAGTCGATCGTCCAGCATATCGGCCCCGACTTCCGCCGCGTGCGCATCGGGATCGGCCATCCGGGGCACAAGGACCGGGTGACCGGCCATGTGCTGTCCAACTGGCACAAGACCGAAGTCGACCCCCTCTCCGATCTGCTCGGTGCGATCGCTGCGGAGGCCGACTGGCTGACCAAGGGCGACGACGTGCGGTTCATGAACGACGTCGCACTGAGGATGCAGGGCTGATGCCGACGCGCGCGCTGTTCCCCACGCATTTCTACGACGCCCTGCTCGGCGACGACGCGCTGGTCGCCGAGCTCGCCGACGCCTGCCGCGAACTGGCGAGCGAGGATCGTGCCGGTCGCGCGTGGTCGAAGCAGCACGGGTATCGCGGCTATACCAGCTATGCCTCGCTCGACGATCTGCCCTTACGCGATCCGCGGTTCGACGACCTCGCGCGGCTGCTCAACCGCCATGTCGCCGCGTTCGCCAGGGACTGCGGGTTCGAGCTTGGCAAGAAGCTCAAGCTCGACAGCCTGTGGGTCAACGTCCTGAAGCCCGGCGGCACGCACAGCGGGCATATCCACCCGCACAGCGTCGTGTCAGGCACCGTTTATGTCGCGGTGCCGCCGGGGTCGGGCGCGCTGAAGCTGGAAGACCCGCGCCTGCCGATGCTGATGGCGGCACCTGCGCGCCCCGACACATTCGTCTACGCCGAACCGCAGGCGGGCAGCGTGTTCCTGTGGGAAAGCTGGCTGCGGCACGAAGTGATGCCCAACGCGGCCAGGCAAGACCGCATCTCGATCAGCTTCAACTACCGCTGAGACCCAGCGCCGTCGTCGGGCGTCAGCTGGCGACGCAGGTCGATCAGCGTCGTTTCGATATGCGCGTGCATGTCACGGTGCAGCCGGTCGACATCGCGCGAGCGCCAGGCGTCGAGCAGGTCGGCGTGTTCGTCGTTCGCGCGGGCATCGCGGCCGGTGGGTTCCAGATGCTTGCCGACATAGCGTTCGCTCAGCACGTGCAGCCGTTCGAGCAGTTGCAGCGTGATCGCGCGACCGGCGGGGCGGATCAGTGCGATGTGGAAGGCGCGGTTGGCGGCCCCGACGTGGATGTCGTGCCGGTCGATCTTGGTATCGAGATCGGCGAGCGCCAGCGCGGCGCGGCGGTGATCGTGGTCAGTCGCGCGGGTCGCGGCGATCGCCACTGCTTCCGGTTCGATCTTCAGGCGGAGCGCGAACACCTCCTCCGCCTCGCCCGCGCTCAGGTCGCGTACGAAATAGCCATGGTTGGCCTGCGAGCGGACCAGTCCTTCCTGCTCCAGCCGGGTCAGCGCCTCGCGCAGCGGTATCTTGCTGACGCCCAGTTCGGCGGCGAGCGCATCCTGCCGGATCGCGACGTCGCTCCGGAGGGTCCCATCGAGAATGCGGTCGCGGACGATATCGACCAGACGGTCGGACAGGGTGCGGACGACGAGGCTCATGGGGACGGTGTCCGATCCAGTGATCGCCGCGGTACCGGAGTTCGGATCGTCAGCGAAACAAACCTCGCACGAATCACCCGCTCTGCCCAGCCCACCAGTCTGCATAGGGCGAGTTCGCGACCTTGTGCCGGGTGTAATCAGGGGCACCGTCGTCCCACCACACCGGCCCGCGTTCGCCCAGCGCGACCTTGGCGGCATCGACACCGTCGCGCGCAGCGCGTTCGTCGGCCGCCGTCTTCGCTTGCCCCACCGCGCGGCGGGCAGCCATCAGTTGCTTGACCAGCGCGGCCCGATCGGTCTCCGCAAGGTCGGGTCGCGTTGCGCGCCACAGGACATCGTCGACGACGATGTAGCGGCCATCGGGCGTATGGGGCGGCGTGTCGGTCATTCGGCCATAACGCGCGCCTTCAGCGGATAGGCCACGATCAGCGACAGCGGACGCGTGCCGGTCTGGCGGATACCGACGTTGGCGCCTTCGTAGAGGTAGGCGGTCATGCCTACCCCCAAGCGGCGACGCACCCCGTCGCTGTCGACCTCGCCCTCGCCGGCCAGCACATAATAGACCTCGTCATGGGCAAGGACGTGGAGGCCGATCGCGGCCCCCTTGTCGAGCGCACGGCGGCGGAATTCGAACGTGCGGCCCGGTACCGCATCGGTGATGCGCCACGCCGTGCTCATGCCGATCGCGCCGTGTGGGACGGCTTCGCGTTTCATCACGTCCTTTTCGTCGACGACAACCATCGGCGGGGCCGCCTGGAGCGACAGGGCGAGCAGAGCGGCGATCATTTCCGCATCGCCGCGTCGCGCACCGACAGATGTTCCTGCGGCACGTCGCGGGTCTGGCCGGGATAGCGGCCGGACTTCGGCTCCATCGTGTCGAGGTTCCATTCGGCCGCGACGAAGGGCGCGCGGGTCGGTGTGAACGCGGGGTAGGCGCTCACGTCCTTTTCGTCGTTGATGACACCGCCGCGCCCTTCGGCGACGAAGAAGAAGACGCGGATGTCGTCGGCATCGCGGTCCCACGGCCGGGCGCCGGCGTTGGCCAGCACGTGCGTCTCGACGTCCTTCGATGCCAGCACCGGCAGGCCGGGGACCCAGACCACCGGCTTGGCAACCTCGATCAGTCGCGCCTTGGTGTCGCCGTAGCGGCCGACCATCGGCAGCGGCTCGCCATATTTGTCGACCGCGACATTGTCGCGCCCGTGGTAGCGCAGGTCGCCGTCGCCGCCGAGCATCAGGAACGGCACCCGTCCCTCGGTCGACGGTCCGCCGCGATAGACGTTGCCGACCGCGCTCAGTTCGCCGGTGACATAGGGATGCCCCTCCCACTCCAGCGCCATCAGGTTGTAGTGGAGCGCGCGTCGCTGCGGATCATAGATCAGGTTGTTGACGAACACGCCCTGCGCGCCGCCCTTGAACAGCGCGTTGCGCTCGACATTGTGGGCGTAGAGGTTGCGCCAGATCGTGATGCCGGTGGCATTGTCGTGGATCAGCGACCCCTTCGAATGTTCGCCCTTGGGGTGCGAGCTGTCGGCCAGGCCTTCGTAAGCCGCGTTGTACGAAAAGGTGATGTCGTGGCTGGTCCCACGCCGCCAGTCCTCGACCGTCTTTCCGGTGAGGCGCGGGCCGCTGGCGGACATGTTCTCGTCGATCGCCCAGCTGAAGGTGCAATGATCGACGATGACGTTGTAGGCGCCGATCGTGGAGAAGCTGTCCGCCTCCCACCCCGATCGCTTGGCCTGACCGTCGGCGCCGGTACGCACGCGGATGTGACGCATCACGACATCGTGCGCCTTCACGTCCAGCCCGCCCTTGATGAGCGTGATGCCCGGCGACGGCGCGGTCTGGCCGGCGATGGTCACGAACGGTTCTGTGATCGTCCAGCTCTTCAGCCCCATGTCGATGACGCCGCCGACCTCGAACACGATGATTCGCGGGCCCTTGGCATCAAGCGCGGCCTTCAGGCTGCCGGGGCCGTCGGCGTTCAGCGTGGTCACGCGAATGATCCGCCCGCCGCGCCCGCCCGGCGTCCTGGCCGCCGGCCCGACCGCCCCGGGGAAGGCGATCTGCGGACCCGCCGCCGGCTCCTGCGCGGTGACCGGCACGCTCGCGGCCAGCATGGTGGCGGCCAGACCCAAGATCATCGGCTTAAGCATCCCACTCTCCTTTTTCACAGGACTGACACCGGTTTCCGCAAATGACAAGCATCGATCCGGCGCCCGCACCGCAGATGTCATTTCCTGGTTAATCATTGTCGGCTAGGGGCGGCACGGGATTACGTTGGGAAGGGTGTCGTCTTGCGCATCACGATGATCGGAACGGGCTATGTCGGGCTTGTGTCGGGCGCCTGTTTCTCGGACTTCGGGCACGAAGTCGTGTGCGTCGACAAGGACGCGAAGAAGATCGCTGCGCTGCATGACAATGTCATGCCGATCTACGAGCCGGGCCTGGGCGAGCTGGTGTCGGCCAACGTCCGCTCCGGACGGCTGAGCTTCACCACCGACCTGGCCGAGGGCGTCCGCAACGCCGACGCCGTCTTCATCGCGGTGGGCACGCCGAGCCGCCGCGGCGACGGGCACGCCGACCTGAGCTATGTCTTCGCCGCGGTGCGCGAAGTGGCCGAAGCGCTGACCGGCCCGGCGGTCATCGTCACCAAGTCGACCGTGCCGGTGGGCACCGGCGACGAAGTCGAGCGGATCATCGCCGAGGTCGCACCGGACAAGGGCATCACCGTCGCCAGCAATCCCGAGTTCCTGCGCGAAGGCGCCGCGATCGGCGATTTCAAGCGGCCCGACCGCGTGGTCGTGGGTGCAGAGGACGAGCGGTCGCGCGACGTGCTGCGCGAAATCTATCGCCCGCTGTCGCTCAACCAGTCGGCGCCGATCGTCTTCACCGGGCGTCGCACGGCGGAGATCATCAAATACGCGGCGAACGCGTTCCTGGCGGTCAAGATCACCTTCATCAACGAAATCGCCGACCTGTGCGAAAGCGTGGGCGGCGACGTGCAGGAAGTGGCGCGCGGCATCGGGCTCGACAACCGCATCGGGCGCAAGTTCCTGAATGCGGGCCCGGGCTATGGCGGGTCGTGCTTCCCCAAGGACACGCTGGCGCTGCTCCAGACCGCGGCCGACAACGACGTGCCGCTGCGCATCGTCGAGGCGACGGTCCAGGTCAACGACGCCCGCAAGCGCGCGATGGGACGCAAGGTCATCAAGGCGATGGGCGGCGAGGCGAGGGGCAAGACGGTCGGCGTGCTAGGCCTGACCTTCAAGCCCGACACCGACGACATGCGCGACGCCCCCAGCCTGGCGCTGATCCAGGCGTTGCAGGACGCGGGCGCGAGCGTGAAGGCGTACGACCCGGAGGGTGTCGAGCAGGCCCGGCCGTTGCTTAAGGACGTCGAGTTCGCCGCGTCTCCCTATGCCGCGGCCGAGGGTGCGGACGCACTGGTCATCGTGACCGAATGGGCCGCCTTCCGCGCGCTCGACCTGTCGCGGATCGCCAAGTCGATGGCCGACCCGGTGCTGGTCGACCTGCGCAACATCTACCCCCCCGAGGAAGCCGCGCGCGCAGGCCTCAAGCTGACCGGAATCGGCAAGGGCTGACGCGCAGACGGGAGCGCCGGGGCGGTTCGTGACGCGGTGCGGTCCGACGCAAAGTCTTGGTTTTTCGGCCATCGACCCGATATCGGAACGGATCGATGACCGCCGAGAAGTCTGAGCGCCCCGCCTTGCGGACGGCCTCGCAGCGTCTGTTCGCAGGCGTGCTGGCGTTGCTCTTCGCCTGGGCTTCGATGCCGGCGGCGGTTCCGGCTGCTACGAAAACGCCGGTCGTTCACATCGCGTTCGCCACCCCTGCGGCAACCAGCCTGCGCGACGGCGCGAAGATCGGTCGGCCGACCATCCGCCTGAGTGCGGCGCGTAGCCACGCCGGACCGGATGGCGCGCCGCCGCCCGCACTTCCGCCCCTGTCGTTCGGGATCGCCGCGCCACAGGCGGCATCGACCGCGGGTTGGGTCGCACGCGCCGCCCCCGCCCTGCCCCGCCGCACCGGCGACCTCTATTCCGCCCGCGCGCCCCCGACCCTGTCCTGATCCGCTGACCATTGACGACATTCGCGCCGCCCGCCCGCGGCGCCGAGCGCGTTCGCGCGCCCGATCAGGACCGACAGACATGCAAGACACCATCGACACCACCGCCCGCGACCGCGCGGCGGATCTACTCGCTCGCCACCCGCATCTGAATGCGGCGGAAACGGCGGAAATCGTGCAATTCCTGGCGAAAGGGCCGATCATCGATCGCGGGATGCTGCGCGGCGACCCCGCCTATGCCGCGACGATCGATGCGATACAGTCGGACCACGCACGGCACTTCCGCGCGTCGCTGCCGCAGATCGTCGGCGTCATCGCGCTGATGACCGTACCCATCGCGCTGATGCTGTGGGTCGCCATCCGCTACGGCTGAAGCGAACCGGGCGGCGGGGTATACCCGCCGCCCGGCAATTCATGCGCCGGCCTGCGCCATCAGCGCGTCATCCTTCTCAGCGCCGCGAATATAGGCGGGCCGTTCGACCAGCCGCGCCTTGTAGGCGTCGAACGCGTCGCGTTGGGGCAGCCAGCCGAACTGCGACCCCCACAGGATGTGCGATCCGACATAGACATCGGCCGCGGTGAAGCGGTCGCCGGCGATATAGTCGCGCCCCGCCACCGCCTGCTCCAGCGCGTCGATGACCGTATCGAAGCTGCCGTAGCCGACCATGCGCGACTGTTCGGGCGTGACGACGATGCCGCGCGCGCGCTCGGTCGCCGCGGCCTCCAGCGGGCCGGCGGCGAAGAACAGCCAGCGGTAATAGTCCGCCCTGTCGTCGGTCGCGGGCGCCAGCCCGGCGTCGGGGAACGCGTCAGCCAGATAGGCGCAGATCGCGGCGCATTCGGTGACGGTCCGCCCGCGGTGGACGATGGCGGGCACCTTCGCCATCGGGTTGATCGCGCGATAATCGTCCGACTTCATGGCCGTCGCATAGTCGAGCATGACGGTGTCATACTCCGCGCCGACCTCCTCCAGCATCCAGCGGGCGATGCGCCCGCGTGACCGGGGATTGGTGTAGAAGGTAAGTTCGCTCATCGCCTTCGCCCCCGTCACAGCGACTGTTTGAACAGCGCGAGCTGGCGCGCCCAGGCCTTTTCCGCCTGCTCGGCGTTGTAGACCTTGCTGTCGGGCACGGTCCAACCGTGCTGTGCCGGATAGACTTCGATCTCGGCGGGCAGCCCGGCCGCGGCAAAGGCGGCGCGGACCGTGTCCTTTTCCTGCGGGTTCCGCGCGTCGTCGTTCTGCGCGACCGCGATCAGATAGCCGCCCTTCATCTGCGCGATGCCGAGATGCGGGCTGTCGGGCTTGTCCGTCGCCAAGCCGCCACCGTGGAAGGTCGCGCCGGCGCGGATGCGCTTCGGGTGCGCCGCGGCGGTGTAGAGGACCATCGGCCCGCCCATGCAGTAGCCGGCGGTCGCCATGCCGCGCTTGGTGTCGGTCTGCGGCTGCCGGTCGATCCACGCGACGAAGGCGGCGGCATCGCGCCGGGTCGCATCGGCGGTCAGCAGCGTGCGCCACGGCATGATCTTTTCGCGCACGCCCGGCGTCTCCAGCGTCTCGCCCGGCTTGATGAAATCGGCCTTGGTCGAGCGGTAGAACTGGTTGACGACCAGCACGCTGTAGCCCGAGCTCGCCAGCCGGTCGGCCATCTGGCGGAAGGCGGGGCGGAGACCATAGATGTCGGGCCAGACCAGCACCGCGGGATGCCTGCCCTTGGCCGGCGCGACCCAATAGGCGTCGCAGGTGCCGTCGGGCGTCGTGATCGTCACGTTCCTGCCGCGGGTCGCCTGCGCATCGGCGGGGCGCGGCAGGACGGCGATGATTCCGGCCGCCCCGGCGATCGCGGCGAAGTGGCGGCGGCTGACCGCGCCGGTCGACAGATAGGCTTCGTTATCGGCTTCGGTCTGGTCGTCGCACATGGGGGAGCTCTCCTTCGCAGGGCCGCATGAGTCGCGGCTGGTTGCGATAGAAAGTAGTGCGTCCGGTCTTTACGGGGAATTTTTAAATTCCGTTCGTGCTGAGCTTGTCGAAGCACCGCTCTTTTGATCCGCACACACATCGCGCGCGGCAAGAAGGACGGTGCTTCGACAAGCTCAGCACGAACGGGGAGAGGCGTTACCGCTTAAAGAGAGTTTCCGCGGTGTGCTCGACTGGTGCGCTGGTGCCGGCGTCCTCGCCACCCTCGGCCTCGCGCGACGCGGCTTCGCGTTCGGCGCGCAGCTGGGTGAGCAGCGCTTCGCGGTCGCCCTCCAGCCGGGTGTCGGTCGGGGCTTCCTGGCCGCTCGCCTTGGCCGCCTTGGTCACCAGTGCGTCCAGCTCGCGCTGGCTGGTCAGGCCCAGCGTCACCGGGTCCTTCGCCACGATGTTGGCGATGTTCCAGTGGCTGCGGTCGCGGATCGCGGCGATCGTCGTGCGCGTGGTGCCGATCAGCTTGCCGATCGCGCCGTCGGTGATTTCCGGGTGGTTCTTGATGATCCACGCGATTCCGTCGGGCTTGTCCTGGCGCTTGCTGACCGGGGTGTAGCGCGGGCCCTTGGTGCGGCGGACCTGCTCGGGACCCTTCAGCATCTTCAGGCGGTAATCGGGGTCGTCCTGGCCCTTCTCGATCTCGTCCATCGTCAGTTCGTGCGCGCGGACCGGATCGCGGCCGGTCAGCTTGGTCGCGGCGGTGTCGTCGGCGATCGCCTGGATTTCCAGGATATGCAGGCCGCAGAAGTCGGCGATCTGCTCGAAGCTGAGCGCGGTATTGTCGACCAGCCAGCTGGCGGTCGCGTGGGGCATGAGCGGCTGGGTCACGGCCGTAGTCTCCAGAAACGATAAGGGCCGCCCCAACGAAGGAGCGGCCGCAGTGCCTGCCCGATCTAATGCACCTTGTCCGGAGAGGCAAGGCCACGATCAGGCGGCGCGTGCGCGGACCTGGGGCACGAGCGCGTCGAGGAACTGCCGCGCGCTCGCCTCCCACGTGAAACCGCGGGCATAGGCGGCACAGTCCGTGCGATCGCGCGTCAGCGCTTCCGCAATGGCGGTATCGAGGTCCTCGTCCATCGCCCCCGTCTGCGGCGTCAGCACATCGACCGGGCCGGTGACCGGATAGGCGGCGACCGGCGTGCCGCAGGCCAGCGCCTCGATCATCACCAGGCCGAACGTGTCGGTGCGGCTGGGAAAGACCATGACGTCGGCGGCGCGATAGGCGCCGGCGAGTTCTGCGCCGAACAGCGCGCCCATGAAGATGACGGTCGGGAACTCTGCTTCCAGACTGGCGCGCGCCGGCCCGTCGCCGACGACGATCCTGGTGCCCGGATGCTCGGTCGACAGAAAGGCGCGGACGTTCTTCTCGACCGCGACCCGCCCGACATAGAGCTGGATCGGCCGCGGCAGGTGGCCGAGCGCGGGGTGCGGCGGCACATCGGGATGGAACGCGGCCAGATCGACGCCGCGTCCCCAGTGGCGGACCTGCGGTAACCGGTGCTCGACCAGGGTCGCGCGGATCGACGGGGTCGAGGCGAGGATGGCCGCGGCCGGCGCGTGGAACCAGCGGATGTAGCGCCAGATCCATTCGGCCGGGATGCCGGTGCGCGCCGACACATAGTCGGGGAACTGCGTGTGATACGCGGTCGTGAACGGTCGCGCGCGAGCCAGGCACCAGGCGCGTGCGGCGAGGCACAGCGGGCCTTCGGTCGCGAGATGGATCGCGTCGGCGCCAAACTGGGCGAGCATCCCCCCGACGGTCGAGCGCCGCGCAAAGGCCAGCCGGATTTCGGGATAGGTCGGGCACGGGACCGACGCGAATAGGTCCGGCGAGACGATCAGCACGTCATGGCCCATGCGGATCAGCTCGTCGCGGACGGCGCCGAGCGTGCGGACGACGCCGTTGACCTGCGGCGCCCACGCGTCGGTGACGATGGCTATGCGCATGGCGGCACCCGGCTTGCCAGAGCCTCGCAGAGGCCTGTCCCCTCCCCGTTCGGGCTGAGCTTGTCGAAGCCCTGCCCTTCTTGTCCGCGGCACAGACTCCGGGGCACGAAGAAGGACAGCCCCCTTCGACTGCCTGCCTGCGGCAGTCGCTCAGGACAGGCTTCGACAAGCTCAGGGCGAACGGAAATGTGTGCGCTCGTCACGCCGCGATCGCCACGATGCGCCCGGCCTCACGCTTCGCCACCTCTTCCGCCCAGTCGAGCAGTTCCATCCGCCCGTCGAAATGCTCGACCAGCGCGTTGCAGCCCTCCACCCAGTCGCCGTCGTTGTAATAGGTGACGCCGGCGATCTCGCGGATTTCGGCGGTGTGGATGTGCCCCGCAATAACGCCGTCGACGCCGCGCAGGCCCGCTTCGTGCGCGACGATCTCCTCGAACTTCGAGATGAATTCGACCGATTTCTTGACCCGGTGCTTGGCGTGCTTGCTGAGCGACCAATAGGGCATCCCCATCCGCCGGCGGTACGCGTTGACCCAGCGGTTCGCCCACATCGCGAAGTGGTAGGCGGCGTCGCCTAGATACGCGAGCCAGCGGTGCGACAGCATGATCGCGTCGAATTCGTCGCCGTGGAGGACCAGCAGGCGGCGGCCGTCGGCGGTCTCGTGCACCGCCTGGCGCTTGATCGTCACCCCGCCGAAATGGAGGCCCGAGAACTGCCGGAACATCTCGTCGTGATTGCCCGGGATATAGACGATCCGCGTGCCGCGCTTGGCGCGCTTCAGGATGCGCCAGACGATGTCGTTGTGCGCGTCGGGCCAGTAGAATTTCTTCTTCAGCCGCCACCCGTCGATGATGTCGCCGACCAGGTACATCGTGTCGCTGTCGACATGGTCGAGGAAGTCGATCAGCAGTTCGGCGTTGCAGCCGCGGGTGCCGAGATGGACGTCCGAGATCCACACCGTCCGGTACCGCTGCCGCTCGACGATCCGTTCGGGGATCGCGGGGCGCGAATTGGCGAAATCGGCCAGATCGGCGATCTCGGCAAGCTTCAGGATTTCCGTCATGGCACTCCCCCACGCCGTTCGGCTGTCGGGCGCGTGCAATGGCGCGGCAATGTTACGGTTTCAGGGGAGCCGCGTCACGCAGCCGTCACATCGTCAGCACGATCTTCCCCACATGGTCGCCCGCTTCCATCCGGCGGTGCGCGTCGGCCGCTTGCGTCAGCGGGAAGGTCCGGTCCATCACCGGTTTCAGCCGCCCCTCCTCGACATGCGGCCAGACCGTGCGCGACAGTTCGTCGGCGACCAGGGTCTTGAACGCGACGTCGCGGTTGCGCAGCGTCGATCCGGTCAGCGTCAGGCGGCGGCGCATGATGTCGAAGATAGGAATGGTCGCGGTGGGTCCGCCCTGCACCGCGATCGAGACGTGGCGGCCGTCCTCGGCCAGGCATTGCAGGTTGCGCGGCACGTAATCGCCGCCGACCATGTCGAGCACCACCTGGACGCCCTTGCCGCCGGTGATCTCCTTCACCCGCGCGACGAAGTCCTCCGCCTTGTAGTCGATCGCGTGCGTGGCGCCCAACGCCTTGGCGGCGGCGATCTTGTCGGGCGAGCCTGCCGTCACGATGATGTCGATGCCGAAGAGGCCGCACAGCGTGATCGCCATCGTGCCGATGCCGCTGGTGCCGCCGTGGACTAGCACCGTGTCGCCGTCGCTGGCGAAGCCGCGTTCGAACAGGTTGGTCCAGACGGTGAAGAGCGTTTCGGGCAGTGCCGCGGCCTCGACCATCGTCAGCGCTTCGGGCACGGTCAGGCATTGCCCGGCGGGGGCGACGCAATATTCGGCATAGCCGCCGCCGGCGACCAGCGCGCAGACGGGTTGGCCGATCATCTCTCGCGGCACGTCGTCGCCAACGGCCACGACCTCGCCAGCGATCTCGAGGCCGGGGATGCTGGAGGCGCCCGGCGGCGGGGCATAGCCGCCCTTGCGTTGCAGTACGTCGGGGCGGTTCACGCCGGCGGCGGCGACGCGCACCAGCACGTCGCCCGGCCCCGGCTGCGGCACGGGGCGCGTCATCGGCACCAGTACCTCCGGCCCGCCGGCAGCCTCTGGGTCGATCGCCGTCATCGTCGCCGGTATCGTCATGCCGCCCGTCCCCCGTTTGATCGAAGGCTTATTGACACCGGCTCCCCCTGCGTCAACGATCTGCGTCATGGAAGCCGACGATCTTCCCCGCCGCGCCCGCGACATGGTCGCCGAGCTGGCCCGCCAGGACCTCGATCCGCTGTCGGTCGACGAACTGCACGGGCGCATCGCCGCACTGGAAGCGGAAATCGCCCGCGTCCGCCAGCGGATCGAACGCGCTGTTAACCATAGATCAAGCGCCGACGCGCTATTCCGATCATGAGCGCGGGCACCGGTTTGTCGCCGTCGGCGAAATCGGTGCCGTGGTCGTCGTGCTTGATGAGCGCCTTCCGACTTCCGACATACAGGAGGTCCGGGTCGCCCGTCCTCCCAAGCGGCCCGCTGGAGTAAGTACATGCCGTCTTTCGCTTCCGCCCTGGAAAACACCCTGCACGAGGCCCTGAAGGCCGCCTCGTCGCGCCGTCACGAATATGCGACGCTGGAGCATCTGCTGCTCGCGCTGATCGCCGACGAGCACGCGTCGAAGGTGATGGCGTCGTGCGGCGTGGACCTGGGCGACCTGCAGACCACGGTGGCGCATTACCTCGATACCGAGCTCGACGCGCTGAAGGTCGCGCAGGCGACCGATCCGTCGCCGACCAGCGGCTTTTCCCGCGTCATCCAGCGTGCGATCCTGCACGTCCAGTCGTCGGGCCGCGACGAAGTGACCGGCGCCAATGTGCTGGTCGCGCTGTTCAGCGAGCGCGAGAGCTATGCCGTCTATTTCCTGCAACAGCAGGACATGAGCCGGCTGGATGCCGTCAGCTTCATCAGCCACGGCGTCGGCAAGGGGTCGGCCCCGACCGAATCGACGCCGCCGAAGGGCGCCGATGACGAGAAGCCTGCCAAGGCCGACGGCAAGGGCAAGGCCGAGAGCGCGCTGAAGCAGTTCACCGTCGACCTCAACGAAAAGGCCAAGACCGGCAAGATCGATCCGCTGATCGGTCGCGGGCCCGAGGTCGACCGAACGGTCCAGATCCTGTGCCGCCGTAGCAAGAACAACCCGCTGTATGTGGGCGATCCGGGCGTCGGCAAGACCGCGATCGCGGAAGGGCTGGCGCGCAAGATCATCGAGGGCGACGTGCCCGAGGTGCTGAAGGATGCCGTCATCTATTCGCTCGACATGGGCGCGTTGCTCGCCGGCACGCGCTATCGCGGCGATTTCGAGGAGCGGCTGAAGCAGGTCGTCAACGAGCTGGAGAAACTGCCCCACGCGGTGCTGTTCATCGACGAGATCCACACCGTCATCGGTGCCGGCGCCACGTCTGGCGGCGCGATGGACGCGTCCAACCTGCTGAAGCCTGCGCTGTCGGGTGGCAGCATCCGCTGCATCGGATCGACCACCTACAAGGAATTTCGCAATCACTTCGAAAAGGACCGCGCGCTTCTCCGCCGGTTCCAGAAGATCGACGTGAACGAACCGACGATCGAGGATACGATCAAGATCCTGAGCGGCCTGCGCACCGCGTTCGAGGGGCATCACGGCGTCAAGTACACCCCCGACGCGATCAAGTCGGCGGTCGAGCTGTCGGCACGCTACATCAACGACCGCAAGCTGCCCGACAAGGCGATCGACGTGATCGACGAAGTGGGCGCGATGCAGATGCTGGTGCCGCCGAACAAGCGCAAGAAGACGATCACGCCCAAGGAGATCGAGCAGGTCATCGCGACGATGGCGCGCATCCCGCCGAAGACGGTGTCGACCGACGATACCAAGGCGCTCGCGAGCCTCGACACCGACCTGAAGCGCGTCGTGTTCGGCCAAGACAAGGCGATCGAGGTGCTGTCGTCCGCGATCAAGCTCAGCCGGGCGGGCCTGCGCGATCCGGACAAGCCGATCGGCAACTATCTGTTCAGCGGCCCGACCGGCGTCGGCAAGACCGAAGTCGCGCGGCGGCTGGCCGACATCTTAGGGATTCCGCTCCAGCGGTTCGACATGTCCGAATATATGGAGCGCCATTCGGTCAGCCGGCTGATCGGTGCGCCTCCGGGCTATGTCGGCTACGATCAGGGCGGGCTGCTGACCGATGCGGTCGACCAGAATCCGCACAGCGTGCTGCTGCTCGACGAGATCGAAAAGGCGCATCCCGACCTGTTCAACATCCTGTTGCAGGTGATGGACAACGGCAAGCTCACCGATCATCACGGCAAGACCGTCGATTTCCGCAATACCATCCTCATCATGACCACCAATGCCGGTGCGTCGGACATGGCGAAGGAGTCGCTGGGCTTCGGCAACATCGGCCGCGAAGACGTGCAGGAAGAGGCGGTCAAGAACCTCTTCACGCCGGAATTCCGCAATCGCCTGGATGCGATCGTGCCGTTCGGCTACCTGCCGCCAGAGGTCGTCAGCCGGGTCGTCGAGAAGTTCATCCTCCAGCTCGAACTGCAACTCGCCGACCGGGGCGTCCACATCAACCTGGACGAGGAAGCCAAGGCATGGCTGACCGAGCGCGGCTATGACAAGCTGTATGGTGCGCGGCCGATGGGTCGCCTGATCCAGGAAAAGATCAAGCAGCCGCTGGCCGAGGAACTGCTGTTCGGCAAGCTGGTCCATGGCGGCGAAGTGACGGTCAGGCTGAAGGACCACGCCCTGTCGTTCGCGATCGAGGCCGCTGCGCCGAAGAAGCCGAAGCCTAAGGGCAAGAAGGCCGCGCCCGCCGACGCCAAGTAACGCCAGATCCACGACCGACGCCGCGGCCCCGCATCCGATCGATGCGGGGCCGCGTTGCGTTTGGGCGGATCGCGGCGAAAGCCTCCGCTGGTTAACCCGATCTTAGCGCCGCCGCCGCCACAGTTACGCCATGTGGGGTTGGGGTTTGCTACGCGCCTTGGGCGTCGTGCTGGCGATGGCCGCCGCGTGCATCGCCCAGCCGGCGTTTGCACAGGCGGGCCTGGCGGGAACGCCGATCGGGGCCTGTGTGACGCGCGTGCAGCCGCGTGACACGCCTGCCGCGCTGTTCGCTGCCGCCCATCGCTTCGATTGCACCACGCGACAGACCGACTTCGGCCGGGGCGATTACTGGGTCAGGTCCGATCCGATCCCGGCACGCGAGACGCGCGACGGGCCGGTCCGCGCACGGATCGGCAGCCTGTGGCAAGCCGGCCTGTCCCTGCACGTCCTGTACGCCGACGGATCGATCGCGGCGCTGCACCGCACGAGCAAGACCCTGTCGCACGATGTCGAGCTGGGCGCGATCATCGAAATGGACGTGCCGCAGCGCGCCGCGCCGCCCGTGCGACTGCTGTGGCGTGTCACGCGCGCGGAGAATATCCGCGGGATCGTGATCGGCCAGCGGATCGCGACGGCCGGCGAAAGTGCCCGCGCCAACATGACGATGGCCGCGGTCTATGCCGGCTTCGGCGGTCTCGCCTTAGCGTTGCTGATCTACAACCTCTCGCTCTGGTGGGCGCTGCGCTATCGGTTCCAGGCCGCCTATTGCACGATGGTCACCTTGCTGGTCGCCTATGCGGTCACGTCGTCGGGCCTGCTCGCGTGGCTGGTGCCGGCGATCGACAACAACGACCGCATCCGCCTCAACCTGATACTGCTCGGCCTCACCGCCGCCGCCGCGATCCTGTTTGCCCGCAGCTTCTTCGAAAGGCGCGTCTTCGCCGGATGGATGACCCCGGCGAGCTGGGCGTCGGTGGCATTGCTCGCCGGCAGTGGTCCGATCTTTGCACTGGCATCGATGATCGACATGCGCTTCGCCGACCGCACGGCATCGCTGATGATAATCACCGGCCTGACCATCACCGGCCCGATCCTGTGGCGTGCGTGGCAGCGCGGCAGCCGCTACCTGCTGCTGTTCTCCATCGCCTGGGCCCTGCCGCTGGCATCGGCCGTCGCCCGGTTGCTGAGCGCGCTGCGCGTGCTGCCGGTCAGCTTCTGGCTCGACAATTCGACGATCCTGACGATGGCGTTCGAGGCCCTCGCCTCCAGCCTGGCCATCGCCTATCGCATCCAGGCGCTGAGCCGCGAGCGCGACGAGGCGATGGCGGCGGAACTGCGCGCCAGGGCACTCGCCGATACCGACCCGCTGACCGGATTGCTCAACCGCCGCGCCTTTCTCGACCGGGCGATCGGCCGGCCGGGGCGTTCGACGTTGCTGCTGATCGACATCGACCATTTCAAGCTGGTCAACGACACGCTGGGCCACGACGGCGGCGACGACGTGCTGCGCGTCTTTGCCCGCACGCTGCATGCGCTCGTAGCGTCGTCCGACGGGCTGGTCGCCCGGTTGGGTGGCGAGGAATTCGGCATCATCGTTCCCGCCATCGGCCGGCTGGAGCCCGAGATGGTGCTCGACGCACTGCGCGAGGCACGGATGCCGTTCGACCTGCGCGTCACCGCCAGCATCGGCTGCTGCACGGGCACGCTGGAAAGCGAGGCGCAGTGGAAGGCGCTGTACCGAATCGCCGACCGCACGCTGTTCGACGCGAAGCGCGCCGGCCGCGACCGCGCCCGCATCGCACCGGCGCTGTCCGTCGCCGCTTGAACCCGGGGCGGTCGTCGCATATCGTTGCCGCCCATGTGGAAACGTCGCGCCGAAATCGCCGTCCTGGCCCTGCTGGTCGTCCTCGCCGGTGCGACCGGGTCCCCGCGGCGCCCGCACCTCCAGATGACTGCCCCGACGATCGACCTGGCCGGTCTGGCGCCTGAGCGCATCGACACGCTGGGCGATGTCGGCCGCGTCACGCTCGCCGCCACGCTCCTGCTGCTGGACTGAGTTGCACTCGCCACGAGCCTAACTTACACTCGTGTCAATGAGCGATCCTGAGAGCCTCTGGCGCACCGCCTATCACCACCCGGGCGACTGGGATCGTACCTATCCCCCGGAATCGATGGTCGACCTGTTCGAGGCCGGCGCCGCCCGCCATCCGGACGCGCCGCTGCTCGATTTCCTCGGCCGCAAATATAGCTATGGCGAGACGCTGGACGGCGCCAACCGCGTCGCCTGCGGTCTGGCCAGGCTCGGCTATGGTCCGGGCGACCGGATCGGGCTGTTCCTGCCCAACGTGCCGCATTACGTCGCGGCGTATTACGGCATCCTCAAGCTCGGGGCGACCGTCGTCAATTTCTCGCCGCTCTACACGGTCGATGAACTGGCGCACCAGGTCGCCGATTCGGGCACCCGGCTGCTGTTCACGCTGTCGGCGACCGCACTCTTGCCGACCGCGCTGAAGGTGCTGGAGAAAAGCACGCTGGAGCGGCTGGTCGTCGGATCGATCGCCGGCGCACTGCCGCCGACCAAGTCGGTCCTCTACCGCCTGTTCCGCCGCAGCGAAGTCGCCAGCCGGCCCGACGATCCGCGGATGTCATCCTTTTCCGATCTGATCGCCAACGACGGTGCGTGTTCGACCCCGCCGCTCGATCCCGAAACGGATGTCGCGCTGATCCAGTATACCGGGGGCACGACCGGCGTGCCGAAGGGAGCGATGCTGACGCACGCGAACCTGTCGGCCAACGCACGACAGGTCGCCGACCTGAACCCGGCGTCGAACGATGTCGACCGGGTGATGGGCGTGCTCCCGTTCTTCCACGTCTTTGCCAACACCTGTGTCCTCAACCGCACCGTCGTCACCGGCGGCGAGATCGTGATGCTGCCGCGGTTCGAGGCGGGGCAGGTGCTCGACGCGATCGCCCGCACGCGGCCGAGCGCGATGCCCGGCGTGCCGACGATGTACCAGGCGCTGCTCGATCATCCGAAGCACGCCGGCACCGACTTCTCGTGCCTGCGCTACTGCATCTCGGGCGGCGCGCCGCTGTCGGCGGAACTGAAGGCGCGGTTCGAAGGCGACACCGGCGCAACGCTGATCGAGGGCTATGGCCTGTCGGAAACCTCGGGCGTGGTGTCCTGCAACCCCTATGCCGGGCCGCAGCGCCCCGGCACGATCGGCCAGCCGATCGCGGGGACGCGCGTGTCGCTCGTCGACAAGGAAGACCCCAGCCGCCTGCCTCCGCCCGGCGAGCCGGGCGAGATCGTGGTGGCGGGCCCGCAGATCATGAAGGGCTATTGGCAGCGCCCCGAAGCCGATGCCGAAGTCTTCGTGACCGACGCGGTCGGCACGCGCTGGCTGCGCACCGGCGACGTCGGCCAGATCGACGACGCAGGCTTCATCCGCATCGTCGATCGGCTGAAAGACATGATCGCGGTCGGCGGCTTCAAGGTCTTTCCCAGCCAGATCGAGGCGATCCTGCACCACCACCCGGCGGTGAAGGAATCCCTCGTTATCGGCCTGCCCGACCCGTACCGCGGCGAAGTCCCGCGCGCCTATGTGACCCTGTTGGAGGACGCCGACCCGGTCGATGCCAAGGCGCTGGCGGCCTGGCTCAACCCGCAACTGGGCAAGCACGAACGGGTCGACGAGGTCGTGATCCGCCTGACGCTGCCCAAGACGATGATCGGGAAACTCAGCCGCAAGGACCTGCTGGCCGAGGTGATGTCAGGGGGTCAGGTCAGATAGATCCTGCGCGCCGGCAACCACGCGGGTGACGAGCACACGATCGTCGGCGACACGATATAGGATCAGATACCGGCCTTCGAAATTGATCGACCGGACACCGTCACCGAACTCCGGTCGGTCGGTACCGCGGTTCGGGAAATCGACAAGTGTCGCGATCTTCGCTCGAATGCGGCGATCGTAGCCATCGGCAACGCTGCGATCCGCCATCCGCTCGACATAGACACTGATGCTGTCGAGATCTTCGAGCGCCTCGCGACGGAAGACGAGCATCATGCGCGTCGACGCGCCTTCCGCTCGTCCAGCCATCTAAACGCGTCATCAATCGGCACCGACGGCCGCGGATCGGCGTCGGCCTCGGCGATCTTGGCACGCACCATCGCGTTGAACGCCTCACGCCGCTTTTCCAGCAGTCGCAGGGCGTCGTCGAGCACCTCCTCGACCGATTCGTGGAAGCCATCGCCCAAGAACGCTTCGGCACGTTCGGTGAATTGCCCGAGGTTGAGGGCGGGGTCGCGGTCGGCCATGGCCGATCGTACCACAGCCGCAACTGGCCGCCTACTCCGCCCCGGGCAGCATCACCGCCTTCAGGTTCATGAACTCGTGAAGCCCCCACGGGCCCAGTTCGCGCCCGTGGCCCGACCGCTTCACGCCACCGAACGGCGCCTCCGGCACCGACGCGAGCATCGCGTTCACCGCGGTCATCCCGGCTTCGATATCGCGCGCGAACCGCTCCTGTTCAGCCGCGTCGTTCGTCCACACGCTGGAGCCGAGGCCGAACGGCACATCGTTGGCAAGCGTGATCGCCGCCTCGATGTCATCGACCTTGAACACCATCGCGACGGGTCCGAAAATTTCCTGCTTGGCGAACTTGCCCTCGGGCGGCACGTCGACGAGCACGCCGGCGGTCATCCAGGCGCCCGCCCGGTCGATCTTCTCCGCGCCGACCAGCACGCGCGCGCCTTCGCGCTTCGCTTCCTCGACCTGGTTCAGCACCGTGTCGCGGCCGTCCTCGCTCGACAGCGGGCCCATCGCGCTGTCCTGGTCCATCGGGTCGCCGATCACCAGATCGCGCATCCCCTGTTCGAAGACGTCCATGAACCGGTCGTAGACGTCGGCGTGGACGATCATCCGCTTGGCGCAGATGCACGACTGGCCGGCGTTCTGAGTCCGCGCGGTCACCGCGACCTTCGCTGCCTTCTCGACATCGGCCGAGGGCATGACGATGAACGGGTCCGATCCACCGAGTTCGAGCACGACCTTTTTCAGTTCGCGGCCCGCGGCTTCGGCGACCTTGATCCCGGCGCCTTCACTGCCGGTCAGCGTCACCGCGACGATGCGCGGGTCGGCGATCACCGGTTCGACCTTCGACGACGGGATGGCCAGGTTCTGGAACAACCCGTCCGGCGCGCCCGCTGTCACCACCATCTCCTCGATCAGCGCGGCACAACCTTGCGTCAGCGATGCGTGCTTCAGCAGGCCGACATTGCCGGCCATGATCGCCGGCGCGACGAAGCGCACGACCTGCCAATAGGGGAAGTTCCACGGCATGATCGCGAGCACCACGCCCATCGGCAGCCACCGCGCCACCGCGCGTCCGTTCGGCATCGCGACCTCGGTATCCGCGAGCAGGTCCGGGCCGTGGTCGGCATAATAGCGAAACGCGCTCGCGCATTTCTCGACCTCGGCGATCGCCGACTTCAGCGTCTTGCCCATCTCGCGCGTCGCCATTTCGGCCAGCCGCTGTTTGTTCGCATCGAACGCGTCAGCGATCTTTGCGAGCAGCGCGGTGCGCTCGTCGTACGATGTCGTCCGCCATTGCCGATAGGTCGCGGCCGCCCTGGCGATCTTCGCCTCGACCTCGTCCGCGGTCAGTTCGGGATGCTCGGCAACGGTTTCGCCGGTCGCGGGATTGATGCTCTTGAACATGGGGGTCAGCCGCCTTTCGTCGCGGTCCAAACGTCGTGCCTGTGCGCACGGTTGCATAACGCCCTGCCCCTGCCCCATAGCGCGTCGCATGGCTGAAGATTCCGCAATCGCCGCGCTGTCGTTCGAAGACGCGCTGAAAGAGCTCGAACGCATCGTCGGACGGTTGGAAAGCGGGGAGGCGTCGCTGGACGAGGCGATCACGCTCTACGAACGCGGCGATGCGTTGCGCCGTCAATGCGCTGCCCGACTGGACGCGGCGCAGGCGCGGATCGAGGCGATCCGTACGGATGCCGAGGGTCGCGCGACCGGCACCACCCCGTTCGCGGCTGGCTGATGCCCGCACCGCTGCTCCAGGACGCGCTGACCCAAGTCGCGGCCACGGTCGATCGCGAATTCGACCTGCTGCTCGCCGTGCCGGAAGATCCGCGCGCCGACCTGTATCACGCGATGCGCCATGCCGCGATCGGCGGCGGCAAGCGGTTGCGCCCGCTCCTCACCTTCGCCACCGCCGACCTGTTCGGCGTCGATCGCGCGCTGACCGCCCGCGTCGCGACCGCGATCGAGGCGATCCACGTCTATTCGCTGATCCACGACGATCTGCCGGCGATGGACGACGACGACATGCGTCGCGGCAAGCCGACGGTGCACAAGGTGTATGGCGAATCGACCGCGATCCTGGCCGGCGACTGCCTGCACGCGCTGGCCTTCGAATGGCTGGCCGAGCCCGAGGCGCATCCCGACCCCTTCGTCCGCGTCGAGCTGATCGGCTGTCTTGCGGCGTCGTCGGGCCCCAGCGGCATGGCCGGCGGGCAGATGATGGACCTGGAGGCGGAGAAGACCAGCTTTGATCTCGCGACCGTCACGCGATTGCAGGCGATGAAGACCGGCGCGCTGATCGCCTGCGCGGTGGAGTCAGGCGCGATCCTCGGCCGTGTCGCCCCCGAAGGCCGCCGTGCGCTCAGGGGCTATGCCCGCGACATCGGCCTCGCCTTTCAGATCGCCGACGACATCCTGGACGTCGAGGGTGACGAGGCGCTGGCCGGCAAGGCGCTGCGCAAGGACGAGGCGGCGGGCAAGGAAACCTTTCTCACCCTGCTCGGCCTGACCCGCGCCCGCGAGCAGGCGGCGATGCTGGTCGATCAGGCGATCGAGCATCTGCGTGGGTTCGGCCCCGAGGCCGACCTGTTGCGCGAGATCGCACGCTACATCACGGAGCGCGACCGATGACCCGGATCGGCGTCTATCCCGGCACCTTCGATCCCGTGACGCTTGGCCACATGGACATCATCCGCCGCGGTGCCAAGCTGGTCGACCGGCTGGTCGTCGGCGTAACCACCAACCCGTCCAAATCGCCGATGTTCTCGGTCGAGGAGCGGATGGCGACGGTCCGTCGCGAAGTGGCCGACGTCGATGGCGACATCACCGTCGTCGGATTCGATTCGCTGCTGATGGACTTCGCGACACGCGAACGGGCGAACATCATCGTTCGCGGCCTGCGCGCGGTCGCGGATTTCGAATATGAATATCAGATGGCGGGCATGAACCAGCAGCTCAATGCGCGGGTCGAGACGGTCTTCCTGATGGCCGACGTCTCGCTCCAGCCGATCGCCAGCCGCCTGGTCAAGGAAATCGCGATGTACGGCGGCGACATCACCCGCTTCGTGCCGCGCGCCGTCAAGGCCGAGGTCGATGCCCGCGTCCGCGAGATCGGACTGAAGGGCGATCAGCGGACATAAATCCGCCGCGAGCGTCGTTCATTTTGCCGTCAGCCGCGACCTCGTCTAAGGGGCGGGCACGATATCCGGGTTGGGGTTCTTTCACCTATGCGTCTGTTTTCCGCTCTCGTCGCCGCCGCCGCGGCGCTGTTTGCTCTGCCGGCGTCGGCGCAGTTGATCGACGTGCCCGGCCGCGCCGCGCCGCCGGCGACGACCGACAAGGAAAATCTGTGGTTGCTCGACCTGTCGAACGGCGGCCGCGTCACCATCTGGCTGCGCCCCGATGTCGCGCCGAAGATGGTCGAGCGGGTGAAGACGCTGACCCGCCGCAAGTTCTACGACAACACGCTGTTCCACCGCGTGATCGAAGGCTTCATGGCGCAGGGCGGCGACCCCAAGGGTGACGGCACCGGCGGCTCGGATCTGCCCGACCTGCCCAAGGAGTTCAATTACCTGCCCCACGTCCGCGGCGCGGTTTCGGCCGCGCGCGAAGGTGCGCCCGAACAGGCGACGCAGGAACAGAAGGACAAGGCGGAAGGCAGCGCCAATTCGCAGTTCTTCATCGTTTTCTCGCCGCGCCTGTCGCTCGACCAGAAGTACACGGTGTTCGGCCGCGTGCTCGACGGGATGCAATATGTCGATGCGATCGAACGCGGCGAGCCGCCGGCGAACCCGACGCGGATCGTCCATGCCTACATCGCCGCCGACAATCCCCCGGCCTATGCCGCGCCGGCCCCCGCCCCCGCACCGGTGATGGTCGCCCCCGAGACGCTGCCGCCGGGTCCTGGTCGCAAGACGCCGCCGGCGAAGTAAGCCCGCCTCGTCCCCGCGCCGGCGGGGACCCATCTCCCGGACCGGCCACCGGGCAAGCGCGGGAGATGGATCTCCGCCTGCGCGGGGATGAGGACAAGAATGAACGTCGACCTGTTCGATTTTACGCTGCCCAACGACAATATCGCGCTGCGTCCCGCCGCCCCGCGCGATTCGGCGCGGATGCTGGTGCTGGACGATGCCGGGACGCATGATCGCGTCGTGACCGATCTGCCCGCGTCGCTGCGCGCGGGCGACGTGCTGGTCTTCAACGACACTCGCGTCATCCCCGCGCAACTCGAAGGCACGCGTGGCGAAGCCAGGATCGGCGCGACGCTGCACAAGCGCGAAGGGCCGCGGCGCTGGCGCGCCTTCATCCGCAACGCCAAGCGGCTGCGTGACGGCGACACGATCGATTTCGGACACGGCGTGACCGCGACCGCCGGCGACCGTGGCGACGACGGCAGCTTCCTGCTCGACTTCGCCGGTGACGAGCCGGTCGAGCTTCTGCTGGAACGTGCCGGGCGGATGCCGTTGCCGCCCTACATCGCCGCGAAGCGCCCGGCCGACGCACGCGACGCGGACGATTACCAGACGATGTTCGCGAACGAACCCGGCGCGGTCGCGGCGCCCACTGCGGCGCTGCACTTCACGCCCGATCTGCTCGCGGCGCTCGGCGCGGCGGGGATCGGCCACGCGACGCTGACGCTCCACGTCGGCGCGGGCACCTTCCTGCCGGTGAAGGCCGACGACACGCAGGACCACAGGATGCACGCCGAATGGGGCCGCATCGACGCCGCCACCGCCGACCGCCTGAACGCGGTGCGCGCCGCCGGCGGCCGGGTGATCGCGGTCGGCACCACCAGCCTGCGCCTGATCGAGAGCGCGGCGGGCGACGACGACGTCATCCGCCCGTTCGACGGCGACACCGCGATCTTCATTACGCCGGGCTATCGCTTCAAGGGCATCGACGGCCTGATCACCAATTTCCACCTCCCACGATCGACGCTGTTCATGCTGGTATCGGCGCTGATGGGGCTGGAGCGGATGCAGGCAGCGTATGCGCACGCCATCGCGAGCGGATACCGCTTCTATTCCTACGGCGACGCGTCGCTGTTGCTGCCGGAGCGCCAAGGGTAGGACAATTTGTCCGGATCCCTGGCGATGACTTCTCTGCCGCTCGCCGTTAAAGCGACCGCGTGACCGCGCTGCGACGCCTCTTCCATGTCCGTCCGGGGCTCGCGTGTGCGATCGTCGCGCTGGCGCTTGCGATGAAATTGCTGGTGCCGGCCGGGTTCATGCCGACGGTGTCGCACGGGCGGATCGTGGTCAGCATCTGTAGCGGCACCGGTCCGATGACGATGGTCGTCGAGATGCCGGGCATGGCGCACCACGCCCCCACCGACGCGCCCAAGCATGACGAGGGGGCAAGCGCCCCCTGCGCCTATGCCGGGTTGATGGCGCCGTCGCTGGCGGCGACCGATCCGCTGCTGCTGGCGATCGCCCTGCTCGTCGCGATGGCGATGGCGTTGCGCCCGGTCGCGCTGCCGCTGGTTCCTGCCCCTGCCCGCCTGCGCCCCCCCTTGCGAGGACCACCGCGTCCGGCCTGATCGCCGGACGGTCCGCAGACTTCTGAAGACCTTCCGGCGCCGACGCCCGCGCCCCCGTGCGCGGCCGATTCCTGCCGACCGGAAGGACGATCATGTCCCCTCGCCTGCTTGCGGCGCGTTTTCGATGACGCGCGCGCGTATCCTTATCCGTCGTGTCCATCTTTGGCTTGGCCTGAGCGTGGGCGCTCTGTTCGTGCTGCTCGGGCTGACCGGGTCGGCGCTGGTCTTCTACGTCGAGATCGACGACCTGTTGCACCCGGAAACGCAGGTCGCCGCACCTGCACCGGCACCAGGCTGGGCATCGCCCGTCTGGGACCGCGCGCTGGCGACGGGCCGCGCACGGTTCCCCGACCCGGCCGGCAAATGGTCGTTCGAGGCGACCGATGCGGGCGGTGCCATCCCGGCGCGCTTCTATCCGTCCGCGTCGCACGCCGGGCATCACAGCGCGCCGCGAATGATGCTGTGGTTCTCGTCCGATGGCACCCGCATCCTGCGCACCGCCCCGTGGGGCGGATACCTGATGAGCTGGCTGTACGAGCTGCATATGCAATTGCTGGCGGCCGATACCGGGCGGCAGATCGTCGGCTGGTCGGGGGTCGCGATGCTGGTGCTGCTGACAAGCGGCGTCATTGCCTGGTGGCCGCGCGGCAGCTGGGCCAAGGCGCTGGCGTTCAAGCGGCGCGCGGTGTCGATCCGTCGCCTGCGCGACCTGCACAAGCATTTCGGGCTGTGGAGTGCGGGGCTGCCCGCTCTGTTGGTCGCGACCGGCGTGCTGCTCGCGCTCGACGACGTAAAGGCCTGGCTGCTCGCGCCGCCGCCCGTTCCCGCGCCGCATTCGGTGGCGACGGGCGGCCCGCCGATCAGCCTCGCCACCGCGCTTGCCGCGGCGCGACGCGCGGTTCCGCAAGCCCGACTGGTGTTCATCGACGTAACCGGCGCCGGAGACACGCCGATCCGCGTGCGCGTCGCGCTGCCCGGTGATGCGCACCGGCGCTTTCCCGGCAGCTATGTCTTCGTCGACCGCTTCTCCGGCCGCGTGCTGGCCGTCCACGACGGGCGGCGGGCGGGCGTCGTGTCCAACTGGATGCGGTCGATCCACGACGGCTCCATCGGCGGTCTGGCGACCCGCATCCTCGCCGTCCTGCTCGGCTTCGTTCCCCTCGCGCTGTTCGTCACCGGATGGCTCCACTGGCGCCGCCGCGTGCGCGCCGCTTCCCCCCTTTCCTGCTGAGATACGACCATGAAGACTTCGCTCATCACCCTCGCCCTCTGCCTGACCGCCACCGCTGCCCAGGCGCAGGATACCGTCGTCGTCACCGGCCAGCGCCAGCTGGAGGAGACGCCGGACGTCGCCGGCCGGCTGGGCCTGACCAACCGCGAGACGCCCGCGACCGTCGACTCCATCATGCAGGACCAGATGCAGGCGCAGGGCCTGCGCAGCGCGATCGAGGTGCTGAACGCCGCGCCCGGCGTCGCCGCGGGCAACCTGCCGGGATCGATCGGATCGGTGTCGATGCGCGGTTTCACCCGCGCGGTGAACTACCTCTACGACGGCGTCCGCATGGCCAATTCGGATGTCGGCGTGCGCAACTGGGACGCGTGGATGTTCGAGCGCGTCGAGGTCATCAAGGGCCCGGCATCGGTCACGTCGGGCGACGGCGCGCTGGCCGGTGCGATCAGTTTAGTGCCACGCCGCCCCGAGATCGGGCGGACCGTCGGCGAAGCGCTGGCGAGCTTCGGCAGCTTCGACACCGCGCGACTGGCGGCGGACGTCAACGTGCCGATCGGGCAGAGCGTCGCGGTGCGTGGCGATGTCGCCTGGTCGCGGACATCGGGCTGGGTCGACGATACCGATGCCCATACGCTGGCGGCCGCTGTCTCGCTGCTGTGGCAGCCGGCCCCGCGCCTGTCGCTGACGCTGTCGGCCGATTATACCGGCGATCGCCAGTCGAGCTTCTACTACGGCACGCCGATCGTGTCGCGCGCCGTCGCCCGCGATCCGTCGGACGCGGTGTCGGGCAGCGCCGGGCTGGTGCTCGACCGGGCGATGCGGCGGGTGAATTTCGACACGCTCGACGCGCGCGGAACATCGGACGCGGTCTGGCTGCGCGCGCGCGCCCGCTACGCGCTGTCGGACGCAGTCACACTGACCAGCGACACCAGCTGGTACGACGGCCAGCGGCGCTGGCGCGACGGCGACGAATATAGCTTCAACCCCGCGAGCCGGCGGATCGACCGCAGCGCGACGCGCATCACCCACGATCATCAGTTCTGGAACCAGCGCCTGCAATTGGCGGTCGACGCGCCGGTGGCGGGGCTGCGCAACCGCTTCGCGGCAGGCGCCGAATTCGGGCACACCGACTTCTTTACCCAGCGCCGGTTCGGGACGCTGCCCTCGGTCGATCCGTTCGCGCCCGATCGCGGCACCTTTCCGGCAGACACGCCCGCCAATTTCGCGACCCGGCAGGACGTGACGGCCGATGTCGATCAGCTGTCGCTCTTTGCCGAGGATGCGCTCAATCTGACGCCGGCATGGCTGGTCGTCGGCGGCGTCCGCTACGACCGCATCACGCTCGACCGCAGCGTGCTGAACGTGACCGCCGGCACGACGCTGGCGTACGGCCAGACGTACGATCCGGTCACCTGGCGGGTCGGCACCGTATACAGCGTGACTCCGCGCACGCAGCTGTTCGCACAATATACCCGCGCAGTGACACCGGTCAGCGGGCTGCTGTTCATCAGTGCCGCCAACGCGCGGTTCGATCTTACGACCGGGCGATCCTACGAAGCTGGCCTCAAGACCTCGCTGACCGGCAGCGGAGTCGAGTTGACCGCGTCGCTGTTCGATATCCGTCAGGACGACATCCTGACCCGCGATCCGGCCAACCCGGCGATCAGCGTCCAGGGTGGATCACTGCGATCGCGCGGGGGTGAGGTTTCGCTCAACGTGCCCGTCACGCGTGAACTGGGCGTCGCGCTGAGCGGCACGCTGCTCGATGCAAAATACCTGACACTGATCGAGGCCGGTGGCGCCGACCGCTCCGGCAACCGGCCGCCCAACGTCCCCGAACGGGTCGCCGACCTGACCGTCACCTATGCCCCGCGCGCCGCGCCCGTGACGCTCAGCGGCAGCGTGCGCCACACCGGCGACATGTACACGGCGAACGCCAACACGGTGCGGATCGCGCCGTTCACGACCGTGGAGGCGGCGGTCGCCTGGCGGACATCGGCGGGCACGCTGACCCTGCGCGGCCGCAACCTGACCAACGCGTTCTACGCCGACTGGTCGGGCTATGCGTCGGGCCTGGTCTTCGTCGGCGCGCCGCGCAGTGTCGACCTGGCCTTCACGCGCCGGTTCTGACCGCGTAGACCTGTGCGGGAGCGGCCGGTACCGCTCCCGTACGAAAGGTGTCGATCCATGCTCCTCGCGCTTCTGTTGCTCGCCACCGCGCAGGATGCCGCGCCGCCGCCTGCCGGAGACCCATTTCGCCCCGCCCCGGCGACGATCGTGGCGGAACCGGTCGCGCTGTTCCTGGCCGCCGCGGACCGCGATCGCGACGGGCGGACGACACTGGCGGAACTGACCCAGACGCTGACGGATACGACCGCGAGTGACCCGGCGTGGAACGCCGGCGTCGGCTTCATCGCCTATTCCGACTGGGCGGAACGCTGGCTGGGCGATCGCAACGGGGTGCCGACGCCGTTCGACCTCGACCGCAACGGCGACCAGAGGGTGACGGAGGGCGAACTCGTCACGCGGTTCGAGACGCTCTTCGCGCGGTTCGATGCGAACAGCGACGGCGCCGTCAGCCGCGCCGAACTGCTGACCGTTCGCACCAGCCCCTATGGCCGCCCCGAGCGCGAGGGCCGCGGACGGCGCGGAGGCGGACGCCCCGGCGAGCGATGAAACCCTGGCCTATCCCGCCGGCGAGCGGCTAAGCGCGCACCATGGGCGCGCATCACGATCATGGCCACGGCCACAGCCATTCCCACGGCCACTCGCACGCGCCGGCGGATTTCGGCCGTGCCTTTGCGATCGGCACGGCGCTCAACCTGGGCTTCGTCATCGTCGAGGCGGCGTTCGGCATCTGGGCCGATTCGGTCGCGCTGCTGGCGGATGCCGGGCACAATCTGTCCGACGTCCTGGGCCTGCTGATCGCCTGGGGTGCCGCGACGCTCGCCAAGCGCCCGGCGTCGCAGCGCTATACCTATGGCCTGAAAAGTTCGTCGATCCTGGCCGCACTCGCCAATGCGGTCCTGCTGATGGTCGCGGTCGGCGCGATCCTGCTGGAGACGGTGCAGCGCCTCGGCTCGCCGCCGCCGGTGCAGGGCACGACGATGGTGTGGGTCGCCGCGGTCGGCATCGCGATCAACCTGGGCACAGCGCTGCTGTTCGCGCGCGGGCGGCACGGCGACATTAACATCCGCGGCGCGTACCTGCACATGGCGGCGGATGCGGCGGTGTCGGCGGGCGTCGTCGTCGCAGGACTCGTCATCCTGGCGACCGGATGGGCGTGGGTCGATCCACTGGTCAGCCTGGCGATCGTTGCGGTGATCCTGTGGAGCAGCTGGGGGCTGCTGCGCGATTCGATCGGCATGGCGCTGCTCGCGGTGCCGCCGGGGATCGATCCGGCGAAGGTGTCTGCCTTCCTGTCCGCTCTGCCCGGCGTCGCGCGCGTCCACGATCTCCACATCTGGCCGATGTCGACCACCGAAAGCGCGCTGACCGCGCATCTGGTCATGCCCGGCGGCCATCCCGGCGACGCGTTCCTGACCGATCTGCAACACCGGCTCGACCATGATTTCGAGATCGGCCACGCGACGGTGCAGATCGAGATCGGCGAGGACGGCTGCGCGGTCCACGCGCACTAACGTGAAATCCTCCCCTGCAAGGCGAGGTGGCAGGCCGAAAGCCTGACGGACGGGTGTTCGGCTATCCGGATGGGGCGACACCCCTCCGTCGCGCTGACGCGCGCCGCCTTCCCTTTCAGGGGAGGATTTGCGCGGAGACGCCATATCCCTATGAGGCGAGCCCATGTCCCGTTTCACCTTCACCATCGCCGCGACAGACGGTCGCGCGCGGACCGGCGTCATCGCGATGGAGCGCGGCGAGATCCGCACGCCCGCCTTCATGCCGGTCGGCACCGCCGCCACCGTCAAGGCGGTGAAGCCCGCCGATGTCCGCGCGGCGGGCGCCGACATCATCCTCGGCAACACCTATCACCTGATGCTGCGCCCGACCGCCGAGCGGATGGCGAGGCTGGGGGGCTTGCACAGCTTCATGGGCTGGGACCGGCCGATCCTGACCGACAGCGGCGGGTATCAGGTCATGAGTCTCGCCGACCTGACGAAGCGCAGCGAGGATGGCGTCACGTTCAAGTCGCACCTGGACGGCACGCGCCACATGCTGTCGCCCGAGCGATCGATCGAGATCCAGCGGCTGCTCGGCTCGAACATCACCATGGCGTTCGACGAACTGGTGCCGACGACCAGCTCGCGCGAGGTGCAGGCCGCGGCGATGGAGCGGTCGATGCGCTGGGCGCGCCGCAGCCGCGACGCGTTCTTCGCCGCGGAGGACCACGCCGCGCACAACGCGATCTTCGGCATCCAGCAGGGCGCGCTCGACGAAGGCTTGCGGAAAGCATCGGCCGATGCGCTGATCGACATCGGCTTCGACGGCTATGCGGTCGGCGGCCTCGCGGTCGGCGAGGGGCAGGAGGCGATGTTCGGCTGCCTCGACTTCGCGCCCGCCCAGCTGCCCGCGGACAAGCCACGCTACCTGATGGGCGTCGGCAAGCCCGACGACATCGTCGGCGCGGTCGAGCGCGGGATCGACATGTTCGACTGCGTATTGCCGACCCGGTCAGGGCGCACGGGGCAGGCCTTCACGCGCGAAGGGCCGATCAACATCCGCAACGCGAAGTTCGCCGAGGATACCGGGCCGCTCGACCCGGCCTGCGCCTGCCCGGTGTGCGGGACGTGGAGCCGTGCGTACATTCATCACCTCGTCCGCGCGCAGGAGATTCTGGGCGCGATGCTGATGACCGAGCATAATCTGTGGTTCTATCAGGCGCTGATGGCCGATCTGCGCGCAGCCATCGCGGCCGGCGGACTCACCACGTTTGCCAATGGCTTCCGCGCCGCATACCGTGGCGGAAACAAGAGTTCGGGAGAGTAAGCGTGTCCGAAGACATCACCAACGAGATCGTCGCCGCGGCGAAGGACGCGAAAGAGCGGACCGAAAAGGCGATCGCAAAGGTCAAGCCGAAGGACGGCTGGCCGCTGAAGGCGATCGGCCTGGGGGTCGGGATCGGCTCAGCCGCGGTCGCCGCCGCGATGCTCTACGCCAATCGCGACAGGAGCGACGATTGAGCCACCGTTTCTTAGCTTAACCATGTAGCGTTTCACGGCGGGACAGGCCCAAATTTGCTGGCGAAATCGTCAACGTTCACCGCTATCTGACATGCCGTGATCGCACGGTGGTTCTCAATGCAGGGGCGCGGGGCGCTGGCTGCGCTGGCGGTGTCGCTGGCAGGTGCCGGCTTCTCCGCTCACGCCGGGCGTACGGTCGAGGGCCAGCCGCTGGCGATCCCGATGCCCCCTGCCCACCCCATCGGCTTCGATGCGCAGGAGCATTTCCCCGGCGCCGCGCTGCTGTACGTCGATGAGCAAAAGGATCTGCCGGTGACCGGTGCGACCGGTACCGTCGCGCTGCCCGCCGCCCCCGTGCCCGATGGCGGAACCGAGGGCGATGCCTCGATCCGTGCGGCCCAGCCGTTCGTCCTGCGCGGATCGATACTCGACAAGGCGCGCGCGGTGCAGTGCCTGACGACCGCGATCTATTACGAGGCCGCGACCGAGCCCGACGACGGACAGGCCGCGGTCGCGCAGGTGATCCTGAACCGGGTGCGCCACCCGACCTTCCCCGCGACCGTCTGCGGCGTCGTCTATCAGGGGTCGGAGCGGCGCGGGTGCCAGTTCAGCTTCGCCTGCGATGGCGCAATGGCGCGCGCGCCGATGCCGTCGGCGTGGGACCGCGCACGGCGGGTCGCGGCGCGGGCGCTGGCGGGCTACGTCTTCGCGCCCGTCGGCATGGCGACGCATTACCACACCTACGCGGTCACCCCGTCGTGGAACCGCAGCCTGGTGATGACGGGCATGTTCGGCGCGCATCTGTTCCACCGGTGGAAGGGCTATTGGGGTACTCCGCTGGCGTTTCGCCAGGCGTATCTGGGCGGCGAGCCGATGCCGGGGCCGCATGTGCCGGTCGAGACGCCGCTGGTGCTGGCGACCACGACGCCGACTTTGGTCACGCCGGCCATCGCGAGTGCCGCCGCGGCACTGATCGCACAGGCGACACCACCCGCACCCACGCCTGCTGCCGTCATCCAGACACCGCATGTCGCGAGCGGCGTGGTGCAGGAGCGCTATGCCGACGATTCGCAGATCCTCGATAAGTGGAAGGATTCGGGCAAGCCGCTGAAATGAGGAGGCCCCGCCGTCGCCGGCGAGGCCCCTCTGTTTTGCTTAGCGATAGCGACGATCCTGGCGATCGTTGCGCTCCCAGCGAACCTGGCGCGACAGCGCGTCGAAGCGGCGGTCGAGATCGCGGCGTTCCCATTGCGACAGGCCACCGGCACGGTAGCGCTGTTCGAGGCGGACGACCTGGCGGAATTCGCCACGCAGACGGACGGCTTCACCACGGGTCAGCGCGCCGCTGCGGATGCCCTGGTCGATGCGGCGGTCGAGGTTCGCCACGCGGGCGTTGATCGGATGCCAGTTGTTGTAGCCCTGCGCGCTCGCGACGGCCGGAACCGTGGCGGTGGCGATGCCGAGACCGGCGAGCATCAGTGTGAGCTTCTTCATGATACGCACTCCTCTTGAACCAACCCTGTTCGGGCATGAGAGGATAATGGAACGCAGCTGTCGCAACACCGTGCCGCAGACCTGCGAAAAGTGTCGCAGATATGTGTCAGGCTAACGACTTCGTTCAGTTATCCGGCGTTCATCTGCACCGCAATCCAGGCGATCACGTGCGCGTCGAGCACATCGAGCGGGACCGATCCCTGCTCCAGCACCGTGTCGTTGAAGGCGGCGAGATCGAACTTCGCACCCAGCGCAGCCTCCGCCTTGCGCCTGAGCTCCAGGATCTTCAGCTCGCCCAGCTTATACCCCAACGCCTGCCCCGGCCAGGCGATGTAGCGATTGACCTCGGCATCGATGTTCGCCGCCGACAGCGCGGTATTGTCGCGCATGAAGGCGACCGCACGGTCCTTCGTCCAGCCCTTGGCATGGATGCCGGTGTCGACGACCAGCCGGCAGGCGCGCCACATGTCGTAGCTCAACCGCCCCATCGCCTTTTCGGGCGTGTCGTACAGCCCCATCTCGTTGCCGAGCGTCTCGGCATAGAGCCCCCACCCTTCGGTGAAGGCGGTGAAGTGCGCGAGGCGGGCGCGCAGCGGCGGCAGGTCAAGCTCCTGCTGCATCGCGATCTGCATATGGTGGCCCGGCACCGCTTCGTGCGCGGTCAGCGACGGCAGTTCCCATAAGGGTCGCTGGTCGAGCTTCGAGGTGTTGACGTAATAGGTGCCCGCGATCCGGTTCTGCGGGCTACCCTGGCTGTAATAGGCGGTCGTCGTGCCTTCGGCGATCTCGGCCGGGATCGCACGGACGCCGTAGGGCAGGCGCGGCAGACGGTTGAACAGCGTCGGCATCTTGCCGTCGATGATTTTCGCGACGCGCGAGGCGGCGGCGAGCAGCTCCTCGGGGGTCTTCGCATAATATTTCGGGTTGGTCCGCAGTTCCGCCACGAACGCCTCGCGCGTCGCGAAGCCGGCACTCTTTGCGACCTTGTCCATCTCGGCACGGATGCGCGCGACTTCGCTCAAACCGATCTGATGGATCGCTTCCGGGTCCAGGTCGGTCGTCGTCTGCTGGCGCACGGCGAAGCGGTAATAGGCCGCCCCGCCCGGCTGCGCCGACACGCTCGCGACCTTCGCGCAGGCCGGCAGGTAGCGCGTGCGGATATAGTCGGCTGCCTTGGTGTAGGCGGGATTGACCTGCCCCCCGATCACCGTCTTGGCGCGCGTCTGGAGCGCGGTCCATTCGGCCTCGCTCGCATCGCGCGGCTTGTATTTGACGAAGGGCGTATAGAAGCGTGACGCGGTCGCGTCCGTCGTCACCACGCCGCGGATCGCCTGCTCGACGCCGCCCATCGACACGCAGGGCTGCGCATAGCCGGCTTTCACTGCCTGCTGGGTGATCGCCAGCCACGTGTCATTGACCGCCGGCAGCTTCTCCAGCCGCGTCAGGTAATTGGCGTAGTCCTGCTTCCCCCGGAAGTTCAGCCGCTCGCCCATCCCGGCCATGCCCTGCCAGGGCGAGGAATAGCTGGTGAACAGGATCATCCGCTGGCCGAAGCGATTGCCCTCGATCGTCTCGGCCAGCATCCGGCGCAGGATCGCCTTGTTCGTGCGATCGGCGGGCGTCAGGGCGGCATCGGGGATTGCATCGAGGCGCTTTAGAAACGCCCCGGCCTGTGCGGCGCGGCGGTCCTCGGCGGCGAGCGAGGGGTCACCCAGTTCGGTATCGTAATCGCGCACCCCGACCGACGAGGCGAAGGTCGGGCTCTCGCGCAGGGTCCAGGCATAGTGATCGGCCAGCAGCGTCTTCAGATCGTCGGTCGGTGCGGCCGCGACCGGGCCGGCGAGCGCCATCGCGGCGGCGACGCCGCCAAACTTCACGAAGCTTGCCCATGCCGCACGATTTCGCGGCGTGAAGTTCTGGCGAAGCATGGCGTTCGTTTTCCCTGGTTGAAGACCGGCCGCGACACCGGCCGTTGGGGCCGAAGGTGCGCAGGAAAAATCCAACTTTGCAATCCGGGTGCGAGCCGGCTTAGGCCCCCACCGTCCGCTCCCGCCGGCCCGCCGCCAGCGTCCGCTCGGCCAGCGTGATCGCCGCGACCAGGCAGGCGGCAAACAGCCCGCCTTCGAATGCGCCGGTGAGGGCGAGGCCCAGGCGGTCGCCGGTCAGCGCGAGCAGCCCGTCGAAGCGCATCCGCGATCCCGGAAACGCATCCGACAACAGCATCAGGCTGCCCGCGAACATCCGCCCGCCGGTGAGCACGATCGCCGCGCCGGCGATGCCGCCGATCACGCCCGCCGCCAGGATCGCGCGGCGCAGCGCCGTGCGGGTCGCCAGCCACGCCGCCAGACCGACCGCCGCACCCAGCGCCAGCCCCTCCGCCGCGCCGGTGACGTTCCCCGGCGGTCGCCCGAACAGCAGCGTGATCGCATCGATCCCGAGCAGCTTCACGACCGCGCCGACGACCATCCCACCAGCCGCGCCGCCGGCGACCCTCCACCGCGGATCACCCAGCCGCGTAGCGACCGCGATCCCGAACGCGACGCCGACCCCGCCCAGCACCGCGATCAGGATGGTCAGGCACAGCATGACGACCAGCACGGACGCCGCACCGGGGCCGGCCTGTCCCGGCTGCACGGCGCCGGCAAAACCATAGATCAGCCCGCCGATCAGCCCCGCCATCCCCGCCCCGACGGTGCCCGCCGCGCCGAGCAGCAGCGTGTCGCGTCGCCGCTCGCCGATCGCGGCGGCGGTGATCGATACGGGCGGAACGACGACATCAGCGTCGGCCGTCGGATCGGCCACGGCCGCGACGAAGCGATACCCATGTTTCGGTACCGTCTCGATAAAGCGCGGACGGCTGGCATCGTCGCCCAGCACGCGGCGCAACGTGCGGATGCACTGGGTCAGCGCTTCGTCGGTGACCGGCACGCCGTGCCAGACCTCGTCAAGGAACCGGTCCTTGGTCACCAGCCGGCCGTTCTCGCGCACCAGCAGCACCAGCGCATCGAGATAGCGCGCGTTGACATCCACCGCCGCCCCGTCGCGCGTCAGGCGCCGGTCGGCGGCGTCGAGATGCCAGGCGTCGAAGCGGAAGCTGTCGGTCATGCCGCGCGGAGGAAGCATGGGCGGCACGCGATGGCAAGGCGATTGGGGGGGGGGCAGCCGGTCGCCCCCGGCCGGACTCAGGCGGTCTCGCGGTCCAGCAGTTCCGCCGGGTCCAGTCCCAGCAGGTCGATATGTTCGCGCACGCGCGGCCACATGCCGGTCAGGAAGCGGTCACGCTCGGCGGTGCGCAGGCGTTCGACCGCGCCGGGCAGGACGAACATGCCGACGCCGCGACGGACCTCGACATAGCCGTCGTCCTGAAAGCTCTGATAGGCCTTGGCGACGGTCAGTGGATTGGCGCCCTGGTCGGCGGCATAGGCCCGCACCGATGGCAGCTGGTCGCCGGCGCGATATTCGCCGCGCAGGATCGCCGCGGCGATTCCGGCGCGAAGCTTCAGATAGACCGGGCTTTCGTCAGATACTGCCATGCTGTCATAATACAGCGTTCCGCCGGAGCGTCAATCCTGCCAGAATGACAGTATCTGCCCCATGTCCGGTCGCGGACGTTCGTCGAGCGGGCGGGCGGGCGAGCCGATGAAGACGAAGCCGGCGATGCGCTCGTCCTCGGTTCCGAACGCGTCGCGCACGGTCGGCGAGAACGCCGCCCACCCGGTCAGCCAGCCGCCGACGAAGCCGTGCGCGCCCGCCGCATTCAGCAGCTGCATACAGGCGGCACCGGCGGACAATTCCTGTTCCCACAGCGGGATCTTGCTGTCGCGCCTCGGGCTCGACAGCACGACGACCAGTGTCGGCGCCTGGTGCGCGAACTGGTCGATCGCGTCGGTTTCCGCCCGCCCGGCGTCGGGCTTGTCGATGCGGTACGCCGCCTGCAGCAGAGCGGCGAACGCGTCGCGCCGGTCCGGTCCGACGACGACGAACCGCCAGGGAGCCAGCTTGCCGTGGTCGGGCACGCGGCCGGCCAGTGAAACGATGGCCCGCAACTGGTCCGCGTCCGGCCCCGGCGCGATCATGTCGCGCGGTTTGCCCGAGCGGCGGGTGGCGAGGAACGACAGCGGCGTGGTCAGGTCGTTGAACATGGGCGCAGCCTCTAGCAGACCCGCGACTGCGACTGCACCCGCTTTACACCCGCCGATTTCTGCCTAGGGTCCGGCACCATAAGCACGGACGGCGCGTGTGTTCGCAGCCGTCCCGGTATCCAGGGAGACTCCATTTTGGTCGACAGCCCGACGGCGGACAGCCGCCAAGAGCCCGACATCAGCCACGTCGATCCGACCGACCAGAAGGCCTGGTTCGGTCACCCGCGCCAGCTGGCGCGGCTGTTCTCGACCGAGATGTGGGAGCGGTTCGGCTATTACGGCATGCGCGCGCTGCTGATGCTGTACCTCACGCAGCATTTCCTGTTCGGCGACCGGCAGGCGGCCGGGCTGTACGGCGGCTATACCGCGCTCGTCTATCTGACGCCGCTGATCGGCGGGTATCTGGCCGACCAGTATCTGGGGTCCAAGCGCGCAGTGAAATTCGGCGCGGTGCTGATGGCGCTCGGCTATTTCACGCTGTGCTTTGGCGGCGAGACGGCCAAGCCGTTCGCGACGATCGATGGCCAGCGCTATGAAGTGACGGTCGAAAAGGGCGCGGACGGCGCCGAGACGCGCTACATCACGCAAGGCGCCGAGCGGCTGACGATCAAGGGCAACGACGACAAGTCGGTGTCTCTGCTCAGCCCCGACGGCTCCGAAGCGCAGCGCGTCGCACCGGGCGCGTTCGTGTCGGACGGCGCGCGCAGCCCGTTCTACGTGACGGTCATGCTGATCGCCTTGTGCATGGTCAGCGTCGGCAACGGCTTCTTCAAGCCCAATATCTCGACGATGGTGGGCGAGCTGTACGCGCAGGGCGACCGCCGCCGCGATGCAGGCTTCACGATCTTCTACATGGGCATCAACCTCGGCTCGCTGCTCAGCCAGTTCTTCTGTCCGCTGCTGGCGGTCACGGTCGGCTGGTGGGCGGGCTTCGGCCTGGCCGCGATCGGGATGCTCGCGTCGTGGGCGCTGATCCAGTTCGACGGCGGCAAGCTGAGCGGTTATGGCGAGCCGCCCAAGCGCGCCGGCGCCGACCGGGCGCTCGGCATCTATGCTGCCGCGACGCTCGGCATCCCGCTCTTCTACCTGCTGTTCGTCAACCTGATGAACGCGACCGCCGCGGCGGAAGGATCGGGCATCGTCGGATACGTCATCGCGCTGCCGCTGATGGGCAAGCTGCTGTTCGGCACCTTCCTGCTGTCGGTCCCGGGCATCCTGATCTGGTCGTGGATGAGCGGCAACCGCGCCGAATTCCAGATGATGGTCGTGGCGATGGTGCTCATCACCTTCAACACCGTGTTCTGGACGCTGTTCGAACAGGCCGGGTCCAGCCTGACGCTGTTCGCCGACCGCAATACCGAGTTGAACATCCTCGGTTACCAGATGCCGGCGGCGCAGACGCAGACGTTCAACGCGCTGTTCATCGTCCTCTTCGCGCCGATCATGGCGTGGCTGTGGGCGAGTCTCGCCAAGCGCGGCCTGGAGCCGTCGATCCCGGTGAAGTTCGCCATCGCGCTGATGGGCGTCGGCCTGGGCTTCCTGTTCCTCGTCTGGGGCGGGCAGTTCGCGGGGCCGGACTTCAAGGTGGCGCTGGGCTGGCTGGCCGGGCTTTACCTGATCCATTCGCTGGCCGAGCTCTGCATCTCGCCGGTCGGGCTCAGCATGATTACCAAGCTGTCGATCGCCCGCATCGTCGGCCTGATGATGGGCCTGTGGTTCCTGTCGATTTCGGTCGCGCAATATGTCGCGGGCGTCGTCGCGCAGGTCGCGTCGGTCGAGACGGTCGGCGGGCAGGTGACCAACCTGAAGGTCAGCCTGGACACCTACAACGGCGTATTCTGGACGATCGGGCTGGTGTCGGTCGGCATCGGCATCGTCCTGCTGCTGCTGTCGCCGGTGCTCAAGAAGTGGATGCACGGCGTCCAGTGATGGCGTAGCCTCCCCCGGCGACCACGCGTCGGAGGAGGCTTGTCATGGCGTCGATCACCTGGGTTGCCATTGCCGCCACCGCGTTCGTCGGCACCCATTTCCTCCTGTCGCATCCGCTGCGCGCAGCCATCGTCGCGCGGATCGGCGAGCGCGGGTTCCTGGGGGTCTACAGCCTCGTCGCCTTTGCCACGCTCGGCTGGCTGGTCGCCGCCTATCGCGCCGCGCCCGCGGAGGCACCGTTCTGGAGCGTCGGCGACGGCCTGTGGGCGATCGCTACCGTACTGATGCTGCTGGCGAGCATCCTGTTCATGGGCTCCCTGATCGGCAATCCGGCGCTGCCCGACCCGAACGGAGCAGCGAAGCCCGCCCCGACCCCGCGCGGTGTCTTCACCATCACGCGTCACCCGATGATGTGGGCGTTCGCGGTCTGGGGCGTCGTCCATATCCTGGTGCTGCCGACGCCGGCCAACACCGTGCTGGCGGCTGCGATCATCGTGCTGGCACTGGTCGGCGCGCATCTGCAGGACATCAAGAAGGCGCGGTTGCAGCCCGACCTGTGGCCGGCGTGGGAAGCGCGGACCAGCTACTGGCCGTTCGCGGCGCGCGGGCGGATCGGGGGCTTTCGCGGACACGATATCGGCGGCGGCGTGGTGCTGTGGCTGGCCGCGACCTGGGCGCATATCCCGCTCGCCGGCTGGGCGGCCGGGGTGTGGCGATGGATCGTGTGACCCGCGGGATCGTTACGCCGCTGTGACAAGGAGAGCCGCGATGGCGCACGAGCATACCGAGACGCAGCTTAAGGCCAACGTCTCGACCGAACCCGACGCCAAGCCGATCGCGGACCGGCCTGCCACGGAAACGCAGCCGAGCCCGAACCTGTCGACCGAACACCAGAAGGATGGCGATGCCCGCAGCCCCAGCGATACGCTCGATCGTGGTCAATAAGGCCCTCGTCGCGGCGATGCTCGCCGCACTCGCCCTCCCCGCTTATGCGCAGGACGCCAATACCGACGAACCCCGCCGCACGCGCGTGATCCTGGGCCCGCAGTTGGTCCCCCGCTACCCCGGCGCGGACGGCATGGCGGTGCGGCCGTACATCGACGTCTCGCGCGCACGCGGCGACGCCGATTTCCGGTTCGAGGCGCCCGACGAAAGCACCGGCTTCTCGCTCTACGACCGCGACGGGCTGGCGTTCGGCCCCGCGCTCAATTTCGAAGGCAAGCGCCGCCGCAGCGATGCCGGCGGGCTGGACGAAGTCGGCTTCTCGGTCGAGCTGGGAGGGGCCGCCTCGCTGGCGCTGACCCCGTCGATCCGCGCGCGGGTCGAGGCGCGCAAGGGCGTGAGCGGACACAAGGGCCTGATCGGCATGGCGGGCCTCGACTACGTCGTGCGAGACGGTAACCGCTGGCTGTGGTCGGTCGGCCCGCGCGTGACGCTGGCCGATGCCCGCTACGCACGCGCATACTTCGGCGTGACCCCGCGCGAGACGCTGGCGACCGGCATCGCCAGCTATAGGCCGGGCTCGATGGTGATGGTCGGCGCGACCGGCAGCGCACTGCGCCAGCTGACGACGCGTTGGGGCCTGTTCGGCTACGCCAAGTACGACCGGATCGTCGGCGATGCCGCGGACTCCCCGGTGACGCGCCGCTTCGGCGACCGCAATCAGTGGTCGGCGGGTGCAGGCGTCAGCTATACCTTCGGGCGGGGGCTGTAGGGACACCTCGACGACGACGCTTGCCGCGCGTATATTCGTCGCGAGGAGTAGAGCCCATGACTACCACGGAACGTTTTGTCGTCGATGTCCCAAGCAGCCTTGCTTCGGTCGTGCGCGATCAAGTAAGTTCGGGACGGTTCGACAGCCTGAGCGACGCGGTGACGGCAGGACTGGAAGCGGTGACCGACGAGGATCCGGAGTTAGAGGCGTGGATTGCCGGCCCTCTGGCTGCTGCTTATGATGCGGTCGAGGCACGCAGAACGACATTCTACTCGTCGGACGAGGTCAAGGCGCGTCTCGGCATTCGCGGTTGAAGAGGGTTCGCTACTCCGACGAGGCTCTGGCACGAATTGAAGAAATACATGCTTGGCTTGTCGAACAGGCCGGTAGCAACACCGCTGACAGAGTCGTCGCCGCGCTGACCGAAAGGTGCGATAGCCTTGCCACGTTCCCTCATCGGGGAACACCGCGCCCCGAAAGCCGTCCCTATCTGCGAACAATTCCTTACAAGCGGCGCTACGTGATCGGCTACCGCGTGGACGATGGCCAGGTCACGATCCTCGGCATCCTGGGAGCCGGCCAGGACCTAGACGTCCTGACCGACGACTGACCTACCCCACCCGGTTCGCCACCAGATCATCGACCACCGCCGGATCGGCCAGTGTCGACGTATCGCCCAGCGACGACACGTCGCCTTCCGCGATCTTGCGCAGGATCCGGCGCATGATCTTGCCCGAGCGGGTCTTGGGCAGGCCCGGCGCGAACTGGATGGCGTCGGGGGTCGCGATCGGGCCGATTTCGCTGCGGACCCATTGGCGCAGCTCGGCACGCAGATCGTCGGACGAGTCCACGCCCGCGTTCAGCGTCACATAGGCGTAGATGCCCTGCCCCTTCACATCGTGCGGCATCCCGACGACTGCGGCCTCGGCGACCTTTGCGTGGAGCACCAGCGCGCTCTCGACCTCGGCGGTGCCCATGCGGTGGCCGCTGACGTTGATGACATCGTCGACGCGGCCGGTGATCCAGTAATAGCCGTCCGCGTCGCGCCGGCAGCCGTCGCCGGTGAAGTATTTGCCCGGATAAGTGGTGAAATACGTCTGGAAGAATCGCGCATGGTCGCCCCAGACGGTGCGCATCTGCCCCGGCCAGCTGCGCGTGATGCACAGGTTGCCGCTGACGGCACCGTCGAGAACCTGGCCCGTCTCGTCGACCAACTCGGGGTGGACACCCGGCAACGGCTTCGTCGCGGAGCCGGGCTTCAGGTCGGTCGCGCCGGGCAACGGGGCGATCATCGCAGCCCCTGTCTCGGTCTGCCACCAGGTATCGACGATCGGGCAGCGCCCTTCGCCGACCACGTCGTGATACCAGCGCCAGGCCTCCGGATTGATCGGCTCGCCGACCGTGCCGAGCAGCTTCAGGCTCGACCGGTCGGTCCTGCCGACAAAGTCGTCGCCGTCCTTCATCAGCGCGCGCAAGGCGGTCGGCGCGGTAAAGATCGTGTGCACCTTGTGCCGGTCGACCACCTGCCAGATGCGGCTCGCGTCGGGCCAGTTGGGCAAACCTTCGTACATCAACGTCGTCGCGCCGTTCGCCAGCGGGCCGTAGAGGATGTAGCTGTGGCCGGTCACCCAGCCGATGTCGGCCGCGCACCACCACACGTCGCCGGAGCGATAGTCGAAGCACCAGTGGTGCGTCAGGCTGGCCCACAACAGGTAGCCGGCAGACGAATGCAGCACGCCCTTCGGTTTACCGGTCGACCCGCTGGTGTAGAGGATGAACAGCGGATCCTCCGCGTCCATTGGCTCGGCCGGACAGTCGGCGGAGACGGTGTCCGCGGCCTCGTGATACCACACATCGCGCGGCGTCATCGGCACGTCGGCGCCGGTCGCCCTGACGATGATGACGCGTTCCAGGCTCGGCGCGCGTTCGGCGGCCGCGTCGACATTGGCCTTCAGCGGAATGGTCTTGCCGCCGCGACGGCCGCAGTCGGCGGTGACCACGATTCTGGAATCGCAATCCACGATCCGGCCGGCCAGCGCATCGGGCGAGAAGCCGCCGAACACCACCGAATGGATCGCGCCGATCCGCGCGCAGGCCAGCACCGCGAACGCCGCTTCCGGAATCATCGGCATGTAGATGGTAACGCGGTCGCCCTTCGCGACGCCTTCAGCCTTCAGCACATTGGCGAAGCGGCAGACGTGCTGGAACAGCTCCAGATAGGTGAAGCGCTTCGGCTCTTCCTCGGGCGCGTCGGGTTCCCAGATCAGCGCGATGGCGTTGCCGCGGCTCGCCAGATGCCGGTCGAGGCAGTTGGCAGCGACGTTCAGCCGCCCGTCGGCGAACCAGCGCACGCCGAAATCGGCCTCGTCGAACGAGCTTTCGTCGGCGACCGTCGGCGGCACGATCCAGTCGAGCCGCTGCGCCTGGTCGAGCCAGAAACGGTCAGGATCGCTCGCCGCCGCGTCATACAGCGCGGCATATCTGTCCGCATCGACATGCGCGTGGCGCGCCCAGTCCTCAGGTACGCGGTAAACGTCGGACACTCGCCTCTCCTAGCTGTCGACGGGCTTTTGCGGCAGCATGATTGCGGGAGCAAGTCCTCAGACAATTCGAAAATGTCCATGCGACAAACCGCGACAGTTTCGTGCTGGACGCCGCTCGCCCCGCCCGGCACATCTGTCGGCGATGAAGCGTAGCATGACCATGGCCCTGCTCGCGGCGAGCGTTTCCGCGTGTACCGTGGGCCCCGACTATCGCCCACGCACCGCAGAACAGCTCGGCGTGCCGGCGGCCTTTTCCGTGGCGACGACTCCGGTGCGCGAGGATCTGACGCAGTGGTGGACGCGGTTTGACGATCCGCTGCTCCAGCGGCTGGTCGCATCCGCCGCCGACACCAACCTGGACGTGGCGCAGGCCGTCGCGCGGCTGCGGCAGGCGCGCGAGGCGCTGGTCCAGTCGCGCGCGCAACTGCTGCCCAACGTCAACGGATCGGGCGGGTACACGCGCAACCAGAATGTGATCGGCGGATCATCGACGATCGTGCTACCAGACGGTACCGTCACCAACATCTCGCGCGGCAATTCGAACAATTTCCAGCTTGGTGCCAGTGTGTCCTACCAGCTCGGCCTGTTCGGCGAGATCCGCCGGACGGTCGAGGCGAGCGGCGCGGAGTATCAGGCGTCGGGCTACAACCTGGCGACCGTCATCCTGTCGACGCAGGGCGAGATCGCGCGCAACTATATCCTCGCGCGCGCGGCACAGGCGCAGCTGGCGAACGCGCGCGCCAGCCTGGGGCTGCAGGACGACAATCTGGAGATCGCGGGCTTCCGCGTGCAGGCGGGGCTCGTCTCCAGCCTCGACCGCGAACAGGCGCGATCGCAACGCGCACAGACCGCCGCGACCATCCCGACGCTGGAGGCGAATTACAACAGCACGGTGTCGCGGCTGGGGGTGCTGACCGGCCAGGCACCGAGCGCGCTGAAGGCGGACATGGCGGCGGTGCGGGCGATCCCGAAGGGGCCGGCGATCGTCGGCGCGGGCATCCCCGCTGACGTGCTGCGCCAGCGGCCCGATGTGCTGGCGGCCGAGCGCAGCCTGGCCGCCGCCACCGCGCGGATCGGCGTCGCGGCGGCCGAACTGTATCCGGCGCTGGCGATCAGCGGGAACATCAGCACCAACGCATCCGGCATCGGCGGGCTGTTCGACACGGTCATCGGGTCGGTGTTCGCCGGGATTACCCAGTTGATCTTCGATGGCGGCCGCGCCCGCGCGCAGGTGCGATCGAACGAAGCCGCCGCCGACGCCGCATTTGCCGCCTACAAGGGCACGGTGCTGACCGCGCTGGAGGATGTCGAGACCGCCGTCGTCGCGCTCGACACCGCGCGGGCGCGGCAGCGCGAGTTCACGACCGCGCTGGATGCGGCCAATTCGACCGCGCTGCTCGCGCGGCTGCAATATCGCTCCGGCCTGACCGACTTCATCACGCTGACGCAGGCGGAAACCGCGTTGCTCAGCGCGCGCAACGGCCTGACGCAGGCGCAGTCGGACGAAGCGACCGCGCTCGTCCAGCTCTACCTCGCGCTCGGCGGCGGCTGGGATGCCGCGGCCGGTGCACCCCAAGCACCCGAACGCATACGGCAGGACCGCTGATGGCCACGACCACCGAGACGACTGACGATTTCCTGGGCGTGAAGCCGGTGAAGCCGTGGCGGCGCTATGCCAAATGGGCGGCGATCATCGTCGGCATCGTGCTGCTCGGCCTGCTGGTCAGCCGCTGCTTCAAGGGTGACGCCGCGCCCGAATATTCGACCGAGGCCGCCAGGCGCGGCGACCTGACGGTATCGGTATCGGCGACGGGCAAGCTTGCCCCGACCAACCAGGTGACGGTCGGGTCGCAACTGTCGGGGCTGGTCACGCGCGTCGTCGCCGACGTGAACGACCGGGTCGTCGCGGGTCAGGCGCTCGCGCTCATCGATCCCGAACAGATCGACGACCAGATCCGCGCCAGCCAGGCGCAGATCGCCGCCAACCAGGCGCAGGTGACGCAGGCCCGAGCGACGGTGGCGGAGGCGCAGGCGCAGCTCAACCGGCTGGAGGAAGTCTATCGCCTGTCCAACAAGCGTGTGCCCTCCGAAGCCGAATTGCAGACCGGCCGCGCCAATTACAGCCGCGCGGTCGCCGCGTTGAAGGTCGCGCAGGCCAATGTGACGGCCGCACAGGCCCAGCTTGCCCAGTCGCAGACGCAGCGCCAGCGCGCGATCATCCGGTCGCCGGTGTCGGGCGTCGTGCTCGCCCGCGCGGTCGATCCCGGCCAGACGGTCGCGGCGTCGTTCAACACCCCGACGCTGTTCGTCATCGCCGAAGACCTGTCGAAGATGAAGCTGGAAGTCTCGATCGACGAGGCCGACGTGGGCGAAGTGAAGACGGGGCAGAAGGCCACCTTCACGGTCGACGCCTTTCCGGGACGCACCTTTCCGGCACAGATCACGCGCGTCGATCTCGGCTCCAACCTGACGGTCAGCAGCGCGTCGTCGTCCAGCAGCGCGACGACGACCAGCGCGACCACCGGCCAGGTCGTGTCGTATGCCGCGGACCTGAGCGTCGCGAACCCCGACCTGACGCTACGCCCCGGCATGACCGCGACCGCGGACATCGTGACGACGCAGAAGCAGAACGTGCTGCTGGTCCCGAACGCCGCACTCCGCTTCCGCCCCGCGGCCGGCGGCCAGGGCGGCAACAGCGGGATCGCCGGATCGCTGGTGATGCGCGGCCCCCGCCGCGGACAAGGCAACGAACGCCAGGTGTCGACCAGCCGCGGTGCGCAGCAGACCGTCTATGTGAAGGGCGCCGACGGCACGCCGCAGCAGGTCCGCGTCGTGACCGGCGACACCAACGGCCAGATGACCGAAGTCATCGGCGGCGACCTGAAGCCGGGGATGCAGGTCATCACCGGACAGATGGCGAGCGATGCAGACACGCAGACCAAGGCTGGCGGGTCGGGCCGGCGCTCGGGCGGCGGTGGAGGTGGCCGTGGGCAGTAACGCCTGCAAAGCCCTCTCCCCCGCGGGGAGAGGGTTGGGAGAGGGGCAGGTGTCTCACCGAGACCGTCGTCTATGCGAGACCCCGCCCCCTCTCCCCGGAGGGGAGAGGGAGTTGTGAGCATCATCTCCCTGCGCGGCGTCACCAAGACCTATGGCGCCGGCGCGACGATGTTCCAGGCGCTCAAGGGCGTCGACCTCGACATCGAGGCGGGCGATTTCGTCGCGGTGATGGGGCCGTCGGGTTCGGGTAAGTCGACGACGATGAACATCCTCGGCTGCCTCGACGTGCCGAGCGGCGGCAGCTTCACGTTCCGCGGCCACCCTATCGAGACGCTGACCCGCGACCAGCGTGCGCTGCTGCGACGCAAGTATCTCGGCTTCGTGTTTCAGGGCTTCAACCTGCTGTCGCGCACGTCCGCGCTGGAGAATGTCGAATTGCCACTGCTCTACCGCGGCGAGGACAAGACGACGCGCCGCGAGCTGGGCATGGCGGCGCTCGACAAGGTCGGCCTTGCCAACTGGTGGGACCATACGCCCGCCGAACTGTCCGGCGGCCAGCAACAGCGCGTGGCCATCGCCCGCGCCATCGTGACCCAGCCCGACGTGCTGCTGGCGGACGAACCGACCGGCAATCTCGATTCGGAGCGCTCGGTCGAGATCATGGAACTGCTGACCGACCTCAACAGGAATTCGGGGATAACGGTGCTGATGGTGACGCACGAACCCGACATGGCGGCGTTCGCGCGAACCATCGTGCATTTCAAGGATGGCCTGGTCGAGCGGATCGAGCGCAAGACGGAGGTGGCGGCGTGACCAAAAACCACCGGTGCTCCCGCGCAGGCGGGAGCCTAGAGCCGCAAGCTACGCCCCTTGTAACCCTGGGCTTCCGCCTGCGCGGGAGCACGAGGACGTAATGCTCGGCACCACCTTCATCCTCGCGATCCGCTCGATCCGGCGCCACCTGCTGCGCTCGTTCCTGACCATCCTCGGCATCGTCATCGGCGTCGGCGCGGTCGTCACGATGGTCACGCTCGGCAAGGCGACCACGTCGGCCGTCCAGGCGCAGATTTCGGCGCTGGGCACGAATGTCCTCCAGATCCGCCCCGGCCAGGGCTTCGGTCGCGGTGGCGGGGGGCCGCGGCCGCCCGACTTCAAGCCCGAGGATGTGGACGCCATCCGCCGCCAGGTGACCGGCGTTACCGCCGTCGCCCCGCAGGCGCAGGCGACCGGCACCGCGATCTACGAAGGCAGCAACTGGTCGACGACGATCAACGGCACGACATCCGCGTATTTCCAGGTCCAGCCGTGGCCGCTGACGACCGGCCGCACCTTCATGCCGGCGGAGGAAGCCGCGGGGAAGGCCGTCTGCATCATCGGCAACACCGTCTACACCAACCTGTACCGCGGGGGCCAGGCGGTCGGCACGCGGATGCGGATCAACGGGATCAGCTGCGACGTCATCGGCGTGCTGACGACGCGCGGGCAGCAGGGGTTCGGCGGCGACCAGGACGACGTGGTCATCATGCCGCTGAAGGCGGTGCAGCGCCGCTTCACCGGCAATCGCGACATCCGCCTGATGCTGGTCGGCGTAAACACCGCCTTTTCGACCAGCACCGTCCAGTCGGGGATCGAGGACCTGCTGCGCGAACGCCGCAACATCTCGGGCGGCAAGCAGGACGATTTCAACATCTTCGACACCAAGCAGATCAGCGACACGCTGACCGGCACGACGACGATGCTGACCAACATCGTCGCGGCGGTCGCGGCGATCAGCCTGATCGTCGGCGGCATCGGCATCATGAACATCATGCTGGTGAGCGTGACCGAACGTACGCGCGAGATCGGCATCCGCCTGGCGATCGGCGCGGTGGCAAGCGAAGTGCTGTTGCAGTTCCTGGTCGAAGCGGTGGTGCTCTCGATGCTCGGCGGGCTGGTCGGCCTGGGCATCGCGCAGCTGGCCATCGCGGGCATCACGCCCCTGATGAAGGTGCCGTGGACGTTCGACCTGCAGATCAACCTGATCGCCTTTGCGATTTCGGCGGTGATCGGGGTCGTGTTCGGCTTCTTTCCGGCGCGGCGCGCGGCGGCGCTGAATCCGATCGACGCGCTGCGACACGAGTAAGGGCGGGCAACCCGCGAAGGCGGACACCGGTTCACGCACGGCAGCCACAAACCCGTCGTCCCCGCGCAGGCGGGGACCCACCTCGCGGACTGTCCTCTTGGCAAGCGCGGGAGATGGATTCCCGCCTTCGCGGGAATGACGGAGCTTTACCCCTGTGGCCGGGTGATCGTCAGTTCGGGCGCGTGGACCAGCGCGCGCAGCGCCTCCAGGTCTTCCGGCGTGTCGATGTCGATCAGTTCCGCGGGCGATGTCACGACGTGCTTGCCCGCCTGAACCAGGTCGCGCGCGCCGGCGTCGCCCTCCAGCGACATCAGGAAGTCGAACCGCCCCGCCCCGAACACGGCCGGCGGGCGCGGCTGGGTGCCGTCGCTGGATGCCACGACCGCATCGTCCGAGTCCGCCGCCTCCAGCAGGCGATAGATATGTGCAGCAGTTACGCGCGGCATGTCGGCGAGCGCGATCAGCACCGCCTTTGCGCCTGCGCCCTTCGCAGCTTCGACCCCCATCCGCACCGATCGCGCCATGCCGTCCTGCGGCTGGTCGTTGTGGAGGACGTGGTACCCCTGGAAATCGAGCGAGCAGCCGTCGCGCACGACGAAGCGGTCCTTGAACGGGATGTCCTCGAGCGCGGTCACGACGTGCAGCCCGACCGGCTTCTTCAGGAACTCCGCCTCCAGCTTGTTGCCGGTTTCGAAGCGCGACGAGCGCCCCGCCGCCAGCAGGATCAGGACAGTATCTTCAGCGCGGATCATTGAACGCTCCTATCATGGCGGCGGCGATCGACAGTGCGATCTCGGCCGGGCCGACCGCGCCGATGTCGAGCCCGACGGGCCCGTCGACGCGGTCGATCTGGTCTGGGGTCAGCCCGGCCGCAGCCAGTCGCTCTCGGCGGGCGGCGTGGCTGCGGCGGCTGCCGAGCGCGCCGACGTACGCCGCGTCGGTCGCCAGCGCGGCGATAAGCGCGGGGTCGTCGATCTTGGTATCGTGGCTGAGCGTCACCACCGCGGTCGAGGGGCCGGGCGTGTAGGCGGCGATTGCTTCGTCGGGCCAGCGATCATCGAGCGTGACGCCGGGAAACCGCTCTTCGGTCAGGAAGCGCGCGCGCGGATCGATGACGACGGTGCGGATGCCGAGCGTGGCCGCAAGCGCGGCGAGCGATTGCGCGATCTGCACCGCGCCGACGATCAGCAGCATCCGCGGCGGATCATAGCGGTTGACGAACGCCTCCCCGGTCTCGAGCGGGCGAAGGTCGCTATGGCCCGTCGCGAGGTCGGTCGCCACGACCAGCGCCTTGCCCTGCCCGCGCGCGTCGTCGATGCGGTCGAACAGTTCGGGGTCGAAGCCCTCCGCCGATACCGGCTGGACCAGTACCGCGATCTCGCCGCCGCACGGCAGGCCGACTTCCCAGGCCGCGGCATCGGCCACGCCGTAGCGCTTCACGACGGCGGGGGCGCCGGCGATCACGTCGGCCGCGGTCGCCAGAATGTCTGTCTCGACGCAGCCGCCCGACACCGACCCTTCGAACCGGCCATCGGCGTGGACGAGCATATGGCTGCCCCGCGGGCGCGGCGCCGAGCCCCAGGTCGACACGACCGTCGCCAGCGCAAGCGGCTCGCCCCGCCACGCGCGCGCGGCGGTCAGGACGCTGTCGTTATCGGCCATGGTCAACCCTTCCGCTACCGGGCCGTGGGCGATGCGGGCAGCGACCGGGCTTGGCAAGCCCCGGCGGCGATAACGGCTCGGATGGTCGATAGGCGCAAGTGACTGGTCCCGTGATGACAGCCACGCTAACGCTTGTTCCCGGTCAGGTATCCGGGACGAAAGGACAGTCGCATGTCGGCAGGATGGGCGCTGGTTCTGCTCGCCGCGGTCGGGCACAGTGGCGCGATGTCGGACCCCATCGTCATCGCCCACCGCGGCGCCAGCGGGCTGCGCCCCGAACACACCATCGCGGCCTACATGCTGGCGATCGAACAGGGCGCCGACTTCATCGAACCCGATCTGGTCCCCACGAAGGACGGCGTGCTGGTCGCGCGGCACGAGAACGAGATTTCGGAGACGACCGATGTCGCCGCGCATCCCGAATTCGCCGCGCGCAAGGGGACGAAGACGATCGACGGTGCACGCGTGACCGGCTGGTTCACCGAGGATTTCACGCTGGCCGAACTGAAGACGCTGCGCGCGAAGGAGCGGCTGCCGCTGCTGCGCGGGACGGCGCATGATGGCAAATTCGACGTGCCCACCTTCGCCGAAATCATCGCGCTCGCCAAAACGCACAAGGTCGGCGTCTATCCCGAGACCAAGCACCCGACCTATTTCGCGTCGATCGGGCTGGAGACGGACACGCCGCTGGTCGCGCAACTGAAGGCGGCCGGCTGGGACCGCGCCGATGCGCCGGTCTTTATCCAGTCGTTCGAGGTCGCGAACCTGAAGCGGCTGAAGGGGATGACCAGGGTCCGCCTGATCCAGCTGATGGATGCAAAGGGCGCGCCGGCCGACGGCACGCAGCCGAACTATGCCGCGATGGCGACGCCGGCCGGGCTGACCGCGATCGCCGCCTATGCCTACGGTATCGGCCCGAACAAGACGATGATCCGCGACGGCGACGCGGTGCCGACAAGCCTGGTCGCCGATGCCCATGCCGCGGGGCTGAAGGTCCACCCCTGGACGTTCCGGGCGGAGAATTTCTTCCTGCCGGCATCGCTGCGCAGCGGCATCGATCCGCGCGGACACGGGCGGCTACGCGATGAAATCGCGCGCTATCTCGAACTCGGCGTCGATGGTTTTTTCACCGACTTTCCGCTAGATGGGTCTAGCGCCCGCGACGCTCGCCGGCTGCGTTGAGCCTTGGGGGCCTGTATCGATGCGTAAAGTCCTGATCCTGTTGCCCTTCGCCGCGCTCGGCCTGTCGGGCTGCATCGCCAAGACTGCGGTCGATCTGGTCACCCTGCCGGTGCGCGCGGCGGGCCAGGCCGCCGACTGGGCGACCACCAGCCAGGACGAAGCCGACCGCAACTATGGCCGCCGGATGCGCCAAGCCGAAGCGCGCGAAGGCCGGGAACGCCGCGACTGGCAGAAGCGCTGCCGCAAGGACCCGCAGGGTTGCGGGTCGTACGATGGGTATGTCGCCGCGCAGGACGGGCGCGTGCACTAAGGCCGCCGGTGTGATGAAGCCATCTCCGTCATCCCCGCGAAGGCGGGGATAAATAGGCGCTGGTTCCCGTTGTGAATCGAGAAGTCAGCCAGAATTGATCCCCGCCTTCGCGGAGATGACGGGGGTTGGGGGCGTACCCAAAGTCTTCGCCACCGCAACCAGCACGTCCGGGTGCAGCTGCACCGCCAGATGCCCGCTGTGCACTTCGATCTCGCGACAATCCCCGCCGCGGCACGCCGCGCCTGCGACCAGGCCGTCCGAAGCGCTCCAGATCGCGGTTCCCGGTACCGGCAGCGGGCGGACGACTTCGGTCGCCAGCGCCGCCACATGCGGGTCGTCGACGCGCTCGCCCGTAAGCAGCTCGAACGCGCGCCAGACCCGCGTCGCGCGGGGATGCGCGGCATAGGGCGAACTGATCGTGACGACTTCGCGCACCAGATCGGGCCGGCGGTGCGCGACCAGCCGCGCCATGATGCCGCCCAGCGACACGCCGACCAGCGTCACCGGCTGCCCCGCCTCGGCCGCCAGCGATGCGACCTGTGCGACCAGCCGCTCGGCCTCCATCCCCACCGTCCGCGACCCGAAGTTGCGCCCCAGCCCCCAGCCGCGCGCGTCGTGGCCGATCCGACGCAGGTAGGTGCGCAGCGCGACGTTCGACCGGTCGCTGTTGAACATCCCCGGCAGGATCATCACCGGCCGCCCGTCACCGGACTGGCCCGCATCCAGCCGCCGCCAGCGCAGCGCCAGCCGCGCGACCGTCATTGCCGCGCGCGGCCATTCGCGAAAGGTCAGGGTCAGCGGCGGCGGGGGCAGGAGCGCGGTCATTGCGGCAACCAACGCATGACGCTGGCGGAAGTTGGCGTCCACGCGGCCGTACGGACGCCCGCGTGGCGCAGCGCTTCCCCGGTCCAGCTATTGCAGGTGCGGATCGCGCTGTAGCGGCCGTGCGCGGGATAGAAGACATCGTCCGGGCCATAGCCCGCGGTCGTGGCCCCGCCGGCGAAGCTCGCGCGGATGAACGCACTCAGTCGGGCGAATTCCTCCGGCCGCAGGATGACCGAGCGCACGTCGGGGCCCGGCACCGGCTCGGCCAGCGCATCGACGTGCATCACCGTGCGCTCGCTGCCCAATGCCGCGCGAATCACCGTCATCGGCCGCAGGTCGCGCCACGTCGGCGTCTCTACGTAAAAGGCGCGATCGCCCCAGCCGAAGCTGCGCCAGCGGTGCCAGGCATAGCGCGGATCGGCGAAGTCGCGCGGGCGGACGATGTCCCCCCATCCGTCCGCCGGCAGGACGATCCCGGTGTGGATGCCGTTGTCGATCACGTAGATGCGGATGCCCGTGCCGGCCTGGCGCCAGTCGCGGTTGACCGGCCACCATCCGCCGACCGCCGCCGCCGTCGCCCACAGCGCGATCGCGATCAGCGGCAGCGCGAGGAGCCAGCGAAACGCGCGGTATCGTATCATTTGCAACTATGCTAATCCCTGGTCATGGCCGACGACACCCACGTACTCGCCGCCCCGCCGCCGGGCGCCAACGCCGACTGGACGATCCCGCAGGAGTGGTCGCACTATACGGCCGAGGAACATGCCACCTGGGATACGCTGTTCGAGCGCCAGGCGAAACTGCTGCCCGGTCGTGCGTCCGAAGCGTTCCTGCGCGGGTTGGACGTGCTGAAGCTGTCGAAGCCGGGCATCCCCGATTTCGAGGAACTGAGCGCGCGGCTGACCGACCTGACCGGCTGGAGCGTCGTCGCCGTCCCCGGCCTGGTCCCCGACGACGTGTTCTTCGACCATATGGCCAACCGCCGCTTCGTCGCGGGCAATTTCATCCGCCGGCCCGACCAGCTCGATTACCTCCAGGAGCCCGACGTCTTCCACGACGTGTTCGGCCATGTCCCGATGCTGGCCGACCCGGTCTTCGCCGATTACCTCGCCGCCTACGGCCGCGGCGGCCTGCGCGCGCTGGAACTGGGGTCGCTGAAGCAGCTCGCGCGCCTCTACTGGTACACCGTCGAATTCGGCCTGGTCGCCGAGCCCGAGGGGCTGCGCATCTACGGCGCGGGCATCGTCTCCAGCTTTTCCGAATCGAAGTTCGCGCTCGACGACCCTAGTCCCAACCGCATCGGCTTCGACATGAAGCGGGTGATGCAGACCGACTACCGGATCGACGATTTCCAGCAGACGTACTTCGTCATCGACAGCTTCGACGACCTGCTGCGCCAGACCGTCGAAACCGACTTCGCGCCGCTGTACGACGAGATCGTCGGCAAGCCGGCAATCCCGGTCGATGCGGTGCTGAAGGACGATCACGCCATCACCGTAGGCACGCAGGATTATGCGCGGGGGAAGATAAGCTAGCGCTGCTTCTTCGTCAGCGTCGCGGTGAAGTCGGGGTCCTTCTTCGCGACCCAGTCGACGAATTTCCGGATGTTCGGGTTATCCAGCAGGCCGGTCACGTCCATCCCGTGCCGTTGCAGCTCGGAATTGGTGAAGTTGGCGATCAGCGTCTGCTGGCAGATCGGGTGCATCGGCACCACGTCCTTGCCGCCGCGGCTCTTGGGCACGGGATGATGCCAGACGATCGTGCTGCCGGTCGGTCGGCCGCATAGCCAGCAGGGCACCGGAGCGGCCGGGGCGTCGTCCTCCGGCTTCAGGTGATCATAGGGGTCCTGCTTCGAACGTCTGGCCATGGCTCGCTTCACCTGTCGTCTCGCCGCCCCCTGTAGCCGAGCGATCCGCTACGTCCTATGCAAACCACCGCGCACCGCCGGGGAAATGAACGATGACGACACCGACGAAACCCTGGGACGCAGCGGTGGTCCGCACCTGGCTGGAGCGTCGGCACGCGGCGGCGCGGCTCGATCAGGCGGCGGCGGACCGGCGCGGGTACGAAGCGCGCGACGATTTCGACAAGGCCGCGGCCGAGGAATGGGTCTGCCGCACCTTGAAGGGCGATGACAGCGTCGACGACCGGGTCGCGTTCGCCGCGCGGCTGAAGGCACTGATCGGCCAGGACGACTATCCCGCGACCGGGCTGCACGACGACATCCGGTTCGACCGCCACGTCCGCACCTATCTGCGCAAGGTCGCCAAGATGACGAAGGAAAACGCAGGCTTCGAGAAGCTTTTCCGGCACCAGTGAAGGGCGGATCGGGGGGAAGAAGCCCTTCGCTGGCGCTCCGGGAGTTTTACGGGAAATCGCGCCCCGCGCGATTTCTGCTCCGTAAAACTGGTGGACAGGGCTGGATTCGAACCAGCGTACGGGAAACCCGGGCAGATTTACAGTCTGCTGCCTTTAACCACTCGGCCACCTGTCCATCAGGTCTGCGCTTCCGGTAAGAAGCGGTCGCTCGTGGTGAAGCGAGGCGCGCCCAATGCCCAAGCGGATGCGTGCTGTCAACGCACCTTTGTGCGATGCGAGTTGCCTTGCGCCCCGCCCGTCCCCCGCATAGCAGAGTGGCAGCTCGAAAAATTCGACAAAGGGGACATCCATGCGCCGCTTGGCACTCGCGCTCGCCGCCACCACTTCGCTTGCCGCCGCCCTGCCCGCCACGGCGCAGACGGTCGACCGCACGCAGATCCAGCGGATCATCGACGAAGGCACCAACCAGTCCGAGGTCATGGTCAACAGCCAGTATCTGATGGACATGATCGGCCCGCGCCTGACCAACTCGCCCGGTATGCGCAAGGCCGAAGCCTGGACGATGGACAAGTTCCGCGACTGGGGCCTGAAGAACGTCCACAAGGAAGGCTTCGACTTCGGCCGCGGCTGGTCGATCGAGCGCGCCAGCGTCCGCATGGTCAGCCCGCGCCCGCTCCAGCTGACCGCGATCCCCATCGCCTGGACGCCGGGCACGAACGGCACGATTACCGCACCGGTCATCGTCGCGCCGATCTCGGCCGAGCGCCATTTCGACAAGTGGCGCGGCAAACTTTCCGGCAAGATCGTCATGATCTCGCGCCCGACCAACGGGTCGGAGGAAACCGACGCCCCGTTCGAGCGGCTGACCGGCGACCAGATCGCCAAGCTCGATACCTTCCGCCAGCCGCGCTACGACCCCGAAGCCGCCGATCGCCGCATGAAGCGCAACGACTTCGCCAAGAAGCTCGTCGCGTTCCTCAAGGCCGAGGGCGCGGTCGCCTATGCCACCGAAAGCTACCGTGACGGGATGCTGGTCCACGGCGAAGGCTATCTGTTCGGCGTCGGCGATACCTCCCCCCTCCCCGGCATCCAGCTGGCGGCCGAGGACTATCGCCGCCTGGCCCGCATCGCCAAGGCCGGCCCCGCGCCGACGCTGGAAGTGATGAGCGACGTCCGTTTCGACGACAGCGATCGCCAGGCGTACAACATCATCGCCGAAATCCCCGGCACTGATCCCAAAGCCGGCTATGTCATGGCCGGCGGGCACCTCGACAGCTGGGTCGCCGGCGACGGCGCGACCGACGACGGCGCGGGCGTGATGATGGTGATGGAGGCCGCACGCATCCTGTCCAAGATGAACGTGCGCCCGAAGCGCACCATCCGCTTCGCGCTCTGGTCGGGCGAGGAACAGGGCATCCTCGGCAGCCTGGCCTATGTCGAGAAGCATCTGGCGACGCGCGGGACGGGCACGAACACGCAGACCGGGCTCGACCGCTACATGGGCTGGGGCAACCGCTGGCCGGTGACGCCGCAGCCGGGCTACAACGACCTGGCGGCGTATTTCAACATCGACAACGGCGGGGGCAAGCTGCGCGGCATCTATGCCGAACAGAATATCGCGGCGGCACCGATCCTGCGCGAATGGCTCAGCCCGTTCGCCAGCATGGGCGCCAAGGACGTCGTGATTTCCAAGACCGGCGGCACCGACCATGTGTTCATGCAGGCGGTCGGCGTGCCCGGGTTCCAGTTCATCCAGGATCCGCTGGATTATGATTCGCGCACCCACCACTCCAGCGCCGACACGTTCGACAAGCTGAAGGGTGACGACATGCGCCAGGGATCGATCGTGCTGGCCGGAATGCTGCTGCAGGCCGCCAACGCCGACAAGCCGCTGCCGCGCGGGCCGCTGCCGCAGCAGCCCAAGGTCACCGATCCGTTCGCCTACGCCGATCCGGACGAAGACCGGTGAGCCGCCGCCCGCCCAAGACCGGGCACCGCCCGGGCAAGTCCGCCGCATCGTCGCGTCCCCGGTTCTGGGGGCGCCACCCGGTACTGGCGGCGCTCGCCAACCCGGAACGCCGCATCCGCAAGATCTGGGCGACACCCGATGCGGTCGGGCTGCTCGGCAAGCCCGACCCGTCGATCCCGCTGCTGATCGCCGATGCGCAGGACCTGGCACGGCTGGTGCCGAGCGACGCGCCGCACCAGGGGCTGGTGGCGGAGGTCGATCCGCTGGAGGACATCTGGCTGGGCGACCTGCTGGCGCAAGGGTCGGATGACGAACGGCCGATCATCGTGCTCGACCAGGTGACCGACCCGCACAACGTCGGCGCCGTGCTGCGTTCGGCCGCGGCGTTCGACGCACTCGGCATCGTCACCCAGGATCGCCACGCGCCACCCGAATCCGGCGCGCTGGCCCGCTCCGCCTCGGGCACGCTGGAAACCGTGCCGTGGGTCCGCGTCGTCAACCTGGCGCGCGCGCTGGAGGAGATATCGGAAGCGGGATACTGGCGCATCGGCCTGACCGGCGCCGGCACCGCGACGCTCAGCGAGGCGCTGGGCATCCGCAAGGTCGCGCTCGTGCTCGGGTCCGAAGGCGAAGGGATGCGCCAGAATGTCGAGGCGCACTGCGACCAGCTCGCGCGCCTGCCGATTTCCGACAAGGTCGAAAGCCTGAACGTGTCGAACGCCGCGGCGATCGCGCTGTACGCGGTGGCGGCGACGCGGTGAGCGCACCCCGGCTGGCGATCGCGACCACCGGGCTGACCAAGTCGCTCGGTGGTGCCTGCGTCGTCGACGATGTCGCGCTCGCGGTGCCGGCGGGGTCGGTCTATGGCTTCCTGGGCCCCAACGGTGCCGGCAAGACGACGACCATGCGATTGCTGCTGGGGCTGATGCGGCCCGATGCGGGCGACGTGCAGTTGCTGGGCCATGCCATGCCCGGCGATGCGCGCGCCGCGCTGGCGCGGATCGGGGCGTTTATCGAGACGCCGGGGCTGTACGATCACCTGAGCGGGCGCACCAACCTGGACCTCACGCGGCGCCTGCGCGATCTACCGGCGTCGGAAATCGACCGTGTGCTGGACCTCGTGGACCTGACCGACGCGGCGAAGCGGCGGGCGGGCACCTATTCGCTGGGGATGAAGCAGCGTCTGGCGCTTGCCCGTGCCCTGCTCGGCCGGCCGGAGCTGTTGCTGCTGGACGAACCGACCAACGGCCTGGATCCGGACGGTATCATCGCCATGCGCGACCTGATCCGCACCTTGCCGCAGGCGAGCGGCTGCACCGTGTTCGTGTCCAGCCACCTGTTGAGCGAAGTCGAGCAGATGGCGACGCATATGGGCATGATGCGGCGCGGACGGCTGGTGCTGCAAGGCGAGGTCCGCACGCTGATCGGCACCGCGCAGACGGTGCGGATCGCGCTTGGCGACGCGGTTCGCGGGGCGGCGCTGCTGAACGCGGCCGGGCTGGATGCGACGATCGACGGCGATGCACTGGTCCTCGCCGGCGATCCCGACGCGATGCGCGCCGTGATCGCCGCGGCCCTGCGCCATCTGGTCGGTGCCGGGATCGAGGTGTTCGGTGCGGTGCCTGAAACGCGCTCGCTGGAGGGGCTGTACCGCGACACGGTCGCACGTGAGGAGGCGGCATGATCGTCCTGCTATACGCCGAGGTGACGAAGCTGCGCGGGTCGCTCGCGCTGCTGCTGGCGGTCGTCGCCCCCGCGCTGCCAGCGCTGCTGGTCTTCCTGGGCATGATCGGCAGCCGCAAGGTGCCCGCCTGGGGCAGCATCTACCTCAGCTTCTCCTTGCCCGTCTGGTCGCTGTTCCTGATGCCGATGACGATCGCCGCCTTCGTGGCGCTCGTCGGCCAGATCGAACATCGCTCGCGCGGGTGGGATCACCTGCTGACCCTGCCGATCCGCCGCTGGCAGCTGTTCGCGGCAAAGCTGGTGGTGACGGTCGCGGTCATCGTCGGCATGACGCTGCTGATGCTTGCCTTTGCCACCGCAGCGGCGGCGCTGGCCGGATCGATCCGCGGTACCATGCCGGTCGGCACGATCCCGTGGCGTATGGTCCTGGATCGAACCGCCGCGATGCTTGTCGCCAGCGGGCTGTTCAGCGTCATCCTGCTGTGGACGGCGCTGCGCTTCGCCAGTTTCGTCGTGCCGCTGGGCGTCCGCATCGCCGGCGTCCTGGTCGCGCTATCGGTCGCGATCGCGCGAACGGACAAGGCGGATTACTTTCCCTGGCTGTTGCAGGTGAAGGTATTTCAGTCGCCCGATCCGTGGGTGTACGGCGCGATCGGCGGCGTCGGGGGCGCGGTGCTGGCGGTGGCGATGGTCGCTGCGATGGCGCGGCAGAGTTTTCGATAGGTTTCGGCGCACTGCACGGCTGTCCGTCAGCCCCGCCTCCCCGGGATTGACAAGGGAAGAGGAAAGACAGCCCAACGTCCGTTCGTGCTGAGCTTGTCGAAGCACCGTACTTCGTGCCGCGGGCGGTACGCGGGCGCATTGCAGAACCTAGCCTGGAAGAGTTCAGCACGAACCAGCATGAGAGCGGGAAGAGCGCCGCGGCAAAGCCGCGTTGTCGGTCGGGGCTTCCAGCGCGCCGACTCTCCCGCCACGCCGTCAGACGGGACGGCTTCGCCGCCCCGCTGCCCGCCGTGGCGAGTCCGCGACTTTGCTAACGCAAAGCCGCCGGCCGCCCGCTATGCCTTCTCCAGCGTGCATTGCAGCGGGTGCTGGTTCTGCTTGGCGAAGTCCATGACCTGGCCGACCTTGGTCTCGGCGACTTCGTAGCTGAACGTCCCGCACACGCCGACGCCCTTCTGGTGGACGTGCAACATCACTTGCGTCGCCTGGTCCATATCCATGCGGAAGAAGCGCTGGAGGACCAGGACGACGAATTCCATCGGCGTGTAATCGTCGTTCAGCATCAGTACGCGATAGGGCGTGGGCTTCTTGGTCTTGGCGCGGGTCTTGGTCGCGACGCCGATGTTGGTGCCGCCGTCGTCGTCGTCGGGGCGCTGGCCGGAAGCGGCGATGGGAGAGAGGTTATGCGTCACGGGCGGTAAAATATGCGCAGGGGCCGCTGCGGACAACCCTGATGCGCAGGCATTATCCATGAAAAAGGGGCGGCCGCCGCGTGGCGCCCGCCCCTGATCCCGGAATGCCGTCACCGGCACTGCCTGCACTTACGCGGCGGTCTTCACCTTCTCGACCGCAACGGCGAAGCGGTTCGACAGCGGCTGCGCGGCATCGCTGGTCAGCTTGATCATCGCTTCGGTCGTCTTCGACGACTGGGCAACCGCCTGGTCGAATGCCGAGCGGACATACTCGCTCTGCAGCTGGAAGAATTCGGTCGGCGACTTGACCGACGACAGGCTCTTCAGCGCGGCCGTCATGCCCTCGAACGAGCGGCGCGTGTAGTCGGCGGCGTCCTGGCCGAGCGTTTCCATGCCCTTGGCAGCGATCTTGCCGGCCTCGACCATCGCTTCGACGTTGCCCTTACCGAATTCGCCCATGTCGGCGACGCTGGTCTGGCTCTTCGAGAACATCGCCTTGGCGCGCTCGCTGACGTCGTTGAACATCTTCGGGGTTTCGAACTTGGTAGCCATGAAAGTCACGTCCTTCTTCTGCGTTGGAGCGACCTCGGGGGTCGCGGTAACGGCGGTTTCGACCGCCTTCTTAACGGGTTCGACGATGGCGGTCTTGACCGCCTTGGCGACGGGCTTGACGGCCTTCGCCACCGTGCGCCTGGCGGCTTTCGCCGTAGCGACGGGCGCCTTGACGGCGGCGGCGACCTTGGCCGGAGCCTCGATCATGGCCGCCTTCACGTCGGGAGGCGCGGCAGGCTTCGCCGGCTCGATCGCCTTGGCAACCGGTTGGGCGACCTTCGCCGCCGCAGCGACGGGCGCAGTCGCCGCCTTAGCCGCAGCCGTGGCGACCGGCTTGGTCGCTTCGGCCTGCGTGATTGCGGTTTTGGTCACCGCGTTCGCGACACCGGCAACCGCCTTGCCAGGCGTCGTCGGCGCGGTCTTCGGAGTCTTGCTCGCCATCATGCACTCGCAGTTTTGTTGCAGTGCACAAATAAGCGGCGAAACACGCGATTACAAGCGGATTTTTGTGCGCCGCAGCATAACCGGTTCTCACGAATAAAAGCGGCCGGACTCCACGGTGTCAGCGGGCGCGGACATACTCCCCCGGAGCATCGGCCAGCGCCGGACGCCCGCCCTTCCCCGGCACCCGCGCACCGCGAACCTTGACCATCTTGTCGCCTAGCGCGCGGACCCAGTCGATCCAATCCGGCCACCAGCTGCCCTTGGTCTCGGTCGCGCCGGCGACGAACTCGGCCAGCGACTCCACCTTCGCCGGATTGGTCCAATACTGGTATTTGCCTGCCGCCGGCGGATTGACGACCCCGGCGATATGGCCCGAGCCCGCCAGCACGAACTTCAGCGGCCCGGCGAAATGATGCGTGATCTTCCACACGCTGTCGGCCGGCGCGATATGGTCCTCGCGCCCCGCCTGGACATAGGTCGGCGTCTTTACGCGGGTCAGGTCGAGCGGCACGCCGAGCACGCTCAACGACCCCGGCACGACCAGCCGGTTGTCTCGGTACAGGTCGGTCAGATAGCTCTGGTGCCAGCCCGCCGGCAGGTTGGTGACGTCGCCGTTCCAGTGCAGCAGGTCAAACGGCGCATAGTCCTGGCCCATCAGGTAGTTGTTGCTGACGTAATTCCAGATCAGGTCGCGCCCGCGCAGCAGGTTGAACGTCACCGCCATGTAGCGCCCGTCGAGATAACCGTCGGTCGCTAGGCTGCGGATCATCGCCAGCTGTTCGTCGTCGACGAAATGCTGCAATTCGCCCGCACCACAGAAATCGACCTGCGCGGTGAAGAAGGTGGCACTCGCCGCCTTCTCCGCCTGCCCCCGCGCCGCCAGCACCGACAGCGTCGCGGCGAGCGTCGTGCCGGCCACGCAATAGCCGATCGTGTGGACGGACGGCACGTCGAGCAGGTCGCGAATCGTGTCGATCGCATCCAGCTGCGCGGCGACGTAATCATCCCACTGGATGTCGGCGAGGCTCGCGTCGGCCGACTTCCACGACACGACGAAGACGCTCAGGCCCTGCGCCACCGCCCAGCCGATGAAGCTCTTCTCCGGCGTCAGGTCGAGGATGTAGAAGCGATTGATCCATGGCGGAAAGATGACCAGCGGCGTCTCCAGCACCTTGTCGGTCGTCGGCGTATATTGGATCAGTTCGTACAGCGGCGTGCGGTGGACGACCTTGCCCGGCGTCGTCGCGATGTTGCGCCCGACCTCGAACGCGTCCGTATCGGTGTGGGTCAACTGCCCGCGCTGGATGTCGCCCAGCATGTTCTGCAGGCCCTTCAGCAGGCTCTCGCCGCGCGTCTCGATGGCTTTCGCGATGACCTGCGGGTTGGTCGCGGCGAAGTTCGACGGGCTCATCGCATCGACGAAGCCGCGCGTCGCGAAGCGCAGGCGTTCGCGCTGCGCGTCATCGATGCCCTCGACCTGGTCGACCGACTTCAGCAGATGCTCGGCGATCGTCAGATAGCTCTGGCGCAGGAAATCGAACACCGGCTGCTCGCGCCATTCGGGCGCCTTGAACCGCTTGTCTCGCGCCTGTTCAGGCGTCTCGGCGAACGGCTCGGCAGCGGCGGGATCGAGGAAGCGTTGCCACAGCTTCATCGTGTCGGTCCAGAAATCGGCCGAGGCCTGCAACATCTGCTGCGGGTCGATCGCCATTGCCGGGATGGCGGGCGTCAGGATCTTGGGCGCCGACTGGACCGCGTCGATCCCCGCCTCCAGCATCATCTGCTGTGCGCGGCCCAGCACCCAGGTCCAATGCTGCATGTCGGCAAGGCTCGGCACGGTCGGCTGGGTGGTGTCGGGCATGGGCGTCCTCTCCGTCTGTCGAGCACGTTCTAGCGCCGCTTCGCACGCACGTCATTCCCGGATGCGTCCGAATGGCGTAGGGAGGCGCCAATCGAAAGGGAGACGAGATGTCCGAAGAATTCTACCGCATGAAGCGCCTGCCGCCCTACGTCATCGCCGAAGTCAACGCGATGCGGGCAGCGGCACGTGCAGGCGGAGAGGACATCATCGACCTGGGCATGGGCAACCCCGACCTGCCGCCCCCGCCGCACGTGCTCGAAAAGCTGTGCGAAGTCGCGATGAAGCCGGACGCGCACGGCTATTCGCAGTCGAAGGGGATCCCGGGGCTGCGGCGCGCCCAGGCGAACTATTACGGCCGCCGCTTCGGCGTCGATCTCAATCCCGAAACCGAGGTCGTCGTGACGATGGGGTCGAAGGAGGGGCTCGCCAGCCTGGCGACCGCGATCACCGCGCCGGGCGACGTCGTGCTGGCCCCGAACCCCAGCTACCCGATCCACATGTTCGGCTTCATCATCGCCGGCGCCACGATCCGTTCGGTTCCGACGACGCCCGACGAGAAATATTGGGAAGCGCTCGACCGCGCGATGGCGTTTACCGTGCCGCGGCCGAGCGTGCTGGTCGTCGGCTATCCGTCGAACCCGACCGCCGAGACGGTCGACCTCGCCTTCTACGAACGGCTGGTCGCCTGGGCGAAGGAGAACAAGGTCTGGGTGCTGAGCGACCTGGCCTATTCCGAGCTCTACTACGACGGCAATCCGACGCCCTCGATCCTCCAGGTGCCGGGCGCCAAGGATGTCGCGGTCGAATTCACGTCGCTTTCGAAGACCTATTCGATGGCCGGCTGGCGGATCGGCTTCGCGGTCGGCAACCCGACGCTGATCGCGGCGCTGACGCGGGTGAAGTCGTACCTCGACTACGGCGCGTTCACGCCGATCCAGGCAGCGGCGTGTGCGGCGCTGAACGGCCCGCAGGACATCGTCGCGCGGAATCGCGAGCTGTATCACAAGCGCCGCGACGTGCTGGTCGAAAGCTTCGGCCGCGCCGGTTGGGACATCCCCGCGCCCAAGGCGTCGATGTTCGCGTGGGCCCCGCTGCCGCCGGCCCTGAAGGACATGGGCAGCCTCGAATTCTCCAAGCAGCTGCTGACCCATGCCAAGGTCGCGGTCGCTCCCGGCGTCGGCTATGGCGAGGACGGCGAAGGGTTCGTTCGCATCGCGCTAGTGGAGAACGAGCAGCGGCTGCGCCAGGCAGCGCGCAACGTGAAGAAATACCTCCAGTCGATGGGTGTGAATACGGGCACGAAGGCGGCGAGTTAGGCGGGACGCCGTTACCCCCTGCCGTCGTTCCCGCGCAGGAGAGGAGCGCCACACCTCGCCCTTCCACAAACAAAAACTCTCTGGCGCGCCATCCACCGCTGCGCCACACCGACGCGCATGACCGCGATCGATCCGCTCTATTCGCTGGCCGGCATCGTGGTCGGCATGATCGTCGGGCTGACCGGTGTCGGCGGCGGATCGCTGATGACGCCGCTGCTGGTGCTCGCCTTCGGATTCCACCCGGTCACCGCGGTCGGGACGGACCTGTTGTATGCCGCGGCGACCAAGACGGTCGGGACCGCAGTGCATGGGTGGCGCGGGACGGTCGACTGGCGAGTGGTCCGACGGCTGGCGACGGGCAGCCTGCCCGCGACGATCGTCACGTTGATCCTGCTGCAGCGTGCAGGCGTCGGAAAAGCCGATACGGGCCATGTCGTCAGCGTACTGCTGGGCGTCACGCTATTGCTGTCGGCGCTGGCAACCCTGCTGCGCGGGCGGATCACCGCGTGGATCGCGCGGTTCCCGCCGATGGGCGAGCGGCGCGTCGCGATCGTGACGACGATCGTCGGCGTGGTGCTGGGCGTGCTCGTGTCGCTGACGTCGGTCGGGGCGGGCGCGCTGGGGATGACGGCGTTGCTGCTGCTCTACCCCGCTTTGCCGGTGAATCGGCTGGTCGGGTCCGACATTGCGCATGCGGTGCCGCTGACGCTGATCGCCGGGATCGGTCACTGGATGCTGGGATCGGTCGACCTGATGCTGCTCGCCTCACTGCTGATCGGGTCGGTGCCGGGGATCATCGTCGGCAGCCTGGTTGCCGCCCGCGTGTCCGATCGCGCGCTGGCGCCGGTGCTGGCGACGGTGCTGGCGATCGTCGGCGTGCGGTTGATGCTGTGACGGGGCGCGAAAACGCTTTTCCAATTCCGGTCGCCCTGAGCCTGTCGAAGGGCCGTACCGCGACACGCCCGCTGCGCGTTTACGGCACAGAGACCGGTGCTTCGCCAAGCGCAGCACGAACGGGATTTGGCTAGTACCGCCACCGACGCCCGCCGCGGCGAGTCGACGATTTGCTAACGCAAATCGCCGGCCGCCCGCTCCCCGCCCCGCTCCAGCTCTTCGCGGAGCACCCACCTGAGGTCGTCCTTTTCCAGCTCCCGCCCATCACGGCTCAGCACCCGCACAGCCCGGATCGGCTGCCCGTCGCGGGCATCGACCAGCACGGGGTCGGCGGGCTTGCCGGTTTCCCACCGCTCGCCCCATTGCCGGAGCGCGACCATCGCGGGCAGCAGCGCGTGCCCCTTGTCCGTCAGGCGATATTCGATCTTGCGGCGATCGTCGGCCATCGCGCGACGTTCCAGAATGCCGTGGTCGACGAAGCGCGCCAGCCGGTTGGCCAGGATGTTGCGCGCGATGCCCAGTTCGGACTGGAATTCCTCGAAGTGATGATAGCCGTTGAAGGCCGCGCGCAGGATCAGGAACGCCCAGCGTTCGCCCATCGCCTCCAGCGCGGCGGGCAGGCTGCACGTCGCCGCCAGTTCCCGCAGCGGCTCTCGCACTTTCGACACCATCGGCGGACCCTATCCGTAAAGTAGCGGAAACTCGAAACAAATATCGTGCTGCGTGACAGCATAGGTTTCTGATTGCAACTTACATATCTGTTCGCTAGGCGCGGTGCGAAACCCCACGCACAAGGATGTTTGTTCGATGAAGATCGTCGCCGGAATCGCTGCCGCCCTTGTCACGCTGACGTCCGCCGCCCCCGCGCTGGCCCAAGCCAATTACTACAGCGCGACGCCCAAAGCCGCGTTCGCAAAGTCGAGCGTCGTGACCCGATCGACCATGTGGAAGTGCGTCGATGGCACCTGCACCGCCGCACGGGCCGGGGAACGCGATGCGGTCCTGTGCGAACTGGTCGTCCAGCGCGTCGGTGCGCTCGCCAGCTTTTCGGCCGGCGGCACCGCGTTCGGCGACGAGGCGCTCGCCAAATGCAACGCGCGCGCCCGCTGACGCATAAAAGCGTTGCAATGCAGCGCCGGCACGCCCCATCTTGAGCGACGTGCTGCGCCAATATGAACTCGTCGATCGGGTCCTGAGCTACGATCCGCAGGCCGATGAGGCCATGCTGAACCGCGCCTATGTGTTTTCCGTGAAGGCGCACGGGACGCAGAAGCGCGCCAGCGGCGACCCGTATTTCAGCCACCCGATCGAGGTCGCGGGCATCCTGACCGACCTGCATCTCGATGACGAGACGATCACCACCGCCATCCTCCACGACACGGTGGAGGATACGGTCGCGACCCCGCAGGAGATCGAGCGGCTGTTCGGCGCCAACGTCGCGCGCATGGTCGACGGGGTGACCAAGCTCAGCAAGATCGAGGCGCAGACCGATACGCAGCGCGCGGCGGAGAACCTGCGCAAGTTCCTGCTGGCGATGTCCGACGACATCCGCGTGCTGCTGGTGAAGCTGGCCGATCGCCTGCACAACATGCGCACGCTGCACTTCATATCGAAGCCCGAGAAGCGCCGGCGCATCGCCAAGGAGACGATGGACATCTACGCACCGCTCGCGGAGCGGATCGGCATGTACGAGTTCATGAAGGAGATGCAGACGCTCGCCTTCCGCGAACTCGAGCCCGAGGCGTACCAGTCGATCGTCAAGCGGCTGGCGGCACTGGCCGAGGAAGGCCACCGGATCGAGAAGATCGGCGAAACCGTGCACACGCTGCTGAAGCGCGCCGGGATCGAGGCCGATGTCGGCGGGCGCCAGAAACATCCCTATTCGATCTGGCGCAAGATGTCGGAACGCCACGTCAGCCTGGAACAGCTCTCCGACGTCATGGCCTTCCGCGCGATCGTCGCGACCGAGGAGGAATGCTACCGGGCACTTGGCGTCATCCACCGCAAATGGCCGATGGTGCCGGGGCGGTTCAAGGATTACATCTCGACGCCCAAGCGCAACGGCTATCGCTCGCTCCACACATCGGTGTTCATCGGCGAGAATACGCGCATCGAAATCCAGATTCGCACGCAGGCGATGCACGCGCAGGCCGAATATGGCATCGCCGCGCACTGGGCGTACAAGCAGGACGCGGTGCGCCCCGACACGCAGGTGCCGTGGATCAGCGACCTGGTCGAAATCCTGGAGGCAGCCGAAAGCCCCGAGGAACTGCTAGAACACACGCGGATGGCGATGTACGCCGACCGCATCTTCGCCTTCAGCCCCAAGGGCGAGCTGATTCAGCTGCCCAAGGGCGCGACGCCGATCGATTTCGCCTACGGCGTCCACACCGATCTGGGGGACCAGGCGGTGGGCGCGAAGATCAACGGCCGGGTCGTGCCGCTGCGCACCGAGATTCAAAACGGCGACAGCGTGCAGATCCTGCGGTCGAAGGGGCAGATGCCGCAGGCCAACTGGATGAGTTTCGCCGTCACCGGCAAGGCGCGCGCGGCGATCCGCCGCCACCTGCGCCACAAGGAACGCGCCGAGCGACTGGAGCTCGGGCGCAAGCTGTACGACGACATCGTGCAGCGCCTGCCGGTCGCGATCGGCGCCGATGCGATAAAGCCCGCGATCCGCCGCCTGAAGCTGACCGATATGGATGCGCTGCTGGAGGCGATCGCGCTGCGCAAGCTGTCGGATGCCGAAGTGATGGAAGCGCTGATGCCCGGATCGGCCGGCGGCGAGGACGCGCACAAGGCCCCGCCGCAGCGCCACGCGATAACCATCACCGGGCTGACGCCGGGGGTGGCGTTCGACCTGGCGCAGTGCTGCCGCCCGGTCCCCGGCGACCGCATCGTCGGTATCCGGCGCGAAGGCGAAGGTATCGTCGTCCACGACATCGCCTGCCCGCAGATCGGCGAGGACGGTGGCGTCGACGTGGAAGACTGGGTCGATCTGGCCTGGGGTGACACGGCGGAGGGCGGTATCGCCCGGATCAACGTTACGTTGAAGAACGAACCCGGCGCGCTGGGCGCGGTGGCGACCGTCATCGGCGCGCACAAGGCGAACATCCTGGGCCTGCGCATGGACGATCGCGACACGACGTTCCACACCAACGCGATCGAGGTCGAGGTCCGCAACGCGGCGCATCTGACTCGGCTGCTGGCGGCCCTGCGCGCCGCCGACGCGGTCAGCGACGCGCAGCGCGCCTGACACGCCTTCGGTCGGGCATGACGAAGACCGACACGACCGAGTTGGTAGCGGCCCTGCGCGACGGATCGCCGTTCGTGCTGCTGGACGACTGTCGACCGGGCGGTGCGCCGGCGCGACTGTTCCGCGATCCGGTCGCGATCATCCGGACGGACGATAGCGACACGATCGACGACGCGCTGGCGCGGGTGCGCGTGGCGGTGCGCGACGGACGCCAACTCGCGGGCTTCCTTGGGTACGAAGCCGGGCTGGGGCTGGAGCCGCGTCTGCGTGCGCTGGCCCGCGGGCGTGCCGCGACGGACCCGCCCGCGCTGTGGTTCGGCGTGTTCGACCGGGTCGAGCGGATCGCATCCGAAACGCTGGCCGCCGCCCTGCCCGATCCGCGCGGCGCCTGGGCGGGGCCGGTCGTGCCGCGGGTGACGTCCGCGGACTATGCCGAGGCGTTCGAGCGGGTCGCCGAATTCATCCGCGCCGGCGACATCTATCAGGCGAACCTCAGTTTTCGCGCCGATGTCACGGTGGCGGGCGATCCGCTGGCGCTCTACGCCCGGCTGCGCGGCAGCAGCTCGGCGGGCTGGGGCGGCGTCATCCATACCGGCGACCACTGGATTCTCTCCGCCTCGCCCGAGCTGTTCTTCACCCGCGAAGGCGGCCGCATCACCGCACGGCCGATGAAGGGCACTGCCCCGCGCGCCGCCGATCCGGCCGCGGATGCAGCGTCGGCCGCTTCCCTCGCCGCTGATCCCAAGGAGCGCGCCGAGAACCTGATGATCGTCGATCTGCTGCGAAACGACCTGTCGCGCGTGGCGGTGCCGGGCAGCGTCCGCGTGCCCGACCTGTTCACGGTCGAAACCTACCCCACGCTCCACACACTGACCTCGACCGTCGTCGCCGACAGCCTGCCCGACGCCGATGCGGTCACGACCCTGCGCGCGCTGTTCCCGTGCGGATCGATCACCGGCGCGCCCAAGATCCGCGCGATGGAGGTCATCCGCATGGTCGAACCGGACGCCCGCGGGCTCTACACCGGATCGATCGGCTGGATCGGCCCGAACGACGATTCCGCGTTCAACGTCGCCATCCGCACGCTGACGATGCCGGCCGCCGAGACGCCTGGGCGGACCGCGACGCTAGGACTGGGTTCGGCGGTGGTCGCCGACAGCACGGCTGACGCCGAATGGCGCGAGTGCCTGTTGAAGGCGCGGTTCGTGACGCACACTGACCACCGGTTCGACCTGATCGAGACGATGAAGGCTGTGCCCGGCCATGGCATCGTCGATCGTGACCTGCATCTGGCGCGCCTCGCCGCATCGTCCGCGACGCTGGGTTTCGAGGTGCCCGCCGATTTGACCACGCAGTTGGACGGCGCCGTCGCCGGTCTGGAGCAACCTGTGCGCGTGCGCTTGGCGCTCGCCAGCGATGGGACGGTCGCGGTCCAGGTCGCTCCCCTGCCCGACACGCACGCCGAACCGGTGCCGGTCGCTATCGTCCCGCTGCCGGTCGATACGTGCGACTTCCGCCTGCGCCACAAGACCAGCGATCGCGGCTTCTACGACACCGCCCGTAGCGCGGCCGGCACGTTCGAGGTCGTGTTCGTCGACCCCGCAGGCTACCTGACCGAAGGCAGTTTCACATCGCTGTTCGTCGAACGCGACGGGCGCCTGCTGACTCCGCCCGCGACGCGCGGCCTGCTGCCGGGCATCCTGCGTCGCCGCCTGATCGAGGACGGCCGTGCGATCGAGGCCGATCTGCGGCCCGACGATCTGGCCGACGGATTTCTGATCGGCAACGCGCTACGCGGCCTGATTGCCGCTGTGCCGGTCGGGCTCGATGCTATAGCGTGACGCCCATGACCCGCCTGCTGCTCGCCGCCATCGCCCTCGCCGCTCCCGCCCTGGCCCATGCCCAAGCGCTGCCCGATCCGCAGCGCGCCGCGATCCTGGCCGATGTCGATGCCCGCGCCGCGACGCTTGCCAGCACCGCCAGGACGATCTGGGACTTCTCCGAAGTCGGCTATCAGGAGGCCAAGAGCAGTGCGCTGCTCCAGTCGCAGCTGACCAGGGGCGGCTTCACGGTAACGCCCGGCGTCGCCGACATCCCGACCGCCTTCGTCGCCAGTTTCCGGAACGGCGCCGGCCCAGTGATCGCGATCCTCGCCGAATATGACGCGCTGCCCGGCACCGCGCAGACCACCGACCCGACGCGCAATCAGATCGCCGGCAAGGCCGCGGGCCATGCGTGCGGGCACAATCTGTTCGGCGCGGCGAGCATCACCGCGGCGCTGGCGATCCGGGACTGGATGATCGCCAACAAGGTGCCGGGCGAACTGCGCGTCTACGGCACGCCGGCCGAGGAAGGCGGTTCGGGCAAGGTCTACATGGTCCGCGCGGGGCTGTTCGACGACGTGTCGGCGACGCTCCACTGGCATCCGGGCAGCGCCAACGTCGTGTCGGTCGGCCCCAGCCGCGCCAACATCTCGGGCAAGTTCCGGTTCAAGGGCCTGTCCGCCCACGCTTCCGCCTCGCCCGAGCGCGGACGCTCCGCGCTCGACGGGATCGAGGTGATGAACGTCGCGGTCAACATGATGCGCGAGCATGTGCCCTCCAGCGTGCGCATCCATTATGTCGTGACCAACGGCGGCGACGCGCCCAACGTCGTCCCCGACTTCGCCGAGAGCTATTACTACGTCCGCGATGTCGATCCGGCGCTGGTCAAGTCGGTGTGGACGCGCGTGGCGAAGGCGTCCGAAGGTGCGGCGCTGGCGACCGAAACCAGCGTCACGCACGAGATCACCGGCGGCGTCTATTCGATGCTGGCGAACGAGACGCTGGCCAGGGTCATGGACCGCAACCTGACCGCGGTCGGCGGCGTCGCCTACACCACGCAGGAAACCGCGTGGGCGACGCAGCTGCAATCCTCGCTCGAAGTGAAGCGCCCGATCGACAGTGCGGCCCGTGTCCTGCCGCTGGAGCGCGGCGGCGACGGCGGCGGGTCGACCGACGTGTCCGACATCAGCTGGGTGTCGCCGACCATCGGGCTCAGCACCGCGACCTGGGTGCCCGGCACGCCGGCACACAGCTGGCAGGCGGTCGCTGCGTCGGGCATGTCGATCGGCGCGAAGGGCGGCGTGGTGGCGGCCAAGACGCTGGCGCTGACCGCCGCCGACCTGTTCCGATCGCCCGACACGCTGGCGGCGGCAAAGGCCGAACTGCTGAAGGCGCGCGGGCCGACGTTCCGGTACGAGGCGATGCTGGGCAACCGCAAGCCGGCACTCGACTATCGCAAGCCGATGGCGGCGGGCATCATGCCGGAGTAGAGTCGTGGTGGGTCCGCCGGGGCTCGAACCCGGGACCTCTCGATTAAAAGTCGCTTGCTCTACCGACTGAGCTACGGACCCCAACCACGGATCGCCCGACTAGGGGCCGGACGACGAACGGTCAACCGGGCACGGAGTTGCCGGACGGTCAATCCGCTCACCGGATCGCGCCAGTCGGGCGCGATTGCGGCGAGCGGCGTGAGGACGAAGTCGCGCTCGCGAAAGTGTGGATGCGGTATCGTCAGGTCACGACCGCTCCACGCCCCGCCAGACCACAATATGATGTCGAGATCGATCACGCGCGCGCCCCAACGCCGTCCGCGGCGGCGGCCGAACGATCGCTCGATACGCTTCAGCCACGCGAGCATCTCCGGCGGCGTCAGGTCGCTGTCGAGAATGGCGACCGTATTGGCATAGCGGCGGAGCGACGGTCCGACCGGCGCGCTGGTCATCACCGGCGCAGCGTGTCCGCCGAGCAGAGCCAGCGCCGCGCGGACCTCGACCGCGGGCGCGCCGTGTCGTCCACACCGGTTGCTGCCGACCGCAATCGCATAGCTTGTCGTCGCCATCGCCTCCGCCTACCCGAGCGTCATGCCCGATGCACCCCTCGCCGCCACCGAACCGCCCCGCGACTGCACGCTCTGCCCGCGCCTCGCCGCGTTTCGCGAAACGGTGCGGTCCGAGCATCCCGACTGGTGGAACGCGCCGGTCCCCGCATTCGGCGACCGGGATGCGTGGCTTGCGATCGTCGGCCTGGCGCCGGGCAAGCAGGGCGCACACCGCACCGGGCGCCCGTTCACCGGCGACGGCGCCGGGCCGCTGCTGTTCGGCACGCTCGCCGACCACGGCCTGACGGACGGCGTGTACGACGCGCGCGCCGACGACGGGCTGCGGCTGACCGGCGCGATCATCCTCAACGCGGTCAAATGCCTGCCGCCCGAGAACAAGCCGACGCCCGAGGAAGTCCGCACCTGCCGCCCGTTCCTCGATGCGCAACTCGCCGCGCTGCCGAACGCGCGCATCGTCGTGGCGCTCGGCCAGATCGCGCATCAGTCGGCAGTGAAGGCGATGGGCGGCAAGCTGCCCAAGTGCCGCTTCGGCCATCTTGCCGAACACCGGATGCCCGACGGGCGCATCCTGATCGATAGCTATCACTGCTCGCGCTACAACCAGAACACCGGCCGGCTGACACCCGAGATGTTTGCTGCCGTCTTCGCCCGCGCGAACACATTGCGCGAGATCAAGTAGCGGAACGCGTACCGAATCATCGCCGTTAAGTCCCGCAAAACAGGGGACGTGCCATGCGCAGATTTGCGGCCCTCGGGCCCGACACCGTTATCGCCAGCCTGCTGGGCGTCGTGACGCTGGCACTGCAGAGCTACGCATATCTGATCGGCTAGATATCCTGCGTCAGCCGCCCGTACAGCTCCGGCCGGCGATCGCGGAAGAAGCCGAAGGCGGCGCGGTGGCGGCGGATGCGGTCGAGGTCGAGCGTCGCAGTAATGACGCCCTCTTCCTCGCGGTCCAGTTCGGCCAGGATGTCGCCGCGCTCATCGGTGATGAAGCTGGTGCCGTAAAAAGTCTGGCCGTGCTCCACGCCGACGCGGTTCGCCGCAACCACCGGCACGACGTTCGACACCGCATGACCGACCATCGCGCGCCGCCATAGCCGCGCGGTGTCGAGCGAGGTGTCGTGCGGCTCGCTGCCGATAGCAGTCGGGTAGAACAGGACTTCGGCGCCCATCAGCATCATCGCACGCGCGGTTTCGGGGTACCATTGGTCCCAGCAGATACCCACGCCGAGCTTCGCAGGCCCCTCCCAGACCTTGAAGCCGGTGTTGCCGGGGCGGAAGTAGAATTTCTCTTCGTAGCCTGGGCCGTCGGGAATGTGGCTCTTGCGGTAGACGCCCTGCACCTTCCCGTCCGGGCCGATCATCGCCAGCGAATTATAGTGATGCGGGCCGTCGCGCTCGAAGAAGCTGGTCGGAATATTCACCTTCAGCTCGGCGGCCAGCGACTGCATCGCGATCACCGCCTTGTGCTCGTTGGTCGGCTTCGCGTTGGCGAACAGGCCCTCGTCCTCGACCCGGCAGAAATATTCGCCCTCGAACAGTTCGGGCGGCAGGATGACCTGCGCACCGCGCGCGGCCGCCTCGCGCACCAGCCGCGAGACGTGCGCGATGTTGGAGTCGATATCGGTCGAAAAGGCGAGCTGCACCGCAGCGACGGTGATTTCGGTCATGGGGCGACCATGTAGGGGGTCGCGCGCGCGCTGCAAAGCCATGTGGACTTCGCCATCTGAACTTCCACGTCGATCGATGCGTTAGCAAGCTTCCAATCACCCCAACCCCCAGGAGTTTGCCCCGATGAAGATTCTGCTGGCCGCGCTTGCGGCAACGATCGCCAGCGTTCCGCTCGCCGCGCCGACCCCGGCCGAGGCCCAGAACCGCGATTATCGCTGGCAGGGTGAGCGGCGCGACTGGGACGCGTCGCGCTCGTACCGCGACGGCCGCTACCGCGAGCGTCGCCTGACCCGCAACGACCGCATCTATCGCGGACGTGACGGCCGCGCCTATTGCCGCCGCAACGACGGCACGACCGGCCTGGTCATCGGCGGCGTCGGTGGCGCCGTGCTGGGCAATCTGGTCGGCGGCGGCCTGCTCGGCACGCTGGTCGGCGGCGGTGGCGGTGCGCTGCTCGGCCGCGAGATCGACCGCGGCAAGGTGCGCTGCCGCTAAGCTCTTCCCCGCATGAAGCCGCAGCCCCGGCACGACACGCGTCGTGCCGGGGTCTTGCGTTATTCGGGGTCGGCGCCGAGCTTGGTCAGCCAGATCGCGGCCTGTTTGGGTTCGCCGACCGCGTTAGGGCCAACCGGGCCGCGGGCGGCGAGAAACTCTGGATGCAGCGCAAAGGGCTCCATGCCGAACCGCGCGCGGATCGCGTCGATCTCCGCCGCAGTCTCATCCAGCTCCGCCAAGATGGGCGCAATCGCCTTTTGCTGCGTCTTGTCCCGGGCATGCCCGAACAGCCCCACCTTCCCCGTGGCCGTCCGGCGCAGCGCAGCGATCAGCGCCTCTCGATACTCGCCTTCCAGTTCGACGCGGCGCTCATCGAGACGCTCCAGCCGGTCCGCCTTGCCCATGCGCGCGTCAGCGGCTCGGCAGTTGCTGGCTGATGCAGTGGAAACTGCCGCCACCGGTCAGGATCGCATCGGCGCGGAAACCCACCACCTGCCGATCCGGGAACAGCGCCTGGATCGCCGCTATCGCCGCTTCGTCGTTCGGCTGGCCATACAGCGGCACGACCACCGCGGCGTTGCCGATGTAGAAGTTCATGTAGCTGGCCGGCACGATTTCTTCGTCTTGGTTCAGCACCCGCCCCGGCGACGGGATGCGGACGACGTCCACCCCGAACGCCTCCGCGCGTGCGGCGGCATCCTGATAGATGCGCCAGTTGGGGTCGTTCTCCGCCGCCTCCGGTATCGCCAGCCGGTTCTCGCCGACGAAGCGCGCGAGATTGTCGACATGGCCGTCGGTGTGGTCGTTGAGCAGCCCGTCCCCCAGCCACAGCACGCGGGTCAGCCCCAGGTCGCGGTCCAGTCGCGCCTCGACCTCGTGCACCGACAATCGCCCGTTGCGATTGGGGTTCAGCAAGCATTGTTCGGTCGTCACGACCAACCCGGTGCCGTCGCCGTCGATCGCGCCGCCTTCCAGCACCCAGTCGCACGCCTCGACGCCGATCCCGCCCGCCGTCGCCAGCCGCGCGCCGATCGTGTCGTCGCCGGGCAGGTCGTACTTGCCGCCCCAGCCGTTGAACTGGAAATCTCGCGCGATGCCGTCGCCGCCGAGGATCGGGCCGGTGTCGCGCAGCCAGATGTCGCCGAACGGCTGGATGACGATCTCCGCGAACGGGGCCGACGCCCGCGCCGCGTCCGCCGCTTCGCTGTCGGCGGCGACCAGCAGCACGCGCTCGCCGCGCCCGCCCGCATGGACCGCGCGGGCGAACGCCACGACTTCCTCGCGCGCGGGCTCCAAGTCCTCGAGCCACAGTTCTCCGTGCGAGGGAAAACCGATCCAGACCGCGTCGTGCGGTGCCCATTCGGGGGGGGGAGGCAGCGTCATGGCGCCCCCTTACCGCTCCCCCCGCGGCTTGTCATGACCCGGCGTCAGTTCCCGGCCCGCGATCGATCGCGGATGCTGCGGAATTCGTCGCCCTTTACCCAGTTCGGCCAGTCCTTGCCCCCGGCCAGCTCGCGCCCGACGCGGTAGTAGAGCCGCAGATCGCCGGCGACGCCGTCCCAGTTCCAGGCCGGATCATATTCGTCCTTCGGCCCGTGGTAGCGATGCTCCTCGTAATCCTTTGCCGCTGCGGCTCCCGCTGCGCGACCGCCGGTCACCAGATCGTCGCCGCCTTCGAAATACAGCATCGGCACGCCCTTGCGCGCGAAGGCGAAATGGTCGGAGCGATAGTAGAAGCCCTTCTCGGGCGTCGGCTCGATCGTCGCGACGCGCCCCTCCGCCGCGAGCGCGCGGTTGAGGTACGCGTCGAGGTCCGACTTGCCCTTGCCGATGACGACGACGTTCTTTGCAGGGCCAGCCATCGACAGCGCGTCCATGTTGACGCCCCCGACCGTCTGGCGCAGCGGCACGACCGGGTTGGCGGCATAATATTGCGCGCCGAGCAGGCCCGATTCCTCGGCCGTCAGCGCAATGAACAGCTGGCTGCGCGGGGTCGGTCCCGCCTTCACGTTCGCCTCCGCCAGCGCGACGAGGGCGGCGGTGCCGGTCGCGTTGTCGATAGCGCCGTTGCAGATATCGTCCCCGTCCGGCGCCTTTTCGCAGCGGCCCAGGTGATCCCAGTGCGCGGTGTAGAGGACAAACTCGTCCTTCTGGGTCGTCCCCGACAGCAGCGCGACGACGTTCTTCGACAGATGCTTGCGCGTCTGGTTGTCGAACGCGACCGAGGCCTTTAGCCCCAAATCGACCGCCTTGAACCCCGGCTTTTTTGCCGCGGCGCTGAGCGTCGCCAGATCCTGCCCGGCCGATGCCATCAGCGTTTTTGCCGTATCGTTCGAGATCCACCCGATCGCGGTCGACTGGTCTTTGTTGCCGGGTGAGCCTTCGGCGACCTGCTGCGCGCCGGTCCAGCTCGACTGGACGACGTTCCAGCCGTAGGCGGCGGGCACGGTGTCATGGACGATCAGCGCGGCGGCAGCGCCCTGGCGCGCAGCCTCCTCGAACTTGTAGGTCCAGCGCCCGTAATAGGTCATCGCGCGGCCATTGAAGGTGCCGGTCAGCCCGGGCGTCTCGTAATCGGGATCGTTGACCAGGATGACGACGGTCTTCCCCCGCACATCCAGGCCGGCGTAGTCGTTCCAGCCCTTTTCGGGCGCATTGATGCCGTAGCCGACGAAGACGACCGGCGAATTCTTGACGACCGATCGCCCGCCATTGGTGCGATAGGTGCCGACGACCATCTGCGCCCCATAGGTGGCGCTGACCGGCGTCTTGCCGCCGGCGAAGGTCAGCGGCGTCACGTCTTTTGCCGTGATCTCGACCATCGGCACGTCCTGGAACCAGCTGCCCTTGTTGCCAGGCTTCAGCCCCAGTTTCGAGAACTCGGCAACGAGCAGGTCGAGCGTCTTCTTCTCGCCCTCGGTACCGGGCGCGCGCCCCTCGAACGCGTCGGACGAGAGTTGCTGGACGACGCGCTTCATCGTTTCGATCGGCGGCTGGACGGTGGAGGACGCGGACCTGGCCTGCTCGGCATTGCCGGAGGAGCAGGCGGCGAGGAGCGCGAGGGAGATCAGGGGAAAGAGGCGCATGCGGCGGGGATGTCCTGAGCTGGGTATCGATCGATCCTAGCCGCGGCGCGCAAAACGCGGAAGCCCTGCACGCTGCATCGTCGCTGCCGCCTTTTTTCGTCACACCCGCCTCCGCGGGAATAACGACGATGGGGCGTAGCGCAGACAAACAAAAAGGGCGGCCGTTGCAGGCCGCCCTTTTCTGTCTTGCCAGCGTCGCGGCAAAGCCGCGCCGTCGGTCCTCGCTGGAGCGAGGCCGGCCGAACCGAGCCTCTGCTCCTTCTATTCGCGTTAGCGCGAATAGAATTCGACGACGAGGTTCGGTTCCATCTTCACCGGATAGGGCACTTCGTCCAGCGTCGGCACGCGGGTGAACGTGACCTTTGCAGCGCCGTCGGCTGCGACATATTCCGGTACTTCGCGCTCGGCGAGGCCCTGCGCTTCGAGCACCAGCGCCATTTCCTGCGCCTTATTGCCGAGCGTGATTTCCTGGCCCGGGAAGACGCGGCGCGAGGCGACGTTGCACTTCACGCCGTTCACGCGGACGTGACCGTGGCTGACCAGCTGGCGCGCGGCGAAGATCGTCGGGGCGAACTTGGCGCGATAAACGATCATGTCCAGGCGCTGTTCGAGCAGGCCGATCAGGTTCTGGCCGGTGTCACCCTTCATGCGGGCCGCTTCGTGATAGCACGCGCGGAACTGCTTCTCGGTGACGTCGCCGTAATAGCCCTTCAGCTTCTGCTTGGCGCGCAGCTGGATGCCGAAGTCCGACATCTTGCCCTTGCGGCGCTGGCCGTGCTGGCCGGGGCCATACTCGCGCTTGTTGACCGGGCTCTTCGGGCGACCCCAGATGTTCTCGCCCATCCGGCGGTCGAGCTTGTACTTGGCGCTGGCGCGCTTCGACATACTGAATTCCTTGCAATCGCTGTAACGTTGGTCCCGGTCTCCGCCGATCCCGCCTGAGGCAGGATCGGGCCACCACTTCACCGGGGTGTGGGGCCATTGCGAAGCGGCGCGCCTAGCGGGCGGTGGCCGTCAGGTCAAGGGCAGCGCAGTCGGCGGCCTATTCCTGACCACGGTTCCGTTCATCCGCGTTGGTGTGATCGGCATCCACACCATGCGCATTGTTGGCCGCATCGATCCGCGCCCACTCGGACTTGGTCTTGCAAATCCGCTTGTCGTCCATGCGCGATCCAGTGTTGCCGACGCGGCGACAGGTCCTCGCTTCCTTCTTCGGCGTTTCTGTCGGCGGCGCGGCCTGCACGGCGGTAGACATCAGCGCGAGTACAACGGCAGCGATCATGGGCGATTTCCTCGTATGAAACCAAATGCGTAGTCGGATGCTATCGACCGGACCCGCGCAGGTAAATCACCCACGCGGCCGCTTCTTGCCCTCCAGCGCCGACAGCACGCCGCGCACCGTGCGCAATTCGTTGCTCGACCAGGCGGGCTTGGTCAGCAGGCTGCGCAGCGACAGGCGGGTGGAGGGGACGCGGTCGGGAGGGAAATAGAAGCCCGAGGACTGCAGCATCGTGTCGAGCTGGCCGAACATCCCCTCCCATTCCTCCTGCGGTGCGGGCGGGTCGAGATCGACTGCGGGGGGGCTCTTCAGCGCGATGCCTTTCGACCATTCGTACGCGACCAGGATCACCGCCTGGGCAAGGTTGAGGCTGCCGAATTCCGGGTTGATCGGCACGGTGATGATGGTGCGGGCGAGCGCCACGTCCTCGGTTTCCAGGCCGGAACGCTCAGGCCCGAACAGGATCGCCGAGGCGCCGGGGCCGGCGTGGATGTCGCGGGCGGCGACTTCGGGCGTCACGACGGGCTTGGTCACGCCGCGCTTGCGGACGGTCGTCGCATAGACGTGCGCGCAGTCGGCGACCGCGTCCGCGACCGTGTCATACACCTGTGCGTTCGCAAGGACCACGTCCGCGCCGGAGGCCGCCGGCCCGGCCTGCGGGTTCGGCCAGCCATCACGCGGGGCGACCAGGCGCATGTCGGTGAGGCCGAAATTGAGCATGGCGCGCGCCGCCTTGCCGATGTTCTCTCCCAGTTGCGAGCGGACCAGGACGATGGCGGGGGGTGGAACGCGCGTCATGCCGTGCCGCCTATCCTCCGATGGGCCCGTTCGACAAGCCCTACTCCGCCCGGCCCACCTCCTCGACACTCCCCGCAAACGCCTCGAAGTCCCGCGCTTCGGTGAAGTCCTTGTACACGCTTGCAAAGCGGATGTAGGCGACCGAATCGAGCGCTTTCAGCCCGTCCATCACCAGTTCGCCGATGCGGGTCGAGGTCACTTCTGCCTCCCCGCTCGTTTCCAGCTGACGCTGGATGCCCGACACCAGTTGTTCGATCCGGCCGCTTTCGATCGGCCGCTTGCGGCAGGCGACGGACACGGATCGGATCAGCTTGTCGCGTTCGAACGGTTCGCGGCGGTTCTCGCTCTTCACGACGGTCAGGTCGCGCAGCTGGATGCGTTCGAACGTGGTGAAGCGCGCGCCGCACGCCTCGCACTGGCGGCGCCGGCGGATGGCCGCCCCGTCTTCGCTGGGGCGGCTATCCTTTACCTGGCTGTTTTCATGGGCGCAGAAGGGGCAGCGCATTCAGAGCCGCTTGTCGCGCTTCATGTACGCGTAGCCGGCACCGGCGAGCGCGCCGATGATAGGGCCGACGAACGGCACGGGGATGGCGACGACGGCGCCCAAAGCGCCCCACTTCGCCATGCTCTTGCCGAGGCCCGGCGTGTTCTTGATGTTGGACTGGACGTCGTCAAGCTGCGACATGGTCTGGTTTATCCTTGATAGATCGGGAAGCGCGCGCAAAGAGCACGCACTCGGGCCAGAACGTCCGCCTCGACCTTCGGGTCCCCGGTTTCGCCTGCCGACTTCAGCCCATCGAGCACGTCGGCGACCATATGGCCGATCTCGCGGAACTCGGCGGTACCGAAGCCGCGGGTCGTGCCGGCCGGCGATCCGACGCGGATGCCGCTGGTCTTCATCGGCGGCAGCGGGTCGTTGGGGATGCCGTTCTTGTTGCAGGTGATGCCGGCGCGCTCGAGCGCCTCGTCGGCATCCTTGCCGGTGATGCCGAGCGGGGTCAGGTCGACGAGTGCCAGATGCGTGTCGGTGCCGCCGGAGACGAGGTTCGCGCCCCGCTCCCTCAGCGTCGCGGCCAGCACCTTCGCATTCTCGACGACCGCGGCGATATAGCCCTTGAATTCGGGCTGGAGCGCTTCGCCGAACGCGACCGCCTTGGCCGCGATCACATGCATCAGCGGGCCGCCCTGGAGCCCGGGGAAGACCGCCGAGTTGAACTTCTTGCCCAGCGCCTCGTCGTTGCTGAGGATCATGCCGCCGCGCGGGCCCCGCAGCGTCTTGTGCGTGGTCGTCGTCACGACGTGCGCGTGCGGCAGCGGCGACGGGTGGAGCCCGCCGGCGACGATGCCGGCGAAGTGCGCCATGTCCACCAGCAGCTTGGCACCCACCTTGTCGGCGATGGCGCGGAAGCGTTCGAAGTCGATCTGGCGCGGATAGGCCGAGCCGCCGGTGATGATGAGCGTCGGCTTGTGCTCGACCGCGAGGGCCTCGACCGCGTCATAGTCGATCAGGTGCGTGTCGGGCGTCACGCCATACTGGACCGCATTGAACCACTTGCCGCTCATCGCCGCGCGCGCGCCGTGGGTCAGGTGGCCGCCGGCATCCAGGCTGAGGCCGAGGATGGTGTCGCCCGGCTTGGTCAGCGCAAGCATCACCGCGCCGTTAGCCTGCGCGCCCGAATGCGGCTGGACGTTGACGTACGCGCAATCGAACAGCTGCTTGGCGCGATCGATCGCCAGCTGCTCGACCTCGTCCGACGGATGGCAGCCCTGGTAATAACGCTTGCCCGGATAGCCTTCGGCGTACTTGTTGGTGAAGACCGAGCCTTGAGCCTCCAACACCGCCTGCGACACGATGTTCTCGCTGGCGATCAGTTCGATCTGGGTCTGCTCGCGGGTCAGCTCGTGGCTTACGCCGGCGAAGACCGCAGGGTCGGCATCGGCCAGGCCGCGGGTGAAGAAACCGTCCGGCTGAACGTCGTTGGCGGCAGCGGGATTGGTGCTCATGCGGCGTCTCCATCGAGAGTTGGGGAAGTGAGTTTGGCCACGCGGCCAGCATGCCGGCCGCCGGCAAAGTCGCCGGCCAGGAAGGCCGTGATGCAGGCCTTCGCCATGTCCTCGCCGACAAGCCGCGCGCCGAGCGCGATCACGTTGGCGTCGTTGTGTTCGCGCGCTAGCGCCGCGGAATAGGGTTCGTTCACCAGCGCGCACCGGCATGCGGGCTCGCGGTTGACCGCGATCGAGATGCCGACGCCCGAACCGCACAGCGCGACCCCCCGATCGGCATCGCCGCCCTTGATCGCGCGGGCCAGCTTGTAGCCGAAGTCGGGATAATCCACCCGCGCGTCGCTGTCCGGGCCGAGGTCGAGCACGTCGTGCCCCAACTCGCGCAGCCAGGCGACCAGCGTCTGCTTCAGGGCGAACGCGGCATGATCCGCGGCGATGGCGATGCGCATGATGGCGGCTTCGAATCCTAATCGGGATCGGTGGGCTCGCGCGAGCCAGTAGCGCCGCCAGCGTACGAAAGCCAGCGGCCGATGCATCCATTCGCCGGCCCGCGACGTATTTGATGACGAGCGATGGGGCGGATCGATCTTTCTCTAGGAGTGAACAGGATGACCAAGACCCTTATGCGCGGCCTGCTGGCCGGCGCGGCACTGGCGATGGCGGCGACCCCGGCAGTGGCGACCCAGAAGAACCCGACCGTCGGCGGCGCGCCGATGGCGGCCAGCAAGACGATCGTCCAGAACGCGTCGGCGGCACCCAACCTGACCACGCTGGTCGCCGCGGTGAAGGCTGCCGGCCTTGTCGAGACGCTGTCGGGCCCCGGTCCCTTCACCGTCTTCGCACCGACCAATGACGCCTTCGCCAAGCTGCCGGCCGGCACGGTGGACACGCTGGTGCAGCCGGAGAACAAGGCGCAGCTGACCTCGATCCTGACCTATCACGTCGTGCCGGGCCGGATCACCGCGAACGACATCGCCAAGAAGGCGAAGGCGAACGGCGGCACTGCGACCTACACGACCGTTGCCGGCGGCACGCTCAGCTTCATGAAGATGGGCAAGGGCTGGGGCATCAAGGACGCCAAGGGCGGCCATGCGATGATCACCACCGCCAACGTCATGCAGTCGAACGGCGTCGTGCACGTCATCGACAGCGTGCTGATGCCGTAAGACCCATCAGGGTCTGATGGCCCCGGGCGGCGGAACCCTCCCAACGCCGCCCGGGTTGTCGCTTCGTCTCACTGGAGCCTGCACGATGAAGACCATCGCCCCGATCGCCCTCGCCCTCACCGGCCTGCTTGCCGCCTGTTCGTCGCAACCGGTAAACGAGACCCCGGCGAACATCGCGGCAGAGAACACGGTAGAGGAGGTCATGCCGTCCGAAGGCGCCGCGACCGAGGAGCAGGCGGCCGACATCGCCGATGCCAACGCGAACTCGGCGACGCCCGACGCCGCCGGTCCCGCGGACGCGGCAAGGATGGAACGCGACTATCTCGGCAAATGGACCGGCGTCGAAGGCATGAGCCTGAATGTCGCGGCCAAGCCCGGCGGCGGTGTCACGATGGATATGCGCTGGGGCCTGGACGACGATATGGCCGGCAAAATCGACGGATCGGTGACGGCGGAAGGACTACGCTTCATGCGGGGCGGCGTCGCGGAAACCGCTGTCTTCACAGACGGCGATGCGACCGGGCTGAAATGGCTGGCGGGCAAGAAGACGTGCCTGACGGTCAAGCCGGGCGAAGGCTATTGCCGTGGCTGAGGCGCGGGTGGGCGGGGTCGCCCGCCTGCTGGGGTTCGCCGGGCTCGCGCCGGCTGTCGCTGCTACCATCCTGATAGCGCTGGGCGAACTCGACGCCGCGATCGTCAGCGTCGCCTATGCGCTGCTGATCCTGAGTTTTCTCGGCGGCACCTGGTGGGGTTTTGCGATGCACGCGCCCCGGCATCAGGCGATGCTCGCTATCGTCGCGGTGATCCCAAGCCTCGTCGCCATGGCGCTCGGAGCAGGCGTCCTTATGACGCAGGGCTCGGGCTGGTCGCTCGTCGCGATCGGCGTCGCGCTGATCCTGACGCTGGCGGTCGATCGCTGGCTGGTCGCACGCGGCTTCGCACCGGCCGGCTGGATGGCGCTGCGCATCCCGCTGTCCCTTGGGCTGGGCGCGGTCACGATCGTCGCTGGCGCACTGATCGGCCAGGCCATCGGCCACCCATAGTCGCTCCCCTGCCCCAACCGTTCGTGCCGAGCCGTCTAAGCACCGCCCTTCTTTGCGCACGAAAGGCGCGGAGACGCGGTAAGGGCAGCCTTTCGCCAGGGCTCAGGCAAACGGAGCTACTCCGACACGGCTTCGATAAGCCACTCGCGAAACGCCGTCATCGCCGCGGTCGGCGCTCGGGTCTTGAGCCGGGTCAGCCAGTAGCGACCGGTGTCGATCGCGATGTCGAACGGCGCGACCAACGTCCCTGCACCCAATGCGTCGCCGAACATCGCCATCGGCAACAGGGCGACTCCGCCGCCGCCCATAGCGGCGACGGCGATCGTGACCGACGAATCGAACATTGGCCCGGTCAGCGGCGGTGCCGTGGCGCCGGCTGCGTCGAACCAGCGCGGCCATTCGTCGGCGCGGTAGGAGCGGAGCAATGTCTCGCGCATCAGATCGCCGGGCGCGGCCAGCCGTTCGGCGATCGCCGGCGCCGCCATCGGTACCAGCGGCGCCGGCATCAGCGCATCCGCATCCGCCCCATGCCACGCGCCGTCACCGAAGCGGATCGCGTAATCCAGCCCTTCGCCGGCCAGATCGACGCGGTTGTTGTTGGTCCGCAGGCGCACATCGACGAACGGATGCGCAGCGTGAAAGTCGGCGAGCCGCGGCAGCAACCAGCCGGTCGCGAAGGTGCCGACCACGCCCAGCGCCAGCGGCTCGCGCATCCGCCCGCCCTGGTACCGCTCCAGCACCGCGGCGATCCGGTCGAAGCCGTCGGCCAGCACCGGCACCAGCGCGGCGCCCTCGTCGGTGAGCGCAAGCCCCCGTGGCAGGCGGCGGAACAGGCGGACGCCCAGCAGCGCCTCCAGCCGATTGACCTGGTGGCTGACCGCCGCCTGCCCGACGCACAGTTCGAGGCCCGCCCGCGTGAAGCTCAAGTGCCGCGCCGAGGATTCGAACGCGCGCAGGGCATTGAGCGGCAGTTGTGCGCGATCCATCCGATCCCCTGATTTTTCTAGTGGCTCGGCCGAGATATGATCGATTGTCCGCACCGGTGCCAGCCCGCACCTTGTCCGTACTGGACTTGGGAGACGGACATGGAACGACGGACATTCCTCGCAACGATCGGCACGGGTGCGGCGGCAGCGGTGGTAGCGCCCAGGCTCGCCTTTGCCGGCCCGGCCGGCGCGTTCGGGGGCACCGCCCTTGCCACCGCGATCGCTGCGGCCGAGCGTCGATCGGGCGGACGACTGGGCGTCGCGGTGCTCGATCTGGCGACCGGCGCGCGTTTCGATCACCGGGGTGACGAGCGGTTCGCGATGTGCAGCACCTTCAAATTTCCTTTGAGCGGCGCGGTGCTGGCCGCGGCCGATGCCGGTCGCCTGCGGCTGAACCGCGCCGTGCCGGTCCCGCGCGCCCCCCTGCCCGGCAATTCACCGGTGGTCTCGAAGCACAAGGGCAGCGCGATGACCGTCGAACAGCTCTGCGCGGCGACGATGACGTTCAGCGACAATGCCGCGGCCAACCTGCTGCTGCCGCTGATCGGCGGGGTCGATGGCTTCAACGCGTTCGTCGCGCGACTGGGCGACCGGACGACGCGCCTCGACCGGCAGGAGCCGGAACTCAATACCGCGATCCACGGCGACGACCGCGACACGACGACGCCCACCGCGATGCTCAACACGATGCGCGCGCTGCTGTTCGGCCCTGCCCTGACACCGGCGGCGCGGGCGAAGCTGACCGGCTGGCTGGTGGCCAACACGACCGGTGGCACGCGCCTGCGCGCCGGTTTGCCCCGTGGCTGGCGGGTCGGCGACAAGACCGGCAGCGGCGAGAACGGCACCTACAACGACGTCGCGGTCATCTGGCCGGGTGCGACGCGCCGCCCGATCCTGGTCACCTGCTACCTGACCGGCGCGACCGTTCCGCAGCGGGCCGCGCACCGCATCCACGCCGATGTCGGCCGCGCGGTCGCCGCCGCCACCGCGTGATCGACCGACGCAGGGGTCAGCCGGCCGTCTTCTCCGGCTGGCCCCGCGTCGACCACAGCGACCACAGGACACCCGCGCCCAGGATGCCCAGCGTCACCGACAGCGACAGCAGCGGCGGGATCTTGGCGATGCCCAGCGCGTCGGCGGCGAAGATCTTCGACCCGATGAAGATCAGCACCGCGGCCATCGCGTATTTCAGATAGTGGAAGCGGTGGATCGCCGCCGCCAGCGCGAAATACAGCGCGCGCAGGCCCAGGATCGCAAAGATGTTCGACGTGTAGACGATGTACGGATCGGTCGTGATCGTGAAGATCGCCGGCACCGAATCGACCGCAAAGACGATGTCGGCCGCCTCGATCAGGATCAGCGCGACGGCGAGCGGGGTCAGCCACGTCTTGACCTGGCCCGTCGCGGGGTCGGGTTCGCGGACGATGAAATGATCGCCTTCGATCTTGTCCGTCACCGGCAGGTGCTTGCGAACGAACTTCAGCACCGGGTTGTCGCCGACCGATGCCTCCTTGCCGACCGTGAACAGCAGGCGGATGCCGGTGACGACCAGGAACGCGGCGAAGACGTAGAGTACCCATTCGAACCGCTCGACCAGCGCCGCGCCCGCCGCGATCATGATCGCGCGCAGCACGATGACGCCCAGGATGCCCCAAAACAGCACGCGGTGCTGATACTGGCGCGGCACGCCCAGATAGGTGAAGATCATCGCGATGACGAAGATGTTGTCGAGCGCCAGCGTCTTCTCGACGACGAAGCCGGTCAGGTACGCAATGCCCGATTCCTGGCCCATCCACCACCAGATGCCGCCGCCCCACAGCAGGCCGAACGCGATGTAGAAGGCGGAGAGCTTCAGGCTCTCCTTCACGCCGATCTCATGATCCTTGCGGTTGAGCACACCCAGGTCGAACACCAGCAGCGCGACGACGACACACAGAAAGCCGAGCCACATCCAGATCGGCTTGCCAAGAAACGCTTCGGTCAGCAGTTCCATTCGTCGTCCCTATCGGTCGGTTCGCAGCGGGAACGGCCGGACTTCGAATGGGATGCAGCAGCAACATTTACGCACAATCGGGCGTCGGGACGCCTGCGGATCAGGCCGCCCGGCGCATTTCCAGTCGGCCCCAGATCTCGACCAGCGCCTGTGTCAGTTCGACCATCATCGCCTCGTCATGGGCCGGGCCCGGCGTGAAGCGCAGGCGTTCGGTGCCGCGCGGCACGGTCGGGTAGTTGATCGGCTGGACGTACACACCGTATTCGGCGAGCAGGATGTCGCTGATCCGCTTGGCCTTGACCGGATCGCCGACCATCAGCGGCACGATGTGCGTCGTGGTCGGCAGCACCGGCAGACCGGCATCCTCGAACAGCGATTTCAGCTTCGCCGCGGCCGCCTGCTGGCCGTCACGCTCCACGCTGGAGCCCTTCAGGTGACGCACGCTTGCCAGCACGCCGGCGACCAGCACCGGCGAAAGCGAAGTCGTGAAGATGAAGCCCGGCGCGTAGCTGCGAATGACGTCGATGATCGTGCGATCGGCGGCGATGTAGCCGCCCATCACGCCGAACGCCTTGCCGAGCGTCCCCTCAATCACGGTGATGCGGCTCGCCGCGTCGTCACGCTCCGAAATGCCGCCGCCGCGCGGGCCGTACATGCCGACCGCATGGACTTCGTCGAGGTACGTCAGCGCATTGTACTTGTCCGCCAGATCGCAGATCGCGTGGAGCGGCGCCACATCGCCGTCCATCGAATAGACGCTCTCGAACGCGATCAGCTTGGGAACCGAGGGATCGTCGGCGGCCAGCAGTTCCTCGAGGTGCGCCAGGTCGTTGTGCCGCCACACGCGCTTCTCGCAGCCCGAATTGCGGATGCCGGCGATCATCGAGGCGTGGTTGAGCTCGTCCGAATAGATGATGCAGCCCGGCAGGACCTTGGCCAGCGTCGCCAGCGTCGCTTCGTTCGAGACGTAACCGCTGGTGAACAGCAGCGCGCCTTCCTTGCCGTGCAGGTCGGCGAGTTCGCCCTCCAGATCGACGTGGTAGTGCGTGTTGCCGCCGATGTTGCGGGTGCCGCCCGATCCTGCACCGACGTCGTGCAGCGCCTCTTCCATCGCGGCGATCACCTTCGGGTGCTGGCCCATCGCGAGGTAATCGTTGGAACACCATACCGTGATCGGCTTCGGCCCGTTGTGCCCGGCGAAGCAGCGCGCGTTGGGAAAATTCCCCTTGTTGCGCAGGATGTCGATGAAGACGCGGTAGCGCCCCTCGGCATGAAGGCGATCGATCGCCTGGCTGAAGACGCGCGAGTAATCGACAGCGCGCGCGGAAGTGCCCTCACCGGTCATTCCCGCCCCCTAGCGAAAACCGCGCGGCTTCGCCAGTCGCGATGCGACGATCAGCGTGATCGATTTGGGCGCGCCGGTGGCGATTGCTCAAGATCAAGCCGGGGCCGTTACAACCATGCTATGTTCCCTAAATCGCTGGCTTTCATTCCCAAGCGCGTCAGCGACCGGAGGTATTCTGGAAAGCCCTCGCTTGCGTGCCGGAGTCGCGCCATGCAGACCGAGCCGCGTGCAAAGACCAACTATTACTCCCACCGCGCCGCGCAGGAACGCGCGGCCGCCGATCGGACGACCGACAGCGTCGTGCGGCGGGTGCATCTCGAACTCGCCGATCGCTACGACGCGCTGATCGCGCCCTTGCCGATCGCGCTATAGTCCCTCGATCCGCGTCAGGCCGAAGCGCGCGAGCGCGAGCGCGGGCGCCAGCGCGAACGCGGCATCGTCCGCGCGAGTGAACACCGCCCGGCCCGTACCGCCCCCCGCCGGCCAGTCCTGCCCCGTCGTCAGATAGGCGACCCGGCGCGCGATCCCGGCGCCACCGTCAACGAATCGCATGTGCCCTGGCGACACGGCGGCAAGCTCGTCCGCGACCAGCGGAAAATGCGTGCAGGCGTTGACGACCACGTCGATCCGCTCGCCGCCCGGCTGGTCGAGCAGTCCCGCCATCACCGCGCGATAGGCGGCCCAGTCCGGCGCCATTCCGGCCAGCTTCGCCTCGGCCAGCGCGACGAGGTCCGCCGACCCGTGGCGCAGGACCGTGCAATCGGCGGCAAAGCGCGCGGCGAGATCGTCGACATAGGGTTGCCGCACGGTCGCCTTCGTCCCCAGCACGCCGATGACGCGGCTCACGCTCGCCTCCGCGGCCGGCTTGATCGCCGGCACGGTGCCGACGACCGGCACGTCGAGCGCGGCACGCACCGCGCCCAGCGCGATGGTCGAGGCGGTGTTGCAGGCGATGACGATCAGCCGCGGCCGATAGCGTTCCGACAGACGCCCGAGCAGCGCGGGCACACGCGCGGCGATCTCGCCCTCCGTCTTGGTACCGTAGGGGTAGCCCGCGTTGTCGGCGACATAGACGACGTTTGCGTGGCGGAGTAGCGCGCGCGTGGGCGCCAGGACCGACAGCCCGCCGACGCCGGAATCGAGGAACAGGATCGGGGCATCGCGCTCGGTCATCGCGGCGGAGGTATCCGTTGCGGCGGGGGGCGACAACCGCCTCGCGTTGGAACCCCGGCTTCGGACGCGACGTTGCCCGTACGCATCATGGGATGATCGAGATCATGGACGGACGGACGATCGCGGGGCCGGTGTTGGCGGCGATGTTGGCGGGATGTGGCGGGGCGCCCCCGGCCACGAACGTCACGGCGAACGCAGCCGGGTCGATGACCGCCGCGCCTGCGCCCACTGCAACGCCCACGCTCGCGCCTGCGCCGGCCGGCACGCCGCTGACGCTCGCGCCTCCCTCCCCGCGCGCCGATCGGGCCGCCGCCTTCGTTGCAGGGAAAGACGGCTGGACGCCGATCCTGTACCTTTGCGACGGAGTCGATGGATCGCAGGTCGCGGCGGTGTCGGCGACGACCCTCCGGACCTTTGCCAAGCCGGGCATGAGCGCGACCATGCGGACGATCGCGCTGGGTGCCGAAGACGCCGGCGCCGGATCGATCTGGCGCGACATGACGCGTGGCGGCGAAACCGTCGGCGCGGTGCGGTCGATCAATCCGGGGATGCTCGGCATGGCCGAGGCGACGACGCTGCCCACCCTGTCGAGCGTGCGCCTGGGCGACCGCGAGACGCGCTGCCGCTGGCTGCCGCGCGCCCGGCTGCTGATCGTGGCGCCCAGGCGATCGGCGATCGTCACGCGCGAGGCGGACGGCAGCTACACTTACCGCAGCTTCGATTACGCGAGGCCCGGTCCGGTGAGCGAGGGTGGCGAGGCAGGCACATCGAGCACGCCGACCGTCGACGTCCGCGGCGGCCGGCTGATCGCGGCGCCGGCGGGGCAGGAAATCTATGAATTCAGCGCCGCGCCTTGGGTCTACCGCGTAGCGGCATCCGCGCGAACTGGGGCGCCGGGGGCTTCGGTCACGGTGCTGAAGGACGGCCGCGAGGTGTCGCGGGCGGAAGCGATCACGTATGAAATGGCGGCGGCGCGGGTCGACTGACCACCGCACTCCCCACGCCAGTTCGCCCTGAGCGTGTCGAAGGGCCGTTCGCAGATGCGCCCGTTCGCTCGTGGTGCGAAGATCGGTGCTTCGACAAGCTCAGCACGAACGGGGAGAGGTTGATGCATTAGGGGTCAGATATCCAGCGCCCAGCCGTCGCGTCCCTTGGGATCGGGCGGAGTCGTCGGCACGTAGCGCGTCGCCCCCGCGGTCAGGCGCAGGATCGTCCAGTCGCCGCGGCGATCGATTTCGCCGAGCGTACACCCGCACGCCGCGAACGCCTCGACCACTGCGGCGCGCTGCGTTTCCAGCAGGCCCGCCAGCACGATCGTCGCGTTCGGCGCGGCGATGGCGGCGACTTCGGGCGCCATCGAGACCAGAGGCCCGGCGAGGATGTTGGCGATCAGCAGATCATACGGTGCCCCGGCCGTGATCGCATCGCTCAGCGCGCCGTCGGCGACGATCAGGTCGAGGCCCGCAACGTCGTTCAACACTGCGTTCTCGGCCGTCACGTCGATCGCCGACGGATCGATATCGGTCGCGACGATGTGCGCCTGCGGCCACAGATGCGCGGCGGCAAAGGCGAGCAGGCCGGTGCCGGTACCGATGTCGATGATCCGGGCGAACGCATGGCCCTCCAGCCGATCGAGCATCGCTAGGCACCCGCTGGTCGTCGCGTGGTGACCGGTGCCGAACGCCCGCCCGGCATCGATGCGGAACGCGCGGCCACCGGTCGGCGGTGGGACGTCATGCGCGGCGGTGTGGACGACGAAGCGGCCCTCGACGATCGGCTCCAGCCCCTCCTGGCTCATCGCCACCCAGTCCTGCGCGGTCAGCGGTTCGATGACCGGCTCTACGTCGGCGGCACTCGGCACCAGCGCACGCAGGTGCGCGATCATCGCGTCGTTGGGGCGGTGTTCGCTATACGCATCGAGCCGCCAACGCTCGCGGTCGTCCTCGACCTCTTCCGTCGTCATCAGCACCGCATCGATCGCGAGATCGTCGGCGGCGTCGATCGCCTCGGCCTCGGCGCGGGTGCAGGGCAGGCTGGTCTTCCATGAATCCACCGCCGACCCCGCCGTCGCGGGGCCGTCGGCCGTCGCCGCAGGATCGGCGACGCCGGCCGGTCCGATATCGCTCGCGTTATCGGACATAGCTTGCTCCGTTCACGTCGAGCACTGCGCCGGTCATCGACGCCGGCGCCTCCAGCGCCAGCCAGCGCGCCATTTCGGCGACCTCGTCCGGCATCGCGACGCGACCCAGCGGAATATCGGCGAGCAATTTGTCGCCGCCGCGGCTCTCCAGATAATCCTCGGCCATGCCGGTCATGGTGAAGCCGGGGCAGATCGCAAAGGCCAGGATATTCTCCGACGCATAGGCGCGCGCGATCGTCTTGGTCATCGCGACCATGCCTGCCTTCGACGCGGCATAGTGCCAGTGCGCCGGGCTGTCGCCGCGGTAGGCCGCGCGGCTGGCGACGTTGACGATTCGCCCGCCGGTGCCGCTGTCCTGCCAGCGCCGGACGGCGAAGCGGCAGAGCTCGGCCGATGCGGTCAGGTTGACCCGCATCGTGCGGTCCCAGCCCGACACCCAATCCTCGTCCGCGCTGTCGAGCGGGTTCGCCTCGAACACCCCGGCGTTGTTGATCAGCACGTCGATGCGGCCACCCAGCGCTTCGAGCGCGCGGTCCCACAGGTCGCGCGGCGCGGAGGGCACGGCGAAGTCGGCGGCGAATTCTCCGCCGGTCGACTGGCCGACGACGGTGGCGCCCGAGTCGCGCAGGGCCTGCAGCGTCGCCGCGCCGATCCCGCGCGACGATCCGGTGACGAGGATGTTGGTCATGCAGCGCGGCTTAGGGCGGAGACACATCAATGCAAAGCCCTCCAGTGCTCCCGCGCAGGCGGGAGCCCAGGGCCGCACGCGATGTCCTCCGTAACCCTGGGCTCCCGCCTGCGCGGGAGCACAGGTATTTACTCCCCGAACGCCCGCTTCATCAGGTCCTGCGTGGAGGCATCGAAACCCGCCCCGCCCTCGCCGGCGGCCTTGGCCATTTCCTTGCCCAGCTCGACGCCGAACTGGTCGTACGGATTGATCCCCAGCAGCGCGCCCGAGACGAACGTGCGATGTTCGTAGAACGCCAGCAGCGCGCCCAGCGCGCGGGCGTCGAGCTGGTCGATCAGGATCGTCGACGACGGCCGGTCGCCGGGATACGCCCGCTGCGGGTCGTCCGCGTTCTCGCGGCCCTTCATCAGTGCCGCACCCTGGGCGAACGCGTTGAGCAACAGCGCCTCGTGATGCTCGGCGGCCAGCGAATCGCCCGCCTCGATCACCGCGACGAATTCGACCGGCACCAGATTGGTGCCCTGGTGGAGCAGCTGGAACACCGCATGCTGCGCATCGGTGCCGACCCCGCCCCACACGATCGGCGACGACGGCCGGTCGAGCGGCTGGCCGTCGGCGGTCACGCCCTTGCCGTTCGATTCCATCTCCAATTGCTGGAGGTAGCTCGGCAACAGCCGCAGCCGCTCGTCATAGGCGAAGGTCGCGCGCGTCTGGCACTTGCGGACCTGCGCGTAATACAGGTCAGCGAACGCCGCGAGCATCGGCGCATTCTCGTGTGCTGCGGTCAGGCGGAAGTGGCGGTCCATTTCGGCTGCCCCCTCCAGCAGTTCCTGGAACGCGTCCCAGCCCAGCGCCATCGCGGCGGGAAAGCCGATCGACGACCACAGCGAATACCGCCCGCCGACCGATTCGGCGAACGGCAGGATGCGCGTCTCGTCGATGCCCCATTCGATCGCCTTGTCGGGAGCGGCAGTCAGCGCGATCACGCGGCCATAGGGATCCTCGACGCCGTCGTCCTGCATCCAGTCGAGCGCGCTTTCGGCGTTCGTCAGCGTCTCGGTGGTGGTGAAAGTCTTGGACGCCAGCACCAGCAGCGTCGCATGCGGGTCGAAGGCGTTGAACACTTCCTCCAGCGCGACGCCGTCGATGTTCGACACGACCGCCACGTCATAGCGGTCCGCGTCGCGACCCAGCGCATCGATCAGCAGGTCTGGCCCCAGCGCCGACCCGCCTATGCCGATGTGCAGGATGTGGCGAATCGGCCCCAGCGCCTCACCTTCGATCGCATCGATCAGCCCGCGCATCCGGGCGTGGAGCGCGGCCGCCTGCGCCACGTCCTCGTCCGACCCCTCGCCGCGTTCGGCGGTGTGGGTGACGGCGCGGCCTTCCGACGTGTTGACCTTTTCCCCTGCAAACAGCGCGTCGCGCTTGGTGGCGAAGTTCGCCGACTTGGCCAGCCCCTCGAACGCAGCGATCGCGTCGGCGTCGAGGTGGGTCTTGGAAAAATCGAAGTGCAGCCCGCCGACATCGACCGAAAATCTGGCGACGCGGTCGGCGTCTTCATCGAACAACTGCGTCAGCCTGGGCGGGTTCAGCGCCTCGACCTTGGACCAATCGACCATATGCACCTCCCGTTCGTTCGACGCCCCTCTAAGCCTGAAAGCTTGACGCGCAAGGCGCTCGGTCACATGCGCTGAAGATATGGCCGAACCGACAATCGCTCCGCCGAGCGCTCCTGCGAGCACGCCCCCGGCGCCCAAGCCGAAGTCCGAACTGCGCGATACGCTCGGCTTCCTCGTGAAGCTCGCGATCGTCGTGTTCATCTTCCGCAGCTTCTTCTTCTCGCCGTTCAGCATCCCCAGCCAGTCGATGCTGCCGCGGCTGCTGATCGGCGACTATCTGTTCATCACCAAGTGGAACTACGGCTATTCGCGCCACAGCTTCCCCTGGTCGCTGCCGCTGATACCGGGTCGCATCTTCGCGTCCACGCCCGCGCGCGGCGACGTGGTGGTGTTCAAGGCGCCGCCGGGCAACCGTGAGGACTATATCAAGCGTGTCATCGGCGTGGCCGGCGACACCATCCAGATGGTGAACGGCCAGCTGGTCCTGAACGGCAAGCCGGTCCCGAAGCAGCGCGTCGCCGACTTCATCGTGCCGCTGACGCCGAACTATCCGGCCGACACCGAATGTCCCGCCGAATTCCAGGCAAGCGCGGCGAACCAGCCGGTCTGCCGCTACCTGCAGTATCGCGAGACGCTGCCGAACGGGAAGAGCTACACCGTTCTTGACCGCGGCAACTTCCCGGAGGCCGACAACACACAGGTCTACACGGTGCCCGCCGACCACGTGTTCCTGATGGGCGACAACCGCGACGCTTCGGCCGACAGCCGCTTCCCGGCCAGCGAAGGCGGCGCGATCGGCATGGTCCCGCTGGTGAATATCGAAGGCAAGGCGCTGGTCACCTTCTGGTCGACCGACGGCAGCGCGTCCTGGGTGAAACCGTGGACCTGGGTGTCGGCCGCGCGCTGGAACCGGATCGGAGAGGGCTTCTGAGCGACGACCTCGATGCCTGGCTGGCAAGCGTCTTCGGCCAGGCGCCCAGGGATCGCGCCCGCTTCGTCCGTGCGCTGACCCACGGCAGCCAGTCGGCGGAGAATTACGAGCGGCTGGAATTCCTGGGCGACCGCGTGCTGGGCCTGACGATCGCCGAATGGCTGTTCGACCGCTTCTCGAAGGAACCGGAAGGGCAGTTGTCGAAGCGGCTGAACGCGCTGGTGACCGGCCCGGTGTGCGCCGAGGTCGCGCGCGAGATCGGCGTGCCCGCGCACCTGAAGCTCGGCAAGCAGGCCCGCGACGACGGAGCGGCCGCCAGCGACAACATTCTGGGCGATGTCATGGAGGCGCTGATCGGCGCCGCCTTCCTCGATTTCGGGCCGGAGGCGGCGCGCGCGTTCGTGCGGCGCCTATGGGCCGGACGGATCGACGGCCAGGGCAAGGCACCGCAGCACCCCAAGTCCGCACTCCAGGAATGGGCCGCGGCGCACAACCGCCGTCCGCCGGAATATACGATCGTCGACCGATCCGGGCCCCACCACGCGCCGCGGTTCACGATCCGGGTATCGGTGGGCAAGCTCGCCGAGGCGGTCGGCGAGGGGACGTCCAAGCATCAGGCCGAGACGGCGGCGGCGGCGGCGTTGCTGGCGGAATTGAAGCGGTGAAGAAGATCGGCGCTGCGAAAAGTTCGGGACGGACGGTTCTTGGTGTCGGCGACGCCCCCTCCCCCGTTCGTGCTGAGCTTGTCGAAGCACCGCTCTGTACCTTCACCGGGCGATGACGTTCTGGGTCTATATCCTCCATTGCCGCGGTGGCGTCTTCTATACCGGCCACACCGATACCCTGGAGGCAAGGATCGCCGCCCACGAAGCCGGCCACTCCGAATATACCCGTGACTATCGGCCGCTCGAACTGGTCTGGTCGCAGGAATTTCCTTCGCGTATCGAGGCGCTCGAAATGGAACGCCGGATCAAGGGCTGGGGGCGCCCCAAGAAGCTCGCGCTGATCCGCGGGGATTGGACCGCCCTGTCGCAGCTTGCGGCAGGGAAGAGCGGTCCTTCGACAAGCTCAGGACGAACGGAATAGTGGAAACGTCAGTCAACCAATCCTGCGGCCTGATCGCGGTCGTCGGCGCCCCCAACGCGGGCAAGTCGACCCTCGTGAACGCGCTCGTCGGGCAGAAGGTCGCGATCGTCAGCCCGAAGGCGCAGACGACGCGCGCGCGCCTGATGGGCATCGCGATCGACGGCGATACGCAGCTGCTGCTGGTGGACACACCGGGCATCTTCGAACCCAAGCGCCGGCTCGACCGCGCGATGGTGCAGGCGGCGTGGGGCGGGACCGACGGGTCAGACGTCATCGCGCTGGTCGTCGATGCGAAAGGCGGGCTCGGAGCCAAGGTCACCGACATCGTCGAGTCGCTGAAGGACCGGCCCGAGCCCAAGCTGCTGATCCTCAACAAGGTCGACCTGGCCGACAAGGGCAAGCTGCTGATCCACGCCGAGCGGCTGAACGAACTCGCGAATTTCGAGGAGACGTTCTTCGTCAGCGCGATGACCGGCGACGGGGTGGCGCACCTGAAATCGGTGCTCGCCGCGCGGATGCCGGAAGGGCCGTGGCATTTCCCCGACGACCAGGTTGCCGACGTCACCGACCGGATGCTGGCGGCCGAAGTCACGCGCGAGCAGCTCTACCTGCAGCTCCACGCCGAACTGCCCTATGACAGCGCGGTCGAGACCGAGCGCTATTCGGAACGCGACGACGGATCGGTCGAGATCCACCAGCAGATCCTGGTCGCCCGCGACACCCAGCGCGCGATCGTGCTGGGCAAGGGCGGTGCGCGGATCAAGGAAATCGGCGCGCGGGCGCGTGCGCAGCTGAAGGAGCTGCTGGGCGTGCCGGTACACCTGTACCTGCACGTGAAGGTCAACCCAAAGTGGGAAGAAGACCGGGGGCTGTACCGCGATATCGGATTGGATTGGGTCGAATGACGGGGGCGGCCTGAAGTAGCCACGCTATTTCAGGACCCGCCCCGGCACGGCCGGCGGTGCACCGCACCGACCGACATAGCCTGTCCTGAGCGACTGCCGCAGGCAGGCAGTCGAAGGGCGGCTTCGCCGCGGCGGGCCTGCATCGTCTGACCTCTCTTCCGGTCGCACTGAGCTTGTCGAAGTGCTGCCCTTGCTCGCCAAGAAGGACAGGGCTTCGACAAGCTCAGCCCGAACGGAAGAGAGGTTCGCCCCCTCGCCTATCCCCACCCGACTCGCTACATGGCCCGCATGGCCGACGATCCCATCACGATCTTCGACGCCTGGCTGCGCGAGGCTGAGGCGGGCGAACCCAATGACCCCAATGCGGTGGCGCTCGCCACTGCCGATGCTCGGGGCCGCCCTTCGGTGCGCATGGTCCTGCTGAAGGGCCATGACGAGCTCGGTTTCGTATTCTACACCAACCGCCAGAGCCGCAAGGCGGGCGAGCTGGCCGATAACGCGCAGGCCGCCCTGCTCTTCCATTGGAAATCGCTGCGCCGGCAGGTCCGCGTCGAAGGGCCCGTCGCCCCCGTCACCGACGCCGAATCGGACGCCTATTTCGCCACTCGCAGCCGTGCGTCGCAGCTGGGCGCCTGGGCATCGGACCAGTCGCGGCCGCTCGACGACCGATCGACCTTCGAAGCGCGCTACGCCGACATGGAGCAGCGCTTCGATGGCCGGGACATTCCCCGCCCGCCGCACTGGGGTGGCTACCGCGTCACGCCGGACGTGATCGAGCTGTGGGAGGATCGCCCAGGCCGCCTGCACCACCGCCGCCTGTTCACGCGCGCGGATACCGGCTGGAGTGAAGGGCTGCTTTACCCATGACCGAAAGCGAACGCCGCCGCGTCATCCCGCTCGCCATCCGCGCGGCGCTGTTCAGCGTCGGCATGGCGACCTTCCTGCTCGCGCTGAAGAGCGTGGCCGCTTGGCATACAGGCTCGGTCGCGATGCTGGGTTCGCTCGCCGACACCGCGCTCGACCTGCTGGCAAGCCTCGTGACCCTCTACGGCGTGAAGCTGGCCGCGGAGCCGGCCGACCACGACCACCGTTTCGGCCATGGCAAGGCAGAGGCGCTGGCGGCGCTGTTCCAGGTCGGCCTCATTACCGCGTCGGCCATCGGTATCGCCTGGCGCGCGATCGTCGCGTTCGGCGATCCGGCACGCACGCAGGACGCCGACATCGGCATCGGCGTGTCGATGGTCGCGATCGGTGCGACGCTGATCCTGCTCGCCTATCAGCGGCGCGTCATCCGCCAGACCGGATCGGTCGCGATCCTGGCCGATAATGTCCATTACCAGTCCGACGTTCTGCTGAACGGGTCGGTGATCGTCGCGCTGGTGCTCGACCAGGTCCTGGGCTGGCGCGGCGCCGATCCGGTAATGGGCATCGCCATCGCGCTGTGGCTCGGCTGGGGCGCGTTCCAGGCGTCGTCGAACGCGATCGACCAGCTGATGGACAAGGAATGGCCGGAGGCGGAACGCAGCGCCTTCATCGAGGTCGCGGCGCGCCAGCCGGGCCTGCGCGGCATCCATGACTTCCGCACCCGCCGATCGGGCAGCCACGACTTCGCGCAGTTCCACATGGAGGTCGGCCGCGAGCTGACCGTCGCCGATGCGCACGAGATCGTCGAAGGCGTCGAACGCGCACTGCGCCGCGCCTATCCCAAGGTCGAGGTGCTGATCCACCTCGATCCCGAAGGCCATGTCGACACCGACAACCCGCTGGTCGAGGCGGACGTCACCCCCCACTGGTTCGGGAAACGCATGTGAGAATCCCCTTCGCCCAGATCGATGCCTTCGCGCACCAGCCGTTCGAGGGTAATCCGGCAGCAGTGATGCCGCTGACCCACTGGCTGGACGACGCCCCGCTCCAGCGGATCGCGGCGGAGAACAACCTGTCGGAAACGGCGTTTCTCGTCGCAATCGCCGACAGCGCGGATGACGGCTGCGACGGGCCGGACTTCGAACTGCGCTGGTTCACCCCCGCCGCCGAAGTCGCGCTGTGCGGTCATGCGACGCTGGCGAGCGGGCATTTCGTACTGGCGGGCGATCCGTCGCGCGACCGCGTGCGGTTCGCGACGCGTCAGGCCGGCGTGCTGGAAGTCGCGCGCGAGGGCAATGGCTATGCGATGGCGCTCCCGGCCTGGGAGCCCGCGCCCAAGGCCATGCCCGAGATCGTCGCGGCGCTGGGCGTCGAGCCGATCGAGACGCTGTGGCACGACAAGGGCTATGCGCTGGTCGTGGTGAAGGACGAAGCCGCGGTTCGCGCCGCCGCGCCCGATGGCCGCGCGGTCAAGGCGCTCGGCCCGTACGTGCTGATCGTCGCGGCGCAGGGCGAAACAGCGGAGGTCGTCAGCCGCGTGTTCACCGACTATTTCGACATTCCAGAGGATCCCGTGACGGGGTCGGCCCACGCCGTGATGGTCCCCTATTGGGCGGCGAAGTTCGGCCGCGACCGGTTCAGTGCGTACCAGGCAAGCGCGCGTGGCGGGCATGTCGGATGCGAAATGGCCGGCGACCGCGTGATCCTGCGCGGGCATTGCGTTACCGTGATCGAAGGCACGTTCCTGCTGTAGCTTAATCCTCCCCGGCACGGGGAGGGG
>NZ_LMLB01000001.1:888281-946485 GCF_001421785.1 Sphingomonas sp. Leaf33 | reverse complement strand
GGGCCCTCTCCACAAGCGACAAACCTTGCGGCCCACCCCCTCCACCATGCTGCGCATGGTCCCCCTCCCCGTGCCGGGGAGGATTTAAGCTGCCAGTGCTGCCCGCTCGGTTTCCGCGATCCAGCCGCCGCCCAGCACCCGGTCGCCCGCGTAGAGCACTGCCGCCTGCCCCGGCGCGACGCCGAATTCCGGTGCATCGAACACCAGCCGGTCGCCCTCCAGCCGTGCCGGGACCGGCTTCGCCAGACTGCGGACCTTTGCGCTCAGCGGCCCGGTGAAGTCGCCGCCCAGCCAGTTGATGTTCGTCAGCCGCGCAGATTCGACTGCCAGCGCGGCCTTCGGTCCCACGACGACGCGCTTCTGCGCGGCATCCAGCCGCACGACATACAGCGGGTCATGTCCGCCGCCGATGTCGAGCCCGCGGCGTTGGCCGACCGTATAGTGGATGATTCCGCGGTGTCGGCCAAGCACCTTCCCGCCTTCGTCGACGATCTCGCCCACATCGTCGGCACCGGGCCGCACCTTGCGCACGACGTCTGCATACTTGCCCTCGGGAACGAAGCAGATGTCCTGGCTGTCCGGCTTGCCGGCAACGCCCAGACCCATCTCGGCCGCGATCTCGCGCACGCGGGCCTTGGGCAAGCCCCCCAGCGGGAACCGCAGATAGTCGAGCTGGCCTTGCGTCGTCGCGAACAGGAAATAGCTCTGGTCGCGGGCGGGATCGAGTGCGCGGTGGAGTTCGGCCCCGCCCGCTCCAGCCACGCGGCGGACGTAATGGCCGGTCGCCAGGCAGTCGGCGCCCAGGTCTCGGGCGAGCGCGAACAGGTCGGTGAACTTCGGCCCCATGTTGCATTTCACGCACGGGATCGGGGTGCGCCCGGCGAGATATTCGTCGGCGAAATCCTCGATCACTTGGCTGCGGAACGACGATGCGTGGTCGAAGACGTAATGCGCGATTCCCAAGTCGTCGCAGACCTTGCGCGCATCGCGGATGTCGCGACCGGCGCAGCACGCGCCGGCGCGTCCGACCGCCTCGCCATGGTCGTAGAGTTGCAGCGTCACGCCGATCGTCTCCGCCCCCGATCGCGCGGCCAGCGCGGCGACGACGGAGGAGTCCACGCCGCCCGACATGGCGACGACGATGCGCCGCGCGCTGAGCGGCTCGGGAAGATCAAAGGAAACGAGGGACATGGCCCGCGTCCCTTAGCGGGACATGCGCTTTATCGCAAAATCGGCATCGCCTTTACCCGGCCTTCAATCTTCGCGGGCCAAAGACGGGTTTCACACCGACACTTGGATGCGCTCCGCTCTTGGACCTCAGCTTCGCCCGTTTCCATGGCCACCCGGTCACCGTGCTGCCCGTCGAGCTGGCGGTGCTGCTGGTGGGCGTGGCCAGCCGGCAGGCCGCGAGCCAGACGGCGCGGATGCAGGCCGCGATCGATCGCGCAGGGCCGGTCGATGCGCTGATGGCACCCGCCAGCGGGTGTTTCAGCACGGCGACCGCCCGCGCGCTCATGCGGTGGAAAGACGAATGAAGACGCCGTTTACCGCGGCGCTTGAGAGGATGTTCAAGCTCGGCCGCTAACGGTCGTTACACAGGGATGGAGATGGGGAGCGGCACCCGGCACGGGCCCGCTTCCGGTTTTGAGGTACGAATGATCGAGAACCAGAAAATCCGGCCCGCGAAGGTCATCGGCCCGCTTGGCGAACCGTTGACGCTCGACACGCTGCCGCCGCCCGAAACGACCCGCTGGGTCGTTCGGCGCAAGGCGGAAGTCGTGGCCGCGGTCAACGGCGGCCTGTTGAGCATCGATGAGGTCTGCGATCGATACGGCCTCACCGCCGAGGAATTTGCCGGCTGGCAACGCGCGATCGACCGGTCGGGTATGCCCGGCCTGCGCGTGACCCGCATCCAGCACTACAAGTCGCTGTACGAGCGCCAGCAGAAATACTGACGATCTTCCCAGGTCCGGTGCCGACTTCCCCTGGCATCAACCGCAGGAACGGCCCGTCTTTGCCCCGAAGGCGGGCCGTTTCGCGTGGCGGACATTAGAAACGCGCCCGGAACAAAAGTACGGCCTGCCGCATTTCCCCGTCACACTATCCGGAAAGGGCCGGATGTAACGGAGGGATTGGTCATGGGTATCATTATTTGGCTGGTCGTCGGTGGCGTCGTCGGCTGGCTCGCCAGCATCATCATGCGTACCGATGCGCAGCAGGGCATTTTCCTGAACATCGTCGTCGGCATCGTCGGCGCGGTCATCGCCGGCTTCGTCACGGGCGCCAACATCAACAACGGTGTGACGGTGATGAGCTTCTTGTACTCGCTGATCGGCGCGGTCGTGCTGCTCGCGATCGTCAACCTCGTCCGTCGCGGTTCGGTGCGCTAAGCGCCCGACCCGACTACCGGGTTAAAAAAAGGGGTCGCCCAGCCGGGCGGCCCCTTTTTCTTTTGCGTCTCGATCTTTCGTCATTCCCGCGTTGGCGGGACTTCATCGCCCGCCCGCGCCCAGCGAACGGTCCGCGAGATGGGTCCCCGCCCTCAAGGGGACGAAGTAAGGGAAAGGAAAACCGCCTTACTTCAGCAGGAAGCGGACGGTCGTGCTGATCGTCACATCCTGCTCGCCCGGCGCGATCGCGGTGTCGGCCATCTCCTTCGTCGCCATCCGCGCGACCATCATCGGCATCGGTGGCGGCGGGGCGTAGCCGCCGCCCTCGGTGATCGAGAGGATGCGATCGACCCGCAGCCCTGCGGCGCGGGCATAGACCTCGGCCCGGGCACGCGCCTTGGCGATGGCGTCGGTTCGTGCGGTATCCTCGGCAGCTTCGGGCTTGTCGATCGACAGGTTCGGCCCGTCGATCTGATTCGCCCCGACCTTCACCAGCGCGTCCAGGATCGCCCCGCTGCGCGCGACGTCGCGGAAGCGCACCGAGACGGTGTTCGACGCCTGATAGCCGGTGATGACCGGCGGCACATTCTCGCCGTAGCGATATTGCGGCTGGAGCGAGATCGTCGAGGTCTGGATATCGCGATCGGTCACGCGCGCGGATTTCAGCGCGGCCAGCACGCGCTGTACACGCTGGGCATTGTCGGCGAGCGCAGCCTCCGCCGTCGCGGCCTGGGTGACGACGCCGGCGCGAATCGTCGCGACATCGGGCGTCATGCTGGTCTTGCCGACCGCGGTCACGTCCAGGATCGTTCCGTCGACGACGACGACGGGCTGCGCGGGCACCTGCGCGCCGGCGGTCATCGGCACGGCAGCGGCGGCGGCCAGAATGGCGAGTGTCTTCATATGAGCCCTTCCTCCTGTTGGGTTGGCCGTATCGGATAACGGCGCCATGCCAACGCGCGATGAACGATGTGCGGCCAATCGCACCGCACCGGCCGCAATCCCGCCACTTCGTTGCACCAGACGGGCGGTCGGCGACGAAACGGGTTGCCGATACGGCGTGAGAAAGGTCTTTCTCCGCGCTTGAGCTTGGTGACTTATTTATCTAATACAGCAGCCGAGCACCACGCCGCGGGGGGCGCGGCGGGATCTGACGATACGGGACGGATGAGAGCTTCGATGCAGGGGAACGACACGCAGTACGCGCTGACCGACGAGCGCGCGCGGCCGAATCGGCGAAAGTGGATCATCGGGATCGTCGTCGCGATCGTCCTGATCGCGATCGCCGCCGCCTATGCCCTGCGTGGCGGCGGGGACAAGCCGGCGGCCGATGCGGCGGCGCCCAAAGGTGGCCAGGGCGTACCGACGGTGTCGGTAGTCGTCCCCGGCCGATCCTCGGTCGCCACCACCATCACCGGCAACGGCACGATCGCCGCCCGCCGCGAAATGCCGGTAGGCGTCGCCGGCGAAGGCGGCATGGTGACGCGCGTGCTGGTGGAGCCGGGTAGCTGGGTCCGCACCGGCCAGGTGCTGGCGACCGTCGACCGGTCAGTCCAGGCGCAGACCGCGCAGAGCCAGTCGGCGAGCATCAGCGTCGCCCGCGCCGACGCCGACCTCGCCAAGGCCGAACTCGACCGCGCGAAGCAACTGGTCGACCGCGGTTTCGTATCGAAGGCCGACGTCCAGCGCCGCGAGGCGACGCTTGCTCAGGCCAATGCCCGCGTCCGCGTGGCGCAGGCGCAGCTCGCCGAGACGCGCGCGCGCAATCAGCGGCTCGACATCCGCGCACCGGCCGAGGGCCTGGTCCTGACCCGCGGCGTCGAGCCCGGCCAGATCGTCAGCGCCGGCAGCGGCCAGCTGTTCCGCATCGCGATGGGCGGCCAGATGGAAATGCGCGCCCAGCTGGCCGAGGGCGACCTGGCCCGCGTCCGCACCGGCATGGTCGGTCGCGTGACGCCGGTCGGATCGACCAAGGCATTCGTCGGCGAAGTCTGGCAGGTGTCGCCGATCATCGACCCGCAGACGCGCCAGGGCATCGCCCGCATCGCCCTGCGCTACGACACCGCGCTGCGCCCCGGCGGCTTCGCCAGCGCGGCGATCGACGTCGGCGGCGTGCAGGCGCCGCTGCTGCCCGAATCGGCCGTACTCAGTGACGGCATGGGTAATTACGTCTACATCGTCGATGGGGCGAGCAAGGCGGTGCGCCGTGACGTGACGGTCGGCGAAGTGTCCGACGCCGGCGTCTCGATCGCGACCGGTCTGGACGGCAGCGAACGGGTCGTCGCCTCGGCCGGTGCCTTCCTGAACGAAGGTCAGCAGGTCAAGCCGCAGCTGATCAAGGCTCGATAAGGAACGCGATATGGGTTTCCGCAACATCTCGGCCTGGTCGATCCGCAATCCGGTTCCGCCGATCGTCCTGTTCCTGTTCCTGACGATCATGGGGCTGGTCAGCTTCCTGCGGATGGACGTGAACAACCAGCCCGCGATCGATTTTCCCGTCGCGGTCATCGGCATCAGCCAGCCCGGTGCCGCCCCCAGCGAACTGGAGGGCCAAGTAACGCAGCGCGTCGAGGCGGCGGTGCGTTCCTTGCAGGGCGTCGACGAGATCAATTCGACCGTGACCGAGGGTCGGTCGCAGACGATCGTCCAGCTTCAGATCGGCACCCCGATCGACCGGGCGGTCAACGACATCCGCGATGCTATCCAGCAGATTCGCGGCGATCTGCCCGACGGCATCCTCGAGCCCCAGATCTCGCGCGCCGATTCGAGCGGCAACGACGTCGCCAGCTTCACCGCATCGACCTCGTCGATGACTCTCGAGCAGCTCAGCTGGTACATCGACAACACCGTCTCGAAGGAGTTGCTGAGCGTTCCGGGCATGGCGACGATCGAACGCAATGGCGGTGTCGATCGTGAAATCCGTGTGATTCTGGACCCGCTGAAGTTGCAAGCGCAAGGACTCACCGCGAGTCAGGTGAACCAGGCGCTGCGCCAAGTGAACCTGGACGCCGCCGGCGGACGCGCCGAGATCGCAGGGTCGGAACAATCGGTGCGTGTGCTTGGCAACGCGCGCGACGCCTATTCGCTCGGCCAGACCCAGATCTCCGTCGCCGGCCGGTCGGTGCGCCTCTCCGACGTTGCCGAGGTCCGCGACCTGTACGCCGAGCAGCGTTCGCTCTCGACCGCCGATGGTCGCCAAGTACTCAGCTTCGACTTCCAACGCGCCAAGGGTGCGTCGGACGTCACCGTATTCAAAGACGCGCAGGCGAAGCTGGAAGCGCTGCAGAAGCGCAATCCGGAAGTGCAGTTCCACCTGCTCTTCGACTATTCGAAATATGCCGAGGAACAATACCACGTCGCGATCGACGCGATGATCGAGGGCGCCGTGCTCGCCGTGCTCGTCGTTTTCCTGTTCCTGCGAGACTGGCGCGCGACGGTCATTTCGGCGCTCGCCATCCCGTTGTCGGCGATCCCCAGCTTCTGGTTCATGGAACTGCTGGGCTTCGACCTCAACCAGATGACGCTGCTTGCCCTCAGCCTGGTCGCGGGCGTGCTGGTCGATGATGCGATCGTGGAGATCGAGAACATCGTCCGCCACATGCGCATGGGCAAGTCGGCGTACCAGGCGTCGATCGATGCCGCGGACGAAATCGGCGTCGCGGTGCTGGCCACCACCATGTCGATCGTCGCGGTATTCCTGCCGGTCGGCCTGATGCCGGGCGTGTCGGGCCAGTTCTTCAAGAACTTCGGCCTGACCGTCGTCGCGTCGGTCCTGATGAGCCTCGCCGTCGCGCGAATGCTGACGCCGATGATCGCGGCCTATTTCCTGAAGGCGAAGGGCCACGCGACCCACGGCGAAGGAAAGCTGATGGACGGCTACATGGCCATCCTGCGCTGGACGCTGATGCACCGCTGGTCGGCGATTGTCGGCGGCATCGCGGCGCTGGTCGCGACCGTGCTGATGTTCATGGTCCTGCCCAGCACCTTCCTGCCCGAAGAGGACAATGATTCGGTCACCGCGATCGTCGAACTGGTGCCGGGATCGACGCTGCTTCAGACCGAAGCGGTCGTGCAGAAGACCGCCAACATCCTGCGTCGCCAGCCCGATGTCGAAAGCGTCTATACCCGCTCGTTCGTCGGCCAGGGTCGCGTCACCGCGCAGCTGAAGGAGGATCGCAAGCAGAAGAGCTTCGAATTCCAGCGCGCGATCGGCCCGACGCTCAGCCAGATTCCGGATGCGCGCGTGTCGTTCCGCGCCGGCGGCTGGGGCGGCGGTTCGGGCCGGGCGCTCACCATCACGCTGGGCGGCGACGATCCGGTCAAGCTCAACCAGGCCGCGGTCGCGATCGTCGACCAGATGCGCAAGCTGCCGACGGTCCGCAATCCGCTGATCACCGGCGACCTGAAGCGGCCGGAAATCGTCATCCGTCCGCGCCTGGACCTGGCGGCACAGCTGGGCGTCACGACGTCGGCGCTGTCGTCGGCGATCCGCATCGCGACGCTGGGCGACATCGACCAGAATTCGGCGCGCTTCTCGCTTTCGGACCGTCAGATCCCGATCCGCGTCGCGCTGAACCAGTCGGCGCGCCAGCGGCTGTCGACGATCGAGGACCTGCCGGTCCCGACCGCCGGCGGCGGTTCAGTCCCGCTGAAGGTCGTCGCCGAAATCGGCTTCGGCGCAGGCCCCACCAAGATCGAACGATCGGGCCAGGTTCGTCGCCTGACGATCGGTGCCGACCTGGCGCCGGGCGAAGTGTCGGGCGAAGCGATGAAGAAGATCCGCGCACTGCCGGCGATGCAGAACCTGCCGATCGGCGTCAGCGAACTGAAGCTGGGCGAATCGAAGCAGCAGGCGGAGATGATCCAGAACTTCGTCGGCGCGGTGCTTGCCGGCATCTTCCTCGTCTTCTCGGTCTTGGTTCTGCTCTACCGCCGCGTGATGCCCCCGTTCGTCAACATGGGCTCGCTCATGCTGGCGCCGCTCGGCGGCCTGATCGCGCTGTGGATCTGCGGGATGCCGATCTCGCTGTCGGTCTACATCGGCATCCTGATGCTGCTGGGCATCGTCGCCAAGAACTCGATCCTGCTGATCGACTTCGCGCTGGAGGAGATGGCGAAGGGGGTGCATCCGGTCGATGCGATCCTGGATGCCGGGCACAAGCGTGCGCAGCCGATCGTGATGACCACGGTCGCGATGGTCGCGGGCATGGTGCCGACCGCGCTGTCGCTGTCGGGTGACGGATCGTTCCGCCAGCCGATGAGCGTCGTCGTGATCGGCGGGCTGATCCTGTCGACCATCCTGACCCTCGTCATTGTCCCCGCCTCGTTCAGCCTCGCGGTGGGTATCGAGCGCTGGATCGGGCCAAAGCTCGGCCGGCGCCTGCTGACCTATCGCCCCGGTGACGATGGCCAGCCGGTGATCGACCATGAGGGGCCGGACCGTCCCCAGCTGGGACAGGGCCCGCGCAAACTGGGCCATGGTCCGTACGACGATGCGTCGCAGCCTGCGGAATAACGCGACCACGGCTTGAACAATCCCCGGTTTCGGGGATTGTTTCACCCATGGCATTCGCCGCAACGGCCCTCGGCAGCGGGGGAGCCCCTCCCCCCGCCCTCCGGCGGATGCGTATCGTCGCCACCGGGCTGCTGGTGGCCATGGCGGTTGTGTACGTCCTCGCCCGCACCAACGAAGGGCTGCATCCCGCGGTCGGCTATGTCCGTGCCTTTGCCGAAGCGGCGATGGTCGGTGGTCTCGCCGATTGGTTCGCGGTGACCGCGCTGTTCCGCCACCCGCTCGGCCTGCCGATCCCGCACACCGCGATCGTGCCGCGCAACAAGGAACGGATCGCGGAGACGCTGGGCACCTTCCTGCGCCAGAATTTCCTGATCCCGCGCGTCGTTGCCCGGCGGATGCAGCGGATCGACGTCGCCGGCGCCGTTGGCCGCTGGCTGTCGACACCCAATGGCGCGGGCGCGGGCCGCCTGCGCCGCGGGGCATCGCGCCTGGCGGGCAACATCCTCGAATCGCTCGACCAGGACCGGCTGGGCGGCATGGTCCGCGCGGCCCTCGCCGGGCAGTTGCGGCGGATCGAGGTCTCGCCGATGCTCGGCAAGGCGCTCCAGGCCGCGATCGTCCAGAACCGCCATCAACCGCTGATCGACGCGGGCGTACGCTGGGCGGGCAAGACGATCGAGGCGAACGAGGCGATCCTCCGCGGCATGATCTCGTCGAAGGCGGGCAGCATCCTGCGCTGGACCGGACTCGACGAAACTCTGGCCAACGCGATCCTCGACGGGCTGTACAAGCTGGTCCTGGAGATGGCCGACGATCCCGAACACCCGTTGCGCGCCAAGGCGGAGGAAGGCCTGGCGACCCTGGCGCTCGACCTGCAGGGCAATTCGCGCGCGCGCCGCAAGGTCGAGGCGTTCAAGAACGACATGCTCGAGAATCCGGCGCTGACCGACTGGTGGCAGGGCATCTGGGACCAGGCGCGCGAAGCGATGCTGCGGATGACGCGCGATCCCGACACGCTGATGAGCGGACAGCTGGGCGAAGCGCTGCGGCAACTGGGCGAAACGCTGCAACGCGACCCGCGCCTGGCCCGGACGATCAACCGCTTCGTCCGCCGCGCGGCGGTCGGTGCGGCGTCGGACTATGGCGACGGCATCGTCCGCCTGGTCAGCGATACCATCCGCAGCTGGGACACGCAGACACTGACAACCCGACTGGAAAACAGCGTCGGCAAGGATCTGCAATATATCCGCGTCAACGGGACATTGGTCGGCGGGCTGGTCGGGGTGACGATCCATACGGTCGGGGCATGGCTGTGAGGGAAGCGTCTGGCTCTTACCCTCTTCCCGTTCGTGCTGAGCCTGTCGAAGCACCGTTCTTCGAGCCGCGCGCGACCAGCAAGCCTATCGCAGTACAGTGCTTCGACACGCTCGGCACGAACAGGACTCGGTCAAGTCCGCCAGTCGAGCACCGGCCAGCCCTTCGCCCGCGCCAGTGCCCTCAGCGGTCCGTGCGCGTTCACCGCGAACGGCTCGTCCGACCATTCGAGTACCGGCGCGTCCGACACATGGTCACTGTAGAAGCGCACACGGCAATCGGCGCGGTCGAGGCCGGTCTTTGCCATCCACGCCTCGACCGCGCGCAATTTGGCGGCGCCATAGACGTTTTCGCCGGCGATCCGGGGGGTCAGCGCGCCGGCGGGGTCGTGTTCGCTTTCGGTCGCGATCACGTCGTCGAACCCCAGCCGCGCGGCGATCGCGCGCGCGTAGAAGGCGTAGGATGCCGTCGCCATGACGAGCCGGTATCCCGTCGCCCGGTCCGCCTCGATCCGGTCGCGCGCCTGGTCGAGCACGCCGGTTGCGACGACGTGGTCGGCAAAGGCATCGGTCAGCGTCGACACGTGATCCGCCGCGATGCTGCCGCCCAGCAACCATTTCTGCGTCGTCTGCTTCAGCCTGGCCCGGTCGATCAGCTTGGCGCCATAGGCGAGCCCCGCGATAGCCGCCCACGGCAGCAGCGCAAGGCGCCAGCGCGCGCGGCGCCGCATCGCGAACGCCAGGAACGGCGTCCAGGTGGGCGTCCGCGTGATGGTCTTGTCCATGTCGTAGATGGCGAGCAGTGTGCGCATCGTCGCTTAGTACGCACGGCTCGGCTTGCCGTGAAGGCGGGAATCGGGAAAGAGGAGCGCGGATGACCCAGCCAGCGACCTTCACCCAAGACGGCGGCACCCTGAAATTTTCAGGCGACCTGTCGCTGGCCTGCCTGGGCGACCTGCCCGAGCGGCTGGATGCGACCGATGGCGCGCGCGCGATCGACCTGTCGGCGATCGACCGGATCGACACGGTCGGCGCATGGGTGGTCCATCGCTACGCCGACCGCAACGGCATCCCGATCCAGGGGCTGTCGGACGACGGCGCGCATCTGCTGGAGCAGGTCCAGAAATCGGACGCTCCGATCTCCGCGCCGGCCGCCCCCCTGCCGTCGTTCCTGCGCGTCGTCAGCGAGATCGGCGAGGCGACCGCGACCGCGGGGCGCACGCTGGTCGGCCTGCTCGGCTTCTTCGGCGCCACCGTCCTCGCCTTCTGGTCGCTGATCCGCAATCCCGGCCGCTTCCGGTTCAACGCGGTCATCCAGCGATTCGAGGTCGTCGGCGTCTCCGCACTCGGCATCATCGGGCTGATGAGCTTCCTGATCGGCATCGTCATCGCGCAACAGGGCGCGGTGCAGCTCCGGCAGTTCGGCGCCGAGGTCTTCACCATCAACCTGATCGGCCGCATCACCCTGCGCGAACTCGGCGTGCTGATGACCGCGATCATGGTCGCCGGGCGTTCAGGCAGCGCTTTCGCGGCACAGCTCGGAACGATGAAGCTCACGGAAGAGATCGACGCGATGCGCACTATCGGCGTGTCGCCGATGGAAGCGCTGGTCGTGCCGCGCACCATCGCCGCGATCCTGCTGATGCCGCTGCTCGGTTTCTACGCGTCGCTGATCGCGATCATCGGCGGCGGGCTGCTGTGCTGGATCAGCCTCGACATCCCGCCGATCACCTTCATCCAGCGTATCCGCGAAGTCGTGCCGATCACCGACCTGTACGTCGGGTTGGTCAAGGCGCCCGTCTTCGGCGCGATCATCGCCATCGCCGGTTGTTTCCAGGGGATGCAGGTGGAAGGCGACGCCGAACAGGTCGGCACGCGCACGACCTCCGCGGTCGTCCAGGCGATCTTCCTGGTCATCGTGCTCGATGCGTTCTTCGCGGTGTTCTTTACCTATATCGGGTGGATCTGATGAGCACCGATCCGACCTTCGATGGCGACGCGATCATCCGCGTGCGCGGCCTGAAGAACAGCTTCGGCGATCAGGTCGTCCATGAGAACCTCGACCTCGACGTCCGGAAGGGCGAAATCCTGGGCGTCGTCGGCGGCTCGGGCACCGGTAAGTCGGTGCTGATGCGCGCGATCATCGGGCTCCAGTCGCCCGACGCCGGCACGGTCGGCGTGTTCGGCAAGGACACCGACGAGGAAGGCCGCAACGCGATCGCCGTACGCAAGCGCTGGGGCGTGCTGTTCCAGGGCGGCGCGCTGTTCTCCACCCTGACGGTCAGCGAGAACATCCAGGTCCCCTTGCGTGAATTCTACCCGAACCTCGATCCCGTGCTGATGGCCGAGATCGCCGGATACAAGGTGGTGATGACCGGCCTGCCCGCAGAGGCGGGGCCGAAATACCCCTCCGAACTTTCGGGCGGCATGAAGAAGCGCGCCGGCCTGGCGCGCGCGCTGGCGCTCGATCCCGAACTGCTGTTCCTCGACGAACCGACGGCAGGGCTGGACCCGATCGGTGCGGCGGCGTTCGATGAACTGACCAAGTCGCTCCAGCGGACGATGGGGTTGACCGTGTTCCTCATTACCCACGATCTCGACACGCTCTACGCCATCTGCGACCGCGTCGCGGTGCTGGCCGACAAACGCGTGATCGCGGTCGGCACGATACCCGAACTTCTCGAACTGGATCATCCGTGGATCCAGGAATATTTCAACGGCCCGCGCGGCCGCGCCGCCACCGCCGCCATCGCGCGGACGGAGGAGCAAACCAACGCGCAGAATCCCAAGCAGGTGACAGGCTGATGGAAACCCGTTCGAATCACGTCCTCGTCGGCGGCGTCGTGCTGATCCTGCTGCTGGTGCTCGCGCTCTTCACCGTCTGGCTGTCGCGCATGGGCGTCGCCGAGGACAAGGAATACGACATCCTGTTCAAGCAGGCGGTCGATGGTCTGGCCCGCGGGTCGGTGGTCAACTATTCCGGCGTGCCGGTCGGCCAGGTCAAGGACATCGCCCTGTATCCGCCCGATCCGCAGCTGGTGCGCGTGCGCGTGACCGTGAAGCCGGAAACCCCGGTGCTGCAGGGCGCGACGGCGGCCGTCGTCGGCAGCTTCACCGGCACCAGCACGGTCCAGATCGATGGCGCCCAGCGCGGCGCCCCGCCGATCGTGTGCCCCGACACGGACCCGCAGCGCGTCTGCCCGTTCGGTGTGCCGCTGATCCCGCCGCGCGCCGGGGGCCTGGGCGCGCTGCTCAGCTCCGCCCCGCAGCTGCTCGAACGCCTCACGACGCTGACCGAACGGTTGAGCGGCCTGCTCAGCGACCGCAACCAGGCATCGATCGCCGGCATCCTGGCGAACACCAACCGCCTGACCGATGCACTGGCCGATCGCGGGCCGGAAATCGCCGCGACGCTTGCCCAGACGCGGATCGCGATCCAGCAGGCCGGCAACGCCGCGCAGCAGATCGGCGACTTGGCCGAGACGGCCAACGGTGTCGTCGCGCAGGACGTGAAGCCGGCGATGGCGAACCTCAACAAGGCGATCGGTTCGGCGCAGAAGAGCATGGATTCGCTGAATGACGTCATCACCGACGCCAAGCCCGCGGTGCAGGGCTTCAGCCGCAACACGCTGCCTGAAGTGAACCAGCTGGTCCACGACCTGCGCGTAATGGCGGCATCGCTGTCGTCGGTCGCCGAAAAGGTCGACCAGCGCGGCGCCGGCGCGCTGATCGGTTCGTCCAAGCTTCCCGACTACGAGCCCAAGAAGTGAGACCGCCCATGAAGACGACCGCGCTTGCGCCCGTGCTCCTCGCCCTGACGCTCGGGGGCTGCCTCAGCTTCGGGGGCAAGGTGCCGCCCTCGCTGCTGACGCTGACGCCGACGCAGCCGGTGGCGGTCGGCCAGACCCAGATCGCGACGTCGGGCACCGTGACCATCGCGACGCCGGCGGTGCCGCAGGAAATTTCCACCCTGCGCGTTCCCGTCCGGTCGACCGACACCAGCGTCGCCTATGTCAAGGATGCGCAGTGGATCGAGCCGCCCAGCCGCCTGTTCGCGCGCCTGGTATCGGATGCCGTCACCACGCGCACCGGCCGCGTCGTCATCGCGACGCGCCTGATGGGCGAACCCGGTGCCAGCCTCGCCGGCGACCTGCGCAGCTTCGGCGTCGATGCCGCGACGTCGAGCGCAGTCGTAACCTACGACGCCCTGCTCCAGCGCGACGGCGGCAAGCCGGTCGAGAAGCGCCGGTTCGAGGCGCGCGTACCCGTCTCCCCGATCGACGCGACCACCGTTGGCCCGGCGATCAACCAGGCCGCCAACCAGGTCGCGAGCGATGTCGCGGACTGGATCGGGCGTTGATCCGGATTGGATGCGGTTGCGATTGCCGATGATCGACGATTGACCGACCCTCTCCGAATGTCGGCCCGCGATCGACTCGCGTGCGCCGGCAACAGGGGAGGCACCGCATGGCGATCGTTCCGGAAACCCGTCCGCGGCTCAGCTACGCGGCGTTGCTGCCGCGCGTGACCGCACTCGGCCTGAACGTCGAAACCCATCCGGTCTTCATCGTCGGCATTCGCGGGTATTACACCGCATCGATGGGCGAGCCTGGCAACGACCGCGGCATCTACGATGATGCCATCTTCCTCGTCTCGCCGGCCTTCTTCGGCGCGTACAACGGCAACACCGATCCCAGCCGATACCGCGCAGGCACCGCCTCCGGCCCGGGCAAGGGCATGGCCCGCCTGATGCCTGGTCTTTGGATGGTCCACACCTTCGACCTGCATCGCGGGAAGTCGGCACCGCCCTACCTCGCGCTATGCCAGCGCAAGGGCCCGGTCAGCGTCACCCGCGACGGCGTGGATCAGCCGGTGAGCGGCAACTTCGGGATCAACATCCATTGTGGCCGCAAGAATGGAACATCGAGTGAGGGGTGCCAGACGATCTATCCCGATCAATGGCAGAGCTTCATTCAATCGGCGCAGGATCAGGCCCGCCGCTTCCTCGGCGTAAACTGGTCGCACGCGACGATCCCGTATGCGCTGCTAGTCGACGCCGACTGACGCCGGGGCGGCTCAGGGCGTCTTGCGGACAGGCGGCAGGGCGTTGCAGATGTCCGCGCCTCCGGCCGGCACCGTGAAGAACGGCGGCTCGCGATTCTCACGCGCCTTGATCCACGCGGCGAAGCGCGGGCCCCCGGGCTTGCGATACTGGTAGCGCGGGCGCTCGCCCTCTGGCAGGTCGCTCGCCAGCCGGGCGGAGACGATCCCGACGTACTGCTTCGGATCCTCGTACAGCCCCAGTCCGCCGCCAGTTCCGCGGGGCAGCGTCGACAACGCATCGATCCCCTCGATCACGCGGCCGACGATCGCGATGTTGCGATCGAGATGCCGCGGGGCATGGCCGATGTTGGTGTACAGGTCGCCGCCCGATCCCGTCGACGGCGCCAGGTCGCGCGCAACGCCGACCATGCCGTAGCAGTGCGGTATCCACGCCTGTCGCCCGTTCGTCGCCAACGGCCAGCCATCGCGGCTGTACCCCACCCTGGTCGCGTAAGGGTCGCCCTTGCTCAGCGTCGCAACCGCATCGAACGCGGGCCACGTGTATTCGGCGGGCGGATTGGCGACGACGCCCGGCGGCAGCGGCTTCTTCTCGGTCGCATCGCCCCATTGCGCGACATAATTGTCCTGCACGCGGTACACGCTTTCGCCATCCCACCACTTGGCCCGCGCGATCCTGCGGATGTTGTCGGTGTGCACCGGCACATAGCGCGCCGGCGCCAGCCGGACGACGAACCGCCGACCGTTCGCGAGCGTGAAGACCAGCATCTCGTCATCGGGCACCGCCACCCAATCCTCCGGCCTGGCGTCGTAGGGCTTGGGCGCAGGTGCTGCGGCAGGTGCGGCCTGAAGCAGCGCGGCGGCGGCGATGAAGGCGATCGTCATGGTCCCCAAGCTGGCACGCCCCGCGCCTGCGAGCAACCGACTTGCGCAACCCGCAACTTCCCCCTAGTCCGCGCCCTTCCAGTGCATGCGGAGCGGTGGCCGAGTGGTCGAAGGCGCTCGCCTGGAAAGTGAGTATACGCCAAAAGCGTATCGAGGGTTCGAATCCCTCCCGCTCCGCCATTCAGTCTTTGGCGAACCGTTGATCGCGAAGATGGAATTGCAGCTCCATGGTACGGCAGTCGCCGCTGGCGGCACCTGATCGAAGCCCCGCCAGGCTCGCGCGACATCGCCTCCCTTGGGCACGGCACCACCGAGCTTGCCTATTTCCGTGAGCCCGACGGCAACAAACCGTGCGGGATCCATCTCCCGAAGTAATCGCGGCGGCCGCGGCATGGTCGGGATACGCCGCCCGTCCGCGATGTGGGCAGGCGGCATGCCGGCGCGGCGCGGAGGCACAAACAGGACCGTCGCGACAGACCCGGGTGAAGTCGTAACAAGCCGCCGTGTGGTTCCCCCGTTGTCCCGCTATTCCACCGTTCAGCGGGCGTCATCCTCAAGTCGGGAGCAACCCCGCCGCGCGGGAGTTTGCCAGGGATGATGGAATGGTTTTCACGCTCGACGTCCCGCCGGCACGCTGTCGAACCGATGGTTCTTGACAGAGGAAGATGCTGCCGAGCGGTCGGGCTATCCGCGCTCACCTTGGTAATCAGCTCGTGCGCGTCGATCGGGCCTTCGGCGAGACTTGACGCGCCTGCCCCTGTATTTGCGCCGCTGGCGTTTTTCACCGGACATTCCGTTGGCGAAGGCGTGCTGCGCGTGACGCTATCGCACGCACGCCGGGTCCATGTCGTCAGCGATGGCGAGGTCGATCCTGACGGGACGCTCGTTCTCGTCCAACATGTCAAGGAAGGAAGCAAGCCGCCGCGCGAACGCACCTGGCACATGCGTGAGCTCGGCGGCGGCCGGTTCGCGGTATCGCTCAGCGACGCGATCGGTCCGGTCGAGGCTGACGTTGCCGGCAACCGATTGCACCTGCGCTTTCGAGGAAAGGGCGGGCTTGGAATTGAGCAGTGGATTTATCGCCAGCCTGGCGGCGATACCGCGTTGAACCGCATGGTGGTGCGAAAGTTCGGGCTGCCGGTCGCCTCGCTGCGCGAAACGATCCGACAGGTGCCATGAGCGCGTAGCGGCGTGAGGCGCCGCTCGCGGGTATCGCATACGGCGGCGATCACCCCTTGCGATCGATGGCGTCAAGCAACCGAGATCGAAGCCGATCGATGATCCTTCGGAATGAGGCCTCGTCCACGAGCGCGCGCGCCAGGACGATCGCTCCCTGGATGCCGGAAACCGTCTCTTCGGCGAGAGCCGTCGCCGACACGGATGATACGTCTCACTTTTCGAGGCAACCGGCGAGAGCCGCGATCCAGCGCGTGAAATACTGCCATATGCTGCTCGCGAAAACGTCGCCTGAGGCAGTTAGGCCTAGGCTTCCCACGACGCACACCCTCCTGCCGGACAAGAAGTAGGTGGCGGCGACGTCAAACATGGCCGTGACAGCCTCTGCGGGGTCAGGGCCCTCCTCCAAGGGTCGGAAGATCGCCTCGGCGAACCACCGGCCGATGTCGTCGAGAACAGCTCCCATCATCTCCGCTTTCCCGCCGGGGAAGAAATTGTAGGGGCTGCCTTTGCCAAGGCCCGTCGCCTTCGAGAGCATGGCAAGGCTCGCGCCGTCGTAGCCGTGCTCCCGGAAGGCCTCCGCCAAGGCCGGAAGCGCGGCTCCGCGATCCGTCAAGGCGCGCTTCGGCTTCACAGGTCCAGGTCGCTGAGCGACGGAAGGCCGTCCGGACGGCGCCCCAGCGGCCAGCGAAACTTCCGTTTCGTCTCGGCGATCGGCAGTTCGTTTACCGATTGGTACAAGCCAAGTTCGTCGGGACGACCCAAGGGAGCGAGAACACCCCGCGCGCCGAGGCCCGGTGCGCATCGGGAGGATCAAGCTATCCGCGCTCATGGATGAGTGCGCTTGCGCTCGGGCCGTCCGCCCGACCTGACGGGCGGATATGGCCGCGACCGCCCGGCTACAGGCCGGCTCGTTCGATCATCGCCGCAACGTCGGTGGGTAGCTCGGCTTCGTCTTTGGGCAACAGACGGTTGAGGGCGGTCTGGACGCGCTTTCGGGCGACTTGATACGCTTTGTGGCGTACCGCGCGGACGGCATTGGTTCGCCAGGATGGGCTGGCACCCAGGATCGCCTCCCACCTGGCTTCTTCCGCCAGCAAGATCGACAGCGCGAGGCGTAATCCGTCCCGTCGTCCGCGTGCATAATCTTCGGATCTAGCCGGCGAGTCCTTCATGCGCGCCACGGTGACGGGGCAGCAGGTCGATCACAACAGAAACCTGCCCATTCCACAGCCGCAACCAGGACACTGGCGCGGTTACCCGGCAATCTCAGGCCGCGTCGCCAGCCAGATCGTGTAGGGCGCCCGTTCCGCGCTGACTTCGTCGGGTACCTCTATTTCCTGGACATCGAACCCTGCGCCTTCGAGCCGCACGTGGAAGGCATCGTCACGATAGGCGGACCAGACCGCGAGTACGCCGCCGGGCCGTAGGGCGCGGCTCGCGTCTCGAAGGCCCCAGTTACAATAGAGCCGGTCGTTTGCGGCGCGGATGAACCCGTCAGGTCCATTGTCGACGTCGAGCAAGATAGCATCGAAGCTGCTGTCGGCTTCCGCGATCACGTCATGGACATCGCGGATGTCGAGCGTCAGGCGAGGATCGCCGAGCGCAGTCCCGTAAAGGTGCGCAAGTTCGCCCTTCGCCCAACTCACGACCTTCGGCACCAGTTCGGAGACGACGACGCTCGAGCTGTCCGGAAGCGACGAGAGCGTGGCCTTCAGGGTGAAGCCCATGCCGAGCCCGCCGATCAGGATGCGATCGCACCGCTCCCCGAGCCGCTCGATGACCAGTTCGGCCAGCGCCTCCTCGGACCGGTAGGCATCGCTCCCCATCAATTCGTCCTCGCCGAACTGGATCGAAAAGGACGAACCGCAGCGCAGCAGCCTCAACACGCCACCGCCCGGGATGGCCGCGGTGTCAATGCATTCGACTTGCGGTGGGGAAGCCGCGCCGATCGACGCGTCGTGGGTCATGACGGCCGCGCCGGACATCACCATGATCGTCCAGCCAGCGGCAACATTAGGGTTGCGGGCGTAGCGCGCGTGCGAAGTCGCCGCGGAAGGGCGGCTGCAAGATCGTTCATCAAATTCCTTGGTGTCATCGATCGATGCGTGGCCGGAACCGCTGGCCGAAACGCTTTTCGATACTCGGTCGGGGCGCCGCCGCAGCGTCCGGCCCGACAGGGGACGGATATCAGCGCTTTCGTGCCTTGCGTGCGGCGTATCGCGCGTCGCGTTCCGCTTTCCGCTCCGCTTCGGTCGGGGCAGCCCGCTGTGCTTCTGCCCCGGCGGCCGCCGCGTCGGCGAGCTTCTTCGCCGCCTTCTGCGTGGCCGCCGCCTCGACGGCGGCAGCCTTGGCCTGACGCTTCTCCTCGGCCGCGGCGTCACGCGCAGCCTGTGCCGCCTGACGCTCGGCGACGATCGCCGGATCGAGCGGCGGCTTGTTACGCAGTTGCTCGAGCGCCTTTTGCTTGGCTTTCGTCGCTGCCGCTACGCGGTCGTTGAAGTCGGGATCCTTGAAGCGCGCCATTACTCATACCCTCTGTCAAGCAGCGGAGTGCGGCCTTGGGACATGCCCCCCCTAACAGGCTCAGCTCCAACCGCCCAATGTAATCGACACGTCCGTATGGGCGTGCCGGGCCACGGTCGCCGGGCCGAAACCCTCACCCGACCACCGCCGGTTCGCCCCGAGGCGCAAGGGCGACATGTGCACCGACACCGTGACTTCTCTCATTCGACCCTGGAATGGAAGCGCAGCGTACAGCGCAGTCCCGGACGGGTGTTTGCGATCGCCAGTTCCGCGCCCAGCCGCTGTGCGGCAGACCGGACGATCGCCAGGCCCAGTCCGCTGCCCTCGCGGTCGCGGCCGGATGTGAAGCGGACGAACCGTTCGCCGGCGCGCGCGACATCCGCGTCGGACAGGCCGGGGCCATCGTCGCCGACCGCGATCGACGCCCCGTCCGCGTCCGCATCGACCGTGATGGTCACGGTGCCGCCGGCCCGATTGTAGCGGATCGCATTGTCGAGCAGGTTCGACAGGATTTCGAACACCAGCGTGCGGTGGCTGTCGAGGGTCAGGCTGGGCGGCGCGTCGAGGATCACCTCGACCCCCGCCTCGATCGCGCGGGCGATGTGGCGGTTAATGACCGCGACCGCGACTTCGCGCAGGTCGACCGGTTCGAACGGCGGCGTTTCGCCGACTTCCTCCGCCCGCGCGAGCGCGAGCAGTTGCGTGACGAGATGTTCGAGCCGGTCGGCGGCGTCGGCGATCTCGTCGAGCGCGGCACGATCGCCGCGCCGGGCCAGCGCCACCTGGATCTTGAGCGCGCTCAAGGGCGTCCGCATCTGGTGCGACGCGTCCGAGGTGAAGCGCCGCACGCCCGCGGTCGCGGTGTCGAGCCGGGCAAGAACGTTGCTGAAGGCCTCGGCCAGCGGCCTTAGTTCGGCGGGCAACGGCCCGGCATCGATCGGCGAGAGGTCGGGCGTCGCGCGCGTGTCGCGGGCGGCGACCGCGCGACGCAGGCGGGCGAGCGGCCGCAGGCTCCAGCGCAGCGCCGGGCCGATGAACAGCGCGGCGATTGCCAGCAGCACGAGTTCGCCGGCCACCAGCGCGAGCACCAGCCGCCGGTGCAGCGCGCGGCGACCGTCGAGCGTCTCGGCGACCTGGATGACGACCGGCCCCGCGATCCGCGGCAACGCGCGGCGGACTTCGGCGATGCGGATGTCCTGGTCACGGTAGCGCGCGAAACGGAAGCGCGGCACGTCCAGCGTCAGCTCCTGCGGGCGCGGCGGCGACAGATCGCCGTAGCCGGTGACCAGCCGGTCGCCGACCGCGATCCGGTAGTAGATATTGTCGCGCTCGCTGTTCTCGAGCATTCCGAATGCCGCGGCCGGCAGGTCGAGCGTGACGTCGCCGCGTTCGACCGCGACCGTTTCCGAGATCGCACCGAGCGCACCGCCGAGCACGCGGTCGTTGGTGCGTCGCACGACATCGGCGATCAGCGCCGCGCCGGCGAGGCCCAGCGCGATTGCGGTCAGCAACAGGGGGCCAAGCATCGCCGCCAGCAGCCGCGTCCTGAGCGCGATCGCGGGCTGCGGGCGATCAGCGGGCATCGAGCAGATAGCCGACCCCGCGTACGGTGCGGATCGCGGGACCATCGGGCGCGAGCTTGCCGCGCAACCGCGTGATGTTCACCTCCAGCGCATTGGGGCCGACCGGCTCGTCATAGCCGAACACCTCGGCCTGCAACGTCTCGCGCGGCACGATCTGCCCGGCGCGGATCGCGAGCGCGTCGAGCACGGTCCATTCGCGCCGCCGGAGGTCGAGCAGACGCTCCCCGACGCGTGCGACGCCCGCCGAGCGATCGAGTACCAGCGTGCCGACGACCAGTTCCGGCGTCGGATCGCCGCCGCGACGCCGCCCGAGCGCACGGATGCGCGCCTCGAGCTCCTCGGGCGCGAAGGGTTTCCGCAGGTAATCGTCGGCGCCGAGATCGAGTCCGCGGATGCGGTCGTCGAGCGCGTCGCGCGCGGTCAGCATCAGCACCGGCACGCGCTCACCGCGTCGCCGCAGCGCCTGCAACACCGCGAAACCGTCGATCCCGGGCAGGCCGACGTCGAGCACGACCAGCGCATAGGGCTCGTCCCCGGCGATCGTCAGCGCATCCTCGCCGCTCGTCATATGATCGACGGCATGGCCCGCTGCGCGCAGCAGCGCGGTCAGGCTGCGCGCAAGCGCGGCATCATCCTCGACGATCAGGATGCGCACGACGCGACCGATCGGTGAAAGGTGGATGACAGGTTCGCCGCGTAGGTCATGCTGGCAGGCTTACCCGAACTCAGAGGCGGGAAGCGAGAGGACCTGGACGATGCGTATTACGATGTGCTCGATCATCGCATTGCTGCTGGCGACGCCGGCCGCGGCGCAGCGCCCGGCGGACTATCCGTCGAGCTATGACGCGCTGGTCGCCCGCGCGCGGGGCGAACGCGGCGTGCGGGTCTATGGCAACGCCGATGCCGCGGCGATGGCGCCGCTGATCGCCGCGTTCCAGCGAACCTATCCTGGCGTCAGCGTCCGGTACGACGAACTCGAATCGCGTGCGATCTACGACCGCGTCGTCGCCGATGCGCGTGGCCGTCGCCCGAGCGCCGACCTGGTCTGGTCGTCCGGCATGGACCTGCAGGCCAAGCTGATCAACGACGGGTATGCGCAGGCGTATCAGAGCCCGGAGAAAGCGGCGCTGCCGACGGCCGCGGTCTGGAAGAACATGGGCTACGGCGTCACGACCGAGCCGGTCGCGATCGTCTACAACCGCCGCGCGATCCCTGCCGCTCAGGTCCCGCGGACGCATGAAGCGCTGGAGCGGATGCTGACCGATCGTCGCGGCGCGCTGACCGGGCGCGTGGCGACCTATGACCCGGCGCGATCGAACGTCGGCTATCTCTATCTGACGCAGGATTATGCGATCACCCGCGACACGCGCTCGCTGCTCCAGGCGATCGCGGCGACGCGACCCTGGGTTGCGCGCACGACCGATGCCATGCTCGCCGCGATCGCCGACGGGCGGATCGCGATCGCCTACAACGTCGTCGGACCCTATGCGCTGGCCCAGGCGCGGCGCGACCCGCGCATCGGCGTGGTCTTCCCGCGCGATTACACCATCGTCGCCTCGCGCGTTGCGTTCATCACACGTCAGGCGCAGCGACCGGCGGCGGCGCGGCTGTTCCTCGATTTCCTGCTGTCGCGCACCGGGCAGGCGCTGCTCGCGCGCGAATGGCTGCTGCCGGTCCGCACCGACGTGCGCGCGCCGCGACTCGCCCGCGATCAGGCGCGGCCGATCCGCCTCGGGCCGCAGCTTCTCGTCAATCTCGATTCGATCAAGCGTCGCCGGTTCCTGGCCGACTGGCGCACCATCCTCGCCGAAGGAGCGCTCCGTAAATGACCGTCCTGAAAACCGCCTGCGCACTCGTTGCGCTAGTCGCGGCCACCCCCGCACTGGCCCAGGCCCCATCACAAGACGATCTCGCCGCGCTGGTCCGCCAGCAGGCCGCCGAGATCGCCGCGCTCCGCGCCCGTCTCGACCGGATCGAAGGCGTGCAGGCGAGCGCGGCGCAACCCGTCCCGCTGGCGCCGCAGGCCACGCCGCCGGTCGCGCTCGCCGCCTCGCCGCAGCAGGTGATCACGCCGCCGTTCGCGCCGCAGCTCGTCTCGCCCGGCCCCGCGGACCGGGACATCGGCCGTGCGCGCGAAGCCAATGCCTCGGGCGTCACCACGGAATGGGGCGCCGGCCTGCCCGTGTTCCGCTCGGCGGACGGCGTGTTCACCTACAAGCCGCGCGGCCGCATCCTGACCGATGTCAGCTCGACGTTCGGTTCACGCTACGATGCGCGCAACATCACGACGACGGGCATGCGCGCGCTGCGCCTCGGCCTCGAAGGCGGCGTCGGCACGCATTTCTTCTACCAGTTCGAAAGCGATTTCTCGGAGAACGAGGTCGACGTCGTCACCGCCTTCATCGGCTGGCGCAACAAGCTCGGCAAGATCGGCGACTATGACGTACGCGCCGGGCACCTGTTCAACGACCGCGGCTTCGAAGGATCGACCGGCTCGGATTCGACGCCGTTCATGGAACGCACCGTCGTCTCCACCGCGATCATTCCGCAGCGCGGCTTCTACGGCATCGGCATCATGCCGCGGCTGTTCTGGAAGAGCGGCCACGCGTCGCTGACCGTGACCGGCGACCGGGTCGACGGCAACCAGGCGACGAGCGACAGCCGCACCGCCCTCGCCCGCGTTCACTGGAACCCGATCAAGACCGATCGCGGCGTGCTGCACCTCGGTTTGTGGGGCTTCGACGAGGCGCTGGCGTCGGGCGCCACCTCGCTGACCCGCAACACCGTCATCGGCGGGCGCTTCAACGGCGCGCTGCGGGTCTCGACCGGTACGCTGACCGGCGGCACCGGGACGACCGGCTACGGCGCGGAGGTCGGCGGCTATGTCGGCCCGTTCTGGCTGATGGGCGAGGCCGGGCGCCGCGACGCGCATCTGGACGGCGGCCGCCCCGATTTCACCAGCAAGGCGTGGAGCCTGTCGGGCGGCTGGTTCCTGACCGGCGACCTGCCGCCGTACAATCCGCGCCTCGGCAGCTTCGGCCAGCCGCGCGTGCTGAAATCGATCTTCGACGGCGGGCCCGGCGCGATCGAGCTGACCGCCCGCTACGAAAACCTCGACTACACTGACCTGCTGACCGGCGGGCGCGGCTGGGCCGCGACGGTCGGCGCCAACTGGTATCTCAACAGCTTCATCCGCTTCCAGTTCAACGTCGTCCACTGGAACACCGACAATCGCGCCGGTGACTTCACAGGGCCCGACGACGGCCAGACCGTCGGCACCCGCATCGCCGTCACCTTCTGACGCCCCTCTCTCCCGAGGACACGCCCATGACTCTCACCGCCTATGGCTTCCTGATGGTCGCCGTCTTCATGACGCTGATCATGACCAAGAAGATGACGCCGCTCGTCGCGCTCATCCTCGTCCCCACCGTCTTCGCGCTGATCGCCGGCTTCTCGGCGGGTCTCGGCGACATGATGATCGACGGGATCAAGAACCTGGCGCCGACCGGCGTCATGCTGCTGTTCGCGATCCTGTTCTTCTCGACGATGACCGATACCGGGCTGTTCGACCCGCTGGTCGGGCGGCTGATCCGGCTGGTCCACGGCGATCCGCTGCTGATCCTGGTCGGTACGGTCGTGCTGTGCGCGATCGTCAGCCTGGATGGCGACGGATCGACCACGTACATCATCTGCATCGCCGCGCTTCTGCCGCTCTACAAGCGCTTCGAGATGAACCGCCTGTACCTCGTCGCGCTGCTGATGAGCACCAGCGGCATCATGAACCTGACGCCGTGGGGCGGGCCGACCGCACGCGCGGCAAGCGCGCTGAAGCTCGATCCGGCCGAGCTGTTCCTGCCGCTGATCCCGGGCATGATCGCGGGCCTGGTCTTCCTGATCCTGCTCGCGGTCTATTTCGGGCGCAAGGAACGCCGCCGCATCGGTCACGTGAAGGGCAATGCGCCGACCGACTTCACCGGCATGGCGGTGTCGCAGTTCCCCGAGGCGCGCCGGCCCCATCTTCGCTGGTTCAACGGCGCGCTGACGATCGCGCTGATCGCCGCGCTGGTGCTCGGCATCCTGCCGCTGGCGATCACGATGATGCTCGCCTTCGCGATCGCGATGGTCGTCAATTACCCGATGATCGCCGACCAGAAGGAACGCATCGCCGCGCATGCCGGCAACGTGCTGGCGGTCGTCTCGCTGATCTTCGCCGCGGGCATCTTCACCGGCATCCTGTCGGGCACCGGCATGGTCGAGGCAATGAGCCGCGAAGTCGTCAGCGTCATCCCGCCGGCGATGGGGCCGTACATGGCACCGATCACCGCCGCGCTCAGCCTGCCGTTCACCTTCTTCATCTCGAACGACGCCTTCTATTTCGGGATGCTGCCGATCCTGGCCGAGGCGGGCGCGCATTACGGGGTCGAGCCGATGGCGATCGCGCGCGCGTCACTGATGGGCCAGCCGGTGCACCTGCTCAGCCCGCTGGTCCCGTCGACCTATCTGCTGGTCAGTCTGGCAGGCGTCGAATTCGCCGATCACCAGCGTTTCACGCTCGTGCCCGCGACCCTGGTCTGCATCGTGATGACGCTGACCGGGCTTGCCGTCCTCGCCTTCCCGTTCGTCGGCTGAGCATTAGGAGGTCCGACGATGGCCTATCGTACCGTTCCGCTGGTCCTGCTGCCTGCCATGGGCTGTGACGGACAACTCTGGGCGCGCCAGATCCTCGACCTGGGGGACGTCGCGCATCCCGAGCTCGGCGATCTGACCGTGGACGACACGCTCGCCGCGATGGCGCAGCGGGTCCTGGCGCACGCCCCGCCGCGCTTCGCGGTCGCCGGTGTCAGCCTGGGCGGGTATGTCGCGCTGGAGATGATCCGCTGCGCGCCCGAGCGGATCGAACGGATCGCCCTGTTCGGGACGCGGGCATCGCTTCGCTCGCGCCCCCGGACGGTCGCCGAGCAGGGCCTGCTCGCGACCGCGCCCCACGCCGACCCGATGCTGACCCCGATCGTCAGCGGCCCCGTCCAGGCGATGGCCGACCGCGTCGGCACGCAGGTGTTCGAACACCAGCAGCGCGCGCTGCTCGCCCGCCCCAGCCTGACCCCGGCGATCGAGGCGATCCACGTGCCGACGCTGGTCGCCGTTGGCGATCGCGACCGCATTTGCACGCCGGAGGATGCGCAGGCCCTGGCGGACCGCATCCCGACGGCGCGGTTCCATATCCTGCGCAACTGCGGCCACCTCGCCCCGATCGAACGCCCGGGCGAGACGACGATGCTGTTGCGCGAGTGGCTGGAGCGATGAGCGCGATGTCGCGGGCGTTCTCCCGGACGGATCGGGCGGTCGACAACCGCGAGCGGTGAAGACACGCCCGCCGCCCGGCGATATGGGGCGATGATGGCCCGGCTGCTGCTCTTCAACAAACCGTTCGGCGTTCTGTCGCAATTCACCGACCGGGGGTCGCCGACCGTGCGGTCGACCTTGTCGGACTTCATCGACATGAAGGGAGTCTATCCTGCCGGCAGGCTGGATCGGGATAGCGAAGGCCTGTTGCTGCTATGCGATGACGGGCGACTGCAGGCGCGCATTGCCGATCCACGGTTCAAGATGCCCAAGACGTATCTGGTGCAGGTCGAAGGCGACCCGCAGGAGGCCGAATTGGAGCGCCTGCGGCGGGGCGTCCGGCTCAACGACGGCCTGACCCTTCCCGCAGATATCGACCGTATCGCTCCGCCGGACCTCTGGCCGCGCGACCCGCCGATACGCCAGCGCAAGATGATCCCCGACACCTGGCTGAAGATCACCATCCGCGAAGGACGCAACCGGCAGGTCCGCAGGATGACGGCGGCGGTCGGCCTCCCCACGTTGCGGCTGGTCCGCTGGTCGATCGGCGACTGGTCCGTCGCCGGAATCGCACCGGGCCAGTCCGCCGAACTTGCCCTCACCAGCGGAAGTATCGACGGCATCCGCTGACGTTGCCTGGCCAAGCGCCACGCGAAGCGTCTGGCCGAAGCGCGTCTCGCGGCACTATAGGCTGTCGGTCACCGCCGGGCGATCCGCTTCCTCACCCACACGCTCGCCCCACAGTACGTCGGCAGGGTTTCCAGCACCAATGAACTATCGCCATTCCTATCATGCCGGCAACAGCGCCGATGTCGTGAAGCACAGCCTGCTGATCGCCCTTGTCCGGACCTTGCAGCTGAAACAGGGTGCGTTGACCCTGATCGACACCCATGCCGGCTGCGGGCTCTACGACCTGGGTGGCGAACAGGCCCAGCGGACCGGCGAGGCGACGCACGGCGTGCTGCGGGCGCTGGCCGACGTGCACCCGTTGCTGGACGACTATCGTGCCGCGGTGCAGGCGGTGAATGCGGGGGCGGATGCGGGCCGCCTCTACCCCGGGTCGCCGCAGATCCTGGTTGAGCTTCTGCGTCCGCAGGACGTGCTGATCCTCAACGAAAAACATCCCGAGGACGCCCGGGCGCTGCGCGGCGCGATGCGCGGCACCGTGGCTGCCGTGCACGAGCGTGATGCCTATGAGCTTTGGCTTGCGATGCTGCCGACGCGGACCAGTCGGGGCATGGTCGTCGTCGACCCGCCGTACGAGCAGACGGACGAACGCGACCGCATCACCGCGACCCTTGCCGCGGCCCATCGCAAATGGGCACATGGCGTGACGGTCATCTGGTACCCGCTGAAGGATCGCGCGACGCACGAGCAGTGGAAGTACAAACTGCGTCGGCTCGGCATCCCGAAGTTCCTGGCGGTGGAGCATTGGCTGTACGATGCCGATCAGCCCGGCATCTACAACGGCGCGGGTCTTTTCATCGTCAACCCGCCCTACGCCTTCACCCAGGCGCTACCGCCGCTGCTCGAGGCCCTTCGCGCAGCGCTGGCGCCGGAGGGACACAGGGGAGAGATCATCGCTGACTGGCTGAATAGCTGACCGTCGCGAGTGCGGTCGCCTCAGTTGCCGTCGGCATCGACCATGAAGGTCACCGGCTTCCCCCGCGATTCGGGCTCCCAACCCGCCGACAATGCGGCACGCACGCACCGCGTGATCGTCGCGTCGTCGAGTTGGAGGCGGCCGCGCGGCAAGCCTTTCAGGAGCCGTTTGGGCGGCGGGAATTCCATCCAGGCTTCGCGCTTGGCACCGTGTTGCAGCAGCGAGATCGTCATCCCCTTCCAGCCCTCGTCATCCGAGAGATGCGGCTCGTTTCGAAGGCGCCAATCATATGTCGTGCCGTCGACATCGATCGTGCCACCGTTGGTCTGGGACTTTGACATGCAACGGCCTTAGCAGGTCGGCGCGATCAGGACAGAGGTCGTCGATCAGCGGCGACCCGGGCCATTCGATGGCAGCCCGTCGCCTTGCGGCGGCATCTCGGGTCGGACCTGGCCGTGGGCCAGCAGGGCGAACAGGCCGGCGCCGCCGACCAGGTTGCCGAGCGCTGCCGGCAGGATCGCCCCGGCCACCGCCGCCGGCAGGTCGAGCCGGCCGGCCCAGACCAGCGCGAAGGCCTCTGCCGAACCGACGATCGAATGGCTGAAGCCCGCCGCGCCGACGACATAGGTCACGACGAAGATCAGCCAGAAGGATTGATCACGTGCGTTGGGCAGCAGCCACGCCATCGCCGCGATCAGGAAACCGGCTGGAATCGCGGTCCAGAACGTCGCGACCGCATCATGGTGCAGGATCACGGTCGATACCGACACGATGCCGTCGCGCAAGGGGGCGTCGATCAGCGGCAGCGTCGCAAAGCCCGCCGTGGCGATGGCCGTGCCCGCCAGGTTCGCGATCAGCACGAGCGCCCACAGGCGGACCGTCCGGCGCGCGGTCCGCCACGACGGGTGGGTGGCCAGCGGCAGCATCGCCGTGATCGTGCTTTCGGTGAAGAACTGCATCCGTCCGAGGACGACGATCATGAAGCCCAGCGGATAGCCCAGCGTCACGATCAGGCTGCTCCAGGGACTGGACGGCACCGCCTGGACCAGCGCCGCCTCGGCCACCAGCGATGCGGTGATGGCCAACCCGCCGGCGAGCCCCGACCAGAGCAGGGACGCGGTCGGACGATCGATCTCCGCCTGTCCTTCCTCGCGCACCGCGCGGTGAAGCTCCTTTGCGTCCGCCGCCTTGATGTCCTCGACGTCGGATGGATTCGGATCTGTCATGCGCGGCAAACGGCCGCGGCGATGATTGGCTCCACCCCCCGCGCCGGGACGCAAGTCGACAGCACCAGACCGTTGGAACTTCGCTCATCGCGTCGCGCAGCAGAAGCAAAACCACGCCTAGGAATTACATTCACACGCGTGATAGTGAATGTTGACACCGCCGATTTCCCCCGGCATCTTCGTCACACAAGCCGAGTCCAATCATCGGCAGCGACAGTGGGAGAGGAAGCATGCGGGCACTGCATCTGGCATCGACGTGTGCCGTGGCGATCGTTCTGGGGACGAGCGGGGCGACGGCGCAGACGGTGGTCGCGCCGGCGACGCCGACGACCGAGGGCAAGCCGCCCGTCATCGGGCAGGAATCGACCGACGAGACACCCGGATCGAACGACGTCATCGTCACCGCCACCCGCCGCGCCGAGCGGTTGCAGGACGTGCCGCTGAGCATCACCGCGTTCCAGCAGGAAGAGCTGACGCAGAAGGGCATCGTCGGTTTCGAGGGGATTGCGCGCGAGACGCCGGGCGTCGTGCTCAACCGTCCGACCCAGAATTTCAACAACTTCACCGCCCGCGGCATTGCGACCAACGGCTACAACGCCAACCTGCAAAGCTCGGTCGCGGTCTACATCGACGAACTGCCGGTTTCGACCATCGGCAATACCACCGTCGTCGATCCTAACCTGTTCGATGTCGAGCGCGTCGAATTCCTGCGCGGGCCGCAGGGCACGCTGTTCGGATCGGGATCGCTGTCGGGGGCGATGCGCATCCTGACCAAGAGCCCGGACCTTAACGACTTCGACCGTTCGGCGCTTGCCGACCTGGGGCTGACCGGCAGCGACAGCTTCCGCCAGCGCTACAACGCGATGATCAACGTGCCGATCGTCAACGACAAGCTGGCCGTCCGCGCGGTCGGTTTCTATCGCAACGAGGAAGGCTATCTCGACAACGTCGGAACCGGCGTCCACAACGCGAACACGCTGATCGATTACGGCGGGCGCATCATCGCGCTGTTCAAGCCGACCGATCGCTTCTCGATCCGCCTGCTCGCCAGCTACGAGAACAGCGACCCGAAGGATTCGTCGCTGACCAGTCCGTCGCTGGGCCGCGAGAAGCGCATGTCGGACCAGCCCGATCGCTTTACCGGCGAACAGACCGTGCTGAACGCGACGATCGACTATGATTTCGATTTCGCCAAGCTCACGTCGTCGTCGACCTTCTCTGACTTCAACCAGCGCTTCTATGTCGATCTCGCCGGCACCTTCCCGCGCCAGGCCGCCTTCCCCGGTGCGCCGATCGCGTTCGGGCTGGATGCGGACGCGTTCGACAAAGTGTTCGTGCAGGAAACGCGCCTTGCCTCGTCGCTGGGCGGCAAGTTCGAATTCGTCGTCGGCGGCTTCTACCTGAACCGTCGCCGCGACGTCGATTTCAACTACCGCTCGAACCCGCAGTTCCTGGCCGCCCGCCGCCTGACCGGCCTGCCCGACCAGTATTTCCAGAAGCTGTTAACCCATTCGAACAGCGAAGAACTGGCCGGCTTCGGTGAGCTGACCTACCGCTTCTCGCCCAAATTCTGGCTGACCGGCGGGATGCGCTACGGCCGGACCTCGGCACAGGCGTTCACCGAAGCGGGCGGCTACGTCGCGACCGATACGCGCGGCCTCAACTACTATGCGCTCGCACTGCTCGGCCTGTCGGGCAATTTCGTGACCTTCACGCCGTACCAGCCGGTGACGGGCGTAAAGGCGACCGGATCGAAGCCGTCGTGGAAGGCAAGCGCCTCGTTCAAACCGACCGAGTCGGTCACGACCTACGCCACCTTCTCGACCGGGTTCCGCGCGCCGATCGTCAACGCCGCCGCCGGCCGCGCGAGCACGGTACCGGGTGCCAACGACGTCATCATCCCCAACGGTGCGTCATCGGACGACCTGAAAAGCTACGAGATCGGCGCGAAGGGGCGGTTCCTGAACGGCCTCGTCACGATCAACGCCGCGGCATACCTGATCGACTGGAACAACATCCAGGCGCAGGCCAACCGCGTGTCGGATTCGGTGCAGTTCGCGACCAACATCGGCGGCGCGCGCAGCAAGGGGTTCGAGGTCGAGATGGGCGTCGTTCCGGCAAAGGACGTCTTCATCGGCCTGAACGCCGCGTACAACGATTCGAAGATCACCAAGCTGAGCGCGGCGGAAGCGGCGATCTCGGGTGCGGTGCTCGGCCACCGGCTGTCGGCGCCGCGTCTGCAGGGCGCGCTCTACACCTCGATCGGCTTCGACCTGGGCGAGACGGCAAAGGGCACGCTGGCGGTCAACGCGCAATATGTCGGGTCGTACAACAGCTCGTTCCCGAACACGCCGGGCAACCCGAACCTGCGTCTGGCGACGTTCGGCAAGACCGACGAATATGTGAATACCAACATCAGCTTCGGCGTGAAGAGCGGACCGATCTCGGCACAGGCCTATGTCGAAAACGTGTTCGACGACCATTCGGTGACGTACATCCACCCCGAGGCGTTCCTGCTCAGCCGTGCGGGTACGCTCCGCCCACGCACCATTGGCATCCGCCTCGGCTACGGGATCTGACATCATGGCAAGCATCGCCACGCCCGCCCCGGCCCGCCGCCCCGGCGTGGTGCTGGCGGTGCTGACCTTCGTCTACATCCTGAACTTCCTGGATCGGCAGTTGATCGGCATCCTCGCCAAGCCGATCCAGGACGCCTTGCAGATCACCGATGGGCAACTGGGGCTGATCGGTGGCCTGTACTTCGCGATGTTCTATTGCTTCATCGCGATTCCGGTCGGCTATCTGGCGGACAAAACCAATCGTGTCGGCGTATTGTCACTTGCGTGCGCGGTCTGGAGCGGGGCGACGGTCGCTTGCGGCATGGCCAACAACTACGCCCAGCTGGTCGTCGCGCGGATGCTGGTGGGGTTCGGCGAAGCGGGCGGCGTACCGCCGTCCTACGCCATCATCACCGACACCTATCCGCCGGGCAGGCGGGGCGCCGCGTTCGGCATCTTCAACATGGGACCGGCGATCGGCGCGGCGGCCGGCGTCGCGTTCGGCGCCGCGATTGCCGAACGGTTCGGCTGGCGGATGCCGTTCATCGTCGTCGGCGGAATCGGCATCGTGACCGCAGGCCTGGTCTGGCTGATCGTCCGCGAGCCGGCACGTGGCGGCTTCGACACCGTGCGAAGCGCGGACACCGCCCGCTTCTGGCCGACCCTCAGGATGTTCTTCTCCAACCCCGTACTGATGCTCGCGGCGCTCGGCAGCGGGGCGACCCAGTTCGTCACCTATGGCCTCGGCAACTTCGCGGTCCTGTTCCTGATGCGCGACAAGGGCATGGTGTTGAGCGAAGTCGCGGTCTGGTACGCGCTGGTGCTGGTCGTCGGCATGGCCGGGGGCATGATGCTGTCGGGGCGGATCATCGACCGGATGACGCGCACGTCGCGCGCCGGCTACGCGGTCGCGCCCGCCGCCAGCCTCGCCATCGCCATGCCCTTCTACATCGCCTTCGTCTGGGCGCCGACGTGGCCGCTCGCGCTGCTGCTGCTGACGGTCGTGATGGTGTTCAACTATTTCTACCTGTCGGCCTCGGTTGCGCTGGTGCAGGAGGAGGTGCGACCCGACCAGCGGGTGCTGTCGGGCGCGCTGTTGCTGCTCGTCATGAACTTCATCGGCCTCGGCCTCGGCCCGACCTGGGTGGGCTTCGCCAGCGACTGGTTCAAGGCCAACGGCGCGGCGCAGTCGCTCCAGTCGGCGCTCTATACGCTGACGCCCTTCTACCTGATCGCCATCGCCCTGTTCGTCACACTCGCACGGCGGCTCGGCCGCGAGGTTCGCGTATGAAAGCCCTGTTCGCCGCCGCACTGCTCGCCGGCGCGTCGCCTGCGCTCGCCCAGACCGTCGCGGCGCCCGCGGGTACGGTCGAAGGCACGACCGAGCGCGGGCTCAGCGTCTTCCGCGGCATTCCGTACGCACAGCCGCCCAAGCGCTGGCAGCCGCCGGTGCCGCTCGCGCCCTGGAGCGGCGTGCGCAAGACGACGCGCTTCGGCCCCGCCTGCATCCAGCCGCGGCCGATCAGCGCGGGCATCTACACCAACCCGCCCGCGGCGATGAGCGAGGACTGCCTGACGCTCAACATCTGGGCGCCGAAGCAGGCACCTAAGCAGGCTGGGGCACTGCCGGTCGTCGTCTGGATCCACGGCGGCGCGCTGGTGTCCGGCTACAGCCACGAACCGATGTACGACGGCGCGGCCATGGCGGCGCGCGGCGTGGTCGTCGTGTCGATCAACTATCGCCTGGGCATCCTCGGCTACCTCGCGCATCCGGCGCTGAGCGCGGAGAGCCCCGAGGGCGTTTCGGGCAACTACGGCCTGCGCGACCAGATCGCCGCACTCGACTGGGTGAAGCGCAACGTCGCGGCGTTCGGTGGCGATCCGGCGAACGTCACCATCGCGGGCGAATCCGCTGGCGGCTTGAGCGTCCTGTACCTGATGGCAAGCCCGCAGGCGCGCGGGCTGTTCGCCAAGGCGATCGCGCAGAGCGCCTATATGATCTCGACGCCCGAGCTGAAGACCACCGCACACGGCACGCCGTCGGCGGAGGCCGCCGGCACCGCGATCCAGACGGCACTGGGTGCCTCGGACCTTGCGGTGCTTCGGGCGATGGATGCGGAGACGCTGACGGTCACCGCCGCCGCCAAGGGCTATGGTCCTTGGGCGACGGTCGACGGCCGCTACCTGACCCGCCAGCTGGTCGATACCTGGGACCGCGGCGAGCAGGCGCCGGTGCCGCTGATCGCCGGGTTCAACGCCGGCGAGACGCGCTCGCTCAGGATGCTGGTGCCCCCCGCGCCGGCCGATGCCACAGCATACGAAGCGACGATCCGCGCGCGCTACGGCGACCTCGCCGAGCCGTTCCTGGCGCTCTATCCGGCGAGCAGCATGAGCAACTCGATGCTCGCGACCGCCCGCGACGCGCTCTACGGCTGGACGGCGCAGCGGCTCGCGATCGGCCAGACCGCGATCGGCCGGCGCGGGTACCTCTATCTCTTCGACCACGGCTATCCCGCCGCCGACGACGCCGGGCTGCACGCCTTCCACGCCGCCGAAATCCCCTATGTCTTCGGTACGCCCGACAAGACCCCGCCGCTGTGGCCGCGCGTGCCCGACACGCTCGGCGATCGGCGGATGTCGGATGCGATGCTCGGATATTGGACATCCTTCGCCAAGACCGGCGCGCCGGTCGCGGCCGGCCAGCCCGCCTGGCAGCCCTATGGCACGGCGGCCAACTACATGGCGTTCGCGGCGAAGCCCGAGCTTCGCCGGAAACTGCTGCCCGGCATGTTCGCGCTGCACGAGGCTGCGGTGTGCCGCCGCCGCGCGGCGGGCGACCAGCCGTGGAACTGGAACGCGGGCATCTGGTCGCCGGTGCTGGCCAAGACGGCAGGCTGCAAATGATCGACGGGAGTATGCAGGATTACGAGCTGACGCTCGACCGCTTCCTGTGCCATGCGGCCAAGTGGCATCCGGACGTGCAGGTCGTCACGGCCGATGAAAACGGTGCGACGGCGCGGATCGGCTATGCCGCGCTGAAGGCACGGGCACGCACCGTCTCTGCGGCCCTCGCGACGCTTGGCATAGCGCGCGGCGACCGCGTCGCGACGCTCGCCTGGAACAGCGCAGAGCATGTCGAGGCGTGGTACGGCACGATGGGCATGGGCGCGGTATGCCACACGCTCAACCCGCGACTGACCGCGCAGCAGCTCGGCGCGATGGTCCGCCAGTCGGAAGCTGCGGTGCTGATCGTCAGCGCCGACCTGCTGCCGCTCGGCGCCGCGATCGTCGACCATGCGCCGGTCGTCGCGCATATCCTGGTCATCGACGGCGAGCCCGATCCCTCAATCAAGGCGCGCGCCCGGATCGCGACGCTGGAGGACGCGATGGCGGGCGCCGGTTGCGGCGCCGCCTGGGGGCGGTTCCCGGAAACCGCGCCGTCCGGCCTGTGCTTCACCTCGGGCACCACCGGCGCGCCGAAGGGCGTCACCTACACCCACCGGTCGAGCTACCTCCATACGCTCCGGCTGTTGCAGGTCGACACGATGGCTATCTCCGTCGCGGACACGGTGCTGGCGGTGGTGCCGATGTTCCACGCCAACGCCTGGGGCCTGCCGTTCGCGGCCCCGGCGGCCGGCGCGACGCTTGTCCTGCCCGGTCGCAAGACCGATGGCGCGAGCCTGGCGCGACTGATCGCCGGCGAAGGCGTGACTGTCGCGGTCGGCGTGCCGACCGTCTGGCTGGGCCTGGTCGAGCATCTCGAGGCGACCGGCGGCGACCTGCCGTCGCTCCGGCGGATCATCGTGGGCGGCGCGCCGTTGCCGCCCGCGCTGATGGAGCGGATCGAGACGCGGCTGGGCGTCGAAGTGCAGACGAGTTGGGGCATGACCGAGCTCTCCCCCTCCGGCACCGTCGCGCGCGCCGGCGACACAGATCGGTCCGCCGCACATTCCGGCAAGCCCGCGATCGGCGTCGACCTGCTGCTGACCGATGCCGACGGCACCCCCCTGCCCGACCAGCGCGACGGCGAAGGGCATCTGCGCGTCCGCGGTGCAGCGGTGGTCGATCGCTATTTCGGCCAGGCCGCCACCGCGTGCGACGCGGACGGCTGGTTCGTGACCGGCGACCTCGCGCGGATCGATGCGGCGGGCAACCTGACCATCACCGGCCGCGCAAAGGACCTCATCAAGTCGGGCGGCGAGTGGATCAACCCCGCCGAAATCGAGGCAGTGGTCGGTGCCCTGCCGCAGGTGTCGCTCGCCGCGGTCATCGGTCGCAGCGACATGAAATGGGGCGAACGGCCGCTTCTGCTGGTGGAACTGCGCGAGGACGGTGTCAGCGACGGCGACCTGCTCGCCGCACTCAAGGGCCGGGTCGCGTCGTGGTGGATTCCCGACACCGTCGTTCGCCTGCCCGCGATGCCGCTCGCTCCGACCGGCAAGATCGACAAGCTGCGCCTGCGCGCCGAATTCGGTGCCGCTTGACGACGCTGCGCGCCCGCCCGACAGGTGCCGCCGTGCCTGAGACCGCAAAAGCCCCGCGCCGCTCGAAGAAAGCGGAACAGCGCGCCGAGACGATGGAGCAGATCCTCGACGCGGCCGAATATCTGTTCTCGAAGCACGGGCTGCACGGCGTCACGCTGAAGGACGTCGCTGCCCGCGTCGGCGTCCACCACACGCTGCTGAACTATTATTTCTCCGACAAGACGACGTTGTTCGACGCCGTCTTCTCCCGCCGCGCGGTCGTGACCAGCGAGCGGCGGATGCACGCGCTCGACACGTACGAGGCGGCGTGCGCGGGCAAGCCGACCGTCGAGGGTGCGCTGCGCGCGTTCCTCGACACCGACCTCGACCTGTATATCGAGGGCGGTGAGGGCTGGAAGAATTACGCGGCGCTGGGCGCGCAGGTCGCCAACACCCCCGAATGGGGCGCCGAGCTGATGGACGAGCATTTCGACCCCGTCGTGCTCCGCCTGATACATCTGCTGAAGCAGGCGCTGCCCGACTGTGCCGAAGCGGACATCTTCTGGGGATACCACTTCGTCACCGGCGCGCTGATGCTGACGCTGGCGCGCACCGGCCGCATCGACAAATTGTCGCAAGGGCTGTGCAAGTCCGACGATTTCGTCGCGGTGAAGGAGCGAATGGCATCCTTCATGGCCGCGGGCTTCCTGCAGATCTGCAACGCGAAGCCGTAACGGCGATCCGTTCACCCGCCTGCTTCATTCACTCTCTTGATAGTGAAACTACGGCGGTGTAGCGCTCTCGCAGTATAACGAGAGGATACTTCATGAAGCTCGCCAATCGCGTCGCGATCGTTACCGGTGCCGGCGGCGGTCTGGGTCGGTGCCATGCGCTGTACCTTGCCGGTCAGGGCGCGGCGCTGGTCGTCAACGATGTGTCGGACGCCAACGCCGCCGCCGTCGCAGCAGAAATCACCGACGCCGGCGGGCGGGCGATCGCGGCGACCGGGTCGGTGACCGACGAGGCGGCGGTCGGTGCGATGATCGACAGCGCACTGTCGCGCTTCGGCAAGGTCGATATCCTCGTCAACAACGCCGGCATCCTGCGCGACAAGAGCTTCGCCAAGATGACGATCGACGATTTCCGCCAGGTCGTGGATGTCCACCTGATCGGCGCGGCGATCTGTTCGAAGGCGGTGTGGGAGCCGATGCGCGAACGCCGCCATGGCCGCATCGTCATGACGACGTCGTCGTCCGGCCTCTACGGCAATTTCGGCCAGGCGAACTATGGTGCTGCCAAGATGGCGCTGGTCGGCCTGATGCAGACGCTGGCGATCGAGGGCGAGAAATACGGCATCCGCGTCAACGCGCTGGCCCCCACCGCCGCGACGCAGATGACCCGCGACGTGCTGCCCGACGACAGCCTGCGCCTGCTCGACCCGGCGCTGGTCAGCCCGGGCCTGCTGCCGCTGGTGACCGACGACGCCCCCACCCGCGCCATCCTGTGCGCCGGCGCCGGCCACTTCGCCGCCGCGCAGGTCACGCTGACCCGAGGCATCCAGATCGGCGGCGCGGCGACCGCGGGAGAACAGCTCGTCGCCCGCTGGAGCGAAGTCACCGACCCAACGGATGCGATCGTCCCCGCCTACGGCTTCCAGCAGGCCGAACGGGAAGTCGCTGCGGCCAAGGCCGCCTGACGCCGCCGAAAGGTGACCCGCCTTTCATCGACCATGCTCGCACTGTTCGCTCCGCGCATGGCCCGCTGTCGCGATCGCCGCGACAACAGGCGAGGATCCTGGTCGTCCGCTCGGCAACCAAGACCGAGAAGAGCAGCGCGATCGGGGTAGTACCGCAACCAGACCCGGTCCGTTTCGTCGATCTGCGCGTTCGGGCCAGCATGAGCCGTGTCCATCATGATCGCTACCCGTACCGCGCCATCGTCGATCGCCCGGACTATGACTGGCCCGGCGGACGGCGGCTCGCGATCTACCTGGGCGTGAACTACGAGGTCTTCGACTTCGGCGGCGGGCTGGGTGCGAAACTGGCGCCGTCGCAGACCGACCCCGATGTCATGAACTATGCGTGGCGCGACTATGGCAACCGGGTCGGCGCCTGGCGGCTGTTCGACCTTTTCGACCGTCTCGCCCTGCGCACCACCGCGCTCCTCAATGCCGACGTCCTCGACGCCTGCCCGGGCCTGGCCGAGGCGTGCCGCGACCGCGGCGACGAAATCGCGGCGCACGGCGGCAGCAACGCCGTCGCGCAAGGGAGCCTGGCGAAGCCGGGCGAGGCGCAGATGATCCGCGACGTGACCGATCGGCTGGCGAGCCTTGGCGTACGGCCGACGGGATGGCTGGGCCCGTGGATTTCGGAGAGCCGGCACACCCCGGACCTGCTGGCCGAGGCGGGGTATCGCTATGTCCTCGACTGGGCGCACGACGACCAGCCCACCCGGCTGGCGACCGCGCATGGCCCCCTGCTGTCGGTGCCCTATTCGCAGGAGATCAACGACATTCCCGCGATCATCCAGCGCAAGCAGGAAGCCGAGACCTTCGCCGCCATGATCCGCGCTGCGGTCGAGCAACTGCTGTCGGAATGCGATCGCCGGCCCGTGGTGCTCGGCATCGCGCTGCATCCCTACATCATGGGGCAGGCACACCGCGTTCCGCCGCTCGCCCGCGCGCTGACCGAGCTGCGCGCGGCGAACGATCCACGCATCTGGTGGACCACCGCGGGCGACATCGCCGAGCATGTCGAGGCCAACGGGCTGGCGGTGTAAGGTCTGGTCAGCGCGGCGCGCGGGGTGCCGAACGGTCGGCAGCGCGGGCGTGGAGGCTGCGCACCTCGTCGGCGAATGCATCCACGGGGCCTTCGACCTGCGCGCCAGGCACGACATCCGTGATCCTGAGCGGCGCGATTGCGAGCGACGACCGCCCTAGCTCCTTCATCCACGCGCCGAGCTGTATCGTCGAAGTCGCGTAGACGATCCGTCCCAGACCGGCGATGCCGTGCGCCGCCGCGCACATCGCGCAATGTTCGCCGGAGGTGTAGACGGTCGCCGATCGTCGCGCGTCGGCGGACAGATGCGCCACGGCCCAGCGAACGATCGCGAATTCGGGGTGGCGCGTGGCGTCGCCACCGCCCACGCGGTTCCGGTCCTCGAACAGCCTGTCGCCCTCGGCCGAGACGAGGACCGAGCCGAACGGCTGGTCGCCCGCATCGACCGCCTCTGCGGCAAGATCGACGCATCGGCGCAAATGATGAAGGTCGCGGTCATCCATGATCGGTCCGTCCGTCGGATCTTCAGGCCCGCGCGCCGGCGATCATCCGGCGCGCGATCGTCCGCACCGCTTCGTCGTCCTTGTCGGGGCCGGTCGCGGGATCGCCCAGATAGTCGAGACTTGCGTCCAAGACATCGAGCAGGCCGGGATGGCGCGCCTCGACATATTCGATCGTCTTGAACAGCAGATGATCGGTCGCGATCTCGCGGCGGCGGGTCTGGGTGATATCGTCCATGGGCAAAACTCTCTTGTTCGAGCCTTCAACGCCGCAGGCCCCCCGATAGCTGCGCGGCATCCGCCATCCGGTACGTGAAAGGTTTGTTCCGGACGGTGGCACTCGACGCCTTGTCCTTCGTTCCGCCTCTGCAAAGACAATCGGGAGTGAGAGATGCCGCTCGTCGTCAATGGGATGGAAGTGCCGGCCCCCGCCGACGCACGAACGTCGCTGCTCGATCATCTGCGGGAGGGATTGCACCTGACCGGCACCAAGAAGGGCTGCAATCAGGGCGCCTGCGGGGCGTGCACGGTGCTGGTCGATGGCGAACGGATCCTGTCGTGTCTGGCCCTGGCGGTGCAGTATGACGGCCGACGGATCACGACGGTCGAGGGGCTCGAGGAAGACGGCGAGCTCCATCCCCTGCAGGCCGCCTTCATCGAGCATGACGGTTTTCAGTGCGGTTACTGCACGCCCGGCCAGATCTGTTCGGCGATCGGCATGGCGGCGGAGGCGCGGCGCGGGGTGCCGAGTTATCTGAGCGACGACCTTTCCGCCGACGTCACGCTGACCCGCGACGAGGTCCAGGAACGAATGAGCGGCAACCTATGCCGCTGCGGGGCGCACAACGGGATCATCGATGCGATCCGTGCGACGGTGGCGGCATGACCCCGTTCGACTATGCCCGCCCCGCCGACCGGACCGAAGCCGTTCGGATGGGCGCCGCGAGCGACGCCGCGTATCTCGGTGGCGGCACCAACATCGTCGACCTGATGCGCGAGCGGATCGCGCGACCGACGCGGCTGGTCGACGTCAGCGGCCTGCCGGGCGAGATCGTCGAGACCGACGGCGGCGGCCTGCTGATCGGCGCCGCGGTGCGCAACACCGCGCTTGCCGAGCACCACATCGTGCGCGAGCGCTATCCGGTGCTGGCCCGCGCGATCCTGGCGGGCGCTTCGGCGCAGGTCCGCAACATGGCGACGGTCGGCGGCAACCTGCTCCAGCGGACGCGGTGCACCTATTTCTACGACACCGACGGATCGCGCTGCAACAAGCGGGAACCTGGGTCGGGCTGTGACGCGCGCGAGGGGTTCAACCGTATCCATGCCGTGCTCGGTGCGTCGGCGGCGTGCGTGGCGACGCATCCGTCCGACATGTGCGTGGCGCTGGCCTTGCTCGATGCCACCGTGCACCTCGATGGTCCGAACGGCGCGCGCACCCTGGCCTTTGGCGACCTGCACCGACTGCCCGGCGACCGGCCGGATCGCGACACCGCGCTGGAAGCGGGCGAGCTTGTCACCGCAGTGGAGCTTCCCCCGCTGCCGCTTGCCGCGACCTCGACCTATCGCAAGGTCCGCGACCGCGCGAGCTACGCCTTTGCACTCGTTTCCGTCGCCGCAGCAGTGGAGATGGACGCGGATCGGATCGCCGATGTGCGGATCGCGCTCGGCGGCGTCGCGCACAAGCCGTGGCGCGCAACCAGGGCGGAAGCAGTGCTGCGCGGCGGGCCGGCGACGCACCAAGCGTTTCTCGACGCCGCCGCAGCCGAATTCGCCGACGCCCAGCCGCTTAGCGACAACGGCTTCAAACCGGCGCTGGCATCGCGAACGCTCGCCGCCGTGCTGGCCGAACTGACCAAGGGAGACGCGGCATGAGCATCGTCGATACCGCCAAGCAGACCGCACAGGGGCTGGTGCAGAGTGCGCTGGAAAAGCTCGTCCCGCTCGCCCCCGACAGCTGGATCCCCGGCGGGAAGCCCGATCCGCTGATCGCCCGCAAGCATGGGCTGATCGGTACACCCGTGTCCCGGCTCGACGGCCGGCTAAAGGTAACGGGCGCCGCCGCCTTCGCGGCCGAACACCGGTTCGACGACATGGTTTATGCCGCGCTCGCCTATGCGACGATTCCGCGCGGGCGGATCGCCGCGATCGACACGCACGCAGCCGAGGCTGCGCCCGGCGTCGTGCTGGTGATGACGCACCTGAACGCCCCGCGGATGGCGCCGCCGCCTGTGTTCGGTTCGTCGCCGACCGCAGTCGGCGCGTCCGACCTGCCGATCCTGCAGGACGACCGCATCCACTGGAACGGCCAGCCGGTCGCGTGCGTGCTGGCCGACAGCCAGGAACAGGCCGACTACGCCGCATCGTTGCTGGACGTGACCTACGACACCGATCCATCGACCACCGATCTTGCCGGCGCCCGGGCGAATGGCGTCGAACAGGGCCTGTTCATGGGCCAGCCGCTGCTGAACGAGATCGGCGATGCGCAGGCCGCGCTGGCCGCCGCGCCGCACCGGGTCGACCAAGTCTATCGGACGCCCCGTCACAATCACAACCCGATCGAACCGCACGCCGCGACGCTCGCCTGGGTCGGCGACACGCTAGTGATCCACGACGCCAGCCAGATGGTCACGCAGCAGGCGCAGACCATGGCCGACGTGTTCGGGCTGAAGACCGAACAGGTCCGCCTGACCTCGCCCTATGTCGGCGGCGGGTTCGGCAGCAAGGGGCTGTGGGACCATCAGATCATCGCCGCCGCCGCTGCGAAGCTCAGCGGCCGGCCGGTGTGCATCGCGCTGTCGCGAGAGGGAGTGTACCGCATCGTCGGCGGGCGTACGCTGACCGAACAGCGCGTCGCGATCGGCGCGCAGGCGGACGGACGATTCGACGCGCTGATCCACACCGGCCTGTCGGTAATGACCCCGCACAACAATATGCCCGAGCCGTTCATCCTCGGCACGCGCGCCGCCTATGCCGTGCCGAACATGCTGCTGAAGGTCGAGATCGCGCGCATGAACATGCTCGCCAACACCTTCATGCGCGCGCCGGGCGAAGCGGTCGGCACCTTTGCGCTCGAATCCGCGATCGACGAACTGGCCGTCGACCTCGGCATCGATCCGGTCGAACTGCGCATCCGCAACGAGCCGGACAAGGATCCGACGAGCGGCCTGCCGTTCTCGTCGCGCCACATCGTCAAGGCATGGCGTCAGGGCGCCGAGCGGTTCGGCTGGCAGGATCGCCCCACCACGCCCGGATCGCGGCAGGACGGCGAATGGCGGATCGGCACGGGCTGCGCGACCGGCACGTACCCCTATTACCGGATGCCCGGCGCAGAGGCACGGATCACGCTGACCCGCGATGGCGACGACGTCACCGCGATGGTGGAGGTCGCCGCGGCCGAGATGGGCATGGGCACGTCCACGACGACCGCGATCGTCGCCGCCGAGCGATTGGGATTGCCGCTGGAGCGGGTCGATGTCGGCTATGGGGATTCCACCATCCCCGGCGCGATCATGGCCGGCGGATCGCAGCAGACCGCCGCGATCGGGGCCGCCGTCATCGCCGCGCACGGCGAACTGGTCGGCGAGTTGCTGAAACTTGCCGGCAACGACTCCCCGCTCGCCGGGCTGTCGGCGGACGAAGTCGGCAGCGATGCCGGCGGGCTTGCCAGCCTGGACGATCCCGCGCGGCGCGAAAGCTACGCATCGATCCTCGCCCGGGCCCAACGCGACAGCGTGACGGTGACGAAGGCCGGCTCGACCCCGTTCGAACTGATGCACTGGTCGATGCATTCGCACAGCGCGCTGTTCTGCGAAGTGCGGGTCAATGCCGTGACCGGGGAGACGCGCGTCACGCGCTTCCTGGGGTCGTTCGATTGCGGCCGCATCCTCAATCCCAAGACCGCGACCAGCCAGTTCCGCGGCGGGATCATCATGGGGCTCGGCATGGCGTTGATGGAGGAGACGCTGTTCGACGAACGCAACGGCCGGATCATGAACCCCAGCCTGGCCGAATATCACCTGCCGGTGCACCTCGACGTGCCGGAGATCGACGTGATCTGGACCGACATTGCCGACCCGCACACGCCGATGGGCGCGCACGGCATCGGCGAGATCGGCATCACCGGCGTCGCCGCCGCGGTCGCCAACGCCATCTACAACGCGACCGGCACGCGCGTCCGCGACCTGCCGATCACGCTGGACAAGGTGATCGGCGCAGTCGACGGACAGGGGTCGGGCGACGGGTAACGGTTACTTGCCGGCGCCCGGCCCGACGATCCTGAATTCGCTGGGTGGCGTCGCGCCCATCAGGTGCTCGACGAAATAGTCCCACCGGCGGCGCATCATGTAGCTGGACTGATCGCCATACCCGTGGCGGGCTCGCGGGAACAGGATCAGGTCGAAGTCCTTGTTCGCCTTTTGCAGCGCATCGACGACCAGTAGCGTGCTCGACACCGGCACATTGTCGTCGAGCATACCGTGCGCGAGCAGCAGCTTACCCTTCAGATTTTTGGCCAAGTCCTGGTTAGCCTGCAGGTCGTAGTTCGTCGTCTTACCGTCATTCTTCAGCAACCCGAGATACTTCTCGTAATAATCGTCCTCGTAGTTCCGGTTGTCGTGGTTGCCGCTTTCGGCGATGCCGACCTTGAAGAAATCAGGGTAGCGGAACATCGCCGCCGCGGTCGCATTGCCGCCGCCCGAATGCCCCCAGATGCCGATGCGGTCCGTATCGAGCCAGGGGTAGCGCCGGGCAAGATCCTGGATGCCGGTCACCTGATCGGGCACGGCCTGCTTGCCCATGTCGCGATAATAATAGTCCTGGAACGCCTTGGACCGCCGCGGCGTGCCCATCCCGTCGATCTCGACGACTGCGAAGCCCAGTTGCGCCAACGCCCCGGCGTCGCCCGCAGCCGCGGAGAATTGCCGCGACGGGATCGTCCCCGTGAACGGGCCCGGATAGATGTAATCGACGACCGGATATTTGCGCGCCGGATCGAGCCCGGCCGGCTTGAAGAGCAGGCCGTGGCACAAGGTCCTGCCGTCGCTGCACCGGACAGCGATGCTTTCCGGCGCCTGCCACCCCGCCGCCCGCAAGCGGGTCAGATCGCCCTTGGCAAGCTGCTGCACGACCGCGCCGTCCGCGCGCCGCAGCACCGCGGTCTGCGCCTCCTGCGGGGTCGAATAGATGTCGACGAAATATCGCCCGTCGCTCGACGGGATCGCGATATGGTCCTGGCGCTCGGGCGTCAACAGCGTCGGCGTGCCGCCCTTCAGGTCGATCGCGTAGATGCTGCGGTAATAGGGATCGACCCCGCGCTCGCGCCCGACACCGGCGACGAGCATACGGCCCGTACGCTCGTCGATGTGGACAGGGTGATCGACGTTCCATTGCCCGCGCGTCACCTGCCGCAGCAGTTTCCCGGTGCGCGCGTCGTACAGATAGTAATGCCCCCAGTCGTCGCGCTGCGACCACCACAGGATTTCCCCACGCTCCGACAGATAGCGCCAGTTGATCCCCTCGTCGTTATACCCGCTGTCGAACCAGGTCGGCACGGTTTCGGTGAACACGTCGCGCACCGCGCCGGTCGTCGCATCGGCGATACGCACCGTCTCCACCTTGTGGTCGCGCGAGGTGGAGACGAACGCCAGCGTCCGCCCGTCCTTCGCCCACTGCATGTCCTGCGGGCCGTCGCCGCACACGATGTCGTCGCACAGCGACGACCGGTGCAGGTCCACCGGCATCTTGAGACGGGTCACGGCGCCGGCGTCGACATCGACGATGACGCGGTGGATTTTGAAGATATCCTTGTCGCCGACGAACGGATATTTCCACGTCTCGACGACCGAATGACCGACCTGCGTCGTGGTGGTCGAGAAATCGGCGACGGCGCGCTGGTCCTGCTGGAAGGTCGCCAGCTTCCTGGAATCCGGCGACCAGATCACGATCGCCCTGTCCGAACGCTGCCAGCCCGCATTGTCGGTCGCGTAGCCGAAATCCTTGACGCCATCGGTCGTCAGCTGCCGCTCCGCCCCGGTGCCCATGTCGCGGACCCACAGGTTCCAGTCGCGCACGAAGGCCGCACGCCTGCCGTCCGGCGACACGACGCCCGCCGGCTCGGCCCGGCGCGCGGCCGGCGTCTCCGGCGCCTTCGTGCAGCGATAGGGTTGGACCAGCGCGCACGCGTAGCGCTCGCCACGGACGCTGACGACCGCGCTGTTCTGCGCGAAGTCGGGCTCGAAACCGCTCAGCCCAAGCTTCGTCGCGTCCCGTTCCTTCAGCCCCGCCGCGTTCAGCGCACCCAGCAGCACGCCGGTATCGACCGCAGGCGCCGTCGTGCCCTTTTCGGCATCGACCAGCATGATCGTCGGCACGCCGCGGTTTGTGTCGATGTACCAGAAGCGCCGTGCATCGACCCAGGTCGCGCTGCGCACCGCATGATCGACCAGCGGGCCGGTCCACGGACCCAGCTGGCGCATGGCGCGGGAGTAGTCGGCATCGGTCACGACCGGCCGCTGTTGCGCGGCCGCCGTGCCGGCGATCAGGGAAAGCGAGAGACAGCTGGCGAGAAGACGCATCAGGGAGCTTTCTGAACAGGACGATCCGACGATCCGCAGGCAAACAGATGCAGGAGCGATCGTCCCTGCCCGCTAACCGGCGACCCCGTCGCAATCGATAGGATGCGCGGGGTTATGCAGGCGGTCCACGGTGGTCGCAAGAGCGCCCGTCCGCCGATTTCCTTGCGGAACCTGCCTCTATTCTCGTGGCATTGGTCGGATCTGCGACTACGCTGGGCGCGGTTCGCAATCCAAGGCCTTGTGAAAATGGCACGTGTCGCAGTCGAGGGTCTGGAAAAGCGGTTCGGTGCGACGGTCGCGCTGGCGCCGACCGACCTGTCCATCGCGGACGGTGAGTTCGTCGTAATCGTCGGGCCATCCGGGTGCGGCAAGTCGACGCTGCTGCGGCTGATCGCCGGGCTGGAGCAGGAAACGGGCGGGCGCGTCGTCATCGGCGGGCGCGATGTCACCGACGCGCCCCCCGCGGAGCGTGGCGTCGCGATGGTGTTCCAGTCCTATGCGCTTTATCCGCACCTGACCGTTGCCGGCAACATCGGCTACCCCTTGCGGATCGCGCGGCAGCCAAGGCCCGTGATCGCCGCGCGCGTGGCGGAGATCGCCGCGACCCTCGACCTGACCGACCTGCTCGATCGGCGTCCGGCTGAGCTGTCGGGCGGGCAGCGCCAGCGCGTGTCGATCGCCCGCGCGATCATCCGCGAACCCGGCGTGCTGCTGCTGGACGAGCCGCTCTCCAACCTGGACGCAGAACTCCGCGTGCGGATGCGGCATGAATTCGCGCGGCTGCACGACCGGCTGAAAACGACGATGATCTATGTGACGCACGACCAGCTGGAGGCGATGACGCTCGCCAACCGCATCGTCGTCATGAACGGCGGCCATGTCCAGCAGGTCGGCGCGCCGATCGACCTGTACGATGCGCCGGCGAACCTGGCGGTCGCGCGCGCGATCGGGTCGCCCAGCATGAACTTGATCCCCGGCGTGCTGGCGGACGACGGCCGCACCGTGCGGCTGGGCGACGGGACCGCGGTCGCGACCGCCGTTCGCGGACGGCCGGGCGAAAGCGTGACGCTGGGCGTGCGGCCCGAACATCTGGTCGCCGCCGACGACGGCGTCTTCGCCGGCGCGGTCGAGCTGTTCGAGCGGCTGGGCCCGCTCTCGTTCGCGCACCTGGGTGCCCGTGGAGCTGTCGGCACGATCGTCGCGCAACTGCCGGGCGACCGCGGCGTCACGTTGGGTGAGACGCTACGCTTTGCCGCACCACCGGGTCGCGTCCACGTCTTCGGCGCCGACGGCTCAGCCCTTCACGCTGCCGCCTAGCAGCCCGGTCATGTAATAGCGCTGCAGCGCCAGGAAGATCGCCAGCACCGGCAGCGTGGTGACCACCGACGACGCCATCATAAGTTCGCCGTCCGCGGCATGTTCGCGTACGATCGCGGCGACCGCGACGGGCAGCGTATATTTGTTCTGGTCGGTCAGCACGATCAGCGGCCACAGGAAGTCGTTCCAGCTGGCCAGGAACGTGAACACCGCCAGCGTCACGGTGACCGGCGCCAGCAGCGGCAATATGATCGTGCGGAAGATCTGCACTTCGCTCGCCCCGTCCAGCCGCGCGGCGTCGATCATCTCGTCGGGAATGGCCAGCGTCGTCTGGCGGACGAACAGCACCGCGAAAATGCCGGCAAGGCTCGGCAGGATGACCCCGGCATAGGTGTTCACCAGGCCGACCGCCTCCAGCATCAGGAACAGCGGCAGCATCGCGACCTGCCCGGGAATGACGAGCGCCGCGATCAGCAGTTTCAGCAGCCGCGCCCGCCCGCGGAACTCCAACTTGGCAAAGGCATAGCCCGCCGGCACCGTCAGGATCAGCGCGAGCAGCGTCGCGACCGCCGCCACGAACAGGCTGTTCCACAGCGCCGGCAGCACGCGGTAATCGAACCACACGCCCTCATACAATCGCCGGACCAGCAGCTCGTGATAGTTCTCGAGGCTCCAGCGCTCGGGCCAGAACGGCGGCGGGAAACGGCTGGAGGCGTAGCGCGGCATGAACGACACCAGCACCATCCAGACGAGCGGCAGCAGCGTCACCGCGGTCAGGACCGCGACCGCCGCGTTCGCCAGAATCGCGCGGGTCCGGCGACGCCCGATCACAGCCACCGGTACCGCCGCCCGATCCGCGCCTGGACCCAGGTCACGCCTAGGATCAGCACCAGCAGGACCAGCGCGACCGCCGATGCCTGCCCCAGGTTCCACCATTTGAACCCTTCGTCGAACATGAAATACAGCACCGTCACCGTGCTCTGCGCCGGACCGCCCATCGTCATGACATAGGGTTCGGCAAAGATCTGGAGGAAGCCCGCGACGCTCATCACCGCGGCCAGCAGCAGCGTCGGGCCGATCGCGGGCAGCGTCACGTCGCGGAACCGCTGCCAGCGCGATGCCCCGTCCAGCCGCGCCGCCTCCATCAACTGGGTCGGCACGGTCGACAGCGCCGCGGTAAAGACGATCATGTTGTAGCCGAAGATCTTCCACGTCACGAAGATCAGGATCGCCGGCACCGACGCGCGCGGATCGCCCAGCCAGTCGACCGGCCCGATCCCGACCGGGCTGAGCGCATAGTTGAGCAGGCCGTAGCGGGTGTTGAGCACATAGCGCCACACGATCGCGGTCGCGACGACGCTGGTGACATAGGGCGCGAACAGCGCGACCCGCCAGAACGGTTTCCACCGGACGCTGGAATCGTTCAGCAACAGCGCGGCGAATAGCGACGCGCCGATCGCCATCGGCACGCCCAGCACCGCGAACAGCGCGGTGTTGCGCAGCGCCCGCCAGAACAGCGGCGTCGCGAACAGCTCGCGGAAATTGTCCAGCCCGACGAAGCGAAGGTTCCGCGTGTCGGCCATCGCGTAGATGCTATAATCGGTCACCGACAGCGCCAGCGCCAGGATCGTCGGCGCCAGGAAGACGATCGTGATGATCGTCAGCACGGGCGCGGTAAACGCCCAGCCGGTCCTTTCCTGCCGCGTCATGCGATCTGCCCGCCCGCAACCAGCGCGCGGCGCTTGGCGAGGATGCTGTCGGCACGGCGATCGGCCTCGGCAAGGCCCGCGTCGATCGTCATCAGCCCGCGCGCCATGCGTTCGGCGATCAGCTGCACCTCGATCTGGATGCGCTCCCACCCGACGATCATCGGCGAACGCGCCAAGTCGTGCGCCTGTTCGAAGAACGGCTGGAGCACGGGCTGCGGAAAGGTCAGCCGGTCCCAGGCGTCGATCCGCGCCGGCAGGCTGCCGATCAGGTCGGCGAAGCGCAGCTCGCTCGCCGCCGATGTCAGATACCGGACCAGCCGCCAGCCATCGGCCTGCCGCGGCGATGATGCGGACACGCACAGGCTGACGTCCTTCGCCGATGTCGGTCCCGGCCCGCGCGGTCCGGCGACGCGCGCCGCCCCCCACAGCGCCGCCGGCAGTTCTGCCTGGCGTCGGCGCATGTCGAGCAACCACGTCGGCTCCGCCTCCCACACCGCGAACTGCCCGGCGGCAAAAGCGGCGAGCGGGTCCTGCACTTCGGTCGACGCGGCCAGTGGGGCATAGCCGTCGCGGAACAGCGAGATGTAATAGGCGAACGCCTCGCGAGCCTCGGGCGTCTGGAAATTTCCGCGGGTGTCTTGGTCCTTCAGCGGATAGGCGTCGTTCTGGGCCAGCATCGTGAACAGCCAGCCTTCGTAGTTGAGCAGCGCCAGAAAGACATGGTCGTCGGGGCGCCGTCGCTTGATCGCCGCCGCCATCGTCCGCCAGCCGTCCCACGTCACCGGCGGTGTCTCGTACCCGGCGTCGGCCAGGATATCGCGCCGGAAATACTGGACCTTCGGCGCGACCGACCAGGGCACGCCATAATCGCGCCCGGCGATCCGGCTGTCCTCGACAAGTCCCGGGAACAGGCCGGCGGTCAGCGACGGATCGGGCACCGGGGCGATGGCGCCGATCATCTGGAATTCGGACAGCCAGCCATTGGGTAGCATCAGCACATCGGGCAGGACGCCCCCGGCATGGGCCGTCAGCAGTTTCTCGTGCGCGGCGGTCCACGGGATCGACTGCACCTCCACCGGCACGCCGGTCGCCTGGGTAAAGGCGGTGGTCAGGTAGGGCGCGTAGTCGCCCTGGTAGCTCATCGCCCACAGCACGATCGCCCGCGGGTCGCGACGGGGGGCACAGGCGCTCGCCAGCAGCGCGAGCGGCGCTCCGCCCAGCAGGGTCCGGCGGTCCAGCCCGCCGATCTGGCCGATCCGCTCCACGCGCGACAGCGTGGCAGGTTGCCCCGGTGCCGGCCAGCGAAGTCTAATGAAAGCTTTTGATCGCGATCAACTTGGACGCGCTCGGTACTCTATCGTGCTTGCCGCATCCTACCGAATGGGCGCTTAGTCACGGCAACGTCGTGCCGCGAGCCCGGCTGGAAACGGGGAAAGACACATGCCGATCACACTGTCCGCGCGCGCGATGCTCTTCTGCGGCATCGCGCTGCTTGCGTGCATCGCCGCGGCTCCGGCGCACGCTCAGACGACCGTGCCCGAAGCGCCGGCCGCCGCCGACGACACCGCCGCCGCGCCGGAGGTCGTCGTCACCGGATCGCGCATCCAGCGCCCGGATTATGCCGCGCCCAACCCGATCGTCTCGCTCGACGCAACGACGCTGCGCGAATCCGGCAACACCAACGTCACCAGCTTCCTCCAGCGCGTGCCGGCGCTGACCAACTCGCTCGACAACAGCCGTACCGCCGGCAATTCGCAGAACGAGGCGAGCCTCGGCCAGGCCGGGCTCAACCTGCTCGACCTGCGCGGCCTGGGCACCAACCGCACGCTGGTGCTGGTCAACGGCCGGCGCCACGTCGCCAGCCAGTTCGATACCGCGGCCGTCGACATCAACGCGATCCCGACCGACCTGATCGAGCGGGTCGATGTGCTGACCGGCGCGGCGTCGGCCGTGTATGGCGCGGACGGCGTCTCTGGCGTCGTCAATTTCGTGCTCCGCCGCGACTTCGACGGTATCGCCGCGCGCGCACAGGCCGGCATCTCGGCCCGCGGCGACGCCGGCAACCGCTTTGCCTCGGTCATCGCCGGGCGCAACTTCGCCGACGGCCGCGCGAACGTGACGCTCGGCTATGAATACAACGCCGAGGACCCGCTGGCGAACGACGATCGCAGCTTCCTCGCCTCCGCCAATCGCTTCAACTTCGTCAATCTCGACAATTACGATCCGACCCGCCCCGGCAGCTACCAGCAGGGGCCGGTCGCCGATATCCGCTATGCGCAGAGCTCGCCGTACGGCCTTGTCTATATCGGCAACCAGATCTTCCGCGGCGACGGCGCGATCTACACGCCCGGCCGGCAGTTGCAGAACGACAGCTACACGCTGGGCGGCGACGACACCCCGGTCGCGGGCTACATCGGCGACATCCTGCCGCGCACGCGTCGCCACGCGGTCAACCTGCTGACCCGCTTCGACGCATCGGATGCGTTCAAAGTCACGCTGGAGGGCAAGTTCGTCCAGTCGGAAGCCCGCACGTTCGGCAGCTACAGCGGCACCTACCCCTCGACGATCGCCTTCGACAATCCGTTCCTGCCGGCCTCGATCCTGCGCGCCGCCCGTGCCAACGGCGACAGCGCGGTCTATATCAGCCGCAACAACTTCGACCTGCCTCGCCGCGGCGAGGACGATCGCCGTCGCACCTGGCGCGGCGTGGTCGACGTCGCCGGGCGGCTGAGCGACCATGCCAGCTACGACGCCTACTACACCTACGGCCGCACCGACATTCGCGCGACCAAGCTGAACGATCGCATCGTCGCCAACTTCGTCGCGGCGATCGACGCCGTTCGCGACGCATCGGGGGCGATCGTCTGCCGCTCGGCCGCGGCAAGCACCGCGGGCTGCGTTCCGCTCAACACGTTCGGCATCAACACCGCCAACCCGGCCGCCTTCGATTATTTCCTGGTCGATCCGGTCAGCACCGCGCGCGTCGAGCAGCATGTCGCCAACGCATCTCTGACCGGTGACCTCGGCCAGTTGTTCGAGCTGCCGGGCGGGCCGATCCAGTTTGCGGTCGGTGGGGAATATCGCCGCGAATCGAGCCGCTTCCGGCCCGACGCCGGCTTGGCGAGCGGCGCGTACTTCTCGGTCGATGACGGGATCTACGACGAACCTGTCATCCAGACGCCGTCGCGCGGCGCCTTCGACGTATGGGAAGTGTTCGGCGAGCTGAACGCGCCGCTCGTCAAGGACCGGCCGTTCGCGCATCTGCTGTCGGTCGGCGCGGCGGGGCGCTATTCGGACTATTCCACCATCGGGGGAACGCGCGCCTACCAGTTCAACGCGGTCTATGCCCCGGTCCGCGACCTGACGTTCCGCGGGTCGTACGGGCGATCGGTTCGCGCCCCCAACATCGCCGAGATCTTCCGCCCGCGCACCGGTTTCGCCGACTTCATCAGCGATCCCTGCTACCTCGGCAGCCGCAATCAGGGGACGCAGTATCGCGAGGCGAACTGTCGCGCGCTGATCACCGCAGCGGGCGGCAATCCGGCAAGCTTCACCGACGCGAACAATCCCGACGCCAACGTCAACATCCCCGGCGCGCAGCAGGGCAATGCGAACCTGCGTCCCGAAGTCGCGCGGACGTGGACCGCCGGGCTGGTGCTGCGCCCCGGGTTTCTGCCGAGCCTGCAACTCGCGCTCGACTGGTACGATATCCGGCTGCGCGATGCGATCAGCCAGGCATCGCCGACGACGATCGCCGAACTGTGCGTCGATCAACCGACGACCGACAACCCCTTCTGCCGCGCGATCTCACGGCGGCGGGGGACGGGGTACATCAACGGCTATGTCGTCCAGCCGGAGAATGTCGCCGCCTTCCGCACCGTAGGGCTGGAGGCGAACGTGACCTACCGGATCGATACCGCCCGCCTCGGCCGGTTCGATCTCCGGCTGATCGGTGGCTATCTCCATCGCCTCGAACAGGTCGCGACCCCTGGTGCGGAGGTCGAGAACAACGTCGACCGGCCGTTCCGCCCGAAGTATACCGTCACCTTCTCGCCGACCTGGACGACGGGGCCGCTGACGCTCGCCTACAGCCTGCGCTGGCAGAACGGCGTGCGGCGCTTCTCGCGCTTCGCGACCGACGACAACCCGACCTTCGTCGCGCCGCAGTATTTCCGGTTCAAGGAATTGTGGCAGCACGACGTGCAGCTGGCGATCGCGGCGGGCAAGGATTTCTCGTTCTACCTCGGCGCCAACAACCTGGCCGACCAGAAGCCCGACATCGGGTTCGAGACGAACGTGCCCGTCTCGCCGCTTGGCCGCTATCTGTACGCCGGCGTCCGCGTGGGTCTGGGGCGCTGACGCCCCGCTTGCCCTGACCGACCGGGACACGCATAGGCGGGCGATGCACTTCCCCTCCGATGCGTTCCCGGCCGATCTGCCGCTCGACGCCTATGACGTCGTCATTCCCTGTTACGACCGCGCGCACGTCGTCGCGGACGCCGTCGAAAGCGTGCTGGCGCAGTCGCCCGCTCCGGCGCGGGTGATCGTGGTCGACGACGGGTCGCGCGACGGCAGCGCCGATGTCATTCGCGCGCTGGCCGCAGCGCATCCCGGCCGCGTCGAGGCCGCGATCCTGCCGCGCAACGGCGGCGCGTCGAACGCCCGCAACGTCGGCGCTGCGCTGTGCCCGTCGCCGTGGACCGCCTTCCTCGACAGCGACGACGTCTGGCTGCCCGGTGCCGCCCACGCCCTGCTCCACGGCGCACTGGCGAGCGGCGCGGACATCATCGTCGGACATTTCTCGCGCGTCGAACCCGGCGAAGCACCCGGTGCCCCGGAATGCGGCTGGGACGGCGGCTGCATCCGCGCCGGGCTGATCAGCGGCGGCGTGATCGGCCCGTCGTGGTCGATCGTCCGGCGCGAAACGGTGTTCGACATCGCCGGCTTCGACCCCAGCTTTCATAATTGCAACGACTGGGATTTCTACACTCGCGCCGCCGCGAACGGCGCCGTCTTCGCGCGGATCGACGCGACCGTCGCGCAGTACCGCACGGTCGCAGGCTCGCGACTGGTGAACGACCACGCCCAGGGCATGGAGAACGCACGCCGCGTCCTGGCGCACCCCTATCTGCTGGATTGATCGGTCCGGCAGCCAGGTCCTAGTTCACGACCGATCATGACTTCGGCTTAGGCGGTCGGCTCGCCGGTGAGATAGGGATCGACCGGCACCTCCGCCGGGATAGAAATCTGCGGTATCGGCCTGGACGCTGCCGCCGCCAGCCAGTCGGCGCCGCGCTCCCGCTGTCGAGTGGAGCCGTCACCGCGAGTTGGGACGCGACCATAGATCGTCCGTTCGCGGTCGGAGGGCGAGCCGGCAAACATGGTGGCCAAGTTGCCGTAGGTCGATGGGTCGCGACCATCCAGGCTCAGCCGGTCGTTGAGATAGCAAGCTGTCGCCCATGCCGCCTCGGGACTGGGCGTCATCGCGATGATGCGCTTGCCCCAGTACATCCGCAGATTGTTGTGCATCCAGCCATCAACAAGAAACTGCTTTTGGCAGGCGTTCCATGTCTCGTCGCGGGTCTCGCCGCGAACCAGCGCTTCGAGCGACTCCAGGTCGGGTCGGGGGTCGCCGGCGTGGTTTGCAAGCGTTTCGACGGCCCAGGTCGGGACGCGGTCGTATCGCTCCGGCGCGGACAGCCCCCGCGCCTGATAATGAAACCACTCCCGCCAGCCGAGAAGCTCGTCGGCGAACTTGGCCTTGTGCTTAGCGCCCGCCGTCGACGCGGACACCGCAGCCATCACCTCGCGGGGGCCGAGCACGCCAAAGTGCAGATACGGCGACAGGCCGCTCGCGCTGTCCTCCCGCGTGGCATCGTTGCGCGACGACGCATAGCCGGGCAGCACCTCGGTCAACAACCGCCCCACCCGATCTTCCGCCGCGTGTCGACCAGCCGGGTACATCGTGCTCGGCGGAACGCTGTGATCGATCGCGACACCGGCCACCAGCGCGCCGAGACTACATGCCGCAAGCTCGTCTGGTAAGAATGGCAGCGGCCCGGCGTACTCTGGCACCTGCGCCACCGCCTCGTCCGCTTCGATCCAATTCGCACGCTCGGGTTCTTGGCGCCGAAGGAAGCCGGAGCGACCGCGTATGTCGTCGCCGAGCACGGCCGGCGGTACCAGGCAGGCGGCGTTGACCGCATACACCGGCACCACCGCTCGCATCGCAACCCGATCGGACTGCCAACGGGCTACGAAGGTCGGCTGATCCTCCAGCACGATAGCCGCCGCCTCCGCACCGAGCCGGTGCACCAGACCTTTCTCCCGACGTCCTGCCCGATCGACGTGGTGAACGCAGACCAGGCCGCGTTCGCGGCATCCGGCGCCAAGATCGCGGCTGGCCCCAAGAATGAAATGGTGCAGACGGTCGGACGCATACGGATAATCCTCGCGCACGCCGTGATAAACCAGCACCGGCAAGCCCAGTGCATTGCCCAGCCGTATGCTTGCATCGATGACTGGATTATCGCGTGCGCGCAGCGCCTGCTGCAGCCAACACAGGACATAGCGGCCATTCAGGTTTGGCGCGCGGTTGTTCAGCGTCCGCACGCGCGGTGCATCCCGCCATTCCCGCAATCCTTGGGGCAGAGCGGCCGTCATCATCTCCGGATCCACGGCAGACCTTTCAGCGGCCCGCTTGAGTTGGACCTGCTCCGGCCGCCGCAGAGGCTACCGGCGGTGTCGGCGACACTCGCGCCGATGATCGGGATCCAACGATGCATGGCAGACGTCTCCTCTCCTGACCAACGAACGAGACAGGATAAGTCGCACAGCTGAGACATTTTCCGGTCCGCAATCTGCGGCGGCAAAAGCGCGCTGGTCAGCCAGCTTCGTCGACGGACGAGGGCGCTCGTTTCTTCAATACGTCGCGCACCCACCCGCGTTTTCGCGGGAATTTTACCTCGTCGATTGGGCAGCGGACTTACGCGACATCTGCCAATCGCCTGCCTTGGTCAACGAGCATGGTCGCGATCGCACAGGCGTCGACCGGCCGGCTGATAAGATACCCTTGCGCGAAGTCGCACTGGACCGAAGCGAGGAATGCCAGGCACGCCTCGTCTTCGACACCCTCTGCAACGACCTTCAAACCAAGTTCGTGGGCCAGGTCGACGGTCGATCGCACGAGGATCGCGTCTGCGCGGTTCTGGTGTGCATATTGAACGAAGCTGCGATCGATCTTCACTTCCGTCAGCGGCAAACGCTTCAGGTACGACAGCGTTGACTGGCCAGTTCCGTAATCGTCCATCGAGATGGAGATGCCCATGTCGCGGAACAGCGTGAGCGCTGTTCGGGCAGCTTCCGGTTCGACCATCGCTGCGGTTTCGGTCACCTCGAAAATCAACCGCTCGGGCGCGATGCCGCTGCGATGCAACAGCGCGATCAGGTCCGCGCTGAAGCTGCCGGAACTCAGCAGCTTGGCGGAAAGATTTACAGCCGCGGTGAGCGTGTGTCCGGCCCGGCTCCAGGTCCGGAGATCGACGAGCGTCCGTTCGATGACGGCCAGGGTCAGGCTCTCGATCCGGTCGTTCCGTTCGGCAAGCGGGATGAAGAGATCCGGACGCAGCAGGCCGCGCGTCGGGTGCTCCCACCGCACAAGGGCTTCGACGCTCGCGATCCTTCGCGAGGCGAGATCGAGCTTCGGCTGGTAGAGGACCGTCAGCTGACCGTTCTGCACCGCCTCCGTCAGTTCGCCGAGCAATGAAAGATCCAGGTCGATCGCGGCGCCCTCGGCATCGGTGTGAAGGTGCCAGCCGGTCTGTGCTTCGTGCGCATGTTCGGCGGCCAGGGCAGCATTGGCGATCGTCTGATCGCCGTCGTCCGTCCGGCCATGAGCGACGCCGATGGAGAAGCCCACATCGATCCGCCGCCCGCCGACCTCGATCGGTGACAGCATCAGCGCGCGTAGTGTGGCATACCGGTCGGCAAGCTGATCGGCCGTGACCGTTCCGCGCCATGCCAGCATGTGGTCGTTGATCCGATGGATCTCGGCATCCTTGCTGATCAGCCGAATGCGATCGGCGACGCGAAGGAGTAATTGTCCGGTACCGTCGAGAGACAGTCCGCTTGCGAGCTTTTCGAAATCGGCCACGCGAACGACGACTATTCCGCGATCGCGCGAGGTTCGCAAAAGCCCGAGAAGCGCCTGGCGATTGGGCAGACCGGTAAGCACGTCACGCAGGCGCCGCGATTGCCACGCCGTCGCCAGATGCATGGTTATCGTCGCGACAAGCGCACTGCCGACCAGCACGATCGCGGGGACGACGACCACGACGGCGCCAAATGCCGCCTGCACGCCGACGGCCAGCAAAACGAGGATGATCGGAGAGGCGATCCCGATAATGGCGAGGTCGAGGGCGCGCTTGGCGCGGACGATGCCGATCGCCAGGACGAGTGCCACAAGAGCGGCGGCCAGCCAGCCGATACGAACGGGCACGCGCTCGGACAGCGTTTCCGCAGCCAGCGCCTGAATGACGACGCCAGGAACGACACCGTAGTTGGGGACGGGATAGCGATCGCCGAGTTCGATCGCCGTCGCGCCGATCAGGACCTGCCGGCCGCGGACGCTGGCCGGGTCAAAGCGCCCGTCACGGATGTCGATGAAGCTGTGGCGCGGAATGGTCGTGGGATCGATGGCATAGTCGATCGGGAAAAACGCCTCCGCGGTACCGGCCCGACCCGCCAACATCGCCGACAGGGATGGTCGCGGCACACCCGCCGTTACCGTGCCGATGGGCGCTTCTCGGATGGCTCCGTCGCGATCCGGAAGGATGCTGACCGCGGCCAGCGTCGCATTCCGGCGCAGCGCCTCCGGTGGGAGCGAGTCGATTTCCGCGCCATTACGGCTACCGGAAATCTGCCGGAAGGTTGGAAGGATGACCCGCCCTGGAGCCCGGTCGATCGCTGCTGCCAGCGCAGCGTCGCCGGCTCGGCTGGACCGTGACGAAAAGTCGATGTCGAACGCGATCACACTGGCGCCAGCGGCGCGAAGGCGATCGATGACCTTGGCATGTTCTGCACGCGACCACGGCCAGTCATCGATTGCTGCAACGCTGGCGGCATCGACCTCGACGATATGCAGCTCGCCGCTGGCGGGATGGTTCCGCAGCGCCGCGCTCCACCCCGCCAAGGCGCGCTCCATCCCGACACCGCTGCCCGTGGCACCGATCAGAAAAGCCAACAGACAGGAGGCCACCAGGATTGCGAGCACGACATACCGCCACGGTCCGGCTTCGCGCGGCATTGCAGTGAAGGAGTGACCTACCATTCTGTCGTCCTGACCGAAAATGGATAACGATTCGCCAAGAAGACCACTTTGTCCGGGCGTGGCTGATCCGCGAGACCGTTAAAAGTGCAGATCCTGCACGCTGTCCGCAATGAACAATTCGCTGCGGGTGCTCTACGTGTCCGAGCCATCTCTCCCACCGAGTTTTTTCGTGACGTCGTCGATCAGTTTGCGGACGATCTTGTTTGGCTTGCGATTATCGTCATTTTCCTTATTATCCGGCTTGTCGTTCTTGTCGGTGTCCTTGACGTCCGGCTTGTCCTTCTTGTCGGTGTCCTTAGTGCCCGGCTTGTCGGTCTTGTCAGTGTCCTTGGCGTCCGGCTTGTCGGTCTTGTCGGTGT
>NZ_LMLB01000001.1:873672-888202 GCF_001421785.1 Sphingomonas sp. Leaf33 | reverse complement strand
TCGGTGTCCTTGGCGTCCGGCTTGTCGGTCTTGTCGGCGTCCTTGGTGTCCGGCTTGTCGGCCTTTTCCTTGGCCTTCGCTGCGTCATCCGCGGCCTTGGCGTCATCGCGAGCGCGTTGATCGGCGGCTCGCTGCGCGGCCTCGACGACCTTTGCCTCGTCGCGGGCGCGCGCTTCGGCGGAACGATCCGCCCCCACCGCACCTCGCCCGTTCGATCGATCGTCATCGACCTTTTCGCGCGTGTCCGCGAGGCGCTCCGACGCCGACCGGGCCACTGCATCCGATTGCTGCCTGTCGGCACGAACACCGCCATCGTCAGCGTTCGCCGAAATGGATAGCGCGCCCGGTATCGAAACGGCTGGCGCAATCACCGCTGATGCCAATTGCGTGACGACCGATCCCGTAACCATACCGTTCGTGACTTTGCCCAGATCGACCGGCTTCTCGGCGATCACCGTCGCGACGATCCCGGTGGCTTCACCAGCCGACGCAACGTCTGCCAGCGCGGCGCCGTCGCCAGGTGCCGACATATCGGATGCGGGCGGCGGCGCCGGCGTAGCCATAGGCGTCACCGGTTCGGACGGGGTCGTACCACGTACGGGCGAATCGACGGTGTGCGCGTTGTCACCCTGCACGCTCAGCCGATATCGGTCCGACGCGCTGACCATGGCAAGCGACCCCGGCCGGACAAGCTCCCGCGCACCGCCGTCATCGGTCGACACCTCGACGGCGCCCTCCACCACCTGCATCGACGCCCCCTCGCGCGAGACGGTGACGGAAAAGGTCGTCCCCTTCACGACAGCCGCGAGATACGGCGTCTTCACGCCGAAATGCGGGTTCGGCTGCTTGTCGATCCGGAAAAGCGCGGTGCCCCAGTCCTGCAGGATCTGGATCAGACCGGCCTGTTGTGCGGCTTCCGGAATGCGGATCCGACTGTTCGATGACACGGTGACGAATTCAGGCCCGCGAACCATGACCGCGCGGCTGCCGGGTGCCGTCTGCACAGTCGCGCCCGGCGCGACGGTCATGCCGCGTTCGGCCGCCCGCGTTCCGCGCGTGTCGGTGACCGTGACGCGTCCGCTCGCTTCGCTGATCTGCCACGAGCGCGCCTGCGCCAACGCAGACGAGCTCGACAACAGGCAGAGTGCCGCAATTGTGGCGCGGACAGTTTTGGTCATCGACGAATCCCTTTTGACTCATCGTGTCGAATAGATGGCAGAAATTTCGAGCCCCCTCCCAAAAATGGTTAAAGGACGTAAATTTGATCGTTTCGTAACATCTTAGACCTAGCGCTTCGCAACTGTTACCTGGTGCGAGCAACTGAAATTGACGCAGATCAAGATCTGGACAAGTATTTGCGCAATCGTCGTCGCGTCGCCCGCGCTCGGCCAGTCCGCGATCGATCGGGTCGATCCATCGCGGATCGAACGTGACAATCTGCCGAAGCCGCCGAAGGTGAAGGAGCCGCAGCCCGTCGTCGAGAGGGCGGTACCGGCGACCGTGATCCCGGAAACCATCGCGGTCGAGGTGGGGGCGATCACGTTCGAAGGTCTGCGCGATCTTAGCGAGCGGGATTTCTCCGACATCTTTGCGCGGTACATCGGTCGCTCGCTGAGCGCGGACGAATTGACGCGCCTGACCGAAGAGATCGGCAGCCGGGCGCGGGGGCGCGGCTATGTATTCGCGTCTGCCGCCATCGCGCCGCAGCGACTGTCCGCCGGGGTGCTGAGAGTCCAATATGATCCCGGCATCCTCGAGGCCGTTCGCATCGACGGCGACGAAAACGCCGCAGTCCGCGCCGCTCTGGCGCCGTTGATCGGCCGCCCCGCGCGTATGGACGAGGTCGAACGTCGGCTGCTGATCGCCGGCGATGTCAGCGGCGTCACGATCCTGCGCAGTGCATTCGTGCGCGAGGACGGCCGCGGCACGCTCGTCGTGAAGACGTCGGAAACAAGGACCCGGGTTCGCGCCGTGTTCGAAAACGACAGCACGGCACCGATCGGACCGGAGCAGTTTCGGATCGACGCCGACATCAACGGCGTGCTGGCCTCTGACGACGCCTTCACGGTGACCTATGTCAGCACCCCGTTCGAGCCCGCGGAGCTTCAGTATGTCCGCGCCGGCTACAGCAAGCGGGTCAGCCGGGACGGAACGGAAGTCGCGCTCGCCGTGGCGGCGTCATCGACCCATCCCGGGGCCTATCTGGATGCGTTCGATATCTCGGGCGACAGCCTGTCTGCGACAGTGTCGGTCCTCCAGCCGCTCCACCGCCGCCGCACGGCGAGCCTGTGGCTGAACGGCAGCGTCAGCCTGCGCGACGTCGAGCAGTTTCGCGCCGGAGAACGACGGCGCCGCGATCGCATTCTGGCCGTACGGGTCAGCGTGAACTGGAACATGCAGGCGGGCGGCGGCCTGTTGCGAGGCTCGCTCACGCTTTCCCAGGGTCTCGATGCCTTGGGTGCGACCGCCGCTGGAGACGCACTCGCATCGCGCGACGATGCCGACGGAACCTTCACCACGCTGTTGGGATGGGGCGATTGGACCCGCGGTCTGGGCGGTGGCGTCAGCCTGCGGCTCGCCGCCCAGGCCCAGCTATCGAGCAGGCCGCTGCTCGTCGCAGAAGAGATCGGTATCGGCGGCAGCGCGTTCCTGCGCGGCTATGATTACAGCGAGCGGTCGGGTGACCAGGGATATATGGGCCTGGCCGAGGTCCGCTACGACTGGCGCAACCCGCTCGGCCTGGGACGCAAGGCGCAGCTTTACGCCTTCGTCGATGGCGGGCGGGTGACAAATCTGGCTGGCGGCTTCGGCGGCGGCGGGCTGGTGTCCGGCGGCGGCGGCGTCCGGGCCGACGTCAGTCCGTCGATCGACGCCAATGTCGAATTGGCCGTTCCGCTGTCCGGACCACGATACGAGACCGAAAACAAGGACCCCAGGCTCAACCTCCGCGTCCTGAAGGCATTTTGATGCGAACGCTCGCCGATAATCGCCGACATGCGGTTAGAACCAAGGTTTTCGAGGTCTCGATCATCACCCTGAACGGTGCGGAGTATCGGGCGCACCTCCTGGACGTCAGCGACACCGGCGCCCGCGCGCACTGTACCCACCGGTTCGAGGTCGGCCAACGCGTGAAGGTGCGCTGGAACGATGCCGATCGAGCAGCCGAAGTGTGCTGGACGCAAGCGGATGACCGGCTAGGGCTGCGGTATCTTTGAGTTAGGGATAGTCTTCGGTCGATGTCGTCTGCCGAATGCCTGTCTCTTCTCGCATCCGGCAGAATGATACTCAGACCTGCGCCGTGCGACCTGAACACCCGTCTGATGTTTGCCGTTACGCGTCTACATACCGTCCGCCATCCCGACGTGACCGCCGACGTCCGTCGCAAACCCGATCGATCGGGCGTTCGGCCGTTTCCGGAACAACGTCCAGCCCCGACGCCCGCGCCGGTCGGCGGCATAACCGCGCGAACGATGACGAACCGATCTCGCCACTTACATCGCTGAAACGCTATTGAAACAGGCGCCGACCAACCGGCGGCATTTGCCACGAGTTGCGGCAAGTCGCAGACCTGGCGGAGACGGAGGGATTCGAACCCTCGGTACAGTTTCCCGTACGACGCTTTAGCAAAGCGTTGGTTTCAGCCACTCACCCACGTCTCCGGATGCGGCGGAAGCGGGGCTATAGCGAGGGTCGGCGGGGGGATCAACCGGGGTTTCGCAATCGTGTCACAAACTCGGTTCGACGGCGAAATCGATTCGCTTCGTCGCAGCGTTCATTGCCGGGCAATCCCCCGCCGCGGATAGAGGGTCACGGGTCGGCACACGGGGGAGTATACGCGCAGATGACCAGGTTTCACGCGCTTGCGCACATGCTGGCGCTGGTCGCGCTTGCCGCGGCACCGATGACGGCGGGCGCGCAGGTGCGTACGATCGATCCCAACAGCGCAATCGATGCCGATCTCGCGCCGCGGTCGACACCGTTGCGGACGTCTCCCGCGCCGCAGTCGACGCCGCGCAACACCCCGCCCGTCCAGCCGTCTTCCCCGCCGGCGCCGATCGACCCGGCGCCGACCGGCGACACCGCGCCGCCTGCCGGCCCGGACCCGATGGCCGCGCGCGCGACGGCGGCGGACGCGAGCGGTACGTATCAGCGCGACGACGTGATGAGCGCGGCCGAGGGCGTGTTCGGCAAGGGGGCCGCGGGTCTGGCCGGGATGGTCGAGAAGGTGCTGAAGGACCAGGGCGAGCCCAACGCCTATATCGCCGGCCGCGAAGTCAGCGGCGCGTTCGTCGTGGGCCTGCGCTACGGGTCGGGCGTCATGACTCACCGGGTCGAGGGCACGCGGCCGGTCTATTGGACAGGACCGTCGGTCGGCTTCGACGTCGGCGGGGACGCGAGCAAGGTCTTCGTGCTCGTCTACAACCTGTACGACACGCAGGACCTGTTCCACCGCTTCCCGGCGGGCGAGGGCCGCGTGTTCTTCGTCGGCGGGTTCGCCGCTACCTATCTGCGACGCGGCAACACGGTCGTGATCCCGATCCGGCTGGGCGTCGGCTGGCGGCTGGGCGCCAACGTCGGCTACATGCGGTTCAGCGAGAAGTCGCGCTGGCTGCCGTTCTGATCGTTCAACCGAACCAATGACGCGCGCCGCCGCGGCGCAGGCCGATCAACGTCGCGACGACGATCAGGACTGCGGCGAGCGGCGCCGCCAGCGCGACTTCGGACGATCGCGCGCCACCGGCCGCATAGATCGCCGCGAGCGCCCAGAGGAAGACGAGCGCATACGGCGGGTTGCCACGGCCCTTCAGCAGGGTCGCTGCGCCGATCAGCCCGGCGACCACGAGCAACGCCGCAGCGATCAGCGGGGTCGCCGCCCCGCCGTCGACACCGTAAAAGCGAAGTGATGCGGCGATGTTGACGGTCATCGCGACGGTCAGCCAGCTGGCCAGTGCCGTTAGCGGCAATGCACCGCACCAGCGCTCGCCGGCAGTGAACGGTCGGTCCCACGCGGCAAAGCGGCGATAGGCGACGAGCAGGCAACCGAGCGTAAAGGCGATGATGACGACCGAAATCGCGCCGAGCCCGTAGACCTGCGTATAGAGCGCCCACAGCGCGTTGCCGGCAAAGGCCCCGGCGGCGGGGAGCCGGACCTGCGCGAGCAGCGCGTTGCCACGGTGCGCCGGCAGTGCCTGATACACCGCGAATACCAGCGACCCGGCATAGAGCGCGCCCCAGATCGAAAAGGCCCAGCCCGCCGGCGTCACCAGCGTGCGCACCGCATCCGACTGCGATCCGATCGGCTGGCCGATACTGAAAAACGGCAGCGTCGGCGTCAGTATCTGGAGGATCGCAAAGGCGAGCGGCAGAAGCCAGGCCGAGGATGTCGCGGGCGAGGTCTGGGATGCGCGGGTGGCTGTCGTCATATCCCGCCAACTCCCGTCCCCCGCTTTCGTTTCGCGCCGGCGGGTATGCGCCTTAGACGAAGGCGGGCGCCTTGCGCAGGTGCTGATACGCCTCGACCACGGCCTGCAACGCGCTTTCATGCGCGCGGTCGCCGCCATTGCGGTCGGGATGGAACTTGCGGACCAGCTCGGAATAGCGGGTGCGCAGCGCATGGCGATCGGCGTCGGCGGCGAGGCCCAGGATCTTCAGTGCACGGCGGTCGTCGCCCGACAACGGCTTGCCGTCAGCGCGCCCGCGGGCCTCCGCCATCTTCTCCCTGAACCGCGCGCCGATCGCGTCGAGCGGGTCGTTGAAGTCGGACCATTTGGGCGGACGGTCGGCGCCGTTGCTGGCGAATGCGCGGGTCTCGCGTTCCCAGCCGGCATAGGGGCGCTGGGCCGCATGGATTTCGTCCGGGGTCATGCCGGTGAAGAAATTATACCCCGCGTTGAACGCACGGACGTGGTCGAGGCAAAGCCAGCGAAACGCGCCCGGCCCGTCCCCGCTCACGCCGGGACCGGCAGGCGCGCGGAATTCGCCGGGTTCGCTGCACCCGGGTTGGGCGCACACCCGGCCATCCGCGTCAACCCGGCCGTGAAACCGCATCTTCGGCCGCTCGCGCCGCGGTTCGTCGTCCGCCACTCCCATCCTTCCCGAAAAACGGCCTATATAGGCGGCATGACGACCATCGCCACCGCACCGCTTGCCGAGATTATTACCGAACGGCTGACACAATCGCTCAGGCCGACACATCTGGTCGTGAGCAACGACAGCCACCTGCACGCCGGCCATATGGGCGACGACGGGACGGGCGAAAGTCATTTTTCGGTCGAGGTGGAAAGCGCCGCCTTCGCCGGGTTGAACCGCGTTGCGCGCCAGCGGTTGGTGAACCACGCGCTCGCCGACCTGCTGGCGACCCGTATCCACGCGCTGGCGATCCGGGCGCGGGCGCCGGGGGAGGGTTGATGGCCTACGATCTCTGGTACTGGCCCGACATTCAGGGCCGCGGCGAATTCATCCGCCTGCCGCTGGAAGCCGCGGGCATCGCCTATCGCGACTGCGCGCGCGAGGTCGGCGCCGAGGCTTTGCTGGAGGATTTGGAGGCACGCGGTCCCCGCGGGCCGTTCGCCCCGCCCTATCTGGAAGCCGACGGTCAGGTCGTCGCGCAGGTCGCCAACATCCTGGCGTGGCTGGGCGATACGCACGGGCTGGCCCCGACCGACCGCGTCTGGGCGCACCAGCTGCAATTGACGATCGCCGACATGGTGGCGGAGGTGCACAATGTGCATCACCCGGTCGCGATGATGGCCTATTACGAGGACCAGAAGGTGGAGGCCGCGCGGGCCGCCGCGCAGTTCCGCGACGAGCGGATGCCGAAATATCTGGCGCATTTCGAGGCGGCGGCAGCGGCCGGCGGCGACTGGGTCAGCGACGGGCGCTGGACCTACCTCGACACGTCACTCTTCCAGCTGGTCGAGGGGATGCGGTATATGTTCCCGGACCGGATGGCCGCGATCGAGGGCGACTATCCCAACCTGATCCGCATCCACGACCAGGTCGCGACGCTTCCCGGCATCCGCGCCTATCTGGACAGCGACCGCCGCATTCCCTTCACCGAAGACGGCATCTTCCGCCGCTATCCGGAGCTCGACGGCCAATGACCCATGACGACCTGTTCGACATCGTCCTGACGCCGGTCACCCACGATCTGGGCGGCTTCAAGGTCCACCGCACGCTACCAGCCAAGGCACGGACGATGGTCGGGCCGTTCCTGTTCTTCGACCAGATGGGCCCGGCAATCCTCGATGCCGGCACCGGCATCGACGTGCGCCCACACCCGCACATCAACCTGGCGACGGTCACCTATCTGTTCGGCGGCGCGATCGACCACCGCGATTCGCTGGGGACCAGGGCGCGGATCGAGCCCGGCGCGGTGAACCTGATGACTGCGGGCCACGGCATCGTCCACAGCGAACGCTCGCCCGGCGACGAGCGTGCGAAGGGGCCGGAACTGTCGGGCATCCAGACGTGGATCGCACTGCCGGAACAGGTCGAAGAAATGGATCCGGCGTTCGAGCACGTCACAAAGGCGCAACTGCCGGTGATCGAGGACGGCTGCGCGACCGCGCGCGTCATCATGGGCTCGCTGTGGGGGCACGCTGCACCGACGACGACCTATGCCGACACGATCTACGCCGACATCCTGCTGGCGCCCGGCGGGTCGATACCGATCGATGCCGACGCCGACGAGCGCGCCTTGTACCTGTGCGACGGCGATGCGCGAGTGGAGGGAATGCCGCTCGACCGCACCAACCTGTATGTGCTGCGACCCGGCGTCAAAGCGACGCTAACCAGCGAGCGCGGCGCGCGCGTGATGCTGTGCGGCGGCGAGGCGATGACGCCGCGGCATGTGTGGTGGAACTTCGTCTCGTCCAGCCGCGAGCGGATCAACGAAGCCAAGCGCGCATGGAAGGCGCGCGAATTTCCGGTCGTGCCGGGCGATGCGGAGGAATTCATCCCGATCCCGGAGGTGCCGAAGACGGTGAGCTATCCGTAGGCACTGTCGTCCCCGCGAAGGCGGGGACCCATCTCCCGGACGGGCAACAGGATAGTGCAGGCGATGGGTTTCCCGCCTGCGCGGGAACGAGGATTGAAGCAAATGGCAGACGTTCGGCTAGACCACATTCCGCTGCCCACCGGCGTCACGCTGGCGGTGGCGGTCGCTGGCGATCCGGCCCATCCGCCGGTCATCCTGCTCCACGGCTTTCCCGAATCGCACCGCACCTGGCGCGACGTCCAGCCGGACCTCGCTCGCGACCACTTCGTGCTGGCGCCCGACCAGCGCGGGTTCGCGGGGTCGTCGAAGCCCGAGGGGGTCGAGAACTACGCGCCTGACCGGATCGTCACCGACCTGATCGCGCTGGCCGACCATTTCGGCATCGATCGCTTCACATTGGTCGGCCACGATTGGGGCGGCGCGATCGCGTGGATGGCGGCGTTGCAGCGGCCGGACCGCGTCGCGCGGCTCGTGATCGTCAACGCGCCCCACCCGCTCGTCTTCCAGCGCAGCCTGTTCGACGATCCCGAACAGCGCGCATCGAGCCAGTACATCACCGCCTTCCGTAATCCGGCGATCGAGGCGCATGTCGCGAGCATCGGCATCGACGGCTTCTTCGACAGGAGCTTCGCGCCGCACGTCGACATGACCAAGGTGTCGGACGAAGAGCGCGCCCGCTACATCGCCGACTGGTCGCAGCCGGGCGCGCTCGTTGCGATGCTCAACTGGTACCGCGCGAGTGCGATCGTCGTGCCCGCGCCGGACGAGACGCCCGAGCGGCCTGCCTATCTCGACGCGCCCTTCCCCCCGGTCACACAGCCGACGTTGGTCGTGTGGGGAATGCGCGACACGGCGCTGCGCCCGGTGCAGATCGAGGGGCTCGACGCGCTGGTACCCGACCTGACGGTCACGAAGGTCGATGCCGGGCATTTCGTACCGTGGGAGAATGCGCCGGCGGTGATCGCAGCCATGCGCGACTGGGGGATTTAGCGCGCCAAGAAGAAACACGACCTACCGTTCGTGCTGAGCCTGTCGAAGCCCTGTCCTTTTCTTCAGGCCCCGTCGCACAACGCACGAAGAAGAGTAGCCTTTCGACAAGCTCAGGGCGAACGGCAAAGGGGCACCACGTCGAATATCTCAAACCGGCGCGACCCCGCTCAGCACATAGTCTCCCGCCGGGTGCGGCGCCGCCAGCCCCTCGATCCAGGTTCCATGCGCATGGGCGTGGGCGACGACCTCCATCCCCCGCTCCCCCGGCCAGCCGCGGACGCGGACTTCGTGCGCGGCGAGGTCGCGGTTGGGTTCCAGCATCACCCAGCCGAACGGGCGCTGCATCGTCGCCCCGGCGCCCGCAGCGTGGATCGCATCGCGCATGCGCGTCTGGCGATCGCGCCCGAGATATTGCCAGACGACCGAATGGACCACGACACGGGCCACGCCCACCGCCTGCGGCTCGGCCAGGCGCGCGACCACCCAGTCGGCCGCATCGCCGCGGTCGAGCGCGACACCTTGGTCGCGCACCATGGCGATGGCGCGGTCGAGGCGTGTCTGCCGTTCGGTCGCATCGATCCAGCAATAGGCGGCCAGCCGCGTCGCCGCGGCCGGATCGGTCAGGTCGATCGGCGCGATATCGACCCCGCGTACCGATTCGATCGCCACCGGCGCGTCCGGCGGCGACGGCCCACGCCAGTCGGGGCGAAGCGTCACCGGCGATTCGGGACCGACCGACATTCCGCCCAGATCGAAGCGGTAGCGATCGATCAGCAGGTTGAGCGCCGCACTCGACCCCAGTTCCAGCAGCTCGAACCGCGGGCCGTAGCGCGCCGCGAGATGCAGCAACCCGGTCATCAGCGCCGCCGACCGGCCCGGCTCGTTGGTCTGCGGCGGCCCATCGAGCCAAGGCAGCAGCGCCGCGTTATGCACGACCAGCGCCGTCCGCAATTCCTCGACATCGCCATCGAACCCCACCGCATGTCCCGCCCGGTGCAGTGCGTGCAGCCCACCGATCAGCCGCAGCGGCAGCGCGTCGGCGATCGGATCGCCCGGCCAGTCGAGCACCGCCCGTCCGGTCGCCGTATCGCGGCCCAGCACGTCCGCCAACCCTCGCGCGACTGTGGCCGTGATCGGCGCGCCCATCACGTCGCAAAAGCCGGCCTGGCGTCGAAACGCCTCGCGAACGCGTTCCTCGGTGCTCATGCGTACAATTGCGCCCCTTCCCTGCCCTGAGTAAAGCCTGCGCAATCATGGCCGATCCGATCGTTATCGCCGTCCCCAAGGGACGTATCCTCGAAGAAGCGTTGCCGCTGCTCGCGCGCGCCGGGATCGAGCCCGAAGCTGCGTTCTCGGACGAGAAGAGCCGCGCGCTGCGCTTCTCGACCAACCGCGCCGACATCGACCTGATCCGCGTCCGCGCGTTCGACGTCGCGACCTTCGTCGCGCACGGGGCGGCGCAGCTCGGCATCGTCGGGTCGGACGTGCTGATGGAGTTCGACTATTCTGAGCTTTACGCGCCGGTCGATCTCGGCATCGGCCATTGTCGCCTGTCGGTCGCCGAACCCGCCGCAATGGCCGAGCGCGACGATCCGCGCGGGTGGAGCCACGTCCGCATCGCGACGAAATACCCGAATGTCACCAAGGCGCATTTCTCCGCGCGCGATGTCGGGGCCGAATGCGTCAAGCTGAACGGCGCGATGGAACTGGCGCCGGTGCTGGGCCTCGCGCCGCGCATCGTCGACCTCGTGTCGTCGGGGCGTACGCTGAAGGAGAACGGGCTGGTCGAAGTCGAGGTGATCGCCGAAGTGACCAGCCGCCTGATCGTCAACCGCGCGGCGTTCAAGACCCGCGCGGAAATCGTGCCGCTGGTCGATGCCTTCCGTCGCGCGGTGCAACCGAGTGCCGTTCGACACGTAGAGGAACCCACACAGCCGGCCCCCCTGCCCGCCCCCGATGTGGACGCCTTCTGACATGCTGAAGCTTTCGACAACCGACCCACGGTTCGACGCGGATTTCGCCGCGCTGGTCAACGCCCGGCGCGAGGCCGACGCAGACGTCGCGCGCGACGTGCAGACCATCGTCCGCGCAGTGCGTGACGACGGCGACGCTGCGGTCGCTGCCTATACCAAGCGGCTTGACGGGCATGACCTGAATGAAACCGGCTGGCGGATCGAACGTGCCGACCTGCTCGCCGCCTATGAGGGGCTGACGCCAGACCTGCGTGCCGCGCTCGAACTCGCGGCAGAGCGGATCGCGACGTATCACGCCAAGCAGGTTCCCGAGAACCGCGACGAAACCGACAGCGCCGGCGTACGGCTGGGGGCGCGGTGGCGGCCGGTCGATGCGGCGGGGGTCTATGTCCCCGGCGGCCGCGCGGCCTATCCCAGCTCGGTGCTGATGAACGCGCTGCCGGCGAAGGCCGCAGGCGTCGAGCGGCTGGTGATGGTCACGCCGACCCCCAAGGGGCAGGTCAACCCGCTGGTCTTGGCCGCGGCGCATCTGGCCGGCGTGGACGAGGTATGGCGCGTCGGCGGCGCACAGGCGATCGCTGCGCTCGCCTATGGCACTGGCCGGATCAAGCCGGTCGACGTGGTCACCGGCCCCGGTAACGCCTGGGTCGCGGAGGCGAAGCGACAGCTGTACGGCGTCGTCGGCATCGACATGGTCGCGGGCCCGAGCGAGATCGTCGTCGTCGCCGACGGCGCGAACGATCCCGAATGGATCGCCGCCGACCTGCTCAGCCAGAGCGAGCACGACCCGACCAGCCAGTCGATCCTGTTCACCGATGATGCGCTGTTCGCGGATTCGGTGGCGGATGCGGTAGACCGCCAGATCGGCGAGCTGTCGACCCGCGATGTCGCACGACAGGCGTGGGATGCGAACGGCGCGATCGTGGTGGTGGGCACGCTCGACGAGGCGCTGCCGCTGGTCGATCGGCTGGCACCCGAGCACCTCGAACTCGCCTGCGAGCCGGACGTGGCGGAAAGCCTGTTCGAGCGTGTGCGCCACGCCGGATCGGCGTTCCTCGGCCGCCACACGCCCGAGGCTGTCGGCGATTATGTCGCAGGGCCGAATCATGTGCTCCCGACCGGACGCCGCGCGCGGTTTTCCTCGGGCCTCTCGGTGCTCGACTTCATGAAGCGCACCAGCTTCCTTGCGTGCGATCCGGCGTCGCTCGCGGCGATCGGCCCGGCGGCGGTGGCGCTGGCGGAGGCCGAAGGGCTGCCGGCGCACGCGAAGTCGGTGGCGTTGCGGTTAGGCTCCTAACGCCCTCCCCGTTCGTGCTGAGCCTGTCGAAGCACCGTTCCGCTATCGGCTCGTTCACCCTTGCCGCACGAAGAACGGTGCTTCGACAAGCTCAGCACGAACGGATGTGGGGATCCGCTCACGGCCAAACGTGGACCTTTGCTTCCGGGAAGCGTAGGGAGCCGCCCGTCATGACCAATCATTCGAACTCCCGTACCCGCGCACGCTCGACCGCGCGGGCCGCTGCGCGCCTGGGTGCCGTGCAGGCGCTGTACCAGCAGGACATGGAAGGCACGCCGTTGCGCCAGCTGCTGACCGAATTCCACCAGCACAGGTTGGGCGCGGTGATCGAGGACGTCGAATATGCCGACGCCGATCCCGATTTCTTCGACGACATCGTCAGCGGCGTCGATGCGCGGCGCGAGGAGATCGACCGGCTGATCGCGGGCAAGCTGTCGACCGGGTGGAGCCTGGAGCGGCTCGACAAGCCGATGCGCGGGCTGCTGCGCGCCGGCACCTACGAACTGCTCGCGAGGGCCGACGTGCCGACCGCGGCGGTCATCAGCGAATATCTCGACGTGGCCGACGCCTTCTACGACAAGCGTGAGAAGGGCTTCGTCAACGGCCTGCTCGACGCAGTGGCAAAGGATGTGCGGAAGTAAGCGCCGCTCCCGCGCAGGACTACGAAGCGATGAGTTTGCGGCTCTACGCTCACGCCTGCGTGGAATCGTGGCGGATGATGGCCACCGCAGCCGTGACAACCGCGGCATCCTCGACGAAGCCCGTCGCGGTCTGACCGTGATAATTGATCGCGATCGCCCGCGCATACCAGCCAGGGAACGACGCCACGAGCGCGGTCAGACCGCCCACAGCGGCGCCACGCCAGCGATCCTGCTTCGCCGACAGCGCAGCGCCGGCAATCGCAGCCGTGGTGAAGCGGCCGAGCAGCCCCAAGGCCACGATCCGGTCGGGCGCGGTTTTCTGCTTGTCGCCAGCCATCTCGCCGATCGCCAACGCCAGGGTGCCTGCCGCCACCAGCGGATGGCCGAGTAGTCTCGGCGCCCCGGTGTCCCCGGGCAATTCACCGCGCGCCGCGGCGATCGCAACGGCGGCGAGCGGCGTCATCGCGCGCTGGCCGCCGACAAGGCCCATGAGGAAGGGTGCGAGCATGGTGCGACTCCGGACGTGTTAGTCCCGGACAACGCTGGGCTTCGATTAAGGGATCCGCCCTCTCCTCCATCCCGTTCGCCCTGAGCCTGTCAAAGGGCTGCCCTTCTTCGTGCCGCAAGCCTAACCGCTCAAAGAACAGGACAGTGCTTCGACAAGCTCGGCACGAACGCGATAAATGGTGAAGTCAGCGCGCCAGCGTCGGAAACGCCGCCTTGAACGCCGCGACCTTGGGCTTGTCCCAGCGCACGATATAGCCGTGCGTCGGGTTGCGGCGCGCGAAGTCCTGATGTTCGGCTTCGGCGGGGAAGAACGCTCCGCTCTCGATCTTCGTCGCGATCGGCTTGCCGAAGGCCTTGGTGGCGCCAAGCTGGCGGATATAGGCCGCCGCCACCGCACGCTGCTGCGGCGTCTGCGGGAAGATGGCGGAACGATAGCTCGGGCCCGAATCGGGATACTGCCCGTCGACCTGCGTCGGGTCGTGCGCGACGGAGAAATAGACGCGCAGCAGCGTGCCGTAGCTCACCTGGTGCGGATCATAGGTGATCTGCACCGCCTCGGCATGGCGAGTGCGCTCGGTCGAAACTTCCGCGTAATTCGCGGTCTCGCGCGTCCCGCCGGCATAGCCCGACACGACGTTGCGCACGCCCTTCACGTCCTGGAACACGGCTTCCATGCCCCAGAAGCAGCCGCCAGCGAGAACCGCGGTCTGCATTCCACCGCCTGTCGACACATCCTGCGTCGGCGCAGGGATCCGGACTGCGCGTTCGGCCTGACCCGGCGTGGCGATGATCGCGGTACCGGCCGCGACGGCGATAAGGGGGAGGATGAGAGCTTTCATGTCACCTTATCCGTCGAAGCCAGCGGAAAAAGATGCGTTATCGGTGCGTGACCGTCGCGGCGTGCGCCGCCGGGATCATCGCTTCGTCGGCCTGGACTGCTGCGACCGACACCATCGCCACCGCGCCGAACGCGAAGCCGCCCAGGAACAGGCGGAGGAAACCGGGCTTGGTCTTTGACTTGGTCTTGGTCGGCATTACGAACATCCTTGGGCGGCACGCCCGTCCTTCCCGGCGCACCAGACGTAACTTTTCTCCGCTGACGAGGACCGTCAGACCGGCAGCG
>NZ_LMLB01000001.1:771999-873627 GCF_001421785.1 Sphingomonas sp. Leaf33 | reverse complement strand
CTTTGTGTTAGGTTAAAGTCCGCGCGGGTCAGCGTAGGGCCGCGCACGCCTCCTGGATGCGGCGACATGCCTCGGTCAGCAGGTCTTCCGAAGTGGCATAGCTGATGCGCATCGCCGGGCTGAGCCCGAACGCGGCGCCGTGCACCGCGGCCACGCGCGCGTCGTCGAGGAAATAGCCGATCAGATCCTCGTCGGTCTCGATCCGCTTGCCCTTGGGCGTGGTCTTGCCGATCGTCCCCGACACGTCCGGATAGACGTAGAAGGCGCCTTCCGGCTTGGGGCAGACGATGCCCTCCGCCTGGTTCAGCAGGTCGACGACCAGGTCGCGCCGCGTCTGGAACGCGGCGGCACGATCTTTCAGGAAATCCTGCGGCCCGGTCAGCGCCGCGACCGCGGCGGCTTGGGCGATCGAGCAGGGATTGCTGGTCGACTGCGACTGGAGCTTCGCCATGGCCTTGATGAGCCAACGCGCGCCGCCAGCGAAGCCGATCCGCCAGCCGGTCATCGCATAGGCCTTCGAGCACCCGTTAACGGTCAGCGTGCGGTCGTACAGGTCCGGGCAGACCTCCGCGATCGTGCGGAAGCGGAAGCCGTCGTAGACGATGTGTTCGTACATATCGTCGGCGAAGACCCAGACGTGGCGGTGGCGCTCCAGCACGTCGCCCAGCGCCTTCAGCTCGGCCTCGCTATAGGCAGCCCCGGTCGGGTTCGACGGCGAATTGAGCACCACCCACTTGGTGCGCGGCGTGATCGCGGCCTCGAGCTGTTCGGGGCGCAGCTTGTAGCCCTGGTCGGCGCCGGCGGCGACAAACACCGGCGTGCCGCCCGCGAACTGGATGACGTCGGGATAGCTGACCCAATAAGGCGCCGGTACGATCACTTCGTCGCCCGCGTCGATCGTCGCGACGAAGGCGTTGAACAGCGTGTGCTTGCCGCCGACGTTCACGGTGATCTGGTCGGGCGTGTACGTCAGGCTGTTGTCGCGCGCGAACTTGGCGACGATCGCCGCCTTCAGCTCGGGCGTGCCGTCGACATTGGTGTATTTCGTCTTGCCGTCGCGGATCGCCTGGATCGCGGCCTCTTTCACGAAGTCCGGCGTATCGAAATCGGGCTCACCGGCGCCCAGGCCAATCACGTCGACACCGGCGCGCTTCAGCTCGAACACGCGGGCGGTCATCGCGAGCGTGGCGGAGGGCTGGATGCGACCGAGCGCGGCAGAGGGCTGCATGGGACGGAGGTCCGATCTTGGTTGGCGGTGACGCCCCTTAGACCCGCCGCGCCGTCATTCGCAATCGCAACATTTGTTACCGGTTCGGCGTCGCCAGGATGGCGATGGCCCCGCTCGGCGCGACGAACAGCTCGACCTGCGCAGCCTCGCGCAGGCGAAAGGTCGCCGCCTGCAATTCGTTGCGCACGCCGTGACGATCGAAGGGATAGCCAAGTGCAGTCGCCTGCGCCTTCAGCCGCGACAGATGATCGTCGAGCGCGTCGAGCCCGACCAACGGATCGAACGCCATCGTCGCGGTCAGGTCGCGCGGACGGTCGGCAGGCGGGGCGGCATCGCTCATCCGCCGTGCATGGCGCGCGCGGCGAGCGCGGGCAAGCCCGTTGACCCACCGCCCCTGTCGCCCCAAGTGTCGGCCATGACCCAGCCCCCGCTCAAGGCGACCATCATTCCGGTCACGCCCCTCCAGCAGAACTGCACGCTGTTCTGGTGCACCGCGACCAACCGCGCCGCGGTGGTCGATCCCGGCAGCGACCTGCCGCGGATCAAGGACGCCATCGCGCAGGCGGGCGTCACGGTCGAAAAGATCCTGCTGACCCACGGCCATCTCGACCATTGCGGGGGCGCCGCCGAACTGGCGCGTGATCTCAGCGTCCCGATCGAGGGGCCGCACGAGGCCGACCGGTTCTGGATCGCGCGGCTGGACGACGATTCGCGGCAATGGGGCGTGCCGGCAGAAGTGTTCGAACCGAACCGCTGGCTCGATGACGGGCAGCAGGTCACGGTCGGCGACCTGACGCTCGACGTCTATCTCTGCCCCGGCCACACGCCGGGCCATGTCGTGTTTCACCACCCGGCATCGAAGCTGGCGATCGTCGGCGACGTCATCTTCCAGGGATCGGTCGGGCGTACCGATTTCCCGATGAGCGACCCGCAGGCGCTGATCACATCGATCGTGACCAAGCTGTGGCCGCTGGGCGATGACACCGTCTTCCTGCCCGGCCACGGCGGCGTCAGCAGCTTCGGTCGCGAACGGGCAAGCAATCCGTTCGTTGGGGATGCGGCGCTGGGGCGGTAAAACACTCTCCCGTCCGTGCTGAGCTTGTCGAAGCACCGTACTTTGTGCCGCAAGGGAATTGCTGGCGTATCGAAGAACGGTGCTTCGACAAGCTCAGCACGAACGGTTAAAAGGTTAGCCTTGTGATGGCAGGGTGACGGCCATCGGCGCCGTCACATAGGGCGTCGAGAACGCCACCCATGCGCATTCACCGGCCAGCAGCAGCAGGATGATCATGGTCAAGATCGCGCCGGCCATCCGCCCGGGCTTCCACCCGTCCATACCGAACACATGGCAGATCCGCGCGATGATGAAGACCAGGCCATAACTCCAGGCCCACACGCTCGGCCCTTTGGCGAGTTCCAGCAGGCCGAGCAGGATCAGCACGAAGGGCGCGTATTCGACGAAATTCGCCTGCGCCCGCATCCGCGCCACCATCGCCGGATCGCCCCCGTCCCCAACCCATATCTTGCGTGCGCGGCGCAACTGCCCGATTCGCATCGCCATCCAAACGCTGAGCACGGCGCAGGCCGCGGCGGTGACGAGGGTCGCTGGCAGGATGATCGGCATATCGTGTCCCCCTGTGTCGGATACCCGCACCGTGACCGCAAGCGCTTCGGGTTGCAACCGTGCACGAAATCGCTATAGGCGCGCCTTCGCTTCGTGGGCAGAACCTGCGCTTGCTCCGTCAGGGCCAAGCGCCGTAGTGCTTGTCCCGAGACCGATCACAGATTCGATATTTAGAAGGTTGCCGACATGGCCGTCCCCAAGAGAAAGACCTCGCCGTCGCGGCGTGGCATGCGCCGCTCGCACGATGCCCTGTCGGTCGAAGCGTTCCAGGAATGCCCGAACTGCGGCGAGCTGAAGCGTCCGCACAACCTGTGCAACGCCTGCGGCCACTATAACGGCCGCGAAGTCGTCTCGGTCGAGGGCTGAGGCCCTCTCACCTGACAGGAGCGTAAGCGCGATGTCCCCCGATGCGCGGATCGCGGTCGATGCGATGGGCGGCGACGAGGGGCTTGCGGTCATGCTTGCCGGCGTCGCGCGTGCGCGTCGCCGGTTCGACGGCATGCGCTTCCTGCTGGTCGGCGACGAAGCGAAGATCCGCGAGGGTCTCGCCGCGCACCCCAACCTGACGGCAGCGTCGGAAATCGTCCACGCCCCCGATGTCATTTCGGGCGCCGACAAGCCGAGCCAGGCGATTCGTCGCGCCAAGACGACGTCGATGGGCGTCGCGATCGACCTGGTGAAGCAGGGCCGTGCCGCGGCGGCCGTTTCGTCGGGCAATACCGGCGCGCTGATGGCGATGGCGAAGCTGTCGCTCAGGATGCTGCCCGGGATCGACCGGCCGGCGCTCGCCGCCATGCTGCCGAGTCTGGGCGATACCGATACGGTGATGCTCGACCTGGGTGCCAACACCGAGTGCGATGCCCGCAACCTCGTGCAGTTCGCGGTCATGGGCGCGGCCTGGGCGCGCACCACGCTCGATCTCGAATCGCCACGGGTCGCGCTTCTCAACATCGGCACCGAAGCGCTGAAAGGCACCGACGAAGTGCGCGAAGCCGCCGCTGCGCTGAAGGCCGCGACCCACCTGCCGATGACGTTCTCGGGCTTCATCGAAGGCGACCGGATTTCGCGCGGCAACGTCGATGTCGTCGTCTGCGACGGCTTTTCCGGCAACATCGCGCTCAAGACCGCGGAGGGCACCGCGCGCTTCGTCGGCGACCTGCTGAAGCGCGCATTCCGCAGTTCGGTCCGCTCGAAGATCGGCTTCCTGATCTCGAAACCCGCGACGCAGCTGCTGCGCGATCACCTCGACCCCAACAATCATAACGGCGCGGTCTTCCTCGGCCTCAACGGCCTGGTCGTGAAGAGCCACGGCGGCGCGACCGAAGTCGGTGTCGCGCACGCGATCGGCGTCGCCGCGAAGATGGTGCGCGACGACCTGCTGAACCGCATCAAGGACGATCTCGCGCATTTCGACGAGCAGGTGGCGGCATGACCACGCGCTCCGTCATCCTGGGCACTGGTGCGGCGCTGCCGGGCCGTCGCGTTTCGAACGCCGAACTGGCGGGGCAAGTCGACACCACCGACGAATGGATCGTCGAGCGCACCGGCATCCGGTTCCGCCACATCGCCGGCCCGGACGAGACGACCGCGACGCTGGCGACCGACGCGGCAAAGGCCGCGATCGCCGCGTCGAACCTCAGCGCGCAGGACATCGACCTGATCGTGCTGGCGACCGCGACCCCCGACCAGACGTTCCCCGCGACCGCGACGAAGGTGCAGGCGGCGCTGGGCATCGACGATTGCGTGGCGTTCGACGTGGCCGCAGTCTGCTCGGGCTTCCTCTACGCGGTACAGGTCGCCGACAGCATGATCCGCGCGGGCGTGCATCGTACCGCGCTGGTGATTGGCGCCGAGACGTTCAGCCGCATCCTCGACTGGGAAGACCGCACGACCTGCGTGCTGTTCGGCGATGGCGCCGGCGCGATGGTGCTGGCGGCCGAAGAGGATGGCGATCGCGGTATCCTGTCGACCAAGCTCCACGCCGACGGGCGCCACAACCAGTTGCTCTACGTCGATGGCGGTCCCTCCACCACCGGGACGGTCGGCAAGCTGCGCATGAAGGGTCGCGAAGTGTTCCGCCACGCGGTCGTCAACCTGGCATCGGTAATGGGCGAATCGCTCGCCGCCGCGGGTCTGTCGACCGACGACGTCGACTGGGTGGTGCCGCATCAGGCCAATGCCCGCATCCTGGATGCGACCGCGCGCAAGCTGGGGCTGGCACCCGAGAAAGTCGTGGTCACGGTCGATCAGCACGCCAACACGTCTGCGGCATCGGTGCCTCTCGCGCTCGATACCGCGGTGCGCGACGGCCGCATCCAGCGTGGCGACCTGATCGTGTTGGAAGCGATGGGCGGCGGTTTCACCTGGGGCGCCGCGGTCGTCCGCTTCTGAGACGATCCGACGCAATTACGGTACGTCGGCTTTTGCCACTCCGCGAACACCGTGATAGAACGGCGTGTCGCTTGTCGGGCCGGGAAAAAGGGATTTAGGTCATGCAGGATGCACGGACGCTGACACGCGCCGATCTGACTGAAGCGCTGCATCACGAAGTGGGTCTGTCGCGCGCGGATTCGGCGCAGTTCGTCGAACAGATCCTGGGCCATATGTGCGATGCGCTGGCCAATGGCGAGAACGTCAAGATTTCCGGCTTCGGCAGCTTCGTGCTGCGCGACAAGGGTGAGCGCGTCGGTCGCAATCCCAAGACCGGCGTCGAAGTGCCGATCGCACCGCGCCGCGTCCTGACCTTCCGCGCCAGCCAGATGATGCGCGACCGCATCGTGGCCGCCAGCTGACGCCGCCGGTGGCCGCGCCGGACAAGGCAGCGACGGCTTTTCGCACGATCGGCGAAGTGTCGCGCGACACCGGCGTCGCCCAGCATATCCTGCGCTATTGGGAAACCCGCTTCCCACAGCTGCGCCCGCTGCAACGCGCAGGAAATCGCCGCTATTACCGGCCGGAGGATGCCGCCCTCGTCCGACGCATCCGGACCTTACTCGAGGCCGAAGGATACACGATCCGCGGCGTCCAGAAACTGCTGGCGGACGAGGGATCGGCGCTGCCCGCCGGATCGCCCGCGGGACCCCGCACCACGGCGCTGGCAACCATCCGCGATACGCTGACCCGCGCACTGGCCGACAGCGCGCCGCACCGCAGCTAGAGCCAGTCCGGGCTCTAGTCGGCGCTCGGGCCCAGCCCCGGATCGAGATCGCGCGGGCGGACAAACCGCGCCAGCGTAGCGCCGTTCGCGCCGGCATCGGCCCAGCGATCGATCGCGAAATGCAGCTCGGCGACGCTAGCGGTCGGAAATTTCTCCTCGACATCGGCGCGCGCGGGATTGTCGCCGGCCAACGGCACCAGCGTCAGCACCAGTTCCTCCAGCCCCGGGTTGTGCCCGACCAGCAGCAGCCGATCGACCCCGTTCGCCTGTTCCTGGATCACGTCGATCAGCGACGCGACCGAGGCGAGGTACAGGCGCTTGTCCCATTCGGGCGTGATCGCGGCACCATAGCCGCGGCCGACATGGTCCAGCGTCTCGACGACGCGCACCGCGGGCGAGGCGACGACGCGGTCGAACGTCAGCCCCAGCGTCTTCAGGTTGCGACCGACGACCTGCGCGGCGCGCTGGCCCTTCGCGTTCAGCGGCCGGTCGAAATCACGAAGCGCGGGATCGTCCCATCCCGATTTCGCGTGGCGGAGCAGCGTCAGCGTTTTCATGCTTCCGCCTTGTGCCGGATCGGCGCGGCGGAAGAAAGGGCGCGCACGCGCTCGATCGCTTTATCCAGCGTGATTCGGCGGATGGGCGTGCCGTCGGGGAAGGCGCTGAGCAGGCGCGACGGCATCGCGGCACTCAGCAGCACGAACGCGCCCGAATCATCGGCCCGGCGGATCAGGCGACCGAACGCCTGCGCCAGGCGCGCGCGGACGATGCGATCGTCATACGCGCTGCCCCCGCCCGCCATGCGGCGTGCGGCGTGCAGCACACTGGGCTTGGGCCACGGCACGCCCTCCATCACCACCAGCCGCAGCGACTGGCCGGGAACGTCAACCCCGTCCCTGAGTGCATCGGTGCCGAGCAGCGACGCGCGCGGATCGTCGCGGAAGATATCGACCAGCGTGCCGGTATCGATCGGATCGACATGCTGCGCGGCCAGCGGCAATCCTTCGCGGGCCAGCCGGTCGGCGATGCGGGCATGGACGCCGCGCAGCCGGCGGATCGCTGTGAACAGCCCCAGCGTTCCCCCGCCGGCCGCCAGGATCAGCCGGGCATAGGCATTGGCGAGGCCCGACAGATCGCCGCGCTTCACGTCGGTGACGATCAGCACTTCGGCGCGCGACGCGTAATCGAACGGGCTCTGGGCCGCGAAGTGGATGGGCGCGCCCTCCAGGTGCACCGCGCCACTGCGTGCGTCCGCGACGTCCCAGTCGCCGCCTGCGCGCAGCGTCGCCGAGGTAATGACCGCGCCATGAGCCTGTTTCAGCACCGTGTCGGCGAACGGTCGCGACGGGTCGAGCCAGTGGCGGTGTAGCCCTACGTCCCACTCGCGCCCCTCCGCCCGGTCGACCGCCAGCCAGTCGACGAAGTCGGGGTCGGCCGGTCCACCGACCCGCGCGATCAGCGCCAACCATGCGCCGACCGTCTCCGCGCGCCACCCGAGCGAGGCGATCGCGCCTTCGATCCGCGCCCGCGCCGGGCCGTCCATCCAGTCGGGGGCTTCGGCCAGCACCGCTTCCAGCCGCCGGCCGAGCGTCACCAGCGGTCGCATCAGCGCATCGAGCGCGACGGCCGCGGGGCCGGCGGCATCGACCAGCGCGGGGTCGGGCTCGGCCAGTTCGGTTTCCAGCGCATAGCCGGCATCGTCGTCCTTGGCGGCACGCGCGTAGACCAGGCCGCGCACGGCACCGAGCAGCGCCTCGACGGGTCCGAACGGGGCGCCCTCCTGCAACCGCGCGAGCCAGCCGTCGGACGGCAGCGCGCGCGCGGCCTCGACCGCTTGCGTGATCGCGCGACCGCCCTCCTCGTCATAGCTGGCGACGTCACTTAACCGCGCGGCAAGGCCCCGGCGGCGGCCGCGCGACGTGCCCTCGGGACCGGTGACCCAGCGGCGAATCTCGATCGCCTCCGCCCCGGTCAGGGCTGCGGCGAACATCGAATCGGCCGCCTCGAACAGATGATGGCCTTCGTCGAAGACATAGCGGGTGGGGCGCGTTGCCGTCTCGCGCCCGCGCGCGGCGTTGACCATCACCAGCGCGTGGTTGGCGATGACGATGTTCGCATTGGCCGACGCGCGCGCGGCGCGTTCGATGAAGCATTTCCGGTAGTGCGGGCAGCCGGCGTAGATACACTCGCCGCGGCGATCGGTCAGCGCGGTCGATCCGTTGCGACGGAACAATGTCGGCAGCCAGCCGGGCAGGTCGCCGCCGACCATGTCGCCGTCCGCGCTATACGCCGCCCAGCGCGCAACCAGCTGCGCCAGGATCGCCGCGCGGCCCTGAAACCCGCCTTGCAGCGCATCCTCCAGGTTCAGCAGGCACAGGTAGTTCTCGCGTCCCTTGCGCGTGACGACACGGGCGCGGCGCTCGGCCGGGTCGGGATACAGCCGCGCGGTCTCGTGCCCCAGCTGGCGTTGCAGCGCCTTGGTAAAGGTCGACACCCACACCGCGCCATCCGCCGCCTCGGTCCACAACGACGCCGGCGCGAGATAGCCGAGCGTCTTGCCGATCCCCGTGCCCGCCTCGGCCAGCACCAGATTGGGCGTGTCGCGCATCCGCCGCGGCGCGAACGCCTGCGCGGCGGTGGCGGCGAAGTGGCGCTGCCCCTCGCGCCGCTCGGCCGTACTGCCGGTCAGCCGAGCGAGACGATCGGCGACCGCCGCATCGTCGAGCGTGACGGTGCGTGGAGCGGCGCGTGGCGGCCCCTCCTCCCATTCGGGCAGGCGGGAAAACAGCCAGCGCTCGCCACCCTGGGGCTTGGCAAGCCGCGCGGTGACCTGCGGACCCCACGGCCAGCGCAGGCGGAACAACGTCTGCGCCGCGGTCCAGGCGCCTTCCCGCTCGGGCCAGTCGCCCTCCAGAGTCGCGAGCATCGCTGCCGCCGCTTCGCGCAGGAACGGTGCGACGGCATCGTCGCTCGCCGGTGGCGTAAGGCCAAGCGCCGCGGCCAGGCCCTTCGGCGTCGGCACCACAAAGCGCGCAGGGTAGAGAAAGGCGAACAGCTCGAGCAGGTCGAGCCCCGACAGGTCGGCATAGCCCAGACGCTGCCCCGCGATCGACGCACCGAGCAGGATGACCGGCGTATCCGCCGCAATCCGGATCGCTTCGCCGCGCCCGACCTCCCGACACCCATCGCCATCGGCGATCCAGATGCCGCCGTGGCTGGCGTGGAGGGCGGGGTGCGGGAGCATGACCGCGGTTTACGGCCGTCGGAACGAAATGGAAACGCTCGCGGCCCGAAATTCTCGTGTGTCCCGCCGCCATCGCGCGCTATCACCGATGCCAAACACAGCCGGAGCCGCCCATGATCCTCCTCGCCCTCCTCCTCGCCGCCCCGCAGGGCAGCGATCTCGCGATCACTGCGCGCGTCCAGCGCGTGCTGCGGCAGGCACCGGTACTCGACGGGCACAACGACTTGCCGTGGGAAATCCGCGAGCGACACGAGGCAAAGGTCGAGAACGTCGACCTGACGCGCGACACCGCCGCCCTGCCCTACCCGCTTCAGACCGACATCCCCCGGCTGAAGCGCGGCGGGGTCGGCGGGCAGTTCTGGTCGGTCTATATCCCCGCCAGCACCACTGGCCCCCGCGCTGTCGAGATGACGATCGAGCAGATCGACATCGCCCGCCGCTTCGTCGCCGCCAACCCCCAGGCGTTCCGCATGGCGAAGACCGCCGACGACGTGCGCGCCGCGATGAAGGCCGGCCGCGTCGCCTCGCTGATCGGGATCGAGGGCGGGCACCAGATCGACGGGCGGCTGTCGGTGCTGCGCCAGATGCGCGAACTGGGTGTCGGCTACATGACGCTGACGCATGGCAAGAGCCTGGACTGGGCGGACAGCGCAACCGATGCGCCGCGCGCCAATGGCCTTAGCGACTTCGGGCGCAAGGTGGTGATGGAGATGAACCGCATCGGCATGCTGGTCGATGTCAGCCACGTATCCGACGCGACGATGGCGGCGGCGCTGGATGTCACCAAGGCGCCGGTGATCGCGTCGCACTCCTCGGCTCGCGCGCTGGCCGACCGGCCGCGCAACATTCCCGACGACCTGTTGCAGCGGATCGCCGCGAACGGCGGGGTTGTGATGGTGAACTTCTACCCCGCCTTTCTGTCAAAGGCCTGGGCCGACTGGGACCGCGCGCGCTCGGACTACGCCAGGTCGGTCGGCGTGCCGGCGGATGCCTATGGCGCAAAGTCACCCGCGCCGCTTGTCGAATGGGATCGCAGCCACCCGATGCCGCGGGTCGATGCCGCGACCGTCGCCGATCATATCGAGCATGTCGCCAAGGTCGCGGGCAAGGGCAGCGTCGGCTTCGGCGGCGACTATGACGGCATCGGCGGGACCGGGCCGGAGGGGATGACCGGCGTCGACGGCTATCCACTGGTGCTGGCCGACCTGGCGCGGCGCGGGTGGAGCGATACGGAGCTTGCCGGCCTCACCTCTGGCAATATCCTGCGCGTGATGGCGCGGGCCGAGGCGGTTTCGGCGTCGATGAAGGGCCAGCCGCCGATCGATGCGACCGAGCCGGACTAAGCCGCCGCGCGGCCAAGCGCACACCGCGCTGGGACTCGCGCAAGGCCGGCCGGCGGGCTCAGCCCGTCCGACGACGCGGCTTTGCCGCGGCGGGCAAAACTATTCTCCGTTCGCCCTGAGCTTGTCGAAGGGCCGTTCTGCGATAGGCGCGCGTACTGCTTGCGACACGAAGGACGGTGCTTCGACAAGCTCAGCACGAACGGTTTAAAGCGTGTGGTTACAGTCCGCTCAAGAAACTCGCGACATTCGCGCCCAGTGCGTCGACCGCATAGCCGCCCTCCATCAGCGTCACCGTCGGCCACCCGCATCCGGCGATATCGCGCGCCAGCACGGCGTAATCGCAGGTCGTCAGCACGAACTTGCTGATCGGATCGCCCTCCCACGTATCGGCCCCATAGCTGACGATCAGCAGGTCCGGCGCGAACCGCGCGATGGCGTCCAGCGCCTGGCCCTGTGCGGCGCGAAAGCCCTCCAGCCGCGTACCTTGCGGCAGCGGCAGGTTCAGCGTCGTACCCACGCCGGCGCCTTCGCCGACCTCATCGGCGTGGCCCCAGTAGAACGGGAAATCCGTCGCCGGATCGGCGTGGAGCGAGGCGTAGAAGACGTCGCCACGGTCCCAGAAGATATCCTGCGTCCCGTTGCCGTGGTGATAGTCGATGTCGAGGATCGCGACCCGCGCGCAACCGGCATCGCGCGCGGCCTGCGCCGCGATCGCGGCGGTGTTGAGATGACAGTAGCCACCCGCGTAATCCGCCCCTGCATGATGCCCCGGCGGCCGGCACAGCGCAAAGGCCTTGTCCCCGTCCAGCACCGCCCGCGTCGCCGCCAGCGCGGTCTGCGCGTTCCAATAAGCCGAGGCCCAGGTATCCGCGGTCAGCGGCGTCACCGCATCCATCGTATAGCGTCCGGCGAGCGCATCGATCCGCTCCAACCGCACGTCGCGCCGTCGGACGACCGGCCAGGCATAGGCGATCACGTCCCCGTCCCGCCCCGCCGCGACCCAGCGGTCGTACGCGCTCTTCAGGAAATCGACGTATCCGGCATCATGGACGCGCAATATCGGCGCCTCGCCCGTGTCTGCCGGCGCCTCCACCGGTCCGAGCGCCGCCAGGATCGCGACGACCCGCTCGGGCACTTCGGCATACGGCGTCCAGCCGCCGTTGTGAAATTCGCGCGCCGGGGCGTGGAGACGCTGGCGTGAATCGAAGAACAGCCGCATCGATCAGCGCCGCGCCGCCAGTCGCAGCACGGTAAAGCCGGCGATCGCCGACAGGATGGAGCCGCCCAACACCCCGATCTTTACGCCCGCCTCCAGCATCGGGTTGCCGGGAAACGCCAGCCCGCCGATGAACAGGCTCATGGTGAAACCGATGCCCGCGACCAGCGCGACGCCGTAGAGTTGCAACCACGAGACGCCCTTGGGGCGCTCGGCGATACCCAACCGATCGGCCAGCCACACGCCGCCGAAAATCCCCGCCTGCTTGCCGATGAACAGGCCGAGCGCGATGCCCAGCACCAGCGGCTCGCCCAGCGCCGCCCATCCGATCCCGTCGAGCGACACGCCGGCATTGGCGAAGCCGAACAGCGGCACGATGGCGAAGGCGACCAGCGGGTGCAGCGCGTGCTCCAGCCGGTGCAGCGTCGAATCGGCCGCATCGGGCGCCGCCGGCGTCGGCTTGACCGGTACGGCCAGCGCCGCAACCACGCCGGCGATCGTCGCATGAACGCCCGACATCAGGGTCAACAGCCACAACAGCGCGAACCCTGCGAGATAGATCCCCGGCCGCCGCTCGCCGCGCCTGTTGAGCGCGTAGAGCCCGGCCGCCACTACCGCCGCCCCGGCCAGAGCCGCGACCGCGATATGATCGGTATAGGCCAGCGCGATGATTGCGACCGCCCCCATGTCGTCGACAATCGCGACCGTGGTCAGGAACAGCTTCAGCGACGTCGGCACGCGGTCGCCGAGCAGCGCCAGCACGCCGATCGCAAAGGCGATGTCGGTCGCCGCCGGGATCGCCCAGCCGCGTTGCAACCCCGGCATTCCCGACGTGATCGACAGGTAGACGAGCGCCGGGACCGCCATGCCGGCCAGCGCCGCGACGACCGGCAGCCGCCGTCGTTCGGGCTTGGTCAGGCCGCCGTCGACGACCTCACGCTTGATCTCCAGCCCGACCAGGAAGAAGAAGATCGCCATCAGGCCGTCGTTGATCCACAGATGGATCGTCATCGGCCCCAGATGGTCGTTCAGCACCGGCCCGGCACGCATGTGCAGCATCGCAGCATAGCTGTCGCCGGTCGACTGCAGGTTGGCGACGACCATCGCCAGCAGCGACGCCACGATCAGGACGATGCCGCCCGCCGCCTCGCTGTGCAGGAAATCGCGCAGAGCGGAATGCGGGCCGCGTCGCGTCATGCCTTTGCCAGCGCGTCCGCGATCAGCCGCCGCGAATTGGCGATGCCGTACAGCTTGATGAAACTGCCCATCCGCGGGCCTTGCGCCGAGCCGAGCAGCGTTTCGTACAGCGCCCGGAACCAGTCGCGCAGTTCGGCGAAGCCGCCGGTCTTGCCGATCTCGTACACGATGTTCTGGATGTCCTCGGCCGGTGCATCCTCGGGCAGCGCGGCGAGTTCGGCATCGAGCCGCTGAAGCGCGTTCACCTCGACACCTTCGGGCGCGCGGCGGACGAGCGTCGGGGCCACGAAGTCGCGGGCGTAGGCCAGTGCATAGCCGATCAGCCGGTCGAGGTCGGGATGCGTCTCGGGCGTCGCATCGGGGACGTAATTGCCCAGATAGCCCCAGACCTGCTCCTTGGTCGCCTCGCCCATCACGCCGACCAGATTGAGCAGCAGGCCGAACGTCACCGGCAACTCGCCGTCCGGCAACTTGCCGTCGTGGATATGATGCACCGGGTTACCGAGCTGCTGCTTCAGTTCCTGGCCTGCGTAATTCCCGCGAAATTGCCAATATTCATCGACCGCGCGCGGGATGACGCCCATGTGCAGCTGCTTGGCCTTTTTCGGCTCGCGATAGGCGTAGAACGCCAGGCTCTCGTCCGGGCCATAGGTCAGCCATTGCTCGAGGCTCAGGCCATTGCCCTTGGACTTGGAGATCTTCTCGCCCTTTTCATCCAGGAACATCTCGTAGACGAAGCCCTCGGGCGGGCGGCCGCCCAGGATGCGGGCGATCTTCGACGACTGGATGCCCGAATCGATCAGATCCTTGCCGTACATCTCGAAATCGACGCCGAGCGCGACCCAGCGCATTGCCCAGTCGACCTTCCATTGCAGCTTGGCGCGGCCGCCAAGCGCCGACTGGACGATCCGTTCACCGCTCTCGTCGACAAAGGCGATCGTGCCGGCGTCCGCGTCGATCACCTCGACCGGCACCTGCAACACGACGCCGGTCGTCGGGCTGATCGGCAGGACCGGCGAATAGGTCGCGCGACGCTCCTCGCGCAGCGTCGGCAGCATCACGCCCTGGATCGCGTCATAGTGCCGCAGCACGCCGCGCAGCGCGTCGTCGAACCGGCCGCCGGCGTAATAGTCGGTCGATGACGCGAATTCATATTCGAAGCCGAAGCGGTCGAGGAATTGGCGCAGCATCGCATTGTTGTGCGCGGCGAAGCTGTCAAACTTTTCGAACGGATCGGGCACCTGCGTCAGCGGCTTGCCCAGATGACGGCTGAGCATCTCGCGGTTCGGCACATTGTCCGGCACCTTGCGCAGGCCGTCCATGTCGTCGCTGAACGCGATCAGCTTCGTCGGCTGGTCGGACAGCGCATGGAACGCGTTACGGACCATCGTCGTGCGCAGCACTTCGTTGAACGTGCCGATGTGCGGCAGGCCCGAGGGACCATAGCCGGTTTCGAAGATAATGGGCGCGCTGCCGGGCTTGCCGTCCGGATAGCGCTTCAGCAGCTTGCGCGCCTCCTCATACGGCCAGGCCTTGGATTCCAGAGCGGTGGAGCGGAGTTCGTCGGTCATCGCGCCGCCCCTACAGGGGGCCGCAAAAAAATTCCATGCCGCGATGCAACCTTGATCCAGGTCATGCGTCGCGCCCGCGATGATTATCACCGCCACACCCCGCGTCTCTCGCATCATCGCGGAAGTCTGGAAGCCGCTGCTCGTCCTGTTCGTCTGGGACGTGGTGGTGACCGCCTTCTATCTTCTCACCCCGAACAAGGCCCCTTCGCTGCCGCTGACGTTGTTCGGCACGGCATTGGCGCTGTTCCTCGGCTTCCGGGAAAACTCCGCCTATCAGCGCTGGTGGGAAGGGCGGATCCTGTGGGGGGCCATGATCAACTCCTCGCGCAGCCTGGCGCGTGAGGTCATCACCTTCATGCCCTACACCACCGAGGGCAAGCTGTGGGATCTGAAGCGCACCATCGTGCTGCGACACATCGCCTACGTCCACGCGCTGCGCTGCCAGCTGCGGCGGATCGACCCGAGACCCGACGTGCTGCGGTTCCTGTCGCCGGAGGAGGCGGTCGGGCCGTTCAGCCGCACCAATATCGCCAACGGCATCGTCGACGGCACCGCCGGCCGCATCGCCAAGGCGCGGCGTGAGGGGCACCTCGACACGATCCTGCACAGCCAGCTCGAACGCACGCTGACCGACATCATCAACGCACAGGGCGGCATGGAGCGGATCAAGAACACGCCCCTGCCCAACCAGTATCGCTTCTTCCCGAACCTGTTCACCCGTCTCTTCTGCCTCGTCCTGCCGATCGGGCTGGTCGAGACGCTGGGGTGGGCAACGCCGGTGGGGTCGACGCTGGCGGGGCTGATGTTCCTGGCGGTCCTTCAGGTCGGCGACGACCTGACCGACCCGTTCGCCAATACCATCCACGACCTGCCGCTCGACGCGATGTGCCGGACGATCGAGATCGACCTGTTGCAGGCGATCGGCGACAAGGCCCCGGGGCCGATGCAGCCGGATCGGGACGTGTTGTGGTGAGGGGGTGATTGCTGCTTGAGCGCCGTCTGCGCGAGGGTGAAAGCTTACCCCCCTGTGTTTCACTGAATGAGAGGCTTTGCCCGCCGTCCCGATGACGGCGGGAATCCACGCGGCCATAGCGACAAGCATTATAGATGCCCCGTCGTCCCCGCGAAGGCGGGGATCCATCTCCCGGACGGTCCGCAAGGCCAGCGCGGGAGATGGATCCCCGCCTTCGCGGTAATGACCCAGGTGCGTGCACGAGGCGCGACCGACAGGGGAATTCAGGTCCCCCGCGTTATCCGCGAACCGCGACGCGGGAATAAATCCCGCGTCGTCGAACGGCGCTTTAGCGCCGCCGGCCGTGCTTGCTGATGCCGCGGGCAGCTACGCTGCTGCGGCACCGGCGTCCGCCTTCAGCTGCGCGTCAAAGCTTCGCTGTCAACTCCGGCACGACCTTGAACAGGTCACCGACCAGCCCGACATCCGCAACCTGGAAGATCGGCGCATCCTCGTCCTTGTTGATCGCGACGATGACTTTCGAATCCTTCATGCCGGCCAGATGCTGGATGGCGCCCGAAATGCCGACTGCGATATACACTTCCGGCGCGACGATCTTGCCGGTCTGGCCGACCTGATAGTCGTTGGGGACATAGCCCGCATCGACCGCGGCGCGCGATGCGCCGACAGCGGCACCCAGCTTGTCGGCCAGCGGCTCGATCAGCTCGACGAACTTCTCGCCCGACCCCAGCGCGCGACCGCCAGAGACGATCACCTTCGCACTGGTCAGTTCCGGACGCTCGAGCTTCGCGATCTCGGAGCCCGAGAAGGTCGACACGCCGGCGTCGCCGGGACCCGATACCGCCTCGATCTCCGCCGAACCGCCCTCGGCTGCGGCCTTTTCGAACGCGGTGCCGCGCACGGTCAGGACCAGCTTGGCGTCCCTCGTCTGCACGGTCGCGATCGCGTTGCCGGCATAGATCGGACGCGTGAACGTGTCTGGCCCCTCGACCGACAAGATATCGCTGACCTGCATCACGTCGAGCAATGCGGCGACGCGCGGCGCGATGTTCTTGCCGTGGCTGGTGGCCGGCGCGACGAAGGCGTCGTGGCCGTCCATCAGCGATTTGACGAGCGGCGCGACATTCTCTGCCAGAGCATGGGCATAGGCCGCGTCGTCGGCGACATGGACCTTGCCGACGCCGGCGATCTTCGCCGCTTCGGCAGCGACGCCGTCGACGCCCTGTCCTGCGACCAGCAGATGAACTTCACCCAGCTTTGCAGCCGCGGTCACCGTGGCGAGCGTGGCGTCCTTGACGGCCTGGCCGTCGTGTTCGACCCAAACGAGGGTTTTCATAAAACCTGTCCTCTCAATCCGTTCGGGCTGAGCTTGTCGAAGCCCTGCCCTTCTTTCGTACGAAGAAAAGTACACCCCTTCGACAAGCTCAGAGCGAACGGAGGTTTGACTATTTGGCGATGCCGAGCGTCTTGAGCTTCGACACGAGTTCATCGACATCGGCGACCTTCACGCCCGCCTGGCGCTTGGCCGGTTCCTCGACCTTCAGCGTGGTCAGGCGTGGGGCGACATCGACGCCGTAGTCGGCCGCAGTCTTCTGCACGAGCGGCTTCGACTTGGCCTTCATGATGTTCGGCAGCGAAGCGTAGCGCGGTTCGTTGAGGCGCAGGTCGGTGGTGACGACCGCCGGCAGCGTCAGCGTATCCGTCTCCGATCCGCCATCGACTTCACGCGTCACCGCGACCTTGCCGTCCGAGATCTCGACCTTCGATGCGAAGGTGCCCTGGCCCCAGCCGGTCAGCGCGGCGAGCATCTGGCCCGTCTGGTTGTTGTCGTCGTCGATCGCCTGCTTGCCGAGAATGACCAGCGAAGGCTGTTCATCGTCGCAGATCGCCTTCAGCAGCTTGGCGACGCCCAGCGGCTCGACCTTTTCGTCCGACGTTATCAGGATCGCGCGGTCGGCACCCATGGCGAGTGCCGTGCGCAGCGTTTCCTGCGCCTTCTGCTCACCGATCGACACCGCGACGACTTCGGTCGCTACGCCCTTTTCCTTCAGGCGGATGGCTTCCTCGACCGCGATCTCGTCGAACGGGTTCATGCTCATCTTGACGTTGGCGAGGTCGACCCCGCTGCCGTCGGCCTTCACGCGGGGCTTCACATTGTAATCAAGCACGCGCTTGACCGGCACCAATATCTTCATGGCCAGGTCCTTTCCTAAAACAGTCACGGCTTTTCAGCACGCGGTACGGTGGCCTTTCTGGCCATTTGGCGGCACTTTCGCAAGTCCGGTACGGAAAATCACATGCGTCCGCGCCCGAACGAAAAGAGGCCCGGACGTCACCGCCCGAGCCTCCAACGAAAGCCTGTAGCTTCGGTTGCCTGAGGCGGCTCAGGCGACCTTCTTGACCTCGGCGACGATCTTCTTCGCCGCATCGCCCAGGTCGTTCGCCGGCACGATCGCCAGGCCGGAGTTGGACAGGATTTCCTTGCCCTTCTCGACATTGGTGCCTTCCAGGCGGACGACCAGCGGGACCGACAGGTTCACTTCCTTCGCCGCCGCGACGATGCCCTCGGCGATGATGTCGCACTTCATGATCCCGCCGAAGATGTTGACGAGGATGCCCTTCACGTTGGGATCGGCGAGGATGATCTTGAACGCCGCGGTCACCTTTTCCTTGTTCGCGCCACCGCCGACGTCGAGGAAGTTGGCCGGGAACATGCCGTTCAGCTTGATGATGTCCATCGTCGCCATGGCAAGGCCCGCGCCATTGACCATGCAGCCGATGTCGCCGTCGAGCTTGATGTAGGCGAGATCGTACTTCGACGCTTCCAGCTCGGCCGGGTCCTCCTCGGTCTCGTCGCGCAGTTCCATCAGGTCCTTGTGACGGAACATCGCATTGCCGTCGAAGCCGACTTTGGCGTCGAGCACCATCAGCTTGCCGTCGTCGGTCACCGCAAGCGGGTTGATCTCGATCTGCTCGGCATCGGTGCCGAGAAACGCGTCGTACAGCTTCGACGCTACGTTGGCGGCCTGCTTGGCGAGATCGCCGGTCAGCTCCAGCGCGGCGGCAACGGCGCGGCCGTGGTGCGGCATGAAGCCGGTCGCGGTGTCGATGTCGATCGAGTGAATCTTCTCGGGCGTGTCGTGCGCCACCGTCTCGATGTCCATGCCGCCTTCGGTCGAGGCGACCATCGAGACGCGGCCGGTCGCGCGGTTGACGAGCAGCGCGAGGTAGAATTCCTTGGCGATGTCGACGCCGTCGGTCACGTACAGGCGGTTGACCTGCTTGCCGGCATCACCGGTCTGGATCGTCACCAGCGTGTTGCCGAGCATGTCGGTGGCCGCCGCGCGGACCTCGTCCTCGGTCTTGGCCAGGCGGACGCCACCCTTGGCATCCGGGCCCAGTTCCTTGAACTTGCCCTTGCCGCGGCCGCCGGCGTGAATCTGCGCCTTTACGACGTACAGCGGCCCGGGCAGCTTCTTCGACGCTTCGACCGCCTCATCGACAGTCAGCGCGGCGAAGCCTGCGGGAACGGGAACGCCGAACTTCGCCAGCAATTCCTTCGCCTGATACTCATGGATGTTCATGGGCGGCCTCGCCTTGTGCTAGACGTTGAAAATTCAACGGCCCTTTCGCACAGGCGCGCAGGTGAATCCACCCCGCATTTGCGGGGCGAATGGCGCTAATGAAAACGCATCGCAATATCGAGTGCAGGATGTCCCGAATGAAACCCTGCGCCGGAGCGCAGAAATGCACCGCGCGCCGCCTGAGCAAGCCGGCGGCATGACGATCGTCGACTGGATCGCGCGGACGACGATGCTGGTCCTGGCCGCGCTTGCGACGCTGGCGCTGATCGGATCTCTGGCGAGCGTATCGAATTCGCCGATCGGCGATGCTTTTCCAGGACAGGTCGCGACGCAGGACGCCCCCGGGCCCGACGCCCCGCCGGCACCCCCGACCGTCAGGCAAGAAACCGAGTCGTCGGACGCTGCATCCGCACGATCAGCGACAGCGACCGTCGAGCGCATTCTCGCCCAGCGCGACGCAGAGGTCGCACGCTGGCTGAAGGCGCTGACCTACGCCGTCATTGCACTCGCCGCCTTTGCCGCGGCGGGGGTGCTCGCGCTGGTCCGGATCGGCGGCCACCTCGCGCGGCTGGCCGATCGGTGATCGAAACGCCTGCGTTCTGGGCCGTCGCAGTGGTGGCAGTCGTCCTGCTGGGCCTCGCCAAGGGCGGGTTTTCCGGCATGGGCGCGCTGTCGCTGCCGATGGTCGCGATGACGGTGTCGCCGGTGCGTGCAGCGGCAGTCCTGTTACCGATCCTGATCGTGCAGGACATCGTCGGCGTCTGGGCGTTCCGCCGCGACTGGGACGGCCAGGTACTTGGCTGGATGCTGCCCGGCGCGTTCGTCGGCATCGCGCTCGGCTATCTGTTCGCCGCATCGGTATCGACGGACGCCGTGCTGGGACTGGTGGGGGCAATATCCATCCTGTTCGGCGCGTATCGACTATGGGTGGAGCGCAACGGCGCGCCGACCGGCGCAGGCGGGTCCCCGGGTTGGGTCGGCACGCTGTTCGGTGTCGCATCGGGCTTCACCAGCCAGATCGCCCATGCCGGCCAGCCGCCCTATCAGCTCTGGGTGCTGCCCCGGCGCCTGCCGCGCGACGTGCTGGTCGGCACCACCGCCATCTTTTTCGCGGTCGTCAATTGGGTGAAGGTGCCGGCGTATCTCGCGCTTGGCCAGTTTACCCGCGCCAACCTGACCGTCGCCGCGCTGCTGCTGCCGGTCGCCATCGCCTCGACCACGGCGGGGGTCTGGCTGGTCCGACGCGTACCCGCGGAGCGCTTCTACCGCGCGATCTACGTCCTGATGATCGTCGTGGGCACGAAACTGGTGTGGGACGCAGTCGCCTGACGTTAGCGAAGCGTCAACCAGCGGCGTGGCAGGGTCGAGTCCTAATGACGCCCTACGCCTACACGCCGCCCAGCGCCCAGGACAGCCGCACGACCGCAAGGCATCAGGTCGGCGTGGATGCGAAGGCGCGCGACCGATCGGGTTCGCGCTACAAGATCCGCGTGCTCGACCTGTCGCGGACCGGGTTCAAGGCCGAATGCGTCCATACCATCCGGCCCGGCACGATGATCTGGCTGAGCCTGCCCGGCCTCCAGAGCCTGGAGGCCGAGGTCGCCTGGCAGCGCGGCGAGCATATCGGCGCGGCCTTCCACCAGCCGCTCCACGCCGCGGTCTTCGACCATATCACGCGCCTGCTGAGCGCCTGAGCGCGCGAACCCGCGCCCCGGCCGCCGGATCAGAACGCCGCGATCCCCGTGATCGCGCGGCCCAGGATCAGGCCGTGGACGTCGTGCGTTCCTTCGTAGGTATTGACCGTTTCCAGGTTGATCGCGTGGCGCAGCACGTGGAATTCGGCCGAGATGCCGTTGCCGCCATGCATGTCGCGCGCGACACGGGCGATATCCAGCGCCTTGCCGCAGTTGTTGCGCTTGATGATGCTGATCGCTTCCGGAGCCAGCATGCCGTCGTCGAACATCCGCCCCGCGCGCAGCGCCGCCTGAAGGCCGAGTGCGATCTCCGTCTCCATGTTGGCGAGCTTCATCTGAACGAGCTGCGTCGCCGCCAGCGGGCGGCCGAACTGCTGGCGATCGAGCGTGTACTGCCGCGCCGCCTGAAAACACGATTCCGCGGCGCCCATCGTGCCCCAGGCGATGCCGTAGCGCGCGCGGTTGAGGCAGCCGAACGGCCCCTTCAGCCCCTGCACTTCAGGCAGCAGCGCGTCCTCGCCGACCTCGACCCCGTCCATCACGATCTCGCCGGTGATCGAGGCGCGCAACGACAGCTTGCCCTCGATCTTCGGCGTCGACAGGCCGGCCATGCCGCGTTCCAGCACGAAGCCTTTGATCCCGCCGCCATGCGCATCGCTCTTCGCCCAGACGACCATCACGTCGGCGATCGGCGAGTTGGTGATCCACATCTTGGAGCCGGTCAGCCGGTATCCGGTCGCGGTCTTTTCCGCGCGCGTCCGCATTCCCCCGGGATCGGACCCGGCATCGGGCTCGGTCAGGCCGAAGCAGCCGACGAGTTCGCCCGAGGCGAGGCCGGGCAGATATTTCCGCTTCTGCTCTTCGGTTCCATAGGCATTGATCGGATGCATCACGAGGCTCGACTGCACGCTCATCGCCGAGCGGTAGCCGGAGTCGATCGCCTCGACTTCGCGCGCGACCAGGCCATAGGCGACATAGCCAAGGCCCGCCCCGCCATAGTCTTCGGGAATCGTCGGGCCGAGCAGCCCGGCCGCGCCCATCTCGCGCATGATGTCGCGGTCGAAGTCTTCGTCGAGGAACGCCTTCGTCACGCGCGGCAGCAGCCGTTCGCGGGCGTAGCCGCGCGCCGCGTCGCGGACCATCCGCTCTTCCTCGGTCAGCTGTGCGTCGAGCGCGAACGGATCGCTCCAGTCGAACCGGCCCATCTCGGCCATCTCGGTATCCTCTCAGAAATTCACGCGCCGGGTTGCGTCCCGGCTGAATCGGGTGCCGGCACAGCGCCGGCAGGCGCGGTCGGCGCAGGGGTCACCACCGGCGGCGTGGCGACGACGGCGGGTTCTGCCGGCAACGGTGTCCCGATCGCGGCGACCTCCAGCGCGTTCAGCGCCCGGCGGGTGTCGATGTAGCGCTTGGCCGCATCGATCCAGTTCGACGCATTCGACGCCCCCGGCATACGCACGACTTCTGCCAGCGCGCCTTCGACATTGCCGCCATCGAGGATCAGCCGCGCACTCCCCAGCCGGTCGTCGGGCCGAGAACTGGGCGTCGAGTCGCGACGCACGATCACCAGCGTCGACAATTCGCGCCACAGCGTCTTGAAGAACCCGTCGCGGCTCGACCCCGTCGTCAGCGTCGGAGCGATCTGGGTCAGGCCTTCCCGCAAGTCCGCCAGCGTCGGGCTGCCGACCGCGCGGATGACGGTCGCGACCGCCTGCGGCTGGTCCGCGCCGAAGCGGGCGCGCAATTGCGGTTCGAGATAGCCGAGCGGCAGACCGCGATCGATCGCGCGGCGTGCGGCAAAGGCGATCAACAACCCCTCGGCCCGACGCGATTGCGCGGCGGCGGTGCGCGACGCAGTGTCGGCGGCGGCCATCCGCCCTTCGATCCCGCGCAGTTGCGCATCGAGCGCGGCGGTACGGACGGTCAGCGCGTCGACCGTCCCCGGATCGGCAGGAGCGCTACGCGACGTCTGGCTTGCGACCGGCTGCGCCATCGCCTGCGTCGCCGCCGGCGCGGTCGTGGTGCCGCCGCTCGTCCAGCGCTGGAGCGCGGGCAGTGCGTAATACATCGCCACCAGGCCGATCAGAAACGCGAACAACGCGACGATCACCGTACCGCGGCCACGACGGCGCGGAGCGGTGGAGGCGAACGGCGCACGCTCGGGCGCGGTGGAAAATTCGGGGGTGGTGAACTGGGGGTCGCCGGTCATCGCGCGCGTTATCCGCCGCCCGCGGCGCCCGTGTCAATCGGCGAGCGCAAGCGCCGCGGCGATCAGCGCGGCATCGCTCGGGTGGTCGGCGACCGCGACGCTGCGCCAGCCGGTACCGGCGGCGACCCGCGCGGCATCGCTGATCGCGGCGATCGCGATGTGCCCCCGTTCCCCGACCAGCGCCGACAGGCGGGCGGCGGCACGCGGCGAATGGAGCAGCGCGGTCGTGTGCGGCAGCGCCGACAGGTCGGGCGACAGCGCGTCGCTGGCGTAGACCGGGATCGTCCGGGCGGCGGGAGCGGAGCGATGCTCGCGGCCGACCAGCCGCAGCACGCGGCCCGGCGGGGCGAGCGCGTCGACCCCGCCCTCCCCGACCGCCGCGACGGTGAGGCCCGCTGCCTGCGCCGCCGCCGCCGTCGCGCTGCCAACCGCGTGGACGGGCAGGCTTCTGAGGCGCGCAAGACCGGGTCCGGCGTGACGCACTGCATTCGCGCTCGACAGCAGCAGCGCGTCGAAATCGGCCGGGTCTGGCACCTCCCATGCCAGCGCGCGGACGGCGAACAGGGGCAGTCGGAGCGCGACGTGCCCCAGCTCCTCGATCCGTGCGGCTGTCGCGGCATTGCCCGGTTCGGGCCGCAGCACCGCCAGCGTCTGCGTCATCCGGCGAACAGGACGCGGACCGGATCGGGCGCGAGCGCCAGCAGCTTTTCCGCCAGCACGCGCGACACCGCCGGGTCGTTCGGCGCGCCGCTCTCCTGCGCGGAGACCTGATGTGCGCCGTCTTCGGAATACAGCGTAGCCGCGAGCGTCAGCACCGCGCCTTCGATCTGCGCGAGCGCGGCGACGGGCGAATGGCAATCGGCGACCAGTGCGGCGAGCAGCGCGCGTTCGGCCAGCACGCAGGCATGGGTCTTCGGGTGATCGATCTTGGCCAGCCGGGTGCGCGTCAGGTCATCGTCGGCGCGACATTCGATCCCGACCGCGCCCTGCGCAGGCGCGGGCGGCATCTCGGACGTGGCGACGGCCACGCCGACATCCATCCGCCCCAGCCGCTCAAGCCCCGCCGCGGCGAGCAAGGTCGCATCCGCCTCCCCCGCCGCCAGCTTGGCGAGACGTGTATCGACGTTGCCCCGGAACAGCACCGGCTGCAGGTCGGGGCGGAGACTCCGGACCTGCGCGGCACGCCGCGGGCTGCTGGTCCCGATCCGCGCGCCCGGCGGCAGCGCCTCGAACGATGTCGCCCCGACCAGCCGGTCGCGCACGTCGGCACGCGGCAGCATCGCGGCGATCGCGATCCCCGCCGGGCGTACCGTCTCGACATCCTTCATCGAATGCACGGCACAGTCGATCTCGCCGGCCAGCAGCGCGCGGTCGAGCTCCTTCGTCCACAGCGCCTTGCCGCCGATCTCGGCCAGCGCGCGATCCTGCACGCGGTCGCCGGTGGTGCGGATCGAAACGATCTCGACGCTGAGGCCGGGATGCGCTGCCTCCAGAGCGCGCTGCACCAGGCCCGCTTGGGTCAAGGCGAGCGGCGAACCGCGGGTGCCAAGACGGATAACGCTGGACACAAAACCTCCGTTCGGCCTGAGCTTGTCGAAGCCCGTCCTGAGCGACTGCCGCAGGCAGGCAGTCGAAGGGGCCTGCCCTTCTTCTCAGTCGCCGGTTAGAAGAAAGTGCAGCACTTCGACAAGCTCGGTGCGAACGGTTATGGGCATGACAATGCTGATTTTGGGCCTGGAATCGAGCTGCGACGAGACCGCAGCCGCCATCGTCACCGACGACCGACAGGTGCTGAGCCACGCGCTCGCGGGGCAGGAAGACGCGCATCGCCCGTACGGCGGCGTCGTGCCCGAAATCGCGGCGCGCGCGCATGTCGAGATCATCGGCCCGCTGGTGACGCGCGCGCTCGGCGAAGCGAACGTGACACTGGCCGACATCGACGCGGTCGCCGCGACCGCCGGGCCGGGGCTGATCGGCGGGGTGATGGTCGGGCTGGTCACCGGCAAGGCGCTCGCCCACGCCGCAGGCAAGCCACTCATCGCGGTCAATCATCTGGAGGGCCACGCGCTGTCGCCGCGGCTGGCCGACCCCGACCTCGCCTTCCCCTATCTGCTGCTGCTCGTGTCGGGCGGGCATTGCCAGCTGCTGCTGGTCGAGGGCGTCGGCGCATACCGTCGCCTGGCGACGACGATCGACGACGCGGCGGGGGAAGCCTTCGACAAGACCGCCAAGCTGCTGGGCCTGGGCTTCCCCGGCGGTCCCGCGGTCGAGCGGGCGGCGCGCGACGGCGCTCCGCGCGCGGTGCCGCTGCCCCGCCCGCTGACCGGCACGAAGGAGCCGCATTTCTCCTTCGCCGGGCTGAAGGCCGCCGTTGCCCGCGCGGTCGGTACCGCATCGGCGGCCGACCTTGCCGCGTCGTTCCAGCAGGCGGTCGTCGATTGCCTGGTCGACCGGACCAAACACGCGATCGCGCGAGCGTCGGGGGCGACCGCGCTGGTCGTCGCCGGCGGCGTCGCGGCCAACGGCGCGGTGCGTACGGCGCTGGAGCAATTGGCGCACGCGCACGACATGCGCTTCGTCGCGCCGCCACTCTGGCTGTGCACCGACAATGCCGCGATGATCGCCTGGGCCGGAGCCGAGCGGTTCGCCGCCGGCCTGACCGACCCGCTCGACACGCTGGCCCGCCCGCGCTGGCCGCTCGACCCGACCGCGGAGGCCGTCCGCGGCGCAGGAGTGAAGGCATGAGGATCGGCGTCATCGGCGGCGGCGCCTGGGGCACCGCTCTCGCGCAGGTCGCGGCGCGCGGCGGCGAGCCCGTGACCTTGTGGGCGCGCGAGCCGGAAGTGGTCGCGGCGATCAACGACTGTCACGAGAACACCCGCTTCCTGCGCAGCGTGCCACTGAGCGATTCGATCCGCGCGACCGGCGACTTGGCCGAGTTGCGCGACCGTGATGCGATCCTGGTCGTCGCGCCGGCGCAGCATGTCCGCGCGGTGCTCACAGACGCGGCGACGGGCGCGATCCCGCTGGTGCTGTGCGCCAAGGGAATCGAGGCGGGCTCGCGGATGCTGGTCGGCGAGGTCGCGCGAGAGGCCGCCCCCGACGCGCCGATCGCGGTCCTGTCGGGCCCTACGTTCGCGCATGAGGTCGCCGCGGGCCAGCCGACCGCGGTGACGCTGGCGTGCGAGGACGCGGCCTTGCGCGATGCACTGGCGGCGCGGCTCGCGAACCCGGCGTTCCGGCCCTACGCCAGCAGCGACGTGGCGGGGGCGGAGATCGGCGGCGCGGTGAAGAATGTCCTCGCGATCGCCTGCGGCGTGGTCGAGGGCGCCGGGCTCGGCCTCAATGCTCGCGCCGCGCTGATCGCGCGCGGGTTTGCCGAGATGACACGCTTCGGCCTCGCCAAGGGGGCGCGGGCGGAGACGCTGGCCGGCCTGTCGGGCCTCGGCGATCTGGTGCTGACCTGCTCGTCGACCAACTCGCGCAATTTCTCGCTTGGGGTCGGGTTGGGCCAGGGCGTCGCCGCGGAAGGGTTGCTCGCCAATCGCCAGACGGTTGCCGAGGGTGCGCATACCGCGCCGGTGCTGCGCGAAGCGGCAGCGGAGGCCGGGGTCGACATGCCGGTGGTCGAGGCGGTGTGCGATCTGCTGGCAGGCGCGGATGTGCGGGACATCGTTGGGCGCCTGCTGTCGCGGCCGCTTCGCGCGGAGGTTTAGGGTTCAAAGACAATCGCGCTCCCCCGCAGGCGGGAGCTCAGGGCCGCTGGCGTCGTCCTTTCGCGGCAGCGGGCTCAATGGCTCCGGTTTCCCGAACCATCGGCCCGACGCGGAACTGAATCCCGCGTCGTCGGACGGGAGCGCTGTCGCACTCCCGCCGGCCGGGCCGGGCGATGTTTGGCTGCCGTGGCAGCCTCGCACCGGCGCCGTGGAGCTAAGCTCCCACGCGCCTTCGCCCGTCAGTACATATGTTGGCCACCGTTGATGCTCAGCGTCGAGCCGGTCACGAACCCGCCCTCTTCCGAACACAGGAACGCGACGCCGCGCGCGATTTCGGTCGCCTGGCCCAGCCGGCCGACCGGGATCTTCGCGACGATCTTTTCCAGCACTTCGGCCGGCACCGCGGCGACCATATCGGTGTCGATATAGCCCGGGGCGATCGCGTTAACCGTCACGCCGGCTCGCGCGCCCTCCTGCGCCAGTGCCTTGGTGAAGCCGTGGATGCCGCTCTTGGCCGCAGCATAATTGACCTGGCCGTACTGGCCGGCCTGGCCGTTGATCGACCCGATGTTGACGATCCGGCCCCACTTGCGCTCGCGCATCCCCGGGAAGGTCGCCTTCGCCATGTTGAAGCAGCCGCCCAGGTTAGTGTCCATGACATCCTTCCACATCTGGTACGTCATTTTCAGGATCGTGCCGTCGCGGGTGATGCCGGCGTTGTTGACGACGACGTCGACCGGCCCCAGTTCCTCGGCGACCTGCGCGCAGCCGGCCTGGCAGGCGTCATAGTCGGCGACGTCCCACTTGTACGCCTTGATGCCGGTGCGCTCGGTGAATTCGCGCGCCCGCTCGTCGTTGCCGGCGTAGTTCGCCGCTACGGTCATGCCCATGTCCCTGAGAGCAAGGCTGATCGCCTCACCGATTCCGCGCGTTCCACCGGTGACGATCGCTACGCGTGCCATGCATCTCTCTCCTGAGCGTTGATTCGGGCTTTACGCTAGGGAAGCGGCACCCACCCCGCAAGCTCCCGCTGCAGGATGCTGCGCAGCATTTCGGTGCCGATCTGGCTGGCATTCAGGCACGGCAGATACGCAAAGTGGGTCCCGCCCGCCCCCTCGAAGCTTTCGCGCCCGCGGATCGCCAGCTCCTCCAGCGTCTCCAGACAGTCGGCGGAGAAGCCTGGAGCGATGATCGCGACCTTGCGCTTGCCCTCGCCCGGCAGAGCCTCCAGCGTCGTGTCGGTCGCCGGCTCCAGCCATTTGGCGCGGCCGAACCGCGACTGGAAGGTCACGCGAAGGTCACGCCCCATCGCCTCCCCCAGCAGCCGCGCGGTCTTGCGACAATGGCAGTAATAGGGATCGCCCAGTTCCAGCGTCCGCTGCGGCATCCCGTGGAAGCTGGCGAGGATGACGTCCGGTTCGAAATCGAGCGTTTTCAGCCCCGCCTCGACCGACCGCTTGAGCGCGTCGATGTAGAGCGGGTCGTCGTAATAGGGCGGCAGCGTTCGGATCGCCGGCTGCCAGCGCATCGCAGCGAGGGCCGCAAACGCCTTGTCGTTGGCAGTCGCGGTCGTCGCCGCGCAATATTGCGGATAAAGCGGGGCCAGCAGGATCCGCTCGCACCCCTGAGCCTTCAGTGCCGCGATGCGGTCGGCGATCGACGGGTTACCATAGCGCATTGCCCAGTCGACGACGACGCCGGGGCCGAATGCGTCCTTCAATGCGGCCGATTGCTGCGCGGTGAAGGCAGCAAGCGGCGAGCCCGCGTCGGTCCAGACCTGTTGATAGGCATGCGCCGACTTCTTCGGCCGCGTGGTCAGGATGATCCCGCGCAGGATCGGCTGCCACAGCAGTTGCGGGATTTCGACGACGCGGCGGTCGGACAGGAATTCGCCGAGATAGCGCTTTACCGCCCGCGCGTCGGCGCTGTCGGGGGTGCCGAGGTTGATGAGCAACACGCCGACCTTCGGCGTGGGGATCGGCGGGTGGCCGGTGGGAATCATAGGGGCAGGGTCCTGACACGGCGGCCGGTGACGGCAAAGATGGCGTTGGCGAGCGCGGGGGCGACCACGGGTACGCCGAGTTCACTCGCCCCCCCGGGGTCGGCGCGGCTGTCGATCAGCTCGACGGTGATGTCGGGGCTGGCGGCAAGGCGCGGCAGCTGGAGGTCGCGGAACGAGCGGACATCGGCCATGCCCCCGGTATAGCCGGTAGAGGCACCGACCGCGGCCGCCAGGCCATAGATCAGGCCGCCCTCCACCTGCTGGCGGACCAGGTCGGGATTGATCGCCCGCCCGACATCGACCGCAGCGACCATCCGCTCGACGCGTGGCACCCCGCCGTCGCCCAGACCGCCCTCGACCATCAGCGCGATGAACGATCCGGCCATCGCGTGGCAGGCAATTCCCTGCCCGGTGCCCGGCGTGCCGCCCTGCCATCCGCCGAGCGACGCGACCGTCGACAGGCAGCGCGCCAGCCGCGGCGCACCGCCCAGCATCGCGATGCGGTAGGACAGCGGCTCCGCTTCCGCCCGCCGCGCCAATTCGTCGATGAAACATTCGGTGAAGAAACACGACGCGGTGTGCGCGCCGCCACGGGTGTAGCCGACCGGCACCCCGATCTCGGCCGGGTGGTGCGACACCGCCCACGCCGGCAGGCGATACGCGGGCGAAGTGCCATCCACGGCGACCGGATCGGCCACAGCGCCCGGTGCCGCGGTCGCGGCAAGCCGCGCGCGCAGGGCAGGAGCGACCGGCGGCGTCGCAACCTGCGCCTGCCACGCCGCGATCATCCCGCCCGCCCCCAGCCGCGCGCTCATCCGCCCAAGCGCCGGCGCGCGAACCGGCGTGTGCATCAGGCTCTCGGCCCGCGACCAGGTCAGTTGCACCGGCCGTTCAAGCTCGCGCGCGAGATGCGCGGCCTGCTCGGCGATCGTCACTTCCAGTGCCGCGCCGAACGATCCACCCGCCATCATCGGGTGGAGCACGACATTCCCCTCGCCGATCCCCAGCGTCCGCGCCGCCGCCGCGCGGGCGAGGCCGGGCACCTGCGTCGCCATCCACAGGACCAGCCGGCCATGTTCGAAACTGGCGGTCGCGGTGACCGGCTCGATCGCCGCCGGCACGCCGGCCGCGACGCGGTAGTCGGCGCGGAACACGCGACCGCCCGAAAACGCCGCGACGACATCGCCGGCGCCCGCCAGTTGCATGCCCTCGCTCGCGAGCGCCGCGTCGAGTGCGGTCGCGATCCGCCGATCGTCGACGAGCGGGCCCGGCGTCTCGAACCGCGGGGCGAGCGCCCCCAGCGCCTGGTTGGCCGCCCACCAGTTGCTGCCGACCGCCGCGATCCAGCGATCGGTCGCGACGACGCGCGCGACGCCGGGGATAGTGTCGGCGGCGGCGGTATCGTAGCGGACCAGCCGGCTGTCGCCGAACGGCCCCTGCCGGATGCTGGCGAAGACCATGTTGGGCAGGCGGATGTCGCCGGCGAAATTCGCGCTGCCGTCGACCTTTGACGGCGCGTCGAGCCGCTGGGCGGGCGTGCCGGTCAGCCGCCCTTCGTCGCCGACGCGCAGTTGCGGGGTCTTCGGCAGGCTTTCGCGCACGGCCGCCACGGCGAGTTCACCGAAGCGCGCGCGGCGCTCACCCGCCACGACGAACCCGTCGCGGGTCAGGCAGGTCTCCCAGTCGATCCCCCACTCCCGCGCCGCCGCCTTGCACAACAATGTCCGGGTGGCCGCCGCGGCTTCGCGCACAGGACGCTCGAACTGGCGGATCGAGGTCGAGCCGCCGGTCAGCATCGGGAGGGCTCCCGCAAACCAGCCATCGTCCGCGCCCAGCACCGCCGCCGCACCAAGCGCGTTGGCGTAGAGCGCGGCTTCGGGGGCGGCCTCCACGCCGACCGTGCGCCAGTCGGCCCCGATCTCGTCGGCGGCGATCTGGGCGAGCGCGGTATAGACGCCCTGGCCATGCTCGCACTGCGGCACCGCGACGACGATATGGCCGTCCCGGCCGATCTTGATCCACCCGCCGAACGCGGTCTCGCCCTCGGCGGTCGGCAGCGCGGCCTGCTGCGCGCGTGGCCAGACCTGCCACGCGACCGCGACGCCGACGACCGTACCGCCGGCGAGAAGGGCACGTCGGCTAAGCTGCATACCCACCCTCTCGTCCGTCATTCCCGCAAAGGCGGGAATCCATCACCTCCGCTCGCCAGGAGGGCCGTCCGGGAGATGGGTCCCCGCCTGCGCGGGGACGACGGCAAGAGACGAACGCGGGCAGCAAGATGTGCAACGTCATCGAAGGAGCAGCGGCAGCCAGCATCCACCCCGCTCTATCGCCCGCCGCCGGCCCCCGCTAGAGGAAGCCCAACACCAATTTGCGGGAACCGCGCCCTTGCTGCTGCTCATGCTTGCCGATGCCGCCGCCGGCCATATCCGGTTCGAGGACCTGGGATTGAGCCCCGTCGCTCTCGACCTCGGCTTCTTCACGCTGAAATGGTATTCGCTCGCCTATATCTCCGGCATCCTGCTCGGCTGGTGGTACCTGATGAAGCTGGTCGACCAACCGGGTGCACCGATGGGGCGGCGCCATGTCGATGACCTCGCCTTCTACGCCACGATCGGCATCATCCTGGGCGGGCGGATCGGCTATGTCCTGTTCTACCAGCCCAGGATGATCCTGGAGCCGATCAGCGTGCTGCGCCTGTGGGACGGCGGCATGTCGTTCCACGGCGGGCTGATCGGCGTGCTGCTGGCGATCTGGTGGATCTGCCGGCGCGAGAAACTGTCGATGCTGCGGGTATGCGACTATGTCGCGTGCGTCGCGCCGATCGGCCAGTTCTTCGGACGACTCGCCAATTTCAACAACGGCGAGCTGTGGGGCAAGCCGACGGATGTGCCGTGGGCGATCGTCTTCCCGCGCACGGTCGAATTCGGCGCCGACCCCGCCCGCCACCCGAGCCAGCTGTACGAGGCGTTTGGCGAGGGCCTGCTGCTGTTCGTCCTGCTGTCGTGGCTCTTCTGGAAGACCGATTCGCGCTACAAGCCAGGGTTCCTGGTCGGCACCGGTCTGGCGTTCTTCGGCGCGGCCCGCCTGTTCATCGAATTCTTCCGCGAACCCGACCGCCAGTTCGAAGGCACCTTCTTCGCCAACGTGCTGCACATGGGACAGATTCTGTGTCTGCCGATGATCGTCGTCGGCCTGTACCTGATGTGGACCGCCAAGGGCCGTCGCACCCGGGTCGAGCCGATCGCGGGCGGGCCGAGCATCGCGTGAGCTTGTCTGTGCCCGATCCCGCAGCCCGCGTGCAGAACGCGGCGGAAGAGCAGCTGCCCGAACGGCTCGCCCGCGCGATCACGCTGGGCGGTGCGATCTCGCTGTCGCAGTTCATGGGGGCGGCGAACGCGCATTATTACGCGACGCGCGATCCGCTGGGCACGCGCGGCGACTTCACCACCGCGCCGGAAATCAGCCAGATGTTCGGCGAGCTGGTCGGTGCTTGGGTCGCCGACCTGTGGGAGCGTGCGGGACGTCCGGCGGCGGACTATGTCGAGTTCGGCCCCGGCCGCGGCACGCTGGCGGCGGACGCATTGCGGGTGATGGGCACGACGGGATTCGCGCCCGGCGTCCAGTTCGTTGAAACCTCGCCCGTCCTGCGCGCCGAACAGGTGAAGCGCGTGCCCACGGCCGAATGGTGCATGGACATCGTCGGCCTGCCCGACGATCGCCCGCTGATCTGTGTCGCCAACGAATTCTTCGATGCGCTGCCGATCCGGCAACTGGTCAAGACGGTCGAGGGTTGGCGCGAGCGGCTGGTCGCCTGCCAGGACACATTGTTCCTGCCGGTCGTCGGCAACACGATCTTCGACCCGATCATCCCTGAAAATCTCCGCGACGCGCCGGACGGCTCGATCCTGGAAACCTCGCCCGCGGGCGTCGCGGCGATGCGCGCGCTGGCGCAGCGGATCGTCGCGCAGGGGGGCGCGGCGCTGGTCATCGACTATGGCTACGAAGGCCCCACGATCGGCGAGACCTTGCAGGCGGTGAAGGGCCATGCGCCGGCCAATCCCTTCGATACGCCGGGCGAGGCGGACCTGACCGCGCACGTCGATTTCGCGACGCTGAGCGAAGCCGCCCGCGCCGAGGGGGCCGAGGTCCACGGCCCCGTCAGCCAGGGCGATTTCCTGCGCGCGCTGGGCATCGATGCGCGCGCCGCGACCCTGTCGGCGAAGGGCGGTGCGGACGTCATCGTCCAGCGAAACCGGCTGGTCAACGACGGCGAGATGGGCGATCTGTTCGGCGTGATCGCCGTCACCGCGCCCGGCTGGCCCAAGCCCGCAGGATTCCCGTGATCGAGTATCGCGACGCCGTGCCCGGCGACGGCCAGGAACTGGCCGCGATGGCGCGAGGCTGTTTCACCGACACGTTCGCGACGCTCTATTCGCCCGAAAATCTCGCGATGTTCCTGGATCGGGCGTTCGGGCCCGCCGGCTTGCCGAGCCAGATCGGCGACCCGGCCTTTACCATTCGCCTCGCAACCGATGCCGGCCACATCGTCGGCTTTGCCAAGATCGGCCCCAACGCCCTGCCCTTTCCCCAGGCGGAGGACGCCAACGCGGTCGAACTCTACCAGCTCTATGTCGCGGGCACCCATCACGGCGACGGCGTCGGCCCCGCCCTGCTCGACTGGGCGATCGGGGCGGCGCGCGGGTTCGGCGCCGATACGCTCGCGCTGTCGGTCTATGTCGACAATCACCGGGCCAAGCGCTTCTACGAACGCTACGGGTTCGTCGATGTCGGCCGATACGACTTTCCGGTGGGCGACCAGATCGACGAGGACCGGCTGATGGTGCTGGCGCTATGAGCGTCGAGGTCATCCGCGCCCGGGCTCTGGAGGGCGTCGCACACGGCTTCCTGACCCGCTCGGGCGGCGTATCGGAAGGCCCTTATGCCAGCCTCAACTGCGGCATCGGCTCGCACGACGACCCGGCCAAGGTTGCCGAAAATCGCCGCCGCGCCGCAGAGGCCGTCGTGCCCGGCGCACAACTGGTCGGGCTGTACCAGGTCCACGGCGCGGACGCGGTCGCGGTGCTCGACGGGTTCGATCCCACCGTCCGCCCGCACGCCGACGCGCTGGTCACCAACCGCCCCGGCATCGCACTCGGCATCCTGACCGCGGACTGCGCGCCCGTGCTGTTCGCCGACACCGCCGCCGGTGTCGTCGGCGCGGCCCATGCGGGCTGGAAGGGCGCGGTCGGCGGCATCACCGATTCGACGCTGCTGACGATGGAAACGCTGGGTGCCGACCGCGGCCGACTCGTCACCGCGATCGGCCCGTGCATCGCGCAAGCGAACTACGAAGTCGACGACGCCTTCCGCCAGCGTTTCGCCGCCGAGGACGACGGGTCCGATCGCTTCTTCCGCGACGCAGGCGCAGGCCACGCGATGTTCGACCTCGCCGGCTATGTCGCCCACCGCCTGGCCCGTGCCGGCGTCCGCAGGGTCGAGATCGTCGGCGCGGACACCTACGCCGACGACACGCGCTTCTTCAGCTACCGACGCGCGACGCACCGTGCCGCAGGCGACGCGGGCCGCCAGATCAGCATCATCGGGCTAACTGGTAACGAGTGATACGATCGACTAAGCCGGCCCGGACATTTGAATTCGGAGAACAGACATGGCCGACAACACCGAAGCCGAAGTGACCGGCGTCCCCGCCCCGCAGGGCAAGGGCGATCCCGGCCCGAAGACGATCGGCGGCCGCAAGCTGAAGCCCGCGACCATGATGATGGGCCATGGCTACGACCCGATGCTGAGCGAAGGATCGCTGAAACCCCCGATCTTCATGACCTCGACGTTCGTCTTCCCGAACGCCGCGGCGGGCAAGCGCCATTTCGAGGGCGTGACCGGCAAGCGTCCGGGCGGGGCCGAGGGCCTGGTCTATTCGCGCTTCAACGGGCCGAACCAGGAAATCCTCGAGGATCGCCTGGCGATCTGGGAAGAAGCGGAGGATGCCCTCGCCTTCTCGTCCGGCATGTCGGCGATCGCGACGCTGTTCCTGGCGATGGTGAAGCCCGGCGACACGATCGTCCATTCGGGACCGCTCTATGCCGCGACCGAGACGCTGATCGGCCGCATCCTCGGCAAGTTCGGGGTGAAGTGGCTCGACTTCCCGGCCGGCGCGACGCGCGAGGAGATCGATCGCGTTCTGGAACAGGCCAAGGCCAGCGGCGACGTCGCGCTGATCTACCTCGAGAGTCCGGCCAACCCGACCAACGCTTTGGTCGATGTCGAGGCGGTGGCCGCCGCGCGTGACGCGATCTTCACCGGCGATAACCGCCCGCCGATCGCGATCGACAACACCTTCCTTGGCCCGCTCTGGGCACAGCCGATGCGCCAAGGCGCCGACCTGGTCGTATATTCGCTGACGAAGTATGCAGGCGGCCACAGCGACCTGGTCGCGGGCGGCGTGCTGGGGTCGAAGGCGCACATCAACACGATCCGCATGATGCGCAACACCATCGGCACGATTTGCGACCCCAACACCGCCTGGATGCTGCTGCGCAGCCTCGAGACGCTGGAACTTCGCATGAGTCGCGCCGGCGAGAATGCGGCAAAGGTCTGCGCCTTCCTGCGCGATCACCCCAAGGTCGACCGCGTCGGCTATCTCGGCTTCCTGGAAGACGGCCCCGACGCGCGTCAGGCCGACATCTATCGCCGCAACTGCACCGGTGCCGGATCGACCTTCTCGCTGTACCTGAAGGGCGGCGAGACGGAAGCGTTCGCGTTCCTCGACAACCTGAAGATCGCCAAGCTGGCGGTCAGCCTGGGCGGTACCGAGACGCTGGCGTCGCACCCGGCCGGCATGACCCATCTGTCGGTGCCGCAGGAGCGCAAGGATGCGCTCGGCATCACCGATTCGCTGGTGCGTATCTCGATCGGGGTCGAGGACGCCGACGATCTGATCGCCGATTTCGAAGCGGCACTCGACGCGATCTGAACCCCGTCGCCCCCGCGCAGGCGGGGGCCCACGGAGCGCGGGATTGCCCGACGCCTTCCTATCGTTGTCGCCCCCGCGCAGGTGGGGGCCCATCCCCTGAGCGCGCCCGCCATACCGCGGTCGTAGTGCAGGCCCGTCCGGGAGATGGGTCCCCGCCTTCGCGGGGACGAGGGTGGAGAGTGCACGCACAATCCACTATATCCCCGCGATAATTCTCTCAGGATTCGTAACGATATGCTCGACACTCCCCAGGCCCAGGTTCCGCTGCTCGACATGAGCGAGCAGGCCGCCGACCCGCAGGGCTTCGCCCGCGCGCTCGGCGAATCGTTCGAACGGTTCGGCTTTGCGATGGTGTCCAACCACGGCGTGCCGGACGACGTGGTCGAGCGCGCCTGGGCGATGACCAAGGCGTTCTTCGATCTGCCCGAGGAGGAAAAGCGGAAATTCTTCGTCGAGGGCGGCGGCGGCGCGCGCGGCTACACGCCGTTCAAGACCGAAATCGCCAAGGGCGCGTCTCATGTCGACCTGAAGGAATTCTGGCACGTCGGTCGCGAACTGGCCAAAGGCCACCGCTTCGAAAGCCACATGCCCGCGAACCTGTGGCCCGACCGCCCTGAAGGCTTCCGCGACACGTTCCTCGACCTGTTCAAGGCGCTGGACGACGCGGGCTTGCGCCTGCTCTCGGCGATCGCTCTCCACCTGAATCTCGACAAGGACTGGTTCGAACATGCGGTGGAGGACGGCAATTCGGTGCTACGCCTGCTCCACTACCCGCCCGTCCCCGCCGACGCTCCCGAAGTCCGTGCCGGCGCGCATGAGGACATCAACCTCATCACGCTGCTGCTCGGCGCCGAGGAAGCGGGCCTCGAACTTCTCGAAAAGAACGGCACCTGGCTGCCGGTCAAGCCGCCGGCCGGCGCGATGGTTGTCAATGTCGGCGACATGCTCCAGCGGCTGACCAACCACGTCCTGCCCTCGACCACCCACCGCGTGGTCAATCCCGCCCCCGAACGCCGCGGCTTCTCGCGCTATTCGATGCCCTATTTCCTCCACCCCGCGCCCGATTTCATGATCGAGACGCTGCCGGGCACGATCACCGCCGATCGCCCCAACCGCTACGAAACGCCGATCAGCAGCCACGATTACCTGCACGAGCGGCTGGTCGAGATCGGGCTCATCAAGAAGTAAATCTATGCGACCGCGGCCTTGTGCCGGGGTCTGTCGAGCCGCTAGGCGATCCCCCGTCGTTGATGGGGGATTGCATGGCGGAGTCGTTGAAAGTCGCACTGGCGGGTCTGGGCACCGTGGGCGGCGGCGTCATCCGCCTGCTCGATGCCAACCGTGAGCTGATCGAGCGCCGCGCCGGTCGCGCCATCGAAGTCGTCGCCGTTTCCGCGCGCGACCGCACGAAGGACCGCGGCGTCGACCTTGGCCGCTTCGACTGGATCGACGACACCACCGAACTCGCCGCGCACCCCCGCGCCGATGTCGTCGTCGAGCTGATTGGCGGATCGGACGGCCCTGCCCTGACCCTCGCGCGCAAGACGCTTGCCGCGGGCAAGGCGTTCGTTACCGCCAACAAGGCGATGCTCGCCCACCACGGCCTGGAACTCGCCGAAGCCGCCGAGGCGCAGAACGCCGCGTTGAAATTCGAAGCCGCGGTCGCCGGCGGCGTGCCCGTCGTGAAGGGCCTGCGCGAGGGTGCGGCCGCCAACGCGATCGAGCGCGTCTACGGCATCCTCAACGGCACCTGCAATTTCATCCTGAGCAAGATGGAGGCCGAGGGCCGCGACTTCGCCGAAGTGCTGAACGAGGCGCAAGGACTGGGCTATGCCGAGGCCGACCCCAGCTTCGACATCGACGGCGTCGATGCCGCGCACAAATTGTCGCTGCTGGCCGCGCTTGCCTTTGGCACGCAACCGGCATTTGGCGATGTCGCCATCACCGGCATCCGCCACGTGCTGGGCGCCGATATCGCCGAAGCGGCGGCACTCGGCTATCGCGTGCGGCTGGTCGGCGTGGCGGAGGCGGACGCCCATGGCCTGTTCCAGCGCGTCCACCCGCATCTGGTACCCCTTGACCACCCGCTGGCGCACACGACGGGCTCGCTTAACGCGGTCGTCGCCGATGGCAATTTCGTCGGCCGCCTGTTCTTCCAGGGCCGCGGCGCGGGCGACGGTCCGACCGCATCGGCCGTCGTCGCCGACCTGATCGACATCGCCCGTGGGGAATTCGGCTCGGCCTTCGCCATGCCCGCCTCCGCGCTCGCCCATCCCGCCCCCGCCGACACCGGCGAACGCCGCGGCCGTGCGTACCTGCGCTTCGCCGTCGTCGACAAGGTCGGCGTGCTGGCCGAAATCGCCGCCGCGATGCGCGACGCCGGCGTGTCGATCGAAAGCCTGATCCAGCGCGGCGCGAACAGCGACGGCCACGTGCTCGTCGCGATCGTTACCCATGAAGGGCCGGAACGCTGCGTCGCCCAGGCGCTGGAGAAGCTGCGCGGTTCGCAGAGCCTGTCGGGCGAGCCGATGTGGATGCACATCCTGGGGTGAGGGTACGCCTGTCTATCGCTTACCCGGACCGGCATCGCCGTCGGTGGAAAAGACGATTCCCGGCGTTTTCGCGACGCAGTCCCCGTTCAGCGGCGCGCGAGGGTCGTGGAGGAAAGCCAGGGTCATCTGTCCCCCGCACCGGTTGAACATCGCGCCGTGAGACTGGCCGGGAAACTGCACGAACCGCGCATTGGGCAACGTGGTGAGCAAGCGACGTCCCCATGCCGGAGGCGTTACCGGATCGAACTCGCCAGCGAGAATGAGAACCGGGACGTCACCTCGTACCGGATCATTCGCGGTCGATCCGGCCGACGACACGCGCCAAGCGGCACACATTTCAGGCGTAGCAGCGCGACCATCCACCCCGCCCAGGCCGAGCGTCGGGGAAACCTGCATGGCCACCCGCACGGGCGCCTCGAACGGCACTTCCTCGCTGCACCAGATCGACAGGCGCAGTCCCCAGTTGAAATTCGATGGGTTCTGCTCGGTCAAGGGCAGCAAGCCTGTCAGCCGGCCTTCGCTTGCCTCGCTGATAATGCGGGGTAGGGATGGTATGTCACCTGGTCGTTGCAAACCGGTTGCGATGGCATCGACGACGTCCCGGCCGCGCAAGATGCGATCCGGCGCGCGTATGCCATTACGGTCGGCATCTGCGACCAGCGTGGCCAAGCGCTCGCGAAGCCCCGGGTAGCGACCGTCGCAGTCCGGATCGGCGGCGCAGGCATCGATCATCGCATCAATAGCGCGCCGCAGAGCCGACGTCGCCATTTCATCATAGTTGACGTCGATCGGCAGCACGGAATCCAGCACGACGCTGCGAATTCCTTCGGGATGGCGTTGCAGCACCGTCTGAGCGAGCCGCGTACCGTAGGAAAACCCGATCAGGTTCCACTGTCGGATTCCCAGCAGCCGGCGCAGGTCGTCCAGGTCGTCAGCGGCTTCGGCCGACGTGTATCCATCCAAATCGATGCCCGATCCGATCAATGCCGATCGACACCGTGTTACCGCCGCGATTTGGACGGCCGGCGTCGCATTGGCGGCTTGCAGAGCATTTATCTCGGGACAGGGAAGCGAGGGGTTTGCGAACCTGTTACCGCGTCCTTCCAGCAGAATATGGTCGCGTTCAGCGAGGAACGGGTTTCCCTTGCCCGTCGTCCGTCCTTCGATGCTACTCAGCCCCGGCCCGCCGGGAAGATAGACGATGGGGTCGGTCGCGGGGACGGCAGCCGTGCTGCGAAAGATCATTACCGGCAATCGGATCGTACGACTGCGCGCCTTGCGGCGGTTCTCGGGCACCGACAGCACGCCACATTCGATCCGCTCGCCAGGCACAACGGCCACGGCGCAAGCCGACCGTTCGAAGCGGGCTTCGACGCGCTTGCCGTCGGCAGCGTGCGCCGCTGTCGCGATAACAGCGACGAGGAACGGGGCCGCAAGGTGAGAAAGACAGGTGCGCAGCATGAACCGTTCCTCGCTAGAATTCGAACGGTGTATTACCTATATAGCACGCCAACGCAACCAATGTCTCGTCCGTCTCCCGGTATGCGGTGACAGCCTGCGGCGCCCTAATGGACGAACCGCGCCACCACGTCGCGATAGCTGCGCGACACCTTCACTTGGCCCCCCGAATCGAGCACCAGGAAGCATTCACCGTTGGTGTGCGGCTTCACCTGGCGGACGAGGTCGAGGTTGACGATCGTCGAGCGGTGGACGCGCTGGAAGCGGCGGGGGTCCAGGCGCTTTTCCAGGTCCTTCATCGTCTGGCGCAGGATCAACGTGTTGTCGCCGGTCTTGATGCACATGTAATCGCCCGCCGCCTCGACGACCTCGATCGTGTCGACGTCGACGCGGAAGATCTTGCCGCGGTCCTTGATGTTGATGAGCTTTTCGAAGCGGTTCGACGCAGGCTCGCCGCCGCCGGTCTCGGCCATCGCATCGACCGAATCCGGCGCGACCTCGGCCAGCACTTCCTTCAGCTTTTCGACTTCCTCCGCCCCGCGCTTTTCTGACAGGCGCTGGCGGACGCGGTCGAGCGTGTCGGCCAGGCGCGCCTCGTCCACCGGCTTCATCAGGTAATCGACCGCCTGCGCCTCGAACGCCTTCAGCGCGTGGTCGCTGTAGGCGGTGACGAACACGAACAGCGGCGGCTCGACTTCCATCAGGCCCTGGATGACCGAAAAGCCGTCGAAGCCGGGCATCTGGATGTCGAGGAAGACCAGGTCTGGCTTGTGCGTCTTGATCGCGCTGATCGCCTCGCGGCCGTTCTGGCACTTGTCGATGATCTCGACATCGTCGAATTCCTGGAGCCGCAGCTCGAGGCCCTGGATCGCCAGCGGCTCGTCGTCGACGAGGATGGTGCGGATGGTCATGCGTCGTAATCTTTCGTCATGCGGAAAAATCGTCAGTGCCCCCTGATCGGTTCCCCGTTAGTCTCGTCAGCCTGCCTCGCGTGCCGGTTCCTCCAGCTGATATGGTATCTCGATCACGACAGAAAACCCGCCCTCGGGAAGAGCACGGATTTCGAAACGGTGGTCCGGACCATACGCTTGCGCCAATCGCTCGCGGATGTTGGTCAGGCCGACGCCTGTCGACAGGCTTGGCCGCTTGGTCCCGCCGTTCAAGCCGGGGCCGGTGTCCGACACGGTGATGCGAACGCGTTCGGCGGCGAGTTGAGCGGTGACCGAGATGTCCGCCCCCTCCTCCTGCGGCGTCACGGCATATTTGATCGCATTCTCCACCAGCGGCTGGAGCAGCAGCGAGGGCAGGCGGGCGCGCTCGACCGCCGGGTCGATCTCGAAATTGGTCCGCAGGCGCTTCTCGAACCGCATCTTCTCGATCTCAAGATACAGCTTCAGCGTCTCGACCTCCTGCACCACGGTCACGTGCGCGGTCGGTTCGTTGGCCAGCGTGTAGCGCAGGAACGCCGCCAGCCGGCTGAGCATGGCGTTCGCGCGCTGCGTCTCCTTCAGCAGCACCAGCGTCGAGATGGAATTGAGCGTGTTGAACAGGAAATGCGGGTTGAGCTGATAGCGCAGCATCGCGAGCTGCGCCGACGACGCCTCTGTCTCCAGCAGGCGCATCCGATCGACCTGTTCCTCGACGATCAGATACCAGTTGATGCCGAAATACAGCGAGGTCCAGCCCGTCAGCACGGTGAACGGGATGAAGCTCGACCCGATGACCAGCGCCCAGCTGATGCCGCCATCGCCGCCGCGCGCGCCGGGCCGCAGGAAGCTGATGTTGAAGGCCTGGATGACAGAGTAGACCAGCGTCGCAACGAGCAGCGTCGCCACCGTCAGCACAATCGCCCGCCAGCGCGGCTGGCGGCGGTAATAGCCGTAGAGCGTCGAGAGCAGCAGCGTCAGGCAATAGCCGACGATCGCTTCGATGAAGATCGGCGGATAGCCCTCCACCGACACGTTGTTCGACACCGCCACGACGGTGCGCAGCAGCAAATAGCCCGACCAGCCGGCGGCCTGGAGCATCCAGAAGGCGCGGCTCTTCTGTTCGAAGAAGGGGCGGGACAGGATCGTCGGCTGGTGCACGCGCACGCCTCTAACGGTTCGTCGCAGGGCGTGCAAAGAAAAGGGCCGCCGCCTGGGCCCCGGATGGGGTCAGGCGGCGGCCCTGAAGGCGCGATGCGTGGCGAACGCTTAGAAGGTGAAGCGTGCGCCGACGCGGATCAGGTAGAGCGAGCTGTTGAAGTTCACAGCCTGCGTGTTCACGTCCCGGAAGGTCGAGTAGCGATACTGCGCACACGGCGTCGCCGCGCTGCTCGACGTCTGGGCCGTCGCCGGGGTCGTGCCCGTCGCGACCGGCGCCTGCAGGCACTGCACGCGAACGACATCGCCCGTGTAAGGGAAGCCGAACTGGCGCAGACCGCCCCAGTTCTTGTTCAGCAGGTTCGGCAGGTTCTCGATGTCGCCGAACAGCGTTATCCGCGAATCACCGATGAAAGTCGGGATCTGCTGCTCCACGTGCAGGTCGATCCGCGTGAAGGCGCGATTGCGGGCGATGTTCTTGGCCGCGATCTGACCACGATAGTTCTTCAGGTTGGTGTTACCGATCAGCGTTTCCAGCGACTGCTGCGTAGCGGGGCTGTCGTAGCTGACCTTCGCATCGTTCGCGCCGGTCGGGACATACAGCAGGTAGGCGTTGTTGTTGCCCACCGTGCCGAACACGCTCGACCGACCCGACACGTTGTCCTGCATCGTGAAGCTGTAGCGACGCCCGGCGCGGGTTTCACCGAACAGCTGGAAGACCGTGCGGTAATCACCGAAGAAGGCGTGGTCGAAGCCGACGTTGTAGGTGTAGCGCCACGTCGTCTCGTCGTTGGCCTTGCCATAGGTCGGGAAGTTCGGATCCGCCTTCGCCGCGTTGGCGTAGAGCGAGCCCGGGGTTGACGACGTGGCAGGGCTGACGTCCTTCACGTCCTGCCAGGCATAGCTGCCGCCGAACGAGAGGCCGAAGTCGAACGACTTGTCGAAGCGCACGACCGCGACATGGCTGCGGCCACGTCCGTCGTTGTACAGCAGATAGTCGCTCGCACTGTCGGCGGTCGCGGTAACACCCGGCGTCGGGACGAACGTATAGCGCGGACGGCCATCCGGAAGCGTCCCCGCAACGCGCGAGCGCAGATCCGTGAAGCTCACCCCGTTACGCGTGCGCGAGAACAGATAGTCCACACCGAAGTTGAAGCCGAACAGCTTGTAATCGGCCGACAGGTTCGCCTTGAAGACCGACGGCGGGCTGAAGTCCTGCGCCAGCGACGACGTGGTTGCCAGCGCCTGGCCCGACGTGTTGGTCGAAACGAAAGAGTTGACCGCGGCTGGAATGGAGCTGCCGGTTACACCGTTCAACGCGACCCCACACACCGAGCTCGCCACGTTCGACGCGCAGGTCGCCGTGTTACCGTTCGCTGCCGTCGTCGCACGGGTCAGGTTGGTGATCGCGCTGGTCACGACACCCGTGTTCGAGAAGCTGTTCGACAGATAGATGTCGGGCGAACCGCCGCCGAACACCGATGCACCACCGCGGATCCGAAGGCCGCTGACCGGACGCCAGTTGAAGCTGAAGCGCGGCTGGAAATTGTCCAGGCCCTTGTAGGTCTGGGTGTTGGTGAAGCCGTATCGCGCGAGATACGCCGTGTTCAGCGGCACTTCCGAACGCATGCCGTAGAGGTCGTAGCGCGCGCCGATCGTGAAGTCGAACCGGCTGCCGACCTGGACGGTGTCCTGGAGACCGAAAGTCCACTGGTCATAAACGAAGTCCGAAGCAGCATCGTCGATGTTCAGCGACAGGGCGTTGGCGTAGTTGAACTGCGACGCGGCACGGTTCTGGAAGTCGGCGATCGAGTCGAAGTAATAATTGCCCGCCGCATTCTGCAGGAACAGGTTGGTCGAGCGATTGCGATTATATTCGGCCAGCAAGCGGACTTCATGATTGCCCGCATTATAGCGCGTCAGGAACGAGCCGCCCCAGGTATCAAAATACAGCTCGTTGGCCTGACGGCTATTGTCGGGACCAAACGAGATGATCGGCGCGGTGCCACAGCTGGTGATCGTGTTGGTACCGGAGTTGACCGAGGTCGCATCCGTGCAGACCCGGAACTGTGCAAAGCCGAGGCCGTTCAGCGGCAGCTGCGTCACTTCGTTGGCCTTGTACAGGAAGCGTGCTTCCGTCGACAGGCGGTCGGTCCAGTCGGAATTCAGCTGAGCAATGCCCGAACGCACGAGAACGCTACGCTGATAGCCGTTCGACGACAGACCCAGGGCAGGGGCCGTGTTGCTGGTCGAGGTGTTGTTGCCGACCGTGCTGGATTCATAGGCGTTCAGGTACGTGATCGACAGGCGTTGACCGTCGGTGATATTCCAGTCGATCCGGCCGACGATCTTTTCATCCTTCTGATTGTTAATCGTCAGGAAGCCGCCGGGATTATAGCTGTACACGCTCTGCGCGATCGAACCGACCTGATCGATCTGCGCCTGTGTCAGGTTCGGAATCTGGGAAATCTGCGACACCGACAGCGGACGCGGATCGGTGTTGCGCTCACCCGACACCATGAAGAACAGCTTGTCCTTGATGATCGGCCCGCGCAGCGTGGCGCCGTAGGTCTCGGACTTATACGGCGGCACGACCTGAGTGTTCGAACCGATGCGGTCGCCCTGCAGCTTGTTCGTCGACTGCGAATAGAAGCCCGTGCCGTGGAACTCGTTTGTGCCCGACAGGACCACGGTATCGATCGCGCCGCCCTGGAAGTTGCCCTGACGGATGTCGGAAGGCGCGATCGAGACGGAGAACTGGCTGATCGCGTCAAACGGGATCGGGCCGCGACCGGTCGGGTTGGCGTCCGCGTTCAGACCGAAATTGTCGCCGATCTGGACACCGTTGACAGTGAATCGGTTGAAGCGCGGGTTTACGCCGGCGAAGCTGACGGCGCGGCTGTTCGACAGGTCGAGTTGCGCGAGCGGATCGCGACGCGCAAGGTCGCGGATGTCGCGGTTGACCGACGCCACCTTGCTGATGTCGTCCTGCGTCAGCACCGTGCGCGGACCCGCCGCGACCGTCCCGGCACCGGCGATCGACGAGGCGGTCACGACGATGTCCGTGCCGCTATCGGTCGCGGCCAGTTCGATCGGCAGCTCGTACGGCTGGCCAACGACGGTATAGATCTCGGTGACCTGGGTGGTGCCCTGCGGGCTCGACACCGCGACGGTGAACGGGCCGCCGACACGCAGGCCAGTTGCGTTGAAGCCGCCGTCGTTGCCGGTAGTGGTGGTCGACGTCGTGCCCGAGGGCACGTTGGTAACCGTCACTTCGGCACCGGCAACCGGCGCGCCGCCGGCCGTGACCGTGCCGCGGATCGACGACGTCGTCTCCTGAGCCGCAGCCGCCAGCGGTGCCACCAGCGCGGCCGCAGCCACGCCACAGATCAACATGTTGCGCATAAATTCCCCTTTGAGCGTCATCGCTCGAACACGGCACCCGTGCCGTTCACGGTGCGCCCCTGCTCTCGATTTGTGACTAATAAATGACGAACCCCTGAGTCGTCGAGTCGGTCTCTGATTCATCGATGCTGCGTTGCAAAAAGGCATCACTTTGAAGCAGTTTCCATGGCACGAAGTGGTGTCGGAGCGTGGCGCCTTTCGTCTCGATTATCCGCCCATCGCAAAGAGGGCTATGTTGGCAGCTGCAGCACCGGTGTGTTCGTGGGGCGGTAGGCCCAACGAACCCCGGGGCTACACTGGCGGCGCTGGGACAACGACGCCCCGCCTTCGCCATCGATCGCGTCCTCTTTGACCCAAGGTCGCCTTGACTTCGCGTCTCGCACCGATCCACTCTCCACTGCGGGCGGGCTTCCGATCCGCGCCGGCCGACGGTCATTCCCTGGATGAGTGCGAAACCATGAAGGCGTGCCAGGATACCGATCGGCCCGGACACGCGACGTGACCGCGACACAGGCGCCGCCCGTCGATTTCGATGGCCTGATCCGCGACCATGCCGGCCTTATTTCTCGCATCGCCCGCTCCTTCGAGGCCAACGAGCAGGACCGCGAGGATCTGAAGCAGGATATCCTGCTAGCCATCTGGCGGGCGCTGCCGCTGTTTCGCGGCGATTCCTCGCTCAAGACATTCGTCGCGCAGATCGCCCAGAAGCGCGCGGTTTCCCATGTTCGCCAGCACGCCCGTCGCGGCCGCTCTGCACCGCTCGACGACCAGATGGCCCGGATCGGGCCCGTCCAGGAAGAACAGGCGATCCAGAACGATCTCCAGCGCAAGCTTGCCCGCCTGCTCGCCGGCCTGCCGCTTGCGCAGCGCGAAACCGCCCTGCTGGTGCTCGAGGGCTTTTCCTACTCCGAGATCGCTTCAATCCTGGGGATATCCGTCAACGCCGCGACCTTGCGCTGTACCAGGGCTCGTGCCTACCTTACCGATGCGTTAAGGGACGGATGATGGCCGACGACTTCGACATCCTGCGCGCGGCCTGGAATTCCGATCAGCCATCGGAAGCCGAGGTGGTGGCGAGCCAGCGGCTGTGGCGGCGGGCGGTATGGAAGACCCGGGCATGGAACGCGCTGGAGAGCATCGTCCTGCTGGCGCTGTCCCTCTATCTCGCGACATGGATCTTCGGCGAGCGGACATGGCACGCAGCGATGATGGCCGCGGCCATGGTTGCGCTGCTGTGGTGGTCGCAACGCAAGCGCTATCGCCTGCGCGGCGAGGAACTGGGCACCGGCGATCCAGAACGCGTGACGCTGCTCGACCGCGAACGCGGTCGTGTCCGCGCGCGCCTGATCCGCAACAGCCTGGCGATCGGCTTGATCGTTCCGCTCTTCGCACTGGGCTTCGTCATGGCGCGTCTGGGCCGTGTCGGTGGCGTGCGGCCATCGGACGGCCAGTGGTGGTCTTCGCCCGCGGTCAAATGGCTGGCACTTGCCCTGCTGACCTGCGTCCTGATCCGGCTGGCGACGGCGTGGCTGCGCGATCGGCGCGCGATCGTCTATCTTGCAGATCTGGCCGAGGAATACCGCGCCGAATATCGCCGCGACCAGCCCAGCGCGCCCTGACTTTCACTCTTTTCAAAAAAAGTTCCGAGGCCGCGACAGATTTCCCGTCGCTGGGCGACTATGGTCAACGATGGCGCCGATGCCATCGCAATACGCTCATGGATCGTCGCATTCATTCCGGCGCGGGAGACACCCGTGCCGGAAGCCGAGAGAACTTGGCCATCACAGGTCGAGCAGGTCGGATGCGACATCTTCAGGGCGAAAGGGGCCTGAGATGACCAAAATGGAGCTTTCCGACCTGGATACCACCATCGCCTTCTACGGCCACGCCGCCGGCGACGAAATCGGTGGGCCGCCGTGCCTTGCCGTCTTCGTCGGCATTCTGGTCGGCAGCGGCAACACCGACCCGCGCGATCCCCCGCCCACGTTCTGATCGCCGGCCCGGCGGCGCCTCGCCGCGGACCAATTCGCCAATCCGTTGAGATCCCCAACCCGGGCGCCAGGCGGTGCCCGGGACAGGAGAAGTCATGCTTGCCAGCCCTCCCCTGTCCGCGTGGCTCGCCGATCGCGAGGCGCAGCGCACGACGCTCGACCGCAGCGTGGCCGCACATGTCGCCTGGCGCGATCAGGGTGCGTTCGCGCAGCTTGTCGCCCGCCTCGACCAGGCCGGCGGCGACCGGGACGGCGTGGTCGCCATCGCCATGGACGTGCTGGACGATGTCGATCTGGCGCATCGCTACGTCGCCGACATGCTCGCGCATCTGGCGGTCGATCCGTTCTTCACGCCTCCCCTCCGTTCGATCCCGGGGGCGATCGGCCAGGGCATCCGGTTATTCGATCATCCCGACCTGTCGGTCTCGCTGATCACCATCCGGGTCGACAGCCTAGCGGCGAAGAAGCGCCAGGACCCGAACGGTCGCGTGATCGCATTTTCGGGCGACCTCGCGCTGCGCCGGATGATCCGGGCGGGTGACGCCACCGTGCACCGCTTCGTCGCGGTGCCCGCGGGCCGGGACTTCCGGCTGGCCAGCCACCCGAGCTGCCGGCCGGGCATCAGCGAGAGCCTGTCCGATGGCGACCTGTTCGTGGTGGATGGTGCCTGCGAAAGCTTCACCTTCGCCCACGCCAGAAGCGCGATCGTCTATCTGGAATGCACGGTCCTGACCGGACGGGCGCCGTTCCGCGTCGAATACGACGCCGCAACCTTTCGCCCGCTGGCGGCAAGCTCGACCGATCTCGCCGCGTCGCGCGTGCAACTGATGCTTTCCACGCTCGGTGCGCTGGAAACGCCCGCAGTCGACCTCCCGCTCTACGATCGCCTGCTGGTGGACACCGACTTCGCGGTGCGTTGGCATACCGTCCGCGAACTGATGCGAGTCGATCCCGCCAGCGCCTGGCCGCGTCTCGCCCGCCTCGCCGACGATCCCCATCCCGACATCGCCGCGGCCGCCGCGCGCGCTCTTCACCAGCGAGAGGCCGCCTGATGCCACGCGTGATCGATACCAATGACGCGCAGGCCCTGTCGCTCGGCGACGTAATCGAGGCGCTGGAGGCCAATCCGTTCGATCCCCGCGACGAAGACGCTTTCTGCGCCTTCGGGACGAACCTGAAGCGCCTCGCGAACGACCGGGGCTTCCTGGCCCGGATCATCGCCGACGAACTGGCCACGCGGTGCAGCGGGCAGGCGACCAACGGCTATGGTGCGCAGGTTGTGATGCTCCACGCCGGTCGCGCGTTCACGATCCGCGCCAACATTTGGCCGGAGGCGGACCACAGCCTGGTCCGCGCCAACGGCCGGGGCACGTTCTTCTACGACGTGCCGCACGACCACAACGTATCCTTCCTGACGGTCGGCTATGCGGGTCCGGGCTATTGGAGCGATTATTACGACTACGCCTACGACGCGGTCGCCGGCATCCCCGGCGAATACGCGGGATTGCGGTTCGTGGAACGCAGTTGCCTGTCGCTTGGCAAGGTCCAGCTCTACCGCGCGCACCGCGACGTCCACAGCCAGCTGCCACCCGATCGGCTGTCGGTATCGCTCAACATCATGGAGGCGTCGCCCGCGTCTGCCTTCTGCGACCAGTATATGTTCGACACCGCGCACGGCACCGTCGCGAGCATAGGCAACCCGTCACCGCACGAACCCCTGTTCGCGACAGCCGCGGCGCTGGGCGATGCCGATTCGCTGGAGATGCTCGACCGGATCGCGACGACCCATCCCAGCACGCGCCTGCGCTATGCAGCGATCGCCGCGCGCGCCAGCGCCGCCCGAGACACCGCCCACCGCGTGGAGGTGCTCGAGGCGGGCTGCCGCAACACCGACCGGACCGTCCGCACACTGGCGCGGGCACGCCTGGCCGAGGTCGCCGACCTGGGGGCCTGGTTTGCCGGCACCGCGCCGATGACCAACAACAACACCCTGATTAGCAACGAAATCGGATAGATGTTTTGCTAGAAATATACAGTCTAGCATGAGCATACTTCTCTTGCGGCAAACAGTCGCTCTCAAGGAGAATAGCAATGACCAAGTTCGATACGGCACAGCTGCCCAACCTCGACTTCGAAGCCGGCATGATCGACTGCGGTTCGGTCGAAGGACTGAATTCCGGTGTACGCGCACTCGTGCACGAAGTCGTCGCAAGCGCGATCGATATCCTGGTTTAACTCACTCTCATATTTAGGAGCATCATCATGTTCGATTCCAGCAACCTGCCCGCCCTCGACCTCGAAATGGGCCTCGCCGACTGCGACAAGAGCGACGGCATCACCAGCGTCGGTGGCGTGATCATCGGCATCGTCACCGGCATCATCGCCGGCCTCTCGGCCGACGCCGTCGCCGAGTGACGTCACGGCGGCCCCGGCCGCCGTCAGATGTCCGCGAACGGTGACGCATCCGCCGCCACCGTTCGCGGACACCCGCTCGACGACCCGATCCATCGGGCGCGACCGGTACCAGGGAGAGATTTCGTGAAGAATAGCAGCGAGTGGGTGTCTCTGTTTCGCGACGAAGCCTATGTCGCCAATGTCGTGGACACCGCCAAGCGACTGGCCACGCACCACCGCGACCATTCCGGTCTCGGCGCTTTGGAGAAAGCCGCCGCCGGCTTTGGCGACGACGCGACCCGCGTCTTCGACCTGGTCGAGCAGACCCTGGATTTCGAGGCCGTGGCGACGATCCTGGATGTCGAGCGCGGGGCCTTTGCAGCCTCCAGCACCTATTCCTCGAAGTTCCAGGGCTATTCCACCGGTGCGCAGAGCGCGATGGCCCTGGCGCGCGCGCGCAATTTCATCTCGCTGGTGGTCGCGATCGATCCGCACATGCTGCGCCTCGCCAAGCGACGGATCGATGGCGACACGCGGTCGGTGTCGTTCGCCGGCACGCCGAATTCGGTGCGTGTGCTGAAGGGAACGCTGACCGCGCGCGTGTGGACGCTCTCTCCAATCACCGACAGCGACGATCTGGCGGCGATCGACCGCGCGGCGACGCCTGGCCAGCCGATCGAGCTGCAAGCTGGCGACGTGTGCCGCATGACCAGTTTCCAGACGCTGGAATATCTGCCGAGCCCAGGCCCGGTGCTGATGCTGATCAGCCAGATGTCGGACGGCGAGGCCCCGATGTCGGTGGTGTGCGATGCCGATACCGGGCGGATTCGCAGCACGCAGGCGATCGGCCAGGCGCCCAGCCGGCTGCAGATGCTGTCGACGTTGCTGCGCATGAGCGGTCGGACCGACGCGTGGGACGCGATCCGCGACCTGCTGTCCCACGAACTGCACTTCGTCCGCTGGCACGCGATGCGCGAACTGGTCGCGCTCGATCCGGGCCGCGCGCTCCCCGACCTGTTGCGACTGATGGAGACCGATCCCCAGCCATCGGTCCGGCGCTGCGCCCGCAGGACGCTGGATCTCGTCAACGCCCACCTGGCCGAAACCCGCGCCGCCTGACCGCGCCAACCAAGGGATATCCCGATGCCCATCGTCCGACCCTGCGACGACACCGACCAGATCGAACTCGGCGACATCCTCGCCTATCTCGACGATATCAAGATCGATGCCCGTGACGAGGCGGCGATGCTGGAGGCAGCGCCGATGCTGAAGAAGCTGGCGAACAACCGCACGTTCGTCGCCGACCTTGCGCTGAAGGAACTCAAGGAGCGCAAGAACCTCGATTCGATCGACAACAACTACACGCCGCAAACGATCATGCTGACGAAGGCGGATCGCGGGTATTTCATGCGCGCCAATTTCTGGCCGTCCGAAAACGACCATATCCTGCGCGCGTCGGGACCCAAGGCGTTCTTCTACCACGCCCCGCACGACCACAACTTCAACTTCCTGACGGTCGGCTACATGGGACCGGGCTATCGCAGCAACTACTACGAATACGACTATGGCGCGGTCGAAGGCTTCGCCGGCGAACCTGTCGCGCTGCGGTTCGTCGAACACTCGGCGCTCAGCCAGGGCAAGGTGATGCTCTACCGTGCGTTTCGCGACGTCCACGACCAGCAGCCGGGCGATGCCATGTCGATGAGCATCAACATCATGGAAAATTCCATGCGCGGCAATTTCATGGACCAGTACAGCTTCGACACCGACCACGGCTGCGTCGACGGCATCCTCAACCGGATCGGCGCGACCGCCCTGCTCCCGATGCTGGCGGTGTCGGGCGGCGACGACGCGCAGGATTTCCTGACGGAAACCAGCCGGTCGCACCGGTCGGGGCGCGTCCGCTGCATCGCGACCGACGCGCTGGCCGCTGTCCAGAGCAGTGCGGCCGCATCGATCGAGGTGCACCGACGCGGAGCCGCCAATGCCGATCCACAGGTTCGCGGGCATTGCCTGAAGCGCATCGCCGTCCTCGAACCGCTGCTCGCCTGACCGCCGGGGACATCGCCATGCCGACCGATCTTGCCGACAAGCTGCGCGAACTGAAGCTCTCGCCCGGGCGAAAGCTGCCGATGCCATCTATGGCGAGCACGCCTGCCCCGGCGCGCCCTCGCAGCGGGGGGCGTGGTCGCGGTATGGGAACAGTTGCGATGCTGGTCGGAGTCGCTGCGCTGGCGTTCTGGACCGGCGGGCGGCTGGGCGCGGGGCCGGTCGTGGCCGCCGCGCCGGCCGCACCCGCCCCCGCCGTCGCCGCGCCGGTCGATCGCGGCTTCAGCGGCTCCGGCCATGTCGTTGCCCGCCGCGCCGCCACCATCGCGGCGCAAGCCACGGGCATGATCCAGAGCATCGCCGTGGAGGAAGGCCAGCATGTCGCGCGCGGCGCGCTGATCGCCCGGCTGGACGATCGCGCGATGGTCGCCGGGCTCGCCCGCGCGCAGGCGGCCGTGGTGGCCGGGGGCGCGGAACTTCAGGGCCTGGCCGCACGCCACCGCGAACGCGCGCTCACCGAAGCGCGGTTTTCCGCGCTGGCCGCGCGCGGCTTTGCCCGCGGCGCCGATCTCGATCAGGCGCGCGCGGACCTGCAGGCCATCACCGCCGACATCCGCCGTGCCGAGGCGCAGCGCGCCGGAGCGGCGGCGGACGTGCGGTCGGCCGCGGTCTCGCTCGACCGGTTCAGTATCCGCGCGCCCTTCGCCGGCGTCGTGACCCGACTGAGCGCCCAGCCGGGCGAGATGATTTCACCGGTCAGCGCCGGCGGTGGCTTCACCCGCACCGGCATCTGTACGATCGTCGACATGTCGAGCCTGGAGGTCGAGGTCGATGTGGCGGAGGCGCAGATCGCGCGCGTCGCCGCCGGCCAGCGCGCGCGCATTACGCTCCAGGCCTATCCCGATCGTCACTACGCCGGCCGGATCATCGCGGTCGTCCCCGTCGCCGACCGGGCCCGCGCCAGTTTCCGCGTCCGCGTCGGCATCGACGATCCCGATGCGCGAATCCTGCCGGAAATGGCGGCACGCGTCTTTTTCCAGACGAAAGGGTGACCATGAACGACATGACCCACATCACAGCCGCGCCATTGCCTGCGCTGATCGAGCTGTCCGGCGCGGTGAAGACGTATCGCAAGGGGTCCGAGCAGGTGTCGATCTTCGACGGTCTCGACCTGCGGTTCGACGAGGGCGAGTTCGTCGCCGTGATGGGCCCGTCCGGATCGGGCAAGACGACCCTGCTCAACCTGCTGGGCGGAATCGACACCATCGATGGCGGCGACATCCGGTTCCAGGGCGCCTCGATCCGCGACCGGGGAGATGCCTGGCTCACCCGCTGGCGCGCGGCGCACGTCGGCTTCGTCTTCCAGTTCTACAATCTGATGCCCTATCTGACCGCGGCGCAGAACGTGGAACTGCCGCTCCTGCTGACGCCGCTGGGGGCCAAGGAAAGGCGACACCGTGCCGCGCTGGCGCTCGATCTGGTCGGGCTGTCGGACCGCAGCCGGCACCGGCCGGGCGAGTTGTCGGGCGGGCAGCAACAACGCGTCGCGATCGCCCGGGCGCTGGTAACGGACCCCGAACTGATCCTGGCGGACGAGCCGACCGGTGATCTCGATCGCGCAACCGCCGACGAAGTGCTCGACATGCTGGACCAGATCAGCCGCGTGATCGGCAAGACCGTGGTTATGGTCACGCACGATCCGCGGGCGGCCGAGCGGGCGCGCCGCGTGCTGCACCTCGACAAGGGACAGCTCGTGACCCGGCCGGAGCTGGTGCGATGAAATTCGCCTGGCTCGCCTGGCGCAATCTCGGCCGGCAGAAGCTGCGGACCGCGCTGATGCTCGTTGCGATCGTCGCCGCCTTCGCGCTCTACGGCACGCTCTTCGGCATGGATCGCCTGCTGGGCGGGGACACAGTTGCGGGCGGGCGCGATCTGATCGTTCATCACCGCGCCGGCCTGCTCCAGTCCGTCCCCGCCCATTACCGCACGACTCTGGCGCAGGTGCCGGGTGTCGACAGCGTCGCGGCGGTAGCGATCATCGGCGGCTATACCGGCGATCGCACGGCGAAGGTGCCGACCCAGATGGTCGATCCCGAACCCTATCTGGCGCAGAACCCGTCCAGCATCGTCCTGCCGGCCGACCAGCGGCGCGACTTCCTCGCCAGTCGGGACGCCGCAGTCGTCGATTCGGTCACCGCGCGCGAGCGGGGCTGGTCGGTCGGAGACCAGGTGGTCGTGACCAGCGAGATCGCGCCGCGCAGCGACGGCAGCTTCGACTGGCCGTTCCGGATCGCCGGCATCTACCACGCGACCGACGCCGACGAACGGATCAGCGGTGCGATCGCGCATCTCGACTATTATGCGCAAGCGGCAGCGCTGCGGTCCGACGGCGTGAACTGGTTCGCGATCCGGACTGCCGATCCTGCGCTGAACGACCGGATCGCCGGGCAGATCGACGCGCGGTTCGCCAACAGCGATGCCGAAACCCGGACCGAGCCCGCCGCGGCGATGGCCCGCGCGTTCCTGTCGCAGGTGGTCGATTTCGCGCTGGTGATCCGCGTCGTCGTGGCGGCCGCGTTCGTCACGGTGTTGATGATCGTCGGCAATACCATCGCCCTGATCGTGCGTCAGCGTCGGCGCGAATTCGGTGTGCTGCGCGCGATCGGCTTCGATGTTCGCCGCATCTCGGCGATGGTGGTGGGCGAGGCGCTGTTGGTGACGGTGGTCGGCGCGGCGATCGGCCTTGCGCTGTCGGCCGGACTGCTGACCCTGATTGCCGCGGCGATCACCGGCAACGCGCCGTCGGCGTCGGCCCTTCCGATCGGCGTGTTTGCCGGCGGCATCGGTATCGCCTGCATCTTCGGCATCGCCGTCGCGCTGCTGCCCACCTGGCGCGCCACCCGCATCGGCCCGGCCGAAGCCTTCTCGAGGAGCTGAACCATGTCCGCATTCTCCTCCACCGCCGCCGCGATCCGGATCACCCTGTCCAGCCTGCCCGCCCGCTGGCCGATGGCGCTGGCCAGCCTGGTCGGCATCGCGCTGGTCGTCGCGACGCTCCTCGGCTTCCTGGCCATGGCGGAAGGGTTCACCCGCTCGCTGGCCGGCGCCGGATCGCGCGATGTCGCCGTGATCGTCGGTCGCGGTGTCCGATCCGAACAGATCGGCGTGCTGACGCCCGAAACGCTCCAGATCCTCGAATCGCGCCTGGCCGACGCCGGCGTTCCGCTTCGTCGGTTGTCGGCAGAAACCGTGCGCGTGGTGGCCGTGCCCCGCACCGATGGCAGTACGGCCAGTATCGTGCTGCGCGGCGTCGGTCCGGCTGCGACCGCCCTGCGCCCGCAACGCCGATTGCCGGATGGCGCCGCTCCACCCCAGCCGGCCGAAGGTGAAGTGGTGCTCGGTCGCGCGGCCGCCGTGCAGCTCGGCGCGACTGCGGTCGGCACGAACGTTCGCCTGGGTGGACAGCAATGGCGCGTCGCCGGGATCGTCAGCGCCGACGGCAGCGCGCTTGAGTCAGAGGCGTGGATCGATGCCGGCGCGATGCGCACCGCCTTTCCCGACCAGCCCGCCGTCCAGTCGCTGCGCCTGCCCGTCGCCGATCCGGCGGTGCTGACCCGCCTTGCCGGGACGCTCGCCAACGATCCGCGACTGTCGGTCCGTATCGAACGGGAGGATCGCTTCTTCGCCGGCCAGTCGGCGGGACTGTCGCGGATGCTGCGCGGCATCGGCTGGCCCCTGGCCATCGCCATGGCCGTCGGTGCGCTGGCGGGCGCGCTCAACACGATGTTCAGCTCAGTCGCCGCCCGCGCCCGCGAGATCGCGACACTGCGCGCGATCGGCTTCGGACCCGGCGGCACGTTCGTCGCCACGTTTACCGAAGCCCTGGTGCTGGCGCTGGCCGGCGCCGCGCTGGGCGTGGCGATCGTCGCGCTGTTCCTCGACGGGCGCGTCGGCTCGACGCTGGCCGGCGGGGCCGATGTCGGCTTCGCGTTCCAGCTGACACCGGCAGCGATCGGTGCGGCATTCCTGTTCGCCGCCGTCGTGGGCGTCCTTGGCGGCGCGGCCCCCGCCTTCCGCGCCGCGCGCCAGCCGATCCTGGCGGGCCTGGCCAGCGACTCGCAGTGATGGAGATCATCGTCATGAACCGCCGTATCCGCTCGCCACTCGCCCGGGTGATCGCCGCAGGGAACCCGCCCCGGCTGCTGATCCTGGCCGCCATCGTCGTCGCGCTGTTCGATGTCGCCGCGACGCTTGCCTTCCCCGTACTGACCCGCGACCTGATCGACCATCTCGGCACGACGGGTACCGGCGCCGCGCTGACCAGTCCGCAACTCGTCCTGCTGGTCTGCGTCCTGGTCGGCGGTGCACTGTGCGGCGCGGCATCCGCCTACATGCTGGCGCGCGCGGGCCTGTCGATCCTGCACCGCACGCAGCGGCGCCTGTTCGAAAGCGTCGCCGATCGCCCGGTCGCCTTCTTCGACGGACAGGAAAGCGGCGCGCTGGTCAGCCGCATCACCGGCGACACCCGGGTGATCGCGCAGCTGCTGACCAACGGCATCTCAGGGCTGGTCACCGGATCGCTACTGCTGGTCGGCTCGGTCGTGGTGCTCGCCCTGCTCGACGGCCCTCTCACGGCGATGATCTTCGCCATCGTCATCGGGACGTTCGTGCTGATGGTGCCGATGGTGATGCGCCTTGCCGCCATCAACAAGGCGATCAACGGCCACACCGCCGACGTCGGCGCGGCGCTGACCCGCGTGTTTTCGGGCATCCGCCTCGTCAAGGCGTTCACTGCCGAGCCGATGGAGCGCGACCGTATCGCCGCGCATCTGGCGCATGGCGAGCTCGCCGGGCGACGTCTGGCCAAGGTGCAGGCGACGCTCAGCCCCGCCAACGGCCTGGCCATCACGGCGGCGCTGATCCTGCTGTTTACCTACGGAACCGCGCGGGTCGCCGCCGGCACGCTGTCGGCGGGCACGCTGACCGCGTTCATCCTGTACATCTTCAACATCATCGCGCCGTTGATCCACCTGTCGCGGTTCATATCGCAGTATCGGATGGCACAGGGTGCCGCCGAACCGCTCGCCGACCTGCTGCAAGCGCCCACGCCGTCGCGCGCGGTCGCTACGCCCGTGCGCTGGTCCTCGACCGATGCCGGCGACCTCGTGCTGGAGGACGTGCGCTTCGGCTACGGCGACGATCCTGTCCTGACGGTCGATCGGCTGGTGATCCCCGCCGGCGCACGCACCGCGATCGTCGGCGCCAGCGGCTCGGGCAAGTCCACCCTGCTGGCCCTGCTGGAACGCTTCTACGCCCCGCAGCACGGACGCATCCTGTGCGGGGGGGTCGACATTTCCCAAATCGATCTGACCGTGTGGCGCCAGGCGATCGGATATGTTCCCCAGACGCCGACGCTGGTGTCCGGCACGATCCGCGACAACATCGTCTATGGCGCACACGATATCGACGAGCCCCGCCTCCTTGCCGCTGCTGCCGCCGCCAATTGCCTCGAATTCGTCGATCGCCTGCCCGGCGGGCTCGACGCGGCGGTGGGAGAGAATGGCGTGCTGCTGTCGGGTGGCCAGCGGCAGCGCATCGCGCTCGCCCGCCTGTTCTACCGCGATCCGGTCATCCTCCTGCTCGACGAAGCGACCGCCAGCCTGGATGAAGCCAACGGCCAGCTCGTGATGCAGTCGTTCCAGCGATTGATGGAGGGGCGCACCACGGTGATCGTCACGCACCAGCTCGGCATGCTGCGCGATCTCGACCGCCTCTACACGGTGGTGGGCGGCCGGCTTGTCGAAACCGACCTGGGCGCGACCCGACCGGTCGTTCGCGAAACCCTGGCCGCGGCCAGCTGAGGCAAGGAGAACCGATATGCATGCCATGCTGCAAAGGGACATAATCGACACAGCACCGGCCCCGGTCGTGCCGGACGTGCCGATCGGCCTGCCCGACCCGCTGGTCGCGCAGATCCGACGCTGGCGGGTCATCCTAGCCAACGCCTATGAAACGCGCGGAACCCGCCGCGACCTGTTCGGCCACAACATGCTCGCCGACCCGGCGTGGGACATGCTGCTCGCGCTGGCGCTGGCCGCCTGCGATCGGCGCGAGATGACGGTGGGCGAGCTGTGTGCCAGCGGCCGGACGTCGATGACCACCGCGCTGCGCGTCATCGACTATCTGTCCGATCGCAAGCTCGTCAGTCGCCGGCCGAACCCGTTCGATCGCCGGTCGATCCTGCTGGCGATCAGCGAAACCGGCCTCACCCGCATGACCGCCTTGATCGAGCGATCGGCCGCCCGCCTGTCCTCCGCCAACCAGCCCCAGGAGTATTCGACATGTCTGATCTGACGACCGCCGCGCGTCCGCTGGTGACCGAACGCCTGTTTGAACTCACCCTGCTCGCCGCCGCGCTGTTCGAGACCGCCCATCTGCTGGGCCTGTTCGGACGCCGCGCGGAGGTCGACGGGACACCGCTCGCCATCGCCTTCACCTTCGGCGTACCGTGGCTGATGCCGCTGCTCGGCCTGGCGATCACCCGCACGGGCAGCGTGACCGCGAAATGGGTGCTGGTCGTCCTTGGCGCCATCGCGCTGCTGACCGCCGTGCGCGTGGGCCCCGGTCGCTGGAACGAGCCTGCGATCCTGCTGGGCGCGATCGCCGGCGTGTTGCAGATCGCGGCCATCGCGATGCTGTTCACCCCTGCGGGCCGGCGATGGACAAGCTGACCGACGACTAGGGCCTGTACTCAATTAGGACGGGGTCGTGACGGAGCCGATTTTGGTTCGGGGCAAGAAGCGAGGAGCGGAGCGATGCTATGGCATCGTGACCCCAGGGCTTTCTCGGCTCGCGACGCCGCCCTGGGCCAAAAACGGCCCGCGGCAAAGCCGTCGCCCGCAGGAAGGCGCTGGTCGTCGTCGCTTGCTTGCAGGTAGCGCCGCTACCTGCTGCGCGGCACTCCTCGCCAGCGCCTTCCTGCGGGCGATCACGATCCCCGTCCTGATTGAGTACAGACCCTAATCCGGTCGAGCGGCGGCTCAGCGCGCGATCAGTCGGCCGCCGCCGCGACGATCGCCGCCCAGCCGCTTTCGTCGACCACCGCCACGCCCAGGTCGGCGGCCTTCTTCAGTTTGGACCCCGCCCCCGGCCCCGCCACCAGCAGGTCGGTCCTGGCCGACACCGATCCCGCCACGCGCGCACCGAGCGACTCGGCCTGCGCCTTGGCCTCGTCGCGGCTCATCGTTTCCAGCGTGCCGGTGAAGACCACGGTCTTGCCGCTGACCTGCGACGTGCGGGTTTCGTGGACGATATCGGATGGCGCGACGCCGGCGGCGAACAGGTCGTCGAGCGCTTCGCGGTTGTGCGGTTCGTCGAAGAAGTCGAGCAGGGCGTTGGCGACCTCCGGGCCGATGCCGGCGACGCCGATCGCCTCGACCACCGCCTTGTCGCGGCGCTGGGCAAATTTGCGCTCCGGCTCGGCCGGGGTCGGCTGGGTCGCGGCACGCAGGGCGCCGGCCGTGGCGATCGCCGCCGACAGCGCGTCCCAGCTGCGATAGCGCCGGGCGAGGTCGCGGGCGGTGATCTCCCCCACATGGCGGATGCCCAGCGCAAACAGGAACCGGTCGAGCGGTGGCGTGCGCTTCGCATCGATCGCGGCGACCAGATTGTCGGCCGACACCGCGGCCCAGCGCTCGCGCGCCAGCAGGTCGTCGCGCGTCAGGCGGAAGATGTCGGCGGGCTGTGTCAGCAAGCCATCTGCGACGAACGCCTCGATATGTGTGGCACCCAGCCCGTCGATATCCAGCGCGTGGCGCGAGGCGAAGTGGCGCAGCCGCTCGACCCGCTGCGCCGGGCAGACCAGGCCGCCGGTGCAGCGTATATCGACCTGCCCCTCTTCTCTAACGGCGGAAGACCCGCAGGCGGGGCATTCGGTCGGGAAACGATAGGGCTCGCCCGGTGCGTCGCGGGTCAGGTTCTCGACGATCTGCGGGATGACATCGCCGGCCCGTTGCAGAACGACCCGATCGCCTTCGCGTACGCCCAGCCGTGCGATCTCGTCGGCGTTGTGCAGCGTCGCGTTGGACACGACGACACCGCCGACCGTCACCGGCTCCAGCCGCGCGACCGGGGTAAGCTTGCCGGTGCGGCCGACCTGGATGTCGATGCGCTCCAGCGTCGTCTGCGCGCGTTCGGCCGGGAATTTATGCGCCAGTGCCCAGCGCGGCGCGCGGCCGATACTGCCCAGCCGCTCCTGCCAGTCGAGCCGATCGACCTTGTACACGACACCGTCGATGTCGAAGGCGAGGTCGGCGCGCTGCGCCTCGATCGCGCGGTAGACGCCAAGCGCCGCCTCGACCCCGTCGCAGCGCTGGAACTGCTCGGCGACCGGGAAGCCCCATCGCCCCAATGTCGCGACGACCTCGGCCTGTGTCGCCCCCGGCACGGCGCTCGCTTCGCCCCAGCCGTGCATCAGGAACCGCAGCGGGCGACCGGCGGTGACCGCGGCGTCCTTCTGGCGAAGCGATCCGGCCGCGGCATTGCGCGGGTTGGCGAACTGGCGCGCGACCTTCCCCGTCGCATCCGCCTCCGCCGCCAGCCGCGCGTTGAGCGCGGCAAAAGCGGCTTTCTCCATGTAGATCTCGCCGCGCACCTCGAACACCGGCGGCGCGTCGGCGGGCAAGGTGCGCGGGATGTCGCGCTCGGGAATCGTCAGGACGTTGGCGGTCACATCCTCCCCCACCGCGCCGTCGCCGCGGGTCAGCGCGCGGACCAGCCGGCGATCCTCGTAGCGCAGCGAGCAGGACAGGCCGTCGATCTTGGGCTCAGCGGTCAGCACCACATCGGCGTCGGCGGCGAGCTTCAGGAACCGGCGGACGCGGCCGATGAAGTCGCGCACGTCGTCGTCGGAGAAGCCGTTGTCCAGGCTCATCATGGGCCGGGCATGGGCGACCTTGGCCAGATGCCCGGCAGGTGCCGCGCCGATCAGGCGGGTCGGGCTGTCGTCGCGCACCAGTGCCGGAAACGCCGCCTCGATCGCGGCATTGCGGCGGACCAGCGCGTCATAGTCGGCGTCGCTGATCTCGGGCGCGTCGTCGGTGTGATACAGGCGATTGTGGTGCGCGATCTCGCGCGCCAGACGGTCTAGCTCGGCCGCCGCAGCGGCTTCGGTGGTCGGCAACGCGCGTGTCATCGCAGTACCGGGTAATCGGCGTCGGCCAAATCGGCAATGCCGTGTCGGTTCAGCTCCGCTGGCGGGCGGCGCGCGGTGCGGGCGCGTCGGGCGCGATCGCGCGGTCGAAGGCGATGCCGGCGCGGTCGCCCGCCGCCCAGCGCACCGATGCGCCGACCAGCCGGCCGTCGCCCAGGTCGATGCGAACGCGCACGCCGCTGCTGTCGGCGGGAAATTCGATGCCGTCGATCAGCGCGCCGCCCGACGACAGGTTGCGGATGCGCACATCGCCGGTTTCGCCGCCGACGTCGAGCGTCGCCCAGCGCAGGACCTTCGTGCGCGGTGCCCGGCTGACCAGATGGCCGACCGGCGCCACGACGGCGCTGCCCGCGACGGCCCGGGCCAGAACCTCCGTATGCGGCACGGCCTTGCCGTACACCCATCCCTGGATCTGGGTGCAGCCGAGCGCACGGATCTGCACGATCTCGTCCTGCGTCTCGACGCCTTCCGCGGTCGTCTCCATGCCCAGCGTATCGGCCAGCGTCACGATGGCGCGGACGATGGCGGCGTTGCGATTGCTCGCATCGGCGACGCCGCAGACGAAGCTGCGGTCGATCTTGATCTTGTCGAACGGTGCGTGACGCAGATAGCCGAGCGAGGAATAGCCGGTACCGAAATCGTCGAGCGCCAGCCGCACGCCCAGCCGCTTCAGGCTGGCGAACATCGCTTCAGTCGATGCACCGTCGTTGACGAAGACGCTTTCGGTGATCTCCAGCTCCAGCCGTGCAGCCACGACACCGCTGGCCGCAAGGGTGTTGGCGATGATGGCGGGCAGCGCCGGGTTGGCGAACTGGATGGGCGAGATGTTCACCGCGACGCGGATCCCGTCCGGCCAGGCCGCGGCATCGGCGCACGCGCGACGCAGCACCCAGGTGCCGATCGACTCGATCATCCCGCATTCCTCGGCGATGGGCACGAATTCGGCCGGGCTGATGGGCCCCCGGACGGGGTGATCCCAGCGCAGCAGCGTCTCGTACCCGACCACGCGTTCGTCGACGACGGAGACGATCGGCTGGTAGACCAGGTGCAGCTGGTCGCCGACCAGCGCCTGGCGCAGGTCGTCTTCCAGTTGCTTGCGGCTGCGCGCCTCCTCCAGCATCTCTTCCCGGAAGAAGCGGTGGACGCCGCGGCCGTCGCCCTTGGCCGAATACAGCGCCAGGTCGGCATTGCGGACGAGCGCGTCGGCATCGCGCCCGTCGTCGGGGGCGACCGCGATGCCGATCGAACAGCCGATCGAGATCGACGATCCGCCAATGAAATAGGGTTGCGACAGCGCAGTGATGATCGTGTCGGCCAGCGTCGCCAGCCGGTCGCGATCGGCATCGCTCGGCACCACCACCTTGAATTCGTCGCCGCCCAGCCGGCCGACCAGCCCCGCATCGCCGACCGCGCGGGTCAGGCGTTGGGCGACCTGTTTCAGCAGCGCGTCGCCGGTCTGGTGACCCAGCGTATCGTTGACCGCCTTGAACCGGTCGAGATCGAGCAACAGCAGCGCCGCGGTGCGATAGCTCGCCGCGACCTGTGCCAGCGTCTGTTCCAGCGACAGCAGCATCCGCTGGCGATTGGCGAGCCCCGTCAGGCCGTCGAACAGGGCGAGTCGCGTGATCTCCGCTTCCGACCGGCGCTTGGCGGTCAGGTCGCTGCCCCAGCCGACAAAGCCCTGGAAATTGCCGTTGGCATCGACGATCGGGCGGCCGGAAATCGACCACCAGCGATCGGGATCGCCAGCGACCGCGCAGACCGAGTACTCGGCAAAGGACGTGCGCGACGACAGGTGGAACCCGAGCGTCCGTTCGGTCTCCGGCGTGTCGCTGTCGATGCGGAACAGGTCGGTCAGCGTGGCGCCGATTCCGCCATCGGCGGCGTTCACCTGCCCTGCGACCTTGTTCGACAGATAGACGATCGATCCGTCGCGGTCGGTCTGCCAAAACCAGCCTGATCCCTGTTCCTCGAATTCCTGCACCATCAGCAGCGCGCGCTGGCCGCGTGCCAGCGCTTCCGCCGCGACGCGGTCGGCGTCGGTGACCGACGACCGGGCATGGCCAAGACTGCGCAGGGAACGGATCATGCTCGACACCGCCACGAACTACCGCAGCGAGACTTAAGAATTTCCTCCCGGGCACTCACGCGTGATCGCGGTTTTACGTAATTTCCGTAGTGCCCGCTCGACCGTTGTCGCCGGCCGGATCGCTCCCTAAGAACCGGGTGCATGACCGCGACGCATTACGAGCAGCAGTATCTCGACCTCCTGCGCGACGTGTGGGAGCGCGGCGACGAGCGGCGCGACCGGACCGGCGTCGGCACGCGGTCGCTGTTCGGCCCGACGATGCGCTTCGACCTGTCCGACGATCGCGTGCCGCTGCTGACGACGAAGCGCGTCGCGTGGAAGACCGCGGCGCGCGAGATGCTGTGGTTCCTCTCGGGCAGCACCAACATCCGCGGCCTGGTCGAACAGGGCGTCCACATCTGGACCGACTGGCCGCTCGACGCCTACAACCGCGCAAGCGGCGAGACGCTGGACCGGGACGCGTTCGAGGCCCGCATCCTGGCCGACGACGCGTTTGCCGCACGCTGGGGCGAACTGGGCCCGGTCTACGGCAAGCAATGGGTCGACTGGCCGGTGTACGAACCGGTCGGCGACGGCCTGTATCGCAAGGCGGAGCGCGGGATCGACCAGATCGCCGCGCTCGTCACGTCGCTGCGCACCAATCCCACGTCGCGCCGGCATATCTTTACCGGCTGGAACGTCGCCGAACTCGACGCGATGGCGCTGCCGCCATGCCACATGACGTACCAGTATCACGTCTCCGGCGGCAAACTGTCGGGGATGCTGTGGCAGCGATCATGCGACCTGGGCCTGGGTTTCGCCTTCAACGCCTTTTCCGCAGCGCTGCTCGTCCGGATGCTGGCGCAGCAATGCGACCTGGAGCCGGGCGAGCTGGTGTGGAGCTGCGGCGACGCGCACGTCTATCTCAACCACGCGCATCTGGTCGCCGAACAACTGGCGCGCGAGCCCCGCGGCGAACCGCGCCTCACGATCGCGCGGCGGCCCGACAGCATCTTCGACTATGCAATCGGCGACTTCGCGGTCACCGGTTACGATCCGCACGCCCATATCGCCGCGCCGGTCGCGGTGTGACTGGCGGCAACGCGGCGTAAACGCCTTTACGGCTAAGCCTCCGCGATGGACAGCGCACGCTTCACGGTCGACGTACATCCCGACACGGGCCTGTTCGAATCCGCGATCATCGGGTTCTGGACCCTTGCCGACGTTCACGCCTTCGGTCGGGCCATCGCAGCTGCCGCCAAACGCATCCTTGACGAAACCGGTCGCGCGCCGGTGTCGGTGTGCGACTATACGCGCGCAGGCACCCAGTCGCAGGAGGTCGCCGAGGCGATGGAGGCGATGATGCGCGCGCCCGTCGTCCGGTCTCGCCGGATCGGCATGGTGACGGGGACGATGCTGTCGCGCATCCAGGCCCGGCGGCTGCTGGCCGAGCGGCCGGAGGTGCGGTTTTTCGCGACTCGGGAGGAGGCGCTGGCCTGGGTACTGGCGCCGGAGCCTCCCGACGCTGGTTGAGGGCCACCGTTTCAAGAAGATTTTATTCCGCCACTCCGTCAGACGGGATCGCTTCGCGACCCCGCTGCCCGCCGTGGCGAGTCCGCGATTTGCCTCGGCAAATCGCCGGCCGCCCGCTTAAAAAGAAAGAGGCCGCCGGGGCGTCTCACGACGACCCCGACGACCTCCGACATGGTCAGCGGCCGGAGAGCTCCAGCCCGGGAAACCATGCGAGCCTCTGCAACCTGACGCGGGCGGCGTTGATTGGGGGAGGATACCCCCCGCGCACCCTCACGGACCGGCGTCGCCGCCTGGTCCGCGCGTCAGGTCAGACGCGCGTCTCCCGAACGAACTGAACCGAACCCACTGCTGAACCATGAGACATCGGATCACCTCCTTTCGCTTGTTGAACACGATCGTGCCGGTTGCTCGGCACCCAGCGAATGTGAATCGTCCTGCCCGTGCTTTCAAGACTTGTTTTGCGTGCACATGCCGTAAGACTCCTCGGTTCGTCGCAAGCGCCGGCACTCAGCCGCGGCAGTCCTCGACGACGCGCAGCACTTCGGCCCAGGCCGGCACGACCAGCGGCGTGGGTCCACCCTCGACCACGAAGCGGCCGCGACTGAACCCCATCGCATCTAGCAGGCGATCGCCAGCGGGCAGCACCGCCTCCACCCCGCCCGCTACCGTCTGCGCGGCCAGGCTGCGCGCGGTCGTGCTGGTCCGCACGGTCAGCGTCGTCGTCGCGGTTCCGCCGCGCACCATCCGCACGACAGTGCCGGCGCGATCGCACGTCAGCGTCAGGACCGGCACCCCGCCCTGTCCGAACGTCGCCCGGCTGCCGCGCGGATCGGCCGCATAGCGCCACGTCCCCGGCGTCAGCGCCCAGTCGCGCCAGTCCGACGACGGCGGCGGTGCAGGGATCGTGGCCACCGGCATCCGGACCGGCCGGGGAATCGGCCGCGCAGGCGCGGGCGGCGGCGCCTCAGCCGTGGGCACGCAGGCGGACAGGGCGATCGATCCGGCCAGGCCGGCGAGGAGGAAAGGACGCATCACGGCTCCGTCATGGACGAGTGCACCGCCCGCCTCAACCACCGATCGGTCGGGACGGTATGCGCCGCGGGGGAACCGAGCCCCGCCCCGCCGGTTCCCCCAAGACGACACACCCAACCTGAATCAGGATTGAAAGAGATGACCACCGAAATCGACGCCGGCACGATCCTGCTGGTCCAGGCAAGCGTCGCCAACACGCTGAAGGTCCAGAGCCGCGACGGCAACAGCGTCGGCACGGTCCACGCGCTGATGGTCCACAAGGGCACCGGCCGCACCACGCACGCCGTGCTGAGCCTGGGTGGCTTCCTGGGGATGGGTAAGAGCTTCTACGCCGTGCCGTTCGAACTGCTGACCTACGACATCGCGCACGACCTCTACACGATCACCGTCGACAAGCGCCTGCTGGAAGGCGGCCCGAGCTGGGCGAACACCGCGCCGACGTTCGACCAGGCCTACGCCGACCGAGTCGCGGGCTATTACGGCACGAGGACCGAGGACCTGCGCGAGGGTTGAGCGTCAGGCGGCGCGAACGGCGTAGATTGCAGGACGGTAGCGGGGCTCCGGGATCGGTAGCCCCGTTTCCTGCGCGACCTCCAGCCACAAGTCGATCGCAACCTGAGCTTCCTCCATTGCCTCGATCGGGGTCCTCCCATGCGCGGAGCACGGACGAAGATCGGGCACGTCTGCAATCCAGCAAGAATCTTCGGCCGACCAGAACACGTTGATATGGTAGCGATGGTCCATCAATCTTCCACCGTCAGCTGATATTCTTCGATCATATCGAGAAATTCCCGCACCTGATAGGGCTTGGCCTCCTTGCCGCGCGGCTGGATCACCAAAAGTCTGTCGGCGGCTGCGTGACGATAGGCCCTGTGACTACCACGGATGCGCATCAGCACGAAGCCAGCAGCGAGAACCAATCGCTCGAAGTCGCGAAAGTTGAGCGTGCCGCCCGGGTTGGTCAGAACCGACGCATAAAGTTTGCCGATCTTGGTCATCGTACTGCCTCCATATCAGTACGAGAATATTGAAGTGATAACAGACGCTGTTCGCCCCGGAACGCCTTCCGGGGCGTCACCGCGCCCGCCGCGAGCCCCCCGCCATCCGCGTCTTCTGCTGCTTGCCATAGCGCGTCTTGCGCGTGCCGGGCTTGCCTTCGTTCGAGCGGCCCATCACCGGCGCGCGGTGTTCCTCGACCGGCAGGCCGAGTTCCTCCTGCTCCAGACTGCGGATTTCGTCGCGCAGGCGTCCGGCCTCCTCGAATTCCAGGTTCGCCGCGGCATCGCGCATCTTCTTTTCGAGCTCCTCGATGTACGCGCGCAGGTTGTGGCCGACCATGTGCGGGCGGTCCTCGTCGATCTCGACCGTCACCTGATCCTTCGATGCGACATGGGCGATGATGTCGCCGATGTTTCGCTTGATCGTCGTGGGCGTGATGCCGTGTTCGGCGTTGTACGCCTGCTGCTTCTCGCGGCGGCGGTTCGTTTCGTTGATCGCGCGTTCCATGCTGCCGGTCATGCGGTCGGCATAGAGGATCACCCGCCCCTCCACGTTACGCGCGGCGCGGCCGATGGTCTGGATCAGCGAGGTTTCGGAACGCAGGAAGCCTTCCTTGTCCGCATCCAGGATCGCGACCAGTCCGCATTCGGGGATGTCGAGCCCCTCGCGCAGCAGGTTGATGCCGATCAGCACGTCGTACACCCCCAGCCTGAGGTCACGGATCAGCTCGATCCGCTCCAGCGTCTCGACGTCGGAGTGCATGTAGCGGACCTTCAGACCCGCCTCGTGCATGTATTCGGTCAGGTCCTCGGCCATCCGCTTGGTCAGCGTGGTGACGAGGGTGCGGTAGCCCATGTCGGTGGTCTTCTTGCACTCCTGGATCAGGTCCTGAACCTGCTCCTCGACCGGCCGGATTTCGACCGGCGGGTCGATCAGCCCCGTCGGGCGGATGACCTGTTCGGCGAAGACGCCGCCGGTCTGCTCCATCTCCCATTCGCCCGGCGTCGCCGAGACATAGGTCGTCTGCGGGCGCATCGCGTCCCACTCGTTGAACCGCAAAGGGCGGTTGTCGATCGCCGAGGGAAGCCGGAAGCCATATTCCGCCAGCGTGATCTTACGACGGTGGTCGCCGCGCGACATGCCGTTGATTTGGCCGATCGTCTGGTGGCTTTCGTCGACGAACAGCAGCGCGTTCTCGGGCAGATATTCGAACAAGGTGGGCGGCGGCTCGCCCGGCATCCGCCCGGTCAGGAAGCGGCTGTAGTTCTCGATTCCTGCGCAACTGCCCGTCGCCGCGATCATCTCTAGGTCGAAATTCGTACGCTGCTCCAGCCGCTGTGCCTCCAGCAGTTTCCCTTCCGTCACCAGTTCCTGCAGCCGGTCTGCCAGCTCGAACTTGATCGCTTCGGTCGCCTGTTTCAGCGTCGGCCCGGGCGTCACATAGTGGCTGTTGGCATAGACGCGGACGTAATCCAGGCTGGCGACCTTCTTGCCGGTCAGCGGATCGAATTCCACGATCTCCTCGATGTCGTCGCCGAAGAACGACACGCGCCACGCGCTGTCCTCATAGTGCGAAGGAAATATCTCGAGATTGTCGCCGCGCACGCGAAAATTGCCGCGCTGGAAGGCGGCGTCGTTGCGCTTGTACTGCAGCGCGACCAGCTTGCGGACGATCTCGCGCTGGTCGACCGACTGGCCCTTCTTAAGGTCGAAGATCATCGCCGAATAGGTTTCGACCGAGCCGATACCATAGAGGCAGCTGACCGACGCGACGATGATAACGTCGTCGCGCTCCAGCAGCGACCGCGTCGCCGAATGGCGCATCCGGTCGATTGCCTCGTTGGTCGAGCTTTCCTTTTCGATATAGGTATCCGACCGCGGCACATAGGCCTCGGGCTGGTAATAATCGTAGTAGCTGACGAAATATTCGACCGCGTTGTTCGGGAAGAACGATTTCATCTCGCCATAGAGCTGCGCCGCCAGGATCTTGTTCGGCGCGAGAATCAGCGCGGGGCGCTGCACGCGCTCGATCACCTGCGCCATCGTAAAGGTCTTGCCCGATCCGGTGACGCCCAGCAGCACCTGGTCACGCTCGCCGGCTTCGACCTGCGTCACCAGTTCCTGGATCGCCGTCGGCTGGTCGCCGGACGGCTGGTATTCGCTGACGATTTCGAACCGTCGCCCCCCTTCCGCCTTGGGTGGACGTGCCGGGCGATGCGGCACGAAGCTCTGGTCGGTTTCCGGCTCGGCGAGGCTCTTGCGGATCTGGATTGCCATGGCCGGTATATGGGCCCTGTTGCGGTTTCGTTCCAGTGGGTCAGCGCAGCGAGCGTACCGCGGGCGTGTCGAGGCAGCGGAGCAGCGCGTTCCGCTCCATCGGCGGCGCGGACGCTTGCCCGTTGCCCAGTGGCGGAACGGCAAACGGCACCCCGATCGCGACCGGCGCGAAGCCGCGTTGCCCGGTACAGCGCATCGCCGCCGCCAGCAGTCTGGGTGGCGTGTCGTACGCCTCGTAGCTCAGGCGGAACGTGCCCCAGTGGATCGGGATCGCGGTCTGCGCGCCCAGCCGGCGATAGACCTCGACCGCGTCGAGCGGGCCGATGTGGCTGCCCGTTCCCATCTGGCCCGGGGTGAAGCGGAACGCACCGATCGGGAGGATCGCCAGCCGGATGGGGCCGAGCGCCGCGGCTTCGCCCGGCCAGCGTCCGTCGCCGAAGCCCGTGTCGCCGGCAAAGAAGATGTTGCCGCCCGGCAGCGTGATGACGAAGCTCGACCACAGCGCGCGATCGCGATCCGTGAACCAGCGACTGGACCAATGATGGTTGCGGGTCAGGTATACGCGGCCCCGCTCGGGGCAACCTGTCGACACCTGTGGTCGGTTCAGGCAGGCGCGGTCGTCGATGGCAACCGACTGTCCCCAGTCCGGCTTTCCGCCCGCGTTCGTGGCAATGCCGTTGTCCCGCAGGATCGCATCGTTGCCGGGCGCGGTGACGATCAGTGGGCGATCACGGCCCCACAGCCGCTTCAGCGTCGCAAGATCCATGTGATCGTAGTGATTGTGGCTGACGACGATCACGTCGATCCGCGGCAGGTCGACCAGCGCGATGCCCGGCGGCGCCACCCGTTTCGGGCCGAAGCCGAACGGCCCGGCGCGCTCGCTCCATACCGGATCGGTCAGGATATTGAGGCCCGCGGTCTGGATCAGGACGGTCGCATGACCGACCCAGGTCGCGACCATCGCATCGCTCTCGACCCGCGGCGCCGGTCGCGTCGGCGTTACCGCGACCTGCGCCGGCCAGGCCGGTCGCCCGCGGCTGCCGGTCGCCTGGTTCCACAAGAACCCGCCGCGGCCGCCGCCCGAGGGCAGGCGGATCGTATCTTCGCCGTCCGGATTGAAGAACCGCTCGCCATCGAAATGGCCGGTTGCCGGGCCGTCGTAATACCGCCGGTCGAGGAAGCGGGGCACGATCACAACCGCCAGCAACCCGGCGATCAAAAACCAGAGCAGGATCGCGCCGGACAGGCGAAGGATACGAGTCATATGTGCTTATCGCCGGGGTCGATGCCGGGTTCCAGAGCGACAGAGCTTGATCGACATTGCTGTGACAGATCGATGCCACCGCATCGCCGCATTTCGTTCATGATGCAGCAAGAAACCGTGGCGGAAATGCAACAAGGTCGGTTTTCCGCCGTTTATTTCGCATCGCAGCGCAACAAAGCCGAGGGATCGGCATTCAGCATGTCCCTAGACGGACGGGGCTCGCCACAATCGATGAGCCCAAAGTCCGACACTGTAACGAAGAAGGTTTTCTATGCGTAAGATCCTGACCGCTGCCGCGCTTGCGGCCATGACTGTTGCTGCGCCCGCGTTCGCGCAGGACGCGAGCACCGCCCCGACCGAAACCGTCGCGGCGCCGGACGGCACCCGCGCGTTCGGCATCGAGCCGTATTTCGGCATCCGTGGCGGCTGGGAGCAGTTCGACAGCGAAGGCAACCGCGCAGGCATCCCGCCGGTCAACCGTCGCGACAAGCTGAACGGCAGCCTGGTCGAAGGTCTGGTCGGCGTGAATATCCCGCTGGGCCCGGTATTCGTCGGCGCCGAAGGTAACGTCGCCAAGGGCGTGTCGGGCGACATCGACTGGCAGTATGGTGCCGCCGGCCGTTTCGGCCTGCGTGCCGGTGACTCGGGGCTGATCTACGGCAAGGTCGGCTATCAGTGGGTGAACTTCGCCAAGCGCGTCCCGACCAACCGCGACTATGATGACGTGACCTACGGCATCGGCTTCGAGGTCGGTCCGAAGAGCATCGGCCTGGGCGGCATCACCGGCAATTCGGGCTTCCGCCTGCGCGGCGAAGTGTCGACGTTCGGCAATGCCCACAGCTTCCGTCCGACGCTGGGTGTGGTCACCCACTTCTAAGCGGATGACGCTTCGGCCCGGTGACGTAAGCCGGGCCCGGTAATCTTGCGTAACGGCAGGCGGGTCGTCCGAAAGGGCGGCCCGCCTGTCTTTGTTGACCAACATGACGAATTGTTGTCTATAAACAATATGTCATCATCATCGGACAAGATCGCGATCTACAATCGCATCGCGGTGTTCCGGACCGAACGTGGCATATCCCGCCGCGATCTTGCCGAGGCGGTCGGCGTCAATCCGCAGACGATCGGCTATCTCGAACGCGGCGACTACGCCCCGAGCCTGGAACTCGGCCTGCGGATCGCTGCCTGGTTCGATGTGCCGGTCGAGGCCGTTTTTTCCTTCACCCCATTTCCCTCGCTCAGCGACGCGCTGCGTCGTGCCGGAGATCTGTGATGTCGCTCGACTTTCGCAAATGGACTGCGGAGGAGATGAAAAATCGACCACGGCGCGCCTCCACGCGCTGGCTCCTGGCCGGTAGCTTGGCAGTCCTTGCCGTGCTGCCGATCGCGGAGATGCTCTCATCCGGCGCGTCCGGTACCTTGCCGAACACTCTCCCCTTCATGGTGCCGCTGCTTGTCGGAACGATGCGATCGCCGTTCATGCGGGACACAAGCTTCACCGAACGCGGCATGGCGCAGTACGACGAGTTCGAGCGCGCTGCGATCGCCGCGGCGATGCGTCGGGCCTATCTCACCGTCTTCGTGCTACTGGGCTGCCTGTTCCTGTGGCTTGCCATCGGCGAATATCACGGCTGGCCGCTGCCGAGTTCGACGCGCCAGTGGCTGTCGATCGGCTTTGCTCTGCTGTTTGCGATGCTTGCGCTGCCGACAACCTATGCCGAGTTCATGGTTCCGATGCCGGACCCCGAAGACGAGTTGCTGTAAGCCGTCCTCAGGCCGGCTGCAGCAACCCTTCCTTCGCGATCCTGTCCCGCCACACCAGCGGGGCGAGCTGGTGGACATTCGCCCCGTCGCTGTCGACCGCGACCGTGACGGGGAAGTCGGCGACCTCGAATTCGTAGATCGCTTCCATGCCCAGGTCCTCGAACCCGACGACCCTGCTGCCCTTTATCGCACGGGCGACCAGATACGCCGCGCCGCCTACGGCCATCAGATAGGCGGACTTGTGCTCGGCGATCGCCTGCGTCGCGGCGGGGCCGCGTTCGGCCTTACCGACACAAGCGAGCAGGCCCTGGTCGAGCATCATGCGCATGAACTTGTCCATGCGCGTCGCCGTGGTGGGGCCCGCCGGACCGACGACCTCTTCGCCGACCGGATCGACCGGCCCGACATAGTAGATCACGCGGCCCCTGAAGCTGACCGGCAGCTCCTCGCCCTTCGCCAGCATGTCCGCGATCCGCTTGTGCGCGGCGTCGCGGCCCGTGAGCATCCTGCCGTTCAGGAGCAGGCGGTCGCCGTGCTTCCAGCCCTGCACTTCCTCGGGCGTCAGCGTGTCGAGATCGACGCGCTTGGCGGCCTTGTCCGGCGTCCAGTTGACGTCGGGCCACGCCTCCAGCTTCGGCGCCTCCAGAAACGATGGCCCCGACCCGTCGAGCGTGAAATGCGCGTGGCGGGTCGCGGCACAATTCGGGATCATCGCGACCGGCTTGCCCGCCGCGTGGCACGGCGCGTCCAGGATTTTCACGTCGAGTATGGTCGACAGGCCACCCAGTCCCTGCGCGCCGATGCCCAGCGCATTGACCTTGTCGAAGATTTCGATGCGCAGCGCCTCGATATCGTTCTGGGGCCCCCGCGCCTTCAGCGGCCCCATGTCGATCGGCTCCATCAGCGCCTGCTTGGCGAGCAGCACGCAGTGCTCCGCCGTGCCGCCGATGCCGATGCCGAGCATCCCGGGCGGGCACCAGCCCGCGCCCATCTGCGGCAGCATTTCCAGCACCCAGTCGACGATCGAATCGCTGGGGTTCATCATCTTGAACTTGGACTTGTTCTCGCTGCCCCCGCCCTTGGCCGCGACGTCGATCGAAACCTTGCTGCCCGGCACCATCGTGACGTGGAGAACAGACGGCGTGTTGTCCTTCGTATTGCGCCGCGTGAAGGCGGGATCGGCCAGCACCGACGCGCGCAGCTTGTTCTCCGGGTGGAGGTAGGCGCGGCGGACGCCTTCGTCGACGACCTCCTGCAAGCTGCGTGAGGTATCGTCGAGCACGCAGTCCATGCCCCATTCGACGAAGACGTTGACGATACCGGTGTCCTGGCAGATCGGGCGATGCCCCTCCGCGCACATGCGGCTGTTGGTCAGGATCTGCGCGATCGCGTCCTTGGCCGCCGCCGATTGCTCGGCGGTATAGGCTTCGCCCAGCGCGCGGATATAATCCATCGGGTGGTAGTAGCTGATGAACTGGAGCGCGTCGGCGACGCTCTCGATCAGGTCGGCGGTGCGGATCGTCACGGTCATGTCCCGTCCGTTACTGCCGACGCCCGCCGCCGCCAAGCCCGCACGCATCGCCGCCGTTTCGGCACCGAAGTCGCGGCGGTTGCGGTGGATCGGTCCTGCCCCGGCGCCCAACAGGCTGGTCGATGGCCGCCCTGCCGCTCCCGATCGATCGCCTGTCGCGGGCGCAGGCGCTGTTCGCCGGGCTGGCGCGGGCGGCGGGTGAAATGGCTGGCGTCGCCTATCTGACCGCCGACGCGCGCGTGCTGGCGCTGCGCATGATCCCCGGTGACGCCGACCGCGTGACCGTGCCGGCCCGCACCCTGGCGATCGACGCGCTGGCCTTCGGCGCGTACGGCGTCATCGTCGCGCACAACCACCCGAGCGGCGACCCGGCCCCCAGCCGGCACGACCTGGACCACGCCCGCACCGTCGCCCGCGCGCTGGGACTGGTCGATGTGCGGCTGGTCGATCACCTGATCGTGACGGCAGGCGCCGTGACGAGCCTGCGGGCGATGGGGATGGTGTGAGCCAGGCCGTTCGCTACGAACGGAAGCAGCGTTCTACCCCGCCCCGCCCGCGATCCGGCAGGGCTTGATCGCCTGCGGTTCCGGACGCGGGCCTTCGGGGCGAAACAGCGCGATGTAGCCGCCCGCCGACGGCATCGACCGCAACTCGATCCGCTTGTAGCCGACCGCGGCGAATTCGCATTCCAGGAGCGCCGGCGGCGTGCCGTGGTTCTGCGTCGAGCGATCGGCATCGACCACCACCACCGCGCCGTCCGTCTTGAGCGACGGGCGAAGGTTCCACAGGAACTCGTACGGCTGCTCGATCTCGTGGTACATGTGGACCATCAGCACGCGGTCGAAGCTGTTCTCGGGCAGTTCGGGATCGTCCGCCTCGCCCAACCGGACGCTGACGTTGTCGAGCCGCTCGCGCGTCACGCGCTGCGCCAGCGCATCGCGAACCTGGGGCACGATATCCTCGGCCAGCACACGGCCCTTCGCCCCTACCCGGCTCGCCAGGCGGATGGTGTAGTATCCCTCGCCCGCGCCGATGTCGGCAACGGTCATGCCGGGTTGGATGCGCGCCAGATCCATGACCTTGTCCGCCTCGCGCAGCCGGTCGCGCGCTTCCTCCGTCGACCAGCGCGGGCTGACGATGCGGGCGATCGGACGCTCGGGCGCGGGGAAGCGGGGCTCGTCGGTCTTGTTGGCAAGCGTCACCGGCGCGCCGGAACAGGCGGTGAGGAGCAGCCCCAGAACCACCGTGGCGACACGCATCAATCGACGTCCTCCACCTCGACCGCTTCGCCCGTCACCCGCTGCGACAGCGCCGCCGCCATGAAGGGGTCGAGCCCGCCGTCGAGCACGTCGCCCGGCGCGGTGGAGGTGACGCCGGTGCGCAGGTCCTTCACCAGCTGATACGGCTGGAGCACGTAAGAGCGGATCTGGTGGCCCCAGCCGATGTCGGTCTTGGTCGCATTCTCGGCGTTGGCGATCGCCTCGCGCTCGGCCAGTTCGCGCTCGTACAGCCGTGCGCGCAGCTGGTTGAAGGCCTCCGCCTTGTTCTTGTGCTGCGAACGCTGGTTCTGGCACTGCACGACGATGCCGGTCGGCAAGTGGGTGATGCGAACGGCCGAATCGGTCGTGTTGATGTGCTGTCCGCCCGCGCCGCTCGCGCGGTAGGTGTCGATGCGCAGATCGGCGTCGTTGACCTCGACCTCGATATTGTCGTCGATCACCGGATAGACCCAGACGGACGAGAAGCTGGTGTGGCGCCGCGCCGAGGAATCATACGGGCTGATCCGGACCAGGCGGTGCACGCCGCTTTCGGTCTTGGCATAGCCGTAGGCGTTCTCGCCCTTCACCAGCAGCGTCGCCGACTTGATGCCCGCCTGCTCGCCGGCGTGATAGTCGACCAGCTCGACCTTCATGCCGCGGCGTTCGGCCCAGCGCGTATACATGCGCTGGAGCATTTCGGCCCAGTCCTGGCTTTCGGTGCCGCCTGCGCCCGAATTGATCTCGATGTAGGTGTCGTTGGCATCGGCCTCGCCGGCCAGCAGCGCCATGACCTTATCGGCCTCGGCGCGCTTGGCCAGCGCCGCCAGCGCCTCGGTGCCTTCGCTGGCCATGGCGTCGTCGCCCTCGGCCTCGGCCATCTCGATCAGTTCGACCGTGTCGTTCAGCTCGCTTTCGATATCGCGCGTCGCGGTGATCGCCTCGTCCAGCCGGCGGCGCTCGCGCATGACGTCCTGCGCGGCCTTGGGGTCGTTCCACAACGCCTGGTCCTCGACGCGCGCATTCAGTTCGTCGAGCCGGCGCAGCGCGACGTCCCAGTTGAGGAACCGGCGCAACAGCGACAGCGCATCCTTGATCGTGTCGACGTGAGCCTGCGCTTCGGCGCGCATAACGGGAAACTCCAGAAAATTCATGGCGGGGCGCAAAACCCCGCTGTCGGGACACGCCCTAGTAGATACCGCCCTCGCGCTGCAAGAAATCGCTGTCGCGGGCCTTTTCGGTCGGCCGCGCCGTCGTCGTCGCCTGCGCCTTGGGCAGGTCGTCGGCGGTCGTGCGGCGCGCGCGACGGCCTTCGCTCTGCGGCTTGAACGCTTCCCAGATGACGCCCGCCTTCGGATCGTCGGAGGTCGGGAAGGTGCCGTAGACCGGGCGGCCGCTCATCCGGTCGATGCGGACCATGCGGATGCCCGGCGGCGCGCGGAACGGCACGACCGGCAGGCCTTCATAGGCTTTCACTGCGAACGACTTGAAGATCGGCGCGGCGAACGTCCCGCCCTGCACCGCGCTCCCCAGGTTCCGCGGCGTATCGTAGCCGATGTAGAGCCCGCCGATCATCTGCGGCGTGCCACCGACGAACCAGACGTCGGTCGGGCCGGTCGTCGTGCCGGTCTTGCCCATCATCGGACGGCCCAGGTCGCGCAGCACGGTCGCGGTGCCGCGCTGGACCACGCCTTCGGTGATGTGGACCATCTGATACGCGGTCATCGCGTCGATCGCCTGGCGCCAGCGGCGCTGCGGGCGCGGCATGGCCCCGCCGTCCCAGTCGGGCGCGTTGCACCCTTCGCACGGGCGCCAGTTCTCCGGCCAGATCACGCCGCCGCGGCGGTTCTGGACATAATCGACCAGCGATGGACTCATCTGCCGGCCGTGGTTGACCAGCATGGCATAGGCATTCGTCATCCGCGTGACCGTCGTCTCGCCGGCGCCCAGCGCATAGGAGAGGTACGGCGGCAGTTTACCGGTCGAGACGCCTAGGCGCTGGATGTAATCGACGACGCGCGGCATCCCCACGGTCGCGGCGGTGCGCACCGTCATCAGGTTGCGCGACTGTTCGATGCCCCAGCGCATCGTCTTAGGCCCGGCGGCGCGCATGTTACCGAAGTTGCGGAAGCATTTCTGCCCCAGCCGCGCGCCCTGGTAGACGCAGAACGACCCGTCGACGATGATCGACGCCGGGGTCATGCCGCTGGCGAGTGCTGCCGAATAGACGATCGGCTTGATGGTCGATCCCGGCTGGCGCATCGCCTGCGTCGCACGGTTGAAGCTGCCCAGGCGGCTGTCGAACCCGCCCTGCATGGCGAACACGCGGCCCGACGACGGTTCCTCGACCACGAATGCGCCCGACACCTTGGGCACGCTGCGCAGGCCCCAGCCGGCGCCGACCGGCGCGACGGCGATGATGTCGCCCGGCTTCAGCGCGGCGAACGCGGTTCCGCCGACGCCGCGCATCGGCATCTGTGCCGTATCGCGCGACAGCGTGCCGGTCTTGCCATCGGTGAAGCCGATGTCGGCGCTGCCGCTGCCCTTCGACACGACGATGGCGATGCGCCAGTCGAGGTAGTCGATGCCGAGGTTCGCCGCGATCAGCCGGCCGCGCCAGTCGTCCGCCGTCACGTCCTCATGCGCCAGCGGTCCGGCCCAGCCGCGCCCGGCGTCGTAGCGGAGCAGCCCGGCGCGCAGCGCGTCCTGCGCAAAGCCCTGGAGGCGCGGGTCGAACGAGGTTCGCACCCACAGCCCGCCGTCATACACACTGTACGGGCCGGCATCGCTCTTCTCGCCGTAACGCTCGAGCAGCTCGCGGCGCACTGCCTCCACGAAATACCCGCCGTCATGGTCGATGCGCACGCTCTGCCGCGGCACGGTGCCCAGCGGCTGGGCGACCGCGGCGGCATGCTGGGCGGCGGTGATGAAGCCGTTCTTCAGCATCTCGCCCAGCACCCAGTTCCGCCGGCCGATCGCGCGGTCGTAATGGCGTTCGGGCTGATAGTTGGACGGTCCCTTGGGCAGGATCGCCAGATAGGCGAGTTGCGCGAGACTGAGCTCGTCGAGCTCCTTGTCGAAATAGGCGTGCGCCGCCGCGGCGACGCCGGCGGCATTCCGGCCGAGCTCGATCTGGTTCAGGTACAGCTCCAGTATCTGCTCTTTGGTCAGCGCGCCTTCGATCTTGTACGCCAGCAGCGCCTCGCGCGCCTTGCGGACGTAACTGACCTCGTTGCCGACCAGCAGGTTCTTGGCGACCTGCTGCGTGATCGTCGATGCGCCGATCGGGCGCTTGTCGCTCTTCAGGTTGGTGATGAACGCCGCGACGATGCCGGGATAGTCGACCCCCGAATGTTCGAAGAAGGTGCGATCCTCGGCCGCCATGAACGCGCGGACCAGCAGCGGCGGATATTCGTCATAATCCAGCTCGACGCGGCGCAGGCGGGCGTAGCTCTGGAGCGGCTGGCCGTCGCGGTCGCGCACGTTGGTCGGCAGCGACGGTTCGTACGCCCGCAGCTTCTCGACCGACGGCAGGTCGCGCGACACCGCGACCCACAGGCCGGCGACGGCGGCCAGGCCGATCGCGGCCAGATAGGTGAGGATGCGGACCCAGCGCCGCGCCCACGCCCGGCGTATCCTGCCGGGCTCGCGGGGTTCACGCGCCGCGCGCGGCTCGGTCGGAAGGGGATCGGGCATTGCGCGGGCGTTCTATCGATCCGCGGGGCGGGAGGGAAGCACCGAGAAACAAAGAGGTTCGGATCCCGGCAGCACCCCGCCCGCCGCCTATTCCTCCGCCGATGCCATATCGACGCCACCACGTCCGGCCAGGCGCGTCGCGAAATGCACCTCGACCGCGCGGCGCACGCTCTCGGCCACCTTCTCGCGCCCCTCGCGCGACGCCAGGAAATCGGCGTCGTTCTGGTTCGAGATATAGCCCGTCTCGAACAGGATCGACGGCACGTCGGGCGCCTTCAGCACCATCAGCGACGCCATGCGGTGGAATGTCGCCTTGGTCGGCATCAACGGGCGAGCCTCGCGGCCGAGCACGCGAGCGAAGCTGGCGGAGGTGTTCATCGTCTCGCGCTGGGTCAGGTCGATCAGGATCTGCGAGATGTCCGCCCCCGCGTCGCCCAAGTCGACGCCGGCCAGCACGTCGGCCTTGTTCTCGCGCGCGGCGAGGCGCGCCGCTTCCTTGTCGGACGCGATCTCGGACAGGGTATAGACGGTCGCACCGGTCGCTTCCGGATTCCCTGCGCTGTCGCAGTGGATCGAGATGAACAGCGCCGCCCCCATCCGCCGCGCGATCTCGTAGCGCTCGCGCAGCACCAGGAAGCGGTCGTCGTCACGGGTCAGCGCGACGCGCGCGCGGCCCGACGACACCAGGTCGTCGCGGATCGCCCGGGCGACCTTCAGCGTCAGCTCCTTTTCCTGAAGCGACCCGTCCGGCGAGATCGCACCGGGATCATGCCCGCCGTGACCGGCGTCGATCACCACCAGCGGGCGATCGGCCGGTCCGACGACGCGCGGCAGCGGCAGCGCCTTTGTCACGGTGGGCACGCGCATGGTGACGCTGTAGCCGTTGGCGCGCGCCGGAGTGGCGAAGGCCATGTCGGGCAGGAAGGTCCTGCGCCCCTCCGCCGAGGCCCGCGCGAAGCGACCGTCGTCGACCGATTTCAGCTGGAGCGTCAGCGTGCGTCCGTCCTCGCCGAAGTGGCCGTCGGTGACGATCGCGGGTGTATCGAGGTCGAGCACGATCCGTGCGCCACCGTCGCGCGCCGCCTGTCGCACCCCGGCGATCGGTCCGCCGACGCTGGCGCTGCCGCCCGGCGTCGCCCCGCTCAGGTCGATCGCAATGCGCCGCGGCTCGTTCAGGACGAAGCTCGACGCCTCCGCCACGCGCTCGTCGAAGGTCAATATGATGCGGCCACGCTCGACACGAATGTCGCGCACGGTTCCCGCCCAGCTCGGCACGCCGGTGAACAGCCCGGCGACGAGGGCGAGGAAAGCAAGCACACACGACCTATGCCGCGTGCCCCCGGCGGCGGTCCAGCCAAAAGACATGAGGGTTATTCCCTTTGATCCCTGTGCCCTCTGCCTAGGCCTGCGTCCGCGAAAACGGGGTTGAGCGATCTGGTAAATTTGCCGTTCGGCATTTTTTTGCCGGCAAGGCGGCAAACGCATGCCGGTTCGACCACCGTAGCGGCGGCGCAACGACCGACGGTTGCCGGGGTGGCACATGGGTGCTACGCAAGCCAAGTCGGGAGGTGGGCCAACCACTTGGGATCGCCCGTTTGCCTGTCCCGACGCTTAGAACAGACCGCCGCGGCCGTCCGGTCGCGTGCGCGCAACCAGGTTGACGCTGACCCATGAGGCATACCCCGCTCCGCCTCCACCGCACCGCCCCGGCGGTTCGCGTGGGCGCTGCGGTCGCAACGGACCAAGTCTCCGCTGCGTGTGCGGTGTCAGCAGACGCACTTCGTATTTTCGCCTTCACCCCGGCCCGGTGCGCACCGCACGGGCCGCGAACCATAGACATGCGCGCGCCGCGCCCCAGCTGCGGAGCAGCGCGCGCCCGGAGACTTCACAATGACCACGCGTATGCTGATCGACGCACGCCACCGGGAAGAAACCCGCGTGGCCGTCGTCAAAGGGAATCGAATCGAAGAATTTGATTTCGAGAGTGCCGAGCGCAAGCAGCTCAAGGGCAACATCTATCTCGCCAAGGTAACCCGCGTCGAACCGTCGCTGCAGGCGGCGTTCGTCGATTACGGCGGCAATCGCCACGGCTTCCTGGCGTTCAGCGAAATCCACCCCGATTACTACCAGATCCCCAAGGAGGATCGCGACGCGCTGCTGCGCGAGGAGGCGGAACACGCCGCCGAGGAAGCCGCGCTGCGTGCCGAAGCCGAGGACGAGTTCCACGGTGACGAGGGCGGCGAGGTCGAGCAGGCCGACGACGACTTGGATCACGACGCCGATCACGACGACGACTCGGAAGAAGTCTCGGAAGGCGAGAACGGCGGCGAATCGTCGTCGCGCCGCCGTCGCCGCGGCCGTGGTCGCGGGGGCGACGACAGCGCGGTCGACCAGCTGCGTGAGCGCCGCATGAACCTGCGCCGCCGCTACAAGATCCAGGACGTCATCCGCCGCCGCCAGGTGCTGCTGGTGCAGGTCGTGAAGGAAGAGCGCGGCAACAAGGGCGCGGCGCTGACCACGTACCTGAGCCTCGCCGGCCGCTACTGCGTACTGATGCCCAACACCGCGCACGGCGGCGGCATTTCGCGCAAGATCAGCAATGCGGGCGACCGCAAGCGGCTGAAGTCGATCATGGCCGACCTGGCGCTGCCGCCGTCGATGGGCTGCATCGTCCGCACCGCCGGCCTCCAGCGCACCAAGATCGAGATCAAGCGCGACTTCGACTATCTGGCACGCCTGTGGGACGGCATCCGCGAGGAGACGCTGAAGTCGGCCGCCCCCGCGCTGGTCTATGGCGACAGCGACCTGATGAAGCGTGCGATCCGCGACATCTACAACAAGGACATCGACGAGGTCATCGTCGAGGGCGAGGACGGCTATCGCCAGGCCAAGGAGTTCATGAAGCTCCTGATGCCGAGCCACGCCCGCCGCGTGAAGCATTACAGCGACCCCGTGCCCCTCTTCCAGCGCGCGCATGTCGAGGACCAGCTGGCGGCGATGTACCATCCGGTCGTCCAGCTGAAGTCTGGCGGCTATCTGGTCATCAACCCGACCGAGGCGCTGGTCAGCATCGACATCAACTCCGGGCGTTCGACCCGCGAGCATTCGATCGAGCAGACCGCGACCGCGACGAACCTAGAGGCCGCACAGGAAATCGCGCGCCAGCTGCGCCTGCGCGACATGGCGGGCCTGGTCGTCATCGACTTCATCGACATGGACCACGGATCAAACGTCCGTAAGGTCGAGAAGGCGATGAAGGAGGCGTTGAAGGACGACCGCGCCCGCATCCAGGTCGGCCGCATCTCGTCGTTCGGCCTGATGGAGATGAGCCGCCAGCGTCTGCGCACCGGCGTGCTCGAAGCCTCCACCCGCCAGTGCCCGCATTGCGAAGGCACGGGCCTGGTCCGCACCGCATCGTCGGCGGGCCTCAGCGCGCTGCGCCTGATCGAGGACGAGGCCGCGCGCGGCCGCGGCGCCAACATCACGCTGCGGGCTTCGCAGGAAGCCGCCTTCTACCTGCTCAACAACAAGCGCGCCGAACTGGCCGAGATCGAGGACCGCTACGGCGTCCAGGTCGAGGTGCTGTCGGACGGCGAAGTCGAGGGCGCGCGCATGTCGGTCGAGGCGAGCGGCCCGCCGCCCGCCCACGCACCGCGCTTCGACGCACCGATGCAGGATCTCGACGAGGACCTGCCGGAAGAGGACGACGAGGACGAGGTCGAGGAGGCCGAAGAGGCCGAGGACACCGAGGAAGTCGAGGAGCGCCCGGCCCGCCGCGAGCGCGCCGAGCGTCCCGAAGGCCGCGACGACGACGGCGAAGGCCGCAATCGCCGCCGCCGCCGTCGCCGCGGGCGTCGCGGTCGCGGTCGTGACGAAGGCGAGGGTCGCGAAGACGGCGAGGTCGAGGGCGAGGCTGACGCCGCAACCGAGAGCGACGCCGACGTGACCGAGGACACCGACGCCGAGCCGGCCGAGGCGCCGATCGCCGAGACGGCCGCTGCCGACGAGGGCGAACCCCGCCGTCGCCGTCGCCGCGGGCGTCGTGGCGGTCGCCGCGAGGCCGGTGATCGTGCCGAGGCCGCCGAGTTCGTCGGCGAGCAGCCGGCCGACGACGTGTCGCCGGAAGCCGAGGCCGAGGCAATCGTCGCCGCCGCACCGGAACCGGTGGCCGAGGACGCCCCGGCCAAGCCGCGCCGCTCGCGCCGCAAGAAGGCGGACGCGATCGACGGCGAGGCCCTCGCGGTCGAGGCACCTGTCGCCGTCGAGGCACCGGTCGCCGAGGACGCACCGGCCAAGCCGAAGCGCACGCGCCGCAAGACGCCTGCCGCAAGCGAGGCCGAGACGGTCGAGGCGCCAGTTGCCGAGGCTCCGGTCGAAGCCGACGCCGAGGCAGCACCCAAGCCGCGCCGCCGTCCGTCGCGCAAGAAGGCCGATGCCGCGCCTGCCGCCGACGCCGCCGACCTGCCGGCGGTGACGGTCGCACCGACGGTCGAAACCGACGCCGCCGTCCCGCTGGACGACGCTGCCGGCCCGGCCGAAGGTACGGACGACGGCTTCGACGAAACCCCTCGCCGCGGCTGGTGGCAGCGGACTTTTGGCGCCTGACCCAAACCGATCCTCCCCGCGAGCGGGGAGGATCGATAGCCTTCACGCCCCATTCAGCCCCGGATCGCCACGACCCCGCACCATGGCGCCACCCCTGACCCAGTTCCTTCGCCGCGGAGTCGCCGCGCTGGCCGCCGTCGCCGTGCTGGCGGCGCAACCCGCCGCTGCGCAATCGATCCTGCGCGATGCCGAGACCGAGGCGCTGTTCGCCGACATGTCGCGCGGCATCGTGACCGCCGCCGGCCTGAACCCCAAGAACGTCCAGGTCGTCGTCATCAACGATCCCTCGATCAACGCGTTCGTCGCGGGCGGGCAGATCGTCTACGTCCACTCCGGCCTGATCGATGCCGCGACCAGCGCGAACGAAGTCCAGGGCGTGATCGCGCACGAGGTCGGGCATATCGCCAACGGCCACATCCCCTTGCAGGACCGCGGCTACAACGGCGCGATGGGTATCTCCATCCTCAGCCTGGTGCTGGGCGTCGCGGCGATGGCGGCCGGCGCGGGCGAAGCCGGGGCGGGCATCCTGGCGGCGGGCCAGCGCGCGGCGCTGGGCAAGCTGCTGGCCTTCACCCGCGTCCAGGAATCGAGCGCGGACGCCGCCGGTGCGCGCTACCTCTCCACCGCCGGCATCACCGGCAAGGGGATGCTCAGCTTTTTCAAGAAGCTCCAGAACATGGAATTCCGCTACGGCATCAGCCAGAGCGAAGGCAGCTACGATCGCACCCACCCGCTGACCGGCGAACGCATGGCCGCACTCGATGCGGTGACGCGCGGCACGCCGTCGTGGAACACGCCATCCGACGCGGGTATCGAGGCGCGGTTCAAGCGCGTGCAGGCGAAACTGCGCGGCTACGTCAACGACCCGAAGGAAACGCTGGTCAAATATCCGGCCAGCGACCAGTCGGTGCCCGCGCATTACGCCCGCGCCTATGCCTACCACCTGTCGGGCTATCCCGATCAGGCCGCGGTGGAGACGGCCGCGCTGGTCAAGGCGCTGCCGCACGATCCCTATATCCTGGAACTCCAGGGCCAGATCATCATGGAGGCGGGCAACCCCAAGGGGGCCGTCGCGCCGTTGCGCGAAGCGACCGAAGCCTCGCGCAACGCCCCGCTGATCGCCACCACCTTCGGCCATGCGCTCGTCTCGACCGACGACCCGAAGGACCTGGACGAGGCGGAGAAAGTGCTGCGGACCGCCGTCCAGCGCGACGGGCAGAACCCCTGGGCGTGGACGCAGCTCGGCACCGTCTACGAACGCAAGGGCGACATGCCCCGCACCGCGCTCGCGACCGCCGAGCGCGCGAACCTGACCGGCGACACGCGCACCGCACTCGTCTCGTCACGCGCGGCGATGACCGGCCTGCCCAAGGGCAGCAGCGACTGGATTCGCGCGCAGGACATCTACCTCGTCTCGCAGACCGCATGGGAAGACGAAAAGAAGGATCGCCGCCGGTGACGCTAAGACCGTGGATGCTCGGCGCCCTCCTGCTGCTCGCCGGGGTGCTGGGCGGGGCTGCCGCGTTCGGCCTGCAACAGCTGCAACCCGCCCCCGGCGATGTCCGCGCATACCTGCTCGCCCATCCCGAGGTCCTGCCCGAGGCGATGGCCAAGTTGCAGGAGCGTGAGACGGGCAAGCTGGTCGCCGCGAACCGCGCCGCGATCTTCACGCCCGTCCCCGGCATGGTCGGCGGCAACCCGAACGGCGACGTCACGGTCGTGACGTACATGGACTATGCCTGCGGCTACTGCCGCGCCAGCCTGCCCGAAATCGAACAGCTTCTGGCGTCCGACCCGGGCGTGCGGATCGTCTACCGCGAACTGCCGATACTGAGTGCGGACAGCCGCACCGCCGCGGCGTGGGCCGTGGCCGCCGCCGAACAGGGCAAATACCTGCCGTTCCACACCGCATTGTTCGCCGCCGGTCGCCCGACGCAAGACGCCGTGATGGCCGCGGCGGCAAAGGCCGGGCTGGACGTGGCGCGCGCGCGGACCGTCGTCGCATCGCCGACGACCGCGGCCGAACTCGACAGGAACCTGCGCACCGCCGGCGCGATCGGCATGACAGGCACCCCGGCCTGGGTGATCGGCGACCGCATCGTGTCGGGCGCGATCCCGCAGGAGCAGCTGGTCACGGCGGTAAAGGCGGCGCGCGACCGCGGCTGACACGACCCGTCCTTGTCCGGCACGGGATCGCACCCTAGCTAGGCAAGCAAAGGGGCCAGCCATGCCGGACACGATCCTCGCCGTTCGCGGCGTCTGCAAGACCTATGGCTCCGGCCATCACGCGCTCGACGACGTCACGCTCGACATCCGCCGGGGTGAAATCTTCGCGCTGCTGGGACCCAACGGCGCGGGCAAGTCGACGCTCATCAACACCATCTGCGGCGTGGTGACGCCGACGGCCGGTACCATCACCGTCGGCGGACACGACGCGATCCGGGACTACAAGCCCGCGCGCATGATGATCGGGCTGGTGCCGCAGGAACTGTCGGTCGACATGTTCGAAACCGTGCTGGCGACGGTCAAGTTCAGCCGCCGCCTGTTCGGGCGATCCGCGCACGACAACTACATCGAACAGCTGCTGCGCGACCTGTCGCTGTGGGAGAAGCGCGGCGCCAAGATCATGGAACTGTCGGGTGGCATGAAGCGCCGCGTGCTGATCGCCAAGGCGCTCGCCCACGAACCCGACATCCTGTTCCTCGACGAACCCACCGCCGGCGTCGACGTGTCCCTGCGCCGCGACATGTGGAAGCTGATTGGCGGTTTGCGCGAACGCGGCGTCACGATCATCCTGACGACGCATTACATCGAGGAAGCCGAGGAAATGGCCGACCGCGTCGGCGTCATCACCGGCGGCAAGCTGCTGCTGGTCGAGGAAAAGGCGGCGTTGATGGCGAAACTCGGCAAGCGCGAGCTCGACCTGGCGTTGCAGGACCCGATGGCCGCGATCCCGCCGGAGCTGGCGGAATGGCACCTCAGCCTGGAAAACGACGGCCATACGCTGCGCTACGTCTTCGACGCGCAGGCCGAACGCACCGGCATCCCGTCGCTGCTGCGCAAGCTCGGCGAAATGGGGATCGGCTTCAAGGACCTGGAGACGTCGAAATCCAGCCTGGAGGATATCTTCGTCGACCTAACCGCGAAGAAGGCGGCGTGATGGGCGGCACACATATCCTCCCCGCTCGCGGGGAGGGGGACCATGCGCAGCATNGGGGGGGGGGGGGGGGGGCGCGTGCGACGAGTGGGCTGGCAGGTGGGCAACCCCCTCCACCACCGCCTGCGGCGGCGGTCCCCCTCCCCGTGCCGGGGAGGATTTGAAAAGTGAACACCCACGGCATCTGGGCGATCTATCGCTTCGAAATGGCGAGAGCGCTGCGCACCCTGTGGCAGAGCCTGGTCACCCCGGTCATCACCACCAGCCTGTATTTCGTCGTCTTCGGCGGCGCCATCGGCAGCCGGATGCAGGCGGTCGACGGCGTCGGCTACGGCGCGTTCATCGTCCCCGGCCTCATCATGCTGTCGCTCTTGACCCAGAGCATCGGCAATGCCTCGATCGGCATCTATTTCCCGAAATTCACCGGCACGATCTACGAACTGCTGTCGGCCCCCATCTCCGCGTTCGAGATGGTGCTGGGCTATGTCGGCGCAGCGGCGACCAAGTCGGTCGTGCTCGGCCTCATCATCCTCGCCACCTCGGCGTTCTTCGTGGATTTGCGAATCGAACACCCGCTGGCGATGATCGCGTTCCTGATCCTGACCAGCGTCGCCTTCAGCCTGTTCGGCTTCATCATCGGCGTCTGGGCAAAGAGTTTCGAACAGCTGAACTTCGTCCCCGCGCTTCTCATCACCCCGCTCACCTTCCTTGGTGGCGCCTTCTACTCGATCTCGATGCTGCCCGAACCGTGGCGCACCGTCAGCCTCTTCAACCCGGTCGTCTATCTGGTGAGCGGTTTCCGCTGGAGCTTCTTCGGCCAGGGCGACGTCAGCATCGCGTGGAGCTTAGGGTTCACCGCGGGCTTCATGGGCGTTTGCCTCGCGGTGATCGCGTGGATCTTCAAGAGCGGATGGCGGATGAAGAACTGAGCGAGCGGCACGCGGCAGCGCAAACGCCGGTGTCGCGCATCGTCATAACGCCGTCCGCACGCTCAACAGCTCGGGAAAGAACCCCTGCTCCAATACCTTGGCGAGATACGCGACCCCGGCCGTCCCGCCGGTCCCGGTCTTGAACCCGATCACCCGCTCGACGGTCTTCAGATGCCCGAAGCGCCACAGCTGGACGTGATATTCCAGGTCGACCAGCTTCTCGGCCAGCTCGTACATGTCCCAGTGCGTCTTGGCATCGGCATAGACCGCCGCCCACGCCGCCTCGACCGCGGGCGATGCCGCATAGGGCTGGGTCCAGTCCCGCTCCAGCCGGTCCGCGGGCACGTCGAAGCCGCGACGTGCGAGCAGGCGCAGCGCTTCGTCATACAGGCTCGGCCGCGCCAGCTCCCCGGCAAGCGCCGCGGCGACCTCGGGCTCGCCGGCATGGACGTCGATCATTTCGGGCTTCTTGTTGCCCAGCAGGAATTCGATCGATCGATACTGGTCCGACTGGAACCCGCTCGACGTGCCGAGCGTCCCGCGCATCGCGGTGTAATCGGCCGGCGTCATCGTCGCGAGCACTTCCCACGACTGGATCAGCTGTGCCTGGATGCGCGCGACGCGGCTCATCATCTTGAACGCCGTGTTCACGTCATCGACGATCAGCGCATCGCGCGCGGCGCGCAGTTCGTGCAGGCACAGCTTCAGCCATATCTCGCTCGACTGGTGGATGGCGATGAACAGCAGTTCGTCATGCGCCTCGGAAAGCGGCGATTGCAGGTCGAGCAGCTCGGGCAGGCGCAGATAGCTGCGATAGGTGATTTTCGACATGGCGCCATCCTACCCCGTTCGCGCCGAGCTTGTCGAAGGGCCGTCCTTTCTTCTACCGATTCCGCGACTACCGGAGACTGAAACATGAAGACCCGCGCCGCCGTTGCGTTCGAAGCGAAAAAGCCGCTGGAGATCGTCGAGCTCGATCTCGAAGGCCCCAGGCCCGGCGAAGTCCTCATCGAGATCATGGCGACCGGCATCTGCCACACCGACGCCTACACGCTGGATGGGCTCGACTCGGAAGGCATCTTCCCGAGCGTGCTGGGCCATGAAGGGGCCGGCATCGTTCGCGAGGTCGGCGCTGGCGTGACCAGCGTGGCGCCGGGCGACCACGTCATCCCGCTCTACACGCCCGAATGCCGCCAGTGTAAGTCGTGCCTCAGCGGCAAGACCAACCTGTGCACCGCGATCCGCGCGACGCAGGGCAAGGGCCTGATGCCCGACGGCACGACGCGGTTCAGCTACAAGGGGCAGCCGATCTTCCATTACATGGGCTGCTCGACCTTTTCGAACTTCACCGTCCTGCCCGAAATCGCCGTCGCGAAAATCCGCGAGGACGCCCCGTTCCAGACGAGCTGCTACATCGGCTGCGGCGTCACGACCGGGGTTGGCGCGGTGACCAATACCGCAAAGGTCCAGGCGGGCGACACTGTCGTCGTCTTCGGCCTGGGCGGCATTGGCCTGAACGTCATCCAGGGCGCGCGGATGGTCGGCGCGAACCGCATCGTCGGCGTCGACCTGAACCCGGACCGCGAAAGCTGGGGCCGTCAGTTCGGCATGACCGACTTCATCGACGCGCGCGGGCTGAGCCGCGAGGAGACGATCGCGGCGGTCGCCGCGCTGACCGACGGCGGGGCCGACTATACCTTCGACTGCACCGGCAATACCGAGGTCATGCGTACCGCGCTCGAATGCTGCCACCGCGGCTGGGGGACGAGCATCGTCATCGGCGTGGCGGAGGCGGGCAAGGAGATCAGCACCCGCCCGTTCCAGCTTGTCACCGGCCGCAACTGGCGCGGCACCGCGTTCGGTGGGGCCAAGGGGCGCACCGACGTACCGAAGATCGTCGACTGGTACATGAACGGCAAGATCGCGATCGACCCGATGATCACGCACGTCCTGTCGCTCGAAGAGATCAACAAGGGCTTCGACCTGATGCACGCGGGCGAAAGCATTCGATCGGTGGTGGTGTACTAATCATCGTCACCCCCGCGCAGGCGGGGGTCCATCTCCCGCTCCAGCCCCGCGGCCAATCCGGGAGATGGATTCCCGCCTTCGCGGGAATGACGGATACTTCAAAACAGAAGAAGAGCAAAACCATGTTCAGTCACATCATGCTCGGCGCGAACGATATCGAAGCGTCCAAGGCATTTTACGATGCAACGCTCGGCGCACTCGGCGCGAAGCCCGGCCGCGTCGATCCCTACGGCCGCGTGGTGTACCGGCACGATGGCGCGACCCTGTTGCTGACCAAGCCGATCGACGGCCAGCCGGCGTGCCACGCCAACGGCGGCACGATTGGCTTCGCCGCCGCGTCCCCCGAAGCGGCCGACGCCTGGCACGCGGCGGGTGTCGCTCATGGCGGCACTGCTATCGAGAATGCGCCTGGCATCCGTGACGGCGGCTTCGGCAAGTTGTACCTCGCCTATCTGCGCGATCCTGCCGGCAACAAGGTCTGCGCGCTGCACCGCGTCGTGGAGTAACCGTCTCCACCTCCCCCGTTCGCCCTGAGCTTGTCGAAGGGCTGTCCTTCTTGTCATATGCCGACCGGTCGAAGACCAAGGCGGTGCTTCGACACGCTCGGCACGAACGGTGTGAGTGGCTGGCGGTGTTCGCCCACGCAACCAATCCCGCGCCCACACATTGCCCCCTTCGAGCCGCTTTAGAACCGGGCGGCGTCGGAGACCGCCTATGCCCGCCGCCACCCGACCGGGGTTGCTCCATCCGCTGCACGCGATCCTGCTCGCCTTTCCCGTCGTGCTATTCACCGGCGCGCTGGTGTCGGACATCGCCTATCTGAACACGGCCGAGATGCAGTGGTCGAACTTCGCGGCATGGATGATCACCTTCGCGCTCGTCTTCGGCGGGCCGGTGCTGCTCTGGTCGCTCCTGCTGCTGCTCCGGCGGCGCAACCGTGGACCGGCGCGACTGTATTTCGCCGGCCTTGCGGTCGCCTGGGTGCTCGGCCTCGTCAACGCGTTCCAGCATAGCCGTGACGCCTGGGCGTCGGTCGGAATGCTGGGCCTGCTGCTTTCGCTGGCCTCGACCGGCCTGATCCTTGTCGCCGGCTGGATCGGCTTTTCCGCCACCGTCGATCGGGAGATGGTTCGATGACCTCGCGCAAGATCGTCGCGCTCGCCCTCCCGCTGGCGCTCGCCGCGTGCGGGGGCCAGCCGCAGGACCTGAACCAAACCGGCGCCGACCCGCAACTGCCCGCGCAGGACCAGACGCTCGTCCCGCCGATGAAGATCGCCAAGCCGATCGGGTGGGGCAATGCGGTGCCGACCGTCCCCGCAGGCTTCACCGCGACCGCGATCGCCACCGATCTCGCCATTCCGCGCCAGATGCTGGTGCTGCCCAACGGCGACCTGCTGGTGGCCGAGGGGCGCGGCGGTCACGCGTCGGCGCTCCGCCCGAAGGACGTGATCGCGGGCTATATCAAGAGCCTGGGGACGACCAGCGTGCCCGGCGGCGACCGCGTGACGCTGCTGCGCGATACGAACGGCGACGGGCGGCCGGACGTGCGGACGGTGTTCATCTCCGACCTCGACGCGCCTTACGGCCTCGCCTTTGCCAATGGCTATGTCTACGTGGCCAACCAGGGCGACCTGCTCCGCTTTCCGTACCAGGACGGCGCGACGCGGCTGACGCGCGGCGAGCGGATCACGAAGCTGCCGTCGGAAGTCAACCACCACTGGACCAAGTCGCTGACGGTCAGCCCCGACGGCCGGCGCCTGTACGTCGGCATCGGCTCCAACAGCAATGTCGGTGAACGTGGGCTGGAGGTGGAGGAGGAACGCGCGGTGATCTGGGAGATCGATGCCGCGACCGGTGCGCGCCGCACGCTCGTCACCGGGATCCGCAATCCCACCGCGCTCGACATCAACCCGGAAACGGGCGCGCTGTGGTCGGTCGTCAACGAACGCGACGAACTAGGGCCGCGGCTGGTGCCCGACTATATGACCGAGATCCGCCCCGGCGCCTTCTATGGCTGGCCCTACAGCTACTGGGGCCAGAACGCCGACCCGCGCGTCCACCCGCAACGCCCCGACATGGTCGCCAAGGCGACGCGGCCGGACTATGCGCTGGGCAGCCACGTCGCCGCCCTTGGCCTGTCGTTCGCTCGGAACGGCGGCTTCGGCGGCAACTATACCAACGGCGCCTTCGTCGGCGAACACGGCAGCTGGAACCGCCAGGACCTGGCCGGATACAAGGTCGCGTGGATCCCGTTCGCAAAGGGCCGGCCCGCCGGCCCGCCGCAGGATTTCGTGACCGGCTTCATCACCGGCGACAAGGCCCGCGGCCGCCCGGTGGGTGTGGCTTTCGATCCGCAACGCCGCGCGCTCTACGTCGCCGACGATCTCGCGAACACGATCTGGCGGGTGGCGCCGACCGGACGATGATATGAAAACGGCCGGCGTTGCCGCCGGCCGTTTATTTGGTTCAGTCGCGCCGCGGCAAAGCAGCGTCGTCGGTCGTCGCTTTGGCGACGCCGGCCGGGCCGCCTGAGTGGGCGCCAGCCGCAGCTGGCGCTGTGGCGTCGCTTCAGGCGGCCTTGGCGCGGCTGGCGCGCTTGCGCTCGTTCGGGTCCAGGTGACGCTTGCGCAAACGGATCTTCGTCGGCGTGACTTCGACCATCTCGTCGTCGTCGATGTAGGCGATCGCCTGTTCCAGCGTCATCTTCTTGGGCGGAGTCAGGCGGACGGCGTCGTCCTTGCCCCCGGATGCGCGGAAGTTGGTCAACTGCTTCGCCTTCATCGGATTGACCTCCAGGTCCTCCGTCTTGGCGTTCTCGCCGATGATCATGCCCTCGTACAGGGCCTCACCGTGACCGACGAACAGGATGCCGCGATCCTCGAGCGGGCCCAGCGCATAGCTCTGCGCTTCGCCGTTGCCGTTGGAGATCAGCACGCCGTTCTTGCGGCCTTCGATCTGGCCTTTATGCGGGCCGTACTTCTCGAACAGCCGGTTCATGATGCCGGTGCCGCGCGTGTCGGACAGGAATTCGCCGTGATAGCCGATCAGGCCGCGCGACGGCGCCGAGAAGGTGATGCGCGTCTTGCCGCCACCCGACGGGCGCATGTCGGTCATCTCGCCCTTGCGCTGGTTCATCTTGTCGACGACCGTGCCGGAGTGTTCCTCGTCGACGTCGATGACGACCGTTTCGTACGGCTCCGTCTTCTGGCCGTTCTCGTCGCGGAACAGCACGCGCGGACGGCTGATGCCGAGTTCGAAGCCTTCGCGCCGCATCGTTTCGATCAGCACGCCCAGCTGAAGTTCGCCGCGGCCGGCGACTTCGAAGCTGTCCTTGTCGGCCGCTTCGGTCACCTTGATCGCGACGTTGGTTTCCGCTTCGCGCATCAGGCGGTCGCGGATCATGCGGCTGGTCACCTTGGTGCCCTCACGACCCGCCATCGGCGAATCGTTGACCGCGAAGCGCATCGACAGCGTCGGCGGATCGATCGGCTGCGCCTGGATCGGGATCGATACCTCGGTATCGCAAATGGTGTTCGACACCGTCGCGACGCTGAGGCCCGCCAGCGAGATGATGTCGCCGGCACGCGCTTCCTCGACCGGCACGCGCTCCAGCCCGCGGAAGCTCATCAGCTTCGACGCGCGACCCGTCTCGATCACCTTGCCGTCCATGTCGAGCGCGTGGATCGGCTGGTTGACCTTGACCACACCCGACTGGACGCGGCCGGTCAGCACGCGGCCAAGGAAATTGTCGCGGTCGAGCAGCGTGACGAGGAAGCTGAACGGTGCGTCCTGATCGAGCGAGGGCGGCGGCACGTGATCGACGATCTTCTGGAACAGCGGCTCCAGCGTACCTTCGCGGCGCGTGGGATCGTCGCTGGCATAGCCGTTGCGGCCCGAGGCGTAGAGAACGGGGAAGTCGAGCTGCTCGTCAGTCGCTTCCAGCGTCACAAACAGATCGAACACTTCGTCCAGCACTTCCTGGATGCGCTCGTCCGGACGGTCGACCTTGTTGACGACGACGATCGGCTTCAGGCCCAGCGCCAGCGCCTTGCCAGTCACGAACTTCGTCTGCGGCATCGCGCCTTCCGACGAATCGACCAGCAGGACGACGCCGTCGACCATGCTCAGGATGCGCTCGACTTCGCCGCCGAAGTCGGCGTGGCCGGGCGTATCGACGATGTTGATCCGCGTGCCGTTCCATTCGATCGACGTCGGCTTGGCGAGGATCGTGATCCCGCGCTCCTTTTCGAGATCGTTCGAATCCATCGCGCGCTCTTCGACGCGCTGGTTGTCGCGGAAGGTGCCCGACTGGCGGAACAGCTGGTCGACCAGCGTCGTCTTGCCATGATCGACGTGCGCGATGATGGCGATATTGCGGAGGTTCATCGAAAATCCCGGGATGCGCCGCGGTAAGTCGCGGGCGTTCACGGGCGGGCCCTTAGCGCAAATGCTGCGTTGCGGGAAGGGGTGGGGTCAGGCCGCGGTCCAGTCCTCGACCCGCAAACCTGCGACGCGGGCGAATTCACGGGTGTTGTTGGTGACGAGCGTAAGGCTGCGGGCAAGCGCCTGACCGGCGATCAGGGTATCGTACGGACCGATCGCGGTTCCCACTTTACGAAGCGTCGCGCGGACATCTCCCGCGGCACGGGCGTCATTCTCCGTGAAGTCCAGGCGTTCGAACGGGAGATCGTCGATCGTCCGCAAATGATGCTCGGGCCTGTCGCTGACGAACGCGCCATAAGCAAGTTCATGCGCCACGATCGTCGACAGCCCGATCGTTCCGTAATGCAGGGCGATCCGGTCACGGACCACGGGATGCTGATGTCGCGTCAGCGCAACGATGGTATTGGTGTCGAGCAGAAAGCGCATCAGTCGAACAAGGGCGGTTCTGGCATGGTTTCGGGGCCGGGCCGGTCGAGCGCTGCTTGCGCGGCATCTTCGTCCCAGCTGCCGGAAACGCGGTCGATCCACGACAGATCGTTCGCGTCCTTTGCCTCCAGAATCACACGCCCCCCCTCGCGGCGGATGCGAACTTCCTCGCCCTCGAACCGGAATTCCTTGGGCAGGCGCACCGCCTGGCTGCGCCCGCTCCAGAACAGTTTTGCGGTCTTGGGCGTGTTGCTCAGGTCGTTCATCGCGCACCGCCTCCTTGCGGTTGATATATAGCAGCGGTATCCAGCATTGTCAGCCAGCCAAACTGTATTATGTGTCTAGTGCACAAAGGATAAGGGCGATCATGGCCACCCAGACGACGACTGCCGAACCGACCCTGACGCTCACCCCGCCCGATCCGGTGCCCACCGTTCAGGCGGAAAAGGCTGCCGGACTGGTCCCGGTCGATGCCGGTACCCGGTCGAAGCTGGAGGAGCGCGTCGATACCTTCGTGACCGACCTGGTCGCGCAGGATGTCAATTCGCCCGAATTCGGCAAGCGGGTCGATGCCATCACCGCGATGGGCGCGCGTGAAATCCGCGAGGCGGCGGGCCAGTCGAACCGCTTCCTCGATCGCCCGGTCAAGGCGATGGACAAGGACAGCGGCGTCGGCGCCGATCTCGCCGCGCTGCGCCGGACGATCGAAGACCTGGATCCCGGCAAGCAGGGCAGCCTCACGTCATCCAAGAAATTGTTCGGCATCATCCCCTTCGGCAACAAGATGCGCGACTATTTCGACGGCTATAAATCGTCGCAGACGCACATCTCGACCATCCTGAAGAGCCTCGCCTCGGGCAAGGACGAGCTCCTCATGGACAATGCCGCGATCGACGTGGAGCGCCAGAATCTGTGGAACGCGATGGGGCGTCTCGAACAGATGATCCACCTGTCGAAGACGATGGACCAGGCGCTGGAGGACAAGGCGAACGATCTCGACCACAGCGATCCCGCCAAGGCCAAGGCGATCCGCGAGACCGCGCTGTTCTATACCCGCCAGCGCACGCAGGACCTGCTGACCCAGATGGCGGTTACGGTGCAGGGCTATCTGGCGCTCGATCTGGTCAAGAAGAACAATGTCGAACTGGTGAAGGGCGTCGACCGCGCCAGCACCACGACGGTGGCCGCGCTGCGCACCGCCGTGACGGTCGCGCAGGCGCTGACCAATCAGCGCCTCGTACTCGAGCAGATCACCGCGCTCAACACCACGACCGCGAACATTATCGATTCGACCGGCAAGCTGCTGAAGTCGCAGACCGCGACGATCCACGAACAGGCCGCCGCCTCAACCATCCCGATCGAGACGCTCCAGCGCGCGTTCCAGAACATCTACGACACGATGGACGCGATTGACGTATTCAAGCTGAAAGCGCTCGACAGTATGAAGACGACGGTCACCACCCTGTCGAATGAGGTCGAGAAATCGAAGGGCTATATCGCCCGTGCCGAGGGCCAGGCGCAGGCCAGGGTGGCGGGTCCGGCGACCGATCAGTTCAAGCTGGAATCGCTCTGATCCGATGAGCCAGGTCGACGACCAGATCGCGCGCTCCACCGAAATGCTGGATCGCACCCGCGCCAATTCGCGGGGCGCGTCGATGCGGTCGCGCAAGAGCCGCCAGAGCGACATCGGTAAGCGCGTCGCGCGGATCGCGATCGTCGATGCGATGATCGTGATCGGCGCGATCGTCGTCGGCTTCTTCATTCCGCTCGGCATGTTCGGCGCACTGGCGGTCATGGCACTACTGATCGCGGCGACGGTCCTGCTCGCGATCGCGCCCGGCGTGCCCGAAGTGAAGGCCGAGGCGCTACCCTCCGCGCCCCTGCGCACGCTGCCCGTGCAGACCGAAGCCTGGCTCGATCGCCAGCGCCCGGCCCTGCCCGCCCCTGCCCAGACCTTGATCGACGCGATCGGCGTCCGGCTCGATACGCTCGGGCCGCAATTGACCGCCCTCGACGATGGCGCACCGCTCGCGGTCGAACTGCGCAAGCTGATCGGCGAGCAGCTGCCCGAACTGGTCAAGGGCTACGCCGCCGTCCCAGAACCCCTGCGCCGGACCCCACGTAACGGGCGCACGCCCGACCAGCAACTGACAGACGGGCTGAAGCTGATCGAGGAGGAGATCGGCGAGATGTCGGCAAGCCTCGCGCAGGGCGACCTCGACCGCCTGTCGACTCGCGAGCGCTATCTGCAGATCCGCTACCGCGAGGATGGGGTGGAGGGTTAACCCGCCGCCTTCGCCGCCCGCTCAGCCAATCGCTCGACCGCCGCGTCGTGGATGCCCGGCGCGGTCGCCAGCACGCCGAACGCCTTGGCGCTGGGCGTATTGAACTCCAGCCGCCCACCGAACGCGTCGGTCACCGTCGCGCCGGCCTCCTGCGCGATCAGGACGGCGGCGGCGATGTCCCATTCGTTGCCCCAGCGCAGCGTCGCCAGCAGGTCGGCTTCTCCGGCCGCGACCATCGCTATGCGCAGCGCGATCGAGTTGGGCTTGGCGACGACGACCAGATCGCGATCTTCACGCGGCAGGCTGTCGGTCGGGGCGCGGCTACCGGCGAGCTGGGTGCGAGCGGCGACGCGTAGCGCCTCCCCGTTGCGCACCGCCCCGCCACCCAGCGTCGCGCTCCACAGCTCGTCGCGGGCGGGGGCGGCCAGCACCGCGACGACGGGCCGCCCGTCCTCGACCAGCGCGACCGATACGCACCAGCCGATCCGGCGGCGGATATAGTCGCGCGTGCCGTCGATCGGATCGACCACCCACAGCCGGCGCTTGCCCAGCCGGATGGGATCGTCGACCGTCTCCTCCGACAGCCACGCCGCGTCGGGATCGATCGCCGCGAGCCGGTCCTTCAACAGCGCATCGACCTCCAGATCGACCGCGCAGACCGGATGACCAGGCGCCTTGTCCCACGTCTCGAAGCCTTCGTCCCACCGCTGCATGGCAAGCGCGCCCGCTTCGTGCGCGGCCGCGACGATGGCGGTGACGACGTCAGGCACTGGCGACCGTCATCCCGTCGATCCGGAGCGTCGGCGCATTTATGCTGCCGCGGAATTCCAGGTCGTTCGCCGGGGTCAGCGCGGCGAACATGTCCCGCAGGTTGCCGGCGATGGTGAATTCGCTGACCGGGCGCGTCACTTCGCCGTTTTCGATCAGGAAGCCCGCCGCGCCCATCGAATAGTCGCCGGTCACGCCGTTGATGCCGTGGCCGATCGTCTCGATCACCAGCACGCCGCGGTCGATCTCGCCGATCAGCGTGTCGCGCGGCACATGGCCTGCGGCCATGTAGAGGTTGGTCGCACCGATGCCGGGTGCCGAGCCGACGCCGCGCGTGGCATGCCCGGTCGGCTCCAGCCCCAATTGCCGGGCCGAGGCGCTGTCGAGCAGCCACGTCTCCAGCATGCCGTCTCGGACGATCTCGGTCGGCGACACCGGCAGGCCTTCGCCGTCGAACGGCCGAGAGCGCAGGCCGCGCGGCCGGTGCGGATCATCGACGATGGTGACGCCGGCCGGAAACACGCGCTTGCCCATCGCATCGAGCAGGAAGCTGGTCCGCCGCGCGATCGCCGGACCGGCGATGGCACCAAGCAGCGCGCCGAGCAGTCCGCCCGACAAGCGCCGGTCGAACACCACCGGCATCGCGCCACCGGCGATCCGCCCCGAGCCGACCCGCGCGGCGGTGCGCTCGCCCACCAGCCGCCCGGTCGCCTCGGGCGCCTCGAGCAGGCTCTGGTGGCGCGCGCTGTGCGCAGCGTAATCGCGCTCCATCGCGCCGGTCGGCCCGGCGAGCAGCGATGCGGACTGACCGTAGCTGCTGAGCGTGTAGCCGCCGGCGAAGCCATGGCTGGTGGCCAGACCGATGACGATGCGCGACGCCGATGCGCTCGCGCCGTCGCTCTTGGTCACGCCAGCGACGCTGCGCGCCGCGCCCTCGACCGCCAGCGCGCGGGCCTTGAGGGCGTCGGGCGCAGGATCGCCGCCGTCGTCGAGGTCGAGGTCGGGCGCCGTGCCCTTCAACAACCGCTCGACGGGCGCCAGGCCGGCCCACGGGTCCTCCGGCGCCAGCCGCGCCATCGCCACCGCGCGATCGACCAGCGTGTCGAGCGCGTCGTCGGACAAGTCGGATGTCGCGACGCTCGCCGATCGCGTGCCGACGAACAGCCGCAGGCCAAGCTCCGAGCTTTCCGACCGGCCGACGTCCTCCAGCGCACCGTCGCGCACCTGGACCGCGGTCGACCCGTCGGCGACGAAGACGGCATCGGCGGCATCGGCCCCGGCGGCGCGGGCACGCTCGACGATGCGATGGGCGTGATCGGTGGCTTGGGAAGCGGTCAGCATGAGTGGCAGGTAGGGAGCCGGGGGCTCAAGGTCAAAGCACCGTGCCGACGCAGGCGCACGCCAGCGCCATCAGCAGCCCGGCGTTGCGGTTCGACCGGAACCGGGCAAGCGCATTGGCGCCATCCGCAGGGCTAAGCGTCGCGACCTGCCAGCCGAGATGCGCCGCGATCGGCAACAACGCGACCAGCGCCAGCGGATCGGGCCGCGTCAGCCACACCGCCCCTGCCCACAGTGCGACCGCGGCGGCGTAGAAGCCCGCAACGCCGCCGCGCACCGCCGCGCCCATCGCCCGCGCCGACGATCGGACGCCGACCATCGCGTCATCCTCGATATCCTGGAGCGCGTAGATGGTGTCGTAGCCGATCACCCAGGCGATCGATCCGGCGTAGAGCAACGCGCCCGCCAGGCTGAGCCCCCCTGTCACCTCGACCCAGCCGACCAGCGCCGCCCAGCTGAACACCATCCCCAGCCACGCCTGCGGCCACCAGGTGATCCGCTTCATGAAGGGGTATGCCGCGACCAGCGCGAGGCTGGCCAGCGCGACGATCGCCGCGGGCAGGTCGAGTTGCAGCAGGACGACCAGACCGATCAGGCTGAGCGCCACCAGCCACGCCCACGCCGCCTTCACCGACACCGCGCCGCTCGCCACGGGCCGGCTGGCGGTGCGGGCGACCTGCGCGTCGAGATCGCGGTCGACGATGTCGTTGTACACGCACCCCGCCCCGCGCATCGCGATGCTGCCCAGCAGGAACCACCCGATCAGCGGCCAGCGCGCCTGCAAGCCCCCCGCGAGCAGCACTGCCCAGGCGCCGGGCCAGAACAGCAGCCACCACCCGATCGGCCGGTCGAACCGAGCGAGCAGGGCATAGGCGCGCACCCGTGGCGGCAGGCGTCCGACCAGCCCGCGGTGTTCGCTGTCGGGGACGATCTGCGGCGCCTTCATCGCGCGGAAGTTGAGAAAGTTGAGACGTGCGACACTGTCATCGATCGGCATCGAACGGCTGTGCGGGGCGGGCGACGGACCATCCCCGCCCTGTGGCAGATTGCCGCGATGTAGGAAAATGGTTCGTGGCGGAACCCTCCGGCCGGACAGGCCTTGTTCAAGCAGGCAGCGTAAAGCTGCCGCGTCTGTCTGTTGTGGAAAGTTCGCCCATGCGTATCGCCCTGTCCCTGCTCACCGCCGCCCTGCTCGCCACCCCGGCTGGGTCCGCCCCTGCGCCTAAATGGCAGGGCGTGTGGCGCAACGCCGCAAACAGCGTCCACATTCGGACCGCGCCGTGCGGTCGTGGGGCGATGTGCGGTACGGTCGTCTGGGCGAATGCCAAGGCTAAGGCGGATGTCGCCGAGCGTGGTGGTCAACTGGTCGGCGCGCAGCTGTTCCGCAATTTCGAACAGGGCCCGGACGGCGTTTGGGAGGGCGAGGTCTACGTCCCCGACATCGACCGCAGCGTCTCGGGCACGATCATGCTGGAGGGCGCGAACACGCTGGTCGGCGAAGGCTGCCTGTTCGGACGGCTGGGCTGCAAGCAGCAGGTGTGGACGCGGGTCGCGGGGAAGAAGTGACCCCTCTCGACTAAGTACAATCTACTGGGCATCTGAACCATCATGATCGCCACCCCCGCCTGGCCGCCGCAATCGACCCCGCGCCTGTTCGTCGCGACACCGCTGTCCGAAGGCACCGCGGTCAGGATCGAGGGCGGGCAGGCGCATTATCTCGGCACCGTCATGCGGACGAAGGCGGGCGATCCGGTGAAGCTGTTCGACGGGGTCAGCGGCGAATGGCTGGCCGTGGCGGAAGTGGTCGGCAAGCGCGACCTGACGCTGGTCGTGCGCGAGCGGTTGCGCCCGCCCGAAGTGGTGCCCGACCTGTGGCTGGTCGCGGCACCGCTGAAAAAGGGGCGGATCGACTGGCTGGCGGAAAAGGCGTGCGAACTGGGCGTCGCGCGGCTGGTGCTGGCCGAGACGCGGCGGACGGTGGTCGATCGGGTAAACCTCGACCGGCTGCGCGCGCATATGATCGAAGCGGCGGAGCAGTGCGGACGGACGGCGGTGCCGGAACTGGCCGATCTCGCCAAGCTGCCCGCGGTGCTGCGCGACTGGGACCCGGCGCGCACCCTGTATTTCGCGGATGAGACGGGCGGCGTGCCGGCCTATGACGCGATGCGGGCGCGGCCGGGACCGGCGGCGGTCCTGATCGGCCCGGAGGGTGGCTTCACGACCGACGAGCGCGACGCGGTCCGCGCGGTGCCCGGCGCGGTCGGCGTGTCGCTGGGCCCTCGGATCCTGCGGGCGGACACCGCGGCGGCGGCGGCGATCGCGGTGTGGATGGCAGCGGCGGGGGACTGGGGAGGCTGACGCCCAGCCCGCCAACCTTCGTCATCCCCGCGCAGGGAGTCGCTGGTCGTCGTGAAACCCGCCACCATCAGCCAGAATATATTCCCGCCGTCGCGGGAATGACGAAGGCCGGTTGCCCGTTCAATACCACCGCCGCCGCCGCTCTTCACGCGGCGGCTCGCGGAAGTCCTCTTCCGTCATCTCGTTGATCCATTCGTGGTTCTCGACGATGTCGGCCTGGACCGGCCGGCCATAGCCGTCGAGCGAGGGGCGATAGCGGAAACGCTGTTCGATCAGCCGGCAGGTCGCCTGGTCGAGCAGCCGCTCGCCGCTCGACCGGGTGATGCGGCAGTTCGCGACGCGCCCATCGGTGCGCACGGTGTAGCGCACGCCGACCACGCCGCCGCGGGTGGTTTCACGCAGGGCATCGGGGAAGTCGGCATCGCTGATACGCCCGCTGCGGAAGCGTGGCGGCGTTTCTTCGCGGCCCCCGCCGCCACCGCCGTCGCCGTCACCGCCGTCACCGCTGCCCAGGCCGTCGCCGACACCGCCCGCCCTCGTCCCCGGACCCGCGATCGGCGCAGAGCCGGTCGTCGCCTGGACGCCGACCGAGGGCGCGGGTGCCACCACCACCGGTGGCGGGGGCACGGGGACGGGCAACTCGACCTTCGGCGCGACAATGTCGGTGGCGCGGCTGCGCAGGTTGGGCGGCGAGGCGGCGGCTTCCTTGCGCAGGTCGGGCGCGCGGTTGGGCTGGACCGTCTTCGGCTTGGGCGGGGTCGGCTCGGGCGGCTTTTCGGGCGTGACGGTGAACAGGTCCAGCGGATTGCTGGCCTCCGGGTCGAACCGCACGCCGAGCCCGGTAACGAGCGCCCACAGCAACGCGCCGGGTATCGCCACCGCGGCAAGTGCGGCGGGGAGGCGGTTCTTGGTCGGGGCAGCGTAGCGGGCCATTGCGATAGGTTAAACGCGCAAGGCTGAATTTCGGCTGGCGATGAT
>NZ_LMLB01000001.1:768469-771956 GCF_001421785.1 Sphingomonas sp. Leaf33 | reverse complement strand
CAGACGATCGACCTGATCCTTCGAAAGCTCCAGATCCCATGCCCTGACCAGTTCGCGCACCTGCTCGACACTGGTCGCGCTCGCGATCGGGGCGGTGACGCCTTCCTGCGCCATCAGCCAGGCGAGCGCGATCTGCGCCAGGCTCGCGTCCGTCTCGTCGGCGACCGCATCCATCGCGGCCAGCACGTCGGCACCCTTGCCGTTCAGCAAGTCGCCCATCCGACCACCGCGGACGCTTTTGCCAAGGTCGTCGGCCGAGCGATATTTACCGGTCAGGAAGCCAGAGGCGAGGCCGTAATAGGGCAGCACCGCGATGTTATGCGCGATGCAGTAATTCTCCAGCTCGCCTTCGAATTTGGTGCGGCTGACCAAATTATATTCGGGTTGGAGCACATGATAATGCGGCAGGCCGTGCTCGCGCGCGATGTCGTTGGCCGATTTCAGGCGCGCGGCGTGAAAATTCGACGCGCCGACGACGCGGATCTTGCCCGCATCGACCAGCTTGCCGAAGGCTTCGAGCACATCGGCCTGCGGCACGGCGTCGTCATCCTGGTGCGCGTAATAGAGATCGATACGATCGGTGCCGAGCCGCTGGAGCGATGCATCGACCGCCGCCGCGATACGCGTCGGCGCCAGCTTCTCGCCGCCCTCGCCCGGCAGCATCCCGACCTTGGTCGCGATCAATACCTGGTCGCGCTTGCCCGATTGCCTGAGCCAGCGGCCGATCACGCTTTCGGACTCGCCGCCTTGATGCCTCGGCACCCAAGCCGAATAGACGTCTGCGGTGTCGATCATCGTGCCGCCGGCCGCGACGAAGGCATCGAGCACGGCGAAGCTGGTCGCCTCGTCCGCGGTCCAGCCGAACACGTTGCCACCCAACACCAACGGCGCGATTTCAAGGTCGGTCGAGCCCAGCTTGCGCGGCGTCATGATCGGTTTCCCGGCTCGGTCACGGCATTCAGGTCGACGGCATTGGCATCGAGCATCGCCGCCGCGTCGTTCAACTCCTGCGCCTCACTGGCCGTCATCCCGCCCGGATCGGCGGATTGATCGGACCCGCACCCGCCGACCGCGAGCGCGATCGGCAGGGCGAGAGCAAGGCGCAGGGGTCGCATCATCAGTCGCGGATGGCGTTGCCCGCGGTGGTCAGCGCGTTGCCAGTCGCGTCGGCGGCGCGGTCGAGCGCACGGCCGGTCGCGTCGACGGCGCGGTCCGTACCGTTCTCGATCCGGTCGCCGGTACGGTCGAGCGCCGCGCCCGCACGATCGGCACCGTTCTCGGCCGACTGCATCGCGTTGTCGGTCGCCGCTTCGACGTCGTCGCCGGCTTCCTGCATCGTCGCGTTGGCGTCCGCCGTCGCATTGTCGACGTCGTTCGCCATCGACTGCTGCGTCTTGTCGCTGCACGCACCCAGGCCCAGGCCGGCGGCGAGCAGCATCGGAAGCACGATCTTCTTCATAAAATTGTCCCTTTCTCGGTGAACTGACGATACGCAACGCGGACGTAACGAAAAGAGTTGCGTCATCTCGGGCAATTGACCGCATATAAAGATTTCTTTATATCAGCAGGCGCGATGACCACTGCCCTCGACATCTTCCGCGCGCTTGCCGATGCGACGCGCCTGCGCATCCTTTCGCTGGTGCGCACGATGGAGCTGTCGGTCGGCGAACTGGCGCAGGTGCTGGGACAGAGCCAGCCGCGGGTAAGCCGTCATGTGAAGATCCTGGGCGATGCCGGGCTGACGCAGCGTCGCAAGGAAGGCAGCTGGGTCTTCGTGGCGCTGGGCGACCGCGCGCGGATCGCGCCGGTGCTGGATGCGCTGGATGCCTGGAACGCGGGCGAGACCGATCACTGGGCCATCGCCGACAGCGCGCGTCTGGCCGCGGTCCGCGCCGATCGCGCGGCATCGGCGGCGACGTGGTTCGAAGATCATGCCGGCGAGTGGGACGCGATTCGCTCGCTCCACATCGCCGAGGAGCAGGTGGAGGCGGCGATCGATGCCGTGCTCGGCCCCGCCCCGCTCGGCCGGATCGTCGACATCGGTACCGGGACCGGGCGGATGCTGGAGCTGTTCGCGCCGCGCGCCAGTCGGGCGCTGGGCATCGACCGGTCGTCGGAAATGCTGCGCCTCGCGCGCGGCAAGCTCGCCGAACAGGGCAACGCCGAGCTGCGCCAGGCCGATCTCTATGCGCTGCCGCTCGACGACCGCGACAGCGACCTCGCCATCCTGCACCATGTCCTGCACTTCGCCGAGGCGCCGGGTGAAGCCATCGCCGAAGCCGCGCGCGTGCTGGATGCCGGCGGGCGGCTGCTGATCGCCGATTTCGACGCGCATGACCGCGAGGATCTGCGCACCCGCGACGCGCATGTCCGCCTGGGCTTTTCCGACGAGCAGATGCTCGGGTGGTTTGCGGCAGCGGGCCTCGTGCCGGTGCGGACCGAGACGCTGGTCGGCGGCGAACTGACCGTGAAACTATGGCTGGCGCGCAAGTCCGCGCCCGCGACCAAGGGAGTGAAGGCCGCGTGAAGGCAAGTCTGGGAGTGATGGAAGAAGCGCGCCGCGCGCTGGACGCCCCGCTGTTCGCCGATGTGGCGGGCGACGCCGCGGTCAGTTTCGAATTCTTCCCGCCGAAAACCGAGAAGATGGAAGCGACCCTGTGGGAGTCGATCGAGACGCTCAGCCCACTTGGCCCCCGCTTCGTCTCGGTCACCTACGGCGCGGGCGGCACGACGCGCGAGCGGACCCATGCGACGGTCGCCAGGATCGCGCGCGAGACGAACATCCCCGCCGCCGCGCACCTGACGTGCGTCGAGGCGACGCGCGAGGAGATCGACGCGGTCGCCAACGAATATTGGGACGCGGGCGTGCGCCATATCGTGGCGCTGCGCGGCGATTCGCCGACCGCGGGCACCGCGTTCCAGTCGCCGGAGGGCGGCTATGCCAACGCCGCCGCGTTGGTCGAGGGGCTGCGCCGGCTCCACCCGTTCGAGATTTCGGTCGCGGCCTATCCCGAATGCCACCCGGATTCAGCGGATGCGACCGCCGATCTCGACAATCTGAAGCGCAAGCTGGACGCGGGTGCGACGCGCGCGATCACGCAGTTCTTCTTCGAACCCGAAACCTTCTTCCGCTTCCGCGACGCAGCGGCGGCGGCGGGGATTTCGGCGGAGATCGTACCGGGCATCATGCCGGTGATGAGCTTTGCCGCCGTGCAGAAAATGTCCGCGATGTGCGGCACCGACGTGCCGCCGTGGATGGCGCGGCTGTTCGAAGGCCTGGACGACCACCCTGCCGCACGCCAGCTGGTCGCGGCGACCGTGGCAGCCGAGCTGTGCCGCAAGCTGTATGCCGGCGGCGAGCGTGCGTTCCATTTCTACACGCTCAACCGCGCGGAACTCAGCTACGCGATCTGCCACCTGCTGGGCCTGCGCCCGCAGGCGGGTGCGCGCGCCGAGGCAGCGTAAATTCCTCCCCGCTTGCGGGGAG
>NZ_LMLB01000001.1:764456-768408 GCF_001421785.1 Sphingomonas sp. Leaf33 | reverse complement strand
CCCTCCACCATGCTGTGCATGGTCCCCCTCCCCGCGAGCGGGGAGGATCGAGAGAGACGACATGACACCCCGCCAGCAATTGCTCGAACAGGCCGCCCAGCGCATCCTCGTCATCGACGGCGCGTTCGGGACCGAGATCCAGAACTGGAAGCTCAGCGAAGCCGACTATGCCGGCACGCTCGGTCTGACGCACGACCAGAAGGGCAACAACGACATCCTGGCGCTGACCAAGCCCGAGGTTCCGGCCGCGATCCACCGCGCGTACTTCGAGGCGGGCGCCGACATCGCCGAGACGAACACCTTCAGCGCCAACCGCATCAGCCAGGCCGATTACGGTGCCGAACATCTGGTGCGTGAGATCAACGTCGAGAGCGCGAAGCTCGCCCGCTCCATCGCGGACGAGTTCGCCGCCAGGGATGGCCGCCCGCGCTTCGTCGCCGGCGCGATCGGGCCGACCAACAAGACGTTGTCGCTGAGCCCGGACGTCAACGACCCCGGCTATCGCGAGATCGACTTCGACCATCTGAAGGACGTCTACCGTGAACAGGTTGACGCGCTGCTGGAGGGGGGTGCGGACTTCATCCTGATCGAGACGGTGTTCGACACGCTGAATGCCAAGGCCGGGATCATGGCGGTGCTGGAAGCGGGGCAGGCGCTGGAGCGCGACGTACCGATCATGCTGTCGATGACACTGACGGATCTCTCGGGCCGCAACCTCAGCGGCCACACGGTCGAGGCGTTCTGGCACGCGGTGCGCCACGCCAGGCCGCTGACGATCGGGCTGAACTGCTCCTTCGGCGCGGAGCAGCTGCGCCCGCATGTGAAGGTGTTGTCGGCGATGGCCGACACGCTCATCATGGTCTATCCCAACGCCGGCCTGCCGAACGAACTGGGCGCCTATGACGAGGCCCCGCGGACAACCGCGGGGCTAGTCAAGGAATGGGCAGACAATGGCCAGGTCAACATCCTGGGCGGCTGCTGCGGATCGACGCCCGCGCATATCAAGGCGATCGCGGATGCGGTCCGCGGGCTACCCCCGCGCGCGATGCCGGTCCCGGCGGTGCAGACGCGGCTTGCCGGCCTCGAACCGTTCACGATGGCGGCATAATCAATCCTCCCCTGAAAAGGGGAGGCGGCTGGCCGAAGAGGCCAGACGGAGGGGTGTCACCCCCTCGATAGCGTTATACCCCTCCGTCATCGCTGACGCGATGGCACCTCCCCTTCCAGGGGAGGATCGAAGAGCAGAAGACCCATGACCTCGACCACCTCCTCCACCAACTTCGTCAACGTCGGCGAGCGCACGAACGTCACCGGCTCCGCCGCGTTCAAGAAGCTCATCATGGCCGGGGACTACACCCGCGCCGTCGAGGTCGCGCGCCAGCAGGTCGAGAACGGTGCGCAGGTCATCGACGTCAACATGGACGAAGGGCTGCTCGACGCGCATTATGCGATGACGACCTTCCTGAAGCTGATCGCCGCCGAACCCGATATCGCGCGCGTGCCGGTGATGATCGATTCGTCGAAGTGGGACGTGATCGAGGCGGGGCTGAAGTGCGTCAGCGGCAAGCCGATCGTCAATTCGATCAGCATGAAGGAAGGCGTCGACCAGTTCCTGGACCATGCGCGCAAATGCATGAACTATGGCGCCGCGGTCGTCGTCATGGCGTTCGACGAGGTCGGCCAGGCCGACACCCAGGCACGCAAGGTCGAGATCTGCGGGCGCGCCTATGACCTCCTTATGGGCATCGGCTTTCCCCCCGAGGATATCATCTTCGATCCCAACGTCTTTGCCGTCGCGACCGGGATCGAGGAGCATAACAACTACGGCGTCGACTTCATCGAGGCGACGCGCGAGATCAAGGCGCGCTGCCCGCACGTCCACATCTCGGGCGGGCTGTCGAACCTGTCGTTCAGCTTTCGCGGCAACGAACCGGTCCGCCGCGCGATGCACAGCGTGTTCCTGTACCACGCGATCCCCGCCGGCATGGACATGGCGATCGTCAATGCGGGGCAACTCGACATCTACGACGCGATCGATCCCGAACTGCGGACCGCCTGCGAGGACGTGATCCTCAACCGCGATCCCGATGCGGGCGAGCGGCTGGTTGCGCTCGCCGAGCGCTTCCGCGGCACCGATGCGGTGGCGGAGAAGCAGGCGGCCGAATGGCGCAGCTTCCCTGTCGCCAAGCGGCTGGAATATGCGCTGGTCAAGGGCATCGACGCGCATGTCGTCGAGGATACCGAGGAATGCCGCCAGACCTTTGCCCGGCCGATCGAGGTCATCGAAGGCCCGCTGATGGACGGGATGAACGTCGTCGGCGACCTGTTCGGGTCGGGCAAGATGTTCCTGCCGCAGGTCGTCAAGTCCGCGCGCGTGATGAAGAAGGCGGTCGCCCACCTGCTGCCCTTCATCGAGGCGGCGAAGGAGCCCGGCGCCAAGGGCAAGGGCAAGGTCATCATGGCCACCGTCAAGGGCGACGTCCACGACATCGGCAAGAACATCGTCGGCGTCGTGCTCCAGTGCAACGGCTTCGACGTGGTCGACCTGGGCGTCATGGTGCCGTGGTCGAAGATCCTTGAGGCGGCGAACGAGAACGACGCCGACATGATCGGCCTGTCGGGCCTCATCACGCCAAGCCTCGACGAGATGGTGACCGTCGCCGAGGAGATGCAGCGCTCCAAGATGACGATGCCGCTGCTGATCGGTGGTGCCACGACATCAAAGGTCCACACCGCGCTGCGCATCGCGCCGGCATACCAGGGGCCGGTCGTCCACGTCCTCGACGCATCCCGCGCGGTCGGCGTCGCGACGACGCTGGTCAGCGACACGATCCGCGACGACTTCGTGGCGAAGACCGACGCCGATTACGCCGCCGTCCGCGCCGCGCGCGAGGGCAAGGGGCAGAACGACCTGCTGCCGCTCGAAAAGGCGCGCGCCAACGGCTTCAAGGCAGATTTCAGCCAGAAGCCGGCGGCGCCCGCCAAGCCCGGCGTCCACGTCTTCCGCGACTGGGACCTTGCCGACCTGCGCGACTATATCGACTGGACGCCGTTCTTCCGCGCCTGGGAACTGGCCGGTACCTATCCTGCGATCCTGGAGGACGAGATCGTCGGCGAAAGCGCGACATCGCTGTTCGCCGACGCGCAGGCGATGCTCGACCGGATCATCGCTGAGAAATGGCTGACCGCGCGCGGCGTTGCAGGCCTGTGGCCCTGCGCGCGCTACGAGGACGATGTCGTCGTCGACCTGAAGGGCGATTTCAACGCCGACGAACTGCGCGGTTTCGACATGCTCAACCTGGTCGAGGGCACCGACATCATCCGCCTGCCCTTCCTGCGCCAGCAGATCGCCAAGCGCGAGGGCCGGCCGAACATGAGCCTTGCCGACTTCATCGACGAAAAGGGCGACTGGATCGGCGGCTTCGCGGTCAGCATCCACGGCATCGAGCCGCACCTCGCGCGCTTCAAGGCGGGAATCGACGATTATTCGGACATCCTGCTGAAGGCGTTGGCCGACCGTCTGGCGGAAGCGTTTGCCGAACGCCTGCACCTCCATGTCCGCACCGATCTGTGGGGTTATGCGCCCGACGAGCAGCTGACCAACGAGGCGCTGGTCCGCGAACAGTATCGCGGCATCCGCCCGGCCCCGGGCTATCCCGCCTGCCCCGAGCACAGCCTGAAGGTCACGCTGTTCGACATGCTCGACGCGCACCATGCGACCGGCGCCAGCCTGACGGAAAGCTTCGCGATGCTGCCGACCGCGGCGGTCAGCGGCTTCTATTTCGGGCACCCCGAAGCATCGTATTTCGGCGTCGCGCGGATCGGGCAGGACCAGCTGGCGGATTATGCCGTGCGTCGGGGCGTCGATATCGAGCAGGCGACGCGGTGGCTTAGGCCGAATCTGGACTAATAAATCCTCCCCCAGCTCGTCTGGGGGAGGGGGACCGCGGCC
>NZ_LMLB01000001.1:762172-764428 GCF_001421785.1 Sphingomonas sp. Leaf33 | reverse complement strand
AAGCCCTTCGTCCTCGACCGATCCGCAAGCCCCTCCACCGGCTTCGCCGGTCCCCCTCCCCGAGACAAGCTCGGGGAGGATTTGAAAACTGCCTACCGCCCCGCCGGCAGCCAGCTGAGATCCAGCCCGGCATAGCGATCGACGTAATTCGCCGCCCGCGCCAGCGCACGTTCGTCGCGGATGGTCAGGCGGCCGGCTTCGCGCGCGATCAGGCCGTCTTCCTCCAGCTGGCGCAGCATCCGGTTGACGTGGACCGCGGTCAGCCCGGTCGCATCGCCGATTTCCTCCTGCGTCAGGCCAAGGGGATAGCTGTCGACGACGCTTGGGTCGCTGGACCGCAGTCGATTGCGCATGTCGAGCACCAGTGCGGCGACCCGTGCCTTTGCCGACGTCCGGCCCAGCGCCGCCAGCCGGTCGGTCAACGCGACGCGTTCGACCTGGTTGAACGCCAGGATCAGCGCGGCGATGCGGGGATGTTCCTCGAACAGCCGACTGAGCGCGGCGCGATCGAACGGGCAGACTTCGCAATCGGTCAGCGCCGCGATGGTCTCGGGCGACGTGCCGTAGATCATGCCCGGCACGCCGATCATGTCGCCGCGAAAATGGAAACGCAGGATCTGCCGGCTGCCGTCGTCGAGCAGGACGTAGCTCATCAACATGCCGCGCCGGACGATGTACAGATCGGTTCCACGCTCGTTCTCGCGCTGGAGCAGTGCCCCCCGGCGGAACTCGCGCGGGCGGTCCTCCAGACGCGACAAGGCGTCGATCTCCGCTGGCGTCAGCCCGACCCGCGCAGCCAATACATCGGCAAAACAACTCGCAGGCACGTGTACTCGCCCCCTTTACCCCTGTCGGTCATGAAGCAGCGCAGGGATTTCAGCGCATTAAAGTCGATCAAGAGCGGAACAAAGCGTGGCGCTTGCCTGACGGGTCGGGGACGATAGAAGCGCCATCATGGATCGTATCGTCATTCGCGGCGGCAACCCGCTCAAGGGCCGCATCTTCATCTCCGGCGCCAAGAATTCGGCGCTGACCCTGATGCCCTGCGCGCTGCTGACCGACGAGCCGCTGACGCTCCGGAATCTGCCGCGTCTGGCCGATGTCGACGGGTTCGGCCACCTGCTGAACCAGCTCGGCGCATCGACCGCGATCCAGGGCACGCGGCCCGAGGATTTCGGCCGGGTGATGACGATCCGCGCCGGGCAACTGACCTCGTCCGAGGCGCCGTACGATATCGTGCGAAAAATGCGCGCGTCGATCCTGGTGCTCGGGCCGATCCTGGCGCGCCGCGGCGAAGCGCGGGTGTCGCTGCCCGGCGGCTGCGCGATCGGCAACCGCCCGATCGACCTGCACCTGAAGGTGCTGGAGGCGCTGGGCGCGGAGCTGGAGATGTCGGCGGGCTATGTCACCGCGCGTGCGCCCGGCGGGCGTCTCCCCGGCGGGCGCTTCCGCTTCCCCGTCGTCTCGGTCGGCGCGACCGAGAATGCGCTGATGGCTGCCGCCCTAGCGCGCGGCACGAGCGTGCTGGAAAATGCCGCGCGCGAGCCCGAGATCGTCGACCTGTGCCGCCTGCTGGTCGCGATGGGTGCGTCGATCGACGGGATCGGCACCGAAACGCTGACGATCGAAGGCCGCGACCGGCTGCACGGCGCCACCTATGCCGTCATGCCCGACCGGATCGAGGCGGGCAGCTATGCCTGTGCGGCCGCGATCACCGGCGGGTCGGTCGAGCTGGTCGGCGCGGACGCGACCGACATGGCGACGACGCTCAGCGCGCTTGCCGATGCCGGCGTCGTCGTCGAGCTGAAGAAGGGATCGATCGGCATCTCGGCCCCCGACCAGTTGCGCCCGCTGACGCTGTCGACCGCCCCCTTCCCGGGCTTCGCGACCGACATGCAGGCGCAGTTCATGGCGATGCTGACGAAGGCCGACGGCGCATCGATGCTGACCGAGACGATCTTCGAGAACCGCTACATGCACGTCCCCGAATTGGCGCGGATGGGAGCGGATATCTCCGTTTCAGGCCGGTCTGCGGTCGTGCGCGGTGTCGACCGTCTGGCCGGCGCCCCGGTGATGGCGACGGATCTGCGCGCCTCGATGAGCCTGATCATCGCCGGCCTGGCGGCCGAAGGCGAGACGTCGGTCAGCCGTGTCTACCACCTCGACCGCGGCTACGAGCGGCTGGAGGAGAAGCTTCAGAGCGTGGGTGCGGATATCGAGCGGCTGGGGGACGGATAAATCCTCCCCGCTCGCGGG
>NZ_LMLB01000001.1:735684-762147 GCF_001421785.1 Sphingomonas sp. Leaf33 | reverse complement strand
TTCTCCGCACAGGACAGCCATCGCGGCCCGCCCCCTCCACCAGCCTGCGGCTGGTCCCCCTCCCCGTGCCGGGGAGGATTTTTACCCGCCCACCGTTATCACGCTCTCGCTCTTACCCGCACCGGCGTCCGTCGTCGTCAGCCGGAATGCCTTGCCCTCGTTCGTCGTGCCCGTCAGGTCGTTGCCGTCGGCCTTCAGCGTGAAGCCGTTGCTCGACAGCCGGCCCTGGAACCAGTCGCGCACCGCCGCAGTGCCGACGGGGCTGGTGAAGTTGACCTTCACACCGCCGGTGCCGTTGTTCCCAGACACGTCCATGTTCGTGATCCGCGACCCTTCGGGCAGGTTGACACCGTTCAGCGTGAAATCGCTCGCGTCGAGCTGGACCTTCGGCAGGTCGATGTTCGCCTTGAAGCCCGGCAGGTCGACCGCGACCTTGCCGTCCTTGCCCAGGTTCGCCGAGAATCCGTTGCCGTCGCCGCCCTTGATCGAGATCTGGGTGCCGTCGTCACCGCCTGCGCCGTCGTTCGACCCGCAGCCGGCCAGCAACAGCGCCGGCGCCAGGATCAGCAAGGTCCGCATCGATCTACTCCTGTATTATCTATCCAACACACGTAAGAAACGCTCGACCCTGCGTCAACGTTTCATGGTTGACCGCGGCATACGCTGCGGCGCAACAAAGAAACATGGCAAGCCTTCCCCCCATCGCGAATAATGCGGATGTCCGCTTTCTCGGCAAACTTCTGGGCGACGTGATCCGCGCCTATGGCGGGGAGGCGCTGTTCAAGCGGATCGAATATATCCGCGCGACCAGCGTCGACCGCGCGCGCGGAGTCGCGGGCGCGGACGCGATCGACACCGGGCTCGATCGGCTGAGTCTCGACGAGACGCTGGATTTCACGCGCGGCTTCATGCTGTTCTCGATGCTCGCCAATCTGGCCGAGGACCGGCAGGGCGTGGCGGCCGAACACGGCGCCGATGTCGCCCACGCACTCGACCGGCTGGCGAACGAAGGTGTCGATCGCGCCGCGGTGCTTGCGCTGCTGCAGGATGCGCTGATCGCGCCCGTCCTGACCGCACACCCAACCGAAGTCCGCCGCAAGTCGATGATCGACCACCGCAACACCATCGCCGACCTGATGGCGCTGAAGGATCGCGGGCTGGACGAGACGCTGGACGGCGACCGTATCGACGACGCGATCCTGCGCCAGATCGCGCTGCTGTGGCAGACGCGCGTCCTGCGCCGCGAACGGCTGTACGTCGCCGACGAGGTCGAGACGGCGCTGAGCTACCTGCGCGACGTGTTCCTGCCCGCCCTCCCCGCGCTCTACGCGCGCTGGGACCGGGCGCTGGGCGAGCGGGTGCCCTCGTTCCTGCGCCCCGGCACCTGGATCGGTGGCGACCGCGACGGCAACCCGTTCGTCACCGCCGATTCGCTGCGCCTGGCGCTCGGTCGCGCCGCCGAAGCGGTGCTCGGCCACTATCTCGACAAGGTCCATGCGCTGGGGGCGCAACTGTCGATCTCGACCGAACACAGCGCTGTCGCCGAAGGCGTCCTGGCGCTCGCCATCCAGAGCGGCGACGAGGGCAAGAGCCGCGAGGACGAACCGTACCGCCGCGCGCTGTCGGGGATCTACGCCCGCCTTGCCGCGACGCATCTGGCGCTGACCGGCAAGCCCGCCCCCCGCCCCGGCGCGCTGAAGGGGGAGGCTTACCCCGACCCCGCCGCCTTCCGCGCCGACCTGGCGGCGATCGCGCACGGGCTGGCCGGCGACGGCACCGGCCCGCTGTCCTCGGGCGGCAAGCTCAGCCGGCTGATCCGCGCGGTCGAGACGTTTGGCTTCCACCTCGCGACACTCGACCTGCGCCAGAACAGCGCGGTGCACGAACGCGTCGTCGCCGAACTGCTGAAGGCAGGCGGCGTGTGCGACGATTATGCGAGCCTCGACGAGGACGCCCGCGTCGCCCTGCTCCGCGACGAACTCGCCAGTCCGCGCCCGCTGACCAGCCCCTATGCGACGTACAGCGAGGAAACCGCGTCCGAACTCGCGATCGTCCGCGCCGCGGCCGAGGCGCAGGGCAAATACGGCCGCGCCTGCATCCGCCAGTATATCGTGTCGATGGCGCAGTCGGTGTCCGACCTGCTGGAGGTCCACCTGCTGCTGAAGGAGGCCGGGCTGTACATCCCCGGCAAGTCTCCGCAGGCGCACATCATGGCGGTGCCGCTGTTCGAGACGGTCGCCGACCTGGAACGCGCGCCCGCCATCATGCGCGCCTGGTTCACGCTTCCCGAAGTCGCTGCGATCGCCACCGCGCGCGGCGTGCAGGAAGTGATGATCGGCTATTCGGATTCGAACAAGGACGGCGGCTACCTGACGTCGACCTGGCAGCTGTCGAAGGGATCGTCGGCGCTGGACCCGGTGTTCGACGAGGCAGACGTCCGGATGCAGCTGTTCCACGGCCGCGGCGGGGCGGTCGGGCGGGGCGGCGGGTCGTCGTTCCAGGCGATCCAGGCGCAGCCCGCCGGTACCGTGCAGGGCCGCATCCGCGTGACCGAGCAGGGCGAGATCATCGCGGCGAAATACGGCACGCACTCGTCAGCAGTGACGAACCTGGAGGCGATGGCGTCGGCGACGTTGCTCGCCAGCCTCGCGCCCGCCGAACTGCCCGCCGCCGACAAGGCGCGGTTCGAAGCGGCGATGGACACACTCTCCGACACCGCATTCAAGGCCTACCGCGACCTCGTCTACGGCACCGAGGGGTTTCGGACGTACTTCCGCCAGGCGACGCCGATCGCCGAAATCTCCGGGCTGAAGATCGGTTCGCGCCCCGCATCCCGCAAGAAATCGGACGCGATCGAGGATCTGCGCGCGATACCGTGGGTGTTCAGCTGGGCGCAGGCGCGTGTGATGCTGCCGGGCTGGTACGGCGTCGGCCAGGCGCTGGAGGCGTTCGAGGACAAGGGGCTGCTACGCGAGATGGCGGCGAGCTGGCCGCTGTTCCAGTCGACGCTCGGCAACCTGGAACAGGTCCTAGCCAAGTCCGATCTCGACATCGCGGCGCGCTATGCCGCGCTGGTCGAGGATCGCGCGCTGGTCGACACTGTATTCGGCCGGATCAAGGGCGGCTGGCAGGCGACGCACGACGGCCTGCTGGGCGTCACGCGCCAGACCCGACTGCTGGAGAAGCACCCCGGTCTAGAAACCTCGATCCGGCTGCGGCTGCCCTACATCGAGCCGCTCAACCTGCTCCAGATCGAGCTGCTGAAACGCCACCGCGCGGGCGAAAGCGACCCGCGGATCGGCGAAGGCATCCTGCTGTCGATCAACGCGATCGCGACCGCGCTTCGGAATAGCGGGTAGCGACTTATGCCCGTCATTCCCGCGCAGGCGGAATCCATCTCCCACGGCTGCCCAAGCGGAGGCTACGGGAGATGGATCCCTGCCTACGCGGGGACGACGTCGGCGGGGCTAGCGCGCCCCCTTTTCGCGGCGTAAGGGCGCGGCATGACGACCAAGACGGTTTCGGATAGCAACGCACCCACCATCGAGTCGGTCGAGCAGCTCTTCGCCAGCTTCGCCCGCGGCGAGAAGCCGCGCGAGCAATGGCGGATCGGGACCGAGCACGAGAAGTTCGTGTACAAGCGCGACGACCATCGCGCCCCGTCCTACGACGAACCCGGCGGCATCCGCGACCTGCTGGCCGAGCTGGAGCAGTTCGGCTGGAAACCGGTGGACGAGGGCGGGAACGTCATCGCGCTGACCGGAGCCGACGGATCGGTCAGCCTGGAGCCTGCCGGCCAGTTCGAGCTGTCGGGCGCACCGCTCGACAATCTGCACCAGACATGCGCCGAAACCGGCCGCCACCTGAAACAGGTGAAGGCGGTCAGTGAGAAGCTGGGGATCGGCTTCCTCGGCCTCGGCATGTGGCCCGACAAGGCGCGCGACGACCTGCCGCGGATGCCCAAGGGCCGGTACGGTATCATGCTGAACCACATGCCGCGCGTCGGATCGCTCGGTCTCGACATGATGCTGCGCACCTGCACGATCCAGACGAACCTGGATTACGCATCGGAAGCCGACATGGCGAAGAAGTTCCGCGTCAGCCTGGCGCTCCAGCCGCTCGGGACCGCGCTGTTCGCCAATTCGCCGTTCACCGAACGCAAGCCCAACGGCTTCCTGTCGTTCCGCAGCCACATCTGGTCGGACACCGACCCGCACCGCACCGGTATGCTGCCGTTCGTGTTCGAGGACGGCTTCGGCTACGAACGCTATGCGCAGTACGCGCTCGATGTACCGATGTACTTCGTCTACCGCGACGGCAAGTACATCGACGCAGCGGGCCTCAGTTTCCGCGATTTCCTCGATGGCAAGCTTTCCGTCCTGCCCGGCGAGCGGCCGACGATGGACGACTGGAACGACCATCTGTCGACCGCCTTCCCCGAAGTGCGCCTTAAGACCTTCCTCGAGATGCGCGGCGCCGACGGCGGCCCGTGGGACAGCATCTGCGCCCTGCCCGCGCTCTGGGTCGGGCTGCTGTACGACGACACCGCGCTCGACGCCGCCTGGGACCTGGTCAAGGACTGGTCGATGGACGAGCGCGAGGCGCTACGCAACGCGGTCCCGAAACTCGCGCTCGACGCACCGATCCGCGGCGGCACGCTGAAGGACATCGCGGGTGAAGTGCTCGACATCGCGACCGCGGGCCTCTCGGCGCGGGCGCGGCTGAACGGCGCAGGCGACAGCGAGGCGGGCTTCCTCGATCCGCTGCGCGCGATCGTGCGGTCGGGCAAGGTCCCCGCGCAGGTGCTGCTCGATCGCTATCACGGCGCGTGGAACGGCGACGTTTCGCGCGTTTACGACGAGTATAGCTACTGACTGCCATGCGTGTCGCGCTTGCCGCAACGCTGCTGTTCGTCGCCGCACCCGCGGCCGCGCAGACGGTCCATGATCCGCAGGCGTGGTGGCAGATGAACGCCGTCGTCCCGCTGTCGGAGAAATTCCGCCTGACCGTGGAGCAGATCGGCCGGGTGAGCGACGACGAGGGCGGGCTGTACCAGACCGAGGTCGGCACGCTGCTGGGCTACAAGGCGAGCGATCACGTCGAATTCGGCTTCGGCTATCGCCGCGTCGGCGGGCACAACGGCCAGCGCGGCGCGGACGAGGACCGCATTCGCCAGCACGTCATCCTGACCTTCGGCCGCTTCACCGGGCGCTTTCGCGTCGACGAACGCTTCCGCGACGATCGGCCCGGTGTCGGTATCCGCATCCGCCCGCTGCTACGCTACAACCTGCCGATCGGAGCCAAGAAGGGGCTCGCCGCCTTCTACAGCCACGAAAGCTTCTTCCTGCCCAACACCACCGTATTCCAGCGCCGTGGGTACGAGCGGATGCGCAACATCGTCGGCATGACTCTGCCGATCGCGACCGGCGTCAGCGCCGACGTCGGCTACCTCAACCAATACCGCTTCGCGCGGGATGGAAACCCTGCGCAGATGGTCCATGCGCTGACGGTACAGATGACGCTGAGCATGAAGGCGCACAACGGACCGAGGTTGGACGACTAGAATCGTACGCGGTCTGCCCGTCGCTGCGAAACGGCACACCGGCCGCGTCGTGGACCATCTACTGCGGTACATCCTGGTTGATCTGGAAGTCGCAATCCGCCGGATCGTTCAGCGAGCATCCGTTCGTGTCGCCATTGTGATCCCAGCTTGGGGTCGTCGAGAATTCGCCGGTCGAATAGCCATAGTTCCACTGGTTGCCGCTGGCTTCCGACTTCAGGCCGATCGAGCCGTTCGGGCTCACGAGCTCCATGGCGCACGTCGTTTTTCCAGGCAGCGTGCCACTCGTCACGCCTTCGCCGGGCGGGGTTCCCGGAAGGTCCTGCAGATTGCCGCCATCCAGCCAGATCTGCCAGGCGACACCGGTGTTGTTGTAGATGTGGCGTGTCGTGCTCATCGTGCGGCTCTCTCCCTGGTGCACCGTTGACGATCGCATCGATGCCGGGAAAGCGCGAGGGAAAACGACGACCAGTGCGTCGGCCCTGAGCCGATCGTCAGCCCCGCAGTCGCGCGACGATCCGCGGCACCGGCCCGCGGCGCGCCATCCAGTCGCTGTACGCGCGATACGCCGGGTCGGCGCCCAGATGCCGTTCCTCGGTCTTCGCGCGCCACCAGTAGACGGCGCTGACCGCGGTCATGATCGCGGCGTTGCGTACCCCCTCGCTCACGCTGCCGGTCGTGACCAGGAACGGCAGCGTCGACAGCCACCAGAAGATGTTCTTCGCCAGGTACGCCGGGTGCCGGCTGAACGCATAGGGCCCGTGCGTCAGGATGCCGCGGTGGGTCAGGTTGGAGAAGCGCAGCCCGAACGCGACCGTCGCCCAGGCATAGACCGCGGTCAGCGCGACCAGCGTGGCACCTACCGCCGTCATCGCGACCGGATCTCCCTGCAACCAATAGGTCCAGTCGGCCGTACCGGGGTGGTAATCGAGCGGCCCGCCCGGCGCCATCAGGATGAACGGCGGATAGCAGATCAGCGCCGCCGCCCAACCCTGGGCATGCGGCTGCGCGCTGCGGATATGCGCATCGAGCACGCGGAATGTCAGCATGTAACCAAGGCACGCGAACGCCACGTCGACGACGAACATCAGCGTCACCAGCCACTTCGCCAGCGCGACGGGATCTCGCGCGAGGGCCGACAGGTCGGTCGCGACGAAGCCGGCGAACCCGCCGGGCACGACGCCCAGCATGAAAGCGAGGAAGAACCCCTTCACCGCCCAAGCGCGCAGGTGCACGGCGATCGCTGCGCGGTCGGGCGCGGCGTCCCTCAGGTCGAGCAGCCACGCGCCCAGCGCCCACGCTCCGTCGCGCGGGCTCACCAGATAGCGGTCCATCCAGATCACCCAGGGCACCGACAGCACGACCAGCACCGGCGCGGCATAGGTCAGGCAGGCGATGGCGAAGCCGAAGCTCCCCTCGCCATAGAAGCGGAACACGCCGTACACCGCAGCGATCGCGGCCCAGGTCGCCCAGAGCCCGGCGAGCTTGGTCAGGCTTATGTCGAGCGTCGCGCGCAACGGTCGCGGATTGCTCCAGTCGATCCCGGTCGACGGGTTGCGATGAACCTTGTCGACGGCGAGCGACCAGACGACCATCGGCACGGCGCAGGCGACGAGCGCGGTCAGCGCCGACAGCGGCCCGCTCATGCCGTACCGCACCGCAAGCGCGATCCAGGCGAGCAGCCCGCCGAGCCCCGCGAGCCCGACGCCCGTTGACACCGCCGACGCCGGGCGCGGATCGGCGGCAGCCTTGGCAAGAGCGGGGTCGTGATACATCCGCGCTGGCGTAGCCGGCATTGGTTAAGGAAGCGGTCGGGAAGCCCCCCCCTTTACCTGCCGCCCCCGCCCCCGTACGCAACGCGACATCCTTCCCGCTTCACAAAGGGTTGCCATGAACCGCACGCTTGCCCTCGCCGCGCTTCTCCTCGCCTCGACCGCCGCGCCTCAGACAGTCGGGGCACAGGCCCAGAACAGCCAGCCGGCGGCGACCGCGCCGTTCACCACGCGCATCCCCGACGCGCGCGACATCGCCTACCCCGGCGTCATCGAACTCGACGTCGATGCGACCAACATCGGCCAGGGGATCTACCGCGTGAAGCAGCGCGTGCCGGTGGCCGAGGCCGGGCCGCTCACGCTCCTCATGCCCGCCTGGCTGCCCGGCAAGCACGGCCCCCGCGGCGAGATCGAGAAGCTGGCGGGGCTGAAGATCACCGCGAACGGCAAGACGCTGGCGTGGACGCGCGATCCGGTCGATGTCTACGCATTCCACGTTGATGTGCCCGCGGGTGCGAAGGCGGTCGATCTCGACTTCCAGTTCCTCGGCGCGACTGCCGGCAACCAGGGCCGCATTTCGATCGCACCCAACATGCTGAACCTGCAGTTCGAACAGGTCAGCCTGTACCCGGCCGGCTATTACACTCGTCGCATCCCGATCCAGGCGACCGTCAAGTACCCCGCCGGCTGGACCGCCGCCTCGGGCCTGCCAAGCCGGGCCAACGGATCGACCTATGCCTACCAGCAGACCGATTACGAGACGCTGGTCGATTCGCCCGTCTTCGCCGGCCGCTACTTCAAGCGCTGGGAACTCACGCCGCGTGTCGGGTTGAACGTCGTCGCCGATTCCGCCGACGAACTGACCGCCGCGACGCCCGAGATGATCGACAAGCACAAGGCGCTGGTCGCCCAGTCGGTCAAGCTGTTCGGCGCGCAGCATTACGACAAGTACGAGTTCCTGCTGGCGATCACCGATGAAATGGGCGGCATCGGGCTGGAGCATCATCGATCGTCGGAGAACGGCGTCGATCTCGGCTATTTCAAGGAATGGAAGGACGCGGTCGGCGACCGCGACCTGCTGCCGCACGAATTCACCCATAGCTGGAACGGCAAGTTCCGCCGCGGCGCCGACCTGTGGACCTCCGATTTCCGCACGCCGATGCGCGACAATCTGCTGTGGGTCTACGAAGGGCAGACGCAGTTCTGGGGGCTGATCCTCGGCGGCCGGTCGGGCATGCTGAGCAAGGACGAAGTACTTGACAACCTGGCGCTGTGGGCCGCGGGCCAGGACCTGACCAAGGGCCGCCAGTGGCGCCCGCTGGTCGACACCACGCACGATCCGATCATCTCCGCCCGCCGGCCCAAGGGCTGGCAGAACTGGCAGCGCAACGAGGATTACTACGTCGGCGGTGCGCTGGTCTGGCTGGAGGCGGATGCGATCATCCGCGAACGCACCCGCGGCGCCAAGTCGATGGACGACTTCGCCCGCGCCTTCTTCGGCGTGCGCGACGGCGACTGGGGCACGCTGACGTACACGTTCGACGATGTCGCGAAGACGCTGAACGACGTGACGCCATACGATTGGGCGACGTTCCTGAAGGAGCGGGTGTACGACGTGAATTCGGCGCCGACGATCAACGGACTGACGCGCAACGGATACCGCCTGGTCTACACCGACACGCCGAACGCGGTCGCCAAGTCGGGAGAGAAGGGATCGAAGTCGACCAGCTTCGCCTTTTCGCTGGGCATGACGGTCGCCAGCGACGGCTCTGTGCGTGCGGTCGTGTGGGATTCACCCGCGTTCAACGCCGGGCTGGATGTCGCGACGACGGTCGTCGCGGTCAATGGCGACGCCTATTCGGCCGACAAGCTGAAGGCGGCGGTCACCGCGGCCAAGACGTCGAAGGATCCGATCAAGCTGCTGGTCAAGAACGGCGCGAAGTTCCGCGACGTCGCGCTCGACTATCACGATGGCCTGCGCTACCCGCGCCTCGAAAAGGTGGGGACGGGCGAAACCGGCCTCGACCGCCTGCTCGCAGCGAAATAATCGAATAGGGAAGAGACAAGACATGCGGATCGACCTGATCCCCGTGGGCGATGACCCGCCCCACAGCCTGAACGTCATCATCGAGGTCCCGACGGGCGGCGAGCCGGTGAAGTACGAGTTCGACAAGGCGTCCGGCGCGCTGTTCGTCGATCGCATCCTGCACACGCCGATGCGCTATCCGGCCAACTACGGCTTCGTCCCGCACACGCTGTCGCCCGATGGCGATCCGCTGGACGCGCTTGTCATCGCGCGCTCGCCGTTCGTGCCGGGCTGCGTCGTGCGGGCACGGCCCATCGGCGTGCTGAACCTGGAAGACGAGGCCGGCGGCGACGAGAAGCTGATCTGCGTTCCGGTCGACACCACGTTCCCCTATTATTCGGACGTCGGCGAACGACAGGACCTGCCCTCGATCATCTTCCAGCAGATCGAGCATTTCTTCACCCACTACAAGGATCTCGAAAAGGAGAAGTGGGTTCGCATCGGCAAGTGGGGCGACGCCGCCGAGGCCCGCCAGATCACGCTCGAAGCGATCGAACGCTACAAGACCGACAAGGACGCCGCCGAAGCGTCGGTCGACGCGACGGGCGTGGATACGCCGCAGGGGTAACCTCTATTTCGTCATTCCCGCGGAGGCGGGAATCCATAGTCGCTGACGGCAGTGGGTCTCACGTCGTTCAGCCAGAATGGATTCCCGCCTCCGCGGGAATGACGGTTTTGAAGTCAGTCCTTTTTGCTCTTCTTTGCCTTCTTCGGCGCCCTGAGCCCCGCCTCCAGCCCCAGCCGCGCCCAGCGCAGCATCGCGTCGGGATCGTCGAACACATTGTCGGGCGCGCGACGGTAGTTCATCGACCCGACCCGCCCGTCATCGAACGCAAAGGTGAAGCGGTCCGCGCCTTCGGCATCCCAGACGGCATCGCTCACCGCATCCGCCTTGAACCGCAGCACGCCGTCGGACGTCAAGATCGCGAAGACCTGTCCGTCCAGGTACAGCGTTGCGCCACCCATCATGGCGCGCTTCGTCAGCGTACCGAGCGGCGCGGTGCACTCCGCGATCCATTCGATCAGCCCAGTCTCGAAGCCCATCAGCGCCCACTCGTCAGCTTCAGGCCGGCGATGCACGCGACCGCGCCCAGGATCAGCAGCAGCCGCACCGGCGTCGCCGCTTCGCCGAACCAGACGATGCCGATCAGCACCGTGCCGAGCGCGCCGATGCCCGTCCACACCGCATAGGCCGTGCCCATCGGAATGGTGCGCGCGGCATATTCGAGCAGGACCATCGACAGCGTGACGCTGACCAGGAATCCGACCGTCCACGGCACGTTGCGGAAGCCATCGGCATAGCGCAGGCAGGTGGTGAACCCGACCTCGAACAGCCCGCCGAGCAAGAGATAGATCCAGGCCATGGCCGGAACGATGGCAGATCGGACCGCCGGGTCAACCGGCCGGTTGCGCACTCGGTCGCACGATCAGCGGCGCGACGACCACGAACGCCGCGCCGATGAATGTTGCCGTCCGCCGGACGATCTCGGGATCGGACACGGTCATCATGTCGGCAAGCCAGCCCGGATCGGTCGCGGTCACCCAGAACAGATAGGACAGCGCGGCAACCGCCAGCGCGACGATCTGCGGCGGCCCGCCACGGCTCGGCTGTGTAGCGAACCAGCGCAGGATGACCAGGATCGCCAGGCCGACCACGACCACGAACAGCGTTGCCCGCCCGTAAAGCCCGACCCCGGTGCCATAGATCGCCAGTGCTTCTGCCGGGAACAGGTTGGTGAGCTTCTGATAATAGTTTGGGTCGCCCGGGGAAGGTGGTGGTGGTGGTGGCGGTGTGGCCGAGGTATTCACCTCCGCGACACCCACATCCAGATTGCCTTTCAGGATCGACGGGCTCGGCGTCACCAGCGCCGGCGCCGCACCACCGATGCGGAGCGATCCACGCAATTTCTCCATGAGATTGCGCGAGGCAGCCGCCTGGCGCAACGCCGTCGACGCGTCATGCGCAGCCGCGGTCGCCGTGTCGACCGATGCCGGAGCCGGTGTCATCGCCTCGGCACGCGTCGCTGCAAGCTCCACCGCCGCCCGTAGCGCCGGGCTTCCGGCCGACGAACTTGCCAGGAAGCGGGTTCGCTCCTCTTCCAGTTCGGTGAGCGCGCGGTTGATCTGGCTGGAAAACGGTTCGAAGGCGAGCTGCGCGAATTTTGCGTTGAGCGCCTCGACAGCACGGTGGGACAGGCTGCGAATGTCATCCTTGATCGGCATTGGTCATGCTCCCGCCAGGGCGCTGACCGCACCCGAGATCAGATCCAGTGCACGCCAGATCCGTTGGCGCGTAATCTCGGCGACGCGCTTTTTCTGCGCCGCCGTCAGTGTGGGATCGGGTTGCAGCACGGCCCGCAGATCGCGATGCGCTTCGATCAGGACGAGCACAGCCGCCTCGGCCTGGCGCGCGCTGGCGGCACTGGCGGCGAAATCCTCCTCGACATTCGCCAGCGCGAGCGCGACGGCACGGCGTTGCTCGAAATCGCGCAGGTCGGTCTGCCGGCGATAAACCAGCACGTTCGCCCGCTCGGCCCGCGCCACGCTGTCGTGGTCGGCTTCGGCGAAGTCGCGCATGTCGGCCAGGATCGATTCCAGCCCGGCGTCCACGGCATCGCCGCTTTGCAAGGCGATCCGCCGAATGTCCGCGACCTGACGCCGCTCATGCGCCAGATCGGCGACCATCTGCAGCGCGGCGACCAGGGCCGTGCCTTCCTTCGACCCTAGCGCCGATGCCGCGGACGGAACCCGGACCCCGGCGACACCGGCGATGACGCCGACATCGTCGAGTTTTCCGGCGATCCCACCGAGTTCCTCGTCGAGATCGGGCGACTTGCCGTCGAGAACCTTGGCCAGGGCGGACGCATAGTCGGCGGTCGCCGCGAGGACCGCCAGGCGCGGCTTCAGCAACTGCCGGCTGATCGGGTCCAGTTCCAGCGGGAAGCTATTGGCGTCGCTCGGCCGTTCCCGCGACGGCACGCAGAAGCTGTCGGGCCGTCCCCGCGCGACGGCGGCCTTGCGGACGTAGACCACATATCGATTGGTCACGGCGTCGCGGTACGGCTGGCAACTGGGCTCTGCCGCGATCAACGCGGCGTTCGCGGCCCGACGGCGCTGCGCGACATCGCCTAGATAGGCTTTTGCCGACGCGACGGTCGCCGTCGATGTATCGACGAAGCTTCGGGTCGTTTCGACCCGCAAGGCATTGGTTGCGCATCCGCAGAGCACCAGCGGCCCAAAAACCGCCACGATCCCTTGCCGCGTCATGTAAGTCCTTCCCCAAAGACTCGGCGAAACGCAACTGACCGAAGCACAACAGTACGACGCAGAGTCGATACCGAGTCAAGTCACCGTCAAAGCGACAGCTTTCATATTGGATATAGTGGTTACCGGTCGGATTTATCTTGGGGAACTTCAACACGCTAAGCGATAATCTTCACCCTCGACCCGCCAGCCGAGGCAGGGCTTCGCCGGACACGCGGTACGTCCGCCATTCGTCCATCGGCACCGCGCCCTTCGACAGGTAGAACCGAATCGCATTCTCGTTCCAGTCGAGCACCGCCCATTCGAACCGCGTGCAGCCCCGATCGGCCGCGATACCGGCGAGGTGGGTAAGCAGTGCCGCGCCGACGCCTTGCCCCCGTGCCTCGGGCGTTACGTACAGGTCCTCCAGATACAGCCCGCGCCACCCTGTCCAGGTCGAAAAGTTGAAGAAATACAGCGCCATGCCGGCGGCCAGGCCGTCGATCTCGGCGACGACCGCATAGGCGGCGGGCTGGTCGCCGAACAGCGCGTCGTCGAGCAGCGCTTCGGTCGCGACGACCTTGTCGGCGGCGCGCTCGAACTCGGCGAGCTCGCGGACGAAGCGCAGGATGGTCGGCACGTCGGCGCGCGCGGCGGGGCGGAGGGTGGTGGTCATACTCGTATCTTACGGCTTAGGCTGTGAATTACGAACCTTATCCCGTTCGTGCTGAGCTTGTCGAAGCACTGCCCTTCTCTCTGCCGCGCAACCCGCGACTCGAAGAAAGGCAGCCCTTCGACAAGCTCAGGGCGAACGGGGATAGGCTAAACCACCACCGGCTTCGACCGCGCCGCGACCAGCGATCCCGCGACGATCGCGGCCGCGCCGGCCAGCGTCCACGGCGACAGCGTCTCGCCGAAGACCAGCCACCCCAGGATCGCCGCCCATACGAACGAGGTATATTCGGTCGGCGCCAGATAGCTCGCCGGGCCATGGCGGTACGCCCAGCCGAGCAGCAGCAGCGACGTCACCGCCAGCACCGCCGCGCCCGCGATCACCGGCCAGTGCTCGACCGCCGGCACGCTGGCGAAGCACGGCGCGGCGGGAGCCAGGCACACGCCGACGATGACGCTCTGCCAGAACGCGACCTCTATGGGTGCGGCGACCTGCGCCTGCGCGCGCATCAGGACGATGTTGAAGGCATAGCAGACCGCGCTCGCCAGCACCGCAATCGTGCCTTCGAACGCATCGGCGCCAAGGGCGGCGCGCGCCTGCCCGGTCAGGATCAGTCCGACGCCGACTGCGGCGCACACGCAGGCGATGACCGAGCCGGTCGGCACACGTTCCTTCAGGATCAGCGCGGCGAGGAACAGCGACAGGATCGGCGCGACGAAGGCGAGCGCGATCGCCTGCGCCATCGGCACCCGCGCCAGCCCCCAGAAAAAAGCTAGCGCCATGACGGTCGAGACGATCCCGCGCAGGACATGCAGCCGCATCGCCGTGCGCGACGGCCAGGGACTGCGCAAGGATGCGTACAGCGCGCCCGACACCAGGATGCCAACGACGCTGCGCCAGACCATCGTGGTGTAGACGCCGAGCGTGATGACCAGGCCCTTCATCACCGCGTCCATGCCCGAAAAGACGAGGATACCGAGCGCGGCAACACCAAAGGCGAGCGGCAGGGGTACAGGCCGGTGCGTGGGGTTGTCGTCGGTCATTTCACCCTCCCCGGCCGGTCCGCCGCCGGCTATAGCAGCGCGATGCCCGCGCACCAGCCGACGATCGGCAATCGCCTCGCCCCGCCCCGCTTCCTGGCGTTCTGCGGGATCGCGCTCGTCACCGTGCCGCTCGCGATCGCACGGTTCGACTGGTCGGGCGGCACCATGATCGGATTCGACATCGCGGCGGCGGTCTTCCTCGGCTCGATCGTGCCGCTGCTGCGCACCGCCGACAGCGAAGCCATCCGCGTGGCGGCCGCGCGCAACGACGCCAATCGCCCGATGCTGCTGGCGATCACCGCAGCGACGTCGCTTGCGATCCTGGCCGCGGTGACCGGCGAGCTCATCGCCAAGGGCGCGCTGCCGCCGATCAAGATCGCGCTGGTGCTCGCGACTCTGGCGCTGTCCTGGCTGTTCGCCAACACCGTCTACGCGCTGCATTACGCGCACATGTTCTACAGCCGCGACGATGATGGCGGCGGGGACGAAGGCGGGCTGGACTTCCCCGACTGCAAGGAGCCCGATTACTCGGACTTCCTCTATTTCGCCTTCACGCTCGGCATGACATTCCAGACCAGCGACGTCAGCATCACCGACCGCCGCCTGCGCCGCACGGTGACCGTCCACAGCCTGGCGGCGTTCGTATTCAACCTGGGCATCGTCGCGTTCACGATCAACGTGCTGGGGGGTGGTTGAAATCAGCCTGCGGCGCTATATCGGAAGGTAGTACCGGAGACTATCGATGGCGACTTCGCTGAAGATCGACGATTCCATGAGGGGCCGCATCCGCCGCCTCGCCGACGTGCGTGACCGCACGCCACACTGGATCATGCGCGAGGCGATCCGCGAATATCTGGAACGGGAAGAAGCGCGGGAAAGCTTCCTCGCCGATGCGATGACGGCTTGGGAAGAGTATCGTGAAACCGGCCGCCATGTTGCCGGCGACGATGCTCTTGCCTGGCTCGCGACATGGGGAACCGCGGACGAGCGCCCGGCGCCCCCGTGCCGCGACTGATTCTGACCGAACGCGCGGTCGCCGATGTCGAGCGATGTCGCACGTTCCTCGCCGAGCGGGATCACCGCGCCTCGACCAGAGCAGCCGCGGCGATTGCCGACGCTCTTCGCCGGCTGACCGCAAACCCCGCCATCGGCCGCCCGGTCGGCGCGCGGCCACCGTTTCGCGAACTGGTCATCCCGTTCGGCACGACGGGCTATGTCGCGCTCTACACACTCGACGCTGATGACGACGCGGTCGTCATCCTCGCGCTGCGTCATCAGCGCGAAGCGGGGTACTGACGCCCCTACGCCGCCTGCGCCGCCGCTCCGCTCGCTTCCAGCTCCGCCGCCTTCGCCTCGACCAGCGTGACGATGTGGTCGAGCATGTCGGCATCCTCGACCGTATGGTCAGTCACGCCCGACAGATAGACCATATGCTTCCCGTTGCCGCCTCCGGTCAGCCCGATGTCGGTCTCACGCGCCTCGCCGGGGCCGTTGACGACGCAGCCGAGCACCGACAGCGACAGCGGCGTGCGGATGTGCTGGAGGCGATCCTCCAGCGCCTGGACGGTGCGGATCACGTCGAAGCCCTGCCGTGCGCACGATGGGCAGGACACCACGCGGACGCCGCGGTTGCGGATGCCCAGGGACTTCAGGATCTCGAAGCCGACGCGGACTTCTTCCTCGGGCTCGGCCGACAACGACACGCGGATGGTGTCGCCGATGCCGAACCACAGCAGGCTGCCGATGCCGATCGCGGACTTGACCGTCCCCCCAACGAAACCGCCGGCTTCGGTGATCCCCAGGTGCAGCGGGCAATCGACCGCTTCGGCCAGCTGCTGGTATGCCGCGACCGCCAGGAACAGGTCACTCGCCTTCACCGCCACCTTGAATTCGTGGAAGTCATGGTCCTGAAGCAGCTTGATGTGGTCGAGCGCGCTTTCGACCAGCGCCTCGGGACACGGCTCGCCGTATTTCTCGAGCAGGTCCTTCTCGAGGCTCCCGGCATTCACGCCGATGCGGATCGCACAGCCGTTGGCCTTGGCGGCGTTGACCACTTCCTTAACCCGCGCCGACGATCCGATGTTGCCCGGATTGATCCGCAGGCAGGCCGCGCCGGCGTCGGCGGCTTCCAGCGCACGCTTGTAGTGAAAATGGATATCGGCGACGATCGGCACGCGCGAGGCGCGGACGATGCCCTTCAGCGCCGCGGTGCTTTCCACATCGGGGCAGCTGACGCGGATGATGTCGACGCCCGCATCCTCGCAGCGGCGGATCTGGTCGATCGTCGCCACCGCATCGCTGGTCGGCGTGTTGGTCATCGTCTGGACGGTGACCGGCGCGTCGCCGCCGACGGGGACGTTGCCGACCATGATCTGGCGGCTGGGGCGGCGTACGATATCGCGCCAGGGACGAACGGACATGGGGAGTTTCCTCAGGGATTTGGCCACCATATAGCCCTGCCGGTCGGAGAGGGAAACCGCCCTCTCCCCAGTCGGGCCGAGCGGGTCGATGCCCTGCCCTGCGTGTCGACACGCTTGGTGCGGCGCCCCATAAAAAGGACAGCCCCCTTTGGCTGTCTGCCTGCGGAGGTCGCTCTCGACAGGCTTCGACAAGCTCAGGGCGAACGGTGGCGGCTGCGGGTGGCCCGCCCCGGCCAAACCCGCTACCGCACCCCGCGATGGCACGGCATTACGGCATGGACTGGTTGCGGATCGGGGCGTTCGCGCTGCTGATCCTCTATCATGTCGCCATGGTCTTCGTGCCATGGCCCTACCATGTGAAGGCGGTGCAGACGGTCGACTGGGTGACCGTGCCGATGGCGCTGACCTCGCCGTGGCGGCTGACGCTGTTGTTCCTCGTATCGGGCTATGCCAGCCGCGCGATCGTCACCCGGTCGCCGGGCCTCTGGCGCTTCGTCCGGTCGCGGACCAGCCGGCTGCTGCTCCCTCTCGCCTTCGGCATCGCGGTCATCGTGCCGCCGCAGGCCTGGGTGGAGCTGGTGACCCAGCACGGCTACACTCGCGGCTACCTGTATTTCTGGACGCACGATTTCTTCGCGTTTCGCACGCTCGACGGCGTCCTGCTGCCCAACTGGAACCACCTGTGGTTCGTCGGTTACCTGTGGATCTACACCGTCGCGCTGGCGCTGCTGCTCGCCCTGCCGCGGCCCAGGGCGTTGCAGGTCGGGTTCGACCGGCTGTTCGGGGGGGCACGCGTCGTCTGGCTGCCGATCGCGTATCTGCTGGTCGCCCAGGTCTTCGTGTTCCGGCGCTGGAGCGACACGCACGACGTGATTCACGACGGCATCGCGCATCTGGGGTTCTTCCCCGCCTTTCTGTTCGGCTTCCTTCTCGCCGCCGCGCCGAACACCATGGCGGCCCTGGTGCGCTGGCGCTGGGTATCGCTGGCGCTGGCCGCGGCAAGCTACGCCATCGTCGGCGGCGTCGCGATCGTCTGGCCGGGCGTCAGCTCTCCGCCGGACTGGGTCGTCGACCAGATCCTGTGGGCGCGCCAGGTCGAGTGCTGGGCGAGCATCGCCGCGCTGATCGGCATCGCGGAGGCGCAGCTGAACCGCGACCACCCGGTCCGCGCGATGCTGGCGGAGGCGGTGTTCCCCTTCTACCTCGTCCACCAGACGATCATCGTCGTCGTCGGCTACTGGCTGCGGCCGACCGGGCTGCCGCTATCGGCGCAGTTCCTGGCGCTGATCGCGGCGACCTGTGCCGGGTGCTGGGTCTTTTACCGCACGGCCCGCGAGGTCGCGCCGCTGCGCCGCTTCATCGGGTTGCGTCCCCGCGCGCCCACTGCTGCGGCCCGCCACATGCCGCATCCCTCGTTCTGACGCCGGAGCCTTCGCCATGACCGCTGCCCCCTCTCCCGCCCCGCATCCCGGCTGGACGCTGGTCGTTCATGGCGGCGCCGGCATCCTGCCGCGCGGCCAGTTGACGGCCGAGCAGGATGCGACGGCCCGCGCCGGGTTGAACGCAGCACTCGATGCCGGCCAGGCGGTGCTGGCGGCGGGCGGCCATGCGCTCGACGCGGTCGAAGCGGCGGTGCGCGTGCTGGAGGACGATCCCGCCTTCAACGCCGGGCGTGGCGCGGTCTTCACGTACGAGGGCACGCAGGAACTTGACGCCGCGATCATGGACGGCCGCACCCGCGCCGCCGGTGCCGTGGCGGGCGTGACGGCGACGAAGAATCCGGTTACGCTCGCCCGCCGGGTGATGGAGGCGAGCCCCCATGTCCTCCTGACCGGCACCGGCGCCGATGCGTTTTCCCGCGACCAGGGGGTCGAGCAGGCCGACCCTGGCTGGTTCGCGCTGCCCGAACGGCGCGAACAGCTGGCGCGGATGAAGGCCGATTCGGCAACCGGCTTCGATGTCGACATGAAATACGGCACGGTCGGCGCGGTCGCCTGCGACACCCACGGCCATGTCGCCGCCGCGACCTCGACCGGCGGGGTTACCGGCAAGCGCTGGGGCCGGGTCGGGGATTCGCCGCTGATCGGCGCCGGTACCTACGCCGATGACCGTGCCGGTGCGGTCAGCGCGACCGGATCGGGCGAATTCTTCATCCGCGAAGGCGTCGCCCACGAAATCTGCGCACGCGTCCGCTTCCTTGGCGAAACACTGCAAGCCGCCGGCGACCATGTCATGGCCGACGTCCGCGCGATGGGCGGCACCGGCGGCATCATCCTGGCCGGCCCGCACGGCGACATCGCCTGGAGCCTGACGACACCGGGCATGTACCGCGCGCGCGCGTCGGCGACGGGCGAGCGGCTGGTCGCGATCTATGGCGACGAGGGTTGAGCCGACGGAACCCGCTTTCCCCGCCGCGCGGCGCGCGCTAGGCGCAAGCCCATGATCCGCAAGCTTTCCGCGCTGCTCGCGCTCGTCGCCTCGCTGTTCGCCATGCCCGCCCAGGCATATTGGGAATATGGCCATGAAACCGTCGCCGCGGTCGCCTGGGCGAACGTCAGCCCGGCGACACGCGCGAAGGTAGCCGCGCTGTTGCGCCAGCAGAGACTGCTCGAGACGCCGACCTGTCCGGCGGGGACGATCGAACAGGCGAGCGTCTGGGCCGATTGCGTCAAGCCGCTCGGCGAACGGTTCAGCTATGCCTATTCCTGGCACTATCAGAATGTGAACGTCTGCAAGCCGTTCGACCTGAAATCGGCGTGCAAGGACGGCAATTGCGTGTCGGCGCAGGTCGAACGCGACGTGAAGCTGCTGAAGGACCCGAAGGTGCCGGAGCGCGAGAAGCTGATGGCGCTCGTGTTCCTGATTCACTTCGTCGGCGACCTGCACCAGCCGCTCCACGCCGGCGATCGCGGCGATCTGGGCGGCAATCGGGCGAAGGCGGATTACGGGATGTACGGGCCCGACCGGCTGAACCTCCATTCGATCTGGGACGGCTATCTGGCCGAGCGCGCTATCTCCACCCCGCCACCGATCGTCAAAGCGTATCCGGCGGCCGAGCGTGCCAGCATCCAGGCCGGCACGGTCGAGGACTGGAGCCGCGACAGCTGGCAGGTCGCAAAGGACGCGGTGTATGCGACCGCGATGGGCGACCCGTGCGGCCCCGTGCCGGCGCGCGCCAAGCTCGACGACGCGACGATCGCCAGGCTGGTCGAACCGGCGCGCCAGCAGGTGGTGAAGGGCGGCCTGCGTCTGGCGCGGTTGCTGGACGAAGCGTTTGCCCCGCAGCCGGTCGCACCCGCCAAATAAACCGGTCGCCGCCGCACCGGCGGGAATCCGTTCGCGGCGGTACTGCGCAGAGACAACCACACCCGTCGTCCCCGCGAAGGCGGGGACGCATCTCCCGCGGTGTCCACCGGGCGTGCACGGGAGATAGAGCCCCGCCTTCGCGGGAATGACGGTAGGGAGGAGGCGCCGGGCCCGGGAGGATGGGGCTGTGGCGTTACTTCGCCGAGCCCGCTCCTCGGGCACCACCCGGCTTTACCGCCCCCACCACGGCATCGACCACACCGAGCGCGATCGGCAGGGAGGAGTCCGCATAACTCCTCTGGTTCGCCAGCCGGTCGCTGCCGACGACCTTCAGCACATGATTGACCCCCGGCACGACGGTCAGCGTCGCCTTCGGGTTCGCGGCTGCCAGGCGTCTGGCGTCGTCCGCGACCGACACCTGAAGGTCGGCGTCGCCTTGTACGATCGCGACCGGTACCTTGGCCGTGGCGGCAAGCTTTGCGGGATCGAGTGCGATCGCGCGCGCCAGATAGGCCTGCACGCCCAGCGGGAACATCTGCCCCAGCGGCACGGGCAGCGTCGCGGGATCGACCGTCCTGCCCGCCTCCACCGTGTCGAGCAAGCCGAGCGCGGCATCGAGGATCGGGGCGTTGGCCGGGTTGGCGCGGAACTGCGCGCGCATCACATTGCCCAGCGATCGGCCCGGCGACGACACCAATACGACGCCGCAGATACCGTCCGCGGCCTGCGCCGCCTGCAGCGCGACCATCCCGCCCTCACTATGCCCGACCAGCCAGGCGCAAGCGTTGCCGGTGCGCTTCGCCGCCAGCCTGGCCCACGCCCGCGCGTCGGCGGCATAGTCCGCCATCGTCGCGCTGTTGGCATCGGCGACCGCGGCGCGGCTGCCGAACATGCCGCGCTTGTCGATGCGGATTGACGACACGCCCTTCGCAGCCAGCGCGTCGGCCAGCATCCGGTACGATCCGGCGGTGATCCCCAGCGGGCTGTTGCCGTCGCGGTCGGTCGGTCCCGACCCGGGAATGATGACCACCGCCGGCCCCTTGCCCCCGGCCAGCGTCAGCGTGCCCGCCAGCGGCCCTTGCGGCCCCGGCACCGTCACCTGTTCGACCTGCGGCGCGGCCGCCGCCAGAAGCATCGCCGTCAGCATCATCTCACTTTCCTCCCCATCGCCAGCCAAGACCGCCATCGGTCTTGATCGCAATCACAAACAGATAGCCGGTCGTGATCCCGGCCCCCAGCGCCATGCGCGCGCCGTCGGTCGGCATCGTCCGCACCGCCACGCCGATCGCGATCAGGTACAGCGCCGTCGCCACCCAGCCCATGACCGTCGCCGGTGTCGCGCCGAAGCCGTAGGCATGGGGCACGAACCAGTAGCCGGGCCGGACCCCAGTCGTGGCAGGGCGAAGAACAATCATCTTGCCTCCTTATCGCGCATAGCTTTCGAGGAATCCGCACCGGCCGCAGCGCCATGTCTCGACCGACAGCCTGGTCCGCCCCTTGAGCTTCAGGCCAGACCAGAAGCTCTTCACCGGCTCGCCTTCGACCCAGTGCGCGGTTTCATAATGATGACTGGCGTTCTGCTCGACCAGAAACCCCCGCATCATCGAGCCCTGACATCGGGGACAGCCTTGCGGTTTCATCCTAATCCTCCTTGGGCGGGCGACCCCGCCGTGCCGGCACCGGCGCGTCGAGCTTTATCCCACGCCGTGACAGCGCCTCGCGCAGCAGGCATTCGATCTGGGCGTTGGCGCTCCGGAGGTCGGCCGACGCCGACCGCTCGATCGCCGCATACAGCGCGGGATCGAGGCGTAGCGGGAACGCCTTCTTCGGAGGAGCGGCCACGTCGCGCGCTTACTGGTACAGCGTGCCCGTATTGACGACAGGCTGCGCGTCGCGGTCGCCGCACAGCACGACCATCAGGTTGCTGACCATCGTCGCGCGGCGTTCGTCGTCCAGTTCGACCACGCCCTTGGCCGACAATTGCTCCAGCGCCAGCTGGACCATGCCGACCGCGCCGTCGACCAATGTCATCCGCGCGGCAACCACCGCCTGCGCCTGCTGGCGACGCAGCATCGTGCCGGCGATCTCCTGCGCATAGGCCAGGTGGGTGAAGCCGCATTCGTCGACGGTGATGCCCGCGACGCGCAGCCGGGCGATCAGTTCGGCCTGAAGCTCGCTGCCGATCTGCTCGTGATTGCCGCGCAACGTGACCTCCAGATGCTCGAAATCGTCGTACGGATAGCGCGCGCCGATGGTGCGGACGGCGGCTTCGATCTGGACGTTCACGAACGCCTTGTAATCGTCGACGTCGAACAGCGCCTGCGCGGTGTCGGTCACGCGCCAGACGACCTGCGCCGCCATTTCGATCGGGTTGCCGCGCAGGTCGTTGACCTTGATCTTGTCGGAAATGATGTTGTTGGCGCGGACCGACACCGTCCGCCGCATCAGCCACGGGATCACCCAGCGCAGCCCCTCGGTCCGGTCGGTGCCCTTGTAGGCGCCGAACAGCGTGATCGCGGCGGCCTGGTTGGGCTGGAGCATGTAGAAACCACAGCCGATGAGCAGCGCCATCAGCGCGCCCAGCCCGAGCGCGGTCGCGGCGAGCAGCGGATAATCGGTCGTCAGCAGGAAGCCGAACCCGCCCGCGACGAGCACGAGCAACAGGAGCAGCAGCATCGGATAGCCGCTCAACGTGCCGGCGACGGTTTCGCTGCTATGAGTGAGCGTACGGCTCGAACGTGACGAATCGGTCATCCCTGCCTCCCTTTAATGTGATATCACATTTATATCGGGATTTAGGGGAGTCAAGCGATCACGAACGCCCCCCTCCCCGTTCGGGAAGAGGGCGTCGCAAGGTCAATTCACCGTCACGGTCACCGCGCGCCGGTTCTGGGCATAGCTCGCTTCGTCCGAGCCGAGTGCCGCCGGGCGTTCCTTGCCATAGCTGATCGTGCTGATGCGGCCGGCGCTGATGCCGCGTGCCGCCAGATAGTTCTTGGCCGCGTTGGCACGCCGGTCGCCCAGCGCCAGGTTATACTCGCGCGTCCCGCGTTCGTCGGCATGGCCTTCGATCGTGATACGCACGTTGGGGTAGCGCGCCAGCCACTGCGCCTGGGTGTCGAGGATCGTCCGCGCCTCGGCATCGATGTCGAACATGTCGAGCCCGAACAGCACCGTGTTGCTGCTGACCGACCGCAGGAAATCGGCCTGGCTGCCCGGCACGATCGCACCGCCGACGTCGCCGGTCGACGTGCCGCCGGCGTTAGGATCGGTCGATGTCTGGCCGCTTTCGACCGGGGCCGGCGGCAGGACCGGCGGCTTCTTCTTGGCGCAGCCGGCCAGCGCGACGGCAAGGGCGGCGGTCAGGACCAGCGTGGTCCGCTTGGTTGCCATGATCGTGTCTCCTTCGGGTTGATCGGTCTTGGCGAAAATTCTGTAACCGGCGGGCATACCTAACCCCATTCGTGCTGAGCTTGAGGAAGCGCTGTCCTGTCTTGCGCGTCGAAGAAGGGCAGCCCTTCGACAAGCTCAGGGCGAACGGGAGAGATGAGGCTTATGGACGTAACGGCCCCCAGCTCGGATCGCTCCCGTCGAGCGGGGTCGGGATGCGGCGTTCGTTGGTTCCGGTCAGGTCGACCGACCAGACGTCGGCTTTGCCCGATCCTTGCGCGGCGCGGAAGAAGGTCAGCACGCGGCCGTTGGGCGACCAGCTCGGCCCTTCGTCGCCCCAGCTTTCGGTCAGCAATTTCTCAGCGCCGCCCGACGGCGACATGATGCCGATGCGGAAGCGGCCGCCCTCCATCTTGGTAAAGGCGATCAGGTCGCCGCGCGGGCTCCAGCTGGGCGTCGCATAGCGCCCGCCGCCGAAGCTGATCCGCTGCGGGTTCGATCCATCCGCGTTCATCACGTACAGCTGCTGCGACCCGCCGCGATCGCTCTCGAACACGATTCTGGAGCCATCGGGCGAATAGCTGCCGCCGGTGTCGATCCCGGCCGAGTTCGTCAGCCGCTGCGGGCTGCCCCCACTGGCGGCGACCCGGTAGATGTTGGTCGTGCCGCCCTGCGCCATCGAGAACAGGATGTATTGGCCGTTAGGCGAGAAGCGCGGGGCAAAGGTCGTCGCGACCCCGCTCACGACGCGTCGCGGCCGGCCCGATCCGAGGTCGAGAACGTAGATCGATGGCACCTTGTCGTCATAGCTCATGTAGACGATCGACTGCTGGTTCGGTGCGAACCGCGGGGTCAGCACGATCGACTGGCCGTTGGTCAGGAAGCGGTGGTTGGCCCCGTCCTGGTCCATGATCGCCAGCCGCTTGACGCGCTTTCCCTTGGGCCCCGTCTCCGAGACATAGACCACGCGGCTGTCGAAATAGGGCCCCTCGCCCGACAGGCGCTGATACACCGCATCGGCGCATTTGTGCGCGGCGCGGCGCCAGTCGGACGGTGCGACGACGAAGCCCTGCCGCGTCAGTTCTGTCTTGGCGAACACGTCGTACAGATAGCAGCCGACCGTCAGCGTACCGTCGCCGTTGGCGCGGACGAAGCCCTGGACCAGCGCCTGCGCGCCGGTGCCGCCCCAATAGGGAAAGTCGGGGGCAGTGACCTGATCGAAGCCGACGGGGCGCAGCTGGTCGGGCCCGAGCGGCTTGAACAGCCCAGAATTGCGCAGGTCGTTGGTCACGACTTCCGCCATCTGGCGCCCGAGCTGGTCCGTACTGCCCGCCGCCGTCGATTGCGGGCTGGGCGTCGGCATCGGCGGGACCGCGATCGGCATCGGCTGCCCGACGCTCGCGCCGCCGGTCACATCGACCTCGACCTGCGCGGTGGCGGGGGTGGCGGCGAGCGTCGCGAGACCCACAGCGGCAGCCGCAAACACGGAGAACGACAGATTACGCATGATGCTCATCCCGGCAGCCGGTAGTTGATGATGATGTCCTTCCACCCGCCTTCGTACAGCTCGGCAGGCAGCTTGTACGGCGCGCACTGGATCACCGCGGCGCTGGCGAGTTCGCCGACGCGTTGCTTGTAGCGATCGTTCTCGTCGTCGACCCCGGTCTGGCCCGACACGACCGGCCGTGCGGCCAGCGAACCGTCCGGGTTCATCCGGATGCGCAGCTTGGTCCGAATCTGGTTCGCGCCGGGCCCGGGGTTCGGGATGCGGTTCGCGCACGGCTGGACCTGTCGCGCGATCGCGTCGCCCAGCCCTGCCACCGCCTGCGCGCTGACGTTGGTCGAGCGCGGGGTCTGCGCGGTGCCCTTTTCGGCCGACTGCGCCAGGCTCTTGCGGAAATCGTCCCCCAGCACGCTGCCGCGCGGCCGCGCTGCCTTGGAAGCGGGAGCATTGCCGGGACGTTCGGGCGCCACGTCCGGGCGCGACAGACCGGGCCGCGAGGGCTTGGCTGCGGGCTTCGCCGGCGGGCTCGGGGCCGGCGCGGCCTTAGCGGGCGCGGGCTTGGGGGCCACCTTGAGCGGCTCGGCCTTCGGCGGCGTGGGCCTGGGGGGCGTCTTCACCGGGGCCGGCTTGGGCGCCGGTGCCGGGGTCGCCTTCGCCGGCGCGGGCTTCGGCGGCGCCGGCCTGGGCGGCGGCGGGACCGGTGCGGGGGGCGGCGGTGCAGGCTCGGGTTCAGGCTGAGCTTCGGCAGGCGCCGGCGCGGTGTCCTCGACGGGTCCGACCTCGGGCGCTTCGGCCGGCGCTGGGGCCTCGGTCGCCGCCGGCGCGGCGCTTTCCACGGCGACTTCGTCGACCAGCGAGATGTCGATCGGCTTCGTCGTGAGTTTCACCGGATTGGGCGTGCTGAGAAACCCGACCGAGAGCAGGCCGAACAGAGCGACATGCCCCGCGACCGCGATCCCCAGCCCGTATTTCTCGGCGCGCTCCATCAGTTGCGGTCGCCCGCGTTGGTGACCAGCGCGACGCGGTTCAGCCCGGCGCGGTTGAGCTCGCCCATCACCCGCATCACGCGGCCGTAGTCCAGCCCTTTGTCGGCGCGCAGCAGGATCTGCGGTGGATTGTCGGGCGTCCCCGACCCCGCGATCTGCGCCAGCCGGTCGTCGAGCGTGCCGGTAACTTCATCCTTGTCGATGAAGATGCGTCCCTGGTCGTCGATCGCCATGTCGACCGGCTTCTGCTCCTGGTCCAGCGGCTTGGCGCGGCTGTCGGGCAGGTTCACCGGCACACCTGCGGTCAGCAGCGGCGCGGTGACCATGAAGATGATGAGCAGCACGAGCATGACATCGACCAGCGGGGTCACGTTGATATCCGCCATCGGCGCGCGCCGGCCCTTGCCGCGCTGCGAGGGAAGGTTGACGGCCACCGCTCAAATCCTCCCCGCTCGCGGGGAGGGGGACCGCGACGCGCAG
>NZ_LMLB01000001.1:720110-735667 GCF_001421785.1 Sphingomonas sp. Leaf33 | reverse complement strand
GGGGGGGGTGCCGCAAAGGGCTCGCTCGCGGAGAGCCCCCTCCACCAGCCTGCGGCTGGTCCCCCTCCCCGTACCGGGGAGGACCTTCAGCAAAGCCCTCACCGATCCGAGTCCAGCTGACGGCTGAGCGTCGCATGGAAGCCATCGGCAAACCGGTTCAACCGCGCCTCGATCCGGTTGATGCCGTGGCTGAACCGGTTGTACGCGATGACCGCCGGGATCGCCGCGAACAGGCCGATTGCGGTCGCGAACAGCGCCTCCGCTATGCCCGGCGCGACCACCGCCAGCGACGAATTCTGCTGGCTGGCGATCGCGGTGAACGACCGCATGATGCCCCAGACGGTGCCGAACAGACCGACGAACGGCGCGACCGAGCCCACCGTCGCCAGCACGTTCAGCCGGTCGCTGAGCTTATCGATCTCGGCCGCGGTCGCCGCCCCCATCGTCGTCGCCAGCCGCTCGCGCGTGCCGTCGCGGTCGATGACCTTGCCCGACGTCGATCGCCGCCATTCGGCGACCCCGGCGGCGAACACCTTCGCCATCGGCAGGTCGCTCTCGCGCTCGGCGCGGTGAAACGCGTCGATGTCGGCGGCGCTGCGATACGCCTCGTCGAACCGCGCGGTGTCCTTGCGCACGGCACCCAGCCGGCGCCAGAACATCACGATGATCGCCCAGGTCCAGACGCTGGCGGCCAGCAGCCCCAGCATCACCGCCTTCACGACCCAGTCGGCTTGCAGGAACAGCGCGACGGGCGACAGCGTCGCGGCGTCGGTGTTGGCGATAAGCTCCATGTCCGTTCTATTCCCCCTGCCAGATCAGGCGTTCGAAAATTGCGGTCCACGCAGGCGACTGGCGACGCGGACGGCCCGAAGGAGCGACGAACGCCGCCTCCACCGTCGCGTCCGTCAGTTGGACGGTGTCGCGCATGACTCTCTGATGAATGACGACCGATGCCGCGCGAACCTGGATCAGGCGCGACACGACGCTCAGCGTGTCGTCGAGGCGGGCCGGCGCATGATAGCGAAGCGCGATGTCGCGAACGACATACACCCCCTCCCCCGCCTCATGCGCCGCGCGCTGGTCGATGCCCGCCGCGCGCAGCATCGCCGATCGCGCGCGTTCCATGTAGCGCAGGTAATTGGCGTGATAGACGACCCCCGACAGGTCGGTATCCTCGAAATAGACACGGCATACGAACAGATGCTCAGCGCCGTCGAAACGGCCCTCCAGCGGCATCGGTGCGGGTGTGGCGTCCATGCCACAGGCTGTTAACCGTGTTGGGCGGGGGGCGGAACCCCGGAAGTGGATTTCGCTTCGCAAAACCCTGTCCTCGCCCACGCAAAGGCGGGGATGAGGGCTTGGCGGCGCCTACGCCCTCAATCGAACAACCCGTCCTGCGACCCTGTCGGCGGCTCGAGCCCAAGATGCTTCCACCCCAGCCCGTTCAGGCACCGTCCCCGCGCCGTCCGCGCGATCAGGCCGAGCTGGATCAGATACGGCTCGATCACTTCCTCGATCGTATCGCGCGGTTCGCTCAGGCCCGCGGCCAGCGTTTCCACGCCGACCGGCCCGCCCTTGTAGATGTCGGCGATCATCGTCAGGTACCGCCGGTCCATTGCGTCGAGGCCCAGGTTGTCGACCTCCAGCCGGGTCAGCGCGCCGTCGGCGGCCTTGGCATCCACCGTCTCGACCCCGGCGACCGTCGCGAAGTCGCGCACCCGCCGCAGCAGCCGCCCGGCAATCCGCGGGGTGCCCCGGCTCCGCCGGGCGATCTCGCGCGCACCGTCGTCGGACACCCGCAGGTCGAGCAACCCGGCCGCGCGCGTCACCACGCGCAGCAATTCGTCCTCGGTATAGAATTGCAGCCGCACCGGAATGCCGAAGCGATCGCGCAAGGGGGTGGTCAGCAAGCCCTGCCGCGTGGTCGCCCCGACCAGCGTAAAGCGCGGAAGATCGATCCGTACCGACCGCGCCGACGGTCCCTCGCCGATCATCAGATCGAGCGCGCGGTCCTCCATCGCCGGATACAACACTTCCTCGACCGCGGGATTCAGGCGGTGGATCTCGTCGATGAACAGGACGTCGCCGTCCTCCAGATTGGTCAGCAACGCCGCCAGATCGCCCGACTTGGCGATGACCGGCCCGCTGGTCGCGCGAAAACCCACCCCCATCTCGCGCGCGACGATCTGCGCCAGCGTCGTCTTGCCGAGACCCGGCGGCCCGAAGAACAGCACATGGTCCAGCGCATCGCCGCGGGATTTGGCCGCATCGATGAACACGCGTAGGTTCCCCCGCGCCGCCTTCTGCCCGACGAACTCGTCGAGGCTCTTCGGACGCAGCGCAGCATCGACGTCCTCGGGGCGGCGGCTGGCGGTCAGGATGCGATCGTCGGTCATTTGCCGCGCAAAGCCTGCCTAGCTTTTTCAATTTCGCCGTGAGGACGGCCCGATGGATTTTTTCCTAAGATTCCTCGCAAATGGACTGTTCGCAAAAAAACTACATCGCGCCGGTTCATCAATTCCGAATTTTGGCCATAGGCCATACCTATCAAAAATTTCTCAAGCCAATTTATCGCCCGGGCACCACCCGATCGATTTTCGCTCAGATTCCAGTCTGTCTCAGAAAACGATTTCGTAATTAAAGGAAAAAAATATATCATCGCGGGCCCACGTCGGCGGGATATAACTTCGTTATAAATCTGTAGTTTATGATCATCAAAAGCTTCTTCACGAAAGCTACCCTGACAAATTGTCTTACCAATATACCACGGCTTTATATCAGCATCTCCCATTGTAAACATATAACAACCAATCCCCCTTTCAGGTGACGGTCCATCATAAACATTTACTCTCGTATCCCACCAATATTTTGACGGTCGATAGCATAGCCCATCAATTAGCTCGATCTTGAATGGCCCGTACACTTCAAAGAAATGGCCGTTTTTCTCAATCATTGTTTCTTTGCCGCCTTCCTGAGCGCCAGACGCACCAGCGCGTCGAGCGTCGCGCTCGGACCAAGTTCCTCCTCCGCCGCCGCGACCGCCGCGCTCGCCTCGGCCGGTCGGAAGCCCAGGTTGCCGAGCGCCGACAGCGCGTCGCCCGCGGCACTGCCGGCCGGCGCCACCGCGCCGCCCGTCATCGGCCCCAGCGCGACCGTCCCGACCTTGTCCTTCAGTTCGCGCACGATGCGTTCGGCCAGTTTCGGGCCGACGCCGTTCGCGCGGGCGACCATCGCCTTGTCCTGCGCCGCCACAGCGCGCGACAGGTCGTCGGGCGGCAGTGCGGACAGGATCGCCAGCGCCACGCGCGCGCCGACGCCCTGCACGCCGGTCAACAGGCGGAACCAGTCACGCTCGGACGCGGTCGCGAAGCCGACCAGGCGCAGGAAATCCTCGCCCACCAGCAGTTCGGTATGGAGCGTCACCCCCTCCCCCACCGCGCCCAGCGCATCGAGCGTGCGGGCGGATGCGCCGACGAGATAGCCGACCCCGCCGACGTCGATGACGGCGTGGTCGCTGGCCGTGGACGTCAGGATGCCTTTGAGATGGGCGATCACGGAGCGGGCGCCCAGCGATTTGCGCAAGCGAATCGCGGAGTCGCCACGGCGAGCAGCAGGGCGGCGAAGCCGTCCTGTCTGACGGCGTGGCGGAGGGAAAGAACACACATCACCCCGGAACCTAACCGGAACACCCCCAATCGACCAGCCCCTTCCGCTGCCCTCACCGCCGCCCGGCGAGTCCCATAGAGCGCGCACTCGCGACGTGGTGCGCATGGGTGATCGCCACCGCCAGCGCGTCGGCGGCGTCCGGCCCGGCGAGCTTCACGCCCGGCAGCAACACGCCCACCATCGCCTGGATCTGCCGCTTCTCCGCGCCTCCGGTGCCGACGACCGCCTTCTTGACCGTGCTCGGGTGATATTCGCCGATGACCAGCCCCGCCGTCGCCGCCGCCAGCAGCACGACGCCGCGCGCCTGCCCCAGCTTCAGCGTCGATTGCGCATTGCTGTTGCCCAGCACTTCCTCGGCTGCCGCGCTGTCGGGGCGTTCGGCGCGAATGACCTCGCCCAGCGCCTCGTACAGGTTCGACAGGCGGCGCGGCAGCGGCATCGCCGGCTCGGTCCGGATCTGGCCGTTGGCGATATGGCGCAGGCGATTCCCCTCCGCCGCGATGATGCCCCAACCGGTCGTGCCGAGTCCGGGGTCGAGGCCGAGGATGATCATGAACAATCCTCCCCGATCTGGGGAGGGGGACCGCTCGAAGAGCGGTGGAGGGGGCGTCCCGCAGGCGGTGCACTCGCGGCGCCCCCCTTCCACCACGCTGCGCGTGGTCCCCCTCCCCGTGCCAGGGAGGATCGCATTTAGCCCAGCTTTTCCATCACCGCGTCGGAGACTTCGTAATTGCCCCACACGGTCTGAACGTCGTCGTCGTCGTCCAGCGCGTCGATCAGCTTGAACAGCGTCGCGGCGTCGCTCTCGTCGACCTCGACCATCGTCTGCGGCCGCCAGGCGAGCTTGGCGCCTTCGGCTTCGCCCAGCACCGGCTCCAGCGCCTTCATGACTTCATGGAGACCGCCCTGGTCGGTCCAGATCTCGTGCCCGTCCTCGCTCGACGTCACGTCTTCCGCGCCTGCGTCCAGTGCGGCTTCGAACACCTTTTCGGCGTCACCGGCCGACGCCGGGTAGGAGATCAGGCCGACCCGGTCGAAACCGTGGCTGACCGATCCCGACGCGCCCAGATTGCCGCCGTTCTTGCTGACCGCGGTGCGGACGTTGGTCACGGTGCGGTTGCGGTTGTCGGTCAGTGCCTCGATGATGAGCGACACGCCGCCGGGGCCGAAGCCTTCGTACCGGATTTCCTCGTAATTCTCGGTATCACCCTTTGATGCCTTGTCGATCGCGCGCTGGATGTTGTCCTTGGGCATCGACTGCGCCTTGGCCGCGTTGACCGCGGCGCGCAGGCGCGGGTTCATGTCGGGGTCTGGCAGACCCATCTTCGCCGCGACCGTGATTTCGCGGCTGAGCTTGGAAAACATGCCCGAGCGCTTCTTATCCTGCGCGCCCTTGCGGTGCATGATGTTCTTGAATTTGGAATGGCCTGCCATGGTCGCCTCTGGAATGATTGCGGCGGGTCTTAGTCGCGGGACGCGGAAATCGCCAGAGCATCGATCTTCGCCTCCAGCGCCCGCAACCGCTCGACAACCGCGACGTCCAGCTTGTGGTGCAGCCGCAGGATCTCGATCTCGGCGCGCAGGTTGGTTTCGAAATCCAGGCTCGCCGCCAGCCGGTCCTTCCGCGCCTGGCGATTCTGGCTCATCATGATGACCGGCGCCTGGATCGCCGCGACCGTCGACAGCATCAGGTTGAGGAAGATGTAGGGATAGGGGTCGAAGGCCAACCCGAAATGCTGGAGCACGTCGGAATTGAGCAGCATCCACCCGACCAGCACCACCGAGAACGCGATGATGAAGCCCCAGCTGCCGCCGACCGCCGCAACGCGATCCGACAGCCGGTCCCCGAAGCTTTCGCGCTCGTCGGCGACGTCGCCGGCATCGCGCGTGATGAGGGTTCCCGCCTCGATCGTCTCGAGGACTCGGCGTTCCTCGGGATCGAGCTCAACCGCGGGCTTGCCGAGCAGATGCTGGGCGAGTTCGTCGAGCGGGGGTTTTGACATGGGCGGCGGGCCTTGACGGATAGAGGACATCGCCCGGTAGGTTGGGCTGGGCAACCTCCCAACCCCGTCTTTCCCGCAAACGCGGGGACCCATCTCCCGGACTGCCCGCGCGACCGCCGCGGGAGATGGATTCCCGCCTTCGCGGATACGACGGTATCTTTACACGAGACCCAGCGCGTTGCGGTACGTCTCCAGCAAAGCATCCGCCTCGTCGCGGTGGTGCTTCTCCATTTTCCGCAGACCGACGATCTTGCGCATCGTCTTCGAATCGAAACCGGTCGACTTCGCTTCGCCGTAGACGTCCTTGATGTCGTCGGCGATACCGCGCTTTTCTTCTTCCAGCCGTTCGATGCGCTCGATGAACAGGCGCAGCTGCTCGGCCGACACGTTATCGGTCATTGCTCGCTCCAATTGAGGCGCCGGCGTCGCGCCTTTCGGGGCGTCCGAAACCGGCTAAGGCAGCGGCGTTTACCCTAACCGGTCATGAGTGCAAGGGGTGGCAGGTCGGGCAGTGACCTGCCGCAAATGGCCGATCTTGGGTCGGAAGCGGACATTCGCGGGATCGCATGATCGAGGTCCGCCATGGTCAGACGCGGACCCGTGCCGACCGGATCAGGCCGGAAAGTGAATTCCGCACAGCTTGTTGCCGTCGGGATCACGAAAATAGGCCAGTTCGATGGTGCCCATGGAGGCCGTTTCGCGCGGTCCGGGCGGAGCTTCGATCGAGGTTCCGCCAGCGGCAACGGCGGTGTCGTGAAGCTGCTTCACCTGCTCCGGCGAGTCGCAGGAAAAGGCGACGGTGCTGCCGTTGGCGACGCTTGCCGGTTCATCGTTGATCGGCTGGCTGACGATGAAGTTGGTCCCGTTGCCGTTATTGTAAATCAGGCGTGTATGACCGCTGTCGGCGATGTTCCGCGTCCCTTCCCCTGCCCCCAAGGTGCCGAGCACCGTGTCGTAGAAGCGCTTTGACCGTTCGATGTCGTTCGACCCGACCATGGTGTGGAAAAGCATGCATACTCTCCTGGAGGCTGACCGACTTTCGATCGCCACTCGCGGCCTCACCTACCCGGCACATATCCCGCGGTCACCCCCGCGCCCTCGAATTGTCCGCTTTCGGGCGAAGCAGACGCCATTTCCGCACATCACTCCGCCGGAAACAGCGCGACCTTACCCGCCATCTTCCGCACCGCGCCGCGCTGCATCACGAAGTCCACCGCGTTCAGCCGCGCGACGTCGACCACCGGGTCGCCCGCCACCGCGATGATGTCCGCATCCATGCCAGGTGCGATCCGGCCGATGCGGTTTTCGCGGCCCAGCAGCGCAGCGGCGTCGACCGTCGCGGTGCGGATCGCCTGCGCGGGCGTCATGCCGACGGCGGTCATGTAGCCGAATTCCAGCGCGTTGGTCGCGTGCGGGCCGACGCCCGAATCGGTGCCGAACGCGACCTTCACCCCTTGGGCAAAGGCACGGCGGTGGCTGTCCTTGACGACCTTGGCCACTTCTTCTGCCTTCGCCGCCGACGCGGCAGGGCGTTCGCCCGCGCGGCTCTGGCGGATGACGCTTTCGAAAGCGTGCATCGTGGGCACGAGGTACGCGCCACGTTCCTTGAACAGGCGGATCGTCTCGTCGTCGATATAGCTGCCGTGTTCGATCGAATCGACGCCGGCGCGCAGGGCCGTGTCGATCCCCGACTTTCCGTGCGCGTGCGCGGTCGCCTTGCGGCCGAAGCTGTGCGCGGTGTCGACGACCGCCTTCATCTCCTCGGGCGTCATCTGCGCCTCCAGCCCGCCGGCGATGTTCGAGCCCACCCCGCCCGACGCGGCGAACTTGATGACCTCGGCGCCGGTAAAGATCTGCTCGCGGGTCGCGCGGCGGCAGTCGTCGGCGCCGTTGCACAGATGCGTCGCCTCCATCCGTTCGGCGTGGGCATAATCCTCCTTCAAACCGTTGGCATCGCCGTGCCCGGCGGTGACCGAGATCATGCGGCCGGCGTTGACGATCGTCGGCCCCTCCAGGTCACCGCGCGCGATCGCGTCGCGCAGCGCGCGGATGCCGCGCGGCTCGGGTGCACCGAGATCGCGGACGGTCGTGAAGCCGGTCAGCAGCGTCGCCCGCGCGCGGCCGGCAGCGGCGACGAAGGCGTCCTCCTTGTCCACGCCCGATGCCTCCAACCGCGATTTCAGCGGATAGCCCGACGAATAGAAATGGACGTGCATGTCGATCAGGCCGGGCAGGACATAGCGGTCCTTCAGGTCGACCAGCGCCGCGCCGCCTTCGGGTGCCACGAAGCCGTCGCGGACCTCGGCCACCTTGCCGCCGCGCACGATGATCGTGGAATTGCCGCGCGGGGCCTTCGCGGGATCGGCGAGCAATCGCCCGGCTTGGATGTAGGTGATTTTGTCCGCCGCGACCGGTGCCGCCGTCTGCGCCGCCGCCGGCATCGCGACCATCACCGCCGCGCCTATCATCCATGCCTTCATCGCTGCCCCCTCACCACACGTTAACCCTGTCTCTTAACGGGACAGGTCGCCGGACGTCCGCGCGGATCGCCCCTTCGTCGCGGCATGGTGTGCGCGTTACCTATGCCCGGTCAACTCTCGAAGGACTCTTGCTTATGCGCACCTTGTCGACCCAGGAAATCGCGACCGTCACCGGCGCCGGCCGTCGCGGCGGCGGCTGCTACACCCCACCGGCGGCGTGCGAGCCGACCCCGCCCGCGTGCAACACCGGCGGTTCGTCGTCGTCGAACAGCTACTCCTACAGCTCGTCCTATTCGTACAGCTATTCGTCGAGCTACAGCTATTCCTACAGCCGCGCGTGGTCGTCGCCCGCGTTCTACTGGTGATCTGTCGGTGGGTCGGTGCGGCACGGTAACCACGGTCGGTAACAACATCGCCCGCAAGCGGCCACATTATCGCGGTTAACGCGACGATTACCGCTTCCAGATGCTGTCACGCATCGGCACGCCCTGACATCACCAAGGAGGAGAGACTGTCATGCGTACCCTAATCGCGACCGAATTCACTACAGTGTCGGGCGGAACCGGCTGCTACACGCCACCGCCGCCGTGCACGCCGACCCCGCCGGTCTGCGCGCCGAGCAAGAAGGCCAAGGGCAACAACGGCTTCGGCAACGGTGCCAACGACGGCGTGCCCGGCAAGTCGGGCAAGACCGACGCGACCCGCTAAGCCTAGATGTCAGACGTGAAAAGGGGCGGCGGTCGCGCTGCCCCTTTTTTGCGTCAGGCCGGGTTCTTCGCCACGCTCTCGGCCATGCGCGCCAGCTGTTCGGGCGTCGCCTCGCCCTGATGCTGCGCCTTCCACTTACCATAGGGCATGCCGTAGATCGCGGCGCGCGCGGTGTCCTTGTCCACCCCCGCCGCTTCGCCGACCCAGTCGCTCAGGCAATTGCGGCAGAAGCCCGCCAGCCCCATCAGGTCGACGTTCTGCGCATCCGTCCGGTGGCGCAGGTGGCGGACCAGCCGGCGAAACGCCGCGGCGGCAGCCTGATCGTCGATACGGTCGAGGTCATCCATGCGATGCATTCCTATTCATTGAACGCCGACTCATTTACCGGCTAGGGCGTCTCGTGAAAGCCCGTGCGAAGGAATCCCATGACCGACCTGTTCCCGCCCCGCAATCGCAAGGTCCGTGTGCTCGCGACGCTGGGCCCCGCCTCCAGCACGCCCGAGATGATCGCGAAGCTGTTCGCTGCCGGTGCCGACGCATTCCGCGTGAACATGAGCCACGGCGACCAGGAATCGAAGCGCCCGGTGATCGCCGCCATCCGCAGCATCGAAAAGACGCTGGGCCGCCCGACCACGATCCTCGCCGACCTGCAGGGGCCGAAGCTGCGGGTCGGCCAGTTCGCGGACGGCAAGGTGCCGCTGGAAACCGGCCAGCGCTTCGTGCTCGACCGGGACGAGGCATTGGGCGACACCACCCGCGTCCGCCTGCCGCACCGCGAGATCTTTGCCGCGGCCGAGGACGGCGCGCGCCTGCTGCTCGACGACGGCAAGATGGTGCTGCGCGTCGTCGACCACGACGCCGACCGCATCGTGACGGAAGTCGTCGTCGGCGGCATGCTGAGCAACAACAAGGGGCTGAACGTTCCCGACATGGTCCTGCCGCTCGCCGCGCTGACCGAGAAGGACCGCAGCGACATGGCGTTCGCGCTGGATGTCGGGGTGGACTGGATCGCGATGAGCTTCGTCCAGCGACCCGAGGATCTGGCCGAGGGGCGCAAGCTGATCGGCGGCCGCGCGGCGCTCCTCGCCAAGATCGAGAAGCCCTCGGCCGTCGCGCGGCTGGAGGAGATCGTCGAACATTGCGACGGCGTGATGGTCGCGCGCGGCGACCTGGGCGTCGAACTGCCGCCGCAGTCGGTGCCGCCGCTACAGAAGCGCATCGTCGAGACCGCGCGCCGCCAGGGCAAGCCGGTGGTCGTCGCGACGCAGATGCTCGAATCGATGATTACCAGTCCGTCGCCGACCCGCGCCGAAGTCTCCGACGTCGCCACCGCGGTCTATGACGGGGCGGACGCGATCATGCTGTCGGCGGAAAGCGCGGCGGGCGCCTGGCCGATCGAATCGGTCACGATGATGGACCTGATCGCGGTGTCGGTGGAGGAGGACCCCGCGCACGGCGACCGCGTCCACTTCACCGTGCTGAAACCCGATCCGACCACCGCCGACGCGCTGGCCGAAGCGGCCAAGGGCATCGCGCTGACCGCATCGGCCAAGGCGATCGTGTGCTTCACCAGTTCAGGGTCCACCGCACGCCGCATCGCGCGCGAGCGGCCGTCGGTGCCGATCCTGGTGCTGACCCCCGAACTGGACACCGCGCGCAAGCTGGGGCTGCTGTGGGGCGTCCACGCCGTCCACACCCGCGATGTCGATTCGTTCGAGGAGATGGTCGGCAAGGCCAAGCGCATGGCGCTGCGCCACGGCATCGCTGGGGCGGGCGACAGCATCATCATCTGCGCGGGCGTGCCGTTCAAGACGCCGGGCAGCACCAACGTGCTCCACGTCGTCCGCCTGATCGGCGACGAGCTGAAAGGCTACGAGGCTCCGGAGGCGTAAATCCCCGCTGTGCTCCCGCGCAGGCGGGAGCCCAGAGTAACTGAGGTCGGACCCTTGCGGCCCTGGGCTCCCGCCTGCGCGGGAGCACCGGAAACCTCACCGCGTGACGTTGTACTTCAGCTGCTCGTCGGTCAGCTGGAAGCCGACCAGCGCCTCGAACGTCGCCTTGGCGACCGCGGTGCGCACGGTGGGATCGGCCAGCGGGTCGATCGCCGCGTCCTCCTGGCCCGGCTTGCGCTCGCGCGTGATCTGCTGGCGGATATCGTCGGGCAGCGTCGCGGCGGCGCGGGTGACATAGGCAGTGCCGGTGCCGGTCGCCTGCGCACGCGCCTGGCCCGCGGCGAAGCGGAGCGTCGCCTGGCCGACGCGCTTGGCGACGACCACGCTGCCCCCCTGCACCACGGTCGTGAAATACGGCAGCGTCACGTCGCGCGCAGCGGATGTGTCGGTCCGCCGGCCGATCACGTCGAAGGTGATCTGGCTGACGATGGGATCGCCGCTGTCGGTGCAGGTCGCGCGCACGTTGGTGATCGACGCCGTCACGTCGATCGCGTCCTGCGTGCGGTCGGTGGGCGAGGTGAACAGCGTGATGTCGCCGGTCCCGGCGGGCACCGCGACGATCGGGCAGGCGGTGCGGACGGCGGTGATGCCGCCCGATGCGTCGATCTCACCCCGCCGCGAGCAGGCGGTGGTGCCGAGAAGGGCGAGGGTCGCGAGAACGACGAGCTTACGGGAGATCAACGGGGGAACCTTTCGAAACGCCGGGCCCGCGCTACCAAGCGGCTTCGGCCCGCGCAAGCACACGCGTACTTCCGCGCGCTTCCACAATCGCGTAGTGGCCAAGGTGTGATGACCGAAGCCCCCAAGCCCGTCCTCGACCTCCTCATCGCTGCGCCGCGCGGCTTCTGCGCCGGGGTCGACCGCGCGATCCAGATCGTCGAACTGGCGATCGAGCGCTACGGCGCGCCGGTCTATGTCCGGCATGAAATCGTCCACAACAAGTTCGTCGTCGACACGCTGAAGGCCAAGGGCGCGGTGTTCGTCGAGACGCTGGACGACGTACCCGACGGCGTGCCGGTGGTCTTTTCCGCGCACGGCGTGCCCAAGGCGGTGCCGGCCAAGGCGGAGTCGCGTGGCCTCAGCTACCTCGATGCGACCTGCCCGCTGGTCAGCAAGGTCCATCGCCAGGCCGAACGCCTAGTGGCTGCCGGCCGCCACATTCTGTTCGTCGGCCACGCCGGACACCCCGAAGTCATCGGCACCTTCGGCCAGGTGCCCGAGGGCAACATGACGCTGATCGAGACCGAGGAGGACGCCGAGAGCTTCGCGCCCGCCGATCCGGAAAACCTAGCGTTCCTGACCCAGACCACGCTGTCGGTCGACGACACCGCCGCAATCATGGGCATCCTCCAGCGCCGCTTCCCCGCGATCGTCGCGCCCAAGGCCGACGACATCTGCTACGCGACCTCGAACCGCCAGGCTGCGGTCAAGGCGATCGCCGGCCAGTGCGACCTGATGCTGGTCATCGGCGCGCCGAATTCGTCCAATTCGCTGCGGCTGGTCGAAGTGGCGAAGCGCGAAGGCGTGTCGGCGCACCTGATCCAGCGCGCCGCCGATCTCGACTGGGCGTGGCTCGACGGCGTCGGCACGCTCGGGCTGACCGCCGGCGCGTCCGCCCCCGAAGTCCTGATCCGCGAACTCGTGGACTTGTTGAGCACGCGCTACGACGTGCACGAGCGCGAGGAGGAAACGACCCGCGAGTCGATCGCTTTCAAGCTGCCTAAGGAATTGCAGGCGGCGTAAGGGGTAGCCCCCTGACCCCCGTTCGCACTGAGCTTGTCGAAGTGCTGCTTTTTCTTCTTTGCGCGCGCTTTCCTACAAAGGACAGTGCTTCGACAAGCTCAGCACGAACGGGGTTTGCCGGAAATGGCCGTCTACACGCACGTCTCGGCCGAAACGCTGTCGGCCTTCCTCGCCCGCTACGACGTCGGCGACCTCGTCTCGGCCAAGGGCATCGCCGAGGGTGTCGAAAACTCCAATTACCTCGTCGACACCACCCGCGACCGCTTCATCCTGACGCTGTACGAAAAGCGCGTGGCGGCGGGCGACCTGCCCTATTTCATGGCCCTGCTCGATCATCTGGCGGCCAAGGGCCTGCCGGTGCCGCCGGCGATCCCCGACCGCTCCGGCACCGCGATCCAGGAACTCGAGGGCCGAGCGGCCTGCCTGATCCGTTTCCTGCCCGGCGTGTCTCTCAGCCACGCTACGCTGGCGCAAGCGTCGGCCGCCGGCACGGCCTTGGCGGAACTGCATTCGGCGGTTGCGGATTTCCCGCTCGATCGCGTTAACTCGATGGGCTTCGACAGCTGGCGTCCGCTGCTCGATCAATGTGGTCAAAGCTTGGATGAGATCGCACCAGGACTGCATCGCGACATCGCCTTCGCGCTCGCCGATCTTGCGGCGACGTGGCCCGGCAACTTGGATCGATGCGCGATCCATGCCGATCTCTTTCCTGACAATGTGCTGATGCTGGGCGACCGGGTCACCGGTCTGATCGATTTCTATTTCGCCTGTACCGACATCCGTCTTTATGACTTGGCAGTGATGCACGCCGCGTGGTCGTTCGACTCCAGCGGACGCGACTACGATGCGGCTATCGGCGACGCGCTGATCGCCGGTTATGCGTCGCGCTTTCCCCTGACCGTTGAAGATCGGGCCGCGTTCAATGACCTTGCTGTGGGGGCGTGCATCCGCTTCACGCTTTCGCGCGCGTGGGACTGGATCAATACGCCGGCAGACGCGCTCGTCATGCGGAAGGACCCGCTCGCCTTCTGGCGGCGGCTGAAAATCTACGATCCCAACCTCGCAACACTCCTGAAGACGCTGACATGACCGACCGTTCCGCCGAACTCCCCTTCGTCGAAATCGCCACCGACGGCGCGTGCAAGGGCAATCCCGGCCCCGGCGGCTGGGGTGCGCTGCTGCGTTTCGGCGCAAAGGAAAAAGAGATGTCGGGGGCTGAGAACCCGACGACCAACAACCGCATGGAACTGATGGCCGCAATCCGCGCGCTGTCGGCGCTGAAACAGCCGTGCCGCGTCAAGCTGTCGACCGACAGCCGCTACGTGATGGACGGCCTGACGAAGTGGATCCACGGCTGGCAACGCAACGGCTGGAAGACCGCAGACCGCAAGCCGGTCAAGAACGCCGAACTGTGGCAGGCGCTCCTCGCCGCCGCGCAGCCCCACCGGATCGAATGGACCTGGGTCAAGGGCCACACCGGCCACCCTGACAACGAACGCGTCGACAAGCTGGCGAGCGACGCGGCGAAGGCGGCGGCTTGATCGAGATACTGACCACAAACCGTTCGTGCTGAGCCTGTCGGGCGCCCATCAAAGTATTACTTTGATGGGCCCCTGGCCGAAGCACCGTTCTTTGATCCGCGAGCGCTGAATTTGCGGCACGAAGTACGGTGCTTCGACAAGCTCAGCACGAACGGAATTTGTAACGTTTATCCGACCCGCACCACCTGCGTCGCCAGTCGTTCCGCCTCGCCAGCATCATGCGTCACCATCACGATCGGCATGTCGCCGGCATCGCGCAACCGCAGGATCACGCCCTCGATCTCCGCCCGGCGCGCGGCATCCAGGAACGACAGCGGTTCGTCCAGCAGCAGCGCCCGCGGGCCGCTGAGCAGCGCGCGGCCGATCGCCACGCGCCGCGCCTCGCCACCCGACAGCGTCCGCGGCCAGCGATCGAGCAGATGCGCGATGCCGAGAAACGCGCACGCCTCCGCGAGGCCGCTGCCGTCGGTCGCGCCGTAGAGCAGGTTGGCCCGTACCCGCTTGTGCGGAAACAGCCGCGCGTCCTGGAAGACATAGCCGATCCCGCGCCGCTCGGGCGGAAGGTTCACGCGCGCTGCCGCGTCGAACACCGTATCCCCGCCGATCCGCACGTGCCCGCGCGTCGGCGTCCGCAGCCCTGCGATCATGTTCAGCACGCTCGTCTTGCCCACGCCGCTGGGTCCGAACAGCACGGTCAGCCCGGCGTCGGCGGTGAAGGCGCACGCGACCTCCGTCTCGCCGACGAGGCCCGCGACATCGACCTCAAACCGCATGCTGCCCCCGGCCCGCGCGGCGCACGAGCAGTTCCGACGCCACCAGTGCGGCGAGCGACAGCGCCACCGACACCCCCGCCAGCCGCCACACCGCGCCTTCGCTGCCCGGCACCTGGAGCGCGGCATAGATGGCCAGTGGCAACGTCTCGGTCTCGCCCGGCACGTTCGATACGAAGGTGATCGTCGCGCCGAATTCGCCCAGCGCCCGCGCAAACCCCAGGATTGCGGCGGCCAGGATACCCGGCAGGCTGAGGGGCAGGGTGACGGTCGCGAAGACCCGCCAGCGCCCCGCGCCCAATGTGCGCGCGGCATTCTCCAGCCGCCGGTCGACACCCTCGATCGACAGCCGCATCGCGCGCACCATCAGCGGCAGCGCCATCACGCCACTGGCGATCGCCGCGCCGGTCCAGCGGAACAGCACCGCGTCGCCGAACATCGCCAGCGGCCCATCGGCGGCAAAAGCGAGCAGCAACAGCCAGCCGGTCACCACCGGCGGCACGACGAGCGGCAGGTGCACCAGTCCGTCGAGCAGCAGCTTGCCCGGGAAGGACACCCGCGCCAGCACCCAGGCGAGCGCAAAGGCGACCGGCAACGACGAAACGACCGCGACGATGGCGACTTTGAGCGACAGCAGAATGATGGGTGTCACGCAAAATCCTCCCCGACACGGGGAGGGGGACCGCGACGCGAA
>NZ_LMLB01000001.1:633372-720100 GCF_001421785.1 Sphingomonas sp. Leaf33 | reverse complement strand
GGGGGGGGGGGGGTTTTTTATCCGCAAGGGGTGTACGCGCGGCGCCCCCCCTCCACCAGCCTGCGGCTGGTCCCCCTCCCCGTGCCGCGGAGGATCTGAGCCGCCTCACCGCACCGAAAACCCATATCCCGCAAACACCGCCCGACCGGCGCGCGACAGCAGGAACGCCCGGAACGCCAACGCATCCGGATGCCGCGCCCCCTTCAGCACCGCCAGCGGATAGCGGATCGGCGGATGGCTCGCCGCCGGAAACACCGCAACCACGCGCACGCCCTTCGCCGCGCGCGCGTCGGTCGCATAGACCACGCCCAGCGGCGCCGCCCCCCGTTCGACCAGCGCCAGCGCCGCGCGGACATTCTCGGCCCGCGCCACGCGGTCCTTCACCGCCGGCCAGTCGCCCAGCCGCTCCAGCGCCGCCTGGCCGTATTTTCCCGCCGGCACCGACGCCGGATCGGCCATCGCCAGCCGCCCCTGCCCCAGTACACGAGCGAGATTACCCCCGCGCCCGAGCCGCACGGCTCGTGGGATCCGCGCGACCAGCACCAGCCGGTTACCCAGGAAATCGGCCCGCGTGCCGACACGCAACAGGCCCTTCGCCGCCAGCGCATCCATCCAGTCCTCATCCGCCGACACGAACAGGTCGGCCGGCGCCCCCGCCATCGCCTGCCGTGCGAGGGCCGAGGACGCCGCGAACGAAATCACCGGCCGCGGATGCCCCATCCGCGCCCAGCGATCGGCCGCGGCGCTCATCGATTCCTGAAGGCTGGCGGCGGCCAGCACCATCGGCCCTTGCGGGGGCGGCGGGGCAGCACCGATCGAAACGATCGCGACGAACAGCGACAGGGCGAGGCGCAGGACGGGGCGTGTCATGTGCTTCGCTATATCGCGGCGCCCGATCGACGCCAGCCTCTCATCGGTCGCCATCCAGCATCGTAAATCGGCGACCGCAGGGTCCCGTTAGTCGTTGACGACCCTGGTCGTCACAATCTCCAGGCTGCGCGACGGCGTGGCGGCGGGCGGCGCGGGGACCAGGGCTGGCGGCGGCACGACCTTGGCCTTCGCGGCCGCGATCTGCGCGTCGGTCACCAGATTGTTCTGCTTCAGTTGCAGCAGGATTCCCCTGACCTCCGCCAGTTCGGCCTGGGCCTTGTCAGCCGGTGTCAGCGTGGCAGGCGCGGTCGCCGGCGACGTGCCGGTATCCGACTTGATCGAAACCACCTTGCCTGCCTCGATCGCCTCGCTCACCAATTGCAGGATGTGGCCGGGCGAACAGATCGCCTGATTGTTGATGAGATGCGTCACGCTTTGCGAATAGGTGAGCTTGGCGTCATCGGTCTTCGACGCCTTGCTTGCGTTGTCCGCCAGCGCGGTCAGGATCAGCAGGCGGACGGAATTCACGTTTTCCGCCCCGAAGAGATAGCGTTGTTCGTAGATGCGGAAGCCCGCCGACGCGGCGCTCGTCCCCAGGGACAACGCGGTCAGCGCGTCGTTGCTCGTGTCGTCTCCCGAACCGATCAGCGCGACGGCACCGGTCAGCAACGCGGTGATCGGTGCGAACGTGTCGCGCCACACGTTGACCCGCCGCTGGTTGTCCGCCTTGGCCAGGATATATCGATTGCAGCGCGCCTGGATCAGCGCGAACCCCGCGTCCATGAAGGCACGCTGTTTCACCGGATCGTTCTACTTCAGCGTCGGCGGCGTGCCTGTCGTGAATGGTCGTGCTTCCAGCGCCGCAAGCTTGAACTGGTACAACAGACCGTCGCTGTAGGGACTGGTTCCGTCGGCCGCATCGACCTCGCGAGTTATGCCGGTGTCGGAGATGAATTGCGGCCGGGCGTCATTGCTGCACGCTCCTACCGCCAGAAGAACGGCACAACTGCCGATCAGACGCCTCCCGCGCATCGTCATTCTCCCCCAAGAACTGCGTCGATGTTCCGCTTCTCGCATGCGAAATTTAACCCTCGGACGACAGGGATTGCGACCGAAACGGTGCGATCGGCCGGACCTTGCGTCTCAACGCTATGGCGCGTTCACGCCGATTTCGCGCTAGACCGGGTGGATGACCGTCCCCCTGCCGCATGGCCATGGCGCCAGCCGCCCGCTCACCCCCGGCGAAACCGCGCTGGCCGCCTCCGTCTTCGGCGACGCGATCGATTACGCCGCGGCGTCGATCTCCTTGCGAAAGTGGGCGTTCTTCCAGCCCCGCGACACCGTCATCGCGCCCAGCGGCTGCATCCATTTCCACCCCGGGGGCACGCTCTACCGCGACGACTTCGCCGCCGCGTCCGCCGACCTGCAGGGGCTGTTCATCCACGAGATGACGCACGTCTGGCAGCACCAGCGCGGCATCTACCTGCCGCTCGCGCGCCACCCCTTCTGCCGCTATTCCTACAGCATCAAGCCCGGCTGGCCGCTCAAGCGCTACGGCCTGGAGCAACAGGCCGAAATCGTCCGCCACGCCTTCCTGCTCCGCCGCAACCGCATCGTTCCGGGCGCGCCGGACCTCGCGCGGTACGAGACGATCCTGCCGTTCGTGGGGCAGCGCACGGCCTAGAATTCCAGCAGTCTGTTCACTGCAAACCATTGCTGCGACGGGATTGCGGCGCCGGCCGCATCCTTGGCCGGTTTCATGCGAAGCTTCCGCGTCGCAATCTGGCATGTCGTCTTGTCGAGGGGTGCGGAACTGGACGACACGAAAACCTTGCAGGAATTGATAGCCCCCACGCGGTCGATCGCGATCAGCGCCACGACCCGACCCATCTGTCCTGCCGCGCGCGCATCCGCCAGATAGGCTTCCGCCCCGAACACCTCTGCCGGATGACGGCTGAATCTGGCGGGTGTGACGATGTCACTACGCAAAGCCGTCTCGGTGGGATCATACAGCCGCCGCCCTGAGCATCTCTCGGCAGCCCCATCGCCCGCTACATGCACATTACTCTTGCATGACGGCAAAAGGCAAACGGCTGCGTAAGGCATACCTTGCGGCCAAACGAACATGCCCAACAACCAAAGCAAATTTTTGCAATAGGTAACTGCAGATAGACGGAATATCAGATCTGGCTGGGGCGGCAGGATTCTACCCCAGACAAGGCACAGTTAAGTGCTTGATTTTACTGACATGCAGAAACCGTCTGCACAGCCCGTTGCTACAGTGAATTGGCACAGTCCGCAAACGGTGTTTTCACACCTGTTGCGGTGCTCTGATTCGCCCGGGGACGCACAATCGGCGGCGTGCAGGCTGGGAGTCAGCTGACGCATTCGAAAACGCCCGATTAAGCGTTCCGGCCAGCCCCGCGAGGTGATCCGATCGACGACGTCAGGCGTTCCTTGCCGCATGAAGACAATTCGCTTTCCCGACGGCACAACCGTCCCTGCGCTCGGCCAAGGCACTTGGATGATGGCGGAGGATGATGGCCGGCGGTCGCAGGAGATCGCTTCGTTGCGCGAGGGGCTATCACTCGGCCTCACGCTGATCGACACCGCCGAGATGTATGCCGACGGCGAGTCCGAACGCCTCGTCGGCGAAGCCATCGCGGGTGCGCGCGACGATGTGTTCCTTGTCAGCAAGGCCTATCCGCAGAACGCTTCACGCGACCGGCTGCCCCGCGCGTGCGAGGCGAGCCTCGAACGGCTCGGCACCGATCGGCTCGACCTCTACCTGCTGCACTGGCGCGGCAATGTGCCGCTGGCCGACACGGTCGAGGCGATGGAGCGGCTCGTCGCGGCAGGCAAGATCCTGCGCTGGGGCGTCAGCAATCTCGACATTGCCGATATGGAGGAACTGATCGCCAGCGGTGGCGATAGCTGCCAGACCGACCAGATCCTCTATAATCTGACGCGGCGCGGTCCCGAATATGACCTGATCCCTTGGCTGGCGCGACGCCGCATGCCGATCATGGCCTATAGCCCCGTCGAACAGGGCCGACTGGTTTCCCACCCCGGTCTCGCTGAACTCGCTGCGAAACGTAACGCTACGCCTACACAGCTTGCGCTCGCTTGGCTCCTTTCGAGGGAGGGCGTCATCCCCATTCCCAAGGCCGGATCAGTGGACCATGTCCGCGAGAACCGCGCGGCGTTGGACGTCGACCTTTCCGACGCCGACCTCAAGCAGCTCGATTCCCTGTTCGCACCACCTCGCACATCCGAGCCGCTGGCTATGCTGTAAGGAGGCGAGGCGGAGACGACCCACAATCCGCCATTTAGGCACGGTTTGAGATCTTCCACATTCTGCCGCTCATTCATCTTCTCGCTTAGGTTTGGATGGCGGATAGCCAACTTAGCTCACGAACGGGCGGGGACGAGCGGAAAGCGAAACGCGGGCCGGGCGACTCACAGGCGGACGCCCCTTTAGGGGTGCGACACCACCGACACGATCCCATTGCGGAGCCATCATGGATCAAGCCATGAATGCGTTGCCAGCCCACGTCGACCCGATGGGACGCGGCAGAAGGGAGTCTACGATGGGTGACAAGAACCCCCGCTACGAAGGGAGCATGGTGTTCCTCCCCGACGTGTCGCTGCTGCGTCCCGGTGATATCATCCTGACCTCTACCATGGAGTCGCAGGACGAACGCTCGCTCGAAATATCACGACGCGTGCGCGAGGCTGCCGGAAGCCGCTTCAGCCACGTGCTGATCTGCACAAGCCCGCCGACGTTCGCCGAAGCCGGCAGCGAAGGCGTGAGCTCACTCTCGCTGGCCAACTGCTTCGTTCACGCAATCGAGAACGTCAGGGCGTTCCGCCATCCGGACGAGACCGTCGCAAGAAGGGCGGCGTCTCACGCCCAGATGGGCGTAGGACGCGAATATTCATTACGTCAGGCGAGGCAGAGTGTCCTTCCGGCTGGAACGGGCAAGGCGACGGCAGGCGACGATGGCACGTTCTGCTCGGCCTACGTCGCACAGGCGTTCGTCATGGCCGGTGCTGAGGAGTTCGCGGCTGTGTCTATCGAGCGGACGACACCCGCCACCATCGAAAAGATCGAAGGCCTGGTCGACATCACAAGCGTCATCTTCCAACGCGCGCTTGCCCCTCGCAACGTAGAAGCCATGACCGCCTTGGACGGGGACTACGCTCCCACGCCGTCCTCCCCGCAAACTGAGACGTTCCAGCGCTACGCGAAGGCTGCGCTCCCCCGGGCAGAACGCCTCGTCAACATGTTCCCGGAAGCCGGCCTTGAGCGGCAGACCACCTACTTCGGCATGCTACTCCTCATCCTGAACGCCGACGCCTCCACGCTGAAGATCGCCGAGGGTAGACGCCTCGACTTTCTGCGCGCTATCACTGAACTCGATGACGCCCTCGCGACGCAGCAGGCCGACGGCGCGATCGAGGGATTTTTCGCCGACATAGTCGCGAGCGACAATCGACAGATGGAACGTGACCTGCGAGAATCCTTCTCCGCCACTCCCGACATCGACGTCCGCGCCCTCCGCAGCCAATATGACGCAAGGGAGCGCAGCCTCGTCGAAAGGCAACGTGCGCTGGTGTCTATGAGCGTGGGACGGAAGTGGCGGTCAATTGACGCCCATTGCAGCATGCAGGAGGATAGCATCGCCTTCGCCTCACGCATGCAGAAGGCGCTACAGGAAATTTTGACCCGGCTCGGCGATCCCGGCTGACGCCTCGATCGTGCGCGCGGCCTGGTCCCAATCAGGTCCGATATTATCCGAGCCATAGCCCCCGCGGTCTTCGTCCGCACCTAAGCCTGAAGCAAAGGTGCAACACCGCCAAAATGGGCCGGCAGGCATTTCGACCATGGCGCACAGGCTGCCTTCCTGCAGCGATCCGGAATGCTTATTTCCGTTGGTGCCGCTCGTTGGCCGAGCCACTACCTCCAGCGCTGCTGACCCACCTACGGTCGATCAAGGCAGTCCGCCTGTTTCCCAACTTCGGTCATTCATTCAGGACCAAGGGAAGGGCGATGCCGAAAATTCTCCTTCTTGTCTGCCAGCACAGGCCTGTCCCGAAAGCGATGGCAGACTGTGCGGAAACTCGGTGATTGATTCCATAGGCTCGCGGACAGGCGTATGCTGTGCCGATGGCGTACATCGAGGGTCATGCGCGCGACCAGTCGCTGCTGTTGCCGGCATCGGTCGAGGACTATGTGGCGGCGGACAGCCCGGTTCGGTATCGACGCATTCGTCGATGACCTCGATCTGGGCGAGGCCGGCTTCCATCGTACACGGCCGAAGGCGACGGGACGACCGGGATATGACCCGGCCGACATGCTCAAACTGTACCTGTACGGCTATCTCAACCGGGTGCGGTCGAGCCGGCGTCTGGAAGCCGAGGCGACGCGCAACCTTGAATTGATCTGGCTGCTGCGCGGGCTGCGGCCGGACTACAAGACCATCGCCGACTTCCGTCGTGACAACCGGGGTGCGTTCAAGGCGGTGTTCCGCGCCTTCGTCGTCCTGTGCCGCAAGCTCGACCTGTTCGGTCGCGAGCTGCTGGCGGCCGACGGCACCCGGCTGAAGGCGGCGAACAATCCGGGACGCAACTTCTCTCGCGCCAAGCTGGCCAGGTACATTGCCGCGGCCGACGAGCGGCTCGAGGGGTATCTGGCCGAGCTGGACGCCATCGACCGCGGCGAGGATGGCCATGGGCCCGGGCGCAGCGAGGCGCTAGCCGCGAAGATCGCTCACGTGCGCGAACGGCGGCAGGCGCAGGCGGCGATGCTGGAGCAACTGAACGCCAGCGGCGAGAGCCAGATCTCGCTGACCGACCCCGATGCGCGTGCGATGGTGACGGGTCAGAAGACCACGGTCGGCTACAACGCGCAGGTGGCGGTCGATGCGAAGCACAAGCTGATCGTCGAGCAACACGTCACCAATGCCGCGACCGACATGGGTCTGCTCGCCTCCACCGCCGGCGCGGCCAAGGTGGCGCTTGATCTCGAGCGCATCGATGCCGTGGCAGACATGGGCTATTACAAGGGTGAGGACATCGAGGCCTGCGAGGCGAACGGCATCACGCCCTATGTCGCCAGGCCCGAGCGGGGCAGCGCGGTCGCCAACGGCCGCTTTCCCAAGGAGCGCTTCGCTTACGACCCGGAAGCCGACGCCTACCGCTGCCCCGGCGGCCGGCTTCTCGACACCCGCTACCGCTCGGTCACGAATGGCCATGTGTCGATCCAGTATTCCAGCCCCGCGGCCTGTGCCGCCTGCACCATCAGGGCGCGCTGTACCGGAAGCCGCTGGCGCCGCATCAACCGCTGGGAGAACGAGGCGGTGCTCGAGCGCATGGCGAAGCGGCTCGCCGCCCGACCCGGTATCCTCAACATCCGCCGGGAAACGGTCGAGCATCCGTTCGGCTCGATCAAACAATGGATGAACCAGGGCGCTTTTCTCATGCGCGTGCTGGAGAAGGTCCGCGGCGAGTTCAGCCTGACGGCGCTCGCCTACAATCTGAGGCGAGCCATCACCCTCGTTGGGATCCCGGGACTGATCCGGGCAGTGACAGCCTGATCCGCGCCGCCAAGGGCGTCGATACAACTAGGCATGCTCCCCATCGCGCCAATATGCCGCCCGCACAGCCAAAAACCCGGATCAAGCGTCTCCCCAACCCACCTCGTCGAAAAGAACGTCAGGTCCGCAACGTGCCGCAGAGTTTCCGCACGGTCTGGATGGTGAAACGGGAATAACAAAGATGGTGCTGGTCATTGTATGCACGAACCTGAACCGCATCGTTCGTTACTGAAGGCTCGTCCATGTCCCCCCTGTTTACCGGCCTTTCGGCCTTTCCGCTCACACCCGCCGATGCCAATGGCGTCGTCGATACCAACACGCTGGGGATATTGGTCGATCGTCTCGCGACCGCCGGTGTCGATACGATCGGCCTGCTCGGCAGCACGGGTGGTTACGCATATCTCGATCGCGCCGAGCGCGTCCGTGCGGTCGCAGCCGGCATCGAGGCCGCAGCCGGACGTGTGCCTGTCATCGTTGGCGTTGGAGCGCTGCGGACAAGCTGGGCAGTTGAACTGGCCCGCAATGCCGAGCGCAACGGGGCAAGCGGGTTATTGCTCGCACCCATATCCTACTTGCCGGCGAAACATCACGAGGCGGCGGCCCACTACCGCGCCGTTGCCGGAGCGACGGCACTGCCGCTTTGCGTTTACAACAATCCCGGCACGACCGGCTTCACCTTCTCCGATGCGCTGATCGCCGAGCTGGCGGCGGTGCCGGGCATAGCCGCCATCAAGATGCCGCTGCCGGCGGACGCGGACTATGTCGCCGAACTGGCCAGACTGCGGGCGATGACGCCGGAGACGTTTGCGATCGGCTACAGCGGTGATTGGGGCGCGACCGCGTCGCTACTGGCCAGGGGCGCAGCCTGGTACAGCGTCGTTGCCGGCCTGCTGCCCGAACCGGCCCTCCGCCTGACGCGAGCAGCTCAGGCGGGACGCGGGGACGAAGCCGAAGCGATGGACGCGGCATTCGCTCCGCTGTGGGCGCTGTTCAAGGCCTATGGTAGCCTGCGTCTCATGTACGCGATAGCAGACCGATTCTCGCTGTCCGTCGGTGACCCACCGCTGCCGCTCATGAGGGCACCCTACCCCGCCGTTGCCGCGGTCCATGCGGCGCTTGATCGCCTCGGCGTCTGAACCCTCGTCGCCGGTACGGTCGTGCTCACTTCATGGGCGACGCTGCAATTCCCGCGTCGGGACCGAAGACGGTTCCCGGCAGCTTCGCGATGCAGTCCCCGCTCAGGGGCGCGCCGGGGTCATGAAGGAACGCCAAGGTCATCTGGCCGCCGCACCGGTTGAACATCGCCCCATGCGACTGGCCGGGTATCTGCACGAACCGCGCGTTCGGCATGGTGCGGAGCAGACGACGCCCCCACGCGGGAGGCGTGACGGGATCGAACTCTCCGGCGAGAATGAGGACCGGCACGTCGCTTTTGACCGGCTCGTTCGCCTTAGCGTCAGCGGATGACACGCGCCATGCGGCGCACATCTCGGGCGTGGCGGCACGATTGTCCACGCCACCAAGGCCCAGCGCCGGGGACGTTTGCGAGGCCATCCGCGAAACCATCTCGAACGGCATCTCCTCGCCGCACCAGATCGACAGGCGCAACCCCCAGTTGAAACTCGATGGAGTCTGTTGGGTCAGCGGCAGCAATCCGGCCAACCGTCCATCTGCCGCCTCGCTGATGATCCGCGGCAAGGTGGGGATGGTGGCGGGCTGCTGAAGACCCGTGCCTACGGCTTCGACGATATCGCGACCGCGCAGCATACGATCCGGTGCTGCGACCCCGGTTCGATCGGCGTCGGCGACGAGCTTGGCGAAGCGAGCGTGAAGGTCCGGGTATCGGGTGTCACAATCCGGGTCGTTCGCGCACCCGGCCAGCAAGGCATCGATCGCCCGTCGCAGCGAAGACGCGGCGGTTTCGTCGTAGTCGACGTCGATCGGCAGGACCGAATCCAGCACGACGCTCCGCAGCCCTTCGGGGTGGCGTTGCAGGACCGTTTGCGCGAGGCGCGTGCCATAGGAGAAGCCGATCAGGTTCCATTTCCGAATACCCAGCAGCCGGCGGAGATCATCGAGGTCGTCGGCGGTTTCGGCCGAGGTATAGCCATCGAGGTCGACCCCGGATGCGACCAGTGCCGCCCGGCACCGTGCGACTGCCTCGGTCTGCGTGGCAGTATCCGCATTCTGGGCGCGGAGGACGTTGATATCGGGACACGCGAGCGACGGGCGAGCGAACTTGTTGCCCCGCCCTTCGAGAAGAATCAGGTCGCGTTCCATCAGGAACGGGTTGCCTTTGCCCGTCGTGCGTCCGTCGATGCTGCTCAAGCCCGGCCCGCCGGGGAGATAGACGACGGGATCGGCCGCGGGGGTGGCGGCCGTGCTGCGAAAGATCATCACCGGCAGGCTAATCGTGCGACTGCGCGCCTTTCGACGGTTTTCGGGCACATACAGGAAGCCACATTCGATCCGCTCGCCGGGCACCACCTTCACGGCGCACTCGACTTCTCGAAGCGCGGCACGGGACGCTTCGTCTCGGACGCATGTGCTGCCGTCGCGATCGTCATGACAGCAACGATGACGGGTAGCTTGGCGAGGTAGTTTTGTATCACCATTGTTCCTGAATGTGGCCGTTACTACTGTATCATATTACCAACACACTTTGGCAAACGTCAGACGCAGTTGCAATCAGCGTGATTAGTCAATGACGGGTTTGCCATCATAGCGGTCCTCACTCATCGAGCCGTGTTGCCATAGTAATACACATATGCGAGGATGACGGCGGGCTTTCTCCTTCGGGGTCATCGCATGAACAAGCTGGTACTGGCGGCTTTCCTCCTGTTCGCAACGCCTGCTCATGCCCAGGCCCCGGAAGACGGGTTGGCGACATTCCTCAAGGCGAAGATGCAGAAGGAGCACATACCGGCGCTGCAGGTCGCCGTCGTGCAACACGGGAAGATCGTGGCATCGGCAGCCTATGGCATCGCCGACGTGGAGCATGATGTGCCCGCTACCACGTCCAGCGTCTTCTCAATCAATTCCTGCACCAAGGCGTTCACGGGCGTCGCGATCATGCAGCTGTCCGAGGCAGGCAAGCTGCGGATCGACGATCCGGTTTCCCAGTATCTCGATGACCTGCCACCAACCTGGCAGGCGATCACGATCCGGCAGGTCCTGTCTCATGTCTCGGGGCTGCCGAACATCATCGATGACAAGGAACATCTGATCGGTGACGGCACGGAGGCGTCGGCATGGGCGGCGGTGAAGACGTTACCGTTGGAGTTCAAGGCCGGCGCACGATACAGCTACAATCAGACCGGCTACGTCATGCTGGGCAGGATCATCGACAAACTGAGCGGAATGCCGTTTGCGGAGTTCATCGCGAAACAGCAGTTCGAACCCGCCGGAATGTCGCATACCCGGTTTGGCGATTCTTCCGACGTCGTCCCGCTAACGGCCCGCAGCTATTCCTATCTCGCCAACACCGATGGCGTCTGGCGGAAAGGCGACCGGCTATTGGCGACCTACGCGACCTTTCCAGGCTATTTCAGGACAGGGGCAGGCATCCTCTCCACGGCCGACGATGTGGCGAAATGGCTGATCGCGCTTCAATCCGGCAAGCTTCTCAAGAACAACGCCAGCGTCACTGCCTTGTGGACGCCGATTATGCTGAACGACGGCACCACGGCGGGGACGAACGAGCTGCTGAACGGATCGGGGCTGGGCTGGCCAGTGACGATGCGGACGGACCATCCGGCGGCCGGCCCGATCGGTGGGATGCGATCGGCCTTCTTCGTCTATCCCAAGGATGACCTGTCGGTCGTCGTGCTGACGAACCTTCAGGGCGCCAACCCGGAATATTTCATCGACGAGGTCGCTGCCTATTACATTCCCGGGATGCACGAGGCCGATGGCTTCGGCCTGCCGCCGGCCGTGAAGGCGTTTCGTGCCAAACTGCTTCGCCGTGGCTTCCAGCAGGCACCGCGCATCTTGCGTTCGATGCAGGCGAAGCCGAGCGAGGCCGAACTGAATGCCTGGGGATACAAGCTGCGCGAGCAGGAGCAGCCGGATCAGGCTCTTGCCATATTCAGGCTGAACGCGGCCAATAACCCTGGAAGCTGGAACGTGCATGACAGTCTGGCCGAAGCGCTGGAGGTGACGGGCGACCGCGCCGGTGCGATCGAGCATTTCAAACGATCGCTGGCTCTCAATCCCGGCAACAGCAATGCGACCGAGCATCTGAAGACGCTGGAAGCACCGATCAGGACGACAAGCGGCGCTGCGGGGGTAGCGCGTTGATACCGCAGGATTCCCAGAAAGAACTGGTGATTGAGGGGTCGGACGCCGTTCCGTTGGAAGCGAGTTTCGAGAAAGCTGGCGTCGATTGCTGACGCGAATTATCGACTATCGTGCTGTCGCCGTTCCGCTCGCCGTCGGAAGGATAAACCGTTGTGGGAGTCGCCGTCGTTGATCGTTCGCCAAGCCATCATCGCTGATCTGGACAAACTGGTGCCGTTGTTCGACGCCTACCGCCAATTTTATGAGCAACCGTCCGACCTGATCGGCGCTCGATCATTCCTGTTCGATCGCTTCGAACATCAGCAATCAATCATTCTGCTAGCTTGCGAAGGAGACCGGGCGGTTGGTTTCGTACAGCTGTTTCCGTCATTCTCTTCAGCAAGGCTCGCGCGCACGTTCATCCTCAATGACTTGTTCGTATCCCCTGACGCGCGCGGCATGGGCGCCGCACGCGCCTTGCTGGATGGGGCATGTGAGTATGGCCGGAACGTCGGCGCAGCGCGGCTTTCGCTCTCTACCGCTGTCACCAACACGACCGCTCAGTCGATTTATGAAAAGACCGGGTGGACACGCGACAACAAATTTTACGCTTATGGCATCCCGTTAATCTGACACGAAGACGCTTCCCGATTGAGATGGAATTGTGGGAATGGGATCATCTTCCCAAAACTTCATGCACAGATAGAAGCAAGAGCGGAAAGGTGTTGGACGGCGTGGGCGACGCTGTCCTGCAATGATCCGTTTTACGGCACCGAGATGCGGGGCGCGAGCTTTTCCTCGTCATTCTGCCGCAACGTCACGGCGGCAATCTTTCCGGCTGTCTCACGAAAGATCAGGTCGAACGGTACGACCTTTCCGAAGAATTCTAACGGTCCTGACGCATGGATCGGCACCGCCTGCTGCCCGGTCAACTGGATCATCAGACGATCCCGGGATCGGAATACAGTGATGACCTGATCCGGTTCGAGCCGGTAACGGCCGACGAACCGGTCCAGTGCGGCCGGCGGCATCGTGACCACCGGCCGGGTGGCGGGCGGTGTCGGTGGGGGCGGCGTGGCGGCGACCGGCGACCCTGTCAGCAGGTGCATGGCGATATCTTCCACACCCGGCTGCGTCATCGCGTTGGCCAGCACCACCACGCCGCGCCGACGGACCGGATCGAACGCGGCATTTGCAAGATAGCCGCCAGTTGCGCCGCCATGCGTGACGATCGTGCCGACCGGCGTCGTCGCGACCATCCAGCCGATGCCCCTACCTGCTTTGGGGCCATCGCCCTCGGCACGGACGACCCGCATGTCGTCCATCACCGGTTTAAGCGGTGTCGGCACAAGGCCGATATGCGCGCCAAGATAGTTCAGCATATCGTCGGCATCCGATCGCAGGCCCCCGGCCGCGACCATCGCACCGCCGGTCCATTTCCACGGCGTTACGCGTTGCAGGAATTCATCATGCGGCGTCGCCTGACGTCGCATATCCTCGTCCGTGGTGCGTACCGTTGTGTCCGCCATATGCAACGGCCCGGTGATACGGGTCCGCACCAGCGTTTCGTAATCGGTGCCCGCCCGCCAAGCGAGGATCTGGCCGAGCAGCGCGACGCCGAGGTTAGAATATTCGAACTGCACGCCCGGTTCGCGATCTGGCACCCAGGTTTTCAGAAACGCGCGCATCAGCGCCGGTGTGTAATCGTCGTAGGGATTGCCCGTATCACTGAAGGGCATGTCCAGCGGCACTCGCGGCAACCCCGATCGATGCGTCGTCAGATCGAGCAGGGTGATCGGACAGCCCCGTACCGGCAGCGTCCAGCCTGCCGGCAGATATTTTGCGGCAGGGTCATTCAGTCCGATCTCGCCGCGTGCCACCATGTCGGCCAGAAGAAGCCCGGTGAACGTCTTCGTGATCGAGCCGATCTCGAACAGTGTGTCCGCTCGCGCGGGACCGCGCGTGATGATCCGCCGGCCGGTTTCGTCGATCACGCCCACGACGATCGCCTCGCCCGGTCGCTGTGCGATGCGCCGGTCGAGCAGGTCGCCGATCTCGGCATCGGACGGCAGCGTCCATGCGTCCGTCGTGGCCGCGGGGCGGGGCGGAGGTCCGTTCGCCGTGAGCGCCAATGGGAATTGCGCACCGCCTTGCTCCCACACGCCGACGAAGCGTCTGGTCCGCGCATTCCAGCGCCCTGTGTAGCGGGCACCGATGCTCGGCACCGTGCAGCTCAACGTTGTCGGCGTCACCGACACCGCGTCGAGCGGAATATCCCAGACGCGCTGGTCGAGGCTGTCGAGACTCCCGCGCACTATACCGTCCTGACCGAAGCGCAGATGCACTGCGATCCGCAACGTCGCCTTTGACGGAAGCGTCAGCGTCCCGAGCCAGTCGCCATCGCGCTTTGCAGGGGCCGACGCAGCGAAGCGCGACTTTGCGTGCTCGTCGTGGGATGCGCCAGCCGTCGTCGGTGCCACTATTGCGAAAGACATCAAGACGAACCCGAAGCAGTAATTCTGCATCGAGACAGTTCCGTGGCAAAAGGAAGATAGCGTCTTACCCTAACAACACAGCAAGGCAAGCTCGTTCGATCTAATTTCCTACAAGCAAAGGTCGCGTGAGGACGGCTTGAGGCTTCCCGATTTGGATACTGTGACAGGAATCCCGCCGCGCCGATCGAGCTGACGGACGCCAGAGGGGTCTGCTTTCCCGAAATCTGTGCCCGAAGGCATTTTCCTGAAACTGTCAGGTGGAGACGGAGAAACGGGAAAGTTGCGACCGTCCCAAGCGGCGCGTCTTGGAAGAACGATGGCACGGTGGCAGTCAAGATTGACCACGTCGCAGTCAGTTGCTCAGGCGCTGCGGAGACCCAATCGTCGCCAACAGCACGCCTTTTCGCGCTTCCCGAAAGCAGCCTTTCGGTCAGGTGGTCCGGCGCGTGGTTGGCCAGCACTCGCTGTCGGTTCTCGACCGGTGGTGCCCATTCTAGTTAAGCGTCAGCCGCCCCATCCAACGTCTTGTCCTTTTCGAGCTGTGCAGGTTGACGGCCAGGTAGTGGCCCGGTCGATCAAACGGTCGCAAGTTCCTTCGCGCCGTGTCAGCCTTTTCCGGGTTGCCGATCCGCAAAAGCTCCTCAGCGCATCAGGCCGGCCGAGCGCAAGGCTTGCTCGATCGTCGCCTGGACATCGATAGCATGCGGCATGGGCGGCGATGACGGTTCGCGATCCCTCGCGACGGGCTCGTCTGCAATCGCGAGGTCGCCGGACGACGGATCGACCAGCCCCCAGGACGATGCGATATGCCAAGTCGACGATATCCCGACGTCGAGCATATAGGGCATCGGCGAACCGCACGCGCCGGTGCCGGTCGACGTGAGCGGCGTGCCGTGCCCCATGCCGGTGATGCGATAGTCCTCCAGGCAGACGCGGCCACCGGCATCGGCCCACTGCCGCCGCACCGCGCCGTCGACGATGTCGCGCCGATCGGGGGCCGCGGCGACGCCGTGCAGCGCCCGCCATTGGTCGAGGATCGCTTCCGCGTTCGATTGCGAGACGGTGGCGTCAGCCGATCCGTGCCAGACCGCCACCGTCGGCCAGGGCCCGGCGTGACCCGACGCTTGGGCGACGAGCCGACCTAGCTGCGCCGCATCGGGCAATCCATGCCCCCGCATCCGATCGAACGCCTGCGGAATGGTATCTGCGGTGCCAAACGGCAGGCCAGCGATGATCGCGCCGCCGGCGAACACCTCCGGATAGGCGGCGAGCATCACCGACGCCATTGCCCCACCCGCCGACAGGCCGGTGACGAAGACGCGGGCCGGATCGATCGCGCGGCGCTCGACCATCTCGGCCACCATGTTGCGGATCGACAGCGCTTCGCCGCTGTCTCGACGGGTGTCGCCGGGCTGGAACCAGTTGAAGCAGCGGTTGGGATTGTTGCCGACCGATTGTTCGGGCAGCAGGACAGCGAAGCCGTTCCGCTCGGCGACAGCAGACCAGCCAGCGCCGACGTCATAGCCATCGGCGGTCTGAGTACAGCCGTGGAGTACGACCACCAGCGGCACGCCCGACCCGCCGGTCGGCACGAATGCCTTGGCGGAGAGCGCGCCGGGGTTGGGTCGTGCCATCGCGAAGGGCTGGAGGCGCGTCGACCGTGGCGCCGATCCAACGCTGCCAGCGCTCGGCAGGTTCGCCCGCAAGCGCCTGATCGTGTCGTTAAGCCGTCGCATAGCGGCTCCCATCGCTAAGGGGCAGAAGCCTCGTTGACTAAACTTTTGCTGCACCGCAACATATCGGTCGTCGTATCGGTACCTTCAAGGCGCGACGTTTACGATCACGATCAATCCCCGCCGATAAGCGTTCGCAGGTGGGGCTTTCTGTGCGCTGCTTCGTTCCAACTCCCGAGCCCCACAACGGCGCACGAAGGATTTTCATGAGCGATAGCAACACGGTCACCGGCAATGGTGGCGAGACGCACCAGCGCGCAGCTGGCGACTCCCCCGTCCTGACCACCAACCACGGCGTGCCCGTTAGCGACAACCAGAACAGCCTGAAGTCCGGGGCGCGCGGCCCGACGCTGCTGGAGGATTTCGTCCTCCGCGAAAAGATCTTCCACTTCGACCACGAACGCATCCCGGAGCGGATCGTCCACGCCCGCGGCTCCGGCGCGCACGGCGTGTTCGAGGCGACCGACGATATCTCCGACCTGTCGAAGGCGGCGGTCTTCACCAAGGGCGAGCAGACCGAGGTCTTCGTTCGCTTCTCGACGGTCGCCGGCGGCGCAGGATCCGTCGACACACCGCGCGACGTCCGTGGCTTTGCGGTCAAGTTCTACACCTGCGAAGGCAATTGGGATCTGGTCGGCAACAACATCCCCGTTTTCTTCATCCAGGACGCGATCAAGTTCCCCGACCTGGTCCATTCGGTGAAGATGGAGGCCGATCGCGCATATCCGCAGGCGGGCAGCGCGCACGACACCTTCTGGGACTGGGCATCGCTGATGCCCGAGACGACGCACATGCTGATGTGGGCGATGTCCGACCGCACCCTGCCGCGGTCTTTCCGCACGATGGAGGGCTTCGGCGTCCACACCTTCAAGCTGGTCAACGACGACGGAAAGGCCAGTTTCGTGAAGTTCCACTGGAAGCCGCGTCTGGGTCTGCAATCGACGATCTGGGACGAGGCGCTGAAGCTTCAGGCCGCCGACAACGACTATCAGCGCCGCGACTTGTGGGAAGCGATCGACACCGGCGCCTTTCCGCAATGGGACCTGGGCATCCAGGTGTTCGACGAGGACTTCGCGCGCGCGCAGCCCTATGACGTGCTCGACGCGACCAAGCTGATCCCGGAGGACGACGTGCCCGTCCGGATCATCGGCACGCTGACCCTCAATCGCAATCCGGACAATTTCTTCGCGGAAACCGAACAGGTCGCATTCCTGCCGACCAACATCGTGCCGGGCATCGACTTCTCGAACGACCCGCTGCTGCAGGGACGGTTGTTCAGCTATCTCGACACGCAGAATTCGCGGCTGGGGACGACCAACTTCCACCAGATTCCTATCAACGCCCCGCGCTGCCCGTTCGGCAATTTCCAGCGTGACGGCAAGATGCAGACCCATGTGCCCAAGGGCCGTGCCAATTACGAGCCCAACAGCTTGGCCGCGCATGGCGAGGACGGCGGGCCGCGCGAAAGCGCTGAGCGTGGCTTTACGACCGTGAACGCCGCCACAGGGCCTGACGAGCAGGGCGACAAGTTACGCATCCGTGCCGAACTGTTCGCGGATCACTACAGCCAGGCGCGGCTGTTCTATCGTTCGCAGACCGAGATCGAGCAGGCGCATATCGCCTCGTCCTTCGTATTCGAACTGTCGAAGGTCGGCGTGCTCGATCAGGTCCCGCCGCGGATGGTTGCGAACCTGCGCAATGTCGACGAGAACCTTGCCGCCCGCGTAGCCGACGGGCTGGGCATCGACCTCCCCGAAAAGGCCGCTCCTGCGCGCGAGCCGGTCGACATGGCGCCGTCCGATGCGCTGTCGATCCACAAGAATATGAAGAACACGCTGGAGGGCCGCAGCGTGGGCATTCTCGTCACCGATGGCAGCGACGGCGGGGAGATCGACGCGTTGGTCGCGGCCGTCACCGCGGCGAAGGGCAAGGCGGTGCTGGTCGCACCCAGGGTCGGCGGCGCGACACTGGCCGACGGGTCGAAGCGTAAGGCTGACGGACAGCTGGCGGGCACGCCGAGCCAGATTTTCGACGCGGTCGCCATCGTCGTATCGGCCGAGGGGTGTGCGGCACTGGTGAAGGAAGCCGCCGCCGTCCAGTTCGTGATGGACGCGTTCGGCCATCTGAAGGCGATTGGCGCGAGCGATGCCGCAAAACCCTTGCTCGACAAGGCTGGTGTCGAGCGGGACGCGGGCGTGACGGACCTAGGAGACGGCTTCGTCGCCGCCGCGGCCCGACGCTTCTACGACCGCGAACCCGGCGTGCGCACGTTGGCGTAACCGCGCAGGGGCGAGCCGGCCGCGCCGGTTCGCCCTTTCGAGATGCTATGACCTGTTTGCGGTTGGGCAGCAGTAGACCCAGACGTTCGATGCAACAAATGCACTCCCCCAGAAGCTTCCGTTCGTTCAACGACGACCTACCCCACGATCACTGACCAATGGGCGTCGCCCGCAAGGCTGCTCCAGCTCGAGAACCACCTCACGATTGTGGTATGAAGGGGATGTTCGACGTCTGCGATAAACCGATCATGTCCACGGGCTACACCGCTTTCGTTGCGACCTCTCATCTACCTGAACGGGGCAAACGCCGCCTGCGCCCTGTCGCCTTAGCCAAGGCGATCGCCGATCGAACCAACTAAGCCGTCGCGACCAGCAAGGATGAGGCATTGCCAACTTTTTTTGGGTCTGGCTGACAGCCGCCGTCGCTTGGGCGTGGCCAGTGCGCTCATCCAGTTAACATGAACTGGGCGCAAAAGGCGTTATCGCCGACGTGCAAAACTATTATCTGCGCAAGCGATTCGGTATTAGGCGGCATGGTTGGTCGGATGGTGGGTGACCGCTTGCCGGCATTCGCACTGGTTGGTGCGGCATTCGTCAATGCAGGCGTCATGGTGAGCGAACTCAAGCCTAGCCGCACAGGTACCATGAACTTGGCTAGATGCTGGCGGAAGTGATCCTCAACCACGCGCCGATCGCGCACTAAATCGTGTTTGATACCGGCTCTCGATCGACCTGATGCTTCCGTCAGATGGAGCGTTGCCGGGCGAGTTGCCGACGTGCCGACACCACATTGCCTATCGGTTTCCACAGCACCTTCGTGTCCTGACAGCATAGTCCCAATGGCAGGATCAAGTCGACCCGCACCTGGGCGATGACGATAGTCATGACCGGTGACTAATGGAGTCAGACGCGGTCACGAGTTGGCCGACGACAGACCGATTTGTCTCCATCACGAAACATGCGATTGCGCACGCCGGGCGAAATTCCGACTTTGCCCGGCAAACGATGGAACGGCAACGTACGCCGAGCGCTGACTCAAACTTAAATAATGCAGGGATGGGCATGCGACAGCGATTGAAAGTGGCCGTCGTGGCACATCTGCGTCATCCCATCGCCGAGCCGTTCATGGGCGGGATGGAGGCGCATTGCGCGCTGCTGGTCCGCGCGCTCGGTGCGGCGGGACACGACGTCACCCTGTTCGCCAGCGGCGACAGCGCCACCGACCTGCCGGCCCATCCGATCGCGCCGCAAGCCTATGAACAGCTGATGCCCTGGGCGCTGTGGCACGGCCGGCAGGACCTCAGCGACTGGCTCGACAACGCCTATGCCGGTGCCTGGGCTGCGATCCGCACCGGCGGGTTCGACGTGGTGCACAACAACAGCCTGTCGGCCCCGATCCACGATTGGGCGGCGCGCGACGGCGTGGCGATGGTAACCTCGCTGCACGTGCCCCCGTTCGCCCGCCTGCGCGATGCGATCGCACGCAATCCGGCGCCATGCCTGCGGCTGACGGTCACGTCCCGCAGCCAGTTGCCGCTGTGGGACGGAGTGGCCGACGGACGGATCGATGTGGCGCACAATGGCATCGATCTCGACCGCTTTGCATTCTCGGCCGTCAAGGGCGAACGCGCCTTGTGGTGCGGGCGGATTACGCCGAACAAAGGAACGCGCGAGGCCTTGCTAGCGGCGACGCAGGCCGGGATCGGCCTGGACGTCGTCGGACCTGTCGATTGCGCCGATTATTTCGCGCGGGTGGAGCCCCTAATGACCGGCCCGCACCGCTACCTCGGCCATCTGTCGGGCAAGGCGGTGGCCGCGCGGATGCGGGCTGCGGCGATGCTGGTGTGCACGCCGTGCTGGGACGAGCCGTTCGGTTTGGTCGCTGCCGAGGCGCTCGCGTGCGGTACGCCGGTGGCAACGCTCGACCGAGGGGCGCTCCGCGAAGTGATCGGTGACTGCGGAACGTGCGCCATGACGGTCGATGGCCTAGCGGCGGCGATGCGCGAGACCGCAACGATCCCGCCCGCCGCCTGTCGCGCGCGGGCGGAAAGAATGTTCAGTGCGCCGGCGATGATCGCTCGCTACGAAGCAGCCTACGCCGCCGCCATCGCCGGTGCCCGAGCTTCAAGCAGCGCCATGACCCGCGCCGTGCTAGCATAAGGCATGTGCGACTGCTGGCGGGTCAGCGCCAGATCGGCTTCGTCGGGCACGCGCAGGATCGTGTAATCGTCACCGTCGCGGGCGATCAGCCCCATCAATTCGAAACAGCGCAGCCAGTGGGGCATCGTCCACTCGCCCCATTTGTCGCGGAACGCGCGCGCGTTGGCGACGACGCTGCCGACATGATGGACGGGCGGCATGTGATGGGCGTGGTGCTGGTGATAGGCCCGCGCGCCGCGGGTCCAGAAGAAGGGCACGCCGGCGGTGAAGGCGACCCGGCCGAAATCGGTATCCTCACCGCCATAGCCGACATAGCGTTCGTCGAACCCGCCGAGCGCCAGGAAACGGTCGCGGCGCATCGCGAAGTTGAGCGACCAGAAACAGCGATAGTCGGTACAGGTGCCCAGCGGCGCGACCGGCGGTCCGGCGCGGTCGCAATGCGTTTCCCCGATCGCGGCGAAGTGTTCGAAATCGATTCCACCCGCGGTCGCAGCGGCCGGCAGATATTGGACTTCGCCCATCAGCAGGACATCGCCGCCATCCAGCCGATCGACATAGTCGGCGACGAACGCCGGATCGGGAATGCAGTCGATGTCGAGGAACGCGATCTCTGCCTGTGTCGCCGCACGCGCCGCCGCGTTGCGCGCGGCCGCCAGCGGAATGCCCCCGCCGCCCAACAATATCTGCCGTACGGGAAACCGCGTGTCGGGCAGGTCATACGGTCGATCCTGCATGACGCCGACGACCAGTTCAGCCGGCATCAGCGTCTGCCGGTTCAGTCCGTGGACGAGATTGACCAGATGCGCATCGCGACCGCTGCCGAGCGTGCAGATCGACAGGCTCATGCAATCCGCTCCGAAACCAGCAGGCTGGTCGCGGGCAGGGCTTCGCGCCAGCCGGCCAGGCGATCGAGCCAAGCGGCGACGCCGGCGGCGGCATCGGGGTCGACCAGCCGGCGCTGGCGATCGAGGTCGCACGCGGCGGCCGCCGCCCACGCCGCGCGCCAGGCCGGCACGTGCGACGGCCAGTGGTCGAGCATCGCCGCCGCCCCCGCTGCGCGCAGCATCCGCGCCTTCCACAGCTGTTCGTCGAAATAGCGCCATTCGGGCACGACGACCCAAGGCCGCCCGGCCGCCGCGATCATGTGAACGGTGGTATTCCCGGCCGACGACACGATGCGGTCGGCCGCGGCGATCCACCGTTCGGGATTCGCCACCCAGCCCATATGGCGCAGGTTGGCCGGCGGCGTCGCGTGCCATTCATGCTGGATCTCACCGATCGAGATCCACAGGCTGTCCGGCTCGCCGCGGGCCCCGAGCGTCAGGGGCGTCGCCGGCGTCCCGCTGCCCCCGCCCCCGCCGACCGCCAGGACGATATCGGCGTCCAGCGGCAGGCCCAGCGCAGCCCGCGCGGCGGCCCGGTCGGGACCCTGCGCATCGATGCCGACGCCGGGGGCATAATGGGTCTTGGCATTCATCCACGCCGGTCGACCGGGTTGCTCCAGGCTGGCGTGATAGGGCGCGAGGATGCCGACCGCGCCTTCATAAGCCGCCATGTGGCCGGGATCTGATCGGTCGCCATGCTGCAGGACGGCGACGTGCGGCACGGATGCGATCCGGGCAAGTTGCGCCAGTTCGGCCGATACATCGGTCACGAACAGCGCCGGACGCGCGGTATCGAACCACGAAGCGATGATGGCCACCGCGGTCGTGATCGTATCCCATCCCAGCGGCGCGCAGTGCAGCGTGTCGGGCGTGCGATCGTCGGCAAAGACAGGCATGGTCGGAAAGCCCGGTTCGAACAGTGACGGGATCGTCACGACGCGCGCGTGGGCGGGTAGGGCCGGGAAGATATCGGCACGCGCGGTAAAGAAGCTGATCGGACGATCGGCCGGCAAGCCATGCGCGATAGCCGCGGCACGCTCGGCATGGCCCCGCCCCTGGTGGTGGACGAAATAGCCGATCGGCGCAGTCATCGGGATTTTCCTTCGAAACGGTGGAGCAGCCCCTCGACCACGCCGCCGGCGTGCGGGCGCCGCGCGAAATAGGCGCTACCGGTAGCGCGCAACGGTGCCAGCGCATCCTCGTGATTGGCGACGACGATGGCGTTCGGACAGGCCTGAAGCATGTCGAGGTCGTTGCCGCTGTCGCCCGCGGCATGGACCCGCTCCAGCGGCAGATTGAGCCGGCTGGCCGCCCAGGTCATCGCCGCTCCCTTCCCCGCGCGCATCGGCAGGACGTCGAGCAGGTGGCCGTGGCTGTATATCACGCGCGCCGCGACACCCGCCGCCTCCAGTCGCGCGCGGACACGGGATGCCACGGTCTCGTTTGCGGCAAAATAGCTGAGCTTGAACCGCCGCTGGTCGACCGGCGGCTGGGGTTCGAGGTCAGACAGACTCTCAAGCGCACTTGCCACCGCGCGCGGCCTCCAGCCCTCGGCGATATGCTTGGCGAAGTCGTCGTCGGAGACCAGCGTCAGCCCGGTCCGCCAATAAATCTCTGATCCAACCGACGTGATCAGCAGGTCAGGATCGGGATAGTCCCACTCGGCAAGCAACCGCAGAGCTTCCTGCACCGATCGGCCAGTAGCGACCCCAAAGCCGAGCGCCAAGCGCGTGCGCAACAGGTCGCAGAGCGCCACCGCGCTCTGGGTGCAGCCGGTCAGCGTATGGTCGATATCGCTTAGCAACAGGTCGTCGAACACCGGGCGCCGGATCGCTGCCATCGGACGACGGGCCCGCTCGATCACGCCGCGTGCGATATCGACGAAGCGTGCCGCATAGGCCGGCCAGCCCAGCGCCTGTGATCGCACGACGCCGTTCGTCGACGCCGCCTGCCATGCTGCACGATCGTCGATCAGATTGCGGATTGAGGCGGCAAATCGCTCCGGATCATTCGGGTCGGCGACTACGCCATGGCCCAGCCGCGCAACAATATCGGCCGGTCCGCCGTGCATCGTCGCGACGACCGGCAGGCCATGCGTAGCGGCCTCTGTCAGCGTGAGGCCGTACGGCTCGGTCAGCGCCGGATTAACAAACACGCCGCCGCTTGCCGCCGCGAGCGCATAAAGCCCCGCGACGTCGCCGGCCGCATGCCGCTTCGGCAGGGCGAGCGATCCGTACAGGTCATGCCGATCCAGCCGTTCGATAAGGCCTCCAACGACCGCGCGCTGCTCTGTGTCGCCGCTGTCCGGTCCATCGCGCAGACCGGCGACGATCACCAGATTGCATCGCGCGCGCAAGCGCGAGTCGCCCGCGTACAAATCGACTAACGCGCCCAAGTTCTTCTTATGCACCGGCCGCGCAATGGCGAGCAGCATGGGCTTTGCAAGGTCTCGCAGGAACGGGGCGACCAACGCGGCAGCAGCAGCAGTGTCGGGCGTGCCGCTATCCAGCGCGGCCCCCGGCGGAACGCAATGGATACGCTCCGGCGAGGCACCCGGATAGAGCATCAGCTGACGTTCGGCCTCGTCACGGGAGGAGGCAATGATGGCATCCGCGTCGATAATCGCCCGCCCCTCATGCGCGATCCGTGCGTCGAGCGCGCCACCGGTCATGCCGCAACTGGCCGCTTTGTCGATACCGAGTGAATGGGCAGTGTAAATGAAGGGGATACCGAAACGCCGCCGCACGGCTGCGGCGACCTCCGCCGCGTCGGCGAAGTGCGCGTGAATGACATCGGGCCGCTCATCTATCGCCGCTATGTATTGCAGCAAAGCCGCCGTGAACGCCGGTCGATCCGCGGCACTTGCTTCCTTCGACAGATAGGAGTGCGTGCCCGTATCGATCCGGCGGATCGCCAGCCGCTCCTCGATCGGTTCATAAGGCTGCGCGTAAACAGCGCCCAATATGGGATCGTCGATCAGTCGGGTCACGATCTCGACCGACGTTACGTCATCCCGGGCCACGAGAGCCTGCGCCGCGCCCAACGCGTAGGTGATATGGCCGCCGGTATCCGCGGTCAGGCCGAACGCGACCGGAGGCGCCTTGATGCAACCACCTAGGACAAGGCTCATCACTCGCATCATGAACCTTTCCGAAAGGCCACGCGTCATCGCCTCCCCGCGGGGACCACGACGGTCCGGCGACGATCGTCCGCTCGACCTTAGTTTTTGGGGACATGGACATTACGCATGATCGGCAACAGCGTTTCCGCACCTGCTGATATCGATCAAAACGAAAAGCCCGAACGACGTATTAGGAGCGATGGGTCCCGTTGGAAGAGAGAACCGCCTAATCGCTGCCGCCGCCAGGCTCCGCCATCTTGCGATGCACCCCGGCCAGCACAGCCTGTGGCATTACGCCTGCCGCCAGCACCTGCGCTTTATTCATTAGTCCCGACACGATATGGCCGCGGCCCGCCAGCATGGCGCCCCACCCGTCACGGGCGACCTTCGCGGGGTCCGCTTTCTTGTCGTCTTGCCCGACCTCGGTATCGAGCATGTCGGCGCGTGCAAAGAATTCGGTATCAGTAACACCGGGCATCAGCGTCGTTAGCGTGACACCCTCCACCTCGTTCAACTCGTTGCGCAATGCCTCGGTGAAATTATCGATGAACGCCTTGGTCGCGTTATAGACGGCGTTGAAACTGCCGGGGATATAGCCGGCGATCGATCCGGTCACGAGTACCCGCCCCTGCCCCCGCGCCACCATGTTGGCGAGCACCTTTTGAAGAAGGTAGATGGTGCCGGTGACATTGGTGTCGATCGAGTGCCGCCACGTTTCGAACTGCTGGTCGAGAAACGCACCGCCCGTGCCTATACCGGCATTGGCGCACAGTACGTCGATCGGCCTACCGTTGGCAGTCGCGAGCAATCGGTCGATGCCTTCAGTCGAGGAAAGGTCAGCCTCCACCGCCTCGACGGATGTGCCGAACTGCTGCAGATCGCGTGCCGCATCCTCGATCAAAGGCTCGTCGGCGACGACGATCAGGTCGTAACCATCGCGAGCCGCGCAGGTGGCGAGTTCGAAGCCGATGCCGGTCGACGCGCCGGTGACGATAGCGAGCTTGCCGGTCATCGTGCAGCCTCCCTGTCCGCCATGCCGGGCTTCAGTACGATCTTCGTCACCTCGTCCTGATTGTTCTTGAACATGTCATAGCCCTTGGGCGCCTGCTCAAGCCCCATGCGGTGCGAGATGAGGAAGGTCGTGTCGATCTTGTCTTCTAGCACCGCCGCCAACAGCGCAGGCATGTAATGCTGGACATGGGTCTGGCCGGTCTTGAGCGTCAGCCCCTTCTCCATGAAGGCACCTAGTGGAAACTTGTCGACGAACCCGCCATAGACCGCAGGCATCGACACCCGCCCGCCCTTGCGGCAGGCGAGGATCGCCTGCCGGATGACGTGGGTACGATCGGTGCCAAGGAAGGTCGCCGCCTTAATATGATCGACGACATTGTCGACGAACATCCCGTGCGCCTCCAGCCCGACTGCGTCGATGACCGCATCGGGGCCGATCCCTCCAGTCAATTGCATCAGCGCATCGTAAATATCGACACGCTCGAAATTCAGCGTCTCCGCCCCGAACGGCCTGGCGAGCGCGAGGCGGCCGTCGCGGTGATCGATCGCGATCACGCGCTCAGCCCCCATCAGGAATGCAGACTGGATCGCGAACAATCCGACCGGACCACAGCCCCAAACGGCGACGGTATCGCCCGGCTCGATCTCGGCATATTCCGCCGCCTGCCAGCCGGTCGGCAGGATGTCGGACAGGAACAGCACCTTCTCGTCCTCAACACCATCGGGGATAACAATCGGGCCAACGTCGCTGAACGGCACGCGAACATATTCGGCCTGGCCGCCGGCATAACCGCCGGTCATGTGGCTATAGCCAAACAAGCCGCTCATCGGCTGGCCGTAGGCAGTCTGCGCAATATCCTGATTGTCGGCGGGCAGGCCGTTGTCGCAGGCAGAGAATTGATGTTTCTTGCAATGGTAGCAGCCGCCACAGGAGATTGTGAAGGGCACGACAACCCGCTGCCCCTTCTTCAACGTCGAGGACGAACCTGTTTCTACCACCTCGCCCATGAACTCATGGCCGAGAATGTCGCCCGCCTGCATCGTCGGGATATAACCGTCGTAGAGGTGCAAGTCCGATCCGCAGATCGCGGTGGACGTCACGCGAATGATCGCATCGCGAGGGTTGATAATTTCGGGATCGTCGACGGTGTCGACGCGGACGTCGTGTTTTCCGTGCCAGGCAAGGGCGCGCATTATCGGTCTTCCTTCTCATGCTGGGCGACCGTCATCGCGGCGGTCGCGACCTCGCCGGTTTCCATCAGTTGCTTGAAACGGCGCAGGTCGCGCCGCGCCTGAATCGCCGGCTCGCGCTGAAACATCTTGGCAACCAGCTTGCCGATCGCGCCCGCGGGCGGGTCGTAGGCGATAGTTGCGGTGACGACGGTGCCGCGCGCGCCCGCATCAGCAAACTCGACCGTCCCGGAATTTTCCACATCGGCATCAGGGTCGGACTGCCAGCCGATCCTGCGGCCGGGCTCGTCTGTCGTGACGGTCGATGTCCATTCGACCGTTTGTCCGGCGGGCGCCTTCACCTCCCAGTGCGAGCGAGTATCGTCAAGCTTTTCGACCCGCACGACATTTTCCATAAAGGTCGGCAGCTTCGAAAAATCGCGGAAATAGTCGTAGAGTTCACTCGCTGGCCGCGCGATCGTCACTGCTACCGCGGTCATCGACTGGTCGTGCGAAACATTCTTGCGCGTGGTGGGCGGTGCGTCGTCTGAAATATCGGTCATGCTCGATCTCCCGAGCCACCTGAACGCCACCGCCGCTGCGGATGATCCGCCGAAAATCGTTGTTTTGCCGTATGTTAATTGCTTTTCACGTTTTTACTCACACTCAGGCGAGAATGAGACGGCCGTTGCCGGGCGGATGCCATAGTCGATCGCCTTGGGCAGGCTTCTCGCGAAGCCATGTTGCCATCGAGCGCCAAGCGGGAAGGGTGCCCGCGCCACCTGCAAAAGTCGTTCAACGCGGAAACCGGCACCGGCCATCGGTGCGAAAGCTCGCAGCCGGCGCATTCTCCAGGTCGTGCAGCGGCAGTTACGCCGGTGCCAGCCAATCGCGATTGTCGATGGTAGGCGCGTCGTTTGCGTCATACGCCACGCTCGCATCTGGATGGACTCGCACGAGTGCTGTCACTTTAACGCTAACCGCTTCCTTGACGATTGACCTCAGGCTTCGTGTACATCAGCTTGGCTTGCAAGAATCTGATGCTCAGCCAGCACGGTTCGGGACAGGAAAAAGCCGCAAACGACCGCGTGTCGGTCGAACTGGACGAGGTGTTTAGACCCAATTCCGGTCACTCACGTGCCGCCTCCCGCTGCTCGAAACCTGCCACTCATTCACGTGCGCGGACCTACCGCTTGAGTGAGGCCTACCAGCACCTCGGAACGGCTAAAACTGGGGACTTTCCTGCCAGTCAGCTTTTAGGATTGGAACGGTCGAAAGCCGCCGGCACGTGGTGTCACAACCGTTCGGTTGTGACACCTTATGAAGCTTTAGCGATGCCCGGTAGATTGGTAGTCTTCTCGATGGGCAGCCAAGCTCGCGTTGAGGTGTCAGATGCCGACTTCTGTGATCGATCGACTAGGCTTGTCTGTCCCCCTCGTTCAGGCCCCGATGGCAGGGGTATCCACACCGGCCCTTGCGGCCGCGGTATCCAACGAAGGCGGCTTAGGGTCGATCGGCGTTGGCGCAACCGATGCTATCGGCGCACGCGGCATGATCGAGGAGACGCGCGCGCGGACTGGTCGAGCGTTCAACGTCAACCTGTTCGTTCATGGCACCGCCAATGCGGATCCTGTCGGGGAAGCCGCTTGGCTCGACTGGCTCGCGCCGGTTTTCGCGGAGTTTGATGCCAAGCCCCCCATGGCACTTCGAACGATCTACAAAAGCTTCGCCGACGATGCCGACATGCTGACGATGCTGTTGGAACTAGCGCCGCCCGTTATCAGCTTTCATTTTGGCTTGCCCTCAATTGAGGTCATCACGGCGCTGCGCGAGCGGGGCGTCGTGATGATGGCCACGGCCACCAGCCTGCACGAAGCCCGTGCGATCGAGGCGGCTGGCATTGACGCGATTGTCGCACAGGGGATCGAAGCTGGCGGCCATCGTGGTGTGTTCGATCCCGCCGCGCCAGACGACGCGCTCGGTACTGTCGCACTGACGCGGCTTCTGGTGCTCAAGACCAGACTTCCGGTGATAGCGGCGGGGGGCATCATGGACGGTGCCGGGATCGCCTCGGCGCTCAATCTGGGCGCAGTTGCGGCGCAGCTCGGCACCGCCTTCATTGCGTGCCCCGAGAGCGCTGCCGATGACGCCTATCGTGCCGCGCTCACGGGGCCAGGCGCTTACCACACGACCCTGACGTCGCTCATTTCGGGCCGATCCGCTCGGGCGCTCGCCAACCGGTTCACCGGACTTACGGCTACGGTTGGCGATCTCCGGCCCCCTGATTACCCTATTGCGTATGACGCCGGTAAAGCACTGCACGTGGTCGCCAAGGCCAAAGGAGAGCATGGTTTCGGTGCTCAATGGGCCGGGCAAAGCGCACCGTTAGCGCGGGCGATGCCGGCGGCCGAGTTGGTCCAGGCGCTTCGAGCAGAGTGGGAGAGCTGTCGGGGCACGCAATGAGGACAGTCGCTTTGCTCAGCCATCCCACTCTCGCGTCCCGTTGAACCTTCATTTGCGGGAAGGTGCGCGTGGTCAGGCAGGGTCGGACATCCTGCGACTATGCAGATGTTCCAGTGGTGATGAGAGCAGCGGCGAAAGCTGATCCACGACGCGCGTAACGTTCGGATGGACGGCATGCGAGGCCAGCGCAGCCTCCGATGCCCAACCGTCGAGAAGTACGAACGTGTCGGGACGGTCCCGCTCCTGATAGAGATCATAGTAGAGGCAACCGGCTTCCCCTCGCGCCGGCGCGACAAGCTCCAGGAGCAGTTCGCCGACGCGGTCCCGATGCTCAGGCTGGGCATGTACGGTGCAGACGATGTGAATTTCGTCCTGTTTGCTCGTCGTCATCGATCGACCTTTCGTTGCTGATTCAGACATCAGGCCTTGCCCGCGTAGACGCGGGTCATGCCGCCATCGACGACGAGATCGATGCCGCGCACGTACTTGCTGGCATCGGATGCCAGGAAGACCAGGGCGTCACCCATTTCGCGAGAGGTGCCGACCCGGCCTGCCGGGATCTCCTTCGACACGCGCTCGACATACGCATCGACGTCCGCCGGGCTCATGCCCTGCTCGTCGCTATATCCTTCGGTCGGGACGACGCCGGGGCTGATCGTGTTGACCCGGATGTCGCGGTCCTTGAGGTCGGTCGTCCAGCTCCGCGCCAGCGAGCGGACCGCGGCCTTGGTGGCGGCGTAAACCCCGAAGCCGGGCAGACCCATGTCGGCGGTGATCGAGGCATTGAGGATCACCGACGCGCCGTGGCTCAGCACGCCGAGCATCGACTGGACGGTCAGGATCACGCCCTTGAAGTTGACGCCGATCTCCTTGTCGATCTGCGCCTCGGTGAGGTCGGGGAACGGCGTTGCATGGCCGAGGCCCGCATTGGCGAAAAGAATGTCGAGCTTGCCGTGGCGTTGCCTGATTTGTTCAGCGACAGCGGTCATGTCGGTCTTGCTCGAAGCATCGGCTTCGATCCCGATCGCCGAACTGCCGAGGCGGGCCACGGCGGTATCGAGCGCTTCCTTGCCGCGGCCTGTGATGTAAACGAACGCGCCTTCCTCAATCAGTCGCTGCGCCGAGCCGAAGCCGATGCCCTTCGATCCGCCGGTGACGAGCGCGATCCGGCCCTCCAATACGGGGGTGTTCATGATGCAATGTCCTTGTGAGACGTGTGGGAAGCGGGCGGCGCGAGGCGCGCCGCCCGGATGCGCTTAGCGGTCGATCGTCGCCTGCATGGCGGGCGTGTAGCGGTCGCCCGTCACCGGGACCTGCGCCAGCAAATCGCCCAGGGACTTCAGATCGTCCGCGGTCAGATCAACGTCCGCACCGCCCGCGTTCTCTTCCATGCGGTGCTTCTTCGTGGTGCCCGGGATCGGCACGATCCAGGGCTTCTGCGCAAGAAGCCAGCCGAGCGCGACCTGTGCCGGCGTCGCGGCCTTCGCCTCGGCGATCTCGCCGATGCGCTTGACCAGGTTGGCGTTGGCCTCACGCGCTTCGTCCTGGAAGCGTGGCAAATTATTGCGGATGTCGCCCTCTGCGAACTTGGTAGCGGTGTCGATCTTGCCGGTCAGGAAGCCCTTGCCGAGCGGGCTGAAAGGCACGAGGCCGATGCCAAGCTCGTCGAGAACCGGGAAGAACTCATCCTCCAGCTCACGGCTGAACATCGAATACTCGCTTTGCAGCGCCGCGACCGGCTGCACCGCATGGGCGCGCCGGATGTTGGCGATGCCGGCTTCGGACAAGCCGAAGTGCCGGACCTTACCCTCGGCGATGAGGTCCTTCACCGTACCGGCGACATCCTCCATCGGCACGTTCGGATCGACGCGGTGCTGATAGAGCAGGTCGATCACGTCCGTCTTGAGGCGCTTTAGCGACTGCTCGGCGACAAGGCGAATGCGGGCCGGGCTGCTGTCGAGGCCGGCGGCCGAGCTTCCGTCCTTGAAGCCGAACTTCGTCGCGATCACCACCTTGTCGCGGAACGGCTGCACCGCTTCGCCCACCATCTCCTCGTTGGCGGCGCCATAGGCCTCCGCGCTGTCGAAGAAGGTGATGCCGCGGTCATAGGCGGCGCGGATCAACGCTACTGCGTCCGACGCATCGGTCGCCGGGCCGTAGCCGAAGGTCAGGCCCATACAACCCAGACCGATCGCCGAGACTTCGGGTCCGTTGCTTCCAAGAATGCGGGTTTTCATCATGATCGCTTTCCGGCCCGTGACGGGCTCATCCATGCTGTTCGATGGATGTGAAATAGCCTTTCGGACCTATCAGAATTAGACATGAAAGCATGCAAGAGGATATGAGCATTGCTCATGAAACTCGCGTTATCGCACATCAGGCCTCCCGATACGCGGCCCGTTTATGGCGCGTGAGAACCTCAACGATCTGGTCGCGTTCGTTGCGGTCGCACGGGAGCGCAGCTTCACGCGGGCGGCGGCTCAACTCGGCGTTTCACAATCCGCACTAAGCCATACTCTCCGGGCGCTTGAAGAGCGCATCGGCGTTCGCCTGCTGACGCGCACCACAAGGAGCGTGGTGCCGACAGAAGCCGGCGATCGGCTGCTTGCCACGGTGGGAAACCATTTGGACGGAATCGAGGCGGGATTGGCGGAGCTGGGCGAGCTGCGCGATAAGCCGGCCGGCCATTTCCGCATAACGTCCACCGAGCATGCAGCGGAAACCCTTTTGTGGCCCGCCATGGAGACGATCGCCAACTCATATCCCGACATCACACTGGAGATCGTGATCGACGTCGGCCTGTCGAATATCGTGACCGAGCGGTACGATGCTGGCGTGCGGATCGGCGAAGCGATCGAGAAGGATATGATTGCCGTCCGCATCGGGCCTGATCTTGAGATGGCCGTCGTCGGAACGCCCGCCTATCTCGAAGCACGCGGCCTGCCCGAAAGCCCTCAGGACCTTGTAGGTCACAACTGCATCAACCTGCGCCTGGTTTCCGCGGGAGCCCTTTACGCGTGGGAGTTCGAGAAGGACGGACGACAGATCAACGTGCGTGTCGATGGCCAGTTCACGTTCAATACCTCAGGCCTGATCCGCAAGGCCGCCCTTGCCGGTCACGGTCTGGCGTCCATTCCCGTTGACCAGGTTCAGGATGATCTCGCCTCCGGCAGGCTGGTGCGCGTGCTGGCTGACTGGTGTCCGCCGTTCTCGGGCTATCACCTGTATTATCCGAGCCGACGACAAAACTCCTTGGCGTTCCGTTTGCTGGTCGATGCGCTGCGCCTCAGGAGCTAGTCTGCGACAGAATTTCGCTCAAAGATCGAGAGCCTTCACAGTGCGTATCGGGACGGCTTGGTTGAAGGTGATGGCGTGCAACAAATAACAGCCGAAGGTGTCAGAACCGGTCGGTTTTGACGCTGCAGACGCGGCCACAGTTTTCCGGGGGTTTGCGTGTGTCAGCACCCCGGTTCAGATTGTCAGCTTCCAAGACCGGGAACTTGCCTCGGCTACGTCTGCCTTTGGGTCGCAAGGCGACTGGCAGCTCCGCGGCCGGACAGACCCACAACCGGGCATTCGCGGCCTGCTTTTGGCTCCCCATCCTCTGCCATCCGTTCATGTTAGCAGCTTGGAAGGTGCTGAGCTTTGGCCCTGCCCGCTGCCCCGCCAGCTTTCCCAAAAATGATGGCAAATTGAGAAATTTGCGGCCTGACAAACCGCAGTGACTGGCAAGGTGATCACTTCGCTGCTCCGGGCGCTTCGCAGAAGGTCATGCGGAACCTAATCCCTATGGTATCTGGGCGTCGGCCTAACAGGCGATGATGTGCCGTGCTCGCTCCACCAGGCTGCCAGCGCCTCCATGGTTGGCCCCAGCCCGCGCGCTTTCGCTGTCATCTCATACTCCACGCGCGGCGGCACTTCGGCGAAAACGGTGCGGGTGATAAGTCCATCGGCCTCCAGTTCGCGCAACTGTGCGGTCAGCATGTGCTGGGTGATGCCGGGGATCGCCTTGCGTAGCTCGCCGAAGCGGTGGACGCGCTGATGCAGCAGCCACATGATCTCCAGCTTCCATTTGCCTGACAGCATGGCGAAGGCGCGGCGCATCTCGTGCTGCATCGTGAAGTCGGTCGCAGTCATTGGTCTGGTATTCCATAGTAGGCCCGGTAAAACCATCCTACTTGTGCAGGATCATCCAGCATAGCATTTCGGATGCAGAGCGTCGCGGAAGACGAACGCGTTTCGGCGACACCCGCCTGGATCAGGAATGCGCATGACCGAAGCCTATGTCTACTGGATCAGCACGGCGCTGCTGTCGGCGCTGTACCTGTCGTCCGCCGGGCTGTACCTGATGCGACGCGCGTATGTGCGGCGGGTGCTGAGCGACCTCGGCTATCGCGCCGCGTATCTCGTGCCGGTCATGGCGGCGATCAAGCTGCTCGCGGTCGCTGCGATCCTCTCGCGGATCAGCGTCGCGCTCAGCGATCTCGCCTGTGCCGGCATTCTCTATCACCTGCTGCTGTCGGGCATGGCGCATCTCGGCGTCGGCAAGCCGCGCGGATCGATCCCTGCGGTCTTCGGCCTGATCCTGCTGGCGCTGTCGTTCGCGACGCAGAACGCCGCGCGTGAGGAACCATCGCCCTACGCGCCGGCCGCCGCCTCCATCACCTCAACGACAAGGAACTGATCATGGGTCGTCTCGACGGAAAAATCGCCATCATCACCGGCGCAAGCCGCGGCATCGGGCGGGCCACCGCGAAACTGTTCGCGGCGGAAGGCGCGAAGGTCGCCGTCCTGTCCCGCACGCAGGACGGCAACGATGCTGTCGTCGCCGCGATCGAGGCCGACGGTGGCACGGCGCTCGGCGTCGTCTGCGACGTCGCCGATGCCGGCCAGATCACCGCTGCCGTCGCCGCGGTCGTCGCCGCGTTCGGCGGTGTCGATATCCTCGCCAACATCGCGTTCGATCCCTCCGCCGTGGCGTCGTCCGTCGTCGATCTGTCGGTCGAGCAGTTGCAGCGCAATTTCGATACCGGCCCGATCGCCAGCCTCAGGACGATGCAAGCCTGCTACCCCTGGCTGAAGGCTAGCGCGGCGGGACGCGTCATCAACTTCGGTTCGCCCGCGGCAATGACGGGGATGTCACCCTATGCGCCCTACAACATGGCCAAGGAGGCGACGCGCGCGCTGACCCGCACCGCTGCGCGCGAATGGGGACCGGACCGGATCACCGTGAATACCGTGCAGCCGGTCGCGGAGACGTGGGGCGATGTCGATGTGCCGCCGCCCACCAATGCGCTCGGCCGCTACGGATCGCCGGAAGAGGATATCGCCCCGGTCCTGCTGTTCCTCGCCAGCGAGGATGCGCGCTACCTCACCGGCTACACGCTGACGCCGGACGGCGGCATGGTCATCGACGGCGCGCGTTGAGAGGGGCGGCGGCGTGGCGGCACGACACCGCCGCGCCGCCACCTTGCGCGGTCGTCAGGAGACGGTGACCACCAGCTTGCCTGCGACCCGTCCGGCGGCGCTGATCGCCTGGGCCTCGGCGATCCGGTCGAGCGGGAAACGGCCGTCGATGTGGACGCGGAACGCCCCTTCGTCAAAAATCCGGGCGACCTCGGCCAGCGCGATCCCGGGCTGATCGACCTGCGATGTCGTCACCTGCGCGCCATGCTTGGGTGCGTCGATATCGGCGATCGACAGGACGCGCGCGCCATCGCCGACGATCGCGACCAGATCGGGGATGACGCCGGCACCGGCCAGGTCAAGCGCCGCATCGATGCCGTGCGATGCGAGCGCCGCCACCCGATCCGGTAAACCGGGCTCATAGGTCGTCGGGATCGCGCCGAGATCACGAAGATAGGCGTGCTTGGCCGCGCGCGCGGTGCCGATGACGGTGGCACCGCGATAGCGCGCCAGTTGCACCACCGCGCTGCCGACACCGCCCGCCGCGCCGGCGACGAGCAGTGTCTCGCCCGCCTTGATGCCGACGAGGTCGAGGATCCGGACCGCCGTCTCGGCCGCGATCGGCAGCGCGCCGGCGACCTCGAACGGCATCGCGTCCGGCTTGTGCGCCCAACTGGTCAGCACCGCGTGCTCCGCCATCGCGGTCCGGCGAACGGTGATGCCGAACACCGCATCGCCGACAGCGACGCCGGTGACGCCGTCGCCCACTTCATCGACGATGCCGGCGGCTTCCGCCCCGACGCCGGAGTGAAACTCGATCGGCATGAAGTCGCGGTAGAGGCCGGATCGCAGTTTCCAGTCCAGCGCATTGACGCCGGCGGCACGCACCGCGATGCGAATCTGGCCAGCGGCGGCGTGCGGCGCGTCGATGTCGGCGATGTGCAGGACATCGGGCTCACCATAGCTCTTGAATTGAACGGCTTTCATGGATCGTGTTCCTGTGACGGTGGACCGGCATGCCGGCCGGGCCGGGGGCGTATCGACATGTCTCGACGGCCGACCTCAGGGAGGAAGGGAAAGGCCGGCCGCCGAGTAGCGGAAAGGATCAGCGCAGGCCGCCGCTGGCGACGATGTTCTCGCCCGTGACGAAGCGCGCGTCATCGGAAGCGAGGAACGCCACGACGCAGGCGATGTCGTCCGGTGCGCCGGCCCGGCCGAGCGGGGTCTGCGCGACGATGCCGGTTTCCATCTCGGACCCCGCGATGCCGGCCGCCGTCGTCCCCTCGGTCACCACGAAGCCGGGGCTGACGACGTTGACGCGGATGTTGCGCGGCGCCAGTTCCTTGGCAAGCACGTCCGAGATCGCGTTCACCGCTGCCTTGCTGGCGGTGTAGAGCGACGTGCCCGGCGAGCGTAGCGTGGTGATCGACGACGAGATATTGATGACGCTGCCGCCCGCGCGCAGATGCCCGATCGCCGCCCGGCTGGTCAGCACGACGCCGAGCACGTTGACGTCGAACACGCGGCGATACTCGTCCTCGGTCACCTGTTCGACCGGCGCGGCTGTCCAGATGCCGGAATTGTTCACGAGGATGTCGAGCCCGCCGAACTGCGACACGGCGGCGTCGATCAGCCCCTGCGCATCGGCGGCGATCGATACGTCACCCGCGATCGCGACCGCCTTGCCGCCGGCGGCAACGATATCCCGCACGACGGCATCCGCCTCGTTCCGGCTGGAGGCAAAGTTGACAACGACCGCAGCGCCGTCCGCCGCCAGTGCTCTGGCGATCCCTGCGCCGATCCCCTTGGATGCGCCGGTCACGACGGCCACCTTGCCTGCAAGCTTCGTCATTGCATTGTTCCTTGATCGAGTGAACGGAACACGTCGGCCTGGCTGAAACGTTCCATTGTTCGGGATATGAGAACTATGGAACCACCTGTCAAGCTGTGCTAGTCCGATGTCATGAGACCGCTGTTCCACCCGTCCATCGACGACATTGAGCCGCAGGCGATCCTGCATGCGCTGTCGGATCCCAATCGAGCCGCGATCCTCGCGAAGATCTTGACGGCAGGCGTCGTCGAAGCCTGTTCCAATGTCGCGGCGCTGGGCGACCGGGTCATCCCGAAGTCTTCGCTGTCGAACCATCTCAAGATATTGCGCGAGGCTGGCCTAATCCGCAGCGAACGGCATGGCGTCGAGATGCGCAACCACTCGCGCTTCGCCGAAGTGAATGCGCGCTTTCCCGGACTTATCGGATCGATCATCAACGCCTACGCGCCGCCGATTGCCAATTACTCCACCGAATCGCAGCAGGAGAATTACCAAGCAAGTGCGCAACCGGGCAGCTGATCTGGATTGAACTGGTGGGGTTGATGCCTTTTCTCCTCAAAAGTGGCGACAAAGGCGGCCAAGGCTTTCCCGAAAACGACCCAGTGACGGTAATCCCCGGCACCGATCAAGCTGACACCTGGGGGATTAGCTTTCCCGAAATCTGTTCCCGAATGCATTTTCCCAAAACTGTCAGGGTAAGACGGAGAAATGGGAAGGCCGCGACCGTCCGAGGCGGCGCGTGTCAAAACACGACCGGCACGGTGAGCGGCCAAAATCAACCGACTCGCGATTGGTCGTTCCGTGACGAAGACCCATAAGGCGACATCCGAGGCGCCTAACCGTCCTCCCAGCTTCCGACATTCATTCATCGGCTCGCGATCGCCCTGAAGACTCGCTGGAATGGCGAAAAGTGGGACGTTCTTGCCGTTCCAGAGCGATAGGTCGAGCGGCAGCGCTGGCCAAAAGCGGGCATTCAGATGTCGCCTGATCGGCATCGCAGAATAACATAAAGTGGACCGTCGTCTGCCGATCAGCTTTCAAGCCGAGATTGGAAAAGCTGACACTCGATCGAGCCAATGGCCGGGTCAGCAGTCGCCGATATACCGGCCCGTCCGAGGTTCAGATTGCACCCCTACCAGCTGCGTTCATCCGTGTGTTCGCACCGGCACTGGGAAGCAGGCGATCAACGCTCCCCGCTCATGCGCTGGATGTAGAAGGCCATAGGCACCATCGGCAGGTGGTGCTCGGAACTAGACATGAGCAGTAGGCGATTGATCGTATTGTCCTGAACACCGGTTGGCGCGAAGACGCAAGAGATCCTGCCTCGATTGCCGGGCTCTGCGCGCTTACGAAGCGCTTTCTGAGCCACCGCATGAGTGCGGGCAAACCGGGCTGCAAGCCCCGCCTCAAAATTCAGCCGCAGACCGCGTTCCTCTGCACCAGCTAGATAATGGAACATCTCGGCAAACAGCGCCGGATAGCCGGCGAGTGCGCCCTCGCGTGCCATCTGGATGATGCGATCGGGATTGTCAGGAAACAGGAAAGCGGCATCAGCAATGTTGCCCGCAAGCCGCCTAAAGCGAGCCGGCCGCGCTCCCGACTTGGGCCGCGACGCGCGTAAGATCTCTCGCCAGCGGAATGCGCTGTCGGTCACGATCGAGGCCCCGGTCGCCTGCGCGAGATACATGGCAATCTCGAAATTCGGACCCATCTGCATCAGGCGCATCTGGCCGCCTTCCTTGCCGCCTTCGAAGATGCCGTCCTGCAGCGCCGTCAGCGGGTCCTCTTCTTTCAGCCGTTCCAGCTCGGACCATATTTCCGCGATGCCGGCCGCATCAAGATCGGGAAAGTTTTCACGCATCCGGGCCTCTTGCGCATCCCAGGGCCACATCAGGACGTCGCGCATGAAGTCGGCACGCATCAATTCTTCCAGCCGGGGTTCTCCGCGGAGGCTGATGTCGATGCCAGCGGCGCGCTCCTCGGCCATCGCCATGGTTTCGCGGCGGAGATGGTAATCGAAGGTCCACGGGTCCGGGATGAGGTTGATCATTCCGGCGTCCACAAGTGGCATGACGTTGAGGAAGAAGGCCACGGCCTTCAGAAATTCGAGATGATAGCTGCGCGGATGCTCGGTCGGCCGATACTTCTCAGCTACGGTGCCAGCATGGACGAATGGCGTTTCGACGATCAGCTCGCCGAAATAGAGCGACGCGCCCAGCGCGAATTCGACGATGGACCGCGGATGGAGCGATCCGGTGTAGACCGCGCGCGGACGCCCGTCGGGTTTGGGCAGTAGCGCGAGCAGGTCGGTCTCGAGCGGCCAGAGCGCCTCGTAGAGAAAGTAGACCTCTTTGATCTGGTCATCGGTCAACTCGCGCCTGACCGCTGTCCAGTCCTTGCCCGCGTCGAGACCCAGGATCGACAGGATGCCGCGATGAAGGACCAGATTGCGCTCGCGAATGCTACGCTCTGTCCAGCTTGGCCGCAGCGCAGGTGGCCTTGTCTTGCAACAGATGCGGTAGGGACGTCCCGACCCGCAGCCGCAGGGGGCGCCCGGAGCCAGTTCCTTTGCCAGTGGGACCTTCTTAAGGGCTTCCCGCTCCTTCTCTGTCCGGCCGTAGGCATCCTGGTAGCGGACGCTGCCGTCCTCGAACCCCACATAGGTTTCGCCGCCGTAATGCCAAAGCTCGTCACGCGGGGGGAGCAGAGTTGCAGCAAGGTCGGCCCATGATCCGCTCGCGTGCTGTTCGGGATAGAGCCATTCGCGCTTGCCGGCGGCGATATGGCGCTGAGCCCGCGCTTTGAGCACATGGTTGATGCGTGCCACTCCGATGTCGGTGAGCCGCCGCGTGCGTATCATCTTGTCCGTGCGCACCATCGACTGGCGGAAGTTGCGCGCGAAAATCCGCTTCTCCAGCGGTGGTACCGACGGATTTTCAGCATATTCGAGGTTTGTCAGGATGAGACAGTGGTCACGGCTCATCGGGAACAGGGTCTGCGATGCTTTCAACGCGATCCCCGGATCATGGGGAAAGGCGCACTGCGGCGCTTCGGGTGGTAGGGCGTGATTGTAGATCGTCACCGGATGGTCGGTCAGGAGAAACTTCACGCCGGCATCCTCAGCGGAGACGATCTCCCGCACGCACTCGGTCCAGATCGTGGTGTGGAGCATGCGGATGCCCTGCATCTCCATCATCAGCTCATTCTGGTGAAGCGCAGGATATTGTGCCCGCAACCACGCCAGGCCCTTCGGCGTCCGCAGCTTCTGGATATCGATATATTCGAAGAATGTACCGAAATGCTCGTGCCAAGCGGCGATGTCAGTTCCCGCGAAAGCCCTGACCGCTTGCGATCCTCGCGTATCGATATCGCCGAACAACTTCCGCTCGATCTCGTCATTCACCTCGGTCAGGAAGAAGGTCGAGTATAAGTCGGTCTGGAAGAAGCAGCGTTTCGTCGGCGCATCGAACAGCGATCGTTCGCGGATGACGCGCCCGTCGGCGAGAAGCTTGGTGCGCGGCGCCAGGTCGAGATAGGCCACGGTCGAGCGACCGGGTTCGAGGAAGCCCCTTTGATGCCATTGCGGAACGAAGTGATTGTCTCTCGTGATCACCATTTGCGATCGCGATCATATAGTCCGGGCGCTGAGCGGACAACGCCGCGCCGCCGTTCCTGACGGATGATCGACGATGGCGCGTGCATCGCTACGCCGTTGTCGTTTCCCTTTCGTTCCGCTACGTTTCCATCCCACTTGAGGCAGCGGGAATCGGTTGATGGGTTCGTTGCAATCCGTGCTTGAAGAGCAACTGGCGACCATGCCGCGGATCATCGCGACGGAGCTTGTACGCGACAAGCTCAAGGCAGCCGGGCACGCCGAGAACAAAAAACTGGTCGAGCAGATCGTCGATCGACTGCTTGGTGCCGGCTCTGACGAAGAGGATGGCGACGACGGGGATGTCCTTGAATTCGAGACCGACGAGGAGATCGCGCTCGAATTTACCGACGCTGACTTCGCGCGCGCGGAGGAATTTGTCGACAAAATCAGTGAAACGATACCTGAGTTGATCCACGGCACGGCTGAGGTCGCTGCGGTCAGGATGTTGCGCCAATACGAACGCGACTGGGCGGCGTGGCGCGAGGCGACGGACATCCAGATGGAGCAGTTTCGGTTCAACCTTCAGGTGCGCTGGGGAAAAGGCTTCGACGCGCTTCGCATGCTGATCGAGCTGTCGCGCGACATCGGCACCGATTTTCATCGTCGGGCCAGTCGCTCGCCATCGCGCCGTCGCGCCCATCTCAACAAAGCGCTCTCACACCTTCATGTCCGCGCCATCCAGATCGCGTCCGAGATCATGGTGCTGATGGAGAACGGCTATGCCGACGGCGCAATGGCGCGGTGGCGCACGCTGCACGAGGTCGCCTGCGTCGCGATGGTGCTGGGCGATGGCGGCGAAGCCCTAGCCGAACGCTATCTCGTCCACGAGATCATCGAGGCGAAAAAGGGTCTCGGGCAGTATCAGCAATGCCATCCGAAGCTCGGCTATGCGCCGTTCTCGAAAAGGGCGGCCGCGCGGATCGAGCGCGACTATGCCGATGCGATCAGTCGTTACGGCAAGGATTTCGGCGGCGATTATGGCTGGGTCGCGGCGCATCTGGGCAACTCGAGACCCAATTTCAGCAATATCGAGGATGCCGCCGGCCGGGCGATGATGCGATCGCACTACAAGATGGCGAGCCATAATGTGCATGCGAGCACCAAGGGCATCGCTTATCGACTTGGTTCGCTCGACCGCCACTATGCCGTGATCGCGGGCGCCAGCAATGTAGGGTTTGTCGAGCCCGGCCAGAATCTGGCCTCGAGCCTGATGCACATCACGATGCTGTTGCTTCCGACTTCGTGGACGCTCGACAAGATTGCGCAACTGATGGCGCTCAGCAAGCTGCATGACCGCATCCCGCGCGCGCTGGCGCAGTCCGAGCGGGCGATCGCCAAAGACGAGAAGGCGATCCGCGAGGCCGCGGTCGCTCGCCGCGCGAACCGCTCGCGCGAAAAGCCCAGATCTCGGTTGCCGCGCCGCGACCGATTCGGCGCCGCTGCCACGACATAGATGAAGATGGAGAATGGTCCTGTCCGTGCCCCCTGATGCGAGGCTCGACTGCTTTGACTATGCGATTGTCGCCATGGTCCAGGGCAGTTTGGGCGAGCCGGGCGTCACGTTGGGCACGAAGGGGCGTTGCCGGTTCTGCGGCGAGACCGACCCCCGTGCGTTTCGCAACGTCGCGCATACGCTGCCCGAGGCGTTCGGCAATAAATGGGTGACTTCGCTCGACGAATGCGACGCCTGCAATGCGCGGTTCGGCGCGTTCGACGACGCGCTGGTCAAGAGCATGGGCGCGATCCTCACGGTCGGCGGCACACAGGGCAAGGGCAACAAGGTGCGCCAAACCGGACGCACAGACGGCCCCACATCGATCCGCCACCGAATCGTCGATGGCCAGCGGTCGATCTCGATGCGCGCCAACGGCACGCCGTTCGGCGACCATTTCGGCGTGAACTTCAAGACTGGCGAATTTGTCTTCCGCATCTCTGGCGGGACCGAGCGCTTCGTTCCGGCCAAGGCTTACAAGGCTCTGGTCAAGATGGCGGTGGCGCTACTGCCGGACGACGAACTGCCGAACTTCACGAAGATCATCGCCTGGCTTGGTTCACCCGACGACGATCTGCTGCCGCACATGGTCGTCGGCATCTCCTTCTCGATCATCGGCAATTCTCCGCCGCTGCTTGCCGCAGCGCTATTGCGACGGGCCTCCGTCAGCCGGGACACCCCCTATATGCTATTCGTCACCACCATGGGTTCGGTTTGCCTGCAGATCGTGCTCAAGGCCAACGCACTGGATGGGACGTGGCCGTCGCACCTGCGCACCCGCCCCAACATCCGCTGGACCAACTTACTGGCGCCGCCAGGCGAGGAGCCGCTTGCGCTCGCCTATGACGCGCCTGTCCATCTCGACTGGGGACGCGCGGGGTTGGAACCGCCTGTGATCGAGGCGATCGTCACCGCCGTCCATCCGCAAACTGCCGAAGGGCGGATGACCGCCGTACTTCGGCAAAGCGCGCTCGCCTCGCCGCCATGATCACGGCGTTCCGATCAGGCCGCGCGCTTGGTCGGAAAGACATAGAGGCTCTCGCCCATGATCGTCGCCGCGCCGCGCATATCGCGAAGCCCCAGCTGATCCGGCGCGAGGTCGATGATCAGGGTGACACCCAATATCGTGATCTGGAACATGGGATAGGGTCGCCCCGGCTTCACGATTGGTCCGGACGCATGCGTGACCGCGCGCGGAATGACTTCCGTCGCCAGCACGGCTGTGAGCGCTGGCACGGATTTGTCCTGGCCCACGAAGCCCCGAATATGGTCGTAGTCGGGGAGAGCGGCGGCAGCGGCGCCGTAGTTTCTAGCGACGAGATTGAGGCCGATCTTGTAAAGCGCGGGCAGGAATCGCGGGTCGTTGCCGAACTCCATACTGAAGCCGAGCTTGCCTTCGTCCGGCTTCATCCAGAGATCGGTGACGCCATTGGACTTCGCCGCCGGATAGAGCTTTTTGCCCTTCACATCGACGATGCCGGGGCCGCCGTTGATGAAGATGTGGGGGCCGCCTGGCCTATGCTCACTGCTGATCGCGCGCCAGCTGTCGATGGTGGGCGGCCGGCCCTTCTTACGGGGCACGCCATACATCACACTGATCGCCTCGAACGACTTCAACAAAACTTGATCGATCGTGCCGAGGCGATTGTTGCACCCGGCGCAGGTGGTGTCGCGAAGCTCCAAATCGGGCGGACAGCCGAGCGCCTCGGGAATCCCGTGCTCAAGCGAGAGCTTAGAAAAATCGTTGAGGCACCAGATACAGATCATTTCCCGTGTTTACGCTATGTTCCCTAAACAGGAAAGCGCGCCGTGAGATTCTCGACTTCTCCTGCGCTCGATGTTCCAAGCAACCTTGTTGACGTCCCTCGTGCGCATCTGACGCCGGCGTCGCCCGAAGTGGGATCGAGGAATTCCGATCTCGAGGGTCAAAGGCGTTGCACCGCGTCTGATCGAATAGCAGACAGTGAAGGCGTGTTCGACCCGAATGGGATTTCTAACGTAGATGGCGACGGCTCCCACGACCGATGAGATGCTTGCAGACCTGAGGGCGAGACTTCAGTCGCTGACGCCGGGTGAGTTCGAGAAGGTGGCCGCGGCGCTCATCTCCGAGCTTCTCGACGTTGGGATCGCCGTGGCGAAGTCCGGCTTCCAGCATGGCGGCGATGCAGGCCCGGCTGGACGCAGGGGCCGGCGGTTCCGTATCGAGACCAAGCGCTACGCCGACAGTACTAGTCTCAGCGACCGCGAGTTGCTCGGCGAGGTGGACGACGCGCTCGGACTGGACCACGCCCTGGAAGCGTGGTTCCTTGTCGCCACCCGTCCTGCGCCGGAGCAACTCGAGCAGAAACTCCTTCGGAAGAGCGACGACACCGGGGTTCCCATCGTCGTGATCGACTGGAAGTCCGACGGCTTCCCAGCGCTTGCGGCGCTCTGCACTGCTGCCCCGTCCGTGCTAGATCAGATGGTCTCGAGCGACGCCGGTGCCCTAGCCCGGGCGCTGAAGAGCGATGGCTGCGCGGCCCTGGCCTCGCTCAGCCGCGACCTGGAAGCCTGGAACCTCGGCTTTGACCGTCTCCGTGACGTCAGTCACGTGAGGCTGCGGTCGATCTGGGGCGAACCTCGCGTCTCGCAGTCGGAACTTGGCCAGGATGCGGCAGGCGGTGCCCATGCGCACATCCGCCGAGCCGGTGTTCATGCAGGGCTTGATGCCTGGTGGGCGGGAAGGTCGGCGGCCGACGCACCCGCGGTCGTCATGGGCTTTCAGGGAAGCGGCAAAACCTGGGCCACCCTGAACTGGCTTGTGGAGCGCCTCGACGAGCAGCCCATCGTCATCCTCGTCCCCTCGCGCTTCGCATCGGACCTGTCGGGCGTGTCCCGGACATCGATCAAACGCTTCCTGGCCGAGCGTCTCTACGAGATGACGGACGCTCGCGACGCGCAACACTGGCAGAGACGGCTCGACCGCGTGCTCAAGAGGCCGGCGGACGAGGGTCCGGCGATCACCGTCGTGTTCGATGGCATGAACGAGTTCGTGTCAGCGCCCTGGAAAGACGTGCTCTCGGTCTTCCAGGCACCGGAGTTCAGTGAGCGGTTCCGCGTCGTCGCGGTCACGCGGAATCTGCATTTCACCGAACGCCTTGGCCGGCTCGCCTCGCTCGTTGAGAAGCCGGAGGTGGTCGAAGTGGGTCCATTCGACGACGCGCCGGGTGGAGAGCTCGATCAGCGGCTGGCACTCGAGGGGCTGACCCGTTCGGACCTACACGAGGATCTGATGGAGATCGCGCGGACGCCGCGCCTCTTTAGCCTGGTGGTGCGCCTACGGGATCGGCTGGTCGATGGCGGAGAGGTCACGATCCACCGTCTTCTGTGGGAGTATGGCAGGACCACGCTCGCCCCGGCCACGAGCGCCTTCGGTGAGCAGGAGTGGCTCTCATGGCTGGCTGAGGTGGCTCGCAACCGCCTGAATGGCATGCGGAAGTTCGACCTTGGCGCCATCGGTTCGATGGTGGGGAGGCCGGACCTGGGCGAGGCCGAGGTTTTCCGCCGCCTGAGCGACATCGTCGACAGCGACTTCGCCAACCGGCAGGGCTCGCACGGCTATGAGCTGTCGTCCGCCCTCGTCGCGCAGGCGCTGGGTGTGGCCCTCCTGGACCATCTGCAGCGCGGCGGGCTCGCGGACCGGGATCTCGTGCAGCGCGCGCTCGAGGACTGGCTGGACCCCATCGCGGGCCTGGACGAGAAGGTCGAGATCCTCCGGGCTGCGGTCGCGATCCAGCTCGCGGGCGAGACCGGCGGCGATGACCTTTTCTCCCCGCTGGTCTCGGCCTGGCTACATTCGCAGAACCTGCCCGAGCGTCATCGGTCGGAGGTAGTCCGCATGGCGCAGCCGCTCTGCGACCCGCTTCTCGACATCGTCGAGACGTCGTCGGGAGCACCTGAGGCGCTCGCCATCCAGGCGTTGCGTGCGCTTCCGGCAGACTCCGATTGCCGGACGCGCGTGATTGGCCGCTGCGTCCGGTGGCTGTCGACGATCTCGAGGGACGTCGATCCTCCGGACCGCCGCCATCCCGATCAGGAACGCTCCCGATCGCAGGCGATGGTCGCGCGCGTCGGGGCCGACGCCGATGGGCCGCGCACGATCCTCGGCCACGAGGTGACGCTCGTGGAGCGGAGCAGGCTGGAATTCGGCGAGGCAGTTGCACAGCTTCTCGAACCGGGCGGCCTCGTGCAGGCCATCGATGTGCTCGAGCTTGCGGCGCTCAGGGTCTCGATCATGCGGCGGTATGACGACTGGGAGAAGCTCAAGTGGATCTGCCTTCTCAATCAGGTAGACTTCGCTGAGACCGCCGACGCGCTGAGGGCGAAATCGGATGCCATGCTTCGCCTGACGCCCGAACCCGGCGTCGCGGCTTGGCTTCCCGCTCGCGTCGCGGCGCTCATGCTTTGGCTCTCCGGCGATGAGGATCTGGAGGCGCTCGCGGTGGAGCGGGATCCCGACATCGACCGGGGCTTCGACTACGAGGCCGATTACCTGGACGACCCGGCCAACAGTATTTTCGCGCTCGAGCGCCGGCACGTCGACCAGGCCATTCTCGACACTCGCTTGCCGCTTCGCCGGCGGGTCGACCGGGCGAAGGCCTTCTGGACGGATTACCGCTTGGACCCTCCGCCCCCACTTGTGCACGAGATGCGGCAGGCACTGCAGTCGATCGACGTCTCCACGCTCGACCGAGGCGCCTACCACACGATGGAGGATCACGGCTTCGAGGAGATCACCCCGGCGGCCGCCCGGACGGTGCCGGACGCCCTCGCCGCACTTCATCGCGGGAAGCTGGCGGGGCTGCCGAGCCGCGATGACGAGGCTCGGGCCATGGCCGCCGTCAGATCCACGGAGCAGTTGCTGCTGGTGGATGAGCAGGTTTGGGCCGCGGCCCGCGAGGTCCGTCTCGCCCCGCTCGGGCCGGTGGCGCAGTCGGAGAACGACGTCCGCAGCCGCATGCTTCTGCTCGAGCTGGTCGACCTTTCGACAGTCCAACGCATCGAGCACATCCTCGAGGCTGGCCTTTCCAGCGTCTATAACGATTACGAGGACCTGCTTCTTCCGCTCAGCGAGCCGGACGTGGACGCTCTGGTCCAGCGCTACCGCAACGCCGATCCGGCGATCGCGTCTCAGCTCCTCATGCTGCTAGCGATGGTCCATGCCCCAATTGGCGACGGGAGCTGGGACTGGATCCAGGGGCGGGTCGTCGACTCGGACCAAGAGAGGCGCGGGATTGCGATGCGCCTGCTCTACGAGTCCGACGCGAGGCGGCTTGGGCGTGTCCTGGCCGACGATAGATGGCGCTGGACCGGGGATCCGACGCTTTGGATCGACCACTTCGGCTCGCTGGCAGTGGCTGCGGCGACCATTGGACTACCGTTCGATCAGGTGGCCCCGTCGCTTGCACCATGGCTGCTGCCGAGAGCGGTGGCCACGCGCGGTGGATCGCCCGAGGATGTTGAGATCGCGACGGCGATCCTGCGCCACATAGTGGAGGCGCCTGCCCCGGAACCCCTGGATCCGGGCTCGGCGATCGCGATCGTGGACGAGCGGCGCGCGGAGGACCCCGCCGCAGTGACCATGACGATAGCCTACGGGCCCGATGATGGTTCGCTCGAGGGGCTGAACGCCGCGATGGACGTCGACCGCCGGGGTGAGATCCGCGACAAGGCGGTAGAGACCGCCAAGGAGCGCATTGAGCAGGCGCGGGCGGAGGGCGCCTCGCTCCACATGCGGGACTTCCGCTCGCCGGACATGATCCCGTTCATCGATCATGCGCCGGCTGCGGTCGGCGCATGGCTGGAGGGGATGGAGGAGCCGACTGCGGACTTCCGACGTCGGGTCCGCCGGAGCGAAGGGTTCTACGTCGCGCTTTGCGAGGCGCTGCTCCAACGCGATCCCCCGCGCGGCGAGGAGCTTTGGCTCGCACTCCGACAGACCCTTTCAACCACATTCGTCGGCGACGCCGGCATAGATAAGATGAGCCACATCGCCTTCCGGGTGCGGGAGTGCCCGGAGGCCATCCGCCAGCGGGTGCTGTCCGACGCGACGACGGACCTGGCGCTGTTCGACGTCGTCCTGGCCGCCGCGCTGAATGGATGTGGCGACTGGCTGACAGCCATCGTGGAGGCGGACGTATCCTCGGGGGTGACTTGGCAACTGCAGCGCAGCCGCAGGATCCGAGCCTTTGACCCAGCCTGGAACGGGGATATCCCGGAGTGGCCGGTCGGGCCGGGTGACAGTCTCCGTGTCTCGCGCACGCGCGCGGCTGACGCATGGGTGAGGCGCGGTGCGTTCGCGCGGCACTGGTGGGGCACCTACTGGACGGTTGCAGGGAACGACGAGGCTTACGCCGCATGGACCTTGCTGCTCGCATGCATCGACCGGCGCGGCCACGTGTGGATGCGAGTCCCCGATGACGCCGCCAGCCGCGTGCCGCGGCGCCTAGCTCACTTCAGGGCGAATAGGGATGAACTGCAGAAGGCCATGAAGACTCAGGAGAAAAACCTCGCCAGGGAGTTTCTCGGCCGTAGGATCACGAAAGCAGTCGGACCGTGGAGGACGCCCTGAATGCAGTGAAGCGAGCACGGCCTCGCAGCGGACGGCTCAAGGTTGTGGAAATGCTCGAGCGGCAGTGCCCTAGTGCTTGGGAAATTGCGAACTTGCCAAGGCGCGGTAGACCGCCTCAAGGTCTGGGGTTCAATCGAGCGAAACTGAGGAATTACTCGGGTGGAAAGCGGTGAAGAGGTCGGCAAGGGAACCGACTACGTGCTCAACCCGGCGTTTTGGCTTAACGGTCAGGCGCTTGGCTTCCCGGTCAAGTTCGACCTCGTGCTAAAGCACCTCCGCCAGGACATGCGAGACGACTGGTATTTCGATTGCCTGCAGTACGACGATCTTTTCAAAAGTCCGGCCGAGGCCGAGCGGATCATCCTCTCGCTCCTGCAGGAATGGAACGGCGTATACAAGGGCACGCGAAGCGTCGTCCGGAACATCCCGAAGAAGGGTTATGGCGAACGGTACGGTCTGGAGACCGATTTCTTCGACCGGTTCGTTTATCAAGCGATCTGCAGCTTCCTCATCCCGTTTTACGACCCGCTTCTAGGCCACAGAGTTCTCAGCTACCGCTATGAGCCGTCCCCGCTCGACGAGAAATACCTTTTCAAGAACAAGATCGACCGCTGGTTCACGTTTGAGGGCGTGACGCTCACTTTCCGCAGGTCTGGCCGGCACCTGCTAGTCACCGACCTCAGCAACTTCTTCGAAAATGTCTCGCGCGTGCAGATCATCGACGCGCTTGATAACTCGGTTCCGAACATCGCCGCAACCGGGCCGGAAAAGCTGCAGATACGCAATGCCATTGCGACGCTCGACAGGCTGCTCACCCAATGGACGTTCAGCCGGGACCATGGCCTGCCGCAGAACCGCGACGCCTCAGCATTCCTGTCAAACATCCTGCTGTCATTCGTGGACAGGGAGATGACGAGAAAGGGCTATGACTATTACCGTTACGTCGACGACATACGCGTCATCGCCGACTCCGAACTCCATGCTAGACGCGCCTTGCAGGACCTTATCAGGGAGTTGCGGAAGGTCGGCCTCAACATCAACGCCAACAAGACCGAGATCCTAGCGCCGGACGTGGCGGGGACGAAACTTGCGGAGTTCTTCCCTTCACAGGACAGCTCCACGATCGCCATCAACCAGATGTGGCAGTCACGCAGCCGCCGCATCGTGACCAAGTCGGTTACATACATTTTCGAGATACTCAGCCGCTGCATCGCCGCGGGGGACTCGCAGACGCGGACGTTTCGCTTCGCGGTGAACCGCGTCGCGAAGATAGTCGAGTCTGGCCTTTTCGACGTGGGAGACGCGCTATCGGTGAACCTGCTCGACACCCTTTCTCGCTCGCTGTCCGAGCACGCGGTCACGACAGACCAATACTGCCGCCTGATCGCCACTTTGGACCGGGACGGACGCTGCCTGCCGGCGCTAGAGGCCTTCCTACTCGCCGAGGACGGCGCCATCCATGACTGGCAGAACTACAACATCTGGATGCTGTTAGCGGTCCGGAAGCACCGGTCGGACGAATTGGTCGCGTTGGCCGATCGGAAGCTGCGGGAGGACATCAAATCGGGCGAGGCGGCGGCCATTCTGATCTGGCTGCGCTGCGTCGACGAGAAGGCGTTAATCGAGAAGTGTTTCACGGATTTCGAGACGCTACCATATCAAAACGCTCGGTACCTCCTGATCGCTTCCGCAGTGCTCGATGGAGAGCAACTACGGCCGCTGTACGGCCATGTTCCGATTTGTCTCAAGGGCACAAGCGATCGCGCCGAACGTCACTGCAACGCGGATGGCCTGCCGTTCGCCGTGCGCGAGAGCACCGACCTCGTGAACCTAGTTGACGAGGTCAGCGGCTATGATTGACCTAGCGTCCAGGCTGATGCTGTTCATCAAGGACTTCACCGGAAGGGGCGCAGACGCCTTCTATTGGTTCCGGGACGGCCGGCTCGAGGAAACTGATGCCGAAGGCGTCGTCGGCTTCGCGGGCGTCGTCGTCTGCCATGACTTTTGGATGATACGCGACGCGCTGTTTGACAAGACCGGAACGCTACCGGACGCGATCGTCGATCTGGATGAGCTCCGTATCTCCACCAGCGGCATCCCCGAAGACCGCCTCGCCCGCGAGAAGCGCGACATCACGACGCAGCTTGGCAAGTACGGCGCGGAGCAGGAAGTTTGCGACACCTACCAAAAGATGTTCAACAAGGGCGTCCCGTTCGAGGAGGGCGTCGCGGCCAAGGCTGCTACGGCGATGGCGGCGATGTATATCAACCTCTGCGAGAGGGCGACCGCCGAAGGCGAGCTCGAGCGTTTCTTCAGCATCGAAGTGCCCATTTACCGCGTGCTCCAGCTCGCGATGTCGGCGGGCATCTCGATCGACGCCGCGGGACTTTCGGAAAAGCGGGCGCAGGCGGAGCACGAGTATTTCCTTTCGCTGAAGGATTACTCCGCCAAGCACGACATGCCGCTCGAAACGCCGAGCAGGCGTTCCATAGAAGGAAAGCTGCTGCGCGAGGGCTTCGACCTGGACGAGGTCTCGGTCGAGTATCTTCTCGAGTTCGTGCCGCACCACAGCGATCTCGGTGGGGACACCATGGCGCTGCTCGCGCTCGACACCGCGCGTCGCGTGCTCGGTTCGCTCACCCTGTCCAGCGACGTCACGCGTCCGGTCGCCGACGTCTTCGGCTCGCGCACCTCACGTGTTCAGCTGCGCAGCCCTAGCCTCCAGAACATCCCGAAGCGATACAGGTCCATCATCGGTCCGCACGAGGGCGCCAAACTGAGCTATGTCGACTTCGACCAGTTCGAAGTCGGCATCATGGCCGCGCTCTCCGGCGACGAGGAACTCAAGCAGCTTTACGCCGCGGGCGACATGTACGACTTGTTCGCTAACACGCATCTCGGTCTCGTCGACAACCGCAAAGCCGCAAAGCAACTCTTCCTGTCCTACGCGTACGGGATGAGCCGGAAGGCCCTGGTCGACGCGGCGTCCTCGCTCGGTGTAGACCGACCAAAGGCGAAGGCGGCATTCCGGCTCTTCCAGCGGTACGAGGACTGGAAGAAGTCCATCTGGGCCGATTTTCAACGCACTGGGCGCGTGACCACCATCCTCGGCAACCACTATCGACGGAGCGGGAGTGGCCAACTCACTAGCAAGGAGCAGCGATCGGCGGTCAGTCAGGTGGTCCAAGGGACAGCGTCGCTGATCTTCAAGCGTGCACTGTTGGCGGTCGCCGCCATGGACGACCTGAGAGTAGTCATCCCAATGCACGATGCTCTGCTGTTCGAGTACACGCTGACCGAGACGCCGGCCGGGGTCGTCGACGCATTCGAGCGCGTCATGACTGATGTGCTCGGCGGACGCGTTACCGGTAAGGCGTCGATCAGCGACTTCGCGGAGCGCAACCCTCCGGTCGCGGCACCTGCAAGTACCTCATTTTAGCTTCGGCCGGCCACCGCATCTAGGAACCAAGAAATTTAGCTCCTGCCTCACCGCCTGAACGAATGGGTATTCACGGCGACGGTCGCTCCAAACCGGACAGGCTGGTTTCCACCAATCCCGGTCGTTCTGACACAGATCGATTACGCCGAAAGCGGACGGACCGCTATCGCCCATTTGCGGACATTGAGCCAAAGGGTCATATCGGCAGCATGCGGACCAAACGTGGCGGTATGACACTTCACGAGGCGATGAGGCAGCTAGACGCTGACCCTGCTTATCGGGCCATTCGCAGCGCAAGAGATCGCGAGCTTGCCGAGGTTGCCGAACTACGGAGGCGGGAACAACAACCGCTCTTGAGCGACCTGTCGTCGGCTGGTGTCATCGTGGCTTGGGTGGGGGAATTGTGCAGTATTCCCGACCCAGACCCGCGCATATACCCGGTCCTACTGGACCATCTAACCAAGCCTAACCCCCCGTGGCTTCTCGAATGGATTGGCCGCGCCTTCGGGCGCAAAACAGCGCGGCCCATAGTGTGGGATACGCTCATCAACCTCATCAAAACTCATGCTCTCAAAGAGCGGGCTGCCGTGGGCGTGATGGTAGCAATTTCCGACATGGCGCAGCCGGGCGACCTTGAGACGTTGATTGATCTGCTCTCTGATCCTTCCATCGGCGGCAGCCGAGTATTTCTCGTCAGCAATCTGATGCGGTCAAAAAGGCCCGCCGCGCGAGCTGCCTTGTTGCAGCACCAAGACGATCCTGACCTCACGAATGAGATAAAGGCGCGCCTTGCTCGCACCCGAAGCTAACGACAGCTTTCCACTCCCAAAGCGACGTTCGGTCCGGTGATCGGATGGACGACCGCAAACGCCCACTTGCGGACGTTCGAGAGCGCGGTCGGAGCTTGCATCCGGTGCAGGCGCTAATCAGAAAAGTGTTGGAGCCTCGCCCCCGAGAGGAGCGGCTTAATCGCTTCCAACGCGCCTATGTCTCGGTGCCAAAGAATGTAGGTGTAATCCCATTCTTCTGTGATCACACATTCCAATGCTGGGATGACGAACTGAGAAAACTGGCTCGCGTCCTTTTCCATGGATCCCTGATGGTCGCTTAAGAGCGGCTCAGGACGCGGAGGAAAATTGACCGTCTCGTGTGAATGATCGACTACCCCCATGCGGAAGGCTCCGAAGGCAGCCAACAGCATTCGGTTGAACCTCAGCCATTCGTCTTCGCTCACCTCATCCAACAGGTGAAGCCGCTCTTTACCCAGCCACCCCGGCCACAGCGAGATATACTCTTTCTTGAAATCTGGTCGCACCTCCCCGTGCTCGAAGAACACCTCGTAAATGGCTTTGCCGGACATCGCCTGCTCCTCAGCCATGGCCGACTGCTATTCGCAGCGAGGAAAGGCCGCAATGTCCGCTTTCCACCAAACCCGACAACCACCAGTCGTATAGGTGATTAGCGTTCGCCCTGCGGCTTCGGCAGGATCGGCGGAGTGGTGTCGGCGTAGGTCAGCCAGTTTTGCCAGATCGCCATCGTCCGGGCCTTCGTCAGAGCGGTTCGACAGCTAAGCGACACGGCGCCACGGATCGTTCCACCCTTCCAGTTCTCATAGACGGCGTCGCATTCGGTATCGCGATAGGCGATCCACTCCCGTTCGGACGTGCGAAGCTTGGCAAGCGCCGTCAGTTCCTGGTCGCGGGTGAGCCGCGCGACGGCTGCGGTGTAATAGCGGTTGAGCACGGCGTCCGCACGAGCGAGATTGACGGCGAGACATTGCTCGACGTCGCGGGTTGTCGAGCCGGAGCATGGGTCTGCCGCTGTCAGCAACAGTGTCGCGATGATTATCGACATAGCTATTCTTCCTGAATTCCGACCCGGTCCAACATCTTCGATCTATAGCGCTTTCATCCGTTCGGCAGCGCCCGGCTCCTTCGCGATTGACCGGATCGTCACCCGGTCCACCAACACCTGCACAGCCCAAGCGACGACTGCCAGAGCCGCCCACGGCCAGCCGCGCGTCAGCCACACGTCGAGGTGGAAGCCGTTCGCCGGCAGCGTCAGCCCGCCGGCGATCAGCGCGAGCCACTTGAGGCTGTTCATCGCGAACGACGCGCCACTCATGATCCACAGCTTAGCGCGCGACGATCCCGGCCGCCATGCCGCCCAGAGCAACAGTGCGGCCGGGACGCCGAGGCCGGCCCACGCCGTCCACGCAGGGCCGAGGTTCACCTTCGCGATCATCGCGGCGACGAACGATAGCGCGCCCAGCAGCAGGATCAGCGGCAGCGCGCGGAAGAAGCCGGTGGCGTCGAGCACGCCGACCAGCATCAGTATCGCGACGGCTCCGATGACGGCAATCATGACCGCGCGCCCTCAGAAGGCCGCGCGGTCGGTCTTCGGCGCGGCGCCATCGACGGTGGCGGCGAAGGTACGTTCACGCTCACGGTCCTGCTCGGCGCCGTCCTGCAGCCGGATCGTGTTGTCGTTGTAGACCACCGAGGCCTTCAGGTTCGGGAGTGCTTCGGGCCGACGCTGGAACGGCGTGCTCGTGCCGCAGACGGACTTCAGCGGCGCGCTGCACCAGGCGGGCGTCATGCCTTGATCCCGGCTGCCATCGGGCTTGCCGTATTTGGCGACGACCTGGCGCAGGAAGGCGTCACCCTTCATGACCTCCTGCGGCATCGTCAGAAAGACGCTGGTGACGGTCGAACCGCCGGCGGGCGTGGCGGTCAGGCCGACGGTGATGCTCGCGCGGTTCGGGCCGACGCCTTGAAGTTGCGTCATCACCCGGTCGCTCATCGCCGGCGACGTGGCGGAACCGGTGCGCCGCCGTGCCGCCTCTGCGCGGACGCGGGCCGCCAAGCTCGGTCCGTAGCTCACGCCATTGGTCGCGGGCATCGCATAGCCGGCCTTCACCAGCGCGGCGCGTGCCTCGCTCGCCGACATGCCGAGCCTGACCCCGGCGACGTCGAGCGGAAACGCCGCCATTTCCACGCCGCTGGCGGCCTGCGGTGTCGCGGCAGCCCCGGATCCTGACATTGGTGCGGCGGTGAGCACGATGGCCGCGGCGGCGAGCGTCTTCTTCATGGTTCCTGCTCCTCGTGTCGTTCAGCGGATGGCGATGGTGACGAAGCCGGCGGTGTCGGACGCGCCCGCGACGTGGCCCGCATCGAAGGCACGCGCAACGCCGAACCGCAGCGATGACGTGCGCGACAGTGCGGTCGCCCAACCCAGTTCGAGGTCCAGCTCGCGGGCATCCGGGGCGAAATCGACCACGACGGTGCGGGTCGCGAGCGCGCCGCTGACGAGGTCGAACGACACCGGCGCCAGAAGCATCGCACGGGCGCGCTCGACCCGAAGCGGCGAGGACAGACCGAGCGTCGCGCGTCCGCCGAACAGGCCGCGCGCGCCTTCCACCGCGAAGGCGCTGCCGATCAACGGCCCGCCGAAGCGCAGCAAGTCCGAGCCCCCCGACGTCCGTGTCGAGGAGGCGGTCGCCCGCGCGGTCAGGTCGACGCCGGCCAGCGTCTGGCGGTAGGTCAGCGTGGCAAGCGTGGTCCGCGCACCGGTCAGGCCGAGAGTTGCGTCGCCGCGCATGCCGAGCACCTGACCGCGTTCGGCGAGGTCGGACAATTCAAGCCCGACGCCCAGCGGCATGGCGAAGCCGATGACCTGTTGCCGAAGACGCCCGTCTCGGGACGTCCCACTCGAAAAGGACGCCGACCAGCCCCCGCCGGACCATGCCGACATGCTGCCGATGGGCATCGACGTGATGCCGCGCAGCGGCGAACCCGCCAGCCCGCTGCCGTTGCCGATCGCGACGTTGGTGCCGAGGGTGACCTGCTGCCCGACGGCAGGCGCGAAGGACATGACGGCCGGCACGGCGGGACGAACCCCTGAATAGGCGCCGACGTTGGTCGCGAAGCCGAAGCGCGCGGCGTTGGCCTGCGCAGCACGCCATGGCGTGTCGGTCGGCGCGAGCATCACCCCGGCGAGCAGACCGGACCCGCGAGCCCGCGCACCGGTCGAACCCGTCATCCCATAGTCGCGGCCATAGCGGTCGAACACCGTCATGCCGCCGACCTGACCCATCACCGTCGCCGCCGCGGCCGATCCACCGAACGGCGCGGAGGTCGTCAGCGACGAGAAGCGGGTCAGCACCGCATCGGCGGCGGCGAAGGACGAGGCGGGCGCCTGCGCCTGCATTGCCTTCTCAACGTTGAGGATGCCCGCGCCGAACACGGCATCCACGCCGGGCCCACCGGCGTCGGTGGCGGTGTCGAGCAGGATGCGGCTGATCGCCTTGCCGCCGAGCTGCGGCCAATATTGCTTGAGCAGCGCTGCCGCCCCGGCGACCGCGGGTGCGGCGAAGCTGTTGCCGGTGACCGTGACGACATTGCCGTCCTTGTCGACGACCTGGACGTTGTTGCCGCCGGCCGCGAGCATCCGGTCGGCGAGCGGGCCGGCATTCCCGTTGGCACTGCGCGGATTGCCGTTCTGGTCGACCCCGATCGCGAACAGGAACCAGTCCTTGTTGGCGCGGTCGCTGCCGACGAAGTTCTCCGCGAACTGGCCGGTGAAGCTGTCCTGGCCTGTCGCATTGTCGACCGAATTGACTAGCAGCCGGTCGGCGAGGCGTACCTGGTCCATCGCGGCGCGCTGGTCCTGCGCCAGCTGCCCCGTGCCGAAGCCGTTGAGCGACAACACGCTGACGAACGCGCCTTTCTCGACCGCATAGCGGATTGCGGGCGCGATCAGCATCGCGTTCGCGCTTCCGCTCTCCGGGATCGGTCCGGTGCTGCCGGCGGTCTGGCCCGAGAGGTCGGCCCCGACGATCTTCAGCGCGAGCAGCGTCGCCTCGGGCGCGACGCCCTGCGGCCCCGATCCGTTACGCGCAGCCAGCGCGACCGAGGCGACGGTCGTGCCGTGGCCCTGCTTGTCATCGATCGCATAGGGCGCGAGCGTCTCCGCCGGGCAGCTCCCGCAGCGCGCGACGCGTTGTTCGAAGCCGGTGCTGTCGGCCGAGATACGCCCGGCAAACTCTGGCGTCGCGCGGTTGATGCCGGTGTCGAGCACCGCGATCGTCACACCCTTGCCGGAGATGCCCCGGTCATAGGCGTAGGCGGCCTTGGCGATGATCACGGCGCCCGATGCCCTGTATTCGGTGCTATCCGCCGACGACGTCGGCGAGGGAGCCGGGCTGGGTGCCGGCGTCGGGGCCGGAGTCACTGTCGGCGGTGCGGTTGACCCGCCCGAGTTTACGCCACCACCGCCACCACAGGCGGCCAGTAGCAGGCCCGCCGAGATCACCGATATGTTCTTTACGCGTGCGCGGTTTCCGCACTTCCGTCGCTCAACACCCAACGCCCGAACCCCCGTTCGCGTCGGTGCCGAGTGGCTTCTCCAGCCGGCGGCACCGCCCCAGTTTACGAGGCGGTGCCGGCCCGAAAGCCGGAAGTTGGAAACCTGCAAAGAGACAGGCGCGAACGCCTTTAGGCCCGAAGGCCCTGGACATACGCGTCCGCCTCCCGGCCGAAACTGGTTCGGACCGGGTCTACGGCTCTCTTTGACGAGGTTTCCACGCCTCGGCCCACCTGCTGGTGAGCGGGGGCAGGTTAAGCCATCTGCCTGCCTGTCGGCAACGCAAATCTTCGCGACACGATGTCGGCTGTTCCTGACATAGTAAAGCAATGTTTACTTTTGTCGGGATTTTACGACATATCTAAGCGGATTGACGCAAGTAATCACGCTGATGGACTGACAATTTCACTAAGTATTGACCCGGCACATACGGCCGCTCATATCGACCAGAATATGAACCCTTTTGGTATCTGATGTTGGTCGCGGCGCTCATCGAAGCGCGCAAGTCGTCGGGCGTGTCGCAATCCGCGCTCGCGGCGCGCATCGGCGTGCCGCTCCAGAAGATCAAGCGGCTCGAGCGGGGCGTCGGTTTGGTCGAGACCCTTGTCGCGGTGATGACCGCGACCAACTTCCGGCTGACCGGTCTCGGGTCGGGCGACACCCTTGGTGCAAAACTGCGCGCCAGCCGGCTCCGGCGTGGCTGGACGGTGGAGAAGGCGGCGTCACGCGCGGGGATATCGCGCACGACGCTTGCCAGCCTCGAGCGCGGCGGCGGGTCGGTTGCCAGCCTGCTCCGCCTGCTGACCGTGCTGGCGCCGAAAGCCCGGCGCCGCGCCATGGAGCGCGCTCATTAGGGCGAAGGCGACAAGGCCGACCGTGACGTCCGCTTCACCCCGCCAGAGTTCCTGGCGAAGGTCCACCATGCGTTCGGCGCGATCGACCTTGACCCGTGCGGTCATGAGCTGAGCCCGGTGGTCGCGAAGCGCCGCATCCTGCTCGAAGAAGGCGGCGACGGGTTCGTCGACGACTGGTCGGGCGGGCTCGCCTTCGTCAATCCTCCTTTCAGCGAAACGCTGCGCTGGCTGAAACGCGCGCATGACCAATGGTCGTGCGGGAATGTCGGCAGCGTCGTCTGCCTCGTCCCCGCGCGCACCGACTCCCGCTGGTTCCACGAAACGTTGACCGTCGAGGCCGACATCATCCTCCTGCGGGGCCGGGTGCGTTTCGCCGACATCCGCGGCCGGTCGCAGCACACGCCCCATTCGTTGATGCTGGTGGCATTCGGTAGCTCGACCGAGCAGCGGGCACGCTGGGCGGAGATCGCGGAGGGGTATTGGCTGGCCCGCTCGCACGGGCTCGCCTCACTACCAGATCGGCCAGTCGTTGATGACGACGCGGCCCGCGACATTGACACCGCGCTCGACCAGCCGGCGCAGGCGCGCCTCGGCGCGGGCGATGCCCTGCTCGGCGTCGGCGTCGGTGGGCTTGAAGGGCACGTGGATGATTTCGCCCCGGCGCGAGGCGGAAGCTGCCGCGGACATGCGGCTGCGGCAGCAGCAGCCCGCGCGACCCGGTCTTCGACAGCCACAGCTTGCAGCCAGGGTGTGAGAAGCAGATCCGGTCGCGCGGCACGAAGATCGAAATGTCGGTCATCACGGTTTCGCCCGCCTGCTCCTCGAAGGTGAGGTGGACGAGGTCGGCCTGCGCGTCGCAGGCCATCTGCCCCAGTCGGAGCCGCGCGAGCTGATCGAGGCGCTCACCGGCAAGCAATGCGGCCGATGGTCGGACGTGCGGTTGCCCAAGAGCATCGTGGAAACGGCGGCGAGGTGAGCGCGGGCGGCGGCGGTGTTGGTCATCTGGTTCTTCCCGATTTCGTCCCCACCATCGGGGACATTCCATCGGTTCATTCCCCTTCAGGCGGGCACCGCCCGCCTTGGCCGGAGGCACCCGCGACGCCTGTCGCGGATGCTCGGCGGCCTGCTCAGCCGGGCGCGAAGCGCGGCGCCCATTCGTCCCGAAAAGCTGACCATTCCGAATCGAAGGCGGCCTGCGCGTCCTTGGCGACGAGATCGCGGTGCAGCTCCCCCCATCCGCTGGCGCGGTGGACCCGCGCCAGCACCACGCAGTGGACGTGCGGGCGGCGCGCCGAAAGTTCGTCACCCGGCATATGGACGACGGTAAGGCTGGTCAGCCGGCGTTCGAGCGCGAGGTGCTGCAGCGCGTACATGCCGACGAGCGACAGGATGTCGGTGGCCTGCCAGCCGTGATCGAAACGCATGGTCAGGACCGTGGCCAGCAGTTTTTGGTGCGGCTTGACCCTGGCGTCATAGCCTTCGAACACGCCCTCCAGCGCATCCGGCTCGATGGCCACACCGGGCGCGGGCACCAGCCGGCTGGTCGTGCAGGTGATCGGCCACAGCCCGTCCGGCCCCCAGGCCGCGTCGTCCGGCCTGCTCGGCTGGAGCTTGGCCCGGGCGAGGTCGGCGGTGGTGTTGCGCTTGCCCTTCGCCTTCGGCCGCAGCAGCGCGAAACCGAAGTTGGGCGACGATCCCAACGGATCGTCGAACAGCATGTCATCGGCATCTGCCGGGCTGATCCACGGCAGCGCGGGCATCAGCGGTCCCCCCACAGCTGCGCAAGGAAGGCGTCGGCTCGGTCGAGGCCGTCGATCGCCTCCTGGTCGTCCCGCGCGGGCGGATGCGACGCCACCAGCAGCCGGCGCGCGGTCAACTGCATCGACAGGTGCGGATCCTCGCTGTCGTGCGGGTCGGGGACCAGCCACGCCTTGCCATGCGGCGACAGCCAGAGCCGCCGGCCATGGCACCAGACGTTCTCCTGCCGCCCCCACTGGCCGTAAGCGATATAGAGGGTGCGCCGGCCCTCACTCGACGCCTTGACGACGAGTGCGTCGCAACGCGCCTCACGCATGCCCCTATCGACCGTCCGGAGATCCCCGCGCGACGGCTCGATCGACGGGACCAGCAGCAGGTCGGGGGTGGCAGCATAAAACCAGTCGCTGAACGGCGAGCGCAGCAGCAGCCGAGTCGCCGGGTCGGATTGCCAGCCCACCAGCGTGGCGAGCGCCTGGGTCGCGGTCAGCGCGCGCATCTGCGCCAGCGCCCGCTCTTTGGTCATGATATACATGGAAGTCCTTGGGATTATGCGGGAGGTGGCGGGCTGCACGCCACCCTTCCGCACCTTCATTTTCGCCTTCACGGCACAGCCGCAGGCGCTTCCCAATCTTCCTTCCGCCAGCCCCGGCGGGTCTTCCCAGATGCGCGCGACGGGCTAGCGCTCGGGGCCCTTCGTGGGCAGGCTGACCGGTGGCGCAGAGCTTGCCGGCCCCTTGGGCGCCACTCTCTTCTCGCCCGTCGTCGGCAACGACGATGCCTGATCAAAGATACTGACCTTCGACTTCTCGGCCGTCTCCGACGTGAGTGCGGCGCGGTCGGTAGAAGTGTCCTTCAGCGCGGTAGAGCCGACCCGATCCGGCCCGCTCGGTGCGACCCGGTTCGACCGCTTGCCAGCCGGCGATCCGGAAATGTCAGGTTTCCGATTCACCTGCCGTGTCGAGATATGCGCGCGTGGCGCGACCGTGCGCGGCGCGCGGGGCGTAACAGAAGTCGTGCCCATGACCATGGACGAGAACTCCGCCTCGCCCGGTTCTGGGATCGGCAGGGTTTGAACCGTCGTGGTGAACGGGGCGCTTGACGGTGACGGATGCGTGATCCGGCGCGGCTTGCCTGAATCGGAAGACGTGCTTGGCGTCTCCTTCGACGGAGCAAAGCCCGACAGCATCTCGCGATCAGCCCGCCGGTGCCGCTCCGCCAGCAGCAATCGCTGGAAGCTCAGTTCATGGGCAAACTGCCGCATCAGCGTGTCGATCGTCCTTGGAACGCTGCGGCCGAGCCGCGCTTCGCCGTTATCGAAAATCAGCAGATCCCCATCAGCGGCGTGTTTGCGCAGCCAGGCGCGCAGTCGATCCCGCTTCTGGTCATCGAACCGCGACGCCGTGCCCGCCGCCGCAGGCGCCTGTTGGCGCGGAACGTAGACGAGCGCGTCCATGGCCGGCGCTTGCCCAAGCCGTGAAGTTGCCGCTTGCACGATGGCCCACTGGTCCGCTGCTCTTGCAGCGAGCGCCTCCTCCACCCGTCGCGCCGCTTCCCGCTCGTCCGGCGTAGGGCTGTTCCGCTCGACCCATGCAAGGTGCGCCCGAGCATCGGCGAGCAGTTGGTCGTCTCCCTTGCGCGGTGTCACAGGGCGCCCCGGCGTCGGGGTCAGCGTATGCACCACCGTCTCCGCCCGCGACCGCGCCATCGTGATAACGACGTCGGCCAATTCGCGCTGAAGCCGCCGCCGGATCAGACGCCGTTCTAGTCGTTCGTAGCGTTCGACCGCGGCCATGACGGCGAGATCGTTCGCCACGATGGTACGGATCAGTGCGAGTTCGCCGGCGAGCGCCGCCTCCGCCTCGTTCGCACGCTTCTCGCAAGCCGCGGCCTCATCGGCGAGGATCCTCCGGGCGTTGCGCGATCCCACCTCCGTCTCGATCCCGCGTGCTTCGAGCCCGGTTGCCCATATGCTCGAGCGGGGTCAGCCCGATGCCGTTGTCGGCATAGGTGCCGTGCAGATACCGCACGACGTCCGGCCGATCGCCGATCACCTCATTGACGATCGTGATGAACCGGTCACGCAGAAGGCCGGCGGGCGGCGTTGGATAGCGGACCTTCTTCTGGCGATCCGGATGCGTGACCTTTCCGTTTCGGCGCGCGGTATGTTCGAAATCCCAGCAGCCAAAATCATCGAGCCACTCGGCCGGGCGATCGACGCCATCGACATGGATGTGGAAGTTGCGGCGGTCGTTGTGACGGTCGGGTTGGTGGATCGCGCCGACCACCATCCAGCCATCATCCGCCAACATGCCGCAGAACCGCGACAGGATCTCATGGCGATCGACCGCCGAAAGACCATCGGGCAGTTCGCCGACGAACCGGTGCTGCGACCGCTGGGTCCGGCCCTGCTTCCACGAGACGAGATCGCCAGCGAACCTCCTGTGTTCGAACCAGTCGAGGCGCTCATAGGCTTCCTTGCCAGACACCTCGGCGATGGTGACCGTGCGATGCCGCGCGGGCCGTCCACGCTCGATCGCCTCCCGCTCGACTTCCTCCGCTTCCGCCCGCAATCGCCGGGTCATCTCGCGGAACCAGGTCGGGGCACCGCCGAACTTCAGTTGATACTCGAAGCTGGTGACCTGCGCGGTCGAAGCCTGCAGCAGATGCGACTTCGGCGGCGGTGCGGCGCGCTCGGCCGCCTCGAACAGGCTGCGTGCCCGGTCCCAGCCGCCGGGAATGTTGGTGTAGCAGGCAAGCTGGTTCAGATCCCCCCGCATCTCCTGCTCGTCCAGCATGTCGAGCAGCATCTCGCCCGCCGGATCGACGACGCCGGTTTCCCGCCGGATATAGTCGATATGCGTCGCCAGCCCGATCCGCGCGCCATCGGTCACATAGTCGAAGTGCGCCACCGCGCTCATGCCCCCGCCGCCGCAGCGCGGATGGGCGACGCCGTTTCGGGACGGCGGGTGGATCGCCATAACCGCCTTCACGTCGAAGTGTGGCACCCGGAACCCGCCCGTCTGCCGGTCGCGGCGGGTCAGCGGGCTGGCGGCGTGAAAGTCCACCGTCCGCTCGCGGCCGGACGTGGACGCGCGACGCGGCGGCCCTCGGGTCTCGCGATCGTCGCCCTGCGCGCGGAAGCCTGTCCGCTTCAGGGACCCGGCGATCGCTTCCTCGTCCTCGCGCCGCTGCCGGGCGAGCAGCGCACGCACATGGTGCGCGAACACCGCAGGCTCTTCACCGATGGACCCGGACGATGACATGCTTCTGATTGTCGACGGGCCCAGCAAATCGCACAATCCCCCCGACGAACCGCCTTCCGGAAACCGCCAGGTTGGAGGACCCGCCGCGGCCGATCAGGCACCGGCGGCGCACCGCAATTGGGCGCCCCCGCCAAATTGCGCTGTTGCGCCTAAATTTCCTCCCCCTTGGTCGCGCCAACGCATCGTCGGCTGCTGAACCGACCTTCCTTCCGAATTTCCGGTCGCCAGCACCTTTACAGCTTGAAGCAGTGCTCCCGGTGCCAGCGCAGGAAGTGCGGATGCGGCCGGTCGCCGGGGCGGCCTGGCAAGATCGCTCGCCCGCTCGGGTTGATGACCGAGCGGATGCTGTCCGGATCGTTCGCCTGGCGCGAGACGAGGATGCTGGCGTCGTGGGCCAGGCTGATGAGCCCGCGATCGAACATCCAATGCGCCGTACCGGAAAGAGCCAGGCCATTGCTCACGATATCCGGCCCGTCCGCCTCGACCGGCCGAATGTGCGCGGCCTCGACCTCGGCCCGCCCGCCGCCATTGATTAGCTTGAGCCCCGTGACCGCGCATCGCTCGTCATATGCGCGCAGCACGATGCGGCGGAAAACACGGTCACGCACGACGCGGGAAACGAGCATGCTTACACGCTCGCGCGTCTCGTCGAATCCGAAGGGCACTCGCTCCTCTCGGACTGCCGACGGCGCTTCGGAGGCGCCGACCCGCGGCAACAGCGGATTTTCCTCCGCCAGGCCAAGGCCGACGATGCGGGAGAAGTCGGAGGCGGACAGCCCTCGCACAGCCGCCTGGGCCCGACCCGAGATACGACCAGCTTCGTTCAGGACGCCGCGTTCGATCACGGCCCCATCACCGTCGGCGAAGGGAACCGGGTTCGAGAAGTCGAGGTAACTGCCGGGTTCGATCAGCGCGAGGTACATGCCGGGAGCGCTGGGGTCGGCAATCACCTGCTGGACCTTTGCCACGGCGAAATACCCGCGTGTGCCGTGCACCTTGCGCGGCTCGTAATAGACGATCCAGTCGCCGATGCAGGCGCGGACCCGGCTGAGATATTGAGGCGGGAACTGATAGCGCTCGGCCGGCGTGTCATCGTAGATTGAGTCCGACCGGTGGATGAAGACGCCGAAAGCCATACGGATGCCTAACGCGCACACTCGCGCCGTCAATTTCCAACCGCAAGGTTACGGCCTTACTTGCGACGCATGCTCGGCTTCGGGCGGCGGATTACCCTAGGCGGCACGATCGCCTTGCCCGGTTGGAGTGCGTCCGTGACGGATGGCAATTCCTCGATAATCCCCTTCAGGATCTCCATCGCCGCCGTATCGCTATACCGTTCCTCGTTGATGTCGAGGCCGCCCTGTCCCATCACGTCGCGGCGGAACTCACTGAAGACCTTCTTCGCCTTCAGGTCCGTCGAAAAACGATGCCGCATACCGTGATTTGTCGCATCGTCAGCGAGTTTTGCAGCCCGCTTCAGATTGGCCCATACGTTCTTGTAATAGATGTCGCCGAACTTCTGCACGTCGTTGGTCGGCGTCAGCTCGGGAAAAAGGACCGGATATTCCCGCTTCCGGCATTCCTCAACGAACTGAAGGAAACCCAGACGAACCAATTCGCGATGCAATGGCACAGGGCGAACCGATTGGTCGTTCTTGATGCAACCGAAATCCGTGAAGTCGATGAAGATATGCGGAATGAGTTCCAGCTTCACGTCACCCGGGCACAACTTACAGATTTCCTCCCGCCGGGCACCGGTATAAAAGAGGAGAAGCGGCACCCAATAGAACGCATCATGGACGATCGCATCACCAGGCGTAACGCGTGCTCTCAAGATAGCAGCGCCAGTGCCGCCGCGATGAGGCCGCGAGCCCGTCCACGTCGGCATGGCGAATAGCGTTGCCACATCGTCTTTGGAGGTCGCCGGACGTTCCGATCGAGCGCGCTTGCGCTTGGATACGATCGCGAACTGCTTGTCGAACGTGATGTCAGGCTTGCCCTTCTTGTTGGTAATGCCCCAGCGAACGATCGCCGCAAGGCTCGATAGGTGTCGGTTTCGCGTCCGATTTGAGCGTTCGCCGACAATGGGTTTGCCATCAGCCTTCTCCGCCGCCGCCTCCCCCGCTGCCACACGGTTGAGGATGCTTTCACGGCTTTCGGCCCTCGTCATGTCGTACTGCTTGGGCACGAACCGGAGCTTTTTCATAAACGCGGTCAGATCGTCCTGATGATAAGCCCCCAGCCTCTTGCGACCGATCAGCAGTTCGAACAGGGCGATGGTACTGCGCGCCTGACGTCCAGATTTTCCATCCCATCGTTCATTGGCGACCAAGGCGGCGATCGCCGCCTCGATAAAGTCGCTGAAATACGCACCTTGGTCGGCCGATGATCGGTCTCCTGCCGTGGCGGTCGCACTGGCCTGAGCAGGCTCCGCGTAAGGCGATGCCGATGCCGGCTCGATCGCGCTCCGTCGGCGTCGCTCGGCCTCAAGACAAGCGTCGCGATAGGCCGGATGGAGTGCCCGCTCGACCATGCGGCGCAGGCCATCATGCGGCTCGTATCCGAATTCGCGAAGGTAATAATCGACGAAGCGCCGTGAGATCGGCGGATTTCCCTCTTCGACGTGCGCGATCGCGAGGCGCAGGTTGGCCACGCGCTGCGCATCCCAGCCCATCATCCGCCACGCCTGTTCCTCGCCATCCAGCATTGCTGCATGGCCGCCGTTGCGGACGAGCCGGTCGTAGTAGTCGGCCCACGTTCGGTTGGCGCGCTCGTGATCGACCGCATGATGCGGGTAAGCTCTCTGATCATCGCAGAATTGCGCCAGCTTCTCCGCATACGCCTGCCGTGCGATTGCCTGGAGTTCGTCCTCGGTCGGACGCGCGTCGGCCGCCCTCACGCGCTGCTCCAACATTCTTACCACCTCCCGCGTCGCAGCGGTCAGCGCGGCGCCTCGTTCCCGCGCCACCTGCCGATCGGCCGTGCGCAGGGATAAACGTATATCAAGTTTCTTGAACGAGAACAAAGGGAGACAGCGCCGCCACCAGAAAATGGCGCCGCGGCGATAGACATGCTGGACCGAGGCCACGGAACATCCGACCTTCCGGACAGACGATTGGCACAGTCGATGGCACAATCGTTCCGTCTCACGAGCGAGAAGCCAGCGAGATCAAGTCCTTAGGTGCGAATTGGCTGGGGCGGCAGGATTCGAACCTACGAATGCCGGTACCAAAAACCGGTGCCTTACCGCTTGGCGACGCCCCAGCAGAGTGGCGGGCTTATAGCGTGCGCGCCGGGGTTGGGAAGCCCGCTTATCAAGCGATGCGCTGGAGCCAGCCGTGGGGGTCGGGTGCGCGGCCGCGTTGGAGGTCGCTCAGGCGTGCAAGCAGGCGCGCGGTCGTCTGGCCGGTGCCGCCGCTGCCGATCGTGAAGTCGTAGCCGGGGCCTGCGACGCGGCCGATCGGGGTCACGACCGCCGCCGTCCCGCAGGCGAAGCTTTCGGCGAGCGCGCCGCTTGTCGCATCCGAGCGCCATTGCTCAATCGCATAGAGCTCCTCGCGCACGCTCAGGCCTTCGTCGCGGGCGAGCTGGATCAGCGAGGCGCGGGTGATGCCGGGCAGGATCGTGCCGCCCAGCGGCGGGGTGACCAGCGAGCCGTCGGCCATGACGAAGAAGATGTTCATGCCGCCCAGTTCCTCGATCCAGCGGCGCTCGACCGCGTCGAGGAAGACGACCTGGTCATGGCCGCGCGCGATCGCGTCCTGCTGCGCGACCAGGCTGGTGGCATAGTTGCCGCCGCACTTCGCCTCACCGGTGCCGCCGGGCGCGGCGCGGGTATAGTCGTGGCTGACCCACAGCGAGATCGCGCGCGCGCCGCCCTTCCAATAGGCACCGACCGACGAGGCGAGCACGCAGTAGAGATATTCGCTGGCCGGCTTCACGCCCAGGAAGACTTCCGACGCGATCATGAACGGGCGCAGGTACAGCGCGCCGCCATCGACGTTCGGAATCCAGTCGCGGTCGGTCAGCACCAGCTGCCTGCACGATTCGACGAACAGGTCTTGCGGAAGTTCGGCCATCGCCATGCGGCGCGCGGATGCCTGGAAGCGGCGGGCGTTGGCATCGGGGCGGAACATCGCGATGCCGCCGTCGTCGAGGGCATAGGCCTTCAGCCCTTCGAAGATTTCCTGCGCGTAGTGGAGCACCGCGGTCGCCGGATCGACGGTCAGGGCCCTGCGCGCGACGATCTTCGGGTCGTGCCAGCCCTTGTCGGCCGAATAGCGCACCGTCGCCATGTGATCGGTGAAGATCCGCCCGAACCCGGGGTCGGCGAGCAGGCCCCGGCGTTCGTTGACGCTCATCGGCGTCGGGTTCGGTTCGAACGCAAAGGCGGTCATGGCGCACGCATCTCCAGTCGGTCACGCCCGCTTCGGCGCTTGCCGGGGGCGTATCGGGGGTGGCAGAACAGGTCAACATGGCTGGCCCACTTCCCGACGCATCGCGCGCTTCCCCGCTGTTCCTGACCGAGCCGGAAATCCGGCGCGGCATCGAATTGATGTATTTCGGATACAGCCACCTGACCCGCGCGATCGACGGGGGCCTTGCCGAGCAGGGGCTTGGCCGCGCGCATCACCGCGCGCTGTACTTCATCGCGCGCAAGCCCGATCTGGCGGTCGGCGAGCTGTTGCAGTTGCTGGCGATCACCAAGCAGGCGCTGAACCGGGTGCTGACCGAGTTGACCGCCCGCGGACTGGTCGAGACGCGCACCGGCGACCGCGACCGGCGGCAACGGCTGCTGAAGCTGACGAGCGAGGGCGTTATGCTGGAGCGGCAATTGTACGGGACGCTCAGCGCCCGGCTGGCGGCGGCCTATTCGAGTGCCGGGCAGACCGCGGTCGGCGGGTTCTGGGCGGTGCTGGAGGGGCTGATCCCCGCGTCCGAACGCCCGCGGGTCGCGGGGCTGGGGCGCTGATCCAATTCAGCGCCGCGCCACGTCCGCCAGTTCCTCGCTGCGGCGGGCCGCCGCGGTCAGCGTAGCGGCGACCAGCCGGCGCATCGCGTCACCCGCGTCGAGCACATCCAAGCCCGCACGGGTCGTGCCGCCGGGACTTGCGACACGGTCGGCCAGCGCATCGGGGGCCGTGCCCGACGCGCGGGCAAGCGCTGCCGCCCCCTCGACGGTTGCCACCGCGAAGCGCTGCGCCTGATCGGCAGGCAGGCCAAGCGCCGCGCCGCCCTCCGCCAGTGCGGCGATGAAGCGATAGACGAAACCCGGTCCCGATCCCGACAGCGCGGTGACGGCGTGGAACAGCGCCTCGTCGTCCAGCCACTCGACGAGACCGAGCGGCGCCATCAGCGCCTCCGCCGTCGCACGCGCGGTCGTGTCGGCAGCGTCGCCATGCAGCGCGACCACGCCCTGCCCCAGCGACACCGGCAGGTTGGGCATCGCGCGGACGATGGTCGACGCCGGGATGCGCGCGGCGATCGTGTTCGCCTCCACCCCGGCCAGGATCGACACCAATAACGGCGGTCGGCAGTGCGACAGCGACGGCGCGACGGTGTCGAGCAGCTGCGGCTTGATCGCGAGCAGCAGCACGTCGGGCGTCTCGTCTGCCGGGGCGGTGTCCACGCGACGCACGCCGGGCGGCAGGTCCTGCGCGCCCGGATCGATCACCAGCAGCTGGTCGGGGCTGAGCACGCCGCCGGCAAGCCACCGCTCCAGCATCGCGCCGCCCATGTTGCCGGCGCCGACCAGCCAGAACCGCCCAGAGACGGGCCCGCTCACGCTTCGCCCTGCGTCTCGATCAGCGCGGCGGCCAGCGCGTCCTTGGGCGTCTTGCCGCCCCACAGCACGAACTGGAACACGGGGTAGAAGCGCTCGCATTCGTCGATCGCGCTCTCGACCATCAACTCTGCGCCGTCGAGACTGAGCTGCGGGCCATCGTCGCCGGTCATCACCGCGGCGTGGCGATAGAGCAGGATGCCGCTCGACGACCACAGCTCGAAATGGCCGATCCAGAGCTGTTCGTTGACCAGCCCGATCGCCTCGTACATCGACGCGCGGGCATGGTCGGCGACGCGCACGTCGGGGAAGGCCAGGAACTGCAGCACCGAATCGTCCTCGCGCCAGATCGCGCGCAGCTCATATTCGGTCCAGCTGCCCTTCACCTTCGCGACGATCTCGTCGTCGTCCCGCTCGAACGACCAGCCGTGCGCGCTGTAATAGCGTTCCAGCATGTCGATCGGCGCCGCATCGTCGCGATCGTTTTCCAGGTCTTCCATCGTCATCGCGTGCGAAAATGCCAATCTTCGCCGCAACGCACAAGCGCGCGGACGGTGGAATGCTGTGGAGAAGTGGCGCTTGGCCGCCCGACTGTCAGGCGAGGGGGATGTCCGATGTCGGGGCCGTCGCACCGGTCGCGGTTGCCGATCCGGATCCGGCGAGCTTCGCCTCCAGCGCATCCAGCCGCGCCTTGAGCGCATCGTTCTCGTCACGCGCGGCGGCCGCCATCGCCTTTACCGCGTCGAATTCCGCGCGCGACACGAAGTCCATGCCGCCGACCCAGGACTTCAGATGCTCGCGCGCGCTTTCGCCCGCCTCGCGGCCCATGCCGGCCATCGTACCGGCCGCGCCGTTCAGGACTTTCACGAAGTCGTCGAAAATGCGGTTGTCGCTCTGCATGTCGGGTAATTCTCCTTACAGCGCGATTTGGGTGGTCGCGGACGCGGGCACAAGGGTCTGCGCGTCGGGGTTCAGCCGGTGGATGCCCAGCGTCAGCAGCCCGGCAAAGCTCAGCCAGACCATGTAGGGCACCAGCAGCCAGGCCGCTGCCTTGCGGATGCGGGCGAAGGCAAAGGTCGTCGCGATCGTCAGGACCAGGATCACCGCGATCAGCACCAGCGCCGCCACGACCTTGTGCGCGCCGAAGAACAACGGCGTCCACGCCAGGTTGCCGACGAACTGAAGCGCGAACAGGCCGAGCGCCAAGCCTCGCCCCCGTGCGCCGCGCGCATCCGCGATCAGCGCGACGGCGAGGCCCAGCAGGATGTAGAGCGTCGTCCACGCGACGGGGAACACCCAGCCCGGCGGGGTCAATGCCGGCTTGGCGAGCGCGGTGTACCAGGCGTTCTCGCTGCCCGAGGGCACCAGCCGACCGGAGGCGAAACCGAGCAGGAGGATCAGCGGGACAGTCACCACCGCCCACCGCAGGAAGGACATTCGCAACTGACCCTTGGACGCGATTTCGCTCACCGGCAGCCTACCCTCGATCGTTTCGCTGGCGGTCCTTAATGCACCGCACCATCCGCCACAACGCGTGCCGCCGCATTGCGTGCCACGATCAGGAACTCGACATTGCCCTCGGGGCCGGTGATCGGGCTGGTCGTCAGCCCCTCGACGCTCCAGCCGATCGAGACGAGCCAGTCGGACACGTCGCGACAGACGCGGTCATGGACCGCCGGGTCGCGCACGACCCCGCCCTTGCCGACTTCGTCGCGCCCCGCCTCGAACTGCGGCTTGATGAGCGCGACCAGGCGCGCGTCGGGTCTGGCGAACGACAGCGGCACGTCCAGCACCTTGGCCAGGCCGATGAAGCTGGCGTCGCAGACGACCAGATCGACGGGTTCGGGGATGTGCGCCGGCGTCAGGATGCGCGCGCTGGTCTGTTCATGGACGACGACACGCTCGTCCTGGCGCAGCTTCCACGCCAGCTGGTTGGTGCCCGAATCGACGGCGTAGACCCGCGCCGCGCCCCTGGTCAGCAGCACGTCGGTAAAGCCGCCGGTCGATGACCCGACGTCGATCGCGACCGCACCGCTCACGGGAATCGCAAACTGGTCCAGCGCGTGCGCCAGCTTGATCCCGCCGCGCGACACCCAGGGGTGGTCGCGCCCCTTCACCTCGATCGCGGCGTCGGCGGGCAGCATCTGCCCGGGCTTGTCGATTTTGCGGTCGCCGACGAAGGCCAGCCCCGCCATCACCAGCGCCTGAGCACGCGTGCGGCTTTCGGCCAGGCCGCGATCGACGATCAGCTGGTCCGCGCGGATCTTGGCCATGGGGCTACGGCCGGCCGAAGCGGCCGGGTCAGCTCTTGACCGGCTTCTCGCCGACCGGCTTCAGCGCGCCGACCGGGGCCTTGGGCGGCTGCGGCGGCAGGACGGGATATTCGCCGATCAGGTCGTAGGCGCGCTTGTACCAGTCGGTGCCGGGATAGTTGGCGCCGAGCACGGCGGCCGACTTCTTCGCCTCCTCGCGTACGCCCAGCGCCAGATAGGTTTCGACCAGGCGCATCAGCGCCTCGGGCGTGTGGGTCGTCGTCTGATACTGGTCGATGACGGTGCGGAACCGCATCGAGGCGGCGAGCCACTGGCCGCGGCGCTCGTAGAAGCGGCCGATCTCCATTTCCTTGCCCGCCAGGTGATCGCGGACCAGGTCCATCTTCAGCCGCGCATCGGCGGCGTAACGGGTGTTAGGATAGCGGCGGCTGAGCTCGCCCAGCGCGTCCATCGCCTGCTGCGTGATCTTCTGGTCGCGGGTCACGTCGCTGATCTGCTCGTAATAGCTGAGCGCGATCAGGTAATAGGCATAGGGCGCGTCGCGGTTGCCCGGGTGCACCGACAGGAAGCGCTGCGACGACTGGATCGCCTGGGTATAGTCCTGCGCGAGATAGTAGGAAAAGGCGCCCATCACCTGCGCGCGGCGCGCCCAGATCGAATAGGGGTGCTGGCGCTCGACCTCGTCGAACAGCGCGGCGGCTTCCTTGTACAGGCCGCGGTCGAGGCGCTCCTTGGCCGCCGCATACAGCGTGTTGACGTCGCGGGCGACGTAGGGAGTGTCGGCCTTGTTCCCGCCGCGCCCGGCGCAAGCCGAGGTCGCGAGCGCGGTGAGGACGAGGGTCGAGAGCGCGACGGCGCGGGGTACGGACATACGCATGGCTGGGCCCGCGTTTAGCTTAGCCGACCGTCCGCTCAAAATGTTTTTACTTGGGGCTGGAAATTGCCCTACCGGAACGGCGTTTCGCAACCGCACCCATCGGACCGAGGCCCAATCGAATGACCGTCACGAAGCTCGCCACCCACCGCGTCGAAAAGCCCTGGGGTCGCCACGACCTGTGGCCGGGCTTTGCCGATCCGGCACAGGATGGGGAACCGATCGGCGAAGTCTGGTTCCAGGCACCGGGCGACAGCGAGCCCGACCTGCTGGTCAAATATCTGTTCACGTCGGAAAAACTGTCGATCCAGGTCCATCCGGACGACGTGCAGGCGCAGGCGCGCGGCCTGCCGCGCGGCAAGGACGAATGCTGGCTGATCCTGGCTGCCGAACCGGATTCGACGATCGCGATCGGCACCCACGAAGCGGTGGACGATGAAACGCTGCGCGCGGCCGCGCTCGACGGGTCGATCGAGCATCTGGTCGACTGGAAGCCGGTGAAGGCGGGCGATTTCTTCTACTCACCCTCGGGCACGATCCACGCGATCGGCGCGGGCCTGACCGTCATCGAGATCCAGCAGAATTCGGAAACGACCTATCGCCTGTACGACTATGGCCGCCCGCGCGAGTTGCATCTGGACGACGGGATCGCGGTCAGCGATGCCGAACCGTTCGTGCCCCAGCCGGCACCGGGCCGCGTGTCGGACACCCGCGAGATCCTGGTCGAGGGGCCGAAATTCGTGCTGGAGCGCTGGTCGGCGGGCACGCGCGACGTGACGCTGCCCGACGGCGTCAGCGGGTGGCTGGTCCCGATCACCGGATCGGGCACCGCCGGCGATACCGGCTTTGCGGCGGGCGAATGCCTGACCGTCACCGGTCGAACGACGATCGCGGCGCAGGGCGACGCCGACCTGCTGTTCGCCTATCCCCTGACCCAGCGGATCGACCTGTCGGCCGAGTGAACGAAACGTAGTTTTCGGTTCACGCAACCCAGATCAATTCGTCGGCGTTGTGCACACATCCATTCGACAGGAGAATGTTATGCGTACCGCCATTCTGGCAATCGTCGCTGCTGCAACGGGCCTTACCGCCGTACCGGCTGCGGCCCAGCAATCCCCGCGTGAAGCCGCGCGCGAATACAACCGTGAAGTCCGCGACGCCCGTCAGGACTATCGCCGCGACATCCGCGACGCCGACTCGCGCCGCGACGTCCGTGACGCGCGCCGCGACTACAACCGCGACGTGCGCGATGCCCGCCAGGATTATCGTCGCGATACGCGCGACTGGCGCCAGTATCGCAACTACGACTGGAACCGCTCGGAGCGTGGCCAAGGTCGCTACTTCGCCGATCGCTATTATCGCGACGGCCGCTATTACCAGGAGCGCCGCCTCGGCCGGAACGACCGCATCTATCGTGGTAACGACAACCGCTATTACTGCCGCCGCAACGACGGCACGACCGGCCTGATTGTCGGCGGTGTCGCCGGTGGCTTCCTGGGCAACGCGCTGGACCGCGGTGGCTCGGGCCTGCTCGGCACGCTGCTGGGCGCCGGTGGCGGTGCCCTGCTCGGCCGTGAAGTCGATCGTGGCGGCGTTCGCTGCCGCTAAGACCCCGGTAGGTCAAACGAAGGGCCCGGCGAGCGATCGCCGGGCCCTTTTCGTTACAGGATGCCGCCGCCCAGCGACAGGCGGACGACCGCGATCAACAGGATCACGATGTTCAGGTTTCGACCGGTGTTGCGACTGGACAACATACCGATGACCAGGCCGACGACCGCGATCGGGATCGCCAGCCAATTGATCCAGCCCAGAAGAGGAATGACGCCCGGGATCACGAAGATCAGCGACACCAGGCCGGTGAGGATCGAGAGAATGTTCAGCATGTCCGCCATATGGCTCGTCGATGGTGTATCTGCAAGATAATACACCATCCATTTCCGCAGGCCCTGCCCCGAACGCTTCCTTAACCACGATGGGGCCATAGGGCGACGATGCGCGCATCGCTCGTCCCGATCCTGGCGGTCCTGAGCGGCATGGCGCTGCTGGCCGGCTGCGATCGCGGGTCACGCACGCCCGATCCGGCGCTGCAACAGCGCCGATCGACCGATCCGCTGATCGCGGCGACCGTTGCCGAGCCGCTGATGAGCGACCAGGCACTGAGCTTCCAGGCCAACCTGGATGCCGTCCGCCCGCCGGACGCGGCGATCGGCGCGCCGATCCCGGCCATCGACATCGCCCCGACCGACAGAATCGCGGGCGCGCCGCCGTTGCCCGATGTGGCCGACGGCAATTGCGCCGCATGTCGCGCGTCGGACGAGGCGGTGACGCTGGATGCGCTTGCCGCGCGCCTGGCCGGGCCGGCGGTTCAGCCCTGCCTGTCCGCGGTCGGCTATTCGGCGATCTGGGCGACCCGCCTGCCCCGCGACACGCCGCTGCCCGCCGCCGCGCGCGTGATCGAGGCCGCCGGCAGCGATGCGCCCGGCTGTCACCTGCGCCTGGTCGCCTATGGCGCCGCCGTGCCGCTCGGCTCGCTGCTGGCGAGCGAGTCCGCGCGCTTCGCCCGTGCGGGCTACCGCGTGACCTATGCACGCGATGGCGCCGTGCACGTGCTGACTGCCGCCCGGGCGCGCGACGGCAGCACGCTGACCTTGATCGGGCGCGATGCAAGCGGGATCGCCGACCTGCGGCTGGTCGTGACGCGCACCGGCTGATCGGGCGCTCGGGCGCAATCAAAAGGTGACGCCCGCGCGCGTCCGCGCTACCGCGGGCATCATGGGCAACCTCTTTATCGTGATGGCGGGCGGCGCAGTCGGCGCCGGTGCGCGGCATCTGTTCGGGCGCTGGACGCTCGGCACCTTCGGACCCGACTACCCCTGGGGCACCCTGGGCGTGAACCTGATCGGCGGGCTGCTGATGGGCCTGCTCGCCGGCACGCTGGTGCGCACCGGCGGCAGCGAACAGACCCGGCTGCTGCTGGGCGTCGGTGTGCTCGGCGGCTTCACCACCTTTTCCGCCTTTAGCCTGGATGCCGCGCTGATGATCGAACGCGGCGCGCTGCCGCTGGCGGCGGGCTACGTCCTAGCCTCGGTCGTCGGGTCGATCGCGGCGCTGTTCGGCGGCCTGGCCATTGCGAGGGTAGCGGCATGAGCGACGTGCGCGAATTCAAGGTCGGCGCCGATGACGACGGCATCCGGCTCGACCGCTGGTTCAAGCGGCATCTGAGCGACGTCAGCTTCAACGTCGTGTCGCGCTGGGCGCGCACCGGGCAATTGCGGATCGACGGCGCGCGCGCCGAACCCGGCGCCCGCCTGTCCGCTGGGCAGATCCTGCGGGTGCCGCCGGCCGAGGCACCGACGCCCGCCGCGGCCGCCCGGCCGAAGCGCGAACGCCCGCCGCTGAGCGACGAACAGGTCGCGCTGGCGGAGGGGATGATCATCCACCGCGACGCGCAGGCGATCGTGCTCAACAAGCCGCCCGGCCTCGCGACGCAGGGCGGGACCAAGACGACCGAGCATGTCGACGGCCTGCTCGACGCGTTGCAGTTCGATGCCGAAGGACGGCCGAAGCTGGTCCACCGGCTGGACAAGGACACGTCCGGCGCGCTGCTGATCGCGCGATCGGCGCGGGCCGCGGCCTATTTCGCCAAGAGCTTTTCCGGGCGCACCGCGCGCAAGGTCTATTGGGCACTGGTCACCGGCGTGCCCGACATCGCCGACGGCCTGGTCGATCTGCCGATCGCCAAGCAGCCCGGCACAGGCGGCGAGAAGATGCACGTCAGCGAGCATGAGGGCCTGCCCTCGCGCAGCCGCTACCGCGTGATCGAGCGCGCCGGTAACCGCGCCGCCTGGGTCGAGCTGCAACCGCTGACCGGCCGCACCCACCAGCTGCGCGTGCACATGGCGGCGATCGGGCACCCGATCGTCGGCGACGGCAAATACGGCGGGGCCGACGCGTTCCTGACCGGCGGGGTCAGCCGCAAGATGCACCTCCATGCCCGGCGCATCCGCATCGACCACCCCGATGGCGGGCGGGTCGACGTGACCGCTGAGCTGCCCGAGCATTTCGCCGACAGCATGAAGCTGCTCGGCTTCGACCTGACGCTGGGCGACCGGCCGCTGGAGGACGAAGGCCCCGCCCCGACGCGCGCTGAGGAAAAGCAGAAAGCCAAGGCGCACGCCAAGACCATCCGCAAGGACCGCAAGGGCGAACGCCGGGCGCGCGGTGCATCGCGCAACGCCGACGAGGCAGCTGCGGCCAAGGGCAAGCCGCCCACACGCGGCAAGCCGGCGGTCAAGGGCAAGGCACCGACGACGCCGAAGCCGGCCCGACGCGCGCCGGCCAGCGGCAAGCCCCCGGCGCCCCCGCGCGGTCGTCGCTGACCCGGTGCACCCGAACGCCAGTTTCCGCTGGGAGGACCGGCCCGCGATGCGCGCGTTTGTGCGGGAGATCGCGTTCGGCCAGCTCTTCGCCGCGACGCCCGACGGTCCGCGGGTCGCGCAGGTGCCGGCGATATGGAACGGCGACGCGACGCTCGACCTGCACCTTGCGCGCGGCAACGCGCTGACGCGGCATCTGGACGGCGCGACCGCGGTCTTCGCGGTGCTGGGCCCGGACGGCTATATCAGCCCCGACTGGTACGGGCTCGACGCCGATCAGGTGCCCACGTGGAACTATGCCGCGGTCGAGCTGGAGGGGACCGTCCGCCGCATGGATCGCGACGCCCTGGTCGCACAGGTCGACCGGCTGACGGCGGAACACGAGGCGCGATTGCCCAAGCTCGCCTGGACGCGCGCGAAGATGGACCCGCGCCGGTTCGATGCGATGCTGAACGGCATCATCGGCTTCACGCTGGAGGTGACCGCATGGCGCGGCACCTTGAAGCTGGGGCAGAACAAGCCCGACGCCGCGCGGCTGACCGCCGCCGATGCCAGCGACGCCGCGGGCCGGCGCGGGATCGCGCAGCTGATGCGGAGCCTCGCATGACGCGGCTCGCGCTGTTCGACTGCGACGGGACCCTTGTCGATTCGGCCGCCAACATCTGCCTGGCGGTGGAGCGCGCGTTCGACGCGCATCGCCTGGCCCCGCCGCCGCGCGACGCGATCCGCGGCATCGTCGGATTGAGCCTGCCGCAGGCGATGGCGGTCCTCCACCCGGACGCCGACCCGGTCGCGTGCGAGGCGCTGTCGCAGTCGTACAAGGACGCGTTCGCCGCGATGCGCGGGACGCCCGATTTCGCGCACGAGCCGCTGTACCCCGGCATTGCGGACGCGCTGGCGACTCTCGCCGACAGCGGCTGGGCGTTGGGGGTCGCGACCGGCAAGTCCGACCGCGGCCTGTCGATCATCCTGGCGACGCACGGGCTGACATCCGCCTTCGTGACGCTCCAGACCGCCGATCGCCACCCGTCCAAGCCCGACCCGGCGATGGCGCTGGCGGCGATGACGGAGGCCGGCGCCGACGCAGCCGACACGGTGATGATCGGCGACACCAGCTACGACATGGCGATGGGTCGTGCGGCGGGGGCGCACGCGATCGGAGTCGCCTGGGGCTATCATCCGCCCGCGCTGCTGACCGCGGCGGGTGCGATGCAGGTCGTCGATCATGCCGACGATCTGGCCGACGCGATGCTTGCCTGCGTGGCGCCACGCTCTATCTCGGCGGCATGACCCCCGACACACAGGCCCGTAACCGCTGGATGGCAATCGTCGCGACCCGGCTTGCCGCCACCGCCGGCGCCGTACTGGGGCTGATCCTGGTCGCGCGCGCGACCGATTGGCCGGACAAGGTGCTGGGCGTCGCGATCGTGCTCGCCGCGCTGTACATGATGGCGGTGGTGCCGCGCGCACTGGCGCATCGGTGGCGCAGCAAGTGAAGCGGTTCTGGACCGACGTATCGGTGGTGCCGCAGGGCGACGGCCACGGTATCGCGCTGGACGGCAAGCCGATCCGCACGCCGCAGCGCACGCCATTGGCGGTACCGACGCGCGTGCTGGCCGACGCGATCGCCGGGGAATGGCGCAGCGTCGGAGCGACGATTGACCCGCGCGCGATGCCGCTGACGGGTCTCGCCAACGCTAGCCTCGACACCATCGCGCCCGATCCGGCCGTCTTTGCCGTGTCGCTCGCCCGCTATGGCGAGAGCGATCTGCTGTATTACCGCGCCGAGGAGCCCGCGCCGCTGGTCGAGCGCCAGCAGGCCGCCTGGGACCCCGCGCTCGATTGGGCCCGGGCGCGGTACGATGTCCATTTCGAGACGACCGCCGGCGTCATGCATCGCCCGCAACCAGCCGCCACGATCGAGCGACTGCGCGATGCGGTGGCGGCGGCGCGCGACGCCTTTACGCTCGCGGGGCTGCATCCGATCGTGACCGTCACCGGCTCGCTGGTGCTGGCACTCGCGCTGGTCGAAGGCGCGCTGGACGCCGACACCGTGTGGCACGCCGCGCGGATCGACGAGGACTGGCAGGAAGAGATGTGGGGCAAGGACGAGCTCGCCGCCCAGGCGACGGCCGTCCATCGCGCCGATTTCGATGCCGGTGTGCGGTTTCTTTCGCTTTTGAAGTGATCCGTGCCGGCGCGCAGGCGGGGGTTACGCCGCCTTCGCTCCGCACGCCTCGCACGTGCCACGCACTTCGATCACCGGACGTATGGGTGCGAAGCCCGCGCCCGTGGCCTTGGCCCGAACGGTGTCGGTGATGTGGTCGTCGTCGATATGCGTCGTCTGGCCACAGCTGTCGCACACCAGGAAGATGCAGTCGTGCAGGCAGTCGGGATGCGCGTTCGCGACATAGGCGTTGGCGCTTTCGACACGGCGGGCAAGGTTCGCGCCGACGAACAGGTCGAGGATGCGGTAGACGCTGTTGGCGGCGACCCGGCGCCCCTCGGTCTTCGATACCGCTTCGGCGATGTCATAGGCCGACGCCGGTTTCTCGAACCCCGCAAGCGCGGAAAAGACTTGCGCGCGCATCGCGGTCCATTGCTCGCCGGCCTTGACCAGCGCCGCTTCGGCCGCCTGGGCCAGCGCGTCGCCGCTGTGTTCGTGGTGATGATGATGCGCCATACTCGGGATGTAAGCCTCCGTCAGGCCGGGAACAAGCCGGCCACCGCAGCCAGCGCCGAGCGCCAGCGATCCTCGCCCTGCCCGCGCACCAGCGCCCAGCGCACCCCGCGCCGCTCCAGTTCGGTGCGTGACCGGTCGAAGAAGCGGCGCCGCGCGTCGGCGGTACCGAACATCCGCGTTCCGTCCTCGACCCACGGCAGGTCGATGTCGAACAGCAGATACAGGTCCGCCGTCCCGTCCCAAGCGTCGAACCACCGGTCACGCCGGCCAAAGAGCATATCCGCCCACACCGCGGTCATCAGCGGATCGGTGTCGAGGATCACCGGATCGGCGCCCCGCGCGATTGCGGCTTGGGTCTGAGCATCATGGCCTTTCGCGATCGCGACCAGATCGGCCATCGTGAATTCGATGCCGTTCGCCTCGGCATAGGTGCGGCCATATTCGTCGATCACGGCGCCGCCCAGATGCGCGGCCAGGCGCGGCGCGATGGTCGACTTGCCGGTGCTTTCGGGCCCATGGAGGCAGATCGTCCGCGTCATGCCGGGACCGGCTCTGCCGCCCGCGCCGCGCGGTGCCAGTCGACATAGCCCCAGATCGCAAGCGCCAGATAGACGAGGTACAGCCCCGCGACGATGCGCAGGCCCTGCCCCAGGAACAGCGGGATGGAAGCGATATCGACCGCGATCCACAAAGTCCAATTCTCGAGCCGCCGCCGCGCCATCAGCAGCTGTGCCGCGACGCTGACGACGGCGATGCTCGCATCGAGCAACGGCTGCGCGGCGTCGGTCAGCAGGTGCATCGCCCAGCCCCAGCCGAGCGTCGCCAGCGCGATGCCGATGCTCCAGACACCCAGGTCGCGCGGCGACATGCGCTCGACCGCCACCTCGCCGCCCGCCGCCTTCGCGCGCCGCCAGTTGAGGAAGCCGTACGCGTTGATCGCGACGAAGAAGACCTGGAGCAGTGCCTGGCTGTACAGCCGCGCCTCGAACACAACGACCGCGAGCAGCGCGGTGGAGGCGACGCCGAACGCGTAGGTCCACAGACTCCGCCGGACGGCGAGCGCGACGCAGACGAGGCCGAGCGCCGCGGCAACCCATTCGAGCGATGACATGGCCGCCAGCCTAGCCGCACGGTCGCGCCCCCGCCAGAGCCCCCCGAGAAACTTCGAAAACATCGCTTGAAACCCCGGCGCGCGCCCGATATAGGCCGCGCCTCGCCAGCCAGGGTTCGCCCCGGCCGGCGCCGGTCGGGGAATAGCTCAGCCTGGTAGAGCACTGCCTTCGGGAGGCAGGGGCCGGAGGTTCGAATCCTCTTTCCCCGACCAATTTTCCCGCGGTCGCCACGATGCGACTACATCGCCGCTAGCGATTTGACCCGTAAGATCGACGACCGCAAGCTGCCCGAATGAGGGCAGCAGCGCGATGGTCAGTGCGTCCCGCGCGTCTTCTTCACCGCATGGTAGATCGCAACGATCACGCCGCCGACGATGCCGCCGACGATCGCTGCGCCGATGGCCGCGACGACCCAGTGGGCCGCGCCATGCACCGCCGGAACCGCGTTCGCCGCGACATCGGCGACATGTTCGATCGCGTGCGGGATTGCGCCCAGGCCGAAGACCTCCAGGCCGTGCGCGATGATGCCGCCGCCGACCCAGATCATCGCCGCAGTACCGATGATCGACAGCGCCTTCAGCAATTTCGGCATCGCCGCGACCAGCCCGCGGCCGATCGCCTGCGTCGCGCTCGACCCCGACTGCGCCAGCCGCAGCCCGACATCGTCCATCTTCACGATCAGCGCGACGACGCCGTAGACGCCGATGGTGATCGCGATACCGACGACCGCCAGGACCAGCCCTTGCGTCAGCAGCGGTTCGCCTTCCAGGTCGGATAATGCGATCGCCATGATCTCGCCCGACAAGATGAAGTCGGTGCGCACTGCGCCCGACACCTGGCGCTTTTCCAGCTCGGCGGGGTCGACGATCTCGGCGACCTCTTGCGCGTGGTGCTGGCCCGACAGCGCCTCCCACACCTTTTCCGCGCCTTCGAAGCACAGGTACGCACCGCCGACCATCAGGATCGGCGTGATCGCCCACGGCGCAAAGGCGCTGAGCAGCAAAGCGGCGGGCAGCAGGAACAACAGCTTGTTGCGCAGCGACCCCAGCGCGATCTTGCCGATGATCGGCAGTTCGCGATCGGGGCTGAGCCCGGTCACATAGCGCGGGGTAACCGCGGTATCGTCGATGACGACGCCCGCCGCTTTCGTGCCCGCGCGACCCGCCGCACTCGCGACGTCGTCGAGCGAGGCCCCGGCCAGTTTCGCGATCGCCGCGATGTCGTCGAGCAGGGCAACCAGGCCACCGGGCATCGCGTATTCCTTACTGGGTCTGGATCAGACGGTCTTGGTCAGGTGCCGGATCAGGCCGATCAGCCCGGTCTGACGCGATCGCTTCAAACGCTCGGCGGCCAGGATGGTGCGGACGTGTTCGAAACATTGTTCGACGTCGTCGTTGACCAGGACATAGTCGTAGCCGTCCCAGTGGCTGACCTCGTTCGCGGCGCGCGCCATGCGGGCGTCGATCACCGCCTGGCTGTCGGTCGCGCGCCGCTCCAGCCGACTGCGCAGCTCGGGCATCGACGGCGGCAGGATGAAGACGCGGACGACATCGCCGCCAGCCAGCTGGTGCAGCTGCTGCGCGCCTTGCCAGTCGATGTCGAACAGGATGTCCTGCCCCTCGCCCAGCATGTGGAATACGTCGGTCTTGGGCGTGCCGTAGCGGTGGTCGAACACATGCGCCCATTCCAGGAACTCATGTTCGTCGACCATCGTGCGGAAGCGTTCGAGGTCGACGAAATGATAGTCCCGCCCATCGACTTCGCCGGGCCGCATCGCGCGCGTCGTGTAGCTGACCGAGACCTTCAGGTCCTGCTCGGCGGCGAGCAGCTTCCCCGCGATCGTCGATTTGCCCGCGCCCGACGGCGAAGACAGCACGAACATTAGGCCGCGGCGCTTGAAGCCGTGCGGGTCGGTTGTGGGGCGGTTCGGCATCGCGTGCCTCTGACGCGGGCAGGCGGCGGGGTCAACCGGGGTTAGCAGGGGATGATGGCGAACGCCTGTTGCCTCTCCGTGCCGGCGGGGCATCGTGGAAATCGCGGCCACGGCGCGCTACTCGTCTGAAATGTCCCGCCCTTCCCTCACCGATATCCGTCCGCGTCATTGGCTGATCGTCGGGGTTCTTCTCGCCGGCATGGCAGCGATCCTGTGGGCGAACGGGCGCAATCCGATCTGCACCTGCGGCTATGTCGATCTTTGGCATCCCAAGCTCGACGCCGGGAACAGCCAGCATATCGCCGACTGGTATACGCCCAGCCACATCATCCACGGCTTCCTGTTCTACGCGCTGGGATGGGTGCTGTTGCGCCGTCGCCCGCCGGGCGAACGCCTGATTCTGGCGGTCGCGATCGAGGCGGCATGGGAAGTGCTGGAGAATTCGCCGATCATTATCGACCGCTATCGCGAGGCGACGATCGCGCTCGGCTATACCGGCGACTCGATCGTCAATTCGGTGGCTGACGTCGCCTGGATGGCGCTGGGCTTCGCGTTTGCGCGGCGCGCTCCGGTGTGGGTGACGATCGCCGTCGCGGTCGCGTTCGAGCTGGTGACGCTCTGGGCGATCCGCGACGGGCTGATCCTCAACGTGGTGATGCTGCTGTCGCCCGTCGATGCGATCAGAAGCTGGCAGTTCGGGGCCTAGAGCGGCCGCCGCGACGCCTTGCGGCGATCATAGGCCTTCTTGGCGACATAGCCGCCGCCCAGGATCATGCCGAGCGGACCCATGCGACGCAGCGCACCCGCTGCGGCCATGCCGAGCAGCGCGCCCTTGGCGCCGCCCGCACCGTCGCGACGATCCATTTCGCGCCCGACGAGCGCACCGATAATCTTGCCGATCATGCCTTTTGTCCTTTGCCGAAAACCGCGTCCTTGCCGATGTCGAGGCCCTTGAGCACGCCCCAGCCGACCGCATAGGTCAGCACGACCGGCACCAGCGTCCGCACGACCAGAGCGGTCGCCGCGCCGGCAAGCGCGCCGTCCCACGTCGAATCGTCACCGTCCGCGCCATCAATGGCGCCACCGATCAGGGCGCCGAGGGCTGTACTCAACATAGATTTGCCTCCTCGTTCGTGGCGGTGAAGCGCTGGCGAGAGGAAATCGTTCCGTCAGACCATCGCTTCCGGGCGGACTACCCGGTCGAAGGTTTCCCCACCGACCAGACCCAGCGTCAGCCCCGCTTCCTTCAGCGTCACGCCATGTTCGTGCGCGTGCTTGGCTATCGTCGCGGCACTGTCGTAGCCGATCTCGGGCGCAAGCGCGGTGACGAGCATCAGCGAGCGGTCGACCAGCTCGCCGATGCGCCGATCGTCGGCCTCCATCCCTTCGACGCAGCGAGTCGCGAAGCTTTCCATCCCGACCGCCAGCAGGTCGATGGAGCGCAGCACCGCGGCGCCGATCAGCGGCTTGAAGACATTGAGTTCGAGATGCCCCTGCATCCCGCCGACCATGACCGCGCTGTGGTTGCCGATCACCTGGGCCGCGACCATCGTCAGCATCTCGCACTGGGTCGGGTTGACCTTTCCCGGCATGATCGAGCTGCCAGGCTCGTTCGCCGGCAGCACCAGTTCGCCGATCCCGGAGCGCGGACCCGAGCCAAGCAGGCGGATGTCGTTGGCGATCTTGGTGAGGGCGACCGCGAGCACGGACAGCGTGCCGGACACGTCGACCAGCCCGTCATTCGACGCCAGCGCCTCGAACTTGTTGTCGGCGCTGACAAAGGCCAGCCCCGTCAGGTCGCCCAGCGCCGCCGCCATCGACGGACCGAAGCCCTCCGGCGCGTTAAGCCCGGTGCCGACCGCGGTGCCACCTTGCGCGAGCGGAAAAAGATTGCGTTCCGACGCCTTGGTGATGCGAACCAGCGCGTTTTCGAGCTGCGCGACATAGCCGGAAAATTCCTGCCCCAGCGTCAGCGGTGTCGCGTCCTGCAGGTGCGTGCGGCCAATCTTCACGATCCCCGCCCAGCCTCTCGCCTTGTCGTCAAGCGCGCAGATCAGCCGCTCGGTTGCCGGGGTCAGCCTGTTGCGGATCGCCAGCGCCGTCGCCACGTGCAGCGCGGTCGGGAAGCTGTCGTTCGACGACTGCCCGCGGTTGACGTCGTCGTTGGGATGCACCGGCGCCTTGCCGCCGCGCGTGCCGGTCAGCACCTCGTTGGCGCGGCCCGCGATCACCTCGTTGACGTTCATGTTCGATTGCGTGCCGCTGCCGGTCTGCCAAATGACGAGCGGGAACTGGTCGTCGAGCTTGCCGGCGACGACCTCGTCCGCGGCCGAGTCGATTGCATCGGCCTTGTCCGCGCCCAGATCGTCACGGTTCACGCGCGCGGCAGCCTGCTTCACCAGGGCGAGCGCTTGGACAATGCCGATCGGCATCCGCTCGCTCGGGCCGAAGGGGAAATTCTCGATCGATCGCTGCGTCTGCGCGCCCCAATAAGCATCGGCGGGGACCTCGATCGGGCCGATCGAGTCGGTTTCGGTGCGGGTGGCAGTGGCGTCGGTCATGGCGGACCTACGCTACAGGCGCGCGCTCGTTCCACGCCGCTTCCGTGTGCGAGAGGACCTCCGAAGACCCCCTCCTCGTCCCCGCGTAGGCGGGGACCCAATTCCCGTACTGGCCACGGGCGACGGCAGGAGATGGATTCCCGCCTGCGCGGGAATGACTGGGTGTTCGGATGGGACGTCATGGGAGTAAATCCCAAGCCTGCCCCGGCGAAGGCCGGGGTCGGTCGCGACTTGGCCGCGCCGGCCGGTCGTTCGCGTCGCTTTCGCGGCCGGCGATTAGCTCGCGCTACGCGCCTCGCTCACTTCTTCCGCTTGAAATCCACCGCGACGACGTTCGAACCGTCCTCGACCGGCTTGGCGATCGGTTCGTCGTTATCGGCCGGCTCATGCGGTTCGACGTCGCCGTCGTCGTTCGCCTGGAAGCGCAGCTCGAAGTTGACTGCCGGATCGTGGAAGCCGGTGATCGCAGCGAACGGAATGACCAGGGTCGATGGCACCTGGTTGAACGACAGGCCGACCGAGAAGCCCTTGTCGGTCACCTTCAGATCCCAAAAACGGTGCTGGATGACGATGGTCATCTCGTCCGGGAAGCGCTCGATCAGGCGCTTGGGGATGTCGACCCCGGCCGCCTGCGTCTTGAAGGTGATGTAGAAATGATGCTCGCCGGGCAGGCCGCCCGATTCCGCGATGCTGTTCAGCACGCGGCCGACGACGGCGCGCAGCGCCTCCTGCACGATCTCGTCGTACGGAATCAGGCTATCGGCAACACCGCTGGTCATGCCGGCCTTGCTACGCCAATCCGCGACGCGGTCAAGCTTGGGCGACGCGAACGTGAAGTTTGATTGCACCGCGCGAGGGCCGCGCTATTGGCTCGCCCATGCGCACCGCCACCATCGCCCGCAAGACCAGTGAGACGTCTGTCGACGTGACCGTCGGCCTGGACGGCACCGGCCGTTACCGGATCGAAACCGGGGTCGGCTTCTTCGACCATATGCTCGAACAGCTGTCGCGCCATTCGCTGATCGATATCGACGTGAAGACGGTCGGCGACCTGCATATCGACCAGCACCATACGGTCGAGGATACGGGGCTTGCACTCGGTCAGGCGATCGCGCAGGCGCTGGGCGAAAAGCGCGGCATCCGCCGCTACGGCGACGCGCTCTCGCCGATGGACGAGACGCTGACCCGCGTCGCGCTCGACATTTCGGGCCGCCCTTGGTTCGTCGGCAACCTGCCCTTTACCCAGAAGCGGCTGGGCGAGATGGACACCGAGATGTTCGCGCATTTCTTTCACTCGTTCGCGCAGACCGCCGGCCTGACGCTGCACATCGACACCCTGTACGGCGAGAACAACCACCACATCGCCGAGGCCGCGTTCAAGGGCCTAGCGCGCGCTCTGCGCACCGCCATCGAGATCGACCCGCGCAAGGCCGACGCGATTCCGTCGACCAAGGGGACACTATAATGGCCCGGCTGAACGCGGCGCCGGTATCGATCGTGACCCTTACCTATGTCGCGCCCATCGAACAGGTCGATGCGCAGATGGCGGCGCATGTCGCCTGGTTGCAGGCCGGGGTCGATGCGGGCGTGCTGCTGATCGCCGGGCGGCAGGTGCCGCGGACCGGCGGCGTGCTGGTGTTCCGCGGGGCCCGTGCCGAGGTCGAGGCGCTGGCCGCGACCGATCCGTTCGTCACCTCGGGCGTCGCAACCGCCGCCGTGACCGAGATCGCCGCGAGCTTTGCCGCAGACGCGATCGCTGCCGTCCTGTCGTGACGATCGCGCTGATCGACTATGGCGCCGGCAACCTGAAGTCGGTGCACAATGCGCTGCTGGCTGCCGGCGCGCGCGATGTGGCGGTCACGGCGGATGCCGACGTCGTGCGCGGGGCCGACCGTGTCGTCCTGCCCGGCGTCGGCGCGTTCGGCGCGTGTGCCGTGGGTCTCCGCGCGATTCCCGACATGGTCGCGGCGCTGGAGGAGGCGGTCCTGACTCACGCCCGCCCGTTCCTGGGCGTGTGCGTGGGCATGCAGTTGATGGCGACGACGGGCCACGAGATGGGCGAGCACGCCGGGCTCGGCTGGATCGCGGGCGAGGTCCGCGCGCTGCCCGCATCGCCGGGCGTTCGCGTGCCGCACATGGGATGGAACGACGTGGTGCCAAGCGTCCCCCACCCGCTGATCGTGCCGGGCGAGGCGTATTTCCTCCACAGCTTCGCCTTCACCGGTGGCGACGTGCTGGCGACGACCGACCACGGCGGCACGGTGACCGCGGCGATCGGCCGCGACAATCTGCTGGGCGTGCAGTTTCATCCGGAAAAGAGCCAGGCGTACGGCCTGGCGCTGATCGAAAGGTTCCTCGCATGGAACCCGTGACCGAAAATTCCTCCTCGAGCTTGCTCG
>NZ_LMLB01000001.1:624063-633334 GCF_001421785.1 Sphingomonas sp. Leaf33 | reverse complement strand
GGGGGGGGGGGGGCTTGGGCAGTACCCCGCCAGCCCCTCCACCAGCCTTTCGCTGGTCCCCCTCCCCCAGCGATCTGGGGAAGGATTTAGAGAGAAGAATTGATGATCGTCTTCCCCGCCATCGACCTCAAGTCCGGCCAGGTCGTGCGCCTGGCCGAAGGCGACATGGATCGCGCCACGGTTTACGGTGACGACCCCGCCGCACAGGCGCGCGCGTTCGCCGCGGCGGGTGCGGATCACCTGCATGTCGTCGATCTGGACGGCGCGTTCGCCGGCGGGTCGGTCAACGGCGACGCGGTGCGCGGCATCGTCGCGGCCTTCCCCGGCCGCGTGCAACTGGGCGGCGGCATCCGTACGCGCGCCAGCATCGATGCGTGGCTGGAGCTGGGCGTCGCCCGCGTCGTCATCGGCAGCGCAGCGCTCCGCGACCCGCAACTGGTGAAGGACGCCGCCCGCGTCCTGCCCGGCCGCATCGTCGTCGCGGTCGATGCGCGCGACGGCTTCGTCGCGACCGAAGGTTGGGCCGATGTGTCGACCGTGACCGCGACCGACCTCTCCCGCCGGTTCGAGGACGCAGGCGTCGCTGCGCTGCTGTTCACCGACATCGGCCGCGACGGGCTGCTCAAAGGCTGCAACGTCCAGGCGACGACCGCGCTTGCCCGCAACGTGGCGATCCCGGTCATCGCCAGCGGCGGTGTCGCAGGGATCGAGGACATCCACGCGCTGAAGGGCCAGCCGGGAATCGAAGGCATCATCACCGGCCGCGCGCTGTACGACGGGCGCCTCGATCTGGCGGAGGCGATCGCGGTGGCATCATGCTGATCCTGCCCCGCACGGGAAGGGGGACCAGCGAAGCTGATGGAGGGGACTCGCCACGAGCGCGCCCTTCGCGGCCCACCCCCTCCACCGCCTTCGGCGGTCCCCCTCCCCGTGCCGGGGAGGATCAGTGACCGTCCGCGCGCGCGTCATCCCCTGCCTCGACGTGGCGCACGGGCGCGTCGTGAAGGGCGTCAATTTCGTCGACCTGCGCGATGCGGGCGACCCGGTCGAGCAGGCGCGGGCCTATGACGCGGCGGGCGCCGACGAACTCTGCTTCCTCGACATCGGCGCCTCCCACGAAGGGCGCGACACGATCGTCGATGTCGTCCTCCGCACCGCCGAGGTGTGCTTCATGCCGCTGACCGTCGGCGGCGGGGTGCGGTCGGTCGAGGACGCACGCACGCTGCTGCTGGCCGGCGCCGACAAGGTCGCGGTCAATTCCGCCGCGGTCGCCCGCCCCGAACTCGTCGCCGATATAGCACAGCGGATGGGCAGCCAGTGCGTCGTCGCATCGGTCGATGCGCGCCGGGTCGGGGATGCCTGGGAAGTCTTCACCCACGGCGGGCGGCGCGCGACCGGCATCGACGCGGTCGCGCACGCGCTGAGTCTCGTGCGGCTGGGCGCAGGCGAGCTGCTCGTCACCTCGATGGATCGCGACGGGACAAAGGACGGCTACGACCTGGAGCTGATCCGCACCATCGCTACCCAGGTCGACGTGCCCGTCGTCGCGTCGGGCGGGGTCGGCACCCTCGACCATCTCGTCGCCGGCATCGTCGAGGGGCACGCATCCGCCGTGCTCGCCGCATCGATCTTCCATTTCGGCGAAGCGACCGTCGCCGACGCGCATCGCGCGCTCGCCGCCGCCGGCGTGCCGGTTCGAGCTTAACAAGACCTTCACATTCCGGGCCTAGGTCCGGTCGTGTCGGGCGACCAATGGACAGCACCACATGAACGCCACCATCCGCACATGCCAGGCGCTGGCGCTGATGGCGTTCGTGTCGCCCGACACCCTTTTCGCGCAGGCCCACAGCGGCGTCGTCACGCGGACGGGCTTTGCGCTGTCGGACGTGGCGCTGGCCGTCGCGGCCACTGCCGGGGTGATCCTGGCGCGCCGATCGATGCGCAAGCGCGCCCGCCGCAAGGATTGACGCGCGCCACTGTGGACGCCAAGCGCCGAGGCCATGGACGCCTTCGCCCAACTCGAAGCCACGATCGCCGATCGCCTGCGCGCCGATCCCGGCAGCAGCTATGTCGCCTCGCTCGCCGCCAAGGGCCGCGCCAAGATCGCGCAGAAGGTCGGCGAGGAAGCGGTCGAGACTGTCATCGCGGCCGTCACCGACGACCGCGCCGGAGTGGTCGGGGAGGCCGCCGACCTGATGTTCCACCTAACCGTGCTGCTGCACCACATGGGGCTGAGCCTGGACGACGTGCGCGCTGAGCTGGCGCGGCGCGACGGCGTGTCGGGATTGGTGGAGAAGGCGGGGCGCGCCTCTTAATCAACCGTGCTTCCGCGCAGGCGGGAGCCCAGGGTTTCGCAGGGCGTCGCTTGTGGCCCTGGGCTCCCGCCTGCGCGGAAGCACGGAAGGGCTAGATCGCCTCCCCGCACGCGCGCGCGCTCGCCCACGCCCATTGGAAATTATACCCGCCCAGCCATCCGGTCACGTCGACCGCTTCGCCGATCGCATACAGCCCCGGCACCGCCTTCGCCTCCATCGTCCTTTGCGACAGGGCGTCCGTCGCGATCCCGCCGACGGTCACTTCGGCCTTCGCGAACCCCTCGGTCCCGTTGGGATGGAAGTGCCAGTCGGCGAGCTGCCGCTCGGCCGTCTCCAGCGTACGGTCGGGGATGTTGGCGAGTTCGCCGCTGAGCGCCAGCCGCTCGGTCAGCGCCTCGGCCAGGCGTTCGGGCAGGCCCAGCGCACGCTTCACGCCGACGCGCGGCGCCTCGCGCTTGGCGGTGCGGAGCCAGCCTGCGGGACGGTCGGGCAGCAGGTCGATCGCCACCGCTTCGCCCGGCCGCCAATAGGAGGATGCCTGCAGGATCGCCGGCCCCGACAGCCCGCGATGGGTGAACAGCGCAGCCTCGCGGAACGCCGCCTTTCCCGCGCGGACGATGGCCTCGGTCGCGACGCCGGCGATGCCGCGAAACAGCATATCGTCGCCGCCCAATGTCAGTGGCACCAGCGCCGGGCGTGGCTCGACCACTTTCAATCCGAACCGGCGGGCGAGGACATAGGCGATATCGCTCGCTCCGAGCTTCGGGATCGACGGGCCGCCGGTTGCGATCACCAGCGCGGGGGCGGACGCAGTGCGATCGCCGAACGCGACCGAAAAGCGCGCGTCGGCGTGCCCCACGTCGTGCAACGGATGCCCGGTCGCGATCGCCACCCCGCCCTTCGCGCATTCTTCCAGCAGCATCGCGACGATCTGCGCGGCCGATCCGTCGCAGAACAGCTGGCCCAGCGTCTTTTCATGCCAGGCGATGCCGTACGCATCGACGAGTCCGATGAAGTCGGCGGGCGTGTAGCGGCCGAGCGCCGACTTGGCGAAATGCGGGTTTGCGCTGATGTAACGATCGGGCGCGGTGTGGATGTTGGTGAAATTGCACCGCCCGCCGCCGGAGATCAGGATCTTCTGGCCGACGCGCGGGGCGTGGTCGACGACCAGCACCTTGCGGCCACGCTGCCCGGCAGTCGCGGCCGCGAACAGCCCGGCCGCACCGCCGCCGAGGATGATGGCGTCGTAGGTTTTAGCCATCACGTCTCGTCCGTCATCCCCGCGCAGGCGGGAATCAATTGTGGCTGAATATGAAAAAGGAGCCGCAACGACAGCCAGAATTTACCCCCGCCTCCGCGGGGGTGACGGTGCATTGGGTTGAGGCTCACCCTGCGTCGATCACCGCCATCGTGATCCGCGACAGGCACACCAGCTTGTCCGCATCATCGACGATGCGGATCGTCCACACCTGCGTCGTCCGCCCGATCGCTTCGGCGGTCGCGGTCGCATGGACGTGCCCGGACATCGCCGGGCGAATGTGATTGGCGTTGATCTCCAGCCCCACCGTCATCTTGTCCTTGGGCGCCGCCAGCCACGCACCGACCGAGGCAACCGTTTCCGCCAGCACGACCGATGCGCCGCCGTGCAACCGTCCGAACGGCTGGTGCGTCCGGTGATCGACCGGCATTCGCGCGGTCAGGCTGTTCTCGCCCACCGCGGTGAATTCGATCCCGACATGCCCGGGCATCGTCGCCGCGCCCAAGGCGGTCAGGCGCGCGAGATCGACCGGGCGCTGCCAGACCGCCATCAATAGGACCGCCCGACCAGCACGCGCTCGACCGCCGGTTCGCCGGTGAAGATGCAGGGGCCGGTGTCGGTGCCGCTCTGCCCTATCGGCGCGTTGCGGATGGTGAGCTTCAGCGCCTTCAGCCGATCGACGACCTTCTCCAGCGCGTCGCCGGTCGGCTTCGACCAGCGGACGTCGGCCCAGCCGGGGCGGCCATCGGTATCGGCGAACATCGCCTCGATATCCGACCAGTCGTCGATCGGGGCAATCGCGGCCTTCATCCGGGTCTCGGCCTGTTCGAACAAATCGTTCTGGATCGTCTCCAGCGTTGCCGCGGCGTCGGCGACGAACGCGTCGCGCGGCAGGATCGCGGAATTGAGCTTGCCGTCCTCGCGATACAGCGCGGTGCGGCGGATGACCGACACGTTGCCCCCGGCGACGTCGCGCCCGCCAACCTCGATCACGATCGGTGCGCCCTTCTTCACCCAGCCCCAGCGCTTGGTCGCGGCCTTGGCGGGCTTAAGGTCGAGCAGCGCGCGGATCGGTTCGCCCAGCGCCGTCTGCGTGGCGAGGTCTGCCTGAAGCGCCTTGCAGTAATCGACGATCGCCGCATCCTCGTCATTATCGCGCAGCATCGGCACGATCACGACCTGCCACGGCGCGATCCGCGGCGGCACGCGCAGCCCATCGTCGTCGCCGTGGGTCATGATGACCCCGCCGATCATCCGCGTCGACACGCCCCAGCTGGTCGTGTTGGCATAGTCCAGCTGCCCCTCGGCATTCTGGAAGCGGATGTTCTGGGCGTGCGCGAAATTGGTGCCGAGAAAGTGGCTGGTGCCCGCCTGGAGCGCCTTGCCGTCCTGCATCATCGCTTCGATGCTGTAGGTCGCGACGGCGCCGGGGAAACGCTCGTTCTCCGGCTTCTCGCCCGCGACGACGGGCAGCGCCAGGCAGTTTTGCGCGAACTCGCGGTAGACCTCGAGCATCTTCAGCGTCTCTTCGCGCGCCTCGTCCGCGGTGGCGTGCGCGGTATGCCCCTCCTGCCAGAGGAATTCGGCGGTCCGCAGGAACATGCGGGTGCGCATTTCCCACCGCACGACGTTCGCCCATTGGTTGATGAGCACCGGCAGGTCGCGCCACGACTGGACCCAGCGGGCAAAGGCGGTGCCGATCACCGTTTCCGACGTCGGGCGGACGACCAATGGCTCCTCCAGCTTGGCGCTGGGGTCAGGCGTCAGTCCGCCGTTGCCGTCGGCGATCAGCCGGTGATGCGTGACGACCGCCATTTCCTTGGCGAAGCCATCGACATGCTCGGCCTCCTTCTCGAAATAGCTGAGCGGGATGAACAGCGGGAAATAGCAATTCTCATGCCCCGTCGCCTTGATGCGATCGTCGAGCAGCCTCTGGATACGTTCCCAGATGCCATAGCCCCATGGCCGGATGACCATGCACCCGCGCACGCCCGACTCCTCGGCCAGATCGGCCTCCGAAATGACGGACTGATACCAGGCGGCGAAGTCGGCCTCGCGCGTGACGGGAAGGGCGTGCTTGATCATGCGGGCGCGATAGCGTGCCGGGCCGCGCGGGTCTATGGAGCGCACATGTCCGACGACTACGTGTTCGATAGCGCCAGCGACGAATGGCTCCCCGCCGCAGAAGCCGCCGCCCGCGCCGCCGCGGCAGAGCGGATCGAGGTCCGCGATTCGGTCGGCAACCTGCTGGCCGACGGCGACAGCGTCATCACGATCAAGGACCTGAAGGTGAAGGGTGCCGGCCAGACATTGCGCAAGGGCACCGTCATCAAATCGATCCGCCTGACCGGCGACGCCCAGGAAATCGACTGCCGGTTCGACGGCATCAAGGGCCTGGTGTTGCGCGCGGAGTTCGTCCGCAAGCACTGACGCCTATTGGTCGAAGTCGCCGCGGTCCGTTCCGTGCAGCTTCGACCACAACGCGCCCGTCCCCGCCTCCTGCGCGCGATTGACGAATTGCGATGCGACCAGCCAGCCCTTGATCGGCCTGAGCGGCAACAGCGTGCCCGCGACCATGATCGGCAGCGAGGTGACCAGATGCACCCACCCCGGCGGATCGAACGCGACCTCGATCCAGACGACCAGAAAGATCAGCGGCAGCGCGATGATGCAGAGCGAGAAGAACGCCGGACCGTCGTCGGGTGCCGCGAAGCGATAGTCGAGGTCGCAGACATCGCAGCGCTCGACGATCTTCAGCCACGACGCGAACATCGCGCCACGCCCACATCGCGGACACCGCCCCTTCCAGCCACAGCGCAGGATCCAGCGTAGCCGCGCTTCGGACGTTACGAGCGGCGCGGCGTGGCGATGATTATCGGTCATGCATCACAGATAGGTCGGCGCCCGAGCGCGACCATTGGACAGATTGCCCACCCGGTGCGCTGATCGACGATCGCGAACCGGGACCGGCGGGGCGCCGAAGAGGCCCCGCCGTACATGGTGGCTAGCGAACGCGCGGGCCGCCGTAGGGCAGCGGCGGCGGCGGGCGGCGGTCGCGGCGCGGCATCTGCGCCTGGTACGCGTGGCCGCAGTGCGCGACGCAATACGGGAAGCCCGGGTTCACCTTGTCGCCGCAGAAGTGGAAATCGGGCTCGCCCGGGTGGCCGAGCGGCCATTTGCAGATGCGGTCGTTCAGTTCCAGCAGGCTGGTCTTGCCGGCGATCGCTTCGCTTGGCTTGGCCGGAACCAGTCGGCGCGGCGGGGCCGGGGCGATCGGCGGGGCCTGTTCGCCCGGGTTCTGGCGCACGAAGCCGCCCGGGCCCACCGAGCGAAGAACGGGCGCATCGGGACGCGGCGCGGCCGGGGCCGCAGCGGCCGCGACCGGCGCATCGTCGTCCTCATCCTCGTCGGCATCGTCACTCAGATCGAACGGGGCCTCCGGCTCGGGCTCGGGCTCCGGGGCAGGCGTGGGTGCGGGCGGCGGTGGAGGCGGGGCCGCGGCGGCGACCGGCGCCGGCGTGGGCTCGGCGCCGGCCTTTGCCTTCGCCTTGGCTTCGGCCGGGTCGTTCGGCTTCACCGGCGAAGGACGCGACTGCAACCCCAGGCGATGCGCCTTGCCGATCACGGCGTTGCGGCTGACCCCGCCCAGCGCCTCGGCGATCTGGCTGGCGGTCTGGCCGCCCTCCCACATCGTCTTCAGCGTGTCGATCCGCTCGTCGGTCCAGCTCATGCGTGTCAGTCCATACTCTGCTTGCGGGGGCGGGCCTGCTCGATTACGCGCCATGCGCAATGACCGACCAGCCTTCGTCCCTCGCCCAAAACGGGATGCCTGCCCCCGGCGTTCCGGTGATTCGCAACGTCAATTGGGGCGGCTTGAAGACCCTCTATGTGAAGGAGGTGCGCCGGTTCTTCAAGGTGCAGCTCCAGACCATCTGGGCGCCCGCCATGTCGCAGCTGCTGCTGATGGTGGTTTTCACGACCGCACTGGGCGGGCGCGGCAGCGTGGCCGTCGGCAGCGCGACCATCCCGTTCGCCGCGTTTATCGCGCCAGGCCTGATCGTCATGGGGATGCTCAACAACGCGTTTGCCAATTCCAGCTTCTCGCTGCTGGTCGGCAAGATCCAAGGGACCATCGTCGACTATCTGATGCCGCCGCTGTCGACCGCGGAGCTGCTGGCGGCGCTGGTCGGCGGCGCGATGACACGGGCGTTCTGCGTCGGCTTCACCGTGTGGCTGGCGATGCTGCTGTTTTTGGGGTCCGCGGCGATCCCGGCCAACCCGATGGTGGCGATCCTGTTCGGGCTGCTCGGCTCGGCCCTCCTCGCCTTCCTGGGCGTGCTGACGTCGATCTGGGGCGAGAAGTTCGACCATGCGGCCGCGGTCACCAACTTCGTCATCGCGCCGCTGACGTTGCTGTCGGGCACGTTCTATTCGGTCGATCGCCTGGCGCCCGCGTTTCAGGCGGTAAGCCACGCCAACCCGTTCTTCTATGTCATCTCGGGTTTTCGCTACGGGTTCCTGGGGGTCAGCGACGGCTATCTGCCGGTGTGGGCCGGGGCGCTGATCGTGCTGGCGCTCAACATCGTACTCGGCCTCGTCTGCTACCGGCTGCTCAAGAGCGGGTGGAAGCTCAAGAATTGACGGCCGCCGCCCCTAGCCCGTAAAAGCGCGCTCCGGCGGTCCGGTACGGGCCGCCGTTTGCGTTTCACAAGGAGTCGTACAGTGACCATCACCCCCCTTATGCCCGTCTATCCCCGCTGCGGGGTGCGGCCGGTGCGAGGCGAGGGCGTGTACCTGTACGGTGAGCGTGGCGAACAGTATCTCGACTTCGCCGCCGGCATCGCGGTCAATGCGCTGGGCCACGGCCACCCGCATCTGACCAGGGCGATCGCCGAACAGGCCGCGACGCTGATGCACGTGTCGAACCTGTACGGCAGCCCGCAGGGCGAGGCGCTGGCACAGCGCATCGTCGACCATTGCTTCGCCGACACGGTGTTTTTCACCAATTCGGGCGCCGAGGCGATCGAATGCGCGATCAAGACCGCGCGCCGCTACCACTATGTCGGCGATAGCCCTGAACGGACCAAGATCATCACCTTCCACAACGCCTTCCACGGGCGGACGATGGGCGCGATCAGTGCGACCAACCAGGACAAGATGCGCCACGGCTTCGAGCCGCTGTTGCCGGGCTTCGCCTATGCGCCGTTCAACGACCTGGAGGCAGCACTCGCGCTGATCGACGACCAGACCGCAGGGTTCCTGGTCGAGACGGTGCAGGGCGAAGGCGGCATGACCGCAGGCACGCCGGAGTTCATCCGGGGCCTGCGCAAGGCGTGCGACGAGCACGGCCTGCTGCTGATCCTCGACGAAATCCAGTGTGGCTACGGCCGGACCGGCAAGTTCTTCGCGCACGAACACTACGGCATCACGCCGGACATCATGACGGTGGCCAAAGGCATCGGCGGCGGCTTTCCCTTGGGAGCGTGTCTGGCGACCGAGGAAGCGGCGCGGGGCATGGTCATCGGCACGCACGGGTCGACCTATGGCGGCAATCCGCTGGCGATGGCCGCGGGCCAGGCGATCCTCGACGTGATGCTGGAGCCCGGCTTCTTCGACCATGTCGCGGCGATGGGTGACCGCCTGCGCGCGGCGTTCGAGCAGCTGATCCCGAACCACGACGACCTGTTCGAGGAAATCC
>NZ_LMLB01000001.1:623882-624002 GCF_001421785.1 Sphingomonas sp. Leaf33 | reverse complement strand
GCACCTGCGCGACAACCACGGGCTGCTGACGGTCGCGGCGGGCGAGAACGTGTTCCGCGTACTGCCGCCGCTGACGATCGACGAAAGCCACATCGCCGAATGCGTCGAGCGGCTGAGTGC
>NZ_LMLB01000001.1:540381-623777 GCF_001421785.1 Sphingomonas sp. Leaf33 | reverse complement strand
TTTGAGAATGCGCCATTTCCGTGACCTGTCCGATGCCGGCGCCGACGGCATCGCTGCGATCCTCGACGATGCGCTGACCCGCAAGCGTGCGCGTGCGCACCTGCCCAAGGGCGCGCCGGACCCGGACGCACCGCTCACCGGGCATACGCTGGCGATGGTGTTCGAGAAGTCCTCCACCCGCACCCGCGTGTCGTTCGACATGGCGATGCGCCAACTCGGGGGCTCCGCACTGATCCTCGACAGCGGCACCAGCCAGCTCGGCCGGGGCGAGACGGTGGCCGACACCGCGCGCGTCCTGTCGGGCTTCTGCGACGCCATCATGGTCCGCACCGACGATCCGGCGAAGCTCGACGAGATGGTCGAATACGCGACCATACCCGTCATCAACGGACTGACCGACGCCTCTCATCCGTGCCAGATCGTCGCCGACCTGCTGGCGGTGGTCGAGGAGGGCAAGTCGCTGCCGGGCCTGAAGTGGGCGTGGCTGGGCGACGGCAACAATGTGCTGCATTCGATCATCGAGGCGGCCGGGCTGTTCAAGTTCAGCGTGATGGCCGGCTGTCCTGAGGGCTATGATCCCGACCCGCGCTGGGCCACGGCCGCGAACGCGCTGCTGGAGGGCACCAACGCCCGCGTCGATATCGACCGCTCCGCTACCCGCGTGATCGCCGGCGCCGACGTCGTGGTGACCGACACTTGGATCTCGATGGGCCAGGCCCATGTCGAGCAGAAGCTGGCGGCGATGATGCCGTATCAGGTGACCGAAGCGCTGATGGCCGTGGCCGACCCGGCGGCGATCTTCCTCCACTGCCTGCCCGCGCACCGTGAGGAGGAAGTGGTGAGCGCAGTGATCGACGGCCCGCAGTCGCGCATCTGGCGCGAGGCGGAGAACCGGCTGCACGCGCAGAAGTCGATCATCCGGTGGTGTTTCGGGCAGATCGGGTGAGTTGAAGGCGATAATCCGCTTTCCTACGTTCTGTTGAACCCCACCACCGTTCGTCCTGAGCTTGTCGAAGGACCGCTCTTCGTGCCGCGCATTTTGTGAGACGAAGAGAAAGGACGGTGCTTCGACAAGCTCAGCACGAACGGAAAATTTGTGGACCAACCCAAACTCCCCGATCTCGACCGCGTGGTCGGTTTCACCATTCCGGCCCGCCATGCGCGCGGGCGGGTCGTACGGGTAGGACCGGTGCTCGACACCATCCTGGGCGCCCACGCCTATCCGCCGCCGATCGAGGCGCTGCTGGCCGAGGCGCTGACGCTGACCGCGCTGCTCGGCAGCCTGCTGAAGGATGCGGCAGGCCAGCTGACGCTTCAGGCGCAGACGAGCGGCGGCATCGTGTCGCTGCTGGTGTGCGATTATCGCGCCGGCGAGCTGCGCGGCTATGTCCAGTTCGACGCCGACCGGCTGGCCGAGGTGGGCGAGAGCCCATCGCTGTTCGCGCTGTTCGGCACCGGGCACCTGGCGATCACGTTCGACCAGGCGACGACCGGCGAGCGGTACCAGGGCATCGTGCCGCTGGACGGCAATTCACTGGCGGAAGCCGCGGAGAGCTATTTCTTCCAGTCCGAACAGATCCCGAGCCTGATCCGCCTGGGTACGCTCCACACCGCAGACGGCGCCTGCCGTGCCGGCGGGCTGTTCCTCCAGCACCTGCCCGAGGGCGAGGACGGTCGCGAACGGCTGCACGTCCGGCTTGACCACCCGGAATGGGAGCATGTCGCCGCCCTCGGCAACACGATGGGCGCGGACGAGCTGGCCGACGGGTCGATCCCGCTCGAGGCGCTGGTCTGGCGGCTGTTCAACGAGGAGGAAGTGGTCCGCGTCGGTGATACGATCGCGCTCGCGAAGGGGTGCCGCTGCGATGTGACCTACATCTCCGAGGTGCTGGCCAAGTTCCCGCCCGAGGATCGCGCCGAGATGGCCGACGAGAACGGCGTGATCTCGGTCGACTGTGCGTTCTGCGCGACGAAGTTTCCGGTGCGGATCGACGAGATTGCCGCTTGAGCAATTGACTTGGATGGAGCCTCTCGCCAAGGCTTCCATCCGTCGAGGGCCGGGGCAACCGGCTCGCGGTACGCGCGGGAGAGAGTGGGAAACCGCCGCCGAAGGAGCAACCGCCCCGGAATCTCTCAGGCACCAGGGACCGCGCGTGGCCCGACACTCTGGAAAGCGTACCCGCTTCGGCGGGTGCCACCGAAGGGGTAACCCCGGCGCATGGGTTTCCATCAAAGTCGTACTTTGATGGGGATGGGTCCGGGGGAAAGCTCTCAGGTTTCCGTGACAGAGGGGGCGATGGACCTGGCCGCGGCAAAGGCGGGTTCGTCGTGACTCTTTTGCGCACGAGGCCCGTCCGATGAGCGACACCGTCATTACCCCGCCCGACTCCGCGCTCGACACGACCGAGCTGCCGCCCGAGACGCTGCCGCTCGACGCCTGGCACCGCGACCACGGCGGCCGGATGGTCGAGTTCGCCGGTTACTGGATGCCCGTCCAGTACGAAGGCATCATGGCCGAGCATCTGTGGGTCCGGACAAGCGCCGGGCTGTTCGACGTCAGCCACATGGGCCAGCTGATGGTGTCGGGCGACGGCGCGACCGCCGCGCTGGAAGCGCTGATGCCGGGCGATTTCGCCGCGCTGAAGGACGCGCGCATCCGCTATTCGCTGCTGCTCGACGACAACGGCGGCATTCTGGACGACCTGATGGTCACGCGGCTCGGGCAGGACGAATTCTACGTCGTCGTCAACGGCGCGACCAAATGGGACGATATTGCCCACATGCGCGAGCATCTGGCCGACGACATCGTGCTCAACCACCTCGACGAACACGCCCTGCTGGCCTTGCAGGGTCCCAAGGCGGTCGATGCGCTCGCGCGGGTCGTGGCCGGCGTCGAGGCGCTCGGCTTCATGCAGGGCGGATCGTTCGAGTGGGATGGCGTGACGCTGGGGATCAGCCGCTCGGGCTATACGGGTGAGGACGGGTTCGAGATTTCGGTCCCCGGCGACCATGCCGTCGCGCTGGCCGATGCGCTGATGGCGCAGAGCGAGGTCAAGCCGATCGGTCTGGGCGCACGCGACTCGCTGCGGCTGGAGGCCGGCCTGCCGCTCTACGGTCACGACCTTGACCCGGAGACGACGCCGGTGATGGCCGACCTGGGCTTCGCGCTGTCGAAGCGCCGCCGCGAGGAAGGCGGCTTCCCCGGCCACGCCCGCATCATGGCCGAACGCGACGGCGGCCTGAAGTCCAAGCGCGTTGGCCTGATCGTCGACGGTCGCCAGCCGGTCCGCGAGGGCGCGACCGTGGTCGATGCCGATGGCCAGGATATTGGCAGGGTCACCTCGGGCGGCTTTGCCCCGACCGTCGGCGCGCCGATCGCGATGGCGTATGTACCGGTCGCGCTGGCCGAGCCAGGCACCAGGATCACGCTGGCCCAGCGCGGCAAGCACCACACGGCGACGGTCACCGCGATGCCGTTCGTTCCCCATCGTTACGTCCGCCAACCCTCTGCCAAAGCTGGAGCTGCGAAATGAGCCGCTATTTCACGCAAGACCATGAATGGATCGAGGTCGACGGCCAGGTCGGCACGGTCGGCATCACCGATTACGCGCAAGGCCAGCTGGGCGACATCGTGTTCGTCGAAGTGCCCGCCGATGGGCGCAGCCTGGCCAAGGGAGACGACGCCGCGGTGGTCGAAAGCGTCAAGGCGGCGTCGGACGTCTACGCCCCGGTCGGCGGCACGGTTCTCGAAGGCAACCCCGCGCTCGCCGACCAGCCGGACCTGGTGAACACCGATCCCGAAGGCGAAGGCTGGTTCTTCAAGGTCACGCTGGGCGACGAAAGCGAGCTCGACGGCCTGATGGACGAGGACGCGTACAAGGCGTTCGTCGCGACGCTTTGACCACTCGGTGCTCCCGCGCAGGCGGGAGCCCAGGGCCACGGGCCTAATCGTTTGTGGCTCTCGGCTCCCGCCTGCGCGGGAGCACGGATCGCAAAATCCAATACGGACATCGTCATGCGCTACCTACCCCTGACCTCCGACGACCGGCAGGCGATGCTCGCCACGATCGGCGCCAAGACCATCGACGAGCTCTTCGCCGACGTGCCCGAAGCCGCGCGCCTTTCCGGCCCGATCGAGGGACTGCCGAACCACGCATCCGAACTCGCGGTCGAGCGCCACATGGCCAGGCTCGCGAGCCAGAACACCGTCGCCGGCGACGTGCCGTTCTTCCTCGGCTGCGGGGCGTACCGTCACCATGTGCCGGCATCGGTCGACCACCTGATCCAGCGCGGCGAGTATCTGACCGCCTACACGCCGTATCAGCCGGAGATCGCACAAGGCACGCTGCAGATGCTGTTCGAGTTCCAGACGCAGGTCGCGCGCCTGCTCGGGACCGACGTCGCCAATGCCTCGATGTACGACGGCTCGACCGCGGCTTGGGAAGCGGTGACGATGGCGCGCCGCGTGACGCGCAAGGCCAAGGCGATTCTTTCGAGCGGCCTGCACCCGCATTACGTTTCGGTCGCCAAGACGATGGCGAAGTACACCGGCGACGTGCTGGAAACGTCGCTGCCGACGCTGGGCGCGGACACCGACATCGACGCGCTGATCGCGGGTATCGATGACGACACCAGCTGCGTCGTGGTCCAGTATCCCGACATCCTCGGCCGCATCGCCGACCTGAAGCCGCTGGCTGACGCGTGTCATGCCAGGAAGGCGCTGCTGATCGCGGTCGTGACCGAGCCGGTCGCGCTGGGCGCGATTCGGAGCCCGGGCGAGATGGACGCCGACATCGTCGTCGGCGAAGGCCAGTCGCTGGGCGTCGGGCTCCAGTTCGGCGGGCCGTTCGTCGGCCTGTTCGGCTGCAAGGAGAAGTACGTCCGCCAGATGCCCGGGCGCCTGTGCGGCGAGACGGTCGATGCCGACGGCAAGCGCGGTTTCGTGCTGACGCTGTCGACCCGCGAGCAGCATATCCGCCGCGAAAAGGCGACGTCGAACATCTGCACCAACTCAGGTCTCTGCGCGCTGGCGTTCTCGATCCACATGACCCTGCTCGGCGAAGCGGGGCTGCGCCGCCTGGCCGCGCTGAACCACGCCGGCGCAGCCCGCGCCGCGGATCGGCTGGCGAAGGTGCCGGGCGTCCAGCTGGTCACGCCGACCTTCTTCAACGAATTCACGTTGAAGCTGCCGAAGGAAGCGCGGCCCATCGTCCGCGAACTCGCCGACCGAGGCATACTGGCCGGCGTATCGCTCGGCCGGCTGTATCCGGGCGAAGGCGACCTCGCCAACGGCCTGGTCGTCGCGGTGACCGAGACGACGACGGCGGAGGACGTCGAGGCGCTGGCTACTGCGCTCGAGGAGGTGCTGGCGTGACCGTCACTCCCCCCTTCGTTCGCACTGAGCTTGTCGAAGTGCTATACTTCCCTTCCGCGCAAGAAGGGCAGGGCTTCGACAAGCTCAGCCCGAACGGGAATTAAATCATGGCTATGAACCAGAGTGGCTGGCGCCCTGAAATGACGCCGAGCGCAAGCGACGCCCCGGCGACCTTCACCGGCAACCGGGCGCTGATGCTGGAGGAGCCGACGATCTTCGAGATCGGGTCGACCGACACCACCGGCGTCGATTTCGCCGATGGCGACGTGTCGGGCTCGCGGCTCGGCGACCTCACCCGAAAGTCCGCGATCGGCCTGCCCGGCCTCTCGGAGCCGGAGACGGTGCGCCACTACACGCGCCTCAGCCGACAGAACTACGCGATCGACCTGGGCCTGTTCCCGCTGGGGTCGTGCACGATGAAGCACAACCCGCGCCTGAACGAGCGCATGGCGCGCCTGCCGGGCTTTGCCGACGTCCACCCGCTCCAGCCGGTCGATACCGTGCAGGGCGCGCTCGGCGTCATCAACGAACTGGCGATGTGGCTGATAACGCTGACCGGGATGCACGGCGTGGCGATGAGCCCGAAGGCCGGCGCGCATGGCGAGCTGTGCGGCATCCTGTGCATCAAGGCGGCATTGGAAGCGCGCGGGGAAGGACATCGAAAGGTCGTGCTGGTGCCGGAGTCGGCGCACGGTACCAACCCGGCGACCGCCGCCTTTGCAGGCTTCCAGGTCGAAGACATTCCCGCCACCGCCGAAGGCCGCGTCGATACCGCGGCGCTGAAGGCCCGCCTGGGCCCGGACGTCGCCGCGGTGATGATCACCAACCCGAACACCTGCGGGCTGTTCGAGCGCGACCTGAAGGAAATCTCGGACGCGGTCCACGCAGCCGGCGGCTACGTCTACTGCGACGGCGCGAACTTCAACGCGATCGTCGGGCGCGTACGTCCCGGCGATCTCGGCGTCGACGCCATGCACATCAACCTGCACAAGACCTTTTCCACCCCGCACGGCGGTGGCGGGCCGGGGTCGGGCCCGGTGGTGCTCTCTGAAGCGCTCAGCCCCTTCGGCCCGCTGCCCTTCACCGCGCGTCACGCCGACGGACATATCCAGCTGATCGAGGAGGAGACGGCGGGCGACGACCATCCCGATACCTTCGGTCGCATGGTCGCGTTTCACGGCCAGATGGGCATGTTCACGCGCGCGCTGACGTACATCCTCAGCCACGGTGCCGACGGCCTCCGCCAAGTCGCCGAGGACGCCGTGCTCAACGCCAACTACGTCCTGCGTTCGCTGGAGGGAACGCTCGACGCGCCGTTCGCGGCGTCGGGGCCGTGCATGCACGAGGCGATCTTCAGCGACGCCGGCATGGCACAGGGCTTCACCACGCTCGACATCGCCAAGGGGCTGATCGACGAGGGCTATCACCCGATGACGGTGTACTTCCCGCTGGTCGTCCACGGCGCGATGCTGGTCGAGCCGACCGAAACCGAATCGAAGGCCGCGCTCGATCAGTTCATCGGCGCGCTGCGATCGGTGGCGGAGCGGGCGAAGGCGGGCGACGCAGCTCTGAAATCTGCCCCGCATTACGCCCCGCGCCGGCGGCTCGACGAGACGCTGGCGGCGCGCAAGCCCGTGCTGGTGTGGAAGGACATGCCGGTCAAGGAAGCCGCGGAGTAACGCCCCGATCCCTCCCCCGTTCGTGCTGAGCTCGTCGAAGCACTGCCCTTCTTCGTGCTACACAGCCTGTCGCTCGAAGAAGAACAGCACTTCGACAAGCTCAGTGCGAACGGGGAGCGGGGGCAGCCCGTCCCTCGACTTCGCTCGGGGCGAACGGTTAGGGTACCAACATGCACCCCACCGGCCCGAACATCTGGATCAGCTACGGCATCACGGCGGTCGTCATCGCCATCGTGCTCGCGATCCGCTGGAAGCGGATGAGCAAGGTCCGCCCGCTGAAACTCGAGCACCTGTGGGTCTTCCCCGCGCTCTACGGCGCGCTTGCGACCTACCTCTATGCGACGAACCCGCTGCAGGGCAGGGCCTGAGCGTTCTGTGTCGTCGCGATGCTGCTCGGCGCCGCGCTCGGGTGGCAGCGCGGCAAGTTCATGCGGATCACCGTCGATCCCGCCACGCACGCGCTCAACCAGTCGTCGAGCCCGGCCGCGATCCTGTTCATCGTCGCGCTGATCCTCGCGCGTAGCGCCGGTCGCGCCGCGCTGGCGAGCGGGACGGGTACCGCGATGCTCCACCTCAACACCATCGCCATCACCGATATGCTGATCGCCTTCGGCCTGGGGCTGTTCGCGGCGCAGCGACTGGAGATGTATCTGCGCGGTCGTCGGCTGCTCGACGAAGCCCGTCGCCTTAGTCGCTGACCGCCGGCGCGCTGCGGGCGATGCCGCGCGCCAGCCGCTGCTCGCGCCAGACGATGTACAATCCCGACGCGACGATCAGCGGCGCGCCGATCCACGTCCAGGCATCGGGCAGCACGCCGAACAGCGCCCAGCCGTAGAGCGTCGCCCAGATCAGCCCGGAATAGTCCATCGGCACCACCACCGACACCGGCGCCAGCGTGATCGCGGTCGTCATCGTCAGCTGCCCGATCGCGCCGACCAGCCCGACGCACACCAGCATCGCCCAGGTGCCGGCGTCATGCGTGCCGAGCGTCCAGAGAAAGGCCGGGAGCAGCGGCACCATCGACAAAACCGAGAAATAGAAGACGATCGTCGCCGGCGGCTCGCTGGTCCCCATGCGGCGGATGAGGATCGACACCGTCGCGCTGAGCGATGCGGCGAGCAGCCCGGTCGCCGCCCCCTGCCACGGGATGTGCCCGCTGCCCGGCTGCGCGACGATCAGCACGCCGGCAAAGCCCAGCACGACCGCGCTCCAGCGGTGGATGCCGGTCTTCTCGCGCAGGAACACCGCACCCAGGATCGTCGCGAAGATCGGCACGGTGAATTGCAGTGTCGTCGCCTCCGCGAGCGGCAGCAGCAACAGCGTCGAGAACATGAACGTCATGCTCGACAGCCCGACCGCGCAGCGCACTGCGTGCGCGGACAACCTCTGCGTGCGGAGCGAGGCCAGCCCCGGCCCCAGCGCCACCCAGGCGACGACGACGGGGATGGACCCTGCCTGGCGAAAGAACAGCAGCTCCACCAGCCCCGCGCCGCGCGTCTCGGCCAGCTTGATGAGCGCCCCCATCGTCGCAAACGCGACGACCGACGCCAGGCGATAGCCGATGGCGGGCAGGATACGATCGGTCGTGGACACGCCGTGCCCCTAGGCCAGGAACGCCGCGATGCGAAGGGGCGGACGCGCGGTCGCCTGTCCGGACGCCTTCAGGGAATCGCTTCGCGCGCCTGCTTCGCCAGGCGGATGGCGCTTGGCAGGCGGCGGCGTTCGAGTTTGGGGAAATATTCGCGGCTCATCTCCAGCGAATAGCTGACGACGCCAGCGAGTTTATGGTGGCCTTCGGGCGTCAGGCGGATGCCCTTGGCGCGGCGGTCGCTGGTCATCGGCACGCGTTCGAGCAGCCCCTGCGCCTCCAGCGCGTGGAGCTGGCGCACCAGGGTCGGGCCTTCGATACCGACGATGTCCGCCAGTTCGCGCTGGCTGGTGCCTTCGGGCAGTTCGTTGACCCAGTAGAGCACCGTCAGCCGCGCAGCGGTCAGGCCGTGGTCCTTCAGCTGTTCATCGACGCGCGCGCGCCACTTTCGGCCCAGCAGAATGCATTCGCGGATGAAATCCAGGGGCAGGCTATCTTCGGCGGTGGCGGCTTCGGTTTCGGTCATGATCCGTGTCATCGGTTGCGGCGACGCGGTCGAGGGTACGCGCATCATCGATAGGAAGCTATCAAGAATACACACCCGCGACGCACCCTCGCACAGGGGAACATTTCGGTGGCGCATGTCGTCGAAGACCGTGAGCCTGCAATCGGTTTGCGTCGATGATACTGACGACATGGCACATAGGAATCCCCCCACCCAAGCCGTCATTTTTTGCGAGAAACGCAAAACGACCGGCCGGCCGGGTCCCAAACGGCCCCTCGACACAGCCGATTGCCGTTCGGCGGCGCCGTCCCTAAGCTGTCGCGAAAAGAGGGGCTCATCTGCATGAAGCATAGCGTCGCGACCGTTCTCGCCACCCTGTTCGCCGCCGGCGCGATCCCCGCGCAGGTCGCACCGACCGCGCAGGACAAGCCGGTCGAACAGACCAAGGCGCCGGAGGACAAGGCGCGCGACCCGCTGCCCGCCCCCACCCCGCTCCCGGCGCCGCAGCCTTCGCCGGTGGTCGCGCAAGCCCAGCCTGCCGCCCCCGCGACGCCAGCGAAACCGGCCAAATGGGACGTCAACAATCCCCCCGGCGCGACCATCCGCCAGGTGCCGATCAACGTCGACGAAGGCAGCTGGATGGACATCGACGTTTCGCCCGACGGCCGCCAACTCGCCTTCACGCTGCTCGGCGACATCTACACCATGCCTATCGCGGGCGGCACGCCGACCCGCATTGCCGAGGGGCTGGCATGGGAAGTGCACCCGCGCTTCTCGCCTGACGGACGGCGCATCGCCTTTACGTCCGACCGCGGCGGCGGCGACAACATCTGGGTGATGAACGTCGATGGCAGCGACAAGCGCCAAGTGACGAAGGAAACCTTCCGCCTGACCAACCAGCCGACCTGGAGCCCGGACGGCAAGTATATCGTCGCCAAGAAGCATTTCACCACCGGCCGCTCTCTCGGCACGGGCGAAGTGTGGCTGTACCATGTGTCGGGCGGCAGCGGCGTCCAGCTGGTCAAGCGCGCGAACGAACAGCTGCAAAAGGAACTGGGCGAGCCGATCTACGCGCCCGATGGAAAGAGCATCTATTACACCCGCAACATCACGCCGGGTCCAATCTTCGAATATGCGCAGAATTCGAACACCGACCTGTTCAACATCGAACGCTACGAGATCGCCACCGGCGAGGTATCGACCGCGGTCTCGGGTGCCGGCGGGTCGGTGCGCCCGACACCCTCGCCCGACGGCACGTCCATCGCCTTCGTCCGCCGCGAACGCACGCGGTCGAAGCTGTATGTGAAGGACCTGGAATCAGGCGCCGAGCGCAAGATCTACGACGCGCTCGACCAGGACGTGCAGGAAACCTGGGCGGTCACCGGCGTGTACCCGAACATGGCATGGACGCCCGACAGCAAGTCGGTGGTGTTCTGGACCGGCGGCAAGATCCGGCGGATCGATGCGGACGGTACCCGCGCCGCGGTCATTCCGTTCCGCGTGAGCGACAGTCGCGGGGTCATCGCCGCACCGCACCCGCAGATCCCGGTCGCGCCGGCCAGCTTCGAGACGAAGATCCCGCGCTTTGCCGCCGTCTCGCCGGACGGCCGCAGCGTCGTCTTCGAAACGCTCGGCAAATTATGGGTCAAGCCGACTGCGGGCGGTTCGGCCAGGCGCCTGACCAGTGGCAGCGCGCCAGATCTGGAGCTGTTCCCGACCTGGTCGCGCGACGGACGGACGATCGCCTTCGTCGGCTGGACCGATGCAGGGCTCGGGCGCATCCGCACGGTCGCCGCCGGGGGCGGCGCGCCACGTGACGTAACGACGCAGCCGGGGCATTATGCGCGGCCGAAGTTCTCGCCGGACGGCAAGACGATCGTGTTCGAAAAGGGCGAAGGCGGCAGCGTCACCTCGCCCGACTGGTCCGAAAACCCGGGCGTCTACCGCGTCGCGACGACGGGCGGTGCGCCGGTGCGGATCGCCAAGGGCATGGCCGCACCGCAGTTCGGTCCCGACAACGACCGCCTCTTCATGATCGGCCGTTCGGGCGGCAAGCAGCAGTTGGTCTCCACCGACCTGTCGGGTGACGCCAAGCGTGTTCACGCCTCGGGTGAGCTTGCGACCGACTATGCGGTGTCGCCGGCGGGCGATTACGTCGCCTTCCGTCAGAATTACGCCGCGTTCGTCACCCCGCTGATGCCGGGCGTCCAGGATTCGCCCGCCGACATGGATGCCAAGGCCCTGCCCGTCACTCGCGCGAGTGCCGGCGGGGCGGAGTACATCCACTGGTCGGCGGACGGCGCGAAACTCTACTGGTCGCTCGGCCCCACGCTCTACACCGCCGCGACGCCGGCGCTGTTCCGCACGATGCCGGCCGACGACGCGGCGCCGAAGTTCGTGCCGCCGACGACCGGCGTATCGCTGTCGATGCCCGTGACCGCCGCTAAACCGACTGGGACCTATGCCCTGACCGGCGCGCGGATCGTGACGATGGCCAACGACGCGGGCGGGATCATCGACGACGGTGTCATCGTCGTTTCGGGCGACCGCATCGCCGCCATCGGCCCCCGCGCCTCGACCCCGATCCCGGCGGGCGCGAAGACGATCGACGTTGCGGGCAAGACGATCATCCCGGGGCTGGTCGACGCGCACGCGCACGGGCCCCAGGGCGACGACGAGGTCGTGCCGCAGCAGAACTGGTCCGCGGTCCAGAACCTGGCGATGGGCACGACGACGATCCACGACCCGTCGAGCCAGGCGAGCGAGATCTTCACCGCGTCCGAACGCCAGCAGGCCGGCACCCTGCTCGCCCCGCGCATCTTCTCGACCGGCGAGATCGTCTACGGCGCCAAGGCAGCGGGCATCTATGCGCAGATCGACAGCCTGGACGACGCGCTCAGCCATGTGCGCCGCCTGAAGTCGCAGGGCGGGCATTCGGTCAAGAACTACAACCAGCCGCGCCGCGAGCAGCGCCAGCAGGTGGTCGAGGCATCGCGCCGCGAGAACATGCAGGTCGTGGCCGAGGGAGGGTCGCTGTTCGGCATGGACATGACGATCATCGCCGACGGCAATTCGACGCTGGAACACAATATCCCGCTCGATATCTTTTACGAAGACGTGCTGAGCTTCTTCTCGCAATCGACCACCAACTACACGCCGACGCTGGTCGTCAGCTATGGCGGCCTTGCCGGCGAACCCTATTGGGACCAGGCGATCGACGTGTGGAAGCAGCCGCTGCTGCGCCACTCCCCACCCGACCGGCTGACCGCGAAGCTAGTACGGGTGACGAAGGCGCCCGAGGAGGACTTCGTCGACGACGACAATGCGCGCGAGGCCAACAAGCTTGCCAAGCGCGGCGTGAAGGTGTCGATCGGCGCGCACGGCCAGCAGGCCGGCATCGGATCGCATTTCGAGCTGTGGAGCTTCGTGCGCGGCGGCATGACCCCGCTGGAGGCCCTGCGCGCCGGCACGATCGCCCCGGCCCAGTCGCTCGGCATGGCACGCGACATCGGCAGCCTGGAGGTCGGCAAGCTCGCCGACCTGGTCGTCCTGACCGCCGATCCCACGCAGGACATCCGCAATTCGGACAAGATCGCGCAGGTCATGCTCGGCGGCCGGCTGTACGACGCAATGACGATGAACGAGGTCGCGACGGGATCGGCCAAGCGCCTGCCGTATTGGTGGGAAGCCGGCAATCGCGCCGGATCCTCCACCCCATCCGCAGCAACGGGACATGGCGACGGTGATGGTCACGGAGGCTAATGCCCGGCTGAACGGCGAGATCGTCCGTGTTGCGGCGGGTGATCGCGCTGCGCTGCGCCGTGTCTACGACGCGACGTCGGCCAAGCTGTTCGCGGTGTGCCTGCGCTTCTCGCCCGATCGCGAGACGGCGGAGGACGCGTTGCAGGAGACCTATGTCAAGCTGTGGCGACGCGCCGGCCGGTTCGATCCCGAGCGTGCCAGCGCGATAACCTGGCTGTGCCTGATCGCGCGCGGTACCGCGATCGACGGCGCCCGCACCGCCGGCCGTGCTGACGCGCGCGTGTCGGCCGTGCGGGACGAACTGCGCTCGGAGCCCGACCCCGTGACCGCCGCGGCCGAGCACGACGCGCTGGCCGATTGCCTCGATACGCTCGACGACGATCCGCGGCGGTTCATCCTGGCGGCATTCTTCGACGGATATAGCTATGACGACCTTGCCCGTCAGGCGGAGGTGCCGCTCGGCACCATGAAGAGCCGTATCCGCCGCGCGCTGCAAGCGCTGAAGAGGTGCCTCGACGATGGCTGAGCTGGATGACGAAACCGACCTGCAGGCGGCCGAACTGGCGCTGGGTCTGCTGACGGGCGAGGACCGCGCGGCGGCGCTGCGCCGAACGGTGGCCGAGCCGGCCTTTGCCGACGCGGTGGAGGCCTGGCGGCTGCGCATGGCCCCGCTGCTCGAAGGCATCTCGCCGGTCGCGGCGCCCACGGGCGCGTGGAGCGGGGTCGAGCGGCTGATCGACGGCGCGTCGGTGCTGCGCGCGCGGCTCGCGCGCTGGCGGACCGCAACGTGGGTGTCGAGCGCGGTCGCGGCGGGTCTCGCCGCGCTGCTGGTGCTGCGCCCGGTCCCGGTACAACCGCCCGCGCCCGTTCCCGCCCCGCAGGTGCAGCCGATGCTCGCCCAGATGGTGGATACGCAGGGCAACCCGCTGCTGACCGCGCAATATGATCCGGCCAGCGGCGAGTTGCGCGTGCGGACGACCAACATGCCGGAAGGCGCGCAGGTCCCCGAACTCTGGGCGATCGGCAGCGACGGCGTCCCGCATTCGATGGGTATCGTCCGGCTGAACGGCGCCAGCGCCCACACTGCCGCGCCCGCCGTTCGCGCGATGCTGGCCGACGGCATGACGATCGCGGTGACGATGGAGCCGCAGTCGCCCCAGCCGCACGCCGCGCCGTCGGGCGATGTCGTGGCGAAGACGAAGCTGATGACGGTGTAGACGCCTGCGCGCTCCCGCAAAGACGGGAGCATGGAGTTTCACGGGACGACGCGTGCGGCTCTGTGTTCCCACCTTTGCGGGAGCACAACCGTGCCTAGACCTTCCCGAAATCCCCGACCAGCGTCCGGTACCGGGTTTCTGCCGGACCGTAGCTGCTGCCCGCGACCGCGGTCAGGCCGGCACGGTCGCGCACCGTGATCTGACCGCGGGTGCAGCGCAGCATCCGCTCGCCCTCCAGCACATGCAGCGCGTCGGTGATGCTGGCGCGGCGGACGTGCAGCGCGGAAGCGAGCTCGCCATGGGTGATCGCCATCTTGTCGCCGTCGATGCGGTCGTGGAGCATCAGCAGCCAGCGCGCCAGCCGCTGCTCGATGCCGTCGCGCAGGTTGGCGATGATCGTGTGGCTCATCTGTACGGTGAAGCTGTCGACGAAGCGCAGCATCGCGACATGCAGGCTGGGGCTCGCCTCGCACGCCGCGATCAGCGCCTCGGCCGGGATCGCCAGCGCGCTGCCGCCGCCCAGTTGCACCAGCGCCGACTGCGGTTCGGGCACGAAGCTCAGGACCGATGGCCAGCCCAGCACGCCTTCGGACCCGACCAGCCCGACATCGAACCGCGTGCCATCGTCCAGCACCTGCACGATCGACGCGACCAGCGAGAGCGGGAAACAGGCGACCGCATGGCCGTTCGACAGCAAGGACACGCATTGTCCGGCGGCCAGATCGACGCGACGCAGATGCGGTCGCAGCCGACCGAGATCGTCCCCGGTCAGCGTCCCCAACAGGCGATTATGTCGTGAAACCTGCGACTGCGTTTCAAAGTTCAGCACGGCGGCGCGCATCAACCTCATATTCTCGAGCTAACATTCGCTGCAAAAAGGCTTTTGGATGCACAGTGTGCGGCATCGGACCGATTAATTTTAAAAAAGGAACATCAGGAAGCCGCCGCCGGTTGCCGAACGGATATCGAGAACAGATACCAAAAGGGAGAATTCGTGATGCCCGAAGCCATGAACGTAATCGACGCGCTGGAGGCGCGGGCGAAACGACGTGAGGAACGTCGCGATTTCTTCAAGACGGTCGGTGGTGCGGCAATGTTCGCCGGCGGTGCCGCGGTCGCAATGGGCGGGGGGTTCACAGCGCTTCAGGCGCAGACCGCGCCCAGCGAACCCGATGTGCTCAACTTCGCGTTGAACCTCGAATATCTCGAAGCGCAATTCTACTATTACGCATCCTACGGCACCGGCCTGCCCAGTTCGATTCTGGGTGGCACAGGTCAGCCCGGATCGGTGATAGCGACCGGCGCGGGCGCCGTTCCTTTCACCGACGTGGCCGTTCGTGCCTATGCCCGCGAAATCGCCGATGACGAGCGCGCGCATGTCGAATTCCTGCGTGGTGCGCTCAGCACCGCAGCGGTCGCTCAGCCCGCGATCGACATTTCAGCGACCGCGACCAGCGCCTTTTCCAACGCTGCGCGCGCTGCCGGCCTGATCGGTGCAGGTGCGACCTTCAATCCTTATGCCGACGACAACAGCTTCCTGCTGGGCGCCTTCATCTTCGAAGACGTCGGTGTTACCGCGTACAAGGGCGCAGCCAGTGCGCTGATGGGTAACAAGACCTTCCTCGAAGCGGCGGCCGGCATCCTGGCGGCCGAAGCGTATCATGCTGCGATCGTCCGCACGACGCTGTATTCGAAGGGCGTGCCGGCGCTGATCGACGCGACGGAGGCCATCTCGAATGCCCGCGACAGCCTGGACGGGTCGTCGGACCTCGACCAGGGCATCCAGCCGATCGCCGATGCATCCGGTGCCAGCAACAGCAACATCGTGCCGACTAATTCGGACGGGCTCGCATTCAGCCGCACCGCGGCGCAGGTGTTGAACATCGTTTATCTCAATCGTGCGCAGGTTTCGCTCGGCGGGTTCTTCCCGGCCGGTGTCAACGGCACCATCCGCGCCAGCGCGTCGAACTGAGGAGGACCTGACCATGGACCAGAACCACGCATCCGTTCTCCTCGCCGCGTGCGAGAAGCGTCGCGACGAACGCCGCAGCTTCCTGCGCGCCGCCGGCAGCGTTGCTGCGATCGGCGCAAGCGCCGGCCTGCTCGCAGCTTGCAAGGAGGAAACCACCCCAGGGCTGCCGACGCCCACCCCGACACCGCCGTCATCGTCCACGCCGACCGAAGCCGATGTCCTCAACTTCGCGCTGAACCTCGAATATCTCGAAGCGCAATTCTATAGCTTCGCGGCCTTCGGTGTGGGCCTGGATGCCAATTTGCTGACCGGTACCGGAACGCAGGGCACGGTCGTCGGAGGCCAGCGCGTAACCTTTACCGATCCTCTGGTCGCCGCATACGCGCGTGAAATCGCGCGTGACGAAATTGCGCACGTCGCGTTCCTGCGCACGGCGATCGGATCGACGGCGCGCGTCGCGATGCCGACGATCGACATCAGCAGCAACGCGTCGGGCGCCTTCTCGAGCGCGGCGCGGGCCGCCGGATTGATCAGCGGTGCAAGCGCGACCTTCAACCCGTATGCCAGCGACGAAAACTTCCTGCTTGCCGCGTTCCTGTTCGAGGACGTCGGCACCACCGCGTACAAGGGTGGTATTCGCTTCCTGACGACGGCGGCTGTGGTCGAGGCTGCGGCGGGCATCCATGCGGTCGAATCCTACCATGCCGGCCTGGTCCGCACGGTCCTGTATCGAAAGGGTCTGTCGACGGCGTCGCTGATCACCAGCGCCGATGCTATCTCCAATGCCCGCGACAGCCTGGACGGATCGTCGGATCTCGACCAGGGCATCAGCCCAACCGGTAGCGGTGCGTCGATCAAGTCGAACATCGTACCGACCGACAGCAGCGGCATCACTTTCACCCGCACGCCTGGGCAGGTGCTAAATGTCGTGTACTTGTCGTCCGCGGCCGTGAACGGCGGGGGTTTCTTCCCCAACGGCGTCAACGGAACGCTCAGGACCAGCGCATCGGCAAGCTGATCCGGAAAGATAGACGCACGACAGGGGCGGTTTGCTCATCGAGCAAGCCGCCCCTATCACGTCCGGGACAGATCGGGGGGAGTAATACCGCATGGCGCCACCGCCACGCGCCGGCGACAGGATCGACACGCACGCGCTGAGCCTGGCCGAAGTGCACGGCAGTGTGCCGACGCACGCGCTGGGCCTGCCGTTCTGGCGGCGGCTGGGCGCGTTCATGGGGCCGGGCTATCTCGTCGCGGTCGGGTACATGGACCCCGGCAACTGGGCGACCGACATCGCCGGCGGATCGGCGTTCGGCTACACTTTGCTGTCGGTCATCCTGCTCAGCAACATCATGGCGATGGTGCTGCAGGCGCTGTCGGCGAAGCTCGGTATCATCGGCGGCATGGACCTGGCGCAGGCGTGCCGCGCCCGCTATCCCCGGCCGGTCAATCTGGCGCTGTGGATATTGTGCGAGCTGGCAATCGTCGCCTGTGACCTGGCCGAGGTGATCGGCACCGCCATCGCGCTCAATCTGCTATTCGGCCTGCCGTTGGTCGCCGGCATCGTAATCACCGCCTTCGACGTTCTGCTGATCCTGGGGCTACAGCGCTTCGGCTTTCGCAAGCTGGAGGCGTTCGTCATCGCACTGCTGGCGATCATCGCCGGATGTTTCGCCGCGCAGCTGATCTTCGCGCAGCCCTCGCTCACCGGCATTCTCGACGGTCTCGTTCCGCGGACCGAAATCCTGACCAACCCGGCGATGCTGTATGTCGCGATCGGCATCCTCGGCGCGACCGTCATGCCGCACAACCTGTACCTCCATTCCGCCATCGTCCAGACCCGCGCGGTCGTGCCGACGCCCGAGGGCAAGCGCGAGGCGCTGAAGATGGCGACGATCGATTCGTCGGTCGCGCTGTTCCTGGCGCTGTTCATCAATGCCTCCATCCTGATCCTCGCGGCGGCAACCTTCCATTCCGCGGGCCGCACCGACGTGGCCGAAATCCAGGATGCGTATCAGTTGCTCAGCCCCATGCTCGGCGTCGGCGTGGCGAGCACATTGTTCGCCGTCGCGCTGCTCGCGTCGGGGCAGAATTCGACCGTCACCGGCACGCTGGCGGGTCAGATCGTGATGGAGGGGTTCCTGAACATCCGCCTGCCGATGTGGCTGCGGCGGATGGTGACGCGGCTGCTGGCGATCATCCCCGCCGCGATCGTCGCAGGGCTGTACGGCGAAAGCGGCACCGCGCGATTGCTGGTGCTGAGCCAGGTCGTGCTCAGCCTGCAACTCCCGTTCGCGATGGTGCCGCTGGTACAGCTCACGGGCGATCCGGCGCGGATGGGGCCGCACGCCAACCGCGGCTGGCTGAAATACGCGGCATGGATGATCTGCGCGGTGGTGATCTCGCTGAACGTCACGCTGCTGTGGAGTATCTTTACCGGCTGACGCTCGCCCGTCAGCACGGCGACCACGCCCTACGCGCAAGGCTCCCTCAAGAAAGCAGGACTTTCGCGGGATCGATCGACAGGGCGAGTCAGCGGTCTGCCGGCGCAGACCGCGCGTCCCCGCTTAGATCCGATGCTCGCCCTTCACCCAGCGCACGGTGCCGCTGGATGCGCGCATCACGACGCTCTCGGTCGTCATCTTGCCGCCCTTGCGCTTCACGCCGGCCAGTAGCGAGCCGTCGGTCACGCCGGTCGCGGCGAAGATGCAGTCGCCCTTGGCCAGTTCGGTCAGGTCGTAGATCTTGTCGAGGTCGGTCACGCCCCACTTCGCCGCGCGGCCGCGCTCGGCGTCGTTGCGGAACAGCAGGCGGCCCTTGAACTGACCGCCGATGCAGCGCAGCGCAGCGCAGGCCAGCACGCCTTCGGGTGCGCCGCCCGAGCCCATGTACATATCGACCGTCGTCTCCGGATCGGTCGTCGCGATGACGCCCGCGACATCGCCGTCGCCGATCAGCATCACGCCGCAGCCGATGCTGCGCAGCTCCGCTACCAGCGCCTCGTGGCGCGGGCGGTCGAGGACGCAGACGGTGATCTCGTTCGGCCCGACACCCTTGGCCGCGGCCACCGCGCGGACGTTCTCGGTCGGCGACTTGGCGAGGTCGATGATGCCCGCCGGATAGCCCGGACCGACCGCCAGCTTTTCCATGTATACGTCGGGCGCGTTCAGCAGCTGGCCCTCCTCGGCGATCGCCAGCACGGCAAGCGCGTTCGGCCCCGCCTTGGCGGTGATCGTCGTCCCTTCCAGCGGGTCGAGCGCGATGTCGATCTTGGGACCGGTGCCGATCGCCGAGCCGACCTTTTCACCGATATAGAGCATGGGCGCTTCGTCGCGCTCGCCTTCGCCGATGACGACGGTGCCGTCCATGTAGAGGCCGTTGAGCGATTCGCGCATCGCCTCGACGGCGGCGGCGTCCGCCTCTTTCTCGTCGCCGCGCCCGACCAGCTTCGACGCGGCGATCGCCGCCGCTTCGGTCACGCGCACCATCTCGAGCACCAGGACGCGGTCCAGGACCTTGCTGGCGGTGTCGGTCATCTCATCCCCTCTCGTGGTCGGCCGGCTGGGGCCGCGAACTTTGGCCGCGCGTTACCCGGCGCGCCCGGCCTTGTCGAGGCAAAGCGGCTGGGGCAGAGTAACGGTCGATCTCTTTACGGAGCCCGTCGCCCATGCCGTTGCCGCTGATCGCCCTTCTGCTGGTCGCCGACACGCCCTACGACCTGACCGCCTATCGCACCGCGACCCGCGCCGAAGTGCCGTGCAACCGGACCGCCGCGACCGACGAGGTGACCGTGTGCGGCCAGCGCGAGGCCGATCGCCGGTATCGCGTGCCGCTGGTCGGCATCGCCGCGCGCGATCAGGTGCTGACGGTGCGCGACCGCCTGCTGGAGGACAAGATCGACCACTGCGGACGCCAGCTGATGACCTATGGCTGCGGGTTCGTCGGCGTGACGATGACATCGGGCGGCGTGGGGACCAGCCTGAAGCCGCGCAAGCTGAAGGAATAGCGCCCGCGGTTGCGATAAGCCCCGCGTGCCTGTATCCGCGCGCCCATGCTCAATCTGAACGGCATCACCGTCCGCCTCGGCGGGCGCACGATCCTCGATCGCGCCTCGGCCGCGTTGCCGCCGGGCAGCCGCGTCGGGTTGATCGGTCGCAACGGCGCCGGCAAGTCGACGATGGTCCGCGTGATCGCCGGTATGCTCGAACCCGACGAAGGCTCGGCCGACATGCCGCGCGGCGCCAAGATCGGCTATATCGCGCAGGAAGCGCCGTCGGGCGAAAAGACCCCGTTCGAGACCGTGCTGGAAGCCGATGTCGAGCGCGCCAAGCTGATGGAACTGGTCGAAACCGACGTCGACCCCGACACGCTGGGCGACGCCTACGAACGGCTGATCGCGATCGACGCCTATACCGCACCGGCGCGCGCCAGCCGCATCCTGCTGGGTCTCGGTTTCGACGACGAGGCACAGAACCGGCCGCTCGACAGCTTCTCGGGCGGGTGGAAGATGCGCGTGGCGCTGGCCGCCCTGCTCTTCTCGCAGCCCGACTTGCTGCTGCTCGACGAGCCCAGCAACCACCTCGATCTCGAAGCCGTCATGTGGCTGGAGGACTTCCTGCGCGACTACCGCGCGACGATCGTCGTCGTCAGCCACGAACGCGATTTCCTGAACAACGTCGTCGATCACATCCTGCACCTGCAGAACGGCAAGATCACGCTCTATGCCGGCGGCTACGACGCGTTCGAGAAGCAGCGCGCCGAACGCATGGCGCAGCTGGCCGCGGCCAAGGCGAACCAGGACATCCAGCGCGCCAAGCTGCAGGACTATGTCGCGCGCAACTCCGCCCGCGCCTCGACCGCCAAGCAGGCGCAGAGCCGGATGAAGCTGCTGGCCAAGATGCAGCCGATCGCCGAACTGGCGAACGACCCGACACTGAGCTTCGGCTTTCCCGACCCCAGCGAACTGCGCCCGCCGCTCATCACGCTCGACCTGGCCGATGTCGGCTATGGCGACACGCCGATCCTGAAGCGGCTCAACCTGCGCATCGACCCCGACGACCGCATCGCGCTGCTGGGCCGCAACGGCAACGGCAAGACGACGCTCGCTCGCCTGCTGGCGGCACAGCTCGCGCCGATGGCGGGCTCGATGGCGGCGTCCGGCAAGATGAACGTCGGCTATTTCACCCAGTATCAGGTCGAGGAACTCGACACCGACGACACGCCCCTCGAACACATGACGCGCACGATGAAGGGCGCGTCACCCGCCGCGGTGCGCGCGCAGCTGGGGCGCTTCGGCTTTTCGGGCGACAAGGCGACGACGAAGGTCGGCAAGCTGTCGGGCGGCGAGCGTGCGCGCCTGGCCCTCGCCATCATCACCCGCGACGCGCCGCACCTCCTCATCCTCGACGAGCCGACCAACCACCTGGACGTCGACGCGCGCGAGGCGCTGGTCCAGGCGCTCAATGCCTACTCGGGCGCCGTCATCCTGGTCAGCCACGATCGCCACATGGTCGAACTGACCGCCGACCGGCTGGTGCTGGTGGCGGACGGCGCGGCAAAGGAATTCGACGGCAGCCTGGACGACTATATCGCGATGATCCTGGCGGGCGACGACACGCCGAAGGCCGACAAGCCGAAGAAGAAGGACAAGGCAGCCGCCGCCGCCGCGCGCGAGGCGGAAAAGGCCGCGCGCGCCGCCGCCAAGGACGCCGAGGCCGAAATGGCGCGGCTGGAAAAGGAGCGCACCGCGGTCGATCGCGCGATGTTCGATCCCGCGACCGCCGAGCCCAAGCTCGCCAAGCTGTCGATGAGCGACCTGATGAAGCGACGCGCCGAGCTGACCGACCAGATCGCCGCGGCCGAGGCGCGCTGGGTCGAGGCCAGCGAGACGCTGGAGCGCGAAGCGGCCTGAGCGCTCAGACGATCTCGAACAGGCCCGCCGCGCCCATGCCGCCGGCGGTGCACATGCTGACGACGACGTAACGCACGCCGCGCCGCCGTCCCTCCAGCAGGGCCGCGCCGACGAGGCGCGATCCGGTCATGCCGAACGGGTGGCCGACCGCGATCGCGCCGCCGTTGACGTTGTACCGGGCGGGATCGATGCCCAGCGTATCGCGGCAGTAGAGGCACTGGCTGGCGAACGCCTCGTTCAGCTCCCACAGGCCGATATCGGCGACCGACAGCCCGGCGCGCTCCAGCAGCTTGGGGATCGCGAAGACCGGACCGATGCCCATTTCCTCAGGCGCGCAGCCTGCCGCCTGGAAGCCGCGGTAGAGCCCCAGGATCTCCCTGCCCTCCGCTTCCGCCGTGGCGCGGTCCATGACGATCTGCGCGGCGGCGCCGTCCGACAGCTGGCTGGCGTTGCCCGCGGTGATCGACCGGCCCTCCGGCACCAGGGTCCCGCCCGACCAGACGGTGCGCAGGGCGGACAGCGCGTCATAGGTGGTCCCGGCGCGGACGCCTTCGTCCGACGTGACGGTCACCGTCTCGGTGCCGGTGACGGTGCCGTCCCTGTCGATCAGCGCCTTTTCGACCGTCACGGGGACGATTTCCTCGGCGATGCGGGGCCCGGCGGCTGCGGCGCGCTGCTGGCTCTCGGCGGCGTAGCGGTCCTGCGCCTCGCGGCTGATGCCATAGCGTTCGGCGACGACTTCGGCGGTCTCGATCATCGCCATCGTCGCGTGTGGCACCTTGTCGGTCACCGAGGTCGCTGCCATCCGCGGCGCGCCCCTGGTCACGGTGTGGCTGATCGATTCCATGCCGCCGGCCAGCGCCACGTCGATGTCGCCGGCGATGATCGAGCGTGCAGCCAGCGCCACCGCGGTCAGGCCGGAGCCGCATTTGCGATCGAGCGTGAACGCCGGCACCGATTGCGGCAGGCCGGCGGCGAACACCGCCATGCGCCCCGCGTTCCCGCCCTGCTCGCCCCACTGGCTGCCCACGCCCCAGAAGATGTCGTCGATCCGCGCCGGGTCGATCCCCGCCCGCTCGATCGCGCCGTTCATCGCGAACCCGGCGAGCGCGGGCGCTTCGGTCGCGTTGAAATAACCGCGATAGGCCTTGCCGATGCCGGTGCGGGCAGTGGCGATGATAGCGGCTTCACGCATGAGCGGTATCCTGATCGAGAGTGAGGGTGGCGAGCGCGGCGCGCCACGTGTCGGCAAGCGGGCGCGGACGACGATCGGTGCGATCGACATAGACGTGGACGAAGCGGGCTTCGGCGGCGGCAGCATCCTCGCCTGCGGCAAAGGCACCGAGGGCGTAGGCGACACTCGACGTTCCCACCCGCTCGACCGCCAGCCCGATCTCCACGGCTTGCGGGTAGGACAACGGCCGGGCGTACCGGCATCCGGTTTCGACGACGAGGCCGATCGTCCCGCCTGTCGTCACGTCCAACAGCCCGTCCGCGAACAGCCAGCTGTTCACCGCGGTATCGAACCAGTGGTAGTAGATCGCATTGTTGACGTGCCCGTACATATCGTTGTCACTCCACCGGGTCACGATGGGTTGCCAGTGGCGATAGGCAGCGCGCGGGCGGAACGGGCGTTTCGACATCGTCGACAGGTGTAGCGGCGCCGACGACCACGCCAAAGCGCTAATCGGACTGGCGGTTTCGCGGCGGGGCGCGCATCGTCGGCTCATGCAGATCACCGCCGCCGTCCTGCGCACCCGCGAGGCCCCGCGCCCCTATGCCGACAGCCGGCCGCTGCGCATCGAGACGCTGGAGCTGCAACCGCCGGGCCGCGACGAAGTGCTGGTCCGCATCGCCGCGGCGGGGCTGTGCCATTCCGACCTGTCGGTCATCAACGGCCAGCGCCCGCGCCCGCTGCCGATGGCGCTGGGGCATGAAGCGGCCGGGGTGGTCGAGGGCATCGGGCCAGGCATCACCGACCTTGCGCCCGGCGATCACGTCGTCATGGTCTTCGTGCCGAGCTGCGGCCACTGCGTGCCGTGCGCAGGCGGGCGGCCCGCGCTGTGCGAGCCCGGCGCACAGGCCAACGGCGCGGGCACGCTGCTGGCGGGCGACATCCGACTGGCCGACGATTGCGGCACGGCGATCCACCATCATCTCGGCTGCTCGGCCTTTGCCAGCCACGCGGTCGTCTCGCGCCGCTCGCTGGTGAAGATCGACCGCGACCTGCCGCTCCACGAAGCCGCGCTGTTCGGCTGTGCGGTGCTGACCGGCGTCGGCGCGGTGGTGAACACCGCCGAGGTCAGGGCGGGCCAGAGCGTCGCCGTGATCGGACTGGGCGGTGTCGGCCTCGCCGCCGTACTCGGCGCGCTGGCGGCGGGCGCAGCGCAGGTGATCGCGGTCGACCTCGACGCGGACAAGCTGGCGCTCGCCCAACGCCTCGGCGCGACCGCGACCGTCCAGGCGGGGCCGGACGCGGTGGCTGAGGTTCGCGCGCTGACCGGCGGCGGCTGCGACATCGTGCTCGAAATGGCCGGCGCCTTCCGCGCGCTCGAAAGCGCAGTTGCGATGACTGCGCGCGGCGGGACCACCGTCACCGCCGGCCTGCCTCCGCCCGACGCCGTGCTGCCGGTCAACATCGTCTCGCTGGTCGCCGAGGAACGGACCCTGAAGGGCAGCTACATCGGCACCTGCGTGCCGACGCGCGACATTCCGCGCTTCATCGCGCTGTACCGGGCGGGGCGCTTGCCGGTCGATCGCCTCGTCAGCGGCTATCTGACGCTGGAGGAAATCAACGCCGGCTTCGACGCGCTCGATGCAGGGAAGGCGGTGCGGCAGATCATCCGCTTTTGACCTGACCCTCGTTCCCGCGAAGGCGGGAATCCATCTCCCGGACAGGCCTCTTGGTCAGCGCGGGAGATGGAACCTCCGCCTTCGCTGGGATGACGAGGAGACCGGAACCGCTCTCCCCCTTCCTGCGCTTGGCTCCCGAACGCATTTCAGGAGCAGCGCCATGGCCGACAACGGCATCACCATCGATCCGGCGAGCGTCGTCGACAATCCCGCCGACCTGCAGGTCGAATTCCGCGGCGAGGTCGATGGCGAGACCTACGACTTCGCCGTCCGCCATAGCGTGATCGAGGCACTGACCGGGCGCGTTTCGGATACGCCGGCGACGGACTTCGCGCGCTCGCAGGACGCGATTGGCGAGGCCGCTCTCGTCGCGCTCGGCCGCGCGGCGGGTGACGATGTGGTCATCGTGACCGAGAACGATCTGGATCAGCCGACCGCCACCACGTCACCGGCGTCCGAAATCGCCGAGGCCGAAGCCCACCCGAGCTGACGCCTCAGATCCCGTCGCGCGTCACCGGATGGCCCAGATCGGTCAGGCGCGCGGCGAGGTCGGTGACGCACGCCTCCAGCAGGTCGGCGTCGGGCGAGCGGACGACGAAGTTCGCGCCCGTCCGCCCATCGCGGAAAAAGGGGTAGCTGCCGATCGACACTTCGCCACCGTCGGTGCCGCGGTGATCCTTTTCCACGCTGCGCAGCGTGTCGGCGACCTCGCTTTCGGCCACCCAGCAACCGAGCGTCACCGACTGCACCGGGCGCCCGCCCTCCAGCGTGCCCGTCAGCGCATCGAGCATACCGGCGGTGATGTGCGGCACGCCCGCCATGATGAAGATGTTGCCATGGCGGATGCCGGGCGCGCCAGAGACGCGGTTCTCGATCAGCGTAGCGCCTGCCGGCACCCGAGCCATGCGCAGCCGCGCGTCGGTCAGCCCGCCGCGGGTTTCGTAATAGCGCTCCAGCGTCGCCCGCGCGTCCGGGTGGACCTCGACCGCGACGCCCAGCGCCTTGGCGATCGCATCTACGGTGATGTCGTCGTGCGTCGGGCCGATCCCGCCGGTGGTGAACAGATAGTCGTTCCGCGCGCGCAGGGCGTTCACCGCCTCAACGATCGCGTCCTCGACGTCGGCCACGACCCTGACCTCGGCCAGTCGGATGCCCTGGACGTTCAGCCAGCTCGCCAGCTGCGCGATATTCTTGTCCTGCGTGCGGCCCGACAGGATTTCGTCACCGATGACGATCAGGGCGGCGGTCCAGATGCGTTCGTTCATGCGCGCCGACATAGCGAAAGCCGGTCCACCTCGCTATATGCGCGGACATGACCGATTATGTGACCGACGACGCTCCGCTGGCCCGCACCGGGGCCATCCGCCTGCACGGCCCCGCCGGCTTCGCCGGGATGCGCAAGGCCGGACGCGCGGCGGCCGAAGTGCTCGACGCCATCGTGCCGCACGTGGTGCCTGGCGTGACGACGCAGGAACTGAACGACATCGTCCACCGCGAGATGCTCGCGCGCGACGGAGTCCCGGCAACGCTCGGCTATCGCGGCTACACGCACAGCACCTGCATCTCGATCAACCACGTCGTCTGCCACGGCATCCCCAGCGACCGCACGCTGAAGGACGGCGACATCGTCAACATCGACGTGACGCCGATCGTCGATGGCTGGCACGGCGATTCCAGCCGCATGTACCTGGTCGGCGACGCGGTGCCGATCAAGGCGAAGCGGCTGGTCGACGTCACCTACGAATGCCTGATGCTCGGCATCGAGCAGGCGAAGCCGGGCAACCACATGGGCGACGTCGCCCACGCGATCCAGCAGCACGCCGAAAAGCACCGCTACGGCGTCGTCCGCGATTTCTGCGGCCATGGTCTCGGCCAGCTGTTCCACGACGCGCCGGAAGTCGTCCACGTCGGCCGCCCCGGCACCGGGCCTGAGCTGCGGCCGGGCATGTTCTTCACCATCGAACCGATGATCAACATCGGTCGCCCGGACGTGAAGCTGCTCGACGACGGCTGGACCGCCGTGACGCGCGACCGGTCGCTGTCGGCGCAGTTCGAACATTCGATCGGCATCACCGAAGACGGCTGCGAGATCTTCACCACCAGCCCCGCCGGGTTCGACCGACCGCCTTATTGAGCGGCGGCTTCGTACTCCCGCCGCGCGGCGTTGGCCGCGTCATGGGCCAGCCGGATCGGCAGCGGCAGGCGGCGGCCGTCGCTGAGTTTGAGAATCCAGTCGACCGCGGTGTCGAGCGAAATGCGGTGGCCGCTGCCGATGTAGACGGGCGTGGTCTTCGGTCGCGTGCGCACCGCGTAGCCGACCAGTTCGCCACGATCGACTATGGGCGCGCGGTCACCGACGTTGGGGCCCAGTTCACCCTCGACCTCACCGCACAGGATCGACTTCGCACAGCCGATGCTGGGGATGTCCAGCAGCACGCCGACATGCACCGCGATGCCGCAGCGGCGCGGGTGCGGGCGGCCGTGGCCATCGACGATCAGCAGGTCGGGGCGGCGCTCCAGTCGATCGACCGCCTGGATGATCGCCGGGGCTTCGCGGAAGCCCAGATAGCCGGGGATGTACGGGATCGCCGGGATCATCGACACGCTCGCTGCCGGCCGTGGCGCCGCGCGGGGCCAGCCGATCGGCGCGGCGGCGGCGTGGATCGGCCCGCGGCTGTCACGCCATTTCATCGACGTATCGACGCCGGCGATCGTCGCGATCGTGCCGAATCGGTCGGCGTCCTCCGCCGCCTCGGCGATCTCGCGCTGCGCGACACCCGCCGCGCGCAGATCGTGCGGCGCGAGCCAATGGTCGGGACGGTCGATCACATGGTTACGGTGCCGCATATTCGGGCATGTGCGGGTGTATTGCCCGTTTTCAAGGCACGGCCGCGCGCGATCATCCCGGCAACATCCAGGGAATCGACCATTCGGCGTCTGGCACGCTTGCTGCAACGCGCGGGATCGGAGAGATTGGCGCCGGTCCGGCAGCCGGGGGTAGAATTCACGTGAAAAAGATCGAAGCCATCATCAAGCCGTTCAAGCTCGATGAAGTGAAGGAAGCGCTGCACGACGTGGGCGTCAGCGGCATCACCGTGACCGAGGCCAAGGGCTTTGGTCGGCAGAAGGGTCACACCGAACTGTATCGCGGCGCCGAATACGTCGTCGATTTCCTGCCGAAGGTGAAGCTGGAAGTCGTCGTCGAGGACGCGCTGGCCGACCGCGTGGTCGAAGCGATCGCCGCCGCCGCCCAGACCGGCCGCATCGGCGACGGCAAGATCTTCGTGATCCCGATCGAGACGGCGTTGCGCATCCGCACCGGCGAGCGCAACGAGAACGCGATTTGACGGCCAGCAACTTTCGGTGAAAAGCGCGGCGCTGCGGCGCAACATGATTCTGCCGTCCCGGCGGGCGGCGTTCCATCCAGAACGAAGGGCATAACCATGGCGAATACGGCCAGCGACGTACTGCAGAAGATCAAGGACGAAGAGATCGAGTGGGTCGATCTGCGCTTCACCGATCCCAAGGGCAAGTGGCAGCACCTGACCATGGTCGCGAGCGTGATGGGCGAGGACGAGTGGACCGACGGCCTGATGTTCGACGGTTCGTCGATCGAGGGCTGGAAGGCGATCAACGAATCCGACATGATCCTGAAGCCGGATCTGGACGCGGTCTACACCGATCCGTTCTCGGCCACCCCGATGCTGATCGTGTTCTGCGACATCCTGGAGCCGTCGACCGGCGAGGGCTATACCCGCGATCCGCGCACGACTGCCAAGCGCGCCGAGGCGTACGTCAAGACTCTGGGCATCGGCGACACCGTGTACGTTGGCCCCGAAGCCGAATTCTTCATGTTCGACGACGTGCGGTTCGAGAACACCTATTCGTCCAGCTACTACAAGCTCGACGACATCGAACTGCCGGGCAATTCGGGCCGCGAATATGAAGGCGGCAACATGGCGCACCGTCCGCGCGCCAAGGGCGGCTACTTCCCCGTCGCGCCGGTCGATAGCGCCGTCGACATCCGCGGCGAGATGGTGTCGACCATGCTCGAAATGGGTCTGCCCTGCGACAAGCACCACCACGAGGTCGCCGCCGCGCAGCACGAGCTGGGCCTGACCTTCGGCACGCTGACGACGACTGCCGACCGCATGCAGATCTACAAGTACGTCGTCCACCAGGTCGCGCACGCCTATGGCAAGACGGCGACGTTCATGCCGAAGCCGATCAAGGAAGATAACGGCTCGGGGATGCACACGCACTTCTCGATCTGGGAAGGCAAGACCCCGCTGTTCGCTGGCAACGGCTATGCGGGCCTCAGCGACATGTGCCTGTACTTCATCGGCGGCATCATCAAGCACGCGAAGGCGGTCAACGCCTTCACCAACCCGACGACCAACAGCTACAAGCGGCTGGTCCCGGGCTATGAAGCGCCGGTGCTGCTTGCCTATTCGAGCCGCAACCGCTCGGCATCGTGCCGTATCCCGTACGGCACGGGCGCCAAGGCGAAGCGCGTCGAAGTGCGCTTCCCCGACGCGCTGGCCAACCCGTACCTCGCCTATGCCGCGCTGCTGATGGCAGGCCTGGACGGCATCCAGAACAAGATCCATCCGGGCGAGGCGATGGACAAGAACCTGTACGACCTGCCGCCGGCCGAACTGGCCGAAGTGCCGACCGTCGCGGGGTCGCTGCGCGAGGCGCTCGACTGCCTGGAAGCCGACATGGACTTCCTGCTGAAGGGCGACGTGTTCACCAAGGACCAGATCGAAGCCTATGTCGAGATCAAGCGCGCCGACGTCGCCCGCTGGGAAATGACGCCGAGCCCGGTCGAATTCGACATGTACTACAGCGGCTAAGGTGCACGCGGATAGCGCAAGCTATCCGCGAGACACCGCCAGCCCGGCCGGCGTAGCCCAGCTACGACCGACAACGCGGCTTCGCCGCGGCGGGATTTGAAAAGGGCGTCCGGAGCGATCCGGGCGCCCTTTCTTCAACCCATCGCCGCGATCCGCTTCGCCCGATCCGTCAGGATCGTCGCCAGACGGTCGATCACCGGGTGATCCAACCCCTCGCCGCGCATCTCCGCAGCCACCCTATCGATTGCCGCCGGCAGAGATTCGGCCATGGCGAACAATCGGTTGAGCACCTCCCAGCTTTCCAGTCCCACCCGCTCCGACCATTCCTGCCAATGATGCGGCAGGACGCGCGCGACGGGATAGTCGTTGATCTTCATCGCCAGCTTCATCTTCTGCGGCGCGATGTCGGCAAGCCCGAAGGCGCTGGCGATATCATATAGCGGCGCCAGGACGACGGTGCCGAGCCCGCCGATCAACAGGCTGTAGTTCTTGGCATGGGCGTCGGTGCCGGCGATCAGCCAGTTGAACATCAGCGCATCGACGAAGCGATCGACATCGGCATCCGCCATGTCCCCGCCGTCCACAGCCATGGAGCCCTGCTCCCGCAGCAGCGCCACGATCGCCTCGGGACCGGGTCCGCCTTCATTCTGGTATTTCTTCTGCGGCAGCACGCCGAGCGCCTGGCACATATCCTCCTGATGGAGCCGCACCCAGGATTCGCCGGGAAGCCGTACGCGATCGTAGCGGGTAACGACGATGGCAAGTTGATCCTCGAACCCGCGAACCTGCGACCGCGCGGCCCGCAAGCCCATCCTGCGCGCAAGGTTAAGGCAGAAATGCTCGTTTTCGGCATGCCCGGGCAGCGCCCGTGCCGGGGGTTTCAGGATGTGCGTCGTCGGGATTCGTCCAGACGGGATGCCCCACCGGCCGTCTTCGAACAGCAGGGCGGTCTTCGGCTGGGCGCCGGCAAGGCTGAATTGCCCATTGTCACCCGCCGTCCGGCCACTGGCGGCATCGTCGAGGACCGAGCGCAGCCGTCGGGCGACCTCGGCTTCGTCGATCCAGGCAACGTCGCCGCTGTCCGGCCCCTCGGCTATCAGAACGTCGGCGCGCTCGGGCATCACGAACTGGACCGCCCCCGCACAATCCTCCCCTACCGCGGCGATCAGTCGGAAGGGATTTCGGGCAGAGACGTGAAACTGCCGCGCCCAGCGGTCGAGCGTCCGATCATTGTCGGGCAGCAGGTTCCAGATGAAGGCGCGGATCGGCAGATCATCATGATCGCGCAGCGCCAGTGGCATCGACAGGGACAACGGGTAGGCGTCAGGGTCGGCGCGCCAAGCGTCGTCATACGAAAACGACAGGCGATCGTTGGCGTAGCGGACAACCCCTGCGCGCTTCGCATCCAGCAGAACGACGAGTTCGTTCATCGCATCACAGATCCGACAGCGCGCGGCGGATAAGCGTGGCCGATCGACTCTCCTCCATCACCGGGCGGACACTGCCGATATCGACCGGCAGGTCGAGCACTGCCAGCGCCCGGAGGACGAGGTCGAGCTGAACGCGCGGCTTGCCATTCTCGACCTCGCTGATCCACAGCCGACTGACGCCGACCCGGTCGGCCAGCATCTGCTGATCCCAGCCCAGGGTCCGACGGCGATCGCGGATCAGGAGTCCGATGTCCTTGACGGTCTTCACCCGCATCACAGTCGCTCATCATGCCAGCGTTCGCTGTCATCAATGTCAATGTATGCGCTCGCTTGCAAGAAAAATCGTGAAAGCGATCGCTTTCATGTCGACAAGCGCTGTGATCGTGATAGCCTGTCGCCATGAAACACGCCGCCGCTTTCTTCGCTCTGGTCCTGACCGCCTCCCCTGCCGCCGCCCAGACCCCTGCGCAGGTCGCAACGATGCGCAAGACCATCGCTGCGGAGGACACCCGCACGATCGACCTGCTGACGCGCCTCGTGAAGCAGAACTCCGGCTCGTTGAACCTGGATGGCGTGACGAAGGTCGGGGCGATGATGCGCGCCGAGCTGGAGCCGCTGGGCTTCGCCGTCACCTGGGAGGACCAGTCGGCTGCCGGCCGTGCGGGACATCTGGTTGCGACCAAGCCCGGCAAGGGCGCGAAACTCCTGCTGATCGGACACCTCGACACCGTGTTCGAGCCATCATCGCCGTTCCAGAAGGCCGTGCGCGCGGGGACCAGGCTGACCGGACCGGGATCGGGCGACGACAAGGGCGGCCTGGTCGTCATCGTCGCGGCGCTGCGGGCGATGCAGGCGGCAGGCACGCTGAAGGATGCCGCCATCACCGTGTACCTGACCGGTGACGAGGAGAAGACCGGGACACCGCTCAGCGTTGCGCGCGGTGGCTTGGTCGCGGCGGGCAAGGCGGCCGACTATGCGCTGGAATATGAAGGGCTGTACGTCGAGGACGGCAAGGAATGGGGCACGATCGCCCGGCGGAGCGCGGCAAGCTGGGAACTGCGCACGAAGGGCAAGACCGGCCATTCGGCCGGCATCTTCAACGAGAAGATGGGATATGGCGCGATCTACGAGATGGCGCGCATCCTCGATCAGTTTCGCCGTGACCTGCCAGAGCCCAATCTGACCTATAATGTCGGCGTGCTGGCCGGCGGCACGCCGGCGACGATCGACGCGGCCGGGGTCGACGTGACCGCGACGGGCAAGACCAACGTCATCGCAGCCGACGCGATCGCCCGCGGCGACCTGCGCACGCTGACGCCCGAACAGGATGCGGGCGTGCGGGCCAAGATGGCGGGCATCGTCGGGCAACACCTGCCGCTCACGTCGGCGACGCTCAGCTTCTCCGACAGCTACCCGCCGATGGCGCCGACCGATGCCAACACCGCGCTGCTGGCCAAGCTGAACGCGGTCAACCGCGACCTGGGCCTGCCCGAGACGCCGCCGCTCGACCCGCTGAAGCGCGGCGCGGCGGATTCGGGCTTCGTCGCGGCCGATGTCGCGACGATCGGCGGACTGGGTGCCGCCGGCACCGGTGCCCATGCGGAGGGCGAATGGGTGGACCTCGCCTCGATCCCCCGCCAGGCACTGCGTTCGGCAGCGCTCCTTAGCCGGCTATCGAAGGAACGCTCGCGGCGGTGACGCGTCTGTCCGGGACCCTGCTCCCGGAGACATGACATGGCCAAGCTGAAGGCGATCGCTCTCAACTGTACCCTGAAGGCAAACGCCGCCGACAAGAGCTCGACCGACGCGATGATCGCGGTGCTGGAAAGCGCGTTCGCCGAACATGACGTCGAACTGACCGAGACGATCCGCGTCGCCGCCTGCGACGTGAAGCCCGGCGTCACCAGCAACGAAGGCCCGGGCGACGACTGGCCGCTGATGCGCAAGAAGATCCTCGACCACGACATCCTGATCTTCGGTGGCCCGATCTGGATGGGCCAGATCGGCAGCATCGCGAAACGCGTGCTGGAGCGGATGGACGCCTTCATCGGCGAAACCGACGACCAGGGTCGGATGCCGTCGTACGGGAAGGTTGCCGTCGCAGCGATCGTCGGCAACGAGGACGGCGCACATTTCAGCTCGGCGCAACTGTTCCAGTCGCTGAACGACACCGGCTGGACCATCCCGGCGGTCGCCGCGTGCTACTGGGTCGGCGAGGCGATGGGATCGGTCGATTTCCAGGACCTGCCGGAAACACCCGAAAAGGTGACGAAGACCGCGAAGATGGTCGCGTCGAATGCCGCGCATCTGGCGGGGTTGCTCAAGGGCGCGAATTACCCGGGTTGAGTGAAGGGCACACCAAAATCCGTTCGTGCTGAGCGTGTCGAAGCACTGCCCTTCTTTCTATCCGCAAGCACAGGGCGCGAAGAAAACGGGCAGCCCTTCGACAAGCTCAGGGCGAATGGACGGGGGTCAAGCCGGGATCAGCAGCGTACTCCCGCGCGTCTCGCCCGCCTCCATCGCGCGGTGGGCATCGGCGGCATCCTCCAGCGCAAAGGTCTGGCCGATCTCCGGCCGGATGTGGCCGTCGCGGACCATGCCGAATACCGCGTCGAACCCGGCCGCGCGTTCGTCCGGCGTGACATAATAATCGAACAACGTCGGGCGCGTGACGAACAACGATCCGTGCGCCGAGAGCGTGCCGAGGTTCACGCCGTCCACCGCGCCCGATGCGTTACCGAAGCTGACGATCAGCCCGCGACGCCTTGCCGACTTCAGCGATGTCTCCCAACTCGCCTTGCCAACGCCATCGAACACGACATCGACGCCGGCGCCACCGGTGATCTCGCGCACGCGCGCGGTGATATCGTCGCTGCGGTGGTCGAGCACATGGTCGGCGCCGGCACGCTTGGCGTCCGCGCCCTTTTCGGCCCCGCCGGCGATGCCGATGACGGTGGCGCCGCGCGCCTTCAGCCAGCCGACCAGCAGATGCCCGACGCCGCCCGCCGCGGCCCAGACCAGGGCGCTCTGGCCCGGCTGGACGTTTGCACAGCGGTCGACCAGGAATTCGGTCGTCCCGCCCTTCAACAGCAGCGCCGCTGCGGTGCGATCGTCGATGTCTTGCGGAAGCGGCACGAGGGCAGCGTCCTTCACAATCCGCGCCGTCGCATAGGCGCCGCGGGTCGGGCCGAACGTGCCGACGCGGTCGCCGGGCTTCACCGCGGTCACGCCCGGCCCGACCGCCTCGACCACACCCGCCGCTTCGCTGCCCAGGCCCGTGGGCAGGTCGACCGGATACAGCCCGCTGCGGTAATAGGCGTCGATGTAGTTCAGCCCGACAGCGGTGTGGCGCAGCATCACCTCGCCTTCGCCGGGTTCGGGCAGATCGACATCGACCCACTGGATCACGTCCGGTCCGCCGGTGCGCTCGATCCGTGCCGCGCGTGCCTTCATGTGTTCAGTCTCCGTTGCGCGCGGCAATGGCGAAGGCGCCGGCCGCTGCCAGCCATAACGTCGTGATGACCAGGGTGGCTCCGATGATGTCACGCGGATATATGCGGCTGCCCTCGCCCCAGCCCATCGCAAGCGCCAGGGCGCCGATCGCAAGCTGCACCGCGGCGGCGAGCGCGAAGGTACGGGCCATGCCCTTCGGGCGCGCATGGCTGACGATCGCCCCGCCAACCGCGATCGCGATGACCAGGGCGTAGAGCTGGTTGGCGGGATTATCCTCGCTGCCGATGATACCGACCGCCAGATTGACCCAGATGAGAAAGAAGCCTGCGAAAACGCCGATCGCGGCGCCGATCCGGTACGGCCATCCGCCCGCCATTCGCGTGAGCAGGTCGAAGGCGCCGCCCGCGACCAGCAGCATCGCGCCGAAGACGACGAAATCGAGCGCGGTCCATTGCACCTCGCGAGTGAACTGCATGGCGACGAACGGCAGCGCCAGCAGCGCGACGGCGCCGCTCCACGCGGCGATGCGTAGGCGTCGGCCGAGCGGATCTTGGGTGAGAATGGTCATGTCGGTTCTCCTGTTATCGGGATGACCCGGTGTGACAGGTGCCGGGGTGAGCGGCATGAGGCGGAGGTGAGGAAGTGGTGAAATCGTCGCGACACCTGTCCCGAAACTCTCCCCGTTCGTGGTGAGCTTGTCGAAGCACCCTTCTTCGTGCTGCGAGGACATGGCGTGCGTATCGCAGAGCGGTGCTTCGACAGGCTCAGCACGAACGGAAGAGAGATAGACGCCACGCTGTCAGACGGAGCCGGCTGCGCCGGCACCGCTGCCCGACGTGGCGAGTCCGCGATTTGCTTGGCGCAGATCGCTGGCCGCCCGCACTCCGCTCAGTAATCCTTGGTCACCCTCACGTTCACGCTCTGCCGCCCGATCGTCGACACCGACGACAGCAGCGACAGCCAGCGCGTGACCTGGAATTCCAGTCGCGTCGCCGAATAGCCCTGCCCGTCCGAGATGATCTCGGCATAGATCCGCCGCGTCAGGAACTTGCCCGCGGCGATCGATGTCGCCGCTCCCGTCTGCGGGTCCGCAGGCAGGATGCGCAGCCGGTCCAGGCCCGCGGCCCGGCGCACCGCGTTGATCGGGTTCAGCCCGTTGCCGCCGTTCTGCAACGCCGATACCGCGGCGGCGAGTTGCAACGCCTCGGGCGCCGACAGGCTGGTGATCGATGTGCCGAACAGCAGCCGCGACAGCAGTTCGTCCTCGGGCAGCGCGGGCACGCTGGTGAAGCCGATCTCGGGCCGCTCGGACGTGCCGGTCACGCGGATCGTCGCGTTCAGCCCTTGCGTGTTCGCGTTCGCTGCGATGTCGAGCGCGGGGTTGGCGGGGACGCTGCCGTCGAAGCGGATGTTGCCGCGGTCGATCTCGAATTCGCGGCCGGCGAATTCGTAATCGCCGCGGACCAGGTCCAGGCGACCGGTGATCTTCGGATTGGTCGGCTCGCCGGCGATCTCGAGATTGCCTGACCACAGGCTGTCGAGACCCAGCCCGCGCACGACGAACCCCTCGCCGATCCGCGCGTCGAGATCGAGCTGCCACGGCACGCTAGGTAAGTCGTCCTCGTCCCCGCCGCCGGGCACGTTGATCTCGCGGATGTTGAGCCGCGGGATCGGCACCGCCTGCGCCGCCTGCCCCAGCCGGTAGCGACCGCGGTCGACGACGACCTGGCCCGAAATCATCCCGCCCGCCCCATCGGAGCTGAAGCGCAGCGGACCGGTCACGGTCGCCGAGATATCGTCGCGACCGATCAGGCGCGCGCCGTCCGCCTGGACCGACAGGTCGATGCCCAGACCACGCGCCGCGGCGAAGTCGAATGTGCCGCTGCCCGACACGCGCCCCGTCCCGCTGTCCTGCGCGGTGAACTGGTCGATGACAAGGCGCGATCCGCCGAACCGGCCGCTCGCCGCCAGATTGCGCAGCACGGTGCCGGTCGTGCTGCTTTCGATCCGCGCGGTCTGGGTCCGCAGCGAACCCCGGATCTGCGGGCTCGCCAGCCGTCCGCTGACGTCCGCGCCGATCGCGACCGGCCCGGACAGGTCGAACAGCTCGATGCCGGTCAGGCGCCACAGCGTGTCGGCCGGTCCGGAATAGCGGATCTGCCCGAACAGCGGCGCATTGGTCAGCCGCGTCATCAGGTCGCCAGGGCCCAGCGGCGACAGCAGCATCTGCGCCCGGCCGATCGTCTGCCCGCCGCTCGCCATCACCGCGCGCACGCCCGCACGGGTGGCATCCAGCGTGCCGGCGATCCCGACGTCGATCGGACGCGACGACAGCACCAGGCCCGAGCGGGTGAGGCCGCGCACGGTCATGTCGATCCGGCCGGTCGGCGCGGCGCCGTCACGCGTGACATAGGCCATCGTCCCCGTCGCGCTGCCGCCAAGCCCCAGCCCCGGATAGCCGATGTCGAGCACCGACAGCGGCATCCGCGCGAGACTGGCATCGATCGCGGTCTCGGCACTGGAGAACCGCCCGCCGATCTGCGCCTCGCCGCCGGCAAAGGTCAGTTTCGCCGGCGCCAGCCGCCAGCCGTCGCCATCGCGCACGATCACGGCAGGCGTCGTCAGCGCGATCGGTCGGCGATCGACGGTCCCCTGCGCCTGCACCGTGTAGCGATCCGGCGCGACGGCGATCACCGACTGGATGGCAAAGGCGCGGCCGCGACTGCCGGCGATCGACGCGCGGATCTCACCCACCCCGCCGACCAGCTTCACGTTCGCTGCGGCCCGCGCGAGCGACAGCGTGCCCCGGCGCAACCCCTGCACGGTCATGGTCGCCTCGATCGACGTGCCGGCGGGATCGAGCAGGACCGCCGCCTCGACCCGCCCGCGACGGATGCGCAGGCCGTTCAGGTCGGCGGCGTCCGCATCGAGCAGGACGTCGATCCGCTGGACATCGCCCTGCGGCCGGAAGGCAAGCGACCCGGCCAGCCCGCGCCCAGCGACATCGAGCTTGCCGCTCAATCCGCCCTCCACCACGTCCAGCGCGCCCGTCGATCGCGTACCGGCGACATCCAGCCGCGCGACCTGGATACGCGCGTCGCCGCCCGCCGGCAGCAGAATGGCGCCTGCCGCCTGGAACGCGCCCAGCCGCGATCCGCCCGCCGCGGTGAAGTCGAATCCCTGCGGCGTCGGATCGAGATGCGCGCGCACGTCGCTCAGACCCAGCGCATCGGCGGGACGACGCAGCAGCAGGTCGATCGTCGGCCGCTCGATCCGCCCGTCGAGCTTGAGCGTCAGCGCCCCGTATTTCGCTTGGGCGCCCGATCCTTCGAAAAAGAACGTTCCATCCCGCCGGCGATACCCGTTGCCGCTGAGCGTCAGCCCCGGCGACGTGAGCGTCAGCCCGCGCAGGTAGAGGATACCGTCGTTGCCGCGCTCCAGCCCGGTCGTGATTCGCGGCAGGCCGTTCGTCAGGCCGGCGAAGAACGCGTTGTCGAGCCGCACGACGCTCGCCTGGCCCCGCCCGACGACCCGCGTGCCCTTGCCGCCCGGCCCCGGCACGACGCTTAATCGCGATTCGACATCGACCAGCCCGATGCCAGGGATCAGATACCGGCGCAGCCCGCCGCTCAGGCCCACGTCATACCGCCCGGTGCGCAGGTCGAGGAACAGCGTGATGCGGCCGTTCAGCTTGTCGGATCGCAGGACCAGCCCGTCGCCGGTCAGATCGCGCGGGGTCACCCTGAGCGGTCCGGTGACGTGCAGGTTGCGCAGGATGCCGCCCGCTACGTCGCCGACCCCGGTCACCCGCGCGGCGGTCAGGTCGACGGGGACGATCACCGGTGGGTCGGACAGGCGGAAGCGTCCGGCGACGCGAACGGAATCGAAGCCGGTGTCGTCGAACTGCACACGCGCGGCGGTCAGGCGATAGTCGATGCCGGCTGTCGCGAACGCTCCGTCCAGGATCGCGCGCAACTGGATGTCTCGCCCGGACGTGTCCGGGAACAGCGCGGCCGGGCGAAGCAGGCGCCCGGCGATCCGCACGTTGCGGAAGACGCTGGCGGCGAGATCGACTTCGCCGGTCGCTTCCAGGCTGAGCGCGCCCGAGCGCAGCGACAGCGTGCCGTCCAGTCGCCGCCGATCGAGCGTCGCCGCACCGTTGACCAGGATGCGCGGGGCACTCAGCCGCTGGAGCTTGCCGCCGACCAGGCTCGCCGGGGCCAGCGTACCGCTCAGGGCGTAACGGCCCGCATCATTGGCCAGCGCCAGATCGACGATCCGCGCCTGCCCGGCGTTCATCCGCGCGTTGCCGCGCCATTGCCGCCAGTCGCCGGTGCCATGAACTTCGGCGGCAAGCGGCCGGGCGATCCCGGTCAGCTTGGCCAGCACCCCCCGCGCACCACCGCGCGCCGATACGTCGACATCGAAGCGATTGCGGTCCGGCTCGGCATCCAGGAACAGCCGCAGCCGGTCGCTGCCCTGCACCACGGCGTCCAGCCGGACCATCGCCCGCCCCGACCGGATGACCGCATTGCCGCTCAGCGACCCCGTCCGCGCGATGCCGGTGACCGCAGGCGCGATATCCAGCCGATCGATGCGCAGTTGGCCGATCGCGATGTCGATCCGCGGCAGGATCGGGCCCTTGCGCCCCGTCTTCAGCGGACGCGGCAGCTTCAGCAGTGTCGCCTGGGGGATCGTCAGCGTGCGGATATCCAGCTGATCGGCGACCAGCGCGAAGGGTCGCCAGTCGAGCTCGGCACGCGGCACCTGCAGCACCAGCCCGTCGGGATCGCGCAGGCGCACGTCGATCAGCCGTGCCTTGCCGTACAGCGACCCTTCGATCCGCCCGACCGAATAGCGCAGTCCGTTGGTCGGACGCTGCGCGGCGATGCGGTCGGCGACGAACCGATGCCCCATCTGCGTATCGAGCAGCGCGGCGGCCGCCAGCAGCACCGCGACGACCAGCAGCGCGGCGACCAGGAAACGCCCGATCCACAACCGGTGCGCCGGGCGCGGCGGCGGCGTGTGATCCTCGGTCGGCGCTTCGCTCAAAACGCCTGCCCCAGCGATACGTAGACGCCGATCCGAGGATCGCCCGGCTGCGGGTTCAGCGGCGTGCCGACATCGATGCGGATCGGCCCGAAGTTCGAATAATAGCGCAAGCCAAGGCCCGCGCCGTAGCGGAAGCGCGAGAATTGCGGCAGCGGCGAGGTGTAGATGTTGCCGGCATCGAAGAACGGCACGACGCCGAAATTGCCGAACGCCTTGACCCGCGCCTCGATCGAGAACTCGGTGATGCTGCGCCCGCCGATCGGGTCGTTGTTCGGGTCGCGCGGGCCGATCGACTGGAAGCCGTAACCGCGCACCGACGCGCCACCGCCGGCGTAGAAGCGCCGCGACGGCGCGATGGCATCGCGCGGTGCGCCGGCGATGGTGCCCAGCCGCACCCGCCCGGCCAGCACGACACTGTCGGTGACCGGGCGGTACACGCTGCCGTCGACCTGGATGCGGGCATAGCCGAACACGCTGCCGACCAGCGACAGTTCGGGGCTGAACCGTCCGCTCAGGCGGAAACCGTTGGTCGGATTGAGCAGGTCGTCGGACCCGTCATAGGTCAGGCTGGTCGGCGATGCGGCGATGAAATAGGTTTGTCGCCGCGGCTGGCCGGTATCCAGTATGACATCGCGTTCGTCCGTCGCGACCAGCTCCGTGCCCAGCGACCATGTCCAGGTCTTCTGGAAGAAGATGTTGGTCTGGCGCTCCAGCGAGCCCGACAATTGCAGCGTATCGGCTTGATACGCGTCGCGTTCGGTATGCGCGGCGCTCAGCTGCGCGGTCAGGACGCGGTCGCGACCCTGGAAATTGTTGCGGCGGAAGACCAGCGCGCCGAGTTGCTCGCGCGTGCCCAGCACCCCGCGCACGGTCAGTGCGCCTTCGGGCGGGAACAGGTTGCGATGTGTCCAGCTGAGCTCCGCGCGCGCGCCTTCGCCGGTGCCGTAGCCGAGCTCGCCCGCGATCGTCCGCGGAGGCGCAGGTTCCAGCGCCACCGCGACATCGACCGTGCCGGGCGTCGCTCCCTCGACCGTCTCGACCTTCGCCGACGAGACGAGTCCCGTCTGGATCAGCGCGCGGCGCAGATCGACCAGCGCGCTTTCGGTAAAAGCCTGTCCCGGCACGAACCGCGCGATGTCCTGGACGTGATCGGGGCCGAAGATGCGCGTGTCGGTCATCGTCACGCGGCCGAAGCGGCGTTCGGTGCCCGGGGCGACGGCCAGGTCCAGCGTCGCGGTGCGTGCCGCGCGATCGACGACGATCTCGGGCTCGCCGACCTTGGCGAAGGCGAATCCCTCCTCGCCGACCGCGGTCTTCAGCCGGTCGGTGGCGGCGGCGATCTGGTCGCTGTTGACCGGCGCCTGCGGCGTCAAGCCGAAGGCGGCACGCAGGTCGTCGGCTTTGGGCCCGGCCTGCTCGACCCCGGCCAGGGTCACGCCGCCGAAGCGGTACAGCGGCCCGGCATCGACATCGAGCGTCACGGCGACCGCGCCGCCGCTCGGCTCGACCCGCGTCGCGATGCGCGCGTCGTAATAGCCCTCCGCCTTCAACAGCGTTTCCAGCAGCCCCGCGTCCTCTCGCGCGCGCCGGTCGATCTGCGCGGCGTTGGCCGGGTCGCCGCGGTTGGCGCGCAGGACGGATGCGGCGTCGAACCGCTCGCGCAGCAACGGACTCACGACCGCATCGATGCCGGTGATCGTGTAGCTGTAGCGCGTCTCGGCCGCGAGATCGGCGCGTGCGTCCGATGCCGGATCGGTCGCCGCCGGCGCTTTCGACAGATCGGGCCAGTCGACGCCGATGCCGGGGATGTCGGTCATCGGCGACATCGGGTCGAGCGTATCGCTTCCCCCCTGCGGTGCAGGCGCGGGGGTCTGCGGCGCGGGCGACACGCTCTGGGCAAGGGCGGGAAACGGCACGAACGCCAGGCAACAGGCCAGCGCGCGGTGCCGGCGGACGGGCCCGGTCATCCCCCGTCTCTAGCGCGGGCGTGTCAGGGCAGACAATCGATTAGTGGACGGTGCCGACCACGTCCCCGCTCGCCAGCAGCACGATCAGCCGCTCGATCTGGCGCCAGTGGCAGAATTGCACGGCATTGCCCTGGTCGCGGCTGTGCTCGGCGCGCGCCGCGGCTTCCATCCCGGCGTCGTCGCCATGTTCGGCCAGCAGCGCGTCCGCATCGGCAATGGCCTGGGGGCCCGCCAGATACGGCAGGGGCATATCGAGGATTTCGTCGAAGTACATCGCCCGCACACGTTCCAATGGGCGTGCCAGATACAGGGTTTGCCCCGCCGGCCGCGGGATACGAGGGTTAATGCCCCTGCCCGGACACGTCCGGCGGCGTCCCGGACATCCCGTAACGGGACGGTGGCGTCCGGAAGCGGGACATGGCACAGCGCATTCACCATGGCCGACACACCCCCTACCCGCGAGCCCGTTGGCGCCGGCGCGCCGTTCATCCTGCTGCTGGTCGCAGGCGTCGTGATCGGGCTGGCGACGGGGCAGGTGACGCTGGGGTTCATTGGCGGCGCGCTCGCGGGAATCGCCGTCGGCGTGCTGCTGTACCTGCGCGACAGACGTAGAAGCTGATCCCGCTGCGCGCCCGCCGACGCGGAACCGCGACAGGCTATAGCCGCCGCACCAGTTCGACGACGCGACCCAGCACCGCGACCTGCGCCAGCGGCATCCGGCGCTCGGGCGCATTGTCGCTCAGGATGCGCCACTGGTCGCCATCGCGCACCAGCCGCTTGACCAGCAACTCGTCCTCGCAGCGCAGCACCCAGATCGCGGTCTTGCGCCCCGGCACGCGCTGGCCGCGATCGACCAGGATGCGATCGCCATCGATCAGCGTCGGCTGCATCGATTCGCCGCGCACGTCCAGGATAGCGGCATCGCTTGCCCGGATGCCCAGCCGCGCTAGATCCTCGGCGGCATAGCCCGCACTCGCGACCGTCGCTTCGCTCGTCACCAGCCGCCCCGGCCCCGCCGACACCGACACCGCCAGGCGCGGCACGCGGACGATCGTCGGCAGCGTCGCGCCACCCAGCACCGCCTCGTCCACCCCGAAGAACCCGGCGATCAGACCGCGTTCGCGCTCGGGCAACAGGCGCGGCGTCCCCCGCCGCAGATACTGCTGCATCCACGCCGCGTTGCGCCCGACCATGCGTGACAGCGTCGACAGGCTGACACCGTCACGGGCGATCAGGCCGTCCAGCACGGCGCGTTGGTCGATTGGGTCCATAGCGGCACAATATCTGTAGGAAATATCCTAGACAAGTTGGAAATTCATCGAGAACATTAGTGGAACATTGAGGTTGCGAGTCTTTGGAGGACAGGATGTTGGTGAACACGGTTCGGCGTTATCTGCGATGCACGGGGATGCGACCGACATCCTTCGGGCGCCGCACGATCAACGATCCCCGGCTGGTCGACGACCTGATCGCCGGGCGTCAGCCGCGGGCGGAGACGGTGGCGCGGATCGAAGCCTTCATCGCCGCGCATCCGGAGGGGATGCGATGACCGGCCGCGCAACCGCCGCGACACGGCTGGAACGCGCGCTGGTGAAGGATGCCGGCATGGCGGGCGTCACCCTGACGATCGCGACGATCCGGTCGACCCGCTGGGCAAGCGCGACCTTTGCCGGGGCGCGGCATCGGCTGGAGGTGATGGTGGCCGGCGCGGGCGCGCGGGACTGGCTGGCGGGACTCGCGGAGGCCGACCTGCCGATGCCGGCGCATCTGGTCGCCGACGTGGTCCTGGTCGAGCAGCATCATGCATCCGGCGAATCCCGCGCCGTGGTGGAAATCCTGACGGTCGAGGATGGAGTGTAAGCCCCGTCCGTTTCGCTACCGCCGCGCCAGCTGGCGCAGTTCGTCGAGCGCGCCGACGACCGACGGTCGCGCCGGATCGGCCTGGCGACGGGCGGCGACGCCCCGTTCCAGCCGGTCGAGCAGCGCGTGGATCGTCGCATCGGTCCGCGGCGCCGCGATCGGGGCGGTGTCGGTGCGGACCGCAGGCCGCGCCAGTTCGAACGCGTCGATCCGCTCGCCGGGTTCGAGGTCGGCGGCGGCGATCGGCCGCGGCTGCAAGGACGCGAGTGCCGGTTGCGGCTCGGCAGGAACCGCGGGGATCGCGGCGGGATCGAAGGCGGCCAGCGGGGCGTCGAGATCCCTGGGCAGCGCACGCTCGGCCGGCGGACGTTTCGAGGCGTCCTGAAACCACGCGCCCAGTTCCTGCGTCGCATTGAGCGGCGCGCGCGCAGGCGCATCGGGATGCGCATCGGCGCGGCGCAGCACCGGGGCGGGCGACGCCGAATCGACGGTCGATACCGGCTTGGGGCTCCGCACGCGCGGCTTCAGCGTGACGATGCCGTCGCCGCCGAACGCCAGATACGCCGCCAGCCAGACGACGGCGCCGGCTGCGCCGCCCAGGATCATCGCCAGCGCGACGCGCGCAGTGTAGCCGAGCGGCGGTTCGGCCGCGGGCAGGATTGCGGGGATGCCGCTGTTCAGCACGATCGTCTCGAGTACGGCCGAGGGCAGCACCAGGCAGATCGTCGCGGCACACGCCGCAGCAGCGACGCCCAGCGACGGGGTCAGCGCCAGCGTTACAGGCCGGTGAATCGGTAACGTAACCATGGTTTGGTCCTTACACCGGCGCGCGTCACCTTTTGGTAAACGGGGTCGTAGCCAGCGACATTGGTCGCCCAGTCGCGCTCGGCTTCGACAAAGGCGCGGCCGGCCTCGCGGCGGGCATCCCACCCTGAGCGATCCGCGAATACGCCGGCGACCGCGGCGGCCAATGCGGCAGGATCGTCGGGGGCGAACAGCGTGCCGGTCAGCCCCTCGCGAATCAGCTCGCGGTGCCCGCCGACATCGGATGCGGCGACCAGCCGGCGTTGCGCCATCGCCTCCAGCGGTTTCAGCGGCGTGACCAGGTCGGTCAGCCGCATGTGACGGCGCGGATAGACCAGCAGGTCGATGACGCCGTAATAGCGCTCGACCTCGCTATGCGCGACACGGCCGACGAAGCGGATCGCGTGCCCCGCGCTCGACGCCGCGGCCTGCGCGCGCAAGGCCCCTTCCATCGGCCCCCCGCCGACCAGCACCAGTTTCAGCTTCGGGCGTCGCGCGACCAGGTCGGGCATCGCCGCGATCAGATGGTCGAGGCCTTCGTAGTCGTAGAAGCTGCCGACGAAGCCGATGGTCTCGTCGGACAGGCCCAGCTCGCTCGCCAGCGCATCGTCGCGCGCGGGCGGTTCGCCGAACAGGGTCAGGTCGACGCCGTTGGGCGACACCATGATCTTGGTCCCGTCGATGCCGCGCGCGATCAGGTCGCCGCGCAGCCCTTCGCAGATCACCGCGACGGCATCGGCGCGCTTGACCGCGAACGTCTCCAGCGCGCGAGTCGCGCGGTACTTCGCCGATCCCTCGCGCCCGGTCCCGTTGCCGACCGCGGCATCCTCCCAGAAGGCACGGATTTCATAGACCAGCGGAATGCCGCGCCGCGTCGACACGGCCAGCCCCGCCAGCGCATCGAGCACCGGCGAATGCGCGTGGAGCACGTCGGGGCGGAAGTCGTCGACGACCTGCCCGATGCGTCTGGCGAACGCAGCGATTTCGGCCAGCTCACCGATGGGCGCGGGCAGGTGCGGCGTATAGGCGGTGCGGTAGAAATCGATGCCGTCGATTGTCTCGCGGGCTACGCGGGCGTCGCCGTGGCGCGGGCCGGTGACCGCCGCGACGCTGTGCCCGCGCCGCATCTGCGCCGACAGGATCGCGCGCGTGCGAAAGGTGTAGCCGCTGTGCAGCGGCAGGCCGTGGTCGAGGAGGTGGAGGATGCGCATATCGACCCGCGTCCTGCCACGCGGGTGTTTAACGTCGCGCTAACCGGGTCCGCGCTATCCCCAGCCCGTTCGTGCTGAGCCTGTCGAAGCACTGCCCTTCTTGACCGCGCGGATCGCCGAAGAAGGACAGGACTTCGACAAGCTCAGTCCGAACGGATTTTGAGGCAGCGTTCGGGCTTATGATCGACAATTTCTCGCTCGGCCTGACGCATGGCCTGATGCTGCTGGCGGTCTGGTACCTGCTGCGCCGGCCCGACCTCGATCGTGAAGCCGGCCCGCGCGACGAGGCCCCCGCCCCCAGGAAGCGATCGACATGGGGCCGCCGCGATGCGTGACCTGATCTTCGTCGCGTTCCTGGGCGCGTTCTTCGCCGCGGGCTTCCGCCGGCCGTTCGTCTTCGTGCTGGCCTATGTCTACATCGACATCGTCTCGCCGCAGCGGCTGACCTATTACCTGCTGAACGCGGTGCCCATTTCCGCGATGGCGGTCGCGTTGGCGATCGGGGCGTGGCTCGCGGTCGACGACAAGTCCGACACCCGCCTTGCCCCGCGGCAGGGCCTGCTCGCCGTCCTGCTGCTCTATTGCTGGTACACGACGATCAACGCCGATTTCGCGCTGGAGGCGCTGTCGAAATGGGAATGGGTGTGGAAGGCGCTGGCGTTCGCGATCTTCCTGCCGTTGACGCTACGCACCAAGCTCCGGATCGAGGCGCTGCTGCTGTTCATGATCCTGTCGGCGGCGTCGATCATCATCGTCGGCGGCATCAAGACGCTGGGCTCGGGCGGCGGTTACGGCCAGCTGAACCTGATGGTCGACAATAACTCGGGGCTGTACGAAGGCTCTACGATCTCGATGGTCGCGATCGCGATCATCCCCATCATCCTGTGGTTCACCCGCTTCGGCACGATCTTCGTCCCCGACTGGCGGGTGAAGGCATTCAGCTTCGCGCTGATCTTCGCCTGCCTGCTGATCCCGATCGGCACCTCGACGCGCACCGGCCTGCTGTGCATCGGCCTGCTCGCGGTCCTGCTGCTGCGCGATACGAAGCGGCGGTTTCTCTACCTCAGCCTGATGGCCGCGGTCGGTATCGCCGCCGTCCCGTTCCTGCCGTCGTCGTTCACCGAGCGGATGGGGACGATCAAGACCTACCAGGCTGACGCGTCAGCCTCGACCCGCCTGGCGGTGTGGCAGTGGACGATGGATTACGCGAAATCGCACCCGATGGGCGGCGGGTTCGAGGCGTATCGCCAGAACAAGATCCGCTACGACAAGGTGAAGGTCGAAGGCGCGCCCGCCAATGCGACGGTCGACACGCAGCTGGAGGTCGATTCGGGTCGCGCCTACCACAGCGCCTATTTCGAGATGCTGGGCGAACAGGGCTATTTCGGGCTGGGCCTGTGGATCGTCATCCAGCTGATCGGCCTGCTCCGGATGGAAATCCTGCGCCGCCGCTATGCCAGGGAAACCGGCGACCTCGCCTGGGTCGCGCCGCTCGCCGCCGCGCTGCAGAACGCGCATTTCGTCTATCTGCTGGGTGCCGCCTTCATCGCCATCGCCTTCCAGCCGTTCGTCTACATGCTGATCGGTGCGCAGATCGGGCTCGACACCTATGCCGCGCGCAAGAGCCGAGAGACGGCGTGGACCGGGTTTGGCCAGCGCCGCGCGGTGCCGGTCGCCGCATGACCGATCGTGCCGAGCTGCGCGCGCTGACCAGCGTCCGCGGACTCGCGGCGTGGCTGGTCGTGTTCTATCACATCCGTGGCAGCATCGCCGGGCTGTGGCCACCCGTCGTCCACGCGCTGTCCTACGGCTATCTCGCAGTCGATTTCTTCTTCCTGCTGTCGGGTTTCGTCATCTGGCTGGCATGGGGCACGCGGCTGCGCGAGGGCGGCCTGGCCACGACGACCGAGTTCCTGCGCCGCCGCATCGCCCGCATCTGGCCGCTGCACGGCGTCGTGTTGACCGGGACGGCGCTCATGGCGCTGGCGCTCGCCGCGACCGGCCGGTCGAACCCGGAGCAATATCCGTTCGCCGAGCTCCCGCTGCATTATCTGCTGATCCAGAACTGGGGGCTGGCCTATCTCGCCTGGAACGACCCGGCATGGTCGATCAGTTGCGAACTGTTCGCCTATCTGCTGTTCGCCGCAGTTATCGGAATAGTCGACCTGCGACGTCTGACGAGCGTGGCGCTGTTCGGAATCGCGGCAGGGTTGCTGCTGGCCCTTCATGCGGTATTCCGAATGCGCGGCCTCGTCCATCTGGGCGACGCCATCCCCCAGATGGGACTGATCCGCTGCACCCTGCTGTTCGGCTGCGGCACGATACTCGCTGCGCTGTGGGTCCGCTGGCGCGGCCGACGGAGCGCCTCGGCGATCGCGGCGATCGCGGCGTGCGTCGCGGCTACGGCACTAACGCTGACGACGATCGGTTGGGTGCCCGAAACACTGGGCATTCCGACCGGCTTTGCCGCACTGCTATTGCTGCTCGCCCTGACCGCCGGCACGCGACGCAACCCGCTCGAAGGGCGCGCGATCCATTATCTGGGCGACGTGAGCTTCGCGACCTATCTCGTCCATTATCCGCTGTGGACCGCGTTCAAGCTGGCATTCGTGCGGGACGCCGACGCGGTCCCGCCGCTGGCGATCGCGCTGTACGTGGGGATGGTGATGATCGCGTCGGTGATGCTGTACCACGGCGTGGAGCGGCCGGCGCAGCGGGCGATCAACGGCTGGCGATGGCGCCAGCCGCTTGCAACCTGAACCCTCCCGCCACCCGGTGAAGGAGGGGGCAGGCCGGCCGCGCGGCTATCACCACGCGGCCGACCCGTCATTTACGCCTCGACCTTGCCCAGCGCCTTCAGCAGCGCGTCGTTGAACGCGGGGATGTCGTCCGGATTGCGGCTGGTGATCAGGTTGCCGTCGATCACGACCTCCTCGTCCACCACATCCGCGCCGGCGTTGGCCAGGTCGGTGCGGATCGACGGCCAGGACGTCATCGTCTTGCCCTCGATCACATCGGCTTCAGCCAGCAGCCACGGGCCGTGGCAGATCGATGCGACGATCTTGTGGTCGTCCATGAACTCGCCGACGATTTCCACCGTGCGGTCGTTCATCCGCAGCGTGTCGGGGTTGGCGACGCCGCCGGGCAGCAGCAGCGCGTCGTAATCGTCGCTGTTCACGTCATCGACGGTCAGGTCGGGCGTGATCTCGTCACCCTTGTCGCCGTCGTTGATGACACCCTGGATCGGGTCGGTCTTCAGGCTGGCGAGCGTTACGGTGGCACCGGCGTCGAGCAATGCCTGGCGCGGCTTGAACAGTTCGCTGTTCTCGAAACCGTCGGTCGCCAGGATCAGCACTTTGGTCTGTGAAAGGTCGGGCATATCCGGAAACTCCTGATGGGGATCAGGGTCTTGAACCCCCCGCGCGGCCGATGTGTCCGGAACGGAATCGACAGGCCGAGCATTGGTTGGGCCGTTACGAAAAGGGAACGAACGCCATGGGTCGGATCGTCTATTGCGATGACAGCATGGCCGGGATCACCCGGAAGAAGATCGGCCGCGCGTGGGGTTATTTCGACACGCACGGCAAACGCATCACCGACCGCGATGAGATCGACCGGCTGAACGCGATCGGCCTGCCCCCCGCGTATCGCGACGCCTGGTTCTGCCCGAAGCCCAACGGCCATATCCAGGCGATCGGCTGGGACGAGAAGGGCCGCAAGCAGTACCGCTATCACACCGACTTCCGCGCCAAGCAGGAACTGGCGAAGTACGAGGGCTGCGCGCGCTTCGGCGAGAAACTGCCCAAGCTGCGCGCGCGGGTCGAGGCCGACCTGAAACTGCGCAAGCTGAGCCGCGAACGCGCGGTCGCCGCGGTCGTCCGTTTGCTCGACCTGGGCCACATCCGCGTCGGCAACGAAGGCTATGCGCGTACGAACAAGAGCTTCGGCGCGACCACGCTGCGCTGCCGCCACGCCAAGGTCGAGGGGGCGAAGCTGAAGCTGAAATTCCGCGCCAAGTCGGGCAAGGAAAAGGTGATGACCGTCACCGACCGTTCGCTCAGCCGGTTCGTGAAGACGTGCCACGACCTGCCCGGCCAGCACCTGTTCCAGTGGCTGGACGAGGAGGGTGAGGCGCATCCCGTATCGTCGAGCGACGTGAACGAATATATCCGCGAGGCGATGGCGGGCGAATTCACCGCCAAGCATTTCCGCACCTGGGGTGCCAGCGTGCTCGCGTTCGAGGCGCTGGTCGGCGCGGACAAGGACATCGGCATCAAGACGATGCTGGAGCCGGTGACCGACGCGCTGGGCAACACGCCCGCCATCGCCCGCAAATCCTATGTCCATCCGATGCTGGTCGACCTTGCCAAGTCGGGCGACCAGGCGGCACTGCGCGCGCGGAGCCTGCCCCGCGCGACCCAGCATCTCAGCCGGGTCGAACGCGGCCTGATCGCGCTGCTCGACAGCGACACCAAGGAGAAGCGCGAGCTGAAGCTCGCCGCGTGAGTTTATGAGCAATACGACCAAGGCCGTCGAAAAGGCGGCGATCAACAAGGATGTCGCGCAGGCGCACGTCCGGACCCTGTGGACCGACGGCACCGCCTGGCTGACCAACAACTGGCTGCAGATCGCCATCGCGGTCGGCATCGGCGTGGCGATCGCGCTGCTGCTGATGCTGGCGCGGCGGATGGGGCGCAAGCTGTGCGACCGGCCGAACTGGGTCGGCGGCTGGGGCGTCGTCTTCGGACGGACCGTGTCGAAGACCGGCAATTTCTTCATCGTCACGGTCGCCGCCAAGCTGGTCGAAGGCTATGCCCAGACGCCGCCCGCGGTCACCACCACCATCACCTTCCTGTTCACCATCGCCGCGGTCATCCAGGCCGCGATCTGGGCGCGCGAACTGATCCTGGGCGGGATCGAACACCGTATGACCGGCCAGGATCACGCGACGCTCGGCAGCGCGTTCGGCCTGATCCGCCTGCTCGTCACCTTCGCGCTGTTCTCGATCGCGCTGATCGTCGTGCTCGACAATCTGGGCGTCAACGTCACCGGCCTGGTCGCCGGGCTGGGCGTCGGCGGCATCGCGATCGGTCTGGCCGCGCAGGGCATCTTCGCCGACCTGTTCGCCGCCCTTGCCATCATCTTCGACAAGCCGTTCCGCGTGGGCGACGCGATCACCTATTCGGGATCGTCGGGCACCGTCGAAGCGATCGGGCTGAAATCGACCCGCGTGCGGAGTGCCACCGGCGAGTTGAAAGTCATCAGCAACAAGAAGCTGCTCGACAACGAAATCCTCAACAACACCCGCCGGGACTATCGCCGCATCCAGTTCACGCTGGGCCTGGTCCAGTGGACCGCGATCGACGTGATGGAATCGCTGCCGGGCATGATGAAAGACGTGGTCGAGGACCACGGCATGAAGTTCGTCCGCGCCGGCTTCACCAATTTCGGCGCGTCGTCCTACGACTTCGGCGTCGAATTCGATTCGCCGGGGCCCAATTTCCAGGACGCGTTCGATGCGCGCCACGTCGTCGGCCTGGCCGTCATCCGCCGCCTGAACGACGAAGGGATCGAGCTCGCCTATCCGACCCAGACCGACTTCACCGCCTCGCCCGACGGCGGCCTGATCTACCCCTACCCGCGCAAGCTGGCGAACGACCGCCCGGCCCAGCTCAGCACCATTTCCGACCCTATCCGTGCGCAGGATACGCACGGCACGGCGGAGGGGACGGCATCGGCGGTCGATCAGGATTAGGGTCTGTACTCGATCAGGACGGGGATCGTGATCGCCCGCAGGAAGACGCTGGCGAGAAGTGCAGCGCAGCAGGTAGCAGCGCTACCTGCAAGCAAGTGACGACGACCAGCGCCTTCCTGCGGACCCCTGTCGCCGCGGGCCGATTTTGGCCCAGGGCGGCGTCGCGAGCCAAGAAAGCCCTGGGGGCACGATGCATCAGCATCGCTCCACGCCTTACTTCTTGCCCCGAACCAAAACCGGCTCCGTCGCGACCCGTCTTGATCGAGTACAGACCCTCACCCGTCAGATCAGGTCGGGATCCTTCGGCTTGCCGATCCGCCCGAACAGATAGCGCCCACCGGCAGCGACGGCAGCGATGACGAGCACGAAGAATTTCTTGCCGAACGCCAGGATGATCGCGAGCAGCCCGAGCTTCTTCACCGCCGCTGCGCCGACGCCGGCGGCGACCAGCCCGGCCAAGCCATATTCGGCCGTCTTGTCGATCGATGCGTCGTAGTCGGCATAGGTGGCACCGGGAACGAAGGCCACGCGCTCGCTCAGCGTCTTCGCCGCCGTCCGCACCTTAGGCAGGCTGTTCATGTCGGACACCATGTTGAGGCTGAGCGCCCCGGTTCGGCCGAGCGTACGCACGTCGTAGTTCAGCGAATTCACCTTGCCGCCGTCGAACGCCAGGTTGCGCGCCCAGATCAGCGCATGGTGCGTGCCGTCGTAGGATGGCGGCTGCGCCCAGCCGACCAGATGGACCGCGGGATAGCCGGCCTCGCGCCGGGCAGCGTTGCTCGCCTCGGCACCGTCCTGCGCGTTCTTCAGGACTGCGGCGTAATCCTGGCTGCCGGCGTCCGCATCGGAGACGTGGCCGGTATCCTCGAACGTGACGACCGCGCCCCAGACGTTATCGAACGCGGTCTTGCCTGCCGGCAGGATCAGCCCCAGCACGTCGCTCACGCTGTCGGGCGGATTGCCCCAGACCTGCGTCAGCACGCGCTTCGCATCATCGGCCGGCAGGAAATAATAGTCCTTGCCCAGGTGCAGCACCGCCCGCGCGTCTGACACCGAAATATCGCCGCTCTGTGGATGCAGCGATGCCTCGAACGATGCCTGCGTGGTTTCGGGCGCCCTGGACGGCGCCGCGACAACGGGCACCGATGCAGACAGGGCAAGCGCCAATCCGCTCGCGACCAGAAGACCTCTCACGATATTTTCCCCTTTGGTCGAGCCCCCCCGGCGTCGACGACCCAGGCTTTCGCAAAAGCCGGGGGTCGTCAAGCCGGTGGGGCGCGTTACGACCGATCTGGTTGCGATATCGCGCTCTGCCCGCCATGACGCGATCGGTCGCGATCCACGACTTTTGAATATCGGGTTCGCCTGGTTACAGGGACCATTGTCTCGGACAGCTGCCGTCTCTTCGAATTTTCGGTCTTGCCCGTCTTGCGGCCGCACCCCCTCCCCGGCTAAGGATATGGCGAGACTGCGCGCCGGGGAGAGGAATGCCATGCCGACTATCAGCATAGCCGAGCGCGCCGGCCAGGTCGGGTCGACCAATGTGTCCCAGTGGATCGACGTCACACAGGCAATGATCGATAAGTTTGCCGACGCGACCGGCGATCATCAGTTCATCCACATCGATCCGGTTCGCGCCGCGCAGACGCCGTTCGGCGGCACCATCGCCCACGGTTTCCTGACGCTGTCGCTGATGCCGCTGCTGGCGTCGAAGACCGACCAGCCGGAGATCGAGGGCGTCCGGATGGGCGTCAACTACGGCGGCAACAAGGTCCGCTTCCTGACACCCGTCCGCTCGGGCGCACGCGTCCGCGGGCATTTCAAGTTGCTGGAACTGGCCGAGAAGCGGCCCGGCCAGTGGCAGCAGACAACCGAATTCACGGTCGAGATCGAGGGGCAGGACAAGCCCGCGCTCATCGCCGAATGGATCAGCCAGATTTTCGTTTGAGAGGATAAAGCCCCATGCGTTCCGCCGTCATCGTCTCCACCGCCCGCACGCCGATCGGCCGCGCCTATCGCGGTGCGTTCAACAACCTGCCGTCGCCGACGCTGGCCTCCCACGCGATCAAGGCTGCGGTCGAGCGGGCGAAGATCGACGGCGCGGAAGTCGACGATGTCGTGTTCGGCTCGGCGCTTCAGCAGGGCAGCCAGGCCGGCAACATCGCGCGCAACGCGTTGCTGCGCGCGGGCCTCCCCAACACGGTCGCGGGCATGTCGCTCGACCGCCAGTGCGCCTCCGGCCTGATGGCGATCGCGACCGCGGCCAAGGAAATCATCGTCGACAACATGGACATCGCGATCGGCGGCGGCGTGGAGAGCATCAGCCTCGTCCAGACCCCACAGATGCGCGTCAATCCGGACCCCGAACTGTTGGCGATGGTGCCCGACATCTACATGCCGATGCTCCAGACCGCCGAGATCGTCGGCAAGCGCTACGGCATCAGCCGCGATCGCTGCGACGAATACGGCCTCCAGTCGCAGCAGCGCACCGTCGCCGCGCAGGCCGCCGGCAAGTTCGATGACGAGATCGTGCCCGTCACCGCGACGATGAACGTGGTCAACAAGGAGACGAAGGAAGTCTCGACCAAGGAAGTCACGCTGTCGAAGGACGAGGGCAACCGCGCCGACACGACGCTGGAGGGGCTGAAGTCGCTCAATCCGGTGCTGCCGGACGGCTCGGTGACGGCGGGCAACGCGTCGCAGCTGTCGGACGGCGCCTCGGCCAGCGTGCTGATGGAGGAATCGCTTGCCGCCAGGCGCGGCCTCACCCCGCTCGGCCGCTATGTCGGCATGACGGTGGCGGGCACCAAGCCCGACGAGATGGGCATCGGCCCGGTCTATGCGATCCCCAAGCTGCTCGAGCGCTTCAACCTGAAGATGGACGACATCGGTCTCTGGGAACTGAACGAGGCGTTCGCGGTGCAGGTGCTGTACTGCGCCGACAAGCTCGGCATCCCGAATGAATTGCTGAACGTCAACGGCGGCTCGATCTCGATCGGCCACCCCTACGGCATGACCGGCGCGCGCTGCACCGGCCACGCGCTGATCGAGGGCAAGCGTCGTGGTGCGAAGTACGTCGTCGTGACGATGTGCGTCGGCGGCGGCATGGGCGCGGCCGGGCTATTCGAGGTTCTGTGAGGTTGAAATTCTTGGCCGGACGGGGTATCTAAGATACCGCAAACGGACATCGTCCTTGTTGATGAGCCTCGATCGTGCCAGCGGTCGGGGCTCAAAACATTTTGGGGCCCGATTGCCAGGTCGAGCCCCGCCTTCACCTCACTTGGGACGCCGCGCCTCGATCACCTTGATGATCAAGGTGCCGAAGGCAAACAGCACGCCCAGGAAAAGGCAACGGTCTGCAAACGTGATCATCGCATCTCCTTGCTGATCGACGGCTCCATTGCCGCCGCACTCATCATGACACGCCGCGCGCTCTTCGCAACCAACCCCCGCCCCCCTCGTTTCGCTCTCTAATCCCGCCACCCAAGGAGCAGACGATGGCCGAGAAGAGCGACGATCAGATCAAGCGCGACATGTGGAAGAAGATGGCCGACAGCCCCTTCCTGATGGTCGGGTTGACCGACAGCCACGAACACAGTGAACCGCTGACCGCGCAGCTCGACGAGGATCAGGTCGACACGCTCTGGTTCTTCGTCGGCAAGTCCAATCGCGTCGCCCAGGGCGGCAAGGCGATGGCGCAGTTCGTGTCGAAGGGGCATGACTTCTTTGCCTGCCTGTCGGGCACGATCACGCAGGACACCGATCCCGCGATGGTCGACAAATTGTGGAACAACCAGGTCGAGGCCTGGTTCGAAGGCGGCAAGGACGACCCAAATCTGGCGCTCGTACGCCTCGACATCGACAGCGCCGAGCTGTGGGAAACCGACCTGTCGCTCAGCGGACGCGTGAAGATGCTGTTCGGCGGGTCGATCAAGGCGGGCGAAGCGGGTAGTCACGCAAAGGTCGAGACGACCGCGGCCTGATCGCTTCAGCGGGCTCGCGACCACGGCGACGGCACGCGAGCCCGCCAATCTGGGACATGCAGAATGAGTGTCGCCTTCCGGCGTGAAAATGACGACGAGCATCTCGAACCCAAGTTCGAAATCCCCATCGCCCCCGGCCCCAACCTCGTCACCCCGCGCGGACGCCGTCTAATCGAAGCGCGCCTCGCCGACCTCGATACGCAGATCGCAGGTGCGACCAACGAGGACGCGGCGAAGGCCCTTAAGCGCGACCATCGATACTGGGGGACGCGACTGACGACCGCCGAGGTCGTGGCGATGCCCGATGACGCCGAAGTCGCGATCGGATCGCGCGTGGCTTTCACGCTGGAGGGCAAGCATCGCACGATCGACATCACCGGCGGGGACGAAGCCGATGCTGCGCAAAACCGCATCGCCTTTTCCGCGCCGCTCGCGCGCGCGCTGATCGGGCTCGCGCCGGGTGAAACCGCCGACTTCGCCGGGCGGCCCGACGCGATCGAAGTGCTTGAAACCGGCCCCGCCCCCGACGCAGACTGACGGGCGGGCGAACGAACCGGCCCATCGGAGAGGATCATGGGCCACTACGGCGATTTCCAGAACGCGATCTACATGGCAGGCACGCAAGGGATCGTGCCGAAGCTGCCGGTCGACTTCGCGACGCTGGAGGCCCGCGCGAGAGACGCGATGCCGCCCCATGTCAGGGACTATGTGATGGGCGGCTGCGGCGATGAATTCACGCAGGACGAGAACGCCCGCGCCTTCCATTGCTACGGCATGGTCCCGCGAATGCTGGTCGACTGCACGACGCGCGACCTGTCGATCGAGCTGTTCGGCCGCCGGCTGCCCAGCCCCATCTTCATGAGCCCGATCGGCGTCGCCGGCATCGCGACGCCCGACGGCCACGGCGACCTCGCCGCCGCCCGTGCATCGGCGCTGACCGGCGTACCCATGATGGCATCGACGCTGTCGAACGACCCGCTGGAGGCGGTCCATGCCGCGACCGGAGACACGGCCGCGTGGTTCCAGCTCTACACCCCGCGCGACCTTGACCTGGCGGCCAGCCTGGTCTCGCGCGCAGAGGCGGCGGGATACGAGGCGATCGTGGTGACGCTCGACACCTGGGTCACCGGCTGGCGCCCGCGCGACCTGAACACCGGCAGTTTCCCGCAGCTGAAGGGCGCGGTTCTTGAGAATTACTTCAGCGATCCGGTCTTTCGGAAGCGTCTGGGATGCTCCCCCGCCGACAATCTGGCGGCGGCGATCGGGCTGTGGGTGCAGTCGTTCGGCAAGGTGCTGACATGGGCCGACCTGCCGTGGCTGCGATCGCTGACGACGCTGCCGATCGTGCTGAAAGGCATCTGCCACCCCGACGATGCGCGTCGCGCGGTGGATGCGGGCGCCGACGCGGTCTTCTGCTCGAATCACGGCGGGCGTCAGGCCAACGGCGGGATCGCCGCGATCGATATGCTGGCGGATGTCGTGGCGGCGGCGGGCGACGTGCCGGTGCTGTTCGATTCGGGCATACGATCGGGCAGCGATGTCGTGAAGGCGCTGGCGATGGGCGCGCGGGCGGTCGGCGTCGGGCGACCATGGCTCTATGGCCTGGCCCTCGACGGGGCGGAGGGCGCGGCGCACGTGCTGCGCTGCATCCTGGCGGAGGCGGACCTGCTGATGGCGGTCAACGGCTGTCCGACGATCGACGCCGTCCGCGCAGAAGGCGTCAGGCGGCTCTGACCCCCCCGCGGCGAACGTCTTCTCGCAACTGCCCCCAGGCGCGCGCCGTGCCGCGTTTCGTTCGTTTTGCCTCGTAGAGTGCAGTGTCGGCGCGGTGAACGAAGGGATGGACGCCGGTCTCGGCCGGGTCGAACGCGGCATGGCCGATCGTCCCCGACACCGGGATGACGCCGGTCGCGGCATGGACCGGCATCCGGAAATCGATCAGCAGCTTTGCGATCAACGACGGCGCGTCGCGGGCGGCCTGCCCCCGCAGCAGCAGCGCGAATTCGTCGCCGCCGACGCGGGCGGCATAGGCATCGCTCGGGTGGACCCGGCGCAGGCGGCGTCCGAAGGCGCGCAGCACCTCGTCTCCGACCAGATGGCCGTGGACATCGTTGATCTGCTTGAACTGGTCGAGATCGACAAGCGCGAGTTCCAGCGCGCTACCATCGGCGCGGGCAACGCCGACCCAGCGCTCCAGCTCGACATTGAACGCGGCGCGGTTGGCGATACGGGTCAGGTCGTCGATGCTGGCCGAGCGCCGCAGCGTCTGTTCCAGCGCGTGGCGCGCGGTCACGTCCTGGAACATCCCGACGACGGCGACCGCGCGACCGCCCTGCAACTCGAGCTCGCCCATCGATCGCACCCGGCGGCGCACACCACGGGCGCTGACGAAATCGACTTCGATGTCGAACGGCGCGCCGGTCTCGATCGTCGTCGCCAGTGAGGATGCGACGGTCGCCCGCGCGTGTTCGGGAAAGAAATCCATTGCCCCCGCCAGTGCCGGCGAGATCGACGGATCGAGATCGTAGATGCGGTACACGCCATCCGACCACGTCACCGTCTCGTCCGCCAGTTCCAGCCGCCACGATCCCATTTCGGCCAGGCGTTCGGCCTGGCGGAACGTCCGGTCGCTACGTCGCAGTGCCTGCGACTGGATTTCCGCGTCGACCCGCAGCGCGCGCGCATCGAACAGCGCTTCCGCCAGCGCCTTCAGATGACCGAGCGCGGCGTGTTGTTCGGGGCCGAACGCCCGTGGCCGTGTGTCGAGCGCACACACCGCCCCTATCGGCACACGGGGGCCGCCATCGGGATCGGGCGCGGAAATCGCGATACCGGCATAGCTGCGGATATGCGGAGCGTCAGCAACGAGCGGGCTGGTGGAAAACTCGACGTCGTGCGCGGCGTCGGCAATCGTCACCGCATCGCTCCGCGCGATCGTGCGGTTGCAGAAGACCTGCTCCCGCGGTGCAGGGCTTGCAGCGATGCCGGATGCAGCGAGCGGATGGAACCGGTCGTCATCGATCAGTGATACGACACCCATCGGACACGCGAGCAGCTCTGCGGCAAGCGCAGCCAGCGCCTCGAACGCGCGCTCGGGCGGGGCATCGATCAGGTCGAGCGCCTTGAGCGCGCGGACACGGTGGCTGGTAACGGACGAAGACTCAGGACGCGACATGCCCGAAAATTAGCCGGCCGGACGTTAATTTTGTGGGTGCCGGGCCCGGCCCGAACGCCCTAAGGACCATACGAAAATCACGCGAGGGAGCGAACCCGCCATGAAGTTCTTCGTCGACACCGCAGACACGGCGGACATCCGCGACCTGGCCGAATCGGGCCTGGTCGACGGCGTCACCACCAACCCGTCGCTGATCCACAAGTCGGGCCGCGATTTCCTGGAAGTCGTGCGCGAGATCTGCACGATCACGAGCGGACCGGTGTCGGCGGAGGTCGTCGCGCTGGACCACGCCGGCATGATGCGCGAGGCCGAAATCCTGCGGAAGATCGCCGACAATGTCGCGGTCAAGGTGCCGCTGACGATCGACGGCCTCAAAACCTGCAAGGCGCTGACCGACGACGGCACGATGGTGAACGTCACGCTGTGCTTCTCGGCCAACCAGGCGCTGCTGGCGGCAAAGGCCGGCGCGAGCTTCATTTCGCCGTTCGTCGGCCGCCACGACGACAACGGCTTCGACGGGATGCAGCTGATCAGCGACATCCGCCTGATCTACGACAACTATGATTTCGCGACCGAAATTCTGGTCGCCAGCGTCCGCCACCCGATCCATGTGCTCGAAAGCGCAAGGCTCGGCGCCGACGTGATGACCGCCCCGCCGGCGGTGATCCGCCAGTTGGTCAAGCACCCGCTGACCGACAAGGGGATCGAGGGCTTCATGGCGGACTGGGCGAAGAGCGGGCAAAGCATCGCGTAAGCGGCGTCGGCCGTAGGCGACGGCCGCGGTGCGCGAAGCGCCTACGCGATGCCGGCCGGCGGGAGCGGCCAGCCGCTCCCGACCGACGACGCGGAATTCACTTCCGCGTCGGCCCTTGCGGCTCTTTCCCGCTCTGCGGCCCGAAGAAGGACAGCCCTTCGACAAGCTCAGGGCGAACGGAGGTGGGGTCAGCCCGCCCATGTTTATCGCACCACCCCACGCACCGCGTCCCAGTTGAACAGAAACCCGCGGTGCTCTGCCCAGGTCTGGCCGCTGACCCGGTCCCCCGTCGAGCACGCCGCGGTGTGATACGGCCCTGCCCCATCGGTCGTGCGAAAGCTGACGCAGGTCCGCCCCCGCGCGGTCTTCCACCGCCCCGCCTGGATCTCGCTGCGATAGAAGCTGCCCGTCACCGTCCCATCTGGCTTCAGCGCCAGCCGCATCGGCTGGCGGTAGGGCGGGTCGCCGGGCCTGGCGGTCAGGTCGACGATCCAGTCGCCGGCAAGCGCGGGCGTGGCGGGCGTCGCGGGCGTGGCGACTTGGACGAGCGCGAGAAGCAGGGGCGCGAACATGCGGTCACGCTGCGCCGTGACGGGCATTCCGTCAATCGCCCTGCGCGTCTAGAGTCGCGCACCATGCAACCGCTACCCGCCGCCTATGCCGCGCACCTGACCCGCGACCGCCGCCGTTCGGCGCATACCGTGCGCGCGTATCAGGCGACGGCGGAGCGGTTGATGAGATTCCTGGAACAGCATCGCGGCGAGGGCATCGCGCGCGACGCGCTGGGGAGCGTGACCGCCAGCGACCTGCGCGCGTTTCTCGCCCAGCGTCGCAGCGACGGCCTGGGTAATGCGTCCGCCGCCCGAGAGCTGTCGGCCGTTCGCGGCTTCCTCGCCTGGGCGGGCGTGGAGGCGCCGCGCTTGAAGGGTCCGCGCGTCAAGACGGGGGTGCCGCGCCCGATCGCGCCGGACGAAGTCGTTGCGCTGGCCGAGGAGGTCGCCGACGATGCCCGCGCGCCGTGGATCGCCGCGCGCGACTGGGCGCTGCTGCTGCTGCTGTACGGCGCCGGCCTGCGCATCGGCGAGGCGCTGTCGCTGACCGGCGCGGCGCTGCCGATGGGGGAAACGCTGGTCGTCACCGGCAAGCGCAGCAAGACGCGGGTTGTCCCGATCCTGCCGGCGGTCGCCGAGGCGATCGCGCGCTATGCCGACCTCCAGCCCTGGCCGATACCGCGTGATGCACCGCTGTTCCGGGGAGCTAAGGGCGGACCATTGGCGGGGGGCGTCATCCGCCGGTCGGTGCAAGGCGCGCGCGGGCGGCTGGGACTGGGCGAGCGCACCACACCACACGCGCTACGGCACAGTTTCGCGACGCATCTGCTGGGCCGCGGGGCGGATTTGCGCGCGTTGCAGGAGTTATTGGGGCACGCCAGCCTGAGTTCGACGCAAGTCTATACCGCCGTCGATGCCGCGCATCTGCTCGACGTCTACCGCAACGCCCACCCGCGGGCATAACGCCTACCGCTTCGCGCGCGGCTTCCAGGTGATGACGCGGTAGAGGTAGCCGATCACGATTGCGACGCTGAAAGCGATGGCGACCGGGCCGACATAATGATCGAGCCGGTCGAAATTCGATCCCAGATAGTAGCCTGCACCCGCCAGCACCGTGTTCCAGATCGCGCTGCCGAAGAACGTCGCGAGCGTGAAGCGCCAGTGTGGCATACATGCCATGCCCGCGGGCAGCGAGATCATCGTGCGGAACGTCGGCAGGAAGCGGAACACGAACACGGTCTTGCCGCCGTTTTTCAGGAAGAAGCCGTGGAGCTTCTCCACATCCTCCCACTCGATCGTCAGCACGCGGCCGAAGCGGTCGACGATTGGCTTTAGTCCATTATAACCGAACCGCCGCCCGATCGCGTACCAGAAGTAGTTGCCCGCGGTCGTGCCGGCGGTGCCCCACAGGATCAGCGGCAGGATTGCCATGTCGCCGCGCGCGACCGCCATCCCGCCCAGGCCCATGATGACCTCGGACGGGACGGGCGGCACCACGTTTTCGAGCGCCATCAGCAGGAAGATGCCGATGTAGCCGCCCCACGCGATCGCATCGAGGATGAAGTCGGTCATTGCCGCGGGGTAACTCTCGGGGGACGCGAAAGGGTTCGTGTCAGCCCCGACGCGCGGCGACCCGCGCCTCGATCGCGTCCCAGATCATCGCGCCGGTGTCGGTCCCGTTGAAGCGGTCGATCGCGACGATGCCGGTCGGCGACGTCACGTTGATTTCCGTCAGCCACTCGCCGCCGATGACATCGATGCCGACGAAGATGAGTCCGCGGCGCTTCAGTTCCAGCCCGAGTACGGCGCAGATTTCCCGCTCCCGCTCGGTAAGCTCGGTCTTCACCGCCGATCCGCCGACCGCCAGGTTGGAACGGATTTCGCCCTCGCCAGGAATGCGGTTAATCGCACCGGCGATCTCGCCGTCGACCAGCACGATCCGCTTGTCGCCCTTCGCCACGCCGGGCAGAAATGCTTGGATCATGTGGGGTTCGCGATACGCTGTGTTGAACACCTCGATCAGCGAGGACAGGTTGGCGCCGTCGCGGCCGACCTTGAAGATCGCCTTGCCGCCGTTGCCGTGGAGCGGCTTGACGACGATCTCGCCGTGCACGGCCAGGAATTTGCGCGCTTCGTCGAGGCTGCGGGTGACGAGCGTCGGCGGCATGTACTGCGCATAGTCCAGCACCCAGATTTTTTCCGGCGCGTTGCGGACGCTGGCCGGATCGTTGACGACGAGCGTACGGTCCGAAATCCGTTCGAGCAGGTGGGTCGCGGTGATGTAGCCCAGGTCGAACGGCGGGTCCTGCCGCATCAGCACGACGTCGGCGTCTTCACCCAGGTCCAGGTCGACCGGACCGCCGAAGCTGAAGTGATCGCCGACGACACGCTGGACGGTGACCGGATGCGCCCGTGCCCAGACGCGGCCGGCGGAATAGCTCAGATCCTCGGCGGCGTAATGGAACAGCCGGTGCCCGCGCGCCTGCGCCGACAGCATCAGCGCAAAGCTCGAATCGCCCGCGATGTTGATCGATTCGAGCGGGTCCATCTGGACGGCGACGGTGAGGGACTGGGTCATATGGCCGGAGGTAGGATGGCCGGGCCGGAATGTCACCCGATCCAGGCATTCTCGATATGCCGCGGCACCGCGCCGCGGGCGAGTAGCAGCACGTCGACGCGAATGTCGTCCTGCGGTCCGGCGTAGCGTGGCATCAGATACTCCGCCGCCGCCGCGACGCGCGCCAGTCGCCGCTGATCGATCGCGAAGTCGAGCTCGGCGGCACTCGCGCGGGTCTTCACCTCGACGAAGGCGACCAGATTGCCACGCCGGGCGATCAGATCGACTTCGCCGGCGGGCGTGCGTACGCGGCGGTCGAGGATACGCCAGCCCTTCAATCGCAGCCACCAGCCGGCGATCCGCTCGCCCCGGCGACCGGCGGCTTCGGCGGCCTGGCGATCCCTCACCCCTTCAACTCCATTGCCCGCGCATAGAGTTCGCGCCGGTCGAGCCCAAGCTTCTTCGCCACTTCCCCCGCCGCCTTCGACACCGGCAGGCGGGTCAGCGCCTCGCGCAGGGCGGTATCGGCATCCTCCTCGCTCGCCGGCTCGGGCTCGCCGGGCGGCGCCACGATCACGACGATCTCCCCCCTGGGCGGTGCGTCGGCATACCGTGCGGCAAGGTCGGACAATGTGCCCGTCACACATTCCTCGAACCGCTTGGTGATCTCGCGTGCCACTCCCGCCTCGCGGTCGCCAAGCCCCTCGGCCAGCGCCGCCAGCGTCACCGCCAGCCGTGGACCTGATTCGTAGAGGATCAGAGTCGCGCGGACGCTCGCGACTTCGGCGATGGCGGTTGCGCGGGCGCCGGCCTTGGGCGGCAGGAAGCCGAGGAACAGGAACCGATCGGTCGGCAATCCGGCCAGCGTCAACGCCGCGACCGCCGCGCAGGGCCCCGGCACCGTCACCACATTGTGCCCCGCCGCGCGCGCATCGCGGACCAGTTTGTAGCCGGGGTCGGAGATCAGCGGCGTGCCGGCATCGCTGACCAGCGCGACGACTTCGCCGCCCATTCGCGCGACCAGGCCGGGCCGCACGGCTTCGGCATTATGATCGTGGTACGGCGTCATCGTTCGCTTGGCACCGATGTGCTGGAGCAGCTTGGCGGTGACGCGGCTGTCCTCCACCGCGATGACGTCAGCATTCGCAAGGACTTGGGCCGCGCGCGGGCTCAGGTCACCGAGATTGCCGATGGGGGTCGCGACGATGTAGAGACCTGGGGGAAGTTCGGCGTTCATAAGGGGAAAGACTATGGCGGAGGTGGCACACACACCGCAACTGCGCAAAATTCGGCAGGCAGTGGTGCTGCTCGGCGCGGCGCTGCTGAGCGCCTGCGCCGTCGTACCGCGCGACGCCGGTCCGCCGCCGCCGCCCCCGGCGACCGCTACCCCGCGCCCGACATCGCCACGTCCCATCACCCCGGCCCTGCCCGAGGATAGCGCACGCCACCGCGTCGCGCTGCTCGTGCCATTGTCGGGCGCCAACGCCGCGGTCGGACGGAGTCTGGCCAACGCGACCCAGCTTGCACTGCTCGACCTGCGCAACGAAAGGGTCCGCATCACCAATTACGATACGTCGGGCGGTGCCGCAGCGGCCGCGCAGCGCGCGATCGACGAAGGTGCACAGTTGATCCTGGGACCGCTGCTGGCCGAGGATGTCCGCGCCGTCACGCCGATCGCCCGCGCCGCGCGGGTGCCGGTACTGAGCTTCTCCAACGACACCTCGGTTGCCGGCAACGGTGCCTATCTGCTCGGCTACGCCCCGACCCAGTCGATCGAGCGCGTGGTCGATTACGCGCGCGGCACCGGCATCACCGACTTCGCCGGGCTGGTCCCGGCGGGTACCTATGGCGAACGCGCGTCGACCGCGTTCCTGCGCGCGGTCGAAGGGGCCGGCGGGCGCGTGACGGGGATGCAGACCTATGACCGGTCGGCCGGGTCGATCACCGCTGCGGTCGGTCGCCTGACCCGCGCATCGCCGTTCCAGGCGGTGCTGATCGCCGACAGCGCCGGCACCGCGAGCCTGGCCGTACCGGCATTGAAGCGGTCTGCCGGCGCGAGCGCCCGCGTCCTCGGCACCGAATTGTGGAATGCCGACACCGGTATCGGCGGCAATGCGGCGTTGAACGGCGCTTGGTTCGCCAGCGTCTCCAACACGCTCTACCGCCAGTATGCGGGCAAGTATCGCGCCCGCTTCGGTACCGCGCCGTATCGCCTGTCGAGTCTCGGCTATGACGCGGTCCTGCTGACGGTCCGCATCGCGCGCGACTGGCGGGTGGGGGATCGTTTCCCCGAGAATCGCCTGACCGATCGCGATGGGTTCGCAGGGCTGGACGGCGCGTTCCGCTTCGGCCGCGACGGCATCGCAGAGCGTGCGTTGGAGGTGCAGGAGATCCGCAGCGGCGCGACGGTGACGGTGTCGCCGGCACCGGCCGGCTTCGGGGGGCGGTAAGTGTCATCCTCCCCCGCAAGGGGAGGTGGCAGGCCGCGGGCCTGACGGGGGGGAGTGTCCCACTATTCGAGAGGGCGACACCCCCCCGACGCACTTCGCGCGCCACCTCCCCTGCCAGGAAGGGTTGAGTGGTCAGGCCTTCGCGATCGCCGGCAGGATCGAATCGAGCAGCAGGATGCCCGCCTCGGTCGTTGCGATGTGGTTGCCGTCCCGCGTCAGCAGGCCGTGCCCGACCAGCCGGTCGACCGCCGCCATGTCCACCCACGCCGGATCGACCGTAATCCCCTCGCGCATCCTGAGGCCCATCACCAGCGTCTCGGATGCGCGATCGCGCAGGTCGAGCGGATCTTCGCTCTGCATCCCGTGCGCATTGCGGTCGATCGCGCCCAGCCAGTTCTCGGGCTTCTTGTGGCGCACCGTCGCATAACCGCCCCGCCGGCCATGCGCGCCGGGGCCGATGCCGGCATAGTCGCGGTAGCGCCAATAGGTCAGGTTGTGCCGGCTTTCCGCGCCGGGGCGGGCGTGGTTCGACACTTCGTAGCGCGGCAGCCCGGCCGCGCGAGTCATCGCTTGCGTCGTCTCGAACAGCTCGGCCGCGGCGTCGCCGTCGGGAATGGTCAGTTCGCCTTTGGCGGCCAGTGTGGCGAAGCGGGTGCCGGGTTCGATGGTCAATTGATAGAGCGACAGATGCTCGGTGCCGAAGCCGAGCGCGCGCGCCAGTTCGGCCTCCCACGCGGCCAGCGATTGGCCAGGTCGTGCGTAGATAAGGTCGAAGCTGACCCGCGCGAATTCGCGTTGCGCGATGTCGAGCGCGCCCAGCCCCTCGCGCACGTCATGCGCACGCCCCAGAAACGCGAGCGCCGGATCGTCGAGCGCCTGGAGCCCCAGCGACACGCGGTTCACGCCCGCTGCGGCGATGTCGGCGAACCGCGCCGCCTCCACCGACGACGGGTTCGCCTCCAGCGTTATCTCGATATCGTCGGTGAAGCCCCACGCGCGCTCCGCGGCATCGAGCAATGCCGCGACCGTCTCCGGCGGCATCAGCGACGGCGTGCCGCCGCCAAAGAAGATCGACCCCAGCCGCCGCCCCGGCAAAACCGCGGCCTCGTGGCGCAAATCGGCGAGCAGGGCATCCCGCCACCTTGCCTGGTCGACACCCTCGCGGACGTGACTGTTGAAGTCGCAGTACGGGCATTTGCTGACGCAGAACGGCCAGTGGATGTACAATGCCAAAGGGTGTTGGGCCAAAGGATGTTGGGCCAGGGAATGTTGGGCATTCATGTGTGGCGCGCTATGCCCTGTGTCCATGCGAAAGTCATGGCTGATCCCGCTCCTGCTGCTCACCGCCTGCGCCGGGGAGGATGCGCCGAACCGGGTCGTCGAGCCTCGCCCCTTCTCCGGCCCCGCGCCGCGCGGCGCGGCGATGTTGCAACAGGCGATGACGACGATGCACAATGCCGCGCGGGCGAGCGTGCGGCAGGCACCGCTGGTCTGGGATCCGGCGCTCGCCGACGATGCCGGTGCCTACGCCCGCGACATGGCGCGGACCGGGCGGTTCGAACATTCGAAGCAGCCCCGCGGCACGCCGAACCAGGGTGAAAATCTGTGGACCGGCACGCGCGGCGCGTACCGTTACGACGAGATGGCGCAGCACTGGATCGACGAACGCCGCGTGTTCGTGAACCGCCCGTCGCCCGATTTCAGCACGACCGGCGACTACCGCGACGCGGGGCATTACACGCAGATCGTGTGGGCGAAGACGCGGCGGTTCGGGTGTGCGATCGCGGTCGGGCCGCGTGACGAGTATCTGGTGTGCCGATACGTCCCCGCCGGCAATGTCGTGGGCGAACGCGCGCTGCCGTAGGCCGGGCGGTGCTTCCGCCTGCGCGGGCATGCGGATCAACGCTGCGGTCGCTCGGGACTGTGTCGAAACGACCGCTGCGGTCGCTTGGCGCCGCCCACGCGCTAATCGGGGTTGGTCTGGCGCGCGGCTTGCGCTAGGCGGCCGGGCCATGACGCGCATTGGCATCATCATGGGATCGACGTCCGATTGGGACACGATGCGCCATGCCGCAGACATCCTCGACACGCTGGGCGTCGCTTACGAAACCCGCGTGGTTTCCGCCCACCGCACGCCCGAGCGGTTGTACGATTATGCAAGGGGCGCCGCGGATCGCGGGCTGAAGGTGATCGTCGCGGGCGCCGGCGGTGCCGCCCACCTGCCCGGCATGGCGGCGGCGATGACGCACCTGCCCGTGCTGGGCGTGCCGGTGGAATCGAAGGCGTTGAAGGGCATGGACAGCCTGCTCTCCATCGCCCAGATGCCCGGCGGTATCCCGGTGGGGACGCTGGCGATCGGCAAGGCGGGCGCGATCAACGCCGGCCTGCTGGCTGCCGCAATCCTGGCGGGCAGCGATGCGGAACTGGAAACGCGACTGATCGCATGGCGCGCGCAGCAGACCGAGGGCGTTGCGGAAACGCCGGAGTAACGGACACCCGCTGCCGTTCGTCCTGAGCTTGGAGGATCTATGACTGCCCCCCTTCCCCCCGGTTCGACGATCGGCATCCTCGGTTCCGGCCAGCTCGGGCGGATGCTGGCCATTGCGGCAGCGCAGCTCGGCTATCGCACGCACATCTATGCGCCGGAGACGGGACCGGCGAACGATGTCTCGCCGCTGATGACCCGCGCGCGCTATGACGATGCGGGCGCGCTGTCGGCCTTCGCGCGCAGTGTCGATGTCGTCACCTACGAGTTCGAGAACGTCGCCTTCGCGCCCATCGCCGCGCTATCGCCGATCGCGCCCGTCCGACCGCCGGCGATGAGCCTTGCCACCGCGCAGGACCGGGTGAACGAAAAGAGCTTCGTGGAGGGTCTGGGCGGTCGCCCGGCGCCGTGGCGCGAGGTGAAGTCGTTCGCCGACCTGGAAGCCGCGATCGCCGCGATCGGCTGCCCTGCGATCCTGAAGACCGCACGCTTCGGCTATGACGGCCGCGGCCAGGCGCGGATCACCGCACCCGATCAGGCGCAGGCGGCATGGGACGCGATCGGCGCGGCGCCCGCGGTGCTCGAAGGCTTCATCGAGTTCGAGCAGGAGTTCTCGATCGTCCTCGCCCGCGGGCTGGACGGGCAAATCGTCAGCTATGCGCCGCCGCTCAATGCCCACACGGACGGCATTCTCGCGACCTCGACCATACCCGCCCCACCGCAGGTCGCCGCGCAGTGGACCGAGGCCGCCACGCTCGCCGGCCGCGTCGCCGCCGCGCTGGACCATGTCGGCATCCTGACGCTGGAGTTCTTCGTCGGTGCCGATGGCCCCGTGTTCAACGAAATGGCGCCGCGCGTCCACAATTCGGGGCACTGGACGATCGAAGGCGCGGTCACCAGCCAGTTCGAAAACCACATCCGCGCGATCTGCGGCCTGCCGCTCGGCTCGACCGATGTCGTCGGCCACGGCGCGGTGATGGAGAACCTGATCGGCGACGACTGGCACCGCTGGAGCGACGTTCTCGCCGAACACGACGCGCACCTGCACCTCTATGGCAAGCACGAAGCGCGCCCAGGCCGCAAGATGGGGCATGTCACGCGGGTGAAGCGGTAAGTTGCATCCTGGCCGCGCGCCGCCCACAGTCGCGCGCATGAGTACCGACCACCCATCCGCCCCCGCATCGGGCCGCCACATCGCGTTGCTGATCGATGCGGACAATGTCTCGCATACCAAGATCGCCGCGATCCTGTCGGAGCTGTCGAAATACGGCACCGCCAACATCCGCCGCGCGTACGGCGACTGGGGTGCGGCAGGACTGAAGGGCTGGCGCGACAAGCTGCACGCCTTTGCCATCCGGCCGATCCAGCAGTTCAGCTATTCGGCCGGCAAGAACGCGACCGATATCGCGCTGGTCATCGACGCGATGGAACTGCTCTACACCCAGAAGCTCGACGGCTTCTGCATCGCATCCAGCGACGCCGATTTCACGCCTCTGGTCATGCAGCTGAAGGCCAATGGCCACGACGTCTACGGCTTCGGTGAGCGCAAGACGCCCGAACCGTTCGTCAACGCGTGCACGACGTTCCTGTATCTCGACAGCCTGGTCGTACCCGATGCGCCGGCGGCCGCAACCCCTGCACCGGCGGCGGCGGCGGCAAAGCGTACCAAGGCAACGGCGAAGCCTGCGCCGGCTGCGCCCGCGCCGACCGCCGTCGTCGCACCACCGGAGCCGCGATCGCTGGCGCAGGATGCCAAGCTGGTGACCGCGCTGCGCGGCGGCGTCGAGGCGGCCGAGCGCGACGACGGGTGGGCGGTGCTCTCGACCGCCGGCAGCCGGGTGAAGCGGCAGGCACCGATCGACCCGCGCAACTACGGCGTCCGCAACTTCCCTGCGCTGTTCGAAGCGGTCGGGCTGTTCGACATCGTCAAGGGCGCCGACGGCCACGCCTACATCGCCGACAAACGCAACCGCGAGCGCACGGCCGTGCCGACGGTCTAGCGTTCCGGCCCCGCCCGTTCGCCCTGAGCTTGTCGAAGGGCCGCTCTTCGTGCCGCCAACGATAGGGTCGGCAGGAAGGGCTGTGTTTCGACAAGCGCGGTACGAACGGCGAGTGTGCGCACAAAAGAAAAGGGCGCACCGCCCGGTCAGCGACACGCCCCTTTCGTAACCCGACGCTTGGATCAGCCGATCCGGCTGCCCGTCATGGGGAAGCTGCCGAAGGCGCCGGCGGTGACCTGGCCGTTCAGGGTGTCGCCGTCGACCGTCGCCTCGGCGGTCAGCGTCATCGGCATCGGCACCGAGATGTCGAGCGACCACGACAGCTTGTCGCCGTCCACGCGCCCGTTCTTGATCTCGGTATTGCCCATCGCGCCCGAATATTGCCCGGTGAAGCTATCGCCCGACGAGGTGATCGTCAGCGTCGCCTTCTGGTCGCCCATCGGCGACTTCACGAGCGTATCCCAGCTACCGTCGATATTGGCCATGGTCTCTCCTCACTTCGCCGCAGGGGCCACCGCGGACATCGCGGGGGCGGGAGCGGCGCTTGGCACCACCTCGACAGGGATGCCGAGCGTGTCAAGCTGCGGCTTGACGCTCTTCGCGTCGCCGACGACGACCCAGGTCAGCTTCGACGGATCGATCGCACCGCGCGCCGCCTGGTCGATCGCGGCCGGGGTCAGCGCGCGGTAGCGCGCCGGCAGCCTGACGTAGTAATCGTCGGGACGGTCGTACTGCTCCATGCGGATCAGCGCGCCCATCAGCGCGCCGCCGGTTTCGAAGCTGCCCGGCAACGAGCGCACCGAATTGACGATGGCATTGTTCGCCTCCGCCGCGGTCGTGCCCTGCGCGCCCAGCCAGCCGGTCAGGTCGGCGCGGGCAGCCTTGATCGAATCGCCGGTCTTGTCGGCCTGCACCGGCGCGATGATGAAGAACGGCATGCGTTCCTTCACGCTCTGGAACGTCGTGCCGGCGTAATAGGCCCAGCCCTTGGTTTCGCGCAGATCGGTAATCAGCCGTGCGCTTGCCATGCCGCCGAACACGTCGTTCGCGGTGTTGAGCGCGAGCGGGTCGTCAGTGCCCTTCACCGGCGTGACCTGCCCGGCGATGATCATCGACTGCGGGCTCTGCGGCTTGTCGATCAGCAGGATGCGCTCGGCCCCGGCTGCCGCCGGCGCGCCGAAGGTCTTGGTGCCCTTCGGTGCAGCCGGTGCGCGCCATGATCCGAGCTTGGCTTCCAGCAGCGGCTTGATCTCGGCCAGCGTCGTGTCGCCGACCACGAAGACCGTGCCGTTGTCCGGGCGGATCCAGCGCGCATGGTACGCAACCAGATCGTCGCGCGTCGTCGCCGTCACACCCGCCGGCGTACCCGACCCGGTGAACGGGATGCCATAGGGGTGGTTCTGGCCGTAGATGATCGGCGGCAGCGTGCGGAATGCGATGTTCTGCGGCTGAGTGTTCTCCGCCGCGATCCGCGCGAGCTGCGTTCCACGCAGGCGATCGACGTCGGCCGGCTTGAAGGCGGGGTTCCGCAATATGTCGGCGAACAGATCGAGCGAGGGCGCAAGGTTCGCCTTCAGCGCCGATACGCTGACCGTCGTCGCATCCATGCCGGTCGATGCGTTGACCGACGCGCCCAGGCGCTCCTCCTCCTCGGCGATCTGCGCCGCGGTACGCGTGGCGGTGCCTTCGTCGAGCAGCGAGGTCATCAGGGTGCCCGACCCCAGCTTCGCGCGGTCGTCGGCAGCGGAACCCGCATCGAACGACGCGGCGATGTTGACCACCGGCACCGTCGTGCGGCGGGCGAAGACCACCTTCATGCCGTTCGACAACGTCGTCCGCTCGATCGCCGGGAACTGGAGCGCGGTCACCTCGCCCACCGCAGGCTCCTTGCGCGTCGCGGCGGCGGGCGGCGCGTTCGGCGTCTGCGCCTTCACCGCCGGCGCTTCCTTGGCGGCGACATCGCTGCCGGCCAGCGCCTGGTCGGCGGCCGATCGCTCGCCCTTCTCCAGCGTCAGCTTGAAGACGGGGCGGCTCAGCCACTTGCGCACGACCGCACCGACGTTGGCGGGCGTGGCCGACGCGACGGTCTGCAGGTCCTTCTTATATTCGCCCGGATCGTTGGCGTAGACAGCGCCTTCGGCCAGCGCGACCGCCTTGCCGCCGAAGCCGCCGACCTGTTCCAGGCCCTTCACGCGGCTGGAGAGCGCGGTGGTCGCAGCGCGGCGGACTTCGTCCTCGGTCGGACCGTTCTTCACGAAATCGGCGATGATCTCGTCCATCCGCTTCGCGACCAACGCGGGATCGACACCCGGGCGCACGCGCGTGCTGACTTCGACGAACGACAGCTTCTCGTGGCTCTGCAGGCCCGCCGAAACGCCGACCGCCAGGTTTTCCTTGCGCACCAGCGCGTCGTACAACCGCGAGCTGCCCAGCCCACCGAGGATGTCGAGGCCCAGGTCCAGCGTCGGGTTCTCCGGATCGGTCAGCCCCGGGCCGGTCCATTCCCGCGACAGGCGGGTCTGCGCGACATTGTCCTTCATCACCTTTTCGACCGGCGCGGCGAGCGTCGGCACGGCGACCGCGGGATGCGTCGTCTGCGGACCGCGCTTGATGTCGCCGAAATACTGCGCGACCTTCTTCTTGGCGGTCGCCAGGTCGATGTCGCCGGCCAGCACCAGCACGGCATTGTTCGGGCCGTAATGGTCGCGGAACCAGCCCTTCACGTCCTCCAGGCTGGCGGCGTTCAGGTCGGCCATCGACCCGATCGTCGAGTGCCGGTACGGGTGCCCTTCCGGCAGCAAGGCGGCGAGTTCGGCATATTCGACCAGCCCGCCGGGCTCGTTCTCGCCCATGCGCTTTTCGTTCTGAACGACGCCGCGCTGGTTATCGAGCTTCTCCTGCGTGACGGCGCCAAGCAGGTGGCCCATGCGGTCGCTTTCCAGGAACAGCACGCGGTCAAGCGCGCCGGTCGGGACCGTTTCGAAATAGTTGGTGCGATCGAACCAGGTCGTGCCGTTCCAGTCGGTCGCGCCGATGTCCTCCAGCCGGCCGAAGAAGCCGCCCGGCGCATTTTCCGAGCCGTAGAACATCATATGCTCGAACAGGTGCGCGAAGCCGGTCTTGCCCTTGGGCTCGTCCTTCGACCCGATGTGATACCAGACCGAAACCGCAACGACCGGCGCCTTGCGGTCGGTGTGCACGATGACGCGCAGGCCGTTGGGCAGCGTGAACGTCTCGTACGGAATGTCGACTTGGGCAACGAGGCTCTGAAGCGACGCGGACGACGCAGCAGGCTTGCCGGCAGGCGCCTGCGCCAACGCCGGAGTGGCAAGCGCGACGAGCGAGACAGCGGCCAGGGCAGTGACTTTGCGCATGGAGGGGAGGCATCCACAGTTAGGGAAAGATAACCTCGATCTACCTTTTGCGACCCTGTCACGGCAAGCGCGAGACGTGCAGTTCGTGGGACGCTGCTTGCGCCCGACGGATTCTTCGCGATCATCGCTGCGCAAAGCATCGTCTTGAGAGGATATACCCGTTGCGCCACCTGACCGCCCTGCTGCTCGCATCGACCATCGCCGGTTCCGCCGCCGCGCAGGATGCCGCTCCCGCCATCTCGCCCGCGGCGATGCGCGCGCACGTCGAGTTCCTGGCCGACGATGCGCTGGAGGGCCGCGATGCGGGAACGCGCGGCTATGACATCGCCGCGCGCTATGTCGCGTCGCGGTTCGATGCGCTGGGGTTGAAGCCGGGGACGCTCGGGGGCTGGTACCAGACCGTGCGCTTCCAGACCGCACGGGTCGATTCGGCGAAGCCGGCCGCAATCACCATCGGCGGCACGCGGTTCGACAATGGCGGCGACGTCGCGATGGCACCCGATGGCCGCTTTCCCGACCAGAAGGTCGACGGCGCCGCGGTGTTCGTCGGCTACGGTTTGGAAGCGCCGGGCCAGGGCTATGACGACTATCGCGGACTCGACCTGAAGGGCAAGTTCGCGGTCATGCTGGGGGGCGTGCCCGAGGGGCTGCCGAGCGAGCTTGCCGCGAGCCTGGGCGCCGAAAAGGTCAAGGTGGCGATGGCCAAGGGCGCGATCGGCGTACTGACCATCCCGACCGAGGCTATGCTGAAGCGCTACCCCTGGGCGCGCGCGAAGGCGTCGGTCGGCACGCCGCGCCAGCGTGTCATCGAGCCCGACGGCCAGCCCAACCTGCCCGCACCGGGCATTCGCGCCAGCGGCTTCGTGACCGGCGCCGCGCTCGATGCACTGTTCGCGGGCAGCGGCACGACACCGGCTGACGTGCTGGCCGCCGCCGCCAAACCCGGTGCCAGGGTGCGCGGGCGCGCGCTGAAACCCGCTATCAGCTTTGCTGCCTCGAACATCGTCACGACGTTCCAGAGCCCCAATGTCATCGGCGTCCTGCCCGGCAGCGACCCGACGCTGACCAGGGAATATGTGCTGCTGACCGCGCATCTGGACCATGACGGGATCAAGCCGGACGCCAAGGGCGACGACAAGATCATGAACGGCGCAATGGACAATGCCGCCGGCGTCGCGACGATGCTGGAGGCCGCGCGCGCCTTTATCGACAGCGGCAAGCCACCGAAGCGCAGCGTCATGTTCGTCGCGCTGACGAGCGAGGAGGACGGGCTGCTCGGTTCCGATTACCTCGCGCGGCATCCGGCCGTCCCGACAGGCGCGCGGGTGGTCGCCGACGTCAATCTCGACATGCCGGTGCTGCTCTACAAGCTCGACGACGTGGTCGCGTTCGGCGCTGAGCATTCGACCGTGGGCGAGGCGGCGGCCCGCGCGGCGGCGAAGGTCGGGCTGACACTGTCGCCCGACTTCATGCCGGAAGAGAATGTCTTCGTCCGGTCCGACCACTACAGCTTCGTGAAACAGGGCGTGCCGTCGGTCATGCTGGCGACGGGCGTCAAGAACAACGGTGCGCAGCTGTTCAAGGACTTCCTGGCCAAGACCTACCACACCCCTGCCGACCAGCCCTCGCTGCCGTTCAACTGGGACTCGTCCGCGAGGTTTGCCGCGGTGAACTACGAGATCGCCCGCGACCTCGCCGACGCGCCGCAGGCACCACGCTGGTATGTCGGCAGCCCGTTCGGCGACCAGTTCGCCAAGGATCAGCCAAAGGCCCCGCGTCCGGTGGCGAAGTAGTTGTCCTTACCCCCTCCGTGGGGAGGGGGCCTTGTGTTGCCCAAAAGCAACACCATCTTCGCCGGCGTAACGAACAGGGGATACCATGAACCTCGAGAAATTCACCGACCGCGCGAAGGGTTTTCTGCAATCCGCGCAGACCGTCGCGATCCGCATGTCGCACCAGCAGATCGCGCCTGAGCATCTGCTGAAGGCGTTGCTGGAGGACGAGCAGGGTATGGCCGCCGGGCTGATCCAGGCTGCGGGCGGTGACGCGAAGAAGGCTGTCGCCGAAACCGATCTGGCGCTCAGCAAGGTGCCGGTCGTTTCGGGCGGCGGCGCACAACAGACGCCCGGACTGAACAACGACGCCGTCCGCGTCCTCGACCAGGCCGAGCAGATCGCGCAGAAGGTGGGCGACAGCTACGTCACCGTCGAACGGCTGCTGGTCGCGCTGGCGCTCAGCCTCACTACGCCGGCGGGCAAGGCCTTGCAGGCTGCGGGCGCGTCGGCCGACAAGCTCAACGCTTCGATCGTCCAGATGCGCGGCGGCCGCACCGCCGACACGGCGGGTGCCGAGGACCGCTACGATGCACTGAAGAAGTTCGCGCGCGACCTGACGCAGGCGGCGCGTGACGGCAAGCTCGACCCCGTGATCGGCCGCGACGAGGAAATCCGCCGCACGATCCAGATCCTTGCGCGCCGCACCAAGAACAACCCCGTCCTGATCGGTGAACCCGGCGTCGGCAAGACCGCCATTGCCGAGGGCTTGGCGCTGCGCATCGCCAACGGCGACGTCCCCGACACGCTGAAGGACCGCAAGTTGATGGCGCTCGACATGGGCAGCCTGATCGCCGGCGCGAAGTATCGCGGCGAATTCGAGGAGCGGCTGAAGGGCGTGCTCGACGAGGTGAAGGCCGGCGAAGGCGACATCATCCTGTTCATCGACGAGATGCACACGCTGGTGGGTGCCGGAAAGACCGACGGCGCGATGGACGCGTCGAACCTGCTGAAGCCCGCGCTGGCGCGTGGCGAACTCCACTGCATCGGCGCGACCACGCTCGACGAATATCGCAAATATGTCGAAAAGGACCCCGCGCTCCAGCGGCGGTTCCAGCCGGTCTATGCCGACGAACCGACCGTCGAGGACACGATCAGCATCCTGCGTGGCCTGAAGGAAAAGTACGAGCTGCACCACGGCGTGCGCATCACCGATGGCGCGATCGTTGCCGCAGCGACGCTCAGCAACCGCTACATCACCGACCGCTTCCTGCCGGACAAGGCGATCGACCTGATGGACGAGGCGGCGTCGCGCATTCGCATGGAGGTCGAGTCGAAACCCGAGGAGATCGAGAACCTCGACCGTCGCATCATCCAGCTGAAGATCGAGCGCGAGGCGCTGAAGCGCGAGAGCGACCAGGCGTCGCGCGACCGGCTGGCGACGCTGGAGGGCGACCTCGCCAATCTCGAGCAGCAGTCGGCCGAGCTGACCACGCGCTGGCAGGGCGAAAAGGACAAGATCGCATCCGAGGCCAAGCTGAAGGAGACGATCGAGGCGGCCAAGCTGGAACTTGAACAGGCACAGCGCTCTGGCGACCTCGCGAAGATGTCGGAGCTCAGCTACGGTACCCTGCCCGCACTCCAGAAGCAGCTCGACGATGCGCAGGCGCAGACCGGTGCCGCGATGCTGCGCGAAGAAGTCACCGCCGACGACATCGCCGGCGTGGTCGGCCGCTGGACCGGCATCCCGGTCGAGCGGATGCTGACCGGCGAGCGCGAGAAGCTGCTCAGGATGGAAGAAGTGATCGGCAAGCGCGTGATCGGCCAGGCCGACGCGGTGCGCGCCGTCTCCACCGCGGTTCGCCGGTCGCGTGCGGGCCTACAGGATCCGAACCGGCCGCTCGGCAGCTTCCTGTTCCTGGGGCCGACCGGCGTCGGCAAGACCGAGCTGACCAAGGCGCTGGCCGAATTCCTGTTCGACGACGCGAGCGCCATGGTGCGCATCGACATGAGCGAGTTCATGGAGAAGCACGCCGTCGCCCGGCTGATCGGCGCGCCACCGGGTTATGTCGGCTATGAGGAAGGCGGCGTGCTAACCGAAGCCGTTCGGCGCCGACCCTATCAGGTCGTGCTGTTCGACGAGGTGGAAAAGGCGCACGGCGACGTGTTCAACGTGCTGCTTCAGGTCCTCGACGACGGGCGGCTGACCGATGGCCAGGGTCGCACGGTCGATTTCTCGAACACGCTCGTCATCCTGACCAGCAATCTCGGCAGCCAGTATCTGGCGAACCTGGAGGACGGGCAGGACGTCGCAAGCGTCGAACCGCAGGTGATGGATATCGTCCGTAGCCATTTCCGCCCGGAGTTTCTCAACCGGCTGGACGAGATCATCCTGTTCCACCGCCTGGCCGCCGACCACATGGCGCCGATCGTCGACATCCAGATCGCGCGTCTCGGGAAGCTGTTGGCTGACCGCAAGGTGACGGTCGAGCTGTCGGAGGCGGCAAAGGCGTGGCTGGGCCGCGTCGGCTACGACCCTGTCTACGGCGCGCGCCCGCTGAAGCGCGCAGTGCAGCGCTACCTGCAGGATCCGCTCGCGGACCTGATCCTGCGCGGCGACGTCAGGGATGGCGCGACCGTGCGGGCCGATGAAGGGGATGGGAAACTGGTGTTGAGCGTCGGCTAGTCGATCGTGCCGCCGGCCGCGCGGTAGGCGTCGATAAATGGGCGGAGGTGTGTGCGATACGCCTCCGCTGCATCGACCCGCGCAGTGGTGATCGGTGCGCGAACCTGCGCAACACTGGCGGTTCGAACCAGTCGCCGGGTCATTTCCGGCGTCTGCGTTTGCGGCTCCGGGGTCAACCCAGCATGCGCCAGCAACCGGGGAATCTGAACGGCCTTGTCGGAAACAAGGGCCTCGTAGTCGACGATCTGCAGCCGCTCCCCAAGAATTTCCTGCCACCGATCGAGCAGGTGATCCTCCAGTCGGAAATGTGCTGCAATCGCCCGCTGATCGAACGTCCAGGCCAGATCTGACATGAAATAGGTGCTGAAACACGACCACGCCTGCGCCAAGGGCTGTCGTCGAACGTACAGGATAGGCGTGTTCGGCAAGAGGGCGGCCAGCGTGCCGAGGTACCGGGTCGCTTCCAACGTCTTGTCGACGACGCGCCCCGTCTTCCCGAAGCGATTATCGAGCAGGTGAAGATAATCCCGAACGAACTCGTCGGGACGCGAGGTCTGCGCCAATCGCGTCGCCCGTTCAGCCGTGGCACTACCCAAGTCGTTCACCAGCATCGCGAAATAGCCGAGCTCGTCGCCCTCGCTCACGTCGCTGTGGCTGACGAGAATCTGCTCGACCAGCGTCGAGCCGGACCGCGGCATCCCGGTTACGACGATCGGCCGATCCGTGGGCACGGAGACACGTCCTGAAATCGCCGCGAGAACCGCGCGGCTCCAGCCTTGCGTCGCCTCGGCCGCGCTGATGCGATCGGCACTCGCATCATAGCGGCGAATTGTCGCGACTTCAGCCGCTCCTCGGGCATATCGGTCGAAAGCCCGATCAGGATCTCCGCGGTCCGCATGTATCTTGCCAAGCGCATAGAGATACATCGCGCGCTCCTCGCGCGGTGCCTGATCCAGCGCAGCTTCACCTCGCAGCAGATGCTCGGCAACATCTGCGTCCGTCGCCATCGATGCGGACGCCGCCAGGGCATAGGCCGCTTGTCCGGACAGCGGGCGGATGCGCAGCGTCTCCAGCATCCATTCGCGCGCGCCGGCAAAGTCGCCGAGGTTGAGCGCCAGCGCGCCGCGTAAAAAGGTTTGGGATTCGCGATCTGTCGACTCGGGCCCGATCCGTTCGAGGATGGCAGCCGCACGGGCGTGACGCCCCGTTCGCGCATATGTTGTTGCTTGATCGAGCAGCGCCGCCGGCGTCGCACGCGCCCACACGACGTGCCGATCGATCGCCGCGATGGCGAGATCGAACTCGCCGTAGCCGATCAGGGGTTCGACCAGCTTTCGCCAATTGTGGCGCAGGTCGGCGTTGGTCGACACGAGTTGCGCCATGGCGGATCGAAACCCACGACGATCGCCGTGGGTAAGCGCCTGCGTCATCTGCTGGACGAGTGCTGCGGTGTCGAAAGCCATCATGTCATCCGCCTAAAGCACCCAGGCGGCGACGTGCAACGTCGCCAGACACGAAAAATGGGCCGGCGTACGAAACGCCGACCCAATTCTCCGTTCGATGCTGCTGCAGGACAACAGCGTCTCTACATGGCCATCGCTTAGAGCGCGATGTCCAGACCCAGACGGACGAAACGGCGAGCCTGATAGCCCGACGGCAGACCGTAGTTCGGATCCGGAATATAGCTCGTCGGCAGACCGTTCGCACCCGTAACGACATCGAGATCGCCGAACTCGTTGCGCTCAGTGATGTTTTGCGAGTTCAGCAGGTTGAAGACGTCGGCACGGAGCGAGAACGTACGATCAGCAAACTTCGCGTTGTAGCGGAGCTGCAGGTTGATCGTCTGATACCAATTGGTCTTCTGCGCCGTACCACGCGGGCTCAGCTTGCCGCCGCAATAGTGCGATGCCGCACCGTAGACGTTGGCAAACGCATCCGTCGGGTTGAAGCCGAAGCAGCTCAGCGGACGCGGCGACTGGACGAGCGTGTTCAGACCGATCGAGAATGCCTCGGTCGGTGCGATCGTGCCGAACAGCTTGAAGGTATGACGGCGATCGTTCGGCAGATAGCCGTACGAACCCGGCACGAAGCCCGGCTGATCGAAGTCCTGCGTGATGCCGGCATCGACCTGACCGAAGTCCGACTGGACATAGCCTTCGGAGTTACCGCGCGCCTTTGCCCACGTGTAGCTGCCGCCGATCGAGTACAGACCGTTGAACCGCTTGTCGAAGTCGAACGTCACCGCGTCGTACTTGCGAATAGCCTTGCCATAACCCAGCTGCTGCGCCGTCAGCGTGACGGTGCGGTTGTTGATGTCATAGCCATTGGCCAGCAGGTTGACCGTGATGTCCTTGCCCGGATTGTTGATCACATACTGGTGGAAGCCAGTGAAGATCTGCGAGCACGGAACAGACGCACCACCGTTCGTCGGGCGAGCACGGATATTGTTCGCCGTGCAGAACGCGTTGACCGCGGCGTCGATCGCCGAGTCTTCGGCAGTCCGGTCGAGATTACGATGCGTGTAGCTCAGACCGAACGTCCAGTCGTTCCACTTCTGCTGATACCCGAGGGTCCATTCGCTTTCGCGCGTGGCCTTCAGGTTCGCCGAAATCGCCTGGGTCGTGTTGATGTCCGAACCGTCGCCAGTCACGCTGCAGTTCGTCGTCGGTCCGTTCGGGATCAGCGCGAACGGGCAGGCGGTCTGGTATGCACCCTGATTGGTAACCAGGTTACCCAGGATCGGCAGACCGTTGTTCGTCACGCCATTCAGCTGGAAACGCTGACGGAAGAAATACGACGGCGCACCCTGGCGGAACGACGTGTTGCTGGCGATCGGCAGATAGTACCAGTTGTACGATCCGAAGATCTTGCCCGACTTGTCACCCCACAGCTTGTACTCGGCACCCAGACGCGGCGCGTAGTTCTTCTTCAGGATCGCGATCGGATTGCCGCTGGGCTTGTTGACCCGGAAATCGTCGCGACGTGCGCCAAGCAACAGAGTGATACGGTCAGTCGGCGTCCATTCATCCTGCACGTAATAGGCGCGGTTGGTCGACTTGAACGCGCCGCCGGTGTTGAAGTAGTTCAACTCCACAACCGGTCCAACGGTGTTCGGAGCGCGAACGATGTACTGGATACCGGCGTTGCCGAGGATCGCATTATAGGCGGTGTTCGAAATCAGGTTGTTCGAAAGCTCGAACGCACCACCATTACGCACGGTGACGTGATTCAGCGTCAGCTTTTCCTGGTCGAAACCGCCACGTATGTGATGGTTGCCGAGCAGTTCGAAGCGAATATCGGCATCGGCGCGGAGCATCTTGCGCTCCGTGTCGTACGGGCTGCCGAGGCTCGCGATCCGCTGCGCATTGTAGAAACCACCGTTCGGCACGCCGAAGACGGTGACGCCCGACGCGTTCGAGAACGCCGGCAGGTTACCCGAACCGGCGATCGGGAACTGGTCGAAGTTGTCGCGAACACGACCGTAGGCAGCCGACAGCGTCAGGAAGTCGGTGAACCGGCCGGTGTACTTGCCGACATAGTTCAGGCCGCCACCGCGGAATCCGGTCACAGCCGTCGCTGCGCCGTAGACCGGCTGACCGTTGTTCACACTGAAGGTCTGGTCCGCGCGCTCGTTCACGTTGCGGGTGTCGAAGATCGTGAATTCGAGGTGCTGGCTGTCGATCGGATACGCATCGACCTTGACGCCCCAGAAAGGATCGTCGTTGGTCGTCTGAGTCGCCGTGCCGCCACGCGGGTTCACCGTGGTGGTCGAGTTCTTCGTGAACTGGACGAGGCCGTAGACGAACAGCCGATCCTTGATGATCGGACCGCCGGCTTCGAGGATGCCCTGCAGGCTGCTCGCGCGGTCGAACTCGCGCGCGGTGTTGTTCGTGTAAGCGGTGCCGTCGAACGACTGCGTGTTCTTCGCACGCGAGCGGAGGAAGTTCGGCGCCCAGTCGATATGGGCCTCCGCCTTGAACTCGTTCGTACCGGCCTTCGAGACCGCGTTGACGATGCCGCCCGTCGCGCGACCGAATTCGGCCGGATACCCACCGATCTTCGTTTCGACGCTCTTGTAGAAGTAGAACGGAACGGTGGCACTGCCGATGTAGGTGTCGAAGTTGGTGAGGTTCAGACCGTTCAGGTAGTAGGCGTTTTCAGCAACCGACGAACCACCGATCGACGCGACGTTACCGAAGGTCGAATCGCCCGGCGTGGTGCCCGGCGCCAGCAGGATGATCGAGGTCAGATCGCGGCCGAGCGGCTTGGTCTGGATAAAGTCGGCAACGTCGACGTTCAGACCGGTCGTGGTGCCGGAGAACGACGTCACGGCGCGCGATGCGGTCACGACGATGTCGCCGCCAGCCGAACCCGATGCAGCCAGTTCTGCCTTAAGCTGCGCGGTCTGCGATGCCAGGATGTTGACACCGTCCGTGCGCCAGCCGGGACGTCCCGCAGCCTCGACGGCCACGTTGTAGCTGCCGATCGGCAGGCCGTTGACGAGGAACGAGCCCGACGAAGTCGTGGTCGCGGTGCGGGTCGTACCCTGGCTCACCGACGTGATCGTGACCGTGGCGCCGCCGACGGGAGCGCCGGCCTCGTCAGTCACCTGTCCGCCGATTGCACCCGACGTGTAGTCCTGCGCCGCCGCCGGCGCGCTGACGATCGCGGTGCCGGTGAGGCCCGCACCGAGCAGCGCCAGCGCCTGCACGGCCGCGCCGCCGCGCAGCGCCTTGCGCTTGTTGAACACATTGCTGATCACGATTTTTTCCCTCGCATATTGGTCTCGTTCATCGGCGTGTCGCCACACCGCCCCTTGACCGCATTTTTCCAGACTCGCTTGCGCCATGCGCGAACGTGTCCATGTGCTTGGGTTAATCACCGTCAAAAAACTGTAAAGCAGCCAGTCGTGCCGCCAGAGCGTTTCCGGCGGGCTGTGCTGCAAAAGCCACAGTCTCAAGAGATCATTTTCGATAGCCAGCTTGGTATCTGCCGGGTCCGGCCGATACCGTCTCAACTGCCCGGCATCGCCCCCGCCACCAGCAGCGGGTCGATCCGGCTACCCCGCCACGTCATCCCCCAGTGCAGGTGCGGTCCCGTGGCGCGCCCCGTCGCGCCGATGGCGCCGACGACCTGGCCCTGACGGACGCGGTCGCCTGGGCCTACGTCGATGCGGCTGAGGTGGAGGAAGGCGCTGACCAGGCCCATGCCGTGGTCGATCATCAGCAGGTTTCCCTCCAGCGTGAAAGGTGCGGCGGCCGCCAGCGCGACGATGCCGTCTGCGGGCGCGACGACGGGCGTACCGGTCGGGCGGGCGACATCGACGCCGCCATGATAGGCGCCGGGCTCGCCCTTGTAGATGCGCTGGCTGCCGAACAGGCCGGAGATACGCCCCGTGGCGGGCCAGACGAAGCGCTGGCGCCAGCCATCGGACGCGCGGTCGACGGCGCGGGCGGCGGCGATCTGTGCGAGTTCGGGGGCACGGCGGCGGGTGAAGTCCTCGGTCGGCGCGGTACCGCGCGGGAGGGTGTCGAGGCGCTCGATCCGCCAGGCCCGCGGCGCGACGGTCAGCGTCTGGCGAACGGCGCGGCCATCAGCAAGCGTCGCGACGAGGTCGACCGTGGGCGCGGCATCGCGGTCGAAGGCGATCAGGAAGCGGCCGTCCGGCGAGACTGGCACCGGCAGCGCGCCGAGGGTCAGCGTCCGCGTGCCGGCCGGCGCGACGCCGCGGGCCAGTCCGCCTTGCACGGGCGCAGCGTCGAGCGCGAAGGGAGCAGCCGCCGGCACCTGCGCGACCGCGGCAGCGGGAGCAAGCAGGGCGGCGACGACGGCCAGGCCCCTCATTTCGGCGCGAGTGCCTCGCTGGCGAGTTCGGCGCTGGCGAACGGCTGCTGGCCGGCGACGTCCCAGTAGCGCAGTTCCTCGATCGGGATGCGCACGCCCGACGCCGCGCACACGACATGATCGCCGGTGCTCAGTACGCGAAAGCCGTTGGCCATATAGTGGAGCTTGGCGGCGCGGTCGGCCTTGGACATCAGCATGGCAGGATCGCCTTTCTCTCAGAACAGTTCGGGCTGCGTCGGCTTGGCAGCGGGCGGCATGGCAGGATTATGGGATTTGGCACCCGCGCGCTCAAGCCGCACATCGACCGTGCCGTCGCGGAAATGGAGCGTCATCGCAGCCGCCGTGCGAGCGGCATCGGCGGTGCCGACGACCTCCCCTCCCGGCCGGGTCGCGACCCAGGCATAGCCGCGCTCAAGCGGTTTCTCCGGGTTCACGCTTTCGAGCAGGCGACCCATGTCGCTCGCCCGGTCACGCGCCCGCGCCAACCGTGCATCGAGCACCGAGGGCCGGAGCGCG
>NZ_LMLB01000001.1:510777-540371 GCF_001421785.1 Sphingomonas sp. Leaf33 | reverse complement strand
CCTGCCGATCGGTCGAGTTCCCGCCGCCCCGCGCCGAGCCGGCGTTCGAGCGTGAGCCCCAGGCGTCCCGCCAGATCGTCGAGCCGCTGGCGCTGCGGCCCCAGGATCGCATCGCGCTTCGGCAGCACGCGGACCAGCGCGGTCAGCTTTTCCCCGCCGCGTTCGTGGTAGCGCCGCGCGCACCGCAGCATCCGCAGGCCATGGCTGGACAGCGTGTGCTCCAGGTCCGCCTTTACCGGCACCGCGATCTCGGCCGCGGCGGTCGGGGTAGGTGCGCGGAGATCGGCGGCATGATCGCACAGCGACGTATCGGTTTCGTGGCCCACCGCCGAGATGATCGGGATCGAGCAACCGGCGACCGCGCGGACGACCACCTCTTCGTTGAACGCCCACAGATCCTCGATCGAGCCACCGCCCCGCGCGACGATGACCAGATCGGGGCGTGGCACCGGGCCACCGGGCAGGATCGCGTCGAAGCCGCGCACGGCCGCGGCAACTTCCTCTGCCGACCCCGGTCCCTGCACCTTGACCGGCCAGACCAGGACGTGCGTCGGGCAGCGATCTTCCAGCCGGTGGAGGATGTCGCGGATGACCGCGCCGGTCGGCGACGTGACGACCCCGATAACTTTCGGCATGAACGGCAGCCGCTGCTTGCGCGCCGGATCGAACAGCCCCTCCCCGCCCAGCTTGGCTTTCAGCCTTTCGAGCAACGCCATCAGCGCGCCTTCGCCGGCCAGTTCCATCCGTTCGATGACGATCTGATATTTGGAGCGTCCGGGGTAGGTCGTCAGCTTGCCGGTCGCGATAACTTCGACGCCGTCGGTCGGCTGGAACGGCAGCGCGGATGCAGCACCGCGCCAGAGGATGCCGTCGATGACCGCGCCGTCGTCCTTGAGCGCGAGGTAGCAGTGGCCCGATGCGGCGCGCTTCCACCCCGAAATCTCACCGCGGATGCGGACATGACCGAACGCGCCCTCCACCGTCCGCTTAAGCCGCGCCGACAGCTCGCTGACCGACATGTCGGGTGCGTTGCTGCCCGGCGCGGGCTCGGCTACCAGCCGCGCGGTGTCTGCGTCGTCGAGGAAGGGATCGGCCATGAATGTCCTGCTGTTGGGATCGGGCGGCCGGGAGCATGCGCTTGCCTGGAAGCTGGTGCAGTCGCCCGGCCTGACCCGGCTCTACGCCGCGCCCGGCAATCCGGGAATAGCGAAGCACGCCGAATGCGTCGAATTGGGGCTGGTCGACCACCGGGGGCTCGTCGATTTCTGTCGATCGAAGCACATCGGCTTCGTCGTGATCGGGCCGGAAGCACCGCTGGTCGCAGGCCTTGCCGACAATCTGCGCGCGATGGGCATAGGCGTATTCGGCCCCGGCAAGGTCGCCGCGCAGCTGGAGGGGTCGAAGGGCTTCACCAAGGACCTGTGCGCGCGCGAGAATATCCCCACCGCACGCTACGAACGCGTCCGGGCGCTGGACGGGGCGCGTGCGGTGGTCGCCGAATTCGGCCTGCCGGTGGTCATCAAGGCCGACGGGCTGGCCGCGGGCAAGGGCGTGACGATCGCGACGACCGCGCAGGAAGCCGACGCCGCGCTGGTCGACCTGTTCCAGGCCCAGGGCGCCGAAGCGGTGATCGAGGAATTTCTGGAGGGCGAGGAGGCCAGCCTGTTCGTCCTGACCGATGGCAGGCACCTGCTCCCCTTCGGCTCGGCGCAGGACCACAAGCGCGTGGGCGATGGCGACACCGGCCCGAACACCGGCGGCATGGGCGCCTATTCGCCCGCCCGCGTGCTGACGCCCGAGCTGGAGGCCAGAGCGATCGATGAGATCGTCCGGCCGACCGTAGAGGCGATGGCGCGGGTCGGGCATCCGTTCCAGGGCGTGCTCTACGCCGGGCTGATGCTGACCGCGGAAGGGCCCAAGCTTATCGAATACAACGCCCGCTTCGGTGACCCGGAGTGCGAAGTGCTGATGCCGCGTCTGGACGGCGACCTGCTGGAGATCATGATCGCGACCGACAAGGGGACGCTAGATCAGGTTTCGGCGACGTGGCGGGACCAGGTCGCGCTGACCGTGGTGATGGCGGCGAACGGCTATCCGGGAACGCCAGAGCCCGGCGGCACGATTCGCGGCATCGACGCGGCGGAGAGCGACGGCGGAATCGTGTTCCAGGCGGGCACCGCGGCCCGCGACGGCGATCTGGTCGCTGCCGGCGGGCGCGTGCTTGCGGTCACCGCGTGCGCGGCGACGGTCGCCGGAGCGCAGGCCGCCGCGTACCGCGCGGTCGATGCCATCGACTTCCCGACCGGCTTTGCCCGGCGCGACATCGGCTGGCGCGAAGTCGCACGCGAAGGCGGCGAAACGCGCTGAGCGGCGTTGATGCGCCACGATAACCCATTTGCAGGCGACAGGGGCCGACGATGAGAAGCGATGTGACGTGGCTGACGACGACGAACCTGATCCTGATCGCGATCGGCGTCGTGCTGGCACTGATGGTGATCCTGCACGGTGCCCGGCTGAAGCGCCGGCGGAAGCGGACCAACGACGCGATCGGGGATCGGATCGACGACACGCCGGCGACGGCGCGCACCGCTGCGCTCGACGAAACCCCGCCGCCTGCGCCCGAGACGACGCCGGTCGCGACGCCCGAGCCGGAACGCGCTGCCCCGCCCGCCCCGCTGCCGGTCGCACCCGCACCGCCGCCGCTGGCCGGGGACGATACCCCGGTCGTCGCGACCGCGGCGCCGTTCGATCCCGCTCCCGCGACCGGGGCCGCAGAGCCGGGAACGCCGGACACGTCATCGTCAGGCGACGACCTCACGCTGCTGAAGGGGGTCGGGCCCAAGCTTGCCGCGCGACTGAACGAACTGGGCGTGACCCGCTTCGCACAGATCGCCCAGCTGACGCCGGCCGATGCGGAGGCGCTCGATGCGCAACTGGGCAGCTTCCAGGGCCGCATGATGCGCGATCGCTGGATCGAGCAGGCGGGGTATCTGGCAAAGAACGACCGTGCAGGGTTCGAGGCGGCGTTCGGGAAACTGTAAGCCCCGCGCAGGCGGGGCACGTGGCGGCGTTATTCCGCCCGCGCGACCAGCAGCTTGTCGATCTTGCGGCCGTCCATGTCGACGATCTCGAACCGCCAGCCCTGGCTCTCGAACGTCTCGCCCTCCACCGGCAGGCGCTTGAGAATGGCGAGCGCCAGGCCCGCGACGGTCGCAAAGTCGCGGTCCTCGTCCAGGTCGAGCCCCAACCGCTCGGCCAGCGAATCGGCGGCCATCGACCCCGACACCAGCAGCGATCCGTCCTCGCGCTCGACGACCATCCGCTCGGTGCCTTCATCGACATCCGAGACGAATTCGCCGGCTATCGCGGCCAGCAGGTTGGCGGGGGTCACCACGCCTTCGAAATGGCCGTATTCGTCATGGACCAGGCCCATCGGCACTTCGGCGCGGCGCAGCACGACCAGCGCGTCCATCGCATCGAGCTGGTCGGGCAGGACGGGTGCCGACTTCATCAGCGCGCGCAGGTCGAGCGTCACCCCGCGCACCATCGCCTCGACGATGTCGCGCGACTGGACGACGCCGACGACGGCATCGACCGATCCTTCGGCGACCGGCAGGCGGGTGTGCGGCGATGCGACCAGCCGCGCGCGCAGATCGGCGTCGGACAGGTCAGCGTCGAGCCATTCGACCGCGGTGCGCGGCGTCATCACCTCGCGGACCGGACGGTCGGCGAGGCGCACCACGCCCGAGATGATCGTGCGCTCATGCTCCTCGATCACGCCCGATTTCGACGCTTCGGCGACGATCAGGTGGAGCTCCTCGGCCGTCACCTGATTCTCCGATTCGCGGTTGAGGCCCAGCAGCTTGAAGATCAGCGCACTGGTCGAATCGAGCAGCCACACGACCGGCTTGGTCGCGACCGCCAGCCAGACCATCGGCACCGCCATCAGCGCCGCGATCGGTTCGGGACTGCGCAGCGCGAACTGCTTTGGCACCAGCTCGCCGACGATGAGCGAGGCAAAGGTCGTCAGGCCGATGACGATCGCGAAGCCGATCGTCTCGGCGGTGTCGGGCGCGACGCCCAGCGCCGCGATTCGCGCCGCGGTCGGCGTGCCCAGGCTGGAGCCCGAATATGCGCCGGCCAGGATGCCGATCAGCGTGATGCCGATCTGCACCGTCGACAGGAACTTGCCCGGGTCGGCGGCCAGGCGGATCGCGGTTCCCGCCCCGCGCTTGCCGACCTTGGCCATCGCCTCCAGCCGCGCCTTGCGCGCCGATACGATCGCCAGCTCGCTCATCGCGAACACGCCGTTCAGCGCAACCAGCGCGAGGATGATGACGACATCGATCCAGGGAAAGGGGGGAAGCGCGTTCATGGAGGTTGCGACAGTCCTTATCCGCGGATGACCGCCCGGCACAACCGTCGTCGTCACGTCCGGTTCAGTTCGCGAGCGGAACAAGATGCCCGCAACATGGGTTAGCCCCGCGAGATTCAAGCCAAGGAGTATGTATGTTGCGTTCAAAGTTGCTGCTCGCCGCCAGCCTGGGTGCGATGACGCTGACCAGCGCCTGCGTGACCGATCCCGTGACCGGCGAGCGCCGGATCTCGAAGGCCGCGATCGGTGGCCTGGGCGGCGCGGGTGCCGGCTATCTGCTGGGCGATCTGGTGGGCGGTCGCCGTGACCGTACCGAGAAGATCGTCGGTGCCGGCATCGGCGCGCTCGCCGGTGCCGGTATCGGCGCGTACATGGACCGGCAGGAGCGCGATCTGCGCGCCCGCACCGCCGGCACCGACGTGCAGGTGATCCGCCAGGGCGACGACCTGGTGCTGAACATGCCGTCGGGCATCACCTTCGGCTACGACCGCGCCGACATCCAGCCGCAGTTCCGCCCGACGCTTGATCAGGTCGCCGATGTGCTCGCGCAGTACAACTCGACCTATGTCGATGTGTACGGCCACACCGATTCGACCGGTGCCGACGCCTATAACGAGGCGCTGTCGCAGCGTCGCGCCACCGCCGTCGCCGACTATCTGTCGGGCCACGGCGTGAACCCGGCGCGTCTGGGCACCCGCGGCTTCGGCGAGACGCAGCCGATCGCGTCGAACGCGACCGAGGACGGCCGCGCCGCGAACCGCCGCGTCGAGATCAAGATCGTGCCGGTAACCCGCGAGGGCTGATCGACCTGAGGGGGCGGCCCGGCGCCGCCCCCTCTACCGATGATTAGAATGCCACTCGGACCCGACCGACGACGCGGTCGCCGATATGATCCGGGTCGGCGAACGGCGATACTGTCCGTCGATCGTCGATGTTCGTACCGACATAATCGAGCGACAGCGTCACCTTCGACAAACCATACGACAGGCCGAGCCGCCAGTCGGTGTAGTCGCCCGCCGGCCGCAATCGCCCGGCCCGCACCGGATCGTCGGTCTGCCCGGTCGATCGGCCGATCCCGGCATTGGCCGTCAGCGGGGTTCCGATGATCGCACCGCTTGCGTTGGCGAACAGATACAGGTTGTCGCCGCCGATCGACGACTGCTCGGGCGCGTATTTCGCCCCGGCGTCTAGCGTGACGGGCCCCAGCGTATAGCTGCCCGTCGCGCCCAGTTCATAATAATCGGCATCGATCGCGGCACCGGCGAACAGGTGACCGGTGACCGAGGCTCGCAGGCGCACCGCGCCGATGTCGAAGCCGCGTCCAAGCTCCAGATCCGCGACCGCGTCGGCGCCGGCGTGGCGCGGGCTTTCGCGCGTCGTCACCACGCGCCCCAACAGGTCGAAGCCGGCAAGATCATCGACCGCGATGTCGGCGGACAGCGCCGCGCGCCCACCGCTCCAGTTGAGACCCCGGCGGACTTCATGGGTCGTCGCCTCGGCACCGATCGCCGGTTTGGACTGCGCCAGCGCGGGCGCCGAGGTGACGCTCGCGACTCCGGCGAGGAAGAACGCGAGCCGCATCATCCGCGGCGCGACCGATCATGCAGGCGATCGATCTCCGCCGTCAGCACGTCATGATCGTCCGCGGCAAGCGCAAGCAGATGCGCGCGGAGTGCCGCGTCGTGCGCCGCGACATCGCGCGCGATCGCCGCCTTCGCGCCTGAGCACCAGCCCGGTCGCGAGCCGGTCAGCGCACGATCGCGCACCATCGTCCGCGTCATCGTCGCACCGCTCGCATGGCGGGCATCACGCTCAACGATCAGCCGCGCCTGCCACTGGCACCGCAGACTGGAGGGGACGCGCCCGGGCGTCACCGCCCCGACCTGCTTGTAAACTACGCCGACGCGACCGCTATACTGCGCGTCGATCGCGCCGCGATGATGGTCGATCCGCGCGCTGTGACGGTGCGCGATGTCGGTCGATCCCGCGGTCATCGCAGCCGATCCGACAAGCAGCGCGGCGAAAAATCCTCCGGTCATGAAGCCTCCTTGAAATGCGGACGTCCCCGGCGCTTGCAGCCGGTGGACGGGGTGAGGATGCAAGACCTACGCGTCGCGGGCAAACCCGTTCCGCATCGATCGGTCAGCGGCGCGCGGCAAAGAATTCGCGCAGCAGCCCGGCCGCCTCGCGCTCGCCGATCCCCGAATACACCTCGGGCCGGTGGTGGCAGGTCGGCTGGCCGAAGAAGCGCGGGCCATGCTCCACCGCACCCCCCTTCGCGTCGCTCGCGCCGTAATATAACCGGACGATGCGGGCGTGGGCGATGGCGCCGGCGCACATCGCGCAGGGCTCCAGCGTCACCCACAGGTCGCAGTCGTCGAGCCGATCGCGCCCCAGCGCCTGCGCTGCGCGGCGAATCGCCAGCATCTCGGCATGGGCGGTCGGGTCCAGCAGCGCGCGGGGCGCGTTCGCTGCGGCCGCGACGATCTCGCCGTCGCGAATCACAACCGCGCCGACCGGAACTTCGCCCCGCCCCGCCGCCTCGGCAGCGGCGTCGAGCGCGGCGCGCATCGGGGGCGGGAGCGGGAACATCATCGTCGGTTAGACGGTGGCGGCCATCCCGTCACTCGAATCGCGCAGCACGCTCCACACCGCGAACAGCGCGCCCGGCACGAACCCGATCAGCGTCAGCACGCAGGCGATCCAGAAGTCGCGGCCCGCCCCGTGGCGCAGGAACACGCCGAGCGGCGGCAGCAGCACTGCCGCCACGACCTGTCCTGCGCGCGCGCTCACTGTGCCGGCGCGGTGGTGGTGTCGGCCTTCTTCACCTCGACGACCGGGACCTGCACGGTCTTGTTGACGGTGCCGACATCGATCGTGCCGACATCGACCTTCGGCGCCTGGCCACCCTGCACTGCGACACGTGGAAGGCGGCCACCGTCGATCGAGATCATGCCGAGCGACATCAGGATGATGGCGACCACCACCGCCAGACCCAGTAGAACCAGTAATGCACGCATGAACACGCTCCCCTCACGTTTCGAATCGTTCGCGTAACCAAACGCCGCTTCTCCGTGCTAAGTTGCATGGGCGCGGCGTGAATCGGTTGACGCACCGCGCGTCGCGGGGTAGGGGCGCGGCCTTTCCGGGTCGGTTTCGACCGTTGGTAGATCAGGATTTCAAGCGATGTCGCGCATTTGCGAGCTGACCGGCAAGGGCCGGCAGGTGGGCCACAATGTCTCCCACGCCAACAACAAGACCAAGCGGACGTTCCTGCCGAACCTGCAGAACGTGACGCTGATCAGCGACGCGCTGGGCACCAGCGTGCGTCTGCGCGTATCGACCCACGGCCTGCGCTCGGTCGAGCACAACGGCGGCCTGGACAACTGGCTGGTCAAGACCAGCGACACCGACCTGTCGCTGCGCGCCCGTCGCCTGAAGCGCGACGTGGTCAAGAAGCTGGCTGCCGCAAAGGCCGCGTAAACCGGGCTCGCACCGGCGCTCATCCGCCGGCGCGATCCCTTGGTTTCCACGAAGCGCCGTCCCGATCCGTATCGGGGCGGCGCTTCGCGTGTATGATGCGTCGCCTTTCGGCACTGGCCCGCCGGTCTATCCGTCGAACCGGAACTTCAGCAGCAGCGTGCGTTCGATCAGGCTGGGGCCATTGTCGTCCGACAGCACCCAGACGATCGTCGCCTTGCCCTCACGGGTCACCGCCAGCCCCTCGAAATTGTCGTGGATCACGTCACCGGTGAAGCTGGCGATCTCCGTCCCGCGCACACGCGCACCGCGGCGAATCGCGCGCGGGTCGATCAGCAGCAGCTTGGCAGTGAACATCTCGGGTACCGAAAACGTGCGCGTCAGGACCAGCAGCCGGCCATCGGGCAGGACTGCCGCATCGGTCGGATCGTAATTGTGCGGCGGGAGCAGCGTGAAACGCGCCGATCGTGTGCCGGGCGCGGTCGGATCGCCAGTGACGATCAGCCCCTGCCGACCCGGCCCGCCGCCAGGCGGACGGGCATCCTCCGAGAAGATCACGGTCCGGCCGTCCTTCAGGATCGCCATCGCTTCGGGCCCGCCGTTGCGCGGCCAGCGCTTCATGCGCGGGGGCACGCGGTGGCGGATCACGCGCGTCAGGCCGGCATCGTAGCGCCAGATGGCGTTATGGCGTTCGAAGCCGACCAGCAGGTCGCCGGTGCGGGGATCGGCGACCATCGATTCGCTGTCGCGGTCCTGCTTGCGCCAGCCCGATCCCGGCCCGACCGGCAGCACGCCGGCACGCACGTCGCGTACGCGCCAGTCCGCGCCCATCGCGAAATCGAGCGTCAGCCCGCCATCGCTCAGCAACAGGAACCGGTCGCCGCGAACCACGAGCGATGAAAAGCCGCCGAACGCCCAGTTGCGGCTGCTCAGATGCACGCCGCCCAGATAGGTGAGCGCGCCCAGCCGGGAGAGATCGGGTCGCGCAGTCGATAGCGGCACGCGGGTCGCGGTGACGCGCGGTACGCCGTCCCACAGCGGCAGTCGTTCGTCGCCGCTCCATGTCGGCACGACGATCAGGACCGCCAGGATGATCAGAAGCACGCGCACTGTGCCCGCCCTAACGCGCACACAGGCCCCGCGACACCCGTTTCGCTGAACGAACGATAACAGCCGCATTCAGCGAGCGGCCACCGCGGATATGCGAATCAGTGTCTTGTCGAAGGGCGACGTTCCGAATCGAACCGCCGCCGGACGAAGTTGAGACGTGAGGAGATTTTCGATGTTCAAGAAACTGACGCTCGCCGGTGCCGCGTTCGCAACCCTTGCGGGCGGCCTGGCCGCCACCCCGGCAATGGCCCAGCGCTACGACCGCGGCTACGGCTACGACCGCGGGTACAACGATGGCTACGGCTATGATCGCGGGTATCGCAACTATCGTGGCAACGACCGCCGGTACATCAACAACCGCCAGAACCCCTGCAAGGACGGCGACGGCGGCACGGTGATCGGTGCGATCGCGGGCGGCCTGGCCGGCAACGCGCTGGCAGGGCGTCGCGGTGACGGGACGCTGGGCGCGATCCTGGGTGGTGTCGTCGGCGCGGTCGCCGGTCGCGCGATCGACAAGTCGGATCCGCCGCGGGGTTGCGCGCGCTCGCGCTAAGGCGCGTCGACAAGGCGACGGCGCCGGTTTGCGAAGCAAATAGCGCGAGCCGGCCGGCGGGTCACCGCGAGGTGACCCGACCGACGACAGCGGCTTCGCCGCTGTCCGGCCAAGCCATTCCAAAATTTTCCAGAGCTTCCCCGCGTGTTGCGTAGCAGCGGGAAGACGGGTCCCCCGGGTGGCGTATCGGGGGCGGGGGTCGGTTCCGTTTAGGCGCCGGCCCCCGAACCGTATGCGCTATCGCCCGATCGCCCGCCGGCTGAGCGCGGCGCAATCGGCGTTGGCGGCGGTCGGCCCCTGCTTGCCGGTGATCGCCCGGCCGAGCCCTTTCAGGATATTGCCGACCGACTTCGTTTCCTTCGGGACGACGACCTGCGGCTTGCTGAGCGTCCCCGATACCAGCACCGATCCCGGCACGCGCAGGATGCTGTCGTGTTTCGGTGCGCCGGTCAGCTTGGCGGCGATCGTCTCGGCGGGAAAGCTGACACCGCCCGAACCGCGCGTCTGACTGGCGCTGGTATCGACGATCAGCGGGTCGAACCGGCCGCGCCCGCCCGAAACCTCCAGTCGCACCACCGCACAGCGCAAGCCGGCCCGCGCGTCGTCGTCGGCGGTCAGCGCTCGGCCAGCATCGAACCCCAGCATCGCCGCCATCTTCGCCGGCAGTGCCCCGTCGCGTGCGACGATGCCGATATGACCGTCCGCCCGGCCGACCGCACTGCGGATCGTCTCGCCCACCCCGGTCAGGCGGACGCGGCCGTCGAGCGCGCCGCTGACCGCGCCGCCACCCGACAGGGCGCCGATGCGGCTGTTCTTCAGGTCGAGCGCCAGTGTCACCACCGGGTCAGCCCGTCCGCCGCGCTGATCGACGACGACCTTGCCGCCGATCGTCCCGCGCGTCAGGCCGATCCGCAGCGGTTCGATCGTCAGCAACTGCCTCTCAAGCACCAGCACGCCCGACGCGCTGGTCAGCGCGGACGGCTCGCGGCTGAGAATGCGGTCGATGCGGAAGGCGATCCGGCCATCGGTCGAGGTGATCTTGCCGATATCGACGCGGGTGTTCGGCACGATCCGCGGACCCACCGCGCGTTCCAGCGCCGCGGCGCGCGCACGACCGGCATCGTCGGCCAGATCGTCGAAATCGAGTCCGGTCGCATGGATGTCGCCGTCGAGCACGGTGCGGCCGCCGGTCTTGTCGACGCCCAGGCGGCCGGTGAAGTCCGACCGGCCGATCCGGCCGCGCATGTTCTCGACCTGCCATTTCGGTCCCGCGTGACGCACGTCGGCGGTCAGGCGGACGGGTTGCGTGCCGAACAGTCCTGCCTCGATCACCGCATCGATCAGTTTCAGGCTGGATGCCTGCGCCGTCACCGCCAGCGTCATGTGCTGCGTATCGAGCGGCGCGCTCATCCGCCCGCGCGCCGTCATCGACAACGCGGGGCCATCGATCCGGGCGCGGAACGGCCAAGGCTGGCCGCCCGCCATGATCGGCGCGCCGCTCATCGAAATCCGCACCGCCGCACCGCGCACCGCGCCCTGCCCACGTGCGACGAAGCCATTGACGTCGGAGGTAACGGCGACGGTGAAGTGCCGGTCCTGCTTGGCATCGCGGTAGCGAACGGTCGCATCGCGGACGCTCAGCCCGTCGAGGCGCAAAGGGTCGCCCGAGCCACCGTCACGCTTCGCATCCTCGCGGTCCCAGTTGGTCCGCCCCTTGTCGGTGCGGATCAGGTCGAGCCGGACGCCGGTCGCGGTCACGCTCTTGGGATCGATGCGGCCCGTTATGAGCCCCAGCGCGCGGATTTGCACGTCCACAGAGGCGATCCGCGCCAGGTCACCCGACCCCGCCCACGCCGGCTGCGGGATGCGGATATCGCGGATGCGGATGGTCGGCGTGAACGAAAACGCCGGCGTCCGCTCGAGCGCACCGATCGTCACCGGCCGTTCGAACCGTTCGCTCAGGATTCGCTCGGCGCGCGCGCGGAACGGGGCGACCGGAAAGGCCGCAAGCGCCAGCACAGCCAGCGCCAGCAGCGCGACAAGGGCAATCCCGACCCATTTAAGCCAGCGGCGATGATGCAGCGTCATCGCTTCGGGACGTGCGACACCCGATTTTGTTCCTGTGTCGCAACGACCGATCGACTCAAAAGTCGATGGCGATGCCCTTCTTTTCCCAGTCGCCGTACCGCGTCGGGTGGCGATCGCTGCCGGGTTCGGGCTGGGTGTCGGGTCCGGGCGCCGGTACCGGCGGGCTTGGCGGCAGGTCCTCGGGTGGTGTCACATGCGGCGGGCGCTGACCCATGATCCAGTCTCCAGCGATTGCGTCGGGCGATCGAACCCGCCACATCGGCGCGATGCCTGCCCCTTACAAGCCCACCCGCGACGATCCCCCCGGCGTTCCCGCGCGCCGCGCCGCGTTGCGCCTGCTCGATGCCGTCCTGCGGCGCGGCCAGGCGCTGGAAGGCGCGCTGCACAATGCGACGCAGGGGCTCGACAACCCGTCCGATCGCGCGCTGTCCCACGCCATCGCTGCGCAGGTGTTGCGGCGGCTTGCCGATCTCGACGCGCTGATCGATTCGGCGACGCGCCAAGCATTGCCCGACGATGCCAAGGCCCGCTTCGCTCTCAGGATCGCGCTCGCGCAGGCCATCCTGCTGGAAACGCCGCCGCACGCCGCGATCTCGACCGTGCTGCCGCTGGTCGACGGCGGCCCGCGCAAACTGGTCCACGGCGTATTCGGCACGCTCATGCGCCAGAACGCGACGCTGCCGGACATCGCCACCCTGCCCGCAGCGGTCGCCGCGCGGTGGGAGGCCGCGTGGGGGATGGACATGGTTGCCGCTGCGGGGCGCGCGATCGCCGACCAGCCGCCGCTCGACCTGTCGCTGAAGGCCGACGATGTCGAACATCCCGCAGGCGTCACGCTGCTCCCGCGCCACGTCCGCGTTCCCGCAGGGTCCGGCGTGCGAGCAGCGGAGGGGTTCGCCGAAGGCGGCTGGTGGGTGCAGGACCTCGCGGCATCGCTGCCGGCGCGCGTGCTGGGTGACGGCGCGGGTCGCGTGCTCGACCTGTGCGCCGCACCGGGTGGCAAGACCATGCAGCTCGCCGCCGCCGGGTGGGACGTGACCGCGCTGGACATCTCGGAGGCGCGCCTGTCGCGCCTGTCGGACAATCTCGCGCGCACCGGCCTCTCTGCCGGGATCGTCGTCGCCGATGCGCTGACCTGGACGCCGCCCGAGCCGTTCGATGCGATTCTGATCGATGCGCCGTGCAGCGCGACCGGCATCTTCCGTCGCCACGCCGATGTGCTGCACCGCGCCTCCCCCCGCGTCATCGCCGAGGCGCGTGAGGTTCAGGCCGCCCTGCTCGCCCGCGCCGCCGACTGGGTGCGGCCGGGCGGCACCATCGTCTATGCCGTCTGCTCGCTGGAGCGCGAGGAAGGCGAGGATCAGGTCGCGGCGTTCCTGGCCGATCGGTCCGACTTCTCCCCCGCCCCTGCCGACCCGTCCGTACTGCCGACGGGCGTCGCGCCGACCGCCGAGGGCTTCGTTCGCACGCTGCCCGGGATGCTGGCCGACCAGGGCGGCCTGGACGGATTCTTCATCGCGGCGATGACGCGCAACGCCTGACTTGTGCCCTCACGCCCGCGTGCGTAAGGGCAGCGGGCATGCAGCCGGTCCGCATCGCACCCTCCATCCTGTCCGCCGATTTCGCCCGCCTGGGTGAGGAAATCCGCGCGATCGACGCCGCGGGCGCCGACTGGATCCACATCGACGTGATGGACGGGCATTTCGTACCGAACATCACGATCGGCCCGGCGGTCGTAAAGGCGCTGCGCCCGCACAGCCCCAAGCCGTTCGACGTCCACCTGATGATCTCGCCGGTCGACGCCTATCTGGACGCGTTCGCCGAAGCGGGCGCCGACATCATCACCGTGCATCCCGAAGCCGGCCCCCACGTCCACCGCACCGTCCAGCATATCAAGGGGCTCGGCAAGCGCGCCGGCGTCGTGCTGAACCCGGCGACGCCGGCCAAGATGCTCGATTACCTGATCGACATGGTCGACCTGGTGCTGGTGATGAGCGTCAACCCCGGCTTCGGCGGGCAGAGCTTCATCCAGAGCCAGCTGAAGAAGATCGCCGCGATCCGCAAGATGATCGACATGTCGGGCCGCCAGATCGACCTGCAGGTCGATGGCGGCGTCGATGCCGCGACCGCGCGGGCCTGCGTCGATGCGGGTGCCGATGTGCTGGTCGCCGGCAGCGCGACCTTCCGCGGCGGGCCCGATCGCTACGCCGCGAACATCCGCGCGCTTCGGGGTGAAGACGCGACCGCATGAGCACCGCGCCGCCCGACGACCTGCCCGTCGACGGGATCGACGAAGGCAAGCGGCTGATCCGGGTCGGTGGCGACACCGGCCTGTCGCTCGCCGAGCGGCTGGCCGAGCGCTTCCACCGGCTCACCTGGCGCACGCCGCTCCACGGGCTGCGCCTGCGCGGCAAGCATCCGCTGAAGCTGATTACGGTCGCCGACGATCCGTTCGCCGGCGACCCGCCGCGCGGGCGCGCGCTGCTCGACGGGCATATCTCACTGCGCGGTGAGCGCCGCGCGATCGAGGGGCTGGACGCCACGCTGCCCGGCGCATCCCGCGCCTTTGCCGACCATGTCCACGGTTTCGGCTGGCTGCGCGACCTGTCGACCGTCGCGCCGCGCACACAGGGCGCCCCGATCGCCGAGGCGATCACCCGCGCCTGGCTCGGCGCCCATGGCGAGACGGTGTCCGACCCGGCGTGGCGGCCCGACCTGACCGCCAGGCGCATCCTGGCGTGGGTCGCGCACGCGCCGCTGATCCTGTCGTCGGCGGACCTCGTCTATCGATCGTCGGTGCTCCACGCGATCGCGCGCGGCGCGCGCCACGTCGAGCGGACCGCCGACAAGGTGCCGGCCGGCGCCCCGCGGATCGCCGCCTGGGCCGGGGTCATCGCGGCCGGCCTGATCATCCCCGGCGGCGACCCGCGCCGCGTGTTCGGCGAAGCGGGCATGGTCCGCGCGCTGACCGCATCGGTGTCCGACGACGGAGGTACCGTCATGCGCTCGCCCGCCGGACAGCTCGATGCGCTGATGACGCTCGTCGCGCTGCGTGCCGTCTATGCCGCACGGCGGATGGAAATGCCTGCGCAGATCGAAATGGCGATCGGCAAGCTCGTGCCCGCGCTGCTCGGTGTCGCGCACGGCGACCGGGGTCTGTCGAGCTGGCAGGGCGGCGGGCCGATCTCGGGCGAGACCATCGACGCGGTGATCGCGGCGAGCGATATCCGCACCCGCCCGCTGCGGCAGGCGCGCGGCTGGGGCTATCAGCGGCTGGCGAATGCCGGCACCGTTCTGATCGTCGATGCCGCCCCGCCGCCGGTCGGACAGCTGATCGACGGCGGCTGCGCCTCCACGCTGGCCTTCGAGATGTCGGACGGCGCGAATCGGCTGGTCGTCAATTGCGGCGGCGCGCGCGCGGCCAACGCACAGCTGCCCCCGGCCCTGACCGAAGGACTGCGCACGACCGCCGCCCATTCGACACTGACGCTCGGCGATTCCAATTCGACCGCGCTTCAGGCCGACGGGACGCTGGGCCGCGGCGTCCGCGAGGTCGAGCTGGCCCGCGCGGAAACCGACACCGTCAGTCGGATCGAGGCGAGCCACGACGGCTACGTCCGCCGCTATGGCCTGACCCACCGTCGCCAGATCGCGCTGGGCGCCGACGGCCGCGACGTGCGCGGCGAGGATTCGCTGCTGGCGACCGGCAAGGGGCGGCGGCGTTCGGGGCCGCTCGGCTTTGCGATCCGCTTCCACCTCGCGCCCTCGGTCGAAGTGTCGCCGACCGCCGACGGCCAGGCCGCTCTGCTGCGCCTGCCCGGCAACATCCTGTGGCAATTCCGCTGCAAGGGCGGCGCGCTCAGCGTCGAGGAAAGCCTGTGGATCGACGGTGACGGCCGGCCGCATCCGACCGAACAGCTCGTCGTCACCGGGGAAACGCCCCCCGGCGGCACGAGCGTCAGCTGGTGGTTCCACCGCTCCAGATAAGGACCGAACATGACCGACGTACCCATCCGCCGCGCCTTGCTCTCGGTGTCCGACAAGACCGGCCTCGTCGATCTCGCCCGCGCGCTCGGCGAACAGGGCGTCGAGCTGGTATCGACCGGCGGCACCGCCAAGGCGATCCGAGACGCCGGCATCGTCGTGCGTGACGTATCGGACCTGACCGGTTTCCCCGAGATGATGGACGGGCGGGTGAAGACGCTGCACCCGGTCGTCCACGGCGGCCTGCTCGCGCGCCGGGATACGGCCGAGCACATGGCCGCGGCCGACACCCACGGCATCGGCATGATCGACCTGGTCGTCGTCAACCTCTACCCCTTCGGCGCGACCGTCGCGCGGGGCGCGGAGCGCGGCGACATCATCGAGAATATCGATATCGGCGGCCCGAGCATGGTGCGATCGGCCGCCAAGAACCACGCGCACGTCGCGATCGTCACCGATCCGGCCGATTACGCGACGGTCGCGCGCGGCGTGACGACGCTCGACGAGCGCCGCAGGTTCGCCGCCAAGGCGTTTGCCGCCACGGCCGAATATGACGCGATGATCGCCAGCTGGTTCGCCTTCGCCGACCAGGGCGAGCAGTTCCCCGAGCGTCTGAGCGTGCCGCTGAAGCGCGGCCAGGCGCTGCGCTACGGCGAAAACCCGCACCAGTCGGCCGCACTCTATCTGCCCGCCTTCGCGCCCGCCGGCAGCATCGCCGACCATGTCCAGGTGCAGGGCAAGGACCTGTCGTACAACAACCTGAACGACGCCGACGCCGCGCTGGAACTGGTCGCCGAGTTTCGCGACGGACCGCCGACCGTCGTCATCGTCAAGCACGCAAATCCGTGCGGCGTCGCGACCGGCGACACGCTGGTTGAGGCGTATGAAAAGGCGCTGGCCTGCGACAGCGTGTCGGCATTCGGCGGGATCATCGCGGTCAACCGTCCGCTCGACGGCCCGACCGCGGAGGCGATCAGCGGCATCTTCACCGAAGTCGTCGCAGCACCCGAGGCCGACGATGCGGCGAAAGCTGTGTTCGCGAAGAAGAAGAACCTGCGCCTGATCCTGACCGGCGCGCTGCCCGACCCGGCGCGTCCGGCCATGATGCTGAAGTCGATCGCCGGCGGGATGCTGCTGCAAGGCCGCGACGGCGGACAGCTTGGCGACCTGACCGTCGTCACCAAGCGCCAGCCGACGGAGCAGGAGCTCGTCGACTGCCGCTTTGCTTGGACAGTCGCCAAGCACGTCAAGTCGAACGCGATTGTCTATGCCAAGGATGGCGCGACTGCAGGCATCGGTGCCGGGCAGATGAACCGCCTGGAAAGCGCGCGCATCGCCGCATGGAAGGCAAAGGATGCCGCCGACAAGGCCGGCTGGGCAGAGCCGAAGACAATCGGTTCGGCAGTGGCGTCGGACGCCTTCTTCCCCTTCGCCGACGGCCTGCTCGCCGCGGTCGAAGCGGGCGCGACGGCGGTCATCCAGCCGGGCGGCTCGATCCGCGACGATGAGGTGATCGCGGCGGCCGATGACGCGGGCCTCGCCATGGTCTTCACGGGCATGCGCCACTTCCGGCACTGAGACCTCCCCCGTTCGCCCTGAGCTTGTCGAAGGGCTGCCCTTCTTCGTGCCGCACGCAAGAGGCCGTGAAAGAAGGGCAGTGCTTCGACACGCTCAGCACGAACGGGTGAAGGTTAAGCGTTCGCTTCAGCCTTCGGCATCTTTCGGAACAGCGCGCGGTCTTCCTCGCCGAATGCCCATTTCCACAGCACGAAGGCATAGGTCGCGGCGATCGCGGGCACGCCGATCAGCAGCTCGGCCCATTCGAACCGCTTGGGCAACCTCGTGAACGCGAAGCCGACCAGCACCGCCGCGATCACCGCCCAGACCAGCGGCCAGCGGATCGGGTTGACGCTGGCGCCGAGCAGCCGCGTCAGGAAGAACGCCTTCGCCAGCGATCCGCAGGCGAGCGCGATCATCAGCGCGACCGCGACCCCCGCCGCCTGATAGTTGATCGGCCAGCCCGCCCAGCGCATCGCCAGGATCAGCGCGAAACTCAAGCCGATCTGGAACGCCAGCACGCAGACTGAGATCATCAGGTTGCGATGCCGGGCGATGTAGACCAGCGCCGATTCGCTGACCGCACCGGGCGAGGCCAGCACCTCGGCGATCAGCAGGAAGGCGAGCGCTGCGGTGCCCGCGACGAACTGTGGGCCGACGACGCCCATCACCGCTTCGCCCGGGATCGACCCCATCAGCGCGAGCATCCCCTGCGCCGCGACGATCCAGAAGCCGACCTGCCGTACCTGCCGCGCCACCGCCGCGCGGTCGTTCTCCTTCAGGCTGTGGGTAATGACGGGGCCCAGCACGGGGTCGAAGCTGGTCTTCAGCTTGGCCGGCAGCGACGACACCTGTTGTGCCATGTAATAGATGCCGACGACGGTCGGCGTAAACATCAGCCCCAGGATGAAGCGATCGACGTTACGCGTCGCCCATTCGAGCGTGTCGGCGCCCGCCAGCGGCGCATTGGCGCGCGCCAGCGCGAACAGCGGTCGCAGCTCGGGCTTCCACCCCTTGGGCACGCCATAGCTGCGCACGAACGGGATCAGCGACGCGGTCAGCGCCGCGACCATCGAGACGGCATAGGCAAAGATCAGCCCGTCGCGCGCAGACACGTAATAGAAGCCCCACGCCGCGATCGAGATCGTCCACGGCTCGATCACCGCACGCGCGGTCACCGTGGCCTTCACATTCAGCCGGTACGCCAGCGCGGCGAGGCTGATGTCGGACCAGGCGACCGCGATCACGATCAGGCTCAGGAATCGTTCGGCGCCGTAGATTTCGCTGTTTGGGTACATCGCCTCGGGAAAGACGAAGAGTATTGCCGTGGCGATCATCGACGCGACGAACGCCACCGCCATCGCGTCCCACGCGACGCAGACATGCGGCCGATCGGTCGCGGTCAGCGCCTGTGCGAGCCCGCGCTTGAGCCCAAGCGTCGCGACCAGCGCGGCGAATTCGACCACCACCACCGCAAGCGCAAAGCGTCCGACGATATCCGGACCGTAGAGGCGCCCTGCGATGAACAGGAACGGCAGCCGCGCGAGCAGCCGCAGCGCGAAGCCCGCGATGTTCGTGCGCCCGCCCTTGGCGAGCGCGGCGATGTCCTGCTGCGACTCAGCCATTCCACACCCGGTTCGGGCTGAGCGTGTCGAAGCCTGGCCCTTTCTTCCACGCAGAAGAAGGGCAGCACTTCGGCCAGGGTCCCATCAAAGTAATACTTTGATGGGTGCCCGACTTGCTCAGTGCGAACGGGATTTGGGGCACGGAACCGGCGATCAATGCGCCGCGCCCCAGCTGGGGCCGGTCCCGATCTCGACCCCCAGCGGCACGGTCAGCTTCACCGCCGGCTCGGCGGCCGTCTCCATGACGCGTCGGATGACCTCGGTCGCCGCCGCGACATCGCCCTTGGGCAACTCGAACACCAGTTCGTCGTGGACCTGGAGCAGCATCCGGACATGGCCCAGCCCCGCGTCGGCCAGTGCCGGGCCCATCCGCGTCATCGCGCGCTTGATGATGTCGGCGCTGGTGCCCTGGATCGGCGCGTTGATCGCGGCGCGTTCGCTGCCGGCGCGCTCGTTCGGGTTCGACGCCTTGATCCGCGGGAAGTGCGTCTTTCGCCCGAACAGCGTCGACGTATAGCCACGCGCTTTCGCCTCGGTCAGCGTGTCGGCGATGTAGCGGTTGATGCCGGGGAAGCGTTCGAAATAGCGGCTGATCATCGCCTGCGCTTCGTCCGGCGTCACGTCCAGCCGCCCGGCCAGCCCCCAGCGCGAGATACCGTACAGGATCGCGAAATTGATCGTCTTGGCGCGACCGCGGGTGTCGCGGTCGACCGTGCCGAACAGTTCCTGCGCGGTCATGCTGTGGATGTCGTCGCCGCGTTCGAACGCCTCGCGCAGCTGCGGCACGTCGGCGATGTGCGCGGCCAGGCGCAGTTCGATCTGCGAATAGTCGGCGGACAGGATGAGGTTGCCCGGCTCGGCCACGAACGCGTCACGGATCTGACGGCCGGTCTCGGTGCGGATCGGGATGTTTTGGAGGTTTGGATCGGTCGACGACAGCCGCCCGGTCTGCGCGCCGGTCAGGCTGTAGCTGGTGTGGACGCGGCCGGTCGCCGGATTGATCTGCGCCTGCAACGCGTCGGTGTAGGTCGACTTCAGCTTCGACAGCTGGCGCCAGTCGAGCACCTTCACCACCATCTCGCGGCCGGGCGAATCCTTGTCGGCGGCGATCCGTTCGAGCTCGTTCACATCCGTCGAATAGACGCCCGACTTGCCCTTGCGCCCGCCCTTGATCCCCATCTTGTCGAACAGCACGTCGCCCAGTTGCTTGGGGCTGCCGATCGCGAACTTGAACCCGGCGATCGCGTGGATTTCCTCCTCGCGCGCCGCGATCTGGGTCGAGAAATCGGCCGAAAGCCGGGCCAGATGATCGGCGTCGACCTTGATCCCGTGCATCTCCATGGTCGCGACGACCGCGGGCAGCGGGCGATCGACCATCTCGTACACCTGGGTCGAGCCTTCGAAGGCGAGGCGCGGCTTCAGGCGCCGCCACAGCCGCAGCGTCACGTCGGCATCCTCGGCGGCGTAGCGGGTGGCGGCCTTCAGATCGACTTCGTGGAAGCCGATCGCCTTCTTGCCCGTCCCCGTCACATCCTTGTACGCGATGCAGCTGTGCGACAGGTGCGTCGCAGCGAGCTCGTCCATGCCGTGGCCGTGCAGCCCGGCGTCGAGGTCGAAGCTCATCACGATCGTGTCGTCATAGGGCGCGACGGTCAGCCCCAGCCTCCCGAGCACGATCATGTCGTACTTCAGATTGTGCCCGATCTTGAGGACGCTCGGATCCTCGAGCAGCGGCTTCAGCTTCTTGATTACGACAGCCCGGTCGATCTGAGGCGGCCGTTCGGCGAACATGTCGCTGCCGCCGTGGCCGATCGGCACATAGCAGGCGAGGTTCGGCGCGAGCGCCAGGCTGACCCCGACCAGTTCGGCGCGAGTAGCGTCGAGCCCGGTCGTCTCGGTATCGATCGCGACGAAGCCCTGATGACGCGCGATCTGGACCCAGTGGTCGAGCCGTTCGGGATCGACTACCGTCTCGTACGCATCGTGATCGCACGGCGGATCGGCATCGACCTCGGGCATGCCGGGAGCCGCAGGCGTCTCGACCGGCGCATCCGCCGCACTCGCGCCGGTGCCAAGCTTCGCCAGCAGCGATTTGAAGCCATGATGCTCCAGGAATGCGCGCAAGGGGGCGTCGGGAATGCCCTTCAGCTCCAGGTCTTCCAGCGCGTCGGGCAGCGGCACGTCGCAGGCAAGCTCGACCAGTTTGCGGCTGATCCGTGCGCTTTCGGCGAACTCGATCAGATTGTCGCGCAGCTTGCCCTTCTTCATGGTCTCGGCCGCGGCGAGCACGGCTTCGACGTCGCCATGTTCCTGGATCAGCTTGGCCGCGGTCTTGGGACCCACGCCGGGCACGCCGGGAACGTTGTCGACGCTGTCACCCATCAGCGCCAGCACTTCGCCGACCTTGCCCGGCGGCACGCCGAACTTCTCGAAGACCTCCGCTGACCCGATGCGGCGGTTGTTCATCGTGTCGAGCATGTCGAGGCTGCCGTCCTCGACGAGCTGCATCAGGTCCTTGTCGCTGCTGACGATCGTGACCTGCCACCCCTGCGCCAGTGCCGCCTTGGCGTAGCTGGCGATCAGGTCGTCGGCTTCCCACCCGGCTTCGTCGATGCACGGAAGGCTGAACGCGCGCGTCGCATCGCGGATCATCGGGAACTGGGGTATCAGGTCCTCGGGCGGCGGCGGGCGGTGCGCCTTGTATTTATCGTAGAGTTCGTTGCGGAAGCTGACCGACGACTTGTCGAGCACGACCGCCATGTGCGTCGGCCCATCCGCCTTGTGCAGGTCGTCGGCCAGCCGCCACAGCATCGTCGTATAGCCATAGACCGCGCCGACCGGCTCGCCATGCTTGTTCGTCAGCGGCGGCAGGCGGTGATAGGCGCGGAAGATGTAGCCGGAGCCGTCGACCAGGTAGAGATGGGGCATGACCGGGCGATAGCAGGGGGCGGGGGTTAGCTAAAGCGGGTTGCGTGCACTTCGTCGGTGGCCGCGCACTCCCTTCCTTCGTCACCCCGGACTTGTTCCGGGGTCCACTATGCCGCTACGGAATTCCTCGAGCCCAAGGTCCTTCCCAAGCCGCCTGGTGGACCCCGAAACACGTCCGGGGCGACAGGCTGGGGGGATGGCGAGCGTCAGGCCTCGCTACGCCGCGATCGGGAACCGCAGCAGCCGGTCGTCGAGCGCCACTATCGCCTGCGCGCCCGTCCCCACCGCGCGGACGATCTCGGGATGGTCGACGTCCAGCCCGCCGGTCAGCGCACCGAACGCCGGCAGGATCAGCTTGGTCGGCGTCGCGACGAAGCAGCGCCGCGCGACCTGTTTCCCCCGCACCCGCACGCGCAGCTTCGGGTGGAAATGCCCCGACAGTTCGGGCCGCGGATCGCTGGGGCAGGCTTCGTGGCGCAGGACTAGGCCACCCACCACCGCCTCATCGACGATCTCGCCGCCGCAGTGGTCGACGAGGCCCGCGTCGTGGTTGCCGGTGATCCACGTCCAGCGCGTCGCCGCGGTCAGTGCGCGAAGGCGTTCCTGCGCGACTTCGGGCAGGCGTTCGCACCCCTTCGCATCATGGAAGCTGTCGCCCAGGCACCAGATTTCGGCAGCGCCGGTCCGGGTCACCAAGGCGGTCAGCGCATCGAGCGTGACGAGCGAATCATAGGGCGGCAGGTGCTGGCCGAAACTCGCGAACCAGCTCGCCTTTTCGAAATGCAGGTCGGCGACCAGCAGCGCGCGCCGCGCGGGCCAGTACAGCGCGCCCTCGCGCAGCGCGTCCAGCTCGACACCAGCGAACGAAAAGCGAACCATATGCCGCCCTTACACGCACGCGACTCGGCGTTTCAAGGGGTTAACAGGCGATGCGACACGTCGATGCCGGCCGGATCCCCCGCGGCAGCAGGAACCGCGCCTCGCGGTTGGCGAAGTCGATGTCGACGCGGCGGAACGACTGCAACGCATCCATGCCGAGCATCAGCGCCGGGCGCCTGTCGAGCCCGAAATGCGCAAACGGTGCGACATCGGCAAAGGCGATCGGCATGTCGGTGAACTGGACGCTCGCCAGGCGGATGCGGCCTGCGCGACCATAATCCGTCGTCACCGTGCCGCCGGTCACGCTGTGCAGGATCAGCGGCCGGAAGCGGCCGGTGCGCTGCATCAGCCGCTTCAACGCGGAATTGCCGACGGTGATTGCGGACCCGGTATCCAGCACCACGCGCACCTTCGTCCCGTCGACATCCGCGTCGGTGACGATCAACTGCCCCATCGTGGAACGAGCGCGCACGACGATCTCACCCGGCACGGCGATCGGTGTCCGCTTGAGCCTGACCGACGGCGCCACCGCCATCGTCCTCGCATCCAGGTCGATGATGACCTTGTGATTCTGCAGCGTGTCGATGCCGAGCAGTCCCATCCCGCCCAGATTCTGCGCGTCGAGCGCGGGCGCGTCGATCCGGCCGATGCCGGGCACGCTCGACAGGCTGAGCGACGGGATGATGACGGTGCCGACCCGCGTCCGCCCGCTCATCGTCACGACGTTGACCGCGCCCGCCGAAGCCAGGCCAAGCGTGCTCGCCAGCTGGCGCGAGATGACGGTGCGTTCCGACCCGGTGTCGATCACGAAGCGGAACGGCCCGGCACCGGCGATCTGCACGGGTACGGTCATCCGGTCCTCGACCACCGTCAGCGCGACCGGCGCGGTGTCGGGCGGCGGCGGCGCCTGTGCGACATCGGATGCGATCGGCAGCAGGCCGAGCAGCGGCAGCAGGATGGCAGGAACGCCCATCGCAACCTCTCCAGGATATGCCAGCAGGCTATGCCTGCGCAGGACGGCGCGCAAGTATCTCACACCCCCGCCCCAAGCCTTCCTCGCCCCCGCGAAGTGGGGGCCCCCCTGTCTCAGTCTCCGGTCATCAAAAGCCCGTCATTCCCGCGTAGGCGGGAATCCATCTCCCGCACTCGCCTGGCGGACAGACCGGGAGATGGGCCCCCGCCTGCGCGGGGGCGAGGAGCGGCTTGCCTAGCGAAGCCGCGCTCAACGGGGGATGAAGTCCCGCCTGCGCGGAAACACGGGCGACCTAATCCAGCGCCATCGCCTCGGCCGCCAGCGCCTCCGCTTCGGTCAGCAGCGCATCGTCGGCCGCGCCCGACTGCGCGACGCTCTCGCGCCCGATCAGCACCATCACCGGCACCGCCAGCGGGCTGATGCGGTCGAGCCGCGCGTGCAGCATCGTACCCTGCGCCCGGTCGAGCAGGTCGGCCAGCCGCCCGACGTCGGTCATCCGCGCGCGCGCATCGTCCCACGCCGCCTGAAGCAGCAGGTGGCCGGGCTCGTACTTGCGAAGAACGTCGTAGATCAGGTCGGTCGAGAACGTCACCTGCTTGCCCGACTTGCGCTTGCCGGGATGCTGGCGCTCGACCAGGCCACCGATCACCGCGACCTCGCGAAAGGCGCGTTTCAGCAGGTTCGATCCCTGCACCCAGTCGACGAATTCATGCTCCAGGATTTCGGGCGAGAACAATGCCGCGGGGTCGTCGATCGGCTCCAGCCCGTAGCAGGCCAGCGCATAGTCGTTCGATACGAACCCCAGCGGCTTCAGTCCCAGCGCCTCCATCCGGCGGGTGATGAGCATGCCCAGCGACTGGTGCGCGTTCCAGCCTTCGAAGCTGTAGGCGATCATATAGTGCCGCCCCTCGCGCTCGAACGTCTCGACCAGCAACTGGTCGGGCGCGGGCAGCATCGAACGGCGGTCCTGGACCTCCAGCCATTCGCGCACGTCGGGGGGGAAGCGGTGCCACTCGCTGCGATCGTACAGGAACGTGCGGACGCGGTGCGCGAGATTGGTCGACAGCGCCATGCGCGTTCCGACATAGGTCGGAATGCGCGCGGGCTTGGTCGTCGCGCGGACCCACAGGTCGGCGACATCCATCCGCTCGACCTCCAGGCTGAGCCCTGCGAAGAAGAAGGTGTCGCCGACCGACAGGCTGGAGGCGAAATATTCCTCGACCGTGCCGAGCTTGCGACCGTTCTTGAACTTCACGTCGAGCGTGACGGCATCGACGATGATCCCGGCGTTCAGGCGGTGCTGCGCGACGAAACGCGGGTGGCTGACGCGCCAGATGCCGTCCGGGCCCTTCGTCAGCCGCTTGAACTTGTCGTAGGCGCGCAGGGCATAGCCGCCGTCGGCGATGAACTGCAGCACCCGGTCGAAGGTCTCGTCGGGCAGCGCGGAATAGGGGAGCGCGCTGCGGACCTCGCCAAGCAGTGCGTCGCGCTCGAACGGCGCGGCGCAGGCAACACCCATGATATGCTGTGCCAGCACGTCGAGCGCACCGGGGCGGAAGATGTCGGGGTCGAGCTCGCCCGCCTCCACCGCGTCCAGCGCCGCGCGCGCTTCCAGATATTCGAAGCGGTTGCCCGGCACGAGCACCGCTTCGGACGGTTCGTCCAGCCGGTGGTTGGCGCGGCCGATCCGCTGGAGCATCCGGCTGGAGCCCTTGGGCGCGCCCATCTGGATCACGCAATCGACGTTGCCCCAGTCGACCCCCAGGTCGAGGCTGGCGGTCGCCACCAGCGCGCGCAGTCGCCCGTCGGCCATCGCGGTTTCGACCTTGCGTCGCGCTTCCTTGGCAAGGCTCCCGTGGTGAACGCCGATCGGCAGGCTCTGGTCGTTCTCCTTCCACAGATCCTGGAAGATCAGCTCGGCGAGGCTGCGCGTGTTGCAGAAGACGATCGTCGTCCGACGCGCCTCGATCTCGCGCATCACCTGCGGTGCTGCATAGCGCCCCGAATGACCCGACCACGGCACGCGGCCCTGCGGCAGCAGGATCGCGATGTTCGGCTCGGCACCGGGTTCGCCGCGGACCAGGCGTACCGTGTCGATGTCGCCATCGGGTGCAAGCCACGCGCGGTATCCGTCCGGGTCCGCCACCGTCGCCGACAGCGCCACCCGGCGCATGGCGGGCGCGATCGCCTGCAATCGGGCAAGGCCGAGCGCCAGCAGGTCGCCGCGCTTGCCGGTCGCAAAGGCATGGACCTCGTCGATCACCACCGTTTTCAGGCGCGCGAACATCTCGAAACTGTCCGGATAGCTCAGCAGCAGGCTCAAGCTCTCGGGCGTCGTCAGCAGGATGTGCGGCGGTTTCGCCCGCTGGCGCGCCTTGCGATCGGACGGCGTGTCGCCGCTGCGCGCCTCGACGCGGATCGGCACCCCCATCTCCTCGATCGGGGTCATCAGGTTGCGCTGCACATCGACGGCAAGCGCCTTCAGCGGCGACACGTAAAGGGTGTGAAGACCATCGAAACCGGGCGTCTCGATCAGGTCGACCAGACTGGGGAGAAACCCCGACAGCGTCTTGCCGGCGCCTGTCGGCGCGACCAGCAGCGCGTGTTCACCGGCACGCCCTGCCGCCAGCATCTCGCGCTGATGGCGACGCGGCGACCAGCCGCGCGTGGTGAACCAATCGGTGAGTCGAGAGGGAAGATCGGGGAGAGGCGTCACGTATCAGCGATATAGGACGCGCGCGCGGGCATCCCAACAGCATCGCACCGACCCGGGAATTGGCGGGGCGGTCAGTGGTGGGACTCGTGCGATCGGTCCGCCCGCTCCTGCCGCTCGTAATTCGCGCGCGTCGCCTCTTCCGTGCGCTGCTCCGCGGCCTTCGACCGCCGGTTGCCCAGGACGACCCACGCCAGCACCGCTATCAGCACCAGCGGGCCGACGATCGTCAGGATGCTCCAGAATCCGCCGCCCGTGTCCATGTCGCAAACCTCTCGGAAGAAAGCCTTTCTCGCCCAACGAACCCCGCGCGCCAAACGATCCGCCGGAACACCCTGGTCGCTCGGACGCTTGCGTACCCATGGCGAGATTGGGCGATTGGGTGCAGCCCCACCCGACGGGCATCTACCTGCCGGCGGCGGACGTATGGATCGACCCGTCGGTCCCGGTTCCGCGCGCGCTCGTGACACACGGCCACGCCGACCACGCCCGCGGCGGGCATGGCGAAGTCTGGGCGACGCCCGAGACGCTGCAGATCATGGAAGTCCGCTACGGCCCGCAGACCGCACGCCCGGTCGCGTACGGAGAATCGCTGACGCTGGGCGATATCGAGGTCAGCTTCGCACCCGCCGGCCATGTGCTCGGCTCGGCGCAGATCGTGCTCGACCACCGCGGGGAGCGCATCGTCGTATCGGGCGACTACAAGCGCCGCGCGGACCCGACCTGTGCGCGCTTCGAAGCGGTCAAATGCGACGTCTTCGTCACCGAAGCGACTTTCGGACTGCCGGTGTTCCGCCATCCCGAGACCCATGACGAGATGGACAAACTGCTCGCCACGCTGCGCGCCAACCCGGATCGCTGCGTGCTGGTCGGCGCCTACGCGCTGGGTAAGGCGCAGCGCGTGATCCGCGAGTTGCGCGTGATGGGCTTCGACGACCCGATCTACATCCACGGCGCGCTGCAACGGTTGTGCGACCTCTATGTCGAAAACGGCATCGACCTGGGCGACCTGCGTCCGGCGATGGGTGTCGCGAAGGCCGAACTGATGGGGCGCGTCGTCGTCGCCCCGCCGTCCGCGCTCAACGACCGCTGGTCGCGCCGCCTTCCCGACCCGATCGCGGCGATGGCCAGCGGCTGGATGACCGTGCGCCAGCGCGCGCGACAGAAGAACATCGAATTGCCGATCATCCTCAGCGATCACGCCGACTGGGACGAACTGACCGCGACGATCGAGGAACTCCGCCCGCGCGAAGTCTGGGTGACGCATGGCCGCGAGGATGCGCTGGTCCACTGGTGCGCGATGCGCCAGATCAAGGCGCGCGCCCTCGACCTGGTCGGATTCGAGGACGAGGACGATTGACCCCACGCAAGGCGGCGGCTCAGCCCCCCTCCGCCAACCAACCTTCCGCTTCCTCCCGCGCCAGGAACAGGCGCGCCGTCCGGTTGCCCATCGCGCGCTGGACCTGGGTGCGTGCCAGCGTCGGAGATACGACGAAGGCGATGCGGCGGCGGGCGTAGAGCGGATCGGCCATGTTCTCGCGAAACGCCTCCACCACCTGCTGCGACTGGATGCGCATTTCGCTGATGTCACACAGCAGGCGTTGCTGTCCGGGATCACCGCCCAGCGCCCGACTCGCCTCGGTCATCGCGGCGCGGTAGCGGGCCACGTCGTCCAGGGAGAAGAATCCCGCCATGCGAACGTCCAGCAGGTTCAGGTCGCGTCGGGTCTCGATGGCGAAGGCAGCGTTCATTCCGGTACGCTAGCGTTCCGAATTTGAAGATTCGGTAACCGGCTACATCCGGGGTCTCGCTGCTGTTCAGGCGGCCGCGCCCAGCGCCTTTTGCCGGCGCCGCTGGACCGAACTGCCGATCCCCATGGCCTCGCGATACTTGGCGACCGTCCGCCGGGCGATATCGAAGCCCTTTGCCTTCAGCAGGTCGACCAATGTGTCGTCGCTCAGGATCGCCTTGGGGTCCTCGGCCGAAATCAGCGTCTTGATCGCCGCCTTCACGGCTTCCGCCGATACCGCTTCGCCGCCGTCGGCCGACGCAATCGCGGAGGTGAAGAAATATTTCAGCTCGAACACGCCGCGCGCGCAGCTGAGGTATTTGTTCGACGTCACGCGGCTGACGGTCGATTCGTGCATCTCGATCGCTTCGGCGACGCGGGCTAGCGTCAACGGGCGCAGGTGCGCGACGCCCTTCAGGAAGAATGCCTCCTGCTGTTTTACCAGTTCGGTCGCGACCTTGATGATCGTGCGCTGGCGCTGGTCGAGCGCCTTTACCAGCCAGTTGGCGCTGGCGAGGCAATCGCTGAGCCACGCCTTCGATGCCTTGTCGCCGCCGACGCTCGACAGTTCGGCATGATAGCGGCGGTTGACCAGCACGCGCGGCAGCGTCGCCGAATTGAGCTCGATCCGCCAGCCGGCCGCGGTCTTCGTTATGAACAGGTCGGGGACGACCGCGGGCGCGCTTTCCCCACCGTAGCGGCAACCGGGCTTGGGATCATAGTCGCGCAACTCGCGGATCATGTCGGCCAGGTCTTCGTCGTCGACGCCGCAGATACGCTTCAGCCGCGCGCGCTCGCCGCGTGCCAGCAGGTCCAGGTTGTCGATCAGCGCCGCCATCGCCGGGTCGTAGCGATCGGCCTCCCTGGCCTGGAGCGCGATGCATTCGCCAAGGCTGCGCGCGCCGACCCCGGTCGGGTCGAGCGTCTGGACCTGCGCGAGCACGCCCTCGACCCGCGCGAGCGGCACGCCCAGCCGATTGGCCATGTCGAGGAGCGGCGCGGTCAGATATCCCGCCTCGTCGATCTGGTCGATCAGGTGCGCGGCGATGAACAGGTCGGCGCCGTCGACCACCGCGCCCGCCTGCGCGAGCAGGTGATCGGCGAGACTGACATCGGGGTTGGCGAAGCCGTCGAGGTCCGGGCCGTCCTCGGGCGCGGCGCCGTTTCCGGTCCCCGACAGCCCCATCGATCCGTCGCGGTCGCCGGGCGAATCATTCTCGAACGCCGACGCGGTGTCGATGTCGAGCGCCGCTTCGCCGTCGCCGCCGCCGGCCTCCGCGGGTTCGACGATCACCGGCTCGGGCGTATCGACCGCGTCGGTCGAGCCGGCCTCCAGCAGCGGGTTCTTCTCGATCTCCTCAGCGATGAAGCCTTCGATTTCCAGGTTCGACAGCGCGAGCAGGCGGATCGCCTGCTGCAACTGCGGCGTCATCACCAGCGATTGCGACTGGCGAAGGTCGAGGCGCGGGGCCAGGCTCACCAAACTCCTCCCCGGTACGGGGAGGGGGACCGTTCGGCGCCAGCCGAAGGGTGGAGGGGG
>NZ_LMLB01000001.1:269136-510767 GCF_001421785.1 Sphingomonas sp. Leaf33 | reverse complement strand
GGGGGCGTGCTGCAAGGGGATCGCCCGTGGCGCCCCCCCTCCACCAGCCTTCGGCTGGTCCCCCTCCCCGTGCCGGGGAGGACATATGCAGCGCGCCCGCCATCGCCCTAGAGCTCGAAGCCCTCGCCCAGATACAGCCGCCGGACATTCTCGTCGGCGACAAGCGCCTGAGGGCTGCCGGTGAACAGCACGCGGCCGTCGTAGATGATGTAGGCGCGGTCAACGATGTCGAGCGTCTCGCGGACGTTGTGATCGGTGATGAGTACGCCGATGCCGCGGCCCTTCAGCGTCTTCACCAGATCGCGGATGTCGCTGATCGAGATCGGATCGATGCCGGCGAACGGTTCGTCGAGCAGCATGATCGACGGGTCGGCCGCCAGCGCGCGCGCGATCTCAGCACGACGCCGCTCGCCACCCGACAGCGCCATCGCCGGAGCATCGCGCAGGCGCGTCAGGCCGAATTCGTCGAGCAGCCGGTCGAGCTTGGCCGCCCGCGCCGCCTTGTCCGGCTCGGCGAGCTCCAGCACCGCAAGGATGTTCTTTTCGACCGACAGCCCGCGGAAGATCGAGGTTTCCTGCGGCAGATACCCCAACCCCAGGATCGCGCGGCGGTACATCGGCAGGCCGGTGATGTCGTCGCCGTCCAGCATGATGCGCCCCGAATCGGGCTTCACCAGACCCATCACCGAATAGAAGCACGTCGTCTTGCCCGCACCATTGGGGCCGAGCAGACCGATGACCTCGCCGTGACCGACCGTCAGCGAGACATCGGTCAGCACGGTGCGCTTGTCATAGGCCTTGGCGATCGACACGACCGACAGGCCGTTTTCGGTATCGACCGGCACGACGGGCGCGGGGGACAGGGTGGCGGCGTCGGTCATCGGTGCTCCTGCTGGCACGATAGGGTTACCGAAGGGCTTTCACGCCGTTCGAACTTGGCAGGATTCCTGCATGAAATGCGAGCGCGAGGAAAGGGGCCGCGTGCGTCGCGCGCGTCGAATCGCCCCGCACAGACGATTGCGCCGGGCGCGGGCCGCCGTCATCATGGTCATCCGACAACGGGGGAACATCATGATTGGATTTGCGATCGCACTCGGCCTGGCCGCCACGACACCGGTCCAGACGCCGCCGCCGGCCGCAGCGTCGCCGGCACAGGCGCTCGGCCAGTGCATGGCGATGAAGACGACGGGGGAGGATCGCATCCTGGTCGCGCGCTGGATGCTGGTCGCCATGGCGTCCGGCCCGCAGATGACCGGCGTCGTGACGGTTCAGCCGGGCCAGAAGGAAAAATACGACCGCGGCATGGCGACGCTGTTCACGCGGTTGCTGGTGACCGACTGCCCCGACCTGTCGCGCGCGGTATTCAAGCTGCGCGACAACGCCGCCTTCCGCGTGGCCGGCGAATCGCTGGGCCAGGTCGCGATGCAGGAACTGCTGACTAACCCGCAGGCGTCCGCCGCGCTTGGCGCCTATGTGAAATATTTGGACCTGGAAGCGTTCAAGAAGGTCACGACGCCCTGAGCCCGGCGCCGGACGGCCGCATCCCCTCCGCTCCGGTAGCCCGGGGGGAGGACACCGGCGTCAATCGCGCTTGGGCACCGAGAAGCGTCCGGTCACGCGACCGCCCTGGCGGATCACGCTGCCGTCGGGCGCCTTTGTCGTGCCGACCGACGATCCGTCGATCGTCGCGCGCCCCGAATCGAGATCGATCGTCAGCCGCCCGCCGTTGACCGTGTTGCCGACGCCTTCGACCAAGGTCACGCCGCCCAGCATGGTGATGAGGCGGCGATTGAGATCGTACACCGCATATTGCGACTTGGCGCGCTGGCTGGGCCGGGTGACGGTCACGCCGCCCGAGGCGTCGAGCCGCGATACCTGCGGCGATCCCTCGGTAATGCGGCCGGTGTAGGCGACGGTCATCCGCTGCGCCTCCAGCGTCATATCCGCCTGGCGGACGTTGACGCCACCGGTCAGGATCGCGCGGTTGGCGCGGTCCTGCAGCTCGATCGTGCCGGCGTTGAAATCGATCGGCGCGTTCGAATTGTGACGGACCTGTGCGGACGCGGAGGTCGCGAGCAGGCCGAGGGCATAGAGGGCGGTACGAGCGCGCATGGTCACCGCCTATTCGCGCCCTTGGGCACGATCCGCAAGCGGGCATTTCCTTCCAGCCGCACGACGCGCCCTTCCAGGTCGGCCGACAGGCGGTTGGCGCTGAAGGTGCCCATCGGCGTGCTGCCCTGCACCGCCCCGTCGCTCTGCATCTTGCGCGTCTTCAGGTCGACCGTCGCGCCGGACGTGTCCATGCGGTAGCCATCGGCTGCGGCAAAGGCGATCGGCCCGTCGACCTTCACCTGTTCGCTGCGCATGTCGTACCGCCCGCTGGGCGCGGTCAGGCGTGCCGGCCCCTCGCGCATCTCCAGCCCGGCCGACAGCGTGCTGAGCTGCACGATCGGTTCGGCCGAACTGCGCTGGACCGCGGATGCCGCATCCAGCGTGAATGCCTGTCCCTTCTGGTCCTGCCCGCGATACTGCGCCGCCTCCAGCTTCATGCGTTCCTGCGCGACATCGACCTTGTTCTTGTCGAGTACGAAGCTGACGTCGCCACCCATGAACAGCGGCGCCATCACCAGGAAAGCGGCAAGCACGCCGATCCCGACCGGCAGCGCGACCTGCAGCAGCGCCACGAACCGGTCGTGGCTGCTGCCCGGCATCGCCCAGCGCTGGCGGGCGGAGCGCGCAGCGGTGACGGCGCGGGCGTCAGGCATGGGCGAAGATATCGGTCTCGGGCCAGCCGGCCAGATCGAGCTCGGCGCGGTGCGGCAGAAAATCGAAACAGGCCTGGGCGAGCGTCATGCGCCCTTCACGCTCCAACCGCTTGTCCAGTTCCACCTTCATCGCGTGCAGATAGCGCACGTCGGAAGCGGCATAGTCCTTTTGCGCATCACTCAGCACCGGCGCCCCCCAGTCGGAGGACTGCTGCGCCTTCGATACTTCCTGGCCGAGCAGCTCGCGGACCAGTTCCTTCAGACCGTGGCGATCGGTGTAGGTGCGCACCAGGCGCGACGCGATCTTGGTGCAGTACACGGGTGCTGCGACCACGCCCAGGTAATGGCGGATCGCGGCGATGTCGAAACGACCGAAATGATACAGCTTCAGGCGCGCGGGGTCGGCCAGCAGCGCCTTCAGGTTGGGCGCGGCATAGTCGCTGCCCGGCGAGAAGCGCACCAGATGCTCGTCCGGTCCACCGTCCGACAACTGGACTACGCACAGCCGGTCGCGCGGCGTGATAAGGCCCATCGTCTCGGTATCGACCGCGATCGAGGCGCCGGGCGCGAACAGGTCGGCGGGGATGTCTTCTTCGTGGAGGTAAACCGTCATAGCGCGGCACATAGGGGCAGCGGGCTGAACGCTCAACAACGAAGCGGGCGGCCGCGTCGAACATCGTTCGATGCGGACTCGCCACGGCGGCCGGCGCGCGACCCGCGCGTCCGACGACGTGGCTTCGCCACGTCGCGCCCCTTTCCTCGCCCCTTCCCAATCCCGTTCGCGCTGAGCTTGTCGAAGCACCGCTCTTCGCGCCGCGAGGTCATCGCGGGTGGATCACAAAACGGTCTTCCGACCGCGCTCAGGACGAACGGAGGTTTCGGTTCTCAGCCCCCGGCCGCCTTCTTCGCGCGCCGCCGCCTGGCCAGGATGTTCAGCACCTCGACCCCGGCCGAAAACGCCATCGCGGTGTAGATATACCCCTTGGGCACATGCGCGCCGAAGCCCTCGGCGATCAGCACCATCCCGATCATCAGCAGGAAGCCGAGCGCCAGCATGACCACGGTCGGGTTGCGGTTGATGAAGTTGGCCAGCGGGTCGGCGGCGACCAGCATGGTCACGACCGCGACGATGACCGCGACGTACATGATCGCGACATGCTCGGTCATCCCGACCGCGGTCAGGATCGAATCGATCGAGAACACCATGTCGAGCAGCAGGATCTGGACGATCGCCGAGCCGAAGCTGATCGCGGCCTTGCCGGCCACGGCCTGCGTCTCGGCCTGCTCCTCGTGGTCGATCGTGTGGTGGATCTCGCGCGTCGCCTTCCACATCAGGAACAGGCCGCCCGCGATCAGGATCAGGTCGCGCCAGGAGAAAGCCGTGTCGTAGAGGATGTGCCCTTCCGCATCGCGCGCCGACCAGCCGAGGTCGAACACCGGCGCGGTCAGCCCGACGATCCACGCGATCATCGACAGCAGCGCCAGGCGCAGGACCAGCGCCAGCCCGATGCCGATCCGCCGCGCCTTCTGCCGCTGGTCCTCCGGCAGCTTGTTCGACAGGATCGAAATGAAGATCAGGTTGTCGATTCCGAGCACCACCTCCATCACGATCAGGGTGACGAGCGCGGCCCAGGCGGCGGGATCGGCGATAAGCGCGGAAAGATTGTCCATGTAGCGATCTGTGCCGAATACGCCACAGACAGGCAATGTTCGTCGCGAAACGCGCCTTAATTGCGTCGAATTCGTTCGCGGCGATCGGACATTTCGTCTATGCCCGAGTCTCACACGTGCGCGCTATCGCGTCCGTAACCCTGCGCCCGTCGTCCGGTGCATCGGTTGGAAGACGATTCGGACGACCCGGGAAGACGAATAGGGTTATGAGTTTCAATAAAGGTGGCCGCGGCGATCGCGGTGGACGCGGCCGCGACAAGCGTGACAGCTTCGGCGGTGGTGACGACAGCTACGGTGGCGGCAGCAGCTTCGGCGGCGGCGGCTTCGGCGGTGGTGATCGTGGCGGCTTCGGTGGCGGCGGCTTCGGCGGCGGCGACCGTGGTGGCTTCGGTGGCGGCGGCTTCGGCGGCGGTGGCGGCTCGCGTGGCGGCGGCTTCGGCGGCGGTGGCGGCGGCGGTTTCCGTGGCGGCGGCGGTGGTGGCGGCTTCGGCGGCGGCCGTGGCGGCGGCGGCGGTATGCCCCCCCAGGTGATCGGCGAAGGCACCGGCGTGGTGAAGTTCTTCAACGGTCAGAAGGGCTTCGGCTTCGTCGTCCGTGATGACGGCGGCGAAGACGTTTTCGTCCACATCTCGGCGGTCGAGCAGGCCGGCCTGACCGGTCTGGCCGAGGGTCAGCCGCTCGGCTTCACCCTCGTCGATCGCGGCGGCCGCATCTCGGCGACCGAACTGAAGATCGACGGCGAGCCGATGCCGGTGACCGACCGTGGTCCGCCGCGCGATCGTGACGCTGCCCCGCGCGGTGGTGCCGCCGGTGGCTTCGGTGGCGCCCCGCAGCGTCAGCTAACCGGTGAGCGTGCGTCGGGCACCGTGAAGTTCTTCAACGCCATGAAGGGCTTCGGCTTCATCCAGCGCGACGACGGCCAGCCGGACGCGTTCGTCCACATCTCGGCGGTCGAGCGCGCGGGCCTGCCGACGCTGAACGAAGGCGACAAGCTCGACTTCGAACTCGAGATCGACCGTCGCGGCAAGCATGCCGCGGTGAACCTGGAGCCGAAGCAGTAAGCTTCGCTAGCCCAGGGTGATCGAAAAGACGGGCGGTGCCGGATGCGGCGCCGCCCGTTTTCGTTTGGGGTATCCGGTCCAGAAACAATCGTGCTCTCGCGGAAGCGGGAGGTCGTGAGGTTTGTATCCGGCAACTCTGGGCTCCCGCCTTCGCGCGAGCAGGGCGGGGATTAAGCGTGGCTAACGTTCGCCAATTCCCCATTCATCCGCGCCGTCCTATATTGGCGCAATGATCGCCCGCGTCGCTCCGCTCGCCCTCGCCGTTCTGCTGATCGGCGCCGCCCCGCCCCAGGCGCAGCCGACCCCGCCGCAACCGCAGGCGGCGCCCACGCCTGCCGCGATCCCGTTGTTCAAGGTCGCGGTCGTCGCGCGCCACCCACATGATGCCCGCGCATTCACGCAAGGGCTGGTCTGGCACGACGGCAGCCTGTTCGAGAGCACGGGCAAGGAAGGCCGATCCGAAGTTCGCCACGTCTCACTCGCCGACGGCGCAGTCCGTGCCCGCCAGGCGATTCCCTATCCGCAGTTCGGCGAGGGGCTGGCGCGCTACAAAGATACGCTCGTCAGCCTGACGTGGCGTGACGGCATCGCCTATCGCTGGAACGCGAAGTCGCTGAAGCCGATGGGGACGCGGCGCTATCCGGGCGAAGGCTGGGGACTGGCGTCGCTGGGCGACCAGCTGGTGCTGTCCGATGGCACGTCGGCCCTGCGCTTCCTCGATCCCGACACGCTCGCCGAGCGCCGCCGCGTGACGGTGACGGTGCGCGGGCGGCCGATCGACCAGTTGAACGAACTGGAGACGGTGGGCGGAGAGATCTTCGCCAACGTCTGGCAGACCGATTACATCGTCGCGATCGACCCCGCCGACGGCCATGTGACAAGGATCATCGACGCCGGCGCCCTGTCGCGCGAGATCGCCCCGAACGATCCCGACGCGGTGCTGAACGGCATCGCGTGGGACCCGGCGGGCAAGCGCCTGTTCGTCACCGGCAAGTTATGGCCCAAGCTGTTCGAGGTTACGCTGGTGCCGGCGACCGAATAAGGCGCGGGTCAGCCAACGGTCACGCCGACCACGCGCCACGTCTTGCCTTCGCGTTCCAGCGACACGGTTTCCACCACGTCGCCCGAGTTGGCGAACCGCGTCCTGAACTTTACGACTTCGTAGCCGTCGGGCGGTGCCGGGACGTTTTCCTGGCTCAGCAGCGTGCGGGATACGACCGCGCCCAGCGGCTTGCGGACACGCTCCGATGCGTCGCTCCACATCTTAAGCGTGTTGAGCTTGCGGAACGCGGCGCCGGTGCCGCGATAGCTGTCGTCCCATTTGCTTTGGTCGAGCAGTTCCAGCCAGGTCTGCGCCGACCGGACGACGTCGGTGCGCACGACTTCGGTCGAGGCGGGAGCGTGCGTCGCAGGTGGTACAGCGACCAGCGCCAGCAGGCCGAGCAGCAAGGTCATGAACATTACTCCGATGATGATCGCGGGTCGGCGCCATGCCGGTCCTGCCGCCTGATCGACCGGCGCCGGCGCTGGGTCTGCCCCGATTTCTCTGTCCCCGAGACTTTCGGGGGTCGCGCCCTCCGCCTCGAACAACAGGCGCGCGGCCTCGCGGCTGCTCGGCACCGCCATCTTGCGCCGGGCGTCGCGCAGCCGCTCGTTGATGGTATGGACCGATAGGTCCAGCGTGCGCGCGATCGACTTGGCATCATGCCCGCGCACGATCAGTCGAAGCGTCTGCTTTTCCCGCTCGGTCAGCGCCCAGAGTTCATCGGTCGGCCGCGTGCTCATGCCCACCGGGGTAGGTCAGCACCCCGATGACGGCCACCCCCAAAAAATCGTACCCGCCTCAGGTCACCAGCCGCTCGAGCGCGGCGACGGTGTCGGCCTCCGCCGCCGGCTTGTCGCGGCGGATGCGGCTGATGCGGGGGAAGCGCATGGCGACGCCCGACTTGTGCCGCTTCGATGCGTGAATCGAATCGAACGCGACTTCCAGCACCAGCGTCTTCTCGACTTCGCGCACCGGCCCGAACCGCGCAACGGTGTGGTTTCGCACGAACCGGTCGAGCCATTTCAGTTCCTCGTCGGTGAAGCCAGAATAGGCCTTGCCGACGGGTGACAGTTCGCCGTTCTCGGTCCAGCAGCCGAACGTGTAGTCGGAATAGAAGGACGATCGCTTGCCCGATCCGCGCTGCGCGTACATCATCACGCAATCGGCGACGAGCGGATCGCGCTTCCATTTGTACCAGAGCCCGACGCGACGACCGCTGGTGTAAGGCGAGTCGCGGCGTTTCAGCATCACGCCCTCGATCGCGGCATCGCGGCTGCCTGCGCGGATGTCGCCCAGATGCGCGAAGTCACTGGCGTCGATGACCGAAGATACGTCGAAGCTGTCGGCCGGCAGCCGGGCGACGAACGCCTCCAGCCGTGCGCGGCGCCCGGTCCACGGCAGTGTCCGCAGGTCGTCTCCGCCATCGAACAATATGTCGTAGAGCCGGACGAAGGCCGGAGACTCGGCCAGCATCTTGGCCGACACGGTCTTGCGCCCCAATCGCTGTTGCAGCGCGTTGAAACTGGCGGTGGCGTCGTCGCGCCCGGCGCCCTGGGCATCGCCGCGGACCAGCAGTTCACCATCGAGCACGCCGGGCACCCGGAACGCCGCCGCCACTTCGGGAAAGCTGCGGGTGATGTCGTCGCCCGCCCGGCTATAGAGACGCGTCTCACCCGCGACATGGACCAGTTGCACGCGGATGCCGTCCCATTTCCATTCGGCGGCATAGTCGGCGAGATCGACGACCGTTTCCTCCAGCGGATGCGCCAGCATGAACGGGCGAAAGACGGGCACGTCGGCCGCGGTCGGCTGTTTGCCCCGCCCCTCCACCCAGTCGAACAATTCGGCGTAAGGCGGCGCCAGACCGTGCCACACTTCCTCGACCGCATCGACATCGACGCCGAACGCCGTGGCGAGCGCCGTCTTGGCCAGCCGCGCGGAGACGCCGACGCGCAGCGCACCGGTGGCAAGCTTCAGCAACGCATAGCGCTCGTCCGCCTCCATCGCGTCGAGATATTCACTCAGCACGCCCGCGGTGTCGGCCTTGCCGAGCGATGCCAGCCGATCGACGATCGCCGACAGCCGCAGCGCGTCGGGCGGCACCGCCGGCGGCGTCGCGGGCTCGGGCCACATCAGCGCGATCGTTTCCGCCGAATCACCGACGAAGTCGCGGCTCATGCGAAACAGCACCGGGTCGACGCGCTCATCGACCATCGCGCGGATAATGGCGGGCTTCACCGCGGGCAGGTCGAGGTCACCCGTCAGCGCCGCCATCGCCCAGCCGCGATCGGGGTCGGGCGTCGCGCGCAGATAGTCACCGATCAGCCTCAGCTTCGCATTGCGCGACCGGGTGTAGATCAGCGAATCGAGCAGGTCGGCGAATGCGCGCATGAGGGGCTAACCGGAGACTCCGCCCCCCGGTTCCCTTACCCCTTGCGGCTGGCCTCGAACAGGAACCACGCGCGCTCCTCGGCCTGGTCGGTCCATTCGTCGACGATGCCGCTGGTCGCGTTGTCCTTGGCCTCGTCGGCGGCGTCCTTCACGACGCGGAAGGATTCGACGAGCTTGAGATTATCCTCGCGCAGTTCGGCCAGCATGTCGGCGGCGGATACGAAGTCCTTGTCGTTGTCCTTCAGCGTCTGGCGGCGCGCGATGTCGCCGATCGAGCGCAGCGTCAGGTTGCCCGTCTTGCGGACGCGTTCGGCGATCGCGTCGGTCACGCCCAGAATCTGCGCGGCCTGGTCGTCGAGCAATAGGTGATAGTCGCGGAAATGCGGGCCCGACACATGCCAGTGGAAGTTCTTGGTCTTCAGGTACAGCGCATAGCAATCGGCGAGCGAGGCGTTCAGCGCATCGGCCACGGTGCGGGTGTCGTTGCGGTTGAGGTCGGTCGGGGTCGCGAGCGGAGCGGGATTGGCCACGAAAAGTCTCCGATAGTGGAATGTCGGTTTCGCATCGGTAACGATGTGGCGCGCGATTCGCTCCCGGAACGGCGCGGCAAAACCATCGCCACGGTGATCGATCGTCTAGATCAGCCGGAGCCCGCCCAGACCGACGCAGATCCCGGTGACGAGGAGCACGCCGCCCGCCAGCCGACCGATGGTCCTGAGCGGCAGACGCAGCCACGCCTGGCCCATCCCGCCGGCGACGCCCGCCAGCAGCATCGCCCCGGCGAACGCACCGACGCCTGCCAGGATCGGCAACGATGCGCCCACCGCCAGCGCGAACGCAAGGAACACGGTGCCGTCACCGCCGACGAAGCTGCCGGTGGCGGCGGCGATAGGTGCGGGGCCTTGCGGTCGCTCGACACGGCGCTGCCACAGCGTGCCGATCGCGGCGAGGATCAGCGCGATGGCCAGCAGGATCGATCGCGCGGCCGGCGTCAGCGTCGGCGCGATCAGGCGCGCGCCGATCACGGCGATGGCGATGGCGGCAGCGTGGCCCAACGCGAAGCCGGCCAGGGCCCCGCGGCGCTCGCCCAGCAACGCGGCGAGCCGGGCCGGCCGTTCACCAACGCCCGCCAGCAATGCGCCGACGAAGGCAGGAACCAGGGCATCCATCGTAAGGCGTATTTCAGCCGGTCAGCCGGACCGCACAGGCGGCGGCATAGATGTCGGCGGCATGGGGTACCGATCCGTTGCTGCCGACCGCATCGCGCAGGATTGCCAGCCAGCCATGGACCAGCGGCCCGCGCTCACCGCGCGACAAGGCACCGTCGAGGGCGTGGACGACGGTGATCGCCGGGCCGATGCCGTGCCGATTCGCGATGCGGCGAATGGCCTCGAGCTCGTACGCCATTTCGCCGGGTCGCAGCCGGTCCGCCCGTCGGTCGATCGCATCGACCCGCGCGCGCAGATCGTCGCGTACCAGCGTCATCGCATCCTTGCCCCTGAGTGCCATGTCGAACGCACCTTTTATGTCCTGACGCGCACGCTGCACCCGCCATGGTTAAGATGCGGTCAACGGTGCGGCGCCCGCCCCGCGCATCCGGCAAACGCTTGACAGGCGCCGGCGGATCGATCATGCGCGCTTCCCTGACGGCGGCCGCCCGCGTGCGTGCCGCCTCTTTCATTTGAACAGATTAGAGATTCGGGTCATGGCCAAGCCGGCAACCGTCAAGATCAAGCTCGTCAGCACCGCGGACACGGGCTTCTTCTACGTCACGAAGAAGAACCCGCGCACGCAGACCGAGAAGTTCTCGTTCCGCAAGTACGACCCGGTCGTGCGCAAGCACGTCGAGTTCAAGGAAGCCAAGATCAAGTAAGAACTGCCGTTGGCAGTTTTTACGCAGCCCCGGCGCAGGCAGGGGCCCAGAGTCTCACGCGATTCGCTGAGTTTCGAAAGCCGTAGGGCCACCGCGCCCCACGGCTTTTTTGCGTGTCCCCGATCCTCCCCGTACCGGGGAGGATTTTCCGCAGGGACCAGCGCCCGCACCTCCTGCACGAACCGCATCACCGAAATCGGCTTCGAGACATAGGCGTTCGCTCCGGCCGCACGAATCCGCTCCTCGTCGTCGCGGCCGGCATAGGCGGTCACCGCCATGATCGGGATCGCCTTCAGCCGCGGGTCGCGTTTCATCTGGCCGATCAGGTCGAGCCCGCTGACATGCGGCAGCTGGATGTCCATCACCACCAGATCGGGTTCGAACGCCCTGGCCCGCGCCACCGCCTCGCGCCCGTCGCGCACCGGTTCGGTGACGAAGTCGTGCGCGCGCAGCAGGTCGCAGAAGAGTTTCAGATTGAGTTCGTTGTCCTCGACAACGAGCACCCTTTTTGCCACGCCCGCGCTGACCTTCCCTTGAGAGACGGGTGCGAATCTAGGCGATGCAGCCGCACGAGACAAATGACGATACGCTGGCGCTGACCGCGCTCGTGTGGACGCTGGAGGACCCGACGCGCGCGATGCGTCTGCTCGACCTGACCGGGCTCGATCCGCGGTCGCTGCGGACGTCGGCCGGCGACTCCGCGACGCTGTCGGCCGCCCTGCAGTTCCTCGAGAACCACGAGGCCGACTTGGTCGCCTGCGCCGACGCGATCGGCTGTACGCCCGCCGACCTGGTCCGCACCCGCGAACGGCTGGAGCGCGCATGAAACCGCTGCTGATTACCGACTGCGACGAAGTGCTGCTGCACATGGTCCGCCATTTCGGCGTGTGGCTGGGCGAGGCGCACGACATCGACTTCACGCCCAACGGCGGCGATTTCGCGACCAGCATGACACGGCGTGATGGATCGCCGCTCGACCGCGAGGCGATGTGGGGCCTGCTCGACGGCTTCTTCCCGGACGAGATGGAGCGCCAGACGCTCGTCCCCCACGCCCGCGAGGCGCTGGCCGGAATCGCAAAGGTCGCCGACATCGTCGTGCTGACCAACCTGCACGACCACTGCCGGACGGCACGCATCGCCCAGCTCGAATCGCACGGCATCGCCCACCGCGTCGAATGCAACCAGGGCGGCAAGGGTACACCCGTCGCACGGCTGATCGCCGAATATCGCCCGAGCGTGACCGTCTTCGTCGACGACCTGGCCGTCCATCACGAATCAGTCGCGAAGCACGCGCCCGAGGTGCACCGGCTGCATATGGTGTCGGAGCCGACGCTCGCCCCGTCGGTACCCCGCGCCCGCCACGCCCATGCGCGCATCGACGACTGGAACCACGCGCGCACCTGGATCGAAACCCGCTTTGCCGAGGGCCAGCCGGCCCCGGCCCTTACCGGAGAGACCGCATGACCACCCACGTCGACCGCAAGCTCGAGGAACTCGGCCTGACCCTGCCGGAGGCCGCCGCCCCGGTCGCGTCCTATGTCCCGACCGTCGAGGCGGGCGGGCTGCTCCACGTGTCCGGCCAGATCCCGTTCGATGCCGACGGCAACCTGATCCTTGGCCGCATCGGCGAAGGCGAGCAGACCCTTGCCTACGGGCAGGAAGCCGCCAAGCGCTGCGCGCTGATGGTCGTCGCCCAGGCAAAGGCAGCACTCGGCGGGCTCGACCGCGTGGTGCGCATCGTGAAGCTCGGCGTATTCGTGAATTCGACCCCCGACTTCACCGACCAGCCGCAGGTCGCCAACGGCGCGTCGGACCTGATGGTCGCGTTGTTCGGCGATGCCGGCAAGCACGCGCGGGCTGCGGTCGGCGTGGCGTCGCTGCCGCGCGGGGTGGCGGTCGAGGTCGACGCGATCATCGCAGTTTCGTAATCGTCTGCTGTTGCAGCCACGCAACAATCGAGCGTCGCAGGCCTTTCCTGCGACGCTTTTTTGTTGTGCGGCGCAGCACATTGCGGCACTTTATCCGAGTCGCCGGTAAGCAGGAGCGCCACGCAGCAGCTCTCGCACCCGGCACGCAGGCGGAAACCATCGACCCAACATGGAGGTCTCATGATGCGTTTTCCGAAGTACCCGCTCGCGCTTGCGCTCGGCGTCATCGCCACCCCTGCCCTCGCGCAGGATGACAAGGATCCGCCGCCCCCGGTCACCGTATCGGGCAGCGTCGGCATCGTTTCCGACTATCGCTTCCGCGGCGTGTCGCAGTCGGACAAGGAAGTCGCCGTGCAAGGCGGCCTGACCATCGCGCACGAAAGCGGCTTCTATGTCGGCACCTGGGGCTCGAACCTCGCCGGCTGGGGCACGTTCGGCGGCGCGAATCTGGAGCTCGACCTGATCGCCGGCTACAAGGCCCCGGTCGGCGGCGGCACGCTCGATGTCGGCGTCACCTGGTACATGTATCCGGGCGGCGCCGACGAAACCGACTTCTTCGAACCCTATGCCAAGATCAGCGGCACGACCGGCCCGGCGACGCTGACCGCATCGGTATTCTATGCGCCCAAGCAGAATGCGCTGGGGCTCTACACCCGGTCGCTGACGCCGTTCGTCGCAGGTCCGGGGACGAAGGAGGACAACCTCTACCTCGCCGGCGACGCCGCGGTCGCCATCCCGACCAGCCCGGTGACGCTGAAGGGCCATATCGGCTATTCGGACGGCAACCCGGGTCTTGGCCCCAACGGCACCAGCGTCGCGCCGACCGGCAAGTACTGGGACTGGTCGCTGGGCGCCGACGTGACTTGGCGGAACCTGACGTTCAACGTGTCGTACATCGATACCGACATCTCGAACCGGGAAGCCGCTTATCTCCAGCCGAACCTGGGCAAGACCACCGGCGGGTCGATCGTCGGATCGACGGCGGTCGTTGGTATCACCGCCGCGTTTTGACCCAACCGTGCTCCCGCAAAGGCGGGAGCCTAGAGCCACGGGGGTAATTCCTTTGTGACTCTGGGCTCCCGCCTGCACATCACGTTACCGCAAACGTCAGCCCAGCGTTCGCCTTCAGCCGCTCCACCAGCGGCGCGGCCATCAGCGCGCCAGGCGTCCAGATGCCGCCGTCGCCGGCCACGTCCTTCACCAGGCAGATTGCCGTTTCCGCGATCATCTTCGACGTCGATCCATAGCCGGGATCGCGGTCGCCGGTGACGGTCGCGCGCAGCCGTTCGCCGGACGGCATCTCGCCCAGGAAGGCGATCTCGTAATGACCGCTCTCGCGCTCTTCGCGTGACGGCCCTTCGCCCGGTGCGGGACCCTTGTCGCCGCCGATCGGGTTGAACTTCGCGATCGCCTCCGCCGCGGCTTTGCCGATCTCGCCCAGCCCCGGCGCGACCATCATCTCGTCATAGACGAAGTCCTTGCCATAGGGGTGGCCGAGCAGCGCATTGGTGCGGTGGACGTTCTTGGTGTTGATCGCCGCCATGACGAACGGCGCGGTCCAGGCACCAAGCGCGTCGTCATATTCGGGCAGCAATCCCTTCGGCTGCGGCGGGCCGGAGAAACCGGGCGTCAGCGCGAACGGATCGATCATCAGCTTGAACACCGACGGGTCCTTGGCCGCGGCTGCCATGGTCGCCCTGGCACTGGCGAAGGTGCCGCCGGAGAAGGTGCCCTTCATCGCGATGACGCGCCCCTTCACGCGGGGAAACGGTTTGCCGAAGCGCGCGATCGCCGCCTGTTGCAGCGTCCAAACACCCAGGTCGAACGGGATCGAATCGAACCCGCCGCTGAACACGATCCGCGCACCGCTCAGCTTCGCCTGCGCATCATGCGCGTCGATCATATGGCGCATCCACGCCGGTTCGCCGCACAGGTCGACATAGGCCGTGCCCGACGCCGCGCAGGCCGCAACCAGCTGCTCGCCGTACAGCTGGTACGGCCCGACCGTCGTCAGCACCACCTTGGCGCGCGCTACCAGCGCGCGGAGCGATGCGGGATCGTCGGCATCGGCGGTTACCAGCGGCACGTCGGCGCCGATGTCGTCGCGTACCGCCTCCAGCTTGCTCAGCGACCGCCCGGCCATCGCCCAAGTGACGCCGTGGTCCCGGGCACCCAGATATTCGGCGACCAGCCTGCCGGTAAACCCGGTTGCGCCGTACACGATGATGTCGAACTCGCGCATCGCACCTCTCCCTTTTGTTCGCCAGCGTCGCGCATCGCCGGGTGGCGCGCAAGGCCGCGGCTTCCTAGATGCGGTCCAGACACACACCTTCCGTTCGTGCCGAGCCTGTCGAAGCCCTGCCTGTTCTTCCGCCCAGAAGAAGGGCAGCCCTCCAACAAGCTCAGGGCGAGCGGCGGTCTTTCCGGAAACCAGCCATGCCAAGTTACGACTACGACCTCTTCGTCATCGGTGCAGGCTCGGGCGGCACGCGCGCCGCGCGCGTATCGGCGGCGCACGGCGCGAAGGTGGCGGTGGCGGAGGAGTACCGCGTCGGCGGCACCTGCGTCATCCGCGGCTGTGTTCCGAAGAAGCTGCTAGTCTACGGCGCGCATTTCGCCGAGGATCTGAAGGATGCGCAGCGCTTCGGCTGGAAGGTGCCGAGCGATTGCGACTTCGACTGGACTTGCCTCCAGGAAAACGTGCTGTCCGAGGTCGACCGGATCAACGCGGCCTATACCAACACGCTGGAAAGCCACGGCGTCGACATCATCAACGAACGCGCGGTGGTGACGGGACCGAACAGCGTGCGGCTGGCTGACGGACGCGAGATCACAGCCGAGCGGATCCTGCTCGCGGTCGGCGCACGGCCCGACGTGCCGTCGTGCCCGGGCCACGAACATGGCATCACCTCGAACGAGGTCTTTCACCTGGATGCGATTCCCAAGCGCGTGCTGATCGCGGGCGCGGGATACATCGCCAACGAATTCGCCGGCGTGCTCCACCAGTTCGGCAGCCACGTTACGCTCATCAACCGCACCGACGTGATCCTGCGCGGCTATGACGAATCGATCCGCGATCGCCTGCTCCAGATCAGCATGATGAAGGGCATCGAATTCCGGTTCCACGCCGAATTCCAGGGCATCGAGAAGCTCGACGACGGCTGCCTGCGCGTGTCGATGACCGGCCACGAGCCGATCGACGTCGACTGTGTGATCTTCGCCACCGGCCGCGTGCCCAATACCGATGGCTTGGGGCTCGAGAGCGCCGGCGTCGAGCTCGACGAAAAGGGCGCGGTAAAGGTCGATGCCGACAGCCAGTCGACCTGCCCGTCGATCTATGCGGTCGGCGACGTCACCAACCGCGTCCAGCTGACGCCGGTCGCGATCCGCGAGGGCCAGGCCTTCGCCGACACCGTCTATGGCGGCAAGCCGACACGGGTCGACTATACCTGCATCCCGTCGGCCGTCTTCAGCCACCCGCCGATGGCCGGGGTCGGCATGACCGAGGCGGAGGCCAAGAACAAGCTGGGCACGGTCAAGGTCTACGTCAGCGACTTCCGCGCGATGAAGAACGTACTGGCCAACCGCAACGAGCGCTGCCTGTACAAGATGGTGTGCGAGGCAGAGACGGACCGCGTCGTCGGGCTGCACATGATCGGCCCGGATGCGCCGGAGATCCTCCAGGCGGCGGCGGTGGCGGTGAAGGCCGGCCTCACCAAGCAGGCGTTCGACGACACGGTCGCGCTGCATCCGAGCATGGCGGAGGAACTGGTGCTGTTGCGCTGAGGCCAAGCGGCGTCGGCGGAGCGACGGCCCGGTGCGCAAGGCGCACGGCCTCAGCCGGCCGGCGGGCAAAGCCCGACCGACGACGCGGGCTTTGCCCGCGGCGCGTGCCCGTCCTTACCGTGCCCCCGCGCAGGCGGGAGCCCAAGGCCAAACAATACCGACGTTGCGGGATGAGTAACCTTGGCCCCCGCCTGCGCGGGGGCACGGGGACCTTGGGAGAATGCAGCCTCCCTATTCGCCCGCCATGGTCACGCCTTCGTCACGATTGCCTGCTAGCAAACCATTCCCATGACCCGGGAATCGATCGCAGAGACCTACGCCCGCGACGGCTTCGTCGTCGTCCGCCGCGTGTTCACCCCAGCCGAGATCGCGCAGGTCGCCGCCGCGACCGACCAGCTCTGGCAGGAGGGGACCGCGCTCGGCGCGAGCTGGCGGCACGGCAACCTGTTCTACAACGTGGCGCCCGGTCATGACGGCGCGCCCCAGGTACGGATGGCGCAGTGGCCGTCCTATCACCAGCCGGTGATGAACGCGGTCCGGCTCGATCCGCGGTTCGCGCAGATCCTGGAACCGCTGATCGGCAGCGACCTGAAGCAGATCATCAACCAGGTGCATTGGAAGGAGCCGAACGGCGGCGGCGATTTCGCGTGGCACCAGGATTCGCGCTTCCGCAAACCCGATGACGCGTACCGCAATCTCGGCGGCTCGTACGTCCAGACCGGTCTCGCGATCGATCCGCATACGCCGACATCGGGCTGTATGCGCTTCGTGCCGGGCAGCCATGTGCTGGGCGATGTCGACCTGGACGTCGATGCCGACGTGCTTGGCCGCGCGATGGACGATGCGGCGCTGGCAAAGATCGGCTACACCACGGCCGACGTCGTCGACCTGGTGCTGCAACCGGGTGATCTCGCTTTCTGGAACCCTTTCCTCGTCCACGCTTCCGGCCGAAACGGCGAGCGGCATATGCGCCGCCTCTACATCAACGGCTATGTCCGCGCCGCCGATTGCGACCGCGGCGAATGGGCGTTCCGCGATGGGAAGCCCGTCCCGCTCGGACCGGAGCCGGCGATCGTGCATTACGAGAACCTGCCGAACGACCGCGACCCGCATTACGTCTGAGGAATGCCCGAAAGCCCTTGATTTCGCGGGGGCATCCGGCTTGGGGCAGGACCCATGCGCTTCTTTTCCGACAATGCCGCCCCGGTGCACCCGGCCGTCCTCGACGCGATGGTCGCGGCCAATGTGCTCGACACCGCCTATGACGGCGATCGCTGGTCGCAACGGCTGGACGGCGCGTTCAGCGATCTGTTCGAGACGGCGGTGCGCGTGCTGTGGGTCCCGACCGGAACCGCCGCCAATTGCCTGGCGCTGACGGCACTGTGCCCGCCGCACGGCGGCATCGTCTGCCACCGCGACGCGCATATCCAGGTCGATGAGGCGGGTGCTCCCGAATTCTACACCCACGGCGCCAAGCTGTTGCTGGCCGATGGCCCCGGCGCGAAGCTGACCCCGGACGCGATCCGCGCCGTCACCGACGCGATCCGTCCCGACGTGCACCAGGTCCAGCCGCACGCGGTGTCGATCACCAACGCGACCGAATATGGCCTGGCCTACACACCCGATCAGGTCGCGGCGATCGGCGACCTGGCACGAGCCAAGGGCTGGGGCCTGCACATGGACGGCGCGCGGTTCGCCAATGCGCTGGCGCATCTCGGCTGCGCGCCTGCCGACGTGACGTGGCGCGCCGGCGTCGATGCCCTGTCGTTCGGCTGCGTCAAGAACGGCGGCATGTCGGCGGAAGCGCTGGTGTTCTTCCGTCCCGAACTGGCCGCACCGATCCTCTACCGTCGCAAGCGCGCCGGACTGCTGTTTTCCAAGGGCCGCTATCTCGCCGCGCAGTTGCTGGCGATGCTGGAGGGCGACCTGTGGCTGGAGAACGGACGCGCCGCCAACGCCGGCGCGCGGTTGCTGGCGGAGGCCGCCGGCGACCGGCTGGTCCATCCGGTCGAGGCGAACGAGGTGTTCCTGCGGGTGACCGTCGACGAAGCGGCGTCGCTGCGCGCGCTGGGCTTCGACTTCTACGACTGGGGCGTCGGCGAAGCGCGACTGGTGATATCATGGAACCAGACCCAAGCGGAGATCGCGCCGCTGGCGGCCGCGATCGCGGCGCTCTGACGCGGTGACCACGCCCGCGTCCAGCGACCGCCCGCAATCGACCCGCCTGTCGGTCCTGCTCCCGTTCGCCATCGTCACCGCGATCTGGGGATCGACCTGGATCGTCATCACCGGGCAGCTGGGCGTCGTGCCGGCGAGCTGGTCGGTCACCTATCGCTTCATCGTCGCCGGCACCGCGATGCTCGCCTGGGCGGCGTGGCGGCGCGATCCCCTGCCGCTCGACGCGCGCGGCCTGATGTTCGCGGCCGTGCTCGGCGCGGCGCAGTTCGTGCTCAATTTCAACTTCGTCTACCGTGCAGAGGGTTACATCACTTCCGGCCTGGTCGCGGTCATCTTCGCGCTGATGCTGGTCCCCAACGCGCTCCTCGGGCGCGTCTTCCTGGGCCAGCGGCTGGGCAAGCAATTGCTGCTGGGATCGGCCATCGCGATCGCCGGCGTCGCGCTGCTGTTCGTCCACGAACTGCGCAGCGACCCGAGCGGCGGCGCCAAGCTGTTCGCCGGCATCGGCTTCACGCTGGCGGGCGTGCTGTCGGCCTCCAGCGCGAACATCCTGCAAGGCACGCAGACCGCGAGACGCTATCCGATGGCGTCGATGCTGGGCTTGGCGATGCTGATCGGCGCAGTCCTCGATGCGGCCTATGCCTATGCGACGGTCGGCCCGCCGGTGCTCGACCCGCGGCCGGTCTATTGGGCGGGCGTGCTGTACCTGGGGCTTGCCGCCTCGGCGATCGCCTTCCCGCTCTATTACGGCGTCATCCGCGTGATCGGCCCGGCCAAGGCGGCCTATTCGGGCGTGCTTGTCCCCGTCATCGCGATGCTGCTGTCGACCCTGTTCGAGGGCTATCGCTGGTCGCTGCTGGCCGCGGCAGGCGCTGCGCTGGCGATGGTCGGGCTGGTCGTCGCGCTGACCGCGCGCAGGCCCAATCGATAGTCGGCGTAGCGCGGGCGCCAGCCGAGCACCCGCTGCGCCTTGCCGTTCGCGACCCGGCGGTTCTCGGCGTAAAAGGCGCGCGCCATCGGCGACAGGTCGTCGAGTGAGACGAGCGGCGGCGGCGGAACCCCGATCAACCGCGCGGCATAGGTCACGACATCGTCCTGGCTGGCCGGCACGTCGTCGGACAGGTTGTAGGCCCCCGCCGGAGCATCGAACCCGGCGATGACGCCCGTCGCCAGGTCGTCGACATGGATGCGGCTGAACACCTGGTCGGTGAGGCCGGTGCGATGCGCGTGCCCCGCGCGCAGCCGGTCGATCGGCGAGCGGCCCGGGCCGTAGATGCCGGGCAGGCGAAACACGCGCGCGCGCCGTGCCAGCCACCGCGCATCGGCGGCATTGCGGTTCGCGCGCCGCCCGCGAACGGCCGAGCTTTCGTCGACCCACGCGCCGCCGGCATCGCCGTACACTCCGGTCGAGGACAGATAGCCCAGCCAGCGGTCACCCAGCAGGTCGCCGTACCGGTCGAGCACCGGATCGCCCTCGTCCGGCGGCACCGACGACAGGACATGCGTCGCTGTCGCCAGGCCCGCCCTTACCGCATCGGCATCGTCGAACGCGATGTCACCTGACTGCCCGGTCGCCGTCACCACGCCGCTGCGCGCGCGCACAGCATCGGCGATACGGGCCGCGGCATAGCCCAGCCCGAAGATGAAGAGCCGCGTCACGCGTCGCCCAGCACGCTGACGACCCATTCGGGCACCAGCACGCTGGCTGCTCCCATGCGGCTTTCGTGGAAGAAGACGCTGCCATCCGACGGGTCGAGGTTCAGCTCGATCGTCTGCGCGCCGCGCCACCGCGCGGTGCGGACGAAACCGGCCGCGGGATAGACCGCGCCCGACGTGCCGATCGAGACAAACAGGTCGCACGCCTCAAGCGCCGCCTCGATCCGCTCCATCGCGTACGGCATCTCGCCGAAGAACACGATGTCGGGACGCAATGCCGGCGCGCCGCACGCATCGCAGACCGTCGCCGGTGGCAAGTCCCCCGCCCATGCCGTCCGCGCCCCGCACCGCGCGCACAGCGCGGACCGCAACTCGCCGTGCATGTGCAGCAACCGCCTCGCCCCGGCCCGTTCGTGCAGGTCGTCGACATTCTGCGTGACGATCAGCAACTCGCCCGGCCAATGCGCATCGAGCCGCGCCAGTGCGCGGTGCGCGGCATTGGGCTCGACCGCCGCCAGAGCCGCACGGCGCAGGTCGTAGAAACGATGGACGAGCGCGGGATCGCGAACCAGCGCCTCGGGCGTGCAGACATCCTCGACCCGGTGGCCTTCCCACAGCCCGCCCGGCCCGCGGAACGTCGCAATGCCGCTTTCGGCGGAAATGCCAGCGCCGGTCAGCACGACGATGTTGCGGATGTCGGTCATCCGCCCGGCGCTACCCCAGCCGCGGCGCGAACGCCACGGGCGACGGGCCATGTAAAATCCCGCTTTCGGCGCTCGGCATAAACCTATGTTCAAAGATTCGCGTGTAGACCGTCGCCCTGATCGCAATGCCCGAGGGGCGGGGTTTCGTAAAAAGATGCCGATGGGGACCGACAATGACGAGTACCGCGGACCTGCGGTCGTGCGGGCGGGCGACTGACATGGTCGCCACTGCCGCGCTTGCCGCCCCGCGCCTGTCGCGCATCGGCACCTGGTTCGGGTCGCCTGCGGCGCAGCCGCAGCGCGACGACGCCGACGCGCGTCGCCGGGTCGATCGCCTGCTGTACGCGGTCATCGGCGACTTCCTCGACACGCACCGGCTTGCCCCCTCGCCGCTGCATTTCGAAGTCGCGCATGCCTATCTGACCGGAGAGGTCCCGCCGATCGCCGAGGGCATCGCCGCCATGATCGCCAGCGGCGACGGGCTGACGAGCGCCGGCATCGCCGCGTTGATCGCCCGGGTCCGCCCGGAGGCGGCGGTGCCGCAGGTGCTGGCGACGCTTGCCGACCAATTGCAAACGCGCCTGGCCGAATGCCTGGAGGCCGCCGATCGCTCGCACAGCTCGGCGAGCCGCTACGGCGACGCACTGGACATCGCGCAGGACGAACTGGCGACCGACCCGTCCGGCACGATCGGGCGGATCGCCGGGCTGACCCGCGACGTGGTCGAGACGACGCGACGGGTCCAGACCGAACTGGACCATACCCGACGCGAGACGGAAAAACTGCGCGGCGACCTCGACCGTGCGCTCGACGCGGCCGAGCACGACCATCTGACCGGCCTGCCCAACCGTCGCGGTGTCGAGCGGAAGCTGGCCGAATGGCGCGACCGTGACGCCACCGATACCCCCCGCCCGCGCGCCGTCGCCTTGTGCGACATCGATGATTTCAAGCGGGTCAACGATGTCCATGGCCACGCCGCCGGCGACCGCGTGCTGAAATTCGTCGGCACCTTTCTGGCCGATACGCTCGGCACTGCGGCCTGTGTCGGGCGGCACGGCGGCGAGGAGTTCATCGTGCTGATTGACGGGCATGACGTGGCGGCCGCGCGGATGCTGCTGGACGACGCGCGCGCCCGGCTCGCCGCGCGATCGCTGGTCAACCAGGACACCGGCATCGCCATCGGCCACATCAGCTTTTCGGCCGGCATCACGGCGTTCGACGACAGCCTGGCGCCGGCGCTCGAAGCCGCCGATGCCGCGCTTTACCGGGCAAAACGCAGCGGCAAGAACCGCGTGGAGACCGCCGCATCAGCTGCCTGATTGCTGTCGCAGGTCGTGCGCACGTCCACCGATAGGGCTGGGCCGCGCCTTCGGCTTGTGCCACAGGCTCCGCCCATGACGGCGATCGGCATCTACGGCAGCATGGGGCGTATGGGTCAGGCCATTGTCCAGGAACTCTCAGGGCTCGGCGCGCGCTACGCGGGCGGTGCGGATGCCAAGGACGATCCGGCGCCGGTCGCGCAGGCCGCCGATGTGCTGGTCGATTTCTCCGCACCCGCCGCCCTTGCCGCGCATCTGACCGCCGCGCGCGCGGCGAAGACGCCGATCGTCATCGGCACGACCGGCCTGTCGAGCGCGCACCATGCGATGATCGATGACGCCGCGGCCGACATCGCGGTACTCCAGACCGGCAACACGTCGCTCGGCGTCACCCTGCTCGCGCAACTGGTGCGCGAAGCCGCCGCGCGTCTCGATGCCGACTGGGATATCGAGATCGTCGAGATGCACCACCGCCACAAGGTCGATGCGCCGTCGGGCACAGCCCTCCTGCTGGGCGCCGCCGCCGCCGACGGACGCGGCACGACGCTGGCCGACAGCAGCGTCTACGACCGCGCGGGCGTCACGGGTGCGCGCAGCGAAGGCACGATCGGCTTCGCTAGCCTGCGCGGCGGATCGGTCATCGGTGACCATAGCGTCGTCCTGGCCGGCGAAGGCGAACGGATCGAACTGGTCCACCGCGCCGACAGCCGCGCGATCTTTGCCCGCGGTGCGGTGCGCGCGGCACTGTGGCTCGCGAAGCAACCCGCCGGCCGCTATGCGATGGCCGAGGTGCTCGGGCTTTGAAGAAGGCGGACGTCGTCACCTTTTTCCACCGGCTGGCGGAGAACGACCCGCATCCGGTCACCGAGCTCGAATATTCGAACCCGTTCACATTGCTGGTCGCGGTCGCCCTGTCGGCGCAGATGACCGATGCCGGCGTCAACAAGGCGACCCGCGCGCTGTTCGCGGTCGCCGATACGCCGGAAAAGATGGCCGCGCTGGGACTCGACGCGATCCGCGAGTATGTCCGCACGATCAATTTCAACAACACCAAGGCGAAGAACGTCCTGGCGCTCAGTGAGGCGCTGGTTCGCGATCACGGCGGCGTGGTGCCCGAGGATCGCGCGGCGCTGGAGGCGTTGCCCGGTGTCGGGCGCAAGACGGCGAACGTCGTGCTAAACACCGCCTTCGGGCACGAGACGTTCGCGGTCGACACCCACATCTTTCGCGTGTGCAACCGCACGAAGCTGGCGCCCGGCAAGGATGTGGTGGCGGTCGAGCACAAGCTCGACAAGACCGTTCCGCAACCGTTCCGCCTGCACGCGCACCACTGGCTGATCCTGCACGGTCGCTACACCTGCAAGGCGCGAAAGCCCGAATGCTGGCGCTGCATCGTCGCAGACCTGTGCCCGTTCAAGCCGAAGACGCCGCCACCCAAGGCCGCGGCCGAAGAGGAGACGCCATGACTCGTTTCGCGCTCGCCACGGTCCTGCTGATCGCCGCCCCCGCGCTCGCGCGAGACGAGCCGGTGCCGCCGGCGATAAAGATCGGCGCGGCCGTGTCGTGCATCTCGACCGTCGGAATGCGCAGCGAGGTGCGCAGCGACCGGGTGATCGATTTCACCGTGGCGGGCCGCACCTATCGCAACACGCTGCCGCAGGGCTGCCCCGGTCTCGGCTTCGACCGCAGCTTTGCCTACCGCGTGCCCCAGCCGCGCCTGTGCGACGTGGACATCATCACCGTGCTGCAATCGCCCGGTGTCTCAGGTGGTGCCAGCTGCGGGCTGGGCAAGTTCCAGCCGATCGCGCGACCCCGCCGCGGACGCTAGCGCGGCGCGCCCCTACTTCTCGCCGTCCTCGTCGCCTTCGGCACCCTCGGCGGGCGATTCATACCATGCCTCGACCGGGCCGGTCAGCTTGATCGTCAGCGGCTGGCCGTGGCGATCGACCTTCTTCTGGAGCTGGACGCGGATCCAGCCCTCGGTGATCGAATATTCCTCGACGTCGCGGCGCTCGACGCCCTTGAAGCGGATGCCGATGCCGCGGCGCAGCGCGTCTTCGTTGAAATGCGGGCTGCGCGGATTGTTCGACAGCGTGTCGGGGGGTGTATCGCTCATGCACGTTCCCCTGCCTCAACCACGCCCAAAAGAAAAGCGGCGCCGGAGGCCTACCCCCGGCGCCGCCAAATCTGCTTACCAGCCGCCGCGGTCGCAATAGCGGACACGGACGGTGCGGCCGATGTAGGGATCATACACCCGGCGGACGTAGCAATCGTTCCAACCCTGGTAGCGGTTGTAGTAATTGCGCGCGTAATAGCCGTCCTGCGGGAAATAGCCGCGCTGGTCGTAATAGCGGTAATCATAGCGATAGCGCGGATCATAGCGGTCGCGCCCCGACGTCAGCGCCGCGCCGATGGCCAGCCCGGCGATGCCCGCGACAAGCGCGGTGCCGGTGCGGTCGCGGTCCCGGTAATGCCGCCCGCGCCACTGCGCGTCGGCCGGTGCCGCTGCGGTCAGCGCGGTCGCGCCCAGGACTGCGCCGAGGGTCGCCTTCTTCAACAGAGTACGCATGGTCAACCTCCTCAAACTCGCATGGTCGTCACTGAAGGGATCAACGCCGATTCGACCGTGCTTGTTGCGTTTGATACGGCTAGGCGACTGAACTCAGGGCGAATGGCCCGTTTAATCGGCGTTCAGGGAGTGGAAGCGGGACATGGCGTACTGGTTGCTGCGGTCGGAGCCCGATGCCTACAGCTGGCAGGATCTGGAGCGCGACGGCGCCACCGAATGGGACGGCGTGCGCAACGCGACCGCGCGCATCCACCTGAAGGCGATGCAGCCCGGCGACCAGGCGATCTTCTACCACTCCAACACCGAAAAGGCCGCGGTCGGGGTTATGGAGATCACGCGGGCGTGGCGCGAAGACGGGCCCGATGGCAAATGGGCGTCGGTCGCGGTGAAGCCGGTCCGACCGCTCCCCCGCCCGGTCACGCTTGCCGCGATCAAGGCCGAGCCGCGGCTGGAAAACATGATGATGCTCAAGCAATCCCGCCTGTCCTGTTCGAAGGTCGAGCCCGACGAGTGGAAGGTGCTGATGGAGATGGCGGGAGCGTGATCGACGCCGCCGAAGCCGTCCATGCGAAGTTCGTCGCGCGCCTGGCGTCCCGCGACCTCCCGGCGGCGACGCTTGCACAAGGACTGGCGCGCGAGGATGTCGCGCAGATCTTTCAGAGCCAAGTGTCCAGCCGCCAGCTCGACCGGCTGGCGCGCCGGTTGCAGGCGCGCGGCGAAGGCTTCTACACGATCGGCAGCTCGGGGCATGAAGGCAACGCGGTGCTGGCCCGCGCCAGCCGGCTGACCGACATGGCGTTCCTCCATTATCGCTCCGCCGCATTCCAGATCGAACGATCGAGGCAGCTCGCCGGCCAGACGCCCGAATGGGACATGCTGCTGAGCTTCACGGCAAGCGCCGAAGACCCCATCGCCGGCGGACGGCACAAGGTCATCGGCTCCAAGCCGCTGTTCATCCCGCCGCAGACCAGCACGATCGCATCGCACCTGCCCAAGGCGGTGGGTGCGGCCTTCAGCATCGGTATCGCGCGCCGGATGGGGCTGGCCGACACGCCGCTACCGGGCGACGCGGTCGTCATCGCCAGTTTCGGTGATGCCTCGGCCAACCACTCGACCGCGCAAGGGAGCTTCAACACCGCCGGCTGGGCCGCGCACCAGGGCACGCCGATGCCGATCGTCTTCGTGTGCGAGGACAATGGCATCGGCATCTCGACCGCGACACCCACGGGGTGGATCGAGACGCAGTTCCGCCACCGCGCCGGGCTGCACTATATCCAGTGCGACGGCACCGACCTGGGCGACGCGTGGGCGGGCGCCAGTGAAGCGATCGACTACGCCCGCCGCACCCGTCGCCCGGTATTCCTGCACATGGCGACCGTGCGCCTGTACGGTCACGCCGGCAGCGACATCCAGTCGGTGTACCGCGCGAAGGCGGCGATCGAGGCGGAGGAGAGCCGCGACCCGCTGCTGAAGACCGCATCGCTGCTCGTGCAGATGGGCGTGCCGGCCGACGACCTGCTTGCGCTTTACGACGCGACCGAAACCCGCCTCGCCCGCGCCGCCGAACTCGCGATCGCGCGACCGAAGCTGGCGACATCGCAGGACGTGATGGCCAGCATCGCGCCGCCGAGGATCATGCCCCGCCCCGCCCGTGCCGTCACGCCCGAGGATCGCACCGCGCTGTTCGCGCGCGACGCCGGGCAGATCGACAAGCCGCAGCACATGGCACGCCTCATCAGCTGGACGCTGGCCGAACTGATGCTCGCCCACCCCGAGGTCATCGTCGCGGGTGAGGACGTCGGGCCGAAGGGCGGCGTGTACAACTGCACCGCGCGCCTGCACGAACGCTTCGGGTCGGCGCGGGTCATCAACACCCTGCTCGACGAACAGGCGATCCTGGGCCTCGCGATCGGCGCGGCGCACAACGGGCTGATCCCGATCCCCGAAATCCAGTTCCTGGCCTATGTCCACAATGCCGAGGACCAGATCCGCGGCGAGGCGGCGACGCTCAGTTTCTTCTCGAACGGGCAGTACACCAACCCGATGGTCGTGCGGATCGCCGGCCTGCCGTACCAGAAGGGGTTCGGCGGGCATTTCCACAACGACAATTCGCTCGCCGTCTTCCGCGACGTGCCGGGCGTGGTGCTGGCCGTACCGTCGAACGGCGCCGACGCCGTCGCGATGCTGCGCGAATGCGTCCGGCTGGCGCGCGAGGAGGGTCGCGTGGTGGTCTTCGTCGAACCGATCGCACTGTACATGACCCGCGACCTGCATACCGAGGGCGACGGGCTGATGACGACGACTTACGCCGACGTGGCACCGCTGCGACTGGGCGAGGTCGGGGTGCACGGCGATGGCGAAACCCTGGCGATCGTGACGTACGGCAACGGCGTCTTCCTGTCGCGGCAGGCGCAGCCGATCCTGGCCGCCGAGGGCATCGATGCGCGGGTGATCGACCTGCGCTGGCTGGCGCCGCTGGCGGCGGATGCGCTGCTCGCGGCGGTGGGAAATCGCCCGGTGCTGATCGTCGACGAATGCCGGACGACGGGGTCGCAAAGCGAGGCTCTGATGGCGTTTTTTGCCGAGAGGACGCCGGGACGTGCGGTGAGCCGGATTGCCGCCGAGGACAGCTTCATCCCGCTCGGCAAAGGCGCGACGCTGACGTTGCCGAGCCGGGATGGCATCGTGGACGCGGCCATCAAAGCCCTCTCCCCTTCAGGGGAGAGGGTTGGGAGAGGGGAAGGTGTCTTACCGAGACCTGAACCCGCGGATAGGCCCCTCTCCCCTGAAGGGGAGAGGGCGTGATGACCCGCCCCACTGCCCTCGTCGTAGCTCCCGGTCGCGGGAGCTACGGCAAGACCGAACTCGGCTCGCTAGCCCGCGCGGGCATCGACCTCGCCCCCTACGACGCGATTCGTCGCGCCGCCGGCAAGCCGACCCTCACCGACCTCGACCAAGCCGACCGCTTTTCCCCCGGCACCCACCTCGCCGGCCCGAACGCCGCGCCGCTGATCTATGCCGCGTCGATGGCCGACATGGCGGCGATCGATCCCGACAAGATCGACGTCGTCGCGGTCACCGGCAATTCGATGGGCTGGTACACCGCGCTCGCCGCGGCGGGTGCGGTCACATCCGAGCACGGTTTCCGCATCGCCGACGCGATGGGGGTCAATTCGGGACGGCACGGCCCCGGCGGGCAGTTGGTGCTCCAGACGCTCGACGACGACTGGCGCCCCGTCCCGGGCCTGCGCGACGCCGTCATGGCACTGGCGGAGCGGACGGGTATGCGGATGTCGATCGACCTGGGCGGCACGATCGTCCTCGCCGGCGACGAAGCTGCGGTGAAAGCCTTTGCCGCCGACAGCCCCGTCCCCGCCACCCGCCTCGCCGGGCACGGCCCGTTCCACACCGCGATGATGGCCGACAGCAGCGCCGCGGCGATGGCCGACCTGCCCGCTGCCTGGTTCGGCAACCCGCGCGTCCCGCTGATCGACGGCGCGGGCCGCATCTGGCAGCGTTGGGCGAGCCCCGCCGAGGCGCTGTGGCGCTACACCTTTGCCGCGCAGATCCTGGAAACCTATGACTTCGCCCGCGCGATTCAGGTCGCGGTGAAGGAATTCGCACCCGATCATATCATCCTGCTCGGGCCCGGTGACACGCTGGGCGGCGCGATCGCGCAGGCCCTGCTCGGCATCCGCTGGCTGGGCATGGAAACCAAGCAGGATTTCGTCGCCCGCCAGTGCGAGCGCCCCTTCCTGATCTCCATGGCCCGCCCCGACCAACGAAGGCTTGTGATCCGATGACGACCGCGCAGGACGTGACGCCCCTCCTCGACCGGCTGGGCGTGCGGCGGTCGAGTGCGGGCATGGAGGCGACCTCGCCGATCGACAGCGCGAGCCTGGGCCATGTCGCCGAATGCGACGATGTCGGCGCGGTGGTCGGCGAGGCGGCAGCGGCGTTCGATCGCTGGCGTCGGGTTCCCGCCCCGCGGCGCGGCGACCTCGTCCGCCGGCTGGGCGAAGTGCTGCGGGAGCATAAGGACGACCTGGGCGCATTGATCGCGATCGAGATCGGCAAGGTCACGTCGGAAGGCCTTGGCGAAGTGCAGGAGATGATCGACATCTGCGACTTCGCGGTCGGGCTTTCCCGCCAGTTGCACGGCCTGACCATCGCCACCGAACGCCCCGACCACCGGATGATGGAGACGTGGCATCCGCTGGGCGTCGTCGGCATCGTCACCGCGTTCAACTTCCCCGTCGCGGTGTGGGCGTGGAACGCGGCGCTGGCGCTCGTCTGCGGCAACGGCGTGGTGTGGAAGCCATCCGAAAAGGCGCCGCTGTGCGCGCTCGCGGTCCAGGCGCTGTTCCTCGAGGCCTGTCGCCGTTTCGGGGACGAGGCGCCCGCGGGCCTGTCGGGCCTCGCTATTGGTGGCCGGGACGTGGGCGAGGCGCTGGTCGACGACGCCCGCGTCGCGCTGGTCTCCGCCACCGGATCGACCGCGATGGGTCGTGCGGTCGGGCAGCGGGTCGCGGCGCGGTTTGGACGCTCTCTGCTGGAACTGGGCGGCAACAATGCCGCGATCCTGCGACCCTCCGCCGACTTCGACCTCGCCCTGCGCGGCATCGCTTTCGCCGCGATGGGGACGGCGGGACAGCGCTGCACGAGTCTGCGCCGCCTGTTCGTCGATGCGAGCATCTACGACGTGTTCGTACCACGACTGAAGGCCGCCTATGCCAGCGTACGCGTAGGCGACCCGCGCGAAGACGGCGTGCTGGTCGGCCCGTTGATCGATGCGGAAGCCTGGTATGCGATGGATGCCGCGCTTCAGGACGCGCGGGACATGGGCGGCGTCGTGACCGGCGGCGAACGGCACGATCGGGCAGGTACCTATGTCACGCCCGCGCTGGTCGAAATGCCGGTACACGCTGGACCAGTGCTGGCGGAAACCTTTGCCCCGATCCTGTACGTCCTGAGCGTGTCGGACCTGGACGAGGCGATCGCGCTCAACAACGCCGCCACGCAGGGCCTGTCGTCGGCGATCTTCACCAACGACCTGCGCGAGGCGGAGGCGTTTCTGGCCGCGTCCGACTGCGGGATCGCCAACGTCAACATCGGCACGTCTGGCGCGGAGATCGGCGGCGCGTTCGGCGGTGAAAAGGAAACCGGCGGCGGGCGGGAGAGCGGCTCCGACGCCTGGCGCGCCTATATGCGTCGCGCTACGAACACGATCAATTACGGGCGGGCGCTGCCGCTGGCGCAGGGCGTGACCTTCGACCTTTGATCGATCGAATACAAAAAAGCCCTCCCCGTCGCCGGGAAGGGCCCTTTGTCATGCAGACGGTCGGGCTCAGCCCTCGGCGGGCTTGCGGCCGGGCTTCTTCGCGCCGGCCGGGCGGGTCATGCCGGGCTTGCGGCCGAGGCCGATCTTCTTCGCCATTTCGCGGCGTGCGTTCGAATAGCTTTCGCTGACCATCGGATAATCGGACTTCAGGCCGAAACGTTCGCGATACTGTTCGGGCGTCATGCCGTGGCGGGCGAGGTGACGGCGCAGCGTCTTGTACGGCTTGCCGTCGATCATCGAGATGATGACGTCCTTCGACGCCAGCGACTTGCGCACCGACACCGCCGGCGACTGCGACGCACCGCTGTCGGCGACCGGCTCGGCCTCGACACCACCCGACAGCGAACCCACCGCTTCATGCATCGCGCGCAGGAAGCTCGGTACTTCCTCGGCCGACGCGCGGGTGTTCGGATTGGACAGCCAGGCGATCGTCAGTTCGGTCGCCAGTTCCACCGTGTTCGACATGTCGTGTTCGTCAGCCATCGCACATTACCTCCATATTGACTTGATCTGCGTCCCAAGCCAATTTCAGTGCCAAGTCAAGTACTGATCAAAGAATATCGATCGATTTATACATTTTCCATGATCGATATCGCAATCAACGCGAAATACGACGCGCGACGTGAAAAATTCACCAACAACAAAAGCTTGCCGTTTAGTTAGCAGGCCAAAATCGCGTGTTTGCGGCGGCAGAGTCGTTGCACAAGCCGCGCCGACCGCCTAGCGTCCCGCTTCGTCATGACCGCACACGAAGTCGAAATTCTGTGGATTGCCCCAGTGGCCGCGCTGGTGATCGGCTATCTGCTGGGCTCCATTCCCTTTGGCATCATCCTGACGCGCCTGGGCGGTGCCGGTGACCTGCGCCAGATCGGGTCGGGCAACATCGGTGCGACCAACGTCCTGCGCACCGGTCGCAAGGGACTGGCGGCGGCCACGTTGCTGCTCGACGGGTTCAAGGGCTGGCTGGCGGTGTTCGTCGTCGCCTGGGCGTTCCCTGGCGAAGCGCAGCTGGCCGCGGCGGCGGCGTTCCTCGGCCATTGCTATCCGGTCTGGCTGCGGTTTCGCGGCGGCAAGGGGGTGGCGACGCTGATGGGCATCGTGCTGGCGCTCCACTGGCCGCTGGGGCTGGTCTATGCGATCGTGTGGCTCGGGCTGCTCGGCACGCTGCGTATTTCGTCGGTCGCCGGGATCAGCGCCGCGATCAGTGCGCCGATCGCCGCCGCGGCGCTGGGGCGGTTCGACCTCGTCCCCCTCCTCATCGCGCTGGCGCTGATCGTGGTGTGGAAGCACCGCGAGAATATCGAACGGTTGCTGGCCGGCACCGAACCCCGCATCGGCGGCAGCAATCAGGTTGGCTGACACGGCGACCGCCCAGCGCCTGCGATTGATCCGCACGCGCGGCATCGGCCCGGTCACCTATGCGCAGTTGCTCGCCCGCTTCGGCACCGCCGCGGCGGCGCTGGAGGCTCTGCCTATGCTCGCCCGGCGCGGCGGCGGTACACCGCCCGCCATCGCCGACCTGCGCGCAGTCGAGCGTGAAATCGCCGAGGTTGCGCGGATCGGCGCGCGCCATGTCTTCATCGACGACGCCGACTATCCCACGCTGCTCCGCGAAATGGACAGCGCGCCGCCCGTGCTGACCGTCCGCGGCGACACCGCGCTGGCCCAGCGCACCACGATCGCGATGGTCGGCGCGCGCAATGCCTCGGCCGCGGCGTGCCGCTTCGCGCGGATGCTCGCACAGGCGCTGGGCGAGCGCGGCGTCACGATCGTCTCCGGCCTGGCGCGCGGGATCGACACCCAGGCGCATGTCGCCGCCCTTGCGACGGGCACGGTCGGGGTCATCGCCAGCGGTATCGACATCGCCTTCCCGCCCGAAAACCGCGAGTTGCAGGAAGCCGTGGCGACGCGCGGGTTGCTGCTGGCCGAACAGCCGCTGGGCGAGGAGCCGCGCGCGCGCAACTTCCCCAGCCGCAACCGCATCATCGCCGGTCTTGCCCTTGGCACCGTCGTAGTGGAGGCGGCACCCAAGTCCGGATCGCTCATCACCGCACGGCTGGCGGCGGAGGCCGGGCGCGAGGTCATGGCCGTACCCGGCAGCCCGCTCGACCCGCGCGCACAGGGCTGCAATGCGCTGATCCGCGAAGGCGCGACATTGGTCCAGACCGCCGACGACATTCTGGAGGCGATCCGCCCGATCGACGCGCGCGCGGTGCGATCGGGCACCCATGACTTTGCCGGCCCGCCCCCCGACGACGCGACCGATGCCGATCGGCGCCGCATCGGCGACCTCCTCGGCCCGGTGCCGGTCGCGGTCGACGAGCTCATCCGCCTGTCGGGCCTCGCCCCCGCCAGCGTCCAGACGGTGCTGCTCGAACTCGAACTCGCCGGTCGGCTCGATCGCCATGCCGGCGGGCGCGTATCCTACCGGTAGTCGATCCGCCACAGCCGGAGCGGCGAGCCCTTGGGCAGCGGCACCGGGATCAGCCACGACGGCACCTGCCCCTTCGCCAGCTGGGCATAGAAGCCGGTCTTCGCCCGCGCGCGATAGACGGTCGTCTCCGCCATGTTCGGGCACGTCAGCAGCATCCGCGCGCCGTGCGCCTGGGCGATACGGCGAAAATTCTCAGGAGTGCCCGTAAAGGCGTGGTGGACGTCCAGGATCGCGTCGCCGTTGCGGTGGTAGGGCCCGGCGATCCCGTAATGATGCGTCAGCACGATCAGCCGCGGCCCCAGGTCGACATGCGTGAACATCACCGTCGTCGGGAATCGGTCGAGTGCGCGCATCGCCGGGACCGACGCGCAGCGGGCGTTGGCGCGCTGGACGATCTGCGTCGTCTTGTTCGCCTGCCCCGCCGGCAGGAATCGCAGGACGAGCCCGGCGGCGAGCCCCGATATCACCAGGAACGCCGCGACCGACCCGAGCACCCGTACCGCCATCGATCGATGGCCCAGGCACCAGGGCACGATGATCCAGGCGAGCGCCGTCGCGCCCGGCACCGCCAGCAGCTGCGCGGCCGGACCCGCGCGGATCTGCCACAGCAGCATCAGCACGGCGAAGGCGGTGAACAGCGCGACCGGCAGCCAGCGCGTGAACGCCGCGGTCCCGCGCGCGCGCCACAGCGCGAACAGCGCCCCCGCCAGCCCGGCGACCGGCAACGCGGCGATCGGCACCGCCAGCCGCACCGGGTGGCCGTAGATCGGCTTGGCTTCCTTGACGTTGTCGAGCCACGTCCGCTGCAATTCGGGCGACACGCCCTCGGGCCGGCCCAGGCATTGCGGGAAGAAGTGGACGAAGCCGCCGACGATGATCGCACCGGCCAGTACGGCAAGACCCAGGCGTACCTCGCGCCGCTCCGGGCTGACGCGCGCCATCGTGAACAGCAGCGCGCCGGCGACGACCAGCACCGACAGCCAGACCGGCGTCAGCGCGTCGCAGCGCATCGCCTGGTTCGCCTGCGACGCGAACAGCGCAAAGCCCAGCGCGCTGCCACCGCCCAGCGTCACGGCATAGGTCATCAGCCGCCGCGCCTCGGCCCGGTCCCATACCCAGCGCAGGGTCAGGATGGCACCGGCCATCGCGCCGTACGGCAGCATCTCCAGCCCGATCGACAACGACACCGCGGTCGCGATGCCGACGACCGCGCCGCCACGCGCCTGCCGCGCGTCGGCCAGACCCGCGACGGTCAGTGCCAGCATCGTCAGCTGCCAACCGTGATGGTCGATCCGCATCGGCATGAACATCAGCATCGCCGACATGCCGCCAAGCATGATGATGAAGGCGAGCGCATAGGCCATCGGCGCAATCAGCCGGCGGACGGTAAAGGCGAGCGCGACCATCGTGATGCTGAGCGGCAGCATCGGCGCGATGCCGCAGGCCAGCCGCTCCGCCCAGGCGGCGCCGACAAACGGCTTGAAGACCAGGATCAGCGCCGCCAGCGGCAGGTCGACGATGCGCGACCAGTGGATGTTGAGACCGGTCGGCGGGTTCAGCCGGTACTGCGTCAGGTCGTACCAGCCCTGCCCCGCCAGCAACCCGCGCACCTGCATCAGCCGCATATTGTCGTCGGTATCGCCCAGCGCCAGCCAATAGACCCCGCCCCAGCGATCCCACAGCCAGTACGCGGCGATCCCCAGCCAGGCGATGATCGTGATCTCGCGCCAGTGCTTTGCCAGCAGGGCTTCGAAGCGCGACGGCGCGGTGGTGGTCAATTCGCTTCCCCTGAGGCGCAGTCGAGATTAGGGCGCTTCCCCATCCCCGTTCGCCCCGCGCGACGCCGGTTAGAAGAAAGTACAGGCCTTCGACAAGCTCAGGCCGAACGGTTTGAGGGTTTTTGCGTGGTTTCCAGGGTCCTTCACCATCTGAACTCGGGCGGCGTGATGGGTCAGCTGATCCGTTATGCCATCACCGGCGGCGGCGTGACGCTGCTCGGCGCGGGCCTTTACACCGGGCTCGTTCTGACGACGTCGGTCCACCCGCAGGCGGCGATGGCGTTGGCATATCTGGTGTGCGTCGCGGTCGGCTATGTCCTCCACAGCCGCTGGAGCTTTCGCGGCCATGGCACGCGCGACACGCCGGGAAGGACCACATTCCGCTTCTTCGTCGCGAGCGTCATCAGCTATGCGATGAACGCGTTCTGGACATGGGCGTGCATCAACGCGCTCGGGCTGCCCGAATGGACCCCCGTCCTCCCCTTGCTCTTCGTCACGCCGTTGGCGATGTTCGCGATCAACCGAAACTGGGTTTTCAAATAACATGGACCGCATCGTCTACGACCGCATGGCTGCGCATGATTCCACGCACTGGTGGTACCAGGCGCGCCGCGACATCCTGGCCGACTATGTCCGGCGCTTCGCCGGCCTGCCCAAGGACGCGCGGGTTCTCGAGATCGGCTGCGGCACCGGACACAATCTGCCGATGCTGGCGAGCTTCGGTGAGGTCGACGCGATCGAGATCGACGAGGCGGCGGGCGCCATCGCCAGCCAGCGGCTGGGCAAGCCGGTCGGCACCGCCCCCCTGCCCGAGCTCGCGGGCGTGGAACGCAGCGCATATGATCTGGTCGCCGTGCTCGACGTGATCGAGCATATCGAGGACGATGTGGCGGCGCTGCGGGCTATGGGCGAAGCGCTGAAGCCCGGCGGCAAGATCCTGATCGCGGTGCCTGCGCATCCGTGGATGTGGAGCGCGCACGACGTCGTCAATCACCACAAGCGCCGCTATTCGAAAGCAAGCCTCGACAAGGCGATCCGTGACGCCGGCCTGACGCACAACGGCCTGCGCTGGTTCAATTCGCTTCTGTTTCCGGTGGCCGTCGCCGCACGCATCGTCGGCAAGCTGACCGGCCGGGACGACAGCGACGACTCGCCGCCCGCCAAGCCGCTGAATGCCGCACTGGCAACCGTGTTCCGGCTGGAGCGCCACCTGCTCGGCCGCGTGCCGCTGACGCCGGGGCTGTCGCTGATCACGCTGGCGTCGAAGGGGTAGTTTACGTCCGTCATTCCCGCGCAGGCGGGGACGAGGGTGTGAGGCTTTACCCCTCGTCGTGCGGGGTTGCGGCGATCAGGCCTTCGTTGGGTTCCGGACGCACCGGCCGCGGGCCTTCGCCGGCGCGGTAGCCCAGGCTTGCGCGGCCCTGCGCGTGGCCTGCGACATCGGCGATCAGGTACAGCGGGCGCCGCTTCGATTCGACATACAGGCGCCCCAGATATTCGCCGATCATCCCCAGCACGAACATCTGGACCGACCCCAGGAACAGGACGACGAGCATCGTCGATGTCCAGCCCTGCACCGTGTGTCCCAGCACGAAGCTGCCCATGACGTAAAGGAACAGCAGTACCGTGGCGCCGGTCAGCGCCAGGCCGACGTGGCTGGCGAACCGCAAGGGCGCGGTCGAGAAACCGGTCACCGCGTCGAGCGCGAAGGCGATCATCTTGCCGAGCGGATATTTGCTTTCGCCCGCCACGCGTTCCTGCCGGTCGTACAGGAACGGCACCTGGCGGAAGCCGACCCAGGCGACCATGCCGCGGATGAAGCGCGCCTGTTCGGGAAGCGACAGGAACGCGTCGAGCGCCCTTCGACTCATCAGGCGGAAGTCACCGGTGTCGAGCGGGATCGGCACATCGGTGACCCGGTCGAGCACGCGATAGAAGGCGGAGGCCGTCGCCTTCTTGAAGAACGTCTCGCCGTCGCGCTTGCGGCGGACGGCGTAGACGACGTCGGCCGCCTGCTCGACCATCGCCGCACGCATGTCGGTCAGCAGCTCGGGCGGGTCCTGCAGGTCGGCATCGATGATCAGGATCTGCTCGCCGGCGCACAGGTCCAGACCCGCGGTCAGCGCGAGCTGGTGGCCGTGGTTGCGCGACAGGTTGATGGCGACGAGGCGCGGGTCGAGCGCGGACAGCCGCTGCATTACGCCCCAGCTGTCGTCGCGCGAGCCGTCGTTGACCAGCACGATCTCATGATCCTCGCCGACCGCGGCGCGCGCGGCGGCGGAGACGCGGGCGTGGAGCTGCTCGAGGCAGGCTTCCTCGTTGTAGCAGGGGATGACGACGGAAAGGGCCGGACGAGTCATCCGGCCCGCTTAGCGTCCAATCGCGCGGCTATCCAGTGACCACCAGCTTGACCAGGGTACCCGGCGCCAGTGTCGCCCCATCGGCAAGGCCGTTCAGCGTCAGGAAACGGTCGCGTTGCAGCGTCGGATACGCCATCTGCCGCGACAGGCTGTCGATCGTGTCGCCGGCGCGAACGGTGTGGATGCGGATGCGCTTGCCGCGGATCTGCGCGGCTTCGGTGGCGCTCAGCGGTACAAAGCTTGCCAGCAGCGGTTCGAACGGGCCGATGCCCGACCCCTGCGGCGTGATGACCGTCCAGGTGTAGGTGCCCGTCGGCAGCGTCATGGCGACGACGGTCGCATCGACGCGCTGGTTGTTGGCAGCCGCGCTGGACGTGGCGATCGCGGACGCGCGGCCACCGATCGTCGTCTCGCGCACCTGCGACACATCGATCCGGCCGCCGATCGCCTGGAAGCGCTGGACCACCGCGGCGGCAGGCGCAGTCCGGCCGGCGGCGGCAAGCTGCGCCTGCCCGCCCTGGCCGGCGACCGTCACTGCGTCGGCTCCGTTGGCGATGGTGTAGCCTGCGGGTGCGGTAAAGCGCAGGCGAAGCTGCGGGTGGCGAAAGGTCTGGCCGTCGATCACGCCCTGCGCGGGGTCGTCGTCATAGATCATGCCGTCCAGCATCCGCAGGAAGGCGGTGTCCTGTCCGGCCGGCGCGCCGGTTCGCGCGGCCTGCTGCGCCAGTTGCCGGGCCCGCTGGACCCGGGCCGCGTTCGACGGGTGCGTGCTGAGCCACGTCGGTACAGCCGTCGCGTCGCGCCCGGCGGCCCGCGCATCCAGCGCGGTTTCCGCGCCCAGCGCGTTCAGGATCAGCGGCGCGGCATTGGGGTCGTAGCCTGCGCCTGCGACATAGCGGATGCCCAGCGTATCGGCCTGATATTCCTGGTCGCGGCCGTATTTCAGCGTGTAGAGCCCGGCGGCCTGCTGCGCGCCCGCACCGATCAGCTGGCCGACCCCGGAATTGCCCGCGACCGCGCCGACGATGCCCGCCAGCACGCCGCCGATCGTCGAGGTCTTCTGCCGCCCGGACGAATGGCGCGCGGCGACGTGCCCGACCTCATGCCCCATCACGAACGCCAGCTCGTCTTCGCTGTTCATCAACGCGAGCAACTGGCGCGTGACATAGACATAGCCACCGGGGATGGCGAAGGCGTTCTCCACCGGCGAATCTAGCAGCTGGACGGTGAAGTCGTTCTGCGAATTCGACAGCCCCGACTGGAGTGCGACCCGCTTGCCGACGCGTTCGACGAACGCCGCCTGCGGGCCGTCGTAACGCCCGCCGAATTGCGCGACCAGCTCGGGGTTGGCCTGCGCGCCCTGGCTGCGATCGGACTGGGTGATCGCGCGAGCCGCCTGTGCCGATGCGGCGACGGGCGACAGCGCAAGCGCCGCAGTGGCAGTGGCAGTGGCGAGGGTCAGGCGGCGCAACATGGGTCAGTCTCCCTTTAGCAGGGAGAAAGCAGATTTGGCGGACGGGTTCCACGCACGATAGCCCTCTCCCCGTTCGGGGAGAGGGTTGGGAGAGGGGCCTGTCCACACGCTACAGTCTCGTGAGACATCTTCCCCTCTCCCCAGACAGAGAGAGGGCTGTCCCCTCACACCAACGCCCGCGCACGCTCCTCGACCAGGCGCTCCAGGATCGTCAGCGGCACCGCGCCGTCGCGCAGGACCTCGTGGAAGGTCTTCACGTCGTACTTGGCACCCAGGATCTTCTTCGCATTGTCGCGCGCGCGCAGCCACGCGATGTGACCGACCTTGTAGCTGCACGCCTGGCCGGCTTGCGTACAGTAGCGCTCGACCTCGCGCTGCGACCGCGGGCGGGCGAACCCGGTCGTCGCGACCATGTAGTCGGTCGCCTGTTCGCGGGTCCAGCGCTTGGCGTGGATGCCGGTGTCGATCACCAGACGCGCGGCGCGGAACAGGAAGGATTGCAGGTAGCCGGCCTTTTCCAGCGGCGTCGCATAGCCGCCCAGTTCGTCCGCCACCTGTTCGGCATACAGCGCCCAGCCTTCGCTGTAGGCGCTGAATCCGCCGACCTTGCGGATCAGCGGCTGGTCGCTGCCTTGCGCGATCGTGATCTGGAGGTGATGGCCCGGCACGCCTTCGTGGTAGGTGAGCGAGGGCAGCGTATACTTCGGCCAGTCGGCGACCGATTTCAGGTTGATCCAGTAGATCGCCGGCCGCGAGCCATCGAGCGCGGCGCGGCTGTAGTAGCCGTTCGACGCGCCGTCCTGGATCTCGGTCGGCACCGCCTGGATCATCAGCGGCGCGTTGGGCGGGGTGATGAAGGCACGCGCCAGCTTGGCCTGCATAGCGGCGTTGCCGGCATTCAGGCCGTCGATCAGTTCCTTCCGTCCCGCCGGCGTATCGGCATAGACCTGGTCGGGACGCGCGTTGAGCGCGGTCAGCCGCTCGCCCACGGTGCCTCTGGTCAGCCCCTGCCCCTTCAGGATGGTGTCGAGCTGCGCGCTGATCTCCGCCACCTGTTGCAGGCCCAGCTTGTGGACTTCATCGGGCGTAAACTTGGTCGTCGTCGCCTGTTCGAGCGCGGCGGCGTAGAGCGCCGCGCCCTGCGGCACGTCCCAGAGCCCGGCCGAGGTGCGCGCGGTCTTGCGCAGCTTCGTCACCAGCGCGATTTGCCGGTCGAGCGCAGGATAGACCTCGTTTGCGACGATGGTCGCGCAACGCGCGCCCCAGTCGCCGGGAATCTTGCCGGCGGTGCGACGGACGATCGACTGGGTCAGCGTGCTGTCCGCGGGGGCCGGCCGGCGCAGCGTCGCCATCTGCCCGAGCGCTAGGTCGAGCGAGAAGCCCGGCGCGAGATAGCCACGTGCCGCCTGCGCCGCCTGGTTCGCGCTATCCTGGTCGAGCGCGGTGGCGAACGCGCGGGTGCGGTCCAGATAGCCTTCGGCATCGTCGGCGGTCGTGATGGTGTGCGACGAATTGAGGAAATCGGGGACCGAGAAATAGGCCCCGCCCTGCTGGGTGATGACGAACGGGCGCTGTGGCGAATCGACGCCGAACTGCTCCGGCCCGACGATCTGCGAGCGCAGTTGATAGAGCACGACGTCGCGGTTGAGCTGCGCGCCTTTCGACAGCGTGGCGGGATCGAACCCCTCGATCGTCGCGATCGCCGCCTTGGTCCGCGCCAGGTTCTCCGCCCGCGCCGCCGGGCTGCGATCGGCCAGCCGGCGCTTCAGCGGCGCACCCGGTCCCTTGTCGAACCCGAGCGACGTCGCGAGTTCAGGAGAGCGCATCCCCGCTTCCATGAAGATGCGATTGAACTGCGCGTCGAGCGCAGCATCGCGCGCCCCGGCGGCCGGCTTGGCCTGGGCGGCAAGCGCCTTTGCCGGCACCAGCCCGATCGCTCCCGCCGCAGCCGTCGATGCCAGGAAATTCCGCCGATCCATGTCCATTCTCCCCGCGCAAGAGCGTCAGCCCCACCTCCGTTCGGGAGGGGGCATTCCCCGTGAAGTGGAAAGACTAGCCGCCCAAACGCGCACGGCAAGCGTCAGTTGAGCGACGCGACCAGGCTGGCGCGCAGGCCGCAGGGGGTGTTGGGGGTGTAGATCACTGCCGATTGCAGGCTCTGCGCCATCGTGCGGACCAGCTTGGTGCCGAGCCCGGTGCCCTTGGGCGCCGCCCCTTCGTCGATGCCGCAGCCGTCGTCCTCGACCGCCAGCTCGAACCGGTCGGCCCCGTCGCGGCGGAGCGCCACGCGGATCTCGCCGCCATGCGCGTCGGCATAGGCGTATTTGCAGGCGTTGCTGACCAGTTCGTTGACGATGACGCCGACCGATACCGCACGGTCGGTCGGCAGGCGGATGGCGTCGCTGGTGAGCAGGATGCGATGCGTCGGGCTGGACGACCACGTCTGGCCGAGTTCATCGACCAGCGCGCGGAGATATTCGTCCATCTCCACCCCCTCGACATCGTTCGAGGTATAGAGCCGACGGTGGACCGCACCGATCGCGGCGATCCGCGCCTGCGTGTCCTGTAATGCGGCGCGCGCCGCCTCGTCCTGGATCTGGCTCGATTGCAGGTGAACGAACGCGGACACGAGCTGCAGCGAGTTGGCGACGCGGTGGTTCACTTCCTTCAGCAGCGCTTCCAGCCGCGCGTTCGATGCCCGCAGCTCGGCCTCGGCCAGGTCCTTGCCGCGCTGGAGCGCCTGCTTGACCATGACGTTGGCGATGGCGCCGGTCAGCAGGTCGAAGAAATCGTCGCCCACCGTCTTCACGACATAATCGGCCGCGCCTGCCTTCATCGCAGCGACGGCGACACGCGCATCTTCCGACCCCGAGACATAGACGACCGCGGGCGGCTCCGGCAGCGCCGCGAGCCGCTTCAGCGTCTCCAGTCCGTCGAGGCCCGGCATGTAGTGATCCACCGCGACCAGATCGAACGCCCCTGCCGCCGCCAGGGCAAGCCCCGCCTCACCGCCGTCCGCAGTCGTCACCTGCATCCCCCGACGCGTCAGTGCACGCTCGGCGAGGCGGCAGAGGCCGGCGTCGTCGTCGATGTAGAGGATATTAGCGCCGGCGTGGGGCACGTGCGTTACTCGGCCTGGTCCGGGACCTGGATGACCGACAGGAACAGCCCGAGCTGGCGGATCGCGCTCGCGAAATTCTCGTAGTTCACCGGCTTGGTGATGTAGACGTTGCAGCCGAGGTCGTAGCAGCGCTGGATCTCGACCTTGTCGTCGGTCGTGGTCAGAACGACGACGGGAGTGCGCCGGACCGCCGACCCTTCGGCCTTCACCTTTGCCAGGATGTCGGTCCCGCTCATGTCGGGCAGGTTGAGGTCGAGCAGGATCAGCGCGGGGCCGTTGAGCGCGGGCCCGGCGGCGTCGTTGAACAGGTAATCGAGCGCGGTCGTGCCATCCAGGAAATGGCGGATGTCGTTGTTGATCCCGGCGCGCCGGATGTTCTTTTCGATCAGCCGGGCGTGGCCTTCGTCGTCCTCGATCATGACGATGGTGACGGATTGATGCGCGTTCATGCTAGCGGCCCTGACGTATCGATGGTGAGCGGGAGGTTAATGCGGAACGTCGCGCCCTGCCCCAGTTCGGACGCGACATCGATGGTCCCGCCCAGCCGGTAGGTCAAGGCGCGGACATGAGCGAGGCCGATGCCTTCGCCCGGCTGGTCCTGCGGTCCCGAACGGCGGAACAGGTCGAACACGCGGGCATGATCGCGCGGATCGATGCCGCGGCCGTTGTCCGTGATCTCGAAGACGGCGCGCGCACCCTGTTTCTGCCCCGATACGGCGATCCGCACCGGCCGCTTCGGGTCGCGGTACTTGACCGCGTTTTCGATGACGTTGGCAAAGACCTGTTCGATCGACAGCCGGTCGGTCACGAGTGTCGGCAGGTCGCCGGTGACCTCGACCGTGCCGCCGATCTCATCCAGCCGGTGCTGGACCGTGTCGCGGATGCCGCCGATCAGCGCGGCCATCGCGACCCGTTCGGGCGTGATCGTCCGGCGCCCCTCGCGCGACAGCTTCAGGATGGCGTTGATCAGCCGGTCCATCTTCTGCGTCGAGGTGCGGATGAACCCGATCGCCTCGGGCAAGTCTTCGCGCGCCGCAAAGCGGGCCTCGTCGGTCACCAGATCGGGTGCGGCCTCCTCGGCGCGGTCGACCAGTTCGGCCAGCACCTTCTGTCCCGCTTCCAGCTCGGCGGTGAAGCCCATGACGTTGACCAGCGGCGAGCGCAGGTCGTGGCTGACGATGTAGGCGAAGCGCTGGATTTCCTCGTTCGCGCGGGCGAGGTCGGTGGTGCGCTCGACCACCTGGTCCTCCAGCGTGTCATTCATGTCCTGCAAGCGTGCCCGCGACGCACCGAGATCGCGGGTAAAGCGAAAGATGGTGACGAAGGAAACACCCGCGACCAGCATGACGAGGAACCCGGCGGCGGCCAGCACGGACAGGAAGGTCGCCACGCTCGCGCGCTGGTCCGCGGCGCGCTCGTCGAGCAGCGCTTCCTCGGCCGCGAGCATGACGCGCAACCGCGCCCGAATCGCGCGCATCCCGGTGACCGACCCGTCCTGGGCGAACAGCGTGACGGCAAACGCCCGGTCACCCGACGCGACCAGCGCCATCGACTGTTCCCGAGTCTTCTGCACCACCTGCAACAGGCGGCGAACCCGCGCGACAGCATCGACCTGCGCCGGATTGTCGAGCGTCAGCCCGCCGATCTCGTCCAGTTCGGCGACCAGGCGACCGGCGTTGTCCTGGTAGAGCGTCCGGAACAGCGGATTGCCCGTCAGCAGGTATCCGCGCCGCGCCGTTTCCGACTGTTCGAGCGACACTTGGAACCGCCCGATCGCGTCGCGGACCTGATAGCTGTGATCGACGAGCGCAGCATAGCGCTGTGTCCGCTCGGTGCTCGACCAGGCGGCGATGCCCGCGCCCAGCAGCGCGGCGAAGCCCAGCGCCATCGCCCACAGCAGCAGGCGGCGCAGCGCGCGATCATCGTCGCGGATCGTTGCGGATACGCCCATTACCACGACGCTCCCCTGACCGAATTATAACGGACGTGCAATAATTTAGAGCAAAAGCTCCTGCGCCGTTGCGCGACCGATCTCGCCGCCGCCGCGTCGCCGGGCCAGTTCCGTTTCGGCAGTGAAGCGGATGTCGATATCGCGGTCGGTCAGAAAGCCGGCCAGGCTCTCGTTATCGATCTCGCGCCATTCCTTGCCACGGTCGGGACCGTAGCGGACCCGCGGCAGCAGTCCCGGCGCCTCGGTCCATTCGACCAGTTGCGCGACCGACGCTTCGTTCAGCTGGTCGCGGACGTGGAAGGCGGTGACATAGGCGTCGGGAAACGCGCGGTGGGCCGGCAGCCCGCGCTCATGCTCCAGCCCCGCGGGCTGGCGCCAGTAGCGCAGCATCTGGTTGGAGAAGCCCGGGCTGTCGGGCCAGAGCCGGAGCGCGCATTTCCAGGTGCAGATCCACTGGTTGCCGTGGGTCAGTGCGGACGTGCAGAACTGCTGTTCGAAGGTCGCACGGTGCGCGGCAAGCGCCACGCGGCGCGGCCAGGGGTCGAGGATCGGGCGCGCGACATCGTGCCAATAGCGCGCGTCGGCGACGTCCTCGTCCCGGATATGATGCACCGCCATGGTAACGGGCGGGATCGGGCGACCGGGATTGACGAGGATGCTGCCGCCCTCGCCCTCCAGCTCCCACCGCCCGTCGGGTTGCAGCGCCACGTCCTGCCAGCCGATCTCCACCACCGCGTGAGTAGGCGGGGCATTGCCGGTGGTTTCAAGGTCGATGACGCGGACGATACTGGGGGTGGGGCGCATTCCGCCTATTTGGGGGTTTCGCGTACGAGGCGCCACCCAAAAAGCCCCCTCCCCACCGACCGGGGGAGGGGGCCGGCCGGGTCAGTGCCCCGCCTGCTCGCCCCGCTCCAGGCCGCTGGCGGCAAGCTGGGCGTCGATCATCGCCATCAGCCGGTCGAGTCCGGCCTGGTCTTTCGCCTCGGCGCGGGCGACCAGCACGTCCTGGGTATTCGACGCGCGCAGCAGCCACCAGCCGTCGGCCGTATTCACGCGCGCGCCATCGGTGCGGTTGACGTCGGCGCCTTCGGCCTCCAGCCGGTCGAGCACTTCCTCGACCACCGCGAACTTGCGCGATTCATCGACCTGGAACCGCATTTCGGGCGTGTTGACCAGCGCGGGCATCTCGCCGCGGATTTGCGTCAGCGATTTGCCGATCACGTTCACCGCATTGATAAGCTGGACCGCGGCATACTGCGCGTCGTCGAAGCCGTAATAGTCCTGCGCGAAGAAGATGTGCCCCGACATTTCGCCGGCGAGCGGCGCGTGGGTTTCCTTCATCTTGGTCTTGATCAGGCTGTGGCCGGTCTTCCACATCAGCGGCTTTCCGCCCAGTTCGGCGATGCGGTCGTACAGCATCTGCGACGCCTTCACGTCGGCGATGATCGTGGCACCCGGCTCCTTGCGCAGCACCGGGACGGCGAGGATCGACAGCAGCTGGTCGCCCCAGACGACCCGGCCTTCACCGTCGATCGCGCCGACACGGTCGCCGTCCCCGTCGAAAGCCAGTCCGAAATCGAGGTTCTTTTCCGCGACAAGGCGTTTCAGATCGGCGAGGTTCTTTTCCTCGGTGGGATCGGGATGATGGTTCGGGAAATTGCCGTCTATATCGGTGAAGATCGTGTGGTGCTCACCCGGCAACTGCTGGACGAGCTTCTCGATGACGCGGCCGGCGGCGCCATTGCCCGCGTCCCAACCGATGCGGAATGTGCCGCCCGAATAGCCCGCCAGAAGGCGGCCGACGTAGGCGTCCTCGATATCGGCGTCTGAGACGGTACCGTCGCCCTCGTCCCACTCGCCGTCCGCCGCCATCTGGCCCAGCTGCTGGATCTGCTCGCCGAAGAACGGCTTGTGCTGCAGCACCATCTTGAAGCCGTTGTAGTCCGCCGGATTGTGGCTGCCGGTGATCTGGATGCCGCCGTCCACTTCCAGCGTCGCCTCGGCATAATATAGCATCGGCGTGGGGCCCAGGCCGACGCGGACGACATCCACGCCCGACGCGGTCAGGCCCTCGACCAGCGCTGCCTCCAGCATTTCCGACGAGACGCGCCCGTCGCGCCCGACCGCCACGCGGGTGCCGCCGGCGCGGCGGACCAGCGTCGCAAACCCGCGACCGATCGCGCGCGCGTCGTCGGCGCCGAGCGTCTTACCGACAATCCCACGGATGTCGTATTCGCGAAGGGACGTGGGATCGAAACGATGGGTCATGAAGTCTCCTGCGATCTGGAAAAAATGCGGTTCGGGCCGAGCTTGTCGAAGCCCTGTCCTTTTTTGATGTCAGTACCGCGACACCGAATAAAGGCAGCCCTTCGACACGCTCGGGGCGAACGGCGTCGGGTGATCGTTTCGCTCAAAGCGCGAACGGTCGGATGGTTGCAGCGCTACGCGCCCAGCCGCCGCAGCAGCACGTCGCGCGCGTCGTTGATCTGGCGGGTCAGTTCAGCCGATCCGCCGCGGTCGGGGTGGACGCCGGCCAGCAGGCGGCGGTGCGCGGCGCGGACATCGTCCACGCTCGCGTCGGCGCGCAGCCCCAGGATGTCGCGGGCGCGATCGACCTCGGGCAGGCGCGTCTTCGCCTTGGGCTTCAGCACCCACCACACCAACGCCATCAGCGCGAGGGCAAGGAGAATTTTTGCCATCAGGCCGCCGCCCCCTGGAGCAGCGGCACGCCGGCGTCCGGGAGGGCCAGGCCCGACATCATCTCGCGCAGTTCCTGCCGCGCGGCAACGTGGCTGAGGCCCATGCTGCCGAATTCCTTCGAATCGAGCATGGTCAGGCCCGACGGGAACAGCTCGCGGTAGATAACGCGTTCCGACAGGCCCGGAATGACGCGGAAACCGACGCGCTTCGACAATTGGTCGATCGCTTCCGACACGCGGCGCATGTTGCGCGCCTCGATATGCTGCAGGCGGTTGCGCAGGACGACCCAGTCGATCGTCGCGCCATCGGCGCGCGCCCGCGTCTTGCGCGCATCCCAGATCAGCTCGGAATAGAAGCTGGGCCGCGTCACCTTGAACGTATCCGGATCGACATGGCCGATCAGGTCGAAATCGACGAAGCTGTCGTTCATCGGCGTGACAAGCGTGTCGGCGTTGGTCGCCGCGATGCGCGCGAACTTGTCGTCGCGGCCGGGGGTGTCGATGACCAGGAAATCGGCGTTCGCGCTCAGGCGATCGAGCGTCTCGGCGAACAGGTCGTCGCTGGTCCCGTCATGCGTCGCATGGACCGGCGTCACGAGCTCGCGCCCCGTCCGCTTCTGCGTCGCGGCACGATTGTCGAGATAGCGTCCCATCGTGCGCTGACGATGATCGAGGTCGAACGCCGCCACCCGTGCGCCGCGCGCGGCAAGCGCGATCGCGACGTGAACGGCGGTCGTCGACTTGCCGGTACCGCCCTTTTCATTGGCGAAGACGATGACGTGCAGGTTGTTTGCGTCGGCCAAGGTGGCGACAATCCCCATGTTGATCGGTCGTGGTACGAACCGTAAGAGCCCTGGCTCGCTTTACCGAAGGGCCTGTCTGCGTGCAAACCATCCGTCGCCTTGCCGAGCTTCGCCCGGCCCTGTCCGTATTCTGGAGCGCGGGCGAGGATATCGCGCTGGTGCCGACGATGGGCGCGCTGCACGCCGGGCACATGGCGCTGGTCGCCGAGGCCAAGCTGGCCGCGCGGCGCGTCGTCGTGTCGATCTTCGTCAACCCGAGGCAGTTCGGCGCGAACGAGGATCTGTCGCGTTATCCGCGCAAGGACCTGGCCGACGCACGGATGTTGGCCGAGGCGGGCGTCGACATCCTGTGGATGCCAAGTGTGGACGAGGTCTATCCAGCGGGCTTTGCCACCACCGTGTCGGTCGCGGGCGTCAGCGAAGGCCTGGACGGCGCGGCCCGCCCCGGCCATTTCGACGGCGTCGCGACCGTGGTCGCCAAGCTGTTCAACCAGGTCCGGCCGCACGTCGCGCTGTTCGGCGAAAAGGATTTCCAGCAGCTCGCCGTCATCCGCCGGATGGTCGCCGACCTCGACTTCGGCATCGACATCCGTGGCGTGCCGACGCAGCGCGACGACGACGGCCTCGCCCTCTCCTCACGCAACATATACCTGGTCGCCGAAGACCGCGCGAAGGCCATTGCCCTGCCGCGCGCGCTGGGTGTCGCCGCGACGACGATCGCAAAGAATGGCAAGCCCGATGACGCGCTGGCGACGGCGCGCGATACGCTGACCGCGGCGGGCTTCACGGTCGATTATGTCGAGCTGGTCGATGCCGAAACCCTGGGCAAACCGGCACCGGGTCGCCCCCGCCGGCTGCTCGCCGCGGCACGGATCGCGGGCACCCGGCTGATCGACAATATCGCAGTGAACGAAGAAGGTTAATCGCGTTAACCATTCCCTTACACTTGGTCGTCAAACCTGACCCTGATGAAAAAGGGGTTCGGACAATGGCCATCAGCGAAAAGACTGCCGCCTTCCTGATCGAAAGCCGCCTGCGCGACGCCGCGCGCGGCAATGTGAAGGCCTATTTCGATCTGGGCATCGCGTATTCCACCGGCGCGCAGGGCGTCGATATCGACCTGATCGAAGCGCACAAATGGTTCAATCTGGCCTCGATCGCCGGCAACACCCGCGCGCAGGAATGCCGCGCGGAAATCGCCGACGAGATGAGCGCGCGGGACATCATCGCGGCGCAGAAGGCGGCCCGCGCGTGGTTGCAGGTCGGGGCGCGGGCGGCGGCTTGACCCGATCCTCCCCGTTCACGGGGAGGTGGCAGCGCGGCAGCGCTGACGGAGGGGAACCTCCACGCAACGATCCGCTCGGGGCACGCCCCTCCATCAGCCTTTGGCTGGTCCCCCTCCCCGTGCCGGGGAGGATTACTCGGCCTTCTTCTTCGCCGGCGCCTTCTTCGCCGCGGGCTTCTTGGCAGCCGCGGGCTTCTTGGCAGCCGCGGGCTTCTTGGCCCCCGCCGCTGCCTTCTTCGGCGCAGCCTTCTTCTTGCCCTTGCTTGCCGGTGCCGCCGCTGCACGCGCGTCGATCAGCTGCGCGGCTTCCTCCAGCGTCAGTTCGTCGGGCTGAACCGTCTTGGGCAGCGTCGCATTCGTCTCGCCATCGGTGACATAGGCGCCGTAGCGGCCCTCCATCAGCTTGATTTCGGCTTCGGTGCGCGGATGCTTGCCGAGAACCTTCAGCGGCTCGCGCGCCGCGCCGCGTGCCGGACGCCCGCCGCCCGCCGCCGCCTCAGCCAGCTTGACGACGGCCGCGTTCATGCCCGTCTCGAACACATCCGCCGTCGACTGAAGCCGCGCGTACTTCCCGCTATGCGCCAGATACGGACCGTAGCGTCCGATCGACGCAGTGATCGGCGCGCCGGTTTCCGGATGATCGCCAATCGTCCTGGGCAGGCTCAGCAGCTTCAGCGCCCAGTCGAGATCGAGCTCGCCGATATCCTTCGGGATCGACGCGCGCTTTGCCTCTTTGCCCTCGCCGAGCTGGATGTACGGGCCGAACCGCCCCGACTTGCGCTCGACCGGCAGATTGGTTTCGGGATCGGTACCGAGCGTCTCGGGGCCGCTATCGCCACCGTCCGCGCCGCCCGCCTGGCCGAAGCGACGGGTGAATTTGCAGTCGGGATAGTTCGAACACGCAACGAACGCACCGAACCGGCCGCCACGCAGCGACAGACGCCCGTCGCCGCAATTCGGGCACGCGCGCGGGTCGCTGCCGTCGTCCTTGGGCGGGAACAGGTAATCGCTCAGGAATTCGTCGAGCGCGGCGGTGACTTCGCTCGGCTGGCGTTCCTTGACCTCGTCCGTTCGCGGCTTGAAGTCGCGCCAGAACGCCTCGAGCACCGCCTGCCATTCGGCGCGGCCACCCGACACGTCGTCCAGCTCTTCCTCCAGCCCCGCGGTGAAGTCGTAGCTGACGTATTTCTCGAAGAAACGCTCCAGGAAGGCGGTCAGCAGGCGCCCGGTTTCCTCGGCGTAGAAGCGGTTCTTCTCCAGCCGGACGTAGCCGCGGTCCTTCAGCACGTCGATGATCGAGGCATAGGTCGACGGGCGGCCGATACCGAGTTCCTCGAGCCGCTTGATGAGCGACGCGTCGGAGAAGCGCGGCGGCGGCTGGGTGAAATGCTGTTCGCTCTTCACGCCGGTCTTTGCCGGCGCATCGCCCGACTTCAGGTGCGGCAGGCGGCGGCTGTCCTCGTCGTCCGCGGCGTCGGCCTGTTGGCCAGAGCCGCCAACAGCGACGCGATCGTCTCGACCCTCTTCATAGAGCGCGAGGTAGCCGGGGAAGAGCACGACCTGGCCGGTCGCGCGCAGCACGCATTTGCTGGTGCCGTCCTCCAGCTCGATCGAGGTCCGCTCCATCCGCGCCGCCGCCATCTGGCTGGCGAGCGCCCGCTTCCAGATCAGCTCGTACAGGCGGCCGTGATCGCCCGAACCTGCCCGATCCTTCGAAAAATCGGTCGGCCGGATCGCCTCGTGCGCCTCCTGCGCGTTCTTCGCCTTGGTCTGATATTGCCGCGGCTTTTCCGGCACATAGCCGCCGTCGTAGCGCTCGATCACGGCTTTCCGCGCCGCATCGATCGCCGACCCGTCCATCTGGACGCCGTCGGTCCGCATGTAGGTTATCGCGCCGTCCTCATACAGCGCCTGCGCGATCCGCATCGTGTGACTGGCCGAGAAACCGAGCTTGCGCGCCGCCTCCTGCTGCAACGTCGAGGTGGTGAACGGCGGGGGCGGGTTGCGGGTCGCGGGCTTGGTCTCGACGCGGGCGACCGAGAAGCGGCCGGCCTCGACCGCCGCCTTGGCGCGGGTTGCGGTGCCTTCGTCGCCGATCGACAGGCGGTCGAGCTTCTTGCCCTCCCACGCCGTCAGACGTGCGACGAACGGCGTGCCGTCCTGTTCGAACGTCGCTTCGACCGACCAGTATTCCTGGGGCTTGAACACCTCGATCTCGCGCTCGCGCTGGACCACCAGCCGCAGCGCGACCGACTGCACGCGTCCGGCCGACTTGGCGCCGGGCAGCTTGCGCCACAGCACCGGCGACAGGGTGAAGCCCACGAGATAATCGAGCGCACGGCGCGCGCGATACGCGTCGATCAGGTCGGTATCGAGCTCGCGCGGAGCCTTCATCGCCGCCAGGATCGCGGGCTTGGTGATCGCGTTGAACGTGACGCGCTCGACTTCCTTGGGCAGCGCCTTGCGGTTGCGCAGCACTTCCTGGACATGCCAGCTGATCGCCTCGCCCTCGCGATCAGGATCGGTCGCGAGGATCAGGCGATCGGCCTTTTTCGCCTCGTCGGTGATCGCTTTGAGCTGGCGCGACTTGTCGGCGTAGGTTTCCCATTCCATCGCGAAGTCGGCGTCGGGGTTTACCGACCCGTCCTTCGCCGGCAGGTCGCGGACGTGCCCGTAGGACGCGAGGACATGATAGTCCTTGCCCAGGTACTTCTCGATGGTTTTGGCCTTGGCCGGGGATTCGACGATGACGAGCTGCATGGTGGCCTTGAGCTAGGAGACTTCACGTGTACGCGCGAGGGTGGCGGGTGTTTCGTCGTAGCGTCAACCCGCGAAGCTGGCCTTCACCCCGTCGATGACGAACTGCGCGGCGAGCGCGGACAGGAGCACGCCGAGCAGACGGGTGATGACCGCCTCGATCTTGGCGCCGAGCACACGCATGATCGGTCCGGCCGCCAGCAACGCCAGCAGCGTGAGCGCCAGGATCGTCAGCATCGCCGCCAGCACGACCGCGGTTTCCGCCCAGCTCGGGTGTTGCGCGGTCAGCAGCATGGCCGAGGCGATCGAGCCCGGCCCCGCGATCATCGGCATCGCCATCGGGAAGATCGAGACATCCTCGATCTCGGGTGTTTCCTTGATCTTTTCGGCCCGCTCCTCCCGGCGCGCGGTGCGGCGTTCGAACACCATGTCCATCGCGATCACGAACAGCAGGATGCCGCCGGCAATGCGGAACGCGTCCAGCCCGATGCCGAGCGCGCCCAGGATGTTGCGGCCGAACAATGCGAAGACCAGCAGGATCGCGGTCGCGACCAGCACCGCACGCGTCGCCATCGCGCGGACGTGCGCCCGCCCGCCGCCGCTGGTGAGGCCGGCATAGATCGGCGCGCAGCCCGGCGGGTCGATCACCACGAAGAAGGTGATGAAGGCGGAGATGTATAGTTCGATCATCGCTTCGCTCCAGGCGCGGCGGGGGCGGGGTCCGGGGCGGGAATACGGTTCGCGATCACACGCTCCATCCGCCGCCCGTTCCACAGATGGACGTCGAGCGCACGCGCGCCCTCGGGCGTGTAGGTCCAGCGCCACTGCAGGGTCGAATCGGCCGAGCGACCGGAGGACTGCTGCTCGATCCCTTCCCGAGGCGCGCCCATCACGTCGCGCGCCCGGCCACGGCAGGATGCCTTGCGCTGCCTGGGCGCATCACCGGCGGGTTCGATCCGCCCGGTTTCGGCCCCGCCGTCGTACAGCCATTTCCACGTGCCGTCCGGCTGGCGACGCCAGATCGTGGTGAAATAGCCCGCCGCCTTTTCCGCAGGGACCATCCACGGGCCGGTATTGACCGCGGTCGCGCCGTCGCAGGACACGAAGCTGGCGCGCGGAAACCACTGGATCGGGTGTTTCGGCTCTGGCTTGTCGGCCAGGAAGCGCCGCGCGACGATCGGCCGCGGCGCGAACATCATCGCGTCCTCCGCCGCGGTGTCGCGGAACGCGGCCCATTGCTCGCCCTTCGCGGCGCGTGCGGCAAAGGCACGCTCCGCATCGAGCGCGCTGGCCTGCAACGCGACGAGCGCCAGGATCACAGGCTGCTCTCGTCGAACGACATTCCGGCGTTGCGACAGGCGGCGACCAGCGTGTTGCGCAGCAAGACGGCGATCGTCATCGGGCCCACGCCACCCGGCACCGGGGTGATCGCGGATGCGATGCCGGCGGCCGAATCGAAATCGACATCGCCGACCAGCCCGCTCTCGGTCCGGTTGATACCGACATCGATGACGACCGCGCCGGGCTTCAGCCACGCGCCCTTCACGAAGTACGGGATGCCGACCGCGGCGACAACGATATCGGCGCGGCCGACGTGACCGGCGAGGTCCTTGGTGCGCGAATGCGCGATGGTGACGGTCGCGCTGGCGCGCGTCAGCAGCGCGGCCATCGGCTTGCCGACGATGTTCGATCGGCCGATGACGATGGCGTCCTTTGCCGCAAGATCGCCGAGTTCGTTCTTCAACAGCATCAGGCAGCCAAGCGGAGTGCAGGGGACGAAGCCTTCAAGGCCCGTTGCCAGCTTGCCCGCATTGACCGGATGGAAGCCGTCGACGTCCTTCTCCGGCACGACGCGCTCGATAACCACACTTTCGCGGATGTGCTTGGGCAGCGGCAATTGGACCAGGATGCCGTCGACCGCCGGATCGGCGTTGAGCCGGTCGACCAGCGCGAGCAGATCGGCCTCCGTCACATCGGCGTCCAGACGGTGCTCGAAACTCGCCATGCCGGCAGCGATGGTCGCCTTGCCCTTGGAGCGGACATAGACTGCGGAGGCGGGGTCTTCGCCGACCAGCACGACCGCGAGGCCGGCCTTCCGCCCGCTCGCCGCCTCGAACGTCGCCGCCGCGTCACCCACCCGAGCCCTGAGCGCGGCCGCGGCCGCCTTTCCATCGATGATCCGTGCCGTCATGCGGCGGCGTCATAGAGGGGCTCGTCGCAAGCCGCCACCCGTTCGTCGTCGTTTCCAACGCTACTTATGACCGTCATCCCCGCGAAGGCGGGGATCAATAGTCGCTGAAGCCGATGAGTCTCACGCCGGTTAGCCAGAATGTATCCCCGCCTTCGCGGGGATGACGGTTGAAGGTGCGGGAAAGGCTACGCGCTCCATCCCCACCGCCAGGACGAAATCGCTCAAGTACCGGTGTAGGCAGCGATCAGCTGATTGCGGATGATGACGTCGAGGATCGCCAGGATGATGAGGACCACCACCGGCGACAGATCGAGCGCGCCGAAGTCGGGCAGGACGCGGCGGATCGGGCGGTACAGCGGCTCGGTCATCACGCCCAGCGCGTTCCACACGTTGCGGACCAGGTCGTTCGACGTGTTGATGACGTTGAACGCGATGAGCCAGGACAGGATCGCCTGGACGATGATGATCCACCACACGAGGTTGAGCAGGATCTGGAGAATTTCGAGGATCGTCGTCACGCCGTGGTCATTCCCGTGTCTGTCTTAACCCAATATAGCACCGATCAGCGCCGGACCAAGGTCCCGGCACCCCGTTCGGTGAAGATCTCCAGCAGCATCCCGTGCGGGATGCGCCCGTCGAGGATGACGGCGGCGTCCACCCCGCCCTCGACCGCGGCGACGCAGGTCTCCAGCTTGGGGATCATGCCGCCGGTGATCGTGCCGTCCGCGCGCAGGCCGGCGATGGCGGCAGGATCGAGGTCGGTCAGCAACTGCTTGTCCTTGTCGAGAACGCCCGGCACGTCCGTCAGCAGGAAGAAGCGCGCGGCACGCAATTCGGCGGCGATCGCGCCCGCCATCGTATCGGCGTTCACATTGTAGGTATGCCCGTCGGCGCCGAGCGCCACCGGTGCGACCACGGGGATGAACCCTTGGGCATTCAGGCTGGTCAGGATGGTCGGGTCGACCCGCGTCGGTTCGCCGACGAAGCCCAGGTCGACGTGGCGTTCGATGCCCTGCAACGGATCGGCCTCGCGCCCGGTCACCTTGCTTGCGACGACCAGGTTCGCATCCTTGCCCGAAATGCCGACCGCACGGCCGCCGGCCTGCGCGATCCAGGCGACGATTTCCTTGTTGATCGAGCCGGCCAGAACCATCTCGGCGATCTCTGCGGTCGGCTTGTCGGTGATGCGCAGGCCGTCGTGGAAGCGTGATTCGACGCCCAGCCGCTTCAGCATCGCGCCGATCTGCGGCCCGCCGCCATGGACGACGACGACATTGATCCCGACCATCTTGAGGAGCGTCACGTCCTCGGCGAAATCGCGCGCGAGTTCGGGGTCGCCCATCGCATGGCCGCCGTATTTCACGACGAAGGTCTTGCCGGTGTAGCGTTGCAGGTACGGCAGCGCCTCGGTCAGCGTTTCCGCCTTGGCGAGCATCGCGGGGGATGGGGCGTGGTCGATCATGCCGCGCCCCTTAATGGCCGGTCGCGGAAAACCCAAATCCTGCGTCGCCCCCGGGTCAGCGAGTGACGGCCGTACCGTCCAGCCGCCGCCCGAACGCCACCGCGACATAGATCAGCGGCGGCACCAGCAGCGCCGACAGCACGACCTTTGCCAGCATCTGCCCGACCAGCAGCCCGCCGATCGGAAATTCGCCGTAGAAGGCGATGGCGACGAACACGACCGTGTCGACGATCTGGCTGAGCACGCCCGCCACCGCCGAGCGGAACCACAGCAGCTTCGATCCCTCGCGGCCCTTCAGCGCGGCAAAGATCGTCACGTTCAGCGACTGCGAAATGCCATAGGCGATGATCCCGCCGATCCAGATCCGCCAGGTCGAGAACAGGATGCCCTCGATCGCCGCCAGCGCCTCCGGCCGGTCGGCGCGCATCTCGGCCGAGGCGGGCAGCGCATAGACGAGCAGCGAGAGCAGCAGCGACACGATCAGCGGCACGAAGCCGATCCGCACCAGCCGATTCGCCCAGGTCGCGCCGTGCAGTTCGGCCACCGCGCTCGACGTGACGACGAGCAGCAGGAAAGCAAAGATGCCGGCTTCGACGGCGAGCGGCCCCAGGCCGACCTGCTTGTTGCCCAGCACGCCCGCGATGCAGACCATGCCGCCGTAAAACAGCGCGAAGACGAAGAGCGAAAGCGGGAGTGTGCGTGGGTGCGGGGTTTCCATCGCGCGGACGCTAGCCGAAAATTTTCGTGAGGGAAGCCCCGGACACAAAACCCAATCCTCCCCTGCACGAGGAGGATGACTCGTGCTCCTCCGCACAAACCCCTGTCCCCTCACGCAAACCTCTGCCATGCTGGATGGCTGTGTTTCCCCAGGGGTGGGCGTCTACGTGCAGCATAATCTGATCGGCCTGGCCGGTATCGTCGTCATTCTTCTGGTCGCGGTCGCACTGTCGAACAATCGCCGCGCGATCCGGCTGCGGGTCGTCGGCCCGGCGTTTGCGCTCCAGGCGGGCTTTGCGGTGCTGGTGCTCGCGACCAGTTGGGGCAAGTCGGTCATCGCCGGGATGTCGCATGGCGTGTCGAACCTTCTCGGCTATGCCAAGGCCGGCACGGACTTCATCTTCGGTCCGCTCGCCGGGCCCACGATGGGCGCCAACAGCTTCGCGATCGCGGCGCTGCCGGTCATCATCTTCTTCGCCTCGCTGATCTCGATCCTCTACTATCTCGGCGTCATGCAGCTCATCATCAAATGGGTGGGCGGCGCGATCCAGCTGGTGACGGGGATCACCAAGGTCGAATCGCTCGGGTCGGCGGCGAACATCTTCGTCGGCCAGTCGGAAAGCCCGCTGGTCATCCGCCCGTATCTGGCGAGCCTGACGCCGCCGCAGCTGTTCACCGTGATGACGGTCGGCATGGCCGGCGTCGCGGGTACGATCCTGGGCGCCTATGCCAGCATGATCGGCGCGCAGCTGCTGCCGTATCTGCTTGCGGCCAGCTTCATGTCGGCACCCGGCGGCATTCTGATGTCGAAGATCATCATGCCCGACGTCGAGCCCCGACAAGGCGAGCTGCCGCTGGGGAGTGCGTCGGGCGACGCGGTCGCGCTCAGCGAACCGCACACCCGCGCCAGCGCGCCCGAGATCGAGGGCAGCGAGCCGATCGCGGAAGCCAGCCACGACGAGGAAAAGCCGGCCAACATCATCATGGCGGCGGCGCAAGGTGCGCAGACCGGCGTGAAGCTGGCCGTCGCGGTCGGCGCGATGGTGCTGGCGTTCGTCGCTCTCGTTGCGCTCGCCAACGGACTGCTGGCGGGGATCGGTGGCTGGTTCGGGCATCCCGAACTCAGCTTCCAGATGCTGCTCGGCTATGTCTTCCAGCCGGTGATGTTCATCCTGGGCGTGCCGTGGAACGAGGCGGGCGTCGCCGGCGGCCTGTTCGGCACCAAGATCGTACTGAACGAATTCGTGTCGTTCATCGAACTCAGCAAGATCCAGGGCACGCTGTCGCCCGCCAGCGTCGCGATCGTCACCTTCTCGCTGTGCGGCTTCGCCAATTTCTCGTCGATCGCGATCCAGATGGCGGTGACCGGCAACCTGGCCCCTAACCAGCGCCCGGTGATCGCGAAGCTGGGGCTGAAGGCACTGGTCGCCGGCAGCCTGTCGAACCTGATGTCGGCGGCGCTGGCGGGCCTGCTGATCGGGTGAGACTGGTCTTCGCCAGGGGCACAGGCAAGGCCGATCGCCCGGACGAGACGATCGATTGCCCCAGGCAGCGGATCATCCCGCACGACATGGTGCATTACGCGGTCGAAAGCGTACTCGACGCGCGCGGCTTCCTGGGTCGCGTGGCGAGCGGCGAAGCGGCGAACTTCACCATGGGCCCCGAATCGGAGAGCGACGGTGTCGAGCGGCTGGTCGAAGTGATCCAGGGCGACGGCTGGTCGGGCGGCGCGCTGGAACTGTCGTTCGAGCCTCGCCACTGACCACCCGGTGCTCCCGCGCAGGCGGGAGCCCAGAGCCACAAGCGGTGACCCTTCGTAATCCTGGGCTCCCGCCGGCACGGGAGCACCCGGGGGACTTACGCCGCCTTGATTGCCTGACCCTGGCTCAGCATCTCGCCGTTGGTCACGATCACCGTGTCTCCCAGCGCCACCGCGCCGAACAGCTTCTTCGCAAACGCGATCGGCACGCCGACGCAGCCGTGCGTCGCAGCGTCAGGGCGCATCGCTTCGCTGCCGTGGATCGACACACCGTCGTTGGTCAGCCGCAGCGTATAGGGCATCGGCGCGCCGTACAGGCTCGACACATGCTGCGCCTTGCGGAAGCTGACCTGGAATACGCCCAAGGGCGTCGGCTTGGTATCGGCGCCGTAGATCATGACCGCGGTGCCGATCTCGTGCCCGTTACGGAAGACCGAGAGCACCTGCGCCTTCAGGTCGACCGTCACGACGATCTTGCCGCCCTTGGCGGCTGGCGCGGCGCTTTCGTCCCAATACCAGTCGCCGTGGACGAAGGGCCTGCCGACGCTCAGCACGCTCTTGACGACATAGGCCGACGGATCGACGGGGGCCGGGGCAGCGGCCGGACGCGCGACGGGCTTCGCCCGCGACGCCGCGGTGGCGACCAGCGGCTGCGGGGCCGCCGACGTCGCGATCGGCGGCGCGGCGGCATCGCGCGCCGCCATCCGATCGGCGATATGCGCGGCGCCGAGGAAGCTCGCACAGCAGCCGAGCGTCAGGCCCGCCCGTTTCACCCAGGTCGCGGTGCTTGCCATCTCGTAATCGAATCCTTCGTGTCAGACCGCTCGTCATGCGACAGATCGTCTTTCGAAGGCGTCAAGAAAAGGCCGGATTTCCGGGTGTTCCGGGGTGGGACAGGGTGATGCGGCGTTTACCCGTCCCACCCGTCGCCATCAGCCTGTCGAGGGGCAGCCCCTTCGTCGGGCCGCGGGCCCCGCCACACGAAGAAAAGGCGGGTCGTCGACACGCTCGGCACGAACGCACGAAGAATCACTCGTCCGTCCGGATCTTCACCTTGTTCGGCAAATCCTTGCCCTTGGTCCGGCGCGACGGGACCTGCACCGGGTTCTTCTTCTTCCATTCGCCATAGGTCATCGGACCATCGGGCGTCTGGATGATGGTATCGTCGAGGGCCATGGCCGCCTCAACGTGTCGGTACGGGCTCGGGTCCCGAATAGTCGTAGAAGCCGCGCCCGGTCTTGCGGCCGTACCAGCCGGCCTCGACATACTTCACCAGCAGCGGCGCGGGCCGGAACTTGGGGTCGCCGGTGCCTTCGAACAGCACGCGCGTGATCTCCAGGCAGGTGTCGAGCCCGATGAAGTCGGCCAGCGTGAATGGACCCATCGGGTGGTTGAGCCCGAGCTGACACGCGGTGTCGACATCGCGGATCGTCGCGACGCCTTCGCCCAGCGCGAAGCACGCCTCGTTCAGCATCGGCATCAGCACGCGGTTGACGATGAAGCCGGGCGCGTCGTTGGCGTGGACGATCTCCTTGCCCAGCGTACGCCCGAACGCCTCGACCGCCTGGACCGTCGCGTCGCTGGTCGCCAGACCCCGGATCAGCTCGATCAGGCCCATGACGGGCACGGGATTGAAGAAATGCACGCCCATGAACCGCGCCGGATCGGGCGACGCCTGCGCCAGGCGCGTGATCGGGATCGACGATGTGTTGCTGGCGAGGATCGCGTCGCTGCGCATCCCCTTGCCCACCGCCGCAAAGATCTTGCGCTTGATCTCCTCGCGCTCGGTCGCCGCCTCGATCACCAGGTCGCAGTCCCCCATCGCCGCGACGTCGCCGACCGGTTCGATGTGGCCGAGCGTCGTGTCGCGCGCGTCGGCGGTGATCTTTTCCTTCGTCACCAGCCGGTCGAGCTGCTTGGCGATGCCTGCCTTGCCGGCGTCCGCGCGCGCCTGGTCGACGTCGGACAGCAGCACCCGGTACCCGGCCGCCGCCGACACCTGCGCGATGCCTGCACCCATCTGTCCCGCACCGATCACACCGATGGTCTTCATGTCGCTCTCCTTAGTCTTGGCGCTTCCATAGCGCGTCCGCAGGCCGACACCACCCATGCGCTTGACCACCCATGCGCTTGACCGGGCCGCCTTCCCTATGCTGTCATGCAGGTGTCATCCTTCGCGGCGATGGCTCGCGGAGCGACGAAGCGAAGGGGGACGTATGTTTCATCCTGACCTAATGCGGCATCCGGACAGTTGCCCGGCCCTGGTGCTCAATGCCGACTATACGCCGCTCAGCTACTATCCCCTGTCGATCTGGCCATGGCAGACCGCGGTGAAGGCCGTGTTCCTCGACCGCGTCGATATCGTGTCGCATTACGAACGCGAGGTGCGCAGCCCGACCGCGGCGCTGAAACTTCCCTCGGTCATCGCGCTCAAGCAATATGTCCGGCCATCGGCCTTTCCCGCCTTCACCCGCTTCAACCTGTTCCTGCGCGACCGCTTCGCCTGCCAATATTGCGGCACCGGCCGCGACCTGACGTTCGACCACGTCATCCCCCGCGCACAGGGCGGCCGCACGACGTGGGAGAATGTCGCGACCGCGTGTGCGCCCTGCAACCTGAAGAAGGGCGGGCGCACCCCGCGCGAGGCGGGGATGCCGCTGCACGTCCAGCCGATCCGCCCGACCAGCTGGCATCTGCAGGAACACGGGCGCAGCTTTCCGCCCAATTACCTGCACGACACGTGGCGCGACTGGCTGTATTGGGACATCGAGCTGGAAGCATGACGCCCAGGACATTCCGCGGCTTGCGGGTCGCGTGTTAGGTTGTTAATACAGTCGCCATGAACTTGGGTCCGCCGTTCGATCCGTCCGACCGCCGTCCCGGTGCGTCCGACGACGACCCCTTCGCCAATTTCGCGCGCACCGGGAAACTGTCCTCGGGCACGACGCCGCCTGCCCCGCCGCCGGGCGATCCGCTGCGCTTCGATCCCCCCTCAGCCACGCCGAAGCGCCGCATCCGCTGGGGCCGCTGGATCGTCCGCGGGACGGGTGTCGCCATCGTCCTGCTGGTCGTGGCGATCATCTGGCTGGCGATCACCGCGCCCCTCTCGCGGTCGCTGAAACCACCGACGCCGCCCAGCATCACGCTGCTGGCGAGCGACGGCAAGACGCCGATCGCGCGGCGCGGCGCGGTCATCGGCGATCCCGTCGACGTGCGCACGTTGCCTAAGCACATCCCGCAGGCGTTCCTGGCGATCGAGGATCGACGCTTCTATTCGCACTGGGGCGTATCGCCGCGCGGCATCGCCCGCGCGATGTGGAACAACGCGCGCGCCGGCGGGATGCGCGAGGGCGGGTCGACGATCACCCAGCAGCTCGCCAAGAACGCGTTCCTGTCGTCCGACCGCACCTTCGGCCGCAAGGCGCGCGAGCTGATGATCTCGTTCTGGCTAGAGGCGTGGCTGACCAAGGACGAGATCCTCAGCCGGTACCTCTCGAACGCCTATTTCGGCGACAACGTCTATGGCCTGTCGGCGGCGGCGAAGCATTATTTCAGCAAGCAGCCCGAGCAACTGAGCGTCGCGCAGGCCGCGCTGCTGGCCGGGCTGGTCAAGGCGCCGTCACGCCTCGCCCCGACCATCAACCTGTCGGGCGCACGCGCGCGGCAGAAGCTGGTCGTCGGCGCGATGGTCGAAAGCGGGTTCCTGACGAAGGCGGAGGCCGCCGACGTCGGCCCGGCGCGGTTGAAGGTCGAGCGGACGAAGACGCTCCCCTCCGGCACGTACTTCGCCGACTGGGTCCTGCCGCAGGCGCGCGACCGCGCCGGCGAGATCGCCAACGAGCTGACCGTCACGACCACGCTCGACCAGCGGATGCAACGCGCCGCCGAACGCGCGATCCGCCGCGCCGGGCTGCGCGAGGCGCAGGCGGCACTGGTCGCGATGCGCCCGGACGGCACCGTCGTCGCGATGGTCGGCGGCAAGGACTATGCGAAGTCGCCGTTCAACCGCGCGGTGCAGGCCAAGCGCCAGCCGGGGTCGACGTTCAAGCTGTTCGTCTATCTCGCCGCGCTGCGCTCCGGCATGACGCCCGAGAGCACTGTCGAGGACCGCCCGGTCACGATCGGCGAATGGAGCCCGAAGAATTCGGATGGCCGCTACGCCGGCGACATCACGCTAGCGCGCGCCTTTGCCAAATCATCCAACGTGGCCGCCGCGCGCCTGACCAAGGAGGTCGGCGTATCGAACGTCATCCGCGCCGCGCGCGACCTGGGCGTGACCAGCCCGATCCCGAACGAAGCGTCGATCGCGCTCGGCACCTCGACCATGTCGCTGCTGGAACTGACCAGCGCCTATGCCGCGATCGCCGCGGGCGAATATCCGGTGCGCGCGCGCGGGCTGTCGGCGGAGGAAGAAGCGGGCTTCATCGATCGCTGGCGCGGGCGTCGCACGGCGATCGACGACAAGACGCTGGAGGGAATGCGCGAGTTGCTGTCGCGCTCGATCGCCAGCGGAACGGGCCAGCAGGCCGCGCTCAGCATCACCGGCTTCGGCAAGACCGGCACGACGCAGGACAGCCGCGACGCACTGTTCGTCGGCTATGCCCAGGGGCTGGTCGCCGGCGTTTGGGTTGGCAACGATGACAATTCGCCCAATCCGGGCCTGCAGGGCGGCGGCATCCCCGCGCGCATCTGGCGCGACTTCATGATCGAAGCGCTGGGCGTGTCCGCCCCCCTGCCCGCGGTTATCGAGGAGCCTGAGGATCCGGTCGGCAACATGATCGACGACATGATCGATCCAAGCGAGCCGATCTTCACCGACGATCCCGCCGCGCCCCCGGCCGCGGAGATCGAGGGCCTTGGCCTGAACGTCCGGCTGGGCCGCGACGGCAGCTTCAACGTCGGCCCCAGCGACCGCCGCCGCGACGGCCCGCCACCGCGCCGCGAGGATCGGCGCGCGCCCGAGGACGAGGATGTGGACGGGCCGGGTTAGGCGATCATTCCGGCGCCTGTGCCAGGATCGCGTCTGCTTCACTCCTGGCCACGCCTGATCGCCGGCCGATCGCGGAGGTCGCGGCGACGTCCATCATGACGTTGCCCAGCGTACGCATGATGTCGGGAAAGGTCTCGACCGCGACCAGCAGGGCCAGCGGGCCGATCGGCAGACCCATCGCCAGCGCGATCGGCGCGATCGACGATACGAAACTGATGGTGCCCGGCAAGCTGACCGCGCCCATCGTCGTCACGGCGGCGGCGGCGATGCCGATCGCGATCTGCCCCGCGGTCAGCTCGACCCCAAAGATATGCGCGACGTACAGCGCGACCGCCAGGTTCATCGCCGGGCCGGTAAAGCGGAAGATCGCCACTGCCAGCGGCAACACGACGCCCGACGTCGCGACCGGCAGCCCCAGCTTCTCGCTGGCACGTAGCATCGCCGGCAGCGACGCGAGACTCGACTGCGTCGACACCGCGACCGCCGCCGGCTGCGTCATCGCGCGCAGATAGGTGCCCAGCCCCAACCGGCCGCCGATGATGGCCACCGGAAACGCGAGCAACGTGACGCCCGCGCCGCACGCGGTGACGGTCAGGACATAGTGGATCAGCGCGCCGAACGCCGCAGTCCCGGCCTTTGCCCCGACTGCAAAGGCCAGCGCGAAGACGCCCAGCGGCGCCAGCCACAGCACCCAGCCGATGACGATCAGCATCGCATCCGCCACCGCCTGGAAGAAGCCGGTCAGCAGCTTGCGCGGCTCGTCGGGCAACCGCGTGACGGCGAAGGCGAAGGCGACAGTGAACACGATCAGCGGCAGGAAGGCGTCATTGGCCGCCGCGGCCAGCGGGTTCGTCGGCACCATCGCGACCAGGAAGTCACTGAAGGGCGGCACCGCGCCCACCTCGCTGGCGCTGGCGACCGCGCCCTTCAGCGCGGCGGCCGCGTCGGGCCCGAGCGGGAAGAGATGCGTTATCCCGAAAAAGATCGCCGCCGACAGCGCCGACGACGTCCAGAGGAGCGCGATGAACACGATCAGCGCGCGCGTCGCGAGACGGCTGGCCTTGGCCGCTTCGGCGGTCGCGGCGATGCCGGTCACTAGCAGGCCGACGACCAGCGGCACGATGGTCATCTGCAATCCGTGCAGCCAGATCGTCCCCACTGGTTCGGCAATGGCGACGCCCAGCGCATCCGCCGACGGGGCGACGCGCGCCAGCAGGATGCCGAGCACGAGGCCGCCGACGAGCGAGATCAGGATACGGGTGGCTTGCGACATTACTCGATTCTCCGGTGGTCGCGCGCTATGGCGGCCCACTCACACGGCGACAAGGTTGCGGAAAACGTCACGATGGCAAGGAAATATTTCGGCACCGACGGCATTCGCGGCCTGACCAACGCCGACAAGATGACCGCCGAAATGGCGATGAAGGTCGGCATGGCCGCGGGGAAGCATTTCCTGCGCGGCGACCACCGCCACCGCGTCGTCATCGGGAAGGACACCCGCCTGTCGGGCTATATGCTCGAATCCGCGCTGGTCGCGGGCTTCACCAGCGTGGGCATGGACGTGGTCCTGCTGGGACCGATGCCGACGCCCGCGGTCGCGATGCTGACGGCATCGATGCGTGCCGACATGGGCGTCATGCTGTCGGCCAGCCACAATCCGTTCTTCGACAACGGCATCAAGCTGTTCGGTCCCGACGGCTACAAGCTGAGCGACGCCGACGAAGCCGCGATCGAAGACGGGATCGACGGCCGTGTCGACCTGGCGCCCGCCGCCGATATCGGCCGCGCCCGCCGCGTCGACGATGCCAAGGGCCGCTACATCCATTTCGCCAAGACGACCTTCCCCGGCGAACTGACGCTCGACGGGCTGAAGATTGTCGTCGATTGCGCGAACGGCGCCGCCTATCAGGTCGCGCCGTCCGCGCTGTGGGAACTGGGCGCGGATGTCATCGCCATCGGAGTCACGCCCAACGGCCGCAATATCAATGACCAGGTCGGGTCGACCGCACCGCTGACGCTGTGCGAGACGGTCGTCGCGTCCGGCGCGCACATCGGCATTGCGCTGGACGGTGACGCCGACCGGCTGATCGTGGTCGATGAAACCGGCCAGATCGTCGATGGCGACCAGTTGATGGCGACCATCGCCGGCGGCTGGGCGCGCCAGGGGCGTCTGCGCGGCGGCGGGCTGGTCGCGACGGTCATGTCGAACCTGGGCCTGGAGCGCCACTTGTCGGCGCAAGGGCTGGGGCTTGTGCGCACCAACGTCGGCGACCGCTACGTGCTCGAAAAGATGCGCGCGTCGGGCTACAATGTCGGCGGCGAACAGTCGGGACACATCATCCTCAGCGACTATGCGACGACCGGCGACGGCCTGGTCGCCGCACTCCAGGTGCTGGCCGAGGTGGTCCGCGCGGGCGCACCGGCCAGCGAAGTGCTGCGCCGGTTCGAGCCCCTGCCGCAACTGCTGAAGAACGTCCGCTATTCGGGCACCCAGCCGCTGGAGAACGCGACGGTCAAGGCCGTGATCGCCGAGGCCGAAAGCGAGCTGGAGGGCCGCGGCCGCCTGCTCATCCGCAAGTCGGGGACCGAACCGCTGATCCGCGTGATGGCGGAGGGTGAGGACAAGGCGCAGGTCGAGACGGTGGTCGACCGCATCGTTGCGGCGGTGAAGGCGGCGGCCTGACCGGCTGATCCCGATCCTATGCCGCGGCCTGCCCACGCTCGGGGACTGCGAACAGCCACGCGATCGCCGGCGCACGTTCGGCGAACACCTGCATGTCCGGGCGGTCGCGGCGGATACGCTCCATCTGCAAGGTGACGAGCGGCGAGGCGGTGACGAACGCCACGCGCCGCGCCCAGATCGCGCGGTAGGCGGGGTCGGTGAAGAAGACCGCAAAGGTGTCGAGTATCGCCGGCGACGCGACCCGGAGGCCGGTCAGGTCGTACAGCGTCACGTGGCGGCCCATGCGGTCTCCCAGCGAGCGGATCGCAGCGTGCAGCTGTGCAGCACCCGTGGCGATGTCGGCATCGGTCACGAAACCGTCCGCCGTCAGGTTCACAAGCGCATGCGAGCGATCGACGACGACCTTGATCATGGGCCTCTCCTCTCCCTGGATGCAGGTTTGATCCATATTGGTTGATTTTCGCCTTACGACCCGCCGTCTTTCCCGAAGCGCCGCCATCGCCTAAGGCCCGCGCCATGCTCGAGATGCGCCCCGATTGCGAACGCTGCGGCGTCGACCTGCCCGCCAACCGTCACGGCGCCTTCATCTGCAGCCATGAATGCACCTTCTGCGCCGACTGCACGGACGCGGTCGACGACATCTGCCCCAATTGCGGCGGCGAACTGGTCGATCGACCGACGCGCGTCGGCAAATCGCTGGCCGCCAACCCCGCTTCGACGCAGCGGCGCTTCCGCGGGTGATCTGCCCCCGCATCCTGATCGTTGCCGGGTCCGATTCTGGCGGCGGTGCGGGCATTCAGGCCGATATCAAAACCGTCACGATGCTCGGTGGGCACGCGATGACCGCGATCACCGCACTGACGGCACAGAACACGCTGGGCGTGCAGGGCGTGCTGCCGGTCCCTGCCGCCTTCGTCGCGCAGCAGATGCGATCGTGCATCGACGACATTGGCGTCGATGCGGTGAAGATCGGGATGATCGGATCGGTGGACGTGGCGCATGCCGTCGCCGATATCCTCGATACGCTCGACGTGCCCGTGGTGTTTGACCCCGTCATGGTCGCGACGTCGGGCGCGGTGCTGGCCGATGCCGACACGATCGCAGGCTTCGAACGGCTGATGCGGCGGGCTACGGTCGTCACGCCCAACCTGCCCGAGCTCGCGGCGCTGGGCGGCGAAGCGGGCATCCTCGCGCATGGCCCGGCGGTGTTGGTCAAAGGCGGTCATGCCGATGGTGACGATGTGATCGACCGGCTTGTCACGACGGACGGCGAGGTCGCGCGCTGGTCCGATCCGCGGATCGACACGCGGCACACCCATGGCACCGGCTGCACGCTGGCGAGCGGCATCGCCGAGGGCCTTGGTCGCGGCCTCGCGCTGCCCGCCGCGATCGCACGCGCACGGCGATTCGTCCGCGTCGCGTTGCGCGAAGCCCCGGGGTTCGGCGCCGGACATGGGCCGATGGGTCATGCCCGGGTACGGCTGGACGGCGCGACCGCAGGCATGGTCGCCAATCAGGTTACCCTGCCATCGACCGATTACGACGCGAGCGTCGGCTTCTATGGCGCGCTGGGACTGAGCAGGATCATCGACGCGCCGCCACGCTACGCCCGCTTCGAAGCCGCTGGCGGTACGACTCTGTCGATCGAGGCAATGGCCCACGACGATATCGGCGCGGTCGTCTATTTTGAAGTCGATGACCTAGACGCCGCCATCGCCCGCGCCCGCGCGGCGGGAGCCGTGGTAAGCGATCCCGTCGACGAACGTTGGGGCTGGCGAGAAGCGCTACTCAGCGACCCCGCCGGTAATCGCCTGTGCCTGTATCAGGCCGGCGAGATGCGACGCTTCCCGCCGTGGCGGATCGCCGATGCCTAGCCTGCGCCACGAGAAACTGTGCCTCGCCCCGGTCGTAGGCGTGGACGAGGCCGGGCGCGGGCCGCTCGCCGGGCCTGTCGTCGCCGCGGCCGTCATCCTGCCGTCCAAAGGAATCCCGCGCGGCATCGACGATTCGAAGAAGCTGTCGGCCAAGGAACGCGACCGCCTGGCGCTGCGCCTGCGCGACTGCGCGACCTTCGGCATCGGCATCGTCGAGCCGGCGGAGATCGACACGCTCAACATCTACTGGGCGACGATGAAGGCGATGACGCTGGCGGTCGAGGCGCTGGGCGTGGCTCCGGGCCATGTGCTGGTCGACGGCAACCGGAGCCCGCGCTGGTCATACGCCTGCACGCCCATCGTCGGCGGCGACGGACAAAGCCTGTCGATCGCCGCGGCCTCGATCCTCGCCAAGACCACGCGCGACGCGATCATGATCGCGGCGGCCGAAACCTACCCGGCATACAACTGGCATTCGAACAAGGGCTATGGCTGCGCGCGTCACATGGCCGCCTTGCGCGAACACGGCCCCAGCCCGCTCCACCGCCGCTCGTTCGCACCGGTCGCGCAGGCCGAACTGCCGCTCTGAGAGACACGGACCAACGATTCGTCGCAAAAGCCGGTTATCCATATTCGGCGAGTCCTTTTCGGCACACCACTAGGGGTTGTGGATAACTTGCCCACAGGACTCAAAATGCGGGCAGGTTCCGAGTTTGTTCCGCATCGTTAACGACTTCGCAAGGGTTTTCGTTAACCAATGTCCGCTTGACGGAGTCCGGGTGCTCCGCCGAATTGCGCGTCCAACAACGCCGGGGGGCCGATTCAAAATGGGTGTTATCGAAAAGCTGGCCGGCGCGCCGGCGGTGGCCGATGAAGCGCCCCTGGACCTGGCGCTGGACCGGATCCTGAAGGGCGACTGCATCGAGATGATGCGTCGCCTGCCCGCGGCCTCAGTCGACCTGATCTTTGCCGATCCGCCGTACAATCTGCAGCTCGGCGGCGACCTCAACCGCCCCGACGGCAGCCATGTCGATGCGGTCACCGACGACTGGGACAAGTTCGAGACGCTGGGCCATTACGACCGCTTCACCCGCGCCTGGCTGGCCGAGGCGCGCCGCGTGCTGAAGCCCAACGGCGCGATCTGGGTGATCGGCAGCTATCACAACATCTTCAAGGTCGGCGCGGCGATCCAGGACCTCGGCTACTGGATCCTGAACGACATCGTGTGGCGGAAAGCCAATCCGATGCCCAATTTCAAGGGCACCCGCTTCACCAACGCGCACGAGACGCTCATTTGGGCGTCGATGGGCGAGAAGTCGCGCTACACGTTCAATTACCGCAGCATGAAGACGCTGAACGACGAGCTGCAGATGCGCTCGGACTGGGAATTCCCGATCTGCGGCGGACAGGAGCGGCTGAAGAAGGACGGGGTAAAGGTCCACCCGACCCAGAAGCCCGAGGCGCTGCTGTACCGCATCCTGCTGGCATGCTCGAAGCCCGGCGACGTGATCCTCGACCCGTTCTTCGGTACCGGCACGACCGGCGCGGTCGCCAAGCGGCTGGGACGGCACTGGATCGGCATCGAGCGCGAGGATTCGTACATCGCCGCGGCCGAGGAACGCATCGCCGCCGCGCTGCCGCTCGATGAATCGGCGCTGGTGACGATGCAGAGCCCGAAGGCCGCGCCGAAGGTCGCGTTCGGAACCCTCGTCGAAACCGGATACCTGATCCCCGGCATCGTCCTGACCGACACCAAGCGCCGCTGGCGCGCCACCGTCCGCGCCGACGGGTCGCTGCTGAGCGACTGCGGGCAGGCGGGGTCGATCCACAAGCTCGGCTCGACGCTCCAGGGGGCGCCCGCGTGCAACGGATGGACGTTCTGGCATCACGACAGCGAGGGCGCGCTGAAGCCGATCGATACGATCCGGCAGACGTATCTGCTGGCGACGCAGCCGTAATAGCTGGCTGACCTCTCGCCGTTCGGGCTGAGCTTGTCGAAGCCCTGCCCTTTCTCAAGGCCAAGACGCACAGCACTTCGACAAGCTCAGTGCGAACGGGGTGGGTGCAGTGATTGATCCGCAGACGATACCAACCGAAGCCAGGCTCTACCTTCGCCCCGAAGCCCCCGTCGACACCCCTGTCGGTCGCGACGGGACAGTCGCGAGGCTGGCCGGCGGGTTGCTGTGGTTCGCCGCCTACGAACTGATCGCCGTCGTCGATCACCGCCGCATCGCACAGGCAAGTATCCCCGTCTCGGCCTTGCCCGCGCTTATCGCCAACCTCCCCCCCGCGCAGGCCGACCGCCTGCGCACCCTTGCCGCCGCCATCTCCGCGCCGCGCGCGCCCATCGTGCTGCCCGGCCGCACGATCCGGCTCGAGCAGCCGCAGGTGATGGGCATCCTCAACCGTACGCCCGACAGCTTTTCGGACGGCGGCGCCAATGCCGACGATGCTGCCGCCGCGCAGGCCGGGTTCGACATGGCGGCCGCCGGGGCGGCGATCATCGACGTCGGTGGCGAATCGACGCGTCCGGGCGCACAGGCGGTGTGGGAGGGCGACGAGATCGCCCGCGTCCGCCCCGTCATCGAACGCCTGGCCGCATCGGGCACCGCGTTGTCGATCGACACGCGCAAGGCCGGCGTGATGGAGGCCGCGCTCGCCGCCGGGGCCGGCATCGTCAACGACGTCGCGGCCCTCGCGTGGGACGACCGCGCCGTCGGCGTCTGCGCCAGCGCGGGCTGCCCGGTGGTGCTGATGCATACCCCCGACCCGTCCGCGGGTCCGCACGCCCGCCCGGTCTACGCCGATGTGCTGGTCGAGGTGTACGACTGGCTGGAGGCGCGGATCGATGCGGTCGTCGCAGGCGGCGTCAACCGGGCGAAGATCCTGGTCGATCCGGGCATCGGCTTTGCCAAGTCGCTCGCCGACAATCTCGCGCTGCTGAACGGCCTCGCGCTGTTCCACGGCCTGGGTTGCGGTATCGTGCTGGGGCCGAGCCGCAAGCGACTGATCGGCGCGCTGTCGAACGAAGCGCCGGTCGACGAGCGCCTGGGCGGCAGCGTGACGCTGGCGATCCACGGTGCCGACCGCGGGGTGCAAATCCTGCGCGTGCACGACGTGGCGGAGACGGTGCAGGCGCTCCGCGTCTGGCGCGGGCTGAAGGATGCCGGGCTGACCGGCCGGCGGGAATAGTCCGCCGTCCCGCTCCGCAGAGGCGATGACGCGACGTCAGTCCGCGACCGCGACCGCCTCCATCGGCCGTAACGTGGCGATGCCGTACAGTCCGAGTCCCAGGACGCCGCAGACCAGCGCCGCTATCGCGAGACTGCGACGATGGCCGGCCAGAAATCCGGGGACCGCGGCGCCGAAGAACAGGATGCCGCCGACCAGCCACCGGGAATCGCCCAAGATCCCGAACGTCGCGGCGCCAGCCAGACCGGCCGCCAGCGCAAGCACCAGCCGCGCAGTTCGCGTCCACGATGGCGCCGACGGGAAGAACCGACACGCCGCGACGGCGACGAAACCGAGTGCGAGCAACAGGCTGAGCGTGGGCAGCATCGCAGCATCTCCTGACCGGATCAAAGGACTATAACGTATACCCGCCGTCGCTGACCAGCGTCGTGCCGGTGACGAACGCCGCCGCGTCGGACAGCAGGAACGCGATCTGGCGGGCGATTTCGTCCGGCTTGGCGAACCGGCCGATCGGGGTCGCCATCTTCGCCATTTCGGCAAAGGCGGCATCGCGGCCTATCTCCGCGACGCGCGCCGTGAACATCGGCACCGCGTCCCACACCGGCGTCTCGACGCCCGCCGGCGCGATCGCGTTCACGCGGATGCCGCGCCCGGCACCTTCCTTCGCCGCCACGCGGACGAGGTGCATCAGCGCGGCCTTCGACGCGCCATAGGCCGCGGTTCCCGGCTCTGCCTTCAGGCCCGTGGCGGAGGCCACCGCGACGATTGCCCCGCCCCGCTTGGCCGTGGCCCGCATTGCCGCGCGCAGCGTCAGGAATGCACCGTCGAGGTTGACCGACAGGATGCGGCGCCATTCGGCGAAATCGAGCGTGGCGATCGGCCCGGCACCCGCGACTCCGGCATTGATGACGGCGGCGTCGAGGTCATCGAGCGTTGGTTGGGCGCTGTCCCAGAAGGCTTCGTCGGCGACATCCCCGGCCAGACGATCGATGGCGCAAGGTAGCGCGATGTCGGCGAGCGCATCGGCATCACGGTCGATCAGGATCAGGCGCGCGGCGCCATTCGCGGCGAGGTGCCGTGCGGTAGCTAGGCCGATGCCCGACGCGGCGCCGGTGACGAGGATGGTGCGGTTGGAGAAATCGGTCATGCCGACCAGCATACTCTGTTAAGCGTGGGTCGCCACACTCGTCAGACGGGACGGCTTCGCCGCCCCGCTGGCCGAGCGTGCCGAGTCCTCAATTTGCTCACGCAAACCGAGGCACGATCACGCTGCGCTCTGATCAATCCCGAGTTCGCCGAGCTTGCGATACAAGGTCGATCGCCCGATCCCCAGCCGCCGCGCGACTTCGGTCATGCGGCCCCGGTAATGCCCGATCGCCAGGCGGATCACGTCCGCCTCAATCTCCTCCAGCGCGCGCAGGTTGCCGTCGGCGCGGAACAGCGTGACGCCGCTCGCGCCCGCCAGATTGCCCGTGCCCGGCATCGAGCGTGCGCCCGCCAGCGTCGCGATCTGCGGGAAATCGCTCTTGGTCAGCGCGTCGCCATCGCACAGCACGGCCGCCCGGAAGAGCGCGTTCTGGAGCTGGCGGACGTTGCCCGGCCAGTCGTACTGGACCAGCAGCGACAGGGCATCGTCGGTGATGCCCAGCGGTCGCAGCCCCGGCTGCGTCGCGATGCGGGTCAGCAGGTGGCGGGCGAGCGGCGCCACGTCGTCGGGGCGATCGCGCAAGGGCGGGATCGTCACCTGGACGACGTTCAGGCGATAATACAGGTCTTCGCGGAAACGGCCGGCGGCGACTTCGTCGGCCAGCGTCTTGTTGGTCGCAGCGACCACGCGGACATCGACTTCGCGCGGGTGGCGTGCGCCGATCGCCTGGACTTCGCCCGATTGCAACACGCGCAGCAGCTTGACCTGCGCCTCCAGCGGCATCTCGCCGATCTCGTCGAGGAAGATGGTACCGCCATCGGCGTCCTGGAACCGGCCGATCTTGCGTTCGAACGCCCCGGTGAACGCCCCCTTCTCGTGCCCGAACAGCTCGCTTTCGACCAGGTTCGCAGGGATCGCGCCGCAGTTGACGCGGATCATCGGCTTCTTGGATCGGGGGCTTGCGGCGTGGATCGCGTCGGCGACGACTTCCTTGCCGACGCCGCTTTCACCCTCGATCAGCACCGGCACGCGGGCGCGCGCCGACTTGGCCGCGATGGCGAGCGCGGCGCGGAATTGCGGCGCCGCGCCGACGATGTCCTCGAACGCCAGGCTCGCCGGCAGCTTCTCGGTCAACGGACGCAATTCGCCCGCCGTCGCGCCCCCGATCGCGGCATCCAGCGCCGCAAGCATCCGCTCCGGCCCCAGCGGCTTCACCAGGAAATCGGTCGCGCCCGCGCGCATCGCGTCGACCGCGGCAGCGACCGAATTGTTCGCGGTCAGCATCAGGATCGGCAGCGCGGGGCGTCGCGCGCGCAACTCAGCGATCAGCGCGGCGGTGTCGGCCTGCGGCGACCAGCTGTCGAGCAGGATGGCATCCAGCGCCATGCCGTCGGGCGTGCCGAGCTGCGCCACTGCGACTTCCGCATCGCCGGCGAAGATCGTGCGCCAGCCGCGCCGACCGGCGATCGCCGCGATCAGCCGGCGCTGCGCGGGTTCGTCGTCGATCAGCATCAGCAGTCGCTGGCCGTTGCGATTCATGCGGCGTGTCCCCGTCGTCCCTGTTCGGGGCATGGTGTACGCACCGACCGGTAAAGACCGGCTTAAGTCCGTCCCTGCACGGGACTTGAGGGACAGCCGCGTGCTGGCTAAGGTTGTTTCAAATTCGCAATCGAGAGGGATCGAATATGGCCGAACAAGCCGACATGAAAGCACATGTATCGACCTACAACGGGGTCATGAACTTCCTGAAGTACGGCACCGTCGCCTGCGCCGTGATCGCCGCCGGAGTGATCTGGTTGATCGCCGGCTGATCGCGGGGGCGGGGGCATGAAGATCGCGGTCCTGAGGGAAACGGCAGCCGGTGAACGTCGCGTCGCGGCGACGCCGGAGACGGTGAAGAAGTTCATTGGCCTGGGGGCCACGATGGCGGTCGAAAGCGGGGCCGGCGCGACCGCGTCGATCGCCGACGACGCCTATGCCGCCGCCGGTGCCAGCGTGGGGACACGCGCCGATGTGCTGGCCGATGCCGACATCGTGCTGGGCGTCGCGGGCCCCGACCCGGCGAGCCTTGCAGGCATCAAGCCCGGCGCCTGGCTCGCCGCCGGTCTCAACCCGTTCGGTGAGCGCGCGCGCGTCGATGCCTATGCCACGCTCGGTATCGAGGCGCTGGCGATGGAATTCATGCCGCGCATCACCCGCGCGCAGTCGATGGACATCCTGTCGTCGCAGTCGAACCTCAGCGGCTACAAGGCGGTGCTCGACGCCGCGGGCGAATATGGCCGCGCGTTCCCGATGATGATAACCGCCGCGGGCACGGTCAGCGCCGCCAAGGTGTTCGTGATGGGCGTCGGCGTCGCCGGATTGCAGGCGATCGCAACCGCACGGCGCCTGGGCGCGCAGGTTTCGGCCACCGACGTCCGCTCGGCGACCAAGGAGCAGATCCAGTCGCTCGGCGCCAAGCCGATCTTCGTCGAGAATGTCGCTGGCATCGAGGGCGAAGGATCGGGCGGCTATGCGACCGAGATGTCGGACGAGTACAAGGCCGCGCAGGCCGCGCTCGTATCGTCGCACATCGCCAAGCAGGACATCGTCATCACGACCGCGCTGATCCCCGGCCGCCCCGCCCCGCGCCTCATCACCGACGCCCAGATCGCGACGATGCGGCCGGGCAGCGTGATCGTCGACCTGGCGGTGGAAGCCGGCGGCAACGTCGAAGGCGCGGTCGCGGGCGAAGTCGTCGAGCGCCACGGCGTGAAGATCGTCGGGCACCGCAACGTGCCCTCGCGCCTCGCCGCGGACACCAGCGCGCTGTTCAGCCGCAACCTGTTCAACTTCCTCAGCGCGTTCTGGGACAAGGATACAGGCAAGCCCGTTCTCGACGAAGAGATCGGCGACGCGGTGCGGCTGACCCAAGGCGGCCAGGTCGTAAACCCGCGGCTGCTGTCCGCATGATCCTCCCCGGCACGGGGAGGGGGACCGGCGAAGCCGGTGGAGGGGGCGTGCCGCGCCTGCTGCGCCCCGAAGTGGCCACCGCCCGCCGCCTCCGCCGAGATATGTCACTGCCCGAAGTCCAGCTGTGGCAGCACTTGCGTGGATCGCCAGGCGGCGTCCGGTTCAGACGCCAGCACCCGATCGGGCCCTATTTGGTCGATTTCTACTGCGCAAAGGCATCGCTGGTCGTCGAGATCGATGGCTTCGCGCACGACGTGGCGGATCGCCCCGAACGCGATGCCCTTCGGGACATGTTTTTGAGCGATAACGGATACTGGGTGGTACGCATTGCTGCCGCGCGTATCCTTGCCGACCCGCAAGCGACCGCCGACGCGATCGTCTCGCTTGCGGCCTGCCCCCTCCACCAGCCTGCGGCTGGTCCCCCTCCCCGTGCCGGGGAGGATAAATGATGATCCTCGTCATCCTCCTCGCCCTTCAGGCGCCCACGCTCACCGATCGTTTCCGCGACCTCGCGGCAGCAGAGCAGCAGGCGGCGAAGTGGGCGCACCTCGATCGCCGCCCGGCGACCCTTGCCCGCATCAAGAGCGCGCGCGCCGCCGCCGCGGCCGTCTCTGCCCGCGCGAAGCCGGCCGCCACCGCCGGCCGCCGTGCCTGGATCGCCATGCGCGACGGCGTCGACGACAGTTGCATCGTCGGCCCGACCGAGACCGGCCGCAGCAGCTACCGCGACATGATCGCCCATTATGAGCAAACGACGCGCGACGTGGCCGCCGCCCTTCGCGCATCCGGCAAAGGACGCTGACCCCATGGACTTCATCGCGATCCTCTCGATCTTCGTCATGGCGTGTTTCGTCGGCTATTACGTCGTATGGTCGGTGACGCCGGCACTGCACACGCCGCTGATGGCGGTGACCAACGCGATTTCCAGCGTCATCATCGTCGGCGCGCTGATCGCGGCCGCCGCGGCGGGATCAACCAGTTCGAAGTGGCTGGGGCTGCTGGGCGTCGTGCTGGCCAGCATCAACATCTTTGGCGGCTTCGCGGTCACCAGCCGGATGCTTGCCATGTACAAGAAAAAGGACCGGCCCACGTCGGTCGCGAAGTGACGATCCTCCCCGGGATGGGGAGGGGGACCATGCGTAGCATGGTGGAGGGGGCGTGCCGCATGGGGCGCCGCCGGCGCGTGCAGTGTGTGGGGCGAGCCCCCTCCACCACGCGCCTGCGGCACGCGGTCCCCCTCCCCGTGCCGGGGAGGACATGATGGAACACGTTACCGCAGGCAGCTCGTACGCGGCGCTCGCCTATCTGATCGCCGGGGTGTGCTTCATCCTCGCGCTGCGCGGGCTGTCGTCGCCGACGTCCAGCCAGCGCGGCAACCGCTTCGGCATGATCGGCATGACGATCGCAGTGGTGACGACGCTGGTTACGCATGTGCCGGGCGCGGATATGAATTATGCTCCGCCCGGACACCCCGCTTACAATCCGCTTAACTTCGCGCCTGACTGGCTAACGATCGTCGAACTCCTAGCAGCCATCGGCATCGGCGCGGTCATCGGTCTGGTCACCGCCCGCCGCATCGCGATGACCGCGATGCCGCAGCTGGTCGCCGCGTTCCACTCCCTTGTCGGCTTGGCCGCGGTCCTCGTCGCCGCCGCGGCCTTCCTGAACCCGATGGCGTTCGGTATCGCCAAGCTGGTCATCCCGATGATCGGCCAGCCCTTCGCCTTCATCGAACCCGTCAGCCGCATCGAGATGGGCCTGGGCGTCGCGATCGGCGCGATCACCTTTTCGGGGTCGGTCATCGCCTTCCTGAAGCTGAACGGCAACATGGGCGGGTCGCCGATCCTGCTGCCCGGTCGTCACCTGCTCAACCTGGGCACGCTGGCGGCAATCCTGCTGCTCGTCGTCTATTTCACGCAGGACCAGAGCCCGTGGGTGTTCTGGACGATCACTGCGTTGAGCTTCGTCATCGGCTTCCTGCTCATCATCCCGATCGGCGGCGCGGACATGCCGGTCGTCGTGTCGATGCTGAACAGCTATTCGGGCTGGGCGGCCGCGGCGATGGGCTTCACGCTGCACAATTCGGCGATGATCATCACCGGCGCGCTGGTGGGCAGCTCGGGCGCGATCCTCAGCTACATCATGTGTCGCGCGATGAACCGCAGCTTCATCAGCGTCATCGCGGGCGGCTTCGGCGCGGAAACGGGCGGGGGCAGTGCGGGCGCGGCCAAGACCGACCGCCCGTGGAAGCGCGGCTCGGCCGAGGATGCCGCTTTCCTGATGAGCCAGGCCGAACAGGTCATCATCGTCCCCGGCTACGGCATGGCGGTCGCGCAGGCGCAGCACGTTCTGCGCGAAATGGGCGACAAACTGAAAGACCACGGCGTCCGCGTGAAATACGCGATCCACCCGGTCGCCGGCCGCATGCCGGGGCACATGAACGTGCTGCTCGCCGAGGCGAACGTGCCCTATGACGAGGTGTTCGAGCTGGAGGACATCAACAGCGAGTTCGCGCAGACCGACGTCGCCTTCGTCATCGGCGCCAATGACGTGACCAACCCGGCGGCGAAGACCGACAAGACCTCCCCCATTTACGGGATGCCCGTGCTCGACGTGGAAAAGGCCAAGACCGTGTTGTTCATCAAGCGCAGCATGGGCGGGGTCGGTTATGCCGGCGTCGACAACGACGTGTTCTACATGGACAACACGATGATGCTGCTCGCCGACGCCAAGAAAATGGTCGAGGAGATCGTGAAATCCCTCGACTGATCTCGCACGGACGGTGACGGAAAAAGAACCAATCTGACATCTATCTACCTGCAATCGTTCAGGAATCAGGCGATGACTCCGAAATGGAGTCATTTCGCCGGTATCGCCGGCGGGCTGATCGAAATCAGTCCGTTCCGGTGCCGTCGTGGCTCGAACCCGTCGCAGCCGACCCCCATGACCGGGGCGGGAATACACGAAGGATCGTCACGATGACCGCCGATGCGACCGCCGACCTGCTGTACGACGATGCAGCGACCGTCCTGCTGGTCGGCGATCATCCCGGCGACCTGGCGACCGCAGCCCGCGCGATCGCCGATGCGGGATATCGCAGCGTCGGGACGGCATCGCTGGCGGACGGCGCCGCGGCACTTGCGCTGCGCAGCGGACCCGACGTGATCCTGATCGAGGCGCGCCGGATCGACCCGGTCCGTGCCGACGACTGGCTCGACCCGATCGACACGCTGGCGCGCGAACGCGGCATCGACATCGTCGTCACCAGCGGCGCCGGCGACGAGATGGATGTCGTCGCCGCCGTGCTGTTCGGCCCCCACGTCCGGCAACTCTGCGACCCGAGCGTGACCGACCGCGTCGCGGCGTTGCGCACCGCCGGCGGCGTGCGCGGGATGCGGCTGCACGACAATGCCCGCGACGCCGACGACCGCTTGCGCCAGCTAAATGCGGAGGTCGCACGCTTTGCCGACACGCTGGCGCGCTTGGCGGCCGAGGGCGACCGGCCGCGCTTCGGCGGGCAGGTCCGCGATCCCTCGCCGATGTTCCGCGCCGAACGCTTCGCCCCCAGCGCGCCGGCCGACGCCGCGCTGGTCCGCGACACCATCCGCGGCCGGCGGATGCGCGCGCCGCATTTTGCCGAGGAGTTGTTCGCCGATCCCGCCTGGGACATGCTGCTCGACCTGTTCGCTGCCGACCTCGAGGGGCGCCGCGTCTCCGTCTCCAGCCTGTGCATCGCAGCGGCCGTCCCCGGTACGACGGCGCTCCGCTGGATCGGGTCGATGGTCGATGCCGGGCTGTTCGAACGCTATGCCGACCCCGCCGACCGTCGCCGCGCCTTCATCTCACTTTCCGACACCGCGCGCGCGGGGATGGAGGCCTATTTCGAGGCGATCCGGCGCGCCGGACTGATGTCGGCGTAGCCTAGGGGCTTGCGGGATCGCGCGCGACGCGGCAAAGCGAGCCTGCCCCGGCGCAGGCCGGGGTCGGATGGGCCGTGCCCGCCGGCCGTGCTCGGGTCTGCGACCCTCGCATGGGCGCTTAGCTCAGTTGGTAGAGCATCTCGTTTACACCGAGAGGGTCGGCGGTTCGAACCCGTCAGCGCCCACCACGCACACGAAGGATTGGCCCGTGTCCGGGCAATGGCCGCGCGCCCTTTCCCCGCTCCCCCGATCCATGCCATTGCGCGCCGGATGATCGCCACCGACCACCGCCACGGCCTCGACCGCATCGCCGCCCTCGGCCCGCTGGCGCTCGACGGTGGCGGAACGCTGGCCGCGGTCGAGATCGCGTACGAGACCTATGGTACGCTCGACGCCGATGCGTCGAACGCGATCCTCGTCTGCCACGCGCTGACCGGCGATCAGCACCTCGCTTCCGCCCACCCGCGCACCGGCAAGCCCGGCTGGTGGGCGCGGATGGTCGGGCCGGGCAAGCCGATCGATACCGACCGCTGGTTCGTCATCTGCTCCAACGTCATCGGCAGCTGCCTCGGTTCGTCGGGCCCGGCGAGCATCGATCCGGCGACCGGGCGACCCTATGGCATGAATTTTCCGGTCATCACCATCCGCGACATGGCGCGCGCGCAGGCGATGCTGGTCGATCATCTGGGCATCGACACTTTGGCGGGCGTGGTCGGCGGATCGATGGGGGGGATGCAGGCGCTCAGCTGGGCGGCGACCTTTCCGACCCGCCTGCGCGCCTGTGTCGTGCTGGCCAGCGCCGCGCGGCATTCGGCGCAGAACATCGCTTTCCACGAAGTGGGGCGCCAGGCGATCATGGCCGATCCCAACTGGGCGAACGGCGCCTATTACGACGGCACCCCGCCAACCGCAGGACTGGCGGTCGCGCGGATGGCGGCGCACATCACCTATCTGTCCGAAGCCGGGCTGACCGCGAAGTTCGGCCGCTCGCTCCAGGACCGCACCGCCAAGACCTTCGGCTTCGACGCCGATTTCCAGGTCGAGAGCTATCTGCGCCACCAGGGCCTGTCGTTCACCGACCGGTTCGACGCCAACAGCTACCTCTACATCACCCGCGCGCTCGATTATTTCGACTTGGCGGAAGAACATGGCGGGCGCCTCGCCAACGCGTTTCGCGGCTCGCAGGCACGGTTCTGCGTCGTCAGCTTCGACACCGACTGGCTGTATCCGACCGCAGAGTCTCGTAGTATCGTCCATGCGCTGAACGCGGCCGGTGCGCCGGCGAGCTTCGTCGAGCTGTCGTCGCCGTACGGCCACGACGCGTTCCTGCTCGATAACCCGGCACTTGATCGCGTCATCGCAGGCTTCCTGGGAGCGGCGTCATGACCCTACGCCCTGATCTCGCGATCATCGCCGCGAACGTCGCCCCCGGTTCGCGCATCCTCGACGTCGGGTGCGGCGACGGGGCGCTGATGGCTGCGCTCCGCGACACGCGCGGGTGCGACGCACGGGGGCTGGAACTCAACCCCGACGACGTCGCGACCGCGCTCGAGCGCGGACTGTCGGTGATGCAGGGTGACGCCGATACCGATCTTGCCGACTACCCGGATGCCGCGTTCGACTATGCCATCCTCAGCCAGACGCTACAGACCACGATGCGGCCGCATGTCGTGCTCGACCAACTGCTGCGGATCGGCACGCGCGCCTTCGTCTCGTTCCCCAACTTCGCGCACTGGCGGGTTCGCGCGTCGCTGCTGTGGGGCGGGCGGATGCCAGTGACGACGCTGCTGCCGCTCGAATGGTATGAGACGCCGAACATCCACCATGTGACGGTCGACGATTTCCGGGCATTCACCAGCGCGCGGGGCATCATGGTCGAGGGGGCGTGGTTTTTGGCGCGAGGGGCGCTGACAAGTGCGGCGGCGGCCAACTTTCGCGCCGAGCATGCGGTTTTTCTCTTGAGGCGCTGAGCCCTTCCCGTTCGGGCTGATCTCGTCGAAGCCCTGCCCATTTCGTGCGGAGGTTGGTCGGGATACAAAAAAGGCGTGGACAAAGCCCACGCCGTCGGCCGGGCTATGCCCGCCGGCCGATCTTGTGCGAGTCGGACGGCATGCTGCCGTCCGACGCACTGCGATCAGAACGGCACGTCGTCGTCCAGGTCATCGCCGTAGCCGCCACCGAAGTCGTTCTTCGCCGCGCCCGAGCTCTTCTGCGCGCCGGAATTGAAGTTTCCGCCGCCGCGCGACGAATTGCCGGCGAAGTCGTCGCCGCCGCCCCAGTCGCTGCCACCGCCCGAATCGCGCTGACCGCCGCCGCCCTGACCGGGCGCGCCGTCGAGCATCGTCAGGACGCTATTGAAGCCCTGCAGCGTGATCTCGGTCGAATAGCGGTCGTTACCCTGCTGGTCCTGCCATTTGCGGGTCGTCAGCGCGCCTTCGATATAGACCTTGCTGCCCTTGCGCAGAAAACGCTCGGCGACGTTGGCCAGGCCTTCGTTGAAGACCTTGACCGTGTGCCACTCGGTCTTTTCCTTGCGCTCGCCCGAATTGCGGTCCTTCCAGCTCTCCGACGTCGCGATGCGCAGTTCGACCACCTTGCCGCCGTTCTGGAACGTGCGGCTTTCGGGGTCGCGCCCCAGGTTGCCCACCAGAATCACCTTGTTGACGCTGCCCGCCATGTCCGCTCCAAATGTTCGAAAGTCGGATACCATCTAGGCTGAAAAACCCATGGCGGAAATCGTAAATCTCAACCGCTTTCGAAAGGCCAAGGTCCGGGCCGACGCCGCGGCGCAGGCGGACGCTAACCGCGCGAAGTTCGGGCGCAGCAAAGCCGAAAAGGCTGCCGACGCGCTCGAGGACAAACGCCGCCGCGACCTGCTGGACGGAGCTAGGCGCGACGACGACTAAAGCGAGAACAGGTCGCTGATGCTCGCGTCGAAATGCCGGTCCATCGCGTCCTGCGCCGCCGCCGCATCCCGATCGGCGACAGATTGCGCGATGTCGCGGTGCAGCTGCAGGATCGCCGAGCGCTGGTCGTCGGTGCGCCGCGTGTCCCAGGCGGCGGGGACGGCGGTGCGCATCAGCGGTTCGAACGACCGCACGATCTGCGTGAACAGCGGATTGCCGCTCGCCCGCGCGATCGTCTGGTGAAAGGCGATGTCGTGGCGGATCAGCGCGTCGAGATCGCTCGCCTGCGCCTGCATCGCGGCGGCATGATCGATGATCGCGCGTGCATCGGCGTCGCTGCGCTTCTCGGCCGCGAGCGCCGCGGTGCGCAGTTCCAGCGTGCGGCGGACGTCCCAGACATCGCTCGTCGCGATCTGGGCGGTCGCGACCGCGTGGTCGATCGACGAGGCCATCACCGATCCGTCGATCGCCGCGACGCGCGCCTTGCGCCCGTTGCCGACGTCGATCTGGCGTAGCGCCGCCAGCGCGCCGAACGCCTCGCGCATCACCGCGCGGCTGACGCCCAGTTCGGCGGCGAACGCGCCTTCGCCCGGCAGCGTATCGCCGACCGTCAGATCGCGGTCGCGGATATAGCCGCGCACCGCACGGATCGCCTGGTCGACCAGCGAGCCGCCGTCGATCGCCGCCACGCCGCTCATGCCGCTGCCCGCAACTGGGTCGGCGCCAGACCGAAGCGGCGCGAGAAGGCGCGGGTGAAGGCGGCGTTGTTGAGGTAGCCGCAGGCAAAGCCGACCGACGACACCGGCAGGTCGGTGGTCAGCAGCATCGACCGCGCCCCGCCCAGCCGGCGTTCGGCGATGGCGTCGGCGATGGTGCAGTCGAACATCGCGCGAAAGCCGCGGGTCAGCTTCGCGCGGTTGATGCCGCAGGCGCGCGCGATGTCGTCCAGCGTCAGCTTCTGGTTCCACCGGTCATCGATCATCCGGCGCGCCGCGGCGATGCGTTCGGCGTCCAGCGCCGACAGAATGCGCGCGCCATCGACCGGCACCAGCGCGCCCGTTCCCAACCGATCGAAGGTCGCGCAGAGCAACTCGATGCTCTTCGCCAGCCGCAGCGTCGTGCGAACGGGCTCGGCAAGCGGGCAGTCGCGGATGGCCAGTGCGATCAGGCGGATGTCACTCGGCAGATGCCAGTCGCCCGACACGTCCGGTGCGAGGGCGAAAAGGCGGCGGCAGGCGGGGGCCGTCACGATCAGGACGACGTCGGCATCGGCCAGCGCATCGCTGTCCAGCGGATGCGGGTCGATGGACACCGTGCCGTCGCCCAGCCGAAAGGCGAGGCCAATCGGGTCGTCGGGCCAGCCTTCCGCCGCGACGGCGCCGTCACCGACGAAGGCCAGCATCTCGCCCGAGACCTCAATCTTCACTTTCATCGCGCTCTCCGCCATGTAAGCCGCTTAACCTATCTGACAGGTAGCCGCAAGAGCTTTCAGATAGGTTCGGCGGTTGCGGACGAAGGTGCGCGGCGAGCGGCCTGAGCGAAGGCGAGGACCGCGATCACGCTGGTCGTGACGCCGACGATGGCGAGTGCGCGGCCGACCATGGCCTCGCCCCCGAGCAGGTCGCTGATCGCGGCGACCAGCGTCGGCGACACGCCGAAGCCGATGATGCCGGCGAAGGCAATGAACGCGCCGATGCACAACCCGCGCAGTTCGTTCGGGATCAGCACGGTCAGCGCGACGGACGTGATCAGGCCGGTGATCGTGCCACCGAGTTGCAGCAGGCCAAAGGCGATGGCGAAGCTGGTCACGTCGGGCATCACCGGGAACAGCGCGGCGGGGACGCCCAGGATCGCGGCGACGATCGCGCCATACAGCAGCCCACCGCGACGACCGCTGCGATGCCCGCGATCGGCGGCCAGCCCGCCCAGGATCGCGCCGCCGACCCCTGCCCCCAGCAGCACCGCACCGATCCATCCGGAGAATTGCTCAGGGCTCTGGCCGTAGCTGCGTGCAAGCACCGGCGCGGCCCAGATATTGGCGGCGGCATCGGCCATCACGACGCTCACCTGGCCGATGAACAGCGGCGCCAGGAACGCGCGGCGCGACCAGAGTTCGGCCAGCACCTGCCGCGCCGGTGCATGGGTACTCGACGCGACCTCGCGCCGGGCGGGTTCGCGCAGCAGGAGAACCGGCAGGACAAGCACCAGCGCGAGTGCCGCGAGCACGACATGCACGCCGCGCCACGCGGCCAGCGATCCGATCGGCGCGACGCTGCCGCCGGTGAACAGGCCGTAGAGTGCGCCGGTCAGTGCGAACCCGGCGGCGACACCGCCCGCCTTGCCGAGATTGACCAGCAGCAGCGCGCGGCCGCGCTGGTCCGGGCGGCAGACATCGGCGGCAAGCGACAGCGCCGCGGTCAGCGCGCCGGTGGTGCCGATGCCGGTCAGCATCCGCGCGGCGAAGAGTATTGGGGCGGACGATGCGAACGCGGTCAGCAGCGTGCCGAGCGTCCACACGCCGGCCAGAGCTAGCATCAGCCGGACGCGGTTGGTTCGGTCGACCAGGATGCCGATGGGGATCGAGAACAGCGCGAGCGGGATCGCTGCGGACAGGCCCTGGATCAGGCTGAGGCTGTAGTCGCTGAGGCCCAGTTCGGCCTTGGCGGCTTCCTGCACTGGCGCGAACGAGGTCATCAGCGTGAAGCCGATCGCCATGGTGAGCGCGAGGGCGAGGAGCGCGAAGATCGGGCGGGTGGTGCGGCGATCGGTCAGGTCTCTCGCTATCGAGGCCATGGGTTCTCTCCTGATCGAAACGCGCCCCTCTCCTTCGTCATCCCCGCGAAGGCGGGGATACATTGGCGCTGAGCGCAGTGAATCTCACGTCGTCCGGCGACTATTGATCCCCGCCTTCGCGGGGATGACGAAATGGTGGGCAGGACGTGGATGCGTGTGGGGCGCACTACAGCGCGAAGATCTTGCCCGGGTTGAACAAATCCTGCGGGTCGAGCGCGCGTTTCAGGGTGCGCATGATGTCGACCGCGTCGCCCAGTTCCTCGACCAGCCAGTCCTGTTTGCCCAGACCGATGCCGTGTTCGCCGGTGCACGTCCCGTCCATGTCGAGCGCACGGCGGACGAGGCGCGCGTTGATCGCGGCGACCTCCGCCATTTCCTCCGGCCTGTTCGGGTCGATCGAGAAGATCACGTGGAAATTGCCGTCGCCGACATGACCCAGGATGGTTGCGGGTACGCTCGACGCATCGAGATCAGCGCGGGTCGCGAGGATGCAGTCGGGCAGGCGGCTGATCGGCACGCACACGTCGGTCGACCAGCCGACCGCGCCGGCGCGCACATTGACCGCGGCGTAATAGGCCTCGTGCCGCGCCTTCCACAGCTTCGCGCGTTCTTCGGGCAAGTTCGACCAGGCGAAGTCGCCGCCGCCGTTGGCCGCGGCCAGCATCTCGACCGTCTCGACCTGTTCGGCGACACCGCGCTCGGACCCGTGGAATTCGAAGAACAGCGTCGTCACTTCCGCCAGATCGAGTTTCGACCAGGCATTGACCGCGCGGATCTGCATCGCGTCGAGGAATTCGACCCGTGCGAGCGGCACGCCGAGCTGGATCGCCTGGACGACGGTGTCGACCGCCCCCTGAATGGTCTCGAACCCGCAGACCGCCGAGCTGATCGTCTCCGGGATCGGGTGGAGCCGCAGCGTGACCTCGGTGATGATGCCGAGCGTGCCTTCGCTGCCGACGTAGAGGCGGGTCAGGTCGTAGCCCGCCGCCGACTTGCGCGCGCGCCGGGCGGTGCGGATTACGGTGCCGTCCGGCGTTACCACCGTCAGGTTCAGCACCGCCTCGCGCATCGTGCCGTAGCGGACCGCATTGGTGCCGCTGGCCCGCGTCGCCGCCATGCCGCCGATCGTCGCGTTGGCGCCGGGATCTATGGGGAAGAACAGCCCCTGGTCGCGCAGGTGCAGGTTCAGCTCCTCGCGCCGGCACCCGGCCTGCACGGTGCAGTCGAAATCCTCGACATTCACCGCCACCACCGCATTCATGTGGCTGAGGTCGATGCTGACCCCGCCGCGCACCGCCAGCGTGTTGCCCTCGATCGAGGTGCCCGCGCCGTACGGCACGATCGGCACGCCGTGCGCGACGCAGAGCTTCACCGCGGCGACCACGTCGTCCGTCGATTGCGCGAAGACGACGCCATCGGGCGGCATGCTCTCGAAATGCGCTTCGCTGGCGCCGTGCTGGGCGCGGATATTCTCCGACAGGTGAAAGTGGAAGCCGAACCGCTCCGACATCGCGTCCGAGAACGCGCGGTCGAGCGGTGGCCGGGTCGCGATGGGGGCGTGGTGCATCACGTCACTCAGAACTTGAAGTTCACCCGCGCGCCGATGCGGCGGCGGTCCCCGACGATGCCCAGGTCGGACGCGGGCAGGCCGGCGAGTTGCAGCGTCGTCTTTTCGATATAGCTTTCGAAAAAATCGGCCTGGAGCAGGTTGTTGGCGAAGACCGAGACTTCGATCGGGCCGTGGCGATAGCCGATCGATGCGTTGACCAGCGTATAGCCGTCGAGCAGCGTCGGCGTGACCTGATTGAGCGTCGCCGCCAGCCGCTTGCCCTTGTAAGTCGCGCCCGCCGACAGGGTGATGCCGTTATCATCGTCGATCGGGATGGTATAGTCGGTCTGGATGTTCGCCATCACGTCGGGCTGGAAGGTCAGCCGGTCGGACGACAGCGTGCGCCGCGTGGTCGCGGTATAGGCGGTCGCATCGGTAATCCGCGCGTGCATCAGCGTCAGCCCGCCCGAGATCGACCAGTTGCGCACCGGCCGCAGCACGCCTTCCAGTTCCAGGCCGTAGCTTTCGACATCGCCGGTGTTGAGGTCGACCGTGACCAGACCGCCGGTCGAGGCCGGAGCAATCGAGTTGAGGCCGATGTAGTCCTTGTAATCGCTGTAGAAGACCGCGCCCGACAGCGTCACCAGATTGTCGGACGAGACGTAACGGCTGCCCAGTTCATACGTCCAGGCGGAGTCGCCGCGATAGGTGCGGGTCGGCGCGTTGACCGCATTGAACCCGCCGCCGCGATAGCCGCGCGCGGCCGAGGCGTAAGTCATGATCTCACCGGTCCAGTGGCGCGTCACCGACAGGCGCGGCTGCCATTCGTCGGACTTGATGAAGGCGGCGGGCACGACCGCGCCGTTGATGAATCCGCGCGAGCGGCGGCTTTCGTGATCGAAGCGCAGGCCGGCGGCGACTTCCCAGATGCTGTCGGGCTTCCAGAACACCGTGCCGAACGCGGCATAGGTGTCGGCGTCGGTCAGATTCTGCGCGTTGTTCGTGATGTTGAACGGAATGACGCGGGTGATGCCGTTGGAGCGGAAGCCTTCATAGCTGTGGAACAGGCCGGCCAGCGTCGAGATCTGGTCGGTCCACTGGCTGTCGAGCCGCGCTTCGATCGTCTGGGTGCGCAGTTCGTCGCTGCCCGACGTGCGAACGATGTTGGCGGGTCCGAAGTCGCCTTCGCCGTCCGCGGTCACGCTGTCGCGCAGGTCGTAGGCGCCGATCAGCGAGAGGCGCGATCCGCCGCCGAGATCGGCTTCGGCGCGCGCGTTGACGCCGCGGTAGCGGTACTTCGTGCGATTGAGCGTGTTGAACTGGATGCTGCGCGAATAATTGGTCGGGCCGGTCACGCGGGCATAGGGCGTGTTGGCGCCGTCGACCCAGTCGTAATAGCCCTTCACGGTCAGCGAGAAGCCCGATTGCGGGGTCAGGCGGATCGTGGCGTTCAGCGAATCGGTGTTGAAGGCGTTGGCGTTGCCGCCGATGACGGTGTTGGTCAGGAACCCGTCCTGCTGGCGATGGCCGGCGGCGATGCGCACCGCCAGCACGTCCTTGACGATGGGTGCCGAGACGGCGGCGCCGACGTTCCAGCTGTCGTCCGGCCCGGCGTAGCTTGCGTTGCCGCGCACTTCGAAATCGTTGCCCGGCTGGCGGGTGATGACGTTGATCGCGCCGCCCATCGTGTTCTTGCCGTAGAGCGTGCCCTGCGGCCCGCGCAGCACCTCGATCCGCTCGACGTCGTTCAGCGGGTTGTTCAGGTACGAGGTGTTGGGCTGGTAGATGCCGTCGATGAACAGGCCGACGCCCGGCTGGACGGTCTGGACCAGCGTCACGCCGACCCCGCGGATCGCGACGAACGCGCGGCCGGTGCCGTCGGAATTGATGTTGAGGCCCGGTGCCAGCGCCGCCGCCTCGCGCACCGAGGTGATGCCGCGGCGGGTCAGCGTGTCGCCGCTGATCGCGGTCGCGGCGATAGGCACGTCGAGCAGCGTCTCGGCGCGCTTGCGGGCGGTAACGACGATGTCGGCGGGCGTGGTGTCGGTGCTGTCGTTCGACTCTTGCGCGGTCGCTTCCGCGGTCTGCGCGCTCGCCGCGACGGGCAGCAGCGCAAGCGCGGTGGTGGCGGCGAACAGGGTGCGAAGGCGCATGACGGAATCCTCTCTGAAGAGATGGGTCGACCGCCCACCTGTCAGAAAGGTTTATGCCGTAAGAATGACCTATCTGAAAGGTTCCACGACTATGCCGATCGGAATCCCCTCTGCGCCGATCGGATCACCAGCAGGTGTAGCCGCCATCGGCCAGCACGATGCTGCCGGTCATCAGGCTGGCGGCGTCGGAGGCGAGGAACAGGATGACCGACGCGACTTCCTCCGGCTCGCCCAGCCGGCCCTGCGGCGTGCCGTCGATCCAGCGGCGGTACATTTCGCTCGTCTTGTCGGCGAACGCGTTGAGCGGCGTCGCGATGTAGGTCGGCGCCACCGCATTCACCCGCACGCCGCGGCCGGCCCATTCGGCGGCGAGGCTGCGGGTCAGTTGATGCACCGCGGCCTTCGACGCGTTGTAATAGCTCTGCGGTTGCGGACGATTGACGATGAAGCCGGACATCGAGCCGACGTTGACGATGCTTCCCCGCCCCGCCGCGAGCATGTGCCGGCCGAAGGCGCGGGCGCACCAGAATGTGCCGTTGAGGTTGACGTCGAGGACGTTCAACCAGTGTTCGTCGGCGACGTCCTCCGCGGGGGTATCGCTGCGCGCGATGCCGGCGTTGTTGACCAGCACGTCGATGGCGCCCAGCCGGTCGGCACGCGCGGTGACCGCGACGCTATCGGTCACGTCGAGGATTTCGGTGGCGACCGAATACCCCTTCGCGGCCAGCGTGTCGGCGGCGCGGGCAAGCGCATCGCCGACACGATCGGCGATGGTCACCGCCGCGCCGGCTTCGGCCAGGGCTTCGGCAGTGGACAGGCCGATCCCCTGCGCGCCGCCGGTGACGAGCGCTGTACGGCCATCGAGGCGAAAGCGGTCGAGGTAGCTCATGGCAGGAACGGCGCGCACGGCATCGGCGCTTCGGTGACCGCGCGGCCCTCGGCCAGGCGATAGACCTGGCGCGTCTCGCGGTCGAACGCGGCCCACGGCAACGTGCCATCGCGCGCGAAATCGACCCAGATGCGGTGGACGCGATCCGCCAGATCCTGCGGCGGCGCCTCCCCGCACAGCCCTTCCGGCCCGGTCACGCTAGCGAGCGAATCGAAGACGAAGCCCAGCTCCATCCCGTGCGCCGCGCCTAGCTGGTCGTCGTATCGCGGCGATCGCCAGTCGAATTCATAGACGTGGGTTCGCCCCTGGTGCTCCTCGGCGAAGCGGCGCGCCGGCCAGCGGAAGACGAGGTCGCTCATCGCATCGGCCAGCACATGCCCGCCCTTGCGCGTGCCGAGACCATAGGCCTTCAGCGTCGCCCACGAGCGCGGGTGCGACTTGCGCAGGACGAACCACGACAGCAGGGCGCCGAGCTTTTCGCGCACGCCGGTCGGGACGAGGTAGAGTTTCATCTCCTCGCTGTTTGACCCGATCAGCAGATCGACCTCGGCGCCCGCCCCCGCCTTCAGCGCCTCGAGCGGCGGCTGCGGCAGCACGTCGTCGCCGTGGACGGGGACGAACTTGCTGATGCCGAACACCGGCTCCCGGCCATCGGTACCGCGCAGGTCGATCCGCGCGGTCGGCTGCGACACCGCTTCGACCGCATCGAGCATCGCGTCGGGATCGACACCGGCGAACCCCTCGCGGGTCGGGGCGATCGTCAGCAGGCCGGCGAGTTTCGTCACCAGCCGCTGCGCGACGCCGATGTCGCGGGTCATGCCGCCATGGCCGCTCTGGACGATCGCGCGGGCGAACAGACCCTTGGCGAGCGGCGAGGCGACCAGGTCGGCGATCGCCATGCCGCCAGCCGATTCGCCGAACACGGTGACGTTCGCCGGATCGCCGCCGAACGCCGCGATCTCGTCACGCACCCATTCCAGCCCGGCGATCATGTCGCGCAGCCCCAGGTTGGTCGGCACGCCGGGGATCGGCAGGAAGCCGTCCACGCCCATGCGGTAGTTCATCGCGACATAAACGATGCCGTCGCGCGCGAAACTCGCCCCGTCCTGCACCGGTGCATCCTTGCTGCCGACCAGGAAGCCGCCGCCGTGGATGAAGACCATCACCGGCAGTCCGGTGGCCTCGGTCGCAGGCCGCAGCACGTCGAGCGTCAGATGGTGGTCGCCCCGCACCCAGCCCGACCCGATCAGCGGCACGACATCCAGCCCCGGCAGCGCGCGCGTCCGCTGCGGCGCGTTGGCGCCGGGCGTCTCGACCAGCAGAACGCCCTCCCACCGCACGTCGCGATCGGGCTCGGCGAACCGTCGCGCACCGACCGGGGCGGCGGCATAGGGAATGTCGCGGAAGTGCAGGATGCCGTCCTTCACCACGCCGGGCACGATGCCGCCGGGCACGCGGACGGTCGGGTCGGAACTTGCTGGCATGGGCCACCCCCTCTCGCAGGACGCGACTGATCGCGGTGCGGCGATGCTAGGCGCGCCTGCGGCGCCTTGCCACCGCGGCCGCTGTGCCGATCGGCTGATCCGCGCTGCCGAAGATGCCGCCGGCCGCATCCGGTCGAGCCGAAACGGACGCGATCGCGCTTGTATCTCGGCAAGCGTCTTGCTGTCCTGTGCCCGGACCGTCGTGTCCGATATTCGGGAGGGCTTTATGAACCGGGCATTCCTTGCGATCGCACTCGTCGGCAGCGCGCCGGCCACCGCTGCGGACTTCCGTCCGTGGACCGACTTTCCGGGCGCCCGGTTCAAGGGCACGCAGTTGTGGCGCGACGCGGGCTCCGGCGCCTATTGCTATGCGACCGATCACAGCCGGGTCGATGCCGACGGCGCCCCCGATGCCTATCATCCCGACGACCGGATGCGGTCGCGCCCGCCGTACCTCGGGCTCGACAATCCGCAGAACGCCGGCTGGCCGCAGACCGGGTGGTGGCCCGACGTCCTGACGCGCGATCCGGCAAATCCGAAGGTGCCGTATCGCCAGCAAAGCGGCCCGTACCGCGGATATTTCGTGTCGCACACCGCGCTACGCGTGCGCGGCGGCTCCGAAACGGATCCGGCGACCTTTGCTGATTCGCGAACCATCCCGTACATCGTCCTGCCCGGCAGCGACTTCCCCAGACGCCGCGGCACCGGTGCGCCCGGCGATGTCGGCTGGGCCTGGAACTTGGCGACCGGCAAGGGGACGGCCTTTGTCATCGGCGACACCGGCGGCGGCGCGGGCGCACGGCTGGGCGAAGCGTCGATCGCGTTCTTCAAAGCCTTGGGCGGCACCGCGCCCAACGCCCGCACCGGCGCCGGCGTCGCACCCGGTACCGTCCGGTTCGTGGTCTTTCCGGGATCACGCCGCACGCTGGGCTGGCCGGCGACCCCGCAGCAGGTCACGACGCTGGCCAGGCAACAGGTCGATCGGCTCGGCGGCGCCGGACAGCTGAAAGTCTGCGGCGGCGGGTGATCCCACCCGCCCGACACGCCCCGTCGACTGCCCTGACAAATTGAAATGATACATCATTACGCTTGACCTGCCGGGCGACGGCAGGGCACAGGCGCCGCCATGCCGGACATCCCGCCCCCGCCCGCCCCTTCGCCCGAGATCGCGATCCAGGACGCGGTCCTGTCCTATGGCGCGCACCGCGTGCTCGACGGGCTGTCGCTGTCGGTCGCGGCGGGGGAGATTTATGCGCTGCTCGGCGGCAACGGTGCGGGCAAATCGACGACGCTGTCGGCGCTGCTCGGCTTCGTGCGCGTCGATGACGGGCAGGTACGCATCGGCGGACACGATCCGGCGGTCGATCCGGACGCGGCGCGGCGGCAGGTGGCGTATCTGCCGGAGAATGTCGCGCTCTACGAGCATCTGAGCGCGGTCGAGAATGCCGATTACCTGCTCGCGCTGTCGGGCACGCCGCGGTCGCGCCACGCGATCACCGACGCGCTGGCGGCTGCGGGGTTGCAGGACCGCGCCTACGTCCAGCGGCTCGGCGGCTTTTCCAAGGGAATGCGCCAGAAGGTCGCGATCGCGGTTGCCCTGTTGCGCGAAGTACCGGTGTTGTTGCTCGACGAGCCGACCTCCGGCCTCGACCCGCGCGCGACCGCCGATTTCAACACGCTGCTCCATGCCGTCCGTGCCCGCGGCACCGCGGTGCTGATGGTCACGCACGACCTGTTGAGCGCGGCCGATGTCGCCGACCGCATCGGCTTCCTGGAGCGCGGGCGGATCGTCGACGAGGTCGCGGCGGGCGGGACCGCACGGTTCGACGTGCGCGCGCTGCATCACCGGTTCTCGGGCGCACCGGCATGATCGCGGTCCGGCTGATCGCCCGCGACGAGTTGCGGCTGATGTGGCGCAACCGGGTCGCGGTGACCGCGGTCGTGCTGTTGCTGGTGCTGACGCTGGTCGCCGTCGTCACCTCCTGGACGCATCAGCAGGGCATCGCCGACGCGCGCGCGCGCCACCAGGCGGAGGCCGATCACGCGTTCGAGGCACAGCCCGATCGCCACCCGCACCGCGTCGTCCACTATGGCCACTTCATCTTTCGCCCGCTGGGCCCGGTCGCTGCGTTCGATCCCGGAGTCGATGCCTTCACCGGCAACAGCATGTTCCTGGAGGGGCACCGCCAGAACACCGCCAATTTCGGCGACGTGCGGCAAAGCTCGCTGCTGGTCCGGTTCGGCCAGCTGACCCCGGCGTTCGTGTTGCAGGCGGTGGCGCCACTGCTGCTGGTCTTCCTGGGCTATGGCGCGGTCGCGCGCGAAACCGAACGCGGCACGCTGCGCCCGCTAATGCTGCAAGGCGCGTCGGCGCGGGCGATCGTGCTGGGCAAGCTCGCGGCACTCGGTCTGGTCGCGGTGCTGGTCGGATTGCCCGCGATGATCGGGCTGGTGCTCATCGCGGATCAGCCGGGCGCCCATGCCGGGCCGATGGCGGTCATCGCGCTCGCCTATGCCGGCTATCTCGCGCTGTGGGTCGTCGCGATCACGGTCGTGTCGATGCTGGTCAGGCGGCGGCGTGACGCCTTGCTGGCGCTGCTGGCGGTCTGGGCGGTGACCGTCGTGCTGCTGCCCCGCGTCGCGCCCGATGTCGCGAGCCAGGCCTATCCCCTCGCCAACCGCCTCCAGACCGACGTCGCCATCGCGCGCGACCTGCGACGGATGGGCGACAGCCACAATCCCGACGACCCGCACTTCGCCGCATTCAAGGCAAGCGTCCTGAAGCGCTACGGCGTGACCCGGGTCGAGGACCTGCCGGTCAACTACAAGGGCCTGCTGGCGCTGGAGGGTGAAGCGATGACCAGCCGCCTGTTCGATCGCTATGCAAGCGAGAGTTTCGCCACGCACGCGGCGCAGAACGCGCTGGTCGCCGGCGTCGGCCTGATGAGCCCGACGATCGCGCTGAAACAGGCGTCGATGGCCGCCGCCGGCACCGATTTCGCCGGGCACCGTCGCTTCCTGGAGCAGGCGGAGGCGTATCGCTACGATCTGGTCCAGCGGCTGAACCGGTTGCAGGCGGAGGCCGTCAGCTATGCCGACGATACCGCGCGGGACGCCGGCGCCGATCGTCGCAAGCGTATCGGTGCGAACAACTGGCAGCGGATGCCGGAATTCGCCTTCGCGCCGCCCGATGCGGCAACGCTGGTCCGCGCGAGCCTGCCCGGCCTCGGCATCATCCTCGGCTGGCTGGCGCTGGGCCTGGTCGCGCTGGCCGTCGCCACGCGCCGGTTGGGAGCCCGCCGATGACGTTGTGGGTGCACGAGACGCGCCTGCTGCTCCGCTCGCGTCTGGCCGGCATCGCGCTGGTCCTGCTGGCGGTATTCAGCGCGGCGGCAGTGACCGCCGGCATGGCCGAGGTCGCCCGACAGCGCGCCGCGATCGCTGCCATCGCCCCGGCGCAGGCCGAGGATATCGCCGCGGTCGCCGCCTATATCGACCGCGAAAAGGATGCCGGCAGTGCGGCCTACTACAGCTTCCACCCGACGTGGGACGCGCCCGCCCCGCTCGCCTTTGCCGCGATCGGGATGCGCGACGTGGCCCCCTACATCCTGCGTGTCCGCGCGCTGGGGCTGGAGGCGCAGATCTATGACGGTGACACGTTCAATCCCGAACTCGCGCTGCCGGGGCGGTTCGACTTCGCCTTCGTGCTGGTGTTCCTTGCGCCGCTATTCGCCATCGCGCTGTTCCATGACCTGACGTCGGGCGAGCGTGAGGCGGGGCGGGCGCGGATGCTGGAGGCGATGCCGGGCGCGCGGCGGCTGTGGCTGCGGCGGGGCCTGGTGCGCTTCGCACTGTTGCTCGCGGCGCTGGCGGTGCCGTTCGTTATCGGCGCGATCCTGTCGGGCGTCGCAGCGGATACGATGCTGCTGATCGTCGCGGTCGCGGCCCTCTACCTGCTGTTCTGGATCGGTCTCGCCGGGATCGTCTCGCGGTTCGGCCGCGGCTCGACCGCCAATGCCGCGACGCTCGCCGGGCTCTGGCTGGTGCTGGTGCTGGTCGTACCCACGCTCGCCAACGTCGTCATCAACCGCGCGATTCCGGTCGACGAAGGATCGCGGATCGCGCTCGCCCAGCGCGAGAACGTCCACCGCGCCTGGGAAATCCCGCGCGAGGAAACCATGCGCCGCTTCTACGCACGGCATCCCGAATGGGCGGATTCGGCGCCGCTGCCGGTCGCCTTTCACTATAAATGGTACTTCGCCTTTCACCAGAACGGGGACGACAGCGTCGCGCCGCAGGTCCGCGCCTATCGCGCAGGGCTGGAGCGGCGCGCAGCCGTGGCGACCGCGATCGGCTGGGCACTCCCCTCGGTCGGCGTGCAGGCGCTGCTGACCCGTCTCGCCCGCACCGATCTGGCCGCGCAGCTTGCGTACCAGGACCGCATCCGCGCTTTCCACCGGCGGCTGCGCGACTTCTATTATGGCTATATGTTCCGCGACCGGCCGTTCGGGCGAGAGGATTTCGCGAAGGCCCCGACCTTCGCGGCATCCTGACCCCGCACCGTCCGCGGTTGCGCACGCCGCCTGGTTTCGGTTAAGGCGCGCGGCAATCGCAAGGACCCGGTGCAAACCCGGGTGGCTATTCCGGCCGCCGATCCGCCGGACAACATCACACATGCAACCCTTTAGCGCCGCTTCGTCGCGCCATGTGCCCTGATGTGGACATTCCATGACGTTCGATTTTCCTATGTATCGCCGCCAGTGGTTCACTGACGGCGCCGCCGCCCGCCGCGACGTGCTGGCCGGCATCGTCGTCGCACTGGCGCTGATACCCGAAGCGATCGGCTTCTCGATCATCGCCGGCGTCGATCCGCGCGTCGGGCTGTATGCCTCGGTCGCGATCGCCATCGTTATTTCGCTGGTCGGCGGTCGACCGGGCATGATTTCCGCCGCGACCGCCGCGGTTGCGGTCGTCGTCGTGCCGCTGGTGCGCGACCACGGCGTCGACTACCTGTTCGCCGCGACGATCCTGATGGGGATCATCCAGATCGTCGCCGGGCTGCTGCGGCTGAACCTGGTCATGCAGTTCGTGTCGCGGTCGGTCATCACCGGTTTCGTCAATGCGCTGGCGATCCTGATCTTCCTCGCACAGCTCCCCCAGCTGACGGGCGTCGGGTGGCAGACCTATGCGATGGTCGCCGGCGGCCTCGCCATCATCTACGGGTTCCCGCGGCTGACACGCGCGATCCCGTCGCCGCTGGTCGCGATCCTGGTACTCAGCGCGCTCAGCATCGGCCTGGGTCTGACCGTCAACACCGTCGGCGACATGGGGAAGCTGCCCGAGGGGCTGCCGAGCCTGACGCTGCCGAACGTGCCGCTGACGCTCGACACGCTGTGGATCATCCTGCCCTATTCGCTGACGATGGCGGCGGTCGGGCTGCTGGAATCGCTCCTGACCGCGCAGATCGTCGACGACATGACCGACACCGACAGCGCCAAGCGCGTCGAATGCGCCGGGCAAGGCGGCGCGAACATCGTCGCGGCGCTGGTCGGCGGCATGGGCGGCTGCGCGATGATCGGCCAGTCGGTCATCAACGTGACCTCGGGCGGGCGCGGGCGGCTGTCGACCTTCGTCGCGGGTGCCTTCCTGCTGTTCCTGCTCGCGGTGCTCGGGCCCTTCGTCGGCCGCGTGCCGATGCCGGCACTCGTCGCGGTCATGATGATGGTGTCGATCGGAACGTTCAGCTGGAATTCGATCGCGAACCTGCGCCGCCATCCGCCAACGTCATCGGTGGTGATGGTGACGACCGTCGTCGTGGTCGTCGCGACCCGCGACCTGTCGCTGGGCGTGCTGGCCGGCGTGCTGCTGTCGGGCATCTTCTTTGCCGGCAAGGTCCAGCGGATGTTCGCGGTGGCGCGCGAGGACAGCGGGGACGGGGCGCACACCACCTACCGCGTCACCGGCCAGATCTTCTTCGCCTCGGTCGACCGCTTTACCCGCGCGTTCCAGGATGCGGGCACCGCGGCGCACGTCACCATCGACGTGGCGGCAGCGCATTTCTGGGATATCTCGGGCGTCGGCGCGCTCGACACCGTCGTTGCCCGCCTGCGCCGCGACGGACGCACCGTCGAAGTGATCGGCTACAACCGCGCGAGCGCCGATCTGGTCGATCGCTTCGCGTTGCACGACAAGACCGGCGTGGAACTGGGGCTGGCGCCGCACTGAGCGCGGACACCAGTCCGGGCGGGTCACTGGTGGCAGTCGAACCGGTCTGCCATCATCACCTTCGTCCAGACCGCCACGAAGTCGCGGATGAAACGCTGGTGCGCATCGGCGGCCGCATAGACTTCGGCGATGGCGCGCAGCTGCGAATTGGCGCCGAAGATCAGGTCGTTGCGCGTCGCGGTGAAGCGCTGCTTCCCGCCGTCGCGCGTCACCAGATGGAAGCGATGCCCGCCGCCGTCCGCCGCCTTCCACACATAGTCCATGCTCGTCAGCGTGGTGAAGAAGTCGGTGCTCAGCACGCCGACGCGGTCGGTGAAGACGCCGTCCGCCGAGCCGTCCCAATTGGCGCCGAGCGCCCGCAGACCACCGGTCAGCACCACCCATTCGGGCGCCGACAGTCCCATTTGCGCGGCGCGATCGAGCGCCATCTGCTCGGGCGAAAGCTTGCCTTGCGCGACATCGTCGAACGCATCGTCGATGTAGTTGCGCAAGCCGTCGACGACCGGCCGCAGCCATTCGAAGCTGTCGGCGTCGGTCCGCGCATCGTCGGTATCCATCCGGCCGGGGACGAACGGCACCGCAACCGCGTCACCCGCGTCGGCCGCCGCCCGTTCGACCGCGACGGTGCCGGCCAGCACGATCAGGTCGGCCAGCGACACGCGCTTGCCACCGCCCGCCGCGCCGTTGAAGTCGGCCATCACCTGCTGCAACCGCGCGATCACCGGTCGCGTCCGCTGGTTGATCGCCCAGTCCTTTTGCGGGGCGAGCGCGATGCGCGCGCCGTTCGCCCCGCCGCGCTTGTCGGTCGTGCGGAAGGTCGAGGCCGCCGAAAACGCGGTAAACGCAAGGTCGGATACCGACAGCCCCGTATCTCGGATCGCCTGCTTCAGCGCGTCGATGTCGCCCGCGTCGATCAGCGGATGATCGACCGGCGGGATCGGATCCTGCCACAACAGGTCGTCCTCGATCGTGCGCTCCTCGCCCAGGTACCGTTCCTTCGGCCCCATGTCGCGGTGCGTCAGCTTGTACCACGCCTTCGAGAACTGCTCGGTGAAATAGTCGAAGTCAGCCAGGAAGCGCTCGCAGATCGGGCGATAGACCGGGTCCATCTTCAGCGCGAGGTCGCTGGTCATCATCATCAGCGGATGCGTCTGCCCCGCGATATGCGCGTCGGGCGTGTGCGGCGCGGACTTGTCGATCGGCGTCCATTGCAACGCGCCGGCCGGGCTGTGGGTCTGTTCCCAGTCGAACCTGAACAGGTTTTCGAGGTAGCTGTTGTCCCACGTGGTCGGATCGGGCGTCCAGCTGCCCTCGATCCCGTTGGTCATCGTGTGCTCGGCGTTGCCGGACCCTTCCGGATTGTGCCAGCCGAGCCCCATCTGCTCGATCGGCGCCATTTCGGGCGGCGCGCCGATGCGATCGGATTTCACCATGCCGTGGCTCTTGCCGAACGCATGGCCGCCGGCGATCAGCGCCACCGTCTCCTCGTCGTTCATCGCCATCCGGGTGAAGGCGATGCGGATATCGCGCGCGGATTCGATCGGGTCGCCGCTCTTGTTCGGGCCTTCGGGATCGACGTAGATGATCGCCTGGTTGGTCGCGGCCAGCGGCTGTTCCAGGTCGTAATCGGCATCGCCGTTCTGCCCGCGCCACCGCTTTGATCGGTCGGTCATCTTGTCGAAGGATTCGACCGTCGTCATGTCGACGACTTCCGGCCCCCAATAGGTCGCGTCGTCGGCCTCCCACGCGTCGTGGCGCCCACCGGCGAAGCCGTAGGTCGGGAAGTTCATGATCTCGAGCGCGCAATTGCCGGTCAGCACGATCAGGTCGGCCCACGACAGCGCAGCGCCGTATTTCTGCTTGATCGGCCAGATCAGTCGGTGCGACTTGTCGGTGTTGCCGTTGTCCCACCAGCTGTCGACGGGCGCGAAGCGCTGCATCGCCTCGCCAGCCCCGCCGCGGCCGTCGGCGATGCGATAGGTGCCGGCCGAATGCCACGCCATGCGGATCATCTGCGGCCCGTAATTGCCGTAATCGGACGGCCACCACGCGACCGAGGTCGTCAGGAATGCCTTGATCTCCGCCTTCAACGCCTGAAGGTCGATCGCTTCAAACGCCGCCTTGTAATCGAAGTCCTCGCCCAGCGGATTGGCGCGCGGGCCATCGCGGTGCAGCTGCTCGACGCGCAGGCGATTGGGGTACCAGTCCTGCAGCGTCGGCGGATTGGTGTGTGCGCCGCCGATGCGATCGCCGCCGAACGGGCATTTGCCGGCAAGGACGTCCTTGTAGTCATTCATGAACCGCGTGCTCCTCGAATGGAGCGAGTCACGCCCGATCCATGAGACCGCAGAACGATGCGCCGTGCGCCGCGTTGCCTAAACTATGATTTAAGTTTGCCTGTGCGCCGGGTGAGTAACTGCGGCCAGCGGATCGTCACCGTCGCCGGTTGAAGAACCCGTCGATGAACGCGCTCGCCGCCTTGCCGACCGCGTCGGCGATCGCGTGCGGATCGACCGCGCCCTGCCCCATGCCATCGGGCGGCGGCGTAGGCGGTGTCGAAGGGGGCGGCGGCGCATCGGGTGCGACCGGCGGCACGGGTGGTTCGGGCGGGCGCGGCGGCGGCGTGTCGTGCGGCTTGGGCGTCGACCGCGTCGCCAGCGCACTCGCCGCGATCGCGAAGCCCGCCGCCAGCATCCGGCGCCCTTCCGGCGTCTGCGCCTTGGCGATCAGCTTCTCCGCCGGCTTGCGCACCGTCTTCGGCAGCTTCACGCCGGCGATCGTCTTCGGCAATTTGCCCTTCTTGGCCATCGGTCACCTCTTAAGTGTATCGGGAATATAATACACGCGCGGGCATTGCCAAGACCCCGCCCGCCTTGCCGCCCGTGCCACCCATTCCCATTTCAGGCGTTGGCGGGCGCGGGGCGCTTGCTCCCAGCGAACAAATCTGGAACGGAAGAGCGCCATGAGCCTGACCCACATCTCCGTCCGCGGCGCGCGCGAGCATAACCTGAAGGACGTCAGCGTCGACATCCCGCGCGACACGCTGACCGTCATCACCGGCCTCTCGGGCTCGGGCAAGTCCTCCCTCGCGTTCGACACCATCTATGCCGAGGGTCAGCGCCGCTACGTCGAGTCGCTGTCGGCCTATGCCCGCCAGTTCCTCGAACTGATGCAGAAGCCCGACGTCGATCATATCGAGGGTCTGTCGCCCGCCATCTCGATCGAGCAGAAGACGACCTCGCGCAATCCGCGTTCGACGGTCGCGACGGTCACCGAGATCTACGATTATATGCGGCTCCTCTGGGCGCGCGTCGGCGTTCCCTATTCGCCGGTCACCGGCCTGCCGATCAGCGCGCAGACCGTCAGCCAGATGGTCGACCGCGTGATGGCGCTGCCCGAGGGCACCCGCCTCTACCTGCTCGCCCCCGTCGTGCGGGGCCGCAAGGGCGAGTATCGCAAGGAACTCGCCGAGTGGCAGAAGGCGGGGTTCAGCCGCGTGCGCATCGACGGCGAGCTCCACAACATCGACGAAGCCCCCGCACTCGACAAGAAGTACAAGCACGACATCGAGGTCGTCGTCGACCGCATCGTCGTGAACCCCGACCAGGCCACGCGTCTCGCCGAAAGCTTCGAGGTCGCGCTGAAGCTGGCCGAGGGTCTCGCCTATGCCGACCTGGTCGACGGCGTCGTGCCCGGCCGCGAGAACGACGCGACCAATGCGGGCGCGATGAAGAACGCCGGCGTCCCCGCCAACCGCATCGTCTTCAGCGAGAAATTCGCCTGCCCCGTCAGCGGCTTCACCATCCCCGAGATCGAGCCGCGCCTCTTCTCGTTCAACGCGCCGCAGGGCGCCTGCCCGGCCTGCGATGGTCTCGGCGAAAAGCTGGTGTTCGACGAAGACCTCGTCGTCCCCAACCATAGCTTGAGCATCAAGAAGGGCGCGGTCGTGCCCTGGGCGAAGTCCAACCCGCCCTCGCCCTATTACATGCAGGTGCTCGGCTCCCTCGCCAAGGCGTTCAGCTTCAGCCTCGACACGTCCTGGTCCGACCTTAGCCCTGAGCAACAGGCCGTCATCCTCCACGGCACCAAGGGCAAGCCCGTCACCCTCACCTTCATCGACGGCCGCAAGTCCTACGACGTGAAGAAGCCGTTCGAGGGCGTCATCGGCAACCTCACGCGACGCATGCTCTCGACCGAAAGCGCGTGGATGCGCGAGGAGCTGTCGAAGTATCAGTCGAGCCGCCCGTGCGAGACCTGCCACGGCGCCCGCCTGAAGCCCGAGGCGCGCGCGGTGAAGATCGCCGGCGAGGACATCAGCCACGCCACCCGCCTGTCGGTGGTCGACGCGCTCGCCTGGTTCACCGCCATGCCCGCGACGCTGAACCCGCAACAGACCGCGATTGCCGAACGCATCCTGAAGGAAATCCTCGAACGCCTGGGCTTCCTCAACAACGTCGGGCTCGATTACCTCAACCTCGACCGCACGTCCGGCACGCTGTCGGGCGGCGAGAGCCAGCGCATCCGCCTGGCGAGCCAAATCGGCTCAGGGCTCTCGGGCGTGCTCTACGTCCTCGACGAACCCAGCATCGGCCTGCACCAGCGCGACAACGACATGCTGCTCGCCACGCTCCGCCGCCTGCGCGATCTCGGCAACACCGTCATCGTCGTAGAGCATGACGAAGACGCGATCCGCATGGCCGATTACGTCATCGACATGGGGCCCGGCGCCGGCGTCCACGGCGGCGAGATCGTCGCCAAGGGCACGCTGAAGCAGATCCTGAAATCCAAGGGCAGCGTCACCGCCGATTACCTGAACGGCACCCGCGAAGTCCCCGTGCCGACCAAGCGCCGCAAGGGCAACGGCAAGAAGCTGACCGTCCAGAACGCGACCGCCAACAATCTGAAGGGCGTCACCGCGTCGATCCCGCTCGGCACCTTCACCTGCATCACCGGCGTGTCGGGATCGGGCAAGTCGAGCTTCACCATCGACACGCTCTACGCCGCCGCCGCGCGCGAGCTGAACGGCGCGCGCATCCTCAGCGGCAAGCACGACGCGATCACCGGCCTCAAGCACCTCGACAAGGTCATCGACATCGACCAGTCGCCGATCGGCCGCACCCCGCGGTCGAACCCGGCGACCTACACCGGCGCGTTCACCCAGATCCGCGACTGGTTTGCGGGCCTGCCGGAGGCGCAGGCGCGCGGCTACAAGCCGGGCCGCTTCAGCTTCAACGTCAAGGGCGGCCGCTGCGAAGCGTGCCAGGGCGACGGCGTGCTCAAGATCGAGATGCACTTCCTCCCCGACGTCTACGTCACCTGCGACGTCTGCCACGGCGCCCGCTACAACCGCGAGACGCTGGAGGTGAAGCACAAGGGCAAGAGCATCGCCGAAGTGCTCGACATGACGGTCGAGGACGCGGTCGAATTCTTCAAGGCCGTGCCCCCCATCCGCGACAAGATGGCGATGCTGGCCGAAGTCGGCCTCGGCTACGTCAAGGTCGGCCAGCAGGCGACGACCCTGTCGGGCGGCGAGGCGCAGCGCGTGAAGCTCGCCAAGGAACTCTCCCGCCGCGCCACCGGCAACACGCTGTACATCCTGGACGAGCCGACCACGGGGTTGCACTTCGAGGACGTCCGCAAATTGCTCGAAGTCCTCCACGCGCTGGTCGAGCAGGGGAATACGGTGGTGGTGATCGAGCATAACCTCGACGTCATCAAGACGGCGGACTGGATTCTTGACCTGGGGCCGGAGGGCGGCGTGAAGGGTGGGGAGATTGTGGCGGAGGGGACACCTGAGGTTGTCGTGCAGGAGCCGCGGAGCTTTACCGGGCGGTATTTGGCGCCGTTGTTGAAGGGCGGTGCGGGCGCCGAAGGACACGCGGTGGCGGCGGAGTGAGCAGGGGTGCGGATTGGGCAATTTGACCGATCGACTGCTACTCTGATCGTTTTCACGTCATCGTGATGACTAGAAGGTTCAAAAAGATTCGATGCAAAGAATCCATTTTGACTGTATATGCCAATTTTTAAACGTAAGTTCTTGCCTGTCGGTCCAGCGCTGAGCTAGCATCTGCGCAGGGAGACGGGGATGTTCGATAATTTCACCTACAGTTCGGTACCGCTTGAGAAAATTGAACTAGATGTCCGCAATCCAAGGCTAGTCACACTAAAACCTCTGAAAACAGAGGTAGAGATAGTTGACTACATGTTTGCTCATGAGCGCCTGGGCGAGCTTCTTGAAAAAATTGCGAGCGAGAGTCGAAATGTTGGCGCAGAACGACCGTACGTCGTTAAATGTGGAAATCGTTATACCGTAATCGAAGGTAATCGCCGGATAGCGACCTATAAGTTGCTCACGGGCCTTTTGAAGCCGGCCAAGCAGTATCAGGCTAAGATACCGGCTATAACTGAAGAATCGAAGTCAAAGCTTCTCAACATCGAATGCTCTATCGCGCCATCGCGCGACGATCTTCTTCCAATAATGGCGAGCGCCCACTTTGGATTGGGAGACAAATCAAAGTGGGGTTATCTTGGAAGTCGAAAAGCCGTTTATGACGAGCATCAATCAGGCCGCTCAGTTGCATCTCTCGCAGCTGCTTTTGATCGGCGCAAGGGGCAAATAAGAGACTATATTCTCGAATATGGTCTTTATCTCAATGCTCTGACATTCAACTGGAGTAACGAAGAGCGGGAGATTTTGGAAGACCCATCTGTTGAGTTCAATCCTCCCATTCGCTTTCTGCAGGCTCAAGGGCATAAGGATAAGGTTGGGATTGAATTTGACAGAGATAATTTGCTGATAAAGTTTAACACCCCTTATGCCGACCAAAAGTTGCAGCATTTGGTACGGAAGCTTGTGATTGCACCAGAGAAGGGCCTCGGCGCCACTGCCGGCTACGACGATGTATTCAAGGATTTCAAAGCGGGCGTGAAATCTGGTGAGAGTAATGACAAAAAGTCTGGTGATGATAAAATCGACAAGACAGAACAAGATAATAATTCCAAAAGTCCTAATCTTAAGTCTGGCGCTCTTTTTAATTATCCCGTCACGAAACACAATCAGCTGATCAAACAGCTTGCTAAAGAGGCGAGAAATCTCAACTGCCAGGTGTATCCAGCCGCAGGTACATTCCTTTTGCGGAACATTGTTGAGTCCATATTGAAGCACATCATTGATGAGAAGGATGCAAATAAAAAGGGCACTTCTCTGAGTTTAGAATCAGCAATACAGCTGGCTATGTCCCCGGCGTTGAGCTTGCCCCAATCCGATAAGCAAGTATTATCGGAGTTTAGAAAAGCCCATTTAGACTATGTCAATCTTGGGTCGCACGCGAATATAATACCGAACCCACTTCGCTTGTTTTCGGCTCGTGATTGCATTGATCAGTTTATTAAGCGCAATATATGACTGTTATACGCTCACCACTCCGCTATCCAGGCGGAAAGTCAAAGCTTTTTCCATTTATGGCCGATCTGATTGCGAGGAACAGTCTTTATAATTGCACATACAGGGAACCGTACGCCGGCGGCGCCGGACTGGCTCTAAATTTGTTGTTTGCGGGATATGCAAAATCCATCATTCTCAACGATATCGATCCAGCCATATACTCTTTTTGGTGGGCTGTAATTAATAGAAACTCTGAGTTTCAACGAAAAGTCCACGACATAAAGTTCAATATTGATGAATGGCACAACCAGAAGGCAATATGGCTGTCCCCTAAATCTTCTAATGAACTAGAGCTTGGATTTGCCGCTTATTACCTTAATCGGACAAATAGATCAGGGATTATTGAAGGCGCTGGCCCGATAGGTGGATATGCTCAATCTGGTACTTATAAGATGGACGCCCGATTTTCTCTAGATGATCAGCTGACCATGCTGCAGCTTATCGGGAGTGCAAAAGATAGAATATCGGTAAAGAATGAGGATGCGCTTAGCTTCATCTCAAGTAATTGCGGCCGAGAACCGGAGCTCACTTATTTAGATCCCCCCTATTATATCAAGGGACAGAGGCTTTATAGAAATTACTATAATCATTCTGACCATGAAGCGATCGCTCGGCTTATGAAATCATATTTAAGACATTGGCTGGTAAGCTACGATGATGTTGACGAAATCCGTCAGCTATATTCTTGGCGCACTCCAGTCAGCCTTGTCCTTCAGTACAGCGCGGGTCCGACAGTTTCTGGAAAGGAAGTCATGTTCTTAAGTGAAGGCCTATCGTATGATGCTGGGCTTTTAAGGGCCGCTTAAGCGCTCGCTGCGGTAAAGCCGCGTCGTCGGTCGGGTAGCATCGGGGGCGCTCGCGCGCAGCTTCGCTGCGCTCTCGCGGCGCCGAACATAGGAACTTTCCTAGTTGGAAATCTTCGTATAACTGATCTCCCCTCTTGAACAGGAGGGACCCATGGCACACCCGACACGCGACCGGCCGACCGCCGCCACCCGCCCCCACATGCCGGAGGGCCGGGCATGACCATGATGACCCCCATCGAGGGCATCACCGCCCCGGCCATCCCCGCTCGCACTGACGTCGCCGCCGCCTACGCCGGCACCTTCCCCGCCACCCGCGCCACCGCGCGCGAGCGCGCCACGGCGGACGACGACGATCATCTCGCCAACCGCCCGCTCGACCCCGACGATCTGCAGGAGGATTTCGCCCGCACCGCCGCCACGGAGGGCCCCGCGTTCACCACCGCGCGCCGCGCCGACGGCTGGACGCCCGACCGGCAGCGCGGCTTCCTCGATTATCTGGCGCAGGGGTGCACCGTCTCGGACGCGGCGACGCTCGTCGGCATGTCGGCGACCTCCGCCTATGCCTTTCGCAAGCGCGCCGCCGGCGCCGCCTTTGCGGTCGGGTGGAGCGCCGCGCAGCTGCTCCAGCGCAATCGCCTGGCCGACGAGCTGATGGGCCGCGCGCTGAAGGGCAATGTCGACTACGCCGTCAATCCGAAGGGCGAGCGGGTGGAGCGCCACCGCCACGACAACCGCCTGGCGCTCGCGCTGCTGACACGGCTCGACAGGATCGCCGCGGCCGACGTGCCCGACCGCACCGGCGACGCGCGTGCGGCGCGGCTCGCGGCGCAGGACTGGGACCGCTATCTCGACATCATCGGCGGCGACGCGTCGCCAGCGCAGGCCGGGCTGTTCCTGTCGCTGCGCACGACCGAAGGCGAATCGGCCGCGATCGCGCCGATCGTCGCGCTGGCCCGCGCCGATCTCTACCGCCGCACCGGCGCCGGCCATGCGGGCGAGGTGCACGTCCACGACCTCGACCCCGCGCACCGCCACGACTGGTCGGCCGCCGACTGGGCGCGGGCGGAGGCCGGCGGGCTGGTGTCGCTCGCCGCGCCGGCCAAGGAAGACGCCCACAGCTCTCAACTTTCTCAACTTCCCCGGAACGAAGACTATGGCGTCTGGTGGAGCGACTACGCCGAAGACTGGCGCACCGCCTTCCCCCCGCCCGCCGGCTTCGACGGCGTGGAGGACGGCGCCTATGGCAACGGCGGCTACTGCCGGTCGCTGAGCGACGACGAACTGGACGCGGTCGAAACCTGGAATGCGCGCGAGCTTGAAGCCAAGCGCGTGCCGCAGGAGGCCGAGCGGGTGCGGTTCTTCGCCGAGCTGCTGGCGGGGGATGTGGGGGCGGATGCTTGCCCGAGCGAACCGTGCTCCGGCGACGGCCGGAGCGTTGGTGAGCGCGAGCCTGACAAGGCCACCGCTCCGGCCTGCGCCGGAGCACGGGAGGACGGCGTCTCTTCGATAGCCCCGGACGACCTAACCGAGGACGGCCCCCTCCCCGTTGGTGCTGAATTGGTGGAGGACCACCCCCTCCCCGTTCGTGCTGAGCTTGTCGAAGCACCGTACTTCGTGCCGCAAGCCGTGAAGTCAGAAGAAGAAGGGCGGCCCTTCGACGAGCTCAGGGCGAATGGGGGGTATAGGGCGGGCGAAGTAAGTCTCACCAGCCCCGCCGCGGGAGTAAATCCCGCGTCGTCGGACGGCGCTATAGCGCCGCCGGCCGGAGCCGGCGCGGAGGTGCGCGTCCGTAGCTTCGCTACGGCCTAGCGCGCCGGCTCAGTACACCCGCTTCTTCGGCTCAATGTATTCGATGTCGTCGGTCAGCGTGTAGTCATGCACCGGCCGGTAATCGATCGCCACCGATCCGCCCTTGCCGCCCCAGCCGTCGAATGTCGCGATGGTGTGCTTCATCCAGTTGGCGTCGTCGCGCTCGGGGAAATCCTCGTGCATGTGCGCGCCGCGGCTTTCCTTGCGGTTTTCTGCGCAGCGGATCGTCACGACGGCCTGGCCGATCAGATTGTCGAGCTCCAGCGTCTCAATGAGGTCGGTGTTCCAGATCATCGAGCGGTCGGTGATGCCGATGTCGCCCATGCCCTGATAGACTTGGTCCATATGCTCGACGCCCTCGGCGAGCAGCTTGCTGTCGCGGAACACCGCGGCGTGGCGCTGCATCGTCTTCTGCATGTCGGCACGGATCGTCGCGGTCGGCGTGCCGCCCTTCGCCTGGCGGAAGTGGTCGAGCCGGGCGAGCGCCATGTCCTCCGAGCCCTTGGGCAGCGGATTGTGCTGGGTATGCGGCTTGATGATCTCCTTAAGCCGCAGCCCCGTGGCGCGGCCGAAGACGACCAGGTCGATCAGCGAGTTGGAGCCGAGGCGGTTGGCGCCGTGCACCGAAACGCACGCCGCTTCGCCGACCGCGAACAGCCCCGGCACGACGCTGTCGGGGTCGCCGTTCTGATTGCGAACGACTTCGCCGTGATAGTTACAGGGAATGCCGCCCATGTTGTAGTGGACGGTCGGCACCACCGGCAGCGGCTTGCGGGTCAGGTCGACGCCGGCGAAGACCTTGCCGGTCTCGGTGATGCCCGGCAGCCGCTCGGCCAGCACCTTGGGGTCGATGTGGTCGAGGTGGAGGAAGATATGATCCTTCTCCTTGCCGACGCCGCGGCCCTCGCGGATTTCCATGGCCATGCTGCGGCTGACGACGTCGCGGCTGGCGAGGTCCTTGGCCGACGGAGCATAGCGCTCCATGAAGCGCTCGCCCTCGGAATTGGTCAGATACCCGCCCTCGCCGCGCGCGCCCTCGGTGATGAGCACGCCGGCGCCGTAGATGCCGGTCGGGTGGAACTGGACGAATTCCATGTCCTGCAGCGGCAGCCCGGCACGCAGCACCATGGCGTTGCCGTCGCCGGTGCAGGTGTGCGCCGACGTCGCCGACTGGTACACCCGGCCCCCGCCGCCCGTCGCCAGAACGACGGCATGGGCGCGGAAGCGGTGGATGCTGCCGTCCTCCATGCACATGGCGATGACGCCGCGGCAGGCGCCATCCTCCATGATGAGGTCGAGCGCGAAATATTCGATGAAGAAGTCGGCGTCGTACTTCAGGCTCTGCTGGTACAGCGCGTGGAGCATGGCGTGGCCGGTCCGGTCGGCCGCGGCGCAGGTGCGCTGCACCGGCGGGCCCGCGCCCATGTTCTGCATGTGCCCGCCGAAGGGGCGCTGATAGATCGTGCCGTTCTCGTTCCGGCTGAAGGGCACGCCGGCGTGTTCCAGCTCGTACACCGCCTGCGGTGCGTTGCGGACCATGTATTCGATCGCGTCCTGGTCGCCGAGCCAGTCGGAGCCCTTGACGGTGTCGTACATGTGCCACGACCAATGGTCCGGCGTGTTGTTGCCGAGCGACGCCGCGATGCCGCCCTGCGCCGCCACGGTGTGCGACCGGGTCGGGAACACCTTGGTGATGCACGCGGTCTTCAGCCCCGCTTCGGCCGCGCCCATCGTGGCGCGCAGGCCCGAACCGCCCGCGCCAACGACGACGGCGTCATAGGTGTGGTCGATGATCTTGTAGCTGTCAGCCATCAGTTCACGCTTCCGGTGAAGGCGATCTTGAGGATCGAAAAGATGGCGGTCGCCGCGGCGCCCACCGTGAAGAGGTTGAGGAGGATGAGGCCCGCGACGCGGCTGGCGTCATGCTGGTAATCCTCGATCACGACCTGCAACCCGAGGCGGAAATGGTAGAACACGCTGACGACCAGCAGGACCAGCGGCAACGCAGTCCACGGCGTCGACAGCCATTTGGTCACGTCCGCCAGGCCATAGCCCGGCAGGCGCGCGATGCTGATGAAGAACCACAGCATCAGCAGCAGGTTGGTGCCCGCCGTCAGCCGCTGGTGCCACCAGTGATGCGTGCCTTCCTTGGCACTGCCGAGGCCACGGACGCGGCCGATCGAGGTTCCGTTACCCATGTCTCAGCGCCCCAGTACGATATAGGCCCAGAAGGCCGCGGTCGCGAGGCCTGCAAAGGCGAGCGTGGCGACAGCCGATGCCCGGTTGCCCTTCAGCTCGAAGTTCGCGCCCAGGTCCATGAACAGGTGGCGCACGCCGTTCGCCATATGCTGGAAGAACGCCCAGGTCAGGCCGACGCCCAGAATGTAGCCGAGCGGCGCCCAGTCACCGGTGAACCACGACAGGAACGTGGCATAGGCTTCCTCCCCGGCCGCAGCGGCAGCGAGCCACCACACGAACAGGATCGTGCCGACCGTCGCGAGACCACTGCCGGTCGCCCGGTGCAGGATCGAAACAAGCATGTGCGGTCCCCAGGTATAGACCTGGAGATGCGGAGCCCGTGGGCGGGCAGGTTTGGACACGGTGGCCAAGGATTACGTCCTTCACGTCGCGAAAACGGATTGCCGCATCCCTTGGCGTGGGGCGGCCCGGGATGCAAGCGCCTGAACCTTTCCTGTCACATGGATCAAGCTGGGGTTCAAATGCGTAGGGCCATTCGGGAATCAAGGAGCGGGACGTTCAAAGGAGTAGTTCAATGCGTACGAAGACGATGATGGCCACGCTGGCAGCCGCCGCAACGCTCGCCACCGTACCGGCGGCGTCGGCACAGGATCGCTGGGACTGGTCGGGCGGCCGTCCGGGCGGGCGCGAGACGCGCTTGGTGGGTCCGGGCGTGCGGCTGCTGTTCCCGGAACTGCGTGCGTCGGTGCGCGGCCGCGCGTGGGTCGCGCGCAACTTCGACCGCAACCGCGATGGCCTGATCGGTCCGAACGAAGCGCAGCGTGCGAACGACGTCTTCGCCGACGTGGCCGGCGACGGCCGGGGCCGGTTCGACTGGGATGCGCGCGATGCCGGCTGGCGGCGCCCGGGGCCCGCGGTCGGCGGCGGGTGGGACCGCGGCGCGATGCGCGGCTACGGCTTCCGCCAGACCCCGCGCGGCGCGACGCTGAGCTTGCAGGAGGACGTGCTGTTCGCCACCGACAGCGCGGTGCTGCGCCCCGGCGCGGTCAACAAGCTGGAGGCGCTGGCAGGCTATCTGCGGTCCAATCCCGGTGTCCGAGTTGCGATCGACGGGCATACCGATTCGCGTGGCACCGATGCGCATAACGATGCGCTGTCGCTGCGCCGGGCCGATGCGGTGCGGGCCGCGTTCGACCAGATGGGCGTGACACGCGCGCGCTTTAGCGTGAAGGGCTTCGGTGAACGTCAGCCGGTCGCCTCCAACGCGACCCCGCAGGGCATGCGCCAGAATCGCCGCGTCGAGATCACGCTCCTCGGCCGCCGCGCAAGCGAGTTCTAAGCGCGATGTGATGGGCGCCCGGCCATGGTGCCGGGCGCCCATTTCGCTTTCGTTACACTGCACGCATGCCTATATGCCCGGCATGGCTGACACTCCCGAAACGATCCCGAATACCAACGATTACGGCGCCTCCTCGATCAAGGTGCTCAAGGGCCTGGACGCGGTGCGCAAGCGGCCGGGCATGTATATCGGAGACACCGACGACGGGTCCGGCCTGCACCACATGGTGTTCGAAGTCAGCGACAATGCGATCGACGAGGCGCTGGCCGGGCATTGCGACCGCATCGTCATCCAGCTGAACGCCGATGGCTCGGTCAGCGTCGAGGACAACGGCCGCGGTATCCCGACCGGGATCCATCCCGAAGAGGGCGTGTCGGCAGCCGAAGTCATCATGACCCAGCTACACGCCGGCGGTAAGTTCGAGAACACGTCGGACGACAATGCGTACAAGGTGTCGGGCGGCCTGCACGGCGTTGGCGTTTCGGTGGTCAACGCGCTCAGCGAATGGCTCGACCTGACGATCTGGCGCGACGGCGAAGAAAATTACATGCGCTTCGCCTTCGGTGACGCGGTCGCGCCGCTGAAGGTCGTCGGACCCGCGCCTGAGGGCAAGAAGGGCACGAAGGTCACCTTCCTCGCCAGCCCCGCCACGTTCAAGATCACCGAGTATGACTTCGAGAAGCTCGAGCACCGCTACCGCGAACTCGCCTTCCTGAATTCGGGCGTGCGCCTGTTCCTGCGCGACGCGCGGCACGAGGAGGTGAAGGAAGTCGAGCTCTATTACGAAGGCGGCATCGCTGCGTTCGTGAAGTATCTCGACCGCAACAAGACGCCGCTGATGCCCGATCCGGTGGCGATCGCGGGCACCCGCGACGACGTGACGATCGACGTCGCGCTGGAGTGGAACGACAGCTATTACGAGAACGTCCTGGCGTTCACCAACAACATCCCCCAGCGCGACGGCGGCACGCATATCGCCGCCTTCCGCGCCGCGCTGACCCGCACGATCAACAACTACGCCGACAAGTCGGGGTTGCTGAAGAAGGAAAAGGTCTCCCTCACCGGCGACGACATGCGCGAAGGACTGACCGCGATCGTCAGCGTCAAGCTGCCCGATCCGAAGTTCAGCAGCCAGACAAAGGACAAGCTGGTCTCATCCGAAGTCCGCCAGCCGCTCGAGAGCCTGATGGCCGACAAGATGGCCGAATGGCTGGAGGAGAACCCCGCGACCGCCAAGGCGATCATCCAGAAGGTGATCGACGCGGCGGCCGCGCGCGAGGCAGCGAAGAAAGCGCGCGAGCTGACCCGGCGCAAGGGCGTGATGGATATCGCCAGCCTGCCCGGCAAGCTGGCCGACTGTCAGGAGCGCGACCCCGCCAAGTCCGAACTGTTCCTGGTCGAGGGCGACTCGGCCGGCGGATCGGCCAAGCAGGGCCGCGACCGGCATTACCAAGCGATCCTGCCCCTGCGCGGCAAGATCCTGAACGTCGAGCGCGCGCGCTTCGACCGGATGCTGTCGAGCCGCGAGATCGGCACGCTCATCCAGGCGATGGGCACCGGCATCGGCCGTGACGACTTCAACCTGGAAAAGCTGCGGTACCACAAGGTCGTCATCATGACCGACGCCGACGTCGACGGCGCGCACATCCGCACGCTGCTGCTGACCTTTTTCTACCGCCAGATGCCCGAGATCATCCAGGCCGGGCACCTCTACATCGCCCAGCCGCCGCTGTATAAGGCCGCGAAGGGCCGGTCGGAAGTCTATCTCAAGGACGACGCGGCGCTCGACCAGTATCTGGTCGATGCCGGCGTCGGCCTGCTGGCACTGGAGACCATCGGCGGTACGCGCTCGGGCGAGGACCTGCGCACGCTGGTCGACCATGCCCGGCGGATGCGCACGCTGATGCGCTTCGTGCCGCGCCGCTACGACGCCAACATCGTCGAGGCGCTGGCACTGGCCGGCGCGCTCGATCCCGAAGCCTCGCGCGAAGACCGCACGGCGCGCCTCGCCGCGGTCACCCAGCGGCTCGACCAGACCGACAGCGACGCGCGCTGGACCGCGCAGATGTCGGAGGAAGGCGGCTATCACTTCCAGCGCATCTGGCGCGGCGTGACCGACCACCACATCGTCGAGGCCGCGTTCCTGGGCTCGGCCGAGGGGCGCAAGCTCCATGCGCTGGCCGCCGAAGCAGCAGAGAATTACGCTGCGCTCGCCAAGCTGGTCCCGCTGAAGGGTGCCGCGGCGACCGACGAGGCAGCGGGCGAAGAGGAAGAGGCACCGGTCGCGGCCGGCAAGGGCGAGAAGCTGGTCGCCCGCCCGTCCCAGTTGCTCGACGCGATCCTGACCGCCGGACGCAAGGGCCTGAGCATCCAGCGCTACAAGGGCCTGGGCGAGATGAACGCCGATCAGTTGTGGGAAACCACGCTCGATCCGTCGAACCGGTCGATGCTGCAGGTCGAGATCGACCAGGCCGATGTCGCCGACGAGATCTTTACCCGCCTGATGGGTGACGTGGTCGAACCGCGCCGCGAATTCATCCAGGAGAACGCGCTGACGGTGGCCAACCTCGACGTCTGACCGCCGGTGGGTTTGATCGCAGGGAGTAAGGTTTCGACGGCCCCGCGCGTCATCCCCACCCGGCCCACACCGCCAGCCAGTACGTCACGCCCGCCGCGACATATGCCAGCGCGAACAGATACCCGATCATGAACGCCGGCCATTTCCAGCCGTTCGTTTCGCGGCGGACGACGGCGATGGTCGACAGGCACTGGGGCGCGAAGACGAACCACGCGAGGAAGGCGAGCGCGGTGGCCAGGCTCCAGCGGCCGGCCAGTTGCCCGCCCAGTTCCTGCGCACCCTGGTCCTCGTCCGCGGCGTCGATCGCATAGACGGTCTGCAGCGCCGATACCGCGACTTCGCGCGCGGCCATCGCGGGGATGATGGCGAGGCTCATCTCGTGGTTGAAGCCGATCGGCTTCAGGCCGACCTCCAGCACGCTGGCGATGCGGCCGGCGATCGAATATTCGCTCTGCTTGATGCCGTCGGGGGCGACCGGGTAGCTCGCCAGCAGCCACAGCGCGATCGTCACGCCCATGATCATCGTGCCCGCGCGACGCAGGAATACCCAGGCGCGCTGCGTGAGCCCGATCGCGACGTCGCGCAGGTTGGGCCATTGGTAGCGCGGCATTTCCAGCAGGAAGCCGCCACCGACGCCCTTGGTCGCGGTCCGCCGGATCAGCACTGCGGCGAGCATCGCGCTGACGATGCCGGCGAGATACAGCGCCAGCAGCACCAGCCCCTGCAAACCGACGCCCGGCAGGACCTGCCGCGCCGGGATGAACGCGCCGATGATGACCGCATAGACCGGCAGTCGCGCCGAACAGGTCATCAGCGGCGCGACCAGGATCGTCGTCAGCCGTTCGCGCGGATCGCTGATCGACCGCGTCGCCATGATGCCGGGGATGGCGCAGGCAAAGCTCGACAGAAGCGGGATGAACGCGCGCCCCGACAGGCCGACACCCGCCATCAGCCGGTCCATCAGCATCGCCGCGCGCACCATGTATCCCGACGCTTCGAGCAGCAAGATGAACAGGAACAGGATGACGATCTGCGGCAGGAAGACGACGACCGATCCGACGCCGCCGATGATGCCCTGGACCAGCAGATCGCGCAGGAATCCTGACGGCAGCGTCGCCAGCGCGGTGTCGCCCAGCCACCCTTGTGCGCCCTCGATCCAGCCGATCGGCGCCTCGGACCAGCTGAACACCGCCTGGAACATCACGAACAGCAGCGCGAGCAGGATGAGCGGCCCGAGCACCGGGTGCAGCGCGAACCGGTCGAGGCTGCGGGTGACGCCGCGCACCCGCGACGTTTCCGTACTGGCGACGCGCGCGATGCGGCGGGCCTCACGCTGGAAATGGCGGATGTCGGCATCGATCGACTCGAGCGCGACCTGCGGCACGGCACGCGTGCGCAGCGCCTCGCCCAGTGCATCACGCAACGGGTCGAGCCCGCGCCGACGCACCGCGACCGTCTCCACGACCGGCAGGCCCAGTTCGGCCGACAATGCCGCGGCATCGATCGTCAGGCCGTCGCGCGCCGCCATGTCGACCATGTTGAGCGCCAGCACCATCGGTAGCCCGAGCTGCTTGAGTTGCAGGACGAAGCGCAGGTGATTGTCGAGGTTGGTCGCATCCGCCACCACCACGATCGCATCCGGCCGGCGCTCGCCCGCCTGGCGGCCATAGACGACGTCGCGGGTCACTTCCTCGTCGGGGCTGGAGGGGTCGAGGCTGTAGGTGCCGGGCAGGTCGACCAGTTCGACCGGGCGGCCATCGGTCAGCGCCAGGCGGCCGGTGTGCCGCTCCACGGTGACGCCGGGATAATTGCCAACCTTCTGCCGCGCGCCGGTCAGCGCGTTGAACAGCGCGGATTTGCCGGCGTTGGGATTGCCGACCAGCGCGACCAGCGGAAGATCGGTCATCGTGTCAGACGGTTACGCGAATCGCCCGGGCGATATGGCTGCGGAAGGTGATGGTCATCCGCCCGATCCGACAAGCGAGCGGCCCGCCGCCCAGCGTCGCGCCGTGCAGCAGCTCGATCTCGACGCCCTCGTCCAGCCCGAATTCGCGCAGGCGCCGCGCTTCCGCATCGCTCAGCTGCGTCCAGTCGATCCCGGCAACCGTCGCCAGGGCGTGGCGCGGCAGGGCGGCGAGATCGATCGGCAGAGGAATCGGAGAATGCACGGTCATCTGATGCGAGTGATTATCAATAGAACGGTGCCCTGACCAGCCCAAAAGCGATAATCGTCGCGGCCGTGCGGCGCTCGCGAAAACGCCATTGCCACGCCCCACAGGCCTTGCTAGAGGCGCCCTCCTTGCCAACCTTCCGGTCCGTCCGGTTGGGGTTCACGTGCGGTCGTGGCGGAATTGGTAGACGCGCAACGTTGAGGTCGTTGTGGGCGAAAGCCCGTGGAAGTTCGAGTCTTCTCGACCGCACCAGAACATCTGCCCAGTCGACCTCCGGTCGCACGGCCATCGCAAAACAGTCTTTCTTTGTCGAATATGGCGCGTAGTCTTCATCTAGCGATGGAGAGAACTGTGGCGCGATCGACGGACTGCGAGCTGTGGGCAAATAACGCATGGCAGGTAATCGATATCGCGCTCGCGTTGGAGATGCCCCGAAGCAGAAAACTTCGGTGCATCGACTGCGGCGGTAGGGTTCGAGCGCATCGGACAGGCGCGACAGGTCAAAACGCTCATTTTGAACATCGCTAACGTCATAGAGGCTGTCCGCGCGGCGATTGTTACGATGGCGTGCCAAGGCCACATCATAAACCGGTCCAATAAGAGACGGTTCTTACCAACGCCGTTGGCGACGCGCCTCAGCGCCGCCGCTCGGCAATGTAGCGGTTCACCTGCTCCTCCAGCACGTCCAGCGGCAGCGAGCCCTGGCGCAGCACGGTTTCGTGGAAGTCGCGGATGTCGAACGTCGGGCCCAGCTCGCGCTCGGCTCGCTTCCGCAGTTCGGCGATCTTGAGCTGGCCGACCATGTAGCTGGTCGCCTGTCCCGGCCAGTTGAAATAGCGATCGACTTCGCGCGCGATATCGGTGTCGGACACCGAACTGTTCGCCTTGAAATACGCGATCGACTGCTCGCGGGTCCAACGCTTGGAATGGATGCCGGTGTCGAGCACCAGGCGGATCGCGCGCCAGACCTGGAGCGACAGCATGCCGAAGCGATCGTAGGGCGTTGTGTAGATGCCCATTTCGTCGGCCAGCCGTTCCGAATACAGGCCCCACCCTTCCGCATAGGCGCCGTATCCGCCGAAGCGGCGGAACTTCGGGATGCCGGTCAGCTCCTGCTGGCGCGCGATCTGGAAATGGTGCCCCGGCGCGCCTTCATGTGCGGCAATGCCGGCGACCTGCACCTTCTGCGTCTGGTTCATGTCGATCAGATTGACGTAGTAGATGCCCGGCCGCTTCCCATCGGCGGACGGCGAATTGTAGAAGGCGGTCGACGCGGTCGCCTCCCGCCATTTTTCGACCGCGCGCACCTCCAGCTGCGCCTTGGGCAGCACGCGAAAATATTGTGGCGCCTTGGCCATCACCGACCCGATGACCGCGCGGGCGTCAGCCAGATATTCTTCCCGGCCGGCCACCGTATTCGGATATTTCAGCGTCGGATCGGTGCGGACCTTGTCGAAGAACTGTTCGAGCGTGCCGGTAAAGCCGACCTGGCGCTTGATCGCCTCCATCTCCTGCCGGATCGCCGCGACCTGTTGCAGGCCGAGCGTGTGGATCTGGTCGGCGGTCAGGTCGGTCGTCGTCGACTGCCTCAGCCGGTCGGCATAATAGGCCGCGCCGCCCGGCAGCGCCCAGACGCCGAAATTGCCCTTCGACTTGGGCTCGATCTCGTCGATCGCGGCGATCAGCGTGTCGTAGCCGCTCTTGAACGGCCCGGTCAGCGCGGCCTGCGCGTCGGCCAGCAGCCGCGCCTTGGTCGCTGCGGGCGCGTCGAGGGCGGTCACCTTCTTGCGGAAATCGCCCATCAGCGTCGAATCTGAGCCGCTGTCGAACGGCGCGCCGACCAGCACCTTCTTCGCATCGTTGCGGGCGGGCGCGAAATTGACCTGGTTGGGGACGATGCCGGCAGCGGCCTGTGCGCGCATCGTCGCGGCGACTTCGCGCATCACCCGCTGCGTGTCGCGCAGGCGAGCGATATAGGCCTGCGCGTCTTCAACGGTGTCGACCTTGTGGTTGTTGATCAGCAGGACCGGGATCCCGCCCGCCGGACTGCCGTTGGTCGATACCGGAAAGCGCAGGTTGCGGAAGCGGAAGCTGTCGGCGGCGCGGGCGTTCTCATATTCGAACAGGCGATAGCTGATCCGCGCATTCTCGCTGAGGCGATCGGGCCGGAACCGCGCCTGCATGTCCTTGGTCTGCGCCGCGACCAGCGTGCGCATCCGGACCGCGGCGGCATCGGTATAATCGTCCAGCCGGTCGTAGTTGGTCTTTAGCCCCAGATCGGTCTGGGTTTCCGGGCTGAGCGCGACCTGTTCGTCATACGCCGTGTCGACGAAGGCGAGCAGCGCGGCGTCCTGCGTCTGCGCGGGGGCCGCCGCGGACAGGACGGGCACGATCGCCAGCATACCCAAGGAAACCGCCTTGCCCATCGTCACTCTCCCGCATCCCTTGCCCCGATCGTGGCACGGCCGGGGCAAGGAGGAAAGCAATGCGGCGCGGATCAATCCGCGAACAGCAGGACCGGCGTCTCCAGCAGCTTGCGGACCGCCTGGACATAGCTTGCCGCGTCCCAGCCGTCGACGACGCGGTGGTCGCAGCTGATCGACAGGTTCATCAGCTTTGCCCGCACGATGTCGTCGCCTCCCGAACCATTAGGGCGGAACATCGGGCGCTCGACGATCTTGTTCGGGCCGATGATCGCGACTTCGGGGCGGTTGATGACCGGCGTCGTCGCAATGCCGCCCAGCGGCCCGAGCGAGGTGACGGTCAGCGTCGAGCCCGACAGCTCCTCCGACTTCGCCTTGCCGGTGCGTGCGGCCTCGGCGAGACGCCCGATCTCGCTCGCAAGCTGCCAGACGTTCTTGTCCTGCGCATCGCGGATGACCGGGACCATCAGGCCGGCATCGGTCTGCGTCGCCATGCCCAGGTGCACGCGACCGTGGCGTGTCACCACACCCGCTTCGTCGTCGTATCGCGCGTTGAGCATCGGGAAGTCGGGGATCGTGCGGCAGATCGCGACGATCAGGAACGGCAGCATCGTCAGCTTCGGCCGGTTGCCACGGTTGGCGTTCAGGTCGCCGCGCATCTCCTCAAGCGCGGTCACGTCGATTTCGTCGACATAGGTGAAGTGCGGGATCTGCCGCTTCGACGCGGCCATGTTCTCGGCGATGCGACGGCGCATCCCGATGACCTTGACCGGCTGGTCGTCGCGCGCGCGCGATGCGTGGGGGGCGTGATAGCCCTGGCCGGCGGAATAGCGCAGGTACGCGTCGAGATCGGCGTGGCGGATATGCTGGCCGTCGTGCTGGACGGCGGCGAGGTCGATGCCGAGGTCCTTGGCACGCGCGCGGACCGCGGGCGAGGCGAGGACGTGCTGTGACGTCGGCGCCTTATCTCCGCCGTGCTCCCGCGCAGGCGGGAGCCCAGGGTTACTCGCCGGACGCTCTTGGCTCTGGGCTCCCGCCTGCGCGGGAGCACTGGCGGGTTGTGGCGCAGGTTCTGCCGCAACCTCCTCCACACCGGGATTCTCGGCCTCGATCTGCTCCTCGACCGCGTCCGACACCGGCGCGGCGGCAGCGGGCTCGGCCGCAGCCTCACCCTCGGTCTCGATCACCACAAGCGTCGACCCGATCGGCACCTGATCGCCGACCTCGCCCGCCAGCGCGATGACGGTGCCCGACACCGGCGATTCCATCTCGACGGTCGCCTTGTCGGTCATCATGTCGGCCAGACCCTGGTCCTCCTCGACACGATCGCCGACCGCGACGTGCCAGGCGACGATCTCGGCCTCGGCGATGCCTTCACCGATGTCGGGCAGGCGGAATTCGAAGCGGGCCATCAGATGCCTCCGTTCGTGCCGAGCGCAGTCGAGGCACGGGGGGTTGAAACACGGGTGAGCGGGGAAACGGACGATGCCATGCGCATCAGTCCTTCATGATCTTGGCGAGCGCCTGTCCGATGCGGACAGGGCCGGGGAAATAGGCCCATTCCAGGCTGTGCGGATACGGCGTGTCGAAGCCGGTGACGCGCTCGATCGGTGCCTCCAGATGATGGAAGCAGCGTTCCTGCACCAGCGCCGACAGCTCGGCGCCGAAACCGCCGGTGCGCGTCGCTTCATGGACGATCATGCAGCGGCCGGTCTTCTTCACCGACGCCTCGATCGTCTCGATGTCGAGCGGGACGAGCGTGCGCAGGTCGATCACCTCGGCATCGACGCCGGCCTCCTCGACGCTGGCCAGCACGACGTGCACCATTGTGCCATAGGCCAGGATCGTCAGGTCGTTGCCGGGCCGCACGATCTTCGCCTTGCCCAGCTCGACACGGTAGTATCCGGTCGGCACTTCGCCCGCCGGATGCGCCGACCAGTTCGATGCCGGGCGATCCCAATGGCCGTTGAACGGGCCGTTGTAGATGCGCTTGGGTTCCAGGAACAGGACGGGGTCGTTGTCCTCGATCGCGGCGATCAGCAGGCCCTTGGCATCATAGGGCGTCGACGGGATAACCGTCTTGATGCCCGAGACATGGGTAAAGATACCCTCGGGCGACTGCGAATGCGTCTGCCCGCCGAAGATGCCGCCGCCGTACGGGCTGCGCACTGTGATCGGCGCGGTGAACTCGCCGGCGGAGCGATAGCGCAGGCGCGCCGCTTCGCTGACCAGCTGGTCGAGCGCGGGGTAGATGTAATCGGCGAACTGGATTTCGGGCACGGGGCGCAGGCCATAGGCGCCCATGCCGATCGACACGCCGATGATGCCGATCTCGGTGATCGGCGTGTCGAACACGCGGGTCTTGCCGTATTTCGCCTGGAGGCCGGCGGTCGCGCGGAACACGCCACCGAAATAGCCGACGTCCTCGCCCATCACGACGATGTCGGGGTCGCGGTCCATCAGCACGTCCATCGCGCTGTTGATCGCCTGGATCATGTTCATGCGGGTCGTCGCGCCGGTGTCGGCATCGCCCGCGGGGGTGTCGATAACGTCGGTCATGCTGCCTTCACCACGAAGCGGTCGCCGGCCGGCGCCGTCCAACCTTGAAGCTTTTTGAGCGCCTGGGCGTCGCCCGTGCCATAGGCCGCGACGAACAGATCGACCGCCGGCAGCACGCGCGCCATCGCCACCGCGTCGGCGACCAGTTCGTGCCCGCCATCCTTGGCGACCAGCGTGTAGGCCGCCTTGCCCGCGGTCTGTCCGACGAACAGATGATCGGCCGGATCGGTGACGAAGCCGGGGACGGTGTCGGCGGTGCCGGTGACGATCATCGCGGGTACCGCCAGCGAGGTATAGGCCGTCGGCTGGACCAGGCCCGGAATCTTGCCCGGCGTCGAGAAGCCGAGCACCGCCTTCACCGCCGGCATCCGGAACGGCGCGATGTAGGACAGCGCGCCGCCCAGGCACAGCGCGACGAGCGTACCGAAGCTGTGCCCGACCGCGATCACCGGCAGGCCCGGATAGTCCTTTGCCGCGACCGCCGCCGCCGCGCCCATGTCCGCGATCCGCTCGCCGAAGCTCGCCTGCATCGTGAACTTCGCGCGGTCCGGGTAACGCATCGAATCGACATGCAGCGGCGCAAGCACCGCCCAGCCCTGCGCCGCCAGATACCTGGTCAGCACCGCGTAACGATCGGGCCACGATCCGTGCCCGGTCGAAAACAGCACGACACCGCGCGGCCTGGCCGGGCGCACGCGGAACAGCCGCGTCTCGCGCGTGCCGACGGTCAGCGCGACATCGTCGTCCGTGATCCGCTCCGCCGCCAGCAGCGGGCGCGCGGCGAGCAGGGCGGAGGCGCCGGCGATCCCGCCGATCAGCGTGCGGCGGTCCATCACTTCCTCGCCCACGGGCGGCCCGAGGCTTCTTCCTCAGCGACCATTTGCGCCTGTTGCTCGCGCAGGTGCCACGGCATCTCCTCGAACACGCCGTCGAACAGCGAATCGAGCGGCTGGTGCAGGCCGTGGCCCAGGATGCCGTTCTTCTCGGCCTCCTTCTGCGCGGCCTTCACCTGTTCGGCAAGCTCGCGGTCCATCTCGGCATGGCGATCCATGTCCCATTCGCCGGTCGCGATCAGATGGTCGCGCAGACGGACGATCGGGTCGCCCAGCGGCCACGCGGTCGGCTCCCCGGCGGAGCGATACTGCGACGGGTCGTCCGACGTCGAATGGCCCTCGGCGCGGTAGGTGAAATGCTCGATGAGCGTGGGGCCGGCGTTGGTCCGCGCGCGCTCGGCCGCCCACAAGGTCGCGGCATAGACCGCCAGCACATCGTTGCCGTCCACCCGCAGCCCGGCGATGCCATAGCCGATCGCGCGCGCGGCGAACGTCGTCGATTCGGCCCCGGCGAACCCGGAAAAGCTCGAGATCGCCCACTGGTTGTTGACGACATTGAAGATCACCGGCGCACGGTAGACGCTGGCAAAGGTGCAGGCGGAATGGAAGTCGCCCTCCGCGGTCGACCCTTCCCCGCACCACGTCGCCGCGATCCGCGTGTCGCCCTTCGCGGCCGACGCCATCGCCCAGCCGACGGCCTGCGGATACTGCGTCGTCAGGTTGCCGGAGATCGAGAAGAAACCGAACCCCTTCTCCGAATACATGATCGGCAGCTGCTTGCCCTGCAGCTTGTCGCCCCGGTTCGAATAGATCTGGTTCATCATGTCCGTCAGCGGGCACCCGCGCGAGATCAGGATGCCCTGCTGGCGGTACGACGGGAAGCACATGTCGTCGGACGCGAGCGCCGCGGCCGCCCCCACCGACACCGCCTCCTCGCCCAGCGACTTCATGTAGAAGCTCGTCTTGCCCTGGCGCTGCGCACGAAACATGCGCTCGTCAAAGGCGCGGGTCAGCGCCATGTTGCGCAGCATCTGGCGCTTCAGGTCGGGCGAAATCCGCGGGTCCCACTGGCCACCCGCCGTCCCGTCCAGGTCGAGCACGCGGACGAGGCCGAACGCCAGGTCGTGGAAGCCCGCCGCCGCATCGGCCGTGTCGGGCCGGCGCGCCGCATCGACGGGAGGTACGCTGACTTCGGCGAAGTCCACCGCGTCGCCGGGCCGGAACTTGGGCTCGGGCACGTGCAGGGCAAGCGGCGGCAGATTGGATCGACGGGATGCGTCGGACATGGGCTCTCCTCGGGCGGCGCATCACGACGCTGCCCGGGACAAGCTTTGCGAGCGTTGTAATAAAATTTCAAGAGGGCGTGCGCCGGTCCGATATGCCGGCGGGGCGAAACCCTGTGCCCGATCGCGACTTGGGGCTGGCGCGCGGCGTCCGCCGCTGCTAGGCACCCTCCCCACGCACCGGCACCCGTAGCTCAGCTGGATAGAGCGCTGCCCTCCGAAGGCAGAGGCCACAGGTTCGAATCCTGTCGGGTGCGCCATGCCCTCCCTCGCGACAACTCCAGCCGCTGCAGTCAGGCGCCGGGGCCGCCTTCGACCAGTTCGACGACCTCGAAGTCGTAACGCTCCCACCCGCGTGTCCGCGCCGCCTCGGCCAGCGGCAGGCGCTTGGCGGTCGCCTCGCGCAGCGACTTGGCGTGACCCCAGAAGACGTCGGTCCTGCCGCCGCCCAGATGCGCGACGATTCGCCAGTAATGCGTGAACGGCGCCGATGTCGGGCCGATCGTCTTGACATAGCCATCGGCCATCGTCGCCGTCAGCAGGCGCCTGCGCTTCGCCACGCCGCGGCCGCTCAGACCCGGACGTAGCGGAAATACCAGACCTCGTGCCCCTGCCGCCGCGCCTTGCGTTCGTAGCGCGTCTCGGGCCAGTCGGCCGGGCGGGTCAGGAAATCGGCCGCACTCCCGGCCTGCCAGACGAAGTCGCGCCGCCCGTTCATCACCATCATCGCGTGCCGGCAATAGGTCGGGTCGTCGGTGCCCAGCCGAAACCCGCCGCCCGGTTTCAGCTTCGCCGCGATCATGTCGAGCGGGCCGTCGTTGACCATCCGCCGCTTGGCGTGGCGCGGCTTGGGCCAGGGATCGGGATGCAGCAGGTACAGCCGGTCCAGGCTGGCGTCGGGCAGCCGGTCCAGCACCTCGATCGCATTGCCCATGTGCAGCCGGACGTTGTCGAGCCCGGCGTCGCGGATATGGTTCAGCGCGCCGACGACGCCGTTCAGGAACGGCTCGCACCCGATGAAGCCGTGGTCGGGACGCATCTTCGCCTGACCCGCCAGATGCTCGCCCGCACCAAAGCCGATCTCGAATTCCAGCGGTCGGTCGTTACCGAACAGCCGGGTGGCATCGAGCGGCCCGCTCTCGGGCACTTCGACGCGCGGCAGCAGCTCCTCGACGAGCGCGGCCTGGCCGGTGCGCAGCTTGTGCCCGGCGCGGCGGCCATAGAGCTGGCGGTGAGTGGCGGGATCGACCATGACGGGTGCCGATAGGCGGCGGATCGCCGATCCGCAACCACACGCCTGCCCAAGCGGTTGGATAGCCATGACCAAGGTGAAAAAGGCGGCCAGGCGACTGGAAAAGGCCGATCGCGAGATCACGCATAAGGCAGCGTCCAAGCACGACACGCCGCCGATGCGCATGGCGGCGAACGTGGGCGAACTCGCCGACCAGCCGCCGTTGATCGCGCTATCGGCCGCCACGCTGGCGATCGGCCTGATCCTGCGCCACCGATCGGTGGCCGGGGCCGGCGCGCGGATGCTCGCCAGCCACCTGCTCGCAACCGCCGCCAAGGAGGTCGTGAAGCGCAGCATCGACCGTACCCGCCCGCATTCCGTGAAGAAGGGCCACGACTACAAGCTGGAACCCGGCGACGACCGGTCGCACCACTACAGCAGCTTCCCCTCCGGCCACACCGCCGGGGCCGTTGCGGTCGCGCGGGCGGCGGCACGGGTCTGGCCCGATGGCACGCCCGTCCTGTCGCTGGTCGCGGCCGGTGCGGGCGCGATCCAGGTGCCGATCGCCAAACATTACGTCAGCGACGTGGTGGCGGGCGCGGTGATCGGCCTGGCCAGCGAATGGCTGGTCGACGCGGTGGTCCGCACAGCGATGCGGGACGACGCATGACCCGCGCCCTCCTCGACCGCGACGCCGCGCTGGCCGAGGGCCTTGCCGCGATCCGCGCCGAGTTCACCGTGCCCGCCGGCTTCCCGCGCGAGGTCCTCGCCGCCGCCGAAGCCGCCGCGCGTCGCACGCCCGATGCCCATCGCGACCTGACCGACACGCCCTTCGTCACGCTCGACCCGGCGACCGCGACCGATCTGGACCAGGCCTTCGCGATCGAAACGGCGGGCGGCGACCTGCTGCTCCATTATGCCATCGCCGACATCGGCTGGTTCGTGGCCGATGGCGACGCGGTAGACCATGCAGCGTGGAACCGCGGCGAGACGCTGTACCTGCCCGATGGCAAGGCCGCGCTCTATCCGAGGGTGCTGGCGGAAGGGGCGGCCAGCCTGTTGCCCGACGGTCCGCGCCCGGCGATCGTGCTGACCACGCGGATCGCGCCGGACGGCAGCGGTGGGATCGAGCGCGTCGAGCGCGCACTGATCCGCAGCCGGGCCAAGCTCGCCTATGACGCGGTCGTGCCTGCCGACCTGCCGCCGGGCTTCGCCGAGATCGCCCGTCGCATCCGCGCCGCCGAAGCCGCCCGCGGCGCGACGCGGGTCGACCCGCCCGACCAGGAAGTGACGCGTGGGCCCGACGGTCGCCTGACCCTAGCCTTCCGCCCGCTCCTGGACAGCGAACGCGACAATGCGGCGCTGTCGCTTGCGACCAACATGGCCGTCGCCGACCTGCTCCACGCGCACGGCACCGGCCTGTTCCGCGTGATGGAGCCGCCCGACGACCGCGCTGTCGCGCGGCTGCGTCGCGAAGCCGCCGCGCTCGCGCTGGCGTGGCCGGACGCCATGTCGCTCGCCGATTTCGAACGAACCCTGCGCGCGACCGATCGCGCGGAGGCGACGATGATGCTGGCGATCCGCCGTGCAGGCGGTGGGGCCCGTTACGCGGCGTACAGCACGGATGTCGTCCCGTGGCACGCTGCGGTCGCCGCGCGCTATGCCCATGCCACCGCACCGCTCCGGCGGCTGGCCGACCGCTACGTGCTGACCGCCGCCCTGGCCGTCGCCAACGGCCGCCCGGTGCCCGAGGCGACCACGCAAGCCTTTGCCCGCCTGCCAAAGGTCATGGCCACCGCCGACGCGCGCGCCGGCCGCATCGACCGCGCGGTCGTCGATCTGGCCGAAGCGGTGATGCTTCAGGGCCGCGAGGGCGACGCCTTCACCGCCGTCGCAACGGACGTCGACGATCGCGGCGTGCGCGTCCGGCTATGCGACCTGCCGATCCTTGCGCGCGTCGATGCGACCGGCGTGGCGCCGGGCGAAACGCTGACCGTCCGCCTGACCGGCGTCGACACGACGGCGCGGCGGATTACTTTTTCGATTTGAGGGCGTCGGGCGAGATGGTGACGGTCCGCTCCTTGCCCCACGTCGTCACGACGCTGTTCGGCCGCCCGGACGCGATGGTCAGCACCTGTTCGGGCGCCGGCAATCGATCCTGTTCCGGAAAGACGATGGTCCGCCCCGGCGTGATGAAATCGACGCCCCATGCGATCTTCTTGTCCTTGGCGACCAGGCCCGTCGCCGCTGGCCCGACCCAGATGCCCCGCCCCGCGTCGGACAGTGCGAGCAGATACCCGTCACCCTGCGCATCCGGGCGATAGACCGCTCCCATCGGCACCGTCGCCGCGTCCCGACACCATATCCGTGCCGGGGCCGACGTTCCGCGCTTGATCGTCGATGCGTTCGCCAGCAGTGCGCCCATCATCGACGATGTCAGATCCGGCGCCAGTGCCTTGGCCTGTCCTTTGAACCGCAGGGCATCGGGACACGCGGCGACCGGCACCGCGGCGGCGGCATCCACGGCCGCCGCCGGCCATGTCAGTCCGGCAAGCGCTGTGCGGACTTTCGCCAGCGCGGTCGGCCCGTCGTCGGCCTTGCTCGAATAGCGCAGCTTCACCAGCCATTCCCCCATCGGCAGCAGCGCGACCGCGGTGCCGCGATACGGACCGCCGGCGATCGTCCACCCCTGCGCCAGCCCGCTCGCCGTGCCGCGCCCCGGCGGCGCGACCGCGACCGGCGCGGCGATCGGCGTCAGCGTGCCCCAGCCGTCGCGCGATTCGATCGCCCAGACCGCGCGGTCGAACCACACCGGCACCGCACCCGACAGCGTGCGATAGACATAGACCGTCAGTTCGCCGGGGCCGTCGGTATAGGTGCCGACGACGTCCAGCTCCGGCCCCTCGAACTCGCGCACCTGCGTCCGCGGCAGGCCGATCAGCGTGACCGGCAACGTCAGTCCGCTGTTGGCATGAACCCATGCCGCGTCGGCGGACACCGGCAGGATGCGGGGGCCCTGCTGCGCGGTGGCGGGGACCGCGGCCAGCAGGGCCAGGCAGGTGAGAGAGGTCAGGCGGATCATCTGGCAGTCCCTTTGGCGGCGGGTATCTCGATCCGGCGCACGGGGCGCCCCGGCAGCGCGGCGTACATCGTCATCGCCGTGTCCGGCCCCGGTACGCCGACGATCAGCGGCAGCCCGTAGGACGTGGCGGTGAAGACATGCGTTTCATTGGGAATCGTGTCGGTCAGCGTCGTGGCGAAGAGCACCGGCGACTTGGCGTCCTTCGGCGGGCGATCCTGCGTCAGGCACCCCTTGCTGAACGCGAACGGCACGCTCGCCCGGCCGGCCGTATCAACATCCACCCGGTAATGACCGCCGATCACGACCTTGTCCGCCGCAGTCCGCGCCGACAGGAAATAGACGCGGGTCGGTCCGCCGGGTTCGTCGGGCGGCAGGACGACGGTGTTGAAGCGGGTCGTGCACGATGTGATCCGCGCCGAGGCCAGCGCTGCCCTGGCGGCCGTGCGCGCAGCTATCATCGCAAGTTGGTCGGTGGACAACAGTGCCGCATCCCCGGTCGGCAGCATCGGATCGACCAGCTTCCCACCCGACATCTGCGCGACATAGACCGCGCGCGGCGTGGGCTCACGATCGTAGAAGATAATCCGCGCACGATCCGCCGGACCATCGACGATCCACCCCGCGATCCTGGTCTTCGCATCCGGCACACGCTTCAGCATGTCGTCGGTGCCGAGCCAGGCGGCGCTATCATAGGCAAAGAGCAGTGCGCCGCGTGTCGACACCTGCTGCAAGCGGTCCGAGGAGTCGGCGACCTGCGCAGGGGCGGCCGCAGCGGCGGCACAGGCCAGCGCCGCAGCGCCGATACGGAACGGGAGGCTCGTCATGACGACGAACCTCCCGCAGAATTCCGATACTGTCGAGCGATTTACGCCGCCAGCGCCGCCTTCAGGTCATCGACCAGGTCGGTCCGCTCCCACGGGAACAGGTCGCCTTCCGCCTTGCGGCCGAAGTGGCCATAGGCCGCGGTCTTCGAATAGATCGGCTTGTTGAGGCTAAGGTGCGTGCGGATGCCGCGCGGGGTCAGGCCGCCCAGCTTCTCGATCCGGCCGATCGCGGCCTCGATCGCATCGTCGGCGACCGTGCCGGTGCCGTGCGTGTCGACATAGAGCGACAGCGGCTTCGACACGCCGATCGCATAGGCGAGCTGGATCGTGCAGCGCTGCGCAAGACCTGCGGCGACGATGTTCTTGGCGAGATAGCGCGTGATGTACGCCGCCGACCGGTCGACCTTCGTCGGGTCCTTGCCCGAGAACGCGCCGCCGCCGTGCGGCGCGGCACCGCCGTAGGTGTCGACGATGATCTTGCGACCCGTCAGGCCTGCGTCGCCGTCCGGCCCGCCGATCTCGAAGCTGCCGGTCGGGTTGATGTGATAGACGGTCTCGTCCGACAGCAGCTCGGCCGGGATGACGTCGGCGACGACCAATTTCACATAGGCGTGGAGCTCGGCTTCCTTCTCGCCCTGGTCGTAACCCGGCGCGTGCTGGGTCGACACGACGATCGCGGTGCAGGCGACGGGGCGGCTGCCTTCATAGCGCAGCGTGACCTGGCTCTTCGTATCCGGCTCCAGGAACGGCGCCTTCTTGGAATGGCGGTCGGCGGCCATGCGCTCCAGGATCCGGTGGCTGTACTGCAGCGTCGCCGGCATCAGCTCGGGCGTGTCGTCGGCGGCATAGCCGAACATGATGCCCTGGTCACCGGCACCTTCGTCCTTGTTGCCCGACGAATCGACGCCCTGCGCGATATGCGCCGACTGCGGGTGCAGGTTGTTTTCGAACCGCAGCGTCTGCCAGTGAAAGCCATCCTGCTCGTAGCCGATGCGCTTCACGGTCTCGCGCACGGTCTGCTCGACCTCCTCGCGCACGCCTTCGGCCCAGTTGCCGGCCTCGTCCATGATGCCCTTGCCGCGGATCTCACCGGCCAGAACGACCAGCTGGGTCGTGGTCATCGTCTCGCAGGCGATGCGGGCTTCGGGGTCCTTGGACAGGAACAGGTCGACGATGGCGTCGGAGATCTGGTCGGCGACCTTGTCGGGATGGCCTTCCGAAACCGATTCGGACGTGAAGAGATAGCTGGAACGCATGGGAATCCTCGAATTCGAATAACGAGGGAAAGCCCTAGGGCCGTTGCCATGCCCAGGGATATAAAGCTTTCCTTATATGCGCCCTAGACCGCTGCCGGCCAAGCGTCAACGCCGCCGCAGAATGCGCGCGGCGGCCAGCAGCAGCAGCGCGACGACCAGCGCGGCCCAGTTGCCGATGCGCGAGAACGGCGTCGGCGCGTGCGCGGGCGGGATGGCCACGTCGATCGCGCCCGCGGTGAAGTGCGGCACCTGCGCGATCAGCGCACCGTCCGCGCCGATCACCGCGGAGACGCCGTTGGGCGTCGATCGCACCACCGGCACCCCCTCCTCGATCGCGCGCAGCCGCGCCTGCGCCAGATGCTGCACCGGCCCCCAGCTGCCGAACCAGGCGTCGTTCGACGGATTGAAGATCAGCCGCGGGCGCCTGGCCGGATCGACGACCTGGCCGGAAAAGATGATCTCGTAGCAGACCTGGAACCCGATCGCCCCGAACGGCGCGATGTCGATCGATCGCGGGCCGGGGCCATCCGCAAAATCGATATCCCCCGCGACCAGCCGCGACAGGCCGAGCGGCTCGGTCAGCGCGCGCATCGGCAGATATTCCCCGCCGGGGACGAGATGCGCCTTGTCGTAGCGGCCGTCGAGGCGCGCGTCCGGGGTAACGACGAACACCGAATTGCCGGCTTGCGTGATCTCGCCCGCTGCATCGAACATCAACGCGGTGCCGCCGACCAGCGCGCGGTCGTTCGGCCCCAGCAGCCGCGCGATCTGCGCCCGTGCAGCGATGGGCGAGCCGAACTTTAGATACCATTCGTACGGGTAGCCGTCCTCGAGGTACGGCTGGACGATCCCTTCGGGCCACAGCACCAGCCGCGGCGCGCGGCCGGGCGTCCCCGACAAGGCCGCCAGCCGGGCCGACGTGGCGCGCCAGTCGTCGCGGTCGATATGCGCCTGCTGGTCGATGTTCGGCTGGACGACGCGCAGTCGCGGTGCGGTCGGCGGTTGCGGCGCGGGGCGTGCACGGTAGCTGAGCGCGGCAAGCGGCACCGGGAGCAGCACGGCAAGGGCGGCGAGCGCGAGCGCGAGCGGCCGGCGCGGCACCATCAGCAGCAGCGACGCCGCAGTGACGGTCAGCCCCGACAGCGCATAGGTCCCGACCAGCGTCGTGACCCACGCGATCGGCTGCACCGGCACCCACGCGACCGCCAGCGGGTCCCATGCATAGCCGGTGAAGAGCGTCGATCGCAGCCACTCCCCCGCAATCCACCCCGCACCGGCGACCAGCGCAAAGGACAGGCCCGGCGCCGTCTGCGCATCACCCCGGCTGCGCGGGCTCGCCAGCCGCCACACCAGCCCGGCGGTCAGCATCGGATAGACCGCGAGATACAGCGCGAGGCCGACCGCCGCGCCATAGCCCAGCACCGGCGGCATCTTGTCCTGATAATCGAATGCGTGCTGAATCCAGTTGTTGTTGACCGTGAAATGGCCGACCCCGAACAGCCACCCCGTCAGCATCGCACGCTTCAGCGTCGGCGCATCGTGGACCATCCGCAACCACAGCGCGACCGCGACGATCGTCAGCGGTACCAGCTGGAGCGGCGCGAAGCCGGTGGCGGCGACGGCGCCGAGCAGGACGGGGATAAGGAAACGCATCCTGCCCGCCCTAACCGATCCGCGCGGGCGGGGGAAAGGCCCCTTCCCGACCCGTTTCGCGACCTGCTAGACGTGTCGCCATGACCCTACGCCCCTTCCACCTTGCCTTCCCCGTCCACGACCTGACCGCTGCGCGGGAATTCTACGGCAAGACGATGGGCTGCACCGAAGGGCGGTCGTCGGAGCAGTGGATCGATTTCGACTTCTACGGCCACCAGATCGTCGCCCACCTCGATCCCGCGGCCCGGCCCGTCGCGGTCGCCAACGAAGTCGACGGCCACCATGTCCCGGTACCGCATTTCGGGATCGTGCTGACGATGGCCGACTGGCAGGCGCTCGCCGACCGCCTGCGCGCGGCGGGCACGGTGTTCGGCATCGAACCGCACATCCGCTTCCAGGGCCAGCCCGGCGAACAGGCCACGATGTTCTTCCGCGATTCCAGCGGGAACGCACTGGAGTTCAAGGCGTTCGCCGACGACTCCCAGCTTTTCGCCACCGCTTAATAAGGACGCCCCCATGAGCGAGCCCGTCGAACTCGACATCGCCCACAGCATCGGCCGCGAGGCCGCCCGCGCGCGCATCGCCGGCGGGATCGCCAAGCTTGAGAGCTTCATCCCCGGCGGCAAGGTGACCGAACATAGCTGGGACGGCGACCGGCTGATGTTCACCGTCGCCGCCATGGGCCAGCGCGCCGCGACGACGATCGACGTGCTGGAGGACAAGGTCCACCTGAAGGTCGAGCTGCCCCCGTTCCTGGGGATGTTCGCCAACAAGATCCGCGACGTGCTGGGGCGCGAGGGACCGAAGCTGCTGAAGTGACTACGGCCCAAACCCCTCCCCGTTCGGGCTGAGCCTGTCGAAGCCCTGCACTTCTTTTCTGGAGCGTTCCGTTTGCGGAGCGAAGGAAAGGCGGCCCTTCGACAAGCTCAGGGCGAACGGGGTGGTGTCTGGGCTTCTTCCCAACGCGCGCGAATATCGTCCGACGTCTCGCGACTGCCGTCATGGCTCCACCCCGGCTCGCGCAGCAGATACCCGAGCTTCGAGCCCCACGGCGCCGCCCACATATCCTTCGCGATCCCGACCCATTCGTGGAACGCCGCCCACAGCAGGTTGAAGCTGCCGAGATCGCGCACGATGCCGTAGCGCGGCCGCTCCGCATCGACCTCCGGTGCATAGGTGCCGAACAGCCTGTCCCACACGATGAACACGCCCGCATAATTGCGGTCGAGATAGCGCGGGTTGGTCGCATGGTGGACGCGGTGGTGGCTGGGCGTGTTCATCACCGCCTCCACGAGAGCCGGCAGCCGCCCAATCGCCTCGGTATGGATCCAGAACTGATAGACCAGGTTCAGCCCGGCGACGAAGAAGACCATGGCCGGCGGAAAGCCGATCAGGAACAGCGGCACGCGGAACAAGAACGCCAGGCTGAAGAACCCCGTCCACGTCTGCCTGAGCGCGGTCGACAGGTTGTAGTGCTGGCTGGAATGGTGGACGACATGGCTCGCCCAGAACCAGCGCACGCGGTGCGCGGTGCGGTGGAACCAGTAATAGGCCAGGTCATCGAGGACGAAGGCGACCACGAACGCCCACCACGCATAGCCGATGTCGAACAGCCGGAATTGCCAGACCCAGGTCGCGAGCGCGAAGACGAGGCCGGCGGAGAGCACGCCCGCGACCGTACTGCCCAGCCCCAGCAGCATCGAGGTGCGCGTGTCGTCGGGGCAGTAACGGCTGCGATCCCGGAACCGCGCGACGACCATTTCCGCCAGCACCAGCAGGACGAAGCCGGGGATTGCCAGGGTTACGGGATTGGGCAGGTCGGGCACGGCCATGTGTTAACACGCGGGTCCGCCGACGAAAATCCTCCCCTGCAAGGGGAGGTGGCAGGCCGCAGGCCTGACGGAGGGGTGTCCAGTTATCCGGAGAGGGTTTTACCTCTCCGTCGCGCTGACGCGCGCCACCTCCCCTTGCAGGGGAGGATTTTGCTCAGTGCAGCGTCACCACCGTCGTCCGCCCGGCCTCCGCCTCCAGCGCGCGGACTTCGATCTCGGTCACGCCGAACAGCGTCACCGCACCGAACAGCCGCTCGCCCGTCTCGACCGTCACGCCTTCCACGGACACGCGCAGATGCAGCGGCGGGATCAGTCGGCGCACCGCGACCTTCGCGCCGTGGCGCTTCACGACGGCAATGCCCGTATCGCCCGCGACCAGCGCCGCGGCGCCATCGGTACCGACCACCGCGCGCCCGGCGCGAAAGCCGGCCAGCGAACTTTCCGCGAACTCCGCCGCGGTCGTCGGGTCGGTGATCCTGCTCTCGCCCAGCCGCAGCCAGCGCGCGATCCACGCCAGCACCAGCACGGCGACCAGCGATCCGCCGAGCTGGGTCAGCGTCATCGGCTCAGCGTGCCTCGGCCGCGAGCGTGTCGAGCATCGCGCGCAGGCCTGAGATATCGTAGCCCGCGTCCGCCGCCTTTGCGACCAGCATCGCCGGCTCGTCGCCCATCCTCGCGCGCGCCAGCGCCCACAGATGCGTCGATCGCGTGCCCGATCGGCAGAACGCCAGCACCGGGCCGGCAGCAGCCGTCAGCGCCTGCGCCATCGCCTCGACCTGGTTGCTCGACATGCCGGCGTGGCCGACCGGTATCGCGCGGTACGCAATGCCGGCCTCGCGCGCGGCGGCGGCGATCGCTGCACCCGAGGGCTGGCCGCCCTCCTCGTCATCGGGGCGGTTGTTGACGATTTCGGTAAAACCCGCCGCGGCGATCGCATCGACTTCGGCCGGGGTGATCTGGGGGGCAACGCTGACGTGGTCGTCAATCTGGCGGATCATTCATACTCTCGTATCGTCGACAGGAACGCCTCTCCATACGCATCGAGCTTGCGCGCGCCAACGCCGGAGATTCGCGACAGCGCATCCAGCGTCCCCGGCCGGACGCTCGCCATCTCGCGCAGCACCGAATCGTGGAAGATGACATAGGGCGGCACCCCGCCTTCCTTGGCCAGCGCGCGGCGGCGTTCGCGAAGCGCCTCGAACAACGGATCGCCGACCGGATTGGCCTCGGCGGCCCCTCCACGTTCGTTGCGCCGCCGCTCGCGCTTGGGCGGCAGGACCAACGTCACATCGACCTCGCCCTTCAGGATCGCTTTCGCCGCGGGACCGAATTCGAGCCCACCGTGCGGGTTGGCGCGCAACGCGTCACGCGCCTGGAGCGCGCGCGCGACCGGGCGGATCAGCGCCGCCTCCTCGCCCTCGACGATACCGAACACGCTCAGCTTCTCGTGCCCGTTCATCAGGCTCCGCTCGCTCGACTTGCCGAGAAGGATATCCTCGACATAGCCGACGCCGAACATCTGTCCGGTGCGAAACACCGCCGACAGGAACTTGCGCGCGATCTCGGTCGCCGGCGTGCCGACCGGCGGGTTCAGGCAATTGTCGCAATTGCCGCAAGCCTCGGCCGGCTGTTCGCCGAAGTGGCGCAGCAGCACCGCGCGGCGGCACCCGGTCGTCTCGACGAGGCCGGCGAGCGCCGTCAGCCGCTGGCGTTCGCCCGCCTGCCGCGCGGGCTCGACTTCGCCGACGCGTTGGCGCGCCTTGGCGAAATCCTCCGCGCCCCAGAACAGATGCGCGACCGACGGGTCGCCGTCGCGGCCCGCGCGGCCGGTTTCCTGATAATAGGCCTCGATCGATTTCGGCAGGCCGGCGTGGGCGACGAACCGCACGTCGGGCTTGTCGATCCCCATCCCGAACGCGACCGTCGCGCAGATCACCATGTCCTCGGACGCGACGAAATCGGCCTGGTTGCGCGCGCGGACTTCGGGATCGAGCCCGGCGTGATAGGCCCGCGTCGGTCGTCCGGTCTTGGCCAGCGCCTCGGCCAGCTTCTCGGTCCCGGCCCGCGTCTGGGCATAGACGATGCCGGGGCCCGGCGTCTCGGCGATCAGGTCGGCGATCTGCCGCGTGGTGTTGTCGCGCGGGGAAATCGCATAGCGGATATTCGGCCGGTCGAACCCGGCGACGATCAGCCCGTCCTGCGGAATGCCGAGCTGGTCGAGGATGTCGGCCCGCGTATGCGCGTCGGCGGTCGCGGTCAGCGCGAGACGCGGCACATCCGGATAGCGATCGAGCAGCGGCCGCAGCAGGCGGTAGTCGGGGCGGAAATCATGTCCCCATTCCGAAACGCAGTGGGCTTCGTCGATCGCGAACAGCGCGACCCGCCCACGCTCCAGCAGATCGCGGAAATCGCTCGTGGAGGCGCGCTCGGGCGCGATGTACAGCAGGTCGAGCTCGCCATCCAGGAACCGCCCGCGCGTCTCCGCCCGGTTCTGGTCGACGGATGTCAGCGTGGCGGCGCGGATGCCGACCGCCTCGGCTGCGCGCAACTGGTCGTGCATCAGCGCGATCAGCGGCGACACGACGACGCACGTGCCCTCCAGCATTGTGGCCGGCAGCTGGTACGTCAGCGACTTGCCCGCGCCGGTCGGCATGACGGCGAGTGTCGACCGGCCCGCCAGCACGCGATCCACGACGCGCCCCTGCACCCCGCGGAAATCGTTGAAACCAAAGATACGATGCAGGGTGTCGAGCGCGGCAGTCACTGGCGGGCACTTAGGGCGCGCCGGCTGACGCGGCAACCGGCCGCAATCGCGCCATCATCGTGCGCCAGCGTATAGGCCACTGCCGATACGGATCGTAAGGGACCAGACCATGACGACAATCGGATCGAGGATCGCGCCGTTGGCCGCGATCATGGCGACGCTGACCGGTGCGGCCGACGATCGCAACACGCTGACCATTCGCGGCGACGGCACGATGACCATGCAGGTGAACGGCGTCGACGGGCGCATCCGCGTCGATCCGTCGGGGTTGCCGCGCATGATCTGCAACCCCGACTTCGCGGTAAAGGCACAGATCATCGCGCAGGGCCGCGCCGTCCTGCTGACCGACCCGGCCGAGGCCTATGGGTCGTTCGGCGCGGTGACGCTGCGCCTGGCCGGACGCACGCAGCAGGTCCGCGCGAACTGGCTTAGCAGCCGCTATGTCGAGGGCGCGGACTGCGTGATCGCGCCCGGCATGATCGGCGTCGATGCCGCACGCTTCGTCCTGCGGTCGTCGGTGCGGGCTGAGCGGACGGTCGCGATGCCGCTCAATCCCGGTGGTGAATCCTCGCCCGACTGGAACGGCGCCGCCGCCACCGCGGTGCGGATCGGCGACCGCGACGTCAGCGTCGGCTTTACCCTGGCCCAGCCGAACACCCTCGTCACTGCACGCACCGCGCTGCGTATCTCGGGGGCGTACGGCGGGCGCTATGCCGGCGAGGCGGTGCGGACCGAAGCGGCGTCGGGTCGCGAACGGCTGCTGCGCCGCATGGTGCTCGCCAAGCCGATGCCGATCGGCCCGGTGAGCATCAGCGAGATGCAGGTGCGCGTCACCGACTGGGGATCGGCCCGGCAGATCAAGCGGGTCGGCGATGTCGAGGCGCCCGCCGATCCGAACGAGGTCAACGTGACCGCCCGCGCCGAGCATGAGGATACGTTCGAGCGGCTGATGATCGGCACGGACGCGCTCAGGCGCTGCTCGGCGATCGTCGTCGATTTCCGCGCGCAGGAAATCCGCCTGACCTGCGCCTGATCCCGTTCCCCATCAGAGGATGCCGATGACCCCGACCCTGCTTCCCGTGCTCGCCCTGCCACTAGCCGTCGCGCTTGCCGCCCCCGCCGACCGCGTCGTTACCGATACCACACTCGTGACCAAGGCGAACGAGGCGGCGGTCCGCCTGCTGGTCGACCCCGGCGCACCGGCGATGCCGATCCTGACGGAAGAGGCTGCGGCGCGGGCAGGGTTGAAGGCCGGGCCGTTCGGCATCGGCTACCGCGTCGGCCCGGTGATGGTCGCCGGGCGCAGCGCGGTCGGGCGGATCGGCCTGGGCGATGCGCCGGCCAAGCGGCGGATCGGCTGGACCGCCAACCCCTATGCGCCGGGCTATGACGGCGTGGTCGGCCCCGGCGGCCTGCCCGACCCGGTCGTGCGCTTCCAGCTGCGCGCCGCCCGGCCGGACGAGCGGACGATCGACATCCCGATGGCCGACGACGGCGGGCTGTTCGGCAACTGGGGCGCCAGCAACGGCGTGCTGACCATCGACGGCCAGCCGCTCCAAGTCCGCTTCAGCTTGCAGCAGGACGCGACGATCGCGACGGCGGGCGCCGCGCTGACGCTGGCCAAGGCGTTCGGCGGCACGCTGGACGACGACCGGGCGGAGGCCGAGATCGTGTTCGGCGTGAAGCGCCCGGTCCGCACGCTGCGCCTCGCCCGGCCGTTCACGATCGGCCCGATCGCGCTGACCACGCTGCTGGCGCGCACCACGGACTTCGGCAACGCCGACGGCATCGCGGCATCCGGCACGACGCCCGACCCGGACGAAGTCGTAGTGACCGCCAAGGGCAAACGCGACCACAAGCGCGACCGCGTGATACTCGGTCGCAGCGCACTCAGCGGCTGTTCGAGCGTCGCGTTCGACAAGCCGGCAAAGCTGATCCGCCTGACCTGCCTGTAACACGCTCACGGCGCGGCAAAGCGGCGCCGTCGGTCGTCGCGTATGCGACGCCGGCCGAGCAGCGGTTCGAGGCGCGGATCAGCTCTGCTGTTCCGCTAACCGCTGCTGTGCTTGGCGCGCCCACATCTCGGCGTACAGACCGCCTGCCGTCAGCAGGTCGCCGTGCGTGCCCTGTTCGGCGACCCGCCCGCCGTCCAGCACGACGATGCGGTCGGCGTGGACGATCGTCGACAGGCGGTGCGCGATGACGATGGTGGTGCGGCCCTGTTCGATCGCCTCCAGCGTGGCGAGAATTTCGGCTTCCGTCCGGCTGTCGAGCGCGCTGGTCGCTTCGTCCAGGATCAGGATCGGCGGGTCCTTCACCAATGTGCGCGCGATCGCGACGCGCTGTTTCTCGCCGCCGCTCAGCTTCAGCCCGCGTTCGCCGACGCGCGTGTCGAACCGGTCGGGCAGGCGGTCGATGAACGGCATGATCGCCGCCCCGCGCGCCGCGCGCTCGATATCGTCCGGCCCTGCGCCTTCGCGGCCATAGGCGATGTTGTAGCCGATCGTGTCGTTGAACAACACGGTGTCCTGCGGCACGATGCCGATCGCGGCGCGCAGGCTCGTTTGCTTCACCTGCGCGATATCCTGCCCGTCGATCGTGATCCGCCCGGCGGTCACGTCCCAGAAGCGATAGAGCAGCCGCGCCAGCGTCGATTTGCCCGCGCCCGACGGGCCTACCACCGCGACCGTCGCGCCGGCGGGAATATCGAGATCGAGACCCTGCAGAATCTCGCGCCCGTCACCATAGCCGAAGCGGACATCCTCGAACCGCACCGCGCCCCGCGCGATGCTGAGCGGCGGCGCGCCCGCCACGTCCTTCACGCTCGCTTCGGTATCGATCAGGTCGAACATCGCGCCCATGTCGATCACGCCCTGCCGCACGGTGCGATAGACCATGCCCAGCAGGTCGAGCGGGCGGAACAGCTGCGCCAGCAGCGTCGACACCAGCACGACATCGCCGGGGCTGAACCGCCCGCTCGCCCAGCCGACCGCGACCAGCGCCATGCCGCCGGCCATCATCATGTTCGTGATGACCGACTGGCCGATGTTGAGCCAGGCGAGCGAATTTTCCGACTTCACCGCGGCATCGGCATAGCTCGCGACCGCGTCCGCATAGCGCTTCGCCTCGCGCTCCTCGGCGTTGAAATATTTGACCGTCTCGAAATTCAGCAGCGAATCGACCGCATGCGCGACCGCGCCGGTGTCCAGGTCGTTCATCCGCACCCGCAGCGCCGCGCGCCAGTCGGTGATCCAGCGGGTGAAGATGATATAGAGGACCACCATCACCACGGTGCCCGCGACCAGCAGCCCGCCGAACCGCGTCCAGAAAATGCCGAGCACCAGGCCCAGTTCCAGCACCGTCGGGGCGATGTTGAAGAGGAGGAAGTACAGCATCGTGTCGATGCTCTTCGTCCCCCGCTCGACGACCTTGGTTACGGCGCCGGTCCGGCGCTCCAGGTGGAAGCTCAGTGACAGGTCGTGGAGGTGCCGAAACACCGTGGCGGCCAGCCGCTGCGTCGCATCCTGCCCGACGCGTTCGAATACGGTGTTGCGCAGATTGTCGAAGACGACCGTCGCCAGCCGCGCCGTGGCATAGCCGATGACCAACAGCACCACGAGCGTCGCGAGGCTGCGATCCCCGCTCGCCATCCGGTCGACCGCGCCCTGCAACGCAAAGGGCGCGCCATAGACCTGCACCAGCTTGGACGCGACGACCAGCGTCATCGCCGCCACGATCCGCACCTTCAGCGCAGGCGCGTCATGGGGCCAGAGATAGGGCAGGAACCGGCGCAGCGTCGCGACCAGCGGACGGTCGGCGCCCGGTGTCGAGGACATGGGGGGCATGGGGGCTCAGATAGGCGCGGGGGGGACGATCGCCAAGCGCGCATCGGGCACGCCTAGCCTGGAACCGATTCGCCGCGCTTTTGTTGAGCCTGGAGAAGGGGATAGCTGATGCAGTCGCTCTATTATGTCATGGCGATCCTGGGTTGCGGCGACGACGGCACAGCCTGTCAGCAGGTGCGGACGGAAACCGTTCGCTACGAATCCGTCGCGGCGTGTCAAGCGGCGATGGCGGGCGCGCTTCAGCGCAGCACCGACGTGTCCTTCCCGGTCGTCCAGGCCGCGTGCCAGCGCAGCGGCGTAATGACTGCCGACAGCACGCCCCGTCGCCGAGGCTGATTTCGCTATCGAAACGGTCTAGTATCGCGCCCGGATGAGGGAGAGGGCGATGCGCAAGCTGATCGGTGTTCTGACGGGGGCGGTCGTCGCGATGATGACGGTCGCGATCGCCGAGATGATCGGCCACCGTCTGTACCCGCCCCCCGCCGGCCTCGACATGCGTAGTCCCGCCGGCATCGCCAGCTACATCACCGCTGCCCCGACCGGCGCGCTTGTCGCGGTGGCCGTCGCGTGGTTGCTGGGCGCGGGGCTGGGCGGTTGGACCGCCGCACGGATCGGTCGCTGGCCGGCAGCGGCATGGATCGTCGCTGCGCTGATCGCTATCGGCGGGGTGTACAATGCGACGCGAATCCCCGCGCCGCTCTGGATGCAGATCGCGACGGTGCTGGCGCCTGCACTCGGCGGGCTGATCGCGCACACGCTGGAACGGCGCCGCACCTAATCCCTCGTCCCCGCGACAGCGGGGACCCATCTCCCGGACGTGCCAGGAGGTAAACGCGGGAGATGGATTCCCGCCTTCTCGGGAATGACGGTCGCCTATCCCCGCGGACGCGTCCACAATTCCGCATCGCGCGCCGCCGGCGGATAGAGCTTCACCCGGCCCGCCGCCTGCGCGCCCGCCCGCGCGATCGCCGCCAGTTTCTCGGCCTTCGTCGTCGTCACGCGGTGGTCCCATGCATGATCGCCGGCCGCCGCGACCTTGCGCGCGATGCCGCCGTAGATGTCGGCCGCCGCCAGCACCGCCCAGGCCGATCGATAGCTGAGCGCCGGCGTGCCCAGCCGCGCGCTCGCTTCATAGCCCTCCGCCATGTCCGCCAGCCGCCGCGACAGGACGGTCAGCCGCTTGCGGAACGGCGGCTTCATGTGCTGCCCGGGCGGAAAGTCCATCTCGACCAGCCATTCCTCGGGCAGGTAGCAGCGGCCCGAGCGGTCGTCCTCCTCGATATCGCGCGCGATATTGGCGAGCTGGAAAGCAAGCCCCAGGTCGCACGCGCGGTCGAGCGTCGCGTCGTCCTGCGGCGGCACGCCCATCACCACCGCCATCATGCAGCCAACGACGCCCGCGACATGGTAGCAATATCGCAGCAGGTCGTTTTCCGACCGCGGCCGCCATTCGTCGGCGTCGAGCGCGAAGCCCGCGATATGATCGTCGATGAACCGCCGCGGCATGGCCGTCTCCGCAACGACGACCGCCAGCCCGTCGAACGCCGCATCGCCGGTCGGCTTGCCGGCGAGCGCCATCGCGGTATTGTCGCGAATGCGCGCGATGCGGGCCTGCGGATCGGTTACCTTCTGTTGGTCGTGGCCGAGGTCCTGCGCATCGGCGATATCGTCGCACGCGCGGCACCAGGCATAGAGCAGCCAGGCCCGCTCGCGCGTCTCACGGTCGAACAGCTTGCTGGCGGCGGCGAAGCTTTTGGAGCCGCGCGCGATCGTCGCGCCGGCGGCAGCGACGAGGGCGGCGCGATCCTGCACGATCTCCATTACCGTTCGCCCTGAGCTTGTCGAAGGGCTACCCTTCTTCTGCGCAGAAGAACGGGCAGGGCTTCGACACGCTCAGGGCGAACGGCGGGAGTCATAAATCCTTCGCGCCGATCTGGCCGACCGTCGTCGCCGGCGTGAACGCCGCCATCTTCGCCAGCAGCCCATCCAGCGTATCGTCGACGATCAGCAGTCCCTGGTGCTGCGGGCGCAGGAAGCCGACATCGCCCATCGTCTTCACGAAGTTGATGAGGCCATCGTAGAAGCCTGCGACGTTCAGCAGCCCGACGGGCTTGGCGTGATAGCCGATCTGCGCCCAGCTCATCGCTTCCCACAATTCGTCCATCGTGCCTGTGCCGCCGGGCAGCGTGACGAAGCCGTCGCTGAGATCAGTGAACGCCTGCTTGCGCTGGTGCATGGTGTCGACGACGTGCAGTTCGGTGCAACCGCGGTGCGCCACCTCGGCATCGACCAGCGCCTGCGGAATGACGCCGATCACCTCGCCCCCCGCCTCGAGCGCCGCATCGGCGATCGCCCCCATCAGCCCCAGCCGCCCGCCGCCATAGACGACACCGATGCCCCGTTCGGCGAGCGTTCGGCCGACGTGGCGGGCATTATCAACATAGATGGGATCGCTCGGGGTGGCCGAGCCGCAATAGATGGCGAGACGTTTCATGGCCGGGCTCGTATCGCGAATTGCGCGAAAGAAGAAGGGGGGCGGAACGCCCCTTATCCCTCCAGCATCAGCTTGGCCGTCGCCTTGGCACTCCCGACCACGCCCGGAATCCCCGCCCCCGGATGCGTCCCCGCACCGACGAAATACAGATTCGGGATCGCATCGTCGCGGTTGTGCGCGCGGAAGTAGGCGCTCTGCGTCAGCACCGGCTCTAGGCTGAACGCGCTGCCCAGATGCGCCGACAGGTCGCGGCCGAAGTCGCTGGGTGCATAGCTGAACTTGGTCACGATCCGTTCGTGGATGTCGGGGATCAGCCGCTTGCCGACTTCGTCCAGGATGCGCTTTTCGATCACCGGCTTCAGCGCGTCCCAGTCGCCGACGAACTTGCCCATGTGCGGCACGGGCGCCAGCGCATAGAAGGTCGAATGCCCCTCCGGCGCCATCGTCGGGTCGGTGACCGTCGGGTGGTGCAGGTACAGCGAGAAGTCCTCGCTCAGCATCCCCGTGTCATAGATATCGCTCAGCAGGCCCTTATAGCGCGGACCGAACAGGATCATGTGGTGCGGGATGCCCGGCCACGTGCCCTTGATGCCGAAATGCACGACGAACAGCGACGGCGAGAAACGCTTGCGCTCCAGCCGCGCGGCGGTGCGCTTGGCCGACCGCGAGGTGCGCAGCAGTTCACGGTAGGTGTGCATCAGGTCGCCGTTCGACGCGACCATGTCCGCCGCCAGCGTCTCGCCGCTCTTCAGCGTGACACCCGTCGCGCGGTCGCCCAGCGTGTCGATCGTGTCGACCGGCGCGTTCAACCGCACGGTGCCGCCCAGCCGCTCGAAATGGCGCACCATCCCTGCGACCAGCCGGTTGGTCCCGCCTTGCGCGAACCACACGCCGCCGTCGCGCTCCAGCTTGTGGATCAGGGCGTAGATGGCGCTGGTCGTCATCGGGTTGCCGCCGACCAGCAACGTGTGGAAGCTCAGCGCCTCGCGCAGCTTCTCGTTCTTCACGAAGCTGGAGACCATCGAATACACCGATCGCCAGGCCTGGTACTTCGCCAGCGCCGGCGCCGCCGTCAGCATCGACTTGAAGTCGAGGAAGGCGACGTGCCCCAGCTTCTCATAACCTTCGCGGTACACGCCGGCCGAATATTCGAGGAAGCGGCCGTACCCTTCGATATCGCCGGGATCGAGCTTGGCGATCTCGGCCTTCAGCACGGTGTCGTCGTTGGTGTAGTCGAAATTCGTCCCGTCCGGCCAGTTCAGGCGGTAGAACGGATTGACCGGCAGCAGCGTCACATCCTCGGCCATGTCGCGGCCCGACAGCGCCCACAGTTCCTGCAACGTGTCGGGCGCGGTGATGACGGTCGGGCCGGCGTCAAAGGTGAAGCCGTCCTTTTCCCAGACGTAGGCACGCCCGCCGGGCTTGTCGCGCGCCTCGACGATGGTGGTCGTAACGCCCGCCGACTGCAGGCGGATGGCCAGCGCCAGCCCGCCGAAGCCTGCGCCGATGACGATCGCGGTCCTCATGCACGGCCTCCCAGGATGGCGCGGACGGCGCGGCCGACCGGCACCGGCGGCTTGCCCGACAGCACGCGCGCCTTGTCGGCGAACGTCGACCGCGCGGAATAGAAACGCGCGATGAGCGCGGGGTTCAGCCCATAGAAGCGTTCGAGCACGCGGTAGCGTTCACTCGGCTCGGCGGCACGAAACAGCATGGCATCCAGCATCCGGTAAAAGCCGCGGCCCTTCCAGGCGGCGCGGGCATGGTCATGGGTCAGCGTCGCAAGGTGCCCACCCGTCAGGTCGCGCGATGCGGCGATCCGGCTGGCGAGGCGTACCGCGTCGGGCAGCGAATAGCCGGTGGTCGGCTGGCACAGCCCGGCGCGCACGCCCGCCTTCGCCACGTCCTTGCCGGTGCTCGCCCAATAGCGTTCGAAATCGCCGCCGATGATGACGGGCAACGCGCCGCCCTCCTCGCGCACGACCGACTTCGCTTTCCAGCCCTTGGCCAGCGCATAGGTGTCGATCCGCGCGGCGAGTGCGGCGCGGTCGATGTCGGGGGTGTCGCTGTAATAGGTGTCCTCGATGAACATCCGGTCGTCGGCGAACGGCAGCGTGTAGACGAAGCGGTAACCGTCGATCTGCTCGACGGTCGCGTCCATCACCATCGGGCGCGCGGCGCCGTGCGGGCGCTTCAGCACGAATTCGCGGCCGATGAACTTCTGCCAGCCCGCATCCAGCGTCGACAGGTCGCCGACCCCGCGACAGTCGATGACGCCGCCCGCCTCGATCCGCGTGCCGTCGGCCAGCACCACCGCGGTCGCGCTGACCCCCAGCACCTTGCGATCGGTCAGGATATGCTCGGCCGGCACCACGGCGCGGACCGCGGCGTCGAGCTTTTCCGATGTCGTCGAATAATAATTGACCGGCAGCGTGCGGCGACGCGCCGGGAAGGCGACGTCATAGCCCTGCCAGACATGCGCGATCAGCGGGATCACCAAGTCGCGGGCGGCGGTCGCGACATCGGGGCCGAAGAACGACCAGATGTGGTTGCCGCCCAGCGTCATGCCGCGTTCGACGATGACGACGCGCGCCTCCGGATGGCTGCGCGCCAATGCCAGCGCGATCAACCCGCCCGAAAGCCCGCCGCCGACGATCGCGACGTCGCATGTGATGGTGTCTGACACGTGGGTTTGCCTAGACGATGCGGCGGGGGCGGGGAAGCGGGGGATTGGTACCACGCCGCGCCCAACTGAGCGTCATCCCCGCGAAGGCGGGAATCAATAGTCGCTGAGGTTCGTGGGTCTCACGTCGATCAGCCAGAATTGATTCCCGCCTGCGCGGGGATGACGGAATTGAGGTGCGCGCCCCAAATCCCCTCACGCCACCGCCGGCAGCTTGTCGATCAGCTTGTCGAGCGTGATCGGATACTCGCGCACCCGGACGCCCGTCGCATTATAGACCGCGTTCGCCACCGCCGCGCCGACGCCGCAGATGCCGAGCTCACCCACGCCCTTCGCCTTCATCGGCGTCGAATACGGGTCCTGCGTGTCGAGGAAGATGACCTCCTGGTGCGGGATGTCGGCGTGGACCGGCACTTCATAGCCCGCCAGATCGTGGTTGACGAAGAAGCCGAAGCGCGTGTCGACCGCCAGTTCCTCCATCAGCGCCGATCCGACCGCCATCGTCATGCCGCCGATCACCTGGCTGCGCGCCGATTTGGGGTTGAGGATGCGGCCCGCGTCGCAGCAGGCGAGCATCCGCCGCACGCGGATCTCGCCGGTATAGGCATCGACGCCGACCTCGACGAAATGGCCCGCGAACGTCGACTGGACGACACGTTCGCCGATGTCGCCGTACTCGATGCCGTCCTCGGCGCTAAGACTCCCGGCATCGGTCAGCGCGACGCTGCGGTTGCCGGCGATGACGCGGCCGTCGGCAAAGGTCGCGGTCGCCGGGTCGAGCCCGAGCTTGGTCGCCACAGCCTCGCGCAGCTTGACGCAGGCGGCATAGACGCCCGCGGTCGAATTCGCCGCACCCCATTGTCCGCCCGAGCCCGCCGACGACGGAAAGTCCGAATCGCCGAGCTTCACCGTCACCTGGTCGAGCGGCAGGCCCAGCATCTCGGCCGCGGTCTGGCCGATGATCGTGTAGGTGCCGGTGCCGATGTCGGTCATGTCGGTTTCGACCGTGGCGCGCCCGCCGTCGAGCTTCACGCGCGCGGCCGATTTCATCAGCATGTTGTTGCGGAAGCCGCCCGCCACGCCCATCCCGACCAGCCACTTGCCGTCGCGCATCTGGCCCGGCTTGGCATTGCGCCGCGACCAGCCGAACTTCTCGGCCCCGGTGCGCAGGCACTGGACATAGTTGCGGTCCGAATATTTGCGCTCGGGCTTTTCCGGATCGACCTGGGTGTCGTTCACGATGCGGAACTCGACCGGGTCCATGCCCAGCTTTTCCGCCATCTCGTCCATCGCCACTTCCAGCGCCATCAGGCCCGGACCCTCGCCTGGCGCGCGCATCGCGTTCCCTTCGGGCAGGTCGAGTACCGCGAGCTTCATGAACGTCTCGCGATTGGGCGCGGCATAGAACAGCTTGGTCTGCGCGATCGCGGTTTCGGGATCGCCGCCCTTCAGATTGCCGCTGGTGCTGTTGTGCGCGATCGCGGTCAGCTTGCCGTCGCGCGTCGCCGCCAGCCGCAGCCGCTGGATCGTCGCGGGGCGGTGGGTCGTGTTGTTGGCCATCATCGGCCGCGTCAGCGCGACCTTGACCGGACGCCCCGCCGCCTTCGCGCCGATCGCCGCCAGCACGACGTCCGAGCGCAGGAACAGCTTGCCGCCGAAGCCGCCGCCGACATACGGCGAATCGACCCGCACCTTGTCGGCCGGGATCTCCAGCGTCTTGGCCAGTTCCTTCTTGGCCCAGGTGATCATCTGGTTCGATGTCCACACGGTCAGCTTGTCGCCGTCCCACGCCGCGATCGTCGCGTGCGGCTCCATCATGGAATGGCTTTCGTTCGCGGTGGTGAAGGCCGAATCGATCTTTACCGGCGCATCGGCATAGGCCTTGGCGAAGTCACCGACGCGCTTGACCGGCGCCTTGTCGGGCCCGTCACCGGGAACGTAGTCGGCACCTCCGGCCTCGGCGGCCAGGTCGTACTTGCCCGGGGTACGGTCGTAGGTCATGCGAACCAGCGCGGCCGCCGCGCGCGCCTGTTCGAACGTCTCGGCGACGACGATGCCGATCGCCTGGTGGTAATGCTCGATCTCCGGCCCGCCGAACAGGCGCGCGGTGTTCATCGGACCGGGCTTCAGCGGCTTGTGCTCGGTCGCGAGCACGATCTTGATGACGCCCGGCGCCCGCCGCGCCTCGTCGGCGTCCATCGCGGTGATCCGCCCCTTGGCGATGCCGGCACCCAGGATATAGCCGTAAGCCTGGTTCGCCACCACGTCGTGGCGTTCATAGGCATAGGGCGCGGTGCCGGTGGTCTTCAGCGGACCGTCGATGCGATCCGTGGCGCGGCCGATGACCTTGCCGTTGTCGATCGGGTTCTGCCCGGCGGGTTCGTTGAATTTCATGCCCGCGCCTCCGCAATCACCGCGGCCAGCGTTCGCTCGGCCAACGGTACCTTGAATTCATTGTCCTTGGTCGGTCGGGCGTCTGCGAAGACCTGAGCGGTGACCGCCTTCGCGCCCTGCCGCATCGCACCTTCGGCCGCCTCGACCCGCCAGGGCCTCGGCGCCACGCCGCCGAACGCCGCGCGGCCCGACCCGTCCTTGCCGATCACCGCCGCGACGCTGACCAGCGCATAGGCATAGGACGCACGGTCGCGGACCTTGCGATAGATGTGCGTGCCGGGGATGGGCTTGGGCAAAGTCACTGCGGTGATCAGCTCGCCGGGCTCCAGCGCCGTTTCGATGTGCGGCGTATCACCCCACAGCCGGTGGAAATCGGCGAACGGGATCGTCCGCGTCGCGCCATCGGCCTTGACCGTCTCGACGCTGGCGTCGAGCACGCGCATCGCCACCGCCATGTCGCCGGGATAGGTGGCGATGCAGTGGTCCGACGTGCCGATGATGCCCAGCTGGCGCGAATAGCCGCCGATCGCCGCGCAGCCCGATCCCGGCGTGCGCTTGTTGCACGCCTGGTTGGTGTCGTAGAAATAGGGACAGCGCGTCCGCTGGAGCAGGTTGCCCGCGGTCGTCGCCTTGTTGCGCAGCTGGCCGCTGGCGCCCGCGACGATCGCGCGGGTCAGCACGCCGTAATCCTTGCGGATGCGGGCATCGGCGGCGAGCGCGGTGTTGGTGACCAGTGCACCGATGCGCACCCCGTCGCCCGCCTTCTCGATCCGGTCGAGCTTCAGGTCCTGCACGTCGACCAGATGCGTCGGCGTCTCGATCTGCAGCTTCATCAGGTCGAGCAGGTTCGTGCCGCCGGCGATGAACTTCGCGCCCGGCGTGCGGGCGACAGCCGCCGCCGCCTCGGCCGGAGTCTTCGCACGTTCGTAGGTAAAGGCCTTCATGCCCGCTTGCTCCCCGCCACGTCGGCCATGGCCTCGGCGATGTTCGAATAGGCGCCGCAGCGGCAGATGTTGCCGCTCATCCGCTCGCGCATTTCCATCTCGGTCACGCCGGGCTTGCCCGCGACATCGCGCGAAACATGGCTCGGGATACCGCGCTTGATCTCGTCGAGCACGCCGACCGCCGAACAGATTTGGCCGGGCGTGCAGTATCCGCACTGGTACCCGTCATGCTTGATGAAGGCCGCCTGCATCGGGTGGAGCTTGTCCGGCGTCCCCAGCCCCTCGATCGTCGTCACCTTGTCGCCGGCGTGCTGGACCGCCAGGCTCAGGCAGCTGTTGATCCGCTCCCCGTTCACCAGCACGGTGCATGCACCGCACTGGCCATGGTCGCAGCCCTTCTTGGTGCCGGTCAGCTGCAGGTTCTCGCGCAGCAGGTCGAGCAGCGTGGTACGCGTGTCGACCTGAAGCTCACGCGGCTTGCCGTTCACCTCGATCGACAGCGGCATCGTCGCCGGCCGCTCGGACACGGCAGCGGACGAACCTTCCGCACTAGCGGGCACCGCGGTCAGCGCGGCGGAAGCAGCGGTCCCGGCCATCAGGCCACGCCGCGACAGGGGAAAGGAAGGAATTTGGTCAAGCATGTAGACTCCGGCGCACGGGTGCATCCCGGTAACGCGCGGTTCCGGGATGCGTTGCATGATGCAACGGGGAAGAATCGCAACGCCCGGCCGTTCGCGACAACCGGTTCGTCGTCCCGCGGTTCCACCGGTCGCGGTTACGGTCTTTCGACCCACGCCGTTTGTGATTACGCACGGCAGACCGTTTCGACGCGAGGACCATCATGCTCGATCGCCGCACGTTGCTCGGCGCTGCTCTCGCCGCACCGCTCCTGCCGGCCGCGGTGACGGCGCAGACACGCCGCAAGCTGGTCAATTCCATCGCGGTCGAGGATTCGCGGGTCTGGATCGCGGCGCAGATCGGCAGCGATCCCAAGCCGCGCTATTTCGTGATCGATACCGGCGCCAACGTCAGCCTGATCGACGATGCGCTGGCCAAGCGGCTGGCGATGAAGGTGATCGGCCAGTCCGACCTGCTGGGCGTCGGCGGGGTCAGTCGGTTTCCCTATTACGGCGGCGGGAAACTGACCTTCGCCAGCGGCCTGCGCGTGCCGAACATGCTGTTCGCCGGGACCGACGCCCGGCTGGGCCGCGATGCCGCTGGGGCGCTGTCGGCCGGACTGTTCACCAGCTACGACAGCGATCTCGATTTCGTGAAGGGTGAATGGCGCGCCTATCCCGATGGCCGCGGCGACTTCACCGGGCTGAACCGCATCCCGTCGCGCTTCATCAGCGACCGCATGTACGGCGTCCGCATCCTGGCCGACGCGGTCCTGGGCGGCATGTCGGGCGAATTCCTGCTGGACACCGGCGCCCCCGGACAGGTCGTGGTCGAAGGGCGCGCGGCACTGCGCAGCGGGCTGTGGTCGGCCGACCGTCCCTATGCCCCGGCGCAGGGCAGCGGGATCGGCCGTGCGCGGGTCAAGCGGCGGATCGTGCGCGGCGGTCCGCTGGTGATCGGCGATGTCACCTTTCCGCGCCCGCTGGTCGCGGTATCGGCCCCCGGCACGCCCGGCCACGACGGCGACGGCTTCATCGGCCTCGGCATCCTCGAACGGCTGCACCTGACGACGCAGATCAAGCCCGGCACGCTGTGGATCGCGGCCAACACCCGACCGGCGCCTGCCGAACGCTACAGCTTCTCCGGCCTGTGGTTCGACCGCGAAGGCGACGACATCGTCGTCGGCGACGTCGGCACGGGCAGCCCGGCGGCGGCGGCCGGGATCGAGGTCGGCGACCGGGTGAGCAGCATCCTCTGGGAAGAACTGCTCCGCCGCAACGGCCAGGCCGCCGGCAGCGATATGGCGCTGCGCATCGTCAGCGGCGGCAAGGGCCGCGACGTGACGCTGAAACTGACGCCCTATCTGTAAGGGCGCCGCTGCCCGACGCCATCGCCGCTGCCCGGCACCTAGACCTTCAGGGCGTTCGCCATGTTCAGGTGCGCCGCGACCTTCGGCGACAGATCGGTCGCAAAGGCCTTCAGGCTCGCCACGTCGCCCGATGCGGCATAGGCGCGCAGTGCCGCCAGCGCGTCGGTGTGCGCCGCCTTCTGCGCCTCGACATACAGGCGGTCGAAGTCGGCCCCCGTCGCCGTCCGCATCGCCGCCAGCTTCGCCTGCTGGTCCGCGGTCATCGTCGCGACCGGTGTGATCGCCGGCGACGCCGCAGCGGCGGCCGTCTTCAGCTGCGCGGTCGATTCCTCATGCGCGGCGATCATCTTGCCGGCATAGGTCTTGATCCCCGTCGAGGCCGCATTCTGTTGCGCCAGGCGCGAGCTTTCGATCTCGAACGCGTCGCTTGTCGCGACGGTATCGGCAAACGCCTGGCCCGCGCTCTTCGCCGGTGCGACGCTGACATCCGCGGTCGTGTTCGCGATCGTCGTATCGGTGACGGCCGCATTGGTCGCGGCCGTCTCGTCGCTACGGCCGCAGCCGCCCAGTGCAAGTGCGGCGACGGCCGCCGCGGTAGTCAGGATATGCCGGGTCATCGCTGTCTCCCATGCGCCGCGCGTCTCGCGTGGCGGTCCGGCGCATAAACCGATCAGCACGGCCTTTTGTGCCACGGCCCACCCGGACCTTTTGCCCGCCCGCTCCGTTTCGCGCTGTTCGGGATCAATCATCGTCAGGAGACACGGGCGTGGGTATCTTCAGCAGCATTCGGGACAAGATCTTCGGTCACAAGCCAGCCGCCGCGGCCCCCGCCCCGACACCACAGGCGACCGCGCCGGCCGCAACACCGGCCCCCGCCCCCGCTCCGGCAGCTCCCCAGGCACCGGCGCCTGCGCCGACCGCCCAGGTCGACGTCGGCGCGGTCCTCACCGAAATGGCGGAGATGAAGGGCGGCGGCGGCAATTACCGCAGCTCGATCGTCGACCTGCTGAAACTGCTCGACCTCGATTCGAGCCTGTCGGCGCGCAAGGAACTGGCGCAGGAACTGGGCGTCCACGCCGGCGACGACGGCACAGCCGAACAGAATATCGCGCTCCACAAGGCGGTCATGGCGAAGCTCGCCGAAAATGGCGGGATCGTGCCGGACAGCCTGCGCGACTGACACGCGGGCATTTCCCTCAACCGCTCAAACCGTTAGGGAGGGCGGCGATGACCGCCGCCCTCGCCATTATCCTCTCCGCGCTCGCGATGTCGGTCATCGTCGCCGTCCGCTATCTGATCGCCAGCGGCGGCTTTGCGCTGGTGACGCGGGTGAAGCATCCGGGGCACTACCGCGGGCTCGATGCGCAGATCCGGCGGGAGATCGGCTGGAGCCTTGCCTCCGCCGTCGTCTACGGCGCGCCGGCGGGCATCGTCGCCTGGGGGTGGCAGAACCGCGGGTGGACGCGGATCTACGACGACTGGCACGCCTATCCCCTGTGGTGGCTGCCGGTGTCGGTGCTGCTCTACCTGATCGTGCAGGACACCTGGTTCTACTGGACGCACCGCTGGATGCATCGCCCGGCGGTGTTCAAGCGGGTCCATGCCGTCCACCACGCCAGCCGTCCGCCGACCGCCTGGGCGGCGATGGCGTTCCACCCGTTCGAGGCGGTGACGCTGGCTGTGGTAATTCCGCTACTGGTCTTCGTCATTCCCATCCATGTCGCGATGCTGGGATTGGTCCTGACCGTGATGACGGTTATGGGGGTGACCAATCATATGGGTTGGGAGATGTTCCCGCGGTTCCTGTGGGGGGGGCGTGTGGGGGCGTGGCTGATCACCGCTAGCCATCATCAGCGGCACCACGACGCGTACAGGTGTAACTATGGACTCTATTTCCGTTTCTGGGACCGACTCTGTGGCACGGACCAGGGTGTGGGCGGTTTCCGTCCGGCTCGCGCTCGCAGCGGCGGCGTGGACGCTGCTGGGGGGGGCGAGCCCCGTCGCGCGGCTTGATATCGACATCGAGAAGCTGCGATCGACCAAGGGCGTTGTCCTGCTGTGCCTGACGTCGGACCCGGTCAACTTCCCTAATTGCGTCGATGACGCCCGCGCGGTGCGCCGCACGGTGCCCGCGACGACGACCGACATCCGCTTCGACGCGCTGCCGGTCGGGACCTATGCCGCAGCGGTCATCCACGACGAGAATGCGAACGCAAAGCTCGACACGATGATGGGCATCCCGCGCGAAGGGTTCGGCTTCTCGCGCAACCCGGCGATCGGCTTCGGCCCGCCCAAGTTCGGCGCGGCGCGCTTCGCGCTTGATGCAGCGGGGACACAGCAGGACATCCGAATGCGCTACCTGCTCTGATACAAAGGAACCCGGCGGCAGCTTCCCCGTTTCGCGGCTGCAACAAAATCGAAAGACTGCCGCCCGTGAAGTTCCTGCTCCCACTCGTCGCCGCCGCTGCCGGCCTGACCCTGTCCGCACCCGCGCTGGCACAGGATGCGTCGCCAGCCCCCGATCCCGCGACCATCGAGACGGGCGGCGATTCGATCACCGTCGGCGGCGGGCTGGCGTATCTGCCCGATTACGAAGGTTCGGACGATTACCGCTTCGTCCCCGCGCCCGGCGCGATCGGCCAGTACAAGGGCTTTGCCTTTCTGCTCGCGGGCAACCGCCTGTCGGTCGACCTGATCCCGAACCGCCCGGGTCCTGTCTGGGACGTGCAGGCCGGACCGATCGGCGTCGTCAACTTCAACCGCAATTCGCTGAAAAGCATCGACGACCCGCGTATCCGGGCGCTCGGCGAACTCGACACCGCGATCGAGCTCGGCGGCTATGTCGGCATCGGCAAGACCGGCGTCGTCACCAGCCCGTACGACAAGTTGAGCGTCTCTCTCAGCTACCGCAAGGACGTGGCGGGCGCGCACAAGGCGGGCATCCTGCAACCGACGATCAACTACCTGACCCCGCTCAGCCTGAAGGCCGCGGTAGGCCTGTTCGCCAGCGCCGAGCGCGCGGAAGCGGGCTATGCCACCTATTATTACTCGATCAGCCCGACCCAGCGGCTGGCGAGCGGCCTGCCGACCTACACCGCGCGCGGCGGGTGGAAGAACTACAGCCTGGGCGCGCTCGGCACCTACGCGATCACCGGCGACCTGCTGAAGGGCTTCAAGGCGGTCGGCGGCATCAACTATCGCCGGATGCTGAACGACTTCGGCGAATCCCCCGTGACGCGGATCGCTGGGAGCCGCAACCAGTGGCTGGCGGCGCTTGGGGTCGCGTATACTTTCTAACCGCTTGAAGGCGCGCACTTCCTTATTTCCGTTCGTGCTGAGCCTGTCGAAGCACCGTTCTTCGTGCCGCAAGGGTCTTGCTCGCGTGTAAAAGAGCGGTGCTTCGACAAGCTCAGCACGAACGGATGGAGGGCAGGCGCGCCACCACCGGATTCAGTAGACCTCCCCCCCACAACGCCCTACAACCGCCGCCATCCCCGGGGGAGCGCCGACCCGCGCTTGAGAGGAGGGCAGGAGCCTTCGACCCGCTGAACCTGATCCGGCTGACACCGGCGTAGGGAGGGAAGCGGTCGCCCCATAAGCCCCGTTCCCTCCAAACTAGGAGCGAACGACCCATGGCCGATATCCCCGCCCGCACCGAACTGAAGGTGACCACCGGCCCGATCCGCGGCAGCCGCAAGATCCACGTCGGTCCCCTCAACGTCGCGATGCGCGCGATCGACCTGGAGCCGTCGTCCGGCGAACCCCCGCTCAACGTCTACGACACGTCGGGGCCCTATTCCGATCCCAACGCCCGCATCGACATCATGACCGGCCTGCCGCAACTGCGCCGCGACTGGATCCTGGCTCGCGGCGATGTCGAGAGCTACGACGCGCGCGAAGTCCGCCCCGAGGACAACGGCCAGCTCGGCCCCGATCGCTCGGGCGGCGTGCCGCAATTCCCCAACGTCGTCCGCCGCCCCCTCCGAGCCAAGCCCGGCGCCAACGTCAGCCAGATGCATTACGCCCGCCGCGGCATCATCACGCCCGAGATGGAATATGTCGCCACCCGCGAGAATCTCGGCCGCGAGATGCTGCGTGAATACGTCCGCGACGGCGAGAGCTTCGGCGCCGCCATTCCCGACTATGTCACCCCCGAGTTCGTCCGCGACGAAGTCGCCCGCGGCCGCGCGATCATCCCCAACAACATCAACCACCCCGAAACCGAACCGATGGCGATCGGCCGCAACTTCCTGGTCAAGATCAACGCCAACATCGGCAACAGCGCGGTCGCCAGCAACGTCGCGACGGAGGTCGACAAGCTCGTCTGGTCGATCCGCTGGGGCGCCGACACGGTCATGGACCTGTCGACGGGGCGCAACATCCACGACACGCGCGAATGGATCATCCGCAACAGCCCCGTGCCGATCGGCACCGTCCCCATCTATCAGGCGCTGGAAAAGGTCGGCGGCATCGCCGAGGAACTGACGTGGGAGATCTTCCGCGACACGCTGATCGAACAGGCCGAACAGGGCGTCGATTACTTCACGATTCACGCCGGCGTCCGCCTGCCCTACGTCCCGCTGACCGCCAAGCGCGTCACCGGCATCGTCAGCCGCGGCGGCAGCATCATGGCGAAATGGTGCCTGGCGCATCACAAGGAATCGTTCCTCTACGAACGCTTCGACGAGATCACCGAGATCATGAAGGCGTACGACATCGCCTATTCGCTGGGTGACGGCCTGCGCCCCGGCAGCATCGCCGACGCCAACGACGAAGCGCAGTTCGCCGAGCTCTACACATTGGGCGAGCTCACCCACCGCGCCTGGGCGCAGGACGTCCAGGTGATGATCGAGGGCCCCGGCCACGTGCCGATGCACAAGATCAAGGAGAACATGGACAAGCAGCTGCAGGTTTGCGGCGAGGCGCCCTTCTACACTCTCGGGCCGCTGACCACCGACATCGCACCCGGCTACGACCACATCACCAGCGGCATCGGTGCCGCGATGATCGGGTGGTACGGCACCGCGATGCTCTGTTACGTCACGCCCAAGGAGCATCTGGGCCTGCCCGACCGTGACGACGTGAAGGTCGGCGTGGTGACCTACAAGCTCGCCGCCCACGCCGCCGACCTGGCCAAGGGCCACCCGGCGGCCAAGATGCGCGACGACGCGCTGAGCCGCGCCCGCTTCGAATTCCGCTGGCGCGACCAGTTCAACCTCAGTCTCGATCCCGAGACAGCCGAGCAATACCACGACCAGACGCTCCCCGCGGAAGGCGCCAAGACCGCGCACTTCTGCTCGATGTGCGGGCCGAAATTCTGCTCGATGAAGATCACCGCCGAAGTCCGCGAATTCGCCGCCAAGCAAAACCAGGGCGCCGAAGGCTTCCTCGCCGCCGGTCCGAGCGCCCAGGAAACCGCCGAGGCCAGCAAGGCAGCGGCCCTCAAGGGCATGGAAGAGATGAGCGCGCTCTACAACGCGACCGGGCGCGAACTGTACATCGGCGCGGGCGGGCGCGAACACGACTGATCGCGCCTAAGCGGACGCGCCGGTCGCTATAGAGCATCGCCGCGTCCGCCCGCGCCGTCCACGCGCGCCGATCAAAAATATCCGTTCTGGTTCAATCACTTGTGACGTCGCCGCGTCACGACTAGCCTGCGGCTGCCGGACGCAGAATGCCGGCAGTCCACAGGAGAGTGACCATGCGAGCGATTACGAAGCGCGCCATCCTATCGACGATCACCGCCGCCGGCTTGGCCGCGGTCCTGACGACCTCGGTCCAGGCGCGACCGACATACTGTATGCGCGAAGGCTATTATTACGCCGACCGCAAGACCGGCGGCGACCGCACCAGTTCGCAGTGGGACTATTATGTCGGGCTGTGGTTCGACACGAACGACTGCAACGGCGAATACGCCTGCAACGACACGACGATCGCCTGCGTCATTCCGGAATAGCGGGACCGACCGCCGTTGCCTTGGGGTGACGGCGGTGGCTTGTCGCTGGACTATGATAACTCCGCAGCTACGCCGAAGATCACCGCGGAAGTCGGCGAAGCGCCACCGAGAAAAAAAGCGCTGCTAAAGGCTTCCTCGCCGCCGGCCCGAGCGCACAGGAAACCGCCGAGGCCAGCAAGGCGGCAGCGCTGAAGGGCATGGAAAAGATGAGCGCGCTCTACAAAGCGACCGGCCGCGAGTTGTATATCGGTGCGGGTGATAGGGAGCGGGATTAAACAGGTTTGCAGCTACCGTCGCGTTGTGGAGTAAAACGGTCTTATCTGCTAAAGCAAGACAATGACAAACGTCGTTATCGATAACTCGACCTTGACGGCCGTGGAGCGTGTGCTGGGTCACATTCCAGTCGACAAAAATTATGACCTGTCCGGAGACTTGTCAGCGTTCGAGGGGTATCTTGCAGGGCTTATCTTTTACGATCAGCCCGTTCGGATCAATGATTATAAGCCAGAGTTCTCGCAATCGCGTGCTCAACATTTTCCGGAGTTGGGTATCGTAACTTTTGAGAAAGATTCCTACGATAATCTGCTATTACAGGCCCGAGAACTTACGTCAAAAACTTATTTGAAGATACATGGCGGTGATCTCGGAAGTGATCCTATCGGAGAATTTCTTAAAGACCTTGATCTTCATGTTTGCCCGGCTTGGCACATGCAGTCGAGCGACTATTATTTGCGTATTCGACTTCTTGCCAATGAAACTGGGTCTAGTTTTGAGAAATATTCACCGCTTATGTCGGCTATTTTTGACCAACTGACCGAGACGAAGAGCGCTGGTCAAAAGCCAATATGGAATAAGGAGCTAATCGGATCAGACGGGAAGCCGGTTCGAGACGTGATGGGCAAAGGCCATGATGGAAGCCGAAAAAGTTGGACGTGATCTTCATGCGTTTTCGGCGGGATTGAATTGGCTCGCCTTAAGGTCCGTATTTTACGCCGTAGTTTCAGAACACCTCGAAGCTGTGTCTATTTGTCATCCCATTAGAAATGACTTTATCGCTCGCTACTATGCGAATGATCTTGGGGCGATCCGTCCGGATCAGCGTGAAGCGGTGCTCTCTTACTTTCGGGCTACGGCATCCGAGCTTGTCGACCAGTCGAATGAACTGCTGGGTGGCGGGGCATTCAAACTTCGTACGCCCTTGATCTCGGCATGGGCTACGATGGTTGCTGGCTCGCCCCGAAAAGCACGCGCACACGTGCTCGAAATCAGTGGCTCTCCTGAGGCGATCGCACTAAGGGCAAGAATGAGAGACATAGAAAATTTACAAGCCGAAGAGGACTTCGCCAAAGCTAGAGCAGCGGCAGCAACCCTATTCCGAGACTTTCAATACGCTACAGAGTCGCTCTTCCGAAAATATGGAAAGAAGGGAGAGGACCCATTTAGGGTATCCGCAAATATAATTGGGATGTCAGGTTCCTTTAAACTGGTTCCATTGATGCAGAAGGTAGCGAGTATGCTGCCTAAACGCGCAAGGTCGGTAGCACTTCTCCGAAATATTACTCTGGATTTGGTGACGAGTCCGACGCTTGGGCAAGTTGCTGATATGCTACGGGCTGACGCCACGATTGGATCGGACGAGTACGAAAGAGTATACCGACCCAAATTCGAGAAGCCCAGATTTCGTTATGCGCGTTCTCATTGGAAGGAGCCCATGTGAGCTTACAGGTGTGGGATGCCACACCTCGCCCACATCACCCTCGTCGTCCGCGACTATGACGAAGCCCTCGCCTTCTACGTCGGCAAGCTCGGCTTCGACCTTGTCGAGGACAGTTACCAGCCCGAGCAGGACAAGCGTTGGGTCACCATCCGCCCGCCGGGCGCCGTACCCCACGCGACCACCATCCTCCTTGCCCGCGCCACGACGCCCGAGCAGACCTGTCGCATCGGCGACCAGACCGGCGGGCGCGTCGCCTTCTTTCTCGCCACCGACGATTTTGACCGCGACCATGCGGGCTTCACCGCCGCCGGCGTGACGTGGGTGCGCCCGCCCGCCGACCAGCCCTATGGCCAGGTTGCGGTGTTTGCCGACCTGTACGGCAATCTGTGGGACCTCATCCAGTATACCGACAGGCGCTGACGCTATTTGCGCAAGCACTTCGAAACGGGATCGGCGATCCGCTGCTTGCCGTCCTTCAGCCCGTCCCACGCCGCCGATCCCTTGGCATAGCGGCTGACCGGCACGGCATCGCCATCGCCGGTCTGCGCCAGGATCTGGTGCACCGATCGCCGGACGCGGCGGGCGTCCTGCTGCTTCCGGGGCTTGTCGCTCGGCGCGGTCGTGTGGCCGACGAACGGGGCATGGCGACGGCTGCGGCTCATCGCGTCCGCATAGCTGAAACGCCGGCTCGCGTCACCGCGCAGCCCGGCGCTGCAGCGCGCCAAATCCAACAGTTGGTGCAAAGTTGGAATTAATTTGCTCCACACTGTCGGATGATCGACTCATCCTCTCCCGCCGCGGCCACCGCGCTTGCCACCGCCGACCTGTCCGACACCGCGCTCGACGAGGTCGCCCCTGACACCGACTATGATCCGGCCGACTATCGCTGGGTCCCGGTCCGCCGCCGCCCGCGGCTCGATGGGTGGACCGAGGAGAAGCAGCGGCGCTTTATCGAGGTGCTGGCCGACACCGGCCTCGTCGGGGCCGCGGCCAAGGCTGTCGGGATGTCGCGGGAAACCGCGTACCGGCTGCGGCGATCGGCGCATGGCGCGGCGTTCGCACGCGCCTGGGACGCAGCGCGTCACCATGCCGGCGGCCTGATCGAGGACATTGCGTTCGAACGCGCGATCGAAGGGGTCGAGCAGGATGTCTACGACGGCCACGGCGAGGTCGTCGCCGCGCGGCTGGTATACGACAACCGGCTGCTCAAATATCTGCTCAGCCACCTGAAGCCCGATCGCTATGGCCCGCGCGGCGCCGGTGCGCTGCCGCCCGCACCTGCGGTCGAGGACAGCCTGCGCGCGATGGAGCCGGCGCTGCCCGCGCCCCCGGACCAGCTGATGACGCCCGACGATCTGTCGGCCGCGCTCGACTTGGCCGAGGTCGCCGACGGCGTCCTGCCGCATTTCCTGAACGAACAGCGTGCGGTCAGGAGCGACCGCGCAGTGATGCTGGCAGAGCGCGATGCGCGGGGCGCCGCCGCGATGGCCCGGCAGGATGCGGGCGAGACGCTGACCGACGCGGAGCGCGCCGACCTGTACTATCATCTCGATCCGGCCAGCAATTCCGCCCGGCGGCGGCGACCGCGATAGTGTGACCCGAGTGTGACCTTTCACCCCCCGGGGGGCGTCACGCGCGGCGGATGCGGTACGGTCCGGCGCGGGTGGCCATGTCCACGCCCTTCCAGCTGAGCGCGACCGATCCGTCGGCGACCAGTGCGTCGACGGCGGCGTGGACGCCAAGCATCTCGGCGCGCCAGTCGACGTGCCCGCCGGCCGCGGCCAGCGCGCGGGCGGCTTCGCTCGGACAGAGCGTGGCAGCGGGCGCGCGGGTCGCGAGCAGGGTCAGGACGGCGTCGGTCGGAGACATGGGTCGGTCGGGGTCACGCCGCCCCTCTTACGCGGCTTCGACCGTCTCCGACACCTTGTCGAGCCACGCATCGATCAGCAGGATCGCGCGGTCGCTCGCCCGGACGAAGGATCGGCGGCCGTCCTGCGGGTCGCGGCGACGCTCGATCAGCCCGCGGTCCTCCAGCTCGCGCATCCGCCGCAGCGCGGTCGAGGTCGCGGCATTGGCGCCGATGCAGACGCTGGACACCGCCAGCACCCGCCCCTCGCGCTCCGCCTGGTACAGGTCGAGCAGCATGTCCCAGGCGGGCTCGCCGAAAACGTCGGCCTGGTCGCCGAACAACTGGTCGCGGGCGCGGCGCAGGCGATAGATCTTGCCGGCCAGGTCCGGGTGGCGCGCACAGCTCGACCGCAGCAGCCGCTGGCGTGCGGACGCGAGCATCTCCTCGATCTCGCCGAGCGTGCCGAGCGCCTCCTGCGCCGCCGCCGCCTTCGGGTGCGACGGCGCGTTCATGTCAGGCTCCCGCGGGCAGGCCGCGGCTCCACGGCGGATCCTCGCCATAGCGCTTCACCCGCGCCCGGTGCCGCCAGGCCGCGACCGCCAGGATGATCGGGTTGGGGTAGCTCCAGGCCGCATAGGCGAGGAAATAGGACGTGGGCCACAGCGTCGGGGTGAGCTTCAGCAGATGGGTGACGACGGTGTTGAGCAACACCGCCGCCATCCACATCGGCCAGTACCGCTGGGCGAAGAGCGACAGGATGACGATGCCGACCAGCATCGCGAAGTCGATGGCCAGAATGCCGACCTCGACCGCCTGGAACCCGGTGAACCGCACCAGCGGCATCAATGCCGAGGCCAGCACCGCTGCAAGCAGGATGGCGACCCCGATCCGCTCCGGCAGCCCGCCGCGCACCGCCGCATACAGCGAGCAACACACGAGCAGGGCCAGATAGACTTGTACGTGCATCGTCCACGTTCGAACCTTTATCGTTCACGACTGTCAATGCCGGCGTCAGGCCGCGGCGGCGAGCTGCGGCAGCGCGCCGTTCGGCGTGTCGCCGTCCTTGGGCGTGTCGTACAGGTCGCCCTGGCCCAGCACGTCGTGGCGGATGGCCGCGGCGCGCAGTTCACCGTGCGCGCTCTTGATGTCCTTCATCGCGGCAAAGACCTTGGCCGTCGCATCGCCGATGTAATCGACCGCGCGCTGCGCCTCGAGCGGGTGGAAGGTGCCGTCGGCCCGCGCGGTGAGCACGGCGGTGCCCATTGCCAGCACCTTGATCGCGGCCTGGTTGGCGGCAAGCTCGGCGGGCTGCAGCGAGCGGGCGATGCGGACGGCGGCGATCGTCTTTGAAGAAGGCATACGGGTCTCCTTCGCGGCTCGCCGGGTGCGGCCGCGTCAACGGGTTGGCGTTGTCGGAAAGGTCAGGTGATCAGGTCGTGAAGGACGCTCAGGCCCGTCAGGAAGTTCGCCGCCGCAAGCAACATCGCGACCGCCAGGGCCACGATCCACACAAGGCGGGCGACAGGCTCCAGATCATTGTACTGCCTCCCTTGCCGGAGGAACGGCACCCGCCAACGGAGGCGGAGGTCGTGTCCGGCTGGGACCGATATGGCTGCAATACCCGGGGGTCCGGCAATCCCGCGCGGCTGGGTATCCAATGGCTGGGTATGCTCTGCGGGTACCGCCGCAGGGGAGGGCGTCGTGACGGCGGGGGGATCGGGTACGAACGCGCTGTCGATCGCCTCCAGCCGACGCGCGGCATCCCGCCGGCTGACCGTGCCCATGGCGCGGATCGCCCGCTTCAGATGGAGGTCGACGGTATGATGCGAGATGCCGAGCGCGACGGCGATCTCCTTCGACGACAACCCCTGCCCCACCAGGCGCAGGCAATCGCGTTGCCGGTCGGTCAGTCGTTGGGCGTCATCGGCGGACATCGTGTGCACCTTGCGCACAACCGCGACGCAATCTCAACCAAAGTGGGGCCTACCACCGCTTCGGATGCAAATTTTACGTGGATTGTCCGCAAACTGCGATGCGGCTCGGCAGGCCCGGTGCGGGCCGCGGCGGCGGCGTCAGCTAGGAAAATGGATGCCCGACAAGGACTCGAACCTTGATTGACGGAGTCAGAGTCCGCTCTCTTACCATTAGAGGATCGGGCAATGGTGGCGGGCCTCTAGTCCGCGGTTGCGGGCGCTGTCAACCGGTTATCCGGACACGCCTTGTCGTTTGTGCGATGAACCGTTACCGTCGTGTCCAAGCACCGAACGACCGGCTCGCGGTCGCGACGGACGAGAACGATAAGAAGAAAGTTACGGCCGTGGGGGACATATCCGCCCGAGGGCCGTACGGACCGCGTGCCCACGCGCCCCGTCCGGCCCCACGATCGCCAGCGCATGGTCGCTGGCCGCAGGCGCGCCATTATGCCGCGCTCGATCTTGGCACCAACAACTGCCGCCTGCTGATCGCGCGACCGCAAGGATCGGGCTTTGCGGTCGTCGATGCGTTCAGCCGGATCGTCCGGCTGGGCGAAGGGCTCGCTGCGACCGGCCGCCTCAGCGACGAAGCGATCGAGCGCACCATCGCGGCATTGCGCGTCTGCGCCGACAAGCTGAAGCGCCGCGACGTGGCGCTCGCCCGCTCCGTCGCGACCGAGGCCTGCCGCCGCGCGACGAACGGCCCCGATTTCATCCAGCGCGCCTACCGCGAGACGGGCATCATGCTCGACATCATCTCGGCGGAAGAGGAGGCGCGGCTGGCCGTGCTCGGTTGCCACGCGTTGATCGAACCGGGCGAAGGGGCGGCGCTGGTGTTCGACATCGGCGGTGGATCGACCGAGCTGGTGCTGGTCGATACCTATAGCCAAGTGCCCAAGGTGCTCGACTGGCACAGCGCGCCCTGGGGCGTGGTGTCGCTGACCGAAAGTGCGGGCAACGACGGATACCAGGCGATGCGCGCGCTGGTCCGCGCCAGCTTCGCCCCGTTCGCCGCGCGCTTGCCGCGTGACGTCGGGCGACGGCGGCTGCTCGGTACGTCGGGGACCGTCACGACGCTGGCGAGCGTCCACCTGGGGCTCGACAGCTACGATCGCTCGGCAGTCGACGGACTCATCATGCCCACCGGCGCCATGCGCGACGTCAGCCGGCGGATCGCCGGGCTGGATGTCGCGGGGCGTGCCAAGGTACCCTGCATCGGCCCCGAACGCGCCGACCTGGTCGTCGCGGGCTGTGCGATATTGGAGGAAATTCTGGACATCTGGCCCGCCGAACAGCTCGGCATCGCCGACCGCGGCATCCGCGAAGGGATTCTGCGCCGTCTGATGGGATCGCGCCAGTGAGGGCCGGGGCATGAGCCGGGACGGCGGTGGCCTGCACACCCGCGTCAAGACCTCCCGCGGACGCACGCCCCAGTCGACGCGCTGGCTAGAGCGGCAGCTGAACGACCCCTACGTCAAGCGGGCGAAGGCGGAAGGGTATCGCAGCCGCGCGGCCTACAAGCTCATCGAGCTCGACGAACGCTTCACCATCCTGCGCGGCGCGCGGCGCGTCGTCGATCTGGGCATCGCGCCTGGTGGCTGGGCGCAGGTGGTGCGCAAGAAAGTCCCGAAGGCCGCGGTGGTCGGGATCGACCTGCTGCCCGTCGATCCGATCGACGGCGTCACCATCTTCCAGATGGACTTCATGGACGACCGCGCGCCCGACGTGCTGATCGAGGCGCTGGGCGGCGCGCCGGACCTGGTGATCTCCGACATGGCGGCGAACACCGTCGGCCATCCGCAGACCGATGCGCTGCGCACGATGGCGCTGGTCGAAACCGCGGTCGCCTTCGCGGTCGACGTGCTGGAAAAGGGCGGGGCCTTCGTCGGCAAGGTCTTCGCGGGCGGTGCCGATTCGGCGCTGGTGGCGGAGCTGAAGCGCAATTTCACCAACGTGAAGCACGCCAAGCCCCCGGCCAGCCGGAAGGGGTCGAGCGAATGGTATGTCGTAGCGCAGGGGTTCAAGGGGAGGGCAGCGGAATAGAGGGAGGGCAGCGGATTAGCCAAGCTAATCCGCGTCGCGGCCCGACCCCGGCCGGCGGGGCAACGCCCCGACCGACGACGCGGCTTCGCCGCGACGGCGCCCCGCGTTCCCTATCTCGTCCTCGACGCCCCGCACCGGGTGCCAGGAAGAACGGTGCTTCGACAAGCTCAGCACGACCGGATTTAGTAGACCCTCGTGCTCCCGCGGAGGCGGGAGCCCAGTGTGGCAGGCCGATTTTGCTGGAAGCTCTGGGCACCCGCCTGCGCGGGAGCACAGACGCTACCTTAATATTCTATGATATTCACGAACCGACCCATCACCGCTTCGTCAGCTTCAGAACCTTCCCGTTCGACCCGCGTCCGCCGTCCTCCAGCAGCCAGATCGCGCCGTCCGGCCCCTGGTCGACATCGCGAATGCGCGTCCCCATCGGCCACTGGTCGCCCTTCGTCGCGCTCGTGCCGTTCACATCGACGCGGATCAGAGCCTTTGACGACAGCCCGCCGATGAACAGGTCGCCCTGCCACTCGGGGAACATGCGGCCGGTGTAGAGCAGCAGCCCGCCCGGCGAGATGACCGGGTTCCACCACACCTTCGGCGCCTCGAACCCGTCGCCCGGCGCGTGATCGGGGATGTCGTCGGTCGCCGAGCCGTAGTTGCGGCCGTTCGACACCTTTGGATAGCCATAGTTGCGCGCCGGCAGGATCAGGTTGACCTCGTCACCGCCCTCCGGCCCCATCTCCTGCTCCCACAGGTTGCCCGCACGATCGAAGGCGATGCCCAGAAGATTGCGGTGGCCGTAGGACCAGACCGCGGGGTGGAAGCCCTTGGCAGTCAGCGCCGGGTCACCCGCGGGCTTGCCGTCCAGGGTCAGGCGCAGCACCTTGCCCAGCGTCGCCTTGGGGTCCTGCGCCGGCGTGAACTTCTGCCGCTCGCCGTTGGTGAAGAACAGGTGCTTGCCGTCCGGCGCGAACGCGATCCGGCCCGAATAATGGCCATTGCCCTCCACGAACGGTGTCGCGCGGAACAGTTCGGTGATGCCGGTCATCTGCTCGGCACCCGCGGCTCCCGACAGCACGCCCCGCGCCAGCACGACGCCCTTCCCGCCCGCACCGGCCGTCGAATAGCTGAAATAGACCTGGCGGTTCTGGGCGAAGCCGGGCGCCGCGACGACATCCATCAGTCCGCCCTGGCCCGCCGTATCGACCGGGATCGTCGCGACCGTGCGCGACTGCTTACCATCGGCCGACAGCAGCAGCATCTGGCCCGCCTTTTCGGTCACCAGCATCCGCCCGTCTGGCAGGAACGTCATCGCCCACGGCGCGGTCAGGTCGGCGACCTCCGTCACCTGGAACGGCAGCCCCGCCTGCGATGTGGCAGGCGCCGGTGCGGCATCCTGGGCATTGCCGGGGGCGGCTTCGGTACAGGCGATCAGCGTGGTGGCGAGCAGAAGGGCGGTGAGGCGCATGGACGGGTTCCTGTGATGATGCCGTTTGGCAACGCCTCACCCGCGGTCCGGTTGCGCCCCGTCCGGCAGCGCGCGCGTTGGCATTTCGTTAACCACAACCGCCCTACGCCTCAGGACGAAGAGGTAACCAGGCGCGCATGTCGTATATCGAACCCGACCGTCAGGCATTCGCCGCCGCGCAGCCCGCGGCGGTCTGGCCGACGTCGCGCCCGCTCCTGTCGCTGATCGTGCCGGTGAAGGACGAGGAAGCGGCGATCGCGCCGTTCGTCGCGCGCGTCGTGCCGATCCTCGACGCGCTGACGCCGGGCGAAGGCTGGGAAATCCTGTTCGTCGACGACGGCAGCACCGATGCGACGCTGCCCGCGATCCTGGCCGCGCGCCATCGCCATCCCGCGATCCGCTGTCTCACGCTGTCGCGCAATTTCGGCAAGGAAGCAGCCCTCTCGGCGGGACTCGATCATGTCCGCGGGGCGGCGGTCGTGCCGATCGATGTCGATCTGCAAGACCCGCCAGAGGTGCTCGACGCGATGCTCGACGCCTGGCGCGCGGGCAACGAGGTCGTGCTGGGCATCCGCCGATCGCGCGCGCGCGATCATTGGCTGAAGCGCGGGACCGCCGACCTGTTCTACCGCGCGCACAATCGCCTGTCGCGCGACAAGATCCCGGCCCACGCCGGCGACTTCCGCCTGCTCGATGCGCGCGTCGTCGATGTCATCCGCGCGATGCCCGAGCGCAACCGCTTCATGAAGGGCTTGTTCGCCTGGGGCGGCTTCCGCCAGGCGAGCGTCGAATACGACCGCGCCGAGCGTACGCACGGGGTCACGAAGTTCAACTACTGGCGGCTGTGGACGCTGGCCCTCGACGGCATCACATCGTCCTCGACCATGCCGCTCCGGGTCTGGAGCTATGTCGGCGGCGTCGTCGCGCTGGCGGCCCTCGCCTATGCCGCGGTCATCGCCGTCCAGACGATGCTGTTCGGCAATGCGGTCGCGGGCTACCCGTCGCTGTTCGTCGCGGTCACCTTCCTGGGCGGCGTCCAGCTGCTGTCGTTGGGCGTCCTCGGCGAATATGTCGGCCGCATCCTGATCGAGGCGAAGGGCCGCCCGCTCTACGTCGTGCGCGACCGACTGGGATTCGACGACTAGCCGCCTTGCGCGGCCGGGCGCTTCGCTCTATATCGCGCTTGCCTTCTCGACATCGTGATACATGCCGAGGCTGGTCCCACCGGGGCCGGCAGCGAGGCTGCATGTTCGTTTGGAGAAGACCCTGTTGGCCGACATCGCGCACCTGACCGCGCTCATCGAACCCGAAGCGAAGGCGCTCGGGCTGGACCTCGTGCGCGTGAAGATGTTCGGCGGCCAGTCCGATCCGACGCTACAGGTGATGGCCGAGCGGCCCGACACGCGCCAGCTGACGATCGACGATTGCGCCGACCTGTCGCGCCGCATCTCCGACGTGTTCGACGCGCTGGAGGAGGCGGGCAAGGACCCGATCGACTACGCCTATCGCCTGGAAGTATCGTCGCCCGGCATCGACCGCCCGCTGACGCGCCTCAACGACTTTGCCGACTGGGCGGGCCATGAAGCGCGCGTGACGCTGACCGAGAAGGTCGACGGCCGCAAACAGCTGAACGGTACGCTGGCCGGCATCGATGGCGAAACCGTCACCGTCGACGTGCGCGGACATCAGCCGATGACCGTCCGTTTCGACCAGATTTCCGACGCGAAGCTCGTCATCACTGACAAGCTGATCGCCGCAACCGCACCATTGTCGACGCAGGGCGCCGACAAGATCATCGAAACTGAGGAATAAGCGCATGGCCTCGTCCCCGTCCGGCGGCATCACCGCAAACCGCGCCGAACTGATCGCGATCGCCGATTCGGTCGCGAAGGAAAAGCTGATCGACAAGGCCATCGTCATCGAGGCGATGGAGGACGCGATCCAGCGCGCGGCCAAGAACCGCTACGGCAGCGAGAACGACATCCGCGCGAAGCTCGACCCGAACACCGGCGACCTGCGCTTGTGGCGCGTCGTCGAGGTGGTCGAAGCGGTCGACGATTATTTCAAGCAGGTCGACCTGAAGGGCGCGCAGAAGCTCCAGAAGGACGCGGCCGTCGGCGACTTCATCGTCGATCCGCTGCCCCCGATCGAATTCGGCCGCATCCAGGCGCAGGCGTCCAAGCAGATCATCTTCCAGAAGGTCCGCGACGCCGAGCGCGAGCGCCAGTATGAAGAGTTCAAGGATCGCCAGGGCGAGATCATCATCGGCGTCGCCAAGCGCGTCGAATTCGGTCACATCGTCGTCGATCTCGGCCGCGCCGAAGGCGTCATCCGCCGCGACCAGCAGATTCCGCGCGAGCTGGTCCGCGTCGGCGACCGCGTCCGCAGCCTCATCAAGGAAGTGCGCCGCGAGAACCGCGGGCCGCAGATCATGCTCAGCCGCGCGCACCCCGACTTCATGAAGAAGCTGTTCGCGCAGGAAGTGCCGGAAATCTACGACGGCATCATCGAGATCAAGGCCGCCGCCCGCGATCCCGGCTCACGCGCAAAGATCGGCGTCATCAGCCATGATTCGGGCATCGATCCGGTCGGCGCCTGCGTCGGCATGAAGGGCAGCCGCGTGCAGGCGGTCGTCCAGGAAATGCAGGGCGAGAAGATCGACATCATCCCCTGGTCGCCCGACACCGCGACCTTCGTCGTCAACGCATTGCAGCCGGCCAACGTCGCGCGCGTCGTGATCGACGAGGAGGAAGACCGCATCGAAGTCGTCGTTCCCGACGATCAGCTGTCCCTCGCCATCGGCCGCCGCGGCCAGAACGTGCGTCTCGCGTCGCAGCTGACCGGCAAGGCGATCGACATCCTGACCGAGACGGATTCGAGCGAGAAGCGGCAGCAGGAATTCGTTCAGAACAGCGAGATGTTCCAGAACGAGCTCGACGTCGACGAGACGCTGGCCCAGTTGCTGGTCGCCGAAGGCTTCGGCGCGCTGGAAGAGGTCGCTTATGTCGAGATCGACGAGCTGGCGGGCATCGAGGGCTTCGACGAGGATCTGGCGCAGGAGCTCCAGAGCCGTGCCGCCGAAGCGCTGGAGCGTCGCGAGACCGCACAGCGTGAGGAGCGCCGCGCGCTGGGCGTCGAGGACGCGCTGGCCGAGCTGCCGTACCTGACCGAAGCGATGCTGGTAACGCTCGGCAAGGCAGGGATCAAGACGCTCGACGACCTGGCCGATCTCGCGACCGACGAACTGATCGCCAAGAAGCGCCAGGAACCGCGCCGCCGTGCCGATTCGGACAAGCCGGCGCCGCAGCGCGAAGGTGACAAGGGCGGCGTGCTCGGTACCTACGGCCTGTCGGAAGAACAGGGCAACGAAATCATCATGGCCGCCCGCGCCCACTGGTTCGCGGACGAAGACGAAACGGGCGCAGAGCCTGCTCAGGAGGACGCACATGCGGACTCCGGACAATGACACCCCTGAGCTGACCGACAGCCCGGAGCGGACCTGCATCCTCTCGCGCGACATAGGTCCGCGCGAGGGGCTGGTCCGGCTCGCCCTGTCGCCCGATGGCGACGTAGCCCCCGACGTGCGCGCCAAGGCTCCTGGCCGTGGCGCGTGGATCGGCGTGTCGCGCGCCGAGCTAAAAACCGCCGTCGCCAAGGGCAAATTGAAGGGCGCGCTCGCACGCGCCTTCAAGGGTGCGAAAATCTCCGTCCCCGACGATCTGGCGCAGCGAATCGAGCAGCAGCTGGAACGCCACGCACTCGACCGGCTGGGTCTGGAGGCGAAGGCGGGCAACCTGCTGATCGGTGCCGAACGTATCGAAACGGCGGCACGCAGCGGGCAATTGCACCTGCTGCTCCACGCAAGCGACGCGCGTCCCGATGGCGCGTCCAAGCTGGCCCAGGCCTGGCGCGTGGGGTCGGACCGCGAGGGTACCGACCTCAAGGGCTTGGTTTTGCCGGTCACGCGCACCACATTGTCCGTGGCGTTGGGCCGCGAAAATGTGGTACACGCTGGCCTGACGGACGCCCAGGCGGCCAGGCGGGTGCGCGAGGCGCTGACCCGCTGGCTGCATTTTATCGGACCCGAACGTGCCGCTGACCCTCGCGCCGACGACGCGCAGGGGCCATCGGCACCAGACATTACGGCCGACCCGACCGCGGGTTCGGCGAGCACAGGACTTTGAGCGAGCGCATGAGCGACACCGACAACGACAAGCCGAAACTCGGGATGCGCCAGCCATTGGGGCTGAAGCGCACGGTCGAGACCGGCAAGGTGAAGCAGAGCTTCAGCCACGGCCGTTCGAACACGGTGGTGGTCGAAGTGAAGCGCCGCCGCGTGCTCGGCCCCCAGGGCGGTCAGGGAAGCGAACCTCAGGTGCAGGATGCGCCCGAGGCAGTGCCCGCGCCCGCTCCGGTCGCTACCCCCACGCCCGCCCCGCGCCCTGCGCCTGCCGACAACCTGTCGCCGCAGGAGCGCCAGACCAAGCTGCTGCGCGAGGCCGAGGAGCAGCGGATGTCCGCGCTCGAGGACGCGCGCCGTCGCGAGGAACAGGCCCGCACCCAGGCCGCCGAGGACGAGAAACGCCGCGCTGCCGAGCGTACCGCCGCGACGGAAGCCGAAGCGACCAAGCCGGCGCCTGAGCCGGCCCCGGCGCCTGAGCCCACCCCGGCTCCTGCGCCCGAGCCGACTCCAACGCCGGAAGCCGCCGCCGCACCGACGCCTGCGCCGGTCGCCGCCGCTCCGGCGGCGCCCGCAAAGCCGGCCGCTCGCGCAGCCGCGCCGACGCCGGCCCCGGCGCCCGAGCCGATCGTGCTGACCCCGGACGCCTCGCGCCCGGCGCCGCGCCGCTTTACGCCGGTGCCGCGTCCCGAAATTCCCAAGCCCGTCGCAAAGCCCGCGCCGGCCCCGACTCCGGCGCCCGCAGCGGCGGCCCCTGCCGCATCGTCGGGTGGCAACGCGCCGCAGCGCGCCCTGCCCTCGGGCGTCGCGACGCCACGCAACACCGCGGCCCCCGCGCGGCCGCAGCAGCGCGACCGCAAGGGCGACGAGCGTCGCGGCGGCAAGCTGACCGTCAATCGCGCGCTGAACGAGGACGGCGCCCGCGCGCGGTCGCTCGCGGCGCTCAAGCGTGCCCGTGAAAAGGAAAAGCGTGGCTTCGGCGGCCCGCGCGAGCCGCAGGTCAAGCAGGTCCGCGACGTGCAGGTTCCGGAAGCGATCACCGTCCAGGAACTCGCCAACCGCATGGCGGAACGTGGCGCCGACCTGGTGAAGGCGCTGTTCAAGATGGGCTCGCCCGTCACCATGACCCAGACGATCGATCAGGACACCGCCGAGTTGCTGGTGACCGAATTCGGCCACAACATCGTTCGCGTGTCCGATAGCGACGTCGACCTCGCGCTCGACACCGTGCCCGATGCCGATGGCGAGCTGAAGCCGCGCCCGCCGGTCGTGACCATCATGGGCCACGTCGATCACGGCAAGACTTCACTGCTCGACGCTCTCCGCGGCACCGACGTGGTGCGCGGCGAAGCCGGCGGCATCACCCAGCACATCGGTGCGTATCAGGTGACGCTGAAGGACAAGTCGAAGATCACCTTCCTCGACACGCCGGGCCACGAGGCGTTCACCGCCATGCGCGCGCGCGGTGCCGACGTCACCGACATCGTCGTGCTGGTGGTGGCCGCCGACGACGGGCTGATGCCGCAGACGATCGAGGCGATCAACCACACCAAGGCGGCCGGCAAGCCGATGATCGTGGCGATCAACAAGATCGACAAGCCCGAAGCCAACGCCCAGCGCGTGCGCGAGCGCCTGCTCGAGCATGACGTGCAGGTCGAAGCCATGGGCGGCGAGACGCAGGACGTCGAAGTGTCGGCCAAGAACCGCACCGGCCTGGACGAGCTGATCGAGAAGATCCAGCTCCAGGCCGAACTGATGGAGCTGACCGCAAACCCCGACCGCGCCGCCGAAGGCAGCGTGATCGAAGCGAAGCTCGACAAGGGCCGTGGTCCGGTCGCGACGGTGCTGGTCACCCGCGGTACGCTGAAGGTCGGCGACGTGTTCGTCGTCGGCGCCGAAAGCGGCAAGGTCCGCGCGATCGTCGACGACAAGGGTCGCCAGATGAAGTCGGCCGATCCGTCGATGCCGGTCGAAGTGCTGGGCATCACCGGCACGCCGTCGGCGGGCGACACGCTGAGCGTCGTCGAGAACGAGGCGCGTGCGCGTGAGGTCGCCGAATACCGCCAGAGCGTCCTGACGCAGAAGCGCACGACGTCGGCCCCGGCCAGCCTGGAATCGATGTTCTCGGCGCTGAAGGCCAAGCAGGCGATCGAATATCCGCTGGTCGTGAAGGCGGATACGCAAGGGACGGTCGAGGCGATCGTCGCTGCGATCAACAAGATCTCGACCGACGACATCCGCGCCCGCATCCTGCATTCGGGCGTAGGCGGCATCACCGAGAGCGACGTGAACGTGGCCGCCGCCAGCGGCGCTCCGATCATCGGCTTCAACGTGCGTCCGAATGCGAACGCGCGCCAGATCGCCGAGCGTCACAAGGTCGCGTTGAAGTACTACGACGTGATCTACGACCTGACCGACGAGATCCGCGCCGGCATGGCCGGGCAGCTGGGTCCGGAAGCGTTCGAAACGGTCGTCGGCCGCGCCGAAATCCGCGAGGTCTTCTCGGCGGGCAAGCACGGCCGCGCCGCCGGTCTGCTGGTCACCGACGGCGTCATCCGCAAGGCGCTCAAGGCGCGCATCACCCGGGCGGATGTCATCATCTACCAAGGCGAGATCGCCTCGCTGCGCCGGTTCAAGGACGACGTCGCCGAAGTGCGCGCAGGCCTGGAATGCGGTGTTACGTTCACCCAGAACTTCACCGACATCAAGGCGGGCGACTATCTGGAAACGTACGAAGTCGAGCTGCGCGAGCGGACGCTTTAAGCAACTCCAGGTCCCCTCCCCGAGCCGGGGAGGGGGCTAAGCGAAGGCTAGATGGTCCAGAAATCCGAAACCGGCGAGAAATCCGTCCGTACGCTGCGTGTCGGCGAACAGGTCCGCCATATCCTGAGCGAGATTTTCGCGCGCGGCGATGTGCATGACGATGTGCTGACCAGTCACATGGTCAGCGTCACCGAAGTGCGCATGTCCCCCGACCTGCGCCACGCGACCGTGTTCGTGAAGCCGCTGCTCGGCAAGGACGAGGCCGTCGTCATCAAGGCGCTTCGCACCAACACCGCCTATCTCCAGCGCGAAGTCGCCACCCGCGTGAAGATGAAATACGCGGCCAAGCTCAAATTCCTGGCCGATGAAAGCTTCGACGAAGGCACGCACATCGACACGATCCTGCGATCGGAGCAGGTGGCGCGCGACCTTGACGGCGCGTGAGGTAAGACGCATCTTACCTGGATGAACGCGTTCACGAAACTTTCGGAAAAGGGGCAAGTCGTCGTTCCGGTCGCCACGCGGCATCGGCTTGGTTGGACGGCTGGCCTCGATCTCGAAGTGATCGAGCATGAGGACGGCGTCACCTTCCGTCGAAAGCGATCGGCCAAGACGCTGACGCCCGACCAGGCAGTGGCCGGATTCAAAAAACTCTATCGACACGAAGGCCCGCCGGCATCGCTAGACGATATGAAGGATGCCGCGCGTCGAATGGCGTCAGGCGAAGATATGTTTCGTTCGTGAAGGCTGTCGACACAAATATCCTCGTCCGCTGGATCACGCGCGACGATCCGGTCCAATCGCCGATCGCCGACTCGGTCGTAGCCGAACAGATCTTCGTGACGCTGACGGTGCTTCTCGAACTGGCATGGACACTCGGCGGCAATCCGTATCGTCTCGATCGGACAGCGATCGTCGCCGCCCTTAGGCTCGTGCTCGCGACGCAAACGATTACCGTTCAGCGCGAAGCCGGCGTGCTATGGGCTATCGAACGTTTCGCTGCAGGCGCCGATATCGCCGACATGCTGCATATCGTGGCGGCAGGGGGTAACGATAGCTTTGTCAGCTTCGAAAGGAGGCTGGCGCAGCGCGCAGGACCCGACGCGCCTTTGCCGATCGAGGTTCCTACCTGATGGCCAAGCTCTACTTCTACTACGCCAGCATGAATGCGGGGAAGTCGACGACCCTGTTGCAGGCCGACTTCAATTACCGCGAGCGCGGTATGCGGACGATGCTGTTCACCGCAGGCATCGACGATCGGTTCGAAGCGCGGACGATCACGTCGCGGATCGGCTTGGCCATGCCGGCGATCGCCTTCGACGGCGACACCGATATCGGCGCGTGCGTGGCACAAGAACAGGCGCGCGCGAAGATCGATTGCGTGCTGGTCGACGAGGCGCAGTTCCTGACGCCCGAGCAGGTCACGCAGCTGGCATGGGTCTGCGACGTCGTCGGCATCCCCGTGCTGGCATACGGCCTGCGCACCGATTTCCAGGGCGCGTTGTTCCCGGGCTCGGCGCGGCTGCTGGCGGTCGCCGACGCCCTCATCGAGATCAAGTCGGTGTGCCTGTGCGGGCGCAAGGCGACGATGAACGCACGGATCGGCGCCGACGGGCGCGCGGCGAGCGAAGGCGCGCAGACCGAGATCGGCGGCAACGACCGCTATGTGGCGCTGTGTCGAAAGCATTTCGCAGAGGCGCTGGCCGGCGAGCTGGTCCTAGCGACCGCGGCGGCATGAGCGACACGATCTACACTATCGCGACGTGGCTGATCCCACTGGTCATCGCCATCGTCTTTCACGAAGTCGCGCATGGCTGGGTCGCGCGCGCGTTCGGCGATCCGACCGCGGCGCGGCTCGGGCGGCTGACGCTCAACCCGATCCGCCACGTCGATCCGATCGGGACGGTCGCGCTGCCGCTGCTGCTGGCGGTCACCGGCGCGCCGGTGTTCGGCTGGGCCAAGCCGGTGCCGGTCGTCGCTGCCCGCCTGCGCCATCCGCGCTGGCAGATGATGCTGGTCGCGCTGGCGGGGCCGGGCATCAACCTGCTGCTCGCCCTCCTGGCTGCGATCGGCCTGGCCATCATCGCCGGCAGCGGCGCGGCACCGGCGGATGCGACGACCGCGTTCATCGGTCGCAACCTGCTCAACTTCCTGCTGATCAACGTCTTCCTGGCCATCTTCAACCTGATCCCGCTGCCGCCGTTCGACGGCGGGCATGTCGTCGAGGGGCTGTTGCCGCGCAGCGCGGTGCCGGGGTGGCAGAAACTGGCACGGTTCGGCTTTCCCCTGCTCATCATCCTGCTGCTCGTGCTGCCCGCGATCCTGCCGCAGGCCGACATCGTCGCGCGCGCGGTGGTGCCGATCGTCCGCGCGGTCGCGGGCGGCTTCCTGAGCCTGGCCGGCGTCGCTATCTGACCGCCGATGCATGGCTGGGTGATTCTCGACAAGCCGCTGGGCTTGGGCTCGACGCAAGGCGTGTCCGCGGTGAAGCGGGCACTCCGGCAGGGTGGCTATGGCAAGGCCAAGGTCGGGCATGGCGGCACGCTCGACCCGCTGGCGACCGGCGTGCTGCCGATCGCGCTGGGCGAAGCGACGAAGCTGGCGGGCCGGATGCTCGACAGCGACAAGGTATATGATTTCACGATCCGGTTCGGCGTGCAGACCGATACGCTGGATGCCGAGGGATCGGTGAACGCTGAGAGCGACGTGCGGCCGACGCTTGCCGCGGTGGAAGCGGTGTTGCCGCGCTTCACCGGACCGATCGCGCAGGTGCCGCCGAAATATTCGGCACTGAAGGTCGATGGCGCGCGAGCGTATGACTTGGCGCGCGCGGGCGAAGACGTGGTGCTCGCGAGCCGGGACGTGGTGGTGCATTCGCTGACAATCCTCCCCGGCACGGGAAGGGGGACCGCCGAAGGCGGTGGAGGGGGCGGGCCGCGAAGTCCGTCGCCCGTGGAGCCCCCCCTCCACCAGCCTGCGGCTGGTCCCCCTCCCCGTGCCGGGGAGGATTTAGAAGAGGCGACCTTCACCGCCCATGTTTCAAAGGGCACGTACATCCGCTCCCTCGCCCGCGACATCGCAGGCGCGCTCGGCACGGTCGGCCATGTCACCATGCTTCGCCGCACCAAGGCCGGCCCGTTCACCCTGGCTCAAGCGATATCGCTGGACAAATTGGACGAAGTCGCTAAGGGCCGCACCCTTGAACAGATACTCCTGCCGCTGAGGGCGGGGCTGGACGACATCCCGGCTCTACCCCTCTCCCCCGACCAGGCAGGAGCGCTCCGACAGGGGCGTGTGCTGGCCGGGATCGCCGCAGACGATGGCCAGTATTTCGCGCTTCTCGGGGATACTCCGGTCGCGCTGGTCGAGGTCACTCACGGGGAAGCCCGTGTCGTCCGCGGGTTCAATATCTGACGATGTCGAGGACAAGAATTTTATGACGATTACCGCAGAGCGCCGCCAGGAAGTCATCAAGGACCACGCCCGCGCCGAAGGCGACACCGGGTCGACCGAGGTCCAGGTCGCGATCCTGACCGAGCGCATCCGCAACCTGACCGAGCATTTCAAGGGCCACGCGAAGGACAACCACTCGCGCCGCGGCCTGCTGATGATGGTCAACAAGCGTCGTTCGCTGCTGGATTATCTCCGCAAGTCGGATGGCGATCGCTATCTGGCCCTCATCGCGAAGCTCGGCCTTCGCAAGTAATCCCAAGGGCGCCTCCGGGCGCCCTTGTCGTATTCGGGCACGAGGCATTTCGGCCAAGCGCCCGACACACCTCCTCCCGTTCGCCCTGAGCTTGTCGAAGGGCTGCCCTTCTTTCGAGGATCGGAAGAGGTAAGAAGGACAGGGCTTCGACAGGCTCAGCCCGAACGGGTTGGGAGGGCAAGCAAAGAGCCACGACTGGCTCGAAAATAGGCCCCGGCCGGCATCTGGCCGCCGGAGTGAAGGAAACCAAATGTTCGACAAGAAGACTGTATCGATCGAGTGGGGCGGCAAGACGCTGACCCTCGAAACGGGTAAGGTTGCCCGCCAGGCCGACGGCGCGGTGATCGCGACGCTCGGCGAGACCGTGGTCCTGTGCGCCGTCACCGCCGCGAAGTCGGTCAAGGAGGGGCAGGACTTCTTCCCGCTGACCGTCCACTATCAGGAAAAATTCTCGGCCGCCGGGCGTATCCCGGGCGGCTTCTTCAAGCGTGAGCGTGGCGCGACCGAAAAGGAAACGCTGGTCAGCCGCCTGATCGACCGTCCGATCCGCCCGCTGTTCCCGGAAGGCTTCTACAACGAGATCAACGCCATCGCTCAGGTGCTGAGCTATGACGGCGAGAACGAGCCCGACATCCTGGCGATGGTCGCCGCTTCGGCTGCGCTGACCATCTCGGGCGTGCCCTTCATGGGCCCGATCGGCGCCGCGCGCGTCGGTTACGTGAACGGCGAATACGTCCTGAACCCGACCGACGATCAGGTCGCCGAGGGTGACCTCGACCTCGTCGTCGCCGCGACGTACGACGCCGTCATGATGGTCGAATCCGAAGCCAACGAGCTGTCGGAAGAGATCATGCTGGGCGCCGTGCTGTTCGCGCACGACGCGTGCCGCGAGATCGTCAAGGCGATCGTCAAGCTGGCCGAGCAGGCCGCCAAGGACCCGTGGGAACTGGCGCCGGTCGACGACAAGAAGGCGACGCTCAAGAAGCTCGATTCGGTCATCGGCAAGGACATTGCCGCCGCCTACAAGCTGACCGACAAGCAGCAGCGCCAGGTCGCGCTGAACGATGCGCGTGCGAAGGCGCGCGAGGCGTTCGCGGACCTGAAGGAAAGCGATCCGGCGCAGTATCTCGGCACGCTGAAGCTGGTGAAGAAGCTGGAAGCGAACATCGTCCGCGGCGCCATCCTGAAGGACGGCAAGCGCATCGACGGCCGCACCACCACGCAGATTCGCCAGATCGAGGCGGAAACGCACTTCCTGCCGCGTGCGCACGGCTCGGCGCTGTTCACCCGCGGCGAGACGCAGACGATCGCCACCGCGACGCTGGGAACGCGCGATGCGGAGCAGATGATCGACGGTCTGGGTGGCCTGTCGTACCAGCACTTCATGCTGCACTATAACTTCCCGCCCTATTCGGTCGGTGAAGTCGGCCGCTTCGGCGCGCCGGGTCGTCGCGAAGTCGGTCACGGCAAGCTCGCCTGGCGCGCGCTGCACCCGGTGCTGCCGACCAAGGAGGAGTTTCCCTACACGATCCGCCTGACCAGCGACATCACCGAGTCGAACGGCTCGTCGTCGATGGCGTCGGTCTGCGGCGGCAGCCTCGCGCTGATGGATGCCGGCGTGCCGATCAAGCGTCCGGTGTCGGGCATCGCGATGGGCCTGATCCTTGAGGGCAAGGACTTCGCGATCCTGTCGGACATTCTGGGGGACGAAGATCACCTGGGCGACATGGACTTCAAGGTTGCGGGCACGTCCGAAGGCATCACCACGATGCAGATGGACATCAAGATCGCCGGCATCACCAAGGAGATCTTCGAGGCCGCGCTGCACCAGGCCAAGGACGGCCGTGCGCACATCCTGAACGAGATGAACAAGGCACTGGGCGAAACCCGCTCGGAGCTGTCGGCGCACGCCCCGCGCATCGAGACCTTCTCGATCGACAAGTCGAAGATCCGCGAAGTCATCGGCACCGGCGGCAAGGTCATCCGCGAGATCGTCGCGACGACCGGCGCCAAGGTCGACATCGACGACGAGGGCGTCATCAAGGTCTCGTCGAGCGATCCGGCGCAGATCGATGCCGCGATCAAGTGGATCAAGGGCCTGGTCGAAGAGGCCGAGGTCGGCAAGGTCTATGACGGCAAGGTCGTCAACATCGTCGATTTCGGCGCGTTCGTGAACTTCATGGGTGGCAAGGACGGTCTCGTCCACGTCAGCGAAATGAAGAACGAGCGGGTCGAGAAGCCGACCGACGTCGTGTCGGAAGGCCAGGAAGTGAAGGTCAAGGTCCTCGAGATCGACCCGCGCGGCAAGGTTCGCCTGTCGATGCGCGTCGTCGATCAGGAAACCGGCGAAGAGCTGGAGGACACGCGGCCCGCGCGTGAACCGCGTGCCGATCGTGGTGACCGCGGCGACCGTGGCCCGCGTCGTGACGGCGGCGGTGATCGTGGCGGCGACCGTGGTGGTCGTGGCGGCGGCGATCGCGGTGGTGACCGCGGTCCGCGCCGTGACCGTGGCGACCGTGGTCCCCGCAGCGATGGCGGCGATCGTGGCCCGCGGCGGGACGGCGGCAAGGATGAAGGCCCAGAGCCGTCGTTCGCGCCCGCCTTCCTGACGGGCGACAAGGACTAAGTCCTTCGACAAGATACCGTGCCGGAAAGGTATGGGGAGGATGGGGCCTCGGAGAGCGATCTCCGGGGCCCTTTCCGTTGGACGGCGGTTCGGCAACCGACCACGCCCGAAAATACCGTTTTCCTACACGCCCCGCTTTGGTGCAGCGTAGAGGAATGACCCGGCCCAACCGCTCGACCGACACTCGCCCGACGAATCTTCACACGAAATTTTCACGCGCCATACGCGTAAACTTCGTCAACTTCGCCGCCGCCGTCGCGCTGCTCGCGGGCGCGCCGCTCGCGGGGGCGGGGGCATCGGCGCAGACGCTGCCGCCCGGCCTGACGGAGCGCGTCGCGCAGATCGCGAAGACCGATGCGGGCAAGGTCGGGGCCTATGCTATCGACATCGACACCGGCGCGATGCTCGCCATCAACGCCGACAATCGCTTCCCGATGGCGAGCGCAGTGAAGCTGGCGATCGCGGCGACCTATCTGGACGGCGTCGACAAGGGCCGCTGGAACCTCGCGACGATGCATATGCTGGACGAGGGGATGCGCGTCCGTTCCGACGGCATCACCGACACGCTGCCGCACGCAGGCGTTGCGCTGTCGGGCGCCAACCTGATCGAACTGTCGCTGACCGTCAGCGACAACACTGCGACCGACATGTTGCTGAAGGCGGTCGGCGGGCCCGCCGCGGTCACCCGCTGGCTGCAATCCAAGGGCATCGACGGCCAGCGCGTCGACCGCACGATCGCCCGGCTGCTGATCGATGTCAGCGGTCACACCACCGACCCGAAGCAGGCGGATGGACCGGCGCTTGCCACCTTCATGCCGGTCGAACCGTGGAAGTCGGACGACGAGCGCTGGCCGGTCAACGCCGCGTTCGATGCCGATCCGCGCGACAGCACGACGCCGCGGGCGATGGGCGAGCTGATCGCACGTCTGCGCAAGGGCGAGTTGCTGAAACCCGCCACCACGACCTTCCTGTTCGACGTGCTCGCGCGGTGCAAGACCGGTACGAAGCGCGTGAAGGCGCTGCTGCCGATGGGTACGCGCTGGGCGCACAAGACCGGTACGCTGCCGGGTATCTCCAATGACGTCGGCGTGCTGACGCTGCCGAACGGCCACCGTGTCGCGATCGCGCTGCTGTCCTACGGTATCGCCGATCCGACCACGCGCGATGCCCGCCTGGCGGAGATCGGCCGCACCGTGTTCGACGCGTTCCAGCTCCAGCGATGAAGATGCGTGTCGCCCTCCTTGCGCTTATGCTCGGCGGCTGTGCGATGCGACCGGCCGAAGTGCGCGTCAGCTTCGATACGGAGCGCGAGACTTCGGTCACGGCGCGCGGTCTCGCCGATCGCGCGACACGGCGGCGGGTGACCGCGAACGACCCTGTCCGCGTCGCCAGCATCTCGAAGCTGGTCGTGGCGCTCGGCGTCATGCGTCTCGTCGAGGCCGGGAAGCTCGACCTCGATCGAGACGTGTCGGACTGGCTCGGGTGGCGCCTGCGCAATCCTGCGCATCCGCAAGCGCCGATCACCGTGCGCCTGCTGCTGTCGCATCGTTCCAGCCTGACCGACGGCATCGACTACATCGTGCCGCTCGGCGTACGGATGCAGGACGCGCTGGCCGATCCGAAGGCATGGGACGCCGCCCACGCGCCGGGCGACTATTTCCGCTACACCAACCTCAATTTCGGCGTGATCGCGACCGTGATGGAGCGGGCGACCGGCGATCGCTTCGACCGCGTGATGGCGCGCGAGGTGCTCGCCCCGCTGAAGCTCGACGCCTGCTACAATTGGGGTGCGGGGTGCAGCGACGCCGCGGTCGCGCGGGCGGTCGTGCTCTACCGCGCCAACGGCAACGTGGCGCGCGACGACCTGCATGGCCGCCGGCCTGACTGCCCGGTAGTGGCGGCGCAGGGCTGCGACCTCGCCGTCTATCGGGCGGGCGATAACGGTGCGATCTTCTCGCCGCAGGGCGGCCTGCGGATCTCGATGCGTGACCTGGCCAGGATCGGGCGAATGCTGCTGCGAAACGGCGACGGCTTTCTGACGCCGGCCTCCGTCACCGCGATCGAAGCGGCGGAATGGACCTTCGACGACAGCAACGGCGACACCTCGCAAGGCTTCTATTGCCGCTACGGCCTGGCTACCCAGACGATCCCGACCGCTGTCGCGGGGTGCGAGGACGACCTGTTCGGCGACGGCCGGACATGGGTGGGCCACGCCGGAGATGCCTATGGCTTGCGCTCCGGCCTGTGGATCGACCGCGCGTCGGGCCGCGGCGTCGCGTTCTTCGCCACCGCCGTGCCGGACGGGAGCAAAGGCAGACGCTCGCGGTTCAGCGCCGAGGAGGAGCGACTGGCGCTGCCTGCGCGTTGATCCGCCATGACCGACCGCCTCGCCGACCTTCAGGCCCGTATGGACGCTGCCGCCGCCGCGCTCGATTTCGAGAGGGCGCGGGCCCTGCGCGACGAGATCAGCCTGCTGCGCGGCGGCGGCGATGCGCCGGACGCCGACACCAGCGGCCTGACGCGCCAGCAACCGGGTGCGATGGGCCTCGGCACCAGCCAGGCCCGCTACTCGCCGCCCGAAGGCTGGGTGAAGCCCAGGAAGCCCGACCCGATGACCAAGGGGCGCGGGCGACGGCAGTAATTTTCTGTCGAAAAGACTCAGTCCCGGAAGCTCGCATCGATCCGGTCGAGCTTTCTGAGCAGCGCCGGCCATGCGAGCGCCTTCGCCAGCATACCGAGGCCGGCCGGAGCCGACTGACCCGCGACCTTTTCCGGCGTACCCTGCGGCGGCGTGTTCAGGTTCTCGCGCCCCGCCGACAGCATCTTCACCTGCGCCTCGCACGCCCGCTCCAGGAAATAGAGCCGCAGGAAACAGGACGCGACCGAATCGCCGACCGCCAGCGTCCCGTGGTTGCGCAGGATCATCGCGTTCTTGTGGCCGAGATCGGCGACCAGCCGCTCGCGCTCCTCCAGGTCGGTCGCGATGCCTTCATAGTCGTGGTACGCCACGTCGCCGCCGGCGATCATCGAGGTCTGGGTGTGCGGCAGCAGCCCGAACTCCATCGCCGACACCGCCTGCCCATCGGGCGTGTGCAAGTGCATGACGGCGGCGGCATCCTCTCGCGCCATGTGGATCGCGGAGTGGATGACGAAGCCTGCCGGATTGACCGGATTGGACGACGCGCCGACCGGCTTGCCCTCGACGTCGATCTTCACCAGCGACGATGCCGTGATCTCCTCGAACATCATGGTGTACGGGTTGATCAGGAAATGATGCTCGGGGCCGGGCACGCGGACCGACAGATGGGTGAAGATCAGGTCGTCCCAGCCGTACAGCGCGACCAGGCGATAGGCGGCGGCGAGATCGACCCGCGCCTCCCATTCGCCCGGAACCATTCCATCACGCGCCATCGTCTCCGTTTCGCGGGCAAGCGTCGCCATCGGCTCTCTCCTGATCTTGTTTGATGACACGATAAGCGCAGGTCGCAGCGTCCGCAATCGCGCCGGAACATCGTGTCATCCCAGCCGCTTGGACGGGTTCACGTGCAGGGAGACGGACGATGGAAGACGATCGGGTATGGGCGTTCGAGGAAAGCCTGTGGACCGGCGACGCGGACAATTACCACGAGAAGATGGATGCCAACTGCCTGGTCGTCGTGCCGGCCGAGCCATACGTCCTGTCGGACGATGATGCGGTGAAAGCGATGTCGAACACCCCGCGCTGGGAGTCGGCCGACTTCGCCGAGGGCCGGATCGCGCGCCCGCAGGAAGGGCTGATCGTCATCGCCTATCATGTCACGGCAAAGCGCGGCGACGAAGCCTATGAAGCGCATTGCAGTTCCACCTATCGGCGGATCGAGCATGAGGTGTGGACGGTGGTCCAGCACCAGCAGACGCCCAAGCTGGTCGCCGGCGGCGCCTGACCCGGCGCCGCACCGGCGCGGGCTCAGCGATCGCCGATCTGGTCCAGCAGACGCAGCGCCTGCTGGCGATCGTGTTCGACGATGGCGCCGGTGAAGCGCAGGATCAACGACTGGAACCGGCGCGTGGCACTGCGTTCGCGCGCCGGGACCGGTCCGTCGATCAACCGCCCGCCCCATTCGCGCGACAGCCGCTGCGCCGCATCGGTCGCGCCGAGCACCAGCGAGGGGAACGGCAGGGTCGATCGCGGTGAGGCGAACGCCGCGGCGTCCGGGGTCTGATCCGGTGTGACGAGCAGGGCGCCCGCCACCCGTTCGACATAGGCGCGCGGGGACAGTCGCGCCCACCACGCGGCCGCCGCGCAGCCGACGCCTTCGGCCACCAACAGCACCCGCCGGTCCGCCTCGATGATCGCGCGATCGATCCGCGCTGCGGTGGCGGTGCGCTGCGTCGCCGTATCTGCCTTCACCGCGACATGGGTGATGAACGGTGCCCCTAGCAGGTCGAGCAGGCCGGGCGGCGGCGTCAGCTGCGCGCTGCCCGACAGGGACACGACCGAAAGTCCACGGAACGGACCGATGGCAGACATGCAGGCTTGCCTTTCAGCCAAAGGGAAACACCGTACGCGTGACTGCAGTCTACGTACTTTCCGGCACGATGCGAGTCCCGCATTTTCGGACGGGCGCGGATGGGCCTCCCTTCAGCCCGCCTGATCCTCCCGCACGCGCAACGTCGCCAGCGCCGCCAGCGCCATGACCCCGGCAGCGAACGCCATCGTCCAGACGGGCTCGGTCGGGAAGAGGTGCCGCACGATCGTTCCCATCACGGTCGCGACCAGCAGCTGCGGTACGACGATGAAGACGTTGAACAGCCCCATGTAGATGCCGAGCTTCGCTTGCGGCAGGCTGGAGGCGAGGATGGCGTAGGGCATCGCCAGAATCGACGCCCAGGCGATGCCGATCGCGACTTCGCTCAGCAGCAGCAGGTTGGCGTCGCGGACGAACAGGAACGACAGATAGCCGAGCGCGCCGATGGCCAGGCACAGCGCGTGGGTCCGCACCTTGCCGATCGTGCGTGCCAACGGACGCAACAGGAACAGCGCGGCAAGCGCCGCCACCGCGTTATACGCCGCGAACAGGATGCCGACCCAGTTGCCGCCGGCGTTGTAGGCGGCGCTCGCCGGATCGGACGATCCGAAGACATACTGCGCCACCACCGGGGTCGTGTAGATCCACATGATGAACAGCGCCGACCAGGTAAAGAACTGGACCAGCGCCAGCCGCTTCATGATCGGCGGCATTCCTGCGAAATCGCCGACGATGTGCGTCAACAGATTGTCGCGGCGGCCGGCGGCGTGCAGCCGCGCGGCGACGATGCGCGCGACGCCATAGGCGGCGACCAGCCCGGCGAGCAGATACAGCTCCTTTTCAAGGCCGGTCGCAAGCACGAGCGCGGCAATGGCGAGGCCGCTGCCGACCCACGCCAGCGCACCCGCGATCGATTGTGGCGGGGCGGGCGTGTCGACGACCGTCGCGGCGACGCCGTCGAAGCGCGCGATCTGCTCGGGCGAGTATTCGCGCGTCGTCAGCACCGTCCACAAAACGGAGGCGAACAGCGCCGCGCCGCCGGCGTAGAAGCTGTAGCGCACCGTGTCCGGCACCCCGCCCCCGCTTGCGACATTGGCGACGCCCAGATGATCGAGCAGGTATGGCGTGACCGACCCGACGACCGCGCCTGCACCGATGAACGCGGTCTGGATGGCATAGCCCGCAGTGTGCTGGTCCTTGTCGAGCATGTCGCCGACGAAGGCGCGGAACGGCTCCATCGACACGTTGAGCGACGCATCGAGCATCCACAGCAACACCGCCGCCGCCCAGAGCGCGGGCGCATTCGGCATCCCGAACAAGGCGAGTGCGGCAAACACCGCACCGGCAAAGAAATACGGCCGCCGCCGTCCGAACCGGCCCCAGGTGCGGTCGGAATAATGGCCGATGATCGGCTGGACGATCAGGCCGGTCAGGGGGGCTGCGATCCACAGGAACGCCAGGTCGTCCAGGCTTTCGCCCAGCGACTGGAAGATGCGGCTCATGTTCGCATTCTGCAGCGCAAAGCCGATCTGGATGCCGAAGAAGCCGAAGCTGATGTTCCAGAGGCCGGCAAGACCCTGTTTCGGGCGTCGGCCCGTCATATCCGTCATCATCCCCTCCTGAGGGCCAGGACCGCGTCATGCGCGGGAAAGTTGCGGCCGCACGCCGTCAGGAAATGCGCGATGCGGCCGGTGTCGACGCTCGTGCCCGTCCGCAGGCGCGCGGCATCGGGATAGGTGCCGTAGCCGCCGAACAGGCAGCCCCACGACAGCGGCGCGTAGTATTTCGCGATATCCTGCCGCGCGACTTCCTCGACCAGATCACGGCCGGTGAACCACGCGGTGAACAGCGATTTCAGGCTGTCGCTGAGCGTATCCATCGTCGCCGCGTCGCGCCAATAGGGCGTGTCGGTGCGGCGGTTCAGGCGATAGTGACCGACGATATAGTCACGGATGCCGTCATAGCGCCGCGCGATGACGCGGTTGAATTCGTCGCGGCGGGCAGGCGTAAAGCCCGCGCTGTCCCACGCGGCGATAAAGCCCTCGACCGTCGCCTGCACGATATGCAGCGCCGTCGCCTCCAGCGGCTCGATGAACCCTTGCGAGAGTCCGACCGCCAGGCAGTTGCCGGTCCAGCTTGTCGCGACCCAGCCGACCTTCATCGTCAAATGCCGCGCGGTCCCCGCGTCGCCGACACCGAGATGCGCGCGAAATTCGGCCTCAGCATCGTGCGCGTCGAGATAGCGGCTGGAAAAGACATATCCGTTGCCGACACGGCTGGTCAGCGGGATCGCCCATGCCCAGCCCGCCGACAGCGCGGTCGCGGTGGTGTGGACGTCGGTGCCGGTCGGGTCGGACGGGGTGGGCATCACCACCGCGCGGTCGTTGAACAGGTTGCTCGCGAACGAGACGAACGGCACGCCCAGCGCCTCTTGCGCGATCACGCTGCGGAAGCCGCTGCAATCGACGAACAGGTCCGCGGTCAGCGTGTGACCGTCGTCGAACAAAAGGTGGCGAACATCGCCATCCGCGCCGACGACGACGTCCGTCACGGTGCGCGGCAGGTGCGCGACGCCACGCCCGACCGCATGGTCGCGCAGATAGGCGCCGACCAGATGTGCGTCGAAATGATAGCCATAGGCCGCATCGAACGGAAAATTGTCCGTCGGCAGCGGGGCACGGCGGTGCTCGATCAACCAGCTGTTGAGGAAGAACGCGTCGGGATGCGCGGGTACGTCGTGGCCGGTGCGCCGCGCGAGCGCAGCCGCGTGGAATGCCGGTTCGGTGTGCAGGTCCACGTCGCTGGCGAAGGGATGGATATAGCTGTCGAAGCCCGGGTCCTGCGACCAGCCGGCGAAGCGTATGCCCGCCTTGTACGTCGCGCTGCACGCCGGCATCCAGTCGGTCTCGGCAATGCCGAGATCGCGGAAGAAGGCGCGCAGTTGCGGGGTCGATCCCTCGCCCACCCCGACGATGCCGATGTCCGGGCTTTCGATGACCGTGATCGCTGCCGCGGGCCACGCCTGTGCCATCAGGCACGCGGTCATCCAGCCCGCGGTCCCGCCGCCAAGGATCACGATGGTCGGGGCTGGTTCAGTCATGACGAACCCACACACCGTTCGCCCTGAGCCTGTCGAAGGGCTGTCCTTCTTGCCCGAAGAAAGGACAGTGCTTCGACACGCTCAGCACGAACGGAATGAAGCGGTTGCTCACCGGCGCCGCGCGCGTCCGCCCGGCGCGACGAAGCGGATCGCCTGCCCGCCGCCGGGGGCCAGTGCCAGCGTCAGCGTGTCGCCGCGCTTCACCGGCTTGCTCTCGATCGTGATCGCGTGGCGGTTGGGCGTGCGGTAATCGGCGTTCGGCCCGTCGCGATAGATCTGCGCGGTGTAGGTCTTGGCGGGGTCGAGGAAGTCGAGCGTGATCGTGGTCGTCCGCGGCTGTTCGTCACCGACCGCACCCAGGAACCAGTCGTTCGATCCTCGCGCCTTGCGGGCGATCGTCACATAGTCGCCGACCTCGCCGTTCAGGACGCGCGTATCGGTCCAGTCGGTGGCTACGTCCTTGATGAACTGGAAGGCGCCGGGATAGCGTGCATAGGCCTCCGGCGTGTCGGCCAGCATGACGACGGGTGAATAGATCACGACATAGTTCGCCAGCTGCTTGGCGAGCGTCGAGGGGATGTCGCTGTTCTCGCTGCCCTTGAGGCTCACGATGCCGGGCGTGAAGTCCATCGGCCCGCCCAGCAGTTGCGTGAAGACCATGTTGGCTTCGTGCTCGGGCGGGTTCTTGCCAGCCCAGCTCATGTACTCGCCGCCGCGCCCGCCTTCGCGCGATACCCAGTTCGGATAGGTACGACGCAGCCCGGTATCCTTCACCGGCTCGTGGCTGTCGATCGACACCTTGTACTTGGCCGCCGTCTGCACGACGCGCAGATAGTGGTTCACCATCCACTGGCCTTCGTGCCATTCGCGGTGCTTCGAGCCATCGGCATCGACGCGCTCGATCTGGCCGGCGTCGGTGACGTAGCCGGTCTTCACGACCCGCTCGCCATGGTCCGCGGCGAACTTGAACGCGGTGTCGAGCTGAGCGTCGTAATGGCTGGCCGATCCGCCCGTCTCGTGATGCCCGATCAGGCGGACGCCCTTCGATCTGGCGTAGTCGCTCAGCGCCTTGATATCGAAATCCTCGGTCGGCTGGCTGAAGTTCATGTCGTTGCCGTTGCCGAACCAGTCGCCGTCCCAGCCGACGTTCCAGCCCTCGACCAGCACCGACTTCACGCCGCTTGCCGCCGCGAAGTCGATATACTGGCGGACGTTCGCGTTGGTCGCCCCGTGAATCGGCCCCCGCGCCCAGCTCCACTTGCCGGTGATCATGTTCCACCAGACGCCGGCGAACTTGCCGGGCTCGATCCAGGATACGTCGCCCAGCTTGTTCGGCTCGTTGAGGTTCAGCGTCATGCGGCTGGCGTAGTAGAGCCCGGGCGCATCGTCGGCGATCGCGATGGTGCGCCACGGCGTCGAGAAGCCGGCGTCGCGGCTGACCTTCGGCGCGCCCGAACCCGGCGTCAGGTTCGCCTTCAGCTTCGTGCCTTCGAACCGCTGGAGGTTCATCGCCGCATAATCGACCAGCGCGGCTTCATGGATCGCGATGTGCGTGCCGCTGGCCAGCTTGAAGGTCGCGACGGTCTGCGCGGTACCGACACCCGAGATCGGCGTCGCGTTGTAGAGATATTCCTCACGGTTCCATCCGTACGCCGGCTTCCACCAGGCGACGCCGTCCTCTGCGATCGCGAACTCGGTCAGTTCGTCGGCGATGTTGGCATGGTGCAGGTTGGGCTGGTCGGGCAGCGTGTAGCGAAAGCCGACGCCGTTGTCGAAGATGCGGAAGGTGACCTGCATCTCGCGCTGGCCGCGCACCTTTTCCTTCAGGCGGACGACCAGGTCGGTGTGGTTGTCACGGATCGTCTGCCACTCGCCATACGGCTGGGTCCAGGTCGTATCGCTCTTCGACGTCTTGGCGTCGACCAGCGCAAAGGCGCGGTCGAGCTTTGGCGCGTCGGTGAACAGAAAGCCGAGCGCACTGTCGGCGATGACGGCCTTGCCCTTGCGCGTGACCGCGTAGGACGCGCGGCCGTCGTTATCGATCGACACCGACACGGCGATCGACTTGTCGGGCGACGACGCCGTCGCCACCACATCGGCCAGCGCAGGCTGCGCGGCGACCAGCGCCAGCAGGCTCACGAACATCCGGGTCATCACTTCGTCTCCCTTGCGATCAGCCCCGCGGGGCCGGTCAGAATCCATCCGTCGACTGTGCCGACGCTTTCCACCACGCGCCACCCGTCCGCGTCGTTCGGCGTCAGATCGGCAGGCCTCGTGCCAAAGTTGAAGGCGCAGCGCAGCACGTCGCCGCCTGCGCGCCGTTCGAAGACGAGCACGTCGTCGGTCGCGGTCACGATCGTCATGTCGCCGAACATCAGTGCGTCGCTTTCATGACGGACCTTCAGCAGTCGGCGGGTGAGGTGGAGCAGTGAGGCGTCATCCGCTTCCTGCCGGTCGACCGCCAGCGCGCCGTGATCGGGCCCGACCGGCAACCAGCTGTCGGCGGTCGAGAAACCCAGGCCCGGCACATCGCCGCGCCACGGCATCGGCGTCCGCGCGCCGTCGCGCGACAGCGTCAGCGGCCAGTTGGCGATCGCTTCCGGGTCCTGCAGCCGATCGAACGGCACGTCGACCTGGGTCAGCCCCAGCTCCTCGCCGTAATAGAGGATGATCGTGCCGCGCAGGCAGGCGAGCAGCAGCATCTTCATCGCGGCAAAGGCGTGGACGTCGTGGTCGCCGGCCCAGCGCGAGACGGCACGCGGGGCGTCGTGGTTCTCGAACGCCCAGCTCGGCCAGCCGGTACCGGGCGCCTCGGGCCAGGCGCGGACGGCTTCGGCGACGACGCGCGGGGTCAACGCGCCTGCGTAGAGGAAGTCGAAACCGTAGGAGCTGTCGAGCCGGCCCGGCGCGGTGAAGGCCTTGCGTTCGCGCTCGCTATCGGCACCGCCGACCTCGGCCACGGTAAAGGTTGCGCCATAGTCGTCGAGCACGTCGCGCAGCCGCTCCAGGAACAGCGGAATGTCGGGATGCGACTGGTTGTGGACGTGCAGCTGGAAATCGAACGGCCGCGTGCGCACGCCGTTGCCGGTCGGCGCGGGCGGATTGTCGGTCAGCGCGGGGTCGTGCATCGAAAAGTTGATCGCATCGACGCGGAAGCCGTCGACCCCGCGGTTCAGCCAGAAGCGCGCGACGTCCAGCAGCGCGTCCTGCACCGCGGGCAGGTGGCAGTTGAGCTGCGGCTGGCTGCTCAGGAAATTGTGCATGTAATATTGCCCGCGCCGCGCGTCCCACGTCCACGCCGGGCCGCCGAACACCGACTGCCAGTTGTTGGGCGGGGCGCCATCGGGCTTGGCATCGGCCCAGACATACCAGTCAGCACGCGGGTTATGACGGTCGCTGCGGCTCTCGGCGAACCAGGCGTGCCGGTCGGACGTGTGGGCATAGACCTGATCGACGATGACCTTCAGCCCCAGCGCGTGGGCGCGCGCGACCAGCGCGTCGAAATCGGCGAGCGTGCCGAAGATGGGATCGACGTCGCAGTAATTGGCGATGTCATAGCCGAAATCGGCCATGGGGGAGGTGTAGAAGGGCGACAGCCAGATCGCATCGACGCCGAGCGACGCGACATAATCGAGGTGCGCGGTGATGCCGGCGAGGTCGCCGACCCCGTCGCCGTTCGCATCGGCGAAGCTGCGCGGATAGATCTGGTAGATCGCCGCCCCGCGCCACCAGTCGGCAGCAAGGGCGGAGTCGGGTCGGGACTGGGTCTGTGCGGTCATGTCGGGTCCGAAGCGCAGATGGCATAGCCGAGCGGCGGCAGCGTGACGGTGACGCTGCCGGGTGCGGTGGCGGTGGTGGCACAGGGGCCGGTGAGCGCGGAGAAGTTGCGCGAGCCGACTTCGACCTGAACCTGGGCCGTCACCGGCGCGGTCGCGGTGTTGAAGGTCAGCAGCACTTCGCGGTGCGTTTCGGGGTCGAGCCGCGAGATCGCGAGCAGGCCCGGCGTGTCCTGGCGATAACGGATCACGGTCGATCCGCGGCGCAGCGCGGGCTCGGCGCGGCGGATGCGGGCCAGTTCGGCGATCTGCCGGAACAGCGGGCCATCGGTGCCGAAATTGTCGGTCGCGGTCGTGCGGGTCGAGCCGACCAGCCGATTGTCGTTGTAGCTCGCGACGCGGCTCGCGAACATGTCCTCGCGCGCGTCCTGGTCGCCGCCGTCGCCGGAGAAGCCCTGTTCGTCGCCCGAATAGATCGTCGGCACGCCGCGAAGCGTCAGCAGCAGCGCGTTCGACAGTTTCACACGGTCGAGGATCTCGCTCTCGGACGCAGTCGGAAACGCCTTGCGGATCGATGTCGCGACGCGGCCGTCGTCGTGGTTGCCGGTAAAGGTCGGCAGGATGCGCGCGGTGTCGGCGCCCTGCGCATAGATCGCATCGCCGTCGAACAGATGCTCGAACAGGATGGTGCCCTGGCCACCGGCAACGGTCGCGGCGACCGTTTCCTTGAACGCGAAGTCGAGCACGGCGGGCAGGCCTGCGGTGCGTGTCCACTCAGCGAGCGCGGCCGGGCGGATGTCGTGTTCGGACACTTCACCGAAGATGTGGAAGTTGGCGATACCCTTCGCCTTGGCGCGTGCCTCCATCGCCGGCACGAAAGCCTGCCAGAATTCGGGGTTCACATGCTTGGCGGTGTCGATGCGAAAACCGTCGACGCCGTAGCGATCGATCCAGCCGCCGAAGATGTCGATCATCCCTGCGACCACGCGCGGGTTCTCCGTCATCAGGTCGTCGAGCCCGACGAAGTCACCGATCGTCGAGCTTTCGTTTCGATACGTCGTGTCGCCGCGGTTGTGGTACAGCGACACGTCGTTCAGCCACGCCGGCACCTTGATGCCTTTTTCGGCTGCGGGAACGACGGGCGTGTAGGCGTAGGTCGGGTCGGTCAGCTTCGCGAAATTGGCCGCCGCATGGACATCGTCACCCGCGAACCCGGCGTTGATCGCAGGCCCCGCGACGCCGCCGCGCCGCTGATAAGGGTAATCGGCACGCGACCGGTACAGGCACACGCCCTTCCCCGCGCACTCGCGCATCTGGATAACGTCCGCGGTATGGTTGACGATGATGTCCATATAGACCTTCAGGCCACGCGTATGCGCGGCATCGACCAGCGCGCGGAAGTCGTCGTCGGTGCCCAGATGCGGGTCGACGGTCGTGAAGTCGGTGATCCAGTATCCGTGATATCCGGCGCTCTCCTGGCCCGGCGCGCCTTGCACCGCCTTGTTCTTGAAAATCGGGCCAACCCACAGCGCGGTCGCGCCGAGGCTCTGGATATAGTCGAGCCGGCGAACCAGCCCCTTCAGGTCGCCGCCGTGGTAGAAGCCCTTGCGGGTGGGGTCGAACCCGGTCCGGAGCGGCCCGCCCGTCAGGCCCCCGCGGTCGTTTGCACGATCGGCATTGTCGAAGCGGTCGGGCAGGACGAAATAGATGATCTCGTCTTCGGGCGGGCGGGCGCGAAATGTACCGCCGTCGTTGGCGCGCGCGCCCTCCCCATTGTTCGATAGCGAAGGCGCAACATCCCCCGACCCGTTCGTCCTGAGCTTGTCGAAGGGCTGCCCTTCTTCATGCCGCTTGCTCGCGGTTGGCAAGAAGGACAGCGCTTCGACAAGCTCAGCACGACCGGTGTGAGAGTCGACCGCCAACGCGAGCGAAAGCGCCAAGCTCATGCCGCCACTCCTTCCGCCGCCGCGCAATACCGCGCGATGAAGTCGGCGTGTCCGGGCATCTGGGCAACCTCGCGCGCGGTGAGTCTGGGCAGGATGTCGAGAAACTCCGCGACCTGTGCCGCGGGCATCGCATCGGCGAGCGGATGCCAAGCGTCGGGCATGACGCCCTGCCCGATCAGCACCTGGAGCCAGCCGACCTCGGTGAACAGTTCCTCGCGATCGCGCGTGATCTGCGCGGCCGCCTTCCAAAGGTCGAGCTTGGCGCGCAGCGTGTCGGGCAGCGCCGTTTCGCGCCGCTCGCGCCAGAACGGCTCGTCGCGGCGGTTGGCGACGTAGTGGAGCAGGATGAAGTCGCGGACGCGCTCATATTCGAACACCGCCTGGCGGTTGTATTCGTCGCGCAGCGCCGGCGCGATCCGACGACCCGGCAGCAGCTTTAGCACGCGCTCGATCGCCGACTGGATCATGTGGATGCTGGTCGATTCGAGCGGTTCGAGGAACCCCGACGCCAGGCCGATGGCGATGACGTTCGCCTTCCACAATTCCCGCCGCCGCCCGGTCGTGAAGCGCAGGGGTCGCGGCTCGGCCAAGGGCGCGCTGTCCAGGTTCGCCAGCAGTTGGTCGCGCGCCGCGTCGTCGCTCATATGCGCGGAACTGTAGACGACGCCGTTGCCGGTGCGATGCTGGAGCGGGATACGCCACTGCCAGCCCGCACGGTGTGCACTGGCGCGCGTGTACGGCGTGAAGTCTGTCGCCCGTGCCGAGGGCACCGCCATCGCGCGGTCGCACGGCAGCCAGTGTGTCCAGTCCTCGTATCCCGCGCCCAATGCGCCTTCGATCAGCAGCGCGCGAAAGCCGGTGCAGTCGAGAAACAGGTCGCCCTCGATCCGCCGATCATGGTCCAGCATCAGCGCGGCGACATCGCCGCTCGCGCCATCACGCTCGACCGCGACGATCCGCCCCTCCACCCGCGTGACGCCGCGCGCTTCAGCGAAGCGGCGCAGGTACGCGGCGTAGAGACTCGCGTCGAAATGAAAGGCGTAGGGCATGTCGGGCAGCACCGGTGCCGTCCGCGGCTTGCCCCGTTGCATCCGCCCGGCGAGCGCGGCCTGATTGTTCAGCGAATAGGCCGACAGTGGCCCGGCGACGCCCTCGCTGCGCCCTCGCAGCCACAGATGATGGAACGGCGTCAGCCCGCTGTCGCGCCCGATATCGCCGAACGCGTGCATATAGCGCTCTCCAGCTGCACCCCAGCCGACGAACTCGATCCCCAGCTTGAATGTCGCCCCCGTCGCGCGGACGAAGGCGTCCTCGTCGATACCCAGCGCCTGATTGAACAGGCGGATCTGCGGAATCGTCGCTTCGCCGACCCCGACGATGCCGATCTCGTCCGATTCGACCAACGTGACGATGACGCCCGGCCCCAGGAACCGGCCGAACGCCGCCGCGCACATCCAGCCCGCCGATCCGCCGCCGGCGATCACGATGCGGATCGGTGGGTTGGTGGTCATGTCCGCGCTCCCGTCCTGAACTTGGGGAGAAGAGTTGCCCCTCCCCGCTCGTGCATCGACACCCGCGGCACGAACGGGGAGGCGCGGTTCGTCAGAACTTGTACGTCACGCCCAGGTAATAGTCGCGCGTGTACCGCTGGTATTCGCGCACCAGGCGCGGGTCGGTCGCTTCACTGGTCACGAACGGTTCGTCGGTCAGGTTCTTGCCCTGCAACAGCACCGACAGACCCGTCAGCGGCCCGGACTTGAACTCGTAGCCGATCTGCGCATCGAGCACGCCTTCGGCCTTGCCCTGACGGAACTCGGGGTTGGCCGACAGGCCGGCCAGTTCGGCCAGGAAGCTCGAGCGATAGCGGTAGGTGACGCGCGTCTGGAAGCCGCCCTTCTCGAAATAGCCGGTCGCCGTGCCGACCCATTTCGACTGGCCCGGGATGGTGATCGCGACGGTCGGGTTGGACCCGTACTTGATCGCGCTGTCGACATAGGTGCCGGTCACGAACACGCCGAACCCGTCGAGCGCCTGTGTGAACATCCTGAACGGCAGCGATGCCGTCGCCTCGACGCCCAGCACGTCACCGCCGCCCGCGTTCGTCGGCTGCGACACCAGACCGAACTGCGCGTTCTGCGCCCGGATCGTCGCCTGCTGCGCCGGGGTCAGCGCCGGCAGCAGTCCGGAGAAGTCGAACAGCGTCGAGCTGGTCGGATCGACGAAATCGGTCAGATGCTTGTAAAAGCCGGTCAGCGCCAGATAGCCGCCGTCATCCAGATACTTCTCGAAGCTGACGTCGATATTGGTCGACTTGTACGGCCGCAGGTTGATGTTGCCGCCGGTCGAGCTGAACGGGCTGTTCTGCGGCAGGCTCCCGCGGCCGATGTTGGCCGTGTTGATGCCGACGTCCTGGGTGATGCGTTCCTGGTCGAGCCGCGGGCGCACCATCGTCTGCGCCGCGTTCAGCTTGACGTAGAAGGCGGGCATCAGCTCGACCGACATCGTCGCCGACGGAAGGATGTTGGTGTAGGTCGTCTTGCCGGTGACCGGGGCCGTCGTGACGACGCCGTTCAGCAGATTGGCGATCTGGCCGTCCGAGCTCTGTTCGGTATGGACCACCTGGACGCCCAGCGTGCCCTTCAGCGCCTTGCCGCCGGCCAGGCCGTCGATGACGATCTTGCCATAGCCGGTCCAGACGTTCTCGGTGACCACGTTGTCGCGCACCAGCGACGACGGACGGTTGTCATAGACCGAGTTCAGCAGGCCATAGACCTTGAGCGGGTCGTAGGTCAGCATCTGCGGCACGCCCAGGTAATCCAGGCTGACCTTGCGATCGAGCAGGACGTCGGCCGGCACCGCCAGGCTGGTCGGCGTCCCGCTGGCGACGGTGCAGTTGGTGCCGCCCCCCTTCGGGCACAGGAAGAACGACGTGTAGTTGCTTTCCTTCTGGCGACGGCTGAAGTTGCCGCCGATTTCCCAGCCCTTGATGACGCCAAGGTTCCCGAATTCGCCGTCCAGGCTGGCACGCAGCGACTTCAGGTCGTCGGTGAAGTCGGGCTGGTTGAGGAAGCCGGCCTGCACGACCGCGGCCGTGCCGTTGTAGCCCCAGCCGCGCGGATCGGTCAGGCGGACGATGCTGGTGTTCGAATAATCGAGCGTCGGCACGATGTCATAGGTGCCGTCGCCGTTCTGCGTGATGCGGATCGTGTCCTTGGCGCCGGTGGCATTGTAGCCGGTGCCCGAATAGGTTTCGAGCAGGAAGTCGGTGCGGGTCGCGCGGCTCCAGCTGGCGTCGACCTTCAGGTGGGTCGTCTCGCCGATCCGCAGATCGTTGTTCCAGCCCAGCGACAGGTTCTCGGCCTTGCGGCGGTTATAGTCGTTGCGCTGCACGGCGACGACGTTGCTGATCGTTGCTGCCGTCACCAGGCCGTTCGACACCGTATAGCCCGGCGCGATCGCCGTCGTGCCCGACGACGTCCCTGCCCAGTCGGGATTGATCGGGAATTCGATACCGCGCAGGCGCTGTACCTCTTCGAAGTTCGAATACAGCGCATCGAACGTCGAATGGAAGCTGTCCGAGGGCTGCCATTCGATCGTCGCGACGCCGCCGTAACGCTTCAGCAGGTTCGACTGCACGTACGGCTTGGCGCCGCCGAGGATCAGGTTGCCCCCGGCCTGCGACGCATTGGGGAAGCCCCAGGCGTTGTAGCGCTCGATCTGGGTCGGGGTCTGCGTCGCCGACGCACCGATCGCGACGCCCAGCGTGTCGTTGGCGAACTGGTCGACATAGGTCGCCGACGCGCGATAGCCGTAGCGCGTACCGTCCGGGTTCAGCGCCTTCTTGTCATTCATCTGCCCCCGCGCCGAAACGACGACGGTCTGCTTGCCCTGGTCGAGCGGGCGCAGCATCCGCAGATCGACCGTGCCCGAGATGCCGGCGGCGATCAGCGCGGGGTCGGCACCCTTGTAGACGTTGACGTTCTGGAAGAATTCGGACGGATACTGGTCATATTCGACGCCGCGGTTGTCGCCGACCGTCACCTGCTCGCGCCCGTTGAGCAGCGTGGTCGAGAAGTCGGGGCCGAGGCCGCGGATCGACAGGCGCTGGTCGCGGCCTTCCAGACGCTGCGCGGTCACGCCCGGGATACGCGCCAGCGAATCGGCGATCGACACGTCGGGCAGCTTGCCGACGTCCTCGGCCGACACGGAATCGACGATCATCGTCGCGTTGCGCTTGGTGCGGGCCGATGCCTCCAGCGAGCCGCGGATACCGGTGACCGTGATTTCGGTCCCCATCTCGTCCTCGGTCGTGCCGGGGGCAACGGGGCCGCTCGGCGGGTTCTGGACCGGCACGTTCTCTGCGGTCTGCGCGACCGCGGGCAGTGCGATGCCGAGCGCGATGGCGCTGGCGCCCAGGATCAGGCCGGTGCGACGACGCGTCGAAATGCTGCTGGAATACCGCATGAAAATCCCCTCCTCTGCCCCGGTTTCGCGTCTTTTCGCACGCTTCGGGGAACCGCCCCCTCGGGCGGCTTCGTCCCGCGATGTGGAACACGCGTGACCTTTGGGGAAGCGAACGGCATACGTATTCAGGCACGGGCATTGCCGTGTGTTGCCGCCGCGCTACGATGCGGATCGCCAGGGGGAGCATGTCGCAGGAAAAGCCCACGTCGTTCGATATCGCGGAACTGGCGGGCGTGTCGCAGCCGACCGTCAGCCGGGCGCTGCGCGGCGACCGGACGGTCAGCGAAGCGACGCGCATCCGGATCGAGGCGATCGCTCGCCAGCTGAATTACAAGGTCGACAAGAACGCCTCATCCCTCCGCCGCGGCATGACCAATACGCTGGCACTGTTGTTCTTCGAGGATCCGGCGCTCGACGATTCGCTCATCAATCCGTTCTTCCTGTCGATGCTCGGCTCGATCACGCGCACCTGCGCCAAGCGCGGCTTCGACCTGCTCGTCTCCATCCAGCAGCTGTCCGCAAACTGGCACGTCGATTACGAGGACAGCCGCAAGGCCGACGGCATCATCCTGCTCGGCTATGGCGATTACTCCGCCTATCGCGTGCGGCTGGATCAGCTGGTCGCGCAGAAGACGCATTTCGTGCGCTGGGGATCGGTCCGACCGGGCCAGCCGGGGACGACGATCGGCTGCGACAATGTCGAGGGCGGGCGCCTCGCCGCGCAGCATCTGATCGACCGCGGGCGCCGCCGCATCGCGTTCCTGGGCGACGGATCCGAACATTATCCCGAATTCGCCGACCGCTACCGCGGCTATGCCGGCGCGCTGCGCACCGCCGGGCTGGCGGTCGATCCCGGCCTGCAGGTCGATGTCGTCGCGTTCGAGGATGCCGGCGAGGATGCCGCGCGCCGCCTGATCGGCCGCGGCGTTCCGTTCGACGCGATCTTTGCCGCGTCCGACCTGATCGCGATCGGCGCGATGCGCGCGCTGACCGACGCCGGCCTGTCGATCCCGCGCGACGTCGCGGTCGTCGGCTTCGACAACCTCCCCGCCGCCGCCAGCGCCAGCCCGCCGCTGACGACGATCGCGCAGGACTACGGCCACGCCGGCGAAGTCCTGGTCGACACGCTGATCGCCCAGCTCGCGGGCCGCACGGTGACCGGCGAAACCCTGCCGCCACGCCTGGTGATACGCGCGTCGAGCTGAGGCAGAGGACGGCCCCGAAGGGCCGACATTGCCGTTGAAAATCAATGCTCTGGAAAATGGTGCCCAGAAGAGGACTCGAACCTCCACGCCCTTGCGAGCGCCAGCACCTGAAGCTGGTGCGTCTACCAATTCCGCCATCTGGGCACGGGGTAGGCCGGCGCCTCTAGGGGAGGGATCGTGGGGCTGTCAACACCCGTTTTGCAGCGGATCGGCTTGCGGCGCGCTTGGCGGCGCGGCATGGGGGCGGGAACGGGATTGGCGCGAAGGGTAATCGGGCAATGAAGGACACTTTGGTCGTGCTGTTCGGCGGCGGCGGGTTCGTCGGGCGCTATGTGGCGCAGGCGCTGCTGGCGACGGGCGCGCGCGTGCGGATCGCGCAGCGTGATCCCAAGCAGGCGTTCTTCCTGAAACCCCTGGGCGGACTCGGCCAGACCCAGTTTGTCGCGGCCGATGTGCGCAAGCCCGATTCGGTCGCGCGCGCCGTCGCCGGGGCGGATGCAGTGGTGAACCTGGTCGGTGCCTTTGCCGACATGACCGCGCTCCACGTCGCCGGCGCCCGGACGATCGCGGAGGCCGCCAAGGCTGCCGGTGTCGGAGCGCTGGTTCACGTCTCGGCGATCGGCGCCGATCCCGAATCGCCGTCCGAATATGGTCGCAGCAAGGGCGATGGCGAAACCGCCGTCCGCGCGGCCTTTCCTGAGGCGACCATCCTGCGCCCCTCGCTCGTGTTCGGTCGCGAGGACGAGTTCACCAACCGCTTCGCCGCGATGATCGCGCGGATGCCGGTGGTGCCTGTGCTGCGCGGGCCGGCGAAGTTCCAACCGGTGTACGTCAAGGACGTCGCCCGTGTCGTCGTGGCGGCGCTCGCCGACCCGAAGACGTTCGCCGGCCGCACGCTGGAGCTGGGCGGGCCGGACGTGCTGACGATGCGCCAGATCCACGACTTCCTGGCGAGCGCGGTGCTGCGCCACCCGCCGATGCCCGACCTGCCCGACGCGGTCGGATCGGCGATTGCTACCCTGGGCTTCCTGCCCGGCGCGCCGATCACGCGCGACCAATGGGCGATGCTCGGCCGCGACAACGTCGTGACCGGCGACAACGGCCTGGTAGCGGCAGGCGTCACGCCGACGCCGATGGCAGCGGTCGCGCCCGAATGGCTGGTGCGGTTCCGCCGCCAGGGCCGCTTCGCCAAGCGCGTCACGGCCTGAGCGCATGGACATCGTTACTGCGATCATCCTCGGCATCGTCGAGGGGATCACCGAATTCCTGCCCGTGTCCTCAACCGGGCACCTCATCCTCGCGACCGAGTTGCTCGGCTATGATGCGGCGCGTTGGTCGGTGTTCAACATCGCGATCCAGCCTGGCGCGATCCTGGCGATCGTCGTGCTGTACTGGCGAACCTTCCTCGCGGTGGCGAAGGGGCTGCTGAGCTGGGAGGCGAATTCGGTCGCCTTCGTGCGCAACCTGCTGCTCGCGTTCTTCCCCGCGGTCGTGTTGGGGCTGGCGTTCGGCGACCAGATCGATGCGCTGCTGGAGAATGCCGTCGTCGTCGCCTGGGCGCTGATCGCAGGCGGCTTCGCGATCCTGGTGGTCGAGCGGCTGGCGAAGACCGACAATGTGCTGGGCATATCGGGCGTGTCGATCGCACAGTCGGTCAAGATCGGGCTCGTCCAGTGCCTGGCGATGGTCCCGGGCGTCAGTCGGTCCGGCGCGACGATCATGGGCGCCATGTCGTTCGGCATCGATCGGCGGACCGCGGCCGATTTCAGCTTCTTCCTGGCACTTCCGACACTGACCGGCGCGACCGTGCTGCAACTCTACAAGCATCGCGACATGGTGACGCCGGGCGATTTCCAGCTGATCGCGGTCGGCGCGCTCGTATCGTTCGTCGTCGCGCTGATCGTCGTGAAGGCGTTCATGGCGGTCGTCACCCGCTACGGGTTTGGCCCGTTTGCCTGGTACAGAATCGCTGCCGGCACGGCGGCTCTGGTATGGCTTAAAACGCGATAGGTCCGAAAAGGGACTTTTATTGCGACAGAATATTGCGCTGCGGCGAAATCTCCGGAAAACCGCGCGGTAGTCAGGTCAATGACCTTGCCGTGTTAGCGTAATTGCGCGTGACATCGCCTTTTCTGCACCATAGCCGGATGCTCGAAAGGATCGAGCATGGCTACCGAGCAGCTGCTGAAATTCGTCGATCGCGACCAGGCGTATCCCGCAAAGCGTGATGCGGCGGCGCGCGCGGCGGATTTCCGTGAGATCGCCGAGCGGTACAATCCGCCCGCGGCCGAGGACCAGGCCGGGCGCTGCTCGCAATGCGGCGTGCCGTATTGTTCAGTCCACTGTCCGCTTCACAACCATATTCCCGACTGGCTGCGCCTGACCGCGGAAGGGCGGCTGCGCGAGGCGTACGAGCTCAGCAACAGCACCTCGACCATGCCGGAGATCTGCGGGCGCATCTGCCCGCAGGACCGGCTGTGCGAAGGCAATTGCGTCATCGAATTCTCCGGCCACGGCGCGGTCACGATCGGGTCTGTCGAGAAGTTCATCACCGACACCGCCTGGGAAGAAGGCTGGGTCGAGCCGCTGTTCCCCGGCCCGGCGCGCGGCCAGTCGGTCGGCGTGATCGGCGCGGGGCCTGCGGGGCTGAGCGCGGCGGAGTATCTGCGCGGCTATGGCTACGAGGTGCATGTCTACGATCGCCATGACCGCGCGGGCGGGCTGCTGACGTACGGCATCCCGGGTTTCAAGCTGGAAAAGGACGTCGTCCTGCGCCGCGTCGACCGGCTGAAGGCGGGCGGCATCGTGTTCCATGAGGGCTTTTCGGTTGGAGAGCAGGCTTCGCTCGATGAATTGCGGACGAGGCATGACGCGCTGCTGATCGCGACCGGCGTCTACAAGCCGCGCGCGATCAGGGCGCCGGGCGTGGGGGCTGCCGGCGTGGTCGAGGCGCTGGATTATCTGACGGCGTCGAACCGCAAGGGCTTCGGCGACGCCGTCCCCGCATTCGACAACGGGTCGCTGGATGCCGCGGGCAAGCATGTCGTCGTCATCGGCGGCGGCGACACCGCGATGGATTGCGTCCGCACCGCCGTCCGCCAGGGCGCGGCCAGCGTGAAGTGCCTTTACCGCCGCGACCGCGCGAACATGCCGGGATCGCAGCGCGAGACGAAGAACGCGGAAGAAGAGGGCGTTGAGTTCGTCTGGCTCTCCGCACCCGAGGCTTTCGAAGGCGGTGACGTCGTCACAGCGGTAAAGGCTAGCGCGATGCGCCTGGGCGCGCCCGACGCCAGCGGCCGCCGCGCGCCGGAGGTCGATCCGGCCGGTGGCTTCTCGGTCAAGGCGGGCCTGGTCATCAAGGCCTTGGGCTTCGACGCCGAAGACCTGCCGACCCTGTTCGGCGCGAGCGATCTGGGCGTCACCCGCTGGGGCACGCTGCGCGTCGATGCCAAATCGATGATGACGAGCCTCGACGGGGTCTTCGCCGCCGGTGACATCGTGCGCGGCGCGAGCCTGGTCGTGTGGGCGATCCGCGACGGACGCGACGTGAGCGAGCGAATGCATGCGTATCTGAAAGCGAAGGTCGAAGCCCAAAGGAAGGCTGCATGACGGTGATCGGAGTAGCGTTGGCGCTGTTGGTCGCACAGGCAGGGGATGATGCCTCCCGTAAGGTCATACTGGACGATTTCGTCGCGTCGATTCCCCCTCCGATGAACACCCCCCGCCCGGTAAGCGACGCCGACATCGCGCGCCTGAGCGCTGACGGTATCGCAGAGCAAAAGGTTCGCGCGATTCTCGCGACGTATGAGCAGTGCCGCTTCGAGAGCGGTTCGATAGCGAACAGATCCTGGCTGCGGAGAGTCGCGGCGACGATGCCCGAAGCATCGGTTCGGCGCCTGACCGCCTTCTACACCAGCGACGCCTATCGCCGGATGCGGACGATCATGCTGCAACCTCCCGGTCAGACCACCAAAGCCGAGCGGGCCGAAGTGATCCGCATGGGAGAGGAAAATGGCGCCGACGCCTTTCTAGCGGCATCGCGCAAAGTACCCAATACGGAGCGCCAGGCCGCCGAAACGCTGTGCAAGAAAGCGCGAGATGAACACCTTGGTGAGGCTGCGAGATGACCGACGCTACTGATCCCCGGGCTTACCTCGCCGAGCATGGCATGTACCGCCCCGAATTCGAGAGCGACGCCTGCGGCGTGGGCATGGTCGCCGCGACCGATGGCGTGCCTTCGCGCCGGGTCGTCCAGGCCGCGATCGATGCGTTGAAGGCGGTGTGGCACCGCGGTGCGGTCGATGCCGATGGCAAGACCGGCGATGGCGCGGGCATCCACGTCGACCTGCCCGCGAAGTTCTTCGACGATTGCGTCGTTGCGTCCGGCCACCGCGTGATGCCGAACCGGTTGGCGGTCGGCATGATGTTCCTGCCGCGCACCGACCTGTCGGCGCAGGAGGCGTGCCGCACGATCGTCGAATCGGAGATCATCGACGCCGGCTGGACCATCTACGGCTGGCGCCAGGTGCCGGTGAACGTGGCCGTCATCGGCCAGAAGGCGCAGGCGACGCGGCCCGAGATCGAGCAGATCATGATCGCGGGCCCCCTGCCCGACGACGCGTCGGCCGCGGAGTTCGAAAAGGAACTCTACCTTGTCCGCCGCCGCATCGAGAAGCGGGTGATCGCGGCGCAGATCCAGGGCTTCTATGCCTGCTCGCTGTCGTGCCGCTCGATCGTGTACAAGGGGCTGTTCCTGGCCGAGAGCCTGTCGGTGTTCTACCCCGACCTGACCGACGACCGGTTCGAGAGCCGCGTCGCGATCTTTCACCAGCGCTATTCGACCAACACGTTCCCGCAATGGTGGCTGGCGCAGCCGTTCCGCTGTCTCGCGCACAACGGCGAAATCAACACGATCCGCGGCAACAAGAACTGGATGCTCAGCCACGAGATCAAGATGGCGAGCATCGCGTTCGGGGAACGCAGCGAGGACATCAAGCCGGTGATCCCGGCCGGCGCGTCCGACACCGCCGCGCTGGACGCGGTGTTCGAGGCGATCTGCCGCTCGGGCCGCGATGCGCCCACCGCCAAGATCATGCTCGTGCCCGAGGCGTGGTCGAACGACATGCCGCGCACGCACCTCGACATGTACCGCTATCTCGCCAGCGTCATGGAGCCGTGGGACGGCCCGGCTGCGCTCGCGATGACCGACGGCCGCTGGGCGGTCGCGGGCATGGACCGCAATGCGCTGCGTCCCCTTCGCTACACGCTGACCGGCGACGGGTTGCTGATCGTGGGGTCGGAAACCGGCATGGTCGTGGTGCCGGAGACGACGGTGATCGAAAAGGGTCGGCTCGGGCCAGGCCAGATGATCGCGGTCGACCTGGAGCAGGGTCGTGTCCTGCACGACCGCGCGGTCAAGGACCAGATCGCTGGCGAGGCCGATTACGCCGCGATGATCGGCGAATTCCTGAGCGTGGACGACCTGGCTGAGGCGCAAGCGTCGATCCCGACGTGGGACCGTGCCGACCTGTCGCGCCGCCAGGTAGCCGCCGGCCAGACGCTGGAGGACATGGAGCTGATCCTGTCGCCGATGGTCGAGGGCGCCAAGGAAGCGATCGGATCGATGGGCGACGACACGCCGCTGGCGGTCATTTCCGACAAGCCGCGCCTGATCAGCCAGTTCTTCCGTCAGAACTTCAGCCAGGTGACCAATCCGCCGATTGACCCGTTGCGCGAACGCCATGTCATGTCGCTGAAGACGCGGTTCGGGAATCTCGCCAACATCCTCGACCATTCGGCCGCGCCGTCGAAGGTGCTGGTGCTCGAATCGCCGGTGCTGACCAACGGCGACTGGGACCGGCTGAAAGGCCATTTCGCCATGAGCGCGGCCGATATCGACTGCACCTTCCCCGCGGGCAGCGGCCCCGAAGGCTTGCGCGCCGCGATCGCCGACATCCGCGCGCAGGCCGAACAGGCGGTGCGCCAGGGCAAGTCGGAGCTGTTCCTGAGCGACGAGGGCGTCGGCCCCGACCGGATGGCGATCGCCGGCGTGCTGGCGGCGGCCGCCGTCCACACCCACCTCGTCCGTCGCGGCCTGCGCAGCTATGCGTCGATCAACGTCCGCTCGTCCGAATGTCTCGACACCCATTACTACGCGGTGCTGATCGGCGTCGGCGCGACGACGGTGAACGCATATCTCGCCGAAGCGTCGATCCGCGACCGCCATGCCCGCGGCCTGTTCGGCGACCTGGGACTAGCCGACTGCCTGAAGCGCCATCGCACCGCAGTCGACGAAGGCCTGCTGAAGATCATGTCGAAGATGGGGATCGCAGTGATCTCCAGCTATCGCGGCGGCTATAATTTCGAGGCGGTGGGCCTCAGCCGTGCGCTGGTCAACGACCTGTTTCCGGGCATGCCCGCCAAGATCTCGGGCGAGGGCTATGCTTCGCTCTACCTCAACGCGACGATGCGGCATGACGCGGCGTTCGACACTGCGGTTGCAACGCTGCCGATCGGCGGCTTCTATCGCCAGCGCCATGGTGGCGAGACGCACGCCTTCTCCGCGCAGCTGATGCACACGTTGCAGACCGCGGTCGGCACCGACAGCTATTCGACCTACCTCGCCTTTTCGCGCGGGGTCCGCGACCTGCCGCCGGTATACTTACGCGACCTGCTGGAATTCAATTTCCCGAAGGACGGCGTGCCGATCGATTCGGTCGAGGCGATCACCGAAATCCGCAAGCGCTTCGTGACGCCGGGCATGTCGCTGGGCGCGCTCAGCCCGGAGGCGCACGAGACGCTGGCGATCGCGATGAACCGCATCGGCGCACGCGCGGTGTCGGGCGAGGGCGGCGAGGCCAAGGAGCGCTACACGCCGTACGAGAATGGCGACAACGCGAATTCGGGCGTGAAGCAGATCGCGAGCGGGCGCTTCGGCGTGACCGCCGAGTATCTCAACGCCTGCGACGAGATCGAGATCAAGGTCGCGCAAGGAGCCAAGCCCGGCGAGGGCGGCCAGCTGCCCGGTTTCAAGGTGACTGAACTGATCGCCAAGTTGCGCCACGCGACTCCCGGCGTCGGGCTCATCTCGCCGCCGCCGCACCACGACATCTATTCGATCGAGGATCTGGCGCAGCTGATCTACGACCTGAAGCAGATCAACCCGCGTGCGCGAGTTTGCGTGAAGCTGGTCAGCTCGGCCGGCATCGGCACCGTCGCAGCGGGCGTGGCGAAGGCACACGCCGACGTCATCCTGGTCGCGGGCCACAACGGCGGCACCGGAGCCTCTCCGCAGACCAGCATAAAATATGCCGGTACGCCGTGGGAAATGGGGCTGAGCGAGGTCAACCAGACGCTGACGCTCAACAGCCTTCGTGGCCGCGTGAAGCTGCGCACCGACGGCGGGCTGAAGACCGGGCGCGACATCGTCATCGCCGCGATCCTGGGCGCCGAGGAATTCGGCATCGGCACGCTGAGCCTGGTCGCGATGGGCTGCATCATGGTGCGCCAGTGCCATTCGAACACCTGTCCGGTCGGCGTGTGCGTGCAGGACGAAAAACTGCGCGCCAAGTTCACCGGAAGCCCGGAAAAGGTCATCAACCTGATGACCTTCATCGCCGAGGAAGTCCGCGAGATTCTGGCGCGGCTGGGCGTCCGCAGCCTGGACGACGTGATCGGCCGCACCGAACTGCTCCGCCAGGTCAGCCGCGGCGCGGAGCATCTCGACGACCTCGACCTCAATCCGATCCTCGCCAAGGTCGACGCGACCGACGCCGAGCGCCGCTATTCGCTCGACACCTGGCGCAATGCGGTGCCCGATAGCCTGGATGCGCAGATTATCAAGGACGCGGCGGCGGTGTTCAGCCGGCGCGAGAAGATGCAGCTGACGTACAGCGTGCGGAACACCCACCGCGCAGTCGGGACAAGCCTGTCGGGTGCGGTCACGCGCGCGTTCGGCATGTCGACGCTGGATGACGGACACATCACCGTTCGCCTGCGCGGCTCGGCCGGCCAGTCGCTCGGCGCGTTCCTGTGCAAGGGCGTGACGCTGGAAGTGTTCGGCGATGCGAACGACTATGTCGGCAAGGGGCTGTCGGGCGGCATCATCGCGGTGCGGCCGATGGTCAGCTCACCCCTCGCGTCGAACGAGAACACGATCATCGGCAACACGGTGCTCTACGGCGCGACGTCGGGCAAGCTGTTCGCCGCGGGCCAGGCCGGCGAGCGGTTCGCCGTCCGCAATTCGGGCGCGGAGGTCGTCGTCGAGGGCTGCGGCGCCAACGGGTGCGAATATATGACCGGCGGCACCGCCGTGATCCTGGGCGGCGTCGGCGCGAATTTCGGCGCCGGCATGACCGGGGGCATGGCTTTCGTCTACGATCCCGACGCGACGTTCGAGCGCCGGGTGAACCCGGAAACGCTGACGTGGTGCCGACTTTCCTCCGGCCATTGGGAAGCGGTGCTGCGTGCGCTGGTCGTGCGGCACGTGGCGGCGACCGACAGCAAGTTCGCCGCCAGCCTGATCGAGGACTGGGATCGTATCCGCGGGGCGTTCTGGCAGGTCTGCCCGAAGGAAATGGTCGCCCGCCTGGCGCATCCGCTCGACGATTCGGAGGCCGCGCTGGAAGCGGCCGAATGATATTCCGTTCGTGCTGAGCTTGTCGAAGCACCGTTCTTTTTCCCGCCCGTCCGGCATGCCGGACGAGGAAAGAGGCAGCCCTTCGACAGGCTCGGACGAACGGAACCGGCGCATGCAAAGCCCGTTCAGCTGAGACTAAGCCTTTGTGCTATAAGGGCTCTCGTTTGCTGTTTCGACTCGGGAGAGTATCATGCGTTTCATGTCCGCTGCCGCCCTGGCGCTGTGCGTCACCGCCGCGCCCGCTGCCGCGCAGTCGCCGATCCAGGCTGACGCCGTCCGCGCGCTGCAGGACCCGGTGGCGCAGGACGGCATCGCCGCTGCCGTCAGCGCGCTCGCCGGGATCGTGCTCGACACGCGTGTCGGGCCGCTTGCGTCGCTGACCGGTCCCGACAGCGATATCCGCGCAGGCGATACGCTGCGCGATGTCCAGCGCCGTCGCGATCCGCAGTTCGAGGCGCGGCTGCATGACGACACCCGCCGCGCAGTTGCCAATGCCGGGACGGTCGCGGGTGGTGCGCTCGCGATGTCGGGGGAACTGGCCCGCACCGCCGATCGCCTTCGTGCCGCCGTCGCGCCACTCACTGGCCTGCTCGCCAGCAACGCGCTCACCGCACCGCGCTATGACGGGGCCGACGACGATTATTGACGGCGCCGCTGGACGGGTCGCGCAGGGGCGGTAGATAAGGGCTGCATGTGGCAGCTCTATCAATTCCCCCTGTGCCCCTTCTCGCGCAAGGTCCGGCTGCTGCTGGCAGAAAAGGGCGTCGGATACGATCCGGTGCGCGAATCGCCGTGGGAGCGGCGTGACGAATTCCTCGACATGAATCCGGCCGGGCAGACCCCGGTGATGATCGACACCGATCGCCCCGGCGCCCCGCTGATCGATTCGATGGCGATCTGCGAATATTTCGAGGAGACGGTCGAGAAATCGGCGATGATCAACGGCACCGCGGCCAACCGCGCCGAGATCCGCCGGCTGGTCGCGTGGTTCGATACGCAATTCTACCGCGACATCACCGCGCCGTTGCTCAACGAACGCATGCTGAAGCGCGTCGTCCACCGCACCGCGCCCGACGCCGCGCTGCTGCGCGAAGCGATGCGCGCGGCGGTCGGGCATCTCGACTATATCGACTATCTGCTCGACCACCGCACCTGGCTCGCTGGCGCGACGATGAGCCTCGCCGATCTTGCCGCCGCCGCGCAGATCTCGGTCGCCGATTACCTGGGCGGCATCGACTGGAAGAGCCACGAACAGGCCAAGCGCTGGTACGTCGGCATGAAGAGCCGCCCCAGCTTCCGCCCGCTGCTCGCCGAACGCATGGAAATCGTCAGCCCGCCGGCGGATTACGAGAAGCTGGACCTGTAGTGCTGCCGTGGCGGGCAGTGGTCGCGATGATCGTTCTGCTCGCGCCGACCGGATGTTACGGGCCGGCGGCAAATGCGAACAGGGTCGCGGCGATCGCGGTCGAGGCACATGGGTTGATGCAATTGCCGCAGTCCGACTGGGAAAGCGTGTCGGATCGACGGCTTCCACCGACCATCGCGAGCCTGCATCCCGATTTTATCTCGATCTCGCCAAAGGGCGTCGACATTGTCACGACAGCTCTTTTTGACGGCGGTTAGGGATACTACGTGCCCCGGTCCGCCCGCCCTTCTTCTGGGGAGCTGTTTCGGCACCGAAGCGTGGGTCACGGCGTTTACTGGTTCCATCCCTACTGACCAGCGGACCCATTCATGCTCGAACATATCCCTCACTGGCTCGGCGCTGCCCTGAAGGGCTTGCGCGCGGGCACCGACAAGCTGGCGATCGTGCAGGAGGGCCTTGGCAGTTTCGCCGCGATCGACCTGCGCTCGCCCGCTTTTGCTAATGGCGGGCGTATTCCCGAACGCTTTACCGCGGACGGCGCTGGTGTCTCGCCGCCGCTGTTCTGGACCGGCGTGCCGGCGGAGGCGACGCATCTGGCGTTGCTGGTCGAGGATGCCGACGCACCGACACCTGCGCCCCTCGTTCACGCGATCGTCTGGGGTTTGCCGGCCGAGGACGGGCAGCTGGCCGAGGCCGCGATCGTCGCGGATGGCGACGGCGGGGCACAGGGTGACGTCGGCCGCAACTCCTATTTGCGCGAAGGCTGGTTGCCGCCCGACCCGCCGACCGGGCATGGCGAACACCGTTACGCTTTCCAGTTGTTCGCATTGAGGGATGCCTCCGATCCCGGCGCAACGCCGAGCCGCGGCGATATCGTTGAGGCTATGCGCGGGCGGGTGCTGGCAGCGGGATTGCTGACGGGCACCTATTCGCGCGGCGAGCCGGCGAATATGGGGCCGGTGGGCGCGGTCGCGCCGGCTTAGGCATCTGTGCCCCTGCGGAGGCGGGAGCCCAGGGTAGCGGAGGTCGTCGCTTGCCGCCCTGGGCTCCCGCCTTCGCGGGAGCACGGCGGGGCTTACAGCCGTCGTGTCAGCGCCTTCTTCAACCGATCGTGCGCCGACTTCTTGATCTGGCAGACGCGCGCGGCGCCGACGTCGAGCACCTGGCCGATTTCCTCGAGGTTCAGTTCCTCTATGTAATAGAGCTGGATCACCATCTGCTCGCGTTCCGGAAGGTCGGCGATCGCCTGGACCAGCACGTCACGCTGATCGGCGTCGGCCAGCGCATCAAACGGCGACGGCTCCTCGGACACGAACCACGGGCCTTCGTCGCCCTGAAGATCCTCGATCGTCTCGAACCGCACGGGTTCCGCGGTCGCGTAATCGGTGCGCAGCTTCTCGATAGTCACGCCCAGCGTCTCCGCGATCTTGGCGTCGTCGGGGCGGCGGCCGTCGGCGCCGGTCAGCGCGGCGACCGTTTCGTTGTAGAGCTTGCGCCGCTTCATCGCGCCGCGGGTCAGCGTCGCCTGGCGGCGGAGTTCGTCGATCATCGATCCGCGGACGCGGGTGTTAAGATATTGCTCGAACGTGACCGCGCCGCGATCCTCGAAGCTGCCGGCGGCCTCGACCAGCGCGATCAGCCCGATCTGGACCAGGTCCTCGACCTCGACCGACGACGACATGCTGCCGTGGATGTGCCAGGCGATCCGGCGCACACGCGGCATGTGCTGGCGGACCAGCGCGGTCATGTCGGGACCGGGGCGCGAGCGCGCGCCATAGGTCAGCGGCGCACCCGGCGCGGGCTGGATGGGGCTCATGAAACTCATGCCGCGATCGCCTGCTGGTGCCCACCGAGCGCAGGCGGCTGGTCGGCCGCGCCGATGACGGCGATGACTTCGACCGACTTGTCCTCGGGCACTTCGAAGAAGCTCATGACGGGCGTATCCGGCAAAATGGTTTTGACCAGCTTGCGCATCGCGATGCGGATCGCGGGCTGGACGACGAGCGCGAAGGGCTTGGCCTCGGCGATGAACGGCCCGGCGGCGCGCTGCATGGCATCGGCGATACGGCGGCCGAGATCGGGTTCGATCGCGTGGCGGCGTGCGGGGTCGGAACGGATCGCCTGGCCCAGCAGCGCCTCTAGCTGGCCCTCCAGCGTCATCACCCGCAGCGGTTCGCGCACGGTGCACAGCTTCTGGATGATGAGCGCGCCGAGGTCGGGGCGGATCAGCTCGACCAGCTCCTCCGGATCCGCCGAGCGCGTTGCGGCATTGGCGAGCGCGGCGGCGATGCGGCGGAATTCCTTGAGCGGAATCCCTTCCGCCAGCAGTGCGCGCAGTACCTGCGTCAGCGTGGTCAGCGGCATCGGCTGCGGGCAGAGCGAAGCGACGAGCGCGGCGGAGCGTTCTTTTAGGCCATCGAGCAGCGACTGCACTTCGTCCGGGCCCAGCAGGTCGGCGGCATGGCTCAGCAGCTGCTGATTGAGGTGCGTGGCGACTACCGTGCCGGCATCGACGACCAGATAGCCCGCCCCCGTCGCGGCATCGGCGTCGACCGCCGAGATCCACACCGCGTCGAGGCCGAACGTCGGGTCCTTGGCGGGCTTTCCCGGCAACGTGCCGACCGCCTGGCCGGTATCGAGCGCCAGCATCTCGTCGGGCGACACCTGATCCTCGCCGACGATGACGCCGCCGATGATGATTCGGTAGGTGTAGGGCGCCAGGTTGATGTCGTCGCGCACGCGCACCTGCGGCACGACGAAGCCCAAATCCTTCGACAGTTGGCGGCGCACCCCGGTGATGCGGCCCATCAGCGGGCTGCCCTTCCGCTCATCGACCAGCGGCACGAGACCATAGCCGATGTCGAGAAGGACGTGGCAGGTGTCGCTCACTTCGTCCCAGCCGATCTTCGACAGGTCCTGCGCTTCGGCAGGCGCCGGTGCCTCGGCGACGACCGGGCGATCGGCGGCCTGCTTCAGGCGCCATGCGGCATAGCCTGCCGCGGCGGCGATCGGCAGGATCAGGAAATGCGGCATGCCCGGCACCAGACCGAGCACGCCAAGTGCGGCGGCGACCGGCGTCCAGGTGCGGTGGCTGGCGAACTGGCCACCGATCTGTCCGGCCAGATCCTGGCTGGAGGTGACGCGGGTGACGATCGCGGCGGCGGCGATCGACAGCATCAGCCCCGGCAGCTGCGCGACCAGCGCGTCGCCGATCGCAAGCACGATATAGGTCTGCGCGGCGTCCTTGATGCCCATGCCGTGGCTGACGGTGCCGAGGATCAGGCCGCCGACGATGTTGATCGCCAGGATCAGCAGGCCGGCGACCGCGTCGCCCTTCACGAACTTCGACGAACCGTCCATCGACCCGTAGAAATCGGCTTCGGTCGACACTTCGACACGGCGCGCGCGGGCGTCGTCCGGGGTGATGAGGCCCGCGTTCAAATCGGCGTCGATCGCCATCTGCTTGCCGGGCAATGCGTCCAGGGTGAAGCGCGCCGACACTTCGGACACGCGACCCGCACCCTTGGTCACCACGATCATGTTGATGATGACGAGAATGCTGAACACGAAGAGCCCGACGACGTAATCACCGCCGATCAGGAAGGTGCCGAACGCCTCGATCACATGGCCCGCCGCGGCCTCGCCCTCATGCCCCTTGCCCAGCACGACACGGGTGGAGGCGACGTTGAGCGCCAGGCGGAACAGCGTGGCGAACAGCAGGACGGTCGGGAAGGCGGAGAAATCGAGCGGCTTCTGCGCGTTCAGCGCGACCATCAGCACGGCCAGGCTGATGACGATGTTCATGATGAAGAACACGTCGAGCAGGAAGGCCGGGATCGGCACGACCATCAGCACGACCAGCAGCAGCATGGCGGCGGGGAGTGCCGCGCCTCTCAGGCCGGGCAGCGCCTTGGCAAGCAGGGGGGAGGCCATCAGACGTTACCTCCGAGACGCGCCAGCATGAGATAGGCGAGGCGCGCATTGTCAGGATTGGGGCGGAGCAATGTCGCCGCCGCCTCCGACGCGCCGCTCGCACGGCCGGCGACGCCGAAACGCTCCAGCGTGGAGGCAAGCCAGGCGCGGTCGCCGCCCTGGGCTTCGCTGCCCAGCACGACCTGCATGTCCGGATCGAGCTTCAGCGCGTCGATCGTCCCGCTGGCGAGGCCGGTCGCGCCCGATGCCGCCGCGCCCTTGTCGAGCTTGGCGGCGAAGCGGTTGTAGACGTCGCCCAGCGACCGCGGGCTGCCGTCGGCGGCATAGAAGACGTTGCGATTGCTGCGCGCGGCGGCCGGAAACAGCGCGGCCGCACTCTGGGCGGGATTGCCGTCCATCGCCGACAGGAATTTCTTCGCGCCGCCGATGCCCAGGAAATGCGCCATGTACAGGTCGGTGCCGGTCACGTCGCGATTGAGCGCGGCGCCCAGCTGGTCCTTGTTGTCGGAGGCATGTTCGGCCGCCATCAGCGAGGCTGCGGTGGGGTCGTTGCGCAGGCTCAGGATCTGGCGGCGGACCGACGGATCGCTCACGGTGTACTTGCCCGATGCCGTGCGCGTGATGCTGTCGGCGGCCCAGCCCATGCCGTGGTCGGCGCCGTGGTTCTTGACCACGCCCAGCCAGCTCTGTTCGATGAACTGATAGAGGCCGGTCGCCGACGACGTACCGGCGCGGGCAGAGGCGTTCAGGCCGCTTTCGACCTGCGCCTGCCCCAGCAGATAGTTGAAATCGATCCCCGTGCGCGTGGACGCGAGCTGGATGGCGTTCTGTACGCCTCCGACACGCCCCACGGCGACCTTTGTCAGGTTCGGAATGGTCATTCGAAAATCTTGCCTGAAACCCCTGTTGAGGATCGTTTCAGCAAGAGGCGTGCCAATTACGGACACCCTGCCCCGCGCAGGCGGGACGACGGCTTAGGCGTAGGCGGCGGCGCCGGTCGGGCGGTAGGCGGAGCTCGGCGACCCGGCAAGAACCTGCAGGCGACGGCGGACGTTTGCCGCCATCAGGTTGACGTAGATGCGGCAGGTCTCGTTCAGCCGATGCGCCTCGCGTGCCAGCTCGCCGATCTCAGGCGTTGCGGGCTCGTGATCGCAGGCCGCGGCATCCTCGATGCAGCGCAGCTTGCGCGCGGTGGCCGCCTCGAGCCCGGCGATGTCGTTCGTCTTCAGCGCATCGATCTCGCAGTGCAGCGCTTCGATCACGCCGACCAGGGCATCACGCCGCTTCATTGGGATTCCATTCGAGCTTGAGGGCGAGCAGGCGGTCGGCGATGGTCGCGGGCAGCAGCGGAAACTTGCCGTCCTCGATCGCCTTCTTGATCTTGGAGACGCGCTCGGCATCGACCGGCGCCGAAGCGGCGGCGGGCTGCGACAGCGCCTGCAGCGTCGATGGTGCGCGGGTCACCGTGGCGTCCACTGCCGGTTGCGATACCGTCACCGCCGCAGTCGGCGCGACCGGCGCCGGCTTGCGATCGATGCTCGTCGCCGCTTTTATACCGATCGGATCCACCATGGTTCCCGTCCTCGAATGGCTTCGTCACACCCAACAACGACCTCTGGCGGAAATGTTTTAGCAATTTTTGCGAGAATGAGGGTGAACGACGGCTTCATCACGAAAGCCGGGCGATCGACCCGCTCAATTGGGCAGCGTGGCACGCCCTGTGGCCAGCGCGACCGCCTGGATCGGCGGCTTTGCCGGATCGATCTTCACCAGCAGTCGCCCACCGGCCGGCGCATCGCCCATCGCGGTACCTTCGCGCGATATCGAGAAGCCCGCGCCGCCGGCCTCGACGGTGATCGGGTCGCCGCGCTTGATGACGATCTCGGGCTTCACCACCGGCATGACGGCGGCCGGTGTCGCCGCGGCGACCTGCGGACGCGCGACCTGCGGCGGCAGCTTGATCGGCACGTAGATACGCCAGCGCGGGGCATCGCAGGTGACGACGACCGCGTCCTGGAACGTGCCGCGCCAGTCGAGCTGCGGCAGCGGGCATTGCGCCAGCTTCAGCCGCGCATCGACCGCGGTGCGCGCGCCGCCCTCCTCCCCGATCGCATGGCCCGTAAAGGCGGTGACGGCGACGTCGATAGCGGTCGTGTCCTGAAACCGGATCGCCTGCGCGACCAGCGGCAGCGGCGCGGTGAGGGCAGCGAGAGTGAGCAGCGGACGGATCATCGGGTTTCCCCATCATAGGAGAGTGTAAGCTGGACGGCGCGACCCGCGCCGGGACGGGTATCGATCGCGATGCGGCCGGGCGGCACGTCGCGCGCGATCGCCGCGGCGACGGCCCGCGCGCGGTCGGCAGCGAGGATCGCAGCGGAGCCGGTCGCGGGATCGACATCGGCCGGCGTGGCATCGGTGCCGCCGGTGACGCGGATCGTCGTGCGCGGATCGTTGGTGACCGCGCGGACCCAGCCGGCGACATCGTACGGCGGCAGCGCGGCAGAGCCGGTTGCAAAGCCCTGAACGACATTCGCCTCGAGCGCGATCGGCGCTTCGGCGGCAAGGCCGAACCCTTCGCGCAAGGCGTTGCCGAGCGTGGCCGCATCGACCTTCGGATTGGCCTGGAGAAAGACGAAGAAGCCAACAAGCAGCATCATGACGTCGGCCAGCGTCACCAGCCAGATCGGCCGGCGCGATTCGTCCTCCATCAACTGGTCGATCGTCATGCGACCGCCACCGCGCGCAGTTGTGGCGCTTCGCGTGTCGCCAGCCGCGCGAGCGGATCGGCCAGGCGCCCGCGCTCCACGCATTCGGCGCGCGCCAGCCGCTTCAGTCGCGCCGCGACGGGCAGGCAGACGAGGTTGCCGAGCAGCGCGCCGTACAATGTCGCCAGCACGGCGATCGCCATCGCGCCGCCGATCGCCGACGGGTCGGTCATGCTGGTGAAGAGGCGGACGAGGCCGATCAGCGTGCCGACCATGCCCATCGCGGGCGCGAATTCGGCCGCCGCCGCCCATGTCTCGGCCGCCGCACGCTGGCGTTCGAACCGCGCGGTGCGGCGATCCTCGATCACGGCGCGGACGACCTCGCCGTCGGCGCCGTCGACGATGGCCCCCATTGCGGCGGCGACATCGGGATCGGTGATGACCGATCGGTCGAGCTGCATCACGCCGTGGCGCGCGGTGATCCGGCTCAGCGCCTCGACCTGCGTAACCAGGGCGCCGGCATCGAACGGCGTCCGCCCGATCGCCTTCAGCGCGACGATCGACCGCGTAAGATCGCGCGCAGGCGTGCGCAGGACGGTGGCAACGACCGTCCCCCCGCCGACGATGGCGAAGGCGAGCGGATCGAGGAAGAGGACAAGGCTGGCGGTAACGGACATCGCGCGGATGCTGTGCAAGGGACGTGCCGTTTTGGTTTACCATGATGGATCGAGATCGAGTGCCGATCGGAACCCATGCACCCGGCAATCCTCAACCGGCAACCGGCAACCCTTTGCCGCCCTGCCCTGCCGGTGACCGTCCCGCAGGCAAAATCGGGCAATTGGCACGGTGGTTGCAGGGCCGTCTCACGTCATCAACGCGGGACCACGCCATCATGGCTGAGAACGATCTTTTCGGGGTACACGGGACAGCCCTTGCGGTGCGGTCGCAGCGCATGGCGTTGCTTGCGTCGAACATCGCGAACGCGTCCACCCCCGGCTACAAGGCCAAGGACATCGACTTCTCCGCGGCGCTGAAGGGCGCCGAGAGCGGTGTGCTGGACGCGAGCGTCACCGCAAACACCAAATACCGCCTGCCGACGCAGATGAGCCTGGACGGCAATACCGTCGAGCTGGCGACCGAGCAGACCGCCTTTGCCGAGAATGCCGTCGCCTACCAGACGACGCTATCGTTCCTGAACGGTCGCATCGGCACCATCACCCGCGCGCTGAAGGGCGAATAAGCCATGGCCGATTCCCCGATGAACATCTTCCAGGTCGCCGGTCGCGCGATGTCCGCGCAGCTGGTGCGGATGAACACGACCGCGTCGAACCTGGCGAACGCCGGCGGCGTCGCGACGACCGCTCAGGCCGCCTATCGTTCGATCAAGCCGGTGTTCCGCACCCAGTTCGACCAGGCATCGCAGATGTCGACGGTCAACGTCGAGAAGATCGTCACCGCGGGCGAAGAACCGACCAAGCGCTTCGATCCCGGCAATCCGCTGGCCGACAAGGACGGCAACGTCTTCGAGAACGCGGTCGATGAAAGCCGCGAGCTGGTCGACATGCTCGAGAGCGCGCGAAACTACCAGAACAACGTCGAGGTCATGCAGACCGCCAAGACGCTGATCCTCGATACCATCAAGCTGGGACGCTGATACCATGGCCACCACCACTTCCGCCTTCGAAAGCGCGCTGGGCAAGGCGGGCATCAGCACCGCCGCCGCCGCCAAGGCCGCGACCGCTGCGAAGACTTCGACCAGCAAGACGCTGAACGAGATGGGCCCGGGCGACTTCATCGCGCTGCTGACCGCGCAGATGAAGAACCAGGACCCGTTCGAGCCGGTCGACAATTCGCAGATGGTCGCCCAGATGGCGCAATTCTCGTCGCTGGCCGGTATTTCGGACATGGGATCGACGCTGAAGTCGATCGCGACGAAGCTGAGCGCCAGCACCGCGTCGGAGGCGATGTCCTACGTCGGCAAGACCGTGCTGACCGAAGGCAAGACCGCCTATCCGCGTGCATCGGGCGGCATCGCTGGCGCGGTCGAACTCGACGCCGCTGCGACCAACGTCACCGTGACCATCATGGACAAGAACGGCGCGCCCGTCCGCTCGTTCGACATGGGCGCGAAGCCCGCCGGCTCGGCCACCTTCGACTGGGACGGCAAGCTGGAAGACGGCACCGCGACCGAAGGGCCCTATACGCTGAGCGCCATCGCCCGCGACGGTGCGACGTCGGTCACCAGCCGCACGCTCGTCTGGGCGCCGGTCACCTCGGCTACGCTGCCCAACGGGTCCGAGCCTGTGCTGACGCTGCCGGGCATCGGCGACGTCAAGGCCTCCGCCATCCGCGCGGTCGCCTGATCTTCTTTCAACCGCCTCTCATCCCAACCCAATTTCCGACCAGGAGCTGAACCGCCATGACCTTCTACACTTCGCTTTCGGGCCTTCAGGCATCGCAGACCGAAATGGCGACGATCTCGCACAACCTCGCCAACGTCTCGACCAACGGCTTCAAGAAGAGCCGCGTCGAATTCGCCGACGTCATGGCATCGAACGTGTCGGTGTCGCCGACGCAGATGATCGGGTCGGGTACCGTCGTGAAGGCGGTGCGCCAGCAGTTCAGCCAGGGCGGCTCGCAGCAGTCGACCAACTCGCTCGACATGCTGATCTCGGGCGAAGGGTTCTTTGCGGTCAAGCCGGATCTCAATTCGGCGAAGGTCTCGTTCACCCGCAACGGCGCGTTCTTCGTCGACAACGACCGCTTCGTGACCGACGCCAACGGCGGCAAGCTGCAGGTGTATCCGGTCGACGGGTCGGGCACGGTCGTCGCGACCGGACTCGATTCGATGGTCAGCCTGCGCCTGCCGGCGACCAGCGGTGTGCCTTCGGCGACGACGTCGGTCGAACTGTCGGTCAATCTGTCGGCCAATGCGTCGATCCCGAAGGACAGCACGATCTTCACCAACGGCGGCAAGGCCTATGCCTTCGACCGTTTCAACCCGGCGACCTACAACAACTCGTCGCAGACCACGATCTACGATGCGCTCGGCAATTCGCAGACGATGACCAACTATTACGTCCGCGACACCGCATCGACCGGTGCCGGCACCACCAGCAGCTGGAAGGTCTACACCTTCGTCGGCAGCGACCAGCTGTCGTCGGGTGGCGTCAAGGGTCCGATGACCATGACCTACGACGACAAGGGCAAGCTGACCGGCGTGGTGGATGCCAACGGCGCAACCGGCACGCCGGCCACCAAGGTCGCGTTCGACGGCTTCACCCCGACCAGCTCGACGACGTCGCAGACTCTGACGCTCGATTTCGGCAACCTGACGACGCAGCTCAGCTCTCCGTTCGTCAAGACGTCCGAAATCCAGGACGGCCGTGCGATCGGCCAGATCGAAAGCGTGACGATCAGCGAATACGGCGTCGTCAGCGCCAGCTTCTCCAACGGCGACACCCAGGCGCTGGGCAAGGTGGCGCTCGCCAACTTCTCCAATCCATCGGGCCTGCGCCAGATGGGCAAGAGCTACTGGTCGGCGACCGGCGTATCGGGCGAGGCGCGCCTTGGCGAGGCCGGCGCGAACGGCTTCGGCAACCTCAGCACCGGTGCCATCGAACGCTCGAACGTCGATATCACCGAGGAACTGGTCAGCCTGATCGCGGCGCAGCGCAACTTCCAGGCGAACGCCAAGAGCCTGGAGACGTCGAGCCAGATTTCGCAGACCATTTTCAACATGCGCAGCTGATCCTGAACGGATAGCGAGAGGACGTAGCCGATGGACCGGTTGGTCTACACCGCCCTCACCGGGCTTAAGGGACAGATGTCCGCGCAGGCGGCGATCGCGAACAACATCGCGAACGCGTCGACGACAGGGTTCAAGTCCGATCGTGTCGCTTTCCAGCAGCTGATGCTGAAGGGCGGCGCGGGCCTGGAATCACGGGCGCCGGTGTCGGAGGAAGTGCTCGACGCCGATCGGCGTGCGGGCACCATCCAGTCCACCGGCCGAAACCTGGACATCGCCATCCCCGGCACGTCGTGGATGGTCGTCCAGTCCCCCGACGGCACGGAAGCCTATACCCGCCGCGGCGACCTGCAGATCACCGAATCCGGTGTCCTGCAGACGGGCGACGGGCATCCGGTGATGGGGTCGGGGGGCCCCATCACCGTCCCACCCGCGCAAGACGTGATGATCGGCGAGGACGGCACGCTGTCGATCGTACCCGTCGGATCGCCCCCGGGCACGCCGTCGCAGGCGGTCGACCGCATCCGCTTCGGCAATCCGGACGGATCGCAGACGGTCAAGGGCCTCGACAACCTGCTGCGCGTGAAGGGCGGCGGCGTGCTACCCGACGACATGGATGCCAAGGTCCTGACCGGCGCACTCGAAGGATCGAACGTCAACCTGACCCAGGCGCTGGTCGACATGATCGAGAACCAGCGCAGCTACGAAGTGCAGGCCAACCTGCTGAAGGAAGCCAAGTCGATGGACGAGAGCTCCGCCTCGCTCATGCGGATTCCTGGCTGATCCGGCCGGCCTAATTGAAGGACTGATACGATGGGTTCTGCTGCTCTCCACATCGCCCGTACCGGCATCGACGCGCAGGATACGCGTATGCGGGTCATCTCGAACAACCTGGCTAACGTGAATACGACCGGGTTCAAGAAGGACCGCGCCGCGTTCGAGACGCTGGCGTATCAGGTCGTCACCGCGCCCGGCTCCGCCAGCACGCAGGAGACGAAATACGCGACCGGCCTCAATCTCGGCACCGGCGTCCGCGTCCAGGGCACCTCGCGGATCAACACGCAAGGCTCGCTCCAGACCACCGGCCACAGCCTCGACATGGCGCTGGACGGCGACGGCTATTTCCAGGTCCAGCTGCCGGGCGGCCAGCTCGGCTACACCCGCGCGGGCAATTTCAGCCGCTCGCCCGAGGGGCTGATGATCACGTCGGAGGGCTATCAGGTGATGCCGGGCATCACGATCCCCGAGAACACGACGTCTATCTCGATCGGCGAGGACGGCACCGTGTCGGCGACCGTGCCCGGCCAGAACGAAGCGACGCAGGTCGGCCAGATCCAGATCGCAAGCTTTGCAAACGCCGCGGGGCTTACCTCGATCGGCGACAACTACCTGATCGAGAACGGTGCGTCGGGGGCCGCGAACCTGGGCATCGCCGGGCAGGACGGCCGTGGCAAGATCCGCCAGGGGATGCTCGAAGGATCGAACGTCAACGTCGTCGAGGAACTGGTCGACATGATCGAGACCCAGCGCGCGTACGAGGTCAATTCCAAGATGATCTCCGCGACCGACGAAATGCTCAAATACGTCAACCAGAACATCTGAGGACGACTGACCCGTCATGCGTATCATCTCCGCCCCAATCGTCCTTGGCGTCCTCGCATCGATCGTCGCGACGCCGGCGACCGCCGGCATCTTCGGCAAGAAGAAGCCGGTCGTGCCGCCGCCCGAATATCGCACTGTCTATGCACCGCCCGCGCCCGTAGCGGCTCCGGCCAACGGCGCGATCTTCCAGGTGTCGGCCGGCTATGGCGGCCTGTACGAAGGGTCGCGCGCCCGCGCGGTCGGCGATCCACTGACGATCATCCTGACCGAACGTACCCAGGCCACGAAGTCGGCGGGCAGCAAGCTCGATTCAGGCGGCGGCTTCGGCATCACGCCGCCGACGACCGGTGTCCTGTCGGCGGTGAAGCCGACCGACGTGGCGATCAGCGGCAAGCGCAATTTCGGTGGCACCGGGACCGCCGACCAGTCGAACGCGCTGTCGGGCGAAATCAGCGTCACGGTCGCCGAAGTGCTGCCCAACGGCACGATGATCGTGCAGGGGCAGAAGACGCTGACGCTCAACCGCGGCGACGAATTCGTCCAGATTCGCGGGATCGTGCGGCCCGCCGACATCGATGCGAACAACCGCGTGCTGTCGACCCGCGTGGCCGATGCGAAGATCGCCTATACAGGGCGCGGCGACGTGCAGCGCGCCAGCCGCCAGGGCTGGTTCAGCCGCTTCTTCCAGACCATCAGCCCGTTCTGATGCGCCGCACACTGCCCCTCGTCCCCGCCTGCGCGGGAATGACGAATGGATTGTTCTCGAGGACCCGTCTCATGCTCCGCTTCCTCCTCGCCGCGCTGACCGCATTGCTGGTCGCGACCCCGGCCCAGGCCGATCGCATCAAGGACCTCGGCACGTTCCAGGGCATTCGCACCAACCAGCTGACCGGCTACGGCGTCGTCGTCGGCCTGCCGGGGACGGGTGACGACAACCTGGAATACACCGTCCAGTCTATGAAGGGCGTCACCTCGCGCTTCGGCTTGCAACTGCCGCCGGGCGCCAATCCCGGCCTGAAGAATTCGGCCGTCGTCATGATCACTGCCGACCTGCCCGCCTTCGCCAAGCCCGGCCAGAAGCTCGACATCACCGTGTCGGCGATGGGCAAGGCCAAGTCCCTGCGCGGCGGCACGCTGATCCTGTCGCCGCTCTACGGTGCGGACGGGGCGATCTATGCGATGGCGCAGGGCAATCTGGCGGTCGGCGGCCTGGGCGCAGACGGCGCGGACGGGTCGAAGATCGTCATCAACGTGCCCTCGTCGGGCCGCATCCCCGAAGGCGCGACCGTGGAACGCGCGGTCGATACCGGCTTCGCCAGCACGCCGATGCTGACCTTCAACCTGACGCAGGCCGATTTCACGACCGCGCAGAACGTCGCCGGCGCGATCAACGCGCGCTTCGGCGCCGGCATCGCGCGCGCGGTCGACGGCGTGTCGATCGCGGTCACCGCGCCTGCGGGAGCCGACATCCGCGCGCAACTGATGAGCGGGATCGAGAACCTGTCGGTGGTGTCGGCCGAGGCGCCGGCGAAAGTAATTGTAAATGCCCGCACCGGTACGGTCGTTATCAACAGTGCGGTCCGCGTCAGTCCTGCCGCGGTAACACATGGTAAACTAACCGTTCGTATTGATGAGAATCAGCGCGTGAGCCAGCCCACGCCCTTTTCGAAGGGCGAGACGGCGCTGGAGCAGAAGAGCGCGGTGCAAGTCGAGGAAGAGAAGCGACCGATGTTCCTGTTCCAGCCCGGACCCAAGCTGGCCGACGTGGTCAATGCGGTGAACGCCATCGGTGCGTCGCCCGCGGACCTGGTCGCCATCCTGGAAGCGCTGAAGCAGGCGGGGGCCCTGAAGGCGGAGCTGATCGTCCTGTGACGCAGATCCCCGCCTCGACCACCGCAACCACCGGCATCGCCGGACTGTCCAGCAGCGTCGGCGGCGTGTCGAACGACACGTCACGGCTGAAGTCGGACGACAATCTGAAGGCGGCCGGCGAACGGTTCGAGGCGATCTTCACCGGCATGATGCTAAAGTCGATGCGTTCGGCAAAGCTCGGCGACGGGCTGTTCGACAACAAGGCATCGCAGCAGTTTCGCGACATGTTCGACGGCAAGATCGCCGAAAGCATGGCGCAGCATTCGCCGATGGGCATCGCCAGGGCGATGACCGATTTCCTGTCGAAGAACCAGGCGACGGCGCCCGGCGCTGCTGACGGTGGCGGTACGCCGTGACCGACCTGCTCGGCATCGGCGTCACCGGCGTCCGCGCGTACCAGACCGCGCTGTCCACCACGTCGGAGAATATCTCCAACGCGGCGACGCCGGGCTATTCGCGCCGCACCGCCGTAGTCGAGGAATTCCGCACGACCGGCATCGCCGGCATTGGCCAGATGACGCTGCTGGCCGGCGGCGGCGTCCGCATTGCCGGCGTCACGCGGGCCGCCGACGATTTTCGCGCGGCCCAGGCCCGCACCACCGGCTCCGATGTCGCGCGATCGGCATCGGGCGTCGCGTGGATCGACCGGATCGAAGGCGCGCTGTCGGGCAACCAACTATCCGATCGCCTTATCACCTTCTTCGCCTCTGCCAAGAACGTCGCGGCCGATCCGTCGGCGACAGCGCCGCGCACTGTGCTGCTGGAGGATGCGCGCTCGCTCGCAGCCGGTTTCAACAGCACCGGCCGTGCTCTGGCAGGCGCTGCCGACGAACTCGCCGCGCAAGGCCGCGACATGGCGGCGCAGCTCGGCGACCTCGGCACCTCGATGGTCCGCATCAACCAGGGCCTGACCCGCGCCGCGGAAGGATCGTCGGCGCGTGCCCAATTGCTCGACGAACGCGACCGCACGCTCGAATCGATGAGCGCACTGGTCGATGTCGATACCAGCTTCGATTCGCTCGGTCGCGCGGTCGTCCGCGCGGGCGGTTCGGCTGGCCCCGTCATCGCCGATGTCGAGCGCAGTGCGGTCATCTCGTTCGTCACCAACGCCTCGGGCGAGGCCGCGATTGCCGCCAGCGGCCCGGCGGGTCACGCCGTCGTTCCCGCAACCGGCGGCGCGATGGCCGGCCTGGTCGATGGCGCGCTGAAGATTGCGGGTGCGCGCGAGCGACTGAACACCATCGCCACCGATTTCGTCGGCCAGATGAACGACTGGCAGGCGCAGGGCAAGACGCTGACCGGCGCCGCGGGCCCGGCGATGTTCGGTGTCGCCGCCGGCGCCGCCCCGACCGAGATCAGCGTCGTCCTGGACGACCCCCGCGGCGTCGCCGCCGCCTATGGCACCGAAGGTGCGCGCGGCAACGGCAATCTGACCCGCCTGGTCGATCTGCGCGCGTCGGCGGGCTGGGAAACCCGGTTCGACGACCTGACGACCGAAAATGCCGCGCTGCTCAAGACCCGCCGCGGCGTGGTCGAGGCGCAGACCGCGATCCACGGCGCGGCCACCGCCGCGCGTGACGAAATGACCGGCGTCGACCTCGACGAGGAAGCCGTCAACCTGATCCGTTTCCAGCAGGCCTATCAGGCATCGAGCCGCATCATCCAGGTGGCGCGCGACATCCTGCAGACGATCATCGATATCCGCTGAGGACTTAAAGCAACCATGCGCGTCTCGACATCCCTGCAATACGACCGGCTTCGCGACCGGATGAGCACGCTGAGCGTGAAGGCGGATACGCTCAACAACCAGCTGGCGACGACCAAGCGCCTCCAGGCGCCGTCGGATGACGCCGCCGGTTACCGCGCGCTGACCGCCCTGAAGCGCGCCGGCGCCAATTCGACCGCGGAACTGACCAACGTCGATCTGGCGACCTCGCTGCTCGATGCGTCATCCACTGCGCTCGCCAGCGTCGAGACGCAGCTGACGCGCGTCAAGTCGATCGCCATCGCCGCGGGCAGTTCGACGCTCAGTCCCGAACAGCGCACCGCGATGTCGGCCGAGATCGACGTGATCCTGGAGGACTTGGTGCGCGTCGCCAACACCACCGATTCGCGCGGGTCGCCGCTGTTTTCGGGCGACAGCACGGCTGCGCCCTACGTCGTCACGCCGGCCGGCGCCACAACCGCTACGGGCACGGTCGTCTTCACCGGATCGGGCGAGGCGGGGCAGATCCCGATCGGCGACGGCCGTACCATCGCCGCGACGACCAGCGGCGCGACGATCTTCGGCAACATCCCGTTGAAGGCCGGCGGGACCAGCGACATGTTCGCGATCGTCAAGACGATGTCGGATAAGCTGAAGGCCGGGACGCCGATGGGCGACGACAGCGTCGACATCCAGTCGGCGATGACGTCGGTGCTGAACGCGCAGACCTCGATCGGCGCGCGCGGGGCGCGGCTGGAGCTGGAGAAGACGCGGCTGGAGGACCTGGCGCTGACCCGGGAGGAGGAGCGCTCGACCATCGAGGACGCCGACATCCCGGCGACCATCACCGAACTGAAAAAGGTGATGACGATTCTGGACGCCACGCAGGCGAGTTTTAGCAAGCTGACCTCGCTCAGCCTGTTCAACTATCTGCGCTGACGCATCCTTTCCGCGCCGGTAACGACGATTTCGGCCGAGCCGTTAACCAAATCCCCACCTCCACTTGCGACAACCGACGCGAAAGTGCCGTCGCTCCCGTTACCGCGGGACGCCGGCCGCGAAGGGGAACTCCTAGGTCATGTTTGTCGCCATCGGTCTCGTGGTCCTGCTCGGCATGGTGTTCGGCGGCTTCGCCATCACCGGCGGTGCACTCGGCCCGGTCCTGCATGCGGTGCCGCATGAAATGCTCATCATCGGCGGCGCGGCGGTCGGCGCGCTCATCATCGGCAATTCGGGCAAGGAACTGAAGGCGATCGGCAGTGGCCTGGCCAAGGTCGTGAAGGGGCCGAAGTACAAGAAGCAGGACTATCTCGACACCATTTTCCTCGTCAGCAAGCTGATGAAGATGCTGCGCGTCGACGGGCCGATCGCGCTGGAGCCGCATGTCGAGGACCCGAAGTCCTCCGCGGTCTTTGCCGAATATCCCCGCCTGCTCGCCGACCACACGCTGGTCAACCTGATCGCCGACACGCTGCGGCTGGTCGTCGTCTCGTCGGGCACGCTCGACGTGCACGCAGTCGAGGAGGTCATGGACAACGCGATCAAGACCCACCACCACGAAGTGCAGGGCCCGCAGGGCACGCTGACCTCGCTCGGCGACGCGCTCCCGGCCCTCGGCATCGTCGCCGCCGTGCTCGGCGTCGTGAAGACCATGGGATCGATCGACAAGCCGCCGTCGATCCTGGGCGGCATGATCGGATCGGCGCTGGTCGGCACCTTCCTGGGCGTGCTGCTCGCCTACGGCATCGTCGGCCCGCTCGCCAACCGGTTGCAGCAGGTGATCGACGCCGACGCCGCGATCTATCACGTCGTGAAGCAGATCATCATCGCCTCGCTCCACGGTCACCCGCAGCCGCTGGTCATCGAAGCCGCACGCTCTGGCATCGCGCATCACAACCAGCCCGGCTTCGGCGAAGTCTTCGACGGCCTGCGCGGGCGGTGATGTCGGATCGTCTCGCGCCGATGAGCGGCACCGGCCCGCTCCCTCACCCGGCCACCCAGCAAGGTTACCGTAGTGGGTGGCCGGGTGGGGGAGCGGGCTGGTGCCGTCGCACGCCGGCAGGCGTCGCATAATGGCCGCTGCCCGCGCTCCCCACGGCAACAACCAGCCGCCCAAGATCGTCATCGTCAAGAAGATCGTCGTCGACGGTCACGGCGGTCATCATGGCGGCGCGTGGAAGGTTGCGTACGCCGACTTCGTGACCGCGATGATGGCGTTCTTCCTGCTGCTCTGGATTCTGGGTGCCACGACCGAGAAGCAGCGCAAGTCGATCGCCGATTATTTCACGCCGACCATCGTCGACCTGAAGACGCAGAAGTCCGCAGGCTCGAACGGGCTGTTCGGCGGCGCGTCGATCACCGACAAGGACAATTACCCGCACAAGGCGCAACAGACCGGCACACGGTCGCTGACGATTCCCGTCGGCGCCAGCGGCGGCAACCGCGAAGGCACCGGTGCCAAGGGCTCGCTGCGCAACCCGGGCGTAACCGCGGCCGAGGACAAGGCCAATTTCGCGCGGATGAAGGCCCGCGTCGAATCGCAGATCGCCGCGAACGCCAAGCTGGCAAAGCTCGGCAAGCACGTCCGCTTCACGATGACCCGCGACGGGATGCGCATCGATCTGGTCGACGACGCTGATTACTCAATGTTCGCCAGCGGCACGACCGCGCTGGTGCCCGAGGCATCGAGCCTGATCGGACTGGTCGCCGATGCGATCCGGTCGACCGGCAACCCGATCATGATCCGCGGCCATACCGACGCGCTGCAGTTCGGCAGCCGGCAGGGGATGAACAACTGGACGCTGTCGTCGGGCCGCGCCGAGGCGACACGCCGCCGGCTGGCGCTGGGCGGCGTGCCCGAGATGCGGTTCGAGAGGATCGAAGGCGTCGCCGACCGCGAACCGATGATCGCCGACAACGACGCCGACCCGCGCAACCGCCGCGTCGCCATCACCCTGCTATATCGTCGCGGGACGTTCGGGCAGTAACGCCGCTATCTACGGATCAGAAACGTCAGCCGCGCCGCCGCAATCGGATGGGTGCGGTCGTCCTGCCACGCGATCGCATCGACATTGGCGACACGCGAGCCGAGACGCCGGACGATGCCGGCCGCATAGGTGATCTTCTCGCGACCGCCGCGCATATAATCGACGGTCAGCGTCACCGGTTTCACAACCGCCGTTTCGGTACCCAGCGCATCGCGTAAGCGCAGGATCGCCGCCATCTCCAGCATCCCGCCGATCGCGCCGCCGTGCAGATAGCCGGGCCGGCCGCTGACCTTGCCCGAGAACGCCATCGCCAGCCGGCGCGTGCCGTCGTCGTCATCCTGGATGCTCATTCCGAGCAGGGTCGCATAGGGCGGCAGCGTCATGCCTCCACCCCCATCGACATCCGCGTCACCATGAAGGTGCCGGCGACATGCGCCAGCGGATCGCCCGGGTCGCCGTCATGCGCGGTCCCGCGGACGAACGCGACGCTCTTGGTCAGTCGGTAACATTCGCCGCGGCCGAACACCGTCTTGCCCGGCGTCGCCGCGCGCAGGTAATCGATCCGCAAGTCCAGAGTCGCGTGCGGCAGGAACCCGCCGCGCTTCAGCCACACCGCCGAACTGGTCGCCTGGTCGAGCAGGGTCAGGATCGGCCCAGACGCGATGACGCCCGACGCCGGATCGCCGATCAGATGCTCGCCATACGGCAGCGCCAGCTCGGTCCAGTCGGGGCCGTGCGCATGATGGACGATGCCCAGCGTCGATCCATGGTGTTCCCAGGTGAACCGCTTGAAGAATTGTTCGGGATCGAACGGGATGGGTTGCATAGGGCTGGCCGTATCGCGGCTGTCGGCCGTTTACAAATCGCCAGCGCGGCGTAGCGTTGGCGCCATGACCGACAATCCCCGCGTGACCATCGCCATCGACGCCGGCGTCGCCGACGTCCGCCTGAATCGTCCGGCCAAGATGAATGCGCTCGATCCCGCGATGTTCGCAGGGCTGATCGATGCGATCGACCGGCTGGGCGCCGACACAAGCATGCGCGCGGTCGTGCTGTCGGGCGAAGGTACCGCATTCTGCGCGGGGCTCGACATGGCGAGCATGGCGTCGGCGGGGGCCGGCGTCGATCTGGCCGAGCGGACGCACGGCCTGGCCAATGATTTCCAGCAGGTCGCCTGGGGCTGGCGGACGCTCGGGCTGCCGGTGATCGCCGCGGTCCACGGCATCGCGTTCGGCGGCGGGCTGCAGGTCATGAGCGGCGCCGATATAGTCATCGCCCATCCCGACACGCGCCTGTCGGTGATGGAGATCAAATGGGGCATCGTCCCCGACATGGCGGGCTTCGCGCTGTGGCGCGGCCGCGTGCGCGACGATGCCCTGCGCGAGCTTGCCTACACCGCGCGCGAATTCTCCGGGACGGACGCCGCGACGCTCGGTTTTGCGCTGCGCACCGCCGGGGATCCGCACGCCGAGGCGATGACGCTCGCCCGCGCGATCGCCGCGCGCAACCCGCACGCGATCCGCGCGATCAAGCGGCTGGCGAACGACGCGGTCGCGGCCGATGCCGCGGACATCCTGATGGCGGAAAGCGTCGAACAGGCTGCCCTGCTGCGCTCCCCCAACCAGATGGAAGCCGTGATGGCCAACATGCAGAAGCGCGCGGCGCGGTTCGTGGATTGATCCGCCCCGTTCGTGCTGAGCCTGTCGAAGCACTGCCCTTGTTCTTGGTGCGGCAAGCGATGCGGCACGAAGAGGGACAGCCCTTCGACAGGCTCAGGGCGAACGGTTGTCTAATCCACCAGATCGTCGATCTGCCCCGCCAGCTCGACATCGCGCGTCGACAGCCCGCCCGCGTCGTGCGTCGTCAGCACGATGTCGACGCGGTTGTACACGTTCGACCATTCGGGATGGTGGTCCGCCTTTTCCGCCAGCAGCGCGACCTGCGTCATGAAGGCGAAGGCTTCGGAGAAACTGTCGAAGGTGAAGCTGCGGCCGATCGCGTCGCGCCCGTCGTCATAATCCCATTCGGGCAACCCATCGAGCGCATCGGCGCGTTCGGCTTCGCTCAACTGCTCGATCATAACCCCTCATCCTTGCCCTTGGCTTGTGGCCATGCCTATGTCGCACATCATGGACGGGCAAGAGCGGATCGCGCCGGGCGCAGACGAGATCGAGGGGCTGGCCCGCGTGAGTTTGGCGCGCATCCCCGCGCCGTTTGCCGGGCATCTGGCCGATGTCGTGCTGCTGGTCGAGGAGTGGGCCGACGACGAGACGCTCGACGCCCTGGCGATCGAGGATCCGTACGACCTGACCGGGTTGTACCACGGCCGGCCTGTCGGCGATAAATCGGCGTTCGACGGCGTCACCCTGCCCGACCGCATCCATCTGTATCGCCGCGCGATCCTCGATGAATGGGTCGCGACCGGGGTCGACCTGGCTACGCTGGTCCATCACATCGTCGTCCATGAGGTCGGCCATCACTTCGGGCTGAGCGACGAGGATATGCACGCGCTCGAAGCCGCGGCGTGAGCCGGCTGGCGCTGGTCGACCTCGCGTGCACACGCGGCGGGCGGATGCTGTTCGAAGGGCTGTCGTTGACGCTGGCGGCGGGCGACGCGGCGCTGGTCACCGGACCAAACGGCGTCGGCAAGTCGAGCCTGCTGCGAATCTGCGCCGGGCTGCTGACGCCCGCTGCGGGGACCGTGGTCCGTGACGGCGCAGTCGCGCTGATGGCCGAGGCGGCGGGGCTCGATGGCGAGCGCGCCTTGCGCGACGCCCTTGGCTGGTGGGCGCGGATCGACGGGCGCAGCGACGCGATCGACATGGCGATGGCCGATGTCGGGATCGCCGATCTGGCCGACGTCCCCGTCCGCCTGCTGTCGACCGGCCAGCGCCGTCGCGCGCAGATCGCGCGGACGCTGGCGAACGACGCGCCGATCTGGCTACTCGACGAACCCGCCAACGGGCTCGACACCGCGTCGGTCGCGCTGCTCGAGCGGCTGATCGGTCGGCACCGCTCAGGCGGCGGGATCGTGCTGGTCGCGACGCATCTGCCGCTTGCCCTCCATGGCGCACTCGAGGTGGCGCTGTGATCGTTGCCGCCATCGCCTGGCGCGAAGTGCGCCGCGCGTGGAGTTCAGGCGGGCTGTGGCTGCCAGTCGGCTTCTTCCTGCTGGTCGCCACCCTGTTCCCCTTCGCGATCGGGCCCGATGCGGCGGTGCTGGCGCGCGTCGGCGGCGGGGTGGTGTGGGCGGCAGCGCTGCTCGCCGCGTTGTTGCCGGTCGAGCGGCTGGTCGCGCCCGATCTGGACAACGGGACGCTCGATCAGCTGGCCGTTCGCGGCTTGCCGATGCCGCTGGTCGCCGCCTCCAAGCTCGCCGGGCACTGGCTGGGCTTCGCGCCGCCGCTGATGCTGGCGAGCGTCGCGGCGGCCGGGTTGCTGGGCCTGTCCGGCGACGCGCTGTGGCGGATTGAACTGGGGCTGCTGATCGGCACCCCCGGCCTCGCCGCACTGGCGGTGGCAACCGGCGCGCTGGTCGCGGGGTTGCGGGGCGGCGGATCCATCGCGGGCCTCGTGATGCTGCCGCTGGCCATCCCGATCGTCATCTTCGGGGCGGGCGCGCTGTCGGACGGCGCGGGCGCCGCGCTGAAGCTGCTCGGCGCGGTCAGCCTGCTGCTGGTCGCAGGCAGCCCGTTCGTCGCCGGTGCCGCGATCCGGATCGCGCAGGATTGATGTTCAGTCCGCGGCACCCAGGTACAGCAGCAGCATCGTGAAGAGCAACGTCGTGATCGAGGTGAAGAACAACAGCCAGTGTAGCCGCCACAGCGCACCCGCGCGACTTAGGCGATAGGCCCCCTTTAGCTGTCGATACATATGGAATGGCGGGATGCCGAGTGCGGCCACGAGGATAATCCACGACGGCACCCCGATCGCGCCGAGTAGCGCCAGGACGATGACCAGCAGGGACATGAACGTCAGCGAATAGGTGGCGAAGATCGCGTGGTCGTACAGCCCGACGTCGCGGCGAAGGGGAAACAGCAGCCACAGGAACGGCAGCGACAGCGGGATCAGCGCCCAGCTGTATTTATACGCCGACGTCTTGATCTTGTAGAGCGTCAGCTTGGGGTTCTCGCGGACATGCTCCCATTTCTGCTCGATCCAGCTACCCCCGGGCGATCCGGGGGCCGATGTCACGCGCGGCAGGCCGTCGTCGTCACCGGGCGTCGGTGCGGGCAACAGGGCTTCTGCCTGTTTCAGCTTGGCGCGGCTGTCTAGCGTCTCGGCGAGCCGGCGGCGCAGATCGGCGATCTCGTCCGTATCGGGCGTGGCCGCAGCGCGTTCGGCCTTGAGCTCCTTCGACAGTTTGACGACCGCCCGGTCGGCCGCCTGACGCTGGTCGACCAGTTTCTCGCGCGCCCGGGCCATGCCGCCGGTCAGGCCCGGTTTCAGCCATTCGTCGCCACCGAAGCTCCAGCCGGGCAGATTGGCGACGACCGCGAACATCAGGAAGACCGAAAACAGGAACAATGCGATCGGCGAGACGAACTTCGCGCGCTCACCGGCGATGTAGCGCCGCGTCAGTTCGCCGGGCTTCAGCGCCAGCATCGGCAACGTCGCCCAGATCTTGCCTTCGAAATGGAACACGCCGTGCAGCAGGTCGTGGCCATAGGCACCAAGCGTGCGGTGGACATGGCCGACCTGGCCGCAGGCGTGGCAATGGCTGCCGATCAGCGGCGTGCCGCAATTGGCGCACAGGCCGTGCCCGTCGGCATCATGGCCCCCGGCGCGATGATCCCCGGCGTGCGGCTCGACCGCACGGCCCATCAGGCCACCGGTCACGACGTCCGCTGCTGCGTCGAATTCCCCCATGCGCGGCAGTGCTACCAGCTTGCATCGCCCCATGCTACCGGGTGCGGGCATGACCGATGTCGAGACGCTGATCGCCGAAATGGGGGCCAGGGCGCGCACCACCGCGACCATCCTCGCCGCCACGCGCTCGCCGGCCAAGGCCGCCGCGCTGCACGCCGCGGCCGATGCGATCCGCCGTGCGAGCGCGACGATCGTCGATGCCAATGCCGGAGACATGGCCGCCGGCCTGGCTCGAGGCCTGAGCGGGGCGATGCTCGATCGGTTGCGGCTCGATGCCGAACGGGTTGCCGCCATTGCCGACGGGGTCGATGCGGTCGCGCGCCTGCCCGATCCGGTCGGTACGATCATCTCCGACGACTCCCGCCCCAATGGCCTGAGGCTGTCGCGGGTCCGCGTGCCGATCGGCGTCATCGGCATCATCTATGAAAGCCGGCCGAACGTAACCGCCGACGCAGGCGTCCTCGCGGTGATGTCGGGCAATGCCGCCATCCTGCGCGGCGGGTCGGAAGCGGTGAAGAGCAACGCCGCGATCCACGCCGCGCTGGTCGAAGGGCTGGTCGCAGGCTGGCTGCCGGCCGATGCGATCCAGCTCGTCCCCACCACCGATCGCGCGGCGGTCGGCGCGATGCTGCGGGCCGAGGGACTGCTCGACCTGGTCATCCCGCGCGGGGGCAAGAGCCTGGTCGCGCGCGTGCAGGCCGAGGCGCGGGTGCCCGTGCTCGCACACCTCGACGGGATCAACCACGTCTATGTCGACATTGCCGCCGATGCCGACATGGCGCAGCGCATCGTCATCGACGCCAAGCTGCGTCGCACCGGCGTCTGCGGGGCGATGGAGACGTTGCTGATCCACCGCGACTGGCCGCACCGCGACGCGCTGATCGCCGCGCTCGATGCCGCCGGCTGCGAGATACGCGGCGACGCCGATGTCGCAGCGCTTGGCCACCCACCGGCGAGCGATGCGGATTGGGATACCGAATATCTCGACGCCATCGCGTCGGTCGCGTTGGTCGATGGCCTGGACGCCGCGATCGCGCACATCGCGGCGCACGGATCGCATCACACCGATGCGATCGTGACCGAGGATGCCGCAACGGCAGAGGCGTTCCTCGCCCGCGTCGATTCGGCGATCGTCCTCTGGAACGCCTCCACCCAGTTCGCCGATGGCGGCGAATTCGGTTTGGGCGCGGAGATCGGCATTTCGACCGGCCGCCTCCACGCCCGCGGACCGGTCGCGCTGGAAGGGCTGACGACGTACAAGTGGGTCGGGCGCGGAACGGGACAGATCCGGGGTTAGGGTTGTAGCAGCCGAGCCGCAGGCGTAGGCTGCGACCATGAACGCGCCGGCCAAGATCAGCGACCTACTCGATCCCGAAACCTCGGCGCTCGTCGAGCGCCTGGCATCGGAGCGCGGCACGTCGGTCGCCGCCTATGTCGCGGAAGCGATCCACTGGTTCGCCGAGGACGAGGCCGCGCTGGCTGAGTCGCTCGATGAAGCCGACCGGCAGATCGATCGCGGTGAGTTCTACACGCAGGAAGAGGTCGAAGCCTGGTTTGCCGAACGTCGCGGAACGGCCGCGCTGAAGTGAGCGGACTTCAGTGGGCGTCTTCAGCCCTCACTGATCTTGCCTCGATCGACCAATATCATCGTCAGGATCACATCGACGTTGCCGACGAGTTGACCGAGCGGATCATTAGTGCCGCCCGTTTTCTTTCGGCTACGCCGATGGCCGGTCCGGTTTCGCCGGGCGGCAATCGCAAGTGGCGTGTCGCGGGCACGCCATACATCATTTTCTATCGCCCTTCGAGCAGGCAGGTTCGCATCCTTCGCGTTCTGCATGGCGCTCGCGATACCGGGCGGTGGTGACTCGCATCGGTCTACTCGGCGGATCGTTCAACCCGGCGCATCGTGGGCATCGCCGGGTCACGCTCGCCGCGGTGCGCGCGCTGGGGCTTGACGAGGCGTGGTGGCTGGTGTCGCCGGGCAATCCGCTGAAGACCGGCGCCACCGACATGGCTCCCCTCGCCGCACGCCTCGCCTCCGCGCGAAAAATGGCGCGTAACGCCCCGATCCGCGCGACCGGAATCGAGGCGACGCTCGGCACGCGCTACACCATCGACACGCTGCGCGCGCTGAAGCGGCGCTATCCGGCGAACGACTTCATCTGGCTGATGGGTGCCGACAATCTTGCCGGCTTCCATCGTTGGCGGGCGTGGCGCGCCATCGCGCGGGAGATGCCGATTGCGGTCATCGCGCGTCCGGGGTATGACGGCGCTGCCCTCGCGGGTCCGGCGATGGCTTGGCTCAGGCGCTTCCGGCGACCGACGTCACACGCGAAACACTGGACCGAATGGAGTCCGCCGGCGCTCGTGCTCTTGCGCTTCCGCCCCGATCCGACCTCCGCAACCGCGGTGCGCGCCGCTTCGCCGGACTGGCACCTGGCCTTTGCGCATCCCCCATCGCCCGCACGGCGCCCAAACCCGATACTGGAGTAATCTTGGCCACTTCCCCCACCGCCGCCCCCGATCACGCCTCGGTGCCCGCCGACGACAGCGCGGAGGCGCTGCACGCGCTGGTCCTGTCGAGCCTGGAGGACGACCAGGCGGTCGACACCGTCTCGATCCCGCTCGCCGGCAAGTCGTCGATCGCCGACTACATGGTCGTCGCCTCGGGCCGCTCGACCCGCCAGGTCGCGTCGATGGCGAACAAGCTGGCCGAGAAGATCAAGACCGAATGCCGCCGCACCGCGCGGATCGAGGGCCTGCCGAACGCCGACTGGGTGCTGATCGACGCCGGCGATGTCATCATCCACCTGTTCCGTCCCGAAGTGCGCACCTTCTACAACCTCGAGCGCATGTGGGGCTTCGGCGACACGCCGGCGACCGAGCCGAACTGACGCATATCCGCTGAGCGATGCTGCTTCACATCGTCGCGCGCGGACGGATCGGCCGCAGCCCGGAAGGCGATCTGGTCGATCGCTATCTGAAGCGGATCGGGTGGCCGGTAAAGGTCACCGAACTGCCCGACACCGGCGGCAGGATGCCCGATGCGGCCGGCGCGCGGATCGTGATGCTCGACGAGACGGGCGAGACGCCGGGGTCGGTCGCGTTCGCGCAGAGGTTAGGTCGATGGCGCGACGATGGCGTGCGCGAATGCCGGTTCCTGATCGGTGCCGCCGACGGTTTCGATGACGCCGATCGCGCCAAGGCCGACATGCTGCTGTCGTTCGGGCGGCTGACATGGCCGCACATGCTGGCGCGCGCGATGCTGGCGGAGCAATTGTGGCGCGCGACGGCGATCCTCTCCGGCCATCCCTACCATCGTGAGGGCTAATCTGACCCTTGCCGCTGCGGCAACGCTGTTGCTCGGCGCGGTCGATGCGCCGCGGGCGGATCGGATCGCCGTGGCGGCAGCCGACCGCGCCGCGGCGCTGGAGCGGCAGGCCGATGCCGAACCCGATGCCGTGAAGCGCAGCCGTCTGCGGCAGGCCGCCGTCGCCGCGCGGATACGCGCAGCGCAAGCCGCCATCGCCGCCTCGAAGGCGCGCGTCGCGCTGACCGACCGGCGGCTGGCGGCCGAAGGCGCGCGCCTCGCCGAACGACAACTGCCGGCCGCCCGGCTGGTCGCCGCCGTTCAGGCCCTGTCGCGACGGCCGGCGGCGCTGGCGATCATGCAGCCCGGATCGACCAGTGACATCGTCCATGCCCGGGCTCTGCTCGGCACGTTGTTGCCCGTCGTGCACGCGCGCACGGAGGCGCTGCGACAGGCGCTCGCCCGGACCCGCGCCCTTCGCGCCGAGGCGACCGAAGCCGCGACGGCGCTCGCCGATGCCAACGCCCGGTTGCAATCCGGTCGGCTGGCGCTTGCGCGATTGCAGGCGGAGGATCGCGCGCGCGGCGCAGCGCGCGGCGGCGTGGAGAGCGAGCAGGCGATCGCGCTGGGCGAACAGGCGCGCGACCTGGCGGGCATGATGGCGCAGAGTGCTGCCGCCGCCGATGTCCGCACCTCGCTCGGGCAGCTTGACGGTCCGCTGCCGCGACCCGGCGACACGCCCCCCGCCCCTGCCTTCACCCGCCCCCCCTATCGCCTGCCCGTGCGCGGGCGGATCGTCGAGGGGTTGGGCGAATTGTCCGACACCGGCGTCCGCTCGCGCGGCCTGCGGTTCGCCGTGGCCGCCGGCGCGCCCGTCATCGCGCCCGCCGCCGGTCGCATCGTCTTCGCCCGCCGCTTTCGCGACTACGGCACCGTCGTCATCATTGACCACGGCAACGGCTGGTCGAGCGCGCTCACCGGTCTCGACGCCGTCGATGTCGTGGTCGGCGACAGTGTCACGATGGGCCAGCCGCTGGGGCGCGCCGCGATGGCGGAGGCGCCGCGGGTCGGCGTCGAGTTGCGCCGCCGCGGTTTGGCGGTCGATCTGGCGCGACTGATCGGGTGACACTCAGCCGCCGTTCATCCGCGCGGGCGCTTTGCTAAGCCGCTCGCAAAGCTGTATCTTGGACTCAAGACCCTATCCCACGTCAGGACATCGATGCCGCGTCCCTTCGCTTCCGCCCTTCAGGCCGCCGCCCTTGTCGGCACGCTCGCGCTCGTGCCCGCGACGACCGCCGCGCTCGCGCAGGTCGATACCGGCGCCTACCGTGAACTCGACACGTTCATGGACATCTACAATCAGGTGAAGGCGCAATATGTCGACAAGGTCGACGACAAGACGCTGATGAAGGGTGCGATCCAGGGGATGCTGGCCGCGCTCGACCCGCATTCGAGCTACGTCGATGCGCTCGATTTCGACAACATGCGGATCGCGACCGAAGGGAACTACGGCGGTCTCGGCCTGACGGTCAGCATGGAGGACGGCGCGGTCAAGGTGATCGCCCCGACCGAGGACACGCCGGCATATCGCGCAGGAATCAAGGCCGGCGACTATATCACCCACATCAACGGCACGCTGATCTATGGCCAGAGCCTGGACGAAGCGATCCAGGGGATGCGCGGGCCGCCGGGCAGCAAGGTGTCGATCACCCTGGTCCGCCCCGGCCGCGACAAGCCGATCGACGTCACGCTGGTGCGCGAAGTCATCGTGCAGAAGCCGGTCAAGTGGGAAGTCAAGAACGGCATCGGCATCATCAACATCAACACGTTCAGCGCCAACACCGGCGCCGACACGCGTGGTGCGATCATGGCGATCGAAAAGTCGCTCGGTCACGCGCCGCTCGGCTATGTCGTCGACCTGCGCGACAACGGCGGCGGGTTGCTCACCCAGGCGATCGAGGTCAGCGACGTGTTCCTCGACCACGGCGAGATCGTGTCGCAGCGCGGGCGCGAGAAGACCGATATCGAACGCTATTACGCGACGACCGGCGATCTGGCGAAGGGCCTGCCGGTCGTCGTGCTGACCGATGCCGGCACCGCGTCGGCCTCCGAAATCGTCGCCGGCGCGCTGCAGGATCACCACCGCGCACTGGTGATGGGCGAGCGCAGCTTCGGCAAGGGGTCGGTCCAGACGCTGCTGCCGCTGACCGACACGTCGGCACTGCGCCTGACCACCGCGCGCTACTACACGCCGTCGGGCCGGTCGGTGCAGGAAGGCGGGATCGAACCCGACATCGCGGTGCCGCAGCTGACGGACGCCGACCGCAAGTCGCGCCCCGTTTTCCGCGAGGCGGACCTGCGCCGCCACCTGATCAACACCGCGAAGGTCGATAACAAGGCGCTGGAGGAAGACACGATCGACGACCCGCGCTTCACCGCGACGCCCGACGCGCTGAAGAAGGCGGGGGTCACCGACTTCCAGCTCGATTACGCGCTGAAGACGATCGGCCGGCTGGGCGGCACCGCCCCCGCGAAGGCACCGACGGTCACGGCAAAGCGCTGAGCCAACCTGTAATGGCTAAACTCTCCACCGTTCGTGATGAGCTTGTCGAAGCACTGCCTTTCTTCTTCCTCCGAATGGCCTGCGGCACGAAGAAGGGCAGCCCTTCGACAAGCTCAGGGCGAACGGGTGGGTGATAGGATGACGCCCCGCTCCCCCACCACCGCCAACCGCCTGGCATTGCTGGTCCCGGCCGCTCTGATCGCCGGCGCGCTAGGGTCGCAGTACATCGGCGGACTGTATCCGTGCGAGATGTGCCACTGGCAGCGCTGGCCGCATTACGCCGCGATCGCGGTCGCTGCCGTTGCCTTCGCCACGCAAGGGGCGCTGCGCCGCGCGCTTGTCCTGTTCGCCGCGCTGCTGATCGCCGTCAGCGGCGGTATCGGCGTATTCCATGCCGGCGTCGAATATGGCTGGTGGCCAGGGATCACGACCTGCACCTCGACCGTTCGTCCGACCGGAAGCACCGAGGATATGTTGGCCCAGATCATGAATGCACCGCTGATTCGCTGTGACGTGCCGCAATGGACCTTGGCCGGCATCTCGCTCGCCGGGTTCAACGCGATCCTCTCGCTGGCCGGCGCCGTTGTCGTCGCGCTGAAGGCGATGAAGCGATGAGCCGCTGGCGTCCCGGCGACCCGCGCGAGGGGAACCACGCGATGATCCGCGTCGACCAGGCCGGCGAATATGGCGCGACGCGCATCTATGCGGGACAGCTAGCGATTCTCGGCGACCGCTCGCCCGCCGCGCGCAAGGTCGCGCACATGGCCGAACAGGAAGAGCGGCACCGCGAATTCTTCGATGCGATGATGGCGCGGCGCGGTGTGCGGCCGACGCTGTTCCAGCCGTTCTGGCATGTCGCCGGGTTCGCGCTGGGCGCGGCCACCGCGGCGATCGGTCCCGAGGCGGCGATGGCCTGCACCGCCGCGGTGGAGACCGAGATCGACTTGCATTACGCCGCCCAGCTCGAAGAGATCGGGACGAAAGACCCCGAGCTGTCGGAGGCCGTCGCCCGCTTCCGCGACGAGGAACTGGAACACCGCGACACAGCACTTGCCAGCGGGGCGGAAAACGCACCGGCCTATCCGGTGCTGTCGGCGGTGATCCGGATGGGTTGCCGCGCGGCGATCGCCGTCGCCAAACGTATCTGAGGAAGGATTGCGCATGTTGAAACCGATCCTGGTCGCTGCCGGCCTGACGCTGGGCACCGCCGCGGTTCCCGCTGCCGCGCAGGACGCGCCGGTCAACGGCGTCGTCATCCTATACGGCAACCAGAAATGCCCGACCAACCAGGAGGGTGAGGAGATCGTCGTCTGCCAACGCCGCGACGCGAGCGAGCAGTTCCGCATCCCGAAGGAAATCCGCCAGCCCGAGATCAAGCCCGAATATCAGGCGTGGGCGACGAAGGTCGACCAGGCACTGACGCTGGGCAACGGCGGCATCGGTAGCTGTTCGGCAATCGGCCCCGGCGGCGGCATCGGCTGTGCGGGCCAGCAGATCCAGAACAACCGCAAGATCCTCGACGCGAAGAAGCGCGAGGACAACGCCTACCTGCCGAGGTGAGCGCGGCCTAAGGGCGCGCGGTCGGCGCCACCGCCCGCTCGCCGCGATAGACGGCATCGTCGAGCGCATCTTCGCTCCGCGCTACGCACGTCGCGACGGTCAGGTTGGCGCTGGCACTCGGCACGGTGCGGGTCATGTCGAGCAGCCGGTCGAACGGCAGGACCAGGCCGACGACCAGCGCGGTCTGCTCCGCCGACACGCCGACCGCCCCCAGCATCGCGGTCAGCATGAACAACGAGGCCGATGGCACCGGCGCGGTCCCGAACGCGGCCAGCGCGCCGGTCACCAGCATCGTCGCCAGCATCACGCCGTCCGGCACGATCCCCAGCGCCTGAAGCGCGAATTGCCCGAGCAGGCCGACGTACATCGCCGTCCCGTCCTTGCCGATGCTGGCGCCCAGCGGCAGCACGGTCGACGCAACGCCGCGCGCGACGCCCAGCCGGTCCTGCGCGACTCTGAGCGCGACCGGCAGTGTCGCGGAGGATGACGCCGTCGAAAACGCGACGGCCAGCGCATCGATGATCGCGCGAAAGAACCGCAACACCGACACCCGCGCGACAAACCGCAGCAGCGCGGCATGAACGACCGCCATCTGTACGAGCGATGCGATGACGACGCACAAGGCCAGCCAGCTGATATGGACGAACACGCCCAGGCCGGCGGTCGCGATGGCGGTGGCGATGAGCGCAAGGACGCCGAGCGGCGTCAGCTCCATCACGATCCGCACGATCCTGAGCAGCACTGCCGACAGCGACTGGAGCAGGCGCGCGACGGGCTCGCCCGCCTCTCCCGCGATCAGCGTCCCGACGCCCAGCAGGATGCTGACGAAGATGATCGCCAGCATGTCGCCCTTCGCCAGCGCCTCGACGATGTTGACGGGGACGATGCCGATCAGTTGCTCGTAGGGCGTCACCGCCGTACCGAGCACATGCGGCGCGACGCCGCCAAGTGCGGCGCCCTCGCCCGGCCGCAGGATCAGCCCCGCCGCCATGCCGATGCTGACGGCGATGAGCGTGGTCAGTGCGAAGAACAGCACGGTCCGCCCGCCGACGCTGCCGAGCTTGCGCACGTCGCCCAGCGCGGTGATGCCGGCCGCGATGGTGATAAGGACGATGGGCACGACCAGCATCCGGATCGCGCGGACGAACAGGTCGCCGAAAATGGCAAGCTTGGGCGCGATGGCGGGCGCGAACAGCCCGATGAGTACGCCGATGACGAGACCGCCGACAACTCGCTGCCACAGGGGAATCGCGAACCAGCGGCGGAGGAGGGTCACGACCGCTTAATCCAAACCGTTCGTGCTGAGCCTGTCGAAGCACTGTCCTTCTTCTTCGTACCGAAGATGATGACGCACGAAGAAAGGCAGCCCTTCGACAAGCTCAGGGCGAACGGGTGGTAGGATGGTCTTACTGCCCGCCTGCCGCGACGCGGGCGGCCTGGCCGTCGCCCTGCGGCGCGGCGACGATGTCGCGGGTCACCGACCCCTTGTCGACGACGACCGTCTTCGGGTCGCCGACTGAGGCGCGAATGCCGGTGTCGGCGATATCGCGACCGGCGGCCGACAACGCCGTCGTCTCGCCCGGGCTGCGCGGCGCGGTGCCGCCGAACAGCGCGTCAAGCGCCTGGCTGGCGGGGCTGGTGTCCTGCGGTCGGGCGGCGCCCGGCTGCGGCGGGGTCAGCGAAAAATCGGGCGGGATGACCAGCGGCGCCTGGCGCGCGGTCGCGAACTCGTCGGGACGGGCGCGGTCGAAGCCCGATCGGCCGCAGCCGGCAAGGGCCAGGGCGGTCAGTGCGACGAGGACGAGCTTACGCATTCTCACTTCTCCTGAAGACCCGGCTTGGCCGCCTTGGGCGCGAACAGCGCACGGACGAGCAGGATCACGACGCCGATGGTAATCGCGGCGTCAGCGACATTGAAGACCAAAAACGGGCGCCACTCGCCGAAATGCAGATCCGCATAATCGACGACATAGCCCAGCCGCACGCGATCGAGGATGTTGCCCAGCGCACCGCCCAGCACCAGCGCGAGGGCCAGCATATCGCCGGTCACCTTTTCGCGCCACATCCAGAAACCGACGCCGGTCGCGATCAGCCCGGTCAGCGCGACCAGTGCCCAGCGCGTCGCCGGGCCGTCGGCGGGCAGCAGCCCCAGCGAGATACCGATGTTCGGCACGAACCGCAGGTCGAAGAACGACACGATCTCGCGCACGTCGCCGATCTGGCGGATGCCCATCGGCCCCGTCACCCACGCCTTGATCAGCTGGTCGACGACGAAGATGGCGGCGGCCAGCGCGAAGCCGGCGGTACGGGTACGAAGCATGGACGGCCTTAGGCGACGACGGACGCGCAGCGGTCGCACAACGCGCCGTCCTGCGCAACCTCGGGCAGGTGGCGCCAGCAGCGGCCGCACTTGTGATAGTCGGTCCGCGTCACCGCAATGCCGTCGTCCCCGGTCACCTTGGCGACGATGAACACCTCCGCCAGCAGGTCGGCGTCGAGCGGCAGGTCGGGCACGGTCACTTCGGCCTCGTTCGACGAGCGGATCGTCTTTTCACGGCGATAGGGCTCGATCGCCTCGGTCACTTGGGCGCGCAGGCGCCGGACGTCGGCCCAGTTGGTCGACACCGCATCGTCGCCCGGCAGTGCCGGCAATTCGGGCCATTCGAGGAAGTGGACGGAGTCGTCCTCGCTCGGGAAGCGCGCCTGCCACACTTCCTCGGCGGTGAACGCCAGGATCGGCGCGGCGTAGCGGACAAGCGCGTGGAACAGCACGTCCATGACCGTCCGGCACGCGCGCCGCCGTACGCTGTCGGGCGCATCGCAATAGAGCGAATCCTTGCGGATATCAAAGTAGAACGCCGACAGGTCGTCCTGCGCGAATTCGGTCAGCGCACGGCTGTAGCGGTTGAACTCGAACGCCTCGGCCGCCGACCGCAGCTCGGCGTCCAGGCTGCCGAGACGATGGAGGATGTAGCGCTCCAGCTCGGGCATGTCGGCCACGTCCAGCCGCTCGACATCGTCGAAGCCGTCCAGTGCGCCGAGCAGGTACCGGAACGTGTTACGCAGCTTGCGATACGTGTCGCCGGTGCCGGCCAGCACTTCCTTGCCGATGCGGACGTCCTCGAAATAATCGGTTTGTGCGACCCACAGGCGCAGGATGTCCGCGCCCGATTCGCCGATCACCTTCAGCGGATCGACGACATTGCCCAACGACTTCGACATCTTGCGCCCATTGCCGTCGAGCGCGAAGCCGTGCGTCAGCACCGCGTCATAGGGCGCCCGGCCGCGCGTGCCGCAGCTTTCGAGCAACGACGACTGGAACCAGCCGCGGTGCTGGTCGGACCCTTCGAGATACAGGTTCGCGCGCGTGCCCTCGCCGAAGCGCGCCTCGACCGTGAAGACATGGGTGCAGCCCGAATCGAACCACACGTCCAGGATGTCGCTCTGCGGCTCGTAATCCGCGAGGGTGTGATCGGCACCGAGCAGGGCCTGATGGTCCGCCCCGAACCACGCGTCCGCCCCGCCGTCCTTGAACGCCGCGACGATGCGCGCGTTGACTTGCGCGTCGTTCAGATACTCGCCGGTCTGGCGGTGGACGTACAGCGCGATCGGCACGCCCCAGGCGCGCTGGCGGCTGATGACCCAGTCCGGGCGCCCTTCGACCATCGACCGAATGCGGTTCTGGCTGCGCCCCGGCACCCACCGCGTCCGCTCGATCGCATCGAGCGCGAGGTCGCGCAGGGTGCCGCCATTCCCCCGTTCGCCCTGAGCGTGTCGAAGGGCCACGCTGTCTTCCCCGGAAGCGATCGAAGGCGATGTATCCACGTCGCGGTCCATCGGGATGAACCACTGCGGCGTGCAGCGGAAAATGATCTTGGCCTTCGACCGCCAGCTGTGCGGATAGCTGTGCGCGAAGTCGTCCGACGCCGCCAGCAGCGCACCAGCGGCACGCAGGTCCGAACAGATCGGCCCGTCGCTGGCGGTGAACTTCTTGTTGATGACGCTGCCCTGTCCGCCGAGCCACGCCCAGTCGGCACGGTACATGCCCGCATCGTCGACCGCGAAGACCGGATCAATACCGTTCGCCTTGCACAGCGCGAAATCGTCCTCACCGTGGTCGGGCGCCATGTGGACCAGGCCGGTGCCGGCGTCGGTGGTGACGAAATCGCCGGCAAGCAACGGGCGGGGCTTGGCAAAGAAGCCGCCGAGGTGGTGCATCGGGTGACGGGCGACGGCGCCGGCGAGGTCGGAGCCTTTGCCAGACCAAACGATGGTCCAACCGCTGCCTTCGGAAAGCCAAGGCGAACTTGCCGCGCCCTGACGCCCCAGCGACCCTGCGACCAACTCTGTAGCGAAAAGTTGCACTTTTCCGCCGACCCGGACGGCGGAATACTCAACCTCAGGCCCATAAGCGAGTGCCTGATTGACAGGGATCGTCCACGGCGTCGTGGTCCAGATCACCGCGTGCGCGCCGACCAGTTCCGGCGCGTTCGGCGCCTCGACGATCTCGAACGCGACGTCGATCTGGGTGGAGGTGATGTCCTCATACTCGACCTCGGCCTCGGCCAGCGCGGTCTTCTCGACCGGGGACCACATGACCGGCTTGGCGCCGCGGTACAGGTGGCCGCTCTCGGCGAACTTCAGCAACTCGCCGACGATCGTCGCCTCGGCCTCGAACTTCATCGTCAGATACGGGTCGTCCCAGTCGCCCTGCACGCCCAGCCGCTTGAACTGTTCGCGCTGCACGTCGACCCATTTGGCGGCGTACGCACGGCATTCGGCGCGGAATTCCTGCGCCGGAACCTCGTCCTTCGACCGCTTCTTGGCGCGATACGCTTCCTCGATCTTCCATTCGATCGGGAGACCATGGCAGTCCCAGCCGGGGACGTAGGGCGCGTCCTTGCCCAGCAGGCTCTGCGAGCGGACGACCAGATCCTTCAGGATCTTGTTCATCGCATGGCCCATGTGGATGTCGCCGTTGGCGTAGGGCGGGCCGTCGTGCAGGATGAACCGCTCGCGCCCGGCACGCTGCTCGCGCAGCCGCTCGTACACGCCGATCCGTGCCCAGCGCTCCAGGATCGCCGGTTCCTTGGCGGCCAGGCCCGCCTTCATGGGGAAATCGGTCTTCGGCAGGAAGACGGTGTCGCGATAGTCGCGCGGCGTTTCGGGAGCGTCGGTCATAGGTCTCGCGCCCTTAGCGGAGGTGCGGCCCGGTCACAAACGGC
>NZ_LMLB01000001.1:267804-269088 GCF_001421785.1 Sphingomonas sp. Leaf33 | reverse complement strand
TATCCGCGGGCGAGCCCCTTGGGGCCCGCCCCCTCCACCATGCTTCGCATGGTCCCCCTCCCCGCGAGCGGGGAGGATTAGGTGGACAATATCGCCCGCGCGCGCTCGCAATCCGCCGCCATCTGCGCCTGAAGCGCCTCCAGCCCATCGAACTTCGCTTCGGGGCGGAGGTATTCGATCAGCTCGACCTCGATTGTCTGCCCATACAGATCCTCGGCAAAGTCGAAGAAATATGCCTCGAGCAGTTCGACCGGCGGCTCGAACATCGGCCGGATGCCGAGATTCGCCGCGCCTGCCAGCACGCGCCCGTCCGGCAGGCGCCCCCGCACCGCATAGATGCCGTAGGCCGGCCGCAGATACTTGCCCATGTCGACGTTGGCGGTGGGATAGCCGATCGTCCGCCCCAGTTTCGCGCCGCCCTGGACGACGCCCTCCACCGCGAACGGCCGGGTCAGCAGCGCCGCCGCCTCGCGCGGGCGCCCGGCCTGAAGCGCGTCGCGGATGCGGCTGGACGACACCACGCCACCGTCCGCGACCACCGGCCCGACGGTATCGACCGAGAAGCCGAGGTCCTCACCCAGCCGCCGCAGGACGTCGACGTTTCCGCTTTTCCGATAGCCGAAGGTGAAGTCCTCGCCGGTCACGACGCCACCGGCCCCGACCAGGCCCAGCAGCCGCTCCGCGACGAACGCGCGCGCATCCAGGCTGGCAAGCGCGGCGTCGAACGCAAAGACCAGCATCGCGTCCGCACCGGCCGCTGCGAACAACCGCTCGCGCTGGTCGAGCGTCGTCAGGCGGAACGGCGCGGCATCGGGCTTGAAGTGGCGCACGGGGTGCGGATCGAACGTCGCGATCAGCGCCGGGCGGCCCTCGTCGCGCGCGCGCGCGATGGCCGCGCCGGCCACCGCCTGATGGCCGAGATGGAAACCATCGAAATTGCCGAGCGCCACGATCCCGCCGCGCAATTCGGACGGAACCGGCGCCTCCCCGCCGAGCCGCACCATGCGCGCGAGCCTTACGGACCAAAGTGGTGGAGGACAATGCGCTGTTGCATCCCGCCCGTGCTGTGCCAGAGCATGGCGGCATGACCGACCCCCGCACCGCCGACGTCCTCATCATCGGCTCGGGCGCCGCGGGCCTGACCGCCGCGCTCAATCTCGCCGACCGCTTCCGTGTCACCGTGCTGGCCAAGGGCGGTTTCGACGAAGGCTCGACGGCGTGGGCGCAGGGCGGGATCGCCGCGGTGCTGGAACCCGGCGACACGTTCGACAACCACGTCGAGGA
>NZ_LMLB01000001.1:265211-267767 GCF_001421785.1 Sphingomonas sp. Leaf33 | reverse complement strand
CCCGCCGCGATCGCGCGGTTGCAGGCGCTGGGGGTGCCGTTCGCGACCGAAGGCGATGCGCTGCACCTGACCCGCGAAGGCGGTCACTCGCACCGCCGCATCGTCCACGTCGCCGACGCGACCGGATGGGCGGTGCAGGAGGCGCTCCTCAAGGCCGCACAGGCCCACGTCAATATCACGATGGTGCCCGACATGGTCGCGATCGATCTGGCGACCGGGCGGCATGAGGAACGCTATTCGGGCGCGGGCACCGTCTGGGGCGTCTATGCCTTCAACCGCCGGACGGGGAACGTCGAGACCTATTGCGCGCGCGCGACGATCCTGGCGACGGGCGGCGCCGGGCGGACGTACCAGTTCTCGACCGCGCCGCGCGGCGCGACGGGCGACGGGATCGCGATGGCGTGGCGCGCGGGCGCGCGCATCTCGAACATGGAATTCATGCAGTTCCACCCGACCTGCCTCTACAATCTGGAGGTCAAGAATTTCCTGATTACCGAGGCGGTGCGCGGCGAGGGCGGGCGGCTGATCAACCCGACCACCGGCAAACGCTTCATGAGCTATTACGACGCCGAGCGGATGGAACTCGCCCCGCGCGATGTCGTCGCCCGCGCGATCGATGCCGAGATCAAGCGCTACGGCCTCGACTACGTCCACCTCGACATCAGCCACCAGCCCGCCGACTTCGTGACATCGCACTTCCCGAACATCTACGAAAAGCTGATCGGGTTGGGGCTGGACATGACGAAGGCGCCGATCCCGGTCGTGCCGGCGCAGCACTATACCTGCGGCGGAATCGTCATCGACCGCGACGGGCGCACCGATCTCCCCAACCTGTGGGCCGCGGGCGAATGCACCCAGTCGGGCCTGCACGGCGCCAACCGCCTGGCGTCCAATTCGCTCCTCGAATGCTTCGTATTCGGCGAAGCGGCGGCCAAGAGCATCGCGGCCGGCTGGGACGATCTGCGATCGCCCCCCGCCATCCGCGGCTGGGACGAAAGCCGGGTGACCGATTCGGACGAAGAGGTCGTCATCAAGCAGAACTGGACCGAAATCCGTCGCTTCATGTGGAATTACGTGGGCATCGTGCGAACGACGAAGCGGCTGGAACGCGCCCAGCACCGGATCGACATGCTGATGGGCGAGGTCGCGGATTACTACGGCCATTTCCGCGTCACGCCCGACCTGATCGAGCTGCGCAACCTGTTGCAGGCCGCCGACCTGATCGTGCGATCGGCACTGCAGCGCCACGAATCACGCGGGCTCCACTACACGCTCGATTACCCGGAAACGGCTGAAAAGGCCGAGGACACGGTCCTTGTTCCGTAACCGTTCACCTGTTGGTCGCTAGCACGAGTCGATTCGTCGCAGGCGGCCACGCATCGGCTTGTCCGGTTGCGGCGTTTGACATCAATGACGGCTGAGGGGCTGAAGGCATTTCGACGATCGTGACTTTTCTCGGCAGTTTTACGCGTATCGAACGCGCCATCACGCTCGTCGGCCTGGCGCCGGCCGCGCTGATCGGTGCTGGTGTCCACGGCGACCCCGTGCCGGGGAATCTGCCGCCGCCGTCGTACCAGAGTTTCCTGCCCGTCCCCGATTTCACCCCGCGCGTGCCCGCACCGATCGGCTTGACGCGCGCGGTGGAGACGCTGCGCGACAATTTCGACGGCTTGGCTGGCATCGCCATCCGCAGCGTCGATGACGGCTGGGCGGTCGACAGCGTCGATGCCGACCGCCGGATGCCGCAGCAGAGCGTGTCGAAGCTGTGGGTCGCGATGACGGTCATGGACCAGATCGATTCGGGCCGCCTGACGCTCGACACGCCGGTGACGATCCGCCGCGAGGACCTGACGCTGTTCCACCAGCCGGTCGCATCGCTGGTCGCGAAGGACGGCGCCTATGTGACCAACGTCCGCGACCTGCTGAAACGCGCGATGACGCAGAGCGACAACACCGCGAACGACAGCCTGCTGCGTACGGTCGGCGGGCCCGCTGCGGTTCGTTCGTTCATCAGCCGAAAGGGGCTGGGCAACATCCGCTTCGGCCCGGGCGAGCGCCTGCTCCAGTCGGGCACTGCGGGCCTGACGTGGCGCCAGGATATGGCGATGGGCCGCGCGTTCGAAGCGGCCCGCGCCCGCCTGCCCGCCAACGTGCGCCAGGCCGCTTATCAACGCTATGTCGCCGATCCGGTCGACGGTGCCGCTCCGGCCGCGATCGCCAGCGCGCTGGCACGGCTGAAGAAGGGCGTGCTGCTCAGCCCCGCCTCGACCCGATATCTGGTCGAGACGATGGAAAGCTCGAAGACCGGCAAATATCGGATGCGCGGCGCCGTGCCACCGGGCTGGACGTTCGGCCACAAGACCGGGACCGGACAGGATTTCCTCGGTCGCACGGCCGGCTACAACGATGTCGGCCTGCTGATCGCACCCGACGGGCGGACCTATGCGGTCGCGATCATGATCGGCGACACCCGCCGTCCGATTCAGGACCGCCAGCTGCTGATGCAGGGCGTGGTCAGCGCGATCGTCGCCAACCACCGCGCCGGGCCCGGCGACG
>NZ_LMLB01000001.1:188792-265191 GCF_001421785.1 Sphingomonas sp. Leaf33 | reverse complement strand
CGTGCCGTGCCGCCGACCATGGGCGGCACGGCACGGCACGGCTTCCTCAGCGCGCGATGCCGCCCGCAGCCAGCACCGCCAGCGTCACCAGCTCGCTGGCGGTCGAGGTCATCGGCGCGATCTGCACCGGCTTTTCCATGCCGAGCAGCATCGGGCCGATCACCGCTTCGCCCCCGAGCTCGCGCAGCAGCTTGGCGGCGATGTGCGCCGACTGAAGCCCCGGCATGATCAACACGTTGGCGGGGCCCGACAGCCGCGCGAACGGATAATTCGCCATCTGCTTCGGGTTCAGCGCGACGTCGGGCGGCATCTCGCCTTCATATTCGAAGCCGACATCGCGCCCGTCGAGCACTGATACCGCATCGCGGATGTTGTCGAGGAACGCGCCCTTGGGGTTGCCGAACGTCGAGTAACTGAGGAACGCGACGCGCGGTTCATGCCCCATCCGCCGCGCGACCGCTGCGGTCTGTTCGGCGAAATCGGCGAGCTGTTCCGCGGTCGGGCGTTCGTTGACGGTCGTATCGGCGATGAAGACGGTGTGGCTCTGTCCGACCAGCACATGGACGCCGAACGGCGTGCGCCCCGCCTCGGCATCGATCACGCGCTTCACTTCGCGCATCGACACTGCCCAGGTGCGGGTGATGCCGGTGATCATCGCATCGGCCTCGCCCAGCTGGAGCAGCGCCGAGCCGAAGATATTGCGGTCCTGGTTGATCATCCGCTCAACATCGCGGCGCAGGTATCCGCGGCGTTGCAGGCGGGCGTAGAGGAACTCGACCATCCTTGGCACGAGCGGCGAATTGCGGCTGTTGTGGACCTCGTACACGCTCGGATCCTCGACGCCGAGCGCACGCAGGCGGTCGTGCACGTCGTCGCGCCCGACCAGCACCGGCGTCCCGTATCCGCCTTCGCGGAACGCGATCGCCGCGCGCAGCACGACTTCCTCTTCCCCTTCCGCGAACAGCACCCGCTTCGGATGCGCGCGCGCGCCTTCGTACGCGAGGCTGAGGACCGAAGTGGTCGGGTTGAGCCGGGCGCGCAGCGACTGGCGATACGCTTCCATGTCGGCGATCGGCTTGGTCGCGAGTCCTGCGTCCATCGCCGCCCTGGCGACCGCCATCGACACGACTTCCATCAGCCGCGGGTCGAACGGTGCGGGGATGATGTATTCGGGCCCGAAGACGTGGCGCACACCGTAGGCCGCCGCGACTTCCTCCGGCACGCGGTCGCGCGCCAGTTCGGCGATCGCCTGGGCCGCAGCGATCTTCATCGAATCGTCGATGCCGGTCGCACGCACGTCCAGCGCACCGCGGAAGATGAACGGGAAGCCGAGCACGTTGTTGACCTGGTTCGGATAGTCGGACCGGCCGGTCGCGATGATGCAGTCGGGCCGCGCCGCCTTGGCGAGTTCGGGGCGGATTTCCGGTTCCGGGTTGGCCATCGCGAAGATGATCGGCGACGGCGCCATGTCCTTGACCATCTCGGGCTTCAGCGCGCCGGCGGCCGACAGCCCCAGGAACACGTCGGCGCCGACCAGCGCTTGCGTCAGGGTCTTGGCGTCGGTCGCGGTGGCATGCGCCGACTGCCACTGGTTGATGCCGTCGCGATCGGGGGTGATGACCCCGGTGCGGTCGCACATCAGGACGTTATTGTTGCGCACGCCCATCGCCTTGATCAGTTCTGTACAGGCTATGGCGGCCGCGCCCGCGCCGTTCACGACGACGCGGATGTCGCCGAGCTTGCGGTTGGTCAGCAGGCAGGCGTTGATGAGGCCCGCCGCGACGATGATCGCGGTGCCGTGCTGGTCGTCATGGAATACCGGGATGTTCATCCGCTCGCGCAAGGTCTGCTCGATGATGAAGCATTCCGGCGCCTTGATGTCCTCCAGGTTGATGCCGCCGAAGCTCGGCTCCATCAGTTCGACCGCGTCGATGATGCGATCGACGTCCTCGGTTTTCAGCTCGATATCGATCGCATCGACATCGGCGAAGCGCTTGAAGAGCACCGCCTTGCCCTCCATCACCGGCTTGGAGGCGAGCGCACCCAGATTGCCCATGCCCAGGATCGCGGTGCCGTTGGAGATGACGGCGACCAGATTGCCCTTGGCGGTGTAATCATAAGCAGTCGCGGGATCGTCGGCGATCGCCTGCACCGGCACCGCGACGCCGGGGGAATAGGCGAGACTTAGGTCGCGCTGCGTCGTCAGCGGTTTCGACGCGATGATCTCGATCTTGCCGGGGCGTCCTTCGGAATGGAACCGCAGCGCCTCACGCTCGGAAAACTGGACGCTGGTTTCGGCTTCGTCGGACATGCGGTTCCTCTCCTGGCTCGCGCCCGTCTTACGGCGCGAGGGCGGATAAGGGAACCGGGCTTGCCGTAGGGGGAAGGCGGGGGTTGCCGGTCGCGCGTCGAGAGGAATGGGCGGAAATCCGCACAGAGCGTGTCTGCTAGCCAGTTGGCACGGCGATGGCTATATCCCTCGCCATGAAGCACGATCCTGCCATCGCGCCCGGACCCGACACCGATGCCGCCGAAATCGTGAAGGCGAAGGCAGATCTGGCGGCCGGTATCGGCGTTAGTCATGCCGTCGTCTCGCGGTGGTTGATGACCTGGGGCACCGACGATCGTCGACCTTTCCGAGAATGGCTCGCCGCGCAGGATGGCTGACGTCATCTGGCGGGTTGCCGCACTTGACGATCTGGACGAAGCCATCGCGTACATCGAACGTCACGATCCGGCAGCCGCGGAGCGATATCGCACAAGGCTGATCCTCGCAGGTGAAAACTTGCGCGACTTCCCGCATCGTGGACGCCCTGCTGCCGTTCCGGAACACCGCGAAGTGGCAACCGTCCCACCCTATGTCATTTCGTACACAATTGAAGACGATACGGTCTTCATCCGATCCATCCGCCACGGCCGCCGCCGCCCGTTTGCAGACTGACCCCGCATGACCGCCGCACCCACCCCGATGATGGCGCAATATCTTGCGCTGAAGGCCGAGTCCGAGGATTGCCTGCTGTTCTACCGCATGGGCGATTTCTTCGAGCTGTTCTTCGACGATGCCAAGATCGCCAGCGGCGTGCTCGACATCGCGCTGACCGCGCGCGGCGAGCATGACGGACAGCCGATTCCGATGTGCGGTGTCCCCGTCCACGCCGCGACCGCCTACCTCCAGCGCCTCATCAAGGCCGGCCACCGCGTCGCCATCGCGGAGCAGACCGAGACGCCTGAACAGGCCAAGAAGGCCCGTGGGTCGAAGGCGCTGGTCGGCCGTGCGATCGTGCGCGTCGTCACCGCGGGCACGCTGACCGAGGAAGCGCTGCTCGACGCGCGCAGCGCCAACTGGTGCGCGGCGGTGGGGGAAGCGGCGGGCGGCTTCGCGATCGCCGCGGCGGATATCTCGACCGGTGACTTCGTCGTCATCGAAAGCGACCGCGCCAATCTGTCGGCCGATCTCGCCCGGCTGGGTGCGGCGGAAGTCATCGCGGCGGAAGGATCGGCGGCGCCCGCGACCGGGCACCGGCCCCGCCACGACTTCGACAGCGCGCGCGGCGAGGATCGGCTGAAAACGCTGCACGGCGTCGCGACGCTCGACGGGTTCGGGACGATCGGGCGCGCAGGGCTCGCCGCAGCGGGTGGGCTGGTCGCCTATCTCGACCACACCGCCAAGGGGGCGCTACCCTTCCTGCGCCCGCCGCGGGTCGTCCAGTCGACCGCCACGATGGCGATCGATGCGGCGACGCGCGACAGCCTGGAGATCTGCGCGAGCCAAGGTGGCGGCCGGCAAGGCTCGCTACTCGACGCGGTCGATCGCACGATGACCGGCGCGGGCGCGCGCTTGCTGGGGCAGGACCTGGCCGCGCCGCTGATGGACCGGACGAGCGTCGAGGCACGACTGGCGACGGTCGCGTGGTTCCATGACGATGCGGGCACGCGCGACCGGGTGCGCGGCGCGCTCAGGGCGCTGCCCGATATCGGTCGTGCGCTGGGTCGGATCGCGGCGGGACGCGGCAGCCCGCGCGACCTGGGGCAATTGCGCGACGGGCTCGACGGGGCGTGGCGGCTGGGCGAAAGCCTCGACAAGATTACAGACGCGCCGGATCTTCTTCGACAGCTTGCGCCGGCGCTGCGCGGTCACGGTGCCCTGATCGACCTGCTGCAACGCGCACTGGTGCCGAGCCCGCCGGTCGATGCCGCGCAAGGCGGATACATCGCGGCCGGCTATGACGCCGCACTCGACGATCTGCGCGATGCGGGCGCCGGCGGGCGGCGGGCGATCGCCACGCTGGAGGCGCAGTATCGCGCGTCGACCGGCATCACGGCACTGAAGATTCGCCACAACGGCGTGCTCGGTTACCACATCGAAGTGCCCGCGCGCTCGGCCGATCCGCTGATGACGGAGGGCAGCGGCTTCACCCACCGCCAGACACTGGCCGGCGTCGTCCGCTTCAACGCGCCCGAGCTGCATGACGTCGCGATCCGGGTCAGCCAGGCCGGCGCCCACGCGCTTGCCGCGGAGGCCTCGCATCTCGAAGACCTCACCGCCGCGGCGCTGACCGACCGCGAGGCCATCGCCCGCACCGCCGACGCGCTTGCGCGGATCGACGTCGCCGCCGGGTTGGCGGAACGCGCGAGCGAAGGCGGCTGGACGCGGCCCGTGCTGGTCGATCACGCCTGTTTCGAGGTCGAGGGCGGGCGCCACCCGGTCGTCGAAAGCGCAGTGGCGAAATCGGGCGGCCGCTTCGTCGCCAACGATTGCCGCCTGTCGCCCGATTCGCGCCTGTGGCTCGTCACCGGTCCCAACATGGGCGGCAAATCGACCTTCCTGCGCCAGAACGCGCTGATCGCGGTGCTCGCGCAGGCCGGCAGCTTCGTGCCCGCGACCCGTGCGACATTGGGCCTGGTCGATCGCCTGTTCAGCCGCGTCGGCGCGTCGGACAATCTCGCGCGCGGGCGATCGACGTTCATGGTCGAGATGGTGGAGACGGCCGCGATCCTGGCACAGGCGACACCGCGCAGCTTCGTGATCCTCGACGAGGTCGGCCGGGGCACATCGACCTATGACGGCCTCGCGATCGCCTGGGCGGTGGTCGAGGCGATCCACGAGGATAACCGCTGCCGCTGCCTGTTCGCGACGCATTACCACGAGCTGACGCGGCTGGCCGAACGCTGCGACGCCCTGACCCTCCACCACGTCCGTGCGCGCGAGTGGAAGGGGGACCTGGTGCTGCTGCACGAAGTCGCCGAAGGTCCCGCAGACCGCAGCTACGGCCTGGCCGTCGCGCGCCTTGCCGGCCTGCCGCCGGTCACGATCAAGCGCGCCAAGGCGGTGCTCGACAAGCTGGAGGCGGGCCGTGCCAAAACGGGCGGGATCGCCGCGGGCCTCGACGACCTGCCGCTGTTCGCCGCCGCCGCACAAGCCGAGGAAGAGACGGTCGACGACCTGCGCGCGGAACTCGGCAACCTGGATGTCGATGCGCTGTCCCCGCGCGAGGCGCTCGACGCGCTCTATCGGCTGAAGGGGCTGCTGGCATGACCGACATCGTCTTCTATCTCGCCCGCGCAACGAATGGCGTCATCGGCGTCGACGGCGACCTGCCGTGGCGCATCCCCGCCGACCTGAAGCGCTTCAAGGCGATGACGCTGGGCAAGCCGATGGTCATGGGCCGCAAGACTTTCGTGAGTTTCCCCGCGCCCCTGCCCGGCCGCCGCCACATCGTCCTGACCCGCGACCGAAGCTGGTCAGCCGACGGCGCCGAAGTCGCGCATACGCGGGAGGAAGCGCTGGCGCTTGCCGGTGACGTGCCGGAAGTGGCGGTGATCGGCGGTGCGGAAGTCTTCGCACTGTTTTTGAACGCTGCGACTCGGATCGAACTGACCGAAGTCCATGCGACGCCCACAGGCGATGCGGTGGTGCCACCGTTCGAAGGCTGGCGCGAGGCCGCGCGCGAAGACCATGACGGGTACAGTTTCGTAACGCTGGTCCGCGGTTAGTCCGTCGACCCAGTATCGCAGCGGATACAGCCTAGATCAGCGCCAGCTCGCTCAGCTTGCCGACCAGCGTCGCCGGCATCGCCGCGAGCCCTTCCGCGCCGCCGCCCAGGTCGGCCGGCGCATCGGCGTCCTCCAGATAGCGCCAGCCCTGGTGCGCGCGCTTGCCGCGCGGCTGGACCGGGATCAGTTCGCGACCCAGCCGGATCGCGACGCGTCCGCCCTCCGCTTCGCCGAAGCCGATGATCGGCGAGCGGGCGACCAGCTGGTGCTTGATGATCCAGTACAGCGAGCCCTGCCCGACGATCTCCTCGTGACGCTTAGGCAGGTAGCGCGTCGTCAGCAGCAGGCCGATACCCTCCGCCGCCCGCAATCGTGCGCGTTCCTCCAGCGAAGGGAGGGAATCGTGGCCGAAGGCGACCTTGGTCAGATGGAGCGGCATGGCCGTCCGATGTGGGTCAGCCCCCCAGCCCCCACAAGGCGGCAAGCCCCAGGAAGGTGAAGAAGCCGAGCGAATCGGTGCACGTCGTCACGAACACCGACGACGCGACCGCGGGGTCGACGTCCATCCGGTCGAGCGTCACCGGCACCAGCACGCCGGCCAGCCCCGCGACGATGTTGTTGATGAACAGCGCCAGTCCGAAGACGATCGCCAGACTCGCGTTGCCGAACCACAGATACGCCCCCGCCCCGACCAGCAGGCCTAGTGCGGTGCCGTTGCTGGCGGCGATGCGCAGTTCGCGCAGGATCATGCGCACCGTGTTCGAACTGGTCAGCTGGTTGGTCGCGATCGCGCGAACGACCACGGCCAGCGTCTGCGTGCCGGCATTGCCGCCCATCCCGCTAACGATCCCCATCAGCTGCGCCAGAACGGCGAACTTTGCGATCCGTTCGTCGAACAGGCCGACGATGGTCGCGGCGATCATCGCGGTCGGCAGGTTGATGAGCAGCCACGTCAGGCGCGTGCGCACCGTCAGGCGGATCGGTTCGTTGATGTCGCCGTCGCCCGCACCCGACAGCAGCAGCGCGTCCTCGCCCGCTTCGGCCTGGACGATGTGGACGATGTCGTCGACCGTAATCATGCCGACCAGCCGCCCGCTCAGATCGACCACCGCGGCGGAGATCAGCGCATATTTCTGGAAGCGGAGCGCGACTTCTTCCTGGTCCATGTCGACCGGGATCAGCGTCTGTTCGCGCTTCATGACGTCGGCGATGGCGATGCCCCGCGGCGTGCGCAGCAGCCATGACAGTTGCAGCGTCCCGATCGGCTTGTGCCGCGAATCGACGACGAAGATCTCCCAGAAATCGGTCGTCAGGTCGTCGTTGCGGCGCAGATAGTCGATCGCGTCGCCGATCGTCCAATGTTCGGGCACCGCGATCAGCTCGCGCTGCATCAGGCGACCGGCGGATTCCTCCGGATAGCTCAGCGCCTCCTCGATCGCGGCGCGATCGTCGGGCTCCATCGCGCGCAGCACTTCGCGCTGCTCGTCGGCGTCCAGGTCCTCGATGATCGCGACCGCGTCGTCGGTATCGAGCTCGGCTGCCAGCTCGGCGACTTCCTGCGGCTCCAGCGCGTCGATCAGGTCCTCGCGGACGTAATCGTTCATTTCCGCGAACACGTCGGCGTCGACCAGGTCGTGGAGCGCGTGGGCGAGCTTTGCGCGGGCATCGTGCCCGGTCAGCTCGAACAGGTCGGCGATGTCGGCGGGGTGCAGCGGCTCGACCAGCTCGCGCGCGCGCTCGACGTCGCCGGCATCCACCGCGTCGAGCACGGCGCGAACGAATTCCGGTTTCAGCCGATCGTCCTCGTCCAGCTCGCCGGTATCCTCGGGTGCCGCCTGGGCAAGTTCGGTTTCGCTCATCCCCGCCCTCCCGGCTGTGCTGCGTGCTGACGTTACGGCGCTTAGCCCTGCGCGACGGCACTTGTCAGCGCAAAAACGCCGGTGGCGCCCGACGGCGCGTGATCGCCACGACATTGCCACCCATGGTCGAGACGCCTAGGGGCGGGGCCTGACCTGACTGACTTTAGGAGAATTTCCGTGGCCGACACCCTGACCATGACGCTCGACACGGGCGACGTGACGATCCGTCTGCGCCCCGACCTGGCGCCGGGCCATGTCGAGCGCATCACGACGCTCGCCAACGACGGCTTCTATGACGGCGTCGTCTTCCACCGCGTGATCGACGGCTTCATGGCGCAGGGCGGCGACCCCTCGGGCCGCGGCACCGGCGGGTCGAAGCTGCCCGACCTGAAGGCCGAATTCAGCCGCGAGCCGCACGTCCGTGGCGTCTGCTCGATGGCGCGCACGATGGACCCGAACAGCGCGAATTCGCAGTTCTTCATCTGCCTGGACGACGCGACGTTCCTCGATGGGCAGTACACCGTCTGGGGCGAAGTGATCGACGGCATGGACGCGGTCGACGCGCTGCCGAAGGGCGAGCCGCCGGCAAAGCCGGGGAAGATCGTGACTGCGCGGGTTGCAGGCGAGTAACGCCGTTAATCGCCGGCTCGGCCACCCGCGCCGGCCGGCGTCGCGCGAGCGACGACCGACGGCGTGGCTTTGCCACGCCGCTTTATAGGTTTGAGGGTAGCGACGCGGCAAAGCCGCGTCGTCGGTCGTGCTCCGCACGCCGGCCGGAAACGGTGGCCGCGACGCGGATTAGCGCCGCTAATCCGCTGCCACCGTCTCCACCAACCAGTCGTGAAACAACCGGACCGGCCGCGTCTGGAGCGCGCGCGGGCGGCAGACGAACCAGTAGCTGTAGTCGCTTTCGACGGTGATCCCGAACAGCTGCACCAGCCGGCTGTCGTGCGCGGCCTCGTAATGCGATTCGAGCATGAAGGCGACGCCCAGCCCTTGTGCGGCGGCCTCCAGCATCAGCGACCCCGAATCGAAATAGTCGAACGCCAGCGGCTCCAGCGTCGGATAGCCCGCCGCGGCGCGCCATTCGCTGAACGTCTCGGGCATGTCGCGGTGCAGCAGCACGGTCAGTCCGTTCATCTGGGTCGGGCGCGTGACAGGGCTCGGGCCCTCAAGCAGCGAGCGATGGCCGATCACATAGACGCGGTTGCGGTCGAGGCGTCGGGCATACAGCGTCGGATCGATCTCGCGCGAGATGACGATGGCCGCGTCCAGCCCGTCGCCCAGGCGCGTCGTGCCGTGCCCGCCGGTGTCGACATCCAGATGCAGTTCGGGATGACGTCGCCTCAGTTCGCCCAGCCGCGGCAACAGGCGCTGCGTCGCGAAAAGCGGCAGCACACCCAGGCGCAGGCGCAGCAGTTCGACGCCGCTGGTCATCGCCTCCACCGCGTCCGACATGGTGTCGAGCGCGGGTGCGATACCCTGCAACAGGCGTTCGCCATCCGCATTGAGCTTCAGCGCCTGGTGCCGGCGTTCGAATAGCGGCTTGCCGATGAACCGCTCCAGCGCCTGCACGCGCCGGCTGAGCGCGGGCGACGACAGTGCCAGTTCCTCCGCCGCAGCCTTGATCGATCCCAGGCGCGCGACCTGGACGAATGCTTCGATCGCGGTCAGGGGCGGCAGCCTACGCATGAGACGAATTGTGCATTGCACCAACCCCGTTTGTCAAAGTTGCACGTGTAACCGGTATCACAGTTGCAAAAATTGCAACTCAAACGTTTTCTTTCGCACTTGCACAACGACCTGCTGCGCCGCACATAGGGCAGGCCTTTCAGGCATCCTCTCCTAAAACTTTCCGGCCGGTCCCTGCGGGGGTCGGCCATTTTTTTGCCCGTCGAAGACGCAAGGCCTATCCCTACTTAGCGACAGGGCGATGACGGACCGCGGTCGTGCCCCTCGCACGACCGGAACCGGCTTCCTATCTCACGCGCTTTCCGACGCTAGGCGCGACGACAGGGAGGGGCCGGATGGCCGACGACGAGACACCGACCCGCAAGCTGCAGGTGGCAAACGCCCGTCCCGAGGATTCGGGACGCGGCCTCGCGCACATACCGCGGTCGATGATGGCGGCGCTGGGAATCGCGCAGGGCGACGTGATCGAGATCGTCGGCAAGCGCGTGACGCCTGCTCGGGCGGTACTCCCCTATGCCGAGGACGAGGGTCTGGAGATCCTGCGCATCGACGGCCTGCAACGCGCCAATGCCGGGGTCGGATCAGGGGACTTCGTCGAGGTGCGCCGCGGCGAATCGAAGCCTGCGGCTCGCGTCATCTTCGCACCCGCAGCAAAAAACGTCCGTCTTCAGGGCCATCCCGCCGCTTTAAAGCGCAGTTTTATCGGCCGCCCGCTGTGCGCCGGCGACACCGTGGCGACGGTCGGGCAGCAGCGCGTCGCCGGCGGCGACCTGCCGCCGAACATCGCCCAGATGCTGAATGCGCCCGCCTATGCGCTTCAGGAAATCCGCATGGCGGTGGTGTCGACGGTGCCCAAGGGCATCGTCCACGTCGACGAGAATACCGAGATCGACCTGCGCGCCGATTACGAGGAGCCCAAGGAATCGCGCCGCGCCGACGTGACCTACGACGATCTGGGCGGCATGGCCTCGACCATCGACCAGTTGCGCGAGATGGTCGAGCTGCCGTTGCGGTATCCAGAGCTGTTCCAGCGGCTGGGCGTAGATCCGCCCAAGGGTGTGCTGCTCCACGGGCCGCCCGGCACCGGCAAGACGCGCCTGGCGCGCGCGGTCGCCAACGAATCGGACGCCAACTTCTACCTGATCAACGGTCCCGAGATCATGGGTTCGGCCTATGGCGAGTCAGAGAAGCGCCTGCGCGAAGTGTTCGAGGAAGCGAGCGCCAACGCGCCGTCGATCGTGTTCATCGACGAGATCGATTCGATCGCGCCCAAGCGCGACCGCGTGCAGGGCGAGGCCGAGAAGCGCCTGGTCGCGCAGCTGCTGACCGTCATGGACGGGCTGGAAGCGCGCGCGAACATCGTCATCATCGCCGCGACCAACCGCCCGGAAGCGATCGACGAGGCGTTGCGCCGTCCCGGCCGGTTCGATCGCGAGATCGTCATCGGCGTGCCCGACCAGCGCGGACGCCGCGAGATCCTAGGGATTCACACCCGCGGTATGCCGTTGGGCGAAGGCGTCGACCTGGACGAACTGGCGCGCACCACCCACGGTTTCGTCGGCGCCGACATGGCGGCGCTGGTCCGCGAGGCGGCGATCGAGGCGGTGCGGCGGATCATGCCGCGTCTCAATCTCGAGGATCGCAGCATTCCCGCCGACGTACTCGACACGCTGTCGGTCAGCCGCGACGACTTCATGGAAGCGCTGAAGCGCGTCCAGCCGTCCGCCATGCGCGAAGTGATGGTGCAGGCGCCGACCGTCCGCTGGGGCGACGTCGGCGGCCTGGACGAGGCGCAGGACAAGCTGAAGGAAGGTGTCGAGCTGCCGCTGAAGGATCCGGACGCCTTCCGGCGCCTGGGCATCCGCCCGGCCAAGGGGTTCCTGCTCTACGGCCCGCCCGGCACCGGCAAGACCCTGCTGGCCAAGGCGGTCGCGCGCGAGGCGGAGGCGAATTTCATCGCCGCCAAATCGTCCGACCTGCTGAGCAAATGGTATGGCGAGAGCGAACAGCAGATCGCCCGCCTGTTCGCCCGCGCACGCCAGGTGGCACCGTGCATCGTCTTCATCGACGAACTCGATTCGCTGGTGCCTGCGCGCGGCAGCGGGGCGGGCGAGCCGCAGGTGACCGAACGCGTCGTGAATACCATCCTGGCCGAGATGGACGGGCTGGAGGAGCTGCAATCTGTCGTGCTGATCGGCGCGACCAACCGCCCGAACCTGATCGATCCCGCGCTGTTGCGCCCCGGGCGGTTCGACGAACTGATCTACGTCGGCGTGCCCGATGCCGCGGGGCGCGAGCGAATCCTGCGGATCCAGACCGGCAAGATGCCGCTCGACCCGGATGTCGATCTGGCGCAAGTCGCACGGCGCACGGATCACTTCACCGGTGCGGACCTGGAGGACGTGGTTCGCCGCGCAGGCCTGACCGCGATCCGGCGCTCGCGCTCCGCGATCCATGTCACCATGGCCGATTTCGAGGCTGCGCTTGCCGAATCGCGCGCGTCGGTCACGCCCGAGATGGAAGAGGATTACCGGGCGATGTCGGCGCGGCTGAAGCAGGATGCGGTGGCGATTCAGCCGCTCGGTTTCATAACGCCGGGCTCGCTCAAAGGTCGCGGGCCGAAGGGCGCAGAGTGACGACCGCATAGACGAACAGCACGACAAGCGCGGCCGCTGCCGTCAGATACGGCAGCGGCCGCGACAGTTCGTACAGCCCGACACCGATCGACGGGCCGAGTACGAACGACGCGCCGTTGACCGACGTGATCTTGCCCGCGACCGATCCTTGCGCGTCGGCGCCCACCGCAAGCGACGATCCGGCGGTATAGCCCGGCCGCACGAAGCCGAACCCCATCGCCGCCAGCGCATAGCCGGTCGCGATGCCGTAGAGTGTCGTCGCCATGCCGGTGGCGACGCAGCCGACGCCCGCGACGACCAGCCCGATCGTCACCAGCGCGCGGGGACGCAGATCGAGCAGCGGGATCAGCCCCCATTGCACCAGCAGTGCGGCGCCCGCGCCCATTATCAGCACCAGCCCGGTCGGCTGCAATGCCTCCACCGGCGGCAGGCCCAGCCGGTCGATGACCAGGAAGCCGATCGCCTGGCCGGTCATCGCCTGGGCATGACCCATGACCAGCCCGACGATGACCCACACGCGGATGCGCGGGTCGAAATAGCCGACGCGCTCGCCCGGTGCGGCGGTGGCGGCGGTCACGCTCGCCCCGGTCGGCTGGCCGCCGATCGAGGGATAGGCCGATGCCGCGCCATGCCCGCCCAGGCTGTCGCGCGGCAGGATGCACGCCACCATCGCCAGCATCGCCGCACCGATCAGGACCGCGAAGAAGGCCGGGCCGGCCAGCCCGATCTGCACCCGTCCGACATGGCCGACCACCAGATAAGGCGCGATCGCCGGCCCCAGGATGGTGCCAAGGCCGAAGGCGGAGGCCAGCAGCGCCAGCGCACGCGTTCGTTCTTCGCGCGTGGTGCGCCCCGCGACGATCGCCTGCACCGCCGGCGGCGCGGCGGACCCGAAGATGCCGTACAGCATCCGCCCGACGACGAAGGCCGCAAACGCTGCCGTTCCGCCGATCCACCCGTTAATCCCCGCCATCAGGAAAAACCCGCAGATGCCGAGCGATGCGGTGAAGCCGGCAAGTCCCACCACCACCATCGTTCGCCGGCCGTAGCGGTCCGACCGGTTCGCCCACAACGGCGCGCACACCACCCAGGCGAGCGCGGATACCGAGAATGCCGCCGCCACCGCACTGTCGGCGACCCTCAGCGACCGGCCGAGCGCGGGCAGCACGGACTGCAGCGCGGTATTGCCCGCCGCGATCACCAGCATCACCGCGAACATCAGGCCGAAGGTGCGGTCGAGGCGGGCGGGGCGGATAGGCGTCACGCACGCCAGCTTGGTCGGATGGTCGCGGCTGCGCAACCTTTCCCCGCCCTGCGCGCTTCGCAATCGTACGCATGTGCTTGCAAACTGCCGCCAAACTTGCAACGCACGCTGCCCGACATCTGGTTGCTTACAGGGATTTCCATGAACTCTTCGGCCACGACCGCAGTGCGCGCGCGAAAGCGCCATGCCGGCCGACCTTCCCCATGGGGTATGTTCTTCCGCGGTTTCCTGAAGCATCCGGTGATGGTCGGGTCGGTGATGCCATCGTCGGACCGGCTGATCTCGCGGATGCTCGCCCCCGTCGACTGGGCGAACTGCAAAGTCTTCGTCGAATACGGCCCCGGCGTCGGCACCTTTTGCGGCCCGATCCTCGACCGGCTGGCGCCCGATGCGCAGCTGATCGCGATCGATACCAACCCCGATTTCGTCGACTATCTGCGCGACGGCATCCGCGATTCCCGCTTCTCGGCGGTCCATGGCTCGGCGGCGGATGTCGGACAGATCGTGGCGGACCATGGTGCGGAATCAGCCGATTTCGTGCTGTCGGGCCTGCCCTTCTCGACCCTGCCGCCGGGTGTCGGCGAAACGATCGCCGCGGCGACCCACCGTGTCATCCGTCCTGGTGGCGCCTTTCTGGTCTATCAGTTCAATCCGCGCGTGAAGAACTTCCTTACGCCGCATTTCGAGCGCATCGATCAGGCGATGGAATGGTGGAACGTGCCCCCGGCGCAGCTCTGGTGGGCGTGGAAGGACTGATTTTACGGCAACCACGGCATATATCGCTGCGATCGGGACCGCTGTTCCCGATCACGACATCCACCACGCCTTCATCGACTGGGCCGCACGGCGGCTGACCGATCCGCGCACGAGCGCTGTGTTCGCCCGCATGGCGACCCGCTCGGGCATCACGCACCGCTGGTCCGTCCTGCCGCCGACGCTCACCGGCGGATCGCCGGTCGCCGACGACGGGTTCTATGCCGACGCCGTCCTTCCCGGTACCGCCGCGCGCATGGCGATCTATGCCGAAGCGGCCCCTGCGCTGGCTCTCCGCGCCATTGCCGACCTGTCCACGCGCGCCGACCTGAGCGGGATCACCCACTTGGTCGTCGCCAGCTGCACCGGGTTCGTGGCACCCGGCATCGATCAGCGGATCGCGGTCGCCCTGGGCCTCGACGCCTCGGTCGAACGGTTGCTGGTCGGGTTCATGGGGTGTTATGCCGCGATCACCGCGCTGCGCAGCGCCCGGCACATCGTCCGGTCAGACCCCGCCGCACGCGTGCTGGTCGTCACGGTCGAGCTGTCGACGCTGCACCTGCAAGCCGTCGACGAAGTCGAGCCGCTGCTGGCGATGCTCCAGTTCGGTGACGGCGCCGCCGCCGCGCTGGTCACCGCGGATGCCGCGGGGCTCGCGATCGACACGCCGTTTGCGACCACGCTGCCGGACTCGGACGCGCTCATTCGCTGGGACATCACCGACCGCGGTTTTGCGATGCATCTGTCGGGCGAAGTCCCCGCGCGGATCGCAGCGGGGCTGGCCGATCCCGGCTTCGCGAGCGCCGCGACCGGCGGACGCGACCCGCGAACGATCGATGCCTGGGCCATTCATGCCGGCGGCCGATCGATCCTGGATGCAGTGGCAAACGCCTTCGCCCTGCCTGATGCGGCACTGGCCGACTCGCGCGCGGTGCTGCGCGATTTCGGGAATATGTCGTCGGCGACGCTCATGTTCGTGCTCGCCCGGATGATCGACCGCCCGATGGCGCGCGGCGTGGCACTCGCCTTCGGCCCCGGCCTCGTCGCCGAAGGCTTCGGGTTCCACAGCGCATGACGCTGGCGGTTCGGGCGCAGGCCGAAGAGCTGATGGACGCGCCCGACCTGCCGGTCGCCGATTATACCGCGGTGCTGGCCGACCTGGCGCAGGTCAACACGGTAACGCTGGCAGCCCGGCCGACGCTCGCCTTCCTTGATGCGATGTCGCGCGGCGCGACTTCCATGAAGATCCTCGACGTCGGGTTCGGCGACGGCGACATGCTCCGCCGCATCGCGCGCTGGGCGGCCAGGCGCGGTATCGCGGTCGAGCTGGTCGGGATCGACCTCAACCCGTCGAGCGTGCCCGCGGCGCAGGCGCATACACCGGCCGGTTCGACCATCGACTATCGCACCGGCGACTATGCCGATCTGGCCGGCGAAGGCTGGGACGTCGTCCTCTCCAGCCTGGTCGCGCATCACATGACCCGCGACCAGCTCGTCGCCTTCCTGCGGTTCATGGACAGCGAGGCGCGGCGCGGGTGGCTGGTCAACGACCTGCACCGCCATGCGTTCGCCTATGCCGCCTGGCCGTGGCTGGCACGGCTCTTCCGCTGGCACCGCATCGTCCGCCACGATGGTCATCTGTCGATCGCGCGCAGCTATCGCCCGGGCGAGTGGGTGCCGATCCTGGCCGAGGCCGGTATCACGCACGCCCGCGTCCATCGCGTTTTCCCGTTCCGGCTATGCGTCGACCGCCGGCGCTGATCCTGGGCGGTGGCCCGGCGGGGGCGGCCGCCGCGATCGCACTGGCGACGCACGGTATCCGCGCGACCATTCTCGACCGCGCGCGCGACGTGCCCGACGCATTGTGCGGCGGATTCCTGAGCTGGCAGACGCTGGCCGCGGTCGATCGGCTGGGGATCGCGCCCGACGCTCTCAACCCGAACACGATCACGCGCGTCCGTCTGTGCGTGGGGACGCGCACGGCCGAAGCCCCCCTCCCCGCCCCGGCCCGTGCCGTCTCGCGCGCGCGGCTCGACACGCTGCTGCTCGCCCGCGCCGCTGCGCTGGGCGTCGGGATCGAGCGCGGCGTGACCATCCGTGCGCTCGAGGGCCGCACCGCGCGGCTGGGCGACGGCGCCAGCGTCACCGGCGATGCAGTCCTGCTCGCGACCGGCAAGCACGACCTGCGCGGCAGCACGCGCGATGCCGTGGCCGATCCCGACCCGATCCTCGGCATACGCGTTCGCCTGCCCGCATCGCCCGCTATCGGCGATGCGATCGAGCTCCATCTGTTCGACGGCGGCTATGCGGGGCTTGCCGTGCAGGAGGACGGCAGCGCCAATTTCTGCATGGCGGTCGCCCGGTCGCGATTGCAGGCCGCGGGCGATCCGGCCGCGCTGCTGCGCGCGATCGCCGACGAAAGTCCGTTGGTGGCCGATCGTCTGGCCACGCTCGACCCCGCCGCACCGATCGATGCCATCGCCAACGTGCCCTATGGCTGGCGCACCGCGACGACGATCGACGATGTGTACCGACTGGGCGACCAGGCCGCGGTCATCCCGTCGCTGGCCGGCGAAGGCATCGGCATCGCGCTGGCAAGCGGGGTCATGGCGGCGCAGGCGATTGCGGCAGGGACATCGGCGGCCGACTATCAGCACGGCTTCGCCCGCCGCGCGGCACGCCCGCTCGCCGCTGCCGGACTGATCCGCGCCGCCGCCGACCACCGGCTGGGCACCCGCCTGTTGCTGGCGGGCGTGCCCATCCCCGGCCTCGCCCGCCTGGCGGCACGACTTACGCGGATCACGCACCCGGGGCATTGACGAGTCCGCCCCCGCTCCACACATCGGCCGTCATGGAACATGTGACCCTGTCCGACGCCGAATGGCGCCAGAAGCTGACCCCCGAACAATATCACGTCCTGCGCGAAGCGGGCACGGAGCGTGCGTTCGCCGGCAAGTACGACATCAACAAGGCGGACGGCGTCTATGTCTGCGCCGGCTGCGGCACTGCGCTGTTCGACAGCGACGACAAATATGACTCCGGGTCGGGCTGGCCCAGCTTCACCCAGCCGGCGTCCCCGGACGCGATCAGCGAGCACAGTGATGTCAGCCACGGGATGCGCCGGGTCGAGGTCCGCTGCGCCGCCTGCGACGGGCATCAGGGCCATGTCTTCCCCGACGGCCCGCCGCCGACGGGCCTTCGCTATTGCATCAATTCGGTCGCGCTCGATTTTCATCCGCGCGGCGACTGATCGCCGCACGGCGGGGACGCTTGTTCAGGGTTCGCTAAGCGCGTAATCGCTTGAGCCATAAACCGATGGCTCAACGTCCCCGCACCCGCACCGCCGCCAAACAGCCCCCCCGCTGGCGCCGTATCCTCAAGTGGACGGTCGCCATCGGCCTGACGACGGCGGTGTTGGCGATTATCGCGCTGGTCATCGCGGTCTACACCGCGCGCGGGTCGCTGCCGAGCTTCGATACGCTGAAGTCGTCGCCCAACGGGCAGATGATCCGAGTTCATGCCGCCGACGGCACGGTTATCGTGTCGCTCGGGCCGAGCTATGGCGAGTGGATTCCCTATTCGCAGATCCCCGAACCGATGCGCGATGCCATGGTCGCGGTCGAGGATCGGCGGTTCTACAGCCACGTCGGCATCGATCCCGTCGGCATCGCGCGCGGCGTCCAGGTCAGCTTCGAACGCGACAAACGGGTTGCGGGCGTCTCGACCATTACCCAGCAGCTGGCGCGCAACGTGTTCCTGACGTCCAACCGCTCCTACGGCCGCAAGGTGCGCGAGGGCATTCTGGCGCTGGCGCTGGAGCGAAAGTTTACCAAGGACCAGATCCTCGAGCTGTACCTGAACAAGGCGTATTTCGGCGGCGGCGCGTACGGGATCGACGCCGCCAGCCGAAAGTTCTTCGGCCATCCCGCGACCAGCCTGACGCTCCCCGAATCCGCGATCATCGCCGGCTTGGTGAAGGCGCCGAGCAACTATTCGCCGACTGCGGACGCCTCCGCCGCGGTCGATCGCGGGCGCGTGGTGCTGCGCCTGATGCAGCGCCAGGGCGTCCCTGGCGCGGCAGACGTGACATCCGACGACATCAAGGCGGTCAAGCTGGCGCCCGAGCCGATGCAGAATTCGGTGCGCTATTTCACCGACTGGGCGCTGCCGCAGCTGGAGATGCTGATCGACGAGACGGTCGAGCCGCTGGAGGTGTGGACGACGCTCGACCTGTCGATGCAGCGCGCCGCCGACGCCGCGATCCGCGCCAACACGCCCGGCGGCGCGCAGGGTGCGCTCGTCGCGCTCGACCGCGGTGGCGAAGTCCGCGCGATGGTCGGCGGCAAGGATTATGTCGCCTCGATCTACAACCGTGCGACCCAGGCGACGCGCCAGCCCGGTTCTGCGTTCAAGCTGTTCGTCTACCTCGCCGCGCTGGAGGCGGGGCGGAAGCCCGACGACCAGGTCGTCGACGAACCCGTCACGATCGAGGGGTGGAGTCCGCGCAATTCCTCGCGCCGCTTTTCCGGCACGATCGACCTGCGCACCGCCTTTGCCTATTCGATCAACACGATCGCGGCAAAGCTGGGTCTGGAGGTCGGTTTCGGCACCGTCGCCGACATGGCGCGCCGCTTCGGCATCACCACGCCGATCAACACGCAGCCGTCGATGGTGCTGGGAACCAGCGATGTCCGCCTGATCGACATGACCCGCGCCTTTGCCAGCATTTCGCAAAAGGGGGTGGCGGTGACGCCCTACGGCATCACCCGCGTGACCGCGAACAACCAGGTCATCTACCAGCATCAGGTCGATACCAGCCGCGTGCTCGTCTCTCCGCAGGTCGCCGCGCAGATGACCGACCTGCTCCAGACCGCGGTCAACACCGGCACCGCGCGCGCCGCGCAGATCGGCCGGCCGGTCGCGGGCAAGACCGGCACGACCACGTCGAACAAGGACGGCTGGTTCCTGGGCTTCTCCAGCGGGCTGACCACCGGCGTATGGATGGGCCGCGACGACGCGAAGACGATCCCCGGCCTGCAAGGCGGGACCGCCCCCGCCCGCGCATTCGCCGGCTTCATGCGCCAGGCGGTCGCCAATCGCCCGGTCGAACAGTTTGATACGCAGGTCACCCTGCCCGACTGGCAGCTCGAACCGGATGACGAGGCCTATTACGGCAATGCCGATGCCGGCGCCTTCGTCGATGCCGACGGCAACCCGGTCCCGCCCGAGGCGACCGGCGAACAGCAACCGCCAGGCGACGACGACGTACCGCCGCCGCCGAACACCGGCGACCCCGATGCCGAACAGCAGCGGCTCGACCAGGACTGGCTCGATCGCGTCACCGGTCGCACGCCGCCGCGCGATGCCCGCGACCTGCCGCCGCAGCGCCGGGGCGATGCTCCACGTGAAGCGGCGGCCCCAGTCCAGCGCGATCAGGAACCGGTGCGACCGAACCAGTGAAGCCGGGCGCCGTTGGTCTTCAGCCATCGGCGTTCGGGCGTTGGGTCGCGCCCGTACAATTCGGCGACGAGCGCGTGGAAGGCCGGCGAATGGTTCATATGCACACGGTGCGCGACCTCATGCGCGACGGTCGCGCGCCGCACGGCCGCGGGCGCCAGGATCAGCCGCCAGCTATAGCGGATCGCACCCGATGACGCGCAACTGCCCCACCGCGACCGCGTATCGCCGACCCCGACCGCGCTGACGGTGACGCCGGCCCGAGCGGCATACTCGGCGGTTTCGATCGACAGCACCCGCAGCGCCTCACGCCGCAACCAGCGCAGCACGCGGCCCTCGAACCCGTCGCGCGGGCCGCCGACCATCAGCCGCGCGTCGGCCAACCGAGGGGTCCGCGGGGCCGTTTCGTCCCATACCAGCGTGACATCGTCACTGCCGATCGGAATGACCGCGCCGGGCTCGAACGGCTGTCCCTGGGGCAGCTTCGCCTGCTGCTGTGCGATCCAGCCGCGATGTTCCTCGACCCATGCCAGACCGACCGCCAGTTTCGCGCGGGTCGGCAGCACCAGTCGCACGCGGCCGCTCGCCGGGTCGAACGCCAGTTTCATCCGTCGTGCGCGCGGGTGGCGGACGACCTCGACGTCGGCGGCGCTCACAACTCCCGCTCGACCAGGTGATGTTCGAAATCGCCGGCGTCATCCTCGCTTATCGTCCAGCCGCGCGTGGATTCGCCTGCGACATGCACCGCCTCGCGGTCCCCGCAGACCAGGTAATGCCAGTCGGGCAGCGGGCGCCCCTCCCCGCGCAGCCGGTACGCGCAGGTCGTCGGCAGCCAGTCGAGTTCGTCGACCAGCCGCGGGGTCAGCCGGACGCATTCGGCGACATAGGCGTGGCGATGCTTGTAGTCCGAACACATGCCCATCCGCCGATCGAGCAGGCGACAGGCGACGTTGGTCGGCATAAGCTCGCCCGTGTCCTCATCCTCCAGCTTGTGCAGGCAGCATTTACCGCACCCGTCGCACAGCGCTTCCCACTGCGCGCGGTCGAGTTTCGCGAGCGGCGTCGTCTCCCAGAAACGGTCGTCGCTCACCGGACCCAGCGTTGCAGTTCGTCGGCGACCTTGTCCGCCCCGCCCTCGACCGGCAGCAGCGCGATCGGCTGGCCGTCCCTGCCCATCAGATACGCCTGCCGGCTGTGGTCCATCATATAGCCGCCGCCGGGCGACACCTTCCCCTTCTGGTAGAAGATGCCGTAGGCACGTGCGACATCGGCGATCTGCTGCGGCATGCCGGTCAACCCGACCATCCGCGGGTGGAAATTGGCGACGAACGCCTTCACCACCGGCGGCGTGTCGCGCGCGGGATCGACCGTCACGAAGATCGGCACGACGTCCCGCGCCCTGGCCGCATCGCGCGCCTCGAACGCCTTCAACCCCGCGCCGATCGTCTGCACATCGACGGGGCACACGTCGGGACAGAAGGTATAGCCGAAATAGACGATGCGATATTTGCCGGCGAAGTCACGGTCGGTGACCGTCTTGCGGTCCCCGTTCGTCAGCGTGAACGGACCGCCGATCCGCGCGCCGGCCAGCGGCGGTGCGGCGGGGGTATCGGTCGGCTGGGCGTTGCAGGCGGTCAGCGCGAGAGCGAGGGCGAGCGCCCGGATCGGCAAGCTGTTCATGGTATCGCCAGCCATGATCTGATAGGCGCAGGTCTGCAACCCCAAGCCATCGTCCAGAGGCCCGTCTGCCCATGATCCGCCCGCTCGCCATCCTGCTTGCCGCCACCGTCGCCACCCTGCCCGCCGCCGCGCCGGCGCAGCGGATGTCCGACAGCTACGAGTTCCTGAAGGCGGTGCGCGACGCCGACGGGACCAAGGTGACGCAAATGCTCGACAAGCCGGGCTCGACGATCGTCAACACCAAGGATTCGACGAACGGCGATACCGCGCTGCACATCGTCACGCGCCGCAATGACGCCACCTATATCCGCTTCCTGCTGAGCCGTGGTGCCGCGATCAACGCGCAGGACGCGCGCGGCAACACCGCGCTGCTGCTGGCGATCAACGGCAATTGCGACGAGTGCGTCGACACCCTGCTGAAGAGCAAGGCGAACGTGAACATGGCGAACACGTCGGGCGAAACCCCGCTGATCCGCGCCGTGCAGCTGCGCAATCGCGACCTGGCCGACACGCTGCTGAAGGCCGGTGCCAACCCCGACCAGGCCGATCGCGTCGCCGGCATGACCGCGCGCGATTACGCCAAACAGGACAATCGCACGCCTGCGCTGACCAAGCTGCTGACCGACGCGCCAAAGCCCGGATCGCGCGGAGTGTCGGGGCCGAAGCTCTGAAAGTCATCTGACCCCGTCCCGCCGTCAGACGGATCGGCTATGCCGATCCGCTGCCCGCCGCGACGAGTCTTCGTCCGGCTAACGCCGGCCGACGCCGTCCGCACCGAACGCTTCAGGATCGACCAGACCCATAACCCGCCGCGCGGCACGCCGCGCCAGTGCCGTCGTGCACTTGCGCCGCGCCGTCGCCGGCATCGCGACCACCGCGGCCTCCCGCACGATCGCAGCGTCATAGCGGTCGGCGACGATGACACCGGCCCGCTCGGGCAGGAACGCTTCGCCTTCCAGCGGTGACGCATCGAATCCGGACGGTACCGCCCAGAAGAAACGGTCGCAGTGCGGCAGATACTCTGTCCACTTGGCATCGCCCAGCAGGTCGGCGCGCGAGACCTTGATCTCGACGATCACCAGTTCGCCCTTCGGCCCGATGGCCATCAGGTCGGCCCGCCGCCCGCCGTCGAGCGGGACTTCGGCGATGGCGACGATATCATGGCGCAGCAGCATCCGGCACACGCCGCGCGACACGTCGGTCGCGACCAGCCGTTCGCAGGTGTCGGATATGACAAGGGGCGCGACGGAAACCATCGCGCCCCTTTAGAACATCTCGCGAACGCTGGAAAGATCAGCGATAGAAGACGTGATTGCCGATCGCGGCGATCTTCGTCATGCGCCAGCCCGGCGAGACGCGGCGGGCGTGGAAGAACAGCGCCTTGTCGGCGGCGCCGTCCCACAGCTGGTTGGCGGCGACCTTGGCGACGGCGACCGCGGTCTGCCAGCCGTTACGCCCCTCGGCCGACGGCACCGTGCCGCCGCGGACGAACGAGAACTGGCCAGCCTGGGTCAGCACGCCGCAGACCGACTTGGGGAAGCGGCCCGACTTGGTGCGGTTGAGGATGGTCTGCGCAACCGCGAGCTGGCCGGCAAGCGGCTCACCCTTCGATTCGAAGAAGACGCCGGCGGCCAGGCAGCGCAGCTCGGCATCGTCGAGCGCACCCGACTGGTCGGCGACGGCGTCGGCCAGGCTGTCGTAATCCTCCTCGTCACTCTGGACGACGGCGGGGGCGGGTTGGGGGAGCGACTGGACCGTCTGGAGGACGGCAGGCTGGAAAGTGGCCTGGGGGGCGGCTTCGCTGTCCGGCGCGGTGGGCGTCATCGGGACCTGGGGAAGCGCCAGGGCATTGAGCGTCGAGACATGCGCGGACGGAACTTCCTGCGCGAAACCCGGCGTGGTGGTGCCCAGCAGAAATGCGGCACACAAAGAAACGGCCGCAACGGATGCGGCACGGGCGAACAGCAACATTCAACTTCGATATTATGCGGTTGGTACGCGAGACGACGGGATCGGCAGCGGCGTTGTTCGCCTGACTGGCCGAAGTCGTCCGGGTAGGCCCCCCGACTGCGTAACCGATTGGGATCGCACCCCACGCGGCACAACGCGAACTTAGGAAGCCCGCGTCTCGTTCATCGGGCCTTCAGAGTCAAACCGACGTGATCGTTTCAGCGGCGAACCGTTCGGCTGATGCGATATCCAGTTCGACGACCCATAAATCCGGATCGTTTCGTCGCCGTCGATGCCAATAGTCGTCCACATCTTGGGGGGAGCCATCGGCCGGACCACAACGGGTGAGACCCTTGCCCGTGACATCGCGCTCCCAACAAACCGGCCCCGCCCCGCGCTCCAGCGCCACGACCAGGATCGTACCGGACATCGCATCCCCCCTGGCCAGCACCATCGCCGATCCGCCGGCGGCGTGGACCCGGCGGAGCAGCGCCTTGACCTGGAAGTCCGCCGTCAGCCGCGGCGTCACGGCGCGCTGCTGCGGTAGCCGTCGAGCCCGGCGAGCGGGATGCGCGATTTCATGAAAGTGCCGGTGCCGCGCGCGACCTCCTCGCCCGATGCGTCGATCATCCGCGCCTCCGCGATCAGCACGCGGCGATGACCGCTGACCCACCGCCCCTCCGCGGTGACCGCACCCGGACCGAGCGGCCGGGTGAACAGCAGGTTGAACGCAGTCGTTAGCAGGAAGCGGTCGGTGACCAGGCTGTTCGCGGCGTAGAAGGCGGCATCGTCGAGCATCTTGAAATAGGCGGTGCCATGGACCGCACCGGCGGCGTGGAAATGCCGGGCGTCGAGCGTGAAGGCGATCCGGCTGATTCCGGCAGCCGGGATCGCCAGCCGCGATTCGAACAGCGCGTTGATCGGCGCCGAGGCATAGAGCGCTTCGAGCGACCGGTAATGTGCCTCCGCCCCGGACGGCCCGGCGTCAGGCGGCGTCACGCGTCTCGGCCGCGGTCAGTAGCGCGTAGAGTGCATCGGGCGAGCCGGCTCCGCGCAGCTTCTCGGCGAAATTGCGGTCGCGCAGCCGCCGCGACACGCGGGCCAGTGCCTTCAGATGGTCGGCGCCGGCCTCCGGCGGCGACAGCATCATGAAGACGAGATCGACCGGATGCGAATCCACCGCGTCGAAATCGATCGCCCGCGGCAGGCGGATGAAGACGCCGCGCACCGCCTCCAGCCCGTCGATCCGGGCATGGGGCACCGCGACGCCGCCGCCGAAGCCGGTGGTCCCGAGCTTTTCGCGCGCGGCGAGCGCGGCGGCGACGACCGTCTCGTCCAGCGACCACACTTTCGCCGCGGCAGCGCCAAGCGCTGCGAACAGCGCCCGCTTGTTGCCCGCCGCGACATCGGCCAGCACCGCTTGCGGAACCAGCAGGTCGCCGAGATCGGCCGTCGTCATGATGCCCCTTTCGTGTCCGGATCAGCCGGCCCGGTTGGGCTCGACCCACCCGATCGTGCCGTCGTGGCGGCGATAGACCATGTTGAAGTTGCCCGTCCCGCTGTTCTTGAACAGCAGCGCATTTGTGTTGCGCAGATCGAGCATCATCACCGCATCCGATACGCTGGCATCCGGCACGTCGACGCGCGTCTCGGCGATGATCAGCGGCGCGTCGGCGACCTCCGCTTCTTCCTCGGGACCGCCGTTGAACACGGTGTAGCCGGCGTTGTCATAGCCGTTGGCCTCCGCAAAGTCGGCGGCCTGGCCGGCGTTGCGGTCCTTCAGGCGGCGCATGTAGCGACGCAGCTGCTTCTCGATCTTGTCGGCGGCGCCGTCGAACGCCAGGCGCGCTTCGTCGCCCGACGTCTCGTGATGGCCCTTCAGCACCAGGCCCTGCATCACGTGCGCGACGATGTCGCACTTGAACCCGTGGTCGTGGGGCCCCTTGCCGAACGTCACCTGCGCTGAAATCGCGCGGGAGAAATACTTGTCGGCGATACCCTGGAGGCGGTCCTCGACGTGGGCTTTCAGCGCCTCGCCGGTGTCGACCTGATGACCCGAAACCCGGATTTCCATGAGCATCTCCTTTTTGTTTTCTGGGGTGCGGGGACCTAGGTCTGGCCCCGCTGTCCGTCAACCGAACGCAGCGCCCCCCCACAGCGGTTCCTTGACCCCGCGCATAAACTCGGCGTGTGCGGCGAGTTCTGCAGGGGTTGCGGCATGCGGCCGGGGCGGGCGCATTTCGGCACGGACGGCAGCCAGGGCGGCGGGGGCGTCAGTGACCGTATCGACCGCCAGGCCGAGGCCGATCTGACGCCCGCCGGTCAGCTCGACATAGACCTGCGCGAGCAGTTGCGCGTCGAGCAGCGCGCCGTGGACGATACGGTGGGAACGGTCGATGCCGTAGCGGACGCACAGCGCGTCCAGCGTATGCTTGGCGCCGGGATGCCGGGTCCGCGCGATCATCAGTGTATCGACCATGCGGCTGCGGCAGATCTCGGTGCGGCCGTGCTTCAGCAGTTCGCCGTTCAGGAAGGAGAAGTCGAACCCGGCGTTGTGCGCGATCAGCGGTGCGTCGCCCAGGAACTCCAGCATATCCTCGACGACATGCGCGAACAGCGGCTTGTCGGACAGGAAGCGCGCCGACAGGCCGTGCACCCGCTCCGCTTCCTCGGGCATGTCGCGCTGGGGGTTCAGATAGGCGTGATAGGTCCGTCCGGTTTCGACCCGGTTGACCAGCTCCACGCAGCCGATTTCGACCAGGCGGTCGCCCCCGGCGAAGCTGAGGCCGGTGGTTTCGGTATCGAACACGATTTCGCGCATGAAGGACTTATCCTCCTGCCGCGCCGTTCACGCAAGCGATGACGCGTGCGACCGCTGTCCGCGTCGCGTCGAGCGAAACGTCGGTCGGAATGACGAAGTCGGCGCGCGCGCGCTTCTCCGCATCCGGCCATTGTTTGGCCAGGATCGCATCGAACCGCGCCGCGCTCATTCCCGGCCGGGCGAGCACGCGCGCGCGCTGGACCTCGGGCGCGGCCGAGACGACCGCGATCCGATCCACCGCCTGCCAGCCCCCCGCCTCGAACAGCAAAGGTACGTCGAGCACGACCAGCGGCGCATCGGCGTGGGCGGCAAGGAACGCCTCACGCTCCGCGGCGACAGCGGGGTGGACGATCGCCTCCAGCGCGGCGAATTCCTCGCGGTTGCCGATCACTGCCTCGCCCAGCGCCGTGCGATTCACCCCGCTCGACCCGGTGGTACCCGGAAACCGTGCCTCGATCGCCGCGACGACTCGCCCGCCCGGCCCTTGCAGGGCGTGGACGGCGGCGTCGGCGTCGAACACCGGCACGCCGGCATCGGCGAACATCGCCGCGACTGTGGACTTGCCCATCCCGATCGAACCGGTGAGGCCGAGAATGATCGTCATGCCGTCAGCAGCGCACGCAATTCGACGTCGCGCTCGCGCGGCGGCTCGGTCCCGAAGAACAGCGCGAACGCCAGCGCCGCCTGCCCGATCAGCATCTCCAGCCCATCGACCGTCCGCAGCCCCCGCGCCCGCGCAGCAGCCAGCAGCGGCGTTTCCAGCGGCGCGTAGACCGCATCGAACACGATCGTGTCCGGATAATATGAATCCAGGTCGATCGGGACGGGCGGCTGCCCGATCATGCCCATCGACGACGCATTGAAGACGACGTGGCTATAGCGCTGATCGTCCGGCCCATCGTCGGCATTGCGGATTGGACCAACCCTGTCGAGGCCCATTCCAGAATGCGACGGAAATCCGAAAAGCTCGGCCAACGCAACCGCCTTGTCCGGCGTGCGGTTGTAGAATTCGACATCGTACAGCGACGCCAGAGCGACACCCGCCGCGCGGGCGGCCCCACCGGCGCCGATGACCTGCGCGTAGGTCGCGACATGGTTCGCATACTCTCCGATCCGCCGATCATGCCGCTTCAGCGGTTCGATGATCCCGCCGACATCGGTGTTGTAACCGATGAGCCGGCCCTCGTGCGGAACGATCGTGTTGACCGCCCCAACCCGCTCCGCGATCGGATCGACTGCATCGACCAGATCCATTACCGCCAGCTTGTGCGGCATGGTGACGTTGCACCCGCGCCAACTCGGATCATGCCGGCGCCGCTCGATGTAATCGGTCAGTATTTCCGGCGTGACATGGACCCGTCGATAGTCCCCGACGATACCCAGCGCGTCGAGCCAGAACCGGTGGATCACCGGCGATTTCGATTGCGCGATCGGGTCGCCGATCACCTCGGCGTACGGCGTCATGACATCAGCATGCCGCGCACGCGCAGGTAATCCAGCACCGGCAGCAGCGGCAGGCCGAGCACGGTGAACTGGCTGCCGTCGATCCGTGAAAACAGTTGCGCCCCCGGCCCCTCGATGCGGAAGCAGCCGACGCAGCCCGAAATCGCGGGCCATTCGACGTCGAGATAGGCGTCGATGAACGCCTCCGACACAGGCCGCACGAACAATTGCGCGGTATCGACCTCGCGCCAGACCGGGCGCCCGGCCTCGACGATCACCGCCGCGCTGTGCAGCCGGCTGCGCTTGCCCGACATCCGGCGCAGGTGATCGGCAGCGTTCTCGCGCGAGGTCGGCTTGTCGAGCATCGTCCCGTCGGCCAGTTCGACGACCGAATCCGATCCCAGCACCAGCGCGGCAGGATCGCGCGCCGACACCTTGACTGCCTTCAGTTGCGCCAGCGCATCCGCGACGTCGCGCGGCGCTGTGCCGGCGGACAGCAGCGATGCCTTGGCGGCATCCTCGTCCACGTTCGGCCGCTCGATCGCAAAGGTCACGCCGGCTGCGTCCAGCATCGCCCGGCGCGAGGCACTGCCGGAGGCCAGGATCAGTCTCATGTCTCGACCTTCGGCAGATTGCGTTCGCTGACCAGCGCGATGATCGCGGCGGCGGTTTCCTCGATCGATCGGCGTGTCACGTCGATCACCGGCCAGCCGTTGTCGGCGAACAGGCGGCGGGCATAGGCGATCTCGCGCGTCACCGCTTCCTGCTCGACATAGGCCGTCTCCGTCCGCTGGTTGAGCGACAGCAAACGGTTGCGGCGGATCTGGACCAGCCGGTCGGCACTCGTCGTCAGGCCGACGACCAGCGGTTTCTTCAGCCGGTAGAGGATCGGCGGCGGCGGGCTTTCGACGACGATCGGGATGTTCGCCGCCTTGTATCCGCGGTTGGCGAGGTAGATCGACGTCGGCGTCTTGGACGACCGGCTGACGCCCGCCAGCACGATATCCGCCTCTTCCCAATCGTCCGATGCGATCCCGTCGTCATGCGCGATCGTCCACTGAATCGCCTCGACCCGGGCAAAATACGCCGCATCGAGCATGTGCTGGCGCCCCGGCCGCGCCTTGGCTTCCTGTCCGAGCAACCCCGACAGCGCGTCGTTCACCCCGTCCAGCGGCGCCACCGCGGGCAGGCCCATCGCGCGACACCGGTCCTCCAGCATCATGCGGATGTTCGGGTTGACCAGGGTGAACAGCACGAGGCCCGGATGCTGGCCGATCTCGGCGAGCACGCGTTCCAGATGCGCTTCGTTGCGGATCATCGGCCAGAAGTGGCGCTGGGTATCGACATCGTCGAACTGCGCGAGCGCGGCCTTGGCGATATTCTCCAGCGTCTCGCCTGTCGAATCCGACAGCAGATGAAGGTGCAGACGCATCAGTGGGAGCGATCTGTGGACAACATGGGGATGGCGGATAGCGTAACTCGGGGCCGCCGCCAAACCGCCGAGAACCGGTCGATTCATCCACGGATATCCACAACGCACATCACATTTCCGCTTTCCGCGCACAGGCTGTGGATAACGGGGATGGCGGAATCGAATCGCGCAGGGATCTGAGGTTTTCGAGCGTCAATCTGTTGGCAGAGTCTGGACGCCGCAAGAAACCCCGCTACCCACGCGCCAACAACCTTCAACAACCTATATATTCTCTTCTTATTTTATGTTGGGACGTGACGTGACCGGATCAGCGCCTTCGAAACCGCTCCTTTCGGTGCTCCGTGGGGATATGCCGTCGGTGCCGCCGATGTGGCTGATGCGACAGGCAGGACGGTATCTGCCGGAGTATCGTGCGCTTCGGGCGGAGAAGGGCGGGTTCCTGGCACTCGCGACCGATCCGGAAGCGGCGACCGAAATCACACTCCAGCCGATCCGCCGCTTCGGCTTCGACGGGGCGATCCTGTTCAGCGATATCCTGATGGTGCCGTGGGCGCTGGGCCAGGACCTGTGGTTCGAAGCCGGGGAGGGGCCACGCCTTGCGCCGAAGCTGACGACCCGTGAGGCGATCGATGCGCTGGGTGAGCCGGACACGGCCAAGCTCCAGCCGATCTACGACACCTGCACCCGTGTATCCGCAGGCCTGCCGCCGGAGGTGACGTTCCTCGGTTTCGCGGGATCGCCCTGGACGGTCGCGACCTACATGATCGCAGGGCAGGGGTCGAAGGACCAGGCGGAGGCGCGGACGCTCGCCTATGCCGACCGCGGCGCGATGGCGGCGCTGGTCGATCGTATCGTCGATCTGACCGTCGAGTATCTCGCGCAGCAGATCGCGCACGGCGTCGAGGCGGTGCAGTTGTTCGACAGCTGGGCCGGCAGCCTCAGCCCGACGCAGTATGAGAATTGGGTCATCGCGCCCAACGCCCGCATCGTCGAACGCCTGCACGCACGGTGTCCGGGGACTCCGGTCATCGGCTTCCCCAAGGGATCGGGCGCGAAGCTGGTCGATTATGTCGCGGGGGTCCGGCCGGATGCGGTCGGGCTGGACGAGACGGTCGATCCCGCCTGGGCGAACGCGGTGCTGCCGACCGGCCTGCCGGTGCAGGGCAACCTCGATCCGATCGCGCTGTTCGCCGGCGGGGCGGCGCTGGACGCTGGTATCGATCGCATCCTGGACGCGCTGGCCGGACGTGCGCACGTCTTCAATCTGGGCCACGGTATCGGCCAGTTCACGCCCATCGACCATGTCCAGCGGCTGATCGATCGCGTACGGTCGCGCGCATGACCAATCTCCTCGGGGCATCCTATCTGTGGGTAAAGGCGGCGCATGTCGTCTTCGTCATCTTTTGGATGGCGGGCCTGTTCATGCTGCCGCGCTATCTGGTCTATCACCAGGAAGGGCTGGGCGACGCGGCCGAGGAAGCCCGCTGGACGAAGCGGGAAGGCGTCCTGCGCCGCATGATCCTGACGCCGTCGCTCGTCATCGTCTGGGTGCTCGGGCTGCTGCTCGCGGCCAATGCCGGATTGTTCGACGGTGTGCCCGGGCTCGGCTGGCTGCATGCCAAGCTGCTCGTGGTCGTGCTGCTCAGCGGCTATCATGGCTGGGCGGTCGGCTATGCGCGCAAGCTCGGCACTGGCCACGCCACGCTGACCGGCCGCCAGCTGCGCCTGATCAACGAGGTCCCGGCGCTCGCCGCGATCCTGATCGTCGTGCTGGTGGTGGTGAAACCGTTCTGACGGGTTGACTTGGTCCCGGCCCAATCCTAACCCGCCTCCCGAGCGCGACACCGCAGTCCAGCGGGCGCGTCTTACCTCCTCTCTCGTTCGCGCCAGCGTCGGTTCCTGACCACTCCGCGCCCGAAATCCCCCGACAGCCTCCCATCCGGACGCCACAGATGCATTTCAAAGACCTGAAGAAGAAGAGCCCCGCCGAGCTGGTCAGCATGGCCGAGGAGCTGGGTGTCGAAAGCGCATCGACCCTGCGCAAGCAGGATCTGATGTTCGCGATCCTGAAGGTGCTGGCGGAAAACGGCGAGCAGATCATGGGTCTGGGCACGATCGAGGTGCTGACCGACGGCTTCGGCTTCCTGCGCTCGCCCGAGGCGAACTATCTCGCCGGGCCGGACGACATCTACATCTCGCCCAACCAGGTGCGGAAGTACGGCCTGCGCACCGGTGACACGGTCGAGGGCGAAATCCGCGGGCCTAAGGACGGCGAACGCTATTTCGCGCTGACCAAGCTGCTGAAGGTCAATTTCGACGACCCCGACGCCGTGCGCCACCGCGTCAACTTCGACAATCTGACTCCGCTGTACCCGGAATCGAAGCTGATCCTCGATCAGCTCGACCCGACGCAGAAGGACAAGTCGGCGCGCGTCATCGATATCGTCAGCCCGCAGGGCAAGGGCCAGCGCACGCTGATCGTCGCGCCCCCGCGTGTCGGCAAGACGGTCATGCTGCAGAACATGGCCAAGGCGATCACCGACAACCATCCGGAGGTCTTCCTGCTGGTCCTGCTGATCGACGAGCGGCCGGAAGAAGTCACCGACATGCAGCGCAGCGTAAAGGGCGAGGTGGTCAGCTCGACCTTCGACGAACCCGCCACGCGCCACGTCCAGGTCGCCGAAATGGTGATCGAGAAGGCCAAGCGCCTGGTCGAGCACAAGAAGGATGTCGTCATCCTGCTCGATTCGATCACGCGTCTCGGTCGCGCCTACAACACGGTCGTGCCGAGCTCGGGCAAGGTCCTGACCGGCGGTGTCGACGCCAACGCCCTCCAGCGCCCGAAGCGCTTCTTCGGTGCGGCGCGCAATATAGAGGAGGGCGGCTCGCTCTCGATCATCGCCACCGCGCTGATCGATACCGGCAGCCGCATGGACGAAGTCATCTTCGAAGAGTTTAAGGGCACCGGCAACTCGGAAATCGTCCTCGACCGCAAGGTGGCGGACAAGCGCATCTTTCCCGCGCTGGACGTCGGCAAGTCGGGTACTCGCAAGGAAGAGCTGCTGGTCGAGAAGGACAAGCTCACCAAGATGTGGGTGCTGCGCCGCATTCTGATGCAGATGGGCACCGTCGATGCGATGGAATTCCTGCTCGACAAGATGAAGAATTCGAAGACCAACGACGATTTCTTCGACAGCATGAATCAGTAACCGCGTGCGGCCCGCGCCACACTGGCGCGGGCCTCGCACCGGTTCGGCCGGCGGGTGCAACCCGGCCGACGGCGTGGGCTTTGCCCACGCCTTTTTTGTGCCCCCCGGTCTGCGCCCATTCCACGTCGTTAAACGTGAATTAGGGTTCCGCTGCTATCCCGCGGAGCCATGGAACAGCCGTCCCGCCCGTTGAGAGCCGATCGTACCAGCGTGATGCTGACCGGCGTCCTGCATCGGCAGAACCAGTCCCACGCGACCACGCACCGAGTGGTCAATCTGTCGGCGACCGGGCTTCGTCTGTCGGGGGTCGAGGGTTTGCGGATCGGCGAGATGATTTCGGTCACGGTCGGACTGGTCGAGAATGCGCTGGCCCGGGTCGTGCGCGTCGATGGCTCTTCTGTCGCGATTGCCTTCGTCGATCCGATCGATGTCGAGATAGCGCGCAAGCGGCGTCGTGACGTCGGCGCGGTCGTGCCGCGTGCGGGCTGGCTCGGCGAAATGCAGGACGCTTACGGCAAGCACTGACCTCGCGCGTTTGACGGCTATGCTGCGCCCGCGAACCCCGCTATCGCGGGTCGCATGACCGAACTTTGGCAACATATCGTCGCGGATTTCAGCAATATCGGCTCGCCGGCCGCGCTCAGCGCGTTCCTGCAGGTGCTGCTGATCGACGTCATGCTGGCGGGCGACAATGCAATCGTCGTCGGCGCGCTCGCCGCAGGCCTGCCCGCCGATCAGCGCAAGAAGGTCATCCTGATCGGCATCATCGCCGCGCTGGTGTTGCGGATCATCTTTGCGCTGGCGGTGACGCAGCTGATGCAGGTGGTCGGGCTGATCTTTGCCGGCGGCCTGTTGCTGCTGTGGGTATCGTGGAAGATGTGGCGTGAGCTGCGCCAGGACGGCGGCCACGCCGACGAACTGGGCAATCTGAAGCCCGCCAAGAGCTTTGCCGGCGCGGCTTGGGCGGTCGCCGTCGCCGACGTGTCGATGAGCCTGGACAACGTCCTGGCGGTGGCAGGGGCAGCACGCGAGCATCCCGGCATCCTGGTCATCGGCCTGCTGCTGTCGGTCGCGCTGATGGGCCTCGCCGCCAACATCATCGCCAAGTATATCGAGCGCTTCCGCTGGATCGCCTATGTCGGCCTGCTCGTCATCCTCTACGTCGCCGGCAAGATGATCTACGAAGGGTTCGTCGACCCGCAGGTGGGTCTGGGGACCTTGTTCTGAACGACACAGGGGCGGCCTTCGGGACCGCCCCTTTTCGTATCAGCCGAGGTGTTCTGCGAAGAACGCCTTGGTCGCGGCATCGGCCCGGTCGGCGGCTTCGGGCGAGCGGCGGTCACCCATCTCGGTCGCGAAGCCATGGTCCTCGCCCGGATAGTCGCGCAAGCTGACCTTGGGGTGATCGTCCAGCCCCTCGTGCATCTTTGCCTGGGTCTCCTTGTCGACGAAGCCGTCGTCGCCGGCGATGTGCAGCAGCAGCGGGTGCGCGATCGCCTGCGCCTCGTGCAGCAGGTCGGGGATGCCCACCGCATAGTATCCGACGCTGGCATCCACATCGGTACGCGCCGCGGTCATGTACGCGAGCCGCCCGCCCAGGCAGTAGCCGACGCACCCGACCTTGCCGCCTTCGACTTCCGAGCGCGCCCAGCGGATCGTCGCTTCGATGTCGCGGATACCGGCATCCTGGTTGAACTTGCCCATCAGCCCCAGCGCCTGCTGCATCTCGTCCTCGACGTCCGGGTCGAGCTGGATGCCCGGCTCGATCCGCCAGAACAGGTCGGGCGCCACCGCCAGATAGCCGTCCTCGGCCAGGCGATCACACTTCCGGCGGATGCCGGGGTTCACGCCGAAGATTTCCTGGATGACCACGATGGCCGCGCGCGGCGTGCCGGCGGGGCGGGCGACATAGGCGGCAAACTGGCCGTCACTGTCCAGCGTGGGGATCGTCGTATCGCTCATTCGAAGGGCTCCAGTCAGGGAAGGATTGCAGACCACCGCGCAACGCGCGCATAGCGTGGTGACTAGCGGAACGCCGGCATGGGGGAAAAGGCGCATGAAGATCAACGTCGAGATCGATTGTACGCCGCACGAGGCGCGCGCCGCGATGGGCCTGCCCGACCTGACGCCGCTGCACGACCGCTATGTCTCGATGATGCTCGAGACGATGCAGGGCGGGGTGCCGCCCGAGATGATCGAGACGATGATGAAGAGCTGGGCGCCGATGGGCGAGGCCGGCATGGCCTTCTGGCGGCAGATGTTCGAGGCGGGCACCAAGAGCGGGGGATGACCGACACGATCTTTGCGCTGTCGAGCGGGTCGCCGCCGGCCGCGCTGGCGGTGATCCGGATCAGCGGCCCGCAGGCGTTCGCCGCGGTGCGGGCGCTGACCGGCGGTGCATCGCTCCACCCGCGCCGCGCGAGCCTGCGCCGGCTGCGCGATCCGTCGAGCGACGAAGCGATCGACCGCGCACTCGTTATCCTGTTTCCCGGGCCGCAGACCGCGACCGGCGAGGATCTGGCCGAACTCCACGTCCACGGCAGCCGCGCGGTCGTCCGGCGGATGGAAGCGGTCCTGAGCGCGCAGCCGGGTTTGCGCGCTGCCCAGGCGGGGGAATTCACCCGCCGGGCACTCGAAAACGGTCGGATCGACCTGACCGAAGCCGAAGGGCTCGCCGACCTGCTGGCGGCGGAGACGGAGGGCCAGCGCCGCGCGGCTCTGCGTGCTGCCGAGGGACATCTGCGCCAGCGGATCGAGGCGTGGAACGACACGCTGCTCGGCCTGTCGGCGATGATCGAGGCGGCGATCGACCATAGCGACGAACCGGATGCGGTGGACGAGGACGGGATCACCGCGACCGTGCGGGCCGGGGCGGGGCAGTTGGCCGACGCCATCGCCGCGATGCTGGCACAGCCGCCGGCCGAGCGCCTCCGCGACGGCATCCGCGTCGTGCTGGCGGGGCCGCCCAACAGCGGCAAGTCCACACTCCTCAACCGCATGGTTGGACGTGATGCCGCGATCGTCTCGCCGATCGCCGGCACGACGCGCGATCGCATAGAGGCGCCCGTGGTCCGTGACGGTATCGCGTGGCTGTTGACCGATACTGCTGGCCTGGCCGAGGCGACCGACGATCCCATCGAGGCGATCGGTATCGCTCGCACGCACGAAAGCGTTGCAGCGGCCGATATCGTGCTGTGGCTCGGCGACGCGAATCCGGTCGGTATCGCGAGCGATGTTATCCTGGTCCACCCGCGCGGCGACGTGCCGGGCAGGGCGGTCGTACCGCCGGGGCGCGTCGCAGTGTCGGCACTGGCGGACGATGGCGATGCGGCGCTGTGGGGCGCGTTGACAGCGCGGGCGAAGGAGTTGCTGCCATCCGGCGACGTGCCGACGCTCAATCAGCGACAGCGACAGCTATGCGGGACTGCACATCAATCATTGTGCGTCGCAGCAGGGATTGGCGATCCGCTTGTGATCGCGGAAGAATTTCGCCTCGCGCGCGCCGCGTTCGACGCCATCACCGGGCGTTCGCATGTCGAGGACGTGCTGGACGCGCTGTTCGGACGGTTCTGCATCGGAAAGTGACGTTCCACGTGGAACGCCACTTTGACCTTTACCGGGTGGCGGCATACATCGCGGGTCTGTGAACAGTTTCGATGTCATCGTGATCGGCGGCGGACACGCCGGAACCGAAGCGGCTGCCGCGGCGGCGCGGCGGGGTGCGCGTGTCGCGCTCGTCACTTTCGACGCCACGCGGATCGGCGCGATGTCATGCAATCCCGCGATCGGCGGGATCGGCAAAGGGCATCTCGTGCGCGAAGTCGATGCCTTCGATGGCCTGATCGCACGCGCGGCGGATGCGGCGGCGATCCACTACCGGATGCTGAACCGCAGCAAGGGCGTGGCCGTGCAGGGCCCGCGCATCCAGGCCGACCGCAAGCTGTACGCCGCCGCGATCCAGCACGCGATTGCAGGCGAGCCGAACATCACGATCGTCGAGGGCGAGGCGGATGCGCTGGTCTGCACGAATGGCATTATCGCCGGCATCGATCTGGCGGGTGGACGCAGGCTGGCGGCTCCGGCGGTGGTGCTCGCGACGGGCACGTTCCTGGGCGGGCGTATCTTCCGCGGCGAAATGCGCGCCGAGGGCGGCCGGGTGCACGAACGCGCCGCCACGCGACTAGGCGAGCAGTTGCGCGCGCTTGGCCTGCCGCTTGGGCGACTGAAGACGGGGACACCGCCGCGGCTGGATGGCCGCACGATCGATTGGGCGCGGCTGGACGAGCAGGCGAGCGACGTCGAGGTCTGGACGATGTCGCCGATGACGCGTGGCCCCCGGCTGCCGCAGATCGCGTGCGGGGTGACACGGACCACATCCGAAACGCACGACATTATCCGCGGCGGGCTCGATCGCTCGCCATTGTTCAGCGGTGAGATCGAAGGCGGCGGCCCGCGGTACTGCCCGTCGATCGAGGACAAGGTCCACCGCTTCGGCGACCGGGACGGACATCAGGTGTTCCTCGAACCCGAAGGGCTCGACGATGCCTTGGTCTATCCCAACGGGATTTCGACCTCGCTGCCCGATGATGTCCAGACCGCGCTGATCGCATCGATCCCGGGTCTGGAGCACTGTCGCATCGTCGAGCCCGGCTACGCGGTCGAATATGACTATCTCGATCCGCGCGCCTTGGGCACCGACCTGCAACTGCGCGCGATGCCGGGGCTGTTCTGTGCCGGCCAGATCAACGGCACGACCGGCTATGAGGAAGCGGCAGGGCAGGGGCTGGTCGCCGGGCTGAATGCCGCGGCGGTGGCGTGCGACCTGTCGCCGGTGCTGCTGGATCGGGCCGACAGTTATCTGGGCGTCATGATCGACGACCTGACCTTGCAGGGTGTTACCGAGCCCTACCGAATGCTGACTGCCCGCGCCGAGCATCGCCTGTGGCTGCGCGCCGACAATGCCGGGACACGGCTGTCGGGGATCGCAGACGCCGCCGGCTGTCTCTCGCCCGATCGGTTGGCCCATGTCGCGCATCGCCGGGATACGCGGGCGACGGTCGATTCAGCGCTGGCGGTGGTTGCGACGTCGGACGACATGCGACGGCGCGGCGCCATCGTCGGTGCGGATGGCGCGCGGCGACCCTTGCGCGACTGGCTGCGCTTTCCCGGTGTGGGTCGCGCGCACGTGCTGGATGCCGACACCGCCTATGACGACGCGGCTGTCGAGGAAGCGATCGAGGATGCGCGCTACGCGCCCTATCTCGAACGCCAGGCGCAGGACGTGGCCGAGCGCCGCCGTGCCGCCTCGACCCCGTTGCCGCCGGCGCTCGACTATCGATCGGTGCCGGGGCTTTCGAACGAGATGATCGAACGCTTGTCGTCCGCACGTCCGGAAACGCTCGACGCAGCGTCGCGCATCCGCGGCATCTCACCCGCGGCTCTGTCGGCCATCCTGCTTCACGTGAAACGGCAGGCGGCATGACCGAGGAGGAGGCCAAAGGCTGGCTGAGCGAGCGTTTTGACGCTGCCGGTGTCGCGCGGGTCGAGCGTTATGTGGCGCTTTTGCTGCAGGAAGCGGAGCGGCAGAACCTGATCTCGGCGGCGACGATTCCTTCGCTCTGGGCTCGCCATATCGTCGACTCCGCGCAACTGCTCAACCATGCACCGGATGACTGGCGCCACTGGGTGGACATCGGCGCAGGCGCAGGATTGCCGGGCGTGGTGGTCGCAGCGCTCACCGGACGGCAAGTGACGCTCATCGAGCCACGTAGGCTCCGCGTCGCATTTCTCGAACGCTGTGCAGACAGCCTGGGTCTCGACCGGATGGACGTTGTCCACGCCAAGGCCGAGCGTGTCGAGGGGATCGGTATCGCCGACGTGGTGTCGGCGCGCGCGGTCGCCAAGCTCGACGCACTGCTCGCGGCATCGCAGGGCTTTGCCGGCAAGGCGACGACCTTCGTCCTGCCCAAGGGCGAAAGCGCACATTCGGAAGTGGCGGCTGCCCGGCCGACGTGGCATGGTCGGTTCCACGTGAAACACAGCATCGTCGATCCGGTGTCCGGTATCGTCGTCGCCAGCGGAGTTGCCGCGCGATGAAAGTCATCGCTATCGCCAATCAGAAGGGTGGGGTGGGAAAGACCACTACGGCGATCAACGTCGGGACGGCGCTTGCCGCGACCGGCTCGCGCGTACTGCTGATCGATCTCGATCCGCAGGGCAATGCCTCCACCGGCCTCGGGATCGGCCGCAACGACCGCCACACCTCCAGCTACGACCTGCTTGCTGGCGAAGGTACGCTCGCGGATGCGGCGATGCCGACGCAGGTGCCACGGCTCGATATCGTCCCCGCTACGGTTGACCTGTCGGGTGCCGAGATCGAGCTGATCGATTTCGAGGCGCGCACGCATCGGCTGGATCGCACCGTCCAGCGTAGCGAGGAGCAGTGGGACGTTGTCCTGATCGACTGCCCGCCGTCGCTCGGCCTGCTGACGATCAACGCGATGGTCGCCGCACACGCGCTGCTGGTGCCGCTGCAGTGCGAATTCTTCGCATTGGAAGGGTTGAGCCAGTTGCTCAGCACGGTCGAGCGCATCCGTTCGCGGTTCAATCCGGGCCTGTCGATCCTGGGCGTCGTGCTGACCATGTTCGATCGCCGCAACCGCCTGACCGACCAGGTGTCGGACGACGTGCGTGCGGTGCTGGGCAAGGTCGTGTTCGACACCGTCATCCCGCGCAACGTCCGCCTGTCCGAGGCACCCAGCCATGGGTTGCCGGCGCTGATCTATGACCACCGCTGCTCGGGCTCGCAGGCCTATATCGCGCTCGCCCGCGAACTCATCCTCCGCCTCCCCAATGTCGCCAAGGCCGCCGCATGATCGACGACACGCCCTCCGCCGCCCGCAAGCCCCGCTCGGGTCTCGGCCGCGGCCTGAGCGCGCTGCTCGGCGATGCCGTCGTCGAAGCACCGGTGAGCGGCGAGGGCGGGGCGGTCGTGTCCGGCGTGCGGACGTTGCCGGTCAGCGCGATGAAGCCGCACCCCGGCCAGCCGCGTCGGCATTTCGACGAGGACAAGCTGGAGGAACTTTCGCGCTCGATCAAGCAGCGCGGGCTGATCCAGCCGATCGTGGTGCGTCCGCACGGCCACGACTATCAGATCGTCGCGGGCGAGCGCCGGTGGCGTGCCGCCCAGCGCGCGCGGCTCCACGAAGTCCCGGTCATCGTTCGCGAACTGAGCGACGCCGACACGATGGAAATCGCGCTGGTCGAAAACATCCAGCGCGCCGACCTGAACGCGATCGAGGAGGCCGAGGCCTATCGCCGCCTGATCGACCAGTTCGGCCACACCCAGGAAGCGCTTGGCAAGCTGGTCGACAAGTCGCGCAGTCATGTGTCGAACCTGCTGCGCCTGCTCGACCTGCCCGAGGGCGTGCGGACGATGGTCGTTCAGGGCGATCTCGAAATGGGCCATGCCCGCGCGCTGATCGGCGCGCCCGATCCGGTCGCCCTTGCGCGGCGCGTGGTCGACGAAGGCCTGTCGGTCCGCGAAACGGAGAAGCTCGCCCGTTCGGTCAAGCCCGACGCGCGCAAGGGGAAGGTCGGCGCTACCGCGCAGGCTGGGCCGCCGGACGCCGACATCATGGCGCTCGAACGCCAGCTCGGCGACCTGCTCGGCCTGGGCATCCGCATCGCGCATAGTGAGAAGGGCGGCACGCTGACGCTGACCTACTCGACGCTCGACCAGCTCGACATGGTCTGCCAGCGACTGAGCGGCGAGCGAATCTAGGCCCGTCCGTGCTCCCGCGCAGGCGGGAGCCCAGAGCCGCAAGCGATGCACTTTGTAACCCTGGGGCTCCCGCCTGCGCGGGAGCGCTATGGTATCAGCGCCGCTTGGCCGCCCGTGCGATCGACAGCACGTCATGCTGCGCCGTGACCGCCGCCGGATTGCCGCCGGTCAACAGCCCCCGCTCGGCCCGGCGTACGCGCGACACCGCGGCGGCGATTTGCGGCGTGGTCCAGCGCCGCAGCGCGGTGATCGTCGCGCCGCGCTCCTTCCAGAACACGCGGTGCCGCTCCACGACCGCGTCAGGTGAGTCGCCGCGGTCCACGTCCCCGCGCATATCCGCGAGCGATATCAATCGCTTGGCCAGCCCACGCAGCATGGGGATGGTCATGCCCGCGGCATCGACGCCCATCAGTTCGCGGCCCAGCGTGGCGGCGTCGCCATCGATCGCCGCGGTGATCGCCGTCGCCATTTCGCTCTCGGCGATGTTGGCGCCGATCTGCGCGAGATCGTCCTCGCCGGCGTCGCGCGGCCGGTCGGGCGCGGCGTCCAGATACAGCGCCAGCTTCTCGATCTCGCGCGTCAGCACCGCGCGGTCGCCGCCGCTCGCCTCGAACAGCGCGGCGGCCGTGTCGCCGGTCAGGCGAACGCCGTGTTCGCGCGCGATGCCTGTGGCCAGCCGCGCGGCGTTCATCCCCTCGGGCTGGTAGCACGCGAGCGCCATCGCCGCGGGGTTGGACACAACGCCCTTGACCAGCTTGCCCGTGGCCTTGGCGCTCGGCGCGATCGCGACGACGGGGTTGCCCGCCGAGGACGCCGACAGCAGCAGTTCGACCGCCTCCACCGATTCCTCGCCCATCGCGGTCACGCGGATGTAGCGGTTGCCGCCGAACAGCGAGATCGACGCGGCTTCGTCCGCCAGCCGCCCCGGATTGGCCTTCAGCGCGGCGCCGTCCAGGTCGATGCGCTCGGCATCCGCCCCCATCGCGCGCCCCAGGCGGGCGGCATATTCCATCGCGCCGGCCTCGTCGGGGCCGTGGAGCAGGAACAAGCGCGGGCCGGTGGCGCCGCGCTTTGCGGCATCGTCGATCGCCGCGGCCATCCCGGCGGCGGTGGCCTTCACTGCGCCTGGGACCGCTGGGCGTAGAGCGCGATGCGGGCGACGATCTTGTCGGCGAGGATGGACGACAGCCGCTCCAGCGCGCTCTGTTCGGCGGCGATCGTGGCGTATTCGGACCCGACGACATCGACGCCGGCGTCGGAGCCCGCGGTATCGTCGACGACGGTCAGGCCGGTCGACAGATCGACCAGTTGATAGCGCGCGCGCAAGGTTCGCCGCTCGCGCGTGATCGAATCGTCGCGCCGGACGCCCAGGCCGATGATCGAGTCGTCGAGCGCGATGTCGAGGCGGTAGCGTGGCGACGATCCCTCGACCGCTGCCAGCCGGTCTTTCAGCGCGCTGCCGACCAGCCAGCCGGACTGCCCCGCGATCGGCGTGATCTGCACCTGCGACAGGACGCTGCGTGCCGGGCTGGCCGCTCCGCCGTACAGCGGGCGCAACCCGCAGCCGGCAAGCGTCAGGGCCAGGGCGAGCGAGGCGGCGATGCGCTTCATGCGACGATGTTCACCAGACGGTCGGGCACGACGATGACCTTTTTCGGGGACGCGCCTTCCAGAATGCGCTGAACGCCGGCCGATGCAAGCGCTGCGGCTTCCAACGCGTCCTTGGCCGATCCCTTGGGCACGGTCAGCGTATCGCGCAGCTTGCCGTTGACCTGCACCGCGATGGTCACCGAATCGTCGACCAGCAGCGCCGGATCGACCTCGGGCCACGCCGCGTCGGCGACCAGGCCGTCCTGGCCCAGTACAGCCCAGGCCTCCTCCGCCATATGCGGGATCATCGGTGCGACCAGCAGAACGAGCGTCGCCACGGCTTGCGCGCGCGATGCCGACGGCTTGGCCTTTTCGATCGCGCTGGTCAGTTCGTACAGCTTGGCGACGGCTTTGTTGAACGCCAGCGCCTCGACATCCTCGGCGACGCCGGCGATCGTCCGGTGGAGCTTGCGGTCGAGATCGGCGTCTGTCCCTTCGGCCGCCTCGACGCCTTCGACCAGCCGCCACACGCGCTGGACGAAGCGCCATGCGCCCTCGATGCCCGCTTCGCTCCACGGCAGGTCGCGCTCGGGTGGTGAATCCGACAGCATGAACCAGCGCACCGCGTCCGCGCCGTAGCGATCGACGATCGGCGACGGGTCGACGGTGTTCTTCTTCGACTTGGACATCTTCTCGACGCGGCCGACGCTCACCGGCTCGCCGGTCGCGATCACCTTACCGTCCGCGACCTGCTCGGGCGCCAGCCAGGTGCCGGCGGGGTCTTTGTACGTCTCGTGCGTCACCATGCCTTGGGTGAACAGGCCGGCGAAGGGCTCCGCCACGTCGATCTTGCCGATCCGGCGCAGCGCACGCGTCCAGAAGCGCGCGTAGAGCAGGTGGAGGATCGCGTGCTCGACCCCGCCGATATATTGCCCGACCGGCAGCCAGCTCTCGGCCACCGCCTTGTCGAACGGCTTGTCGTCGGGCTGGCTGGCGAAGCGGATGAAATACCAGCTCGAATTGACGAAGGTGTCGAGCGTGTCGGTTTCGCGCCGCGCGTCGGCGCCGCACGACGGGCAGGCGACATGCTTCCACGTCGGATGGCGATCGAGCGGGTTGCCCGGCACGTCGAACGTTACGTCCTCGGGCAGCACGACCGGCAGCTGGTCCTTCGGCACCGGCACCACGCCGCAGGCGTCGCAGTGGATGACCGGGATCGGCGTGCCCCAATAGCGCTGGCGGCTGACGCCCCAGTCGCGCAGGCGCCACACCGTCGTGCCCTTGCCCCAGAAACCCTCTTCGGCGCGGCTGATGACGGCACGCTTGGCGTCGGCGACGTCCAGCCCGTCCAGGACGTCCGAATTCACCAGGCGGCCGGGGCCGGTGTACGCCTCATCGCTCGCGAAGACCGGATCGGTCATATCGCCTTCGGCAACGACCCGGCGCACGTCCAGGCCGTACTTGCGCGCGAAATCCAGGTCGCGCTGGTCGTGCGCCGGCACGCCCATCACCGCGCCGGTGCCGTAATCCATCAGCACGAAATTCGTGATGTAGACCGGCAGGGTCCAGTCCGGGTCGAACGGGTGGCGTACGGTCAGGCGCGTGTCGAACCCGAGCTTTTCCTGCGTTTCCAGTTCCGCCGCGGTCGTGCCGCCAGCCTTGCACCGTTCGATGAACGCGGCGGCATCCGGATCGACCGCGGCCAGTTCCTGCGCGATCGGATGATCGGCGGCAACCGCGACGAAGCTCGCGCCGAAGATCGTGTCCGGCCGCGTCGAATAGACCGCGATCCGCCGCTCGTCCGCAATCGGCGATGCCGGACCGACGGCATCGTTCACGGTGAAATCGAACGTCAGTCCTTCGGACTTGCCGATCCAGTTTTCCTGCATCAGCCGCACCTTGTCGGGCCAATGCTCCAGCGTTCCCAGGCCGTCGAGCAATTCGTCGGCGAAGTCGGTGATCTTCAGGAACCACTGGTTCAGCTTGCGCTTCTCGACCAGCGCGCCCGATCGCCAGCCGCGACCGTCGATGACCTGTTCGTTGGCCAGCACGGTCATGTCGACCGGGTCCCAGTTGACCGCCGATTCCTTGCGATACACCAGGCCCGCCGCCAGCAGGTCGAGGAACAGCGCCTGTTCGTGCCCGTAGTATGTCGGATCGCAGGTCGCGAACTCGCGGCTCCAGTCCAGCGCGAAGCCCAGCCGCTTCAGCTGCGCCTTCATCGCGGCGATATTGTCGTAGGTCCAGGCGCCCGGATGCACGCCCTTTTCCATCGCGGCGTTCTCGGCGGGCATCCCGAACGCGTCCCAACCCATCGGATGGAGCACTTCGTGCCCGGTCATCCGGCGGAAGCGCGCCAGCACGTCGCCCATCGTGTAGTTGCGGACGTGCCCCATGTGGATCTTCCCCGACGGATAGGGGAACATCTCCAGGACGTAGCTCTTAGGCTTTGCGCTCGAATCGTCCGCGGCGAAGGTGCCGCGCTCGTCCCACGCCGACTGCCACTTGGCGTCGGCGACGGACGCGTTGAACCGCGACACTGACACTGTCGAACCCTCTTTAGTTGGCGATCGCGCCGCGACGCAGGTCGCGCGCACGCGTCAGGATGATGTCTTCCAGCTTCTGGACGCTTGCGGCGAGCACGGGCGCTGCGACCCACTGGCCGCCCTGGTTGGTCTGGCGGAGCATCGCCACACGCACGGCGTCGGCGCGCAGGTCCTGGTCCAGGATCGACACGGTGATCTTCACCCGCTCGGTCTGGCTGGTCGGATTCGTGTACCAGTCGGTCACGATGACGCCGCCGTTCGAATCGGTCTGAAGGAGGGGCATGAAGCTCAGCGTGTCGAGCGACGCACGCCACAGATAGCTGTTCACGCCGATCGTCGTCACCTTCGACGCGGCCAGATCGGCGTTGGGACGATCGCCACCCCGGCCGCAACCGGCAAGCGCGATCAGGGTCAGGCTCACGAGGGCGATACGCGAACGCGAAATCATGGGGCAGTCCTCAATGGGTACGACAAAGGCGTCAGGCGACACGCCTCTATAGACCTCAGGCGCCACGCCGCAAGCACGGCCAATCTGTGGATATGCTGCAACACTCAGACATAAAAGATTCTCGGCGGTGGAACATCGGGGCCATTGCATGGTAGCGCACGCATCAGGAGTGGGACTCACATGATCGCGATGCGCATCATTGCCGGTACCGGGCTCGTCGCAGCGATCGCTGCGGCGTGTGCCGTGGCGCCTGCGATCGGTGCCGAGGACGGTCGGGTCGCCCCGCGCCGGATCATTCCTTCGGTCGAGGGCCTGGGGTCCTTCACGCCGGCCTCGGGCGATCCGCGCCTTGCCGCCGCCCTTGCGCGCGCCGGCATTTCGACCAACGGGTTCCGTTTCACGCCGTCGAGCGCCGGTCGTCCCGGCTCGCGTGCGGTGACGGTTGCGGTCCAGGTGCAGTCGAGCCGTACCGCGGCCGCGGTCGGTGCGGACCGCGTGGCATCGAACCTGTCGTCGGCGTCGGCCGCACCGATCGCCTATAACCTGGGCGTGGCAGTCGGCTGGAAGCGCTTCGCGATCTCGGGCGACCTCGCCAAGATCGACCTCGCCGGTCAGCCGGGCAGCCGCCAAGTCGCCGACCTGGGCCTCAGCTACACCGGCAAGTCGTTCTCCGGCCGGGTGAAGGCGGAAGCGGCCAAGCCCGCCGCGGACCAGCCGCGCCTGGTCGCCGACGCGCCGAGCTACTCGCTCGACTTGGGCGGCGCCTATTCGATCGCGCGCAACCTCGATCTGACGGCGGGCGTCCGCTACAAGACCGAACGCGATCGCCTGCCGCAGTTCAACGAACAGCGCCGCGACAGCCAGTCGGTCTACGTCGGGACGGCGTTCAGGTTCTGAGGTTTGCTCAGCGATTTAGCGGCACGCTAAATCGCGTCTCGAAGCGAACCCCGGCCGGCATCGCGCCAGCGATGACCGACGACGCGAATTCACTTCGCGTCGCGCGTCCCGAAGTTCTCGAAATCCTTCACGGTGCTCCCGCCTCCGCGGGAGCACGACTCGTAGATTGCACTCGCAGCTCAACGCCGGCGTTTCACCCAGGCATCGATCCCGGCCCACCCCCAGACTCCCATCGCCCGCAGTCGCCGTACCCGCCGCGCATCCATCCCGCCCAGCGCGATCACCGGCACGCGAGCCCCCCGCATCAGCAGCCCGAATCGAACGACCCCCAGCCCCCGCGCGCCGACATGCGACCGCGTCGCGAACACCGGCGACACGAACACCGCGTCCACACCCGCGCGCACCGCCGCGACGATCTCCGCGCGATCATGCGCCGCCGCCGTCCGCAGCCCGCGTGAAGCCCGCCCGTTATGCACCCCGCCGCTGCCGACCAGCCCACCGGCCCCCAGCACCACCAGCCCGCGCGCCCGCGCGATCCGCTCGACCCGCGCAAGCACCGCGCGCCGCTCGACCAGCGGTAACCCATAATGCCGCACCACCACACCGGCGCCGCGCGGCAACCGCGCCAGCGCATTCCACAGAGCGTCGCCCATCCGCTCGTCGGTCATCATCCAGACACGGGGCAGGCAGACACGGGGCAGGGGGTGGCGGCGGCGCATCGGCGCTTCTATAGCGCGCGCCATGCCCAACGACGATCCCGCGAGCCGCCTGGCCGCGATCCACGCGACCATTGCCCATGGCTGCAAGCTGGCCGGGCGCGCGCCTGCCGATGTCACGCTGATCGCAGTGTCGAAGATGCACGACGCCGACGCAATCCGCCCGCTGATCGCGGCAGGACAGCGCGTGTTCGGCGAGAACCGCGTGCAGGAGGCCGCCGAGAAATGGCCCGCGCTGCGCGAGGAGACGCCGGGCATCGCGCTGCACCTGGTCGGACAGCTCCAGTCGAACAAGGCGACCGACGCGGTCGCGTTGTTCGATGCGATTCATTCGGTCGATCGCCCGTCGCTGGTCGGCGCGCTGGCCCGTGCGATGGACGCGCAGGATCGCCGGATCCCGTGCTTCGTCCAGGTCAACATCGGCGACGAACCGCAGAAGGGCGGCTGCGCGGTCGCCGACCTGCCCGCGTTGCTGGCGGATGCGCGGGCCGCCGACCTGCCGGTGGTCGGGCTGATGTGCGTGCCCCCCGCCGACCTCGAACCGGCACCCTATTTCGCGCTGCTGGCCAGGATCGCGCGGGACGAAGGGTTGGACGGCCTCAGCATGGGGATGAGCAGCGACCTGGAAACCGCCGTCCGCATCGGCGCGACGCACGTCCGCGTCGGCACTGCGCTGTTCGGGGCGCGCGCGTGACGGTGTCGCCGATCCGCGTCGCGGCACTCCTGTTCGATTTCGACGGCGTGCTGGTCGAGACCGAATATGACGGCAACAGGCATATCGCCGAGTATCTGACCGGGATCGGCCATCCGACGACCGCCAAGGATTCGATGGCTAATTTCATGGGCCTGTCGGGCGGCGCGTTCACCGATGCGATCGAACGCTGGATCGGCGCTCCGCTGCCGGCGGAGTTCTGGACCGTGCGCGAGGCGGAGAATGCCCGGGCCCTGCGCGACGGCGTCGATGCGGTGGCCGGCGCGGTCGATTTCGTCCGCTCGCTCCCCGCCGACCTGCCGCGCGCGATCGTCTCGTCGAGCACCACCGCATGGATCCGTGCGCACCTCGACCATATCGACCTCGCGAACGCGTTCGGCGACCACATCTATTCCGGCAAGGAGCATGTCGCCCGCGGCAAGCCCGCGCCCGACCTGTATCTCCACGCCGCCGATCGACTGGGCGTCGCCATCACCGACTGCGCGATCCTGGAGGATTCGCCGGTCGGCGTGACCGGTGCGGTCGCATCGGGCGGCTATGTCATCGGGCTGTGCGCGGGCACGCATTGCGGCATCGGCCACGCCGACCGGCTGGAGGCGTTGGGTGTCGATGCGGTCGCCGATGACTATGCAGAGGTCGCGCGCTTACTCGCCTAACCGCGCTATCAGCGCCTGCGCGGCCGCCGGATTGCGTTCCTTCGCGCCCGAGATGAAGAAGACGAACGTCTCGCGCGGGGCCTTCGGGGCGTCCTGCGTGACATAGGGCAGTCCGGCCGGCTCGATCCCGCTCGCCCAGTCGCGCGCGGTCGCGGCGATCGCGTCGAGATCGCTGTCGGCATAGCCCGCAGGCTCGTCGGCCACGGCGGTTTCGTAGCGGGCGTAGACGAAGTCGGCGGTCACATCGGCGATCGCCGGATACTCGTCCGACCGCGCATGGACGATCGCGACATTCGCCGCCCGGCACATCGCGACGAATTCGGGGACCGCGAAACTCTCATGCCGCACCTGTACCGCGTGGCGCAGGGCGATACCGTCCTGCTTGGCCGGCAGCAGGTTCAGGAACGCTGCGAAGTCCTCCGCGTCGAATTTCTTTGTCGCCATGAACTGCCACAGGATCGGACCCAGCTTGTCACCCAGTCCGGTGATGCCCTGGCTCACGAACTTCTGGATCGACGGGCCCGCCTCGGCCAGAACCTTGCGGTTGGTGCAATAGCGTGACGCCTTCAGCGCGAAGACGAACCCGTCCGGCGTCTCGTCGCGCCATTTGGCGAAGGTTTCGGGCTTGAACCCGGAGTAATAGGTGCCGTTCACTTCGATCGCGGTCAGCGTCGACGCGGCATATTCCAACTCGCGCTTCTGCGGCCATTTCTCGGGATAGAATACGCCGCCGCGCCAGGGCTCGAAGGTCCAGCCGCCGATGCCGGCGCGAATCGGGGGGAGTTTTGGCATGGGCCATCTACACCCGTTCGTGCCGAGCTTGTCGAGGCACGTGTTCCGTGCGGGAAGCAGTGAACGCGCCGCGGCAAAGCCGCGTCGTCGGTCGCCACAAGTGGCGCCGGCCGTCGTCGCTGCGATGTCGTGAAATAGCGCCGCTATTTCGCGGCAGCGACTGGAGCGGGCGAAGGGATTCGAACCCTCGACCCCAACCTTGGCAAGGTTGTGCTCTACCCCTGAGCTACGCCCGCTCTGGCGTTGCCGGAAAACCAAGCTTCCGGCGGGTGGAGGCGTGCCATTAGCGACCGAATCACAGGCGCACAACCCCTGAAAACACTTGGCGTGCGGTTTCCGAGCGCCCACATGGACGCGAACCGATTTTTCGTTGAGGAGCCGCCCTTGGCTACGCTTGGACTCTCGCCTGCCGACAAGGACGCCGTGGAGGCGTTCCGTCGCGATGTCGTCGAACCGTCGATGACGAACCTGGTCATCATCGATTTCTGGGCGGAATGGTGCGGGCCGTGCAAGCAGCTGGGCCCGGTGCTCGAAAAGGTCGCCGCCGACTATGCCGGCAAGGGCGTCGTGCTGAAGAAGATCGATGTCGATGCGAACAAGTTCATCGCCGCGCAATTCCAGGTCCGCTCGATCCCGACCGTCTATGCGATGTTCCAGGGCCAGCTGGCCGCCGACCTGACCAGCGCGCGCACCGAATCGCAGCTGAAGGCGATGCTCGACCAGTTGCTGCGACAGCTGCCGGTGCAGAGCGACGAGGCTGCGCAGGAGGCCGAGCTGGAGCCGCTGATCGCCATGGCGGAGGGCGTGCTGACCGAAGGCGACGCCGAACGCGCGCTGTCGATCTATGACCAGCTTGCCGAAATGGCACCGGACCACCCCGCCGTCGCCGCCGGCCGCGCGCGCGCGCTGGTCGCGGCGGGGCGGGTGGACGAGGCCGCCGCCGCTCTCGATGCGCTGCCGGAGGATGCCGCCAAGGCGCCCGAAGTCGCGCGCGCGCGCTCGGCGATCGATCTTGCCCGCACCGCGACGCCGGTCGCCGATCTGTCGGGGCTGGAAGCGCGCGTCGCCGCCAATCCGCAGGATCACGAGGCCGCGATGGAGCTTGCCGGCGGCCAGATGGCGGCGGGCGACCGCGATGCCGCAGCGGCCACGCTGCTCCGCTCGATCGCCACCGACAAGAACTGGAACGAGGGGGCAGCGCGCGCGCAACTCTTGAAGCTGTTCGAAGCGGTCGGGCTGGAGGACCCTTGGGTCTCGGCGCATCGCCGAAAGCTGTCGGCGATCCTGTTCGGGTGACCGACGCTCCCGCCTCGACCCGCCTGTCGATCTTCCCGCTGCCGGGTGCGATCCTGTTCCCGCGGATGCACCTGCCGCTGCACATCTTCGAGCCGCGGTACCGCGCGATGGTCGGTGACGCACTGGCCCGCGACCGGCGCATCGGGATGATCCAGCCGCGCGGCGTCGCCACCGTGCAGGGCGGCCGGCCGCCGCTGTTCGACATCGGCTGCGTCGGCAAGATCGCCGATGTCGAGGCGATGGACGACGGGCGATACAATATCGTGCTCGAAGGCCTGTCGCGCTTCCGCATCGTCCGCGAGCTCGACGTGACGACCAGCTTTCGCCAGGTGGAGGCAGTGCTGGAGCCGACGCCGGCGGGGGAAATCCTGAATCTGGGCGAACGCGCCGCGCTGGAGGCCGAATCGCGCAAGTTCGCCGACATCCACGGCTATGCGGTCGACTGGGAAGGCGTGTCGCGGCTCGACGACGAATCGCTCGTCAACGGCATCGCCCAGATCGCGCCCTTCGACCCGGCATCGAAGCAGGCGCTGCTGGAGGCGCAAGGCCTGTCGGAGCGTGCCGAGCTGATCGTCCAGCTGATGACCTTCTTCGGCCATCACGAAGAGGATTCGGGCACGCTCCAGTGACCAATGCGGCCGCCGACAATCTCACCGGGCGATGGCATGGCCGGTACACCTACGTGGAAGATGGGTGGTCAAACGATTTTGCGGCCGAGTTGCACGATGTCGGCGGCGTCCTGGCAGGCGAAACGCGCGAGGCGAGCGATCAGCCCGACGACCTACATCCCGAGCAGACCGCCTTCATTACGGGCAGCCACGTCGGGTCGAGCGTGACGTTCATCAAGCGCTATGACGAAATGCACCGCGACGCGGTTTTCTATGACGGGACGGTCGATGCCGATGGCGACGAGATATTCGGGCGCTGGAATATCGGTGAGGACCTGAGCGGAACCTTCATCATGATCCGACCGCTTGCCGAAGAGGTCGAACAGCGAGAAGCGATAGCGGCGCCGATCGCTTAAATCATCAAGCCCGACAGCAATTTGGGCACCTGCCCGCTCTCGCCGCGCGCTTCGGCCATGAAGCGGTCCTTCAGCGCCGGCATCCGCTGGACCGCCGACAGGCCGAATCGCCGCACCGCGCTCGCGGTCTTGCCGGGGATGCCGAACAGCCGGTTCAGGCCGTCGGTCGCGACCGACACCATGAACGTGTCGAGACTGCGCCAGCGCTCGTATCGCGCGAGCAGTTGCGCGTCGCCCAGGTCCATCCCGGTGCGCTTGCCCTCGACCAGCACCTCGACCAGCGTCGCCACATCGCGAAAGCCCACGTTGACGCCCTGGCCCGCGATCGGGTGGATGCCGTGCGCGGCGTCGCCGACCAGCGCCAGCCGTTCGCCGGTGATCGTGGCGGCATGGTGGAATCCGAGCGGGTAGCTCTGCCGCCGCGTCAGCCCACGGAGCGGGCCCAGGAAGCCGCCCATCCGCTTCTCCGCCTCATATAGCCAGGCGCGGTCGCCGAGCTTCATCATGCCCGGCGCATCGCCCGCCTTCACCGACCAGACGATCGCCGAGCGATGCCCGTCGGCATCGTCGACCAGCGGCAGCAGCGCGAAGGGGCCGGTCGGGTAGAAGATTTCGTAGGCGATGTTCTCATGGGGGTCGGCGTGGTGGAACGACGACACCATCGCGGCATGGTCGTACGTCCAGCGCGCCACCCGCAGACCCGCCGCTTCCCGTGTCGGCGAATTACGACCCTCGGCAGCGATCAGCAGGGCTGCGTGGACGGTCGACCCGTCGCTCAGCGTCGCGGTGACGCCGAACGGCCCGCGATCGACCGTCACTGCGTGCGTCGTCATGCGCAGGTCGACGTGGCTTGCCGCTTCGGCCGCCTCGAGCAGCGCGCGGCGCAGGTGGCGGTTCTCGAACATCGTGCCCAGCGCATCGCCAGGCGTATCGGGTTCGAAATCGAGCGCGCCCGGCTCCAGTCCGTCGCTCACCCGGATGCCCTCGATCGGGCAGCCGACCCCGGCCAGCCGGTCGATCACGCCGATCGCCGACAGCATCCGGTACGGGGCACTGGCGATGGCGGAGGCGCGGCCGTCGAAGCCGGCGGCAAGGATCGTGTCCTTGTCGGCGATATCGACGATGATGCTGGTCAGGCCATGCGCCGACAGCGCGACACCCAGCGCACTGCCGACCAGCCCGCCGCCGAGGATGAGGACGTCTGCACGGTTCATGCAGACCGCCCTACCGGGGCGCGGGCGCCGTGCCAACCGTGGGCGGACAGACATAGGCCGTCTTGTACGGTTGGTCCCAGCACCGCTGGAAGCCATCGAGCACGGCGAGGTTCATCGGCCAGCGCACCGCGATCGGCTTGCCGTCCGGTCCGCGCGGATCGAAGCCGGCCGGGCGCGGGACGGCGGCGAGCGCGGCGCGTGCCGTGTCGAGCGCTGCGCGGTCGCGCCGCAGGAACGCGATGCTGCCATCAACATACAGGTTCCAGCCGAAGCCGCGGTCCTGTTCGGGCGTCTTGTAGGCCTTTTCGAACAGCGCGATCGCTGCGGCGGTCTGGCCCAGGTTCGCCCGCAGCTGGCCTTCGTGCCAGTACAACAGCCCGACTCGCTCCGGCGGAACGGCATTCGCCGACCGATAGTCGCGGATCAGGTCGGCGGCCTGCGTTTCGCACCCGCGCATCGACAGGCTGCGCCAGCCGACGGCCATGTCCTGGTCGAAGCTGCTGAAATCGCGCTTCAGCATCGCGTCGCGATCATGGGCGCACGTCGGGGCGGCGGCCTGGGCGAGGAGCAGGGCAATGGCGGTCAGCATGGGTCTCACCGTCCGGCATCTCCATGGCGGGAAGAAGGCACTGCCGCTGCCTTGACGTCGAGTCCGCGGGCGCGGACAATGGGCACCTGCTTTTTTGGGGGGTGTGACTCATGGCGAGCCGGGCTGCGCCGTATCTGTGGCGGGACACGGTAAAGGCTGGCGCCCGCCGATCGGGCGCGATGCTGGCCGCGGTGCTGCTGATCGTCGGTACCATCGGCCTGGGCTTCGCGCTGGCGAGCTATCATTCGGGCGATCCGTCGATGAACACCGCGGCCGGCGGCCCGGTGCGCAATCTGTTGGGGGTGCCGGGTGCCTATGCGGCGGACGCGCTGTTCGCGCTGTTCGGACCGGCGGTCGCGCTGGCCCTGCCGCTGGGGCTGGTCTTCGCCTCGCGTCTGTGGCGCGACGTGCCGCTGGGGCGCTGGGGCCGGATGCTGCGCACGACGCTGGTCGGCGTTGCGCTGATGGCGAGCGCCTTTGCCTTTCTGTCGTCGGAAGCGGTGATGACCCTGCCCGGCGGCTGGGGCGGGATCGTCGGGCTGGCGGTGGCGGATGCGTTTCGCTGGTGCATCGCGCTGATCGGCAACGCGAATGCCGAGCTGTGGGCGATGCGGATCGTCGGCGTCGCGCTCGGGCTGATCGGCGTGTTCGTCTGGACGCGCGGCGTGAACCTCGACCTGCCCGAGGCGCGGCTGTCGCTGCCGCGCCTGCGCCTCCCGACCGCGACGCGAACCCGTGGCAAACCCGGCGGCGTCGACGCCGACGATGTATTCGACGTCGATGACGAAGCGGACGCGGGCGACGACACGCCCGTCACGGCCGGCCCGGCCCCGCGCAAGGTCGCCGTGCCGATCGACCGACCGGGCCCGCTGATCGCCGATCGCCAGGTGCCGCCCGCCCCGGCGGTGAAGAAGGAAGCGCGCCAGCAGAGCCTGGACCTGCGCGACAACTACACGCTGCCGCCGCTCGACCTGCTGAAACCCCCGCCGCCCAACGCCAACCCGACGATCGACAAGGCCGCGCTGGAACGCAACGCCCGCCTGCTCGAAAGCGTGCTCGACGACTTCAAGGTGAAGGGTGCGATCGTCGAGGTTCGCCCCGGCCCGGTCGTGACGATGTACGAACTGGAGCCCGAACCCGGCATCAAGGCCACCCGCGTCATCGCGCTGGCCGACGACATCGCACGCAACATGTCCGCCATCTCGGCACGCGTGGCGACGATTCCGGGCCGCACCGTCATCGGCATCGAACTGCCCAATGCCCGGCGTGAAGCCGTGGCGTTGCAGGAACTGATCGGCAGCGACGCGTTCGACGCCGCTCAAGGGTTGCCGCTGGTGCTGGGCAAGAACATCGCCGGCGATCCGGTCGTCGCCGATCTCGCGCCGATGCCGCACCTGCTGGTCGCGGGCACCACCGGCTCGGGCAAGTCGGTCGGCCTGAACAGCATGATCCTGTCGCTGCTCTACCGGCTGACCCCGGACCAGTGCCGGATGATCATGATCGACCCCAAGATGCTCGAACTCAGCATCTACAAGGGCATCCCGCATCTGCTGGCCGATGTCGTCACCGATCCACCCAAGGCCGTCCGTGCGCTGAAATGGGCGGTCGAGCAGATGGAGGACCGCTATCGCATGATGGCGAGCGTCAACGTCCGCTCCCTCGCCAGCTTCAACGACAAGGTCCGCGCCGCGAAGGCCAAGGGGCAGGAGTTGGGGCGCAAGGTCCATGTCGGCTACGACGACAACGGCAAGCCGATGTACGAGGAAGAGACGCTCGACCTCAATCCGCTGCCGCAGATCGTCATCATCGTCGACGAGCTCGCCGACCTGATGATGACCGCGGGCAAGGAAGTCGAATTCCTGATCCAGCGCCTGGCGCAAAAGGCGCGCGCGGCCGGCATCCACCTCATCATGGCGACGCAGCGTCCGTCGGTCGACGTCATCACCGGCGTCATCAAGGCGAACCTGCCGACGCGCATCAGCTTCCACGTGACGAGCAAGATCGATTCGCGCACGATCCTCGGCGAACAGGGCGCCGAACAGCTGCTGGGCAAGGGCGACATGCTCTACATGCCCGGCGGCCGCGGCACCGCGCGCGTCCACGGCCCCTTCGTGAGCGATGACGAGGTCCAGGCCGTCGCCGATTTCTGGCGCGCGCAGGGCGAGCCCGAATATATCGACGCCGTCACCAACGATCCCGAAGAGGGCGGCTTCGCGCTCGACGGCGCGCCGATCGGCGACGACACCCCGGAAAATGCGCTGTATCGCCAGGCGGTCCAGCACGTCGCACAGAGCCAGAAGGCCTCGACCAGCTGGCTCCAGCGCCAGCTGCGCGTCGGCTACAATTCGGCCGCGCGCCTGATCGAACGGATGGAAAAGGACGGCCTGGTCGGCAAACCCGACCACGTCGGCCGCCGCGAAGTGCTGATGGACGAGGACGGGCGGCCGTTGGCTTAGCCCCCGCACCCCGGTCGTGCCGAGCTTGTCGAAGCACCGTTCTTTGTGCCGCAAGCGACGGACGAGCGTATGGAAGTACGGGGCTTCGACAAGCTCGGCACGAACGGGGTGCGGAACCGCCTCCCGCGGAACGGCCGGGGTTCACGCCGCGTTCAACGCGGCGCTTTCATGAGGTTCAGATGTTCAAGTCACTCTACCTGACCGCCGCGGCGGTCGCCATCGCCGCGCCCGCCGTTGCCCAGACCGCGCCCGAGATCGGCCAGGTGCAGCGGCATCTGCAGGCCGTCTCGACGATGACCGCCAATTTCAGTCAGACCGATCGCGCGGGCAAGGTGCTGACCGGCACGCTGACGCTGAAAAAGCCCGGCAAGATCCGCTTCCACTATGAGAAAGGCGTGCCGATCCTGATCGTCGGCGACGGCAAGGATCTCTGGTTCCTGGACTATTCGGTCGGACAGAAGTCACGCTGGCCGGTCGGCAATTCGCCGCTGGGCGTGCTGCTCGACCCGACCAAGGACATCTCGCGCTTCGCGACCGTCCAGCCGAGCGCGAACCCGAATGTCGTCAGTGTCGAGGCGCGCGATCCCAAGCGGCCCGAGTTCGGGCGAATCACGCTGGTCTTTGCCAAGCAGGCGTCGGCGCCCGGCGGGTTGATGCTCCAGGGCTGGGTCGCGCTGGACAGTCAGGGCAACCGCACCTCGATTCGCCTGTCGAACCAGCAGTTCGGCGTGCCCGTCAGCGACGGAGCGTTCAAATGGCGCGACCCGAAGAGGGGTTCGGTCCGAAACTGACGGTTGCTGAATGAAACTGTTCATCTGAGCGACAGGATTAGCCGGCTATTCATTTGGTGCGGAGGCGGGGGCTTTCCAGTTCGGGATTCCCCCTGTTGCCCGGACGACATCCGGTCCCCCCTCCAGCCTGCGTGACGAACGACAGGTCGGCCCTCGCTCCATGCCCCCGGAGCGGGGGCCATTTCGTTTGTGGACCGCGGCGTTCCGCCGCGAGCACACAAACGAAACGGCCGACGCGGCGCTGCCGCGTTCGACGTCACGGCTTTGCCGTGACGGGCTTCCGGCTTTGCGGACCAGCAGCAAACCCCCTACATCCCGCCGGCATGACCCTCAGCATCGCGTCCTGGAACATCAACTCCGTCCGCTTCCGCATCGGCATCGTCGAGCAGTTCCTGACGCAAGAGTCGCCCGACATCCTGTGCTTGCAGGAAACCAAGGTCATCGATGCCGACTTCCCCGCCGCCGCCTTTCGCGCGATCGGCTACACCCATGTCATCATCCACGGCCAGCGGATGCATCACGGCGTTGCGATCGTCAGCCGCGTGCCGCTCATCGAGGACGATCGGCTCGACTGGCAGTCGAACGGCGAGGCGCGGCATGTCGGGGTGCGATTGCCAAACGGCCTGCGGCTGGAGAACGTCTACGTCCCCGCCGGCGGCGACGTGCCCGACCGCGATGTGAACCCGAAGTTCGGCCAGAAGCTCGATTTCGTCGAGCGGATGACGCGCTGGTCGGAAACGCTCGACGTGCCGACGGTGCTGACGGGCGACTTCAACATCGCGCCGCTGCCCGAGGACGTGTGGAGCCACAAGGCGCTGCTCGACGTGGTCAGCCATACGCCCATCGAGGTCGAAGCACTCGCCCGCCTGCAACGGGCGCACGACTGGGTCGACCTCGGCCGCAAGTTCCACCCCGCGCCGGCGCGGCTCCACACCTGGTGGAGCTACCGCGCAAAGGACTGGGCGGCATCCGATCGCGGGCGGCGGCTCGATCATATGTGGGCGAGCCCCGCGGTCGCCGAGAACGCGGTGTCGCACCGCGTGTGCGAGCCGGTTCGCAGTTGGCTGAAACCCTCCGACCACGTGCCCATCATCACCGAGTTCGACCTTTGAGCGACGCCAAGGCGACGGCGCGCGCGGTCGATGCGCTCAGGCGCGGCTGGCCGGTGTCGGTCGGCGCGCTGACGCTGCTGGCGATCGAAACGGCGGACCCGGCGCGGCTGGCGAACTTCGATCCCGTGGCCCAAGCCCCGGTGCTCTTGTCGGCTGGCCGCGCGGCGACGCTGAAGCTTGCCAACCAGCGCGATGCCGCGGTGCCCGATGCGCCGGTGCTGGTCGATCGTGCGCCGTGGCTCGATTTCGCGACCGCGACCGCGCTCGCCGACCCGCAGCGCGATCTTGCGACGCCGATGAAGGGCCCGTTCCGCGCGATCGCCGTGCCCCATGCCGGGGATGCCGCCGCCGCGCTGCTGCTCGCGCGCGTCGCCGGCATCCTGCCCGCCTATTTCCTGCGCGAAGGGACGGGCGGCGACGTCGCGATCACGCGCGCCGACATCGCAGCGCATGAGGACGCCACCCGTCTCGCCATCGCCACCCGCGCCCGCCTACCCGTCGCGGCGTGCGAGGATGCCGAGATCGTCGCGTTCCGCACGCCGGAAGCAGCGGGCGAGCATGTCGCGCTGATCCTCGGCCGCCCCGACGGCACCCCGCCGCTCGTGCGGCTGCATAGCGAATGCCTGACCGGCGATGTGCTCGGCAGCCTGAAATGCGACTGCGGCCCGCAACTGCATGAGGCGTTGGCGCGTATCGCGGGCGGCGGCTGGGGCATCCTGCTGTACCTGCGGCAGGAAGGGCGCGGGATCGGTCTGGTCAACAAGCTGCGGGCCTATGCGCTGCAGGACCAGGGGTTCGATACCGTCGATGCGAACACGCGGCTGGGCTTCGCGATCGACGCGCGCGATTTCCGGGTGGCGGCGCGGATGCTCGATCTGCTCGGGCAGCGCGACGTGCGGTTGCTGACCAATAATCCGGCGAAGGTCGCGGGGCTGGAGGCGGCAGGGATTGCGGTCGCCGAACGGGTGCCGCTGATGCTGCCGGCCAACCCGCATAACGCGAAGTATCTGGAAACCAAGCGGGACCGGACGGGGCACCAGCTCTGACGCTTTGCCGTCACTTCCACTCCTAATCGTCATCCCCGCGAAGGCGGGGATAAATTCTGGCTGGCCTCGGTGAGTCTCATCACGTTCGGCGACTATTGATGCCCGCCTTCGCGGGGATGACGACTGTTAGGGGGGGCGGGGGGGCGCTACTCCGCGGCCAGCAAGCCCTCCGCGCCGCCCAGGTCGACCGACACCAGCCGGCTGACGCCCTTCTCGACCATCGTCACGCCGAACAGACGGTGCATCCGGCTCATCGTCGCGGCATTGTGGGTGACGATCAGGTAGCGGGTGTCGGTTTCCTGGACCATCCGGTCGAGCAGGTCGCAGAACCGATCGATGTTGGCATCGTCCAAAGGCGCATCGACTTCGTCGAGGACGCAGATCGGGGCGGGGTTGGTCAGGAACAGCGCAAAGATCAGCGCGACCGCGGTCAGCGCCTGTTCGCCGCCCGACAGCAGCGTCAGCGATTGCAGCCGCTTGCCCGGCGGCTGGGCCAGAATCTCCAGCCCCGCCTCCAGCGGATCGTCCGAGTCGACCAGCGCGAGGTGCGCCTGGCCCCCGTCCTTTCCATCGGCGTTGAACAGCGTCGTAAACAGCCGCCGGAAATGCCCGTCGACCGCCTCGAACGCGGCGCGCAGCCGTTCGCGACCCTCGCGATTGAGCGTCCCGATCGACCCGCGCAGGCGATTAACGGCCAGCGCCAGCTCGTGGCGTTCCTGCGCATTGGTCAGCGCGCCCGCTTCCAGTTCGGCGAGTTCGCTCTCCGCGACGAGGTTCACCGGCCCGATCCGCTCGCGATCCTGGGTCAGCCGTTCGTGGCGGATGGATTCGTCGGCCGGCGATCCGACCTCGCCCGCGTCGAACCCGGCGCGTTCGGGCAGCAGCGGCGGCGGACATTCGAAGCGTTCGCCCGACAGGCGTCCCATCTCGACCCGGCGCAGGTCCTGGTTTTCCGCCCGTGCGACGGCTCCGGCCCGCGCCTCGCGCGCCACCGACAGCGCTTCGGCGGCGACGCGCGCGTTGCTTTCCGCGGTGCGCAGCGTCGCCTCCGCCGCGCGTTCGGCCGCGGCGAGCGAATCGGCCTCGGCCCGCGCCGTCGTCGCCTCGCGATCGGCGCCCGCGATACGCTCGGACAGCAGGCCCGGTCGCGCGGCAAGTCCGGTGCGCTCCTCGGCCAGCGCCGATTCGCGTGTCGCCATGTCGGCGATCCGCCGTGCGGCCTCTCCGGCGCGCGCCTTCCAGCCCTTCGCTTCCGCCGCCGCCGCCGCGGCCCGCTCGCGCGCGGATGCCGCGTCGCGATCGATTCCGGCGCGGTCGGCCCGCGCCGTCGCCACTGCGCCACGCGCCGCGTCCGCGACGCTGCCGAGTGCGGCGACCCGCGCCCGCGTCTCGTTCCCGTCCGGCAGCGCCGCTACCAGCGTCTCGGCGCGCGCCAGATCGGCCTCGGCCTCGCGCAGGTCGTCCGCCAACCGCGTGGCCCGCGCGTCGAGATCGCCGCGCTGCGCCGCCAGCCGTTCGAGCGTCGCTGCCGCACGATCCTCGGCACGCGTCGCTTCGCGCGTGGCGAGCTCGGCGGCATCGATCGTCCGCCGCGCCGCCGCCGCGTCGCTGCGCGCCTGCGTCACCGCGGTATCGATGCCGCCGAGCGTTGCATCGGCCACGCTCACTGCCGCCTCGGCCGCCGGGCGTGTGGCCGTCAGCGCCCGCAACCGGTTGACGCGCTCCAGCCGCTCTGCCGCTGCCGCCCCGTCGCTGCGGGCAACATAGCCGTCCCAGCGCCGCAGTTCACCCGCGCGCGTCACCAGCCGCTGCCCGACCGCCAGCGGCTGGCCCGCGTCGGTGTCGCTCACGAACACCTGCGCCAGCCGCCGCGCCAGCGCTGGCGGTGCGGCGACATGATCGGCAAGCGGCGTCGTATCGGCCGGCGGTCCGGGATCCCCCGGCTGCGGTGCGGCGCCCGCCCAGCGCCGCTCGGCCGCCGTATCTAGCCCGGCGTTCAGGTCGTCCCCAAGCGCCGCCGCCAGCGCACGCTCATATCCGGGGGCGGGTCGAACCCGGTCGAGCAGGCGATCGCGCGGGCTCGGCTGAACCGCCTTGGCGAGCGCGCGCATCTCGCCGTCGATCGCGGTCAACTCGGCGTGGGCGGCGGAGCGCGCCGCTTGAGCGGCATCGCGTCCGTCCTGTGCGGTGCGTTCGGCGGCGATCGCAGCCTCCAGCGAAGCCCGCGCCGCGGCCCCGTGCGCTGCCGCCTCGACGCGCGCGGCGACGGCGCGGTCGCGTTCGGCCGCGATCGGCGCGGCATCGGCCAGTCCCGCGCGATCGCGATCGAGCAGCGCGACGTCGCGCCGCACCCGCTCGGCCCGCCCCCGCGCTGCGTCGCGCGCGGCGGCGGCGACCCGCGCCTCGGCCGCCTCGCCCGCCTGCGCCGCGAGTGCCTGCGCCAGCGCCACGTCGGCATCGCGCGCGGCGCGCTCGGCATCGGCGAGGTGCGCGTCGATCTGCGGCAGGCGCGCCGCGGCATCGGTGATCCGCGCATCGAGCGTCCTGCCCTCCGCCGTCAGCCGCGCGATCGCCTCCGCCGCGTCGTGCGCGAGCGCCCCTTCGCGCGCGCGATCGTCGCGCAATCGCGCCATCTGTTCGTCGAGCTCGCTCAGCCGGCGCTCGGCCGCCGCCTTCTGTGCACGCAGGGCCGACAGCGCATGGCCGACCTCGCTCGCCCGGTCGCGCGCCACGAGCGCCGCGGTCCGCGCGTCCCCCAGCGCCCGGGTCGCCGCGTCCCGTGCCGCGCTCGTCTGCGCCACCGCTGCGGCGCGCTCGGCGACCAGCGCCTCGGCCGCCCGGCTTTCCGCCTTCGCTGTGTCGGCCGCAGCGGCGGCGTCGCGCCACCGGGCAAAGATCATCCGCCCCTCCGCGACCCGGATCTGTGATGACAGGAGTCGATAGCGTTCGGCCTGCCGCGCCTGGCGCTTCAATTGTCCGGCACGAGCTTCCTGGTCGGTGATGACCTCGTCCAGCCGGGCGAGGTTCGTTTCGGTCGCGCGCAGCTTCGCTTCGGCATCCTTGCGGCGGACGTGCAGTCCCGCAATGCCGGCGGCTTCCTCCAGCATCGCGCGGCGTTCGGCCGGCTTGGCGGCGATAATCGCGCCGATCCGCCCCTGGCTGACCAATGCCGGCGAATGCGCACCGGTCGCGGCATCGGCAAAGGCCAGCGCCACGTCCTTCGCGCGCACGTCGCGGCCGTTGATCCGGTACGCGCTGCCCGCCCCGCGTTCGATGCGGCGGACGACCTCGAACTCCTCGGCTTGGGCCCCGCCGACGTCGATCATCTGGTCGGCCAGCACCGACACTTCGGCGAAGTCGCGCGCCGGGCGCGCCTGGGTGCCGGCAAAGATCACGTCGTCCATGCCGGCGCCGCGCATCGACCTGGCGCTGGTCTCGCCCATCACCCAGCGCAGCGCTTCGAGCAGGTTGGACTTGCCGCAGCCGTTCGGGCCGACGACGCCGGTCAGCCCGGGTTCGATGCGAAGGTCGGCGGGATCGACGAAGCTCTTGAACCCGGTCAGGCGCAGGCGTTTGATACGCATCGGGCTATACTAGGACCGTTCGCCCTGAGCCCGTCGAAGGGCTGCCCTTCTTCGTCGCAGAAGAAGGACAGGGCTTCGACAAGCTCAGCCCGAACGGTCTGTCATGTGTCCCCCCGCCGCGAATTTCAGGCCCCCGCAGCCTTCAGTGCGGTTTCGACCTGTTCCCAGCTCACCGTGTTTTCCAGCATCTTGCCGTTCAGGATGAAGGTCGGCGTACCGGGGATCGGGTAATCCTGGTTGGCCTTTTCGTTCATCTTCTGCAGGCGCGTGGCCTCGGCGGTGTCGGCCAGGCACTGGCGTGCCTTTGCCTCCGGAATGCCGCGCTGTTTGACGAAATCGAGGTAGCCCGCGCTCTCGGCGAACTTCGTCGCCTGCTGGCCGAGCGGCAGCTTGCCCAGTTCCTCGTAATAGCTCTGCGGCAGCTTTTGCAGCACATCCAGCACACGCGGCTGGTCGGCGTACATCTGGTTCAGGATGGTGAAATACGGCCCCGTCCCGCCGCAACCGCCGACGAGTGCGGCCGAGATGTCGGCGCCGTTGCGCAGGTAATCCCGGAATTCGTAGCTGACCTTGCCGGTCGACACGTACTTCTGGGTCAGCGGGCCAAAGCCCTTTTCGTCGAATTCGCGGCAGACGTGGCAGGTGCGGCTGCCATATTCGACCAGCTTGACCGGCGCATCCGGGTTGCCCATCAGCCAGCCGCCGTCGGGCGTGCGGGTGACGGTGTCGACCCAGCTGGTCCCCGCCGGCGCGGCCTTGCCGGCGACCGGCGCGGCCGCGGTCACGTTATCGACAGTCATCGTGTTGCTGCTGTTGCCGCCACCGCAGGCGGTGAGCGCGGTGGCAAGGGCCAGGACGGTCAGGAAACGCATCGTCGGGATCACTCCTAGGACTGGATTACTTGGCACCGGCGGCGACGAGCTGGGGCGACAGCACCGCCCAGCTCGCACCCTCGGCCATCTTGCCGTTGATCTCGAAGCCCGGCGTGCCCGGGATCTTCTTGAATGCGGCTTGCGTCATCTTGATCAGCTGGTCGCGCTGCGCGGTGGAGGCTAGGCAGCGGTCGAGCGCGGCAGGCGTCACGCCGTGCTGCACACCGATCGCGCCCAGCCCGGTGTTGTCGATCACCGCGCGCAGCTGCTGCGGCTGCGACATCGCTTTCAATTTGGGCAGGTTGGCCTGGGCATAGGCATCGCCCTTCGCCGTCCAGTCTTCGCGCGCGGCGAAGATCGCGCTCGCCAGCGCCGGGAATTTCTGCGGGGCTGCGCATTTGGCGAGGCTCCAGGCGGCAAGGTCGAACGGATCGCGCACCGCGGCGCGCGTCTCCACCGATACCTTGCCCTGGCGGACCAGCGTGTCGTGCAGCGGCGCCTTCGATTCGGCGACGAAATCGCCGCAGTGCGAACAGGTGAAGCTCAGATATTCGACCAGCTTCGTTTTCGCCGCCGGATTGCCGACCAGCACGCTGCCGATCGGCGTCACCGACGCGGTCGTGCGCCAGTCCTTGGCGGCAGGCGGCGCGGCGGCGGCCAGCACTGTGGCGGCGGCGAGCGCGATGAGGCTACGCATCAACTGATCTTTCCGAGGAAGGGGACGGGGATGGCCGGCGCGCTTTCGACGCCGGCGGCAAGCGCTGCCAGCACCTGTTTCAATTCGGGGTCGGCGATGGTGCGCAGCGATTCGCCCAGTTCGTGACTGACCGGGCGGACCGCGGGCGGCGCCCGGCGGACCTCGCGCTTCACGTCGCCCTGGCGGATCGTCAGCCTGCCGACCGCAGGATAACCGAAGAAGCGGTTCACCCGTTCGACGATCTCGGGCGCGATGTGCTGCATCATCGTCGCGTGCGCGCCCTGCACGACCAGCGTCAGCACGCCGTTCGCGCGCTCGCCGTGCGGGAAGCGGATCGATTCGGGCGACGACACGCGGGCATAGCGGTCCCCGACGATCTCGCCCCAGCGGGTGACGACCGACGACTGGACGAAGCCGAAACGGCGGAACGCGGCGCGGCCGACATCGGGCAGCAGTTCGCTGACCTGTTGCGCGCGGTTGGCGCGCACCGGTTCGACTTTGACCGGTTTCGGCTGGGGGGGCTTCGGCATGTTCGGCGATCCATGCCATAGAGCCGCGGTGTCCGCAAAGGTCTCCGCATCCATCGCCGCGCGCCTGCTCGCCTGGTACGACGTCAATGCCCGCTCGCTGCCGTGGCGCAGCCCGCCGGGCAACCCGCCGCCCGACCCGTACCGGGTCTGGCTGTCGGAGGTGATGCTCCAGCAGACGACGGTCGCCGCGGTGCGCCCGCGGTTCGAGGCGTGGGTCGCGCGCTGGCCGACGCTTGCGCGGTTCGCGGCGGCATCGGACGAAGACGTCATGGCGGCGTGGGCGGGGCTTGGCTACTACGCCCGCGCCCGCAACCTGTTGAAATGCGCGCGCGCGGTCGTCGCCGATCATGGCGGGCGTTTCCCCGATACCGAAGCGGCGCTGCGTACGCTGCCGGGCCTGGGCGACTATACCGCCGCCGCGATCGCGGGAATCGCGTTCGGGCGGCGCGCGGTGGTGATCGACGCCAATGTGAAGCGCGTCGTCGCGCGGCTGTTCGCCGACGACGGCGCCAATATCCGCACCCACGCCGATTCGATCACGCCGGACGCGCGCGCCGGCGATTTCGCGCAGGCGATGATGGATCTGGGCTCGGCGATCTGCACGTCGCGCGCGCCAAAATGCCTGCTCTGCCCGCTGCGGGCGGATTGCGCGGGCTTTGCGACCGGCGCGCCCGAGGCGTTTCCCAAGAAAAAGGCGAAGACGGCCAAGCCCACTCGCCACGGCACGATCTTCTGGCTGGCGCGCGGCGACGACGTCCTGCTCGTCCGTCGCCCGGACACAGGCCTGCTCGGCGGGATGCGCGCGCTGCCGACCGGGGCGTGGGGTGACAACGATCCCGCCCTTGCCGATGCCCCCGCCCAGGCCGACTGGCAGTGGCTGGACGGCGCGATCGTCCATGTCTTCACCCACTTCCGCCTGATCTGCCGGCTTGCCGCCGCGCGCGTGGAGGCGCAGGAAGCAGGCGCTGGCGGCGAATGGTGGCCGGTCGAACGGCTTGCCGAGGCAGGCCTGCCGACCCTGTTCGCAAAGGCGGCGGAGAGATTTCGGAAGGGATAGTGATGCGGTCCAAGGCTTTGATTGCGCTGGCACTCGCGGCCGGCAGCGCGTTTGCGGCACATGCTTGGGAAGGACAAGCCAGCCCGCAGCCGATGCCCCAGCCTGCGCAGGCCGCAACCCGCGGCCATCCCGCGATGCAGGCGCTGTTCGACGGATACGTCGCGGACAAGAAGATGCCCGGCATCGTCGGCGCGTTCGGTCGCGGCACATCGCCGACCCTGTTCGTCTCGGCCGGCACGATCTCGCTCGATCCCGGCGCGGCGAAGGCCGGTCCCGACACGCTCTGGCGCGTCTATTCGATGACCAAGCCGATCACCGCGATGGCGGCGATGCTGCTGATCGAGGACGGCAAGCTGAAGCTCGACCAGCCGCTCAGCGACATCTACCCCGAATTCAAGCAGATGCGCGTGCTGACCAGCCCCGACACGTCGCTCGATTCGGTGCCGGCGACGCGCCCGATCACGATCCGGATGCTGCTGACCCACACCGCCGGGCTCAGCTACAACATTTCGGCCAAGGGGCCGCTGCTGAAGGAATATGAGCGCCTGGGGCTCCTGCCTGGCGCGGTCAACGCCGCGGTCGAGGCGCAGGCGAAGCTCGTCCGACCGAAGTCGCTCCAGGAATTCGCCGCCCGCGTCGCGCAGGCGCCGCTGATCGCGCAGCCGGGCACGAAATGGAGCTATTCGATCGGTCTCGACCTGACCGCCGCCGTGGTCGAGAAGGTGGCGCGCATGCCCTTCGAACGCTTCGTCCAGACGCGGCTGTTCGATCCGCTGAAGATGCGATCGAGCTACTGGACAGTCCCGCAGTCGGAGGTCGGGCGCTTTGCCGACAACTACCTGATCGCCGGCACCACGCTGACCCCGCTCGATCCGGCGAAGGCGTCGGCCTGGCTCCAGCCGCCGAGCTTCCCCTACGGCGGCGCCGGCCTCGTGTCGTCGGCGCGCGACTACGACCGGTTCCTGCACATGCTGGTCGATGAGGGCACACTCGACGGCGTCCGCGTCATGAAGCCGGCGACGGTGCGCCTGGCGCTGTCCAACCTGCTCCCGGCGGGCGTGACCTTCCAGGGTGTCGGCGGGTCGACCGGCGGCACGCAGGGGCCGCCGATGGGCTATGGCGCGGGCGGGTCGGTCTATCTCGCCGACGTGCCGGGTGGCGCCAGCAAGGGCACCTATGGCTGGGGCGGGGCGGCCGGCACGATCGCCTGGGTCGATCCGGTGAAGAAGGTCCGCGGCACAGTGATGGTCAACTACTTCCCCGCCGATCGCTGGCCGGTGCGCAGCGACGTGGTGAAGGCGCTCTACGCGGACGCAGCGCCCAAGTGATCGAAACCGGCTTCACCGGCGCCTGGCTCGACCGCGCGGATGCCGTCCGGGGCGACCCGGATGCGCTGGCGGCGGTGCTCGCCGATCCGCGCGCGCGGCTGATGCGGCTGGCGAATGGCGATCCGGCGGTGGACGACCATGGCGCGATCGCCTGGACGTCGATCGCGGAGGTGGAAGGTACGCCGATCTTCCTCGGCTTCGATTCCGAACGGCGGCCCTATTTCGCCGAGACCCGTCCGGGCGACGCCGCGGGGCCGGCGCGATCGGGCCCGCTGATGCGGATGCTCGACACCATGCCGCCGGGCGACGCGGCGATCTTCGGCATGGTCCGCAGCGTCACCGGCTGGCACGCGCGGAACGGCTATTGCGCCAACTGCGGCACCGCGACCGACATCATCCGCGGCGGCTGGGCGCGGGCCTGCCCGTCGTGCGGCGCCGAACATTACCCGCGCGTCGACCCGGTCGTCATCATGCTGGCCGAACACGACGGCCGCGCGCTGGTCGGGCGGCAGGCGGCGTGGCCGGCGGGGCGCTATTCGGCGCTGGCCGGGTTCGTCGAACCGGGCGAATCGCTGGAGGAAGCGGTCGCGCGCGAACTGTTCGAGGAAGCCGGCGTCCGCGTATCGAACGTCCGCTACCTCGCCAGCCAGCCCTGGCCGTTTCCGGGGCAGCTGATGCTGGCCGCGATCGGCACCGCGGACAGCGACGCGTTGACGATCGACGCAAAGGAGATCGAGGACGCATTCTGGGTGACCCGCGACGAGGTACGCGCGGCGCTGGCGGGCGCGGCCGATGCCCGCTTCCTGCCGCCACCGTCCTACGCGATCGCGCGGACGCTGCTGGAAGAGTGGGCGTCAAGTTAAGCCCTCTCTCCTTCAGGGGAGAGGGTTACCTGCTACCCCCGCACCCGCGCCTGCGGGTAGGTCCCTAACACCCGCACCCATTTCGAATGATAGCGCAGTTCGTCCATCGCCCGGTCGACCGCTGCATCTCCCGGCATCCCGACGATGTCCGCGTAGAATTCGGTCGCCGAGAACCGCGCCTCGCGCTGGTAGCTTTCCAGCTTGGTCATGTTGACGCCGTTGGTCGCAAAGCCGCCCAGCGCCTTGAACAGCGCGGCAGGGATGTTCTTCACCTCGAACACGAACGTCGTGATGAACGGCCCCGTCCCCGCCAGCGGCCGCCCGGCGCGCGCCAGCGTCACGAACCGCGTCACGTTATGCGCCGCATCCGACACGTCGGTTTCCAGCACGTTCAGCCCGTACAGTTCCGCCGCCGCCGGCGGAGCGAGTGCGGCAATCGCCGGATCCTTCAGGTCCGCGACCACCGCCGCCGCGCCGGCGGTGTCGGGATAGGCGACCGGCTTGATCCCGGCGTCGCGCAGCCAGTGGCGGCACTGGCCCAGCGCCTGCGGGTGGCTCATCGCCTCGCGCACCGACGCGCGCCCGTCGACCGCCAGCAACGCGTGGCGGATATTCAGGAAATGCTCGCCGGTGATGCTCAGCCCCGATTCCGGCAGCAGGAAATGCATGTCGGCGACGCGGCCGTGCAGCGAATTCTCGATCGGGATGATCGCGCAGTCGGCCGCGCCGGTCTGCACCGCCTCGATCGCGTCGGCGAAGTCGAAGCACGGCAGCGGCAGGCCGTCCGGAAACGCTTCCATCGCCGCGACATGGCTGTTGGCGCCCGGCGCACCCTGGAACGCGACAGCGCGGTTCGGCTCGCTCGCCGCGGCCTTCGTCATCCGTGCGACGATCGGGCGGGCGGGGGGTGCGTAATTGTCCATGTCCTGCGACCGCGTAATCGCCATGCTTGCGATGGGCAATCCTGCGCTTTAAGGGCAGAGGGACTTACAACTCTTTTCCAAACGGGCGGCAATGGACAATCGGAGCAACACCATCGCGGGCTGGGTGCTGGCAGGCTGCGTCTGCGCACTCGGGCTGTCGATCGCGAGCGGCATGGCCTTCCACGGCGGTCGCCCGGAAAAGATGGGCTATCCGATCGAGGGCGTGGAAGAAGGCGGCGGCGGCGGTGCGGCGGCCGAGGCTCCCATCGCCACGCGTCTTGCCACCGCGGACGTCGCCAAGGGCCAGGCGAGCTTTGCCAAGTGCGCGGCGTGCCACACCATCACCCAGGGCGGCGCCAACGGCGTCGGCCCGAACCTGTATGCGACGCTGGGTGAAGCGATCGCGCAAGGGAAGGGCGGCTTCGCCTTCTCCGAAGCGCTGAAGGCCAAGGGCGGTACCTGGGGCTTCGACAACATGGACGCCTGGCTGAAGAGCCCGCGCAAGTTCGCCGACGGCACCAAGATGACCTTTGCGGGGCTCGGCAATGCCGAGGAACGCGCGAACGTGATCGCGTATCTGAACGCTCAAGGCTCCAACCTGCCGCTCCCGGCCGCTCCGGCGGCAGGCGCAGCTCCGGCCGCAGGCGCCCCGGCGGGCGATGCGGCGACGAACAAGGACGGCGCGGCCACGCTCGGCAACACCGCCGACGTCCAGAACGCCGCCACTCCGGCCAGCGGCGCCCCGTCGGTCGACCCGGCAGCGGCGGAACGCGCGCCGAAGTGATGGGCGGCCGTCGGATTTGCGCAAGCAAATCCGCGGACTCGCCACGACGGACAGCGGGGCGGCGCAGCCGTCCCGTCTGACGACGTGGCGGGAGGACTTGGAAGAACCGACACGCCGCGGCACCCCCGCGGCGTTTTTTTTGCCTGAACGCCTGCGGCGTCGGGGGCGTCCGATTCTTCAAGTAAAGTTGGAAATCGCGCGCTACGCTCCGCAGCGAATCGCGCTCTTTGGCATCGTCGGGATTTTGGTTCGCGCCACCGGAGAGGCGCACGAGAAACCACGCCCATAGTGTGACCCTGGTGTGACCTTCGGGGGCCGCCACGCCGTCAGACGGAGCCGGCTGTGCCGGCACCGCTGCCCGACGTGGCGAGTCCGCGGGTTTGCTTGCGCAAACCCGACGGGCGCCCGCGCCTACAACGTCGGGTCGTGGTCCGCGTAATGCTTGCGCACGACCTCCCAGCCGTCCTCCGCCGTCTCGCAATAGGTGAACAGCGACAGGTCCTTTTCGGAAATCACGCCCTCTTCCACCAGCGCGGGGAAGTTGACGACGCGTTCCCAGAAGGCGCGGCCGTACAGCAGGATCGGCATCGGCTTGATCTTGCCGGTCTGGATCAGCGTCAGCAGCTCGAACAATTCGTCGAACGTCCCGAACCCGCCGGGGAAGGCGGCGAGCGCGCGGGCGTGGAGCAGGAAGTGCATCTTCCTGAGCGCGAAATAGTGGAACTGCATCGACAGCGCAGGCGTGACGTACGGGTTCGGCGCCTGTTCGTGCGGCAGGACGATGTTCAGCGCGATCGATTCGGCGCCGACGTCCAGCGCGCCGCGGTTGGCCGCTTCCATGATCGACGGGCCGCCGCCCGAGCAGACGACGAAGTGGCGCATGCCCGATTCGTCCACGGGGAAGTTGCTGACCTTCTGCGCCAGCTCGCGCGCGACGTCGTAATATTTCGACTTCTCGACCAGCTTCTCGGCGATCTTGCGCGCGGGACCGTCTGCGGGCGCGGCGTCGAGCAGCGCTCTGGCCTTTTCGGGCTCGGGGATGCGTGCCGAGCCGTAGAAGACGAAGGTCGAGCCGATCTTGGCTTCCGCCAGGATCAGTTCGGGCTTCAGCAGCTCGAGCTGGAAGCGAACCGGCCGCAGGTCCTCGCGCAGCAGGAAGTCCATGTCCTGGAAGGCGAGCTTGTAGGAAGGATGCGCGGTCTGGGGAGTGGTTACGCCCTGCTTGGCAGTCTCGGCATCCTGTTTCGCGCGCGGAAAGACGCGTTCTGGCACTTTGGTATCTGTCATTTTTTGAGGGACTACGCGCGTTTCGTTACCGGCACAATGCAGCGCCGCCGAGATCGAGGTGCAGATGGTTGTAATGCGCCGCGTTATAGTCGGGCGACAGGACGGTCCGGAACCGGCGGCAGGCCGACTGGCGGATGGTGGCCAGGAACTGCTGCACGTCCGGGTCCGCCGTCCGCCAGTCGCGCTCGATCGTGATGCGGCGTCCATCGGCCAGCACGAAGGCGGCGATATCGACCGCGTTGCCGGTGGCGTGTTCGGAGAGGCGCGCGGTCGCGGTGCCGATGCGGTTGCGGCAGGCAAAGGTCCCGAACGTCTCAACCTTGCGCACCTCGCTGCCCAGGATCTCGCGGCCCGCGGGCACCACGCCGTTGCGGACCCAGGCGGTAAAGGTGCGGGCCAGCGGGCACCCCATCGCCTTCAGGTTGGTCGTCGGCACGCCGTAATCGAGCAACTGCACCGTACCGACGAGCAGGCACCCGCCGCCGAAATCGCGATCCGGGAGCGGCGAGTAGCGGACATCCTCGCGCGTCAGATCGGCGAAACATTGCTGCGTCGCGCGGCTCGGCGGCTGGTTCAGCGTGACCGGCGGCGCACCGGTCGGGCGCGACGGCTGTTCCGGGCGACCGCCTCCGCAAGCGGCCAGCAGCAGGGCGAGGGCAGGCGCGGCATGGCGGAACACAGGCGCGATCATCCCCGCGCCGGGCGGGTTTGTCACGCGGGCTTCGTCGCACGACGCAACCGCCCCGACGCAACCGTATCCGATGTTACGTTTGACAGGCCCTCTCGCAGCGTTAGGGCCGTCGACGGGCCACGCGGTCCCAACGCCGCGCGTGCTCTCTGCAAGGAGAGACTGACATGACTGAACTCCCCCTCGCGCCTGCGGCAAAGCCGGCGCGTCCGTATTTTTCCTCCGGCCCCTGCGCGAAGCCGCCGGGCTGGGCCGCTGAAAACCTCGCCACCGAATCGCTCGGCCGCTCGCACCGGTCCAAGATCGGCAAGGCGCGCTTGCAATATTGCATCGACCTGATGCGCGAGCTGCTGCGCCTGCCCGACACGCACCGCATCGGTATCGTTCCGGGCAGCGACACCGGCGCGTTCGAAATGGCGATGTGGACGATGCTGGGCGCGCGGCCCGTCACGACGCTGGCGTGGGAAAGCTTCGGTGAAGGCTGGGTCACCGATGCGGTCAAGCAGCTGAAGCTCGATCCGACCGTCCTGCGCGCCGATTACGGCCAGCTGCCGGACCTGGCCGCGGTCGACTGGGCGACCGACGTGCTTTTCACCTGGAACGGCACCACCAGCGGCGTGCGCGTGCCGAACGGCGACTGGATCGCCGACGACCGCGAAGGCCTCTCGTTCGCCGACGCGACCAGCGCGGTTTTCGCCTACGACCTGCCGTGGGACAAGATCGATGTCGCGACCTTCAGCTGGCAGAAGGTGCTGGGCGGCGAAGGCGGCCACGGTGTCCTGATCCTTGGCCCGCGCGCGGTCGAGCGGCTGGAGAGCTACACCCCCGCCTGGCCGCTTCCGAAGGTCTTCCGCCTCGTCTCCAAGGGCAAGCTGGCCGAAGGCGTGTTCAAGGGCGAGACGATCAACACGCCGTCGATGCTGGCGGTCGAGGACTGTATCGCCAGCCTGGAATGGGCGAAGTCGCTGGGCGAGGGCGGGCTGATCGCGCGCTCGGACGCGAACGCGGCAGCGCTCGACCGGATCGTCGCCGAACGCGACTGGCTCGGCCACCTGGCGCAAGACGCGGCTTCGCGGTCGAAGACCAGCGTGTGCCTGACCGTCGCCGGTGCCGACGAGGCGTTCATCAAGACGATGGCCGGTGCGCTCGAAAAGGCCGGTGCGGCCTATGACGTCGCCGGCTATCGCGACGCGCCGCCGGGTTTGCGAATCTGGTGCGGCGCGACCGTCGACACCGCCGATATCGTGGCGCTCGGCCCATGGCTCGACTGGGCCTACGAAGTCGCGAAGGCCGGCTGACCCCACCCCTGCCGTTCGCCCTGAGCTTGTCGAAGGGCCGTACTTCTTCTCAACCGTTCAAAGAAGGGCAGGGCTTCGACAAGCTCAGCCCGAACGGTTTCTTTAGGACGCCGAACTCATGCCCAAAGTCCTCATCAGCGACAAAATGGACCCCAAAGCCGCGCAGATCTTCCGGGAGCGCGGGCTGGAGGTCGACGAGATCACCGGCAAGACGCCCGAGGAGCTGATCGCCATCATCGGCGACTATGACGGCCTCGCCATCCGCAGCTCGACCAAGGTGACGAAGGCGATCCTCGACGCCGCGCCCAATCTGAGGGTCGTCGGCCGCGCCGGCATCGGTGTCGACAACGTCGATATCCCCGCCGCCTCGGCGAAGGGCGTGGTCGTGATGAACACACCGTTCGGCAACTCGATCACCACTGCCGAACACGCGATCGCGCTGATGTTCGCGCTTGCCCGCCAGTTGCCCGAAGCCAACGCGCAGACGCAGGCGGGGACATGGCCGAAGAACGGCTTCATGGGCGTCGAAGTCACAGGCAAGACGCTGGGCCTGATCGGTGCGGGCAACATCGGCTCGATCGTCGCCGACCGCGCGCTGGGCCTCAGGATGAAGGTCATCGCCTTCGATCCGTTCCTGTCGCCCGAACGCGCCGTCGAACTGGGCGTCGAGAAGGTCGAGCTCGACCAGCTGCTCGCGCGCGCCGACTTCATCACGCTGCACACGCCGCTGACCGACCAGACCCGCAACATCCTGTCGGCCGAAAACCTCGCCAAGACCAAGAAGGGCGTGCGCATCATCAACTGCGCGCGCGGCGGGCTGATCGACGAAGCTGCGCTCAAAGCTCTGCTTGATTCGGGCCATATCGCCGGCGCAGCGCTCGACGTGTTCGTGACCGAACCGGCCAAGGAACACGCGCTGTTCGGCACGCCGAACTTCGTGGCGACGCCGCATCTGGGCGCCTCGACCAGCGAAGCGCAGGTCAACGTCGCGATCCAGGTCGCCGAGCAGATGGCCGACTTCCTGATGACCGGCGGCGTCACCAACGCCCTCAACTCGCCGTCGATCTCGGCCGAGGAAGCGCCGCGGGTGAAGCCGTACATGGCACTCGCTGAAAAGCTCGGCTCGTTGGTGGGCCAGCTCTCGACCGGCGCGACCCCGCGCATCTCGATCCACAGCGAGGGCGCCGCGGCCGAGGTCAACCAGAAGCCAATCGTCTCGGCCGTGCTCGCCGGGTTCCTGCGCACGCAGACCGACACGGTGAACATGGTCAACGCACCCTTCCTGGCGAAGGAACGCGGCATCGAAGTACGCGAGGTCCGCACCGAGCGCGAAGGCGATTACCACACGCTGCTGCGCGTGTCGGTGAAGACCGATGCGGGCGAACGCTCGGTCGCCGGCACCCTGTTCGGCAACCGCGCACCCCGCCTGGTCGAGCTGTTCGGCATCAAGGTCGAGGCCGATCTGGCCGGCCATATGCTCTACGTGGTGAACGAGGACGCGCCGGGCTTCATCGGCCGCCTGGGCTCGCTGCTCGGCGAATCGGGCGTCAACATCGGCACCTTCCACCTCGGCCGTCGCGAGGCGGGTGGCGAAGCGATCCTGCTGCTAAGCGTCGATGACGCGGTGACGCCGGACCTGCTGGCCAAGGTGAAGGCGCTGGGCGGCGTGAAGACCGCGATGGCGCTGTCGTTCTGACCCACACACCGTTCGTGCTGAGCCTGTCGAAGCACCGTTCTTTTAGCCGCAAGCGACGCGCACGCGGATCGAAGAACGGCCCTTCGACAAGCTCAGGGCGAACGGATATGGGGCGCGGCATGTCCTTTTTCGCTCTCAAGCTCGCATGACCGGCCTCCTTCCCGAAGGGTTCGACGATCGCCTGCCGCCGCTCGCCGATATCGCCGCGCGGATCGAGCGCGGCGTGCTCGATGTGGCGCGCGGCTATGGCTATGAGCAGGTCGATCCGCCGCTCGCCGAGTTCGAGGATGAGCTCTCCGCCCGCCTGAAGGCCGGTGGTGCGCACGGCGCGGTGCGGTTCGTCGATCCTGTCTCGCAGCGCAACCTGGCGATCCGGCCGGATATCACCGCGCAGGTCGGGCGGATCGCGGCGACGCGCATGGGCCACCACCCGCGCCCGCTCAGGCTCTCCTACGTCGGCCCGGTGCTGAAACTGCGCGGCAGCGACCTGAACCCCGCGCGCGCGATGCGCCAGTTGGGGATCGAGCTGATCGGCCTCGATTCGGTGGCCGCGGCGCGCGAAGTCGTGTCGGTGGCGGTCGAGGCGCTGGCCGAGGCCGGGATCACCGGCGTGTCGGTCGACTTCACCCTGCCCGACCTCGTCCCGACGCTGGCCGAAAACTGGCCGGACGCGCGGCTGACCGAGCTGCGCGATGCGCTGGACGCCAAGGACGCCGGCCGCGTCGCCGCGATCGATGCGAGGTATCTGCCGCTGATCGAGGCCGCCGGGCCGTTCGATGCCGCGATCGCTCGCCTCCGCGCGCACGACACCGGCGGCGCGCTCGCCGGGCGGATCGACGGGCTGGAGCGGATCGTGGCGGCGCTGCCGGCCGGCACGCAGCTGACGCTCGACCCGACCGAACGCCACGGCTTCGAATATCAGAGCTGGTTCGGCTTCTCGATCTTCGCGGCCGGCGCGCTGCGCGAGATCGGGCGTGGCGGCTCCTATGTCATCCTCCACGCCGATGGGCACGAGGAACCGGCGGTCGGCATGTCGCTGTTCCTCGACCCCGTACTCGGGAGTCTCGCCCGCACGCCCGAACGGCGGCGACTGTTCCTCCCCGTCGGCACCGATCCGCAAGAGGGCGCGAAGCTGCGTCGCGACGGCTGGGTGACGGTAGCCGCGCTGGAGGCGATCGATACGCCGGAGGCGCAGCTATGCACCCACGTCTGGCTGGGCGGTCGCGCCGAACTCGCCGGGAGTTGATCTGGAGCAGCGAGTCCGCGCTCGCTCCGACGGAACCCGAATCGACGCCCGGCAATTGAATCGACCTCGCAACGACACGGGGACGGTTCGATGGCCGCACGCGCCTATTGGCAGGGACAGATCCGGCTCGCGCTCGTGTCGATCCCGGTCGAGATCTATTCGGCGACCAAATCGGGCGCGCAGATCGCGTTCCATCAGGTCCACGAACCCAGCGGCAAGCGGGTAAAGTACGAGAAGGTCGTCCCCGGCCTGGGCGCGGTCGATACCGACGAGATCGTGAAGGGCTTCGCGCTGTCGAAGGACGAATATGTCCTGCTCGACCAAGACGAGATCGACGCGGTGAAGCTTGAATCGAAGAAGACGCTGGAGCTGACCCAGTTCGTCGACGCCGACGAGATCGACGTGCTCTATTACGAACGCCCGTATTTCGTCGTGCCGGCCGACGACCTGGCCGAGGAGGCGTTCATCGTGCTGCGCGAGGCGCTGCGCAAGGCGCGCAAGGTGGGGCTGGGCCAGCTCGCCATGCGCGGCCGCGAATATGTCGTCAGCCTGAAGCCGTGCGGGCGCGGCATGGTGCTCGAAACGCTGCGCTACGCCGACGAGGTCAACAAGGCGCAGGGCTATTTCCGCGACATCCCCGACGACAAGCCTGATGCCGATCTGCTCGACCTGGCGTCGTCGCTGATCGAGAAGAAGACCGCGAAGTTCGATCCTGCGGGCTTCCACGACCGCTATGTTGATGCACTGAAGGATCTGATCGAGCGCAAGAAGAAAGCCAAGGGTCGCAAGATCATCGAGGACAAGGACGGCGGCGCGCGACCGTCGGGCGGCAATGTCGTCGACCTGATGGCGGCGCTGAAGAAGTCGCTGGAAGGGAAGGGAACCGCGGCTCCTGCTAAGAAAGCGCCCGCGCGCAAGGCTGCGACCAAGAAGGCACCGGCGAAGCGCACCCCGGCGAAAAAGCGTGCCTGATCCCGCCCGTGCTCCCGCGCAGGCGGGAGCCCAGAGCCACGGGCGTCGCGCTCGCCGCCCTAGGCTCCCGCCTTCGCGGGAGCACCGGTGATGGGTACAAACCCGCTCGAAACCTACAACGCCAAGCGGAACTTCGCGAAGACCGCCGAGCCTGCGGGCGAGATCGCACCGGGCACCGGCCACCGCTTCATGGTCCAGAAGCACGACGCGACGCGGCTGCACTGGGACTTCCGGCTGGAGATCGACGGTGTGCTCAAAAGCTGGGCGGTGACGCGCGGGCCGAGCCTCGATCCGGCGGAAAAGCGCTTGGCCGTGCGGACCGAGGATCATCCGCTGTCCTATGCCGATTTCGAGGGGACGATTCCGCAAGGCGAATATGGCGGCGGCACCGTCATGCTGTGGGACGACGGATTGTGGGCGCCGATCGCGGGCAAGAGCGCAAAGGATCTCGACAAGGGCCACTTGCACTTCGTCCTGCAGGGGACACGGATGCGCGGCGAATGGCTGCTCATCCGCCTGAAACCGCGGGGCAAGGAACGCCGAGAGAACTGGCTGCTCCGCAAGATCGACGATGCCGATGCCGGCGGCGCGGACGAACTGGTCGAGGCCGGGCTGACCAGCGTGAAGACCGGCCGGACGATGCAGGAGATCGCCGAGGGCAAAAAGACCATGGAGCTGAAGACCTGGCCACCCCATAAATTCCTCCCCGGCACGGG
>NZ_LMLB01000001.1:166250-188763 GCF_001421785.1 Sphingomonas sp. Leaf33 | reverse complement strand
GGGGGCTTCCGCGAGCGAGTCGGTTGCGGCCCGCCCCCTCCACCACGCCGCTTCGCGTCGCGGTCCCCCTCCCCGCGAGCGGGGAGGAATTCCGAACTTCCGTCCCCTGCAACTCTGTACCCTCGTCGACAGCGTACCGGCCGGCAACGGCTGGCTCCACGAGATGAAATACGACGGCTACCGCGCGCTGGTCGCGGTGGCCGGGGGCAAGGCGAAGGTGTTCACCCGCACCGGGCTCGACTGGACCGGGAAATTTCCCGGCGTCGCGGCGGCTGCGGCGGACCTGTCGGTCGACAGCGCGCTGATCGACGGGGAGATCGTCGCGTTCAAGGATGGCAAACCCGATTTCTCCACCCTGCAGGACGCGATTTCGAGCGGCGGCGATGGCTTGGCGCTGTTTGCGTTCGATCTGCTTGAACTCGACGGAGAAGACCTGGCAGCTCGCCCGCTGGTGGAGCGCAAGGCGCGGCTGCGTCCGCTGTTCGACGGCACCGACGATACGGTGCGCTACAGCGAACACATCGTCGGATCGGGCGAGAAGCTGTTCGCGGCGATGTGTGCGGAAGGGTTCGAAGGCGTCGTGTCGAAACGGGCCGATGCGCCCTATCGCGGCACCCGGACGAAAGGCTGGGTGAAGATCAAATGCACGCAGCGCCAGGAATTCGTCGTCATCGGCTGGTCGGAAAGCGACAAGGCCGGCCGTGGGTTCAAGGCGTTGTTGCTCGGGCTGAACGGCCCCAACGGGTTGCGGTATGCGGGGAAAGTCGGGACGGGGTTCTCGAACGACACGATGCTCGATCTGCGCGCCCGGCTGGATCGGCTGGCACGCAAGACCGCGCCGGTCGATGTGCCCCGTGCGGCGGCACGCGGTGCGCACTGGGTCAGCCCGAAACTGGTCGCCGAAGTCGCGTTCGCCGAATTCACCGCCGAGAATGTCGTGCGCCATGCAAGCTTCCTGGGCCTGCGCGAGGACAAGCCGGCCGCGGAGGTGGTCGCGGAACGGCCCGCCGATCCTCCGGCGTCGACATCGTCGGTCACGATCAGCAGCCCCGATCGCATCATCGATCCGACCAGCAGGCTGACGAAGGGCAGGCTGGCCGCCTATTACGAGGCGATGGCGCCGGCGATGCTGCCGTGGCTCGCCAACCGTCCGATCAGCCTGGTCCGCTGTCCGCAGGGGCGCGCGAAACAATGCTTCTTCCAGAAACACGACGCCGGGTCGTTTGGCACGCACGTCCACCACGTCGATATCCGTGAAAAGGATGGATCGACCGAACCCTATCTCTATATCGACAGCGCCGATGGGATGCTCGCCTGCGTCCAGATGGGCACGATCGAATTCCACGGCTGGGGCAGCCTGGTCGCCGACGTGGAAAGGCCCGATCGGATGGTCTTCGATCTCGATCCCGACGAAGGCCTCGGCTTCGACGACGTGAAGCGCGCGGCGGAGGACATCAAGCAGCACCTCGCCGATATCGGCCTGACCAGCTATCCGATGCTGTCGGGGGGCAAGGGCGTGCACGTCATCGTGCCGTTGAAGCCCGACGCCCGGTGGCCGGCGGTCAAGTCCTTTGCCGAACGCTTCGCCCGCGCGCTGGGGGAGGCGGAGGCGACGCGCTTCACCGCCAACATGAAAAAGGCCGAGCGAACGGGGCGCATCTTCATCGACTGGCTGCGAAACCAGCGCGGGAGCACCGCCGTGCTGCCCTATGTCGTGCGCGCCCGTGCCGGCGCAGGTGTGGCGACGCCGGTGACGTGGAGCGAGTTGAAGGACATCGAGAGCCCGGCGGCGTTCACGGCGCGCGATCTCGACACGTTGCTGGAGCGCGCGAACGGGCGGTCGCTGAAGCACTGGGGGACGTCGGATCAGGTGCTGCCCGAGGTTTGAGGCCTCACCGCCGCGCCGGCGGGGGGGCATCTCCCGCATCAGCCTTGCAGTACAACCGCCAAAGACTGCGGCGAGGCCAGGAGATGGACCCCGCCTGCGCGGGGACGAGGACTATGCGACGGTCGCTTGCTCAAGGCGGTGCCGCGGGCCCAGGTCGGCGAGGAGGCGAGGTGGGTCGCCCGGTCGGCTGTCCGAATCAGGCTGGCCTTTCGCGCGCGCATCCGCCACGGGCCCACCCATGGTCGAGCACATCCTGTCTTTCCTCGCGAACATCGTCATCAGCGTGATCGAAGCCACCGGCTACTGGGGCGTGGCGCTCCTGATGGCGATCGAAAGCGCGTGCGTGCCGCTGCCGTCCGAACTCATCATGCCGTTCGCCGGCTATCTGGTCAGCCAGGGCAAGATGGACATCTGGCTCGCCGCGACGGCAGGCGCGCTCGGATGCAATTTGGGATCGGTCGTCGCCTATGAAGTCGGCAAGCGCGGCGGGCGGCCGTTCGTGCTGCGCTACGGCAAATATCTGCTGATCGGCGCGGACGAACTGGACGCCGCCGACCGCTTCTTCGCGCGCTGGGGATCGGCGGCGGTGTTCGTCGGGCGCCTGCTGCCGGTCATCCGCACCTTCATCGCCTTTCCCGCCGGGGTCGCGCGGATGCCGCTGGTGCCGTTCCACATCTACACCTTCATCGGCAGCTGGCCGTTCTGCTTCGGACTTGCCTGGGTCGGGCGGGCGCTGGGCGAGGCGTGGCATGGCGATCCGCGGGTGCGGGCGGTGTTCCATTCGCTCGACGCGGTGATCGGCGTCGTGCTGGTCGTCGCGGTGATCTGGTACGTCCGCCACCGCTTGAAGGCGATCAAACGGTCGAAGGCGGAACTGGCCGCGATCGACCGCGCGGAGGGGTAGAGCCTCAACTATCGTCATCCCCGCCTGCGCGGGGACGAGCTGACTACTTCGCAGCGCCAGCCGCCCCGTCCTTCGGCAACACCGTCATCGTCCACGCCTTGGCCGGCACCAGATATTGCGCGGCCAGCGCCTGAAGCTCGGACGGCGTGATCGTCGTCAGGTCGGTCGCGATCGTGTTCAGCGCCGCCAGCCGCTTGGGATCGGTGCTGCCACCTTCGGTCTGCATCAGCCAGAACTGGTTGCCGGTCGACAGCCGCGCGACGAACTGCACGACCGGCACCAGCGCGCGACGCAGTTCGTCGGCATCGACCGGCCGAGCGACCAGATCCGCCGCGATCTCGCGCGACAGGTCGAAGAAATAGCCGGTCTTGTCCGGCGGCACGCTGCCGATCGCCATGATCCGCCCGCCGCCGCTCAGCCCTACCGGCCAATTGGACGCGACGTTCGGCGTATAGCTGATGCCGGCCGAGGACCGCAGCTTGTCGAGCAGCCGGTCGCGGAAGACTGCGGCCAGCACTTCCAGCTTGCGCCCGGTCGCGATGCCGTCGCTGCCGCCGCCGGTCGGCCAGGCGATCACCGCCGCCGCCTGCGTATCGCGCCCGTCGTGCGTGCGCGTCACCGGGGTGGTGGTGGGTGCGGGGAACCGGATCGGCGCGGTGGCGACCGGCGCGTCCTTGCGCGGCTTGAGCGCGCCGAGCGACGATGCGACCGCGGCGATCGCGGCGTCGGACTTCATGTCGCCATAGATCTGCACTTCGATCGGCCCGCTTGCCAGGATCGGTTCCCAGAACGCGCGGAACGACCTGGCGTCGAGCTTTTCCAGGTCGGCGCGCGACGGCGTGCCCCAGCGTGGGTCGCCGTCATGCAGCAGCCGGTCGAGATCGCGGGCCAGCACACCATCGGGCGAGGCAGCCTGCGAGGCATAGCCGGCCAGCATCACGGCCTTGGCGCGCGCGACTGGATTGGGGTCCCAGCCCGGCGTGCTCAGCTTGGCCGCGATCAGCTTCAACTGGTCGGCCAGATCCTCGGCTGAGGTCGTCGCGCCAAACAGGAACGCGTCTTCGTCCACCGCGAAATCGAGCGCGATCCGTCGCCCGGTCGTGATGCGGTCGATCTCTTCCTGCCCCAGCTTGCCGATCCCGCTGGCGACCAGCGCCAGGTCGCCGGCATAGACCGGCGTCTGCCGATCCGCCGGCAGTCCGGCCAGCCCGCGGCCGAAGCGTACGCGGACATAGACGCGGCTTGCCTCCGACGGGTTCTCGAACAGCAGCAGGTTGACGCCGTTGGCAAAGGTCACCTTCTCCATCTTCGGATCGGTGACCGCGATGCTGCGCGCGACGACCTTGCCCGGGGCCCCGAGCTTGGGGAGCGCATCGAAGCCGATCGCAGCGAGCTTGCTGTTCGCGGCGACTCCGGGCTTCATCTCGGCGGTCAGCGCGGCCTGGAGCGCGGCGGCAGCGTTTTCGGACGGCTGCGGGGTGTTGACGACCCCGCGCAGCGCGACGCCCGAGAATACCGCCTTGGCCGATGCCTGGACCGCGGCGGGCGTGAACATCTTTTTCGCGATCGCATCCTGCAGGATGCCCAGACTGGTCTGTGCGGTGGTCGTCGTTTCCTTGATATCGACCGCATCGACCAGGTCGTCGGCCTTCTTCGCGCCTGCCTCGACCGAGGCCTGCGCGACCGACGCCTTCATCGACGTCTGGATGTCGGTCAGCTCGCGGTCGATCTCGCCTTGCGTCGGCGGGGTCGCGATCGCGTCGGCGATGCCGGTGCGCACGTCCTTCAGCGCGGTCTGCCAGTCATTGCCGAGCGGCAGGATGTTCATGAGAGTCGCGTTGGCCGACCGCGAGATGTCCTCCAGATTCGCGCCCGCCGAGATGAAGCTGCCGCCGCCGCGCGCGCGGCTTTCCAGCCGGCGGTTGACGATGCGGACCGCGACCATGTCGATCATCCGCTTCTGGTTGAAGATCACCGTGTCGTCGCCGACCGTCCACGGCCGCAGCCAGGCCAGGCTGACGAGCGTCGGCAACTGCGGCTCGACCAGCGCCGCGGTATCGGTCTTGGCGGGCTTCGGCGTACCGAAATCGGGGGCGGGGACCGCCGCGCCATTGCCGCGCCAGTCGGCGAAATGCTTGACGATCGCGGCTTCGAACAACGCCGGGTCCATGTCGCCCGAAACGACGACGATCGCACGCTCTGGGCGATACCAGCGATCGTGGAACGCCGTCACCGCCGCTGCGGTCGCGCTCGACAGCGTCTCGGTCGTGCCGATCGGCGAGCGGTCGGCCAGCGGCTGCCCGGCAAAGAACACCTCGCGCGTCGCATCGCCCAGCCGTACCTGCGGCCCCGGCTGCTCGCGTGCCTCCGACAGCACGACCGGACGTTCGGCGTCGAGCGCGGTCTGCGTCAGGCTGGGCCCCGCCATCATGCCCGACAGGATCTTCAGGCTCTCGTCCAGCCCGGTCTGGTTCGCCATCGGCAGGTCGAGCTTGTAGACGGTCTGGGTGAAGCTGGTCGACGCGTTGGTGTCCGCACCGAAGGTCACGCCCATCCGCTGCCAGATGCGCTTGGCCTCGCCGTCCGGGACATGCTCCGAGCCGCGGAAGCTCAGATGCTCGATCAGATGCGCAAAGCCGCGTTCGCTGTCGCGCTCGTGGAGCGAGCCCACGTCCATCCGCACCCGGATCGACACCTGTCCCGGCGGTACGCCGTTCTTGCGCACCGCATAGCGCAGGCCGTTCGGCAGCGTCCCGAACCGCCAGTCGGGATCGGGGGTGATGTCGCTGCCCTTGTACAGCCACGCGCTCCTGTCGACCGCAACCGCGGGGGCCTGAACGGTCGCGGCGGCGGGTTGCGGCGCTTGCTGTGCGGGCAGCGCGCCTGCGATCAGGAGGAACGGGAGCGTGGCGAAGGCGACGCGGCTCAGCCGGGTGGGACGTAGCATCGCCGCCAGTCTAGGCGACCGACAACCTTGCGGCTAGCTGAACCGTGTGCGGCGCAACGCAGCGTTTCGCTCGACCGTGCTTGATCGCACGGCCGCGCCGGCCCACATGGACGCCATGCTGATCGAAACCGAAGTCACGCCCAACCCGGCGACGCTCAAGTTCCTGCCCGGCCGCATCGTCATGGATGCCGGCACGCGCGATTTCGCCACGCCCGAGGAAGCGGAGGCATCGCCGCTCGCGGATGCGCTGTTCGGCCTGGGCGACGTGACCGGCGTGTTCTTCGGTCGCGACTTCGTCAGCGTCACCGCCGCGCCGGGCGTCGACTGGACGGGGCTGAAGCCCGACGTGCTCGGCGTCCTGCTCGACCATTTCAGCGCCAACATGCCGTTGTTCAGGCCGGGCTCGGCCGCGGGCATCAGCGTGCCGGGCGACGATGCGACCTTCGGGGAGGACCCGGCTGACGCCGACATCGTCGCGCAAATCCGTGAGCTGATCGAGACGCGCGTCCGTCCCGCAGTCGCCAACGATGGCGGTGACATCGTCTATCGCGGGTTCGACAAGGGCAAGGTCTATCTCCAGATGCAGGGCGCGTGCGCCGGCTGCCCGTCGTCCTCGGCGACGCTGAAGCAGGGCATCGAGCAGCTGCTGCGCCATTACGTCCCCGAAGTGACCGAGGTTCGCGCGGTCTGATTCCGACCCCACGCTTCGATTTTCTCGCAACCGACCGACCAACGGAGACCTGCACATGGGCCAGCCGCTCGACGACACCGCGCTCGACACGATCTTCCGCGCCGCGCGCACCTATAACGGGTATCTCGACAAGCCCGTCGCCGAGGAGCAGCTCCAAGCGATCTGGGATGTCATGAAGTTCGGTCCTACCTCGGCCAACCAGTTGCCCGCGCGCTTGGTCTGGTGCGTCAGCGACGACGCCAAGGAAAAGCTCGCGGGCTGCGCCAGCGACAGCAACGCCGACAAGATCCGCAAGGCGCCGGTGTCCGTCGTCATCGGTATGGACGAGAATTTCCACGAGTATCTGCCCGAGCTTTTCCCGCACACCGATGCGAAGTCCTGGTTCGACGGCAACCTCGACCTGCGCAAGGCGTCGGCCTTTCGCAACTCGTCATTGCAGGGCGCCTATTTCATCATCGCGGCGCGGGCGCTCGGCCTCGATACCGGACCGATGTCGGGCTTCGACGGCGGTGCGGTGGACAAGGCGTTCTTCGCCGACCAGCCGGGCGTGACGGTCAATTTCATCTCCACGCTGGGCTATGGCGATCCGTCGACGATCTTCGATCGCAGCCCGCGGCCCGATTTCGCCAAGTTCAACCGGATCGCCTGATCCCTTGGTCACGACGCTCGTTATCGATACCGCGACCGCGGCCTGCTCGGTCGCGCTGATCGATGGCGAGCGTGTCGTGGCGCACCGCCATATCGTCGTCGATCGTGGCCATGCCGAACGGCTGGTGCCGATGATCGCCGAGTTGCCGGACGGCGGCCGGGCGGATGCGATCCTGGTCGATTGCGGGCCCGGCAGCTTCACCGGCGTGCGCGTCGGGATCGCGGCCGCCATCGGTCTCGGCATCGGCTGGGGCGTGCCCGTCAGCGGCTACAGCTCGACCGCGCTGATCGCCGCCGCGGGCCTTGCCGATAACATGGATTGGGAAAGTCTTGCCGTCGTGCTGGAAGGCGGGCACGGTGAGCTGTTCGTGCAACCCTATGATCGCCCCCTGGCGCCTGCGGGCGCGCTTGCTTCGCTGAAGCCCGACGCGGCGTTGGGCGTCATCGGCGCGCGTCCGGCGATCGGCAGTGGCGTGCGCCGGCTGGGCGAATCAGCGGGGGTGGACGCGCTGCCGGATGCCGCGCGCGCGATCCTGCTGCCGCCGGCGCTCCGCACATTGCCGCCGCGGCCGATCTACGGTCGCGCGCCCGATGCGAAACCGCAGGCGCCGAAATGAGCACGGCGCCGCGGCTGATCGACCTGCGCACCGGCGACGTCAACGACCTGGCCGGTGTCGTCCATATCATGAACCGCGCGTTCGATCCCCGCTTCGGTGAGGCATGGTCGTCGGCGCAGTGCATCGGGATGCTGGCGCTCCAGGGCGTGTGGCTGACGCTGGCGAGCGAAGGCAATGCGCTGGTCGGATTCGCCATGGCGCGCGCGGTCGCAGGCGACGGCGAGCTGCTGCTGCTGGCGGTCGAGCCCGAACGCCGTGGCCGCGGTATCGGCGGCACCCTGCTGCGCAGCGTCATCGCCGATGCCCGCGACAAGCGGGCCGAGCGGTTGCACCTGGAAATGCGCGCGGGCAATTCCGCGCTCGAACTCTACCGCGCGCACGGCTTCACCCTGGTCGGCCAGCGCCGGGCCTATTACCGCGGGCTGACCGGCGAGGCGTTCGACGCCCACACCTATGCGCTGCCGCTGATCGACTGACCCTTCGTCCCGCGCCGAAATTGCGAGTCGCTTGCGCTTCCAACGCAGGCCCGCATCCCTTACATCACGCCCATGCCTCGCAAGATCGACCTCGAAGCCCTGTGTCACCAGAAGGGCCTGCGCATCACCGAACAGCGCAAGGTCATCGCGCGCGTCCTTTCGGAAGCGGAGGATCATCCCGACGTCGAAAAGGTCTATGAGCGCGCCTCGTCGATCGACCCCGGCATCTCGATCGCGACCGTCTATCGGACCGTCCGTCTGTTCGAGGAGGCGGGGATTCTCGACCGCCACGACTTCGGCGACGGCCGTGCACGCTACGAACCGTCCCCGGAAGCGCATCACGATCACCTGATCGATGTCGAGACGGGCAAGGTCATCGAATTCGTCGATCCCGAGCTGGAACTGCTCCAGAAGCAGATCGCCGAACGGCTGGGCTTCCGGTTGGTCGACCATCGGATGGAACTGTACGGGGTCAGTCTAGACCGCAAGGTGTGAGGATCAGGCACATACCTCTCAGCCGTCATTCCCGCGCAGGCGGGAATAAATTGTGGCTGCCGTCGCGAAAAGAGCCGCACATTCAACGACTATGTATCGCCGCCTGCGCGGGGATGACAGTGGGGTGGTGACATGACCGCGACTTCGGCAAATCCCCGCTATTCCCTCGCGGCAAACTTCCGCTTCGCCACGCGCCTCGCCGGCATCGCCCTCGCGCTCATCCTCGCACTCCCCTTCCACGGCCTGTGGCGGCTGTTCCGCCTGTCCTCGCCCTGGCCGATGTATTTCCTCGCCGCGGTCGCGTGGATCATCGGTGCGCGCCGCCACACGATCGGCCGCTCGTTGACACGCGACGTCGTGTTCCTGTCGAATCACCTGAGCTGGCTCGACATCCCGCTGCTCGCCGGGCGCAACGGCACCGCCTTCGTCGCCAAGTCCGATCTGGAAAAGGTGCCCGTGATCGGCTGGCTCTGCGGCCTCAATCGCACGCTGTTCGTGGATCGGACCGCGCGGATGAGCATCGCCGACCAGATCGCCGAATTGCGCGACGCGCTGGCCGAAGTGTGGTCGATCACCATCTTCGCCGAAGGGACGACCGGCGACGGACAGACGCTGTTGCCGTTCAAGCCGGCGCTCCTTGCCGTACTCGATCCGCCGCCGCCGGGCGTCCGCGTCCAGCCGGTGCTGATCGACTATGGCACGGCGATGGCGGACATCGCCTGGCTGGGCGACGAACCCGGCGCGGTGAACGCGCGGCGCGTGCTGTCGCGGCGCGGCACCTTCACCGCGACGCTGACGTTCCTCGAACCGTTCGATCCCGCAGGACTGGCGGGACGCAAGGCCGTGGCGGCGGAGGCACGCGCGCGGATGCTCGCTGCCTAGCGATGCAGGCGGTTTCGGGCTAAGGGCGCCCGATCATGACCGCGCCAAAAACCTTTCACGTCAAATCCTTCGGCTGCCAGATGAACGTCTACGACGGCGAACGGATGGCCGAGGCGATGGCGGCGGCCGGCTACACCGCGGCGGCTGGTGAGGATGCCGACCTGGTCGTGCTCAACACCTGCCACATCCGCGAACGCGCGACCGAAAAGGTCTATTCCGACATCGGCCGGATGAAGAAGGACCGGCCCGACCAGATGATCGCGGTCGCCGGCTGCGTGGCGCAGGCGGAAGGGGCCGAGATCGTGCGCCGCGCCAAGGTCGACGTCGTCGTCGGTCCGCAGGCCTATCACAACCTGCCGCAACTGGTGGCCGATGCGGCAAAGGGCACCGCGGCGATCGACACCGACATGCCCGCGCTCAGCAAGTTCGGCGCGCTGCCGGCACGTCGTCGCGTCGGTCCGTCGGCCTTCCTGACGGTGCAGGAGGGCTGCGACAAATTCTGCACCTATTGCGTCGTTCCCTATACGCGCGGGGCCGAGATCAGCCGGCCGTTCGCAGCGATCGTCGACGAGGCAAAGGCGCTGGTCGATGCGGGGGCCAAGGAAATCACGCTGCTCGGGCAGAATGTGAATGCGTGGGGCTCGGACGGCGAGGATTTGGGCAGCCTGATCCGCACGCTCGACACCATCCCCGGCCTCAAGCGCATCCGCTACACGACCAGCCACCCCAACGACATGACGCAGGGGCTGATCGACGCGCACCGCGATGTCGAGACGCTGATGCCGTTCCTCCACCTGCCGGTGCAGTCGGGCAGCGACCGCATCCTGAAGGCCATGAACCGCAGCCATACGCGCGACAGCTATCTGCGCATCCTCGACCGCGTCCGTGCTGTCCGTCCCGACATTGCGCTGTCAGGCGACTTCATCGTCGGTTTTCCGGGAGAGACCGAGGCCGAGTTCGCCGATACGCTCAGCCTGGTCGCCGAAGTGGGCCATGCCTTTGCCTTCAGCTTCAAATATTCGCCGCGACCCGGCACGCCCGCTGCCGACCTGCCCGACCAGATCGCGCCGCAAGTCATGGTCGAGCGTCTTGCGCGGTTGCAGGAAGCGCTCGGCCGCGATCAGTCGGCGTTCAACGCCGCGACCGTGGGCAAGCGCTGCGCGATCCTGATCGAACGCCCCGGTCGCAAGCCCGGCCAGATGATCGGCAAGTCGCCGTGGCTGCAATCGGTGGTGGTCGAAAACGGCCCCGCGATCGGCACGCTGCTGGAGGTCGCCATCACCGGCAGCGGTCCGAACGCCCTGTTCGGAACGCCCGTCCTCGCCCGCGCGGCCTGATCCGGCGTTTGTGACCGACCGCCGTGCCCTGCGGCCGTACGCCATGCTGGCGGCGGCGATGCTGTTTTGGTCGGGCAATGCCATCGCCGGGCGGCTGGTGCGCGACGACATACCGCCGGCGACGCTCAGCCTGATGCGCTGGGCCGGCGCGCTGGTGCTGCTGCTGCCGTTCGCCTGGGGGCATCTGGTGCGCGACCGGGCGATCCTGCTTGCGGCCTGGCCACGGGTCGTCGCGATCGGCCTGCTCGGCGTCGCGGCGTTCAACGCGCTCTATTATCTCGGGCTGCATTACACGACCGCGAGCAACGGGTTGCTGCTCCAGGCGCTCATTCCGACGCTGGTCCTCGTTTGCGACCGGCTGATCTTCGGCGTCCGGCCGGGGTGGAGCGCGGTTGCCGGTGTCGCGGTGTCGACGATCGGCGTCGCCGTCATCGTCTTCCGCGGCGATCCCGCGCTGCTGACCGGTTTCGTGCTGGGACGCGGCGACGCGCTGATCCTGACCGCAGTGGTCATCTGGGCGCTCTACACCAGCCTGTTGCGGACCAAGCCGGCCGTGCATCCGCTCGCTTTTCTCGCGGCGACCTTTGCCGTCGGCCTCACCGCACTTGTTCCGTTCGCCATCGCCGAACTGGCGCGCGGAGCGCAGGTCAACTGGACGCCGACGACGATCGCGGTGGTCGGCTATGTCGCGGTGTTCCCGTCGCTTCTGTCTTACCTGCTGTTCGGTGCGGGTGTCGCCGCGCTCGGCGCCGGGCGGGCGGGGCAGACGATCAACCTCATGCCGCTGTTCGGCGCGCTGCTGGCCGCCGCGCTGCTCGGCGAAGCGCTGCATGGCTATCATGCGGTCGGCATGACGCTGATCCTGGCGGGCCTGGTCGTCGGCTTGCTGGGCAACCGGGCGGTCAGGCGAACCTGATCTCGCCCTGATCCTCGCCGTCCCAATAATGGATACGGTCGGCGTGGACGTGGATCAGCACCAAGCCTGGCGTGTCGACACCCTGTTCGAACCACCGGTCGAGGTCCTTGACCCAGTGTTTCTCGAACGCGGCCTTGTCGCGCACGATCTGCGCCTTGCCCTCCGCCGCGATGAAGACGGGCGGCTTGCCGAGAAGGCCGGTGTTGCCGTGCAGCGTCAGTCCTACGTTCGCGTCCGCTTCGATCTCCTGCACGGTATGCGTCGTGTCGAGCGCGAAGAACCAGCTGTCGCCGTCATAGTCGACGTCGCCGTTGTTGCTCATCGGTCGCGCGGCGATGCCGCCGTCGGCGGTCTTGGTCGACAGCATCGTGAAGTCGATGTCGCGCATGATGTCGGCGAGATCGGTCAGGGACTTGGCCATGGCGGGCACTCCTTTTCAGGGCCCAAGCGAGCGATGCCGCGGTCCGGTTCCGTATCGCCGGTTGCGCGCCGGCGCCGCGCTCCCCAAATCGACGGCGTCACACAAATGCCGTTGTCTTTCACCGGCCCTCTGCCACACTTCCCCGAAATCGTGACGCGACCCCAAGGAGCCCGATGAGCCGAAAGCCCGTTCCCGCCCAGTCCGGCGAGCGCAGCCGTACCGAAGTCGTCTTCGACCGTCCCGAGCTGCTGCCGCAGCTGTTCGGCGAATTCGACACCAACCTGGTCGCACTGGAGAACAGGCTCGGCGTCTACATCACCGCGCGCGGCAACCGCGTGCAGGTAGAGGGGACGGCGGAGCAGGTGGCGCTGGCGCGCGACGTGCTGAACGGCCTGCACACCCGCATCCTGCAGGGGCAGGACATCGACCCCGGCATGGTCGATGCGGTCATCGCGCTTGCCGCGCAGCCGGTGCTCGACGGCATCATCTCGACCGAGCGCGGGCACGGCATCCCGCCGATCATGATTCGCACGCGCAAGAAGACGATCGTCCCGCGCACCATCGCGCAGACGCATTACATGCGCGACCTGGTCAACCACGACATCATCTTCGCGCTGGGGCCGGCAGGGACCGGCAAGACCTATCTCGCCGTCGCGCAGGCCGTGTCGCAGCTGATAACCGGCAGCATCCAGCGGCTGATCCTGTCGCGACCGGCGGTGGAGGCGGGCGAGAAGCTCGGCTTCCTGCCCGGCGACATGAAGGAAAAGGTCGATCCCTATCTCCGCCCGCTGTACGACGCGCTCCACGACTGCCTGCCGGCCGAACAGGTCGAACGGCGCATCGCGTCGGGCGAGATCGAGATCGCCCCGATCGCCTTCATGCGCGGCCGGACGCTGGCGGACGCCTTCATCATCCTCGACGAGGCGCAGAACACCACGCCGGCGCAGATGAAGATGTTCCTGACCCGCTTCGGCGAAGGCAGCCGCATGGTCGTCTGTGGTGACCCGAAGCAGGTCGATCTGCCCGGCGGCGTTGCAGGGTCGGGCCTGGCCGACGCTGTCGCCCGGCTGGAGGGGGTCGAGGGCATTGCGGTGGCCCGCTTCTCGACCGCCGACGTGGTCCGCCATCCGATCGTCGGCCGGATCGTTGAGGCTTATGAAGGGCAGGACGGTTGAAGGACGAAACCTTTCCTGTGGCCGCTCAGTCTTTGTGTGTCGATGGTTTGGGAGGATGGCAGTGGGTATGCTGATCCGCGACGAGCAAGTCGTCGCCAAGCTCGATGCCCTGGCTAAGAACGAAGGGCGATCCCGAGCCGCGATCCTGAAGGATGCGTTGATGTCGCTCGGTGAAAGCGTGGGCGAGGCGGACGAGCGAAGCACCCTCTTTACTCGAGACCGCGTGACTTGCCGGCCCTACTCGATCTAAGCGTCCGTCATGATAGATATCGCCGTCCTTCGCGAAGAGCCCTGGACCGAAGCCACCGACTGGGAGGCGCTGGCCACCCGTGCCTCCACCGCCGCCATCGCCGCCACGGCGCAGCGCGACTGGCTGGACCATCCCGTCCAGATCGAGATCGCGGTGCGCCTGACCTCCGACGACGAGGTCCACACGCTCAATCGCCAGTACCGCGACAAGGACAAGCCGACTAACGTCCTGTCCTTTCCCATGGTCCAGCCCGACCTGCTTGATTCCGTCACGCAAGGCTCCGACGACGGCGAAGTCCTGCTGGGCGACATCGTCCTCGCCCACGGCGTCTGCTCACGCGAAGCGGCTGACAAGGGCGTGTCGGTCGAGGATCACGCCACCCATCTGGTTGTCCACGGCACATTGCATCTGCTAGGCCACGACCACGGCACCGACGCGGAAGCCGAGGCGATGGAGGGGCTGGAGCGCGATGTGCTCGCCGGCCTCGGCATTTCCGATCCCTATCTGATCCGCGAGGATTGAACTCGAATATATGGCCGAGGACCGAAGTCGCGCCGGAAACGGCGACTCCGAAAATGGCAGCATCTGGACGGGGCTTCGCACCCTGATCTTCGGCGACGAATCGTCAGAGACGCTGCGCGATCAGCTCGAGGAAGTCATCGAGCGGCACGATGACGAGCAGTCCCGCCCGATCGCGGGCGACTTGGCGCCGATCGAGCGCCAGATGCTCAAGAACCTGCTGCATTTCGGCGAGCGCGACGCGGGCGACATGGGCGTGCCGCGCGCCGACGTGATCGCGGTCGAGGAAGGCACCAGCTTCGACGCGCTGGTCGCGTTGTTCGCGGACGCCGGCCACAGCCGCCTGCCGGTGTACCGCGAAAAGCTCGATACGATCGTCGGCATGGTCCACATCAAGGATGTGTTCGCGATTCTGGCGACCGGGGTCGAGAAGCCGGCGACGATCGAGGGGCTGATCCGCCAGCCGCTGTATGTCCCGCAATCGATGGGCGCGATCGACCTGCTGGCGCAGATGCGCGCCAGCCGCACGCACCTGGCGATCGTGCTCGATGAATATTCGGGCACCGAAGGCCTCATCACGATCGAGGACCTGATCGAGGAGATCGTCGGAGAGATCGAGGACGAACATGACGACGCGCCCGAAGCGCTGATCGTGCCCTTGGGCGGTGGCGCCTGGCAGGCCGATGCGCGCGCCGAGCTGGAGGACATCGCCGAGGCGATCGACCCGCGGCTGGGCGACGTCGACGAGGATGTCGACACGATCGGCGGCCTGGCGGTGGTGCTCGCGGGCCATGTGCCGGCGGCGGGTGAAACGCTAGTCCACGGCAGCGGCTGGAGAATCGAAGTGGTCGAATCGGACGCCAAGCGGGTGTCGAAGCTGCGCCTGCACCCGCCGCGGCCAGTGCCGGAGGGTGTCGAGGCCTGACGCCATCCCGTTCGTGCTGAGCTTGTCGAAGCACCGCTCTTCGAGCCGCGGGCGTACGGCGATAAGAAACGCAGCCCTTCGACACGCTCAGGGCGAACGGAATAAGCTGGCCGGAATGATACCCTTCATCGCTCGAACCGATCAGTGCCTGCGCAAATTCGCATTTGGTCGATCAGTCATCGTCGTGTAGCCCGGATGCCACACCCATTCGCCACGACGCCCGCGCTTTCCTCCCGCGCGAGCGCGTGAAGAGGAGACGAGACATGGATGCCAAGACGGGTTCGATCGACAAAAACGGCGGCGGTTGCCCGTTCGACCAGAGTGTGCGCAGCCTGCTCGGCCGCACCAACCGCGACTGGTGGCCGCAGGCGCTGGCGGTCGACATCCTGTCGCCGAACGGCCCGGTCAATCCGATGGGCGACGACTTCGACTATGCCGAAGCCTTCAAGCAGCTCGATTACGACGCGCTGAAGGCCGATCTGGTCGCGCTGATGACCGACAGCCAGCCGTGGTGGCCGGCCGATTATGGTCATTACGGCCCGTTCTTCATCCGCATGGCCTGGCACGCCGCCGGCACGTACCGCACCGGTGACGGCCGCGGTGGCTCGAACAGCGGTCAGCAGCGCTTCGCGCCGCTCGATAGCTGGCCCGACAACGGCAACCTCGACAAGGCGCGGCGCCTGCTGTGGCCGATCAAGCAGAAGTACGGCAAGCACATCAGCTGGGCTGACCTGTTCATCCTGACCGGCAACGTCGCGATCGAATCGATGGGCGGCCCGGTGTTCGGCTTCGGCGGCGGTCGTGCCGACGTCTTCGAGCCCGAAAAGGACATCTACTGGGGCGAGGAAGACCAGTGGGTGAACGAAGGCGTCCAGACCCGCATCGACCCGGAAAAGGGCATGGAGGAACTCGACGGGCCGCTGGCCGCGATCCAGATGGGCCTCATCTACGTCAATCCGGAAGGTCCGGGCGGCAATCCCGATCCCCTGTTGTCGGCGCGCGACATGAAGGCGACGTTCGAGCGCATGGCGATGAACCATGAGGAAACCGTCGCGCTGACTGCCGGCGGGCACACCTTCGGCAAGGCGCACGGCAACGGCGACGCCTCGCTGCTCGGCGCGGCGCCGGCGGGCGGCGATCTCGCCGCGCTGGGCTTCGGCTGGGTCAGCTCGCATGAGAGCGGCGGCATCGGCGAGCATACCGTCACCAGCGGTATCGAGGGTGCGTGGGTGAACACCCCCACCGAGTGGAGCGAGAACTATTTCCGCCTGCTGCTCGACTATGAGTATGAACTCGTCCGCTCGCCGGCCGGTGCCCAGCAGTGGCAGCCGATCGACCAGAAGGAAGAAGACAAGGCGCCGGCCGCCTGGGATCCGAACATCAAGGTCCCGACGATGATGACGACCGCCGACATGGCGCTGAAGGTCGACCCGGAATTCCGCGCGATCAGCGAGCGGTTCCGCAATGACCATGAAGCGTTCAAGGACGCCTTCGCCCGCGCCTGGTTCAAGCTGACCCACCGCGACATGGGACCCAAGGTCCGCTACCTCGGCCCGGAAGTCCCGGCCGAAGACCTGATCTGGCAGGACCCGGTTCCCGCCGGCACCACCCCGTCGGACGCCGATGTCGCCGCGGTGAAGAGCGCGATCGCGAACAGCGGCCTGACCGTCAGCCAGCTGGTCAAGACCGCCTGGGCCTCTGCCTCGACCTATCGCAAGTCGGACCACCGCGGCGGTGCCAACGGTGCACGCATTCGGCTCGCCCCGCAGAAGGACTGGGACGTCAACGAACCGGCGATGCTGGCGAAGGTGCTGGAAACCCTGGACGGCCTGCGCGGCAACCTGTCGATGGCCGACGCCATCGTGCTGGGCGGCGTCGTCGGTCTGGAAAAGGCGATTGCGGACGCGGGCTTCTCGGTTCCGGTGCCCTTCACCGGTGGTCGCGGCGACGCGACGCAGGAGCAGACCGACGTCGACAGTTTCGCGCCGCTGGAGCCGCAGGCCGATGGTTTCCGTAACTATCAGCCCAAGCGCCTGCGCGTGAAGACCGAGGAAATGCTGCTCGATCGCGCCAGCCTGCTCGGCCTGTCGGTGCCGGAAATGACGGTGCTGGTCGGTGGCCTGCGCGTGCTGGGCGCCAACCACGGCGAGCGTGGCCACGGCCACTTCACCAAGCGCTCGGGCCAGCTGACCAACGACTTCTTCGTCAATCTGCTCGGCATGACCAATGTCTGGAAGGCGGTAGAGGGCAGCAACGACGAGGAATATGTCGCGACCGACCGGACCGGCGGGCACGAAACCTGGCGTGCCAGCCGCGCCGACCTGGTGTTCGGTTCGAACAGCGAACTGCGTGCGGTCGCTGAAATCTATGCCGAAACGGGCCATGAGGAGAAGTTCGTGAAGGACTTCGTCAAGGCCTGGACCAAGGTCATGAACGCAGACCGGTTCGATCTCGCCGCGTAAACGCGCCGGCAGGATCGAATGCAGGACGGCCGCGGGGGTTCTCCCACCCCGCGGCCGTTTTGCTGTCTGCTGCACGCGCTCGCCAATTGCGCCGGATCGCTGCGCGCTCTAGCTTGGGCGTCATGCGCAAACACATCCTCATCGTCCTTGCCATCTTCCTCGCGATCGGTGCGGGGGCGGCCTATTACCTGACCCGGCCCGATGTCGCGCAGTTGCCGGTCGAGGCGGTGATGGGCGTGCGGCCCAACATCACCGAGCCGCGCAAGCAGTGGTTCCCGACGATCGGCGTCGCCGAAGTCGTCGGCTGGAACGGTGGCAAGCCGACCCCGGCCGCGGGGCTTCAGGTCGCCGCGTTCGCCTCCGGCCTCGACCACCCGCGCTGGATGTACCGCCTGCCGAACGGCGACGTGCTGGTCGCCGAAAGCAATTCGCCGCCGCGAAAAGGGGGTGGGATCACCGGCTGGGTGATGAAACTGCTGATGGGCCGGGCGGGCGCCGGCACGCCGTCGGCCAACCGCATCTCGCTGCTGCGCGATGCAAACGGCGACGGTGTGGCGGAAACGAAGACGACGTTCATGACCGGGCTGAATTCGCCGTTCGGCATGGCCCTGCTCGGCGACTGGCTGTACGTCGCCAACACCGATGCGCTGGTCCGCGTGCGCTACGTGCCCGGCGCGACGAAGATCCCTGCCAAGCCGGAGGTCGTGACCACCTATCCCGGTGGCGGCAATCACTGGACCCGCGGGCTGGTCGCGGCGCCCGATGGCAAGACGCTGTACGTCTCGGTCGGCTCGGCCTCCAACATCGGCGAGAACGGGATGGACGTGGAGAAGAATCGGGCCGGCATCCTTCAGGTCTTCCCCGACGCCAAGTACAAGCGCCTGTACGCGGCGGGTCTGCGCAATCCGGTCGGCCTGGCGATCGAGCCGCGATCGCAGCGGCTGTGGACCGTCGTCAACGAACGCGACATGCTCGGCTCCGACGTGCCGCCCGATTATATGGCGGCGGTCGACCTCGGCGATAATTTCGGCTGGCCCTGGTATTATTGGGGCGGCTATCCCGACACACGGGTTGAACCGAAGAATCCCGGATTGCAGGAATATTCCAAGCGCCCCGATTACGCGCTGGGGCCGCATACCGCCTCGCTCGGCCTGACGTTTGCCGCCGATGCGAAGCTGGGTGCGCGCTTCACCAGCGGCGCGTTCGTCGGCCAGCACGGATCATGGAACCGCGAACCCAAGGCGGGCTACAAGGTGCTGTACGTTCCCTTCGGCGCCAACGCCTTTCCCGATCCACGCGCCAAGCCGATCGACGTGCTGACCGGTTTCCTCGACAAGGAAGGCAAGGCAAAGGGTCGACCGGTCGGTGTCATCACCGACGCGACCGGTGCGCTGCTGGTGGCGGACGATGTCGGCAACGTCATCTGGCGCGTGCGGGCGGCCGGCGGTCGGCAGTAACCGCTGCCTCCGACGGTGCGGCTATGGGACAGCCGGCCCACGCTAACCGCTTTTCGCACCCTGCCGCATCGGGCACATTGGGCGATGTGATCGAGGAAGCGGACATCGTCGTCATCGGGGGCGGATCGGGCGGTGCCGCGGTCGCCGGGCGCCTGGCCGAGGACCCGCGGCGTACCGTCACGGTCATCGAACCGGGCGGCCGCAATAATGGCTGGCGCACGCGGATGCCGGGCGCGATCCCGTTCCAGACGCCGGCGACAAACTGGGGCTATCGCACGGTGCCGCAGCCGGGGCTGAACGGCCGCCGGGGCTATCAGCCGCGGGGCAGGGGCTTGGGCGGATCGAGCGCGATCAACGCGATGCTTTATGTCCGCGGGCATCCGAGCGACTACGACGCCTGGGCGGCGCTTGGCTGCGATGGCTGGTCCTACGACGACGTGCTGCCGTGGTTCCGCCGGTCGGAATCGAACGGGCGCGGTGCCGACCCCTGGCACGGCGGCGACGGGCCGCTGTGGGTCAGCGACCAGCGCCATGTCGTCCCGGCGTCGCAGGCGTTCATCGACGCCGCCGCCAGCCTGCAAATCCCGGTCAATCCCGACTTCAACGGCGCGCGGCAGGACGGGGTCGGCCTGTACCAGGTCACGCAAAAGGACGGCGAGCGCTGGACGAGCGCACGCGGCTATCTGACCCAGCGGCCGAACCTGTCGGTGCTGACCGAAACGACTGCCGAGCGCGTGCTGTTCGAGGATGGGCGCGCCTGGGGTGTCGCGGTCGCGCGCGACGGCCAGCGCCATGTCGTGCGGGCCAACGGCGGCGTCGTGCTGGCGGGCGGGGCCTTTGCCACGCCGCAGTTGCTCATGCTGTCGGGCATCGGCCCGGCGCGGCATCTGGCCGAACACGGCGTGCCCGTCCGCATCGACCGTCTGGCGGTCGGCGCCGACTTGCAGGATCATATCGACTATGTCGCGACGTTCGACTGCGATGCGCCCGGACTACTCGGGCGGTCGCTGAAGGGATCGCTGGCCGGGATCGGCGGCATCGCGCGCTGGTTCGGCAACCGGACGGGGCCGATGACGACGCCCTTTGCCGAAGCCGGCGGCTTCGTCGCGACGCTGCCCGATCTGCCGGCGCCCGACGTGCAATATCACTTCGTGATTTCGCTGGTCGAGGATCATGGCCGCGTGAAGCTGAAGGGGCACGGCTACAGCTGCCATGTCTGCGTGCTGCGCCCGGAAAGCCGTGGCACGGTGCGGCTTGTCGATGGCGATGCGCGCACCGCGCCCGCGATCGACCCGGCCTTCCTCAGCGCGCGTGGCGATGTCGATACGCTGATGCGCGGCGTGCGGTCGATGTACCGCATCCTCGAGGCGCCGGCGATGCGGGCGCTGGGCGGGCGCGATCGCAACCCGATCGATCTGGGCAACGACGATGCGCTCGAACGGCTGATCCGGGCGCGCGCCGACACCGTCTATCACCCGGTCGGAACCGCGCGGATGGGGTCTGACAATGCCGCGGTCTGCACGCCGCGGCTGGCGGTGCGCGGGGTCGATCGGCTGTGGATCGCTGATGCCTCGGTCATGCCGCGGCTGATCGGCGGCAATACCAATGCACCCGCGATCATGATCGGCGAACGCTGCGCCGACTACATCGCCGCGGACCTTCGCTGACGGCTGTCGCGTTGTTGTCTCCCCAGAGGAGACGATGCGATGATCGACGATCCCGAGCAGACGAAGACGCCCGAACAGGACGAAGGCGAGATGGAGGCCGTGCAGGAAGAGGCCGCGCACGAACGCGAGGAAGAGCGCGGCTACCAGTGACCAAAAAAACGGGCCGGTAGCTTTCGCCACCGGCCCAGTCGTCCGCAGGAGGAACCTGGTTCAGTAGTTGTAGGCGCGCTCGCCGTGTTCGTTGATGTCGAGGCCTTCCTTCTCGACATCCGCCGACGGGCGCAGGCCAATGGTGTATTTGAGCGCGAGGAACAGCAGGGTCGAGACGACGCCGGTCCAGACCACCGTCGTGCCGACCGCCCACAGCTGGGTCATCACCTGGCCCGCCATGTCGTAGGCGCCGGCCTTGGCGACGGGGGCGGTATAGTCGATCCAGCCCTGGCCACCGAGCGCCGGGTCGGCGACGATGCCGGTGCCGACCGCACCGATGATGCCGCCGACGCAGTGGATGCCGAACACGTCGAGCGAGTCGTCGTACTTCAGCGCGTTCTTCACCTTCGTGACGAACAGGAAGCAGACGGCCGAGGCGACGACGCCCAGCAGGATGGCGGTGCCCGGATGGGCGAAGCCCGCAGCCGGGGTGATCGCGACCAGGCCGGCTACGACGCCCGAGGCAGCGCCCAGCAGCGACGGCTTCTTGTGGACGATCTGTTCGATGACGGCCCAGGCGACGCCGGCGGCGGCTGTCGCGGTCAGCGTGTTGATGAAGGCCAGTGCACCGAACGCATTGGCCTCAAGTCCCGATCCCGCGTTGAACCCGAACCAGCCGACCCACAGCAGGGACGCGCCGATCATCGTCATGACCAGGCTGTGCGGCGGCATCGGCTCGCTCTTGTAGCCGAGACGCGGGCCGATCACGATGCAGCCGATCAGGCCGGCAATGCCGGCGTTGATGTGCACCACGGTGCCACCGGCGAAGTCGAGCGCGCCCCAGCCCCACAGCAGGCCGCTGTCGTTCGGTGCGGCGGGCAGGAAGTCCGGGCCGGCCCAGTACCAGACCATGTGCGCGATCGGGAAATAGGCGAGCGTCAGCCACGCGACCGTGAAGATCACCAGCGGCGTGAACTTCACGCGTTCGGCGAACGCACCGACGATCAGTGCGGGCGTGATGCACGCGAAGGTCATCTGGAAGATGACGAACACATATTCCGGCAGATAGACGCCGTTGGAGAAGGTCGCGGCGAAGGTCGTCGGACTGACGCCGGCGAGAAACGCCTTGTCGAGCCCGCCGAACAGCTTCGGGAAGGGCGTGCCGGTCGAGGTGAAGGCCATCGAATAGCCCCAGCCGAACCAAACGAGTGCGGCGACGCAGACGATCGTCAGCACCTGCATCAGCACCGACAGCATGTTCTTGGTACGGACGAGACCGCCGTAGAACAGCGCCAGTGCGGGCACCGACATCATAAGTACCAGCGCCGAGGAGATCAGCATCCAGGCGACATCGCCCTTGTTGACCATCTCGGCGGTCGGCACGAACGGTGCGGGCGGGGTGGCCGCCGCCCCCTGTGCCCAGGCGGGCAGCGCCGCGAACATCGCGAGGCCGGTCCCCGCGCCCTTGATCCATTGTTTCATCATGTCCCCCCTCAGAGCCCGGGATTTCACAGTGCGGTCTGGTCGGTTTCGCCGGTGCGGATGCGCACCGCCTGTCCGACATCGAGCACGAAGATCTTGCCGTCGCCGATCGCGCCGGTGTTGGCCGCGGCCTGGATCGCCTCGATCGCGCCCGGCGCGACGTCGGAGGCGCAGACGACCTCGATCTTGATCTTGGGCACCATG
>NZ_LMLB01000001.1:159658-166225 GCF_001421785.1 Sphingomonas sp. Leaf33 | reverse complement strand
CCTCGGTCACGGTCATCCCCGCCACGCCGATTTCGGTCAGCGCCTCGCGCACCTCGTCGAGCTTGAACGGTTTGATGATGGCGATGATCAGCTTCATGCGCGCCCCCTTCGCAGTTCCGAAGAGCAGCACCGCAAGCGCCGTGCCAAAGTCATTTATGTCGCGAAATCAACGCGGTGACGTGACGCACGTATCGTAACGCGCTGTCAGTTTTTGTGCAGTCGCGAAGGGCGCTGCACAAAAATCAGGCAGGATCGAGAAAGCCGCGCGCGATCTCCAGATCGTCCTCATCGACCATCACCCGCACCGGGATCAGCAGCCAGCTGCCGTCGGCGATGCTCGCGCCAGCGTCGAAGGCGAGCGCGGGGATGCCTTCGCTTTCCAGCCGCCCGACGATGATGTTCGCCAGGTTGCGGTCGACGCGGGCGAGTTCGACGAGCGCCATCAGCCCGCGGCCGGGATGAAGGCCTGGACGCGCACCGGCAGCCCGTCGATGCTGCGGTCGCGGGTGCGTATCCGTTTCAGTCGCTCGACCGGGTTCTGTTGCGCGTGGAACTTGACCAGGGTCTGGCGCTCGGCTTCCAGCGTCATTGTCGGCACGCCCCAGCCGCAGCTTGTCTGCACGCTTTCGACGCGAACGACGAACACCTGGCGGATGCCAGCAAGCTTCGGGAAGCGTGCGGCCAGTTCGGCGAACCCCTCGTCCTGCGGCAAGACGGCGACGCCGCGCCCGTAGATGCGCAGGATCAGCGCCGGGTTGTCGAACGCGCAGAACATGATCGTGATGCGTCCGTCGGCGATCAGATGCGCCTGCGTCTCGTTCCCCGATCCGCCGAGGTCGAGATAGGCGACGGTGCCCGCATCGATCACCCGGAACGCGTCATACCCCTTGGGACTGAGATTAACCCGCGTTCCCTCCGCCGCGGTCGCGACGAAGAATACCGGCTGGCGGGCGATGAAATCGACATGGGGCGGCGTCAGGGCGGGGAAGAACTCGGCCATTGCTCGCGCCTTTCCTTGCGCATAGGTTGTGCGCATGAAGCATGAAAGCATCCGGTCGGGCAAGCGACTGTCCGTCAATCTGTCGATAGATTCGGGCATCGTCGCCGCCGCGAAGGAAGCCGGCGTCAATCTGTCCAAGATCAGCGAAGGGGCTCTGGCGATCGCGGCGCGGGAGGCGCAGGACGCGCGCTGGAAGGAAGAGAATCGCGACTGGATCGACGCTCACCGGAACTGGGTCGATGCCAATGCTCTCCCTCTTGAGAAGTATCGGCTGTTCTGATGGCGCGGTTCGACGTCTATGAACTGGCCGATGGCGCGATGGTCGTCGATTGCCAGGCGGATTTTCTCGACGATATCGGCACGCGGTTTTGCATTCCCCTGACTCCGCGCGGCGAGGGACCGCCACCCAACGCCCGCATAAACCCTGAATTCGAGATTGCCGGGGAAAGGGTGGTGCTTACCACGCAACTCGCGGCGGCGATCCGCACGGGTGAGTTGAAGCGGCGCGTGGGATCACTCGATCGGGATCATCTGCGTGTGACCGGCGCGGTCGACGTCCTCATCGGCACCGCCTGACCCGCACTCACCCCGTCCCGCCGACCGTCAGCCCGTCCACCAGCAGCGTCGGTTGGCCGACACCGGCCGGCACGCTCTGCCCGCCCTTGCCGCACATGCCGATGCCTTCGTCCAGCGCCATGTCGTTGCCGATCCCGCGCACGCGGGTCAGGACCGACGGGCCGTCGCCGATCAGCGTCGCGCCCTTGATCGGGGCGCCCAGGCGTCCGTTCTCGATTCGGTACGCCTCGGTACAGCTGAACACGAATTTGCCCGACACGATATCGACCTGACCGCCGCCGAACGACTTGGCGAAGATGCCGGTCTTGACGCGGGACAGCAGTTCGGCCGGGTCGTCTTGGCCGCCGCGCATGAAGGTATTGGTCATCCGCGGCATCGGCGCATGGGCAAAGCTCTCGCGCCGCCCGTTGCCGGTCGGGGCGACGCCCATCAGCCGGGCGTTCAGGCGGTCCTGGATATAGCCCTTCAGGATCCCGTCCTCGATCAGGATATTCTCCTGCGTCGGCGTGCCTTCGTCATCGATGCTGAGCGATCCGCGACGGTCGTGGATCGACCCGTCGTCGACCACCGTCACGCCAGGCGCTGCTACCCGCTCGCCGATGCGTCCGGAAAAGGCCGATGATCCCTTGCGGTTGAAGTCGCCTTCCAGCCCATGCCCGATCGCCTCGTGCAGCAGCACGCCGGGCCAGCCGGGGCCGAGCAGCACGGTGAACTCACCCGCAGGCGCGGCCACCGCGTCCAGATTGACCAGTGCCTGTGCCAGCGCCTCGTCGATCGCTCGGTTCCACGTCGCGGGTTCGAGCAGCCGGTCATAGGTCGTGCGCCCACCGGTCCCGAAACTGCCCGTCTCGCGCCGTCCGTTCGCCTCGACCACGATCGTCACGTTTAGCCGCACGAGCGGGCGCACGTCGGTCGCGACGAAGCCATCCGCGCGGACGATCTCGACCACGCTCCAGCTGCCCAGCAGCGACACCGACACCTGCGCCACCCGCGCATCGCGCGCCCGCGCCGCGGCGTCGATCGTCTGGCACAGGTTCACCTTGTCGGCGAACGGCACCAGGTCGAGCGGATCGGCGTCGGTGTAGAGGTGGCGGTTGGTCCTGGCCGGCGGGGCGGGGCGCGGACCGGTGGCGGGGTCGATCAGCGCCATTGTCTCGCCCGCGCGCCGGATCGCGGCTTCCGACAGTTCGTTGGCGTGGGCGAAGGCGGTCGTCTCGCCCGATACCGCGCGCAGGCCGAAGCCCGCGTGGGTGTCGTAGCTCGCGGTCTTCAGCCGCCCGTCATCGAAGCCGAACGCTTCGGCCTTGCGATACTGGAGATACAGCTCGCCGTCGTCGGCGCGGGCGAGCACGTCCGCGGTCAGCGCCTGCGCGGCATCGGGATCGAGGCCCGAGCGGTAGAGGAACTGGCGGGGATCGGTTGGCGCGGTCATCTCGCCTAGATAGGGACGGATCGCGCCATGGCAAAGCCAGGTCGTCGTACGGCGCGGCCGCGCCGCCGGCCGATCGACGGCCCGGTCACCCGACCACGGTCCTAGTTGCTTCCGCCCTCGGAGATGTCGGGCAGCGTCGCCTGGTCGACACCGTCGGCCGGGCCGCCGATCAGCACGAAGCGCCGGTCGCAATAACCGCAGTCGACATAGCCATGCTCGTCGATCTGCAACCACACCCGCGGATGGCCAAGCGCGGCGGGCAGGCCGTCGTGCGCGCCGTCGCAGGCGACGCGGGCGGTGGTGACGCGGGTGACTTCGGGCGGAGCGATCATGGCGCATCCGATAGCAATCGCGCGGGCGCCCTTCAATCGGGCATGTGAAGGGGGTAAGGGGCGGACATGACCGACGCTGCCATCTCGATCCGCGACCTGTGCAAGACCTACGCCGCCGCCGGGGCCGCGGCGCCGAAGCGGGCGCTCAACGGGGTGTCGTTCGACGTGCCGCGCGGGCAGATCTTCGGGCTGCTGGGGCCAAACGGGGCGGGCAAGTCCACGCTCATCAACATCCTGGCGGGACTGGTCAACAAGACCAGCGGAACGGCGAACATCTGGGGCTTCGACATCGATGCGCACCCGCGCAATGCCAAGGCGTCGATCGGCATCGTCAACCAGGAAATCCTGTTCGATCCGTTCTTCACGCCGGTCGAGACGCTGGAAATCCAGGCCGGTCTCTACGGCGTGCCCAAGGCCAAGCGCCGGTCGATGGACCTGCTGCGTGCGGTGCGGCTGGAGGACAAGGCGAAGGCGTACGCGCGCACGCTGTCGGGCGGGATGAAGCGGCGGCTGATGGTCGCCAAGGCACTGGTCCACAATCCGCCGGTGCTGGTGCTCGACGAACCGACCGCGGGCGTCGACATCGAACTGCGCCAGCAGCTCTGGGCCTACGTCCGCGAGCTTAACGATGCCGGCACGACGGTCGTGCTGACGACGCACTATCTGGAGGAGGCCGAGCAGCTGTGCGACCGCATCGCGATCATCAACCATGGTCGCCTGGTCGCCAACGAACCGACCCGTGATCTGGTCGGGCGTGCGCAGGAGAAGGTGGTCGAAGTGACCGTCGACCGCGACATCGCCGCGGTGCCGACGGCGGGGTGTTTCGAAAAGGTCGAGACGGCGGGGCGGCTGCTGACGATCACCTACCGCAAGGATGTGGCGAACGCGGGCGAAGTGCTCGCGGCGGTGCAGGCGGACGGCTACGGCATCGTCGATGTGTCGACGAAGGAGCCGGACCTGGAAGATGTTTTCCTTAGCCTGACGCGCTCGGTTGGCTGACGCGCACTCCACCCGTTCGCCCTGAGCTTGTCGAAGGGCTGCCCTTCCTTTGTGTCCCAAGCACGACGGCGGAGAAGAAAGGCAGTGCGTCGACAGGCTCAGCACGAACGGAGGTTCGGGATGGGGTGGCTCTTACCGCCGATGCCGGGTGAAGAACGCCCACATCGCGTCGTTGTCCACGACCCAGCTATGCCCGCCGCCGACGGTGATCCGGCCGGCGACATCGGCCCCGTTGCGGCATCCGGTATAGCGCTCCTCGTATACGCCCGCCTCGACCCACCGCGTCGTCGGCGCTGCGGTACAGCCGTTTAGCGCCGCCCAGCGCGTCTCCGCGGCGTGCATCGTGTACTGCCAATAGCCTGCCCCGCCGCCCTGGATCGGGTTGGTCCGGTCAGCGTCCCCGGCGAACGCGATGATCGGCATCGGCTTTGCCGGTCGGCAGGTTTTCGGGTCCGGCCGGGTCGGATCATCCCGGCGAGGGTTTCCCGCGCGCAGGCCGACCACGGGGGCGATCGCGGCGAAGCGCGGGGCAGCGACGCAGCCAAGCCACGATGTCATCCGCCCGCCGCCCGACAGCCCGGTGGCATAGACCCGTCTTGCGTCGGCACAGCCCCGGCGCACGAACCAGTCGATCGCGCGACCGAGATAGGCGACATCGTCGGCATCTGCCGGACCCGGGATGCGCCCGGCGACGGTAGGCACGCCGGGGATGTTCCAGACGAAACCCGTGTCGTGCGGGATGCCCGCGTCGGGCGCGGCGATGATGAATCCGTGCCGGTCGGCGGCCTCCGCCAGCTTTGACTCGCGCAGCATCGCCGCGCCGGTCGAGCCGCTGCCATGGAGCAGCAGGACGAGCGGGGCGGGGGTGGCGGGATCATGGCCTGCCGGCAGGTGAATGGTCATTGCCCGCCCGGTGTCGCCGATCGCAGCCCGCTCGGTCGTTCCGGGCCGTCCGATCGCGCAGGTCGTCGCGGCGTGGGCGGGAACGGCCAGGCAGGCCAGGGGCAACGCGAGGAACAGCAGGCGACGCATGGGGCAAAACTTCCAAAAACAAGACGGTGGATGCTAGGCAAAACGCCGGGTCGCGAGAACCATGTTTCGACACGCCGGGCGACGCCCGCGGAATCGCAAGCTGCGCCGGGGCGGGGCGGAACGAGTCGTCGGTTCATCTACGATCGGCTAGAACGGCGCAAAGCCGACGACGGAGTGTCCCCATGTTCGCCAGATTTGCTGCCATCGCCCTGTTCGCCACCGCCGCGACTGCACAGGACGCGCCGCCGACTGCTCCTTCGCCGCCGGCGCCTGCACCCGCCACCGTACGGGTCGTCATGACCACCACCGCCGGCCCGATCACCCTGGCGCTGGAAAAGGACCGCGCGCCGGTCACGACCGCGAACTTCCTGCGCTATGTCGATGCCAGGCGGTTCGACGGCATCACCTTCTATCGGTCGATGAAGCTGCCGTGGAATGCGGGACTGATCCAGGCCGGGCAGCGGGACCCGGTGAAGCTGTTCAAGCCGATCGCGCATGAGCCGACGTCGCAGACCGGGCTGACGCACACTGACGGCGCGATCTCGATGGCGCGGCTGGCGCCGGGGACGGCGACCGCGGACTTCTCGATCGTCGTCGGCGACATGACCGGGCTCGACGCCAAGCCCCAGGATCCCGGCTTCGCGGTATTCGGCCGCGTCGTCGAGGGGATGGATGTCGTCAAGACGATCTGGAATTCCCCGCGCTCGCCGACCAGAGGCGAAGGCGTGATGAAGGGCGAGATGCTCGAACCGCCGGTCAAGGTGCTGACCGTGCGGCGGGTGTCCTGACCCTCACGGAAGCGCGAGGTTACTTCGCCTCCGCCAGCAGTTTCGCCGCGTCCGCACCCGTCCAGTCGTAATCGCCGACCATCCGCCAGATCTCGCGCCCGTCCGATCCATAGAGGATCGTCGTCGGCAGCGTCGGCGTGACCTTCGGAATCCACGCCATCCCGGCATCCGTCCGAACGTCGAGCGCGGTGAGCCCTTTGCCGCGCACGAACGGTGCGACCTTGGCGGCGTCCATGTCCTGGCTGAGCGCGACGACGGCCAGCTTGCCCGCTTCGCGCTTCGCCAGCGCATCCAGCGTCGGCAGTTCCTTGACGCAGGGCGCGCACCACGTCGCCCACAGGTTCAGCAGCACCGGCTTGCCCTTGAATACCGCCATCGTCGCGGTCTTGCCGTCCATCCCTGTGAAAG
>NZ_LMLB01000001.1:149919-159622 GCF_001421785.1 Sphingomonas sp. Leaf33 | reverse complement strand
CGCTCCGGTCGACGGGGCCACCTCGTCCGGGCTGACCTCGTCGGGGCTCGGTGCGGCCGTCGCGACGTTTTCTTGTGCGGGGGCGTTCGATTGCCTATCGCAGCCGGCGGTCAGCACGGCCGCCAGGATCACAGGGTAGAGCGACAGGCGCATGAGTTCCTCCAACAGCATGTGGGGCGGCAGGTTCGCCGCAGGCCCCTCGGCGGTAATGCGCGCGATCAATGCCTCGATCCCGTTCGACAAGCAAATGTGGCGACAGGACATTGCCGGATCGAAGGCGCATGTCGCGATGCTGGCCGAAACCGGCATCGTGTCGCGTGAGGATGCCGACGCGATCACCGCGGGGCTGGAGACGGTCGCCGACGATTACGCCGCGAACGGCGTGCCCGAGGATCTGGCGCTCGAAGATATCCACATGCTGACCGAGGCGCGGCTGGCCGAGGCGATCGGGACGCCTGCCGGGCGGCTCCACACCGCGCGCAGCCGCAACGACCAGGTCGCGACCGATTTCCGCCTGTGGGTGCGCGATGCGATCGACGAGACGAACGTGGCGCTGGGCGCGCTGCTCGATGCGCTGATCGCCCGTGCGGATGACCATGCCGATGCGGTGATGCCGGGCTTCACCCATTTGCAGAGCGCGCAGCCGGTGACGCTCGGCCACCACCTGATGGCCTATCACGACATGGTCGCGCGCGATCGCTCGCGCTTTGTCGACGCGCGTGCGCGGCTCAATCGCTGCCCGCTGGGCGCAGCGGCGCTGGCGGGAACGGGCTTCCCGATCGACCGGGAGATGACCGCGGCGGCGCTGGGTTTCGATGGGCCGACGACCAACAGCCTCGATTCGGTCAGCGACCGCGACTTCGCGATCGAATATCTGACCAGCGCCAGCCAGTGCGCGCTGCACCTGAGCCGGCTGGCCGAGGAGTTCGTGCTGTGGGCGTCGCAGCCGTTCGGCTTCGTGTCCTTGAGCGACCAATGGTCGACCGGCAGTTCGATCATGCCGCAGAAGCGCAATCCGGATGCGGCCGAACTGGTGCGTGGCCATGCGGGCCGCATCGTCGGGCTGATGACCGGCCTGATGGTGACGATGAAGGGCCTGCCGCTGGCGTATTCCAAGGACATGCAGGACGACAAGCCGCCGGTGTTCGAGTGCCATTCGCTGCTCGCGCTGTCGATCGCGGCGATGACCGGCATGATCGAATCGGCGACCTTCCGCACCGACCGGATGCGCGGCGTGGCCGAGGCCGGGTTCGCCACCGCGACCGATCTGGCTGACTGGCTGGTACGCGAGGCCGGGCTGCCGTTTCGCGAGGCGCATCACGTCACCGGTCGCGCGGTCGCCCGGGCCGAGGCGCTCCACGTGAAACTCGACGCGGTGCCGATCGAGGAGCTGACCGCGATCGACGCGCGGATCGATGCGCGTGTCTATGATGTGCTGACGGTCGATGCATCGGTCGCCAGCCGCAGGAGTTTCGGCGGCACCGCGCCCGATCGCGTGCGCGCGGCGGTCACGGCGGCGCGCGCTGCACGGGAGGCAGAGGCATGAAGTATCTGGTGGCGATCGGCCTGCTGGCGCTGGCGGCCTGCGGCTCGCGCGGCGACCTCAAACCCGCCGAGGGCAAGGCGTTGCCGGTCAAGCCTTATGGCGCCACCGCCACGCCGAACGCGGGCGACCTGATGCAGCCGTCGACCCAGGCGCGGCCGCGTCGCGCCGACGATCTGCAACAGTCGAGCGACAAGCGCGCCCGCGATGAATTCGACCTTCCGCCGAAGTGAGACGATGGACGATTTTGCTCCCCAGAACGGCGTGCTCCACGCCGAAGACGTGCCGCTGACCCGCATCGCGGAAGAGGTTGGTACGCCCGTCTACGTCTACTCGCGCCGCACTTTCGAACGCCACGCGCGGGCGTTTCGCGAAGGGATGGAACAGGCCGGCAAGGTCCACCTGGCCTATGCGATCAAGGCCAACCCCAACCTCGCGGTCCTGCGGATCATGGCCAACATGGGCTATGGCGCCGATGTCGTGTCGGTCGGCGAGATGCGGCGCGCGCTGGCCGCGGGCATGAAACCGCACGACATCGTCTTTTCCGGCGTCGGCAAGCAGATCGCCGAGCTTGAGGCCGGGCTTGATGCCGGCATCGGCCAGTTCAACCTGGAGCTGGAGGAGGAAGGCAGCGTCGTCGCCGCGCTGGCGGCCAAGCGTGGGATACGCGCGCCCGCCGTGCTGCGCGTCAATCCCGACGTCGATGCGGGAACGCACGCCAAGATCTCGACCGGGAAGGCGGAGAACAAGTTCGGCGTCGCGATCAGCGATGCGGTCGCGATCTTCGACCGGCTGGCACCGCTCGACGGCCTGGACCTGCGCGGCGTCGCCATCCACATCGGCAGCCAGTTGCAGAGTCTTGCACCGCTGGAACAGGCCTATGTCCGCATCGGCGAGCTGGTGACCGAACTGCGGGCGCACGGCCACACGATCACGCATGTCGATCTGGGCGGCGGGCTGGGTGTGCCCTATCGTCCGGACGATGTCTTTCCGTCACCGGCCGAACTCGGCGCAATGGTCGCGCGGGTGACGAAGGACTGGGGCGTCACGCTGATGTTCGAACCCGGTCGGGTGATCGCGGGCAATGCCGGCGTGCTGCTGACCAGGGTCATCTGGGTGAAGCCGGGCGTCGGCGACCCGTGGGTGATCGTCGACGCCGCGATGAACGACCTCGCCCGTCCTGCGCTGTACGATGCGTTCCACGATTTCGTCGCGGTCGAGGCGACGGGTGAGCGTATGACCGCGAACATCGCCGGGCCGGTGTGCGAGAGCGGCGATACCTTTGCCAAGAACCGCGAGATCGATTGCGTGACGAGCGGCGACCTCGCCATCTTCCGTACCGCCGGTGCTTACGGGGCGACGATGGCATCGACCTACAACAGCCGCGCGCTGGTGCCCGAAGTGCTGGTCGACGGCGACCGCTACGCCGTCGTGGCCGACCGCATCGCCGCCGAGACGGTGATGGGCGCGGAGCGGGTGCCGGACTGGTTGTGAGGGCGTGACGCTCCACAGCCTGCCCATCTTCGTCCGCCTGACCGACCGCGCGGTCGTACTGGTCGGCGATGGCGAGGCGGCGGACGCCAAGCGTCGCCTGCTGGAACGCGCCGGCGCGCGGATCGTCGATGAGGATGCGACCGACGCCGCCCTTGCCATCGTGGTCGACGACGACGCCGCGGTCGCGCGGCTGAAGGCGCGGGGGCTGCTGGTCAACGTCGTCGATCGCCCCGACCTGTGCGACTTCACCCTGCCCGCGATCGTCGAACGCGGCGACGTGCTGGTCGCGGTCGGGACGGGGGGCGTGTCGGCCGGTCTCGCCGCCGCGCTGCGCCAGCGGCTGGAGGCACTGCTGCCCGCCGGGCTGGGGACGCTGGCAAAGGGATTGCAGGCCGCGCGCGGGGCGATGCGCACCCGCTGGAGCGACGGCGGCGATCGGCGCCGCGCGATCGGGGCGGCGCTGGCGCCGGGCGGGCCGCTCGATCCGCTGGGCGATCCGATCGCGGTCGAGCGCTGGCTGGCCGATGCCGGAACCGTCGCCAGTCGAGTCGAGGCGGTGCACGTGACCGATGATCCCGACGCGCTCACTCTGCGCGACGCGCGGCTGTTCGCGCTCGCGGATCGTGTCCATCATGCCGCCGACGTGTCGTCCGCCGTTCTCGACCGCGCGCGCGCCGACGCGGTGCGGGTTGCGGCGCCCGTCCCGGCGACGACGGAACCCGGCCTGACCTTGTGGGTAGAGCGCAGACGATGAGCGGTTTCGCCTATGCCCTGCGCGACGGCAGCGCCGAAGAAGTCGAGTTGAGGGCGGCGCCTTCCGCCGCCGGCGATTTCGTCTGGGTCCATCTGTGCGTGTCCAACGAACACGCCCGCGCATGGCTGACCGACGAGGCGAAGCTGCCGGATTATGTCGTCGAGGGCTTGATCGCGGCCGAGACGCGTCCGCGCTGCACGCCGATGGACGATGGCGCACTGGTCAATCTGCGCGGGATGACCGAGGCCGATGTCGGCAGCGACCTGCTGGCGTCGGTGCGTATCTTTGCGAGTGCCGGTCACGTCTACACCGTCATGCGGCGGCAGCTGAAGGCGCTGGAGACGGTCAAGCGGTCGGTCGCGGCGGGGCGCATCCTCGACCCCGGCGACCTGATCGCCGAATTCGCCTCCGCTATTACCGAGGAGCTCGACCCCGTCGTCGCGGACCTGGGCGACCGGCTGGATGTCTGCGAGACGCAGATCGAGGCGATCCGCGCGTTTCGCCTGCGCCAGCGGGTCAACCGCGTGCGGGTGGAAGCGATCGGTTATCGCCGCTTCCTGAATCCGCAGCGCGCCGCGCTGGAAAAGCTGGCGGCGTTGCCCGCAGACTGGTTGCAGGACGACGACCGCGTCCACCTGTCGTCCGCCGCCGATCGCGCCGCGCGCATGGCCGAGGAAGTCGAGGCGATCCGCGAGCGCGCCGGGTTGATGCACGAGACGCTGACCGACCTGCGCGGCGAGCTGATCGACCAGCGCAGCCTGGTCATCGCCATCGCGGCGATGGTGTTCCTGCCGCTGACGTTCCTGACCGGATTGTACGGGATGAACGTCGAGGGACTGCCGTTCGCCAAGGAACCCTGGGCGTTCGATGCGATCCTTGGGATGTGCGCCCTGATCGCGGTCGGGATCGTCGGCTGGTTCAGCTGGCGGCACTGGACCCGCTGAGCCGCGCGACTTCATCACTCAGCGCCCGGATCGATGCGATCAGCCGCGACCGATCGATGGTCGCATCCGCCGATGTGCCGGGTCGTGGTCGATCGCTCCGGCGTGCCGACCGCGCGAGGATCCGGTCGATCCGCGCCACGAGCATGTCGAAGGAAAAAGGCTTCGCGATCCAGTCGTCTGCCCCGGCCGCCAGCGCTTCCACCGCCGCCGCAGGATCGCTGCGGCCGGTGATGACGATGACCGGCAGGTCGGCCGTCTTGGGCGAACCGCGAAGCTCGCCCAGCACCGCGACCCCCGACATTTCGGGCATGACCATGTCGAGCAGGACCAGATCGATGTCGCCGTGGTCGATCATGACGAGCGCCTGTCGGCCGCTGTCGCACGGCAGAACGGCGAAACCGCTCTGGGTCAGGCGACGACACAAGACGTCACGATTGGTCCGGCTGTCGTCGACGACGAGGATGGTCGGCGACGCGACGCGGGAAGCGGGACGAGTGTCGATCATAGGGCCGACGCTACGGCGCGATGGTTAACGCCGCGTCAACGCTTCAGGAAGTCGAGCATCTGCCCGACCATCATCGCCAGCTGCGGCTCGGCGCGGTCGATCGCGTCCGGTCCCTCGGCGGTGTTGATCGCGACGCCCAGCGGCGTCGGCCAGCCGCGCAGCGCATGGGTGATGCTGCGCAGCCCGATCAGCGTTGCGACCGCCGCCTGCCACCCGGCCGCAGTCGCGATATGGCCGACGGGAAGCCCGTGAAAATACGGCCGCTCGTCCTTCGACATCAGCTCGACATGGTCGAGCGCGTTCTTGACCATGCCCGAAAAGGTGCCGTGGTAACCGGGCGATCCGATGATGATGCCGTCGGCGGTGCGCAGCGCAGTCAGGAACGCATCGAGCGTCGGGTTGCCGTCGATCTGGCCGGGTTCGAAATTGGGAAAGGCGATGGCGTCCCCGGTCAGCAGCGTCGTGCGCGCGCCCCGCGCCTCCGCGATCGCCAGTGCGCGGGAAAGCGCGGCGCCGGTGGAGGATTGCGGTCGGCTGGTGCCGCCCAGGGCGACGATATGCGGCTGGCTCATCCCGCGTGTCGCTAGCGCGTTAGATTCGATCCGTCACGCGCGACGCGCGGATTCCCAGGCGCCGGCGATTTCCTCCAGCGTGGACGCCACCGACAGGAACGGCGCCGGGTCCATGCCGAGGCTCGCGTTGACCACCTCGCGCCGCGACCCCTGGTATAGCCGCGACAGCGTCAGCGACAGGTCGCCGCCGTTATCGAAATCCAGGCCGTTCTCCAGCGCGAACAGGATCGAGATGGCACGCGTCACCCGCTCGCTCTTGACGTCGTAGCGGCGGTGCTCGGCCGCCCATGCCGCCGATCGCAGCGCCCGGACGCATTCGCCGTACAGCAGCGAGACCAGCCCCGCCGCATCCTGCCCGCCGGTGCGGCTGACGAGATCGATCGAGCGATACGTCGCCTCGGGACGGGCGAGCGCGGTTGCGTAGCGGGCCATTACGAACTCTTGTTCCAGGCGGCGATCTGGTTCGTCAGCATGCTCTGCGTCGCCTTGTATGCCGCCACGCGCGAATCCATCGTGGCGTATTGCTGGGTCAGGCGGGTGGTCGCTTTTTCCTGCGCATCGGTCAGCTTGGTCCTTTCCGCGGTCAGCGCCGACTGCGCCTTGGAATAGCGGGTCTGCGCCGCGCCCAGCCCGAACGCGAAGCTGGTGACGGTCGCCGATACCGCGTTCAGGGCCGACGCCAGGCCGTCCTTGGTCGATCGTACGCCACGATCGGTGAACATCGCCTCGACCGCAGCCGGGCTCGATGCGACGACCGATGCCAGCCGCTTCGAATCGACGCTGAGCGACCCGTCGCGGTTGGTCGTCACGCCCAGTTCGGACAAGGTCCGCGGGCTGCCGTCGGTCGCGCCGGTCAGGTCGATCAGCGTCAGGTTGCGCAACTGGCGCTTCATGTCCTGCGCCGCCGGATCGCGCGCCAGCTTGCCGGTGACCGGATCGGTCGCCGCCTGCACCAGCTTGTACAGCTCGTTATAGGTCGTGACGACATCGTTGACCGCCTGGGTCAGCGCGGATGTCGCGGGCGTGGCGCCCAGTGCGACGCGGACGCCCGGCGCGGCGGATTGCAGGTCCAGCCGGACGCCCGGTATCAGGTCGGCGATGCTGTTGGTGCTGCGCGACACCGCGACGCCATCGACCGACAGCAGCGCATCGCCGGCGGTGGCGCGGATCTTGGCGTCGGTCCGCGACACCTGCATCGCATCGACGAAGCCGGGCGATCCTTGCGCGGCGATCGTGAAGGTCTGGTCGATCCCGGTCGCGCTCTTCAACACCAGTCGCTCGCCGCCGCGATCGGTGACGATGGAGGCGGTCAGGCCGGTGTTCGGCGTTGCGTTGATCTTGGCGGCGATCGCGCTGGGCGTCGTCTCGGCATCGCTCGCGAAGGCGATGTCGGTCGCTCGCGAATCGGGACGTAACACGCCATCGGCGTCGGGCGCGAAGAACTGGATGCGGATGCTGCTCGGGCCCGATGCCGTCGCGTCGCCCAAGGGCACGCCGGTCGTCAGCGGCTCGGTCGCGGTGACCTGGGCGGAGGCCAGTTGCTGCACCTCGACTGCGTTCGAAAGGCTGGTGACCGGCTTGCCGCCGATCGCGGTTGCCTTGACGACCGCGGGGTTGCTGCTGGTCGCCTGCGTGGCCAGCGTCCCGCCCTTCACCAGGCTGGCGAGCGCGGTCGAGAATTGCGTCATCCCGCTCTTCAGCTCAGCGACGCTGGAGATCTGGGCCGTCAGCGCATCGTTGCGCGTCTCGATCTGCTTGGTCTTGCCCGCGAATTGCGCGGAGACCAGGCCGGTGACGAGCGCGGAGACATCGATCCCCGATCCCGTTCCCAGCGTCTTGGCAATCGATTCGACCACGAGCGTCCCCTTCCCCCCTGTAATCGACCGGAAGCGCTGAATATTTAGCCCTGCTTGACGCCGTTCTCGTCGAATTTCGCGGTGTCGGGCACGGTAACCAGCGGCTGGATGCCGCCGGCGGCCTGGTTGACGCCGAACACGAAGGCGAGGACGGTCGCGACCGCGAGATACAGATCGTCGCGGATCTCCTGCCCCTCCTTGCTGGTGTAATATATGCCGCGGGCGAGCGTCGGATATTCGAGCACCGGCACCTGCATCTCGCCCGCCAGATCGCGGATGGCGAACGCGGTCGCGCCGCGGCCCTTGGCGACCACCACCGGCACCTGATCCTTGCCGGGATCATAGCGCAGCGCGACCGAGAAATGGGTCGGGTTGGTCAGCACGACATGCGCCTCGCCCATCGCCTTGCGGAAACCGCCCTTCAGAATTTCGCGCTGGCGCGCGCGCAGCTGCGCCTTGTTCTCGGGGTTGCCCTCGGCCTCCTTGTGCTCGTCCTTGATCTCGTCCTTGCTCATGCGCAGCTTGGCGAGCAGCTGGAAGGCCTGGAGCGGCACGTCGATCATCGCGATCAGCACCAGCCCGCCGGCCATGACGAACAGCAGCGTCAGGAACGTGCCGCCCAGATTCTCGACCGCGCGGTGGAAATCGGACGTGACGAGGCCGATCGACGACTGCGCCATGGACCAGAGCATATAGCCGCCGATCGATCCGAGCAGGATGACCTTCAGCAGCGACTTGCCGAGTTCGACCCAGCCCTGCATGCCGAAGATGCGTTTGAGGCCCGATGCCGGGTTCAGCTTCGACGGCTTGGGCGCCATCAGCTTCGGATTGAAATGCAGTGCGCCGAGCCCCGCCTGACTCAGGATCGCGCCGACGACCGACACCGCGAACAGCACCAGGATCGACGGCATCAGTTTCGCACCCGCCTCGGCCAGCGGGCGGAAGGGTTCGAAATGCTCGACATCGGCGCGCCCGAAGGTGAAGCCGGCGGCCATGACGCCCTTCAGCGCGGCGAGCATACTCGGGCCCAGCATCGCGATCCATGCGCAGCCGATCAGCATTCCCAGCGCGGAGGCGAACTCCTTGCTGCGCAGCATTTGCCCGTCATCAAGCGCCTTTTGACGGCGCTTGGGTGTCGGGGCTTCTGTCTTTTCGCCGCCCTCCGACATCAGCCGAAGACCAGCTTGGCGGTCATGTCGAGCGCTTCACGGACGATGACCTGCATGTAATCGCCCATCGCGGGCAGGCCGATCATCAGCGCGACGACGCCGACCGCCAGGCTGGCGGGCAGGCCGACCGCGAACAGGTTCATGGCCGGCGCCGAGCGCGACAGCATGCCGACGACGAGGTTCAGGCTCAGCAGCAGGAAACCGACCGGCAAGGCGAGCAGCAGTCCGGCAAGAAAGGCGTAGCCGCCGAAGAAGGCGATGTTGCGCAACCGCTCCGGCGCGATCCACGCCGCTCCGGGCGGCAGCGCCTGGTAGGACCGGACGATCAGGTCGACCAGGATCAGGTGACCGTCGACCGACAGGAACAGGAGCGTCAGCAGGATCGACAGGAACTGGCCGAGCGCCGGCGACGACGTGCCGTTCAGCGGATCGACCGCCTGTGCAAAGCCGATCCCCATCGACGTGCCGATCAATTCGCTTGCGACCAGCGGTGCGGCAAAGGCGATCTGGATGATGAAGCCGATCGCCAGGCCGACGAGGATCTCGGCGGCGATCGAGACGAAGGTGGTGAGTGCGAAGACTTCGGTCGGAACGGCGTAGCTCTGGCTGTTGAGGACCAGGATGCCGATCGCACCCGACAGCGTGATGCGCACGGGCAGCGGCACCGCGACCGCACCGAACACCGGCGCGGCTACGAATGCCGCACCGACGCGCACCATCGTGAAGAGGAGCGCCCAGAGCTGCGGCTCTATGGCAAGGCCGAAGCCTAGCACGGCGCAGCCTGCGAGAGCGCGCACGCTGTGCGCCACGCAGGCAAGCCCGGCCGGCGGGCGTCATGCGCCCGTTCGACGACGCGGCTTTGCCGC
>NZ_LMLB01000001.1:72373-149895 GCF_001421785.1 Sphingomonas sp. Leaf33 | reverse complement strand
CCCGCCGCGGCAAAGCCGCGTCGTCGGGCGTCGGCCATGCCGACGCCGGCCGTGCTTGCGCCGGACGCGCGGTCGTGGCCGCGCTGGCGCCGCTCATCTGACGAGCTCAGGAATGCGTTCGAAGATGCTGGTCGTGAAATCGCCCAACAGCCCCAGGATCATCGCGCCGAAGATCACCAGGCTGACCGCGACGACGATCAGCTTCGGCACGAACGACAGCGTCTGTTCGTTGATCGACGTCGCTGCCTGGATCATGCCCAGGATCAGACCGGAGACGAGCGCAGGAATAAGGATCGGGGCCGACGCCAGCGCCAGTACCCACATCGCCTCGCGCGCGACGGTCAGGAAATAATCTGCGTCCATTACCTACGCTCTCCGCCGTTCGCCCTGAGCTTGTCGAAGGGCTGTCCTTCTCCGGCAACTGGTTCGAAATAGAAGGGCAGGGCTTCGACAAGCTCAGCCCGAACGGGTTGGAGGAAGCGCACGATCGCTAACTCACGAAACTGTTGGCGAGGCTGCCCATGGTCAGCGCCCAGCCGTCGACCAGGACGAACAGCAGCAGCTTGAAGGGGAGCGAGATAATCTGCGGGCTGAGCATCATCATGCCGAGCGACATGAGGACGGTCGCGACGACCAGGTCGATGACGATGAAAGGCAGGAAGATCAGGAAGCCGATCTGGAAGGCGGTCTTCAGCTCCGACGTGACGAAGGCGGGCAGCAGGACCGAGAAGGGCACGTCCTTCGGGTTCGCATACGGCCCGCTCTTGGCGATCCCGGCGAACATCGTCACGTCCTTCACCCGTGTCTGCTTCAGCATGAAGGCGTGGAAGCTCTCGCCGCCGCGCTCGATGAGCTGGGTCGAAGTGATCTGGCCGGCGGCATAGGGCTTGATGCCGTTCTCGTTCACCTGGCTGACCACCGGGGCCATGATGAACAGGCTGAGGAACAGCGACAGACCGATGATGACCTGGTTGGGCGGCGAATTCTGGAGGCCCAGTGCCTGGCGCAGGATCGCCAGCACGATGACGATCCGCGTGAAGCTGGTCATCATGAGCAGGATGCCCGGCAGGACGGTCAGCAGCCCCATGATGATGAGGACTTGCAACGACAGGCTGAGCGGGGCCTGGCCGCCGCCCAGCTGGCCGATCGCGCGGTCCATCGCGTCGCCGACACCCGGTGCCGCGGGAGGGATCGGCGCGGCCGGCAGACCTTGCGCAAAGGCGGGGAAGGCGACCAGCAGCGCGGTCATCACCGCGAACACGATCAGCAGGCCGCGGACCATGCGGCCCGAATTGCTGCGCATATCGGGCAGGAAAGCTTGCGCGAGGGTCACTGCACGTCGCTCTTGTCGATCAGGGTGACGCCACCGCGGCCGACCGAGATCAGCAGGCGACGCCCTTCAAAATCGAGCACGGCGAGACGCAGGCCGGGGGAGATCATCATGGTCTCCTTCACCTTCAGCATCCGCTCGCCCTGGTTGCCGGGCATCCGCGCTTCCAGGCGGCGCCACAGGTACAGGCAGCCGATCAGCAGGCCGCAGACCAGCGGCAGCAGCACGACCAGCTTCAGGATATAGGACCACATCATGACGTCAGGGCCTTCGCTTAGCGGGCGCGCTTGTCGGGGCTGACCAGTTCGGTCATCCGCACGCCGAACTTCTCGCCGACGGTCACGACTTCGCCGCGGCCGATGAGGGTGCCGTTGACGAAGACGTCGAGCAGTTCGTTGGCGTGGCGGTCGAGTTCGATGACGCTCGCCTCGCCCAGCGCGAGCAGCTCGCGCAGCGTCAGGCTGGTCGAGCCGATCTCGACGGTCAGCTTGACGTCGACGTCCTGCAGCAGCCGGAAATTCGTCGCTACCGATGCATCGACGGGAAATCCGCCGGTCATGTCGTTCATCGCTCGTCCTCTTCGTAAACATCGTGTGCGTGATCGGCGTCGTCGCCGTCGCGCTCGAACTTGGTGATGCGGATCGCGGCCTTGCCGTTGGACGTGCCGACGATGCCCTGGCCCAGCCGGTCGCGACCGACCATGACCGGGACTTCGGCGCCGAAGCTGACGGGGATGACGTCGCCGACCTTCAGCTCCATCAGCGTCGCCAGCGAAATGACGGGTTCGGCCAGCACCGAGCGGACCGGGAAGCGGACGTTCATCGCCGCGCGGGTCAGGCCGCTGCGCCACTTGGGCTCGACCGACGCGCGGCTCATGACCTTGCCGGTCAGCGTCGGCGCGAACGGCTTCAGTCCGGCGACCGGATAGACGATGTCGATGAAGATCGGCTCGCCGTCGCCCGCGGCGAGACCAAAGCGGGTGACGATCATGGCGTCGTCGCCATCGACGCCCTGCAGCATCGCGGGCGACGCTTCGGGGCTGCCCGGCTGGAAGTCGAGGCGCGCCATCGTGCCCCAGGCGACCGTCAGCGGATCGGCGATCATGCGACCCAGGCGACCGATCATCGCTTCGGCGGCGGGGGTGAATTCACTCGGCAGGATGCGCGGGCGATCGCCGTGGCCGCCAAAGAACAGGTCCAGCGTCTCGAGCACGAACCCGCCGTCGAAGATCGCAAAGGCGCGCGCTTGCGTCGGCGCCATCGCCAGCGGCAGCCAGGCCGTCAGGCCGCCGTCGCGCTCGGCCGAATAGTCGGCGAAGCGCTGGACGACCAGCGGTTCGGCCCAGGTGCGCAGGCCGCGGCGCAGCACCGGCTCGAACACCGTGCGCAGCGCCCGCGCCAGACGCGCGGACAGATGCTGCAACGTATGGAGGTCACCGAACGGATTGAGGTTGGCGACACCGAGCGACGGCGCGTGTTCGGCGCCCCCGCGCCGGTCGGTCCTCGGCCGTTCGCGCCGCTCGATCGTTTCGGTTTCCGTGCCGTTAACCATGCACGCTCACTGAACAACAAAATTGGTAAAGTAGACGTTACCAACGCCGCCGAATCCCTCTTTTTGTTTCAGAACGCGGTTGATCGCCTGGACCAGTTTCTGTTGCAGCGCCTCCTTGCCGGTCGGCGTGAAGACGGCGTCCTCGTCGGTATCGCCCAGCGTCATCAGGATGGCCGATCGCACCGCGATCTCGTGCGTTTTCAGGTTGCCGATGACGCGATCGTCGTACGGCGTCGATACCGCGATGCCGACCTGGATGAAGTGCGTGCTCTCCTTCAGGTTGGAGGTGAATTCCTTTTCCAGCGTGAAGTAGGTCGAGGCATATTTGTCGCCGCCTTCACCCTTCGGCGTCGGCAGGCCTTCATGCGATTCGGCCTTGGCGGCATCCTCGCCCTCGCTGGCGGTACCCTCGCCACCTTCGCCGCCCGACTTTCCCTCTTCGCCGGCGGCATCGGCGCGCTTTTCCTCGGACTTGGGCACCAGCTTGGGCGTGTCGGCGTCCTCCGCCTTCCCGGAATGGCCGCCCCCGCCGATCAGGCCGCTGGAGGCTGCGTAGAGCCCGGCGCCGACGCCGCCGCCGACCAGCGCCAGCAGCGCGACGACGATGGCCAGCAGCTTGACGATGCCACGCTTCTTCTTCGGGCTCGCCGCGTCGGGCGCCTCGGTCTTCTTGTCACTCATGGCCTATGTCCCCTTCGTGGTCAGGCGATTCGCGTGGTGTGGATGGTGGGTTCGACGCCCGCATCGCCATCGTTCGCGGCGGAAGCCGGACGACGCGGCGGCATCGCGGACGGCGGTGCGTCGCGACGGTTCGAATCGGTGAAGCCGGTGTTGCCGCCGGTGCCGCCGTCGACGCCGGCGTGCGACAGCTTCAGCCCGCGCGCCTCCGCCATGTCGACCAGACGCGGGGCGGCTTCGGCCAGGATGGTGCGGGCGGGCGCGGTGTCTGCCGAGATGCGGACCTGATACTGCCCGGCGTCGTCGCGGCGGACGGAGACATCGACGTTGCCGAGCGCGTCGGGCGCCAGCTTCAGCCGCGTCTCGCCGATCGCACCCGATTCGTCGCGCAGCGTCTCGATCCGGTCGATCATCGTGGTCATCCATTCGCCCCGCGACAGGTCGAGCGGGGCCTGGTCGCTCGCGGCGGTCATGGCCTGCACGGCAAGGGGCGCGGTGGTCGCGCCGGCGGGATGTCCGGTGAGCGTCAGCAGCGCGATCGGCAATGCGTCGCCGGATGCGTCTTCGGCTTCGACCATCGCGCGCGGGGTGGCGAACATCGCCTGCGCGAACATCTGGGCGGCAGGCAGCACCTCCGGCGTCGGAGGCGGGGCCGGCGGGAGGGCGACGACGCGCATGTCCGGCGTGCCGACGGGGCGGCGGGTCTCGACGTCGATCGCCGGCTGCTTATCGATCGGTGCAGCGGCTGTCGTAGTCCGTGCGCGGGACGTCGGTGCGACGACCGGTCGATCGGCTGGCGACGCGACGGCGACCGGCTGAATCGTAGCGGCCGGCTGGTCGGGCGTGACGACCACCGGCGCTGCACCGACGGGCGCTGGCGGCGCGGTGACCGGCGCGGTGATTGGCGCGGTGACCGGCGCGGTAACCGGCGCGAGCGGCGCAGTGATCGGCGGGAGCGGTGCGGCGACGGATGACAGCACCGGCGCCGGCGACGACAGTGCGCCTTTCAGCGCGGCGGGAAGCACAGGCGTCGGCGTGTCGTTCGCGACAGCCGCGACCGGAGCAGCCTCTACCGCTTCACCGGGCAGCTGCGCGGGCTCAGGGGCTTGCAGGCAGTCGGTCGCGGCCGGCGCGGCGATAGCGGCGGCCTTGACCGGGGCAACCGGCACGGTGTCGCTGGGTGCCGCAGGGATCGGGCGATGCTGCGCGAACAGCATCGTCGGCGGCGCCAGTGTCGCGCCGGGCAGCGCGGCGAGATCGGGCGTCGCGACCGCACGAACGTCCGGCATGTCCGCCGCGGGTCGTGTCTGCTGCTGCACGCGAGGGGGCGGCGCTCCTTCCGAAGCCACCGGAGGCATAACGATCGGATGTGCCGGCAGCGCCACCGCTTCGGTCACGCGGGGGTAGGACGTGAACTTGTCGGCGGTCTCCGCAAGTGCCGGAACGGTGACGCCGGTGCGCGAAGCGGTCGCTTCGTGGTCGGCGGCGTCGGGCGACACGGTTGGGCTGGTCGCTTGCGCGGGCGCGGCAATGGGTTCGGCCGGGATCGGCGCGGGCGCAGGCGTCACCAGCGGTGCAGGCGTCTCCAGCGGCGCGGTCGGTATCGGGGTCGGCGTGATCGTCAGTGGCGTCAGCGGCGGCACGACCACGCTTGCGAGGGCAGGGGGCGGCGCGGCGAGGATGATTGCGGGCGCGCTTTCCGCGTCCGATCCATCGGAAACGGACGCGCGTTCGGCCGTGTCGTCGGACGAAGTCGGAACCTCGGCCTCGGCAACGTCCGTGGCGTCTGCGAAGGGCTGAAGCGCAATCGGCGCCGGCTGAGGCGCGACGGCGATCCCGGGCTTCTCGACCGCGATCGGCACAGTCTTCGGGACCGGGGCGGTCGGCGTCAGCGGGATCGCAGCGCGGACCACCACGTCCGCGACGATCGCCGCCGGAGTGGCCGGATCGGCATAGGAAACGACAGGCACCGCCCCCGTCGGGCGGTAGTCCGGGCTCGCCACGGGCGCGGCGACGCTCAGCAGGCCGTCGGGTAGCGCGGGGCGCTCCGGCTCGACCGCGCAGTCGAGCGCGGGTGCGGGCACCACGACCGCGAGCGGCTGATCGACGACCTTGGTCAATGCAGTGGAGATGATCGGCACGATATTGCCGGGGGCGGCAAGGTCCTGCCGGATCGGCGCCGCGCCGGCCGCCGCGGTCGGGATCGGCGCGGTCGCCGCCTCGGTCGGCGGCAGGACCGACAGTTCGGCGAGCGCCATCGCGAAATCGCCGGTCGTCGCCATCGGCGAGCCACCGCCGCGGGCGGGGCTCAGCAGGGACGAAAGCGATAGCGTGGTCGGTTGCAGCATTGCGGAAGCGTTCCTGTGGCGAGACGTCGCCCAACGCTCAGCAAGAAGTGTGCCGGTTCCGTTTGAAGTGCGGCGCATCTTCCATCGCGCGCAGGTCCTTGAGCGCGACCTGCGCCTCGGCGCGGACGATCAGCTTCTCGATCGCCGACTGGTCGCGGCGGGCTTCGCGCGTGGCGTCGCGCGCGCGTTCGACGCCAGCTTCGGCCATGGCGCGACGGGTCTCGGCAGCGACCGCCGAGGCGTGGAGGCGGTCGCGGTAATAGGCTGCGGCCGCCAAGTCTGCGGCGAACCCGCCGTCGTTTTCGCGCGGTGCGACATTCTCGGCCAGCCGCTGGATTCGCGCCGCCAGCTGCGCTTCGCTGTCGAGCTTGGCGTTGGCGGCGGCTTCGCCCGCGCGCGTCAGGTTGAGCTGCAACGTGCGGACGCGCAGCAGGCGGTTCAGCTTCTGCGCGTGCTTGTCAGCCATCGCCGAAGACGCCGGTCAGCTCGGTCACGGCCTCGTCCAGCGAAACGACCGCGTCATAGTCCTGCCGGACGAAGTCCATGACCGCGGGGTGATAGGCGATGGCCGCATCGATGGCGGGGTCCGCGCCGGCGCGGTACGCGCCCATCAGCACGAGGTCGCGGTTCTCTTCATATGTTGCAAGATGACGGCGCAGCACGCGTGCAGCATATTGGTGCGATTTCGACGTGATGTCGGTCATCACGCGGCTGACCGAAGGCCCGACGTCGATCGCGGGATAGACGCCGCGTTCGGCGAGGGCCCGGTTCAGCACGATATGCCCGTCGAGGATCGATCGCGCCGAATCGACCACCGGATCATTGCCGTCGTCGCCGTCGGCCAGCACGGTGTATATGGCCGTGATCGACCCGCCCGAAATCGCGCAGGTGCCCGCGCGCTCGATCAGGTTGGGCAGCATCGCGATGGCCGAGGGCGGATAGCCGCGGGCCGACGCCGGCTCGCCCAGCGCCAGGCCGATCTCGCGCCCGGCGTGCGCGACGCGCGTCAGCGAATCCATGATGAGCAGCACGCGCTTGCCCTCCGCGCGAAAACTTTCGGCGATGGCGGTGGCGCGCAGCGCGCCGCGGATGCGCAGCACCGGCGAATGGTTGGCCGGCACCGCGACGACGACCGATCGCGCGCGGGCCTCGCCGTGGATCTTGGTTTCCAGGAAGTCGGCGACTTCGCGACTGCGCTCGCCGATCAGCCCGACGACGACGACGTCGGCTTTGGCGGCGCGGACCATCATGCCGAGCAGTACCGACTTGCCGACGCCCGATCCGGCCATGATGCCGACGCGCTGGCCCTGCCCGATCGTCAGCAGGCCGTTGATCGCGCGGACGCCGACGTCCATCGGTTCGAGGACACGGCCGCGGTCGAGCGGGGACTGGAGCTTGCCCGCCAGCGGCCAGCGCTTGGCGCCGCGGATCGGACCCTTGCCGTCGATCGGCTTGCCCGACCCGTCGACGACGCGGCCGAGCAATGCCGCACCGACCTCCGCCTCACCCGGGGGGCCGATCGGCCGCACGGGCGCATTGGGCAGGAGGGCGGCGGGGCCGCCGAGGTTCATGAGAATCGTGCGACCGGAGCGGAAGCCGATCACTTCGGCCTCGACCATCCCGTGGTCGCCGCCGCCGATCGTGCAGATCGTCCCCACCGGCAGTGACAGGCCGATCGCTTCCATCAGCAGGCCGTCGTAGGACGACAGGCGCCCCGCAATCGCCGGACGCGGCGCAAAGTCGCTCGCGCCCAGGTCGGCGAGGTAGCGGTCGGCAAAGTCGTTCAGCATGTCGGCGGTGCGATCCGGTCGATGGAGCTTGTCAGCTGTTCCAGCCAGCGGTCGGGGCCATCCTCGACGACGGTCGACGCGCTTTCGAGCACGAAGCTGCCGCGCAGGACGTTCGGGTCGCCGACCGGGAACAGCGACGGGGGCAGGCGGCCCTCGACCAGCGCGACATCGGCCGGGTTCAGGCGCAGCAGCGCGCTCTCGGCCGAATCGGCGAGCGCGTCGGCGGCGGATGCGATCCGGCCCGCGAGCAACTCGCCCGACACGCCGACATCGCCGACCAGGCGCGAGACCAGCAGCAGCACGGTCTGGCGCAACTGGCGCGCGAGTCGGTCGCGATCGAAGGCGACGCCCTGCGCAAGCGCGATGCCTAGCGCCTCGACCAGCGCACGGTCGCGCCCGGCGTCGGCGGCGGCCTGCGCCAGGCCGGCGGCGAAGCCCTCGGCATGGGCCGCATCGCGCGTGGCGACGACGTCCATGAAGCTGCCATCGGCCGACGCTGCGTCGGGGTGGCTGGGGTCCCAGCCTTCGTTCTGGCGGTTATCGGGGTCGAACGGCGTGAAGTGGCGCGGGCCGCCTTCACCCTGCGGCGAGAAGCTGCGCGGGCGCGGCGCGGCGGGCTTGCCGCTCAGGTCGCGCGGCTCGAACCCGCCCGGCACCGCGAAGGCGGCGCTGAGCGCGGCAGCGGCCGCATCGTGGCGGCTGACGAACCCGGCGTGGAAATCAGACATAGTCGTCGTCGCCGCCGCCCATCATGATCGATCCGTCCTTGGCGAGGCCGCGGGCGATGGCGATGACCGCCTTCTGCGCGTCGAGCACTTCGCTCAGGCGCATCGGCCCGCGCGATTCCATCTCGTCGCGGATGCCGTCGGCCGCGCGGCTCGACATGCAGCCGAGGAAGCGGTTGCGGATCGGTTCCTCGACGCCCTTCAGCGCGCGCACCAGCGTATCGGTGTCGATGTTGCGGATGAGCGTGCCGAGACTTTTGTCGTCCAGGTCGAGCAGATTGTCGAAGACGAACATCGCCTCCTCGATCGCGCGCGCCACGTCCTTGTCGATCTTGTGCAGCTTGGGCATCACGCGCGCTTCCGTCGCCTTGCGCGCCGACTGCATGATCTTGGCCGCTTCCTTGGTCCCGCCCAGTTGCAGTGCGGCCGAGCTGCCGCCGGTTCGGCCGGCGCGGTTCGACAGCATGGAATTCAGCGTCTCGACCGCCTCGGGCGTGATCGGCCCCAGCTTGGCGACACGGTGCAGGATCTCGGGCTGGACGTGCTCGGGCAGGATCTCCAACACCTTGGCCGCGACCGACGAATCGAGATTGGCCAGGATGATCGCCGCGACCTGCGGGTGTTCGGTCTCGATCATCGTGGCGATCTCGGTCGCGTCCAGCCAGTCGAGCAGGTCGACCTGGCACGCCGCCTCGGTCGGGGTGATGCGCGCCAGCACGCTGTCGGCCTTGTCGGGCCCCAGCGCCTTGGTCATCATGCCTTCGATCTTCGGGCGCGGGTCGAACCCGATCGCGGTCCGCTGGCGGGCATGGCCGACGAAATCGTCGAGCACGTCCTCGACTTCCGCCTCGCTCACGTCGGCGACGTTGAACATCGCCTTGCCCAGCTGGCGGACTTCTTCCGGGTCCAGCTTCTGCAGGATCGCGGCGGCTTCGTCGTCGCCGACCAGCATCATCAGCACCGCAGCGCGTTCGACGCCGGTATAGGTCCGCCCGCCCCCCTGGATCTGGGTCACTGCGCCTCTCCGGTCTTGATCATGTCGCGGACGGCGAGGGCCGCGCGGGTCGGGTTTTCACGCGTGAAGCCGCGGACCAGCCCGACGCGCTCGTCATAGTTGCGCGCGTTGTCCAGCATCTCGATCGACACGCCGGGTTCCTGCGCCGCGCCCGCGGCCGCCGTCGCACGCCCCTGCGTCGCCGGATCGGCATCGGGATTGGCGAAGGCGAGCTTGGCCGGATCGCCGCCGGCGTCGTCACGCTTCTTCATCAGCGCCTTGGCGATCGGACGGACGCCCAGCAGCAGCACGAGCAGCGCGATGACGAGCGCGGTCGCGTTGCGCAGCACCATCGGCACCCATTCGGCCTGGTACCAGGCGGGGGCTTCGACGGCCTCGGTCGCGGCGCCGTTGAACTTCTTCGAGATGACGTTGACCTGGTCCTGGCGCTGCGGGTTGTAGCCGACCGCCGCCTGCACCAGGCCGGTGATCTGCTGGACTTCCATCGCGGTGCGGCGGCCCTTGTCGGGGTCGCGCAGCAGCACGGCGACCGACAGGCGGCGGATGCTGCCCGGCGCGTTGCGCGTCACCGACACTTCGCGGCCGAGGTCGTAGTTGCGGGTGAAGCTGTCGGACTGCTTCATCGGATCGGCCGGGGCACCGCCGGGGGCGGCGCCGTTGGGCGGCGGCTGGGTGCCGCCGTTGGCCGGGGTCGTGAGCGTGGAGGCGGCGGGCGCCTGGTTGCTGAGCGCACCCGGGATGCCGCCCGGCGCACCGGCGTTCGGCTGGTTGCCGGTCCAGCTGCCCTGTTCGGCCCGCAGCGCGCCCTGCTTCTCATAGCTTTCGCGCGTCGCCTGGGTTTCGTCGAAATTGATGTCGGCCTGGACCTCGGCGGTGAAGTTGCCCGCGCCGACCAGGGGGGTGAGCAGCTGCGCCACCTGCGCCTTCACCTTTTCCTCGACCTGGCGCTGGATCGCGATGCGCCGGTCGTCCTCGCCCGAACCGTCGCCGCCGCCCGAATTGCTGAGCAGCGTGCCCATCTGGTCGACGATGGTCACCGAATCGGGCTTCATTCCCGGCACCGATGCGGCGACCAGGTTGACGATCGATCGGGTCTGCGCGTCGCTCAGCACGCGGCCGGGTTGCAGCTTCAGCACGACCGACGCGGTGGGCGCGGCCTGGTCGCGCACGAAGACGGTCGATTCGGGCGTGGCGAGGTGGACGCGCGCTTCCGCGACCACGTCGATCTCCTGGATAGAACGCGCGATCTCGGTCTCGCGCGCCTGCTTGACGCGCTCGCCTTCGACCGCGCGGCTGACGCCCATCGGCAGCTGGTCGAGCAGCGCATAGCCGCCCGGTGCCGCCTTCGGCAGGTCCTGGCCCGCCAGCAGCATCCGCGCCTTGTGATAATCATCCTCGCCGACGGTGATGTTGCCCGATCCGTCGACGGCGTTCGGAATGCTGGCGGTGTCGAGCGCCTGGACGACCGCCGACTTGTCGGCATCGCCAAGGCCGCCGAACAGCACCTTCTGCGGCGGCGTGCGCAGCGTAGCCCAGGCGAGCGCGGCGGCGGCGATCAGGCCGATCAGCAGGATGAGCGGCAGGCTGCGCTTGACCGCGGGCTGGCCCATGAAACCGGCAACCTGCTTCAGCGGGTTGGCGAAGCGGGGTTCGGTCGGCACGGCGCCGGGCGAGGGGATGATCTGCGTGGCCATGGATTACACCGGCATGCTCATGATGTCCTTGTAAGCCGACAGCAGCTTGTTCCGGACCTGAAGGGTGGCTTCGAAGCCGACGGACGCCTGCTGACGCGCGAGCATCACTTTCGCGATGTCGATCGTCTCGCCGCGTTCATATTGCGCGCTCAGCTCGCTCGCCTGCGTCTGCGCCTTGTTCACGCTCTTCAGCGCGTCGCCCAGCGTATCGGCAAAGCTCGACGGCTTGGCCGCCTGTGCGGTGTCGGTGACGGCGGACGGGTTGCCGCTGTCGGCGGCACGCGCCAGCGCCTGGTTGCGCTCCAGGATCTGGCTCCTGAGGGCCATCACCCGGTCGATGCCCATGGCACCCCCGACGGGACCGATGCTCACAGTGCGGCACTCCGGCTATGCGGGGCGGCGATTTCCTCGCCCTGCTCGCGCGCCTTGGCCAGGCGATAGCGCAACGTACGCTCCGAAATGCCGAGACGCCTGGCGGTTTCGATCCGACTGCCGCCGCACGCCGCCATCGTCTCGCGGATCGCGGCGAATTCGCTCATCTGGACGACCTTGCCCAAGGTCTTCTGGTCGGCCGTCTGGGGCTCGTCGTCGTTGCTGACGGTCTGCAGCGTCATCATCGGCGCGGCCGGGGTCGGCCGGTCGAAGATGATGTCATGGAGCTCGATGCGGTCGCCGCGGCACAGCAGTATCGCGCGCTGGATGACGTTCTCCAGCTCGCGGACGTTGCCGGGCCAGTCGTGCGCGACCAGCACGTCGAGCGCCTCGGGCGCGATCCACGGCAGCTCGACGCGGTCGGCGCCGTGGCGGACGATCATCGCCGCGGCGAGCGCGGGGATGTCGTCGCGACGCTCGGCGAGCGCGCGGGTGGAGAGCGGGAAGACCGACAGGCGGTAGTAGAGATCGGCGCGGAAGCGGCCGGCGGCGACCTCGGCCTGAAGGTCGCGGTTGGCGCAGGCGATGACGCGGACGTCGATCTTTTCGGGCGTCGTCGCGCCGATCGGTACGACCTCGCGCTCCTGAAGCGCCCGCAGCAGCTTGGCCTGGAGGCCGACCGGCATCTCGGCGATCTCGTCGAGCAGCAATGTGCCGCCGTTCGCGGCACGGAAGAAGCCGTCGCCGCCCGACGACGCGCCGGTGAAGCTGCCCTTCACATGGCCGAACAGCATCGCTTCCAGCATCGATTCGGGAAGTGCCGCGCAGTTGATCGCGATGAACGGACCATTGGCGCGGGGGCTGCCGGTATGGATCGCGCGGGCCAGCACTTCCTTGCCGGTGCCGGTGGGGCCGTTGATGAGCACGGTGATGTCGCTGGCGGCGATCCGCTCGGCCAGCGTGTAGAGCGCCAAGCTCTCGGGATCGGCGGCGACGGGGGCGTGCGGGCGCAGCATCGCGGCGGCGAAACCGGCACCGATCGCAGCATCCTGCGGCGCAAAGGTCAGGCGGGCGGGGTTGCCGTCACGGAACGGCACCGCACGGGGCGCGCCTTCGGCCATCACCAGCGTGCGACTGGCGATCGGCGGAGTCTCGCCATCGGCGATCAAGAACAGGTCGCCCGGCGTCGGCCGTCCGGTCTCGAACGACCCGATCGCAAAGCCCTGCGCCCGCATGCCGGAGACCAGCGCGTACTTCTGTCGCAGCACCGCGGCCGATGGAAAGAGTGAGACCATGACGTGAAGATTCCCCTGAACACGACGGGGAATGCGGCATGAATGGTTAACGGCCGGTAAAATCCTGCGGCTTGCCGGCAAGATTTTGCCCCTGTGGTTCCCGCGCACACCCCCACGGGTCGCGCCCCTGTGTCGTTTTCCCTGCGCGTAGAGCCTTTGACGGGCCGAAATGCCCCTGCCGGCAGCGAGGAACCGAGGGGACGAAAATTCTTCCTAAAGCCCGGCGGACAGCGGCCGTTATCACCTTCGACGGCTCGAACTTCCGCAGCAAGGGGGGGTGGCGGGATCGTCTGCTGAAAAGGAGATTCGATATGACTGTCATCGGTACCAACATCGGTTCGCTTCGCGCCGCCAATGCATCGACCAAGGCGAGCGCCGCGCTCGGCCAGGCCATGGAGCGCCTGTCGACCGGCAAACGCATCAACTCAGCCAAGGACGACGCCGCCGGCATGGCGATCGCCAACTCGATGACCTCGCAGATCAAGGGCATGAGCCAGGCCGTCCGCAACTCGAACGACGGCATCAGCCTGGCACAGACCACCGAAGGCGCGCTCGACGAAGTCACCAACATGCTGCAGCGTGTCCGCGAACTGGCCGTGCAGTCGGCATCGGGCACCTATTCGACCGACGACCGCGCCAACCTGGACGTCGAAGTCCAGCAGCTCGCCGGCCAGATCGACAGCGTGCTGAAGAACTCCAACTTCAACGGCGTGAAGATGATCGACTACGGTGCATCCTCGGGTGCGGCGGACGTGAAGATCCAGGTCGGCTCGTCCTCGACCGATCTGCTGACGCTGTCGAAGGTGACCATCACCGCCGCGAACGTCACGGCGTCGACCGCACTCAACGTGACCGACGCCACCAAGGCGGGCACGACGATGGACAACGTCGACAAGGCGATGAAGGAAGTGAACACCGCCCGCGCAACGCTGGGTGCCGGCCAGAGCCGCCTGCAGTCGGTCGTCAACAACCTGACCAACACCACCACCAACCTGAGCGACGCCCGCAGCCGCATCGAGGACACCGATTATTCGGTCGAGACGGCGGCGCTGGCGAAGGCGCAGATCCTGAGCCAAGCGTCGACCGCGATGCTGAGCCAGGCGAACCAGAGCCAGCAGTCGGTCCTGTCGCTGCTGCGCTAAGCAGGTCCCGTCCTAGCGGGGGTGGCGTCACCCCCCTGACAGGCGCCACTCCCGCTTATGGGAACAGAACCCCGGTGGTTTCGGCCACCGGGGTTTTCGCGCGTTTTGCGCCCCGGCGGTCGCGCGTCTATCGTCGGCCGAACGAGGAGACCTGACGATGCGCAGCATGATAGCAGTCGTGCTGACCGCGAGCCTGACCGCCTGTGGTGCCGCGCCGGTCGAACGCACCGCGCCTCCACCCCCGCCGGCGACCCCGACCCCGACCCCGACCGCTACGCAGCCCGCCGCCACACAGCCCGTCGTCGCGGTCGATGAAGAGGGATTGCGGCTGGTCGATCGGCTGAGCGGCCGCACCCGGCCGATCCCCTTCGGTACATCGCGCAGCGACACGCTGGCGGCACTCGCCCGGCGCGGTAGCCCCGATGTCGGCACCAATGCCGAATGTGGCGCCGGACCGCTTGGCTTTGCCCGCTACCGCGACGGGCTGATGCTGCAATTCCAGGACGATCGCTTTGCCGGCTGGTCGGTCGATCGCACCGCGCGTGGCACCGTCACGACCATGGCCGGGATCGGTCCGGGATCGACGCGGGCGGCGCTGAAGAGCGCCTATGCGATCACGCTGCCAGACAGCACGCTCGGCACCGAATTCGCGGCCGGCGCCATGGGCGGCCTGCTCGACGGACCAGGACCGCAGGCGCGCATCACCGACCTGTGGGCGGGCGTCACCTGCCTGTTCCGGTGACGCCGCATGCGCGTCAGAAGGTGCCGGGGACTTCGCGCTGGACGGTCGACGGGCGATCCGGGGTCAGCAGTTCCGACTGGCTGAGTCCCAGCGACTGGCGGCTCGACGACGCAGTCGCGGTCGCTGCGGTGATCGAGGTGCAGCTGCGCCCGCCCAGGAAATTGAGCGCCGCCGCGACCGACGCCTCGCGCGGGTCGCCCAGCGGATAGAAGATGTCGTCGCTGGCCGAACAGGTGCGCGGGACCACGGTCGCCAGCCCGTCGAAATAGGCGGCCGACCGGTCGCGGTTCTGCGTCGCGAACGCGATGACGCGCAGGCGGTCGTCGCATGCCGACCGGTCGAGCGCGATCTGACCGACCGGCTTGCCATAGGTGTTGGTGCCGACCAGCGCGATGTTGCTGCCGAGGTACGGAATGAACGCGTTGATGACCAGTTCGCTGGCCGACGCGGTGCCGCCGGTGCCGATGAAGGCGATCTTGGTCGGCGCGATCGACTGGGGCTGGGGCGCGAAATAGGCGGTCGAGTTGTTCGATGCCTTTTCGGGGCGGAACGTCGTGTAGCTGAACACGTCGCTGGTCGAGCGGCTGGCGCCGAGCAGGTTGCCGAACGTCTCCGCGACCGACACCAGCCCGCCGCCGTTGTAGCGCAGGTCGACGATGACTTCGGTGACCCCCGCCGCCTTCAACGCGGCGAAGGCGGTGCGCAGGCCGTCGTTGGCGGTCGAGATGAACGTCCGCAGGTTGACATAGCCGACCTTCTTCCCGCCGTCGGTGAGGATCTTGTAGCCATAGCGGCTGGACACCGGGGTCAGCGCGAAGTCGGTCTTGGTCACCGTCACGTCGCTGGTCGTCGTGGCGCCGGCCGTGCGGATACGCAGCAGACGCGCCGTCCCGGCGGTATTGGGGCCGAGCGCGTCGTTGAGCCCGGCCGATCCTTGCGCGGCAAGGATATCGGTGACGGTGCGCAGGTTGGCCGTGGACGTACCGATGGCGACGATTTCGGTCCCGCGATCGATCCCGGCGGTCAGCGCGGGGGCGCCTTCATACGCTTCGGTCACGTACAGACGCCGCGACGCGGAATCGAGCGCCAGCCGGACGCCGAAGCCCGCCGTCTCGCCCGAGGCGTAATAGGCGTTCTCTTCCGCGATCGAGGTGACATAGGTGAAATAACGGTCGCGCCGCTGGCTGCGCGCGGTAGCGGTCAGATAGTCGAGATAGGTGTCGACGCTGGCATAGGGCGTCGGGTCCTGATTCGACGGCAGCGTTTCCGGGAACAGATACCATTCGCGCATCTGCGCCGCGACCCAGTCCTGGCGCTCGCGCAGCGAACAGCCGGCGGTCGCGGTCGGCGTCGGGCTGCTGGTTCCGGTCGGGGTGGGTGTCGGCGCCGGTGCCGAGGTGAACGGCCCGGACACGCTGCCGGTCCCGCTGCCACCCCCGTCGCCGCACGCGCTGAGCATCGCCAGGATGGAGGCCGCCGCCCCGATACGCCTGAAACTCATGGAATTTCCTCCCCAGGATCAGACGCTTACCGGAACGCCTGATCCATGTCAGGCAGAGATTGAACCATGTTGATCGATCGCCGGCAAGGCCCAATCGATCGTGCCGCGGCCGTGCGCGGCCAGGAACGCGTTGGCTTTCGAGAAAGGTGCCGATCCGAAGAACCCGGTGCGCGCCGACAGCGGCGAGGGGTGCGCGCTCTGCAGCACGCAGTGGCGGCTCGCATCGACGAGCGTGGCCTTCGTTCGCGCGTGCGCGCCCCACAGCAGGAAGACGACCGGCTGCGGCCCGGCATCGACCACGCGGATGACGGCGTCGGTCAGCCGCTCCCACCCGCGACCTGCGTGCGACGCCGGACTGGCGGCGCGCACCGTCAGCGTCGTGTTGAGCAGCAGCACGCCCTGGTCGGCCCAGTGCGCCAGATACCCATGCGACGCAGGCGGGATGCCGAGGTCGCCGTGCAGTTCCTTGTAGATGTTGCGCAGGCTGGGCCGCACACGCACGCCGGGGCGGACCGAAAAGGACAGGCCGTGCGCCTGGCCGGCGCCGTGGTACGGGTCCTGGCCGAGGATGACGACGCGCACGTCCTCCGGCGCCGTCCGCGCCAAAGCGGCGAACCAGTCCTCGACCGCTGGAAAGACGGGCGTGTCCGCGGCCAGCTCCGCCGCCAGGAAGCCTTGCAGCTCGGCGATGTAGGGCTGGTCGAGCTCGGCGCGCAGGGCGCTGTGCCAGCGCGGCGGAAGAGTGAGGTCGATCATATGCCAGCGGTTGCTAGGCGATCGCGCCGCGGCGTGGCAACAGGGCCGCGACCATGCACATGACCCATGACAGCGCCGCACCTGCGGCTCCGCCGATCGCCTTCGAGCAGTTCCTGGCGGTCGACATCCGCGTCGGCACCATCGTCGAGGCGCTTCCCTTTCCCCAGGCGCGCAAGCCCGCCTATCGGCTGACGATCGATTTCGGGCCCGCCATCGGCCGCAAGACATCCTCGGCCCAGATCACCGAGCATTACGCGCTGGACGAGCTGGTCGGGCGGCAGGTGGCGGCGGTGGTGAATTTCCCGCCCCGCCAGATCGGTCCGGTGATGAGCGAAGTGCTGACGCTCGGCTTCCCCGATGCCGAGGGCCGGGTGGTGCTGGTCGGCCCCGGCACGACCGTGCCCGATGGCGGGCGGCTGTTCTGACGGCACGAACGCCTGCGTCGTCGGTTGATCGCCCGGACAGGGGGACTGCGATGATCCATGCCGACGAGACTGCGGGCGCCGCCGCCCGGTCGCCGTTCGCGGTGCCGGCGGGCGGCTGGCTGGCCGTGCTCAAGCGGACCTGGACGCGGACCGGCGACAATAACGTCTCGCTGTTCGCCGCCGGTGTCGCCTTCTACGCCTTTGCCGCGATCGTACCGCTGCTGGCGTCAGTGGTGCTGAGCTACGGCCTGTTCGCCGGGACCGAAACGGTCCAGCGCAACGTCACCGCCATCTTTGCCATGCTGCCGCAAGAGGCCGCGTCGGTCGTCACCGACCAGCTGCTGACCGTCGTCGAATCGTCGAAGGGCAAGCAAGGGCTGGGGCTGGCAATCGCAATCGTCATCGCGCTGTACGGCGCGACCAAGGGCGCATCGGCGATCGTCGCCGGGCTGAACGTCGCCAACGACGTGCGCGAGACGCGCGGGCTGGTCCGGCTGAACCTGCTCTACGTCGGCGTCGTGCTGGGCGGCGTGGCGCTGGTCTTCCTCGCGATGCTGGCGATCGCGCTGGTCGGTTTTCTCGAAGGGCTGATCCCGGGTGCGCCCCGGATCGTCCTGATCCTGGTGCGCCCGGCGGGCTATATCCTGCTCGCGACGCTGGTCATGACCGCAGCGGCGCTGCTGTTCCATGTTGGGCCGGCGCGCGATCGGCCGCGGTTCGTGTGGCTGTCGCCCGGATCGGTCGGCGCGACCGCACTGTGGCTGGCGGGCACGTCGGCGTTCGGGCTCTACGCCGCCAATTTCGGCAATTACGGCGCGACCTATGGCTCGCTGTCGGCGGTCATCGTGCTGCTGACCTGGCTGTGGCTCAGCGCCTATGTCTTCCTGCTGGGCGCCGAACTGAACGCCGTGCTGGAGCAGCCGGTGCCCCGCGAAACGGCTGCGGCCCCGCCCGCGCGCGAATCGCGGCCGATGCGCGTCGCCGATATCGCGGTGCTGGCGCTCGCCGCGGTCATCGCGGTCAGGCGGCGACCGCGGCGATGAAATAGTCGAGCGCGGTGTTGTCGCTGAGGTGAAAGCCCGCCGCCGGCGAAAACGACAGGCCGCGGGTGTCGACGACCCGCAATCCCGCGCGTGTCAGCAACGCGCCCAGGTCCTCGGGCGTCAGGAATTTTTCCCAGTCGTGCGTGCCCTTCGGGATGGCTCCCACCCCTTCGGCGAGCGTGATCATCGCCAGCTTCGACAGCGGCGTGCGGTTGGGCGTCGACAGCAGCAGCAGCCCGCCCGGCGCCAGGTTGCCGGCAAGCGCGGTGACGAAGGCGGCGGGATCGGGGACATGCTCGATCACTTCGAAGCTGACGACCAGGTCGAACGTCTCGCCCGCGACCGCTTCGGTGGTGCCGGTGCGATAGTCGATCGTCAGCCCGACCGCCGATGCGTGCGCGCGTGCCGCGCCGATATTCTCGGGCGCGGCATCGACCGCGGTCACCGTGGCGCCCAGCCGGGCGAGCGGTTCGCTCAGCAACCCGGCGCCGCAGCCCATGTCGAGTGCGCGTTTGCCGCTGAGCGGCGTGAAGCTGGCACTGTCGCCGTCCCAATGCGCGTCCACCCGCTCGCGCAGATAGGCGAGCCGCGGCGGATTCAGTCGGTGGAGCATCGCCGACGAACCCTTCGGGTTCCACCAGTCGGCGGCCAGCTTGCCGAAATGCGCGGCTTCGCGCGGGTCGATCGTCACGGTCGTCACGGTCGTTACGGTTGCATCGGTCATGTCCCCCTCCTATCAGGCGCGCACTCTGGGGTCCAAGGGGCAGATCGGGCGCACGCATGGCACGGATCGTGATGAAGTTCGGCGGCACGTCGATGGCCGGGATCGAACGCATCCGCGTCGTCGCCAATCGCGTGAAGCGCGAATGGGCCGCGGGCAACGAGGTCGCGGTGGTCGTCTCCGCCATGTCGGGCGAGACCGACCGGCTGGTCGGCTTCTGCCGCGAAGCCAGCGCGCTCTACGACGCGCGTGAATATGACGTCGTCGTTTCCTCGGGCGAGCAGATCACGTCGGGGCTGCTCGCGATCGCCTTGCAGGCGATCGGCGTGCCCGCGCGCAGCTGGCTCGGCTGGCAATTGCCGATCCGCACGTCGGACGGTCATGCCTCGGCCCGCATCGGCGAGATCGAGACGGCGGGGGTGCTCGCCGCGATGGCGAACCGCGAAGTCGCGGTGATCCCCGGTTTCCAGGGCCTGGCCGCCGGCGAGCGTGTGACGACGCTCGGCCGCGGCGGTTCCGACACCTCGGCGGTCGCGATGGCGGCGGCGCTGAAGGCGGATCGCTGTGACATCTATACCGATGTCGACGGCGTCTACACCACCGACCCGCGCATCGTGCCGCGCGCGCGCAAACTGAAGCGCGTGACGTATGAGGAAATGCTCGAACTCGCGAGTGTGGGCGCCAAGGTGCTCCAGACCCGCTCGGTCGGGCTCGCGATGAAGGAAAACGTCCGCGTGCAGGTGCTGTCGTCGTTCGTCGACGACGATGCTCCTGCCGCCGCCACGCTGCCGGGGACCATGATCGTGAGCGAGCAGGAGCTCGCGGGGATCGTCGGCGAAGAGGAGACAAACGGAATGGAACGCCAGCTCATCACCGGCATCGCCCACGACAAGAACGAGGCGAAGATCACGCTCACCTCCGTCCCCGACAAGCCGGGTGCGGTGGCCAGCGTCTTCTCGCCGCTGGCGGACGCCGACATCAACGTCGACATGATCGTCCAGAACATCGCGCATTCGACCGGACAGAAAGCCGCCTCGACTGACGTGACCTTCACCGTGCCGTCGTCCGACCTGGCGAAGAGCCTGGACGTGCTGGGCCGCGCACAGGCCGACATCGGGTTCGAGTCGCTGGTCCACGACACCCGCGTCGCCAAGATCTCGGTCGTCGGCGTCGGCATGCGCAGCCACGCGGGCGTCGCGTCCAGGATGTTCACGACGCTCGGCGAACGCGGCATCAACATCCAGGCGATCACCACGTCGGAGATCAAGGTGTCGGTCCTGATCCACGAGGACGAGACCGAGCTCGCCGTCCGCGTACTGCACACCGCCTATGGCCTGGATGCGGAGGACGTGGCGGGCTGATCGCCCGCCACCGGCCCATTCCACCAATCGCGGGCCGATCGCCCGGCCGCCTCAGTCGAGGCTTTTCGATGCCTGTTCGAACATGTCCTTCGACAGGCCGGGTGCGGCCAGGATGCGTTCGAGCTCACCGCGCATCAGGCTGGCGCGCTGTGCGTCGAAGCGCTTCCATCGGCCGAGCGGCGGCAGCAGCTTCGCCGCGGTCTGCGGATTGAGCTTGTCGAGCGCGATCAGCTGGTCGCTAAGGAAGCGGTAGCCGCGCCCCGACACGTCGTGGAACGCGCGCTGGTTCGCGCCGAACGCCCCGACCAGCGCCCGTGCGCGGTTGGGGTTGGCGAGCGTGAAGTCGCGGTGGCGGGCCAGGTCCTCGACCATCTGCACCGCGTCGTCGCGCGACGACAGCGCCTGGACCTGGAACCACTTGTCCAGCACCAGCGGATTGTCGGCATAGTGGTTGTAGAAGATGTCCAGCGCCGCCTCGCGCTCGTCCGACGTGCCGCCGACCAGTGTCACCAGCGCACCCTGCCGGTCGGTCATGTTGTCCGCCGCCTCGAACTGCGCGAACGCCAGCGCCGCCGCGTCGCTTGCCCCGGCAGCGGTGATATAGCCGAGCGCGACCGAGCGCAGGCGTCGGCGACCCTTGGCGGCGGGCGAATATTCGAACGCCTGCCCGTCGCAGGCGGCATAGGCGGCGCGCCATTCCGCCTCCAGCGCGCGGCCCAGCTCTGCGCGCAACGCCTCGCGTGCGTGGTGGATGGCGTCGGGATCGACCACCGCCATCTGGTCGCCGACGAAGCTTTCCGACGGCAGCAGCACGGCCTCTGCGATGAAGGCGGCGTCGAGCGCGGGATCGGTCAGCGTCCCCAGCACCGCATCGACCACCGCCTGCGTATCGCCGCGCCCGGTCGCGACCGCGGAGACCAGCGTGTCGAGCATCAACTGCTGCATCGCTTCGTACCGCGCGAACGGATCGTCGTCATGCGCGCTGAGGAACGCCAGGTCTTGGGCCGTCCGGTCGGTCTCGACGATGACGGGCGCGGAAAAGCCGCGGTTGATCGACAGCACCGGGCGTTCGGGCACGGTTTCGAACGCGATCTCGGCCTCGACGCTGTCGAGCAGGAACAGCTGTTCGTCGGTCAGTGCGCGCCCGGTCTCGCCGCCGAACAGCCTGATCCTGAGCGGCAGGACCATCGGCTGCTTGGTCGGCTGGCCCGGCGTCGGCGGCACCCGCTGCGACAGGTGCAGCGTCGCGCGGCCCCCACTGTGCGTCAGTCGCGCGGTAACGCGCGGCGTGCCGGCCTGTGAATACCACAGGCGGAACTGGGTCAGGTCGGCACCGCCGCCCTCTTCCATGCTCGCGACGAAATCCTCGCACGTCGCGGCCTGGCCGTCGAAGCGATCGAAATACAGATCGGTGGCGGCGCGGAACCGATCCGGCCCCAGGATCGTCGCGATCATCCGGATGAGCTCGGCGCCCTTGTTATAGATGGTCGCGGTGTAGAAGTTCGAGATCTCGATATATTCGTCCGGGCGGACCGGATGCGCCAGCGGCCCGGCGTCCTCGGGGAACTGCGCGGCGCGAAGCCCCCGCACATCCTCGATCCGCTTGACCGCGGCGCTCCCCTGGTCGGCCGAGAACCCCTGGTCGCGGTAGACGGTGAAGCCTTCCTTCAGCGACAGCTGGAACCAGTCGCGGCAGGTGATGCGGTTGCCCGACCAGTTGTGGAAATATTCATGCGCCACGACCGCGGCGATGCCGTCGTAATCGTAATCGGTCGCGGTATCGGGGTCGGCCAGGATGTAGCGGCTGTTGAAGATGTTCAGCCCCTTATTCTCCATCGCGCCGAAGTTGAAATCGTCGACCGCGACGATGTTGAACACGTCCAGGTCGTATTCGCGGCCATAGACGCGCTCGTCCCAGCGCATCGACGTCTCCAGCGCCTGGAGCGCGTGGTCGGTCTTGGGCAGGTCGGCTTCGCGAACCCAGATGCCGAGCCGTACCTCGCGGCCCGATCGCGTGACGAAGGTCGATCGGTTCGCGACCAAGTCGCCCGCGACCAGTGCGAACAGGTAGCTCGGCTTGGGGAATGGGTCGTGCCACTCCGCCCAGTGCCGCCCGTCCGCCAGGTCGCCCGCGCCGACCGGATCGCCGTTGGCCAGCAGCACCGGGAAGCGCGTCTTGTCCGCCGTCAGCCTGACGCGGTAGGTCGCGAGCACATCGGGCCGATCGGGAAAGAAGGTGATGCGCCGGAACCCTTGCGCCTCGCACTGGGTGCAGAGCAGCCCGCCGCTCGCATACAGACCCATCAGCTGGGTATTCGTCTCCGGCGCGAGCTCGACGACCGTCTCGATCCGGTGGGTGTCGCCGTCGAGCGGCACGACCAGCGCGCCGTCGTCGAGCACCCAGTCGCTGACCGCCGTTCCGTCGACCGCGACCGACACCGGGGTCAGCGCATCGCCGTCCAGCCGCAGCGGACGGTCGTGCACGCCGTTGCGCACGACGGTCATCACCGCGGTCACGTGCGTCCGCGCCGGGTCCAGGTCGAAATTCAGGTCGATCGTCTCGACCAGCCAGTCGGGGGCGCGATAGTCGCTGCGGCGGATGATGCGCGGGGCGGCGGCGGCGGTGCTCTGGACGTCCATGATGCGGTTCATATGCCCCTTGCGCGCATTTGACAGCCTGCGAATTGCGCGGGCCCCACAAGCGTTGCTACGCAACCGGCCATCGCAATTCTCCCAAAGGACCTGCAAACCTTGGCCAAATCCCGTTTCGCGACCGCCGCGTCGCTGTCGCTCGTGCTCGCCGTTCCCGCCGTCGCCCAGACGGCTCCCGCGCCCGCCGCGGCTACGCCGGCTCCTGCTGCCGCGCCGGCAGTCAACGTGGCGGAGCGCAACGCGATCACCAACGCCGCGCTGTCGCCGGCCGAAGCCGCGATGAAGGCGCACGTCATGTTCCTGGCGTCGGACGCGATGAAGGGCCGCGATGCGGGCAGTCCGGAATACGACATCGCCGCGCAGTATGTCGCGTCGCAGTTCTACGCCGCCGGCCTGCGCCCGATGGGCGACGAGGGCAGCTATCTGCAAAAGGTACCGCTGATCACCGTCAAGGCCAAGGACCAGGGCAGCTTCACCTACCAGCCGGCCAAGGGCGCGGCCGTGCCGATGACCTTCGGCAAGGATTATGTCCCCGGCGCCAATCCGTCGAACCCGGCGACGAAGGTGGACGCGGGCCTCGCCTTCGTCGGCTTCGGCATCGTCGAACCCGGCAGCAAGCGCGACGATTACGCCGGCGTCGATGTGAAGGGCAAGATCGTGCTGCTGTTCGGCGGCGCGCCGGAAAGCCTGCACCCGGAACTGCGCGCACACTTCGGCAGCGCGGCGACCAAGCGCGCGATCGCGATGGCCAAGGGCGCCGTCGGCGTGCTCACCATCGAACCGACGATGGGCATGATCAACATGGCCGCTGCCGGCTACCAGCGCCCGCGCGTGACGTGGGAAAAGGGCGGCATCGGCTTCGATCCCGCACCCGGCGCGCCCGGCCTGGGGCTGATCAGCCAGTCCTTCGCGCAGACGCTGTTCGCCGGCAGCAAGCTCGCCTGGGCGGACGTCGTGAAGGGCGCGGCCTCGGCCGAAACCCGCTTCAAGGCGACCGCGCTGCCGGGCCGCCTGTCGGCTGCGATCAACACCGAATGGACGCCGCTGCCCAGCTCCAACGTCGTCGGCCTGCTACCGGGTAGCGACGCCAAGTTGAAGGACGAGTTTGTCGTCCTCTCCGCCCATCTCGACCACGTCGGCGTCGGTCGCGCGGTGAACGGCGACACCATCTACAACGGTGCCGAGGACAATGCCGTCGGCATCGCCTCGCTGATCGAGGAAGCCAAGAAGTTCAAGGCGAGCGGTACGGCACCCAAGCGCTCGATCCTGTTCCTGGCGGTGACGGCCGAGGAAAAGGGCCTGGTCGGGGCGGAATATTTCGCCAACAATCCGACCGTGCCGAAGGCTGCGATGGTCGCCGACGTCAACCTCGACATGCCGATCATCACCTACAAGTTCGAGGATGTGATCGCGTTCGGCGCCGATCGCTCGACGCTGGGCCCGATCGTCCGCAAGGCCGCCGCATCGATCGGCGTTGGCTTCTCGCCCGATCCGATGCCCGAACAGGGCCTGTTCACCCGCAGCGACCATTATCGCTTCGTCCAGCAGGGCGTGCCGAGCGTGTTCCTGTGGCCGGGCCAGGCGGGTCCGGGCAAGGCCGCGGTCGATGACTTCTTCAAGAACCACTATCACAAGCCCAGCGACGAAGTGTGGCAGATGCCCGCACTCGACTGGAGCCAGGGCGTCCGCTTCGTCGACGTGAACTACGCCATCGCGCGCGAGATCGCCGATGGCGCGGAGCGGCCGAAGTGGAACAAGGGCGACTTCTTCGGCCTGCTGTATGGCGGGTACGGCGCGAAGTAGGTCAACCGGTGCTCCCGCGAAGGCGGGAGCCCAGAGTCCCAGGGTCAGGCCGTCGTTCCGCTTGGCCCTGGGTCCCCGCCTACGCGGGGACACGACGGAATTTTATGCGTCGACTGCGCTCGAGCTGCGTTACGGTTCCCTTCGAATAGGGAGCCCGCATGACCGCCATCACCGCCAACGGCATCACCCTCGAATATGACGACGCCGGCGACCCGTCCGCGCCGGTGGTCCTGCTCATCATGGGGCTGGGCGCCCAGATGACCTTGTGGCCGGTGGAACTGGTCGATGCGCTCATCGCGCGCGGGTTCCGGGTCATCCGCTTCGACAATCGCGACATCGGCCTGTCGACCAAGTTCGATCGCGCCGGCCTGCCCGATCTCGCGCAGCTGATGATGGCGATGATGAGCGGCCGGGTGTTCTCGCCGCCCTATACGCTGGGCGACATGGCCGCCGATGCGGTCGCGCTGCTCGACGCGCTGTCCGTTCCCGCCGCGCATATCGTCGGCGCGTCGATGGGTGGCATGATCGCGCAACTGGTCGCCGCCGAGCACCCGGCGCGCGCTCGCTCGCTCGTGTCGATCATGTCGACGACCGGCAACCCGTCGCTGCCGCCCGCCCGCGCCGAGGCGCTGACGGTGTTGACCGGTCGGCCGATGACCGCCGACCGCGACACGCTGGTCGCACACGGCATCCGCACCGCGCAGGTGATCGGCAGCCCGGCGTATCCGCCCGATCCCGACCGTCTGCGCGCGCGGGTCGAGCGCGAGGTCGATCGTAGCGTCTCGCCCGCCGGCGCCATGCGCCAGATGGCGGCGGTGCTGGCCGACGGCGACCGGCGCGAGCGGCTGCGCCGTATCACCGCACCGACCACCGTCATCCACGGCGACGCCGACCCGCTGGTCCCGGTCGAGGGCGGGCGCGATACCGCCGCGGTCATATCCGGCGCCGAGCTGGTGATCCTGTCCGGCATGGGCCATGACCTGCCCCTGCCGCTGATCGACACCATCGCCGACACGATCGCGGCGACGGCGGCGCGGGCTCGGTAGAGACGGAAGAATGATTCGGGTGCCCGGCAGGGCACACCGAAATCCCTTCTTCTTCTTCGCTTCTTCTGCCCTAAATAGGCGCGAACCTACCGACACAGGGATATCGAGTGGCCGATCCTTACCAGACCCTGGGCGTCGCCCGCGGCGCGAGCGAAGACGAGATCAAGAAGGCGTATCGCAAGCTCGCCAAGCAGCTGCATCCCGACCGCAACAAGGACAATCCCAAGGCGTCGGAGCGCTTCAGCCAGGTCGCGCAGGCGTATGACCTGCTGAGCGACAAGGACAAGCGCGCGCGCTTCGACCGCGGCGAAATCGATGGCGACGGCAATCCGGCCGCCCCGTTCGGCTATGGCCCACGCCCGGGTGCGGGCGCGCGCCAGGGCGGCGGCTTTTCGCCCGATTTCGGCGGGGCGGGCGACACGGGCGAATTCTCCGACATCTTCGAGAGCATCTTCGGCGGCGCGCGGGGAGGCAGTGGCGGTTTCCAGGGCGGCTTCGGCCGGCGTCCGCAGCCCAAGGGCGCCAACGTCCCCTATCGCCTGGTCGTCAGCTTCGAGGATGCCGCCCGCCTGGCCCCCCAGCGCGTTGCCTTGCGCGACGGCAAGACGATCGACCTGAAGCTGCCCGCCGGTGTCGAAAGCGGCACGCAGATGCGCCTGTCGGGCAAGGGCGACGCGGGCCCCGGCGGCAACGGCGACGCGATCGTGACGATCGAGGTCGGCCAGCACCGCTTCTTCACCCGCGACGGCGACGATGTGCGCCTGGACCTGCCGATCAGCCTTGCCGAGGCGGTGCTGGGCGGCAAGGTGCCGGTCCCGACCGTCGAGGGCAATGTGATGCTGACCGTGCCGAAGGGCGCGTCGTCGGGCAAGACGCTGCGCCTGAAGGGCCGCGGCTTCCACAGGAAGGGCGGCGAGCGCGGCGACCAGCTGGTCACGCTGATGATCGAAATCCCGGCGGACGACAGCGAACTGACTGCCTTCGTCGAGGGCTGGTCGGGTCGCACCGCCGGGAACCCGCGCGCCAAGCTGGGCGTCTGATCCCCCACGTGACCGACGTCATCGCCCCCCAGACGCCCGAGGCGCGCGCACATCACAGTGCACGCGCGCGTGCCCGGATGCAGAAGGAGTGGCACAAGCACGGCCCGGGCAGCCGCGCCTGGGAAATCCTGAAGCGCGTGCTGATCGGCGTGTACAACGACGGCTTCATCCACGCCGGCAACATCGCCTATCTGTCGCTGATGACGGTGTTCCCGTTCTTCATCGTCACCACCGCCATCGCCTCGCTCTTCGGCCAGAGCGAGGAGGCGCGCCAGACGGTCGAATCCTTCCTGCACGTGCTGCCGCCCGACGTCGCCGTGATCCTGCGCAAGCCGATCGCCGATGTGCTAACCGCGCGTACCGGCAACCTGCTGCTGCTCGGCGGCATCGTCGGCCTGTGGACAGTCGGCAGCTTCATCGAGACGATCCGCGACATCTTTCGCCGCGCCTACGGCACCGTCTTCGCAAACCCGTTCTGGAAATACCGGCTTGGGTCGGTCGTCGTGATCGTCGGCTCGGTGATCCTCGCGCTCGTGGCCTTTCTGATCCAGGGCGTGCTGACCGCGGCGGAACAGTTCATCTACCAGTTGCTGCCCGTCGCCCGGGGCGTCGCCGGGTGGATCGGCCTCAGCCGTGCGATCCCGGGCCTCGTCATGTTCGGTGCGCTCTACATGCTGTTCTATTCGGTGACGCCGGCCAAGTACCGCTATTCGAACTGCCCGAAATGGCCGGGCGCGCTGTTCACCGCCGGCTGGTGGGTGGCGATGACCGCGTCGCTGCCCAAGATCCTGAGCCTGCTCGGCGGATACGACCTGACCTATGGCAGCCTGGCCGGTGTCGTCGTCATGCTGTTATTCTTCTTCCTGATCGGGCTCGGCATCGTGTTCGGCGCGCATCTGAACGCGGCACTGGCGGAACCGCCCGTTCCTGCGGTAGACGCCCCCGAAACGACGGTGGAAGTGGAAGGGTCGGCAGCGTGACGGGATTGATGCAGGGCAAGCGCGGGCTGATCATGGGGCTGGCGAACGACAAGTCGCTTGCCTGGGGCATCGCCAAACAGTTGAGCGCGGCGGGTGCCGAACTCGCGTTCAGCTACCAGGGCGCGGCGATGGAGAAGCGCGTGCGGCCCCTGGCCGAGGAACTGGGCGTCGCGCGCCTGTTCGACTGCGACGTGTCCGACATGGCGGCGCTTGACGCGACCTTCGACGCGCTGAAGGCGGAATGGCCGACGATCGACTTCGTCGTCCATGCGATCGGCTTTTCCGACAAGTCGCAGCTGCGGGGGCGTTACTACGACACCACGCTCGACAATTTCCTGATGACCATGAACATCTCGGCCTATTCGCTGGTCGCGGTGGCGAAGCGCGCGCGCGAGATGATGCCGGACGGCGGATCGATCCTGACGCTGACCTACTACGGCGCGGAAAAGGTCATCCCGCATTACAACGTCATGGGCGTCGCCAAGGCGGCACTCGAGACGAGCGTGAAGTATCTGGCGGTCGATCTCGGCCGCGAGAACATCCGCGTGAACGCGATCTCCGCCGGCCCGATCCAGACGCTGGCGGCGCGCGGGATCGGCGATTTCAATTACATCCTGAAATGGAACGAGCTGAACGCCCCGATGCGCCGCACCGTATCGATCGACGAGGTCGGCGGCGCCGGCCTGTATCTGCTGAGCAGCCTGTCGTCGGGCGTGACCGGCGAGATCCACCATGTCGACGCCGGCTATAACGTCATCGGCATGAAGGCAGAGGACGCGCCGGATATCGCGCTGGCGTAAATGCCAGTCGTCTTCCGCGACAGCGGTTTTCGCTTCCATTTCTATTCGTTCGAGGGATCGCCGCGGGAGCCGGTGCACGTTCATGTGACCCGACCGGGCGGCACGGCCAAGCTCTGGCTGTTTCCCGAGGTCAGACCCGCGTATAACCGTCGCCTCACCCCCCGCGAACTCCGCACGGTCGAGGAGATCGCCGTCCGCCGGCGACAGGAGATTTTGGATGGCTGGAACGCATATTTCGCCGGAACCGACTGATGTACGTTTCGATGAGGATTCGATTTGGGTCTCGCTCGAGGACGGGCGGACCATCGGCGTTCCGATCGCATGGTTTCCGCGCCTGCTGAAAGGGACACAGGCGGAGCGACAGGATTTCTTCCTGTCGCCAGGCGGTATCCATTGGGAAGGCCTGGACGAGGATATCGCCATCGCTACCTTGCTGGCGGACCGTTGGGAAACCGCACCCGCACGCGCCGCGTGAGCTACGCGATCCGCGCCGCGACCGGTGGGGACGTCGCGGCGATCGAGGCGTTGCTTGCCGCCGCATTCCCGAAAGCCGCCGAGGCGGGGCTGGTGCGCCGACTGTGCATCGATGGCGACATGGTGCTGACGCTGGTCGCCGATGACGAGGACACCGGCGCGCTGGCCGGCATGATCGCGTTCAGCCGGATGACGGTGGAGGTCGACGGAAAGCCGGTTGCTGCCGTCGCGCTGGCACCGATCGCGACCGCCGCGGCGCATCGCGGGCGCGGCATCACCGACCTGCTGATCCGGACGGGCTTGCGCGACCTCCGGTCAGCCGGCGTCGCGCTGTGCTTCGTGCTGGGCGAACCCGATTTCTATGGCCGCCACGGCTTTTCGGCCGATTGGGCGAAGGGCTTCCAGAGCCCCTATGCGGGCGATCATCTGATGGCGGTGCCGTTGCAGGACGGGAAGATGCCCTGCGGCGTGCGCGGAGTCGCGGCGCACGCGGATGCCTTTGCCAGCCTGGGGGAGCACGCATGAGCTACAACAGCTTCGGTCGCGTGTTCCGCTTCACGACCTGGGGCGAAAGCCACGGACCGGCGCTGGGTGTCGTCATCGACGGCTGCCCGCCAGGGATCGCGCTGTCGGAAGGCGACATCCAGCCCTGGCTCGACAAGCGCCGTCCGGGCACCAGCCGCTTCACGACGCAGCGCCGCGAGCCAGACCAGGTGCGCATCCTGTCGGGCGTATTCGAAGGCCGGACGACGGGCACGCCGATCAGCCTGATGATCGAGAATGTCGACCAGCGGTCGAAGGATTATTCGAACGTGGCGCTCGCCTATCGGCCGGGCCATGCCGACTACGCCTATGATGCGAAGTACGGGTTCCGCGACCACCGCGGCGGCGGGCGGTCGTCGGCGCGCGAGACGGCGGCGCGGGTCGCGGCAGGTGCGGTGGCGCGGCTGGTCATCCCCGAGGTGACGATCACCGGTTGGGTCGAGGCGATCGGTGGGGACACGGCGACAGGCTTCGACGCGAGCCAGATCGGCGAGAACCCGTTCTTTGCCGCCGATGTGGCGGCCGCCGCGCGTTGGGAAACGCTGGTGGACGCCGCGCGCAAGTCGGGATCGTCGCTGGGCGCGGTCGTCGCGTGCGAGGCGATCGGCGTTCCCGCCGGGTGGGGGGCGCCGCTCTATGCCAAGCTCGATTCCGAACTTGCTGCCGCCGCGATGTCGATCAATGCGGTCAAGGGCGTCGAGATCGGCGATGGCTTTGCCGCCGCCACGCTGTCGGGCGAGGACAATGCCGATCCGATGCGCCCCGGTGCGGCGGGGCCGGAATTTCTTGCCAACCACGCCGGCGGCATTGCGGGTGGCATCTCGACCGGGCAGCCGGTGCGGCTGCGCGTCGCGTTCAAGCCGACCAGCTCGATCCTGACCCCGGTCGAGACGATCACACGCGATGGCGACGCGACCGAAATCGCGACGAAGGGCCGTCACGACCCGTGCGTCGGCATCCGCGGCGTGCCGGTCGTCGAGGCGATGATGGCACTCGTCTTGGCCGACCAGAAGCTGCTGCATCGCGCGCAATGCGGCTGAGGCGTGCCTGATCGGAGGTAGGCGGACTCTCCTTTTCCTATGCCGCGCGTTGGTTGGCTACGGATTTCAAAGGAGAGTTGAGATGACCAAGATCCTGATCGCCGGTCTGTTCGCAGCCGGTCTGTCGAGCGCCGCCATCGCGCAGACGACGACGCCGCAAACCGCCCCGAGCGGCCAGATCGTCGCGCCGACGCCGCAGCCCGACCCGGTGACGCCGGAACAGCCCGCCCAGCCGATGATGGCGCCGACCGCACCGACGACCGACCCGATGACTACGACGGCACCGACGGATTCGACCACGACGGCGACCAGCGCGCCGACGACCACCGATGATCCGACCGCGGCACCGACCGATGGCGAGAAGCCGAAGAAGGACAAGAAGCGTCCGCGCTAAGCGCTGAGGCCAGAATGCGAAGCCGCCGCGTCGATCGGGTGATCGGCGCGGCGGTTGTCGTTTTGGGGACTGCCGCTCCGCTCGGGAGCACCCGATCGATCAATCGGCAAACGGATCGCGGACCAGGATCGTGTCGTCACGCTCCGGGCTAGTCGACACCAGCGCCACCGGGCACTGGATCAATTCCTCGACGCGACGGATGTACTTGATCGCCTGCGCGGGCAGTTCGGCCCAGCTGCGCGCACCCGCGGTCGTTTCCGACCAGCCGGCCATCGTTTCCCAGATGGGCTCGACCTGTGCCTGGTCGGCGGCGTGTGCCGGGAAATGGTCGAGCGTCTGGTCGCCCAGCCGGTAGCCGGTGCAGATGCGCACTTCCTCGAACCCGTCGAGCACGTCGAGCTTGGTCAGCGCGATGCCGGTCACGCCCGAGACCGCGACCGACTGGCGCACCAGCACCGCGTCGAACCAGCCGCAGCGACGCTTGCGCCCCGTCACGGTGCCGAATTCATGGCCGCGGATGCCAAGCTGTTCGCCGGTTTCGTCCTCCAGCTCGGTCGGGAACGGCCCTGACCCGACGCGGGTGGTATACGCCTTGGCGATGCCCAGCACGAAGCCGACCGCACTCGGCCCCAGGCCCGAACCCGCCGCTGCCGTGCCGGCGACGGTGTTGGACGAGGTGACGAAGGGATAGGTGCCGTGATCGACGTCGAGCAGCACGCCCTGCGCGCCTTCGAACAGCATCCGCCGGCCCTTGGCTTTTGCCTCCGCCAGCAGCTTCCAGGCGGGCTTGGCATAGGGCAGCACGAAATCGGCGATCTCGCGCAGTTCGCCCAGCAGCCGCTCGCGATCGATCGGCGGCTGGCAGAAGCCGGCGCGGAGAGCATCGTGGTGCGCCGTCAGCCGGTCGAGCTGCGGGCCCAGTGCATCGAGGTGCGCCAGGTCGCACACGCGGATCGCGCGGCGGCCGACCTTGTCCTCATACGCCGGACCGATGCCGCGCCGCGTCGTACCGATCTTGCCCGCGCCGCTCGCATCTTCGCGCAGCGCGTCCAGATCGCGGTGGAACGGCAGGATCAGCGGGCAGGTCTCGGCGATGATGAGCGTGTCGGGCGGAATGGCGACGCCCTGGCCGCCCAGTTTCGCGATCTCGTCGCGCAGGTGCCACGGATCGAGCACGACGCCGTTGCCGATGACGCTGGGCGTGCCGCGGACGATGCCCGATGGCAGCAGCGACAGCTTGTAGACGTTCTCGCCGACGACCAATGTGTGGCCGGCGTTGTGACCGCCCTGGAACCGCACGACCATGTCGGCGCGTTCCGCCAGCCAGTCGACGATCTTGCCCTTGCCCTCGTCGCCCCACTGGGCGCCGATCACCGCGACGTTGGCCAAATCCCGTATCCCCGATCTTGGAAAACCGGCGTGCCCCTAGCTTACGGGGGCGTCGGCGTCGAGCGTTTGGCGCACGCGCATGGCCAGCGTGACGACATCGAAGGGCTTGCGCAGGACCTGCGGCGCCACCGTTTCCGCCGCGTCGCCGTCTTCGCGGGTGTAGCCGCTGGTGAACAACACCGGCAGACCGGGACGGTAGTGGCGCGCCGCGGCGGCAAGCTCGCGCCCGGTCATTTCGGGCATCACCATGTCGGTGAACAGCAGGTCGGGCGCGAGGCCGTCGTCGATCAGCCGCAACGCGCTCGGTCCGTCGGGAGCGGCGGTGACGCGGTAGCCGAGTTCCTCCAGCGCCTCGATCGAGAAATTGCGCACGCGCTCCTCGTCCTCGACGACCAGCACCGATTCGCCGTTGCGCGCGCGCGGCGCCTCGGCACCGGTCGGCGTCGGCGCGGTCGGCACCCGGCCGCTGGCGTCGCGCGGCAGCAGCAGCGTGATGCAGGTGCCCTTGTCGGGCGCGGTGTTGAGCGTGATGTGCCCGCCCGATTGCCGGACGAAGCCGAACACCTGGCTGAGGCCGAGGCCGGTGCCCTTGCCGACCGATTTGGTCGTGAAGAAGGGGTCGAACGCGCGCGCCGCGGTGTCGGCGTCCATGCCGGTGCCGGTGTCGGACACCGCGATCATCACATAGTCGCCCGGCGTCATGCCCGCCGCGGCGGCCCGTGCCGAATCGATCGCGCGATTGCCGGTGGCGATCAGCAGGCGCCCGCCGCGCGGCATCGCGTCACGGGCGTTGACCGCCAGGTTGATCAGCGCGTTTTCCAGCTGGCTGCGATCGGTCCGCGCGAACCACGTGCCCTGGGCGACGTCGGTCTCGACATGGATGCCTTCGCCCAGGGTCCGGTCGAGCAGTTCGGTCATGCCGTCGACCAGCTGGCTGAGGTCGATCGGCACCGGATCGAGCGCGGTCTGGCGCGAGAAGCTGAGCAGGCGCTGCGTCAGCGCCGCCGCGCGGGTCGCGCCGTCGCGCGCCGCCTCGACATAGCGGGCGACATCGGTCCGCCCCTGTGCCACGCGGCGTTCGAGCAGGTCGAGTGCGCCGATGACGACCGCGAGCATGTTGTTGAAGTCGTGCGCGATGCCGCCGGTCAGCTGGCCGACCGCTTCCATTTTCTGCGCCTGACGCAGCTGCGCCTCTGCCGCCATCAGCTGTTCGGTGCGTTCGACGACCGCGTTTTCCAGGTCGATCCGCGACCGCGCCAGCACGTCGCGCGCCTCGACGATCTCCTGAATGTCGGTGCAGGTGCCGAACCACCGGACGATCCGCCCGCCGGCGTCGCGCACCGGCAGCGCACTGCCCAGCACCCACCGGTATGTGCCGCTGCGGTGGCGCAGGCGGTATTCGATGCGGTAGGGGTCACCGGTCGCCAGGCTGTGGGTCCATTGCTCCCACGCGCGGTCCTGGTCGTCCGGATGGAAGATGCCCGCCCAGCCCTCGCCGTCGGTCGATCCGTGCGGCACGCCGGTGAAATCATACCAGCGTTCGTTGAAATAGTCGTGAAAGCCATCGGCCCGGGTCGACCAGACCATCTGGTCGATCGAATTGGCGATGGCGCGGAACTTCGCTTCGCTGTCGGCGAGCGCTGCGACCGCGTTCGCGCGATCGACCGCGTCCCAGGCGGCATCGGCCACCGCCTCGACCAGCGATACTTCATCCGCGCTCCAGTAGCGCGGACGGTCCTGGTTGACGTAGACGCCGGCGACCCATCGACCGTGGCGCATCAGCGGCACGCCGACACCGGCGCCCGCCTCCACCTCCATCCGCTCGTCCACGTGCAGCGCGCGCTTCTCGGCGACGTGATCGTACACGACCCGCGTCTCGCCACCGCGATAGGTGTCGAGCACTTTCCGACCTAGCCGGTCGAGCGGCAGCGTGCCGGTCAGCGGCGTCATTGCCTCGCTGGTCCAGCAGGTGTCGAAGCACAGCGTCTCGCCCTCCACCCGGACGAAGCCGACCCGGTCGGCGGCCAGCCGGCGGCCGATCGCGGCGGCGGCAGTGCGCTGGATATCCTCGGCCGAGCCCAGGCGGCGCATCTGTTCGGTCAGGCGATAGACGAAATCCTGCGCCTCGGTCGCTTCGCGCAGTTCCGCAGCGGCGTCGCGCGCCGCGTCCTCCGCGTTACGCCGGGTCGTGATGTCGAAACTGACGCCGGGAAAGCGGATCGCGCGGCCGTCCGCATCGAAGACTGCGCGGCCTTGCGCGACGACCCAGCGCACCGCGCCGCCGGTGCGGACCAGCCGGTATTCCTCTATGAAGGGTGCCCCGCTCTTTAGCGTCGCGTCGATCCCGGCCTGCACGCGTGGCAGATCGTCGGGATGGATGCCGCTGAAGAACTGCTCGATGGCAGCCCCGTCCACGGCCAGCACCGGATCGACGCCATAGAGCTTCGCAAACCGATCGTCGGCGGTGACGCGGTTCGTCACCACGTCCCAGTCCCAGGTGCCGATGCTGAGCGACGAACCGAGCGCCAGCTGCAATCGTTCCTCGCTCTTGCGCAGTGCGTCCTCGGCGCGCGCGCGGTCGGTGACGTCGTTGGCCTGGACGAAGATGTCTGTAACCTGGCCGTCGATCGCGCGGATCGGCTGATAGACGAAATCGAGCTGGCGGATCTCGCCCAGGCCACCACCTGCGGCAAAGATCGGCACCGGCGCGGCATCGGCACTATAGGGCTCGCCCGTCTCCCACACCCGGCGCAATATGACGTCCAGCCCGGTCTCGACGATCTCGGGCAGCGCCTCGACCAGCGGCTTGCCGATGATGTCGCGGCGACCGACCAGCGCGCCGTATGAGTCGTTGGCGAAATCGAACACGAAATCGGGGCCGTGCAGCAGCGCGACGGCGCTCGGTGCCTGATGGAACAGCTCGCGCAGGCGGCCGACCTCGCGTGTGCTGGTGCGTTCGGCGAGCACCAGCCGGGTCGTCTCGTTGCCCTGGTTGAAGATGCCGACGATGTCGCCGTGCTCGTCACGGATCGGGGTCAGGCTGTAGTTGAAGTACGTATCGACCGGCACGCCGTCGCGCAGGAACGTCAGCGGCTGGTCATAGGCGGCAATGCTCTCGCCGGTCGTCATCACCTGGTCGAATTCCGGCCCGACGACATCCCAGATGTCCTGCCACACCTCGGCGGCGGGCTCGCCCAGACACGCCGGATGCCGCTCGCCCGGGATGACCGACCAGGCGTCGTTGTAGAGCAGCCGCATGTCCGGGCCCCAGTAGACGCAGGTCGGGTGGCTCGACGACAGGCAGACGCCCAGCACGGTCCTGAGCGTCGCCGGCCAGCGCTCGATCGGCCCGAGCGGCGTCTGCGACCAGTCCCGGTCGCGGATGCGCCCGCCCATTTCTCCGCCATGATCGAGGAAGCGCAGGCCCATGGTCACGGCTGGTCGGTCACTCATGCGTATCTGTCAACATGGTCATCGACACCGGCCCTTCCTCCGGGCATTGAACGCCTAGAAACAGGAGACGATGCATGAAGGTTGCAAGCCTGAAGCACGGTCGTGACGGCCGGCTGGTGGTGGTGTCGAACGACCTGGCCTGGTGCGCCGACGCCAGCCACATCGCGCCGACGCTGCAGGCCGCGCTCGACAATTGGGACCAGCTGCTGCCCGACCTGCGCAACCTGCAGACCGATCTCGACCACGAAGTCATCCCGCGCATCCGCTTCCACGAACACGACGCGGCATCGCCGCTGCCGCGCGCGTACCAGTGGGCGGACGGATCGGCCTATGTGAACCATGTCGCGCTGGTACGGCAGGCGCGCTCGGCCGAGATGCCCGACAGCTTCTGGCACGATCCGCTGATGTACCAGGGCGGGTCGGACGGCTTCCTGGCTCCTCGCGATCCCATCCCGCTGGCGGACGAGGCGTGGGGCTGCGACCTGGAGGCCGAAGTGGTGGTCGTGACCGGCGACGTGCCGCAGGGCGCCAGCCGCGAACAGGCGCTGGACGCCATCCTGCTGGTCGGGCTGACCAACGACGTTTCCTTGCGCAACCTGATCCCGGGCGAACTCGCCAAGGGCTTCGGCTTTTTCCAGTCGAAACCCGCCAGTGCGTTTTCGCCGGTGTTCGTGACGCCGGATGCGCTCGGCGACTGGTGGCAGGACGGGAAGCTGCACCGCACGCTAATGGTCGATCTGAACGGCCAGCCCTTTGGCCGCGCCGACGCCGGCATCGACATGACCTTCGATTTCGGCACGCTGGTCGCGCACGCGGCAAAGACCCGCAAGCTGGGGGCGGGCACGATCATCGGGTCGGGCACCGTCAGCAACCGCGACGCCGACGGCGGTCCGGGCAAGCCGATCGCCGAGGGCGGGGTGGGTTATTCCTGCCTGGCCGAAGTGCGCACGGTCGAGACGATCCGCGGCGGCAAGGCCGAGACGCCGTTCCTGAAGAAGGGCGACACGGTGCGAATCTGGGCGGAGGATGACAAGCATCACCCGATCTTTGGCGTTATTGAACAGACCGTCGAATGACCCAATCCTCCCCTGGAAGGGGAGGTGGCAAGCCGAAGGCCTGACGGAGGGGTGTCCAGCTATCCGGACAAGGTGACACCCCTCCGTCGCGCTGACGCGCGCAACCTCCCCTTGCAGGGGAGGATCGATTTAGCGGCAGGCTTTCCACCCCATCGCGCCTCGGTTCGCCTGGTCCAGATGGAAGTGATCCCGGTGCGCCGCATTGTAGTCCGGCGACAGCGTCGTCGCGAACAGCCGGCACGCGCCGTCGCGCACCTCACGTAGGAACGCCGCCTTTTCGTTGCCCTTCGGCCCCGACCCGTCCCAATCGCCGACGACGGTGATCCGCGTCCCGTCGCGCAGGACGAAACCGGCGATGTCGATCGCGTCGGCGGTGGCGTGCTGGCTGTAGTCGCCCGAGCTCCGGCCATATAGCCGCCGGCAATTGTAGCTGCCGAAATGCTCGATCGTGCGGACCGGTGACCCGAAATGCGTCTCCGCCGCCGGCTGGATGACGTTCCATTCGAGCATCGCCATGCCGGCCGCGACCGGACAGGCCATGCCGAGCCCGGCGGGGGCATAGCGCAGCGCCGCCGCGCCGCCGGTCGGCCGCACCCCGTCCGCATAGCCACACTGGTCCTGCGCGGGGCGCAGCGGTTCGAGCGCGGTGTAGCGAACGCCGGCCTTGTCCAGCAGCGCGCGGCACCCGCTGAAATCGTCGCCCAGCGCGGCGAGCTTGCGACCGGTAAACATGCCCGGCTTCTCGGCTAGGTCGAGCGGGGTCCACGGCAGGTCCTGCGGCCGCGACTTCACGACCGCATAGATGGCGAAGACCGCCGCCAGGATCACCGCGGCTACCGTCATCGCGACCAGGAACTGGCGCACGCCCTTCACGCGCGCCGGACCGTGTCGGCAGGTTCGGCGGTGACCGGATAGCCCAGGTCGTCGGGGATGCAGAGATGGCGAACGCTGCCCCGATCCTCGAACCACGGGGTGATCGTGCGGACCGCGTGCGCGCGGGCCTGCGTGACTGCGGAGTGGAAGTCGTCGAACAGCGCCAGCCGCTCCAGATTGCGCCGCGTCGGAAAGATGATCGTCGCGCGGCCCGCATCGGCCTCGGCCAGCATCACCGCGGCCGTCGTCCAGACCAGGCGGCTGTTCTCGGTCGCGTCCACGCTCGGCTCGGGCGCGTCGTCGGGCAGGCGCGCGAGGTAGAAGCGCGTGTCGAAGATGCGGTGGCGCATCCCCAGCGGCAGCCAGCGCGCGAACGGGACCAGTTCCTGCGGGTCGAGCGCGGCTCCCGCCGCCTCCAGCGCGGCGCCGATCGTCGAACCATCGTGGAGCAGCCCGCGCAACCGCGTGATCGTCGCTGCGTCACCCGGCGTCACGCCGGGGGCGACGCCCGCCTCCTCGATCGATTCGCGCACCGCGGCGATCCGTCCTGGTCCGTCTTCGTCGTCCAGCCCCAGTTCGGCCGCCAGCGCATGGTCGCCGGGGTCCACGCGCCCGCCGGGAAACACCATCGCCCCGCCGGCAAAGACCATCGCCGCCGACCGCTCGACCATCAGCAGTTCGGGCGGCGCACCGGCGCGGTCGCGAAAGATCACGACAGTCGCGGCGGGGATGGGGACAGGCTCGTCAGTCATGTGCCGGGGCGAACGCTCAAGCGCCCCGAACGCTTCACGCGCGGCGCAACCGTACGATCGCGGCATCGAGGGCGGAGAGGAAGCGCGAGCGATCCTCCTTCGCGAACGGCTTCGGCCCGCCGATCGGGTCGCCCATCGCCCCGGCGCGAAGGTCGGCCATGATCGCCCGCGTCGCGACTGCCGTGCCGATCGAACTGGCGGTGAACGGCTTGCCGGTGGGGGCAAGCACGGTGGCTCCGGCCTTGATGCAGCGGTCCGCCAGCAGGATGTCGGCGGTGACGACGATCGCGCGGGCATCGCTGTTCTCGGCGATCCAGTCGTCGGCGGCATCGAAGCCGTCCGACACGGTCACCTGCCTGACCAGCGGGTGATCGGGCACGCGCATCCGACTGTTGCTGACGATCGCGACGGGCACGTCGGTGCGCCACGCGACGCGGTAGATTTCTTCCTTCACCGGACAGGCGTCGGCGTCGACAAGGATGCGGAGCATGGGGGCGCGATAGGGGATTTGGGGCGGTCGGCAAAGACGCCGAATTCCAAATACCGTTCGTGCTGAGCTTGTCGAAGCACCGTACTTTGTGCCGCAAAGACGCAGTTTGCGGATCGAAAAGCGGTGCTTTTACAAGCTCAGCACGAACGGAGGAGAGCGCAGTCCTTCGTCTCGGGCTTACCCCCGCCGCGGGCCGCGCGCACCGGCGGGCTTTGCCCGGTACGGCGCGCCGCCGCCGGGGCGCTGCTGCGGGCGGTTGGGGCCGCCGCGCTGGCGGGCGCTGCCGCCGGTCTGCGGGGGCGGGCCGTCGCCGGGGATGATGTTGACCTCGTCCTCGCCGGCGCTGCGCTTCACCGCATCGTAGAAGCGGTCGGCGATCGCGCGCGGCACTTGGAAGCTCGTCTCGGTCTGGCCGATGCGGATCGCGCCGATCTCGGCCTTCGTCACATGGCCGCGGCGGCAGATCAGCGGCAGGATCCAGCGCGCGTCGGCGTTCTGGCGGCGGCCGATGTCCATGCGGAACCACACGGTGTCGTCGAAACCGGCACGGTGGCCCTTCTGCTCCAGCGGCGACAGCGCGGTGCGATCGACCAGCTCCTCGGGGACAGGCAGCGCGTTGCGATGTGAGCGGACCAGCGCCGCGGCGATTTCGGCCGGGGTCTTTTCCGCCATCAGCCGCTCGGCCAGCGCGATATCCTCGTCATCCACCTCGACCGGCGCCAGCAGGTCGGCGAGCAGGCGTTCGTGATCCTGCGCGCGGATGTCCTCGACGGTCGGCGGGTCGCGCCACTCCGCGTTGATCCGTGCGCCCTTCAGCATCATGTCGACGCGGCGGCGGCGCGGGTACGGCACGATCAGGACCGCGGTGCCCTTCTTGCCCGCGCGCCCCGTACGGCCCGAACGGTGCTGCAGCGTCTCGGCATCGCGCGGCATCTCGACATGGACGACGAGGCTCAGCGTCGGCAGATCGATGCCGCGCGCGGCGACGTCGGTCGCGACGCAGACGCGCGCGCGGCGATCGCGCAGCGCCTGCAATGCGGAGTTGCGCTCGTTCTGGCTGTGCTCGCCCGACAGCGCGACCGCGGCGAACCCGCGCTCGACCAAACTGGCGTGCAGGTGGCGGACGTTGTCGCGCGTGGCGCAGAACAGCATCGCCGTCTCCGCCTCGTAGAAGCGCAGCAGGTTGATGACCGCGTGCTCGATGTCCGACGGCGCGACCGGCACCGCAACATAGGCGATGTCGCCGTGACCGCGATCCTCGCCCACCGTCGAGATGCGCAGAGCGTCCCGCTGGTAGCGCTTAGCGAGCGCGACGATCGGCTTGGGCATCGTTGCCGAGAACAGCAGGGTGCGGCGGCCGTCGGGCGTCGTGTCGAGGATGCCTTCCAGATCGTCGCGGAAGCCCATGTCGAGCATCTCGTCGGCTTCGTCGAGCACGGCGACGCGCAAAGATCCCAGGTCGAGCGCGCCGCGCTCCAGATGGTCGCGCAGACGCCCCGGCGTACCGACGACGATATGCGCGCCGCCGTTCAGCGCGCGGCGCTCGCGGCTGGCGTCCATTCCGCCGACGCAGGTGGCGATGCGGGCACCCGCACCGGCATACAGCCAGCCGAGCTCACGGCTGACCTGAAGTGCCAGTTCACGCGTCGGCGCGATGACCAGCGCGAGCGGCGCGCCGGCGGGCGGCAGCTTGCCGTCCTCCAGCAGGTCGGGCGCGGCGGCCAGACCGAAGGCGACGGTCTTGCCCGATCCGGTCTGGGCCGAGACGATCAGGTCGCGGCCGACCGCGGCGTCGGCGGTGGCCTCCGCCTGGACGGGGGTCAGCGCTTCATAGCCACGCGCGGTCAGCGCGTCGGCGAGGACGGTAGGAAGATTTTCGAACGGCATTTGGGCAACCTAATTGGAAAGGATCAAAAAGCGCGTGCGAGGCGCTCGGAACCCGTTTCCAAATGGGCTTGCAGCGTCAGGCAGGGCGAGTGCGTCTGTGTCGAGAGCGGGTGGTGGAGCTGAGGGGAATCGAACCCCTGACCTCTGCAGTGCGATTGCAGCGCTCTCCCATCTGAGCTACAGCCCCGCACTCTCGAGCCCGGCTACGCGTTACGCGCTGTCGGGGCCGCTCCCTTAGCCACAAGCGCGCCGCGATGCAACGCCTCTGGTCGCGCGCGCTTTCGACACGGCGCTGCGGTGCTGCACTTCGTCGCGCGGGTACGCCGGCGGCAAGGAACAAAGAAAGCGGTCGTCCTTTAATTCCTCCAGCAGGCATGGCGACGGGCAACAAGCCGGTCGCGTGTATCCGCGAGCAGTGCAGGAGAACCGTATCATGGCGTACGACCGCAATTACGACTTCCCGAACAATTACGACCGCGACCAGCAGGACTATGGGCGCGATTATGGATCGGGTCGGGACTTCACCTATTCCAGCGCGCGCGAATATCGCTCGGCCGGGGAACTTGGCGGTCGTGACGATCGCAATTTCCGTGGCGGCGGCACAGGCTATGGCGGCCGCGACTCGCGCCCCGACAACTGGGGCAACCGCGAAAGCTACGGCGCGGGCAACCGGGATTACTACGGCAGCAACCGCGACCAGGGCCGTGATTACAACCGTGGCAGCTATGGCCAGCAGCGTTTCGGCGGCGGCAACAACGAGTGGCACGGCTCCTACGGCCATGACGGCCATCGCTTCACCGAAACCAGCGACTACGGCCGCGGCAGCTACGGTCGCGATCGCGACTGGAACCAGCATAACGACCGCGGCGGCAACTGGCAGGGTCAGCAGAGCCAGAACCGTGGCCAGAACCGCGACTATGGCCGCGCGCCGCAGGGCTACGACTATCAGGACCGCGGCTTCATGGCGCGCGCGGGCGACGAAGTCCGCTCGTGGTTCGGCGATGAGGAGGCCGAGCGTCGTCGCGAGTACGACCAGCGCTATGACGAGCGGATGGGCAACACCAACGCCTATGGCCGCGACGACGACTACCATAGCTGGCGCCGTGGCCAGATCGATGCGCTCGACCGCGACTACAGCGAATACCGCCGCGAGAACGGCAAGAAGTTCGAGAACGAGTTCGGTTCGTGGCGGTCAAACCGCCAGACCCAGCGCGATTCGCTGAGCAAGGTGACCGAGCACATGGAAGTGGTCGGATCGGACGGTACGCACGTCGGCACCGTCGACAAGGTGCGCGGTGACCGCATCATCCTGACGAAGACCGACGTCGCCGCCGGTGGCCGCCATCACTCGATCCCGTCGAGCTGGATTTCCTCGGTCGACGACAAGGTGAAGATCACCAAGTCGTCCGACGAAGCCAAGAAGCAGTGGAAGGACGAGGAAGAGTCGGGCGCGATGTTCGGCGATAGCAGCGCGACCGACAATCGCGCCAGCAACCGCGACGCCGACGACACCGGCACGACGAATCTGAACAAGAGCTTCTCCGGCACCTACTGAGGTCGGTTAAGCCCAAGGGTTGGTCCGTCCGTCCCAAGCCGGACGGACCGCAGGCGCGGCCCGGGCAGCAATGCCCGGGCCGTTTTTGCGTGCCCGCCGGTGCTCCGCGCAGAGCCCGGAGTCACAAAACCGGGGATGAAGCAGCGGTGTAGCGCGGCCCCAGGCTTGCTTCTGCGCGGAGGCACGGCGGTGTCCGATCACACCCCCGCCGCCCAGCCGGCGACCCCCGCGACCGCCAGCACCGCGGGCGCCACCCACACACCCTTCACGCGCCAAACGACGGCCAGCGTCACGACGAACAGCGTCGCCGCGACCGGCAGCAGGCTGACCCGCGCGACCGTCGCCGCGCCGATCTGAACCAATGTCGCGGCGATGATCCCGACCACAGCCGCCGCGACGCCGGCGAGCAGCCGGTGGAGTGCGGGTCGCTCGACGATCGCCTCCAGCCGCTCGAAGAAGATCAGCGAAAAGGCAAAGGCGGGCAGGAACATACCGAGCGTGATCGCGACCGCGCCGCTCAAACCGCCGGCGACGTAGCCGACGAAGGTCGCGAAGATCACGAGCGGCGCCGGCAGCACGCCCGCCAGCGCGATCCCGTCGAGGAACGTCGCATCGCTCAGCCAGCCGCGCCCCACCGTGTCGGCGCGGACATAGGGAATGGCGGTATAGGCCCCGCCGAAGGTCAGCAGCCCGCCTTTCAGCCCGGCGATGAACAGCGCCGCCGTCGTTACCGCGCCCGTCGTCGTGGTGATCGCCATCGGGGGCGTCGGGAGCGATGCCGTGAACAGTGCCGCACCGATGGCGAGGGCAACGACGCCCGCCACCCACAGCGGCCGTGCCGCCAGCGCATAGGCCGCTCCGCCCGCCGCCAGCAGGATCGTGAACGGCACACCCGCCAGCGTCGCAGCGAGACAGACGCCGGCGACGGCCCACAGCCAGCGATCCTCCAGCACATGCTCGCCGATCCGCACGACCGCGCGCGCGATGATCGCCAGCACCGCCACCTGTACGCCCAGCAGCGCACTGCCGAGCGCGACATGCCCGGCGATGAACGCGGTGTACGCCCAGCCTGCGAACAGCATCAGGACGAAGCCCGGCAGCATGAAGCCCAGGCCGGCGAGCAATCCGCCCAGCCGCCCGCGCGCGACCATGCCCAGATGCACGCACAGCTCGTGCGCCTCCGGCCCCGGCAGCACCTGCAACACCGCCAGCAATCGGTTGAACCGCCCGCGATCGATCCAGCGTTCGCGCTCGACCAGCGCTTCGCGCACCATCGCGCTCTGCGCCACCGGGCCGCCGAACGCCTGAATGCCGAAGCGCAGGAATTTGAGGAACAGGGCGCCCAGGCCGATGGCGGGGGGACGGGCGGTGGCAGTCTCGATCGTCATATACGCTCCCAAAGGCCGCAGGCGCGTGCCGAGGAGCGGAACTTGGACGGCAGGCCGTCTGACCGGGCGTCCGCATGTCAGGCCCGGTGATGCACGCTAGGCGAATCCCGCAACGCCGGTCAATGGCGCCCGACGATTGGATTGGTCCGCGAACCCATGAACGAGCGGGCCTGTCGAAAATACCGGACCTGCGAGGCGTGGGTGCTTCGGAAGGAATGCACGACGGCGCGTCGTCGTATCCTGGTCCGTCTTCGACGCGAACGTCCGCGATCTTGCCGGAGCCGAAACGGAAAACCGGCCGCAAAAAGCGACAGCTATATGTCAGCTATATGCGATTAGCCGGAATCGCTCTCGAAATGCTACGCGATATGGGCCTAATCGCGCACCCCTAAGGGCATTCGTCACACGGCGCTTGCTGCTCAAAGGGGTTCGAAAATGAAGTTCCATCAGGTGGCCGCTGTCGTGGCGCTCCTCGCGCTACCAGCCACGGCTCAGGCGCAGTCGACGGCAAACGACAAAGCGGAGGCAGCGGCCGAGACGGCGCCGCCTCCTGCGCTCACCGTTAGCGGCTCTGCCACGATCGCCTCCGACTACCGCTTCCGCGGCGTGTCGCAATCCGACCAGGAAATGGCGGTGCAAGGCGGGATCACGATTGCGCACGAGACCGGGCTTTATGTCGGCACATGGGCGTCAAATCTGGCGGGCTGGGGCACGTTCGGCGGCGCCAACATGGAACTCGACCTGATCGGCGGCTACAAGGCAAAGCTCGCCGACACCGCCACGCTGGACGTCGGGCTGACCTGGTACATGTATCCGGGTGGCGCAGACAATACCGACTTCGCCGAACCCTATGCCAGGCTGACCGGCACGACCGGTCCCGCCACGCTGACCGCGGGCGTTGCCTATGCGCCCAAGCAGCAGGCGATCGGCAAGTGGTACAACACCGGGACCGATGCCGCGAACGGCGTCTACAACAATCCCGGCGCGAAGGACGACAACCTCTACCTGTGGGGTGATGGTGCGTTGGGCATCGCCGGTACGCCGATCACGGCCAAGGCGCACATCGGCCATAGCTGGGGACAGGACGGCCTGGGCCCGAACGCGACCGCGGTGTCGCCGACGGGCAAATACTGGGATTGGTCGCTCGGTGCCGATGCCACGTACAAGAACCTGACCTTCAACGTCAGCTACGTCGACACCGACATCTCGAACCGGGGGGCCACGTACCTCCGACCCAGCTTCAGCAAGGGCCAGGACGGCAGCGGCAACATCGCCGGCAGCACCGTCGTGGTCTCGCTGACAGCCGCCTTCTGATCAACGGAGGATATCATGCAGGACCTGCTCTGGATCGCGATCATCATCGGGCTGTTCGCGCTCACGCTCGCCTACGCCCGCCTGTGCGACAAGGCGTGAAGGGGGCTCGGCAATGACGCTTGATCTCTGGCTGGCGGCGCTGACCGCGATCGGCCTTCTCATCTATCTCGTGGCGGTCCTGATCCGTCCCGAACGGTTCTGAAAGGAGGCGATCCATGACACTCCAGGGCTGGTTCCTGATCCTCCTGTTCGTCGGCATCCTGCTGGCGCTCACCAAGCCCGTGGGGCTTTGGCTCCACGCGCTCTACGAAGGCCGGCGTACACCGCTGCACGTCGTGCTCGGTCCCGTCGAGCGCGGCTTCTACAAGCTGTCGGGCATCGATCCGAACGCCGAGCAGGGCTGGCGCCGCTATGCGATCCATATGCTGCTGTTCAACGTGGCATTGCTGATCCTGACCTACGCGGTTCTCCGCCTTCAAGGCGTGCTACCGGGCAACCCGCAGGGTCTGGCCGGGCTTTCGCCCGACCTTGCATTCAACACGGCAGTCAGCTTCACCACCAATACCAACTGGCAGAGCTATGGCGGCGAGGCGACGATGTCGAACCTCAGCCAGATGCTGGGACTGACGATCCACAACTTCCTGTCCGCGGCAACTGGCATCGCGCTTGCCTTTGCGCTGTTCCGCGGCTTTGCACGGCGCGAAGCCAAGGCGATCGGCAACTTCTGGGCGGACGTGACGCGGATCACGCTCTATCTGCTGCTGCCGATCTGCATCGTCTACACGGTGTTCCTCATCGCGAGCGGCGTGCCGCAGACGATGGCGGGCGCAATCGACGTCTCGACGCTGGAGGGCGCGCGCCAGTCGATCCTGCTCGGACCCGTAGCCAGCCAGGAAGCGATCAAGATGCTCGGCACCAACGGTGGCGGCTTCTTCAACGCCAACAGTGCGCATCCGTTCGAAAACCCGACCGCGCTGACCAATCTCGTCCAGATGCTGTCGATCTTCCTGATCGGCTTCGGCCTGACGTGGACGTTCGGCAAGGCGGTCGGCAACACGCGCCAGGGCTGGGCGATCCTGTCGGCGATGGTGATCCTGTTCCTCGCCGGCGTGACCGTGACCTATGCCCAAGAGGCCGCGGGCAACCCGATCCTGCACCAGATCGGTGTTGCGGGCGGCAACATGGAGGGCAAGGAAGTCCGCTTCGGTATTGCCGCTTCCGCGCTGTTCTCCGTCGTGACGACCGCGGCGTCGTGCGGTGCCGTCAACAGCATGCACGACAGCTTCACCGCGCTGGGCGGCATGATCCCGCTGTTCAACATTCAGTTGGGTGAGGTCGTCATCGGCGGCGTGGGCGCGGGCATCTACGGCTTCCTGCTGTTCGCGATCCTGGCGGTGTTCGTCGCCGGGTTGATGGTCGGACGCACGCCGGAATATGTCGGCAAGAAGATCGAGAGCCGCGAGGTCAAGCTTGCCGTGCTCGCGATCGCGGTGCTGCCGCTCGTGATCCTCGGCTTCACGTCGCTGTCTGCGGTCTTGCAACAGGGGGTGGCCGGGCCGCTCAACAAGGGGCCACATGGCTTCTCGGAAATCCTCTACGCCTTCACCAGCGCGGTCGGGAACAACGGTTCGGCCTTCGCGGGTCTGACCGCCAACACGCCATATTATAACGGCCTGCTGGGCGTCGCGATGTGGTTCGGGCGCTTCTTCGTGATCGTGCCGATGCTGGCGATTGCCGGCAGCATGGCGGCGAAGAAGTACACGCCGGAGAGCGCGGGGTCGTTCCCGACCACGGGCGGCCTGTGGGTCGGCCTGCTCGTCGTCATCGTGCTGATCCTGGGCGGTCTCACCTTCCTGCCGAGCCTCGCGCTCGGTCCCATCGCCGATCATCTTGCGATGATCCGCGGCCAGCTGTTCTGACACGGGGGCCATCATGGCAAAGACCCAAACCAAGAGCCTGTTCACCGCCGACCTGGTCGTGCCGGCGATCAAGGCATCGTTCCTGAAGCTCAATCCACGCGACCTGGTCCGCAACCCGGTCATGTTCGTGACCGCGGCGGTGGCCGCGCTGATGACGATCCTGCTCGTCATCGGCCATGACGACCTGACCTTTGCCTTCAAGGCACAGCTGGCGATCTGGCTGTGGTTGACCGTGTTGTTCGGCACCTTCGCCGAGGCACTGGCGGAGGGCCGCGGCAAGGCGCAGGCGGCGTCGCTTCGCGCTACTAAGGCAGAGCTGGTCGCAAAGCGGCTCAAAGGCGATGGCCGCCAGTATGACGAGGTGGCCGCCAGCCAGCTCAAGGTCGGCGACATCGTTCTGGTCGAAACCAACGACCTGATCCCATCGGACGGCGACGTCGTGTCGGGCGTCGCGTCGGTCAACGAGGCCGCAATCACCGGCGAGAGCGCGCCGGTGATCCGCGAAGCGGGCGGCGACCGGTCGGCCGTGACCGCGGGGACGCGCGTCATCTCGGACGAAATCCGCGTGAAGGTGACTGTCGAGCCCGGCAAGGGTTTCCTCGACCGCATGATCGCGCTGGTCGAGGGAGCGGAGCGGCAGAAGACCCCGAACGAGGTCGCGCTGACGATCCTGCTGGTGGGCCTCACGATCATCTTCCTGATCGCGGTCGGCACCATCCCGGGCTTCGCCAGCTACGCCGGTGGCTCGATCCCCGTCGCGATCCTCGCCGCGCTGCTCATTACCCTCATTCCGACGACCATCGCGGCGCTGCTGTCGGCGATCGGCATCGCAGGCATGGATCGACTGGTGCGCTTCAACGTGCTCGCCAAGTCCGGCCGCGCGGTCGAGGCCGCGGGCGACATCGACGTGCTGCTGCTCGACAAGACGGGCACCATCACGATCGGTGACCGGCAGGCGAGCGAGTTCCGCAGCGTCGGCGGCACTAGCGAGGCCGAGCTGGCGGAAGCGGCCCTGCTAGCAAGCCTTGCGGACGAGACGCCCGAGGGTCGCTCGATCGTCGTGCTGGCACGCGACAAGTTCAACCTGCAGCGTCCGATGCCCCAGGGGGCCGAGGTCATTCCATTTACCGCACAGACTCGCGTCTCGGGTCTCCGCTTCGGAGACACGCTGATCCAGAAGGGTGCGGTGGATTCGATCCTGCGCGCTAACGAAGGCTCGGGTGCAACGGCAGCGGCGACCGAGTTGCGCCGCATCACCGACGAGATCGCGCGCGCGGGCGGCACGCCGCTCGCGGTCGCCAAGGACGGCCGCCTGCTCGGCGCGATCTTCCTGAAGGACGTGGTGAAGGCCGGGATCCGCGAGCGCTTCGGCGAGCTGCGCACGATGGGCATCCGCACGGTGATGATCACCGGCGACAACCCGCTGACCGCCGCGGCGATCGCGGCCGAGGCGGGGGTCGACGACTTCCTCGCCCAGGCGACGCCGGAGGACAAGCTGGAGCTGATCCGCAAGGAACAGCAGAGCGGCAAGCTGGTCGCGATGTGCGGCGACGGTACCAACGATGCGCCCGCGCTGGCCCAGGCCGACGTCGGCGTCGCGATGAACACCGGCACGCAGGCGGCGCGCGAGGCGGGCAACATGGTCGATCTCGACAGCGATCCGACCAAGCTGATCGAGGTCGTCGGCCTCGGCAAGCAGCTGCTGATGACGCGCGGGGCGCTGACGACCTTCTCGGTCGCCAACGACGTTGCGAAGTATTTCGCGATCATCCCGGCGATGTTCGTGGCGCTCTATCCAGGGCTCGGCGTACTGAACGTCATGGCACTGGGTAGCCCGCAGAGCGCGATCCTGTCGGCGATCATCTTCAACGCGATCATCATCCCGATGCTGGTCCCGCTGGCGCTGAAGGGCGTGGCCTACAAGCCGATGGCAGCAGGTCCGTTGCTCGCTCGTAACCTCGCCATCTATGGCCTCGGCGGTCTTCTCGCCCCGTTCATCGGTATCAAGATCATCGACCTCGTGGTCGGTGGCCTCGGCCTAGCGTAAGGATCAAGACAATGGGCAAGGACTTCTCCTCCGCGCTGCGGCCCGCGATCGTCATGACGATCCTGTTCGCAGCCCTTCTGGGCCTCGCATACCCACTGGCGATGACCGGCATCGGGCAGGCGATTTTTCCCTCTCAAGCGAACGGCAGTCTGGTCCGCGATGCAGAAGGCAAGGTGGTCGGTTCGACGGTGGTCGGCCAGGCTTTCGTCGCCGAACGCTATTTCCAGACACGGCCCTCGGCAGCCGGCAAGGGCTATGACGGACTGGCGTCATCGGGCTCGAACCTCGGTCCGACGGCCCAGGCACTGGTCGACCGGGTGACGCCTGACGTCGCCAAGCGCCAAGGTGAAGGCGTGAGCGGACCGTTGCCGGCTGACCTCGTCACCGCCAGCGGCTCGGGCCTCGATCCCGACCTGTCGCCGGCGGCAGCGCTGGCGCAGTCCGGGCGTGTTGCCCGGGTCCGCGGGCTGCCCGTCGAGCGCGTTCGCGGCCTCGTGACCGCGAATATCGAAACGTCGCTGCTCGGCGACCCGCACGTAAACGTACTCGCGGTCAATCGCGCGCTCGACGCCGCGGCGCCGGCGCGCTGATGCCGGCGGGATCAGGACCCGACGCGGGCCGTCCCGATCCCGACGCCCTCCTGCGCGCAGCAGCGCAGGAGGGCAGGGGCCGCCTGAAGATTTTCCTCGGTGCAGCGCCCGGCGTCGGCAAAACCTATGAAATGCTCTCCGAAGGCGCGGCCCAGAAGCGTGACGGTATCGACGTCGTCATCGGCGTGGTCGAGACCCACGGTCGAGCCGAAACCGAAGCCCTGATCCGCGGCCACGAAATCATCACGCGTCGCGAAGTGCCGTACGAAGGCCGCACGCTGCGCGAAATGGATCTGGATGCCATCCTTGACCGCCGGCCACGACTCGCGCTCGTGGACGAACTGGCCCACACCAACGCGCCGGGTAGCCGCCATCCCAAGCGTTACCAGGATGTCGAGGAACTGCTGGCGGCGGGCATCGACGTCTATTCGACCGTCAACATCCAGCACGTCGAGAGCCTGAACGACATCGTCGCCAGCTTCACGCGCGTGCGCGTCCGCGAAACGGTGCCCGACAGCATTCTCGAAATGGCGGAAATCGAGGTCGTCGACATTCCGCCCGACGAGCTGATCGAGCGGCTGAAGGCGGGCAAGGTCTATCTGCCCGCCGAGGCGACGCGCGCGCTCGGGCATTTCTTTTCCAAGTCGAACTTGTCGGCGTTGCGCGAACTAGCGCTGCGCCGCGCGGCGCAAGCGGTCGACGCGCGGATGCTCGACGACGTGCGTGCGCTCGGCCTTGGCGGGACATGGGCGGGCAGCGACCGGATCGTCGTGGCGATCAGCGAGCTGCCGGGATGCGATGCGCTGGTCCGTGCCGCCAAGCGTGTCGCGGACGGTCTCCGGGGCCCTTGGACCGCCGTGTTCATCGAGACACCGCGCGCCGCGCACTTCACCGACGAGCAGCATGTCCGCGTCGCCGCCGCGATGACCTTGGCAACGCAACTGGGCGGTGCCGTTGCGACGGTTCCTGCCGAGAATGTCGTCACCGGCATTCAATCGGTTCTGGTCGATCTGCGCGCCACCCAGTTGGTGCTCGGCAAATCGAACCGTTCGCGGTGGTTCGAGCTTATCCACGGCTCCGTCGTCGACAAGCTGGTCCGGGACACGCCTGACGTCACAGTACACGTCCTGCCGATGCCGACTTCTCAGGCGGCACGACAGCGCACCCGGCGGCGAACGGGGAATTGGGGCACGCCGGCGGGGTATGCGATAACGACGGCGATGGTAGCGGCCGTGACCGGGCTCGCGAGCGCGCTGTTCCAGATCCTGAACCTTGGCAACGTGGCATTGCTATACCTGCTGCCGGTCATGGCTGCGGCGAGCTTCTTCGGGCTGCGCACGGGACTTTATGCCGGCATCGCCTCCAGTCTCGCCTATAATTTCTTCTTCCTGCCGCCCACCGGCACGCTGACGATCAGCAATCCGGAGAACCTCGTCTCGGTCTTCGTCCTGCTGGGCATCGCGATCGCGACCAGCCAGTTGACGGCACGGGTAAGAGCGCAGGCGGATCTTGCCACCGCTAGCGCACGCACCAACGCCACGCTGGCAGGATTTCTGCGCCAGATCGCCGGCGTCAACGATCTCGACGTTGCCGCACAGATGATCTGCGACGACGTCCATCGCCTGCTCGACGTGCAGGTCGTGCTGCTCGGGCGCACGGACGGTTCCGACCTCGAGATACTGGCCGCAAGCGATCCTGCCTACCGTCTCGATACGATGGACAATGCCGCGGCCAGTTGGGCGTTCGACACCGGCAGCCCGGCCGGCAAGGGCTCTGGCACACTCGCTGCGTCGGAGTGGCTGTTCCAGCCCATGAAGACGGGCGATCGGGTGCTGGGCGTGCTGGGGGTCGCCAGCGACAAGGTCGGCAGTCCGGTGCGTGCCGATCAGTTGCCGCTCCTCAGCAGTCTGATCGACCAGTCAGCGCTTGTCCTGGAACGCCTTCGCTTGCAGACCGAAATGCGCGACGTCGATGTTGTCCGCACGCGCGACCGTCTGCGGGCGGCATTGCTCTCCTCGGTCAGCCACGACCTGCGCACGCCGCTGACTGCGGTGATCGCTGCTGCGGCACAGCTGCACCATGGCGCGACCCCCGAACTGATCGGCACGATCGAGAGCGAAGCGCAGCGTCTCAACCGCTTCGTCGCCAACCTGCTCGACATGGCCCGTGTGGAGGCTGGCGCGCTGAAGCTGAACGTCGAGGCGACCGATCTGAGTGATGCGGTGACGAGCGCCGCGCATGATGCCAGGCGCGCACTGGAAGGCCATGGCGTGCGCCTCGATGTCCCGCCCGACCTGCCGTTGGTACGCGCCGATCCGCAATTACTGCACCATTGCCTCCTTAACCTCCTCGATAACGCCGGTCGCTACGGCGATCCGGGAACGGAGGTCGTCATCGAAGGCCGCAACCGCTTCGGCGAACTGCGGCTTGCCGTGCTCGATCACGGTCCCGGCCTTCCTCCCGGTCGCGAGGGCGAGGTGTTCGAGACCTTCAAGCGCCTGGAAGGCTCCGATCGCGCGATCGGCGGCACTGGCCTCGGTCTCGCCATCGTCAAGGCATTCGCGGAAGCGATGGGTATGATCGTCGAAGCGACCAACCGGCCGGATGGTAGCGGGGCCGCCTTCGCGCTGGTTTTCCCGCCGGCCCTGATCGTTCATGATATCGAGACCGAAAGCGCCTCCTGACATGCCAGCCAAAGTTCTTGTCGTCGATGACGATGCCGCGATCCGTCGTCTTTTACGTACCACACTCATCCGGGCGGACTATGCCGTCGTCGAGGCGGAGGATGCGAAGGGCGCGCTTCGCCTGGCTGCCGTCGAACACCCAAGCGCGATCCTGCTCGACCTGGGCCTTCCGGACCGCGACGGCCTGGCCATCATCCCGCAGCTTCGCGCGCACGGCGACATCGTCATCCTCGTGGTTTCGGCCAGGGACGCGGTCGACGAGAAGGTCACCGCCCTCGATCTCGGCGCGGACGATTTCGTGAGCAAGCCGTTCGATACCGAAGAGCTTCTTGCCCGCCTGCGGGTAGCCTTACGTCATCAGGGATTGTCGGAGACGACGCAGAAGATCGTGCGCCGGGGCGATCTCAGCATCGATCTCGATCGACGGATCGTCTGCCGCGATGGTGAAGAGCTTCACCTTACCCGGAAGGAGCACGAGGTTCTGGGTGTCCTGGCGCGCCACATCGGGCGCGTGGTGACCCACGAGCGCGTGCTCGCCGCATGCTGGGGGGCGGAGGAAGATCCACGCGTCGAATATCTGCGCATCGTCATCCGCAATCTGCGCCAGAAGCTGGAAGCGCCAGGCCCGGTCGGCAGCGTCATCGCCAACGAACTGGGTGTCGGATATCGGCTCCGCTCCGATCACTGAGTGTCTGCCGGGCGGCGCAACGGCCGCGCCGATCCAGGCTATCTTCATGCTGTCGATCGTGCCGGCTGTGCCTGAATTGCAGCACTACGCGTGCGCTATGCAATTAGCTGGAATCGATCTCGAAATACTATGTCGAGGGCGATAACTGGATTGCCACATCAAGGGTTGTGGCATGGCGGCGTGGCATCGGTCGCGGCGCGCTGACATCGGTCTGCGCGCCACGGGACTTCTTCTTTGCTGGGTGAGTTACACTGCGATGTCGCAGGTGGTCGCCATGCACGTATCGCCACACAAGGCTGGCATCCTTGCCTACGGGATCGCCGCGGTCGGCTTCATCGCGGCGAGCGCCGGCAGCGCACTGACCCTGTGGGGTCGTCATCTTTTCGATGAAATCGAGGTGAGCGCGCGCTGGCGTGGGCGGCCCGATCTGAGCGTCTCAATTCCACCAGGAGGTAACATCGAGATGGACATTCCGGAACCGGCCATGCTCGTGGTCGGCCGTGACATCGACGGCGACTGGACCGTCCGCGAAAGCGCGGGAATGCTCCTGGGTCGCTTCTCATCGGCGCAAGCGGCCCAGCGGTTCGCGGAAGCGGAGCGGAGCGGCGCGGACGGACCTCCATTTCGGTCGCGAGCTCGGCCGGCAGTCCGCGTCGGATCGAGGGGCGGCTGGGCCTGGTCTGCGATCGGACACTGAAAGGCGGCGTGGCTCGTGGGTAGACTGCCACCGCGGTTCGCAGGCGTTCGTCCGGTCGTTTGTTGGATCAAAGTAGGAAAACGTCGTGTACGGGTCCGACGACCGGCTCTTTCTCATCGCTGATTCGTCCCGCCCGTGCCGGCTTCGCGCCTTCCGGCCGGTGGGCCGCGCGGACGCAGATGGGCGACCGGCATAGTGTGACCCTCGTGTGACCTTAGCCACGGCCGTTCGAACCGAGCATGATCGATCCGGACACGTCCCGCCCGGCAAACCTGTGCCTGTGCCGGCAACCGGGCGATTGCGGACAGGCTGGTGTTTCGGGTCTACGCCCGTGTCACGACTCGATTCAGGGAAAGGCGAAACCATGCACGCTCCGATCCGCTGGGGCATGATCGGCTGCGGCGACGTGACCGAACGCAAGAGCGGCCCGGCCTATCGCCTGGCCGCCGGCTCCATGCTCGCCGCAGTCGCCGCGCGCCGCCCGGAAGCGGCGGCCGACTATGCGCGTCGCCACGGCGTGCCGCGCGTCTTCGACGATATAGCGGCGATGATCCGGTCGCCCGACATCGACGCCGTCTATGTCGCGACGCCGCCCGACAGCCATGCCGATTATGCGCTGGCGGTCGCTGCGGCCGGCAAGCCATGCTGCGTCGAAAAGCCGATCGCCCCGTCCCTTGCCGAGGCGCAGCGCATGGTCGCGGCGTTCGAAGCTGCGGGGCAGCCGCTGTTCGTCGCCTATTACCGCCGCGCGCTGCCACGATTCGACCAGGTCCGCGACTGGCTGGCCAGGGGCGCGATCGGCGCAGTGCGGCACATCCACTGGACGCTGACCCGTCCGGCGCGGCCGCCGGACAGCGGCGGCTGGCGGACGGTGCCAGAGGCGGCACCCGGCGGCTATTTCGACGACCTCGCCTGCCATGGCCTCGACCTGTTCGACGATCTGCTCGGCCCGATCGTCGCCGCGGCCGGCCACCGCCACATCCAGTCGGGCGTCGGCGTGGTTCCCGATGCGGTCGCCGCATCGTGGCGGCATCACAGCGGTACGCTGGGCAGCGGCATCTGGAATTTCGCTGCCGACCACAGCCGCGACACGGTGACGATCATCGGGGATCGCGGCGAGATCGACTTCGCGATCTTCGACGGCGGCGCCGTGACACTGCGAGCGGACGGGACGCCGATCGACCGCGCATTCGACGACCCCGATCCCGTCCAGCTGCATCATGTCGAACGCATGACCGCGCAGCTGCTGGGCGGGCCCGCCTATGCCGCGACCGGCGTCGCGGCGGCACGGACCGCGTGGGTGATGGACGCGATCCTGGCCAGCGGCGTGGCCTGATCGACTCAAACCGCGCCCGAGAAGGTGTCGCACTGCGCCGGGTCGCCGGTGTCGAGCCCGCGCTTCAGCCAGCGCATCCGTTCCGCCGACGATCCGTGGGTGAAGCTGTCGGGCACCACCGCGCCGCCGCTCTGCTTCTGCAGCGTGTCGTCGCCGATCGCATTGGCTGCGGTCAGGCCCTCCTCGATATCGCCGGGCTGCAACCGCCCGCTCTGCTTCGCCCATACGCCGGCATAGCAGTCCGCCTGCAATTCCAGCCGGACGGAAGCGGCATTGCCCGCACGCGTGTCGCCGCTGCGCTGGACCTGCGACACCTGCTGCGCCGCGCCGGTCAGGTTCTGGATGTGATGGCCGACTTCATGCGCGATGACATAGGCCTGCGCGGCGTCGCCCTTCGCGCCGAAGCGGTTGGCCAGTTCGTCGAAGAAGCTGGTATCGAGGTACAGGTTGCTGTCGCCCGGGCAGTAGAACGGACCCGCGGTCGCCGACGCCGCGCCGCAACCCGATTGCACGCCGCCCTGATAGAAGCTGAGCGTCGGCGCCTGATAGCGCTGTCCGTTGGCGGCAAAGATCTTTTCCCACACCTGCTCGGTCGATTCGAGCACGCGGCAGGACAGTAGCCGGTCGGCGGTGTTGCAGACCTGCGCGCCCGACTGGCCCGCGGTCGTCGACCCGCCGGTGCGCTGGCCGCCACCACCGCCGGTCAGCGAGCCGAGGCCACCCGACAACAGCAGGAACGCGCCGACGACGGCGATCAGCACGACCGACCCGCAGCCCAGCTTGCCGCGGAACAGGAACGGCAGCAGCAGCCCGAGGATCGGGATCCCGCCGCCGCCCCCCCCGCCGGAACCGAGGTCGCGGACGTTGTCGCTGGGATCGAGATCGTCGAGACGCATCGGCTTGGGCCCCCTGTTCGCACATCGGCGTTCGTTTCTTTTGCGTCACGTAAATGCGCGGAGATGCCGGGAGGTTGCAACCATCTGCGCCGAGCGTCATTGAGGGCGCCGATGGCCGATGCCGATCCCCGCCGCCCGAAGCGCACGCGCGACGCCGCGCTGCCGCTACCCGATTGCGTGGCGCTGGTCCTGCAGGGCGGCGGTGCGCTCGGCAGTTACCAGGCCGGCGTGATCGAGGCGCTGGCCGAGACGGGCATCGAGATCGACTGGGTCGCGGGCATCTCGATCGGCGCGGTCAATGCCGCGATCGTGGCCGGCAACCCGCCCGAGCGGCGCGTCGAGCGGCTGCGAGCGTTCTGGGACCTGACCGCATCGGCACTGCCCAGCTTCCCGATCTTTCCGCAGGATCAGGTTCGCGAGTTCGTCCACGAATGGTCGGCGTGGAGCGTGATGGCGACCGGCGTGCCGGGCTTCTTCACGCCACGCGGACTGCCGCCAACCTTCGCCCCGCCGGGCACCCCCGCCGCGCTCAGCTTCTACGATTCGGCCCCGCTCGCAAAGACGCTCGACACGCTGGTCGACTGGGACCTGCTCAACACCGGGCCGGTCCGCCTGTCGGTCGGCGCGGTCGATGTCGAAAGCGGCAATTTCCGCTACTTCGACACGACCACCACCCGCATCGACGCGCGCCACATCATGGCATCGGGCGCGCTGCCGCCGGGGCTGCCCCCGGTCGAGATCGACGGGCGCTTGTATTGGGACGGCGGGATCGTTTCGAACACGCCGCTGACGCACGTACTCGACCACCAGTCGGCCGAGATGCTCGTCTTCCAGGTCGACCTGTTTTCGGCCAGTGCCGACCGTCCGAAGACGATCATGGACGTGATGGCGCGCGAAAAGGAAATCCGTTTTTCCAGTCGGACGCGCCAGGTGTCGGCCGAACGGCTGACGCTGCGCCGCGAACGCGAGGCGATCCGCCGCCTGATCGCCAAGCTGCCGCCCGAATTGCGCGACGATCCCGACGTGGCGGCGCTGTCGAGCGAGGCCGACGAGATGCCGGTCAGCCTGGTCCACCTGATCTACCGCGCCAATGCCTGGGAAGGCGGCGCGCGCGATTTCGAATTCTCCGCCCGCACGATGCGCGAACACTGGTCCGCCGGTCGCGCCGCCATCGCCGAGACGATGGCCAAGTCGCGGCTGGTCGCAAGCAACATCCTCGACGGGCGGACGGCGGCGTTCGACCTGACGCGGGGGTGACACCAACGGGTATGAAGGAAGCAAGCGCATGTTCCTGAAAGGCAAGACCGCCCTGGTCACCGGCTCCACCTCCGGCATCGGTCTGGCGTACGCCAAGGCGCTGGCAGGCGAAGGGGCCAACGTCGTCATCAACGGCTTCGGCGATAAGGACGCGATCGAGACGGAGCGCGCCGCGCTGGAGGCGGCGAGCGGCGGCAAGGCGCTGTATTCGGTGCACGACCTGACGAAGGTCGACCAGATCGAAGCGATGATGGGCGAGGCGGCGGACACCTTTGGCGGCGTCGACATCCTTATCAACAACGCCGGAATGCAGCATGTCGCGCCGGTCGAGGACTTCCCCGTCGACAAATGGGACCTGATCATCGCGCTGAACCTGACGGCCGCGTTCCACACCACCCGCCTCGCCATCCCGCACATGAAGGATGCCAAGTGGGGGCGGATCATCCAGACGGCGTCCGCGCACAGCCTGGTCGCCTCGCCGTTCAAGTCCGCTTACGTCACCGCCAAGCATGGCCTGGCCGGTTTTAACAAGACCGTCGCGCTGGAGCTCGCCACGTTCGGCGTCACCGCCAACTGCATCTCGCCCGGCTATGTCTGGACGCCGCTTGTCGAAGGGCAGATCCCCGACACGATGAAGGCCAGGGGGCTGACGCGCGATCAGGTCATCAACGACGTGCTGCTGGCCGGCCAGCCGACCAAGCAGTTCGTGACGCCCGAACAGGTCGCGGCGACTGCGCTGTTCCTGTGCGGCGATGCCGCAGCGCAGATCACGGGGGCGAACCTGTCGGTCGACGGCGGCTGGACCGCCGGGTGATGCCGATCGCGCTTCTGATGACCACGCTTGCCGCCTGTACGCCGGCGCAGGATGTTGCCGCGACGCCGCAGACCGGCGCGACGGCGCTTGCGACCGAATGCCGCGTGCCCGCAGACGACAATTGGCGGCTGGCCGCGTCGCCCGACGACCGCACGCGGCTGCGCACCTATCGCGATGCGTGGACCGATGCGCTGGCGATGGTCCGCGCGCGCGGGCAGGGCGGTGTGGTTGCGGAAGCCGGCGTGCTGCTCGAACCCGATCGCGCGCTTGGCACCGATCCCGTGCCGCCAACGGGCACCTACCAGTGCCGCACGATCAAGCTGGGCATCCGCGACGAGGGGCGCCCGGCCACCACGACGCTGCCTGCGGCACCCTGCACCGTTCGCCGCGACGGCGACGTGCTGCGGCTGGCGCAGGGGCAGGGCGCACAGCGGATCAACGGTACGCTGTACCCCGATACGTCCGCGCGCGGGGTCTTTCTCGGCACGCTGGCGCTGACCGACGAGCCGACGCCGCTGCGCTATGGCCAAGACAATCTGCGCGACATGGTCGGGCTGGTCGAACGCGTCGCCGACCGCCGCTGGCGCATCGTCCTGCCGCGTCCTGCGCTCGAATCGACGCTCGACGTGGTCGAGGTGACGCCGGGGAATTGAGTCCGTCGTGCTCCCGCGCAGGCGGGAGTTCAAGGTTCTGGAGGTCGCACATCGTGGCTCTGGGCTCCCGCCTGCGCGGGAGCCGACCTGCCTCAATGCCCGATGCTGCTCCCCAGCGCGGCATGGACCAGCCCGCCGTCGACCGTGATCGTTTCGCCGATCACATAATCGCCCGCGCGGCTTGCGAGATAGATCGCCGCGCCCGCCATGTCCTCGGCCTCGCCGATGCGACCCGCCGGAATGCCCTTGGCAACATGATCGCCGTGGTCGCGCGCCGCCTTGTTCATGTCGCTGGCAAAGGCGCCCGGCGCGATCGACGTGACGTGAATGCCGTCACCGACCAGCCGCGCCGCCATGCGCTTGGTCAGCTGGATCAGCGCCGCCTTCGACGCCTGGTAACTGTACGTCTCCCACGCGTTCAGCCGCATCCCGTCGATCGAGGTGATGTTGATGACCTTTGCCGGTCGCGACCGGGCGGCGCCGGCCTTCAGTGCGTCGTGCAGCGCCTGGGTCAGGAAGAACGGCGATTTCACGTTCAGGTCCATGACCTTGTCCCAGCCGCTTTCGGGAAATTCCTCGAACGGTACGCCCCACGCGGCGCCGGCATTATTGACGAGGATGTCGAGCGCGCTTTCATGCTCGGCCAGTTGACGGCTGAGCGCCTTGCACCCGTCGACGGTCGACACGTCCTGCGGTAGCGCGATGCAGTTCGGCCCCAGTTCCTCGGCGGTCGCGAAACACGCGTCGGCCTTGCGCGCAGAGATGTAGACCTTTGCACCCGATTCGACGAAGCCGCGCGCGATCATCTTGCCGATGCCGCGACTGCCCCCGGTCACGAGCGCGACGCGGCCGTCGAGGCGGAACAGGCTGTTGGTATCCATGGTAACTCCAGATGCTGGCCCTGTCTCCTTCATGAGGAGAGGGTTGGGAGAGAGGGGCATTTCACTACAGCACTTACCGGACTGCCCCTCTCCCGGCTTCACTTCGCTCGCCTGCCCTCTCTCCGGACGGGGAGAGGGCTGAAAGTCATCCGCCGCGCTTCATCGTTTCTCGCGCGATGATCAGCTGCTGGATCTGGCTCGTCCCTTCGTAGATGCGGAACAGCCGCACGTCGCGGTACAGCCGCTCGATCCCGTGGTCGGCGATATAGCCCGCGCCGCCGTAGATCTGCACCGCGCGGTCGGCGACGCGGCCGACCATCTCGGACGCGAAATACTTGGCCGCCGCGCTTTCCAGCACGACGTCCTCGCCGCGATCCTTTTTGTCCGCCGCGTCGAGTACCAGCGCGCGCGCCGCCAGCGCCTCGGTCTTGGCGTCGGCGATCATCGCCTGGATCAGCTGGTGTTCGCCGATCGCCTTGCCGAACTGCTTTCGCTCGAGCGCATAGCCGACGCTGTCGGCGATCAGCCGTTCGGCGACGCCGACGCAGACCGCCGCGATGTGCAGCCGCCCGCGATCGAGCACCCGCATCGCGATCTTGAAGCCTTCGCCCTCCGCGCCCAGCCGGTTGGCGACGGGCACGGCCACGTCGTCGAAATGGACATCAGCGACCTTGGCGCCCTTCTGTCCCATCTTCTTTTCCGGCTCGCCGACGGACACGCCGGGCAGGTCGCGCGGCACGAGAAAGGCCGACACGCCACGCGCCCCGAGATCGTCGCCGGTCCGCGCCATGACGGTGAACAGGTCGGCGCGGTCGGCGTTGGTGATGTAGCGCTTCGTGCCCGACAGCCGGTACACGTCGCCATCGCGAACGGCGCGCGCCTTCACCGCACCCGAATCGGACCCGACATCGGGTTCGGTCAGCGCGAAGCTGGTGACGACCTCACCGCTCGCGATCCGCGGTAGCCACTGCGCCTTTTGCTCAGGCGTGCCGGCCATCACCAGCCCCTGGCTGCCGATGCCGACGTTGGTGCCGAAGGCGGAGCGGAACGCGGGCGTCGTGCGGCCCAGCTCGATCGCGACGCGGACTTCCTCCGCCATCGTCAGGCCCAGGCCGCCGTGTTCCTCGGCGATCGACAGACCGAACAGGCCCATGTCCTTCATGGCGTCGACGATGTCGGCCGGGATGGCGTCGTCCGCCTCGACCTGCGCCTCCAGCGGGCGGAGCCGCTCCGCGACGAAGCGCCGAACGGTGTCGATCAGCGCGTCGAACGTCTCCGTGTCGAGGGCCATGGGTACATCCGCTCCTTTCGATTTGGCCCAAGACTATCGCCCGTTCAGCTAGGTTGCAACCATACCCGATGTTCGAGGCCGGGCAAAGCAGTGACGATTGTGCCGATGGGGGTGACGGGCTGCCCGGCAAGCCGCTAAACCTGCGTCATGCGCTGGTATCATCCCCTGCTCTTCGCCCTGGACGCCGAACAGGCGCACCGCCTGACCATTCGCGCGCTGGCGGCGGCGGGGAAGCGGATGGGCAAGGTCGTGACGAGTCCGCGTCTGGCGAACGTCGTCGCCGGAGTGCATTTCCCCAATCCGGTCGGGCTGGCCGCCGGCGCGGACAAGGACGGCGAGGCGGTCCACGGCTTCCACGGCCTGGGCTTCGGCAGCGTCGAGGTCGGCACGCTGACGCCCGTGCCGCAGGCCGGCAACCCCAAGCCGCGCCTGTTCCGGCTGGTCGAGGACCGCGGCGTCATCAACCGCATGGGGTTCAACAACGGCGGATTGCAGGCCGCGCTCGACCGGTTGCCGAGCGAGCGTGCCGGGGTACTGGGCGTCAACGTCGGCGCGAACAAGGACGCGCTCGACCGCATCGCCGACTACGTGACCGGCGTGCGGCAGGCCGGTCGCTGCGCCGACTATGTCACGATCAACATATCGTCGCCCAATACACCGGGCCTGCGCGACCTGCAGCACGGGGCTGCGCTGGCCGACCTGCTGGCCGCATCGCGCGAGGCAGCGGCGCTCAGCCCGTTGTTCCTGAAGGTCGCCCCCGACCTGGAGCCTGTGCAGATCGACGAGATCGCCCGGGCCGCGATCGACCACGGCATCGACGCGCTGATCGTCAGCAACACGACGATCTCGCGGCCCGCGCTCAGGTCCGGCAATGCGGTGGAGGCGGGCGGTCTGTCCGGCGCACCGCTCGCCCCGCTGGCCGCGCAACGGCTAAAGGATTTCCGCACAGCGACGGGCGGGCGCCTGCCGCTGATCTCCGCCGGCGGCATCGCGTCGGCCGACGCGGCCTATGCCCGCATCCGCGCCGGTGCGAGCCTGGTGCAGGTGTATTCGGCGCTGGTCTACGAAGGGCCGGGGCTGGCGCGGTCGATCGCGACCGGGCTGGACCGCCTGCTGGCGCGCGATGGGTTCGCGACCGTGGCGGAGGCTGTGGGCGCAGCATAACCCGCCGTCGTCCCCGCGCAGGCGGGGGCCCAGTGACCGGCGCCCGCGACAAGCAGCCGCCGTCGCCGTCGTCCCCGCGCAGGCGGGGGCCCATCTCCCGGACGCGAGCGCGGGAATGACGGGAGTTACTTGCGCCCCTCTCGCACCGCGTTAGGGTCTGCCCTCATGAGAGCGTTCGTCCTAACCCTGCTCCCGCTGGCCGCGGCCTGCGCCCCGGTCGCGGATCGTCCGACCGCGCCGTCCGCCCTGCCATCAGCCTCCGCCCCGACGGCGCCACTCGTTTCATCGACACCCGCCGCGACCGGCATGGTCAGCGCCGCGGACCCGCGCGCCGTCGCGGCGGGCGTCGAGATCCTGAAGGCCGGCGGCACCGCGACCGATGCCGCCATCGCCACCATGCTCGCGCTGGGTGTCGTCGAGCCGCAGAGTTCGGGCCTGGGCGGTGGCAGCTTCTGGGTGCGGCATCGCACCGGCGGGCAGCTCGACACCATCGACGCGCGCGAAACCGCGCCGATGGCCGCGGGCCCGCGCCTGTTCTACACCGCCGACGGCCAGCCGATGGACCACCGCGACGCCGTCCCCGGCGGCAAGTCGGTCGGCGTGCCCGGCGCGCTGCGGGGCATGGCACTGGCGCACCGTACCGGCGGCAAGCTTCCCTGGGCGCAGTTGTTCGCCCCGGCGATCCGGCTGGCGAAAGACGGGTGGCAGCTCTCGTCCCGCTTCGTTGACGGGCTCGCCAAGAACGGCACCCACATCGTCCCCGAACTGCGCGCGATCTTCTCGCTAGGCGGCGCGCCGCTCCCCGCCGGCAGCACCGTGCGCAATCCCGAACAGGCCGCGTTCCTCGAACGCCTTGCCGCCCGCGGCGCCGACAGCTTCTACGTCGGTCCCGACGCGCAGAAGCTGGTGACGACCGTCCGCACCGCAGCGCGCAATCCGTCGCAGATGACGACCGGCGACATGGCGAGCTATGCCGCGAAGCCGCGCGACCCGGTCTGCGTGCCGTATCGCACGTACCGGATCTGCGGCATGGGCCCGCCGTCGTCGGGTGGCATCACCGTGCTGATGATCCTGAAGCAGCTCGAACGCTTCGACCTGAAGGCGCTGGGCAGGGATTCTCCCGTCGCATGGCACCTGTTCGCCGAAAGCTCGCGCCTCGCCTATGCCGATCGCAACCTGTACATCGGCGATCCCGACTATGTCCGCGTGCCGGTCGCGGGGATGCTCGACCCCGCCTATCTCGCCGGCCGCTCCGCGCTGATCTCGCCCGACACCACGATGGCGAGCGTGACCGCCGGCACGCCCCCGGGCGCCCCGGCGCGGGTGCGGGCCGAACCGGCCGAGACGCCGGGCACGACCAGCCTGTCGGTCGCCGACCGGTTTGGCAACGTCGTCGCGGTGACGACGACCGTGGAGGGCGTGTTCGGCTCGGGCCTGACGGTGGGCGGCATCGTGCTCAACAACGAGCTGACCGATTTCGACACCGTGCCGGTCAAGGACGGCTATCTCGTCGCCAACCGGGTGGAGGGCGGCAAGCGCCCGCGCAGCTCGATGGCGCCGACGATCGTCTATGACGCGCAGGGGCACGTCCGCCTGTCGGTCGGTGCCGCGGGCGGCCCGACGATCATCGCGCAGATCGCCAAGGCGATCATGGGCGTCGTCGATTTCGACCTGTCCGCGCAGGACGCGATCGCGATGGGCCTGCTTTACGCGCCGGGCCCCGGCGGCGTGGCGGAGGCCGGGACCGAACGCGCGGCAATGGTGCCCGCGCTCCAGGCGCTGGGCGAGCGGGTGAGCGTCGGCGGCCTTGGCCTGAAGGCGAACGCCGTCGAATGGGTCGGCGGGCGCTGGGTCGGCGGCGCGGACCCCCGCAGCGAAGGCGTCGCCGGTGACGAGACCGGCTACGTCACGCAGATCCGGCGGTTCGGCAAGGATTCGACCCGGCCGCCGGAATGAAAATTCCGCTATAGCGAGAGAATATCGGCTGAAGCCGAGCCCAGGAGAGACCATGCCCGCCGCCCCCCGTCAGCTCGAACACTTCCCCAATCTGGTGACGATGTTCTTCACTCGCGCCGCCGAGAAGGGCGACGCCCCGTTCCTGTGGGCGAAATGGGGCGGAACATGGCATTCGACCAGTTGGGCGGACGCCGCGCGCCAGGTGGCGGCGCTCGCGACCGCGCTGAAGGCCGCGGGCCTGCGTGCCGGCGATCGGGTGATGCTGGTCAGCGAGAACCGGCCGGAATGGTGTATCAGCGACCTCGCGATCATGGCCGCGGGCTGCGTCACGGTCCCGACCTACACGACCAACACCGAGCGCGATCACCAGCATATCCTCGAGAATTCGGGCGCCTGCGCGGTCATCGTGTCGACGCAGAAGCTGGCAAAGGTGCTGATGCCTGCGGTGCTGCGCTCGCAGGCGCGGATCGTCATCTCGTTCGATGAATTCCGTCTGGGCCAGCCCGGATCGATCGACTTCCACGACTGGCACACGCTGATCGCCGAGCATCCGACCGATCCCGCCGAGATGGCGAAGTCGGCGACGATGCAACGCGGCGATCTCGCCTGCATCATCTACACCAGCGGCACCGGCGGCGCTCCGCGCGGTGTCATGCAGCACCACGGCGCGATCCTGCACAACGTCAATGGCTGCTGCACCGTCATCTCGGAGGATTTCGGCTGGGAGGACGAGGTGTTCCTGTCGTTCCTGCCGCTCAGCCACGCCTATGAACACACCGGCGGACAGCATTTCCCGATCGGGCTGGGTGCGGAAATCTACTACAGCGAGGGCCTCGACAAGCTCGCCTCCAACATCGAGGAGGTCCGCCCGACGATCATGGTGGTCGTGCCGCGCCTGTTCGAAGTGCTGCGCACGCGCATTTCCAAGGCGATCGAGAAGCAGGGCAAACTCAGCAACTACCTGCTCGATCGCGCGATCAAGATCGGCGGCAAGAAGGCTGCGGGCAAGCGCGCTTCGCCGCTCGACCTGCCGATGAAGCTGGTGCTCGAACGCCTGTTCCGCCCCAAGATCGGCAAGAAATTCGGCGGCCGGATGAAGGCGATGGTGTCGGGCGGCGCACCGCTCAATCCGGAGGTGGGCGTGTTCTTCGAATCGCTCGGCCTCACCTTCCTACAGGGCTATGGCCAGACCGAAGCGGCGCCGGTCATCAGCTGCAATCGTCCCGCCGCCGGCCTACGCCACGACACCGTCGGCCCGCCGCTCGCCAACACCGAAGTCCGCATCGCGGCGGACGGCGAGATCCTGGTCCGCGGCGAACTGGTCATGCACGGCTATTGGCGCAACGAGGACGAGACGGCGCGAGTGCTGAAACCGGACCCGGCGGAGCCCCACAAAGGCGCTTGGCTCCACACCGGCGACATCGGCGAGATCGATGCGAAGGGGCGGATCAAGATCACCGACCGCAAGAAGGACATCATCGTCAACGACAAGGGCGACAATGTCGCGCCGCAAAAGATCGAAGGGATGCTGACGCTCCAGAACGAGATCGTCCAGGCGATGGTCTTCGGCGACCGCAAGCCGTACATGACCGCGGTCATCGTCCCCGATCCCGAATGGACGCAGGAATATTGCGCCAAGTCGGGCAGCGGGTGCAATTTCGCCAAGTTGAAGAACGATCACGGCTTCAAGGCGGCGATCGGCGCGGCAGTCGAACGGGTGAACAAGGACCTGTCGCAGATCGAACGCGTACGCCGCTTCATCCTGGCCGACGAACCGTTCGGAATCGAGAACCAGCAGTTGACCCCCAGCCTGAAGATCCGCCGGCACGTGCTGCGCGAGGCCTATGGCGAGCGGCTGGACGGGTTGTACAAGGGGTAAGGGGCTTCCGGGTCCCGCCAACCGGGGCCATCCCGCGTCGCCGCGCAGCCCGTAGCCTTGCCGTCGCGGTCGGAAGCCCCGCCCCTGCTGCGGGGGCTATCGGGTGGGCTCAATCCCGCGACCAGCGCGCGAAGATCGCGGTCGGCAGGGTCAGCCCGCGCGCTTCCTCGCGCACGCCCAGTTCGCCGCATTCGACCCGGCCCGGCAGGTCGCCGAACTGCTGGCGCACCAGCTCCCCGATCGCCAGCGCCGACAGGCGCACCGCGTACACCGTCAGGAACAGGAACCGCGACTCGGCATCGATCAGGCGGCGGCAGTCGGCGATCAGGCCGGGCAGATGCTCCTCCAGCTTCCACACTTCGCCATTCGGCCCGCGGCCCCATTTTGGCGGATCGAGGATGATGCCGTCGTAGCGGCGACCGCGGCGGACTTCGCGCCCGACGAACTTGGCGGCGTCTTCGACCAGCCAGCGAACCGGCTTTTCGGCCATGCCCGACAGCTGGGCGTTGGCGCGGGCGGCGTCGACGGACTTCTTCGACGCATCGACATGCACCATCCGTGCGCCAGCCGCCGCCAGTGCCAGCGTCCCCACGCCAGTGTAGCCGAACAGGTTGAGGCATTCCGGATCGGCGCCATCGATCCGGTCGCGCATCCAGTCCCACACCGGCGCCATGTCGGGGAAGAAGCCCAGGTGCCGGAACGGGGTGTTCTGGGCAGTGAAGCGGATCTCGCGCCAGCCAAGCGGCCAACCGTCGCGCGGTACGTCGCGCGACAGCTCCCATCGACCGCCGCCGTCTTCGTCCGCGCCGGGAATGAACTCGCCGTCCGCGTCCCAGTCGGCCGAGGCGGGCGCCCACATCGCCTGCGGTTCGGGGCGGACGAAGCGGAAGCGGCCGTAGCGTTCAAGCTTCCGGCCGTGGCCTGAATCAACAAGGCCGTAATCGGCCCAGGGTTCGCCGATGAGAGAGAATAGTTCCTGCATTTCCAAATCCGTTCGCCCTGAGCCTGTCGAAGGGCCGTTCTTCGCGCCGCAGGCGTAGGTCAAGAAAAAGAGCGGCGCTTCGACCGGCGCAGCACGAACGGTAATGTAGAGGCTAGCTCTTCGCCACCGCCCGCTCGGCAATGTAGGCGGTCACCGCTTCGAACGTCGCGTCGAGCGTCACGTAGCGCTCCTCGCGGTCGAACAGGTCGCCGACACGGCCGGGCAGGCTCGGGCGGACCCCGGTCGCACGTTCGACCGCGTCGCCGAACTTCGCCGGATGCGCGGTGGCGAGCGTCACCACGGGCACATCCGCGGGCAGGTCGGTGCGGCGGGCTGCGGCGAGGCCGATGGCGGTGTGCGGATCGATGACTTGCCCGGCCTCGGCGCAGGCCCAGCGCATCGTCTCCGACATGGCGCCGGGCTCGATCCGCGCACTGGTGAAAAGCGCCGACGCGCCTTCGGCCTGGGCATTGGTCAGCCGCATCGCGCGGGTGGCTTCGAACCCACGCATCTGCCCGGAAAGGGCAGCCCCGTCCCGACCGGCGAGATCAAACAGCAGGCGTTCGAAGTTCGAGCTGACTTGGATGTCCATGCTCGGTGCCGCAGTCGGGGTGACGGTGCCGGCGGAATAGTCGCCTGCCGACAGCGCGCGGTGGAGGATGTCGTTGACGTTGGTCGCAACGATCAGGCGGGCGATCGGCAGGCCCATCTTTGCGGCGACATAGCCCGCAAATACGTCGCCGAAGTTGCCGGTGGGCACGGAGAAGGCGACCGCGCGATCGGGCGCGCCCAACCGGACCGCGGCGTAGAAATAATAGACGACCTGCGCCATCAGCCGCGCCCAGTTGATCGAATTGACCGCGCTGAGCGCAAACCGCCCGGAGAAGTCGGCGTCGTTGAACATCGCCTTCACCAGCGCCTGCGCGGTGTCGAAATCGCCGCGGATCGCGATGTTGTGGACGTTGGGGGCAAGTACCGTCGTCATCTGGCGACGCTGGACATCACTGACCCGCCCCTCGGGGTGGAGCATGAAGATATCGACATGCTCGCGCCCCGCCAGCGCGTCGATCGCGGCCGACCCGGTGTCGCCGCTGGTCGCGCCGACGACGGTCAGATGCGTATCGCTGCCGGTCAGGAAGCGTTCGAACAGCAACCCCAGGAACTGGAGCGCGACGTCCTTGAACGCAAGCGTCGGCCCGTGGAACAGCTCCAGCAGGAAATGGCGCTGGTCCAGCTGGACGAGTGGCGTCACCGCAGCGTGGCTGAACCGGCCATATGCGCCCTCGCACATCGTGCGCAGGTCTTCGGGCGTCAGCGCATCGCCGATGAAGGGAGTCATGATCCGCGCGGCGTTTTCCGCATAGGACAGGCCGGCGAGGTCGGCGATGTCCTGCCGGGCGAGCGTCGGCCATGCCTCGGGCACGTACAGCCCGCCGTCGCTGGCGAGCCCGGCGAGCGTCGCATCGCGAAAATCAAGGATCGGGGCGGTGCCGCGGGTGCTGTGGTAACGCATGATCGCGCGGGACTAGCGGGCGGGCAGGCGGGGAGCAAGAAAGCTCGGGGGTAGGGTGAGTAAAGGTGGAGCCGGCCCCTGCCGTTTCGGTCGTCATTCCCGCGAAGGCGGGAATCAATAGTCGCCGAAGGACGTGAGTCTCACGACGGCCAGCCAGAATGTATCCCCGCCTTCGCGGGGATGACGGTGGGGGGTGGTGCAGACCCTTAGCGCGCGCGCCGTCGCCGCACCGCGATGACGTAGATCACGCCCGCAATCCCCGCGAACAGGAACCACTGCACCGCATAGGCCAGGTGATTGTTCGGCACCGCCGACAAGTCGGGTCCCGGATTGGCGGTCAGCCCGATCGGCGGGGCGTCGGACACCAGCATCAGCCGTTTCGGGCTGTGGTCGAACAGGCCGGAGATCAGCGGGCGCGAATCGGGGGCGTGGCTGAGGAAGCCGGTCACCGGGCCGCCCGACCATCCGGGTGTCACGCTGAAGTCGCTGGCGATCCCGAGCTGGACAGGGACGATGCCGGCGCCGGGCGTGCGACAGGCGGCGATGACGCGCCAGCCGGGCTTGCCGTCGGCCGTCCGCCCGCTCTGGCGCGACACGTCGGTGACGGCCAGGCAGTCGATCGCGGATCGGCGGAACAGCAATGTGTCGCCCACACCGCTTGCCGGGAACAGCACGGGCGGGCGGCGGACGTTGGCGGCGAGCTGTGCCAGCGCCGCCTCCTTCTCCTGCTTGCGCGCGAGTTGCCAGACGCCCAGCCCGATCATCGCCGCGATGGCGATGCCGACGATCAGGGTCGGGATGAGGGGCCAGCGTTTCACGCGTCGTCGTCTTTCACTTGCCGTCCCTCGCGCGCGGACTGGCGGTATTCGGCCGCGAGCAGGCCGGCCTTCACGATACGCAGGCCGCCCAGCACGCAGGCGAGCGTCAGCGCGGGCCACAGCAGCAGGTGGACCCAGAACGGCGGTTCGGCGCCGAGTTCAAGCGCGATGGCGAGCACCGTCACCAGCGTGCCCACGCCCAAGGTCAGGAAGGCGGCGGGGCCGTCGCCGACGTTGAAGCTCGCGAAGTCGAGTCCGCAGGCACGGCAGCGGGGCGCGAAGCGGGCGACGCCAGCGAAAAGGGTCTGTGCCCCACAACGGGGACACAGACCCTTGCAAGCCGCCTCGGCCAAGCCGGGCGTGGTCATGATGCCTTAGCCGCCGTGGACCGGCGCGCCCCAGCTGCCCCACACATAGATCGAGACGAACAGGAACAGCCACACGACGTCGACGAAGTGCCAGTACCAAGCCGCGGCTTCGAAGCCGAAATGCTGGCGCGGCGTGAAGTCGCCCTTGTATGCGCGGACCAAGCAGACGGCGAGGAAGATGGTGCCGATCAGCACGTGCACGCCGTGGAAGCCGGTCGCCATGAAGAACGACGCGCCGTAGTTCAGGCCCTTGAACGGGAAGGGCGCATGGACGTACTCGTACGCCTGGATGCTGCTGAACAGCGCGCCCAGCAGGATCGTGCACCACAGACCCTTCTTCAGGCCGTCGCGGTCGCCGTGGATCAGCGCATGGTGTGCCCAAGTCACGGTCGTGCCCGACAGCAGCAGGATGAAGGTGTTGAGCAGCGGCAGTTCGAACGCGTTGATGACTTCCAGGCCCTTGGGCGGCCAGGTCGCGACGCCTTCGGTCAGCAGTTCGACCGTGCCTGCCTCGCCATGCGCGCCGGGCGTGTAGCCGACCATCGCCGGAAACAGCGAAAAGTCGAAGAACGCCCAGAACCAGCCGACGAAGAACATGACTTCGGAGGCGATGAACAGGATCATGCCGTAGCGCAGGTGAAGCTGCACGACGGGCGTGTGATCGCCGGCGTGGGCTTCGCGGATGACGTCGGCCCACCAGAAATACATCGTCGCCAGAACGCCGGCAAAGCCCAGCCCGAAGACGGCAGGGCCGAAATGATGGCCCTTCATCCACAGCAGGCCACCGACGGCCAGCAGGCCGGCGGTCAGCGACCCCATCAGCGGCCAGGGGCTGGGGGGGAGAATATGATAATCGTGGTTCTTGGCACCGGCCATGGTGGCGTCCCTGTTCGACGTGTTTGGCGGATGCTCTAGGGCGGCGACGCGCCGAGGGCAAGACGCCGCGGCCGGACCGTCAGCCCTTCGTCTTGCCGTTCTCGACCGGATAAAAGGTGTAGCTCAAGGTGATCGTATCGATGTCCCGCGCGTCGGGATCGTCCTTGATCTTCGGGTCGACGAAGAAGATGACCGGCATCCGCACCGTCTCGCCGGGCTTCAGCGTCTGTTCGGTGAAGCAGAAACATTCGATCTTGGTGAAGTACTTCCCCGCCTGCGCCGGTGACACGTTGTAGGTCGCGCTGCCGGTTACGGCCTTGTCCGAACGGTTGGTCGCGGTGAAGAATTCCATGTCGCGCGCGCCGATGTCGACCTTTGTCTGTTCGACCTCGGGCTTGAAGGCCCAGGCGAGTTTCGGGCTGACGTTGCTGTCGAACGCAACGGTGATCGTGCGGCCGGTGGCGCCGGGGGCGGTTTCCGCGCGGTTGGTCGTGCCGTTCAGGCCGGTCGCTTCGCAGAACAGATTGTAGAGCGGCACGCTGGCGAATCCCAGGCCAGTCATGCCGCACACGCCGATCGCCGCCAGCAGAGCGGTGCGGTGGGTGCGCTGCATCAGGGGTGCATCCCCGCCTTGATCTTGGAAATCGTGATCGCGAACATCAGGATCACGAACGCGGCCAGCAACACCGCCATCACGATCGAGCGGCTCTTCTGCCGGCGGCGGATTTCGAGTTCGTCGTTGGGGGTCATGCCATCCACCTGTCTGCGACCACGGCCGCGAAAATGAGCGCGAGATACGCGAGACTGAACTTGAACAGCCGCTTTTCGGGCCGCATCGTGTCGCCGTCCGTCGTCGTCCGCGTCGCGACCTGCAGCGCCATCGCGCCGAAGATCGCGGTCAGCACCACCGCGCTGATGCCATAGATGGGGCCGGTCAGCCCCAACGGCCAGGGGGCGATGGCGGCCAGCCCCATCGGAATCGTGTAGAGCCCGATCTGGGTCCGCGTCGCGCGCTCGCCCGCGACCACCGGCAGCATCGGTACGCCCGCGTTGGCGTAATCCATGCGGATGAAGAGAGCAAGCGCCCAGAAATGCGGCGGAGTCCACAGGAACACGGTGGCGAACAGCAGCAGCGGCAGCAGTGCGACCTGCCCGGTCGCCGCGGCCCAGCCGATCAGCGGCGGAAACGCACCCGCCGCACCGCCGATCACGATGTTCTGCGGCGTGCGGCGCTTCAGCCAGACGGTGTACACCAGCACGTAGAACAGGATCGAGATCGCCAGGATACCGGCCGCGGCGTAGTTCACCGCCAGCCCCATCAGCACGACCGAGAAGATCGCCAGGCCGACGCCAAAATGCAGCGCCGCCTGGCGGTCCATCCGGCCGGCCGGCAGCGGGCGCCCCTGCGTCCGCTTCATCACCGCATCGATGTCGGCTTCGTACCACTGATTGAGCGCACCCGCGGCACCGGCGCCGAGCGCGATGCACAGGATGGCAGTGAAGCCCAGCACCGGATCGACCGCGACGGGTGCCGCGAGCATCCCGCACAGGCCGGTGAAGACGACGAGCGTCATCACCCGCGGCTTGGTCAGCGCCAGGAAGTCGCGCCATTCGGCGGGCAGGGTCAGCGGGGTGTCAGCGGCGGTCATGATGTCGCCGCGCGCTATAAGCCGATGTGGGGACAGGGGAAAGGGGCCGTCGTTCGAGGGGGCGACCACCAACGCCGCACGACGAGGCTATCCTGGCGTGTCGAGTGGGGCCAAGGCTCTCCTCTAGCGCGCCGGCACCACCGCCCCGCCGCGTGCCATCGGCAGCGCCTTCTCCGGATTGGCGCCAATCCCCTTTCGCAGCACCACCGGCGCGGGGCAGCCGTCGGAATCGCGGTGAAACACGGTCAGCACCTGTGCCGCAGGCGGCTGTTCGCCCAGCGTCATCGGGCCAGCCATCTTCGTGCCGCGAACCTCGGTCGCCGTTGGGCTGCACTGCGCGGCAGAGGTCGGCTTCGTGACGAGCGTCTCGCCATCCGGCGCGGCCAGCATCAACAGAAATGCCAGGGTCGGCATCATCGATCTCCCATCCAGATCAGCAGCTTTCGTATTTCCAGTTCCGGCGTTTGCCCTCGCGCAGCCACGCGATCGTCTGCGCCACGCGTCCGTCGCGCGTTTCGGGCCGTTTCGCCTCCGCCACCCAGTCGCAATACTCGCGGCGGCAACTCGGTGGAAAGGCGCTAAAGGTTGCTCGGGCTACCGTGTCGTCGGCCAGCGCGGCGGCGAGCGCTTCGGGCACCTCGGCCTCGGGTTTGGCTGGTTTCGCGGCGCGCTTCGTTGGAGCGGCGGCGGCGCGCTCACGGATGATCGCTTCGAATGTCGTGCCATCGGGCAGGTCGGCGAGGCTTTCGATCCGGCCGAACTGACCCATAGCCTCGTCTTCGCGGCCCGTCGTGTCCGCACGATTCCAGAACCCGAAGGTCGCGTGGGCCTTGAACGCCGCCATGTTGGCGAACGGCCGGTCATCGAGCAGGAACGCCGGCATGCCCCATTTGATCGCCTCAGCGACCCGAGGAACGGCGGCGTGCATCCGGTCGCGCAGCCAAATCAGAACAGGCTGTGCAAACGGTGCACGGCCCGAGATGTACACATCGACTCTGGGATCCCGGGGCACGGACGCGATGTTGCGCCCGGCCCCGCTAATCGGTCAACCCTTATGGACGCAGCGCGGTATCGGCGCCGTCGCCCAGTTCCTCGTCGATATCCTCGGCGTCGTCCTCAAAGTCCTCCTGGAGCGCATCTTCCTCCAGGTCCTCTTCGTCGGCGTCGGCCTCGTCGTCTTCCTCGCCGACCTCGTCCGACAGCATTTCGAGGTCGTCGGTGTCGTCGTCGTCGAGCGGATCGTCGCCCAGATCGGGGGCGAGGTCGGTCAGGATGGTGCCGTCGCTGGGGCCGTCGCGCGTCGCCTCCAGGATTTCGGCGCGCTGGCTTTCGTCGAAGCCGTCCTCGTCGAACCCGTCGTCGCCTGCACCCTGTGCCTGAACCTGATGACCACCCATCGTCCGTCTCCCGATCAGAAAAAGCCTGTAGGGGACGAACGGCGCGGGCTCAGCCCTGTTCCACGGCCGCGCGATGAGTCGAGCCGTCGTACGCCGGACGGAACAGCCGTCCGCGTTCGGCGAACAGGACGATGACCAGCGCGCTCAGACCCATCGCGGTGAAGCCGGTGTAGAGCGGGATGGTCGTGCCGTCGTAATGCTGGCCGACATACGCGCCGATCAGCGCCGCGCCCAAGGTCGAGACGAAGCCCTGGATGCTGGCGGCGGTACCGGCGATGTCGCCCATATGCTCCATCGCCATCGCCGAGAAGTTGGAGGTGGCGAGGCCAAAGCACATCATCATCAGCGCTTGCACGATGATGAAGTTGGTCAGCGTCTCGGCGCCCGACAGCGCGATGGCGAGGTGGGCGACCGCAAAGACGATGAAGCCCAGCAGCGCGGTGTGCGAGATGAGCCGCGTGCCCATCTTCATCACGATCCGCGAGTTGAGGAACGACCCGATCGCCATCGTGCCGGCGACCGAAGCGAAGACGATCGCGAGCAGGTTCGGCACCTTGAACACGTCGAACACGATCTGCTGGATCGATCCGATGAACCCGAACAGCGCGCCCTGCAGCATCGTCGCCGCCAGCGTGTAGCCCAGCGCATAGCGGTCCTTCAGGATACGCGAAGCACCGGTGCCGAGCGAGCCGAGCGTGAAAGGCTTGCGATCCTCCTCCGCCAGCGTCTCGGGCATCCGCGCCAGGAACCACAGCAGGATGACAAGGGTCGCGAGCGCAATGGCGCCGAAGATCCAGCGCCAGCTGCCGACCAGCAGGATCAGCTGTCCGAAGGTCGGGGCGAGCACGGGGGCGGCCATGAAGAAGATGAAGGCGAGACTCATGACGCGCGCCATCGCGCGACCGGCGTAACAGTCGCGCACCAGCGCCACCGTCACCGTCCGCGCGCCCGCGACCATCGCGCCCGAGGCGGCACGCGCGGCGAGCAGCAGCACGAAGCTGCCCGACACCGCCGCCAGCAGGTTCATCGCGATATACCCGACCAGCGCGACGATCAGCACCGGCCGCCGCCCGAACCGGTCGGTGGCCGGGCCATAGACCAGCATCGCGAAGGCAAACCCGACCATGAAGGCGGTGACGACGAACTGCCGCTGGTTGTCGGTCGCCACGCCCAGATCGGCGGCGATCGCGGGCAGCGCGGGCAGCATCGAGTCGATTCCGAGCGCGGTCAGCGCCATCAGCGCGGCGACCAGCGCGACGAACTCCGCGAACGGGATCGGCGCACGGTTCACCTGCGGCTGGTCGGGGGAGAGGGTGGTCATCATGAGGCGGCAGGCTTTACGAAGGGCGGACGGAACGGTCGACCCCTCCCAACCTACGTCGTCGCGCAACGATCCGTCCGGACTTGCCTGTACGACGGGTGTAGTGCGCGGTTAAGCCGCCTGTTGGCGGATGGACGACGACAGTTTTCGCACGGGGCTTGCACTCGGCACCACGCATCCAAAATGCAAAAATGGCCAGGTCTGCCGAACCGCCGATCGTCGCCTCAGCGGAGGGGCCGATCCACAACGGCTAATCGCGGCACAAAAAAAGGGCGGACCGAAGCCCGCCCCTCTTCTCTCACGCGCCCTGCGGGGCGGGGTTGCCGAACGGCCCGCTTGGCCGCTTGGTCTTGGGGATCGACGTTCCGCTGACCGGGACCGTCGTCGCCTTCGTACCCGGGTCCGGCCGGTCGATGTCCTCGCCCGCAATCAGTCGCTTGATCTCCTCGCCCGACAGCGTCTCATATTCGAGCAACGCCTTGGCGAGCAGATGGAGCTGATCGACGTGCTTGCTCAGCAATTCCTTCGCGCGGGTCAGGCCGCCCTCGACGATGCCCTTGATCTCGTCGTCGATCAGCTGTGCGGTCGCGTTCGACATCCGCACCGGCTGGCTCGACGAATAGCCGAGGAACGATTCGCCTTCGGGCTGGGCGTATTCGACCGGTCCGACCTTGTCCGACATGCCCCATTTGGTGACCATGTCGCGGGCGAGGCCGGTGGCATACTGGATGTCGCCGCTCGCGCCCGACGACACCTTGTCGTAGCCGAAGATGATCTCCTCGGCGACGCGGCCGCCCATGCTGACCGCCAGGTTCGCGTACATTTTGTCGCGGTGATAGCTGTACGAATCGCGCTCCGGCAGACGCATGACCATGCCCAGCGCACGGCCGCGCGGGATGATCGTCGCCTTGTGGATCGGGTCGCTCGCCGGCTCGTGGATGCTGACGATCGCGTGGCCCGCCTCGTGGTACGCGGTCATCCGCTTCTCGTCCTCGGTCATGACCATGCTGCGACGCTCGGCGCCCATCATGACCTTGTCCTTGGCTTCCTCGAATTCGAGCATCGCGACCAGGCGCTTGCCCTTGCGCGCCGCGGTCAGTGCCGCCTCGTTGACCAGGTTGGCGAGGTCGGCGCCCGAGAAGCCCGGCGTGCCGCGCGCGATCACGCGCGAATCGACGTCGGGGGCCAGCGGCACCTTCTTCATGTGCACTTCGAGGATCTTGATGCGCCCCTCGATATCCGGGCGCGGCACGACGACCTGGCGGTCGAAGCGGCCCGGACGCAGCAGCGCAGGATCGAGCACGTCGGGGCGGTTGGTCGCCGCGACGATGATGATGCCCTCGTTCGCCTCGAAGCCATCCATTTCGACGAGCAGCTGGTTCAGCGTCTGCTCGCGCTCGTCGTTGCCGTTGCCGAGACCGGCGCCGCGGTGACGGCCGACCGCGTCGATTTCGTCGATAAACACGATGCACGGCGCCGATTTCTTGGCCTGTTCGAACATGTCGCGGACGCGGGATGCGCCCACGCCGACGAACATCTCGACGAAGTCCGAACCTGAAATCGTGAAGAACGGCACCCCCGCCTCACCCGCGATCGCGCGGGCGAGCAGCGTCTTGCCGGTGCCGGGCGATCCGACCAGCAGCGCGCCCTTCGGAATCTTGCCGCCCAGCCGTGCGAACTTCGACGGGTCCTTCAGGAACTCGACGACTTCCTGCAGCTCCTCGCGCGCCTCGTCGATGCCGGCGACGTCGTCGAAGGTCACGCGCCCTTCCTTCTGCGTCAGCATTTTCGCGCGTGACTTGCCGAAGCCCATCGCGCCGCCGGCGCCGGAATTCTTCTGCATCTGGCGCACGACGAAGAAGGCGATGCCGATGAACAGCAGGAACGGCAGCGACTGGACCAGCAGCGCCGCCCAGATCGACGAGCCTTCCTCGGCGCGCGCCGACACCGTCACGCCCTTCTGGCGCAGCGTCGGGATCAGCGTCGTGTCGGGCACCGGCAGCGGTCGTGTGCGGAAAGCGTCGCCCGCGGTCGTCTTGCCGACAATCACGTCACGGCTGATCGCGACTTCCTTCACGGTGCCTTCGTCCACCCGGTCGAGGAACGTCGAATAGGCGATCTCGCTCGACGCGCCGACCGATCCGCGACTGTCGAACAATTGCACGAACAGCGCCAAGGCCAGCAGGATGCCGACCCAGATCATCAGGCTCTTCATCCAGGGATTGCCGCCGCCACCGGGGGAGGGCTGCTTGTCGTTGTCGTTCATTGCGCTGTGGGCACCTTTCTTCGCTCGATAAGATAGGCGTCGCCAAGTTAATGGCAATGGAACAGCGTCGATGAGGGTTTAAAGTCGGTCAGGACGGGGTCGTGACGGAGCCGATTTTGGTTCGGGGCAAGAAGCGAGGAGC
>NZ_LMLB01000001.1:63140-72347 GCF_001421785.1 Sphingomonas sp. Leaf33 | reverse complement strand
AGCGATGCTATGGCATCGTGACCCCAGGGCTTTCTTGGCTCGCGACGCCGCCCTGGGCCAAAACCGGCCCGCGGCAAAGCCGTCGCCCGCAGGAAGGCGCTGGCGAGGAGTGCCGCGCAGCAGGTAGCGGCGCTACCTGCAAGCAAGCGACGACGACCAGCGCCTTCCTGCGGGCGATCACGATCCCCGTCCTGACCGACTTTAAACCCTATCTGATCGACGCGGCGGGGCGGGGCGGAAGTGCCAGATTTGACCCTGGGAACAGGCGAGTACGCCCGCAATCGTCGCCTTTTCGCCGGCATATAGCGCATCCAGCAGACCCTCGACATTGGTCGCCGGATCGAACCGGCCCTCGCAGGGCCTGGCCGTCCGGACGTCGAGAATAGCACGACGGGCGAGTCGGCGACGCACCTCGCGCGGCAAGCCGGTCATGTCCCAGCCATCGCCGCGACGGCGTTCGGTGACCATCAGGTCGGCCATGGCATCCAATGCCGCCGCCGCCTCGGCACAGGCGGCCGCGGATTGCGCTACCGCCCGCGCCTCGATCGGTGCGTCGGACAGCCAGTCCCGCATCCGCACCCGGTCGAATCGCGGGTCGGCGTTGCTGGGATCATCGACGAAGGGCAGGCCTTGCGCCTCGGCGAAGGCCCGCAGCTCCGCGCGACGCCAGCCCAGCAGCGGCCGGGCGAGCGTAACGCCGCGTTCGTCCCGCAGCGCACGGATGCCGCCGAGGCCCGTGACGCCCGATCCGCGTCCGGCGCGCATCAGGAACGTCTCCGCCTGGTCGTCGGCGTGGTGCGCGGTCAGCAGGACGGTCGCGCCGTTGGTCTTGGCCCAGTCGGTCAGCAGGGCATACCGCAGCACCCGCGCGTCGGCTTGGATCGACTGCGGCGCCCAGCCGTCCGGTGGAACGAGCGTCGTGTGCGGGACGCCGGCCGCGGCGCACCAGTCGGCGACCATTCGTGCCTCTGCGGCCGAGGCGGCGCGCAGGCGGTGGTCGACGGTGGCGGCGATCGTCGGGGCGGTGGCGTGGGCGAGCGACAGCAGCGCCATCGAATCCGGCCCGCCGGAGACGGCGACGGCGATCGGACCGCTCGGCAGGCCGACGAGCGCGGTCAGGTCGGCGCGGAAGCGTTCGGTCCAGTCGGTCACCACACCCTCTCGTGCTCCCGCGCAGGCGGGAGCCTAGAGCCGCGCGCGATATCGGTTGTAACCCTGGGCTCCCGCCTGCGCGGGAGCACGCAGGCTCACGAACACTTCTGTGCCGCACGGCCCTTGGCGATGTCCGCCTTCATCCCCGATGTCAGCTTCTCGCCGTACACCTCGGTCAGCTCGGTATAGACCTTGCACACGTCGGCGGCGGGCTTCTTCAGCTTCACCAGCGACTGGGCGAGGTAATAGAGGCTGTCGGGCGCGCGTTCGCCCTCGGGGAATTTCTTGTAGCTGTCGTAAAAGGCAAGGCTGGCGAGGCTCGGCTTGCCTTCGTCGAGGTAGGAGCGGCCCAGCAGGTTCTGCGCGAAGCTCGCGCGGCGGTGCTTGGGATATTTGTCGGCGACCGCCTTCAATTCCTTTTCCGCCGCGGCATATTGCTTGGCCTGCCACAGGCGATAGCCATAGGTGTAGCCGTCCTCGGCCGGATCGCCGGTACTCGGCCGCTCGATCGCGGGTGCGGCATCGTCGGCCGCAACCTCGGTGGCGGCGGGGGTCGGGGCCGGGGTCGTCACCGCCGGACGCGTCGGCCGCACGGCGGGCCGGGTGGGTGGCGTGACCGGGCTGGTGTCGCCGGTCGCATCGACCACCGCCGGTTCGGCCGGCGCCGACACCAGCGACGCCTTTGCGCGATCCTCCAGCAGTTTGAGGCGCGCGTCGGTCGCGGTCTTGTAGGCGGCGAAGCCCTCCTCGAGCTGGCGCAGGCGGAAGCCGGTCTGTTCGACCTGGCCGGTCACCGATCGCACGCTGCTCTCCAGCGCGCTGACGCGTGCGGTCAGGTCGGTGATCGGCGCGGCGGCGGGCGCGCCCAGCGGATCGCTGGTCGTCTGAGGCGCGGTGATCTGCGGCTCTACGGTCATGCCGGCGCCGCCGGGGAAGACTTTCCGCTGCACCGCGCGCATCTCGCGCTCCAGCCGGTCGACCCGGCCCTCGACCGCGACCTGCGCGCTCGCCGCGCCGCTTGTCAGCATCACTGCGGCCACACTGGCCAGCATCAGATTACGCATGTCACACCCCCCGGTGTCGAACTACCGAAAATACCGATATCGCAGAACCGCGGCGGGTTCGCCAGCCGCCGTGCGACTGCCCGCCTCAAAGCCCGCTCGCGTTGCCCGGCGCGGCATCGGACGGTGTCGCGGTCGGTACGGGCGTCGGCGCGGCGGCGGTCGGCCGCGAAACGGATGTCGCGCGCGCAGCGGGCGCGCCCGACCGCGTCGACGGGCTCGCGCTCGTCGTCGACGCGGGTCCGTCGCCCCGCGCCAGCAGCGCGGACGGCGCCAGCGACACGTCCTTGATCGCGACGCGACCGGTGCCGAGCGGCGCGACGGCCTTGCCACCGACGGTGATCGCCAGCTTGTCGGGCCGGCCGACGTTGATCTGCGCGCCGACCGTGCCGGCAGGGATGTCGTATCGCTCGCCCGGCGCCATCGTCTTCATGACCAGCGTCTTGTTCTCGCCGTCGTAGATGCGGACCCAGACCTCGTCGGTCGCGGTCACGGTCACCTGGTCGTTCGCCGCCGGCGGCGGGGCGGGGGCGACGGTCTGCGGCACCGGCACCGCGACTTCGGTCGCCGGCGTCGCAGCCGCGCCCTGCTGCGATCCGCCGCGCAACAGGTCGGTGCCGTACCACAGGCCGAGACCGACGATCAGCAGGATCGCGACGATCAGCCCGCCCCACACCAGCCCCTTGGGCGGGGTGCGCGACGGTTCCTCGACCTGATACGCCGGGATGCTGTGGACCGGGCGATTCCAGTTGCGGTTCAGGTCGGCACGCACGTCGCTGGCCAGCGCGACCTCGTCCACGCCGACCGCGCGGGCATAGGCGCGAGCAAACCCCATCGCATAGGTCTGCGACGGCAGATTCTCGTACGTGCCGTTCTCGATCGCTTCCAGGTGACGCTGCGGAACACGGGTCCGAGCGCCGATATCGGCCAGCGACAGCCCCTGCGCTTCCCGCGCCATGCGCAGGCGCTTGCCGGGGCGCGTGGGGGTCTCGATCGGTTCGGGCGAACCGGGCTCGGCGTCGGTCATGCTCACTCCCGCGTATGGCGGCGGATGTTCACTGGTTATTGCGAACTGTCAACGAATTCGCGGGCCGAACGGCCCGTGCTGCGGCGAAATGTCAGTCGAGTTCCACGCCGTGCGCGGTCGCCCACGCCTCGATCGTCGCGCGCATGTCGGCGGGCGGCCGCGCCAGCCAGTCACCCATCTGCGCGACGATCGCCGCGCGATCCAGGCTGCGGACCATCGCCTTGATCGGGCCGACCGCGGCGGGCGTGATCGACAACCGGTCGATGCCAAGCCCCAGCAGCGCCAGCGCCTCCAGCGGTCGCCCGCCCATTTCGCCGCACACCGCGATCGGCACGCCCGCGGCGTTCGCCTCGCGCGTCACGCGGGCGAGGAAGCGCAGGATCGCCGGGCTCAGCCAGTCGTAGCGCACCGCGAGCTTGGGGTGCGCGCGATCGGCGGCGAACAGGAACTGGGTCAGGTCGTTGGTGCCGACCGACAGGAAATCGAGCTTCGGCAGCAGGATGTCGAGCACTTCGGCAAGCGCCGGTACTTCCAGCATCGCGCCATAGCGGATCTGCGTCGGCAGCTTCTTGCCGCGATCGGCCAGCCAGCCGCGCTGCGCCTCGAAGATCGCCTTGGCCGCGTCGAACTCCCAGGGTTCGCTGACCATCGGGAACATGACGCTCAACGTCCGTCCCGCACCCGCCTCGATCAGCGCGCGCGCCTGCGCCTTCATCAGGCCTTCGCGCTCCAGCGCCAGGCGCAGCGCGCGCCAGCCCATCGCCGGGTTTTCCTCCTCCCCCGCCTCGTCATGGTCGAGGTAGGGGAGCGCCTTGTCGCCGCCGATGTCGACCGTGCGGAACACGACCGGCCGGTCGCCCGCGGCGTCCAGCACATCACGGTACAGCCGCTGCTGCCGCTCGCGCGCGGGCATCGTCGCGCTGACGAGGAACTGGAATTCGGTGCGGAACAGCCCGATGCCGTCGGCGCCGGTCAGGTCGAGCGCGGCGACGTCGTCGCGCAAGCCGGCATTGACCATGACGGTCACGCGGTGGCCATCGGTCGTGACGGGCGCGGCGGTCTTCAGCGCGGCAAAGGCGGCGCGACGCTTCTGGCTGAGCGTCAGCTTCGCCTCGAACGCTTCCTCCATCGCCTGCGTCGGGCGCACGAACAGCGCCTCGCCGCCGACATCGAGCAGCAGCTTGTCGCCCTCAGCCACCAGCCGCTTGATGTCCTTGGCGCGGCCCAGCACCGGCACGCCCATCGCGCGCGCGACGATGATGACGTGCGCAGTCAGCGACCCTTCCTCCAGCACGACGCCTTTCAGCCGGCGCCGGTCGTACTCCAGCAGTTCGGCGGGCCCAAGGTTCTTGGCGATCAGGATGGTGTCCTCGCGCAGCCCCATCTGCGCGGCGGTGCCGAGACGCCCGGACACGATGCGGATCAGCCGGTTGGACAGGTCCTCCAGGTCGTGCATCCGGTCACGCAGCAGCGGATCGTCGATCTGGCGCATCCGCATCCGCGTGCGCTGCTGCACCCGCTCGATCGCGGCTTCCGCGGTCAGGCCGGAATCGATCGCTTCGTTGATCCGCCGCGACCAGCCTTCGTCATAGGCGAACATCTTGTACATCTCGAGCACTTCGTCGTGCTCGCCGCCGACGCCGAATTCGGCCTGTGCCTGCATCCGCTCGATCTGGTCGCGCATCTTGTCGAACGCGGTGTAGACGCGGCGGCGCTCGGCCTCGGTATCCTCGGCGACGGTATGCTCGATGACGATGCGCGGCTGGTGATAGACCGCGACGCCCGCGCCCATGCCGTCGACCAGCTTGAACCCCTGGATACGCGCGGTCGCGGTCGACTGGATGCGAGTGGTAGCACCGGCCGATTCGTCGATCAGCCCGGCGTTGGCGATCAGTTCGCTCAGCACCATGGCGACGGTCTGCAGCGCCTCGATCTCGACGTCGGCATAGCGGCGCGGCTCGACGTGCTGGACCGCGAGCACGCCGACCGAGCGTTCGCGGCGGATGATCGGCACGCCGGCAAAGCTGTGGAAGCGGTCCTCGCCGGTTTCCGGCCGATAGGCGAAGTCGGGGTGCGCCGCGGCTTCGTCCAGGTTCAGCGTCTCGACATTCTGCGCGATCGTGCCGACCAGACCCTCGCCCAGCGCCAGCGTGGTGACGTGGACCGCGCTTTCCTCCAGCCCGTGCGTCGCGAACAGCTCCAGCACACCTTCGCGCAGCAGGTAGATCGAGCAGACCTCGCTATCCAGCGCCTCGGCGATGATGTCGGCGACCTGGTTCAGTTTCGCCTGCGCACTGGTGCGCGCCGCCATCACGTCGTGCAGGCGGACGAGGATTTCACGGGCGGAGGCGGCAGCGGACAAGGGCATCGCCGTCTCGCTATCAGATCGCGCGGTCCCGTGCGAGGGCGGTTGGGTTCAGCGTGACGCTACGGCAATCCCGCTGCGCCGCGCAATAGGGTCGGCGCTCATCACGGTCATGTCATAGGCCAGCCGCGGCGCGACCTGTCCCGCCTGCCAGGCGGCGAGATCGGCGCGATAGCTGGCATAGCGTGCAAAGAAATTGGTGAAGGGCGCATCGAGCACCGGCAGGCCGAGCGTGGCCAGCCGCTGGACCTCGCCCAGCGGCGTCGTCGTCGCCTCGGTCGCGATCGTCGTTGCGGCGGCGCAGAAAGCATCCTGCACCGGCGGCAGCGCGAAGTAATTGTAGAGCTTCGTCATCCGCCCGTCGAACGCGGCCTGGCCGCCCGACCCGGCCATCGTGCCGTCATGCGCTTTCGCCAGCGCCTTGGCATGGGTGCGGACGAAGCCGTTATAGGCGTCGATCAGCGCCTGGTCGTTGCAGCGCAAAGCCGCGACGTTGAGCGCGGCGCGCAGGTGCCACAGCATCGCTGCATCGCCGAGCGCGCGGTTGGGCGTGTCGAAACTGCCATCGGCCAGCCGCGCCGGCAAGATTATGTTGGCCGCAGCACCCGCCGGCGGCACCGGCTTCGCCACCGGCACGGTCGCAACGACCGGCGGCGGCGCGACCACCGCGACCGATTCGCGCTCCTTCGCGCAGCCACTCAAGACGACGGCCGCAGCCGCCACGCAAACCCTGATACGCATCACCGACGCCCTTCTTGCGCCCCCCGCAGGACCGCGATGCGCCCGGGATGGTGAAGATCAGGTTAGCGGCGGGAGATTCAGATCGTAGCTTGCGAGAAGACGGACGCGCGGGTGGTGCTTCTCCGCCTTGCGCACGAATTTTTCGTCGCACGTTGCAAGATCGGCATCGAGATCAATCGCCATCGCAAGATACAAACAGTCCTGGATCGGGTGGTCGAGATCGATCGACAACTGCGCCGCAAACCGCAGCAAGGCTTTGTCTGGACGGCGGGTGTCCACGGCAGCCGCCCCGAAGTCCCCGAACCATAGCTCCAGCAGCTGCGCCGAATCGATCGGATCCAGTTTTGCCATCCGGGCGACGCGCGCAATGGCGCCTGCGACTTCGATCACGATCAGGTCGGGTCCGCACAAGTTCGCGCGGTGGAGCGATAGAAACGCGAGCGCCCTGTCAGAGTGGTCTTCCCACAAGACCCATTTCGCCGCCAGGCTGGCGTCGACGACGATCATGTCTCATCGCGCATCTGCCGAATGATATCGGTCGAATCCGGCAGCGGCCCATATTTCGCCCGCATCCGCTGCTGAAGCGCGGTCATGTCTTCGATATCGACTTCGACGGTCGGCGTGCTGAGCGCCAACCGCACTTCCGCCTCCAGCGATCGGTGATTGGCCTTTGCGCGCGCTTTCCACTTTGCATGGAGCGTGTCGTCGAAATTACGGATCGTTAGTGTCGCCATGCCATTAAGCTAGTAATCTGCTAGCAAAGTGCAAGCATCACGCCGCCCGCGCCTCCAGCGCCTGCGCGGCTTCCGACATCAGCGCGCCCAGGATGTCGGCGAGCGGTTCTTCCTTCGTCACCATGCCGACCGACTGGCCGGCCATCAGGCTGCCGTTCTCGACATCGCCGTCGATCACCGCGCGACGCAGCGCGCCTGCCCAGTAATGTTCGATCTGCAACTGCGCCTCGGCCATGGCGACCTTGCCGTCATCGAGCGCCTGCGCGACTTCGCGCTGCTTGGCGGTGAACGCTTCTCCGCCGGCGTTCTTCAGCGCGCGCACCGGGATGACGGGCAGGCGCGGGTCGATCTGGACGCTCGCCACGGCATCGCGGGCCGATGCGCGGATGAACGCCTTCTTGAAGTTGGCGTGCGCGATGCTTTCGCTTGCGCACACGAAGCGCGTGCCGAGCTGCACGCCCGCCGCGCCCATGTCCAGATAGCCCGCGATCGCCTCGCCCCGGCCGATCCCACCGGCGACGAAGACCGGCAATTGCTCGGCCAGTTGGGGCAGCATTTCCTGCGCCAGCACGCTGGTCGAGACCGGGCCGATGTGGCCGCCGGCCTCCATCCCCTCGATCACCAGCGCATCGACGCCCGACCGGACCAGCTTCTTGGCAAGGCTCAGCGCCGGCGCGAAGCAGATCACCTTGGCGCCGGTCGCCTTGATCGTCTCCAGCGAGCCCTTGGGCGGCAGGCCGCCGGCCAGCACGACGTGCGTGACGTGGTGCCTTGCGCAGACCTCGATCAGTTCGAACAGCTGCGGGTGCATGGTGATCAGGTTCACGCCGAACGGCTTGTCCGTCAGCGCCTTGGTGCCTGCGATCTCGGCATCGAGCAGCGCTGGGTTCATTGCCCCGCAGGCGATCAGCCCGAAGCCGCCCGCATTCGACATGGCCGCCACCAGGTTGCGTTCGCTGACCCACGACATCGCGCCGCACATCACCGCGACCTCGCTGCCCAGGAAGTCCACGCCACGTGCCATGCGGCGTGCCAGCCGCTCTTGTCCGATCGTCATGGAATGCGGCCTAGCCGCGCGCGGCGGGATCAGGCAAGTCCAAGCCCATGCGGCAGGCCCATCACGAACTGATCGTCCCCACGCCCGGCCACGGCCTGCACGAGATCACGCGCGACGTTACCGGCTGGGTCGTGGACAGCGGCATCTCACCGGCCTGCTGACGCTGTTCGTCCGTCACACGTCCTGCTCGTTGCTGATCCAGGAGAACGCCGCACCCGCTGCGAGGCGCGACCTCGAGCGCTATTTCGCAACGCTCGCCCCCGAATCGCGTGCGTACGAGCATGACGACGAAGGCCCCGACGACATGCCCGCCCACCTGCGCGCGGCCCTGACCGCGGTCAGCCTGTCGATTCCGGTCGTCGGCGGGTGCCCGGTGCTGGGGACGTGACAGGGCATCTACCTGTTCGAGCATCGCACCACACCCCATCGGCGCCGCGTGGTGCTGCATGTCATCGGCACCTGACGCCGGCGGGCTGGATTTTATGTGGCGCGCAGGTCAGGGTGCGCCGCACATCGCGATGGGACATCGGTTCATGGACGCCAAAAAGAACGTGACGATCGAGGTTCGCCTGCCCGACGTGACCAAGGCGGCGTTCATGGCGCGATGCCGGGCGGAGGGGCGCTCCGCAAGCGACGCCGTTCGCGGGTTCATCGATGCGCAGCTTGCCCCCCGTCCGGCACCGTTGCCCCGGGTCCTGCGACGCGGCGCGCTGATCTGGACGATCGGCCTCGCGTTCGGCACCGGCATAGCGGCGCCCTCGCTCGCGCGGCCCGAGCGACCGGCGGCGCCGAGCTTCGCGCACCTCGATCGCAACCACGACGGGGTGATCGACCGCCGGGAATATCGCGCCCGCTAGATCTGAAGTCGGTTGTCGTCGGGACACGCTTCATACCCTGTCCGGACACGCAAAACGTGGCGTTTCGGGTGGCCGTTGCGCCACGTGGTCTGCATGACAGATACAGCATCGCGTGCGCGCGCCGACCTCCGCTTTCTCGCCCTGCTCGCGCTGGGCGTGACGGCGCTCTACACCGTCGTCGGCCAACCCTTTTACATCCCGTCCGAATCGATG
>NZ_LMLB01000001.1:54825-63109 GCF_001421785.1 Sphingomonas sp. Leaf33 | reverse complement strand
CCTCGCCGCCTCTGCCGATCCTGCCACGGATCGCGGGGCGGGTGTGGGGGCAGCTGCCCCGGCGCGGCGACGTCGTCATCCTGACTCCATCGATGCCCGAACGTCGGGGTGACGTGCTGATCAAGCGCGTGATCGGACTGCCGGGCGACACGGTGCAGATGGTGGCCGGTCGCCTGTGGCTGAACGGCCAGCGCGTGCCGGTGCGCGACATGGGCCTGCGCGATATCGCGATCGACGGCAATTTCCCCTGCGAAGGACGGATGCGGGATGGCCGTTGCCGGCTAGATATCGTTCGCGAAACGCTGCCGGGGGGTGCGCGCTACGACACGATCGACCTGGGGCGGACCCACCTCGACGACACCGCTCCGTACCGTGTCCCTGCCGCTCACGTCTTCGTGATGGGCGACAACCGCGACAACAGCGCCGACAGTCGCGTGCCGGCGCCGGAGGGCGGTCTGGGCGGCGCGATCCCGATCGAGGCGATTGGCGGACGGGCCGAAATCATCACCTTCTCGATGAGCGGCCACGCGGGCTGGAACCCCTGGACCTGGTTTGCGGCCTTTCGCGGCGACCGCGCCGGGACGAACCTGCGGCCGTAGTGCCGATGCGTCGCACCGCTGCTGCGGCGCTTGCCGGTGACACGCGTCGTCCGGGCCGCTACCCAGCGGTGGTGTCCCGCCTTGCCCGTCCGCTCCCGCTCGTGGCCGCGCTTGCCGCGATCCTCGTGGCACTCGCGCTCAGGCGGCCGGTCGATCATGACGAGAGCCAGTATGTTGCCGCGGCGCTGCTGAGCGCGGACGGCTGGCTGCCGTACCGCGACTATGCCTATCTTCAGACGCCGCTCCAGCCGTTTGCCTTTGCGCCGCTGGCGTGGGCGGCGGGTGGACTGGCGTGGCCGGTGCTGCGGGTCGCCAATGCGTTGCTGGGGGTCGTCGTGATCGCTGCGGCGTGGCGGACGATGCGGGAGGCGGGGGTGTCGCCGCGGATCGCGACGGCCGGTGCGGGGCTGCTAGCGGCGAGTGACATCCTGCTGTTCTCCGCCGGCACCGCACGCAACGATGCGCTGCCCGCAGCCTTGTTCGCGCTGGCGCTCATCCCCGTGCTGCGCGCCGAGCGGGGGGCGGGGACGCGGGGCGGCGCGCTGCTTGCCGGTCTGTTGCTGGGTGCGGCGGTGGCGGCGAAGATTTCCTACGCGCTGCCGGCCGCAGCGTACGGCCTGTACGCGCTGGTCGTCCGGCGGCATCGCCCGGGATGGGTGGCGGCGGGCGCGCTGCCCGCGATCGGCCTGGTCGCCTGGACGGCGGCGGCGGCCCCGGCAGCGTTCGCATTCGGCGTGCTAACGTTTCCCGCCGCGGCACCGGCGGAATATTATGCCGCCGCGGGCCGGCTGGCGAAGCTGTCGGTGACGACCAAGCTGGTCGATGTGGTGAAGTTCCTGGCGCTCGGCCCGGCGATGCTGGCGCTGGTCGTCGTGGCGCGCGACAGGGTGTGGGCACACCGGCTGCTCGACATCCTGATCCTCGCCGGACTGGTCGCCGCGCTGCTGCCCGAGCCGACGTGGCGGCAGTATCTGCTGCCGATGCTGGTGCCGCTGTTCGTTCGGCTAGGGCTGGCGTGGCAGGCCCGATCGCCGGGACGCGGCTGGCGGATCGCGGCGGTGGTGTTCGCCTGCGCGGGGCTCGCGCCGAGTGTCGAGGCCATCGCGATGGGCGGCACTCTCGGCGAGGGGATGGCGGTCGCGCGGGCGATCGGCGACCATCGCGCCGTCGCGACGCTGTCGCCGCAGGTGCTCGGCCGCGCCCCCGATCGCCGGTTCGCGACGGGGCCGTTCTATTTCCGCAGCCGGACGCTGCTGACCGCCGAGCACGAGCGCGACTTCCAACTCGTCTCGCAGGCGCGGCTGGATGGGCTGGCGGACGATCCGCCCGCCTTCATCCTGATCGGCGGCGAGGGGGCGTGGAGCAGCGGCGACGATCGGCTGGATGCCGCGCTGGAACGCTGGGCGGTCGCGAACGGCTATGTCCCGGAGCGGCGGATCGGCGCCCGCTTCCGGCTCTACGCGCGCAGCCGGTCGGCGGGCGCGCCGTCGATCGCGGCGCGGTAATAGTCGACCAGCATCGCGGCATGGTCGCGATCGGTGCGCACGCCCGCGGCGGCGTGGCGGCAGGCGGCGCGCAGGATCTGTGGATCGCGGCGGAAGAGGCGGGCGATCGCCGCGGCACAACTGCGGGCGTCGCGCGCGCGATACGTCTCGGCGATCGGCGGCCGGGCGATGTCGAACGCGCCGCCTTCGTCGGGCACGATCAGCGGCAGGCCGCTCGCCACCGCCTCCAGCGCGACCAGCCCGAACGGTTCGGCGTCGGACCCGTGGATCAGCGCATCGGCGCTCGCCATGATGCGCGCGAAGCGCAGCCGGTCGTAGACCGGGCGGAACAGGCGGATGTGCGGGCTGTCGGCGACCTGCCGCGCGAGCTTCTGGTGATCGACGCCCTGGCCTAAGAGGACCAGCCCGACCGGCATCCGCTCGCCCGCCCGCTCGACCGCATCGATGATCGTCGGCCAGCGCTTTTCGGGGTGATGCCGCCCGACGCCCAGCAGCAGCCGCGCCTCGGGCGGCAGGCCGCATTGCGCGAGCAGCGCGGCGCGCAAGCCTTCATCGCGCAGGTCGGGCGAGAAATAGCCGCGATCGATCCCCAGCGGCATCGCTGCATCGACGGTAAGCCCGCGCCGTTCGTGCCGCCGGGCCAGTTCGCCGCCGTTGGTCACGAACCGGTCGAACTTCGCCAGGAACCGACCCATGTAGCGGGTGTACCAGGCGCACCAGCGCTCGACCGTCGCGGTGTCCGCCACGCCCTCCAGCCAGCGCACCGCATAGGCGCCCATATTGTCGTTGTGTGCGAAGAAGACCTTCAGCGCGCGGCCCTGCCACGCGGCGACGATCCACGCCGGGCGCCAGGGCGACGACACCTCGACGACATCGGGGTCGAGCGCGTCGAGCAGGCGGGTAATGGGGGCGGCGTCCCAGAACATGCCGTAGCTGCGGTCGAACGGCAGGCGCGGCGCCTTGACCCAGTGGATGACGCCGCCGCCGGGACGCTCCTCGACCGCATCCTCGTATCCGGGCGCGATCACGATCAGTTCGTGGCCGAGATCGGCCAGGATGCCCATCTTGCGGTCGAGATACGTGCGCACGCCGCCGCCGGTCGGCGAATAGAATTCGTTGACGTCGACGATCCGCATCTCAGCGCCCGTTCTCGTAGGGCGCAAAGCCGGACAGGCCGCGCAGATACTGGACGCGGATCGTCACCGGCGTCACGCCCTGGCCGACGGTGACGATGGCCTGATCGACCTTGGGCCGGCTGCGGCCGAGATTGCCGGTGGCGACGAAGCCTGCCCCGTCGCGCCAGAAGTTGAATTTGTTGCGGCCGTCCCGATCATGCGTCAGCAGCAACGCATAGCGGCCGGGGGCGGGTGCACGGACGCACAGCACGACCGCGCCCGTGGCGGGGGTCTGCGCCCACGTCCGGCGAAACACCTTGCCTTCGCGGACGAGATCGGTGTCGTCCTTCAGAAAGTCGTCGGCATTACCCGGATAGAGTTCCAGCTTCAGCCGGCCGGTGCGGTCCTTCAGACCGGTGACGGTCACCTGGATCGCCGGCCCGCGGATGCCCGCGCAGCTGGCCGATTCCTCCGCGACGCCTTGCGCGGTGGCCGGTGTCGCTGCCAGCAGGCCAAGGGCGGCGGAGAACGGACGGATCATGCGCGGTGCTTCCGGACGACGAGGCCATACAGCGCGAACACGCCGATCAACGCGACGTGGACGGCCAGCGTCAGCGCCGCAGTGAACGCCATCAGGTCGGACAGCGCGGCGCCCTGCCCGATCAGCAGGATCGCGAAATTGGCGAACAGCAGGTCCTTGTTCGGGACCAGCGGCAGGCGCGAGACCAACAGGCGCGCGGCGGCCAGGAACAGCCACATGCCGAGCGTCACGTCGGGCATGGCAAAGGCCCAGGCAACTGCGATCATCAGCGACCCGAAGGCGAGCCGCAGGCTGTGCATGTTGAAGATCCACCACAGCATCCGCCGGGGCAGCGAGAACACGCGGCGCGAAAAGACGATGAACGGCAGCGAGATGGCGAGCGTGACCGCCGCCGACCCTGCGACCATTTTGAACATGTCCGGCGACATCAGCCCGCGCGCGATCGGCAGCGAGACGACCACCATCGCGAGCGTGATGAGGTTGCCGGCGACTGCGGACAGGATCGTCACGTCCTTCACTGCACCGAAGGGGGCGGCGACCATCTTCATCCGTGCGCGCGCCCAGACGTAGAAGTACGCGTCGCCCGAATAGCCGACGACGACCTCGTTCGCGATCCGCTTCTTGACCAGCGCGACCAGTCCGGCGGCGGGCAGGCCCCACAGGCGGCGGAAGATCAGCCAGTCGAACGTCGGCGCCGACATATAGAGCAGCGCGAAGGCGAGGTAGAATGCCGGACTCGCCGGCACATGGCGCCACAGCGCCTGAAGGCCGTGGTCGAGCAGTTCGCGCGCCAGGCCCGCAACCATCAGCAGCGTCATCGCGCCGGCGAAGATCACCGGCCAGCGGCTGCGGATCCGCTCGATGGGTACCAGCGACTCGACATCGGCGCTGGCGGACGGATGGTGCAGTTCTGACGAACTCAAGATCGAATATCCGGCCCAGTCGCTTCCACACCTCGCCCATGGCCACAATAAGCGGCAGTTTCGTGGCAGTCTCGCGGAATCGCAAAGGTGGATCGCTGCGTTGCTATCGTCGCGCGGCGAGCTAGAGCTTGTCGGAATGGCGGATCGACACGCGCGGCATATCCTGACCTACGCCCTGACGCTGGATGGCGGCGGGGTGGAACGGGTGCAGCTGCGGCTGGCGCGTGCGTGGGTGGCGCGCGGGCGGCAGGTGACGCTGGTTCTCGGCTGCGATACCGGGCCGTTGCGGCACGAACTTCCTGATGGCGTGACGTGCGTGCATCTGGGCACGCGCAACTATGCCAGTCTGGTCGCGCGCGTGCCGGGGATTGTCGCGCGCGTGCGACCCGATGTCATCTTCTGCCCCGGCAATCGCTACACCGCGGTCGCCGGCTGGACGTGGGCCCGGCTGGGGCGCCGGTGTCCGCCGACGCTGGCCAAGCTGTCCAACGCGCTCGACCGCACCGACATGGCGCCGCCGATGCGCGTCGCCTATGCCGCATGGCTGCGGATGCACGCCGCCTTCGTCGATCGGCTGGTCGCGATGAGCCCGGCGATGGCCGCCGATGCCGCGCGCCGCATGCGGCTCGGCCGGGCGCGCATCGCGGTCATCCCCAACCCGCCGCCGCCGCGCGGGACCGGCGATCCGGGTCTGTCGCTGCCGCCGCGCTACCTGCTCGGGGTCGGGCGGCTGGTCCCGCAGAAGCGCTGGGATCGCGCCATCGCCGCGCTGGCGGATGTTAGCGACCGGACGATCCCGCTAGTCATCCTGGGCGAAGGCGAGGAGCGGGCGGCGCTTGTCGGTCACGCCGGTGTGCTGAACCTCCGCGACCGGCTGATCCTGGCCGGCCATGTCGCCGATCCGATCCCGGCGATGGCCGGCGCCGCGGCGGTGCTGCTGACATCCGATTACGAAGGCGTGCCCGGCGCGATCCGCGAGGCGCTGTCGGTCGGCACACCGGTCGTCACCACCGATTCGACGCCGGCGGTGCATGAACTGATCCCTGATGCGACGTACGGGACGATCGTCCCGCGCGATGACCCGGCCGCGCTGGTCGCGGCGATCGACCGGCGGCTCGCGGCAGATGCCGTTCGGCCCGCCCCGGTCGCGATGACCGGGGATGCACCGGGGGATTATCTGTCGCTGTTCGACGCGCTGGCTTCGTCTGCGTCCTGATCCTCGGCCGCACGCTCGCCGCGGCGTTCCAGCGCCGCCTTGGCCATCGCGGTAATCGGATCGGCCAGCGCCAGGCCCATGATGCCGAGCAAGGCACTCGCCAGGATCTGGGTGCCCAGCGTCAGCGCGGGCGGCATGTCGACGGTCTTCTTGGCGACGATCGGCAACAGAACATAGCCATCGAACACCTGCACGATGACATAGGTCGCGATCGCCCACATGCCGGTGTCGACCCCGGCGGAAAATCCGACCGCGATCATCAGTGCGCCGGATATGAAGGCGCCGATGTTGGGGATGAACGCCAGCAGCCCGGTCAGGATGCCCAGGATCATCGCCATCGGCACGCCGCCCAGCATCAGCGCAAACCAGGTCAGCACGCCTTCGGCGATCATGCCCAGGATGCGGCCGAACAGCAGCCGGCGCAATGTGTAGCTCATCCGGCGGATGGTCAGCGAGAATTCCTCGCGATGGTCCTGCGGGACCAGCCATTGCAGCCCGCGTTCGTACGTGCGCGGATCGATCGCGACGAACAGGCCGACGACCAGGATCATGAACAGCGTCGTCAGCGCGCTGATCGCGGTGCCGACCCATGACGTCAGCCTCCCGACCGAGCTCAGCGCCTGGCGCGCGATGCCGTTGATGTCGGAGGCTCCCGGCATCAGGCCCTGCTGGGTCAGATAGGTGGTGAAGCGCACGGCCTGCGTCTCGAGGGTCGACCGCAGCTGCGTGACCTGTTCGGCGACCTGGACGCCGGTCAGGTAGAATGTGCCGACCAGGAAGGCGATGGTCAGCAGGCAGACGATCAGCAGCCGCCATGGCCGCGATATCGGCAGGATGCGCCCGAGCAGCCGGACGCCGCCGTCGAGCAATGATGCGAAGACCAGCCCGCCGAGAATGATGAGCAACGGCTGGATCAGCAACACGACCAGCGCGACCGCGCAGATGATGCCGATCCACACGCCCGCACGCTTGATCTCCTTGCGCACGAACGGATCGCGCACTTCGCTGGGGCTCGCGCCGTCGATGACGGGGACCGGGCGGCGCCCGTCGCGGATCACGGTGTCGGCGGCGGGCGTATCGCTCATGGCGCGTCCTTGTGCGGGTGAAGCGACAGGCCGGCGCGGCCCGATCGGAAGGATTTGGGCCACGTCAGCGGGTTGAGCGTCGCCGTGCCGTCCAGCGAGAAGGTGATGAATTCGGCACGCCCGCCGATATTCTCCCACGGCACCGCGCCACCCAGACCCTTGTCGGGTTCCAGCGGGAAGCGGCTGTCGGCGGAATTGTCGCGATTGTCGCCCATCAGGAACACGTGGTTCGCCGCGACCGTGACCGGGCCGTAATTGTCGCCGAACGAATAGCCGCTGTCGATCGTGTCGTACGACCGGCCGTTCGGCAGCGTCTCGCGGTAGATCGGCAGGCGGCACATCTCCGCGCCGTCGGGGCCGCGGACGATCGCATCGGGGCCATAGCTGGTACACTGGTTGTTGGGATCGACCGGCAGCAGGCGGTCGCCCATCGCGCGCCGCGGGACCGGGGTGCCGTTCAGGAAGACGGTCCCGCCGCGGACCTCCAGCCGGTCGCCGGGCAGACCGATGACGCGCTTGATGTAGTCGGTGCGGGTGCCCGGCGGCGTCACGATGACCACGTCGCCGCGTTCGGGCAGCGACCCGAACAGTCGGCCGTTCAGGAACGGGAGCAGGTGGAACGTCGGCGTGACGAAGCTGTAGCCATAGGGGAATTTGGTGACGACCAGCCGGTCGCCGACCAGCAGCCCCGGCATCATCGATTCACTGGGGATGTAGAACGGCTTGGCGACCAGGCTGTGGAAGCCGAGCACGGCGACGACCAGCCACAACAGGCCCTTCAGTTCCGCCCACCAGTCAGTGCGGCGCACCGGCGTGGTGCTCGTCGTCGGCACCGCATTCGGATCGCTGGGATTGAGCGCCACGTCTTCCGCCATCAACCTTCCTTGATCGCCTCGATGATGACGAACGCCTGGGCCCAGGGATGGTCGTCGGTCAGCGTCAGATGTATCCGGGCGACGTGGCCCTCGGGAACCATGGCGTCAAGCCTGGCCTTTGCGCCCCCGGTCAGTGCCAGCGTCGGCGCGCCGCCGGGGCGGTTCACGACGCCGATGTCCTTCATGAACACGCCGCCTGAGAAACCGGTCCCGACCGCCTTCGAAAACGCTTCCTTGGCGGCGAAGCGCTTGGCGAGCGTGCCGGCGCGCGTGAAGGGACGCTTGTCGGCCTTGGTGCGCTCGACATCGGTGAAGCACCGCGCTTCGAACCGCGCGCCGAACCGGTCGAGCGACGACTGGATGCGCTCGATATTGCAGAGGTCGGAGCCCAGGCCGATGATCATGCGCGAAATCCTCCCCGGCAC
>NZ_LMLB01000001.1:52038-54789 GCF_001421785.1 Sphingomonas sp. Leaf33 | reverse complement strand
GCGCCGCGAGCGAACCGCCTGTGGCCCGCCCCCTCCACCATCGCTGCGCGATGGTCCCCCTCCCCGTGCCGGGGAGGATTTTCAGAAAAACTCACCGCGCCGCGTTCATCAGGTCGCGCATCCGCCGCACCACCGGCCCGAGCCCGTCGAAGATCGCCTCGCCGATCAGGAAATGCCCGATGTTCAGCTCGCGCACCTGCGGGATCGCGGCGACGGGTACGACATTGTCGAACGTCAGGCCATGGCCGGCATGGACCTCGATCCCGTTCTTCGCCGCCAGCGCCGCGGCATCGGCCAGGCGGCGCAGTTCGGCGCTCTGTGCGTCACCGGACAGTTCGGCGTAGCGACCGGTGTGCAGCTCGACGACCGGCGCCTTCAGCCGGATCGCCGCTTCGATCTGGCGGGGATCGGGTTCGATGAACAGCGACACGCGGATGCGCGCGTCGCTCAGCGCCATCACCATCGGCGCCAGGTGATTGTGCTGCCCGGCGGCATCCAGCCCGCCCTCGGTCGTGCGCTCCTCACGGCGTTCGGGCACGATGCAGGCGGCGTGCGGGCGATGACGCAGCGCGATCTCCAGCATCTCGTTCGTCGCCGCCATTTCCAGGTTCAGCGGGATCGGCAACCCGTCGGACAGCCGGGCGATGTCGTCATCGGTGATGTGCCGGCGATCCTCGCGCAGATGCGCGGTAATGCCGTCGGCGCCGGCTTCGGCGGCCAGGAAGGCGGCGCGAACGGGATCGGGATAGCCGCTGCCGCGCGCGTTGCGGAGGGTCGCGACATGGTCGATGTTGACCCCCAGCCGCAGGTCGGGCGTGCTCATGCCGCCGCCCGGCTGCCGGGCTTGACCGCCGGGATCGCCGCCAGTTCGGCCGGCAGCGCATCTGCCGGATAGCTCGGCACGTCCAGGCGGATCAGCGAGTAAAAGGGCACGTCGAACTGCGCCGCGCCGTTCGACCGGTCGACCAGTGCGGCGGCGGCGACGACGGTGCCGCCCGCCGCGGCGATCGCCTTCATCGCCTCGCGGCTCGATAGGCCGGTCGTCACGACATCCTCCATCATCAGCACGCGCGTGCCGGGGTCCAGGCGGAAGCCGCGGCGCAATTCGAAGGTGCCGGTCGGCCGTTCGAGGAACATCGCCGGCACGCCCAGCGAGCGCCCCATCTCGTGCCCCGCGATCACCCCGCCCATCGCCGGCGACACGACCGCTTCGATCCCAAGGTCCGCTGGCAGCGTCGCGGCCAGCGCATCGGTCAGCCGTGCGGCGCGCCTGGGATCCATCAGCACGCGCGCGCATTGCAGGTAGCGCGGCGAGTGCAGCCCCGACGACAGGATGAAATGGCCCTCCAGCAGCGCTTCCGCCGCACGGAATTCGTCGAGCACCTGATCTTGCGTCATGCCGCCGCCGCATACGCAGCACGACCGCCCATCGCAACGGCCTAAGCAAAAAGCGTGACGCAGGACGCTTGAGGCGTGGGCATACCCCGCGTATAGGCCATCGGGATTGGGCCTTTTCTTAGGCCTCAAGCGGCGCGTGCACGCCTGCCGCTATCGAACAGGGACTTGGGCTTTACACAGATGCGCATGACTGGTCTGAAGACGATCATCGCCGCCGCCGGGCTCGTGCTCGCAGGTACGGGGGCGATTGCCGCCCCGGCGAACACGACCGCCCCGGCCGCCGCTGCGACCGCGCCTGCCGCCGCACCGGTCGCGACCGCGACTCCGGCCGCTGCGGCGACTCCGGCCGATCCGCTGTTGGCCGCCGACGGTACGCCGCTGATCAAACCGGTCGAACACGTCGGCCAGCCGACCGACGGCTGGTTCGGGATGCAGACGCAGGTGACGCCGAACGGCCGCCAGGCGCGTCATTTCCACGATGTATGGCTGGTACCGCTCATCACCGCCATCTCGCTGCTGGTGCTGGCGCTGCTCGTCTACGCGATGATCCGCTTCCGCGCCGCGCGGAACCCCAACCCGTCGAAGACCAGCCACAACACGGTGATCGAAGTCATCTGGACGCTGGTCCCGGTGCTGATCCTCGTTGCGATCGCGGTCCCGTCGATCCGCCTGCTGGCCGCGCAATTCAAGCCCGCGCCGGCCGGTGCCGTCACGCTGAAGGCGACCGGCAACCAGTGGTACTGGACCTACGAATATCCCGACCACGGCGGCGTCGCGGTGACCGCGAACATGCTGAAGGAGCGCGCCGAAGTGCCCGCCGGCACGCGCTTCCGCACCGACGCCGATGGCCCGCGCCTGCTGGCGGTCGACAATCGCATCGTCCTGCCGGTCGGCGTGCCGATCCGCCTGCTGACCACCGCCGCCGACGTGATCCACAGCTGGGCGGTCCCCGCCTTCTGGATCAAGCTGGACGCGATCCCCGGCCGGATCAACGAGACCAGCTTCACGATCGAGAAGCCAGGCCTGTACTTCGGCCAGTGCTCCGAACTGTGCGGCGCGCGTCACGCCTATATGCCGATCGCGGTGGAGGCGGTCAGCCCGCAGCAGTTCGCGGCGTGGATCGCGGCGAAGGGCGGCAAGATGCCCGGCGCCGCTGCGCCGAGCACCACGGCTGCCAATCTGAACGGCAACGCCGCCGGCGCCGACGACACCGCGACGCCCGCCAATGCGATTGTGCCGGCGAACGACACCGCCGCCGTCGTCAACACGACCGAAACCCCCGCCACTTCGAACCAGGCCGCACCCGCCACCCAAGGCGCGTTCGGCGCTCGTGGAAACTAACCGATGACCGAT
>NZ_LMLB01000001.1:41065-52012 GCF_001421785.1 Sphingomonas sp. Leaf33 | reverse complement strand
CCGATCACAAGCCGGGCTTCTTCGCCCGCTGGTTCCTGTCGACCAATCACAAGGATATCGGCACTCTCTACCTGATCTTCGCGATCACTGCCGGTATCATCGGCGGCGCGATCTCGGGCCTGATGCGCGCCGAACTGATGCATCCGGGCATCCAGTACCTGCCCCAGTGGGCCGGCGTGCTGCACGGCGGCACGGTGACTTTCGACGAGGCGCTGCACTTCTGGAACGTGCTGATCACCGCGCACGGCCTGATCATGGTGTTCTTCATGGTCATGCCGGCGATGATCGGCGGCTTCGGCAACTGGTTCGTGCCGATCATGATCGGGGCGCCGGACATGGCGTTCCCGCGCATGAACAACATCTCGTTCTGGCTGCTGGTGCCGTCGTTCGCGCTGCTGCTGGCCTCGCCGTTCTTCGGCGGCGCGGGCAACGGCTGGACGCTCTACGCTCCGCTGTCCACCTACGGCGAGCCCGGACCGTCGACCGACATGGCGATCCTGTCGCTCCACCTGGCCGGTGCCTCGTCGATCCTGGGCGCGATCAACTTCATCACGACCATCTTCAACATGCGCGCGCCGGGCATGACCCTGCACAAGATGCCGCTGTTCGTTTGGTCGGTGCTGGTCACCGCCTTCCTGCTGCTGCTGGCGCTGCCGGTGCTGGCAGCGGCCATCACCATGCTGCTGACCGACCGCAACTTCGGCACGACCTTCTTCGATCCGGCCGGCGGCGGAAACCCGGTGCTGTACCAGCACCTGTTCTGGTTCTTCGGTCACCCCGAAGTCTACATCATGATCCTGCCGGGCTTCGGCATCGTCAGCCACATCGTCGCGACGTTCAGCCGCAAGCCGGTGTTCGGCTATCTCGGCATGGCCTACGCGATGGTCGCGATCGGCGTGGTCGGCTTCGTCGTGTGGGCGCACCACATGTTCACCACCGGTCTCAGCGTGAACACCAAGATGTACTTCACCGCAGCGACGATGGTCATCGCGGTCCCGACCGGCATCAAGATCTTCTCGTGGATCGCGACGATGTGGGGCGGGTCGATGCGCTTCCCGACCCCGATGGTCTGGGCGATCGGCTTCATCTTCATGTTCACCGTGGGCGGCGTGACCGGCGTCGTGCTCGCCAACGGCGGCGTCGACGACTATATGCAGGACACCTATTACGTCGTCGCGCACTTCCACTATGTGCTGTCGCTGGGCGCGGTGTTCTCGCTGTTCGCCGGCTTCACCTACTGGTTCCCGAAAATGTCCGGCAAGATGCTGAACGAGTTCCTCGGCCAGCTGCATTTCTGGGTGTTCTTCATCGGCGTAAACATCCTGTTCTTCCCGATGCACTTCTTAGGGTTGCAGGGGATGCCGCGGCGTTACCCGGACTATCCCGACGCCTACGCGCACTTCAACAACGTCGCGACGATCGGCTACATGATCATGGCGGCCGGCATGGTGGTGTTCTTCGTGAACGTCATCTGGTCGCTGATGGCGGGCAAGAAGGCGGGCGACAATCCGTGGGGTGAAGGCGCGACGACGCTCGAGTGGACGCTCAGCTCGCCGCCGCCGTATCACCAGTTCGAGACGCTGCCGAAGGTCGACTGATCCTTCCAGGGACATCGCCAGACTAAGAAACGCCTCGGCAGCAATGCCGGGGCGTTTTGTTTTGCCAATTTCCGAAGGTGCACAGCGCCGAAATCTGGCGTGATTTGCGACTCCTTTTGCGCGCCAAATTTCAAGCACTCAGAATTTCCGATACGTTTCAGTGATATAGAACACTGGCACACCTCATGCAGTGTCTCCCTCGTGCAGCGCCACCCAGCGCCCCGCCGACCAAGCCAAGGAGACATACCCGTGACCAAGACCATCGCCCTGATCGCCGCCACCGCCGCCAGCCTAATCGTTACCGCCGTTCCGGCCGCCGCGCGGACCGGCGCCTTCGACGCCGTGACACTCACCCGCCACGACGGCGGCGCGCGCTACTGCATCCGCAGCGGCTGGGGCACCGCAGGCTCCTACGCCAACCGCATGATCCGCCGCGGCGACTGCTACACCGAGCAGGGTTGGCAGCAGCGCGGTGTCGCCATCGATCGCGTCACGGGGCAGGTCGCGCCTCGCGCGCAAACGATCCAGCTGGCCGCCCGCTGATTACCGGCTCAGAACACAACGCGCCTCGACCCTCCGCGGTCGGGGCGCTTTTGCGTTTTGCAAGCGGCGACGTGACGTTCAAACGGTTTCGACCGACGTGCATTGTCGGGACGGCGCGGATTTGCTTCGTGACTAGGGGCGAGGAAGGGACGGGGCTCTACCCCCGCAGTCCACGAGGGACACCGCCGCCGCGCGAAATCGCCCCCCTCCAGAAGTTAGGTCAGGAAGTGCGCCGGACGTCGTCGCGACCTTTCTGATCCAATCACGATGATGCGGATTGATCGGAAATCGCTAAGGTCGGGCCATGACGCCGTTCACCCGCCGCTTCACCGCCCAGCCCGACCACATCGACGAACTGGGCCACGTCAACAATGCCGAGTGGGTGCGCTGGATCCAGGACATTGCCGTTGCGCACTGGGCCGCGGTCGCCCCGCCCGAGCATCAGGACGCCTATGTCTGGGTCGTCGTCCGCCACGAGATCGACTATCGCGGCAATCTGGTTACTGGCGAAAGCGTGATCGGCGAAACCTGGGTCGGCGAGGCACCGAAAGGCGCGCGCTTCGACCGCCACGTCCGGTTCACCGGCGACGACGGCAAGGTGAAGGTCGAGGCACGCACGACCTGGGCATTGCTCGACAAGGCGACCGGACGGCTGCTGCGCATTACCCCCGAGATCGCTGCGCCGTTCCTTGGCGAGACGACGATGGGCTGAGGGAAAGGGAAGGGAATAGACGCGCATCTCTGGCTGACCTTCGCCGTGGCTTCGCTCGTCATGGGCGTGATCCCGGGCCCCGGCGTCGCGAGCATCATTGGTTTCGCCTTCAGTTCGGGGCGTCGGGTCGCACTGGCGTCGGTCGCGGGGATGGCGGTCGGCAACGCGCTGGCGATGACGGTGTCGCTGGCGGGGGCCGGAGCCATCCTCGGCGCGTCGGCGGTGGCCTTCACTGTCCTGAAATGGATGGGCGCCGCCTATCTAATCGCCATCGGCGCCATCGCGATCCTGCGGTCGAGCGCAGCTGCCGTGGACACGGCGGGGCGCCGACCGGTCAGCCCGCGGGCGGCCTTCCTGACCAATGTCGCGGTCGGTACCTTTCACCCAAAGACGATCCTGTTCTTCATCGCCTTCGCCGCGCAATTCATCCGCGCCGATCAGCCGTACGTGCCGCAGGCCGCGATTCTGGTCGCCACGTTCACACTGATCGCGGCGGCAACCGATACGCTCTACGCGCTGACCGCATCGACCGCCTCGGGGCTGATCCGCCATCCCGCCGTACGGCTGTGGTCGCAGCGCGCCGGCGGCGGCGCGGTGATGGCGGCGGGTGTCGCGGTGGCTGCGATGCGTCGTTAATCAGTCCCCGGCAAAGCCGAACGGCGACACTCCCGCCTCCCGATCGTTGACGATCACCGCGCGGCCCGCCGGGGCGGCGGAGCGTTGCGGGCAGTCGGGGCGGGTGCAGGCGCGGCAGCCCAGACCGATCGGAGCCGCTTCTGCGGCGAGGTCCAGGCCGCGCGCGGCGGCAAGCGTGCCGGCCGCGTCGGCCGCAAGGCCCAGCGTGACCGCGAATCGCGCGCGCACCGCACCCTGCCAGCCCCCCGGCGGGCCGACGCAGCGCGAGGAGGTGAACCAGCGCGTGCCGTCCTCCAGCTGGACGAGCTGGACGATGCGCTCGTCGGGACGCTGGAAGACGGTGAAGGTGTCGAGCAACGGGCAGAGCCCCGGCCCTTCCACCAGCCGAGCGTTGCTGGCGCCCGCGAATCGCTTCGACACCTGGCCTGCGCGGTCGGTGCGCAGCATGAAGAACGGTAACCCGCGCGCGCCGACGCGGCTCAAGGTCGTCAGCCGGTGCGCGACCTGTTCGGGCGAGGCGCCGAAGCGGCGGCGGATCAGGTCGAGATCATATCCGGTCGTTTCGCACGCGCGCAGGAAGCGGGCGTAGGGCATCATCACCGCGGCGGAGAAATATCCCGTCAGGTGCCGGCGGTAGAGCTTGTCAGACGTGCGGTCGGCAAAGCCCGCACCGCGGACGAGGGCGTCGATCTCGGGGCGCGCCTCGATCTGACCGAGGTGGCGGGCGAGCGCGAACACGCGGCTCGGCGGGTCGAGCGTCTCCGACAACTGGATCTGCCGCGCGTGCAGGTCGATCCGCACACGGACGTCGGTCAGCACGTCCAGCGGCAGGATGCGGATCGAAAGATGGTGCTTGACCCGCAGCCGGTCGGCCAGGCTGCCGAACAGGTCGCCCGCGCCCTGACGCAGTTCGTCGGCGAGCGCTTCGGCGGCGGTGTCGAGGTCAGCGAAGTGGTTGCGCCACCGCTCGATCTCGCGGCGGACGGCGGTACTGCTGTCGGTGGGTTCGGCTGCCGTCACACTGCCGCCGCCGCGATCGTAGGCACGGGCGAACGCTTCCGCGCCGCCGGGCGCACCGATCAGCCATTCCTCAAGCTCGGCGCGGTCGATCTCCAGGTCGGCGAAGATCGGGTCGGCCAGGCGGCGGCGAATCGCTTCCGCACCCCCACCGGGCTCGCCTGCCGCCAGCGTGCGCGGGTCGAAGTCGAAGCGCTCGGCTAGGCCAAGCAGCAGGCTGGCGGACACCGGGCGCTGGTTGCGCTCGACGAGGTTGAGGTAGCTGGGGGATATCCCCAGCATCTCCGCCATCGCCGCCTGCGTCAGCGCAGCGCCGCGGCGAAGGCGGCGGACGGCATGTCCGGCGAAGAGCTTGCGATCGGCCATGACGGTCTTGTGAAGACTTTACAACGCGACAGCAAGTGCAAGCCGCTCCGGCGACCTGAAGACCTCACGTCTGTCACTTCCGGGGTATTCTGTCGACCGGCCTCGCAGGTAGTGTCATCACCTGAACACGACGAAGGGACTACACGATGACCACGACGTTCGAAGACCTGGTTCCTGCCCCGAAGGGCCGCTTCGACGGCATCGTGCGCCCCTATGCCCCGGCGGACGTCGAGCGGCTGCGCGGGTCGGTGCCGATCGAGCATAGCCTTGCTCGCCGCGGCGCGCTGAAGCTGTGGGAGCTGTTGCAGACCGAGCCGTACATCAACTCGCTAGGCGCGATGAGCGGCAACCAGGCGATGCAGCAGGTCCGCGCGGGGCTTCAGGCGATCTACCTGTCGGGCTGGCAGGTCGCGGCCGACGCCAACACCGCCGGCGCGATGTACCCCGACCAGTCGCTCTATCCCGCCAACGCCGGACCGGAGCTGGCGCGGCGGATCAACAACGCGCTGCTGCGCGCCGACCAGATCGAACATAGCGAGGGCGGTGCGACCCGCGACTGGCTGGCGCCGATCGTCGCCGATGCCGAGGCCGGCTTCGGCGGGCCGCTCAACTGCTTCGAGATCATGAAGGCGTATATCGCGGCGGGTGCCGCGGGCGTGCATTACGAGGACCAGCTGGCCGCCGAGAAGAAGTGTGGCCACCTGGGCGGCAAGGTGCTGATCCCGACGCAGGCGCATATCCGCAACCTGGATGCCGCGCGCCTGGCCGCGGACGTCAGCGGCGTGCCGACGATCATCTGTGCGCGGACCGATGCGGAAAGCGCAAAGCTCATCACGAGCGACATCGACGAACGCGACCGCGAGTTCCTGACCGGCGAACGCACGCCCGAGGGCTTCTACCGCCTGAAGGACGGCACCGGCGTCGACCATTGCATCAAGCGCGGGCTGGCCTTTGCCGAACACGCCGACCTGCTGTGGTGGGAAACGTCCAAGCCGAACATGGACGACGCGCGCCGCTTCGCCGAGGCGATCAAGAAGGAATTCCCGAACAAGATGCTGGCGTACAATTGCTCGCCCAGCTTCAACTGGGAAAAGAACCTCGACCGTGACGACATCGCTCGGTTCCAGCGCGAGATCGGGGCGATGGGGTACAAGTTCCAGTTCGTGACGCTCGCCGGCTTCCATCAGCTGAACTACGGAATGTTCGAGCTGGCGCGCGGGTACAAGGACCGCGGCATGGCGGCGTATTCGGAGCTACAGCAGGCCGAGTTCGCGGCGGAAGCCAATGGCTACACCGCGACCAAGCACCAGCGCGAGGTGGGCACTGGGTACTTCGACCTCGTCGCCACGACGTTGGCCGGGGGCAGCAGCTCCACCACCGCCTATTCGGAAAGCACCGAGGCCGATCAGTTCACCAAGCAAGCCGCCTAAGGGAGACGAGACGATGACCAAGGAACCGCAACGCAGCCGTGCCGTCTTCTCGACCGAGGATTTCGGGCTGATGAAGGAAGCCGTCGCCGATTACGTCCGCAAGATCGCCGACGAACCGCGCTCGGCCAAGTTCAGCAACCTGTACCATCGGTTGGGGCGCCTCGGCTGACCTGACGTCCCTGGAGAGGGTGCCTGCCCGTCCGGTCATCGCGACCGGGCGGGTTTTTGTTTGGCGTGAACCACAACCTCACCCCGTTCGCCCTGAGCTTGTCGAAGGGCCGTTCTTTGATACGCCCGCTTATCGCTCGCGGCACGAAGGACGGTGCTTCGACAAGCTCAGCACGGACGGGGGGAGGGGTGGTCTGCACCCGCCGCCTATGGGTTGTGCAACACACCCCCACCCCCTATCTGCCCAATCGGAACGATTCCCTCCGATTTGAGAGCCGCTCGCAACAATGCGCCTGACCGCCCAAGCCGATTATGCCGTTGTGCTGCTCGCAGCCGCCGCGCGGCATTGCGGCGTGTCCGGCCGGCTTAACGCGACGGTCATTGCCGAGGAGACCGGCCTGCCGCTGCCTACCGTGCAGAAGCTCGTCAGTCGCCTCAGCGCCGCCGGCCTGATCGACAGCGCGCGCGGCACCGGCGGCGGCTTCCGCCTCGCGAGACCCCCGGCGACGATCACGCTGGCCGATATCGTCGAGGCGATCGAAGGGCCGATCGGCCTGACGACCTGCGTCGATCCCAATTCCCATGACTGCGCGGTCGGCGGCGGCTGCCACGTCCGCCCGCACATGTCCCACGTCAACGGCGCCGTCCGCGGCGCGCTCGCGGGCGTCACGCTCGCCACCCTGTCCGCCGGAGTTCCCGCGTAATGGCTACCAAAAATGCCGAGGCTTACGAGGCCGCGAACAAGACGTACGAATGGGGCTTCCATTCGGACATCGAGCAGGAATTCGCGCCAAAGGGTCTGAGCGAAGACACCGTCCGCTACATCAGCGCCAAGAAGAACGAGCCCGAATGGATGCTCGACTGGCGGCTGAAGGCGTTTCGCCTGTGGCAGACGATGGAGGCGCCGAACTGGGCCAAGCTGAACATCGACCCGATCGATTACCAGGACGCGTATTATTACGCCGAGCCCAAGGCGAAGCCGACCATCTCCAGCCTCGACGAGCTCGATCCAGAGATCAAGCGCGTCTACGAAAAGCTGGGCATCCCGATCGAGGAGCAGAAGGTGCTTGCCGGCGTCGAGGGCGCGCGCAAGGTCGCGGTCGATGCGGTGTTCGATTCGGTCAGCGTCGCGACGACCTTCCGCGCCGAGTTGGAAGCCGCCGGCGTCATCTTCCGCTCGATCTCTGAGGCGATCCGCGAATATCCCGATCTGGTGAGGAAGTGGCTGGGCAAGGTCGTGCCGATGCACGACAATTACTTCGCGACGCTCAATTGCGCGGTCTTCAGCGACGGGACCTTCGTTTATATTCCGGAAGGCGTGCGGTGCCCGATGGAGCTGAGCACCTATTTCCGTATCAACGCCGAGAACACCGGCCAGTTCGAACGCACGCTGATCGTCGCCGACAAGGGCGCGTATGTCTCTTATCTGGAGGGCTGCACCGCGCCGATGCGCGACGAGAACCAGCTCCACGCCGCGGTCGTCGAACTGGTCGCGCTCGACGATGCGGAGATCAAATATTCGACCGTCCAGAACTGGTATCCCGGCGACGAGAACGGCAAGGGCGGCATCTACAACTTCGTGACCAAGCGCGGGCTGTGCCAGGGCAAGCGCAGTAAGGTCAGCTGGACGCAGGTCGAGACAGGCTCGGCGGTCACGTGGAAATACCCGTCGTGCGTGCTGAACGGCGAGGACTCGGTCGGCGAATTCTACTCGGTCGCGGTCACCAACAACCGCCAGCAGGCCGACACCGGCACCAAGATGATCCACAACGGCAAGGGATCGCGATCGACCATCGTGTCAAAGGGGATTTCGGCCGGCCGCAGCGACAACACCTACCGCGGCCTCGTTCGCGTCGCGCCGAATGCGGAGGGGGTGCGCAACTTCACCCAGTGTGATTCTCTGCTGCTGGGCGACCAGTGCGGCGCGCATACCGTGCCGTATATCGAGGTCCGCAACCCGTCGGCGCAGATCGAGCATGAAGCGACGACGTCGAAGATCAGCGAGGACCAGCTTTTCTACGCCATGTCGCGCGGGCTGGATCAGGAAGCGGCGGTGGCGCTGATCGTCAATGGCTTCGCGCGCGAGGTGCTGCAGCAGCTGCCGATGGAATTCGCGGTCGAGGCGCAGAAGTTGCTGGGGATCAGCCTGGAGGGGTCCGTTGGATAAGGACTTCTCGGGAATGACCGTCAACGACCGATTAGCTGCCGCCGGTTTGCTCGCGCTTATGACAACGCCGTCGCTTCTCGTGAACGCGACAGGATTAATGCCGTCCTCAGTCAAGTTGGGCTGCGTCAGGACGAACAGGGAATGAATTGGTCGCTTGATGCTCAAAATTGAAAACCTTCACGCCGAAATCGACGGCAAGGAAATCCTCAAGGGCCTGAGCCTCACCGTGAATGCGGGCGAGGTCCATGCGATCATGGGACCGAACGGCGCGGGCAAGTCGACGCTCGGCTATGTGCTGGGCGGCCGGCCGGGCTATGAAGTGACCGCGGGGTCGGTGACGTTCGACGGGCTGGACCTGCTCGCGCTCGAACCGCATGAGCGCGCCGCCGCCGGCGTATTCCTGGGCTTCCAGTATCCGGTCGAGATCCCCGGCGTGTCGAACGTCCAGTTCCTGCGCGAAAGCCTGAACGCCCAGCGCGCGACGCGCGATGAAAAGCCGCTGTCGGGCGCCGAGTTTCTGAAAATCGCGCGGGCGCAGGCCGATGCGCTGGGTCTCCAGCAGGACATGCTCAAGCGCCCGGTCAATGTCGGCTTTTCGGGCGGCGAGAAGAAGCGCAACGAGATGGTGCAGATGGGGATCATCGCGCCGAAGTTCGCGATCCTGGACGAGACCGACAGCGGCCTCGACATCGACGCGCTGCGGATCGTCGGCGACGGCATCAACCGCATCATGCGCAAGGCCGACAAGGCGGTGCTGCTCATCACCCACTATCAGCGGCTGCTCGACTATGTGCAGCCGGATCGCGTCCACGTCCTGGCCGATGGTCGCATCACGCGGTCGGGCGGGCCGGAACTGGCACACGAGCTGGAGCGCGAAGGTTACGGGGCGGTCGCGGCGTGATCCTCGCGGCTCTCCTGATGCTCGGTGCCGATTACGTGACGGTGACGAGCACCAGCCTCGACAAGTTTCGGGCGCAGGTCGCGTTCACGTCGTCGGGGCCGCAGTGTCGGATCAAGGTGTCGTCGGGCGATGCCGATGTCGATCGCGTCGGCTGCACGGCGATCGAGAGTTGCTATCCGACGTATCAGTCGCGCTATGCGACCACATCCGATCGCGAGGTCCGGCCTTCGGTGCGCAAGGTGATGCGGGCGGCGCTCGATCAGGAATTGCAGGATTGTATGAAGACCGTCGGTGATCGCGGCCTCGTCGAATTGACTGCCCGTCGTGCGGGAGGGTTACGCTGATGGCGACGCTTGCCCTTCCCAACCCGCGCGAGGAAGCGTGGCGCTGGGCCGATCTGGAGACGCTGCGCACCGCAGCGGCCAGCGAACGGTCGAGCCTGCCGGCAGCGGCGTCGCTCGGGCTCGACGGCCCGCGTCTGGTGTTCGTCGACGGCGTCTTCGCGCCTGAACAGAGCGCGCCGGGCCGGCTGGTCGTCGAGGCGCTAAACCTGACGACCGCGCATCCGCTGGGTGCGCAGGCGAGCGGGACCGGTTGGTCGCTGACGCTTGACGCAACGCAGGCCGAAACCGTGGTCGAGATCGTCCATGTCTCGACCGGCGGCGAGAATCATCTGCCCGCGCGCATTCGGCTGGGCGAGGATGCGGTCGCGAGCATTGTCGAAACCTATGTCGGCACCGGCTGGGCGAACCGGTTGGTGCAGGTCGAACTCGCCCGCTCCGCCCGATTGCAGCGCGCCGTGCGTGTCATCGCCGACGCCGGCTTCGTGTCGACCCGCGACGAAGTGTCGATCGGGCAGGCTGCATCCTACGTCGCGACCTTCCTGGGCGCGGGCGGCATGGGCACGCGGTTCGATGCCGCGATCGCGCTCGACGGGGACGAGGCCTATGCCGAAATGGGTGGCGCGCTGCTGACCCGCGGCGCCCAGCGACAGGAATGCGCGGTGCGCGTGCGTCACGCCAAGCCGCACGGCAGCAGCCACCAGACGTGGCGCGCGGTCGCGGCGGATACCTCCACCGCCAGCCTTGCCGCCGCAGTCGAGGTCGCGCGTAACGCGCAGAAAACCGATGGCCAGCAAAGCCTGCGTGGGTTGCTGTTGCAGCGGACGGCGACCGTGAACCTGAAGCCCGAGCTGGAGATCTTCGCCGACGACGTGAAGTGCGCGCACGGCGCGACGGTGGGCGAGTTGGACCGGCGGGCGCTGTTCTACCTCGAAAGTCGCGGGATCACGCCGGCGCGCGCGAAGGCCCTGCTGACGCGGGCGTTCGTGGCGGACGCGCTGGAGCGGATCGGCGATGAGACGGTGCGCGCGGCGTTCGTCGCGGATGCCGATCGGTGGCTGGAGACGG
>NZ_LMLB01000001.1:35322-40997 GCF_001421785.1 Sphingomonas sp. Leaf33 | reverse complement strand
GCGCCTCATGGTTCATCCCTTTCGGAGAGCCCCCTCCACCCCGACGCTGCGCGTCGCGGTCCCCCTCCCCGTGCCGGGGAGGAGCTAGACACGGTCGCCGACTTCCCCGCCATTCCCGAAGGCTGGGCGTACCTCGACACCGCCGCCACCGCACAGAAACCGCGGGCCGTGATCGATGCGATCGCCCGTGGCTACGCGCAGGACTATGCCACCGTTCACCGCGGCGTGTACCAGCGCTCGGCCGACATGACGCTCGCCTACGAGGCCGCCCGCCGCCGCGTCGCGAGCTTCATCGGCGGGCAAGAGGGCGAAATCGTCTTCGTCCGTGGTGCGACCGAGGGGATCAACCTCGTCGCGCAATGCTGGGCCGGCACGCAGCTGAAGGCCGGCGACCGCATCCTGCTGTCGGCGCTGGAGCATCATTCGAACATCGTGCCGTGGCAGATGGTCGCGGAGGCGAAGGGCCTAGCCATCGACGTCGTGCCGCTGACCGCCGACCACCGCATCGATCTGGACGCGTGTGAGCGGATGCTGACGGAGCGCCACAAGCTGGTCGCGCTGGCGCATGTGTCGAACGTGCTCGGCTCGGTGCTCGACGTCCGCCATGCCGCGGACCTGGCGCACGGCGTCGGCGCGAAGCTGCTGGTCGATGGGTGCCAGGCGGTCGCGCGGCTGGGCGTCGACGTGCGCGCGCTCGACTGCGACTTCTATGTGTTTTCCGGGCACAAGCTCTACGGCCCGACCGGCATCGGCGTGCTGTGGGGCCGTGCCGACCTGCTCGAGGCGATGCCGCCATATCAGGGCGGCGGGTCGATGATCGACAAGGTGAGCTTCGAGCGCACGACCTACGCCCCCGCCCCGACCCGGTTCGAGGCAGGGACGCCGCACATCGTCGGCGTGCTCGGGCTCCACGCCGCGATCGATTACGTCAGCGCGATCGGCCTGGATCGTATCCACGCGCACGAGACCGCGCTGGTGCGGGCGACCCGCGATGCGTTGTCGGGGATCAATTCGGTCACGCTGTTCGGGCCGGCGGACTCGGCCGGGATCGTCAGTTTCGCGGTCGAGGGGGTGCATCCGCACGACATCGGCACCATCTTGGACGAGAGCCGGGTGGCGATCCGCGCCGGCCATCACTGCGCACAGCCGCTGATGGACCTGCTGGGCGTGGCGGCGACCGCGCGGGCGAGCTTTGGCGTTTATAACTCCCCTGCCGACGTCGATGCGTTGGTGAAGGGGATCAAGCGAGTAACGAGGATATTCGGATGAGCGAGCGGTTCGCTGTCGAGGAAGTGGACGCCGTGGCCCCGCCGCCACGTGCGCGGGTCGAGGATGCGATGGAGGAGACGGGCGAGCGCAAGCGCGACTATCTCTCCGGCTTCCTGGCGGAAAAGCCCAAGGGGTTGGCTGCGGGCGAGCCCGGCGGCGAGACCTACGACGGGATCATCGCGGCGTTGAAGGATATTTTCGACCCCGAGATTCCGGTGAACATCTACGAACTCGGGCTGATCTACAACGTCGAGGTCACCGACGACGGCCATGCGGTCGTCACGATGACGCTGACGACGCCGCACTGCCCGGTCGCCGAATCGATGCCCGCCGAAGTCGAACTGCGCGTCGGCGCGGTCCCCGGCGTGGGCACCGTCGACGTCAACCTCGTCTGGGATCCGCCGTGGGACCCGTCGAAGATGAGCGACGAGGCGAAGCTCGAACTCGGGATGTTGTAATGGCCACGATTGCTCGACCACGGCCTGCCGTGTTAAATTTGACCCCCGGTGCGCAAGCGCGCGTCGCCGACCTGATGTCGCGTGCGCCGGAGGGGGCGGTGGGCGTCAAGCTCTCGACGCCGCGGCGCGGCTGCTCGGGGCTTGCCTATTCGGTCGACTATGTGACGGAAGCCGCGCCGTTCGACGAAGCGATCGCGACACCGGGCGGCACGCTGTTCGTCGATGGCGCGTCGGTGCTGTATCTCGTCGGATCGACGATGGACTGGGTCGAGGACGACTTCGCCGCGGGGTTCGTATTCAACAACCCGAACGCCAAGGGCGCGTGCGGGTGCGGGGAAAGCTTCACGGTCTGACCGACCGCTGCCCCACATGTCGCTCGCCGCGCGCTTCGGCGAGTGCCGCCTGTTTCGCCCGTTCGGCATAGCCCGCGCGCTGGGCCGTATCCTTGGTATCGTGGCACGCCGGGCATGACACGCCCTCTTCGTACAGCGGCGACGCCCGGTCCTCCGGGCTGACCGGCATCCGGCAGGCGCGGCACAGGCCGTGGGTGCCGATCTCCAGACCGTGGCCGACCGCCACGCGCTCGTCGAACACGAAGCACTCGCCGCGCCACAGGCTGTCGGCCGGGGCGACGTGCTCCAGATAGTTCAGAATACCGCCCTGCAGATGGTGGACGTCGGCGAACCCTTCCGCCTTCACCAGCGCGGTCGCCTTTTCGCAGCGGATGCCGCCGGTGCAGAACATCGCGATCCGCTTGCCCTCCAGCGCCGCGCGGTTCTCGCGCACCCAGGCCGGGAAGTCGCGGAAGCTGTCCGTTGCCGGATCGACCGCGCCGGCAAACGTGCCGATACGCACTTCGTACGCATTGCGCGTGTCGACGACGACCGTGTCGGGATCGGCGATCAGCGCGTTCCAGTCCTTCGGCGCGACATAGGTGCCGGCGTCGGACGCATCGACCGCAGGCTCGCCCATCGTCACGATCTCGCGTTTGATGCGTACCTTCATCCGGTGGAACGGCGGAGCCGCGGCGCGCGATTCGCGGCCGGCGAGATCGGCGCAGCCCGGCAGGGCACGCAGGTGATCCAGCACTGCCTGCACGCCCGCATCGCGGCCGGCGATCGTGCCGTTCAGCCCCTCGGTCGCGAGCAGTAGCGTGCCGTGGACGTCGTGGGCCTCGCACACCGCAAGCAGTGCCGGCTTGATCATGGCCGGGTCGGCGAACGGCGTGAAGCGATAGAGCGCAAGGACGCGGAAAGGCAGCGGGGATTGGGACACGTCGGGCTCATAGCCCCGCTGCCGCCCATGCTCAATTGGCGGGAAAGGTCACTTGCTCCCATTAAACGGGAAAGATAATCATACTGTAGGAAATGCCTGCCGCGATGATCCGGCAGGAGGCGGTCGAGGGGATGCGAATGTCGGGCGAACCGAACGCGGGCTGGCGGGACACCATATTGGCCGGGCTGGCCAACTACATCGACGCCGGGTCGATCGTCGCCGGATCGGTCGCACTGGCGCTGTGGAAGGACGTATACGGCCTGTCCGACAGTTTCATCGGCCTGATCGCCGCGTTCAGTGCGAACGCGATTTCCGCCGGTGTCGGCGCGCTGATCGGCGGCGTGCTGTGCGACCGGTTTGGCCGGAAACGGATCTACCAGTACGACATGCTGTTCTACGCGTTCGGCATGGCGTGGCTGGTGTTCGCGTCCGCCCCGTGGATGATCGTGCTGGGCTTCGTGCTGGTCGGTCTGGCGGTCGGGGCGGACATCCCGGCGTCCTGGTCGCTGATCGCCGAGCAGGCGCCCGACACGAAGCGCGGGGCACATTCGGGTGTCGCGCAACTGCTGTGGTATCTGGGGCCGGTCGCGGTGCTGGTGGCGGCCTATTTCCTGAAGCCCTTCGGCCTCGACGGCGTGCGCTGGCTGTTCATCCATCTGATGGTGCTGGCGCTTGCCCTCACCTTCCTCCGCTCGCGAATGCGCGAATCGCAGCGATGGGAGGAGGCGCAGGCGGCGTCCGACGGCGCCCAGGCTTCGCGCGACTGGCGCCTGCTGCTACGCGCGCCCTATCTCGGGTCGGTCCTGTTCCTTGCCGCGATGTACGGGTTCTGGAACCTGTGGGCGGGCTACAACGGCTTCTTCACGCCCTATCTGATCGAGCGGAACAACCTGCCCGAATGGACCGCGACGATGTTGCCGGCGAGCTATTTCCTGATCGGGATGCTGTCGATCCTGGGCATCTTCATGACCCTGTCGGACCGCGTCAACCAGCGCACGCTGTTCGGGATTTCGGCCGTCCTGCACGTCGTCGGCATGGCGCTGCTCGCGATCTTCGGCTTCCGGCTGGAGGTGGTGGTCGCGCATATCGTCATCATGGGGGTGGCCGGCGGCTTCGGCGCGCAGAGCTTCTTCCAGCTCTGGTCGGCCGAGCTTTTCCCGACTGCCATCCGATCCACCGCGCAAGGGCTGACCTTCGCGATCGTCCGCATCGGCCTTGGCATCTGGAGCCTCGCGGTGCCGACGCTGGCGGCGTACGACTTCACGGTGCTTGCATGGATCCTGACCGGCTTTCTGGTGGCGTCGGGCGTGATCGGGATGATCTGGGCGCCGCGCAACGAAGGCAAGTCGCTGGAACAGATCGACCGCGCGCGGGGAGCGGCTTGAAATCAGCGATGTCGGGGGAATGGTGCCTAGGGACGGGATCGAACCGCCGACACTGCGATTTTCAGTCGCATGCTCTACCAACTGAGCTACCTAGGCATTCACGCGGTACTTGGCCCGCGAAGGAGCGCTGCCTTTAGTCGTGGGAATCGGGCGTGTCTAGTCCCGGATCGGCGGCGGGCCCCGGAATTCGATAGCCCTCGCCCAGCCATTGCAGCAGGTCGCGGTCGCGGCACCCCTGCGAACAGAACGGGCTGTGCGGCGCGGCCGAGGGCTTGGCGCAGACGGGGCAGAGGTTACGCGTGGCGGGCCTGGACATGGCCGGCGGATATGGCGAGGCCGGGGTCGCCCTGCAAGACGATCGCGGTGCCGGTGCGACGGCCGAGTTCCCGCGTCCAGGCCGGGCGCGACTCGATCTCGGCGATGACGGCGGGTTGCGCGGTCAGCACGCGTTCGCCGATGCCGGGGCTGCGCTCGGCGCGGCGCAGCAGCGCGCGGGCGTGGGCGAGGGGGGCCTCCATCGCGTAGATCTCAGGGAGCGACCGGCGGCGGCGCGGGCGGACGATCTGGACGAAGCCGAAGCCGTTGACCGCGGTGCGCTCGAAGGGTTGCGGCAGAACGGCGTCGATCGCGTCGGCGGCGGCCGCGCGCGCGGCCTTGTCGGTGCCGGGCAGGTCGATGCCGATCGAACCGGCCAGGTCGAGGCGGCGGATGGCGCGCGCGGCGACGGTGGCGCCCGCGGTCGTCAGTGCAGCCGGAGACAGCGTGCCGTCCACGTCGATCAGCGTCATCGCCGGGGTCAGCGCGATGTCGAGCGTGCCGCCGGGCAAGCTCACGCGGCCGGTCGCCGCCTCCTCCAGCAGTTCGGACCAGCCGGCGGCTTCGAACCGGTCCGGGTCGGTGTGGCGCAGCATGGTCGCGGCGGGCAGGTCGGCCGCCGCCAGGCCTTCGCGCAGCTCGGCGCGGGCCGGGCGGGCGCGGGCGCGCTTGGGCTTGCCGGGTTCGGGGATGGCGGGGCGGGTGATCTCGACCAGCGTCTCGGCGCCCTGGGTGACGCCGGCAGGAAGCGGCGCGACCAGCGCTTCGCCGTCACCCCACGCGACGATGCCCTGGCCGCGTTCGGGCATCCGCGCGATCAGGCGGGCGCGGACGATGGTGCCGGCGATCAGCTCGCCCTCGGGCAGGATGCGCGCTTCGAGAATCGTGTCGCCGTCGATCAGCGCGAGCCGGGTCTCGCCGATGCCGTGTTCGATCAGCCATTCAGGCATGAGCACGTCCAGACCTACCCGTG
>NZ_LMLB01000001.1:32665-35296 GCF_001421785.1 Sphingomonas sp. Leaf33 | reverse complement strand
GCAGGCGGGAGCCTAGAGCCCCATGCGACACGGCCCGTGGCCCTGGGCTCCCGCCTGCGCGGGAGCACGGGTGGCGCTCACGCAAACGCCCAGCCCGACGCCTCGAGCAGCGCGCGCGTCTCGAACAGCGGCAGGCCGACGACCGCGGAGTGCGAGCCCGACAGGAAGCGCACGAACGTTTCGGCGCGGCCCTGGATCGCATAGCCGCCGGCCTTGCCCATGCCTTCGCCGCTCGCGACATACCAGTCGATCTCGGCATCGCTCAGCCGCTTGAACGCGACGACGGTGGTGACCGACCGCACCCGCGCGCGGCCGTCGCGGTCGATGACGCAGAGCCCGGAGACGCAGCGATGCCGCCGCCCCGACAGCAGCCCCAGCATCCGGCGCAGGTCGGCTTCGTCGACGGGCTTTTCCAGGATGCGCGTGCCGACCGCGACCGTGGTGTCGCCGGCCAGTACGATCTCGTGCGGGGCGCGTTCGACCGCGCGGGCCTTGCCCTCGGCGAGGCGCGCGACATAGGCGGCCGGCGCCTCGCCTTTCAGCGGGCTTTCGTCGATGTCGGGGGCGGCGATCCGCGCGGGCACGACGCCGATCCGCGCCAGCAATTCCAGGCGGCGCGGCGAGGTCGAGGCGAGGACGAGCGCGGGTGCGCCGGCGGACAAGCTTATTGCGGTCCGGGACCGCCGCGGCCCGGCATGAAGCGGTACGTGATGCGGCCCTTGGTCAGGTCGTAGGGAGTCAGCTCGACCAGCACCTCGTCGCCGACGAGGACGCGGATGCGGTTCTTGCGCATCTTGCCTGCGGTGTGGCCCAGGATCTCATGGTCGTTCTCCAGCCGCACGCGGAACATCGCGTTGGGCAGGAGCTCGACCACCTGGCCGCGCATTTCGAGCAGTTCTTCCTTGGCCAAACGGCAACCTCTTGCAAATTCTGAGAGTAATAGCTGGCCGCGCCCTTACGCCTCATGGGCGGAAAAGGGAAGGGCGTCGCCGAAGGTCACACTCGGGTCACACTATGCGCGGTGTTCTCCCGGTCCCTGTTCCGTCCCCGCACGTGGAGCCGATGGTCCGGGGGTAGCATTGGCGCGGCGTGTAGGAAAGTTGAAATCGGAACAAAAGCGGAACGTGCGCCGGTCGGATGGACCCGACCGTCCCCTAAAGCAGGCTTCCCTGCGACCCCTTCTGGTGACTGACCCGTGTCTCCACTCGTGCGGCCTTCTTAACCGGGCTGATGAGCGGGGGCAGTTTCGGGCGATGGCCGTGCATCAGCTCGGCGAGCGTCACGATCTGAAGTGCTGGAAAGCGGCCGAACTCGGTTTCGATGGTCGGATGCGACGCCGCTTCCTCGCGCATGCCCTTGGTCGGCAGCGACTTCATGATGAACAGGCCGAACCGGTGCTTGTCGCGCTCCATCACGCGGCCGAGATCGCGAACCATGTTGGGATTGACGATATCGCCTGCCTTTACCGAGATGACGCCGGTTTCGATCCGCCCGCTCTCGGCCAGATAATTGAACCAGCCATCGACGCCCTTGTCGCCACCCTTCTTGTCGCGCGGATACCCGCCCACCAACCAACTGACCCATTGCTGAAACTGGTGGGGATCGTCGGCGGCAAGGCGTTCGGCGCTGGCCAGATCGCGCGGTACGCCGATCGTCTCGAATGCGATGCCCGGATACCCCTCGCGCATCCGGTTCTCGATCATGCCGATCGAGATGTGGGTAACGTCGATCCCGATCCACTGTCGGCCTAGCTTCTGCGCAGCGTCCACCGCGGTGCCACAGCCGCAGAACGGATCGAGCACCACGTCGCCGGGGTTGGACGAGGCGGCGATGATGCGTTCGAGGAGCGCGCGAGGCTTCTGGGTAGGGTAGCCGAGGCGTTCTTTCGCCGTTTGATTGAGACGATCAATGTCTGACCAAACATCGCCAACGGTGACCAATCGAGCTTGTGGATCAAACGGGTCCTCCGCGCGTCGCCGAGGAAAGCCCCCGTTCTTTGGAAAATGAATCAGCTGAGCCGCATCCCACTCTTCCAATTGACTGGTGCTGTTGGCCCAATGTCGCCCCATTTTTGCAGGATCAAAGCCCCGCCAAGGTCGTCCGCTTTCCCCGTCGCGGGTAATGCCGGGACCGGTAAGTTCATAGGTGTTATATTTTAGACCATCGGCCCCTGTAATGAGCGTGTGAGGTGTTTTTGCCAATTCTCCAGGAACTAACTGCTGGTGAAATTTGGCAGCCGGCGTACGAGAATAATGGAAAACTGTATCATGCAAACGCGGCCACTTGCCAGACGTGCTTCGTGAATTCGTGCGACGCCAGATTATTTCTGCCTGATAATTTTCTGTACCAAATACAGCATCCAGCACCAACTTCAGGTAATGGCTCGCAGTGGGGTCGCAGTGGAGATAGAGGCTGCCTGTCTCCTTCAGCACGCGGTGAAGTTCGACCAGACGCACCGCCATCATCGCCAGGTAGGCCATCAGCGGCGTGTCGCCGAGCGCGTCGTGCATCGCGCGCATCATGACCTGCAGCGACCGATTAGTGCCGCTGTCGATGTCGAGCAGCGCGTTCTTCGATGCCTCGCCCCACGTCCAGGTGTCGTCGAACGCCTCGATGCTGGCGTCCGCGCCG
>NZ_LMLB01000001.1:32297-32633 GCF_001421785.1 Sphingomonas sp. Leaf33 | reverse complement strand
AGATCAGGTCGACGCTGGCGTCCGGAATGTGATCGCGCAGCACGTCGAGGTTGTCGCCGTAGTAGAGCCGGTTCGTCATCCGCTTCCTTCGGAACGCATCGGGAACGGCGCTCGCACCTGTACGTTATCGGCTGATTGCCGGAGTTTCCAGAGGAGACGGTTCATGGCCGACAAGAAGACATCCCCGAAAGCAGCGAAAGCGGCGTCCAAGACCTTGAGCGATGGGCGCACTGCAAAGGATTCGAAAACCGCGGCGGGGTCGGCATTGAGCCAAACGCCGGCGAAGAAGAAGGGCAAGAAATAACCCGCCCGGATTGAACCGGGCGGGCCTAAATA
>NZ_LMLB01000001.1:18671-32245 GCF_001421785.1 Sphingomonas sp. Leaf33 | reverse complement strand
CCCCCCGCCGGCCGGTCGCGCTTGGCTTTCGCTTTCGCTCAGCCTGCGCTGCCGGCTAGTGCCGCCAGCAGCAGCAGCGCGACGATATTCGTGATCTTGATCATCGGGTTGACCGCGGGGCCCGCCGTATCCTTGTACGGATCGCCCACGGTGTCGCCGGTGACCGCGGCCTTGTGGGCTTCGCTGCCCTTGCCGCCGTGGTTGCCGTCCTCGATATACTTCTTGGCATTGTCCCACGCGCCGCCGCCGCTGGTCATCGAGATGGCGACGAACAGGCCCGACACGATTACGCCCAGCAGCATCGCGCCCAGTGCCGCGAAGCCCTGCGCCTGGCCCGCCACCGCGGTCATGATGTAATAGACCGCTATGGGTGAGACGACCGGCAGCAGCGAGGGGATGATCATTTCCTTGATCGCCGCCCGCGTGACGATGTCGACCGTCCGGCCGTAGTTGGGTCGGCTGGTCCCCGCCATGATGCCGGGGTTCTCGCGGAACTGGTCGCGGACGTCCTGCACCACGCTGCCCGCCGCGCGGCCGACCGCGGTCATGCCGAACGCGCCGAACAGATACGGCAGCAGCGCGCCGAGCAGCAGGCCGACGATGACATACGGGTTCGACAGGCTGAAATCGACCGTCACGTCGGGGAAGAACTCCTTCAGGTCGGTCGTGTACGCGCCGAACAGCACCAGCGCGGCGAGCGCGGCGGAGCCGATGGCATAGCCCTTGGTCACCGCCTTGGTGGTGTTGCCGACCGCGTCCAGCGCATCGGTGCGATGCCGCACGTCGTCGGGCAACCCCGCCATCTCGGCGATGCCGCCGGCATTGTCGGTGACCGGGCCGTAGGCGTCGAGCGCGACGACCATGCCGGCGAGTGCCAGCAGCGCCGTTGCCGCGAACGCGACGCCGATGATGCCGGCCAGCTGGTAGGTCGCGATGACCGCGACGACGATGACGAGGGTCGGCAGCGCGGTCGATTCCAGGCTGATCGCCAGGCCCTGGATGACGTTGGTGCCGTGGCCCGTCTCCGACGCCTTGGCGATCGACTTGACCGGGCGATAGGCGGTGCCGGTGTAATATTCGGTGATCCACACCAGCAGGCCGGTGACGGCCAGGCCGATCATCATGCACCAGAAGAGGTCCATCGCGGTGAACGCCTGGGTGCCCACCGCCTGCGCGCCCAGTACGGCTTCGGTCGTCAGGCTGTCGGTCGCGCCCTCCAGGAAGCCGGCGCCGCCGATAACCGCGTTCAGGTCACCGAACGCATATTGGAACACACCGTAGATCGCGAAGACCGACAGGCCGACGGTGACCCAGAAGCCCTTGTAGAGCGCGCCCATGATCGATCCCTTCGACCCCAGCCGCACGAAATAGGTGCCGATGATCGAGGTGACGATGCACACGCCGCCGACCAGCAAGGGCACCGACATCAGCGTCAGCAGCTCGGCCGACGATGCCTTTACCAGCAGCGCGATCGACACCATCGTCAGGCCGATGGTCACGACATAGGTCTCGAACAGATCGGCGGCCATGCCCGCGCAGTCGCCGACGTTGTCGCCGACGTTATCGGCGATGACCGCGGGGTTGCGGGGGTCGTCCTCCGGGATGCCGGCCTCGACCTTGCCGACCAGATCGGCGCCGACGTCGGCGGCCTTGGTGAAGATGCCGCCGCCCAGACGCGCGAAGATCGAGATGAGCGACGCGCCGAACGCGAGCGCGGTGAGCGCCTCGATCACTTCACGGTCGTTGGGCGCGACACCCGCCGGCCCGACGAGGTACCAGAAGATGCCGGCGATCGAGAGCAGGCCGAGGCCCGCCACCAGCATCCCGGTGATCGCGCCCGATCGGAACGCGAGCGTCAGGCCGCCCTGCAGCGACCCGCGCGCAGCCTCCGCCGTGCGCACATTGGCGCGCACCGAGATGTGCATCCCGACATAGCCCGCGACGCCCGACAGGATCGCACCGATCAGAAATCCGGCGAGCGACACCGCTCCGAGCGTGAAGAACAGGATGACGGCGACGACGACGCCGACGATGGCAATGGTGGTGTATTGGCGGCCCAGATAGGCCTTTGCGCCTTCCTGGATGGCGGCGGCGATATCCTGCATCCTGGCGTCGCCCGCGGGTGCCTTCAACACCTGCGAACTGGTGACGAGGCCATAGAGCACGGCGACGATGCCGCACGCGATGGCCAGATAAACGATTGTCATTGGCGATCTTCCCCTAATTCCTTCGACGCTACGCGAGCACATTCAGGAAACGGCCCGGCTCTTGTGCGGCTGGGTCCGAGATCAAGGAGGGGGAGGCTATAGAGGCGATTTAAACCGCGCAAGCCGCGTGAATTCAGCGGTGTAGCCAGCCGAGCGTGTCGGGAAGGGGGACGGGGGCGCCGGCGTCGGTCAGGGTCAGGCCGCGGCCGCGCGTGAAGCCGCCGATGCGCGTGGCGGGGGCGTCCGGAACGATATCGGCGGGAAGCGCGAACAGCAGTTCGTAATCGTCGCCCGCGGTCGCCGCCGCCATCCGGTCACCGCTCCACGCGCGGTATGCGGCGGACAGCGGAATCGCGGCGAGATCGATCGTCACCGCGCAGCCGCTCGCCTCGGCCATGCGCTGCGCATCGATCAGCAGGCCGTCCGACACGTCCATCATCGCGGTGACCTGGGGGCTGAGCGCCTGCCCTTCGGCAAGCCGCGGCGTCGGGCGGCGATAGCGTGCGGCGAGCGCGTCGGGGCCGGGCGCCCCTTGCGCGATGGCGAGGCCTGCGCCGGCGTCGCCGATCGTGCCCGTCACCCACAGCGCGTCGTCCGGCCGCGCGCCGCTGCGCTCCGGGGATCGCGCGGCGCGCCCGATCGCGGTCAGGCTGAAGGTCCGCCCCCCCGAAACCGTATCACCGCCCAGCAGCGCGCAGCCCAGCGCCCTGAGCGCCACGTCCAGCCCGTCGAGAAAGCCCGCATCCCACGCCGGATCGCCGATCGGCATCCCCAGCAGCACGCCTTCGGGCACCGCGCCCTTGCCCGCCAGATCGGACAGGTTGACCGCCAGCAGCTTCCACGCGACGTCGGCCGGCGGATCGTCGGCCAGGAAATGCACGCCCTCGACCAGCAGATCGGCCGTCAGCACCCACTCGCCCAGCCGTGCGGCATCGTCGGCGAGGCCGAGCGCGCCGGGGTGGAGCGGCAGGCGGCGCAGGCGGGCGAGGATGTCGCGTTCGGTCATCGCTTCGTGCCTCTCGCGCGGGCCTGACCGTCAGTCGCGTTGTGCGCGGACGTGGTGGCGGATCACTTCGTCGATGATGAAGCGCAGGAACTTCTCGGAAAATTCCGGGTCGAGCTGCGCTTCCTCGGCGAGCCCGCGCAGTCGCGCGATCTGCGCCTCCTCGCGCCCCGGATCGGCCGGGGGCAGATCGGCCTCGGCCTTGTAGCGGCCGACCGCCTGGGTCACCTTGAACCGTTCGGCCAGCATGAAGACCAGGGCGGCATCGATGTTGTCGATGCTCCGGCGATAGCGCTCCAGCGTCGGGTCGGTCATGGCCATGCTCTTTGAAGCGCCGGGCCGCAGGCCGCAAGGGTTGCCTTTCTCGGCCCCGCCCGGCATTTGCGGGCGCAGCATGACCGCCACCATCCACCGCCTGGGCGATAAGCGTCCGCCCTCGCTCGATCCGATGCTGGCGCTGGTCGCGCACGACATGAACCTCGTGAACACGGCGATCCTCGACCGGATGCGGTCGGACATCCCGCTGATCCCCGAGCTCGCCGGTCACTTGATCGCGGGCGGCGGCAAGCGGATGCGGCCGATGCTGACGCTCGCCAGCGCCAAGCTGCTCGGCTACCCCGGCACGCGCCACCACCGCCTGGCCGCCGCGGTAGAGTTCATCCACACCGCGACGCTGCTCCACGACGACGTGGTCGATTCGTCCGACCTGCGCCGCGGTCGCCGCACCGCCAACATCATCTGGGGCAACCCGGCGAGCGTGCTGGTCGGCGACTTCCTGTTCAGCCGCAGCTTCGAGCTGATGGTCGAGGACGGGAGCCTGAAGGTCCTGAAGATCCTGTCGAACGCGTCTGCCGTGATCGCGGAAGGCGAGGTCAACCAGCTGACCGCGGTGCGCAAGATCGACCTCTCCGAAGAACGCTATCTCGACATCATCGGCGCAAAGACCGCCGCGCTGTTCGCCGCCGCCTGCCGCATCGCCGCGGTGGTCGCCGAACGGCCCGAGAGCGACGAGGCCGCGCTGGATGCCTATGGCCGCAACCTGGGCATCGCGTTCCAGCTGGTCGACGACGCGATCGATTACACATCGGACGCGGGCACGATGGGCAAGGACGCCGGCGACGACTTCCGCGAAGGCAAGATGACGCTGCCGATCATCCTGGCCTATGCCCGGGCGGACGCCGAGGGGCGCCGGTTCTGGCAGGACGCGGTGATCGGACGCCGGTCGTCGGATGCGGACTTCGCCGAAGCCATCCAGCGTGTCCAGGCATCGCGCGCGGTCGACGACACCCTCGCCCGCGCGCGCCATTACGGCCAGCGCGCGATCGATGCGCTGGGCCGGTTCGACAACGGCGCGGCCAAGGATGCGATGATCGAGGCGGTCGAGTTCGCGGTCGCCCGCGCGTATTAAGTCTCGCCAGTGCCACCAATGCCCGTTCGTGCTGAGCCTGTCGGGCACCCATCAAAGTATTACTTTGATGGGACCTTGGCCGAAGCACCGTTCTTCGATCCGCGAGCGACATGTGTGCCGCACCAAGTACGGTGCTTCGACAAGCTCAGCACGAACGGGGTGGGGGCGGTCCATCTATTTGTGAGCGGCGTATGACCTTCGCCGTCGACATGGGGGTCGATACCGCCGGCCGCCCGATCGCCATCGACCTCGAGGAACTGCTCGCCACCCGCCTGCTGGTCCAGGGCAATTCGGGATCGGGCAAGTCGCATCTGCTGCGCCGTCTGCTGGAGGGCAGCGCGAATCAGGTCCAGCAGGTCATCATCGACCCCGAAGGCGACTTCGTGACGCTCGCCGACGCTTACGGCCATGTCGCGATCGAGGCGGTCGATTACGCCATTCCCGAACTGATCCGCTTCGCCGGCCGCGCGCGGGAACACCGCACGTCGGTCGTCCTCAGCCTCGAGGGGCTGGAGATGGAGGGGCAGATGCGCTCCGCCACCGCGTTCCTGATGGGGCTGTTCGACGCGCCGCGCGACCATTGGTATCCCGCGCTGGTCGTCGTCGACGAAGCCCAGATCTTCGCGCCGTCGGGCGGGGCGGAAGTGCCTGAGGAAGTGCGCCGCACGTGCCTCGGCGCGATGGCGAACCTGATGTCGCGCGGGCGCAAGCGGGGCCTGGCCGGCGTCATCGCCACGCAGCGGCTGGCGAAGCTCAGCAAGAACGTCGCGGCAGAGGCGTCGAACTTCCTGATGGGGCGCACCTTCCTCGACATCGACATGGCGCGCGCGGCCGACCTGCTGGGGATGGAGCGGCGGCAGGCGGAGGCGATTCGCGATCTGGCCCGCGGTACCTTCCTGGGCTTGGGGCCGGCGATCGCGCGGCGGCCGGTGACGGTGAAGATCGGACCGGTCGCGACCTCGGCGCGGTCGTCGAGCCCCAAGCTGGTCCCCCTGCCGACGGGGCCGGAAGAGGACGCCCGCGCGCGCCTGTTCGCCGATCTCGATCTGCCGCCGCCACCCCCGCCGCCGGCGCCCCCGCCACCATTGCCGGTCGGCGACGTGCTGCGCGACCTGGGGCCGCAGCCGAACCCCAACGGCTTCGACTTCCCCGAACCCGATGCGCCCGATCCGGACGTGGTGGTCGAAAACGCCCTGCGCGCGATCGTCGGCGATCCCGAGGCTGCGACCAAGCCGGCGGCGGTGCTGTACCAGGATTTCGGCGTGCGCTGCCGGATGATGGGGGTGCGCAAGCCGCCGCTCGACGTGAACGGCTTCGCCCGCCGGCTGTCGGCGGCGCGGGCGGGCATCTTCACGGCTCTGGAGGGCGAATGGGCCGAGGCGCTGGCGGCGGCGCAGGGGTTGCCCGACGATATGCTCGGCGCGTTCCTGCTGATCGCGCGGTCGGCGCGCGAAGGCCTGCCGACGCCCGACGATGCGGCGATCGCGCAGACGTACGGCACCAGCTCGCTCGGGCGCGCGCGGCGGATGCTGGGGTATATGGAAACGCGCGACATTATCGTGACGCGGACCGACCTGTCCGGGCGGCGATCGATCACCATCCCCCGGCTGGGGTGGAGCACGGCGTCGGCGGAGGGGTAGGCCTCACCCCTCTTCCGTCATTCCCGCGAAGGCGGGAATCCATTCTGGCTGAATGGAGTGAGCCTCACCACCTTCGGCGACTATCGATTCCCGCCTTCGCGGGAATGACGGAAGAGAGTGTAGGGAAGGATCATGACCGCGCTGCCGATTCACGCCGTCCTCCCAGACTTGCTCGCCGCCCTGCGCGGCTCGTCCAACGCCGTCGTCGTCGCGCCGCCGGGCGCGGGCAAGACCACCGCCATCGCGCCTGCGTTGCTCGCCGAACCGTGGTGCACCGGCGAAGTCCTGCTGCTCAGCCCCCGCCGGATCGCCGCGCGGGCCGCGGCCGAGCGGATGGCGGCGCTGGCCGGCGAGAGCGTCGGGCGCACCTTCGGCTATGCGACGCGGATGGACACCAAGCGGTCGGCGGCGACGCGGGTGACGGTCGTGACCGAGGGTATCTTCGTCAACCGCATCCAGGGCGATCCCGAATTGACGGGCGTGTCGGCGGTGCTGTTCGACGAGGTTCACGAACGCAGCCTCGATTCAGATTTCGGCCTGGCGCTCGCGCTCGACGCGCAGGCGGGGTTGCGGCCCGACCTGCGGCTGGTCGCCATGTCGGCGACATTGGACGGCGCGCGGTTCTCGGCGCTGATGGACGGCGCAGCGGTCATCGAGAGCGAAGGCCGGTCCTATCCGCTGACGCTGCGTCACATCGGCCGTGTCGGCGACGCACGGATCGAGGACGCGGTCGCCGCTGCGGTCCGCACCGCGTTGCGTGACGATGCTGGCGGCGTACTCACCTTCCTGCCCGGCGTCGCGGAGATCGAACGCACCGCCGAGCGGCTGGAGGGTATCCCGGGTATCATCCTCCACAAGCTCCACGGCCAGATCGACCCCGCCGCCCAGCGCGCCGCGATCGGGCCATCGGACGTGCGCAAGGTTGTGCTCGCGACATCGATCGCCGAAACCTCGCTGACGCTCGACGGCATCCGTATCGTCGTCGATTCGGGTCTGGCGCGCCGCCCGCGCTACGACCGCGCCGCGGGGATGACGCGGCTGGTGACCGAGCGCGCGAGCCAGGCCGCGGTCACGCAGCGCGCCGGTCGTGCGGCGCGGCAGGGGCCGGGCGTTGCGTACCGGCTGTGGGAAGAGGCGGCGACCGCCGGCCTGCCGCGGTTCGACCCGCCCGAAATCCTGGAGGCGGACCTGTCGGCGCTGACGCTGGCGTGCGCGATCTGGGGCGTTGCCGACCCGCGCGCGTTGCGCTGGCTCGATGCGCCGAGCGCGGCGGCAGTCAGCGAGGCGACGCAGCGGTTGGCGGCGCTGGAGGCCGTGGACGCCGATGGCCGCCCGACCGCGCATGGCCGCGCCATCGCCGCGCTGCCGCTCCCGCCGCGGCTGGCGCATATGCTGGTGCGCGCCGGCGAGATGGGGCTGGCGAGGACCGCGGCCGAAGCGGCGGTGTTGCTGAGCGAGCGTGGGCTGGGCGGGAACGACGTCGATCTGGAGTTGCGGTTGCGGCGGTGGAGGACCGAACGCGGCCAGCGGGCGGAGGCTGGGCGGCGGCTGGCGGAGCGTTGGGCGCGCCTGACGTCGTCGTCTCAGGACGGCGGGTCGGGGCGTGGGCTGGAAGTCGCCATCGCGCTCGCCTACCCCGACCGGATCGCCAAACGCCGCGACGCGTCGGGCGAAAGCTGGGCGTCGGCCGGCGGGCGCGGGTTCCGGCTCGATCCGACTTCCAGCCTCGCCCGCGCCGAATGGCTCGCGGTCGCGGAAACCGCCGGCATGGCGTCGGGCGCACGCATCCTGTCGGCCGTCGAGATCGACCGCGCGACGGTCGAGGCGCTGTTCGCGAGCCGCATCGTCACCCGCCGCTTCGTCGAGTTCGATCCCGCGACCGGCGGCGTCACCGCCGCGCGCGAGACGCGGCTGGGGGCGATCCGGCTCGCGTCCGGGCCCGATTCGGCGGCCGACCCCGACGAAATCGCCGCCGCGCTGCTCGAAGGTGTCCGTCGCCACGGTCTGTCGCTGCTGCCGCGGAGCACGTCCGCCGACGCACTGCGCACGCGGGCCACCTATGCCGGGCTCGACACGCTGTCCGACGAAGCGCTGATCGCGCATCTCGACGACTGGTTGCCCCCGCTGCTGACGGGCAAGCGGCGGCTGGAGCAGGTTGAAGGGCTGACCGGCGCGCTCGAAAGCCTGCTCGGCTGGGACGGGGTGCAGCAGGTCAACCGCCTCGCCCCGCCGCGGTTCACCGCGCCGGCGGGCTCGACTCACGAAATCGACTATGCCGCCGACGCCGGCCCGACCGTCGAGCTTCGTCCGCAGATGCTGTTCGGGCTCGCCGAGCATCCGACCGTCGGCGCGAATCGCGTGCCGCTGGTGCTGAGTCTCACGTCACCCGCCGGCCGCCCGATCCAGACGACGCGTGACCTGCCCGGTTTCTGGGCGGGGAGCTGGCACGCGGTCGCCAAGGAAATGCGCGGGCGCTATCCGCGGCATCCCTGGCCCGACGATCCCGCCGCGGCGTCGGCCACGCTCCGCACCAAAAATGCGGATGCGCGCGCGCGTGGGATTCGATAAGGAGCGCCTATGTCCGAAGCTCGTATCTTTCAGCGCCCCAAGAACGCCATGCAGTCCGGTCGCGCCCGCACGATGGTCTGGGTCCTCGAATTCGACCCCGCCGAGCCGCAGCAGCCCGACCCGCTGACCGGCTGGGCCGGGTCGCGCGACACGCGCAACCAGCTGCGCCTGACGTTTCCGACGTGTGAGGCGGCAACCGCCTATGCGCAGAAGGAAGGGTTGCCGTACCATGTGGTCCCGGCGCCCGAGCGGACGCTGAAGCTGCAGGCCTACGCGGATAATTTCCGCTGACCTCTGTGCTCCCGCGAAGGCGGGAGCCCAGGGTTATCGAGGTTCGCGCTGCGTGGCTCTAGGCTCCCGCCTGCGCGGGAGCACGGGGCGTTAGAGGCCGAGCAGTCCCGGCCCAAGCAGCGTCAGCAGCTTGACGTCGATCGCCATCCCGTCCGCCCGACGCGCTGCGACGTAATCCGCAATGTCCGTCAGCGAGACGCGGTGCACGGTGATGCCTTCGCCCGGCTCGCCGCCGCCGGCCGACACGCGCTCCAGCCCCTCGGCGCGGACCAGCGTGAAGCTTTCGCTGACCATGCCGGGGGAGGAATGGAAGTCGCCGATGCGGCTGACCCGTGCCGGGCGGTAGCCGGTTTCCTCCTCCAGCTCGCGCGCCGCGGTCGTCTCGACATCCTCGCCGTCGTCGACCAGGCCGGCGGGGAGTTCGAGACAGCGCCGACCGAGCGGTACGCGGTACTGGTCGACAAGCAGGACATGGCCGTCGTCGATGGCGAGGATCACCGCCGCTTCGCGCGCGCCGGTGCGGCCGACATATTCCCACCGCCCGCGGCGACGGGCGACGAGCCACTGGCCTTCCCAGACCGTCTCCTCCGCCGCATCGGCGTCGGGCACGCTCACAGCTCGATCAGCCGATCGGGCAGCTCGTTCACGTCGCCCTCGCTCACCGGAAAATGCTCGGCCAGCACCACGCCGATCTCGCGAACCGCCGCCGCCATCCCGTCACCGGGGCGGCCGTCCTTTACCGCCGCGATCAGGCTGGCCATCGCATGGCCCCAGACGTCGTCGGGGACGCGGCCGTGGATGGCTTCGTCGGCGATCAGTTCGGCACGGTGTTCAGCGAGACTTAGGTAGAGCAGCACGCCGGTCGCCGCGACGGTGCGCTTTTCGGCACCCGCGCGGAACATCTGCATCGCCTTGGCGCGCACCCGCCGCGTCTTGGTGGCGCCCGGCGTCAGCGCCATGCGGACGGCCAGCGGCGCAAAGGCCAGGCGGCAGAGCAGGAACGTCGCCGCCATCAGCACCAGCGCGATGGTGTAGTACGCTCCGGCCGGCACCGTTTCCGCCCAGCCGTCGACCAGCCGCAGGTGCACCCCCTCCGCCACGCCCGGGAACACCGCGAGCAGCGCGAGGACGAGCAGCATGACGATCACGCTCCATTGCAGCGCGACGTCGTGATATCTGTCGGACTGGCGCGCGACGATCGTCACGATCTCACCGTCGGTACTCGCCTCGGCTGCGGTCACGGCAGCCGCGACGGCGGCACGATCCTGGTCGGTCAGCCGCATCACCAGCTCCCCGAGGCGCCACCGCCTCCGAACGATCCGCCGCCGCCGCCGGAGAAGCCACCGCCGCCCCATCCGCCACCGCCGCCACTACCGCCGCCCCATCCGCTGCCGCTGCCGCGACCGGCCTCGCGACCGATCTCGTTGGCGATCGACCACAGGACGATCGGCAGTGCGCCGGACCCACCGTCGCCACGATAGCGGCGACCCTTGCCTCGACGGGCAAAGGACAGAAGGACGAAGACGACGACCATGCCCCAGAAGATCAGGCTGATCGGAAAGCCCCCGCCACCGCTGCGCCGCTGGCCCGTCCGGCTCTTGTCGAACTGCTTGACCGCGGCATCGACCTTGGCCTGCTGCTCTTCAGGGCTTGCCCGCAACTGTGCGACGATCGCGTCGGTGCCCGCTTCCATCGCCTGCGGGATCTGTCCGTCGCGCAGGCGCGGCATCATCTGCTGGTTGATGATCTGGCTCGACAGCGCGTCGGTCAGGATCGGCTCCAGACCATAGCCGACCTCCAGCCGCGGCCCGCGCTGGCCCGCCGGATTGTTGGGCGCGATGAACAGGATCGCACCGTTGTTGGCGTCCTTCAGCCCGACGCCCCAGGCTCGCCCGAGCTTGTAGCCGTATTCGTCCAGCGGATAGCCCTGCATGTCTCCGATCGTCGCGACGACCAGCTGGCGCTTGGTATCCTTCTGCAACCGGTCGAGCTTCTGCGTCAGCGACGCCTCGACATCCGGGGGCAGGACGTTGGCGTCATCGACGACGAAGCCGGTGAATTTGGGGAACGTCTGCGCGGCCGCAGGAGCGATCGCGACGACCGCCAGCAGGAGCGCCATGAGGATGCCCCAAATCCCGTTCGCGCTGAGCCTGTCGAAGCGCTGCACTTTCTTGCTCCTCGCGAGACAGAAGACGGACAGGGCTTCGGCCAAGGTCCCATCGAAGTAATACTTCGATGGGTGCTCGACAAGCTCAGCCCGAACGGGGAGGGTAAGGCGCCTAGTTGGTATTTCCAAAGGCGTTCGCCACCGACGGCGCGACCTCGGCATTCGGCGTCGTCGCCTGGAACGGCGTCAGCGGCTTGGCGCCGTAGAAGATCTTGGCGCCCACCGCGTCGGGGAAGGTGCGGATGCGGGTGTTATAGGCCTGCACCGCCTGGTTGTAGTCGTTGCGCGCGATGGTGATGCGGTTCTCGGTGCCTTCGAGCTGGCTCATCAGCGTGGTGTAGTTGGCCTGGCTCTTCAGCTCCGGATACGCTTCCTGCAGGCGCTGGAGCGACAGCGTCAGCGACCCTTGCGCGCGCTGGTACGCGGCCATCTTCGTCGGGTCCGACAGGTCGTCGCCCGACACCTGCACCTGGTTGGCCGATGCGCGGGCCTGGGTCACTTCGGTCAGGATCGCCTTTTCCTGCGCACCGGCGGCCTTCACCGTCGCGACCAGGTTGGGGATCAGATCGGCGCGGCGCTGATACTGGTTCTGGACGTCGGCCCATCGTGCCTTGGCGTTCTCCTCCGCGGTGGGAACGCTGTTCAGCCCGCAGGCCGTCAGCGACAGGGCGGCAACACCGGCAAATGCGACACGAAGCTTCATGGGACTTGTCCTCTCACCCTCAGGCGCGCAACATTTAAGCGGACGCCGGGTCGTTACAATGGGGAATCGTTTCGGCGGTGCAGGGAGGGACGGCAATGCTCAAGGAATTCAAGGCCTTCGTCATGCGCGGCAACGTGCTCGATCTGGCGATCGCGGTCATCATCGGCGCGGCGTTCGGCAAGATCGTGACCTCGCTGACCGAGGACATCCTGATGCCGGTGATCGGCAAGATCTTCGGCGGGCTCGATTTCTCCAGCTATTTCCTGGTGCTGGGCGACGTGCCGGCGAACCTGCAAGGGTCGACGGATTATGCCGCGCTCAAGAAGGCGGGCGTGCCGCTGCTCGGATACGGCGAGTTCGTGACGCAGGCGGTCAATTTCCTGATCGTCGCCTTCATCATCTTCCTGCTGCTGCGCGCCGTGAACACCGTGATGGTGAAGAAGGAAGAAGCCCCCGCAGCACCGGCACCCGAGGCCGCCGACGTCGCGCTGCTGCGCGAAATCCGCGACGAACTGCGCGCACGGCAGATGTGACGCAATCCTCCCTTGGAGAGGGGAGGTGGCCGGCGAAGCCGGTCGGAGGGGTGTCAACCTGTCCGGATGGCTGGATACCCCTCCGTCAGGCCTGCGGCCTGCCACCTCCCCTTGCAGGGGAGGATTGGTTAGGCCGCCGCGAGTTCCTCGGCGGTGGCATCCGCCAGGCTGGTGCCGTCGAGGATGCGGGCGGTTTCGTCGCGGACGCGGGCCATCGTGCGCCGGATCGCGCACGCCGCCTCGTCGCGGCAATCGGTGCAGGGACGATAGGCGGTGCGGCTGACGCACGGCACCAGCGCCAGCGGTCCTTCGATCACGCGGATGATCTCACCCAGCGAAATCAGGTACGGCGGACGCGACAGGCAGTATCCGCCCATCTTGCCGCGGTGCGAGTGGAGGAACCCGGCCTCGCGCAGGTCGGCCAGGATCAGCTCCAGGAACTTGCGGGGCACATTGGCGGCGGCGGCGATGCGGTTCATCGGCACCGGCGGGCCGCCCGCCGTCTGCGTCGCCAGGAACAGCATCGCGCGGAGCGCGTAGCGGGAACGCTGCGTCAACATGGGTCCCGCTCCTGCGCCGATAATGTGGCGGTGTGAAGGCCTTTCCATCCGCGCGCGGCCCCCCTATATCGGTCGGGCCGGCGGGCTTGCCCGTCCGGATATGGCGATAAAGGATTGCGTGCAATAGATGCAGCGGACCCGGGGGCAGTACCCGGCGGCTCCACCACAAGTGGTGGTGTACTTGGACACCGTTTCTGACGGGGCCGAACCAGGATCGACGTGTATTGAAAAGCGTATGTCTTTCGCTCGGAATGGGACCACCGCAACGGCCCATTACACAAGTGCCAACGATAACGAAGCACTCGCAATTGCAGCGTAACCCCAAGGCCTAACGGCTTAAGGTTATTCTAAAATGCGCGGTCGGGCGCACCGGGCAACAGAAGCGACTCCGGCGGTTTGGGGGGCACCGAGCAACAGAAGCTCCCCACTTTCCACCATATCGCTGGATCGACCGCCCAGAGCGGTTTCCGACCAATCTGCACCACCGTGACGGA
>NZ_LMLB01000001.1:3277-18650 GCF_001421785.1 Sphingomonas sp. Leaf33 | reverse complement strand
CACGGGGGCAAAGCCCCGTTCCTTCCTTGCTCCTAGCCACGAAGCAAAATCGGCTCCGTCACGGTGGTGCAGATTGGCCGGAAACCGCTCTAGCCCATGCGCCGGGCGGGTGCGCGCGCGGCGATGATCGCCTGCGCGGCCAGGCGCCCGGTCTGCGCGCCGCCGTTCATGTAGCCGGGATAGGCATCCGACAGATGCTCGCCCGCGAAATAGACCGGGCCGGCGGACAGGGGCACGGACGCGATGCCGTTGGCTTCGGTCCAGATCAGGTCGGCGAACTTGGTCAGCTGGCCGGGCCGGAAATTGACGTACGCGCCGCGGGTAAAGGGTTCGTCGTGCCAGTTGCTGCGGCGGACGACACCTTTCAGCGCAGCGGACATGCCGGGCACCGCGCCGTCGGCCAGTCGCGCCCAGCGCTGGCTCAGCGCGCGGGCGTCGGGCAGGTCGGCGGCGCGGACTTCGTCGCCGCCGGTGAACCACGTCCAGACGCTGCCCGGCCCCGTCGTCGGGCGGACGCCGCCGTCCCAGCCGAGCGAAGCGCCCGCCGCGTGATCGACCTGCCAGATCTCCCCGCCGCGGCCCATCGGCTTGTCCCACGGCCGCGCGGAGGCGACCGCATGGACCTTGCCGTTGAGACCCAGGCCGACTTCGCCGATGAACTGGCGCCACTTGGGCGGCAGCGGCACGGCATAGTCGATGCGGCTCATGATCGACGCGGGCGTGGTGACGATGACCGCGCCGGCATCGAACGTCTCGTCGTTGGAAAAGGTCAGCCGCACGCCGCCGCCGCTCCGCGGGGCGATGCGCGTCGCACGGCGATAGAGGGTGATGTGGCGCGCCAGGCGCTGGCCCATCGCCTCGACGAGGGTGCTGGACCCGCCGGCCATGACATAGCGTTCGTCGCTGCGGCTGAGCACGTCGATGCGCTTGCCGTCGACATAGGGCAGGTTGAAGACGAGCTCCAGCGCGGAGGCCTGGTCGGGCTCGACGCCATATTCGGTCCGCGCGGTCGCTTCCATCAACGCGCGCGCGAAGCCGTCGGGCATCAGTTTGGCATGAGCGTCGAGGTAGCCGGTGAACGACGTGCGATCCAGCTCGGCAGCCACGGTCGCGTAATCCTTGTCGAGCCGAGCCGCGTCGGCATCGATCTGGCCGGCGATACCGCGCAAGCCCGCGATCAGCCGCTCGCGCGGAATTTCCCGGCCGCCGTCCAGCACCAGCGTCCGGTGCGGCGCGCCCTTGCGATCGGTCAGCGTCACGCCGAACTGGCGGCACAGGTCGTTGATGTCGCGGTGGTCCGAATTGACCAGCTGCCCGCCCATCTCCATCGCCGGCGCACCGCCCGCCCGAACGGTCAGCATCCGCCCGCCCAGCCGGGTGCGCGCTTCGAACAGCCGCGCGTCGATCCCGGCCTGGGTCAGATGGTAGAGCGCGGTCAGACCGGCGATGCCGCCGCCGATGATCGCGACCGGGCCCGCCGGAGCGGCGGCGCGGGCGCTGCGGGGCAGGGCACCGACCGCCGCGGTCGCCGCGATCGCCGCGATCAGCTGGCGGCGCGACAGGCCGTCGCCGCCGGGCACGGGCAGCGTTTCGCCGCGGTCGCGCAGGTTCGCCTGCCGTGCCGCTTCCATCGCGGCCCAAAACGCTGTCGGTCCCCGCATTAACCAAACTCCCCCTTGGCCGCGCGGTGTCATAAAGTGCGGCGCTTGCCAAGGCGGCAGGTGGGGGCGATAGCGCTCCCCCATGACCGCACCTGCTCCCAAGCCCTGGATCATGGGCATCGCACCGTACATCCCCGGCCGCAGCACGACCGACGACGGCCGCAAGGTCGTCAAGCTGTCGTCGAACGAGAACCCGCTGGGCACCAGCCAGGCCGCGCGCGAGGCCTTCGCCAGCGCCGCGGGCCAGCTGGAACGCTATCCGGATGCCAGCGCGACGCAGCTGCGCGAGACGCTGGCCGAGCATCACGGGCTGGATGCGTCGCGGATCATCTATGGCAACGGGTCGGACGAAGTGCTGCACCTGGCCGCCGGTGCCTTTGCCGGGCCGGGCGACGAAGTGATCTACGTCCGCTACGGTTTCGCGGTGTACGAGATCGCGACGCGCCGCGTCGGCGCGACCCCGGTGATCGCCCCGGACAAGGACTATGCGACCGATGTCGACGCGATCCTGGCCGCGGTGACCGACCGCACGAAGATCGTCTTCGTCGCCAACCCGAACAACCCGACCGGCACCTATTCGACGCGCGAGGAGATCGCCCGCCTGCACGCCGGTCTGCGCGAGGACATCCTGCTCGTCCTCGACCACGCCTATGCCGAATATATCGAGGGTGATGCCGAGGACGGCGGCATGGCGCTGGCCGCGCGCGCGTCGAACGTGCTGGTCACCCGCACCTTTTCCAAGATGTACGGCCTTGCCGCCGAACGCATCGGCTGGGGCTATGCCGCAACGCCGATCATCGAGGCGATGCACCGCATCCGCCTGCCCTTTTCGATCACCATCGCGGGCACCGCAGCGGCGGTCGCGGCGCTGCATGACCGGGAGTTCGTCGAGAACACCCGCGACCACAATGCGCGGTGGCGGGCGTGGTTCGCGGACGAGATCGGCAAGCTCGGCAACGCCGGCCTGCGCGCGGTGCCCAGCCAGGCGAATTTTGTGCTGGTGCTGTTCGAAGGCGATCTGACCGCGGAGGCCGCGTACAAGGGGCTGATGGACGCCGGCTATATCGTCCGCTGGCTGCCGGGGCAGGGCCTGCCGCACGGCTTGCGGATAACAATCGGGACCGAGGACGAGACCCGCGGCGTGATGGCGGCGCTCCGGGACCTCGCGGGCGACTAATGCTCCCGTTCGCGCGCATCGCCGTCCTCGGGCTCGGTCTGATCGGATCGTCGGTCGCCCGCGGCGCGCGCGCGAACATGCCGAGCGTCGCGCTGACCGGCTATGACGCCGACCCGGCGGTGCGCGAGACCGCGCGGGCGATCGATCTGGTCGACGACGTGGCCGATACGGCCGGCGCGGCGGTGATCGATGCCGACCTGGTCATCCTGTGCGTGCCGGTCGGCGCGATGGGCGTGCTGGCGGCGGAGTTCGCCGAAGATCTGCCGGCCGAGGCGATCGTCAGCGATGTGGGATCGTGCAAGGCGAGCGTCGTCGAGGCGCTGACCGCCGCCCTGCCCGGTGCGACGATCGTGCCCGCGCATCCGGTGGCGGGTACCGAGAAGAGCGGGCCTGAGGCCGGCTTCGCGTCGCTGTTCCACAAGCGCTGGTGCATCGTCACGCCCGCGCCCGACGCGCCCGAGGTCGCGGTCGAGCGGGTCAGCGAATTCTGGCGGCGGCTGGGCGCTGACGTGGAAATCATGGAGCCCGAGCATCACGACCGCGTGCTGGCCATCACCAGCCATCTGCCGCACCTGATCGCCTACACGATCGTCGGCACCGCCAGCGACCTGGAGGAAGTGACCAGTAGCGAGGTCATCAAATATTCGGCCGGCGGCTTCCGCGACTTCACTCGCATCGCCGCGTCCGACCCGACGATGTGGCGCGACGTGTTCCTGGCCAATCGGGAAGCGGTGCTCGACATGCTCCAGCGGTTTTCGGAGGATCTGTCGGAGCTGCAACGCGCGATCCGCTGGGGGAAGGGCGACCAGCTGTTCGACACGTTCACCCGGACCCGCGCGGTGCGGCGGTCGATCATCGAACAGGGCCAGGACGACGCGCGACCCGATTTCGGGCGGTCGGATCATTAGTAACGGCGGCCATTGCCGACGACCGTCATCCCCGCGAAGGCGGGGATGAATTCTGGCTGAACTCTCGAAAAGAGTCGCGCGTTCAGCGACTATGGATTCCCGCCTTCGCGGGAATGACGGTTGATAGGTGATACCTCCAACGCATTGATCGCCGCATGCACCTTCGGCTCGATCTCGCGCCGCGGCAGGCCGGGGGGGATTTCGTCCTGGAAGGCGAAGTGGATGACCCCGTTGGGCACCTTTTCGCCATGCTTCGGCCACGCCACCCCGCTGTCGATCGCGATGGGTACGACCGGCAGGCCGAGCGCGCGGTACAGCCCTGAGAAGCCGGGCTTCATCGGCGGTGTCTCGCCCGGCGCCACGCGGGTGCCTTCTGGGAAGATCACCACCGACCGGCCTTCCGCCTTCGCCGCCTCGGCCGCGCGCAGCATCGCGCGCATCGCCGCGCCCGACCCGCTGCGATCGACCGTGATCATCCCGTAGCGCTGGGCCGCCCAGCCCCACAGCGGGATGCGGGCCAGTTCCTGCTTCATCACGATGACCGGCGCATCGAGCATCGCGACCAGTTCGAACGTCTCGAACATCGCCTGGTGCTTGGCCGGGTAGAGTGCTGGATAACTGGGGATCGGACCGCTCTGCGCGACGCGGATGTTCAGGCACAGCCGCGCGCATCGCCGGTTGTAGCGCGTCCACGACCGCACCCATCCCCGCAGCGCAGCCGGGCCGACCAGGGCGACCAGCGGCGTCGCCAGCACATAGGGGACCGACCCGCTGAAGAAGACGACGTTAAACGCCCAGGTGCGCAGTTTTGCCAGCATCACGCCTTAGTATCCCAGCCAAAGCGCGACGCGGCGCACCAGATATTTGTTGTACTCGCGCACCAGCATCCCGAACGCCGGGTTGCTGGGGATGGCGTCGCCGATCACGGTCACGTCGGTGGTCATCGCGTGCGCCAGTTCCATATGCGCGCGCGGCATATGCCATTCGGTGGTGACCAGCCGGACGGACGTGTATCCATGCTCCGCCAGCCAGGTCGCGGTTTCCTCGGCATTCGATCGCGTATCGACCGCCTCGTAGCCGAGATCGATGCAGCAGGCGAACAGGCGGCGCGGCACGCGATATTCGTGCGCCAGCTCGTTCGGGCGGACGGTCGTGTCGGCGCCGGAGATCAGCATCCGCTTCGCCGCCCCCGCCTCCATCAGCTCAAGCCCGCGCGCGACGCGGCCCGCGCCGCCGGTCAGCACGACGATGGCATCGGTCTTTTGCCCGCCGGCAGGCTTGCCGAGTGACAGCATGAAGACGGCGAAGCCCAGCAGATAGGCCAGCGCGACCAGCGCGAAGAGGCGCGCGATCCTCACAGTCGCGCCTTCAGCGTGCGCAGGACGGCAACGCGTGCGGCGAGCGTCGCCAGCGCGGCGAAGGCCAGCGGCAGCAGCGCGAGCAGGCCCCAGGCGCCGGTGTCGAGCGTGACGCCCGACACCAGCACCGAATCGATCGCCGCGACCTGTCGCCCGATCACCCACACCGCGCCCATCGCCGCGACCGTGCCGATCGTGCCGCCGATTAGCGTGTCGAGCGCGATGCGGCGCTGGAACAGACGCGACACCTGGACATCGGTCGATCCCAGCATGTGGAGCACGTCGATCGTGTCGCGGTGCGTGTCGAGCCCCGCCCGCGCGGCCAGCAGCACGACGGCGGAGGTCGCCAGCGCCATCAGCACGACGATGCCGGCCGCCAGCCACGCCAGGCTGGCGATGAAGCTGCGCACCGGCGCCAGCCAGCGCGCGGCGCGGTCGACGTGCGCGGCGGGCGCGATGCCGCCGATAGCCGCAACCACGACGTCGGCGGTCGCGGTGCTGCCGTCGGCCAGCGTCACGTCGATCATCGCGGGCATCGGCAGGTCGGTGTCGAGGCCCGCGTCGCCGAGCCACGGGCGGACCAGTTCGACCAGCTGTTCGCGCGGCACCGCGGTCACTGCGCGGACTCCGCGCAGCCGGCGCAAACCGTCCGCGACCGCCGTGGCGCGCGCGGCGTCCGGCCCGATCAGCTGCACGGTCAGCTGCCCGGCCAGCTGGCGGTCTAGGCTGGCGATGCTCTGCCACGTACCAAGGCCCAGCGCGGCGGCGAGGACGGTCAGGAACAGCATGACGCCCATGACCCAGACCATCGCCCGGGTCTTGTGCCCTTCGTCGAGCAGCGTGCGCCGCGCCGCGGCCGCCGTCGCCGCGGTCACGGCATGCGCGCCGGCGGGTGGCGCAGCGCGCCGGTCGGGTCGATCAGCCGCCCGCCCTCGATCCGCATCAGTTGCGCGCCGTCGATCCGGCCGAGCAGCCCCAGGTCGTGGGTGGCGACGACGACCGTCGTGCCCAGGCGATTGAGCCCTTCGAACAGGTGGATCAGCCGCGCGGCCATCGTCGGGTCGACGTTGCCGGTCGGTTCGTCGGCGACCAGCATTTCCGGGCGACCGATGACCGCGCGGGCGATGGCGACGCGCTGCTGTTCGCCGCCCGACAGCGTCTCGGGACGCGAATTGGCACGATCGGCGAGACCCACCCACGCCAGCATCTCGCGCACCGGCGTCTCGATATCGCTTTCGGGCACGCCTGCGACGCGCAAGGGGAGCGCGATGTTGTCCGCCGCCGACAGGTGCGGGATCAGCCGGAAATCCTGGAACACGACGCCGATGCGGCGGCGGAAGCCGGGCAGGCGGTCGCGCGGCAGCATCACCGCATCCTCGCCGAACAGGCGGATGATCCCGCGGGTGGGACGTTGCGCGAGGTACAGCAGCTTCAGCAGCGACGTCTTGCCCGCGCCGCTCTGCCCGGTCAGGAAATAGAATCCGCCGGCCGCCAGCGCGAAGCTGAGGTCGATCAGCGTCTCGGGGCCGGTGCCATACCGCAGGCCGACATTCTCGAACTGGACGATGTTCGCCATGCCGGCGGCCGGATTCCTCGAATGGGACGTATCCTCAAGCCATCGCACAGGGGGCGGCGGCGCTCAAGCTGTGGATAAGCGTGGCATGGGGTCTTGCCCGCGACTCGGGGAAATGCTTAAGATTCAGACTATTCGAGCAGTCGTTTTTGCTCAGTTGGGGGAAGTCGGACACAATGATCCTCGAATGCACGCAATGCAGCTCGCGGTATCTGGTGCCGGATACCGCCATCGGCCCCGACGGGCGCACGGTGCGCTGCGCGAATTGCCGGCACAGCTGGTTCCAGCCGCCGGCGATGATGGACCTGTCGGCGGCCGCCCGCGCCGCCGCTTACGAGCCCGAGGCACCGGCGCCGCAGCCGGTCGTCGCCACGCCTGCGCCTGTCGCCGCTCCGGTCGCCGCGCCGCGCCCTGCGGCCGACAGCCAGCCCGTGCCGCGCCAGGCCGCGACCCGCAGCTTCGACGATGCGCTGGTCGAACCGCGCCCGCAGTATGACGCGTTCGCGCACCGCCCGCCGTTCCGCCCGCGCACCAACCCGGCACGCCGCTGGACCGCCGCGGCGCTGGTCGCGGGCTGTTCGATGCTGCTGGGCGTCGGCGCGATCCTGTATTCGGGCGCGCCGGGCATCGCCGCGCAGCTCGGCCTGCCGGTGGGCACGACGGAAACGCCGCTGAAGTTCACCGGCGAGGCGATCGAACGTCGCGACATGGGCACGGGCAGCGAGCTGTTCGCGGTCAGCGGCACGATCGTGAACCCGACCGGCGCCGCGCAACGCGTGCCCGACGTCCGCGTCGCACTGCTCGATGCGCAGGGTCGCGTCGTCTACAACTGGACGGTGACGCCGAAGCAGCGGACGCTGGCGGCCAACACCTCGATCACCTTCGCCAGCGGCCGCACCGACGTGCCGGCGAATTCCAAGATGCTGAGCCTCAGCTTCGCGCAGGGGATCGAGGGGTAACGTATTTCTTGGTGCTAGGCCGGTGGTTCACACCGCCGGATAGCGCAGCCGGCCGATGAAGCGGCTGAGACTCGGCAGGCGTTCGCGGTTCGGCATCAGGCCGGCCTTTACCTTTTCGATCTGCATGATGTTCTCGATCCGGCGGGCCAGGAACGCGCGGGTGTCGGCGAAATCCTCGCTGTCGTCGTCCAGGAACACCGTGATCGTCGCGGCGTAGACCGCGCCCAGCATCGCGCGCTTGGTATAGTGGTTGTAGTCGGTCGCGGTGTCGCCGGCGGCGCGCCACATTACGTCGGCCGACCGCCAGCCGAGCTTCGCGGCCCTCAGCGCATTCTGCGGCAGCGCAAGCACGGCCAGCGCGCGGCGCAGCGCCTCGCGGTTGGGCGCGACGATCTCCAGCCGGGTTTCGACCAAGGTCGTGATGCGCGCCCGAATCTTCATCGCCGCCAGCGTCTCGGCGGGCAGGCGCGCGTGCATCTCGGCATCGACCTGCACGAACCACGCGTCGATCATGTCGACCGGCCCGCCGGGAAAGGCCAGGGGCGCGACATCGGCGTCGATGCCCAGCGCCATGGCGGCGGAATCGACCGCCTGTGCGCTCCAGCCGTCGAACGCGGCATTGGCCGCCACTTCGGGCGCCAGGGCCTGGCGGATTTCATCGAGGGTCGCGTCGTCGTAAGCCATCATGTGCCTTTGTGGGCCTCCGCCGCACCGGGTTCAAGCGTCGGCGGCGTCGCGGGGCCGCCTTTGCGCACCAGCACCAGCGCCAGCCCGACCAGGATCGCGCCGGCGACATCGGGCAGCCCCAGCCGCTCGTTATAGGCGATCCACCCGATCGCCCCGGCGACGACCGGCTGCGTCAGCAGCGCGACGCCGACCACCAGCGGGGTCAGGTGGCCGAGCGCGTAGATCATCAGCCCTTGTCCGACGAGCTGGCTGACGACCGCCAGCGCGACGAGCGGCGTCCAGTCGCCCGGCCACACCCGCTCGCCCAGTACCAGCGCGGCGACGAGCAGCGGCAGCGTCGCCAGCAGCGAGGCGAGCGCCAGCGCGGGCAGCGGCTGCATCGTCTCTCGCGCTCTCGCCATCGTCACGAAATAGACGGCGTACAGGATGCCCGCGGTCAGGCACAGCAGGTCGCCGATCAGGTTCTGCGCGCCGAGCTGCGCCGATCGTCCCATCAGCAGCGCCGCGCCGATCGCCGCCATGACCAGCGCCGCGCCTTGCGTCCGGGTCGGCCAGGCGCGCGCGACGACGAAGCCGTAGATGGGAAAGATCAGCGTCGCGGCATTGCCGAACAGCGTCGCGTTGGCGAGCTGGGTATGGTGGATGCCGGCGTGCCAGCTGGCGAGATCGGCCGCGAACGCGAGGCCGCCCAATGCCAGCACGCCCCACAGCCCGCGCGCCTGACGCAGCGGCTGCTGGCCCAGCAGCACCGCGGCGGCGAGCAGGACGGGCGTCGCGAGCGCAATCCGCCAGAACCCGGCGGCGACCGGGCCGACATCGGTCAGCCGCACGAACCACGGACCGAACGCCAGCGCGACGTTCGCGACGAACAGCGCGGCCAGCGGCTTCGCCTTGCCCGGCGCGGCGCCGGACGCTGCCGGACCATCCGGCGCAACCGACATGGCTTTGCTTGGTTCGGGGGTAGCGATTGTTTGGCGGGGCGCGCGATGCATCAGCCTCCCTAACGCCCTATCTTTCGCCCGTCCTCATCAACGACCACGAGAAATTCTATATGCCTACCCTGTTCGACCCCATCGCCTATGGCGCGATTGAGGCGCCCAATCGCTTCGTAATGGCGCCGCTGACCCGCGGCCGGGCGACCGCGGAGCATGTGCCGACCGACCTGATGATCGAATATTATCGCCAGCGCAGCACCGCGGGCCTGATCATCACCGAAGGCACCGGCACCAGCCGCGAGGGGCTCGGCTGGCCGAACGCGCCGGGGCTGTGGTCGGACGAGCAGGTCGAGGCGTGGAAGCCGATCGTCGCCGCGGTGCACGAAGCGGGCGGCCGGATCGTGCCGCAGCTGTGGCATCTGGGGCGCCTCGCCCGCAAGGACGTGACCGGCGAAGCGCCTTTCTCGTCCTCGGCGACCACCGCTCCGGCGCGGCCAGGTGCGAGCGAGAACGTCAATGTCGAGGCGCGCGCGATGACGAAGGACGATATCGCCCGCACGCTCGACGATTATTCGCGTGCGGCACGCAATGCGGTGCGAGCAGGGTTCGACGGCATCGCGCTGCATTCGGCGAACGGCTATCTGATCGACCAGTTCATGCGCGACGGCACCAACTTCCGCGATGACGACTATGGCGGGTCGGTCGACAACCGCCTGCGCCTGTTGCGCGAAGTGATGGAGCGGCTGGTGGCCGAGGTCCCCGCCAATCGCGTCGGCGTGCGCTTCTCGCCCAATGGCGAGGTGCAGGGCTGCGACGATTCGAACCCCGAAGCCGTGTTCGTGCCGGCCGCCGCGCACCTCCAGTCGCTCGACATCGCGTTCCTGGAACTGCGCGAATCGGGGCCGGACGATACGTTCGCGCAGACCCACGTCCCCAAGCTCAGCCCGAAGATCCGCGAGGTCTTCACCAACCCGCTGATCCTCAACCAGGATTACGACGCGGCCAAGGCGCAGGCCGATCTCGACAGCGGCGTGGCGGATGCGATCAGCTTCGGCCGGCCGTTCCTGGCGAACCCGGACCTGGTCGAGCGCGTGCGGACGGGTGCCGCGCTCAACACGCCGGACAAGCGGACCTTCTACACGCCGGGGCCGCAGGGCTACACCGACTACCCGACGCTGGCGGGGTAAATGTAACGTCGTCCCCGCGAAGGCGGGGACACAATGTGATGGACGATGCCCTCATCAGCAAGGCCACCGTCGTCCCCGCGAAGGCGGGGACCCATCTCCCAATTCGTCCTCTTGGCGAGCGCGGGAGATGGATTCCCGCCTTCGCGGGAATGACGGAAGTTAGGTCTGATCGGTAGTTAGGTCTGATCCGTGTCGTAGCGGTCGAGCCAGGCCGTGACCGGCTTTCGAACCGCGGCGCGGGTCTTCGGGTTGGCCAGCGCAATCGCGGTGAAGACCAGCACGGCCAGCAGCGCGGGCAGGAAGACGGCCGCGACGATCGCCAGCACCGCCGCGCCGACGCCGAGGCTGCGCGCAGTCTCCAGCCACCGCGCCGTGCCTTCGTCGAGGATCAGGCGGCGTGGCGCCTTGTCGTCGTAGAAAGCGCGGGTGACCAGCACCGCACGGCCGTCGAAGGCGATGCGTTCGGGCCCGAGCGGTGCGGTATCGGTGGCCGGCGCCGCATCGCGCGTCTGCGCCGCGGGCCGCCCGGTGTGCGTATCGATCACCACCAGCCGCCGTCCCTGTTCCACCACGCGGTAGCGCGAGGGCGGCGGCTGGCTGGTCATGCGGCGGCGCGGCGGGCGCGCCACCGGTCGGCGCTCTGGCCCCAGGCATCGACGCGGAAGTCGCCGAGCGGGTCCGGCAACGACGTCGGGCCTTCGTTGATCGACCCCAGCCGCTGCGCCAGTCGAATGGAGGGCGCATTGTCGGGATGGATCGTATGGATCAGGTGCGACCAGCCGAGCACGTCCACCGCATAGTCCATCGCCGCCACGGCCGCTTCATGGGCATAGCCCTGTCCGGCGAACTCGGGCGCGACGCCCCAGGCCACTTCGGTGCCGGGCCATCCTTCGGGTTGCCACGGGCCGACGCGGCCGACCCAGCGGCCGGTATCGCGCGCGATCACCGACCAATAGGAATAGCCTTCGATTGTCCACGCACCGGCGATCGTGGTGAACACCCGCCACGCGGCGCTGCGTGACTTCGGCCCGCCCAGGAAGCGCATCGTCGTCGCGTCTGCACAGAAATCCGCGAACGCGTCGAAATCCTGACGCTCGGGCGGGCGCAGGACCAGTCGTTCGGTGAAGAGCGTCGGGCCGGTCAGCCGAACCGCCCGCGCAACGCCAGCATCGCGATCGCGGCCTTGGCCGCTTCGCCGCCCTTGTCCTTTTCGTCACGCTTGGCCCGCGTCAGCGCCTGCGCCTCGTTCTCGGTCGTCAGGATGCCGTTGCCGATGGCGAGTCCGTCCATGCTGAGGGCCATCAGCCCGCGCGCGCTTTCGCCCGCGACGATCTCGAAGTGATAGGTCTCGCCGCGGATGACGACGCCGAGTGCCACATAGCCGTCGTACCGCCCGCTTTCGCTCGCCAGCGCGACGGCGCCGGGGATTTCCAGCGCGCCGGGGACGGTCACGGTTTCGTGGGTGTGCCCCGCCTCCTCGATCGCGGCGCGGGCGCCTTCGAGCAGCAGGTCGTTGAGGTGGTCGTAGAAGCGCGCCTCGACGATCAGGAACTTTGACATTCAGTCGCTCCGCTTGTGGGCCATCAATGGTCCTCGGGGATCGGGCGCTCGCCGACGATGCTGAGGCCGTAACCCTCCAGCCCGACGAGCGTGTGGTGAGTGTTGGTCAGCAGCACCATGTCGTGCACGCCGAGTTCGGAGAGGATCGTCGCGCCGACGCCGTAGTCGCGCAGCTCCTCCATGTCGGCGGCGCTCGCTTCGCCCGACTTGACGCGCAGCGCCGCGGTAAAGGCGTCGGCGCGCGGGCTGGACAGCACGACGATGATGCCGGCACCTTCCTGGCCGATGATCTCCATCGATCGCTGGAGCAGGCCCGACCGCTTGGTCGTCTCGCCCAGCAGGTCGGCGAACGGCGACAGCGCGTGCATCCGGACGAGGGTGGGCTTGTCCGGCGAGACGCGGCCCTTGGTCAGCACCAGCTGCTCGGTCTCGGTCGCCTTGTTCCAATAGGTCAGCGCGGTCCATTCGCCGCCCCATTCCGACTGGAAGCGGACTTCCGCCTTCTTCTCGACCAGGTGATCGTAGCGGCGGCGATACGCGATCAGGTCGCGGATCGTGCCGATCTTCAGCTTGTGGAACTGCGCGAAGCCGACCAAGTCGTCCATCCGCGCCATCGTGCCGTCCTCGTTCATGATCTCGCAGATCACGCCCGAGGGGTTGAGCCCGGCCAGCCGCGCGACGTCGACCGCGGCTTCGGTATGGCCGGTGCGGACCAGCACGCCGCCGTCGCGCGCGACCAGCGGGAAGACGTGGCCCGGGGTCACGATCTCCGCCTTGCCCTTCGACGCGTCGATCGCGACCGCGACGGTGCGCGCGCGGTCGGCCGCCGAGATGCCGGTCGTCACGCCGTCGCGCGCCTCGATCGAGACGGTGAAGGCGGTTTCGTGCCGCGTGCCGTTGTGGCGGCTCATCAGCTCCAGGCCGAGCTGGTCGACGCGGTCCTTGGTCAGTGCCAGGCAGATCAGCCCGCGGCCGTACTTCGCCATGAAGTTGATCGCGTCGGGCGTCGCCATCTGCGCCGGGATGACCAGGTCGCCCTCGTTCTCGCGATCCTCGTCATCGACCAGGATGAACATCCGGCCGTTGCGCGCCTGGTCGATGATCTCTTCCGGGCTGGAGAGGAATGCGTGCGCGAGACGGGTCAACTCAGCGGGTTTTGCCACGATAGGCCTCCATGCGCTGCAGATAGCGGGCGAGTACGTCGATCTCGATATTGACCGACTGGTCTGGCGACAGGGCGCCCAAGGTCGTCACGCTCTGCGTATGCGGGATGATGTTGATCGTAAAACGGGTGGTGCCGTCGGCGTCGTCCGTGACCGTGTTGACGGTCAGCGACACGCCGTCGATCGTGACCGAGCCCTTGGGCGCGAGGAAGGGGGCAAGCGCCGCATCGATCCGGAATTCGACGCGGTGCGATTCGCCTTCGGGCACGATGCCGGTCACCGTGCCGACGCCGTCGACATGGCCGGTGACGATATGCCCGCCCAGCTCGTCGCCCAGCTTCAGCGCACGCTCCAGGTTCAGGCGACGCCCCGCGGTCCACATATCCGCCGCGGTGCGGCGCACGCTTTCACCCGAGACATCGACGTCGAACCACTCGGCGCCGGTGCCGACGACGGTCAGGCAGACGCCCGAACACGCGATCGACGCGCCGAGATCGATGGTCGCGGGATCATAGGCGGTGCGGATGCGGACGCGCAGGTCGCCGCGATCCTCGACCGAGACGATTTCGCCGACGTCGCTGACTATTCCGGTGAACATGGGGCTGCCACGTAGACCTCCAGCGTATCGCTGCCAAGCCGGCGGGTGTCGCGGCGCTGCCACCGGCCGTGCGCGGCGGCGAGATCGGTCAGGCCGATGTCGCCGAGCGCAGCCCTGCCGCCACCGATCAGGACCGGCGCGCGGTAGAGGAGCAGGCGATCGACCAGCTTCGCGCGCAGGAACGCGGCCGCGGTCTGCGCGCCGCCTTCGATGAGGAGATGGTCGGCGGGCAGGCCGGCAATTTCCTCGGGCGCGCCGATGACCACGACACCGTCATCCTCGCGAAGGCGGGGATTCATTTCGCGGACGGGCCCGGCATCGGGTGCGGGAGACGGGGCCCCGCCTTCGCGGGGGCGACGGGTCAGGAGGACGCGGATCGGCGAATGCTGTTCTAATCCCGCCAGTCGGACATCCAGCCTGGGCGCATCGACGTCCCAAGTCCCGCGCCCGACCAGGATCGCCTCGTGCCGCGCGCGCTCCAGATGTGTATGTGCCCGCGCCTCGGGCCCGGTGATCCAGCGGCTGGTCCCGTCGGCCAGCGCGATGCAGCCGTCGAGCGAGGTCGCGAGCTTCAGCGTGACGAACGGCCGGCCCAGCGCCCGCCGCGTCAGGAATCCCGCCATCGCCCGCCGCGCGTCGTCGGCGCCGATGCCCTCGGTCACCGCGACGCCGGCTTCTCGCAGCAGCGCGAGGCCACGCCCCGCCGTGCGCGGATCGGGATCGACCACGCCTGCGACGACGCGCGTCACGCCCGCCTGCGCCAGCGATGGCGCACACGCCGGTCCGCGGGCCGATTCGTGCGCGCACGGCTCCAGCGTCACATAGGCGGTGGCGCCTCGAGCCTGCTCGCCGGCCTGGGCCAGCGCCATCGCCTCGGCATGGGGGCGCCCGCCGGGCTGCGTCCAGCCGCGCCCGACGACACGACCGTCGCGGACCAGGATACAACCGACGTTGGGATTGGGGGCGGTCCGTCCCCGCGACCGCTCCGACAGGGCGATCGCGGCGGTCATCCAGCGGGCGTCGTCCGCGCTTACAGGCCCCACGACGTGAGCTTGTCGTCGACTCGCTGGAAGCTCGCCTTGCGGTCGGCCAGCGCCTTTTCCTGCATCGCGTCCAGCTTGGTGCGCGTCGCCATACCGCGCAGCTGGTCGGCCTTGATCTCGGCATCGCTGCGGTCGGCGCGCCAGTTCTCGACGTAGACGATCTCGCGCTTGTACGGCCTCTCGACCCGCGAATCCTTGACGAAGCCGGCGATCAGCAGGGTCGTCAGCACGATCGACAGGAACAGGAAGGCGAGTTCGTATCGCTCGCGCGACGCCAGGAACAGGCGCAGGTCCTGGATGGCACGGATGGGGGAGAAGCGGGCGAGGTATCGCATTGCGCTTCTATACATAAGTGCAGGGGTGGTGTCGCACCACCCCTGCACCCGTACGGATCAGGCGTCCTCCAGCACGAAGCGCACCGTCATCGTCCGCCACGTCTCGTACGGCACGCCGTCGCGCGTCGCGGGGCGGAAGCGCCAGCGGTTCAGTGCCTGGCGACGGGTGGCGTCGTAAAAGGCGTCGTTCGCGGCATCGACCCGCTCGACCGATTTCACCCGGCCATCG
>NZ_LMLB01000001.1:0-3239 GCF_001421785.1 Sphingomonas sp. Leaf33 | reverse complement strand
AGTCGGGCTGGAACGCCGCGCGCGGATCCGGCTGGGCACCGACGATGACGGGCGCGGGCCTGGGCGGATCGACGGTGATCGGACCGCCCCCGGTGCCGGCCCCCGACGACGGCAGGCCGAGATCGGTCGGCGGCAGTTTCGGCAAGTCGAACGTGCCCATCGGCAGCGCATCGGTCGGCGTGCGGACATCGGGGATCGGCGTGACGACCATCGCCTCGCGCGGCGTCGTCGCGGCCTTCGTTTCCTTCACCGGCTCGGGCTTGATGGGTTCGGGCGGCGGGACGATCGGCACGTCGTAGCTGGTGAAGCGCTTCTCGATATGCGTGGCGATATCGGGGGCGGAGAACAGCAGCGCGCCGACCAGCACGGCATTGATGCCGATGGCCGCAGTCAGGCTGACGGGGTTGGGTTTCGAACGCTCGTACCGATCGGCATACATCACGTCTCTCCTTGGTCGAACTCCCTGCCGGACCATCCGGCTGTATCGTGATGTTACACCATATCAAAGTGAGCTCAAGCGATGATTGTGGCTCGCATGGGCAATGTTCGGGAAGTTAGCCTGCCGCTGCGTCCAGCCGCGCGATTGCGCGGTCGCGACCGATCAGCGGCAGCAGCGCGGCCATGTCCGGCCCGTGATCGCGCCCCGTCAGCGCGCGCCGCAACGGCAGGAACAACGGCTTGCCCTTGCGCCCGCTCGCTGCCTTCAGCACGCCCGTCAGCGCGTGCCACGGGTCGGCACTCCAATCGATGTCGCGCGCGGTCGCTGCGGCCTGGGCCAGGAAGGCGCGATCCTCGTCCGCCGTCTCGCCATCGACCGGCCCCTCGACGACGTGCCACCAGTCGGCCGCATCGGCGACACGTTCCAGGTTCGGGCGAATCGCCTCCCATCCGGCCGCGGTCATGCCGGCGGGCAAGCGATCGGCAACCGCGTCGAACGGCAGCTGGTGGATGACCTTGGCATTGACGCCGGCCAGCTCGCCCTCGTCGAACCGCGCTGGCGCGCGGCCGAACTGCGCGAAGTCGAACGCGGCGATCAGCGGAGCGTAATCGACCACCGGCTCGACCGGCGCGCTGGTGCCGATGCGCGCCAGCAGCGATACGATGGCCTGCGGCTCAGTTCCCTCGTCCCGGAAATGCGCGACGCCCAGCGAGCCCAGGCGCTTCGACAGCTTGCCTTCGCTTCCCGTCAGCAGCGCTTCATGGGCGAAGGCGGGCGGCGCGGCGCCCAGGCTTGCGAACATCTGCACCTGCGCGGCTGTGTTCGACACGTGATCCTCGCCGCGCACGACATGAGTGATGCCCATGTCGATATCGTCAATGACGCTCGGCAACAGATAGAGCCACGATCCGTCGGCGCGCCGCACGACCGGATCGCTCATCGTCGCGGGATCGAAGCGCTGGGGCCCGCGGATCAGGTCGTCCCAGGTGATCGGCCCTCCCGACAGGCGGAACCGCCAGTGCGGGCGCACCCCTTTCGCCGCCAGCGACGCACGGTCGTCGTCGCTCAGGGCGAGCGCGGCGCGGTCGTAGATCGGCGGGAGCCCACGGCCGAGCTGGATCTTGCGCTTCAGGTCCAGCTCCTGCGGCGTCTCATACGCCGGATACACGCGACCGCTCGCCACCAGCTCGGCGAATCGTGCCTCGTAGAGCGAAACCCGCGCCGACTGCCGCTCCTCGCCGTCCGGCACCAGCCCCAGCCAGGCGAGGTCGGCGCGGATCGCCGCGACGAACCGCTCTTCGCTGCGCTCGCCATCGGTATCGTCGATCCTGAGCAGGAACCGCCCGCCGTGCTTGTTCGCCCACATCCAGTTGTGGAGCGCGGTGCGCAGGTTGCCGACGTGAAGGTGGCCGGTCGGCGACGGCGCGAAGCGAGTGACGATCATGGGCCTGCCTGTAGGCGCGGGGCGCCATCGGCACTAGCCGTCACGGGACCGTCACAGTAAGGGGACGCGCGAGTTCGCGGGAGCCTTCTGATTTATGAAACTGATCGCCGGTAATTCGAACACACCGCTCGCCCAGGCGATCGCCGATTATTGCGAGATTCCGCTGACCAAGGCGAACGTCCGCCGCTTCGCCGACGAGGAGATTTTCGTCGAGGTGCTGGAAAACGTCCGCGGCGAGGACGTGTTCGTCCTCCAGTCGACGTCCTATCCGGCGAACGACAACCTCATGGAGACGCTGATCATCATCGATGCGCTGAAGCGCGCGTCGGCGAAGCGGATCACCGCGGTGCTTCCGTATTTCGGCTATGCCCGCCAGGACCGCAAACCCGGGCCGCGCACGCCGATCTCGGCCAAGCTGGTGGCGAACCTCATCACCACGGCGGGTGCCGACCGCGTGCTCTCGGTCGATCTCCACGCCGGGCAGATCCAGGGCTTCTTCGACATCCCGACCGACAACCTGTTCGCGGCACCGGTGATGTCGGCCGATATCCGTAGTCGGCATCCGGATGCGAACTGGATGGTGGTCTCGCCCGACGTCGGCGGCGTCGTCCGCGCTCGCGCGCTGTCGAAGCGCCTCGACAATGCGCCGTTGGCCATCGTCGACAAGCGCCGCGAGCGCGCCGGTGAATCGGAGGTCATGAACATCATCGGTGAGGTCGAGGGGCGCTTCTGCATCCTGATCGACGATATCGTCGATTCGGCCGGCACGCTCTGCAACGCCGCCGCGGCGCTGAAGGCCGCGGGGGCGGAAGACGTCGTCGCCTATGTGACGCACGGCGTCCTGTCGGGCGGGGCGGTCGCCCGCGTTGACGGTTCGGCGCTCAGCGAGCTCGTGATCACCGATTCGATCGGCAACCACGAGACGATCGCCCAGTCCGTTAAGGTGCGCCATCTGACGATCGCGCCGCTGCTTGCCGAAGCGATCCGGCGGATCGCCGACGAAACTTCGGTGTCCAGCCTGTTCGACTGAGGTCAGCCACAGCCGATGCGGGAAGGGGCGTGCGGGGATCCGCGCTCCTCTTCGTTTTTCTGAGGCGCGGGGGAGCGCCAATGACGAGCGGACAGCAGGAAAGTTGCAGGGGCCCGCAAGAAAATTCGAAAAGGCGGATTTTTCCTGTTGACCGAATCTGAGACCGAGCATAGAAGCCACTCCACCGACGCGGTGAGCCACTTGGCAGCGCTGCTACGGTCGCCAAAAACCAGATACTCGGGGCCTTCCGGAAGGAGGGTTGATTGAACGTCGGTATTTTTGTCGGCTCTTTGAAATTGTTGATGAGATGAAGGGACATGTGGGCG